>OY970316.1:0-3141760 GCA_963716545.1 uncultured Actinomycetes bacterium
GGATGACCTCGTTGCGGATCTTGTCCGAATCGGCGTCGAAATCGAGCAGGATGCGAGCTGCGACGCCCTCGTTCTCGCGCACCAGGCCAAGCAGGATGTGCTCGGTGCCGATGTAGTTGTGGCCGAGACTGAGCGCCTCGCGCAGTGCCAGCTCGAGCACCTTCTTGGCGCGCGGGGTGAACGGGATCTGCCCGGAGGTGACCTCCTCGCCGGAGCCAACGATGCGAACGACCTGCGAGCGCACTCGTTCCACGGTGATGTCCAGGGACTCGAGGACGCGGGCCGCCAGGCCCTCCTCCTCACGCAGCAGCCCGAGCAGAATGTGCTCGGTGCCGATGTAGTTGTGCTTGAGCGTCCGAGCCTCCTCTTGGGCTAGGACGACTACCTGACGAGCTCTCTCAGTGAACCGCTCGAACAAATGAAACCTCTTCTCGATCCAAACCCGGAAGGCCCGAGTCGCTGCCGGCTGGCACCCATCGATATCGGAAGGCGCCTATCTGTCCCCTAACTCTACCGAGACCGTCAGTCCGGCAATCGGCGCCGAACACCCGGAGAGAGCGGGGTTTCTCCGTTAAACCCGCATGGCGGGGAAAAGGAGCACCTCGCGCAGGCTGCTCGCTCCGGTCATCAGCATCACCAGGCGGTCGATGCCGAGGCCGACGCCGCCGGTTGGTGGCATCCCCTGTTCGAGCGCTTCGACGAAGGCCTCGTCGTAGGGCTGGGCCTCCTCGTCACCGCGATCGATCTCCGCCGCCTGCTGCTCGAAACGCCGGCGCTGCTCGTCGGGGTCGTTCAGCTCGCTGAACGAGTTGGCGATCTCGACCCCGCCGGCGAAGGCCTCCCAGCGCTCGACCAGCCCCGGCTCGGAGCGGTGGGCCTTGGCGAAGGGCGAGAGCTCGGTCGGGTAGTCGAGGACGAAGGTCGGTTGGATGAGGCCCGGCTCGACATCGCGCGAGAGCAGCCCGTCGACCAGCTTCCCCCAGCCCTCCTTCGCGTCGACCTCGCCGCCGATCGCCCGCGCCAGCGCCTCGCGGTCGGGGTGCTCGGCGATGTCGATGCCGCTGCGCTCGAGGATCGCCTCGCGCAGGGTGATCCGCCGCCAGGGCGGGGCGAAGTCGATCTCGGTCTCCCCCCGCTTCACCTTGGTCGTGCCGAGGACCCGCTCGCAGACCTCGGCGACCATCAGCTCGAGGTCGTGGGCGGTCTTCTCGTAGTCGGCGTAGGCCTCGTACCACTCGAGCATCGTGAACTCGGGGTTGTGCTTGTGGGAGACGCCCTCGTTGCGGAAGTCCTTGCCGAGCTCGTAGACGCGGTCGATGCCGCCGACGACCAGCCGCTTGAGGTAGAGCTCGGTCGCGATCCGTAGGTAGAAGTCGCGATCGAGCTGGTTGTGGTGGGTGGTGAAGGGGCGGGCGAGGGCACCGCCGTAGAGCGGCTGCAGGACCGGCGTCTCGACCTCGACGAAGCCGCCTTCGTCGAGCCAGCGGCGGATCTCGGAGATCGCCCGGGCGCGGGTGTGGAAGGTGCGGCGGCTCTCCTCGTTGGCGATCAGGTCGAGCTCGCGGCGGCGGTAACGGGTCTCGACGTCGCCGAGGCCGTGGAACTTGTCGGGCGGTGGCCGCAGGCTCTTCGCCAGCAGGCGCCAGCGGTCGATCGCCAGCGAGAGCTCGCCGCCGCGGCGGGTCGCCATCGCCGTCCCCTCGACCCCGACCAGGTCGCCGAGGTCGAGCTCGGTCAGCAGCTCATAGGCCTCGGCCCCCAGCAGATCCTCGCGGGCGTGCAGCTGGATCTGGCCGGAGCCGTCGCGGAGGTCGAGGAAGCAGGCCTTGCCATGGCCGCGGCGGCCGACCAGGCGACCGGCGACCCGGTGGCGCGACTCGGTTTCCATCCCCGGTGCCAGCCCTTCGTGGGCGGCCCGCACCTCGGCCACGTCCTCGCGGCCGGAGAACTCATGTGGGAAGGGGTCGACCCCGGCGTCGCGGATCCGCTCCAGCTTCTGTCGCCGGTCGCGGAGGACGGCGGAGAGCTGCTCCTCGCCGCCGGGCGACGGCGCCTCGCTCAAGCCTTCTCGATCTTGGTGATTTTCAGTTTTTTCTTCGGCCCGCGGGGCGGTTCGACGGTGACGATGTCGTTCCGCTTCCTGCCGATCAGCGCTTTGCCGATTGGCGACTCGTTGGAGAGTTTGTGCTCCACCGGGTTGGCCTCGGTCGAGCCGACGATCTGGAACTTCTGCGAGTCGCCGCTTTTCTGGTCTTTGACATGGACGATCGAGCCGAAGGCGACCTCGTCGGTGCCGAGTGCCTTCTCGTCGATCACCGTGGTCCGGCGCAGCCGCTCCTCGAGCTGGGCGATCCGGGTCTCCAGCAGCGCCTGTTCGTTCTTGGCGTCGTCGTATTCGGCGTTCTCGGAGATGTCGCCGAATTCGCGCGCCTCTTTGATTCGGGCCGCGACCTCGCGGCGTTTGGTCGTCGAGAGGAACTCGATTTCCTCTTTCAGCTTCTCCAGCCCTTCCGGCGTGATGACGGCCTGACGACTCACTTGCCCTACCTCGCTTTTGCTTTGAACGGGAGCCCGGAAACCGGCTCCCCGACCGAAAAAAACGGCCCGGCACGGCTCTTGGATCACCGCTACCCGGGCAAACGAGCGCGGGATTATAGCGAGGGGTCAAGCCCGGCCGAACGCCTGTGCAGAAGGCGCTACGAAGCCGCTCTGGAAGCGGTTCAGCAACCGATCAGAGAACCGATATCGGTAGCGATCGGCTGGCCGCTCAGGCGACCGGGAGCGGCGCGGCGGCGGCGACCAGCTCGCGGGCGCGGGCCAGGTCGGCGCTTCGCTGCAGCTCCTCGGCGGCCTCGGGCGGCGCTTCCAGCCGTTCCGCGTACCAGGGGTAGAACTTGCGCAGGTAGCGCTCGGCCCGCTCGGCGCCGAGGTGCTCCTCGGCCCGGTCGATCACCCAGAGCAGCTCGGCGGCGACCTCCTCGCGCCCCGGCGGGTCGGTCCGGCGTCCGGTCAATTCCTCGAAGACCCAGGGGTTGCCGAGGCTGCCGCGGGCGACCATCACCGCGTCGGCGCCGGATTCCGCATAGGCGCGGCGGGCCGACTCGGCGTCGGCGAGGCCGCCGGAGACGATTACCGGCACCTCCAGCGCCGCGACGAGCTCGCCGGTCAGCTCGTAGTCGGGCCGGCCCTTGTGGCCCTTGGTCGCGGCCCGCGGGTGGAAGGCGATTGCCGCCACCCCGGCCTCCTGCGCGAGCCGGATCGCCAGCTCGAAGCCGGAGCGGTCGCCGGCCTCGATCCCCGAGCGCAGCTTCACCGTCACCGGCAAGCCGCTGCCCTCGCGGGCGGCCCGGGCGAGCTCGAGGGCGAGCTCCGGGTCGCGCAGGAGCTGGGCGCCGGCGCCGGTCTTGCGCACCTTCGGCACCGGGCAGCCCATGTTGATGTCGATCAGGTCGGCACCAGCCTCGGCGGCGATCGCGGCGCCGGAGCGCATCACCTCGGCGTCGTGGCCGAACAGCTGCAGCGACACCGGGTGCTCGTCGGGGTGAATCCGCAGCAGGTCGCGGAGGGTGCGCTCGTTGCGGTAGTGGAGGGCGAAGCTGGAGACCATCTCGGAAACCGCCAGGCCGGCCCCGTGGCGTTTCGCCTGCAGGCGCACGAACCAATTGCCGATCCCGGCCAGCGGCGCCAGCAGCACCCGGTTGGCGATGCGGATGCCGCCGATCTCGAAGGGGTCGGTGAGGGCCGGTCGGCCGGCGGGCTGCTCGGCGGCCGGCGGGCGCGGCTCAGGTATTGCGCTCATGGATCAGCCTCAGCCCCTTCAGCGTCAGCAGGTCGTCGACCTCCTCGATCGTCTCCGTGTGGGGGACGATCTGAGCGGCGAGGCCGCCGGTCGCGAGCAGCTTCGGTTCGGGCAGTTCGGCTTCGATCCGGCGGACGATTCCGTCGATCATCCCGGCGAAGCCGAAAATGAAGCCGGAGTTGATCGCGGCCCGGCTGGAGCGGCCGATCGCCGACTCCGGTTCGTCGAGGTCGAGCCGGGTGATCCGGGCGGCGCGGTCGATCAGCGCCGTCAGCGAGATCTCCAACCCCGGCCCGATCGCGCCGCCGAGGTACTCGCCGGCGGCGGAGACGGCGTCGATGTTGATCCCGGTGCCGAAGTCGACCACCACGCAGGCGGCGCCGAAGCGCTCGTAGGCGGCGACGGCGTTGACCAGGCGGTCGGCGCCGACCTCGAGCGGGTTGTCGATCCGGATCGGCATCCCGCTCTTCACGCCGGGGCCAATGGTCAGGCAGCGGGCGTCGAGGTAGCGCTCGGTCATCCGCTCGTACTGGCTGCCGAGCGGCGGCACGACCGAAGAGACGACGACCGCGTCGACGTCCTCGATCGACATCCCGCAGAGGCTGAAGAAGCCGGCGATGCGCTCGCCGAGCTCGTCGCCGGTGGCTCCGGAGCGGGTCTGGTAGCGCCAATGCTCGACCAATTCCTCGCCTTCGAAGGCGCCGAGATGGGTCTGGGTGTTGCCGATGTCGACTGCGAGCAGCATCGGGGGATTATCGCTGCTCGCGCCGGGCGCGCGGACGGGCGGGTGGCGCCGCCGACCGACCCCGACATAGAGTCGTCTCATGAACGCTCGCCTATACGTCATTCCCGCCTCGCACCCGAGCATCGCCACCGAGCTGATGCTGGAGCGCAAGGGCATCTCCTACAAGCGCGCCGACCTGCTGCCGGTGATCTCCAAGGGCGTCCTGCGCGCGGCCGGCTTCCCCGGCGTCACCGTGCCGGCGTTGAAGATCGACGGCACCAAGGTCCAGGGCTCGCGGCCGATCGTCCGTGAGCTCGAGCGCCTGGTGCCCGAACCGCCCCTCCTCCCCGCCGACCCGACGCAGCGCGCGGCGGTCGAGGAGGCGGAGCGTTTTGGCGACGAGGAGCTGCAGCACCCGATCCGCCAGTTGCTCTGGTGGGGCATGCGCAAGGACCACAAGCCGCTGCGCAGCTACTCGGAGGGGGCGAAGATCGGCATGCCGATTGGCCTCGCGGTAAAGACGGCGGCACCGATCGTCGCCCTCTCGGCCCGCTTCAACGAGGCGAACGACGCCAACGCCCGCGCCGCCCTGCAGCAGCTACCGGCGCTGCTCGACCGAGTCGATGCCTTCATCGCCGCCGGAACGATCGGCGGTGCCGAGCCAAACGCAGCCGACTTCCAGATCGCCACCAGCGTCGGCCTGGCGATGACGATGGACGACCTGCGCCCGGCGATCGAGTCACGACCGGCGGGCGAGCTGGCGCGGCGGATCGTCCCCGACTATCCCGGCCGCATGCCCGCGGTCCTCCCTCCCGCCTGGCTCGAGCCACTGCGCGCGTAGAGGTGACGCAGCGTCCGCGCGAGCACGTCGCGGACGTCCTCACTTTCCTGGGCGAAGAAATCGACTTCGAAGTCGTCGATCCAGACTTTGGTCAGCGGCGGTGGCAGGCCGACGGCAGCGGCGATCGGGCGGAAGCGGCGTTCCAGCTCCTCGTCGGAAAGGCGGAAGGTGTGGCGGTCGAGGAGGGTTCGGAGGCGGACTACGCCACGGCGGCCGGCGTGGCGATCGAGCTCTTGGCGCAGAGCCTCGGGGTCGATCCGGTCGCGCTTGTCGGCCCCGTTGACGGCGCGCTCGAGGTCGGAGTGAGAGGCTTCGGTGGCATAGTCGACGAAAGTGAGCGCCGGGACGGTGACCGGGATCAGGCGGTGGCGGGTGACGAACTCAGTTACATGGACCTGCCCACCTTCGTCCGACGCGATATCCAGCAGCGCAGCGGCGCTCGCGTGACTCAGCATTGCCACCTGTCCACACTGGAGGATGGCCGCCATCCAACGGCGCTCCGGCGTCATCGCAGCGATGCCAACCGCGTCGACGCCTCGCACTACGGGACGTAGTCGTCCGTTGGCGAGGCGGTGTTCGATCGAGCACGGCCCGAACCCGAGCGCGACCAACTGCGCCGGCGTCACCAGCCCATGCTGGCGCCGCGCCAGGCGCCGCGCCTCCCTGCTGCTCGCTTCTCCCCCTGCGGCCCCCCGCGGGCGTCCGAGAAGGCGGAATTAGCGCAGCTGTTGGCTCAGCCGGCGCCGATCGTGCCGGCGGGCTCGACTCGTTCGCCCTCGGGGAGGGCGCCGAGCGAATCGGCGAGGCGAGTGCCGTCGGGGAGGCTCAAATCTGGATCGAGCTCCAGCAGCGGCACCAGGACGAAGCGGCGGTTTCGCACCTCCGGATGCGGCAACGTCAAGCGCTCCGTCTTCAACTGCACGTCGCCGAGCAGCAGCAGGTCGAGGTCGAGCGGGCGCGGGCTGTGGCGCGGGGCGTCGAAGGAGCGGCCGCGTTCGGCCTCGATCTCCTTGCAGGCTTCCAGCAGTTCCTCCGGCTCCAGCGAGGTGCGGATACGGACCGCGGCGTTGAGGAAGTCCGGCTGGTCGAGGACCTCGCCGACCGGCTCGGTCAGGTAGGTCGAGGAGATCGCCTCGACCTTGATCTCGTTCTCGGGCATGAGCACGACCGCGGCCCGCAGCTGGGCGGCGGGATCGCCGACGTTGGAGCCGAGGCCGAGGTAACCGGTTCGCTCGACTCGGGGCGCCGGCTCAGCGGCTTCGCTCGCCGGGTCGGCCACCTCAGCGCGCCGAATCGCCGTCTTCGTCGTCCTCGACCGCGCGTTCGAGGGTCACCTCGACCGCGACCTCCTGCATCGAGGTCATCAGCGGCGGCTCCGGCTTTGCCGCCCGGACCCGCACCGTCTCGCAGCCGTAGCGCTCCATCAGCCGCTCCCCGACCACCTGCGCCAGCCGCTCCAGGGTGCGGTAGCTGCGCTCGGTGGCGGCGAAGACGACGATGTCGGTGACCTGGCCGTAATCGACGGTGTCCTCGATCCGGTCGGTGAACATCGCGTCGCAGTCGGGGACGTCGAAGGTGATATCGAACTCGATTCGCTGGCCGATCTCCTGCTCGGCGTCGGAGACGCCGTGATGGGTGTAGATCGAGAGCCCGTGCAGCTCGATCTCGGCGCTCGACTCGACCCCGTTTCCGTGTGCCTCCATGGTCTGGAGAACCTATCCGAGGACGGCCTCGGCGACCGCCAGCGCCTGCCGCACCTCGGCGACGTCGTGAACCCGGAGGACGGTCGCCCCATTGGTGGCGGCCAGGACCGAGGAGGCAACGGTGCCGCCGAGCCGCTCGCCGGGCGGGCTGCCGTCGACGCGGCCGATGAAGCCCTTGCGCGAGGTGCCGACGACGAGCGGGCGGCCGGCGGCGAGCTCGGGTAGCCGGCGCAACAGCTCTGCGTTGTGGGCGTCGGTCTTGCCGAAGCCGATGCCGGGGTCGAGCCAGATCCGCTCCTCCTCGATCCCCGAGGCGGCGGCGGCGGCCAGCCGCTGCTCGAAGAAGGCGCGAACGTCGGCGACGACTTCGCCGTAGCGGGGGTCGTCCTGCATCGTCCGCGGCTCGCCAAGCATGTGCATGAGGACGACGCCGCAGCCGCGCTCAGCGCAGAGCGCCGCCATCTCCGGGTCGCCGCGCAGGGCGGTGACGTCGTTGACGATCGCCGCCCCCGCGTCGAGAGCCGCCGCCGCGACCGCCGCCTTCGAGGTGTCGACGGAGACGACCGCGCCCTCGGCCGCCAGCGCCTCCACCACCGGCCCGACCCGCCGCAGCTCCTCCGCCTCGGAGACCGGCTCGGCCCCCGGCCGCGTCGATTCTCCACCCACGTCGAGAATGTCCGCCCCCTCCGCGAGCAACCTGCGCCCATGAGCGACCGCCGCCTCGGGATCTGCGTAGAGCCCGCCGTCCGAAAACGAATCGGGAGTCGCGTTGACGACCCCCATGATCTGCGGGACGGTCAGGGAGGAGGGAGCGGGCATAGTGCGAGCGGGTGAGCGAGTGCTGTGCCCGCTCCCTCCCCGCCCCGCTTCCGAAGCTAGGAGGCGTCGCCGCCCGCGAACCCAGGCCGCGGCCGCGGATTAGCCCGCGGCTCGGGACGCGGAGCCCGTTCCGGCTCCGCCGCCGGCTCGGCCGGCCCGGTCGGCTCCTCTTCGTCGTCGCGGAAGACCTCGCTGGCCGGTTTGCCTTCGAGCAGCGCGACGAACTCGTCGGCGTCGATCGTCTCCCGCTCGAGCAGCAGCTTCGAGATCCGCTCCAGCTCCTCGTTCTTTTCGCTGAGCAGGCTCTTGGCGGTTTGGTGGGCGTTCTCGACGATGCGGCGAATCTCGCCGTCGATGTCGCGGGCGATCTCGTCGGAATAGTCCGGTTCGGAGTTGAACTCGCGGCCGAGGAACGGCTGCCCCCGGTCGTGGCCGAAGACGCGTGGCCCGAGCTTCTCGCTCATCCCGAACCGCATCACCATCTGCTTCGCCGACTCGGTCACCTTTTCGAGGTCGTTGGAGGCGCCGGTGGTGATTTCGCCGAAGACGATCTCCTCGGCGGCGCGACCGCCCAGGGTCATCGCCATCGTGTCGGTCAGCTCGGAGCGGGTGGTGAGGAACTTGTCCTCGGTCGGCAGGCTGATCGTGTAGCCGAGCGCCTGGCCGCGGCTGATGATCGAGATCTTGTGGACCGGGTCGGTGTTCGGCAGCAGCTGGCCGACGATCGCGTGGCCGACCTCGTGGTAGGCGGTGACCAGGCGCTCCTTCTCGCTCATCACCCGGGTTTTCTTCTCCGGGCCGGCGATCACGCGCATGATCCCCTCCTCCAGCTCCTGCATCGAGATCTCGCGCTTGCCGGAGCGGGCGGTCAGCAGCGCCGCCTCGTTGATCAGGTTCGCCAGGTCGGCGCCGGTGAAGCCGGGAGTCTGGCCGGCGAGGGTGTCGAGCTCGATGTGACGGGCCAGCGGCTTGCCGCGGGTGTGGACCTCGAGGATGTGTTTGCGGCCTTTGCGATCCGGCCGGTCGACGACCACCTGGCGGTCGAAGCGGCCCGGCCGCAGCAGCGCCGGGTCGAGGATGTCCGGCCGGTTGGTGGCGGCGATCAAGATGATGTTGTCCTTCATTTCGAAGCCGTCCATCTCGACCAGCAGCTGGTTCAGCGTCTGCTCGCGCTCGTCGTGACCGCCGCCCATGCCGGCGCCGCGGTGGCGGCCGACGGCGTCGATCTCGTCCATGAAGATGATGCAGGGGGAGTTCTGTTTGGCCTGCTCGAAGAGGTCGCGGACGCGGCTGGCGCCGACGCCGACGAACATCTCGACGAAGTCCGAGCCGGAGATCGAGAAGAACGGCACCCCGGCCTCGCCGGCGACGGCGCGGGCGAGCAGCGTCTTACCGGTGCCGGGCGGTCCGTACAGGAGGACGCCCTTGGGGATCCTCGCCCCCAGCGCCTGGAACTTCTTCGGGTTCTCGAGGAATTCCTTGATCTCCTCGAGCTCCTGCACCGCCTCGTCGACGCCGGCGACGTCGCGGAAGGTGATTTTCGGCGCGTCGACCGACATTCGCTTGGCTTTCGATTTGCCGAAGTTCATCACCCGGCTGCCGCCGCCTTGCATCTGGTTCATCAGGAAGATCCAGAAGCCGAAGAAGAGGACGAACGGCAGGATGTAGGTGAGCAGCGAGAGCAGGCTCGAACCGCCGGTGCCGTGGACGACCGTCTTGGTCGTGTTGCTGTGTTGTTCCAGCAGTTTGATCAGGCGTTCTTCGTCGTTCGGCGGGTAGCCGGTCGAGAAGGATTCGCCGTTGTTTTTCTTCACGTCGAGGCTGGAGTCCTTGACGTTGACTGAGACTTCTTCGATCCTGCCTTCGGCGATTAGGCCGGTGTTGGCGTTCGTCAGTTCGTTGTACGACGGCGCCGGGTCGCCGGAGTCGTTGGTGATTACCCGCTGGGCGATGAAGGCCAGGATGACCACCAGCAGGATCGGGAACGCCGCGCTTTTGAAAAAACGTCGCAAAAGAAGAAAATCAGCGTACCAGGGCGGTTTCGCCTGCTATTCGGCCAACGCGGCGACGTAATCGAGGTTGCGGTGGCGCTGGGCGTGATCGAGCCCGTAGCCGATCGCGAAGCGGTTCGGGATCTCGAACCCGACGTAGCGGGGCGAGAGGTCGACCCGCAGCCGCTCCGGCTTGGTCAGCAGGGCGCATACCTCGAGCGAGGCGGGGTCGCGGGTGCGCAGGCTACGCATCAGGTACTGCAGGGTGAGGCCGGAGTCGATGATGTCCTCGACGATCAGCACGTCGCGACCGGCGATCGAGGCGTCGAGGTCCTTGAGGATGCGGACGACGCCGGAGGAGTCGGTCTGCGAGCCGTAGCTGGAGACGGCCATGAAGTCGATCTCGCAGGGAACGTCGATCGAGCGCATCAGGTCGGCGAGGAACAGCACCGCCCCCTTCAGCACCCCGATCAGGATCGGTTCGCGGCCCTCGTAGTCGCGGCTGACCTCGGCCCCGAGCTCGGCGACCCGGCGCTGCAGGTCCTCTCTGGAGACGAGGGTCTCGCCGATCGCCGGGTCCGCGGGCACGGGCGGCAGTCTAGATAAGGGGGGCTCGTCCTGACGGGCCCCATGAGCCGCGCTCTCAGGGGCGCTCGGCGTGCAGGACGCCTGCTTCGGCGATGGCGCGGACGCCGCCGCCGAGATCGAGCATCGCGCGACCGGTGCGGCGCAGCGCCGCCACCTCGTCGGCGTGGTTGGCCGCGCCGGGCACCGGGCGGCCGGCGGCGCCGTCCGCGAGCCGCTGGACGACCAGCCGGCGCAGCGCCGGGTGCAGCTCGCCGAGCCGCTCCAGGGTGATCGTCCCGCGGCCGCCGCCACCGAGCTCGGCCGCGATCCCGGCGTCAAGGGCAGCTCGGCCTCCGAACGCAGCAGCTCGGCCAGCCGCAGCACGTTGGCCTCGGCCGCCGGGTGGATCCGGCGCAGCTCCGGCAGCAGGCCGGCGCGGATCCGGTTGCGGGCGAATGCCGGGTCCTCGTTGGTCCGGTCCTCGCGCCAGCGCAGGCCGACCGCTTCGCAGTAGGCGGTGGTCTCCGCCCGGGTGGTGCCGAGCAGCGGCCGCGCCAGGCTGCCGTCGAGCGGCTTCATACCCAGCAGCGCCCGGCGGCTGGGCGAGGAGGCGAGCCGGTAGAGGATCGTCTCGACCTGGTCATCGGCGGTGTGGCCGGTGACGATCCGGGCGCCGGAGGGCAGGGCGATCGCCGCGGCGGCGGCGTAACGGTGGTCGCGGGCCCAGGCCTGGAGGTTGACCGAGCCCTCCGGGCGGACCGGCCGCTCGACCACCAGGGCGACCCCGAGCCGCTCGCACAGCTCGACGCAGGAGGCCTCGTCGGCCGCCGCCTCCTCGCGCAGGCCATAGTTGGCGTGGAGGACCGTGACCGCGTCGGGTCCGCGGAGACGGACCGCGAGGTCGAGCAGGCAGACCGAGTCGCGACCGCCGGAGAGCATCGCCACCAGCTGCCCCTCGCCGAGCAGCCCCGCCGCGGCGAGCCGGGCCGGCAGCTCGGCGGCGATCCCGGGCTCGGCGCCGGGCTCCGCGTCGCGAGCCTCGCCGTCGACGCCCTCGCCCGCGGCGCTCACCCCACCGCCCGGACGACGAACAGCTCGGTCGGTTCGGGGAAGCCCTTCAGCGAGACCCGCCCGATCTCCTCCAGGTCCAGTCCGCCGCGGCCGGCGATCGCTGCCGCGACCCGGTCGGTGACCAGCACCTCCCCGGCCAGCGCCCGGTTGACGATTCGGTGGGCGAGGTTGACCTGGCCGCCGAAGTAATCGCCGTCGCGGTAGACGGCGTCGCCGAGGTGGATCCCGACCCGCGGCCGCGGCCGCGCCTGGAACTGGGCGAGGAAGCCGACCGCCCACTCGGTAAGCGTCACCGCGTCGGGCGAGACGACCATCACCTCGTCGCCGATCGTCTTCACGATCGTCGCTTCCCGCGGCATCGTCTCCTCGACCGTGGCGACGAAGCTCTCGACCACGTCGAGCGCCTCCAGGTCGCCCTCCTCCTCGGTGTAGCGGGTGAAGCCGGTGAGGTCGATGAAGCAGAGCGCGATGTGGACGTGGCCGAGGGCGATTTCGGCGGTGTCCATGCCGGGATCCGCCTCCATGTGGCCGACCACGTCCTGCTCGACGAAGTAGCGCAGGTAGCGGTTGTGGAGGTAATCGGTCAGCGGCCCGGCCAGCGGCAGGATACGGCCGGCGAGCTCGCCCATCTCCTGCGCCATCTCCAGCTCGGGGACGCCGTCGCGGATCAGCGGTTCGTGCACGTAGAGGTGGAAGAGGCGGACCTCGGCGTCGGCGATCCGGCGCAGGCTCTGGACGTAGACCCGCAGCAGCTGCAGGAAGGCGACCAGCGGGAAGCCGGTCTCGAGCACCCGGGCGATCTGCCGCAGGGCCTCGGCGTCCTCCTCGGAGAGCTGGTGCTGGCGGCCTTTCGGGGTGCCGAGGACGACGAGGATGCGCTCGACCAGCTCCGGCTCCAGCCCGGTCTCCTCGGAGACCTCCTCGAGCGAGATCGAGCCACTCTGGTTCGGCAGCAGGTCCTCGGCGAGGCCGAAGGCGAGGCGCCCCTCGCGCCCCGCGGTCTTGAGGTCGTCGAGCGAGTAGCCGCGGTCGCGCATCCGCGCCACCACCCGCGCCTGCGCCGCCGCCGTCGCCGTCCAGCGGCCGCGGCGGACCGGCACGATCTTCTGCGCGGCCCAACGTTTCAGCGTCGC
The DNA here is from genome assembly GCA_963716545.1 of uncultured Actinomycetes bacterium. Taxonomy (GTDB): domain Bacteria; phylum Actinomycetota; class Thermoleophilia; order Solirubrobacterales; family 70-9; genus VAYN01. The sequence continues at coordinate 12,649 of OY970316.1, forward strand.
CACCGGCACGCCCGAGCGCCGCGCCGCCTCCGAAAGCGAAATCCGCTCATCCGCCACGCCGATGAGGCTAGCCTTCCGCCGCGACGATGCCCGCCCGCCTCCGCCCGACCGCCCCGATTGCAGCCTCCGCGCTGCTGGTCGGCGACCCCGGGCGAGCCCTGGCGCTGGCCCAGCTGCTGCTGGAGGAGCCGAAGATGAGCAACCACGCCCGCGGGCTATGGGGCTACTCGGGGACCTCGACCGCGGGGCGCCCGCTGACCATCCAGGCGACCGGGATGGGCGGACCGAGCGCGGCGCTGGTCCTTGCCGACCTGGCCGAGCTGGGGGTGCGGCGGGCGGTCCGAGTCGGCACCTGCACGGCGCTGCGGCCCGAGCTGGCGGCGGGGACGCTGCTGGCGGTGAGTGAGGCGCACGCCTGGTCGGGCGGCGGCGCCGGTTCAGCGGTGCTGCCGGACCCGACGCTGGCGTCGGCGTTGGCGGCGGCGCTCGGCGTCGCAGAGGCGCCACTCGGGGACGACATTGGCGAGACCGGCGCCGCGATCACTGGAACGGTCGCCAGCCTCGACGTCCTCCACGCCGGCGGCGCCCCGGCCCCAGTCACCGGCGGCGACGCCGCCGACATGCAGACGGCGGCGCTGCTCGCTTGCGGTCGCGAGCTCAGCCTCGAGCTGGCGGCGGTGCTGGTGATCAGCGAGGACGCCGCCGGGACACGGTTGGACGACGAGGAGCTGACGGTGGCCGCCGAGCGCGCCGGCACGGCCGCGTTGGCGATACTCTGACCCTAAAGTCTAGGGTTAGTCTTTGCTTTTCTTTGCCGCTTTTTTCTCGCTCTTGACGGTTTTGGCGGGTTTCTCCGCCTTCGCCGCTGCCGGCATGGCGTCGGTCGCAGCCCGGTTTGCCTGCTCGGCGGCTGAACCGGCCGCCGAGGCCGCCTTTTTCGCCTCCTCGGCCGTGGCCGCCGCTTCGTCGGCCTTTTCGCCGGCCTCCGTGGCCTGTCTCGATAGCTGGCGGCGCAGCATGTTGACCTCGCGAGTGGAGTCGTCGAGCTGCTCCTCGACCTCCTCCAAGCGCTGCGAGAAGGAGCGGACTCGCCGTTCGAGCCGCTCGACATCGCCGGCCGAGGGCAGGTTCAGCGCCTGGAAAGCGGCATGCTGGGCCTCGATCGCCTTCTCCCGCGCCCCGAAGGCGGCGGAGATCGCGTTGTGCAGGGTCGGGTTGTCGATCAGCGCCTGGGCGATCTCCCCCAGTGCCTGCTCGGAGCGGGCCCGCAGGCTGTCGTGCTCGTCTCGCGACCCCTCCGCGCTGCCGTTCCGCTCCTCGTCCAGGAACTCGTCGTACTCCACGCCCGCCCGCCTTTCACGTCTCGTTGACGCCAATTTAACCGGCCCCATCCGGGCCGCCTGAAAGTGTGTCAGGTGCAGGCATGGGGTCAACGTTGATTAAGTCCATGTTGGGGGGCGGCGCGCGCCGTTGCCTGCCCCTGGCTGAACGAGTAGCTTGCCCTCGACCGGTGTCCGGGGAGGGTGCGGTCGCAGGGGTTAGCGAGCGCGGCAGCGGGCATCAGAGCGCAACGGGATGAGAGTCAAGATCGCAACTTTGATCGTCCTCGCCAGCTTGCTGGCGATAGCGGCGATCGGTGCTTCCGGCGCTGGCGCCGATCCGGTCGGCGAAGCCTCGCCTCTCGGCGGCCCCGCGGAAGAACTGGGGGGGCCCTGGCAGAAGGTGCCGCCGGCGCTGACCGCCCCCGCCTGCGCCAATGGTCTCGACGACGACGGTGACGGCCTCGTCGACATGGCGGACCCCGACTGCACCGAACCCAGCGACACCAGCGAGGCTCCGGAAAGCTCCGCCGGCGGCGCCCCGGCAACGACGCCGGCCCCGGGCGAAGCGACCACGCCCGCCCCGAGCGCCGGCCCCGAAGCAGGTAAGGAGACCGGTGGCGGCCCCGCCGGCAACGGCTTCGAACAGGGGACGACGATCGGCGGCGGCAACCAGACCGAACAGCGCGGCGGCGTCACCCACAACGAAGGCATCGGCGACGAAAGCGGCGGCGGCTCCGGCGGCGCGGTCGAAGCGCCCAGCGCGACCGGCGGCGGCGACCAGCCACTGGCCGAAGACGAAGGCGATGGCGGCTCGCCCTTCAGCGCAGGCGGCGCCCCCACCTTCGGCAACCCGACGACGACCTTCGCGCCCTTCGGCCCGGCGCCGATCGGCGTCCCCAACTTCGTCATCGACTCCTTCGAGATCCCGCCCTTCCTGCTGCCGATCTACCAGGCCTGCGGCACCGAATACGGGATCCCCTGGGAGGTGCTGGCGGCGATCAACAAAATCGAGACCGGCTTCGGGACCAACCTCAACGTCTCCAGCGCCGGCGCCGTCGGCTGGATGCAGTTCCTCCCCTCGAGCTGGGAAACCTACGGGCTCGACGCCAACGGGGATGGGCGCAAGGACCCCTACAACCCGGTCGACGCGATCTGCGCCGCCGCCCACTACCTACAGGTCGCCGGCGGCCAGCACGACCTCTACAACGCGATCCTCGCCTACAACCACGCCGACTGGTACGCGCAGGAGGTGCTCCTCTACGCCCGCGCCTACGGCAAGCTGCCGACCGACCTGGTCGGCTCGCTGACCGGGCTGACCGAGGGCGCCCACTTCCCGGTCGCCGCCAACGCCCGCTACGCCGACGACATCTCCGCCCGGGCGGCGCTGCAGGAAAGCGCCACCGACAGCCGCATCAGCGGCAACGCCGCCAACGTCATCTCCTCCTCCCCGACCCGGCGCGGGATCAACATCTTCGCCAAGCACGACGCTCCCGTGGTCGCGGTCAACGACGGGATCATCCGCAAGATCGGGCACTCGAAGAAGCTGGGCTCGTTCATCGTCCTCGAAGACACCTATGGCAACCGCTACACCTACGCCGACCTCGGCAAGATCGTCCGCGACCACCGCACGCTGGTCCTCCCCAGCGGTGAGGAAAAGCAGATCCCGGTCGAAACCCAGAACCTCAGGCCGAGGTTGAGGGCTTTGCCGGAACGGGCGGAGAAGGCCGGGATGAGCGAGGCAGAAGGCGGTCGTCAGCGACTGCGCGCCGAGCCGGGTTCGAACGGCAAGCCCGAGGCCGAATCGGCCAGCGGCACCACCGCCGGCGAAGTCGCAGCGACCACCGGCAGCGGCGACCCGACCGACGCGGCGACGAAGGCCGCGGAAACGGTCTCCTCCGCCCCCGTAGGCGGCGAACCGCCGGCGGCGGGGACCGAAGCGACCGGGGTCGAATCGACCGAGGAGGAAACCGGAACCACCGCGACCGAAGAATTCGTGGCGCCAAGCGACGGCAAGCTGCGGGTCGGCTCCCGGGTGATCGCCGGCACCGTCCTCGCCCGCGTCGGCACCGCCGGGGACGGCGCCGACCCCCACCTCAACTTCTCGATCCGACCGGCCGGCAAGGGCGCCCCGCGGATCGACCCGAAGCCGATCCTCGACGGCTGGAAGCTGCTGGAAGCGACGGCGATCTACCGGGCCAAAGGCAAGAACCCGTTCAACGCCCGCCTCTCCGGCGCCGGCGTCCTGCTGCTCTCCAAGGAAGCCCTGCAGAAGCGGGTCCTCGACGACAAGGGGCTGGAAATCTACCCCTGCGGTCGCGAAGACATCGAGACCGGGCAGATCGACCGCCGCGTCCTCGCGGTGCTCGAGTACCTGCGCTCGAAAGGCTTCGAAATGACGATCACGGCGCTGAAGTGCGGCCACAGCTACCTGACCAGCTCCGGCAACGTCTCCGAGCACTCGACCGGCGACGCGGTCGACATCGCCGTCATCAACGGCGTCCCGGTGACCGGCCATCAGGGCCCGGGGACGCTGGTCGACGAACTGATCAAAGACGTGCTGGCGCTGCAGGGGACGATGCAGCCGCACCAGGTGATCTCGCTCGAGGACCTGCCCGGGGAAACCAGCTTCGCCCTCCCCGATCACTACGACCACGTCCACATCGGCTACCACCCGGAGCCGGGCAGCGAATACGAAGCCCAGTACTCGGCGCTGCTGAAACCGGACCAGTGGCAGCGACTGATCAACCGCCTCGGCCAGATCGAAAATCCCGAAGTGCCGATCGGCCCCTCGAAGTTCTCGATCCCGGACGAAGAAGGTCCGCTGCCCCCCGGCGGCGGCACCCCGGCCGGCGAAGACTGAGCCCCGCCCGTCCCCCGGGCGTCGGGGAGAATCGGCGGCGATGAGCAAGACCTTCGGCTTCGTCCAGCTCGACTTCGCCGGCACCCTGTCGCTGGCCGACGGCCGCTACCTGGAGCGCGACGAGGGCCGCGAGCGGGTCCTGGTCCTCACCACTCTCGGCGCCGAGCCGCGCGAGCACCGGCGCAGGAGGCGGCCGAAGGGGGCAGAGGCGGAGCCGGCGGCGGCGACCCTGCCGCTGACCCGGGTGACCGCCGTCCGCGCCTTCGCCGAGCTCGACGCCGCCGAGGCGGATGAATGGCTGCGGCACTCCAGCGAGGACGAGGAGGCCGCCGACGCGATCGTCGCCGAGGCGATGGCGCTGCTGAACCGGGCGCTGCACGCCCAGCGGCTGGCCGCCGGCGAACCGCACTCGCGCGAGCTGACCGCCGAGCGGGCGAGCGGCGTGCGGGTCGGCTACGGAAGCGGCGAGGAGCTGGCCGAGGGGCGCTTCACCGTGGCCCGCGAGATCGACGTCTGGGCGACCGGCTCCTCGCGCCGGCGGCAACGCGAAGAGGGGCTGCGGCCGCAGGAGCGGGTCGCCGCCGTGCTCGGCGGCCGCGAGCGACCCGACGCCTGCGAAACCCTGCTGTTGCGTGCCCGCGCCGACCTCGAGGCCGGTCGCGAGCGCGAGGCGGCGCTGCAGCTGCGAGTCGGGTTGGAGGCGCTGCTGGCCGAGCTCGGGCCGGAGGCGGTCGCCGACCCCGGCCACGAGGCCGACCTCGGCGAGCTACAGAGCCGCCGTGGCGGGGCCGGCGAAGCGGCCAACGCAGCGCTGCGGGGGGCACTGTCTCCGGCCCAGCTGCAGGAGGTCACCGAGCTTCTCGAGCGCTCCGAACGAGTGCTGCGCCGCCGCCGCGTGCTGCGCGGCTAGCCCGGCCGGACCGGCCTCCGCACTTGCCGGCGGTCCGCCGGCTCAGAGGACGAGGCGGGCGGCAACGACCTCGTCGAGCAGCGACTCGGCCAGGTGGTGCGCTTCCTCCAGGGCGATCCCCTCGATGCTGGGAACGCCGATCACGGTCAGCCCAGCGGCCACTGCGGCGGCGACCCCGCTCGGCGAGTCCTCCAGCGCGACCACTGACGGGCCGGCCTCGACGCCGAGCCGGCGACAGGCCTCGAGGTAGGGATCCGGCGCCGGCTTCGGATGCTCGACTTCGTGGGCGCTGAGGACGACGTCGAAGCTCTGGTGGAAACCGGCCAGCTCCAGCGAGCGACGGACGAAGGCGATCGGCGAATTGGAGACGAGAGCGATCGGGGTGCCGCGCTCGCGCAGGGCCGCCAGCACTTCGCGGGCGCCGAGCATCGTCTCCACCCCGTGCTCGAGCTCGGCGACGACGAGGACGTCGAGCTCTTCGATCAGCGCCGCCGCCCGGCCCGGTTCGTCCAGCTTGCGTTCGAGGATGCCGCCGGCGATCGCCGCCGAGGTGCCGACCAGCTCGCGCTTGTCCGCTTCGGTGAACTCGCGGCCGCGGCGCTCGAAGAGGTCCTGCTCGCCGCGGGTCCAGACGGACTCGGTGTCGAGGAGGAGGCCGTCGTTGTCGAAGACGACGGCGTCGGGGAGCGGCGCGGGCACGGCGGGCATGATGCCACCTCGCCGCCGCGAACCGGATAGCGTCGCGGTCATGTCCTTCCACATCGAGGTCTCCAACGGCCGCAACCACGCCCGCTCCTTCAACCTCACCGCCGAGGAGCTGCGGCGGACGGTGCTGGAGCCCTGGGTCGCGAACCTGCCGATCGCCCTCGGCGACCGCAACTGGAAACCGGAGGAGAGCGAGCTGAAGGTGATCGAGGGACCCGAGCTCTCCAACCCCGAGCTCTCCTTCGGCCAGGGCTGGGCCAATGCCGAGCGGGGCGGCGAGAACGTCACCGCGGCGATGGTCGGCGGCGCTCAGCAGGCCCGCCGCGAGCTTGCCACCGGACCGGCGACGATCATGATCGAAACCGACTCGGCGGTGCAGACGGTCGCCGGACTGGTCTCGGGACAGCAGAACCGCAGCGTCTCGCTGGAGGAGCTGCGAGAGAAAATCGACGGCCGCGACCCGGAGGTCGCGGCCGTGATCGTGGTCTTGCAGAAGCCCGCCTAGGAAGCGGCCGGGGCCTCGGTCGCGGAACCGCTGCCGGCGAAGTCGAGCGTCACCCCGCGGGGGATGACGATCACCGGGTAGCTGGCGGTCTCGACCGCGTAGTCGCTGCGGGCGCTGAGCACGACGTTGCCCTCCGGCGCCTCCGGGCGGGAGCCGACGACCAGCAGGTCGACCGGGCCCGACTCGTGCTCGGCGACGCCGGCGCCGAGGGCGCGGGCGAGGCTCTCGGCGGTGGCGCGGGCGGCCGGGTCGCCCTCGTCGATGACGCCGACGGTGTTGACCGCCAGGGCCGGGTTCTCACGCAGGCCGGCGGGGGCGACGGCGATCGCCGAGGGCCCGCCGAGCAGCAGTTTGTGGGCGGAGATACCGGGTTTGACGGTGCCGTTGGCGGTCCGGTACTCGGAGCCGAAGACGATCACGTCGGCGCCCTCGCGCTCGGCCAGCTCGGTCAGGCCGACGCTGGTGCCCGGGTTGGTGACGACGTGCTTGGGCATGTCCGGGGTGCCAACCGAGGCGGCGCCGCGGGCGAGCAGCTCCTCGGCCTGCTTCTGCTCCAGCGATTCGCCGAAGGAGTGGCGAACGTAGGCGAGCGAGAGCTCGGCGCCGGAGAAGGCGAGGAGCCGGCCGAGTGCCAGCGCGTCGCGGTCGTTGTCGGTGTCGTCGTAGGAAACGATGATTTTCAGGGCCATCTTTGTTGCCTCCTTGGGAGCGTGCGAGATCTGAAGTTCCAAGCCAGGGTGGCACCGCATTGGCATTAGCGCAACTTCTATTGCTGATGTTTAGAATCGGTTCTACTTATGTTGAATACGGCCCGTCTGAACGTCTTCCGCGAGGTGATCGAGCACGGCTCCTTCTCCGCGGCGGCCGACGCGCTGAGCTACTCGCAATCGGCCGTCTCGCAGGCGATCGCGACCCTGGAGGGTGAAGCTGGGGCGCCGTTGATCGAGCGCAGCCGCGGCGGTGTCCGCCCGACCCCCGCCGGCGCCGCCCTGGCCGGCCACCTCGGCGGCATCCTCGGCCAGATCGACAGCGCCGAGCGCGAGATCGCGGCGATCGCCGCCGGCCGTGGCGGCCGCCTTCGCACCGCCTCCTTCCCGACCGCCGGCGCCACCCTGATGCCGGGCGCGATCGCCGGCTTCCGCGCCTCCCACCCCGGGGTCGAGCTGACCCTGGCCGAGGGCGAGCCGGAGGAGATCGCGCCGCGCCTGCGCGCCGGGGAGTTCGACCTGGTGCTGCTGTTCGAGTTCGCCGGCGTCGGCGAGCGGCTGGAGGCGGGGATGCGCCGCTTCGACCTGCTCGACGACCCCCTCCACCTCGTCCTCCCCAGCGGCCACCGGCTGGCGAAGCGCAAGCGGGCGCCGCGGCTGGATGAGCCTCAGAGAGGAGGCGTGGATCCAGACCGCGGCGCACAGCGCCTGCGCCCGGGCGGTCGTCCGCGCCTGCCACGTAGCCGGCTTCGAGCCGCGGGTCAGCTTCGAGTCCGACGACTACGCGACGGTCCAGGGCCTGGTCGCCGCCGGCGTCGGCGTCGCCCTGATCCCCCAACTGGCCCTCTCCACGGTCCGCGAAGACGTCACCGTCCGCGCCCTCGGCCCCGAAGGCCCCACCCGCCAAGTCTTCGCCGCCACCCCCCGCGCCGCCGCAGCTACCCCCGCGGTCGCCACCATGCTCGACGTCTTACGAGCCTCAGCAGCAACCACCTGACCAGAGAAGGGGCCCGTCCCACCGGTCCAGCGGAAACCAACGTCCATACGCCTAGGGCGACAGCGCTTGGCGGACCGGTGACCAGGCGAGGTGACGGGATGGCCTTCCCGACGAACTCCTGCGAAGCAGCGGCGGGAAGGCCATCCCGTCACCTCGCCCGTCCCTACTCCCTCCCCCAAACGCAGAACCGCCCCCCGGGAGGAATTCGGGGGGCGGTTCTGTCGCGACGGGCTACAGCGGCTAGGCCGCTAGCCAGCGGCGGTCCCGGGCGCCGGCGTCGAAGCCGACGCCGGAGCCACTCCGGCCGGGTAGCCGAGGGAGGGCACATCCGAGGGGTAGACCTCGTGCCCGTGGACGGCGATGTCGCCCGTCTCCATGTCCGCCTCGGACATGCGGAGCGGTACGAACAAGCCGACCAGTTTGAGCAGGATGAACGTCCCGATTGCGGAGAAGACGATCACCCAGAGAGCCGTGTAGGCCTGGACTCCGAGCAGGTGGAGGCCACCGCCTGAGATCAAGCCTTCGTGTTCACCGGCCATCAGCTTGTTGGCGAAGATGCCGGTGAGCAGGCCGCCCATGACGCCGGCGAACGCGTGCGTGTAGACCACGCCGAGGGTGTCGTCGACGTTGCGGAAGGGCCTGACGCGACTCAGGTAATTGAGGGCGAAGTAGACGACCACCGAGGAGACGACCCCGATGATGATCGCGGCCCAGCCGTTGACGAAACCGGCACCAGGGGTGATCGCGACGAGGCCGACGATCATCCCGTTGACGCTGCCGATAAGACTCGGCTTGCGGCCGGTCAGGTAGTCCATCCCCACCCAGACCATGAAGGCGACCGCGGTGCAGATGTTGGTGTTGAGGATCGAGGCCGAAGCAATTTCGCCGGCGGAGTACCAGTCACCGCCGTTGAACCCGTTCCACCCCATCCACAGCAGGCCGGCGCCGACGGCGACCATTGCGAGGTTGTTCGGCGCATCGACCTCTCGGTCTCGTTGCAACCGTGGTCCGATCACCGCCGCCGCGACGAACCCGGATACCCCCGCCGCGAGGTGGATGACGTAACCGCCGGAGTAGTCGATCGCGCCCTGCTGGGCGAAGAAGCCGCCGCCCCAGATCAGGAAGGCGTTGATCGTGTAGATCAGCAGCGTCCACAGCCCGACGAACGGGATCCAGGCCTTGAAGTTGAAGCGGCCGAGAACCGAACCGAGCATCAGGATCGGGGTGATCCCGGCGAAGACGATTTGGAAGTACGCCAGGGTCGACATCGGGAAGAGGAATTCTTCTTCCGGCAGGTCGCCGATCCGTGCCTGTTCGAGCAGGCTGTGACTGTTCAGGATCGATCCGGGTTGGCCCCAGAAGTTCCCGAAGAAGCCGCTACTCGAGAGGTGGATCGGGTCACCGAACGCCAGTTTGAATCCGACCAGGACCCAAAGGATCAGGACGACGGCGAAGGCGACGAAGGCCATCATCATCGAGTTCACCGACCAGCGTTTCTGCATGACGCCGCCGTAGAGGACGACCAGCCCCGGGATACTCATCAACCCGACGAGCGAGGCTGCGGTGAGCTGCCATGAATTGGCACCTTCGCTCAGATATTCCATTTATCCGGTGGTTCCTTTCGTTTCGTTCGGACGCAAACGCGCCCACTTGGGACCCCCGTAACCCTGTCGGCGCCGCGGAACGGCCACTACGTACAGGTGGATAAAGATCGCCCGGAAATCTTCGCCCGAGTGTCGGAAACGGCGCGAAGGGCAGCAATTAAGCTGCCGGCCATGCCACTGGAAGGACATTACGAGCGGCAGACCACCCCGCTCTACAAGCTGACCTCACGCGAGCTCAAGGCCGCCTTCGGGGCGCTTGCGGTGACCGTGATCGCGATGCTCGCGATCGTCGCCCTCACCGCCAGCGACAGCAACCCCGCCCCGGCCCAGGGCTGCATCAACCCAACCGTCGCCGGCGTCGTCGGCGCCGAAACGCTGAACGCCTGCGGCCAGCAGGCGATCGAGATCTGCTCCCACGCCTCGAACTACACGGGGCCGCGAGCGGAAACGATCCTCGGCAACTGCGAACAGCAGGGCGTCGAGTTCTCAGCCGCACAGGACGTGGGGGTAAGGCGCCCCGGTTAGGCGGGCGCCAGGTCCCGCCGGCTAATCCAGCGCGGCAACGACGGCGGCCAACTCGGCGTCGACCTCGCCGTTCAGCTTCAGCTCGGCAGCCCCGTCCCATGGGGTCGGACCTTTGGTGACGATCGCCAGGCGGCCGCCGGCCTCGAGGGTCAGCGCCGGCAGCCCGGCGACCGGGTGGACTTCCAGCGAGGAGCCGACGCAGAGCATCAGCCGCGCCGCCGCCGCCAGCTCCTGGGCGCGCTCCATCGCCTCCACCGGCAGCAGCTCGCCGAAGAGGACGACGTCGGGCTTGACCGCGCCGCCGCACGCGGCGCAGCGGGCGATCCCTTCCTCGTCGAACAGCGCTTCGGTCGCCTCGACCTCGTAGGCGGAACCGCACTCGCGGCAGGACGAGGTGGCGATCGAGCCGTGCACCTCGACCACCTCGCGCGAGCCGGCGGCGCGGTGGAGGCGGTCGATGTTCTGGGTGACGACGCCGGCGAGCAGGCCGCGGCGCTCGAGCTCGGCCAGGGCCTGGTGCGCCCCGTTCGGCTCCTTCTCGCCAAGCGTCTGGAAGCGCGGCCGGTAGAAGCGCCAGAAGCGCGCCGGATCGCGCTCGAAGACGTCGATGTGGGCGACCTCCATCGGGTCGACGTTCTCCCAGAGCCCGGTCCCCGGGCTGCGGAAGTCGGGGATCCCCGAAGGGACCGAGACCCCGGCGCCGGTGAGGGCGACGGCCGAGCCGCCGGCCTCGACCAGCAGCTCGGCGAGGCGGGCCGCGGCCACCGAGGGCTCCGCCCCGGCAGCTGCGGCGCGCTTCGCCTCGCTTCCTACTTGCCGCTCCACTTCGGCGCGCGCTTGCCGAGGAAGGCGGAGATGCCCTCTTTCGCGTCCGCGGAGCCGACGGCGGCGGCGAAGCCGCTCTTCTCGGCCTCGATCCCGGCGTCGATGTCGCCCTGGTGGCTGACCTGCTTGATCTGGGCGCGGGCGACCGGCGCCTGAGCGGCCAGCTTCTTCGCCCACATCAGCGCCGTCTCGAACAGCTCGTGGTCGGGGACGACGCGGTTGACCAGGCCGAGTTCGAGTGCCTCCTCGGAGAGCACGGCGTCGCCGACCAGGTTCATCTCCAGCGCCTTCGCCGGGCCGACCAGGCGCGGCAGCCGCTGGGTGCCGCCAAAGCCGGGGATGATCCCCAGTTTGATCTCCGGCTGGCCGAAGACCGCAGCCTCGGCGGCGATCCGGAAGTCGCAGGCCATCGCCAGCTCGCAGCCGCCACCGAAGGCGATCGAGTTGACCGCGGCGATCGTCGCCGGCCCCTCGCTTTCGAGTTCGCGGAAGAGGCCATGGCCGAGGTTCAGCAACTCCGCCGCCTGGGCTTCGTCCATCGAGGTGAAGGCTTTGATGTCGGCGCCGGCGGAGAAGACGACGGGGATCGAGGAGGCGACGACCATCGCCCCCACCTCGTCGTTCGCCTTGACCTTCTCCCAGACCGTCTTCAGGTCGCGGACGACGTCGGGACTTAGAGCGTTCATCGGCAGGTTGGCGAGCCAGGCGATCGCGACGCCGTCGCGGGTCTCCAGCTTCACCGTCTCCGCCTGTTCCCCCTCGTCGGGCTTGGGGTACGGGTAGAAGCCCTGGCCGCTGGCGAGGCCGAGGCGCCCCTGGGCGACGAGACGCTTCAGGGTGACCGGCGGGGCGAAGCGCTCGCCGTACTTCTCCTCCAGGTTCTCCATCCGCTCGAGCACCGTGTCGAGGCCCTCGACGTCGGCTTTCCAGAACGGCGGCAGCAGGCCTTTGCGGGGGTCGAGGCCGGCCCCGGTCATCATTCCGAGGTCGATGTCGCGGACCGAGGAAATGCCCTCCTCGACCAGCGCGCAGGCCTCGATCAGGGCCCGGCTGGTGAACATCGCGACCAGCTCCTCGCCGTCCGGGTCGGCGTCGCCGGGGATGTTCTGCTCGCCGTCCTTGAAGAAGCCCTCGCCGCCGGTCTTGACGCCGAGCTTGCCTTCCTCGACCAGCTTCTTCAGCCCCTGGTGGACGTAGAAGCTCTCGCCGTAGGACTGGTTGAGGTGCTCGGCGACGTGGTAAACGGTGTCGAGGCCGAGCAGGTCGGTGAGGAAGAACGGCCCCATCGGCGCGAGTTTCGCCCCGGCAATCGCCTCGTCGATCGCCTTCAGCGAGAGCCCGTTCTGCTCCTGGGCGCGCCAGATCTCCCCCATCGTCGCCATCAGCACCCGGTTGACGACGAAACCGGGTACCTCGCCGCAGACGATCGGCTGCTTCTTGATCGCCTGGGCGAAGTTGTAGGCGGCGGTGGCGGTCTCCTGCGAGGTGTCCTCGCCGACGATCACCTCGACCAGCGGCATGATCGAGGCGGGATAGAAGAAGTGGAAGCCAACGACCTTGTCGGCGCGCAGGGTCGCCTCGCCGATCTCAGTGATCGAGAGCGCCGAGGTGTTGGAGGCGAGGATCGCGTGGCCGGGGGTGGCCGCGTCGATCTCGGCGAAGACCGACTGCTTGATCGCCATCTTCTCCGGCACCGCCTCGACGACGAAGTCGACGTCGCCGAACCCGCCGTAGCTGGTGGTGCCGGTGATGTTCGCCATCACCTCGGCGAGACGGGCGTCGGCCTGCTCCTGGGTGATCCGCTCCTTGCGGACCTGGCCGCCCAGCTGGCCCTCGGTGACCGAGCGCGCCTTCTCGATCGCGGCGTCGACGAACTTCTGGTCGATGTCCTTGACGACGACGGGGATGTCGGCGGCGGCGATCGCCTGCGCGATCTCCCCACCCATGGTGCCGCCGCCGACGACGGCGGCCTTGGAGACGAACATCGAGTTTGCCCTCCCGGATTGAAGTTCTTGGCTTCGCGGCCAGCTTTTCCGCCGGAGGAGGCTATCCGTTCGGGGTGCCCGGCGACGCCGTCCGCCGGCGTGTGGCGTGGGTCGAGCGTCGCCCCCGCCGATGAATCTTCGAGCTCCAGGAAGTCCGCCCACCTCCACCCCGCTCCGCTGTTCCTTATCTCGATCACATCGAGATAAGGAACAGCGCAAGGGGGTGGAGGTGGGTTTGCAGCTCGGATGCGCCATCGGCGGTCGAGGACGGGGCGCCGCCGAGTCGCGGAACGCGGTCAGCGGCTGGGCATGCTCCTTGGCGCCCTCCTGGCCGCCGACGCCCCGCCCACCTTCCGGCCAGTGGACTGATCGACTTTTCGGTAGCGGTCCGAAGTCGCTTCAAGGTGGCGGTCCGGCGCTGCCGATGCCCCGGTCATGACCTTTCGTATCCGGATCTCGCTGCTCTTCTGCCTGCTGGCGCTGAGCGCCGCCCTGGCGGCCGCGGCGTCGGCGGCCCACGCGGATTCGTTCCCGGCTGAAGAGGCCCAGCCGGGCTCGCCGATCGCGGCAAGCACGCCGACCGCCCGCCTGCTGCCGAACGGCCAGGCCGTCGCCCCGCCGGCGGCGCCGCCGGCGGTGAATGCGATGATCGAAGCCGGCAACCGGATCCGCCACCGTCCGTACCACTGGGGCGGCGGCCATCGCGCCTGGAACGCCTCCGGCTATGACTGCTCCGGCTCGGTCTCCTACGTCCTCCATGCCGCCGGGATGCTCGAATACCCGCTCGACTCGACCGGGTTCATGCGCTGGGGCGGCGGCGGAGGCGGTTCCTGGGTGCGCATCTACGCGAACCACGAACACGTCTTCGCGGTCGTCGCCGGGCTGCGCTGGGACACCAGCTACACCACCGACGGCGATCGAACCGGCCCCGGCTGGAGCGAAGAAATGCGCCCCACCGGCGGCTTCCGCCTGCGCCATCCGCTCGGTCTCTTCGCCGCGACTCCGCTCGGCTGAGCGGCCCTCTCCCGCCGCAACTGCGCTCGGCCGAGCGGTCAATCGCCCGATGGGACAACCGGCCCCGGCCGAGGCTGTACGCCCGTACAAAGGGCGATCGACCTTTCGCCACTACGATCAAGCGGCCTAATTGGGGAGCGACGCCCCTGAACCGAACCGGGCCCGGGCACCGGGCACCGCAAGCGAGTGAGGAACTGACCGAGAGATGAGCCGCATCCGCCAGCAGAACGTGACCGCCGCGCAGTGGAGTGCCAACGGGGGCGCCCTCGGCGCCGTCGACCTGACCGATCCCGAGAACAACGTCTTCGGCGACGACGTCTTCGGGCTCGAAGTCCAGCGCGAACGCCTCCCCGACGACGTCTTCGAGAAGCTGCAGGCGAGCATCGCCGAGGGCGAGGGGCTCGACCCGGAGTTGGCCGACGCGGTCGCCGCGGCGATGATGGAGTGGGCGCTGGAGAAGGGCGCGACCCACTACACCCATATGTTCCAGCCGCTGACCGGCTCGACCGCGGAGAAGCACGACTCCTTCTTCGAGCCGGCCGGCGACGGCAAGCTCCTCCCGGGCTTCTCCGGCAAGGACCTGATCCAGGGCGAGCCCGACGCCTCCTCGTTCCCGACCGGTGGCATCCGGGCCACCTTCGAGGCCCGCGGCTACACCGCCTGGGACCCGACCAGCCCGGCCTTCATCCTCGAGAACCCGAACGGGACGCTGCTGGCGATCCCGACCGCCTTCGCCTCCTGGACCGGCGAGGCGCTCGACGCGAAGATCCCCCTGCTGCGCTCGATGGACGCGCTCTCCCGGGTGGCGATCAAGGCGCTGCGGCTGCTCGGCGACGAGGAGTCCCAGCACGTCTTCACCACCGTCGGCCCGGAGCAGGAGTACTTCCTGATCGACGAGCAGTACTACTTCGAGCGACCCGACCTGATCGCCACCGGGCGCACCCTGTTCGGGGCCAAGCCGCCGAAGGGCCATGAGCTCGACGACCACTACTTCGGCTCGATCCCGGAGCGGGTGCTGGCCTTCATGCTGGAGTCCGAACTGGAGATGCGGCGGCTCGGCATCCCGGTCAAGACCCGCCACAACGAGGTCGCGCCGGCCCAGTACGAGATCGCGCCGATCTTCGAGAACTCGAACGTCGGCTCCGACCACCAGCAGCTGCTGATGCAGACGCTGCAGAACGTCGCCCGCCGCTACGGCCTGGTCTGCCTCCTGCACGAGAAGCCGTTCGCCGGCGTCAACGGCTCCGGCAAGCACAACAACTGGTCGATGGGGACCGACACCGGGGCCAACCTGCTGAACCCGGGCGACACGCCGGAGGACAACATCCACTTCCTGTTCTTCTGCACCGCGGTGATCCAGGCGGTCAACAAGCATCAGGGGCTGCTGCGGGCTTCGGTCGCGAACATCGGCCAGGACCACCGGCTCGGGGCCAACGAGGCGCCGCCGGCGATCATCTCGATCTTCCTCGGGGCCGAACTCGAAAAAGTCTTCGAGGCGATCTCGAGCGGCGAGGGCGATCCGAACACGCCGGCCTCCTTCCTCGACCTTGGGGCGACGGTGCTTCCGAAACTGCCGCTCGACGGCGGCGACCGCAACCGCACCTCGCCGTTCGCCTTCACCGGCAACAAATTCGAGTTCCGGGCGCTGGGGTCGAGCATGTCGCTGGCCTTCCCGAACACGGTCCTGAACACGATCGCCGCCGAGGCGATCGACGACCTCGCCGGCAAGCTGGAAGAGAAGCTGGCGGCAGGGACGGGGATGCCGGAGGCCGTAATCGCGCTGGTCAAAGACTCCTACCTGGCGAACAAGGTGGTCTGCTTCGGCGGCGACAACTACTCGGACGAGTGGCACGCCGAGGCCGAGCAGCGGGGGCTGAAGAACCTGCGGACGACGCCGGACGCGCTGCCCGAGGTGATCGCCGACGACACGGTCGACGCCTTCGAGCGCTACGACGTACTGACCAAGCGCGAGCTCGAGAGCCGCTACGACGTCTGGATCGAGCAGTACGCGATGCTCGCCAACATCGAGGCCGAGGAGGCCTTCTCGATCGCCCAGACGATGATCCTGCCGGCGGGGCTGCGGCAGCTGGCGCTGATCTCCGAGGCCGGCGTCTCGGCACTCGAGGGCGAGGTCCGCGAGCTGATCGACGAGCTGGTCGCCGGGCTCGGCGAGCTGAAACGGGCGAACGCCTACCCGACCGAGATGGAGGGCCTGGAGCTGGCGAAGTACGCCCGTGACGAGCAGCTGGCGACGATGAGCAAGGTCCGCGAGGCGGCGGACAAGCTGGAGGCGATCGTCGCCGACGACCTCTGGCCACTGCCGAAGTACGAGGAGATGCTCTTCATCAAGTAGTGACGGGAGCGGGCGGCGGGGCCGCCGCCCGCTCTCATTTCTCGGCGTCGTCGCCGGGCTCGGGCGGGGTGCCCGGCGGTGGGTTGTCCGGCGGTTCCTTGACCGCCCGCCAGAGGATCCAGCCGAGGCCGCCAAGGCCGATGATCGGGATCAGACCGCCGGCAACCGCCCAACCGCTCTCCAGTGCGAGCGGTGTCATGGCGACGGTGACTTGGCTGAGGCGGGCGGCGAGCCGGGGCCGTGCGCGGGTCCGCCGGCCGGCGCTCGCGGCAGTCCGGCGCCGCCGTTCAGCGGGTTGAGGTCGGCGAGCAGCTCGAGCAGTCGCGGCTCCGGCTCTTCGTCGTCGATCACGACCGCGGTGCCGGGCCAGGCGTAGCGCAGGTAGCGAGCGTAGGCCTGGCGCGAGCCGAGGTCGGGCTCGTAGATCCAGGAGCCGGTGTTCCAGTAGCGGACGCCGGAACTGTCACCGGCGCGAACGTCGGCGAGCGGCTGGTGGGTGTGGGCGAAGACGACCTTGCCGGCCGGGCCCTGCCAATCGAGGTTGCGGACCACCTGGGCGAAGGCCTCGAGCGCGTGCTCGGAGGGGTCGCTGCGCGAGATCACCGTCGGCTCGGGGTAGAGCGGACGCGAGAAGGAGGGGCTGGAGAGCGGCTGCTCGCGGGCCTGCCGCGCCGCCTCCTCGCGGATCACCGCGTCGAAGTGCTCGGCGCTCGGCAGTCCCCCGTCCCCAGGGGCGACACCCCGGTCGCGCAGCCCGGCCGCCAGTCGCTTGACGCCGCGGACCGGCGCCGCCGCGGTCGAGGCCAGCCTGGTCGCCCGCTGCACGGCACGGAAGACGTTCTGCTGGGCGTGGGTGCCGTGCGGCATCTGGGCGGCGATATAGAGCCACTCGGTTAGCAGCGTGATCACCGACTCGTAGTCCTCCTCGCAGGTCGGCTCCTCCGGCCCGCCGTCGGCGATCCCCCACAGCGTCCGGGTCAGCAGCCGGTCGCCGCGCGAGCCGCTCATCCGCGCATGCGGGTCGAGATAGTGGCCGTGGGTGAGGAGGACGTCGGCGAACTCGTAGGTCGGGTAGGCGATCTCGACCTCGACCCCCGGCAGCCGCCGTTCGAGGTAGGCGCGGAAGAAGGCGGGGCCCGGCTCCGACGCCTCCTCCCCACCGGCCAATGCCGCCTCCAGCCGGTCCTCTTCGTCGCGATGGACGAGGTGATGGTCGTGGTTGCCGGCGAGGAAGACCAGGCGCTTGCCGGCGAGCTCGCTGGCGATCACTTCCAGCAGCCCCTCGGCGGCCTGCGTCGCCTCGGCGACCGAGCCGAACAGGAAGTCGTAGAGGTCGCCGAGGAAGATCAGCTCGTCGATTCCCTCCAGGGCCGGCGCCAGCCGCTCGAGGAACAGCTCCTCGGCCAGCAGGTCCCGCCCGGTCCAGGCGCCGAAGTGGGTGTCGGAGATGACCAGCGCGCGCAAGGAAGCGGAGTCTAGGCGCGCGGGAGAACGCGCATCGACAGGCCGCCCTTCGGCGAGAGGGTCGGCATCTGCCGCACGGTCATCGCCCGGCCGGGGAGGGCGTCGAAGCGGAGGCGCTGGAGCAGCATCGTCGCCACCAGCTTCACCTCGGTCTGGCCGAAGCGTTTGCCGATGCAGACCCGCTGGCCGCCGCCAAAGGGGACGTAGGCGCCACGCGGCAGGGCCGCCTTGCGCTCCCGGGTGAAGCGCTCGGGGACAAAGGCCTCGGGGTCGGGAAAGACCTCGGGCAGGCGGTGGCTGGCCCAGGAGCAGTAGTTCACGTAGGCGCCGCGGGGGACCGTGTAGCCGCCGAACTCGAACTCGCGGACGGCGCGGCGGGGGCCGATCCAGGCCGGCGGGTAGAGGCGCAGGACCTCGTCGAGGACCATGTCGAGGTAGGGCAGCTCACGCTCCAGCTGCTCCGGCGTGGGGACGGCGCCGCCGAGGACGCGGTCCTGCTCCTCCTGCAGGCGGGCGACCACGTCGGGGCGGCGGGCCAGCTCGTGGAGCATGAAGGTGACGGTCGAGGTCGTGGTGTCGTGGCCGGCGAACATCAGGGTCATCAGCTGGTCGCGGATCTCGCGGTCGCTGAAGGCCTCTCCCCCCTCGCCGCGGGCTTCGACCAGGAGGCTGAGGATGTCGCGGCGGCCCTCGTCCGGGCGGGCCCGGCGGGTGGCGATCTCAGCGAAGACGATCTCGTCGAGGACCGCGCGCGAGGCGATCAGCTTGCGCCAGGGCGAGCCCGGGCCGCGCAGCAGCCGCAGCGCGAAGTCGACCCCGTAGTAGTGGAGCGCCCGCTCGAAGTGCTCGGCCGCGGTGGCGCCCTTGCCGGCCTCGTCCGGGTCGAGCCCGAGCAGCGCCCGCATCGCGATTCGCATCGCCAGCTTGCGCATCCACTCGTAGACGTCAACCACTTCGCCGGCCCTCAAGCCGGCCTCGATCGCGGCTTCGGCCTCGCTCGCCATCGCCGCCGTGGCCGCCCCGACCTGCTCGCGATGAAAGGCCGGCAGCATGATCGCGCGGGCGCGGTCGTGGTAGGCGTCGTCGATCGTCAGCAGCCCGTCGCCGAGCAGCGGGATCAGGTCGCCGAAGCTCGACTCGCGCCAGTGGAAGTTCTCCGGGTGGCCGACGGTGACGTACTGGTTCGCCTCCGGGCCGAGCATGAAGATCGTGCGGATGTGGAGCAGCCGCATCGCGAAGATCGGCCCGTGCCGTTCGTAGTTCTCGAGCAGTAGAGGCAGTGGATCGTGGGCGATCTGGTGGGTGCGGGCGAAGTTGAGGTCGCGCGGGCCGGGCGGGAAATTGCCTTTGGTCCGCAGCTCGATGGCGACGTCGGAGGCAACCCGCCGGAGCGGGTTGGCGGACATCTCCGGCGGCCGCTGCACGGGCTTCGCCTTGTCGATCGTGGCCATCGGCGGGATCGTAACTGGCTGGCTGGCCAGTTCCCGCTCAGGCGGCCGCGGCGAGCTGGCCGCAGGCGGCGTCGATGTCGCGGCCGCGGGTGAGCCTTACCGTCGCGGTCAGCCGGTGCTCGGCGAGGATCGCTCGGAAGCGCTCGATCCGCTCCGGCGAGGAACCGTCGTAGGCGCCGGTCGGGTTGTAGGGAATCAGGTTGACCTTGTACTTGCGTGGATCGAGCAGCTCGGCCAGTTCGCGGGCGTGCTCGGGGTGGTCGTTGACGCCGTCGAGCATCACGTACTCGACGAAGACCTTGCGGCGGCGGCGAGCCATGTAGCGCTCGCAGGCGGCCAGGACCTCGGCCAGCGGCCAGCGATCGTTGACCGGCATCAGCTGGCTGCGCAGGCCGTCGTTCGGCGCGTGCAGGCTGAGCGCCAGCGCGATCGGCATCTCGCACTCGGCGAGGCGGTCGATCCCCGGCACCCAGCCGACGGTCGAGATCGCCGTGCGGCGATGGGAGACGCCTAGCTCGGGCAGCCGCTCGCAGGCGGCGAGGACGTTGTCGACGTTCATCGTCGGCTCCCCCATGCCCATGAAGACGACGTGATCGATGTCTTCGACCCGCCGGAAGTGGAGCGCCTGGTCGAGGATCTCGTCGGCGCTGAGGTTGCGGCCGAACTTCATCCGCCCGGTGGCGCAGAAGGTGCAGGTCAGCGGGCAGCCCGACTGCGAGGAGACGCAGACCGAGCGGCGGCCGTCCCGATAGCGCATCAGCACCGCCTCCAGCGGCCGCCCGTCGGCCGTCTCGAACAGCGTCTTGACGGTCCCGTCGTCGGACTTAGCCTCGGTCTTCAGCGTCAGCGTGGTCAGCGGCACCGCTGCGGCGAGCCGCTCGCGCAGCGCCGCCGGCAGGTTGGTCATCTCCTCGTAGGAGCGCGACCCGCGCGCGACCCACTCCCACACCTGTTCGGCGCGGTAGGAGGGCTCGCCGGCCTCGGCCAGCGTGGTGCTGAGCAGCTCGCGGTCCACCCGACGAGGTTAGCCCCCCTTCCGCTTGGAGCAGCGGCACGGCGCTCATGTAGCGGCTACGAGTCGAGACCGGGGATCAGATCGAGCGGCAGCTCGCCATGGACCCGTTCCAGATTCTCCAGATCGAGGCGATCCTGCCCCCGTCCGGCGAGACGCTTGAAACCAACGAGGCTGCGCAGCGACGCAAACGGCGCAGGCTCTCCGTCCCGGTCGAGCACGATGGCATCGCGGGAGACGGTGTCGTAGTCGAGGGGAGGCAGGCCGCCGCGCAAGATGTCGACGATGCCGTGTCGACTTCTCACCCTCAGATGTGGAGCACCATCGATGTCGACCTGCTCGAGCCGCTTGCCGTCATGCAGTCGCGTCGCCTCGATGCGCTCCAGGAAACGATGGATCTCCGCGTCTGCTTCCGGGCCGTCCGGGACCAGAAGATCCGAGTCCTTGGTCGCCCGCAGATAGCCGTGGGCGATGACGCTGAAGCCGCCGATCACCACATAGCGCAGGCCGACGGAGTTCGCGTCGGCGACGACGCCGTCGAGGTCAGGACCAGAGAGCTCGTCTGGGAGCATGGCCGGCTTTCACCGAAGCAACCAGCAGCGAAACCCCCTGCTGGGAGAGCTTTTGGCCGAACGTGACGCGCGCGTCCATCGACAACGAGGCCGCGAATTCGGCTTCCTGACGCTGCTCTTCCTCGTTGATCTTCGCCCACTCGGCCTCGTGGCCGGGCTCGAGCAAGGTGCCTGCAGAGCGGCTCATGCCTGAATGGTACGCCGATCAGTCGTGGATCTTTTCGCCGCGCTCCAACATGGCGACGAATTTGCGCAGGCGGCGCTCGCGGGTGCCGGGGCGCTTGGCCTCGGCGGTGAGGCGGAAGAGGATCGCGTAGCGGTTGGTCGAGTCGAGCGAGGCGAAGAACTCGGCCGCCTTCGGGTTGGCGTCGAGCTCGCGCTGGAGGTCGGCTGGCACCTCCGCGGTGGCGGCGCCCTCGTAGGCCGCCTCCCAGCGACCGTCGGCTTTCGCGGCTTCGACCTCGGCCACGCCCGCGGGTCGCAGAGCGTCGCGCTCGATCAGCGCTTCGGCCTTCTCGCGATTGATCTTCGACCAGCGGCCGCCGGGGCGCCGCGGGGTGAAGCGCTGCAGGAAGTGGGTCTGGTCGAGGCCGCGCTTCTGGCTGTCGATCCAACCGAAGCAGAGCGCGACCTCGACCGCCTCGGCGTAGGTGACGCTCGTCTCCGGCGCCCCCTTCTTGGCGATCTTCAGCCAGGCGCCCTCGGCGTCCGGGTTCTCCTCCAGCCAGGCCTCGAGCTCAGCCTGGCTGGAGAAGAGGATTACCGGCAGGTCGTCGGCCAACTACAGCCCCGCGGCGTCGGCCAGGAGGTCGACCTGGGCCGGGTCCGGGTTGCTGGGGAAGAGGATCAGCTCGTCGCAGCCGGCATCCTCGAAGGCGGCCAGGTAGCCCTTCACCGTCTCCGCGTCCTTGGCGGCCGAACCGGAGATCATCTCTGCCGTCTCCTCGCCGAGGAACGCGTAGTAGTCCTCGAGGTAGGACTTGGCGTCGGCCTCGCCGCTCTCGCCAAGCGCGAAGTAGGCGAGCCCGACGCTGCGCGGAGTGCCCTCGCGGCCGGCCGCCGACCAGGCCTCCTTGACCTTGCCGAGCTGATCGGCGAAGACGTCCGGCGGGGCGCCGCCGGCGATCCAGCCAGCGCTGCCGTACTTAGTCGCCCGCTCGAAGGACGCCTGGACGGCGCCGCCGACGATCAGGGTCGGCGGCTCGACCGCGGGGCCGATCTCGTCCTTCTCCCAAGCCTCGGCCAGTTCGGCAAGCATCCGGTCGACGTCGGCGCCACGCTCGCTCATCTCGACCCCGGTGGCCTCGAAATCGTCCTCGCGGCCGCCGATCCCGACCCCGAGGGTGAAGCGACCACCAGAGAGCGCCTGCAAGCTGAGCGTCTGCTTGGCGAGGACGACGCCGTTGCGGCGCAGTGGCGCCAGCAGGATCGCCGTGATCAGGCCAATCCGCTCGGTCACCGCGGCCGCGGCCGAGAGAGCGACGAGCGGCTCGTAGTTGGGATAGACGACGCGGTCGATCGTCCCCAGGCTCTGGAAGCCGCGAGCCTCGGCTCGTCGCGCCCACTCGGTCAGCTGCTCGCCCGTCGTCCCCGGCACCGCGTTGGGAAGGCCAATCGAGACGTCCATCTCCGCTCCTCCTCGTTCGTAAGATCCGTTGACGCAGAAACTACCCGACCGATGGGAGACTAGGCGGATGCGATCGGGAGGCCGGGAAGTCGCGTCGGCTGTGGCGGCGTTCGGCCTCTACTCGGCCGCCGTGCTGCCGGCGGTCCGCGCCGAGCAGCGGCGCTGGCGCGAGCGCGCCGCGGCGATCCCGGACCCCGAGCGACGTGCCCTGGCACTGGCCGCGCTGCTCGACAAGGCCTCGAACGTCGAGGCGACGGCGGTTTTCGCGATCCTGGCGCCGCGCCGGCACCGCGCGGCGGTGGTCCGCGCCGGCGCCGCCCTGCAGATCGCGATCGACTACCTCGACTCGGTCGACGAGGGGCGCGGCGGAGCGCTCGAGGACCGGCTGCGGTTGCACCGCCCTCTGGCGGCTGGGTTCGATCCTCGGCCCGACGCCGGCGAGGTGCCCGCGATCTCGATCCCCGGCACCGGTGGGAACGACGAGTACCTCGATGAACTCCTCGCCGGCAGCTTCAAGGCCGCAGCGACGCTTCCGAAGCTGACGACATGCCAGCCAGCCATCGCGGCGGCGATCGGGGGCTGCGGCGAGGGTCAGGCCCATACCCACGCCGCGGCGGCCGGCGACTCCGAGCCGCTTCGTCGTTGGGCCGAAGCGCTGCCCGCGGCGCCTGGCTACGCCTGGTGGGAGGTCGCCGCCGGAGCGAGCTCCTCGGTCGCCGCCCACGCCCTGCTCGCCCTCGCTGCCGATCCAGCCACCCGCGGCGACGACGCGCAACGGGTCGATTCCGCCTATTTCCCCTCGATCGGTGCGCTGACCGTTCTGCTCGACGACCTCGCCGACCGAGATGCCGACGCAAGCGGCGGCGACCACAACTACACCCGCTACTACAGCGACGAGGCGGAGCTGTCGGCGCGGCTCGGCTCGATCGCCGACCGGGGCAAGGCCGCCGTCGCCTCGCTCAGCGGTCGCAGACGGCACGAAGCGATCCTCGCCGGAGTCGTCGGCTTCTACCTCGCCTCTCCCAGTCTGAAGGGAGCATCTGCAACCCGACAACGGCTGTTGGAATCCCACGGCGCCCCCGCCCGCTTTCTCGCGACGGCGACGCGTCTCCGCGGTCTCGCTGGTTAGCGAGCCCGGGCACGGGACGGCGCAATGGCCCGGGCGACAGGGAATGCCACCCGGGCCGAACCATGCGCCAACCAAGATCGCCCCCACAGGGAACGCGGGACGACCCAGTGACTCCTCCTGCCGGCCAGTGAGAGTCGACGCCGCAGGGTACGGCGCACCCTCAATAAGAACATACGCGGATCATTTAGTCAATCCTCGATCAAGAAACTATTGGCCCACCGCTGCGCCTCGGCAAAGCCCAGATAGGGCAGGAGGACGAGCAAGACGAGGTCGGGGCGCAGTTCTTTCAAGCGCTCGACCCGGCCCAACCGAAGGTGGTCACCGACCAAGCCGACGATGCCCCCGACGAGCGCCTCGTCGGTGGATCCCGGAAGCCGATTCTGGAGTGGCGCCCGTGCCTGCAAAAGCTCGGTCAGATGACGAATCTGACGGTCATAGCGTGCCGCCTGCTCCGATTCCGACTCGAGCTCGGACAGGCCCTGGACGACGACCTGCGGGTGGGCGATCGCGTGGTCGACCCCGGCATACACGGCAGAGGCAATTCCGGCCGGCCACTCCCCGCACCCGGCGCACGCCGAAAGGATGGCGCCCTCGAGATCGGAAAACTCATCCCCTGGCCCCATCTATAAGAACAGTAACAGACCATTACACGGATTAAGCCCGAGCCCATCGTGTCCAGCTGCGGCTATCCGTGACTGCGGGGCGCGCGGCAACTGCGGGCGATCGAAGTGCCGATTCGGGTCCCGTCTTCGAGGATGAAATGGATCTCGGCAAAGGAGAAGAAGCCGGCGGTCAGTCGCCGTGGCAACGGGCACGAGGCGCTCAGGTAGCTGCGCTTCTGGCCTCGGAAGGAGAAACGCCGCCCGAGCGTCATCGAGACCGTGACCGCATGCGGCGGGGCACCGAGCGCAGTTGCCGGCAGATCTGCGTGGAGCACCGTCCCCAGCCGTCCGGATCGGCTTTCGATCGTGAAGGGGACGATGATCGAAAGCGGCGGTTCGGAGGAGATCGCATCCAGCACCACCGCCCGCTTTCCGTGCGAGCGGCCGTTGAAAGCAAGCACCTTGGCGCGGATTTCGAACGGTGGCTGGTTGGGCACCGCGACCTGCGCGCTCAGCTTGCCCTCGCCGACCTTGGCGTCACCACAGGCAGCCAAGGCCGCCGCCGCGGTGGCGTGGCGCAGCTTGCGGGTGGGGCAAAGCGGCAGGCCGCTGGTCGACAGCTCACCCCGCCCCGGCAGCCCGACTTCGACCGCGGCGACCGGGGGAAGCAGGCTGCCGTCGGCTGATTGCAGGCCTCCCTCGATCTCGACCGAAACCGGGACGGATCGATCGCGAGGCAGCTGAAGCGGCTCCAGCTGGCCGTCGAGGGAGACGATCAAATCGCCGAGCTGGCTCCGCTCGCCAAGGGCCTGGCCGGTGACCGCAGCCACCAATGCCACGGCCAAGACGAGGAGCAAGGCCACCCGAGGGCGCACCACCCTCATCCGTACCTCGAGAACTTGAAGCTGCAGTAGTTGAAGCCGAAAGCGAGCACCGTGTTGTTGGCGAGGTTCCCGCTATGGATGAAGCGAGCCGTCAGCCGCTGCGCCTTGATCGGGTGTTCGGCCCGAAGCTGAGCCGTGATCTGACTGAGGTAGCCCTGCTGGGTCTTCAGCTCGGTAAACCACTTCGAAAGCTTTGCCGCGTCCGCCGGGGGACGTGGCACGGCTGCGATCAGCTTCACGGTGCCGCCGAAAATCGACGTCGCCTTGGCGAACTTGCCGGCCACCACACCGAACCGTTCCGCCTGGAGGTCGGAGCGAGCTCCGCGCATCGCGACTTCGGTCGCCTCCGACCGCGGTCGGCAGATTTCCTCCAACTGGTTCACGTAGACGGAGCGGGGCGGTTCTTCGGCTGCGGAGGCGCTCGTCGCGACCATGGCGGCGATGAAGACGGCAAGCAGCGCTCCCACCACCCGGCGCGCGCGGAGGCTGGGGCTACCACTCGTCTCGACCATCTTCATTCGCTTTCTTCCTCCGCTCGTCGTTTCAACTCTAGGTGCCACCGGCGTCGGCGCCGACCCCAAGCGGCGGCCGTCGCGGCAACGCCCTCTTCAACACGGAGGGCACCGACCAGACTCGGTCGCCAAGCAGCAGCATCAGCGCCGGTAGAAGCACAAGCCGAACCACCGTCGCGTCGAGCAGGATCGCGACCGTCAGCCCCACTCCCATCTGACTCACCGTCGCCACCGGGGCGGCGGCGAAGGAGATAAAGACGGCCGCCATGATCGCGGCGGCTCCGGTGACGACGCCGGCAGTCCTTTCGATTCCGTAGGCGATCGCGGCGCGATGGTCGCCGTCGCGGTCGTAGCGTTCGCGCATCCGCGCGAGCAGGAAGACCGCGTAGTCGATCGAGAGGCCGAAGGTGACGCCGAAGATCGCCCCGGCCCCGACCGTGTCGATGTAGGGGTGGCCACCCAGTGGATAGCCGGCTGGAATTCGCGCAACCAGGGACATCACGCCGATCGCCGCCGCCACCGAAAGCAGGTTGAGGACCACGGTGAGCAGCGCCAACAGCGGCGCCCCGAGGAAGACGACCAGCGCGAGCAGGCTGAAGAGGACGAAGGCCCCGATTACCAGGGGCAGCCGCGCTTCGGTGGCTCCGCCGTAGGCGTTCAAGGTCGCCGCGCCTCCACCGACGCCGGTCCGTAGCTGGGATTCGGCGCTGATCGCCGCGGCGTCGGCTTCGAGGCGCTCCCCGACCCGCCGTGAACCGGCGGTGTTGAAGCCGTGGGTCGAGACGACCAGCAGGCGCGCGGCCTGCCCGCCGCCTTCGAGGCTGACCGCCTCCCCGGCGCGCTGCCGTGCCAGCGGCGGCGCCCCGTCGAGGGCGGAGAGGACGAAATAGCCGGATTGGAAGAGATGAGGCGAGGAACGATCGAGCTCGTGCGCCGCGATCACCAAGGGCTCGACCGCCGCCGTCACGTCGCCGCCAGCCTGGTGCAGCCGCTCCTGCAGCGGATGGGCGCGTCGAGATCCTTCGCTGAGACCTGCCTGCAGGGCCCCGGCGCCGCCCTCGAGCTCGAGCAGTCCGCGCGAGAGCCGTTCGGCGCCGCCGCCGAGGCGGTGGAGACCTTCGCTGAGGCCGCCGGCGGCCTCGCCGAGTCGACCGGTGCCGGCTTCGAGCCGTTTTCCGCCCGGAACCAGACGAGAAAGGCCGGAATTGAGCGCGGTGGCGGTTTCCCGCAGTCGCCGGACTTCGTCGCGACTAGCAGCGATCGCCCGGGCGAGGACGCGGGCTTCATTCGCTCCCTGTCGCAGCGCGGGGTCCGCAGCCGCGGCGAGTTCGAGTCGTCGCGCCAGCTTGCGGGCTCGCGCCAGCTCGCCGCCGCGGATCTGCGGGAGCAGGGAGCGCAAACCGAGGTTCAAGCTGAGACTTCCGACCGAGGCCCGGCGCTGCCCATCGGCCAGTTCGTGGCTGCCCTCCCGCAAACGCTTGATCGCGCTCGTTGCGACTTCGCCGCGCCCCGCCGCCTTGCGCAGCTCGGTGGCGATCGTCGCTGCCCCCTGGGCCGCTCGACTGGAGCCTTCGGCGAGCAGGCCGCTGCCCGCCGCGCCTTCGTCGAGGCCGTGCCGCAGTCGTGCCACGGCGCCGGCCGCCCGCCGCAGCCCCGGACCGAGCTGGCCCAGCTTCGCCTCGGCCCCGTCTTCCTGCTGGAGCTTCGTTCCAAGCGAACGCAGAGGCGCAACCCTGCGGGAGACCGGGCCGGGACCAATCACCGCCCGGACGCCGTTTTCCGCGGCGATCCGCCGTTGCCAGCGGGCGAGCAGCTCGAGATCGCGCCGCGTCGTGATCGGCCCCCGTTCGGTAGCCGCGACGAGGACGAACGGCGCCTCCCAGCCCGGCCCAACCGCTGCGTCGATCGCTTCGGCGCTGCGTCGGGCGTCGTTCGACTTGGGCAGCTCGCCGATCCCCGGCGCGCCAGTGGAGAAGCCGAGCAGGGGCAGGGCGAGAATCACGAGCGGCACGCCGACCATCACGGCCGCGACCGCGGGGCGCCGCAGCGCAGCGGAAGCGATCGCCGCGGCAGAGCGCCGGGGCCCCGCCTCGCGGCGCCTTCGGCCGATCCGGCCGGCGTCGACCCGCGGGCCGAGCAGCGCCAGCAACGCGGGGACGGCGAGATTCGAGAGGACGACGCTGATCGCGGTGACCACCGCGGTTGCCGTCGCCAGCGAGAGCAACAGCGAGCCTGGCTGCAGGAAAGCGGAGAAGACGAGCGCCACGATCAAGGTCAGCCCGGCGAAGACGGTGGTTCGCCCGGCGCTGCGGCGGGTCGCCGCGGCCGCGTCCAATGGCGATCTCCCCCGCTCCAGCTCCTCGCGGAAACGGGAGACGATCAACAGCGAATAGTCGACTCCCAGGGCCAATCCCATCATCGTGCAGACGACCAGCGAGAGCGCGTCGATCGTCATCACCGAGCTGAGCAGGACCAGGACGCCGCGACCGGCGAGAACCGTGAGGGTGCCGAAGGCGAGCGGGATCAGCGCCGCCGCGACGGTGCGGAAAACGAGCAGCAAGACAAGGATCAACAGCGGTGCCGCCAACAGCTCGGCCCGCTCGGTCGAGTCGAGCGTTTCCTCTTGGAGGGCGCGCGCCACCGAGGCGAAGCTGGACTGGACGGCGACGACCGGCTCGCGCACCCGGCTCGCAATCGCCGCTTCGAGGCTTGGAACGGCGTGCTCGATCGCCTTGGCGGTTGGTACGTGGTAGTCGAGCAGGATCAGCGCCTTGCCAGGGGCCGGACGCAGCCCGTCGACCTCGCCCCGATCCCACGGCGAGATCACCGTCGCCGAGCCGTCCCGGCGCAGCGCCCGGACCAGCCCCGGCCCCTGCCGATCGACCGCCGCAGCCGGCCCCCGGAGCAGGACTACCGCCGGCGAGCTGTCGCCGAAATGGCTTTGGGCCAGTTCTTCGCCGCGGTCCGCGGCGGTCCCCGGGACGCGCAGCGAGAGGGGCGAGAGATGGCCCTCGACCCCGAGTCCGATGACGCCGAGAACAAGGCAGCCGAAGACGACCGCACTCAGGCGCACGATGGAACTCCGGTAGGTCAACCCCCGAGCTTCCCTCCCATCGCAATCAGCCTAGACCAGCGTTATAAACACTCGCGGTACGGGTTTGTCTCGATTGGGAGCGGTCAGCGATCGCCCTGACGCGGCGTCGAAAGCCTACCCCCTCTTGCCGGGCTTCCTCGCCTTGCCCTTGCCGCCGCCGCATCCCTTCACCCTGACCCGCGGGGAAGCTTCGGAGACCTTGCCGTTCTGGCCCGTGAACCTGGCACTGGCGCGCGGCTTCGCCGAGCAGAGATCGGTGTTGTTGACCAGCAGGCCCTTCGAGCGACCGCTCATCACCAGTTCGAATTTGGTCACCGGGGCGTCCGGAACCGCTTCGAAGGTGTTGCGCACGCGCCCCCCCAACGAGTCGATCCGTCCATTCAGGTCGAGGTGAATCTGACCGTCGAGCGAGGCGACCAGGTCGGGCAGCTTGTGGTTGCTGGAACGGAGATATACCGGCCCTTCCAGGGGCGCTCCGAGCAGTGGCGTCCAGGCTCTGGCGCGGCCGTAGATCGATCTAGGCGGGCAAGCGCGAGCAGCGTATTGAGCCCGAGTGCAGACATCCCTGATGTGGGCGTTTTCGAGGAACTCGGTCCTTGGCAGCGTTACCGCGGCACGACCGATGTTCGCCTGCCCGACGGGCGTCGTGACCACAGCGCGCAGAGCTGGATGACCGCCCCGCCGCGGCGGAGCATCGAAGAGGGAAAGGGCCAACTTCGGCTTGAACCGGAGGCCCCTGCAGGCTCCGACCTGGAAGTGGTCGGAAAGCGGGACCGCCCCACCCGGTTGCGTCAGAGCGAACCCGGACACTTCGGCGGGCTCGCAGGAGGTCGGGTTGACCATGAACCGAGGGCGCCCGAGATTCAGTTCGATCGAGCGAAGGTCAAGCGGGATGCCCTGCAGGATCCTCGGCAGCGGGTCCGAGATCGCGCGCAGTTGCGCCGTCACCGGGTCGACGTAGAGAGCGACTCGGGTGACGACCGCGCCGAGGTCGAACGGGCCCACCACCGCCGGGGTGACGATCACCAGGCTCAGCGCGGCGCCCTTGTAGGGGCCCGCCAGGTAGATCCGCCCGTCGACGGGGACCGGGGAGATCCCGGAGCCGGCGGTCACCTGCACCGTGCCAACTTCGGAGCCGGCCGGACAGCTCGGAGCAGCCTGCTCGAGCCTGCCGCCTTCGGCGAATTCGCGGCTGCGCGCCACGGCGATCGCCGCCTCGGGGCAGTATGGGATGCCGGCAACCCGACCGAGCAGGCCCTTGGGAAGGACGGCGTCTATGCCGGCGATGCGCTGGGTGCCGTCTGCGCGGGAGATCCGCAGCGAGAACGGGCTGTACGCGCCCGCCTGGGGCGAGAAGCTGCCCGCGGAAAAGGCGGGTGCAGCGGGCGCTTCCGCTTCCGTGCTCGGGCAGGCGCCGGAGCCTCCCGCCGGGCGGGCGATATCGAACGAATCCGCCACGCGCACGTCGGCGCCTTCCGGGCTGGACCACGGCGTCAGGGTCGTCGTCGTCGTCTGCGTTCCGCAGGCGAGCGGCGTGGTCAGCATCCCCTGCGCGCCGCCGAACAACGAAAGCCTCAAGTCTTCGAACGGCAGCTCCGGGTTCTCGGCGAAGGTCGTCGTCAGGCGCCCGCTCACCGGGTCGAGACGCACCTCGCCAGGAAGCTTGAGGACGACGCCGGTGCGGGGCTGGTCGACGACCAGGTAAAGGGCGAGCAGCGAGTGAAATTCGTTTTCGAACGGCTTCGCCAGGAAGACCGACCCGACCAGCGGCTGTTCGAGGAGCGGGGTCACGATTTCCGCGGTTCCCAGC
Source organism: uncultured Actinomycetes bacterium (assembly GCA_963716545.1). Lineage (GTDB taxonomy): Bacteria > Actinomycetota > Thermoleophilia > Solirubrobacterales > 70-9 > VAYN01. Next base: position 43,118 of record OY970316.1, read on the forward strand.
TTCGAGGCATCCGGGCAGGTGGCGGGGTTCGGCCCGTGCAGTTCGATCTCCGCTTCGGAGCAGTCGTCGAGGCCGTTGCCGGCGGCGGGATTGACCGCGAGCCCATCCGGCAGCGCCACCGTGACGTCCCTCAGGTTCGCCGTCGCCCTGCTTTCGGCGCCGCTGGCCTGAGGAAGGTGAAGATCGAACTGGAGCCCGCTGGGCGAATCGCTTAGGTCCGTCGTCGTCAGCGAGGAGGTCGTCGGTTCGAAGGCCAGCTGGTTGCAGCCGTCTGTGCCGACCGGTTCGCCGTTGGCATCCGCGGTAGGGGTCGAGCCCGAAAGGAAGCTCGCCGGGTGGTTCCAACTCGCGATCGAGACATCGAGGGTGCCGGCAGGGCCGCAATGGCTCGGCATCGTCAGGAAGCCTTCAGAGCCTTCGGTCGAACATTCGAGTTTTTCTTCTTCTTTGTCTCCGCTGCCTGAAGCGGCGCAGACTTCGCGCAGCGAGTCGTGGGCAGGGTCCGAGGGGTTGCCCCAGAGGTTGACTTCGATCCCGGCCAAAGTCGTCTTCGCAGAAATATCGTTGGAGTCGGCGGCGAGTTCGTATTGGCCGGCGCCGTTGAGGCGACCGAGGATGTGGACGTAGATCCCGTTGATCACCGCCGGGAAACCGAGCTCGGCGGCGCTGCCGAATGGACTGACCATGTTGTAGAGCGGATAGCTCGCCACGGTGGGCAGCCCGACGAGCGACTGGCGGAGGGTCACCGAGCCGACCTGGCTGGATGGTGGGCAACTGGTGAAATGGCGGCCGGGGTTCTCGAGTTCGCTCTCGGTGCACTGCCGCCGGGTCGCTTGGGGATTGACGACGAAGCCCTTCGGAAGGGTGGCCCGCAGATCCTTGACGCCCCCGTCGGTGGCGAAGAATTCGCCACCTGGCGCCTGTTTGGTGTCGAACCCGATGCCGATGCTGGCCTGGAATGGGCGCGAGCCGGCGAGGACTGCCGCGCCACCCTCGGAGGTCGTCGCCAGGAACCTCATCCCCGCCGCGCCCGGGGCGAAGCCGAAGCCGGATTCCAAGTTCGAGACGTTGATCGGGTTGGTCGCCCGCACCGCTTCGGCGCCGCCTTCGCTGATCGTCGCTTCGTTTTCGAGCACCTGCGTGGTGGCGGGAGTCTGCAGCGGAATCCTGATTTGCCCTAAGGCGCCGGACACCATCGGGCCGCTGCCCACGCAGGTCACGACCTGACCCGCGACGCTGCAGGCGAGTGCTTTCGCTTCGAGCGGATCGCCCAGCTGGTAGCTGCCCGACGCTTGCCTGCCGGCGGGGACCCCCACTCCGGCGGGCAGGGTGTCTTCGATTCGGAGGGTCCCTTGGGTCGACGCCGCGCCAACGTTGGTGAAGACCAGCATCAGTGCCGGGCCGCGCTCTTCCGCTCCTGCGCTGGACGGATAGGAATTCGTCGGAGTCGAGAGCGCCGTCAACTCCCAGCCCGGATGAGCTGGAGCGGCCCGCGCGCTGTCGGTCCGGGCAAGGCCCAGCAGGAGCGCGAAGGCGATGACCCCGGCGGCGCGAGAGCAGGTTGGGAGGAGGCGGTGGAGGAGCGAGCGGCTAGCGCGCATGAGCACCCATACCAACAGATCCGCCACGTGGCCGCCACTTCTGGGCGAGCCGAGACGGAATCGACGAGGCACTCGAGGCGCGCGTGGCGAAGTTCCGCCACGCGCGCTTCAGCTCCGCTAGCCGCGGATCAGCGGTGGTGCTTACCGCCCCGCTTCTTGCCGCCCTTGCCCTTCTTCCCCGTCTTGCAGCCATTGTCGATCGGGGCCTTGAAGGAGAGCACCTTGCCGTTCTGGGCGGTGAAGCTGGCTTCCGCATTCTGCGGCGTTTTGCAGGTATTTTCCGAGTTGACCAAAAGGCCCTTCTTGCCGCCCTTCATTTCGAGGACGAACCTGGATACCGGGGCATCGGGGACCGCTTCGAAGGTGTTGCGGATCCCGTGCTGCTTGTCCGTGTCCACTTTGCCGTGGACGAGGACTCTGATCTGGCCGTTCAGGTCGGCGACCAGATCGGGCAGCTTGTGGCCGAACCCAGTGCCGAGGTAGACCGGGCCTTCGAGCGGCTTGTCGAGCAGCGGCGTCCAGGCTTTCGCCTTGCCGTAGATCGATCCCGCCGGGCAAGCCTGCGCTTTCAGCTGCGGCTGAGTGCAAACGGTGCCGATGTGGGCGTTGTCGAGGAACTCGCCATGGGGAAGACCAACCTGGGCCTTGGCGATATTGGCCGACGTACCCTTGCTCGGGAAGGTGAGGACCGCTTTCAGCGCCGGGTGGCCGGTTCGCTTCGTCGAGCCCTTCAGGCTCAGCTTCAGCTTCGGCTTGAAGGCGAGTTTCTTGCAGCCGCCCACCTGGAAGCTGTTGTTCAGTGCCGCGACCGAGCCGGTGGGCGAGGTCGCTGTGCCGGTGATCGCCATCTGTTCGCAGCTCGTCGGGTTGATCGTGAAGCTCGGCCGGTTGAGCTTCAGTTCGATCGAGCGGACGTCCAGCGGGATGCCTTCGCGAATCGTCGGCAGCGGGTCGCTGACGGCGTGGATCTGGGCCGAGTATTCGCCGACGTAGAGGGCGATCCGGTTGACCACCGCGCCGAGGTCGAAGGGTCCGGCGACCGCCGGGACGATCACGACCATCGACAGCGGCGCGCCTTTGTAGGGGCCAGCCAGATAGGCATGCCCACTTGCGTAGTAGGGAGTGATCCCGGCGCCGGCGCCGACCTCGACGGTGCCGATTTCGGAGGCCACCGGGCACGACGGGCTCGCCTGCTCCACTTTCCCCTGGTTCGGCACTTCGCGACTGCGAGCAAGGGCGATGGCGCCCTCGGAGCAGTAGGGAACACCGGCGAGCTTGCCGGTCAAGCCCCCCGGCAGGGTGGTGTCGATGCCCTGGATCTGCTGCGTTCCGTCAGCACGGACGATCCGCAGCGAGAAGGGGCTGAAGGTGCCGGCTTCGGGGGCCAGGGTGCCGGCGGAAAAGGCGGGGGCGTTGGGCGCCCCGGCTTCGCTTTCCGGGCAGGAGCCTGGGCTCGCCGGGACGGTGGTCTGGAACGAATCACTGGGGTGTACATCCGCACCTTCCGGGCTCGACCAGGGAGTCAGCGTCGAGCTCGTGGTGTGGGTGCCGCAGGCGAGCGGCGTCTTCAGGACCGCCCCGGTCCCCTGGAAGAAATGCAGGTCGATGTCTTCGATCGGCAGCTCCGGATTTTCGGTGAAGGTGGCGGTCAGCTGACCGGTGCCCGGGTCGGTTTCGACCTTGCCGGCGAGCTTCGCGACGATGCCGGTGCGTTCGTCTTCCACAGCGAGGTAGATCGCCAGCAGCGAGCCGAACGGGTTTTCGAACGGCTGGGCGACATAGACGGCCCCGGAGAGCTCATGATCGAGCAGCGGGGTCTTCACTTCCAACGAGCCCACCTTCGCCGCGGTGGGGCAGGTGACAGAAGCTTCGTTGAAATGCACGGGAGAGTTCGACGTGAGCCCGATCTGCTCCTCACTACAGGCGCCGAGGCCGTTGGCGCCTGCGGGGTTGATGCTGAGACCCGCGGGGAGGGTCACCCGAGCATTCTCGAGCGTCGCCGTGGAACGACCTTCGATCGCACCATTCTGGGGTTGGTGGAGATTGAATTCCAGCCCGCTCGGCGAATCGCTGAGGTTGGTCGTCGGCTGCGAGGAGATCGTCGGTTCGAAGGCCAGCTGGTTGCAGCCGTCGGTGCCGACCGGTTCGCCGTTGGCGTCGGCGGTGAGGGTCGAGGCCGACAAGAAGTTAGTCGGGTGGTCCCAGCTCGCGGCCATGCCGCCAAGCGTGCCGGCCGGACCGCAGTGGCTGGGCATCGTCAGGAACGGTTCGGAGCCTCCGGGCGAGCAGTTGGCTTCTTCTTCTTCTGGGGTCCCGCCGTGGGTAGCGCAGGCTTCGCGCAGTGAGTCGTGGGCCGGGTCGGAGGGATTGCCCCAGAGATTAACCTCGATCCCGACGATCGTCGTCTTTGCCGCGATGTCATTCGAATCGGCAGCGAGTTCGTATTGCCCGGCGCTGTTGAGGCGGCCGAGGATATGGATGTAGATCCCGTTGATCACTGCCGGGAAACCAAGCTCGGCGGCACTGCCGGGCGGGCTGACCATGCTGTAGAGCGGGTAGCTCGCGGCCGTCACCGTCCCAACCAGGGCTTGGCGAATCGTCACCGAGCCGACCTGACTGGAGCGCGGACAGCTGGTGAAGTGGGGGCCGGGATTCTCGAGTTCGCTCTCGGTGCACAGCCGCGGGGTGGCCTGCGGGTTGACGACGAAGCCCTTCGGAAGGGTGGCCCGCACGTCCTTGACGCCCCCGTCGGTGGCGAAGAATTCGCCACCTGGGGCCCCTTTGGTGTTGAAGCCGAAGCCGATGCTGGTCTGGAACGGGTGCGAACCGGCAAGAGTGTCCGCGTCTCCCGAAGCGTCGGTCGCGAGGAACTTCGTCCCTGCCGCCCCGGGGGCGAAGTCGAAGCTGGCTTCCGAGCCGGTGATGACGATCGGGTTGGTCGCGCGCACCCCGTTGGCGGCGCCTCCACTGATCGTCGCTTCGTTTTCGAGCGTCTGGGGGGTGGCGGGAGTCTGCAGCGGGATGCGGATCTGTCCAATTGCGCCGGGGACCATCGCGGCGCTACCGACGCAGGTGACGACCTGGCCGGAGACACTGCAGGTGGGTTCTTCCCTTTCGAGGAAATTGCCCGCCTCGTATTGACCCCGCACTTCTACACCGGCAGAGACGCTGACTCCGGCGGGCAGGGTGTCTTCGACCTGGAAGACCCCTTCCGTCGGCGCGCCACCGACGTTGCTGAAGATGAGCACCAGGCTCGGGCCCGTCTGTTCGTTACCCGCGTCGGACGGGTGCAGGTTGGTTGGGGCCGAAAGCGTCGTCAGCTCCCACCCTGGGTGGGAGTCGGCCGCGGCGGCGTTACCGGTCCGGGCGAGGGCCAGCAGCAGCGCCAGGGCGAAGGCCACGGCGAGGAGCCGGGTGGCGCGGGAGCGCGCCCCAGCGAGATCGTTGTGGTAGGTCAGCATCAGTCGTTCCTCCCGCCGAGTCGGTGTGCCGCCTTCTGCGAGCTCTTGTGCTTGCGGTGCTTGCGGTGCTTGCGGTGCTTGGCCTTGTGCTTCTCCTTGTGATGTTTCTTAGGGTGCTTCTTGGGCTTCTTCTTGGCCGGTTTTTCGTTGCCGGGGCCGGAGAAGGTGCTGGACCCGCGTTGCTGCGTCGGCGAGGCGGCCGTTGCCACTCCCCGGCAGGCGGTACCGGTGCAGGGAACCGCAGGCGGCGGCGGATTCTGGCCCGCCAAACCGCCGCCGACCCTGGCGTCGTAGACGTCGACTACTTCGTCTTTGTCCTGGCCCACCAGCGGCTGGGTGGTGAAGAAGAAGACGTCGTCGCCACTGACGCTGTTGTCGCCGAAGTAGGACGGCTGCGGCGAGGTGCCGGTCGAGATCAGGTACAGACAGCCACCGGCGAAATCTTCGCTCGAGCAGGATCCCGTTCCAGGTGCCTCCCACTCGTAGACGTCGGAGACCGAATTGACGTCAGTGTTTACGAGCCGATCCGGGCTGTCGAAGAAAATGCGGTTGCCATTCGCCGCCAGGCCGCGAGTGAGGATGCTCTGCTTGGTGTTGGGGCTGGTGTAGGCATAGCCCTGGGAATTGCTCAGCGACGGCGTGCCGGTTGGCACTCCTTTGGTCGGCAGGCAGGAGATGCAGGCGAGCTGGTCGCCGTCGGCATCGAACCTGTACAACTCCAAATGTTCGTGACTCTGGAAGCCGGTCAGGTTGTTCACCGAGCCGAAGAGAAGGACCGAACCATCGGCGGAGACCCTCCCGATTGGCTGTGCTTCCTGGCCGTTGGCAGCCGGCAGCCAGTTGAGAGCGTCGGTGCTTTCATTCGTCGTCAAACGACGAATGAAGGTGATCGAACCCGCGTTCCACTCGTAGAGGTTGGTTTCGCCGAAGTTGGCGACAGTCGCGCCTTCGTCGAGCACGCCCTTAGCCACGAAGTAAGCGTGGCTGCCGTCATCCCCGAAGCCGATGGAACCCAGGACCCGGGCTCCGTTTTCGTCGTTCTCGTCTGGCGTCAGGTCGATCAGAGATCCGGTTTCGGTGTCGTACCGGTAGAGGTCACGGCCTTCGTCGTTAGGACCCGTCGTCGCGTCAGGGGTGAGCGCTCCGCCACTCATGAAGAAGACGTACCTGCCGTCCGGGGTAGCACCGACCATGATCGCCGCGCGCCGCCCGTTCGGATCGGGAGTGGAAGTCGTTGGCGCAGACACCTCGACCGTGCATGCCTTGTCTGCTTCGACGCATTCTCCTCCGGACATCGCACTTTGGGCGCGGGCGGGATTGATCCGCACGTAGATCTGACGACTGGAGTTGTCGGTGAAGAAGAGCTTGCTGCCGTCAGCAGAGAGAACATGTTCGTGCTGGGTGAAGTACGACCCCTTTGCACCGCCGCCGACGCCGGTCGAGACGGACCCGAGGTACCATTCGTACGGGCCAGCGGCGGCGCCGAACCTGGGTTTCGCCCCGTCATTGAAGACCGATGCGGTGCGTAGCTCGCCGGTGCTGCGATCGAGGACGACCACCGACTGCCCCGCCGGCGGGCCGAACGGGGCTTCTTCCCAGGCAACGACCGATCCGTCGGCGGAGGTTCCGGCGATGAACGGCCGCAGGGTTTTCAGATGGGTGCCGACCGGCGTGACGTTCTTCGTGCTGGTTTCCAGCCCGTACATCGTCGCGCCTTGGGTGGCGAAGGTGTCCGGATTGAAATTGCTCGTGAAGATCTCGTTCAGCTGTTCGTCCCAGCCGCGCACGCTGCCTCGCGGACCCGTTTCCTGGGGTGGAAGGATGCCCTGGGTACTCCAACCGGACGCGTCGCGGCGAGCGAGGAACAGCGGGAAGTCTTGAGACCCGACACCGCCGGGAATGCCCGAGCTGGAGAAGAACGTGATCCCGTTCCCGTTCGCGGCGGCCTGGATCATGCTGCCGGAGAACTGGATGTTGGTTCCGTTCTTCGCCACCGGGCTGGCCTGCTCGTAGGCACGGCTATCGGGAAGGCCGGTCGCGGCCGCGGAGTAGGCGGTGAACACAGAGTCCGGCCCGATCGAGGTGCCGGTGGCGTTGGTGGCCACGGCGCGGAAGTGATAGGTGCCGCGCTGAGCCAGGTGTTCGATTTTTTCGGCAACCGTCAAGCCGTTGGTGCCCGTGCCGATGCTCGCCGGTTCGCTCGGGACATGGATCGCATTCGCGTAACCGTTGGCATTGAATTCAGCTTCGCTGACGTATTCGAAGTAGTAGGTGGTTTCGCTTCCGTTCGGATTAATGGCGGCTTCGAGCTGCGCGCTTTCGAGCGTGACTTCGTTGGCCGACTCCGATTCGATCGTCGGTCCCGCGGTTTTGAAGAAAGATTCTGAGGATTTGCCGGACCCCGCGCTGTTCCGTGCGACCAGGTCGAAGTAGTAGTTGGCACCGCCGCTCAGTCCTTTGACGTTGGCGTGGACGTTAACCGGCGCACCACCGGAACCCACTCCCGCAGCGTCCGGGCTTTCACACGGGGCAATACCCGGCGTGCCGTGCGGGAAGGTCTGCAACCCGTATTCGAAGAAGCATTCCGTGAGCGGCAGGCCTTCCGGGTTGACCGTTCCGTTGAGAGTCGCTTCTGCGCCGGTGATCGAACTTGCCGGCAGGGTATTTACGTTCACGGCTGCGGTCGTGAATTCACCGGCTTCGCTCGGATTCGACCCGTTTTCGTTGCTCGAGAGGAGGCGGAACCGATAGGTCGTTCCGCGAGCCAGGCCAGTGACGGCAGCGGCCACGGACATCCTTTCGGTACCCGTGAACGGGCCGGCGGGAGAGCACGGTTTTTCATCGGCGCCGGTGAACCCTCCGCTGGTGAATTCGGCCGCGGTCACATATTGGAAGACGCAGGTCGCCGGTGGGCCGCCTGCCGGTCCGATTTCGCCGTGGAGGGTTGCGGACTGCCGAGTGATTTCATTGGCGCCTCCGACAAAGGAATCGGGCAGGACGAGGCTCGGACCGAACACTTTCACCGCGGTTTTGGTGCCGACATAGATTTTCGCGGCCCCAGCGGTGACTCCGATTCCGTGGGATTCGCTGACCTGACCCGCACCGAAGCTCCCTTGCGGTCGCCCTTCCGAGTCGTACTCGACGATTTCGTTTTCCCGATCGGCAAAGAGTTCCGCGCTGCCGAAGGGGAGTTCCGCGCTTTTCGGGTCGACCGCCATGGTCGTCGCGCTGGCGTCGATCCTGTTCGGGGACCCGATCGTCCCACCTTCGAGTTCGCCCGCCTTGAAGAGCCCCTTGCCGTGGCTGTTGGCCAGGTAGACGCCGCCGTTGTTGCTCGCGGCGACGTTGCAGAGCCCGACTTCGAACAGGCCGGCGTTCACCTGATCTCCGTCCGTCACCGGGTTGCCGGTGGGTTCGTATTCCAGCACCGTGCTGCCGTGGAAGCCGACCAGCACGTTGCCGCCGGGCCTGGTGGCGACGCCACAGGCTTCGTGACCGACAGTTTCGTCGCCTTCCAGTTGGCCGAGCAGAGTGCCCGCAGGAGAGTAGATCTTCACCACGGAGTCGAGGGCGACGTAGACATCGCCTTCGGTTCCCCCGGGAGCGCCGGCGGGCGCCACTGCCAGCTCGTATTCAGCGCCGCCGTTGGCCACGCCGACCCCCGAGATCGCGTTGGTGCCGGTGGCGGAGAAATTCTCCGGCGCGCCGGCGGAATCGAACTTGAAGATCTTCCCCGCGGCTCCGTCGAAGACGTAGACGGTTCCGGCATCGCCCACGGTCACGCTTTGAACCCTGCCGAATTTTTCCGTGCCGCCGACGCCGTCGGGACCGAAGGACGTCCCAGTGAATTTGTGGGTCGAACCCGCCTGGGCGGTGGAGGCGAGGCCGAGCGCGCCAATCGCGCAGCAGGCGAAGGCCAGGATCCAGTGCGGCATCGAATGCCGAGCGGCGGCAATTCGAGTTGTGCGACCGAGCAACTTCACAGCGGCGTTGACAGTCAAGCTGTTCCCCTCCCTGGCCTTCCCATAAGCCAGCTCAAAAGATTTCACCGCGACCTATTTGTCCCGTCGCAGGCCCGGCGAATAAGAACACAGACAGACCATTTTTGTCAAGCCGGAGATTTGAGGGCGCGGTCCAGCGAGCAACGAGAAGGGCTTGTTTTTCGCTTGTTGATGCTCGATAGTAGCTCTCAACGACGAGTAATCATCAAGATGTTCTTACTTGAACTAGAGCCGTACTCGTACCGCTTACGCGAAGGTTTTCGACCGGCATGAGCAGCTCGCCTTCGCCGGGATATCTTCCGGCTTCAATGGTGAGAACGCCTTGGGGGGATGCCGCCCGGTTGCGGGACCGAAAGATGCGGCCGGGACGCGGGACGCCCCGGGCCGAGGCCGAGCGAAATCAGCGCGAGCGGCTGTTCGCGGCGATGGTTGCCACGGTCGCCGAAAAAGGCTACGAGGCGACCACCGTCGCCGACCTGGTCGAGCTCTCGGGGGTGTCGCGCAGCGCCTTCTACCGGCACTTCGACGACAAGCAGGCCTGCTTCATCGCCGCCGTCGAAACGCTCGTCGACCCGACCCTGGAGCGACTGCGGACCGACGAGTCGACGCCGGCGGGGACCGAGCGGGCACGAGCGGCTTTCGAGTCTCTGATCGAGTTGATCGTCTCCCAACCGGCGGCCTCGAAGATGTGCATCGTCGAGGTCTACGCGGCTGGCCCCGAGGGCGCTTCGCTGGTCGACCGGATGATGGACTCGGCAACCGAGCTCGCCATCCAGCTGCTCGAGCAGATGCCGGAGCGCAAGGGCTTGCCGTCCGAGCTCGTCCGGGCGATCGTCGGCGGGATCCAGAAGGTGATCCACAAGCGCCTCTACCGCGGCCAGGAGAAAGAGCTTCTCGACCTGGTACCGCAGCTCTGGGACTGGCTCTTCTGTTACCCGGTCCCCCCCGGTCCGCTGCGGGCTACGCGGCGTCGGAACGTCAAAGCGCTGCCCTTCGAGGAGCGCCAGGCACACGCCAACCCGCCCGAGCGGATCTTACGAGCCCTGGCGGCGGTGGTCGCGGAGAAGGGCTACCCGGACACCACCGTGGCAGAGATCGTCGAACGGGCCGGAACTTCGCAGCGGACCTTCTACGAGCATTTCGAAAACAAGGAAGACGCGATCGTCGCCGCCCTCGACAGCGGCTCCGCCTACATGCTGGCGGCGGCCTTGCCGGCGTTCCGGCGCGCCCCCGATTGGCAGCACGCGGTCCACGACACGATCGAGGCGATGTTCGCCTTCGGCGCCGAAGAGCCGGAGTACGCGCGGCTCGGCGGAGTCGAGATGTACGCCGCCGGCAAACGAGCGCTGGACCAGCGCGAGGTGGTGACCGAAGGGATGGAGGGGCTGCTCGCGCCCGGCTACGAGCTCAAACCCGACACCCCGCCGATCGCCGCCGAGGCCGTCGGCGGCGCCCTCTACTCGCTGCTCTACGACAACGTCAACAAGAAAGGGCCGCAGACACTTCCGGCCCTGGTGCCGACGCTGGTCTATGTCACCCTCGCCCCATTCCTCAGCGGCGAGGAGGCCTACGAGGTCTCGATCGGCTGATCGAGCCGGGCGAGGGCGCCGCGGACGTGCTCGAAGACCGCGCGATCGCGGTTGAGGCGGTAGCGGAGGTTGGCGCCCATGATCGCGGCGTAGAGCTCGAAGGCGAGCTGGTCGGGGTCGGCGAGACCGGCGGCGCTCGCCTGGCGGGTCAGCTCGGCGACCCAGGCGTCCATCGCGCCGGCGATCGCGTCGCGGACGGGGCCGGGGCGGTCGTCGTACTCGGCCGCGGTCGAACCCCAGAAGCAGCCGCCGGAGTAGTCGTCGATGTGATCGAGATAGGCCTCGACCATGGCGTGCAGGCGGGGGGCGCCCTCGGGGGCGCTCTGGGCGGGGGCGACGACGTCGGCGACGAAGCGTTCGGCTGCGGCGGCGACCGTGGCCAGTTGCAGCTCCTGCTTGGAGCCGAAGTGGGCGAAGAGGCCGCTCTTGCTCATCTGCAGCTCGGCGGCGAGGCGGCCGATGGTGAGGCCCTCGAGCCCCTCAGCGGAGGCGAGGTCGACGGCGCGTTCGAGGATCGCGGCGCGGGTCCGGTCCCCCTTGCTCGCGGCGACGGCACTTGCGTTCACGCCCGCGAGGATATAAAAAAGCACGAACGTTCGTCAACAACGGAGGGACAGATGGGGGATTACCGCGGCAAGAAGATCGACGACATGGACGCTGCCTTTCTCGGCTCGTTCAAGCGGGCGCGGGCCGAACTGGGGGTGGAGTCGTTTGGGATGCAGGTGATCGACCTGCCGCCGAACTTCGATCGCTACCCAGCCCACGACCACACCCACGACGAGCAGGAGGAGGTCTTCGTGGCGATGCGCGGCAGCGGCGAGCTAGAGGTTGGCGGCGAGGACGGCGAGCGGCTACCGCTCGACGCCGACCACGTCGCCCGGGTCGGCCCGCTGGAGATGCGCAAGGTGGTCTCCGGGCCGGAGGGCCTGCGAGTGCTGGTCCTCGGCGGCGTCCCGGGCCAGGTCTACGAGGCGCCGGAAGTCAGCCAGGTCGGGGCGCCGGACCCAATGGCCCACTGAGCCAGGGCGGTGCGAACGTACTTATGCCCGCATACCGGGAAGAACTACGTTCGCACCTCGAACCCCCCGCACTCGGCGACCGGGGTGCGGGGGTAGCGGGGGAAGCGCTCGTCCTCGCGGGAGCGTTCGCAGAGCGAGAAGGCCGAGCCGCGGGTGTTGCGGACGAGGCGCTGGTGGCGACAGGCTTCGCAGAGGCCGTTCGGGCCGAGGCCGGGCGGCGACGGGCCGCGGACCGGTCCCCCGTCCCCCTCCACCCCGCTCACTTCGCCGAGTAGCCGCGGGCGCGGCCGACGGCGCCGAGCAGGGCGAGCGCCGGGCGCAGCAGCCAGTCGGGGCCGGCGAGGCGGAAGACGTCGCGGTACTCGGTCAGGTAGACGCCGAAGGCGAGCGGACCGGGCATCCCGTCCTTGCCGACCTTGCCTTCCCGGCGGACCGCGTCGATCGCCCGGAACCACTGCTCGGTGCGCCCGGCCGGGATCGTCCGCCAGACGGTCCGCGCCGGCTCCGCCGCCGGGTTCCACATCGAGTGCACGGTGCCGCGCGGGACTTCGACCGTGTCGCCCTCGCGCAGGGTCATCTCCTCGCCGCCGACCACAGCCTGGACGGTCCCCTCCAGCACTTCGATCTGCTCGTCCTGGAACGGGTGCAGGTGCTTGGGTGGTGGCTTCCCCCCGCCCGGCGAGCCGCCGTAGATGCCTTCGACCTCGAGCACGTCGAGGTCGCTGGAGCGGATCGCCACCGACTCGGTCGGAGTGATCTCGAGAACGTCAGACACGGGGAAATCCTACGCCGCGCGCTCGGCTCAGGCGGCGGCGCGCTCTGCCCGGACCTTGGCGGCGCGGAGCATGCGGCGGGTGACGAGGACGTGCATCCGGGTGCCGATCACCATCGTCCGGTAGGCGGTCCCTTTCAGGCCGGGGAACTCGGCGCGAGTTTCGGCTCGGAGGCGGCTCCGGCCATCGCCGAGATCGTCGAGATGGAAGACGAGCGCGTAGCGGGAGAAGCGGTGGCGACCGCGGAGGTTGAGCAGGGCGGCGTCGCGGTGCTTGGCGGTGCCAGCGTCCGTGGGCGGTTGAGCGGTGTCCGCCGCCAGCGGGGCAGCACCCGGCAGATCGGCCGCGACCACGTGGAAGCCGGGGAGAACCGAGCCGACCGCCAACGGGCGGGGGCCGGAGGGAACGGTGTCTTCGCAGCCGACCACCTGGGCGAAGCGCGGGGCGCCGCCGCCGGCGAAGGAACGCTCGGCGACCGCCAGCAGCGCCCTCCAGGTCGCCTCCGGTGCCGCCGCGACGGTCACCGCGTGCTCGTCCACGTAGGGCAGATCGGCGCCCGCTGGATCCTCTCCCGAACCGGCCATTTTGCGGACGCTACACCGCCCGCTCCCGCCTGGTCGGGGCGTAGCTTCCTAGGTCATGCGCACGGCCAGCCTCTTCGATGCCGACGCCGCCTCCTACAGCGGCACCGTCGAGGTGCTCGGGGTGATCTTCAAAGCCGACGACGACGGCTACGCGGTGCTCGAGGTGCGCGAGGACGACTCGGGTGAGGGCTTCGCCCTGGTCGGCCCGGTCGCCCACCTCGGCGAGGGCGACCGGGCCGAAGTCAGCGGCGAGTGGCAGACCCACGCCCGCTACGGGCGCCAGCTGCGGGCCCAGGGGGCGCTGCCGCTGGACCCGGCCGACCGCGAGGGCCAGGTCGCCTATCTCACCACCCTTCGCCACATCGGCCGCCGCCGGGCCGAGCGGCTGGTCGACCAGCACGGCGAGGGGGTGTTGGCGACGATCGCCGCCGATCCGCAGCGCGTCTTCGCCTCGCTGAAGGGGGTGAGCGCCGACCAGGCCGCGGCGGCGACCGAAAGCTGGCACGCCAGCCGCGCCGTCCGCGACCTCCACGTCCAGCTCGCCCCCCACGGCCTCGCCCACCTGGCGGCACCGATCCACGCCCGCTACGCCGAGCGCTCGATGACCGTTCTGCACGAGGACCCCTACCGGCTGACCGAGATCGAGGGGGTCGGGTTCGCCCGCGCCGACAAGATCGCCCTCGCCGCCGACGTGCCGCCGGAGTCGAGTCGGCGGGCCCAAGCCGCCGCGCTGTACGCGCTGATCGAGGCCGAGCAGGGCGGCAACAGCTACCTGCCGCTGGACCAGCTCGCCGCCCGCACCGCCCGCCTGCTCGGCCTCCCCCCCGACCCCGACGTGCTCGCCACCGCCCCCGGCCTGCTGCTCGACCACGGGCGGGTCTACCGCGAGCCGACCCACGCCTCCGAGCTGGCGGTGGCGGCGACGCTTGGCGCCCGCGCTGCCGAGCCGCCCCACCTCGACCACGACCCCGGCGAGCACCCCAAGGACGAACTGACCAACGAGCAGTGGGCCGCCGTCCGCGGCGCCTTCGCGGCCCGCCTCAGCGTCCTCACCGGCGGCCCCGGCGTCGGCAAGACGGTCTGCACCCGGCAGATCGTCGCCGAGGCCGAAGCGGCGCACGCGACGATCGCCCTCTGCGCCCCGACCGGTCGCGCGGCGCGGCGGCTGGAGGAGGCGACCGGCCACGAGGCGCAGACGATCCACCGCCTGCTCGAGTGGTTCCCCGGCCGCCAGGCCGCCTACCGCGCCGGCCACCCGCTGCCGGTCGACCTGGTAATCGTCGACGAGTCCTCGATGCTGAACCTGAGGTTGATGGAGGTGCTGCTCGACGGGCTGGCCGAGTCGACTCACGTGGTCCTCGTCGGCGACGCCGACCAGCTGCCGCCGATCGGCGCCGGCAAGCCGTTTGAGGACTTGATCGCCAGCGGCATCGCCCCGGTCGTCCGGCTCAGCCAGATCTTCCGCCAGGCGGCGCGCTCGATGATCACCACCGCCGCCCACGAGATCAACCACGGCCGCGAGCCCCACCTCGAGCCCGGCCCCGACCAGGACCGGGACTTCTTCTTCATCGACCGCACCAACCCGGAGCGAGCCCTCGAGACGGTGGTCGAGGTGGTCGCCGAGCGGGCCCCGGCCAGCTTCGGGGTCGACCCGATCCGCGAGGTCCAGGTGCTGGCGCCGATGTACAAGGGCGCGGTCGGGATCGACGCCCTCAACGAGCGACTGCAGGCACGCCTCAATCCCGACGGAAAGAAAGCGCTGGCGGAGCGCTTCCGGGTCGGCGACCGGCTGATCCAGACTCGCAACTCGCACGAGCTGGGGCTGATGAACGGCTCGATCGTCTTCCTCCGCCGCGACGAGCCCGACGAGGAAGTGATTCACGTCGATACCGACGAGGGCACGGCGCTGGCGATCCCCTACTCGGAAACGGCGACGCTGCGGCTCGCCTATGCGATCTCGGTCCACAAGGCGCAGGGCTGCGAGGTGCCGGTCGTGGTCGGCGTCTGCCACCGCTCCCACGCGCGGATGCTCACCCGGCCGCTGCTCTACACGGCGATCACCCGGGCCCGCTCCAGCTGCGTCCTGGTGGGAGACCGCGGCGCCCTGGAGATGGCGGTGCGCCGGGACGAGGGCGGCGGCCGCCACTCCGGCCTGGCCGAGCGTTTGCGCGAGGGCTGATCGGACGCAAGCTCCCTACCGGGTGATCTGGTCAAGGAGATAGCCAAAACCGCGGCCACATATCCCGGACGCGGCCGCGGCACATTTCCCGGCTTTCACCCGAGGCTCCGGCGCGCGCCTTAGCCTTGGGCCGTGGACGAGAGCCGCAGCCGCATCCCCTGGCCCGAGATCGGGCTGACGATCGCCGGCATCCTGCTGCTCGCCGGCCTCGTCCTCGCGATCGACCCGCTGCGCGAGACCGTCTCCGCCGCCCTGCACGGCGACACCGACGAAGTCCGCCACCAGATCGACCGGCTCGGGGTCTGGGGACCGCTGCTGATCATCGCCCTCACCCTGATCCACTCGGTGATCTTCTTCCCCGCCGAGATCGTCAACGCCGCCGCCGGCTTCGCCTACGGCTTCTTCCCGGCGATCGCAATCGTCACCGTCGGCTGGATGTGCTCGGCGATGATCTGTTACGCCTTCGGCGCCCGCGTCGCCCGACCGCTGCTCGACCGGATCTTCGGCCTCGAGCGCTTCGAGCGGCTGGAGGCGACGATCGAGCGTGGCGGCCCGACCCTGCTGCTCGCCCTGCGGCTGATCCCGATCGTCCCCTTCAGCTTCGCCTCCTACGCCGCCGGCGCCGCCCGGGTGCCGCTCTGGCGCTTCGTCTGGACGACGATCGTCGGCTACATGCCGGTGACCGCGCTGGCCGTCTACTTCGGCACCCGACTGGAAGGGATCTCGCTGACCGACCCGCTGGTCCTCGGCAGCGCCGTCGCCCTGCTGGCGCTGCTGGGGTTCGGCCATTGGGTGGTGCGCCGGCAGACGGCGCGCTCGCCGGCTTAGCGAAACCGACGCCGCGGGCGCTCAGCCGACGCGCTTGACCCGGAACTTGAAGCTGGCGACCTTGCCGGTGCCGCCGGCCGCGGTCGTCGCCCGCACCTTGACCGTGTGGGCACCGAGGCCGAAGGAGCGGGTCAATTTCGCCGCGCACGGCTTGAAGGCGGCGGCGTCGAACTTGCAGGCGAAGCTGGCGCCGGGCTGGTCGGCGCTGAAGCGGAGGGTCACCTTCGCGGCCCTGCCCCGCGTCTTCACGAGCTTGGCCGGGGACTTGGCGAAGGAGGCGCGCGGCGCCGCGACCGGCGGTTGGGTTGGCACCACCGGCGGAGTCGGGGTCGGTTCGGCTGGCGGGGTCGGTTCAGGCGGCTTCACAGGTGGGTCTTCGCGGCCCCAGTCGCCGGTGGCGCGGACCACGGGGCCGGAGGCGTCGGGCGGCGAGCAGGCTTCCGGGGTCGCCGGCGTGCCGCCTTCTTCGATCAGATCCAGTGCTCCCAGCGCTTCGAGCAGCCCGCTGCCGACGGCACAGCCGCCGAAGCTGCCGATCGGTTTCGCGGTCCCGATCAGCGCCGCGGCGATTTCTTCGTTGCTTGGTTTCGCTTCCAGGGCCAGCGCCAGCGCCGCCACGCCGGCGGCGTGCGGCGCCGCCGCCGAGGTGCCGCAGAAGCGCCAGATCCCTGGTTCGGATTCGGGCTGACGGGCGAAGAAGGTAGTGCGGCCGCAGTCGGTCGCGGTCACGTTCGGCTTGGCGACCACTTCCGCGGTCGGCAGGGCCGCCGCCGGAGTGGTGCCCGCGACCGGGCCGAAGTAGTTGGTCACCGGCCCGCGCGAGGAGTAGGTCTCCGGTTCGGTGGTGCTTTTGTAGGGAATCGCGGCTACGGCTACGGCGGCGGGCGAGGCAGCATGGCCGTAGATCGTCGGGCCGACGACGTCACCCCCACCCGAGGTCGGGTACTCGGTGCCGCTGACCCCGCGGCCGTCCTCGAGCAGGATGAACTTCAGCCGCGGCGAGGCGGCGCCGTCGTAGCGGTTGACCGCCAGCTGCACGGTCGCTTCTTCGCTGCCCTTGTTTTCCCACTGGAGGATCTCGACCGGCCGCTGCGATTTCAGGTTGTCTTCGGCGGCGGTGGTGAGCAGCCGGCCTTCGGCGTCGAGCAGGTAGGCGTCGAGGTCGTCTTCGACTCCGTACCAGGGTTCCGCCCACTGCAGGTCGATCGTCAACGTTTCTTCCGGTTCGACCCGGATCCCGAAGGTGCGGTCGACCGGGCCGCCGGGGTCGAAGTCGAGGCAGGCTTTGCCACGGGCGCTGGGAAGTTCGCGGATTTCACGCGGGCAGGAGCCGGAATCCCGATAGGCCGGCGCTTCCCATGAGGCGATGTCGTTGCCTTCGCCGTCGAGCAGGTTGTCGTTGCCGGCCGCCGAGAGGTAGGTGACGCCGGCGGCGCTGACTTTGTCGACCGCGGCGGCGACCGGGCCCTGCTGGAAGAACGGCTCTTCGAAGTAGCCGACGTCGTCGACGATCACCTTGGCGCCGCCGCCGCCGCTGCCGACCGGGGCGGCCAGCTGTTCGATCCCTTCCGCGAACGCTTCTTCGCCGTTGAAGGCGCTGGTGAAGGCGAGTCTCGCCCGGGGGGCGACGTCGTGGACGATCTGCAGCATCCCCCGCCCCTCGTCGAAGGGTGCTTCGAAGCCGGGTTCGAGGTTGTAGGACTGCAGCTGGCGGACCGGTTTGGCCTGTTCTTCGCAGCTGTTTTCGACCCCGGGCAGGTCCCTTGGAGATGATGTCGTCCGGGGCTTTGGTCGCGATCGGCCCGCCGGGGACGGCTTCGGTCGCCTGGTTGAAGGAGTCGGAGAGGACGCCGACGGTGACGCCTTTGCCTTCGTCGCCGTATTTTTCCCGCGCCGGTTCGATGTTCAGCTGCCCGACCCCCTCGGAGATCACCGAGCCGCCCTTACAGGGTTCGAGCGCCCGCAGGACCGGCGCCCGCACCTGGGTCACCGCTTCGACCCCGGGCACGGCGGCGAGCCGCTCCAGGTCGGCCGGAGAGACGGCGACCGTCGCCCGCTGCAGTGCCGCGCCGGCGGTGAGGACGCCGGCGCCGGCTGCGCGCAGCGCCGGCAGCCGGGCCAACGTGCCGCCGCGAAAGCGAACGTCGACGAGAACGCGGTCCCCGGCGCGGACCAGCGAGCCCGGGCCACTGGCGGCGACCCCGAGCGCCGGCGCCCTGGCCTGGGCGGGGAGCTGGCGCACCTCGGGCTTCGCCAGCGCTCGCAGCGCCGGCGAGAGCGGGCTCGGAGCGTCCATCGCCGCCGCGCCCGCGGGCAGGACAGCGAGGGAGACGACGGCGAGCACGGCAGCCACACCAGCCCGTCGGTTGGTCCCTGAGCGCACCATCGAAAGTTGGTATCGGCAGGGGCGGCGGTGCACCTGAGCCGCCGCCTCAGCGATGGCGGACGTGCTTGACCCGGAACTTGAAGGTCGCCGGCTTGCCGACGTTGCCGGCGGCGTCGACGGCGCGGACCGCGACCGAGTGGCCGCCCTTGCGGAATCGCCTGGAGATCTTCGCCTTGCAGGTCTTGAACTTGCCCTTGTCGATGCGGCAGCGGAAGGTCGCCGACTTGTCGTCGGAGGCGAAGCCGAAGCTCAGCGCCACCGCCTTACGATGGGTCTTCACCAGCTTCTTCGGGTGCTTGGCGACGCGTGCGCTCGGCGCCTTGGTGTCGATCGAGAACTTGGCGCTGGCGGTGCCGCTGCGGCCGGCGATGTCGGTGCCGGTGACGGTGAAGGTGTGGGAGCCCTCGGCGAGGTTCGCCGCCGGCACGAAGGGCGAGGCGCAGGCGGACGGGACCGAGCCGTCGAGCGTGCAGACGAAGCGGACCGGGCGATTGGCGTCGAAGGCGATCGAGGGCCGCTTCTCCTTCCCCACCGCCGCCGGCGGGGTGCGGACCGTCACCGTCGGCGGCAGCGCCAGTGCCGCCACCGCGGCGTCCGCGTCGAGCAGGCCGGCGCCGATCGCCTCGGGGCCGAATTCGCCGATCGGCAGCGCCGTCGCTTCCATGTCGGCGCGAACCTGGGCGTTGGTGACCCCCGGGTTGGCGGAGCGGATCAGGGCCGCGATCGCCTCCGCGTGCGGAGTCGCCGCCGAGGTGCCGCAGAAGCGATAGCCGCCTTCGCGGAAGCTGTAGAAGAAGGTAGTGCGGCCGCAGTCGGTCGCGGTCACGTTCGGCTTCGGAATCACCTCGGCCGGGGTCGGCGCCGCCGCCGCGGTGCCCGTCACCGGGCCGAAGTAGTGGGTGACCGGGCCGCGCGAGGAGTAGTACTCCGGTTCGGCTTTGGTCGCGTAGTTGATCGCGCCCGCGGCGATCGCCGAGGCCGCGCCGGGATGGCCGAAGACGGTCGGGCCGGTGACGTCGCCGCCTTTGGTTTCGGGGTACTGAAGCGCGCTGTCGCCGATCAGGACGACTTTCAGCCGCGGCGTGCCGTCGTCGCCGCCTTTCGTCCCTTCCAGCGGTTTGACCCCGTCGACTTCTTCTTCGGCCCGCCCTTCGCCGCATTTGACGTCGCAGCGGGCGATCACCAGTTCCACTTCTTCTTCCGGCGAGCCTTCTTCTTCGTGTTCTTCGTAGGGGATGAACTCGTAGGGCTCCTGGCGACCGGGTTCGGTGTTGGCGTTGTTGAACGCTTCGCCGACGATTTCGCCTTCTTTGACCAGGAACATGTCAAGGTCGGTGGTCACCCCGTTCCACGGCTGCGCCCACTGCAGGTCGACGTAGAGCGCTTCTTCTTCTTCGATCGTGATCCCCATCGAGGAGTCTTTGCCGGCGGCCGGGTTGAAGTCCATGCAGGTTTCGTAAGGCGCGGGGAGCGCCGCCGGGCAGGCGGTTTCGCGGAATTCCGGTGCTTCCCAGGAGCCGATTTCGTTGCCTTCTTCGTCGAAGAAGTTTTCGTTGCCGGCGGCGGAGAAGTAGTTGGCGCCGGCGGCGGTGACTTCGTTGACCGCGACCGCGACCGGGCCGTCCTGGAAGAACGGCTCGTCGAAGTAGCCGATGTCGTCGCCGATCACCTGGGCGCCGGCGGCGTGGAGCGCTCGGATCGCGTTGGCGAAGGCGAACTCGCCGTTGTAGGCCGAGGCGAAGTCGATGTCGGCGCCGGGGGCGAGGTCGTGGACGATCTGGACCATCGCCCGGCCCTCGTCGGTGCCGCCTTCTTCTTCTTCGTTTTCTTCTTCGCCTTCTTCGGCTGCGGCAGCGCCCGGGATCAGCGGGATCAGCTGGTCGACCGCGCGCTTCTGGCCGCAGGGGTTGCTCGGCCCCGGGAGGTCGCCGGTGGCGACGTCACCGCGTTCGGAGGTGGCCAGGCCGACGGCCTGGTTGAAGGAGTCGGAGAGGACGCCGACGGTGACGCCGGAGCCGTCGACGCCGAAGTCGCCGCGGGCGGCGGCGGCTTCGAGCTGGCCGTCGCCTTCGGAGACGACCGAGCCGGAGGGGCAGACGGCGTGGGTGAGCGGCGCGATCACTTCGGAGACGGCGAGGACGCCGCCGAGCGAGCCGAGCGCCCGCAGCTGTGCGGGGAGGGCGGCGACGGTGACGGCCTCGTAGCGCGGGCTGACCGCGACGACCCGGGCGCCGGTGGCGCGCAGGGCGTCGAGGCGCTCAGCGGTGTCGGAGCCGAAATGGACATCGACGAGGACGCGGCGGCCGTGGCGCAGGAGGCTGCCGGTGCCGTGGGCGGCGAGGCCGACCCGGCGCGACTGGGCGGCCGAGGCGAGTCCCCGGACCGGCGGCGAGGCGAGGACGGCGAGGCGCGGCGAGAGGGTCGTCGGCGAGGTCGCGGCAGCGGCGCCGAGCGGCGCCAGCAGGGCGGCGAGCGACGCGAGCGCCAGGGTCAGCGCCGCGGTGAGATGACGTGGCCGGTGCCGGAGACCGTTCACGTACTCGATCCTAGAGGAAGGATCCGCGTCTGAACCAGGCGAACAGCACAAGCACCGAAACGAGGGCCGCCCCCACTCCCCAGATCAGGAAGTCGGCCTCGCTGTTGATGTTGCGGACCAGCCAGCCGAAGTTCTGGCCGAAGAAGCCGACCAGGAAGGAGAGCGGCAGGAAGATCGTCGCCACCACGGTCAGCTGCTTGGTGATCTCGTTGAGCCGGTTGGAGACGGTCGAGAGATAGGCGTCGCGGACCCCAGCGAGGAGGTCGCGGAAGGAGTCGATCTGGTCGGAGATGCGGATCGAGTGGTCGTAGACGTCGCGGAACCAGTCGCGCGAGTCTTTCTCCAGGCCGGGGATCTCGACGATGTCGTCGATACCGCGGGCGAGCAGGTCGCGCTGCGGCGTCACCACCCGCGAGAGCTCGACCAGCCGCCGCCGCAGCTGCGTGATCCGTTCCAGCTGCTCGGACTCGGGTCGCTGGAAGATCGCTTCTTCGAGCCCCTCGATCTCTTCGTCGATCTGCTCGAGCAGCGGGAAGAAGGAGTCGGTGAGGGCATCGAGGACGCGGTAAACGACGAACTGCTCGGAGTCCGGCTCGTTGGAGCGCAGCCGGTGGCGGGCTTCCTCCAGCGCCGGGGACCTGCCTTCGTGGACGGTGACGATGTAGCCGCCGGAGAGGAAGGCGTGGACCTCGTGCAGCTCCAGCTCCGAGTCCGCCCCGTAGTAGACGAGGAACATGTACTCGCCGAAGTCCTCCAGCTTCGGCCGCTGCCGGCGTTTGCTCAGATCCTCCAGGGCGAGCGGGTGGAAATCGAAGGTCTCACCGAGGAAGCTGACGTCCTCGTCGCCGGGAGCATCGAGGTCGAGCCAGAAGAACTCGTCGCGGTCGAGCAGCCCTCGCACCGCCTCGCGGTCGACATGGTCGAGGAAGCGCACGCGACGACGTTAGAGCGGTCCGCGGACGCGGCCCGCTGGGAGGTCCGTCCGGAGGCGCCGAAAACACGCGCGGCGGCGCTCGATCCTGCTACCGTGCCCAGCGTTAGGGCCGGGTTAGACCCGGCGAAAGATGTGTTTAGCGCTCGCAGTCGTTGCTTTCATGCATCCTCTGGGTTCGCAGCACACGAAGTGGAGGCAATGCATGCCCACTGGAACTGTCAAGTGGTTCAGCGACGACAAGGGCTACGGGTTCATCACGCCCGATGACGGCTCGAAGGACGTCTTCGTCCACCACAGCGCCATCCTCGGCGAGGGCTTCAAGAGCCTGACCGAGGGCGCCAAGGTGTCGTACGAGTCCGAAGAAGGGCCCAAAGGCCCGGCTGCCGCGAGCGTTCAGCAGACGAGCTAGTCGCGCCGCGCTTCAGATTCGCTGCGAAGCCCGCCACTCGGCGGGCTTCGTTTTGCATGGGGCCGGTTCGAGCCGGTCACCGGCCGGCGGCCGCCCTTCTCTACCCTCTCCAACTCGCATGAGCACAAGCACAAGAGACGACCTCCGGAACATCGCGATCATCGCCCACGTCGACCACGGCAAGACGACCCTGGTCGACGCGATGCTGTGGCAGACCGGCACCTTCCGCAAAGGCCAGGACGTCGCCGAGCGGGTGATGGACTCGATGGACCTCGAGCGCGAGAAGGGGATCACGATCCTCGCCAAGAACACCGCCGTCACCCGCGACGGGGTGAAGCTGAACATCGTCGACACCCCCGGGCACGCCGATTTCGGCGGCGAGGTCGAGCGGGCGTTGACGATGGTCGACGGGGTGTTGCTGCTGGTCGACGCCTCCGAGGGGCCGCTGCCGCAGACCCGCTTCGTCCTGCGCAAGGCGCTGGAGTCGAAACTGCCGGTGATCCTCGTCGTCAACAAGGTCGACCGCCCGGACGCGCGGATCTCCGAGGTCGTCGACGAGGTCTACGAGCTCTTCATCGACCTCGACGCCGACTCTGACCAGATCGACTTCCCGATCGTCTACACCAACGCCAAAGCCGGCTGGGCGGCACTCGAGGAGGGGGTCGAAGGGACCGACCTGACGCCGCTTATCGACCTGATGCTGGAGAAGATCCCGGCCCCGACCTACACCGAGGGGGCGCCGCTGCAGGCGCAGGTGACCAACCTCGACGCCTCTCCCTATGTCGGCCGGCTGGCGATCTGCCGGGTCCACGAGGGGACGATCAAATCGGGGCAGCCGATCGCCTGGTGCCGGGCCGACGGCTCGATCGCCCGGGCCAACGTCTCAGAGCTCTACGTAACCGAAGGGCTGGACCGGGTAACCGCGAAGCAGGCCGGGCCGGGCGAAATCATCGCCGTCGCCGGGATCGAAGAGGTGACGATCGGCGAGACCCTCGCCGATCCCGCCAACCCGCAGCCGCTGCCGGTAATCACGATCGATGAGCCGTCGCTCTCGATCGTCGTCGGCATCAACACCTCGCCGCTGGCGGGGACCGAGGGCGGCGGCAAACTGACCGCGCGCCAGATCCGCGACCGGCTCGACCAGGAGCTGATCGGCAACGTCTCGATCCGGGTTAACGACACCGAGCGGCCGGACGCCTGGGAGGTGCAGGGGCGCGGCGAGCTGCAGCTGGTGGTACTGCTGGAGCTGATGCGGCGCGAGGGCTTCGAGCTGACCGCCGGTCAGCCGCGCGTGGTCACCCGGGAGATCGAAGGCGAAGTCCACGAGCCGGTCGAGCGGCTGGCGATCGACGTGCCCGAGGAGCACGTCGGCTCGGTGACCCAGATGCTCGCCGGCCGCAAGGGCCGGCTGGAGCAGATGGTCAACCACTCGACCGGCTGGGTGCGGATGGACTACCTGGTCCCCGCCCGCGGCCTGATCGGCTTCCGCACCGAGTTCCTCACCGAGACCCGCGGCAGCGGCATCCTCCACCACGTCTTCGACCGCTGGGAGCCCTGGGCCGGCGAGCTGCGCACCCGTCAGACCGGCTCCCTGGTGGCGGACCGCCGCGGCCAGACCGCCGGTTACTCGCTGATGAGCCTGCAGGACCGCGGCACCCTCTTCGTCGGCTCCGGCGAGGAGGTCTACGAAGGCATGGTGATCGGCGAGAACGCCCGTGCCGACGACCTCGACGTCAACCCGACCAAAGCCAAGCAGCAGACCAACATGCGCGCGGCGAGCGCCGACGTCCTGGTCCGCCTGGCGCCGCCGACCCGGCTCTCCCTGGAAGCGTCGCTGGAGTTCCTGCGCGAGGACGAGTGCGTCGAAATCACCCCGCAGTCGGTGCGCCTGCGCAAGGTCGAGCTCGACAAAGTCAAACGCGCGAAGTCCGCCAAGCGCGGCGCCGCCGCCCCGCGCCCGGCCTAGCGGGCTCCGGGGCGGCGCCCGGTTGAGTTTTGTTCTGCATACCGAAACAAAGGTCAACCACGAACGACGGCGCGCCGGCTGAGGAGGATCGCGACGTTGTGGGCGACCTCGCGCGGCGCTTCGTGGAAGCGCTCTTCGCTAACCCGGACGACCTGGATTCCCGCTAGCGCCAACTCCTCGTCGCGGAGGTGGTCCCGCTCCCAGGCCATCCGAGTGCCGTGCGTCCCCCAGGAGTCGAGTTCGACCGCGAAGCGGCGGTCGCGCCAGTAGAGGTCGAGCTCATGCATCCCCTCGAAATAGTTGACCGAGGGCATCGGCACGCCGTCGGCGAGCAGCCGATCCAGGACCGCAGTCTCGAACTCCGAGCGGGTGAAGACCGGCGGACGGTGGATCATCAGCCCGCGCTTCAGGCGCTTGTAACCGCGATGCCCTCTGCTCCGCTCGGCGGCCGCCCGCGCCGCCGGCGCATCAAGCTTCCCGCGTTTCTCGGCCCGCTCGATGATCCACTTGAACGATTCGTCGTCGGTCTCCGCCGCCATGTCCAGCAGCGTCCGCGGCACCGCGGTCACCGGGATCCCCTCCTCGAACGCCCGATCGGCGTCGACCAGATTTCGGGCCCGATGCCGCCTCACCGGTGGCGTCTGCGAGCGCGGCCCGGAGGCGAGGACGTGAAATGGAGATGGACTCCACCTTCCCAGTCCCCAAAGCCAGGACGCCGACCAGTGGCTGAGCAACGACCCCGGTCCGCAGGAGAGCACCGCGGCCAATGAGCGCCCGTGGAGGGTCAGCCTCTGATGCCCGACGGCGTACACACCTCGATAGAGCTGATGCAACCGCCCCGCCGCCACCGCTCGCAGCACGCCGGGACGGGTGTAGCCGCACAGTTGCTCCAACTGACGGATCGAAACGACCCCATGCTGCCTCGCCGCCAAGTCCGCCAGCGCGATGCGTGGTTGACCTTCGTTTCGCATAGCGACACAAAGGTCAACCACGGCCTGAATTCTCCCCCCAAAGGGCGCCCTCGGGGCTCGCTGGGGCGCTATTTGGGGAGGTTGGCTTCGATGCCGTCGAGGAGGCGGGCGAGGCCGCGGTCGAAGCGGCCGTCGTCGGAGAGGAGGTCCATGATGCGGGCGATGCCGGCGTCGGCGTCGTCGCCGAGGATCGCTTCGACCCGTGGGTAGTCGCCGCTGTCGATTTCGCGCTGGAAGAAGTCGCGGACCTCGGCCGGCCAGCCGCTGAGGTGCTCCTCCTGCTCCTGCAGCTCGCGCAGGGCGAAGCCGAAGACGTAGTCGTCGAGCTGGCCGATCAGGTCGAAGACTTCCTCCGGCATCAGCTCCAGGGAGTCGATCGCCTGCAGGGACTGCTCGAAGTGGCGCATCCCGTTCGGACCGGGGGCGGCGTCGCCGGTGAGGCTGAAGATCCAGTGATGGGCGGCGAAGGCACTGCGGGTGCGGTGGGCGATCTGGGTCAGCGCCGCGCGCCAATCGGTCGAGAGCTCGCCCTCGGGGACGAGGATCTCGCCCATCGCCAGGTCCGACATCAGAGTGACCAGCTCGTCCTTGTTGCGGACGTAGTGGTAGAGCGTCATCGTGCCAGCGCCGAGACGCTGGGCGACCCGGCGCATGGAGACGGCGTCGAAGCCTTCCGTGTCGGAGATCTCCAAGGCGGCGCGGGCGATCTCGGCGCGGGTGAGGGTCGGGCGGCGGGAGCTCG
The DNA here is from genome assembly GCA_963716545.1 of uncultured Actinomycetes bacterium. Classification (GTDB taxonomy): domain Bacteria; phylum Actinomycetota; class Thermoleophilia; order Solirubrobacterales; family 70-9; genus VAYN01. Next base: position 69,097 of record OY970316.1, read on the forward strand.
GCTCCTCCCGCATCCAGATCAGCGGCTCGCCCTCGCCCTCGCCGTGGGCACGAGTCCCGGACTTGGCACCAGCCTCCTCCGCCCGCTCGGCGGCGCGGGTGGCGGCCGCCGCGGCCCGCTCCCCGACTTCGGTGGCACGGGCGGCAGCTGCTCCGGCACGCTCTTCGGCCTGCTCCGCCTTCTCGGCGGCCCGGGCTTCGGCGCGCCCGGCTTTCTCGGCTGCGCGCTCCTCCACACGGCGGGTCTTTTCGACCGCCCGGGAGGCGGCGGCCTCCGCCTTCTCCTGGGCCCGCAGCGCCGTCCGCTCGGCTTTCTCTGCCGCGCGCTTGGCCGCCGCCTCGGCCTTCGCTCGCGATCCCGCCTCTGTCTTCGACCCGCTCGACATTTCGTACATCGTACTGCTAACCTCGCCGTACGCTGTACTACGACCACGTACGAGGTACGAAATGAACTCACAGAACCAAGCAGGCGCCGGGGTGCGAACCGCGGGCCTGGGCAAGCGCTTCGGCGACAACTGGGCGCTTCGGGACTTCGATCTCGAAGTCCCCTCCGGCTCCGTGCTCGGCCTGCTCGGCCACAATGGCGCCGGCAAGACGACGGCGATCCGCATCCTCACCACCCTCACCACACCGACTGAGGGACGGGCCGAGGTCGCCGGCCACGACGTCGTCGCCGAAGCCGCGGAGGTGCGGCAGCTGGTCGGCCTGACCAGCCAGGCGGCGACCGTCGACGGGCTGATGAGCGGCGCCGCCAACCTGGAGATGATCGGCCGCCTCTACCACCTGCCACGCAAGCTCGCCCGCGCCCGCGCCGCCGAGCTGCTCACCCTGATGCGCCTCGACGACGCCGGCGATCGCCTCGTCCGCGACTACTCGGGCGGGATGCGGCGGCGGCTCGACCTCGCCGCCAGCCTGGTCGCCTCCCCCCCGGTCCTCTTCCTCGACGAGCCGACCACCGGCCTCGATCCGGAAAGCCGCAACGAGCTCTGGGACCTGCTGCTCGAGCTGGTCGGCGGTGGCACCACCCTGCTGCTCACCACCCAGTACCTGGAGGAGGCCGATCGGCTCGCCGATTCCGTCGTCCTGCTCGACCACGGCAGCGCGGTCGCGAGCGGCTCGCCGGCCGAGCTGAAGGCCCGCCACGGCGGCGAACGGGTCGTTGTCACCGTCGATGACGCCGAGGACCTGCCAAGCGTCGCCGCGGCGCTCGAGCGGGTCGCCGCGGGTTCCGCCGAAATCGACCGCGAGGAATCGCTGGTGGCGGCGCCGGCGAGCGAACAGACGCGATTGATCGAGGTGGTCCGGGCGATCGAGGAGGCCGGAGTCGACGCCCACGACGTGCGCCGCCGCGAAGCGACGCTCGACGACGTCTTCTTCTCCCTCACCGGCCCCCGCGCCGCCGACCGCGGCAACCAATCCGAGACCGACAGCGACCGCGAGGAGGCAACCGCATGAACGCCAACGCGATAACCACATCACTGCCGCGGACGGCGCCGGGCCCCGCCGGCCTGCGCTGGCTTGCCAGCGACGCCGCCGTTCTCGCCAAGCGCCAGTTCGCCCACATCCGCCAGATTCCGGAGAAGCTCTTCGACGTCACCCTGCAGCCGCTGATGTTCGTGCTGCTGTTCAGCTTCGTCTTCGGCGGCGTCATCGCCGTCCCCGGCGGCGGCGACTACAAGGAATATCTGATCGGCGGCATCCTGGTCCAAACCCTCGCCTTCGGAATGATGGGCCCGGGCGTCTCGATGGCCACCGACCTCGGCGAGGGCATCATCGACCGCTTCCGCTCGCTGCCGATGTCGCGGCCGGCGTACCTGCTCGGCCACCTCTCGGCCGAGTTCGCGGCGACGGTACTGGCGATCACGATCATGGTCCTGGCCGGGCTGATCGTCGGCTGGGGGATCAACTCGACCCCACTGGAAGCGCTGGGCGGGTTCGGGCTGCTCTTCCTGCTCGCGATCGCGATGCTCTGGCTGGGAACGCTGATCGGCGTGGTCGCCCGCAGCCCCGACGTGGTCCAGGGGATCGCCTTCACGACGATCTTCCCGCTGACCTTCGTCGCCAACACCTTCGTCCCGGTCGGCGGCCTGCCAGAAGGGCTGCGCCAGTTCGCCGAATACAACCCGGTCAGCTGCTGGGCGGCCGCGGTCCGGACCCTATTCGGCAACCCCACCGCGATTCCCGATGGCTCCGCCTGGCCGCTCGAGCACCCGGTCGTCGCCTCGATCGGCTGGTGCCTGCTGATCCTCGCCGTGGTGGTGCCGCTGACCGTGCGCGCCTACCGCAAGCGGACCAGCGACTAGATGTCTTCGGCGATCACGCGGCCCTGCTCGATCGCGTCGAGCAGGGCCGCGTGATCGCGCAGGTTCTGCTCGGCGTAGGCGGTCGAGAACTCGCGGATCGCCTGGTCGAAGCCGTCGCCGCCGCCGAGGTAGGCGGCGATCGCGACCCGGTCGCCGGAGCGGGCGTGGGCACGGGCCAGGGTCCAGCCGCAGACCCGGGCGTAGATCTCGAGCCCGCGCGGGCCGAGCCGCTCGACTTCGGCCGAGCGCTTCCAGTCCCAGAGCTGACGGACGTAGAAGTCGCGTTGGCGGCCGTCGAGGCCGACCGCCCGGCACCAGCCGAGGAAGATGTCGCCGGTCGCCTGCATCAGCCGCTGCCCCTCGACCACCCGCTGGCCATGGGTGGCGCATTCGCTGGCGCCGGCGTAGGGCTCCAGCACCGAGGCCTCGGCCTCCTTCGCCTGCAGGAAGAGCGGGTCGCGGTCGCCGCTGCCGGTCAGCAGCACCACCCAGGCCCGGGTGCCGACGCTTCCCACCCCGACCACCTTGCGGGCGATCTGGCGGAAGCGATAGCCGTCCAGCAGGATCCGCAGGTCGGACGGCAGCGACTCCCGGTAGGCGGCGAGGACGTCTTCCAGCATCTCGCCGATCGAGCGGCCGTCGGCAGCCGGAACCAGGTCCTCACCGGGGACCAGCAGCGGCGGTTCGGAGCGGAAGCGGATCTCCCCGCCGGCTTCCTCGGTCAACCGCTCCAGGGCCCGCAGGCTGTCCTTCGCCCGCGCCTTCTCGATGTTCCGCCGCAGCCGGGCGACCTCCGGCGGGTCCTCTTCCTCGACCTCGGCGAGCCGCGCCTCGACGTCGAGGCGCGAGTACCAGACCTCGAGGTTGCCGCAGGCGGCGAAATCGCGCATCGCCTCGCGGTAGGCGCGCGCCGCCGTCTCCACCACCCGCTCGCGCTCCTTGCGCTTGAAGCCGTTTTCGGCGGCGGCGATCGCAAAGCTCGCGGCCAACCGCTTGACGTCCCACTCCCAGGGGCCGGGCAGGGTCTCGTCGAAGTCGTTGAGGTCGAAGACGAGGCGCCGGTCCGGGGCGGCGAAGGCCCCGAAGTTGGAGAGGTGGGCATCGCCGCAGGCCTGCACCCGCAGCCCCGAGATCGGGGTCGTCGCCAGGTCGGCGGACATCACCGCGGCGGCGCCGCGGAAGAAGGCGAACGGCGAGGCGGCCATCCGCCCGTAGCGGATCGGCACCAGGTCGGGGACGCGGCTCTCCGCCTGGCGCTCGAGGATCGCGACCGGATCGTCGCGATCGGTGGGTGGCGTCCAGCCGGCGTGGCTGGAGCGCCGAGCCGCCGAACGCGCCGCCTTACCGGCTGCGGCGCGTTCGGCGGGGTCGGACATGACTCAGACCGTAGCCGCTGCCTGCTCGGACTGCGAATCGCGGGCGTCGTCGGCGGCCTTCTCCTCGGCGGCCGGCGGGCGCTGGTCGATGTTGCGCGGCAGCAGCACCTCTTTGGCGATGACCAGGCGCTGGATCTGGCTGGTCCCCTCGTAGAGCTGCATGATCTTCGCGTCGCGCATCAGTTTCTCGACCGGGTACTCCTTGATGAAGCCGTAGCCACCGTAGACCTGGACGGCGTCAGTGGTGACCTCCATCGCCGAGTCGGAGGCGAAGCGCTTGGCCTCGGAGGAGCGCAGGGTGTTGCGTTCGCCCTGATCGAGCTGGACGGCCGAGTTCCAGGTCAGCAGCCGGGCGGCGTCGACCTTGGTCGCCATGTCGGCGATCATGAACTGGATCGCCTGGTGCATCGCGATCGGCACCCCGAACTGGACCCTTTCCTTGGAGTACTCGGCGGCGAACTCGAAGGCCGCGCGGGCGATCCCGGTGGCCATCGCGGCGACGCCCGGACGGGTCCGGTCGAGGGTCATCATCGCCAGTTTGAATCCCTTGTTTTCCTCGGCGAGGAGGTTCTCGGCCGGGACCTCGACGTCGTTGAAGGAGATGGTCGCGGTATTGGAGGCCCGCTGACCCATCTTGTCCTCCTTCTTGTCGACGGTCACCCCGGGGGAGTTGGCGTCGATCACGAAGGCGCTCATGCCGCGGTGGCCGGAGTCCGGGTCGGTCTTGGCGTAGACCGTGAACCAGTCGGCGTAGGAGCCATTGGTGATGAAGCACTTGGAGCCGTTGACGATGTACTTGTCGCCCTGCTTGACCGCGCGGGTCTTCATCCCGGCGACGTCGGAGCCGGCGTCCGGCTCGGTCAGGCAGAAGGAGGCGAGTTTCGGTTCCTCGGTGAGCATCCCGAGGTACTTCTTCTTGGTCTCCTCGGAGCCGCCGAGGACGACCGGGGCACCGGCGAGGCCGTTGGCCATCAGCGAGGTGCCGATCCCGGAGCAGCCCCAACCGATCTCCTCCTCGATGATGCAGCCGGAGAGGTAATCGAGGCCGGGGCCGCCATAGGCCTCGGGCACGTGGGTGTTCATCAGGCCGACGTCCCAGGCCTTCTTGATCACGTCGCCGGGCCAGTCGCCGTCCTTGTCCAGCTCCCAGGCGACCGGGCGCATGTCTTTCTCGGCGAAGCTGTGAGCCAGCTCGCGCAGGTCCTTCTGCTCGTCGGTCAGGGTGAAGTCAACCACCGGTCGGAGCTCCTTTTCGTCGTGCTTTCAAGCTGAGGGTGGGAGCGCCGGCGCAGTTCGCGGCGAGCCACCGATTGACTGGTCAGTCAACCACGGGAGAGAGTACCGGACGAACCCCCCGTTGTGGGGGTCTACCCTGGTCCGATGCCCGTCCAGGTCGCCGCTCTTTCCTTTGATCCAGGCACGGTGCTGGTGCTGATCACGCTTGTCGTGGCGCCGATCGCCGCCTTCGCCTTCGCCCGCTCGGGGGCGCGCTGGCGCGAGGTCGGCCGCGGCCCGATGGCGATCGAGCCGCAGGCGCCGGCCGAGGAGGAGAGCCGCCCGCCGCTCCCCGGCGACCCGCAGCTGCGGGCGGAAATCCGCTCGCTGGTCCTCGCCACCAACGAGCGCCGCCGCCGGGTGGGCCGGGAGCCGCTCGACGTTGAGGCCGAGACCGACCGACGCCTCGCCGCCGCCTCGCCCGCCGCGCCGCGGATTCCGTAGGATCGCGACGTGCCGTCGAACCCCGACGAGAACGTGTACGAGGTCGAGGAGCTGCTGGTCCAGCCCGGCACCTACTTCAACCCCCAGACCGAGGTCGTGGTCGTCGTCGACGACTCCACCTCGATCGACCAGGAGGTCTTCAACATGGAGGCCTACGAGGGGGCCGAGTGGGTCCGCCTCTCCGACGACACGCCAATCGACGAAGACTCGCGCGACCAGATCCTCGAGTCCTTCCAGACCCGCTACCACCCGGGCTCCGGCGGTTCGGTCTCCGAGACCGCGCTCGAACAGGGCGACGAGGAGCTCGACGAGGACGAGGACGGCCAGGACCCCGGCCGCGAGGACTAGCGGTGCTCGAGCCCGGTGACAAGGCCCCCGCCTTCACCCTCTCCGATCAGAACGGCGAGAAGGTGAAGCTCTCGGACTTCAAGGGCCAGACGATCGTCGTCTACTTCTATCCGCGGGCCGATACGCCGGGCTGCACCACCCAGGCGTGCGGCATTCGCGACCGCTCCGACGAGTACGCCACGGCGGGCGCGAAGGTGATCGGGATCTCGCCCGACGAGGTCGAGGACATCGCCAAGTTCGCTGGCAAGTACGAGCTCGGCTTCACCCTGCTCGCCGACCCCGACCACGCGGTGGCGGAGCGCTACGGCGCCTGGGGCGAGAAGTCGATGTACGGCAAGAAGTACATGGGCGTGCTGCGCAACACCTACGTCGTCGACGCGAAGGGCAAGATCGCCAAGGTGCTGCCGAAGGTGCAGCCGAAAAAGCACGACGCCCTCGTGCTCAAAGCCCTCGGCGAGCTCGCCGCCTAGGCCCGGTCGCTTAAACGACGACGATCACGATGAATGCCAGGTAGAGGGCAAACCAGGCGGCGATCGCCGGCGGTTTGAAGCGCTTCGCCAGGTGCAGCGACTCGTAGGCGAGGAGGCCACCGGCGAGGCCGAGGCCGATCGAGACGATCGCGTTGGCGCTCAGGTCCCACTTGGTGAAGATCAGGCCGATGCCGATCGGAATCGTCGACTGGAAGACCATCGCGCCGCTGATGTTGCCCAGCGCCAGCGCGTCCTTGCCCTCGCGCACCCAGAAGAAGCTGTTGACCTTCTCCGGCAGCTCGGTCGCCAGCGGCGCCAGGATCAGGGCGAGGACGAGGGCGTCGATGCCGAGGTGGTCGGCGATCGTCAGCAGCTCTTCGACGAAGAGGTGGGCGCCGCCGACCATCGCCCCCAGCCCAACCAGGAGCTGGGCGAGGCAGAGGCCGAGCGGTGGGTCCTCGCTGGTCCGCTCCGAGCGGCGGTCGAAGAGCAGCGGGTCGAGCGACTCCTCCCCCTGGACCGCGCCACTGGAGCGCAGGGTGATCCGCACGTAGAGGACGTAGGCGCAAAGGAAGACGATGCCGGCGACGATCCGTACCGGGGCCGGCGGCCCCCAGGAGAGCAGGCCGGCGACTCCGAAGAAGGCGAGGAAGAAGAGCAGGTCGCGCTCCAGGGTCGGCGCGTGGGCTTCGAGCCGGACCCCCTGGGCGCGGCGCTCGCGGTAGAGGTAGGCGAAGAGGCCGACTAGGCCCATCGCCAGGGTGCCAAGCAGGAAGGGGGCACCGACGATCGCGCCGACGGCGATTTCTTCGGAGCCGGCGTCGGCGCTGAGCAGGGCGACGACGGCGATCAGGGTCTCCGGCGTCGCCGTGCCGACCGCGGCGAGGACGCTGCCGACCGCCCCTTCGCCCATCCCCAGCTTGTGCCCCAGCCACTCGACCGCGCCGGTGAACAGCAGCGCCCCGGCAAGGACGACCGCGAAGGCGACGACGAGCAGCGGGTACTCCATCGCCGGAGGCTAGCGGCCCTCCGCTGTTCCTTATGTATGCCTATCCGACAGAAGGAACAGCTAGGCGAAATAGAAGGCGAGCCCAAAAACGATGTAGACGGCGAGCAGCTGGACCCCCTCGAACCAGGTCGACTCGCCATCGTTGGTGACGTAGTTGGCGATCAGGATCGCCAGCAGGATGCCGCCGAGCTCGAAGCCGTTGAAGACCAGGGCGAGCGGATAGGGGCCAATGAAGAAGGAGGCGAGCACCAGGACCGGGGCGACGAAGAGGGCGACCTGGCCGCTGGAGCCGATCGCGATGTTGACCGCCAGGTCCATCTTGTCCTTCATCGCGACCAGGACCGCGACCCAGTGCTCGGCGGCGTTGCCGACGATCGCGACGACGATGACGCCGATGAAGAACTCGGAGAGGCCGACCGACTTCGAGGCCTCGGTGATCGAGCCGACCAGCACCTCCGACATCACCCCGACCAGGACGCCGGCGACGGCCAGGGCGATGACCGAGGTGCGGACCGACCATCCCCAGCTGTCCTCGTCCTCGTACTCCGGGTTGAAGAGGTCGCGGTGGGTCTTCAGCGAGAACAACAGGCCGAGGCCGTAGGTGATGATCAGGACGATCGCGACGGCAAGCGAGAGGTGCTGGACCGTGCCGCCGTACTGGACCGCGGCGTCGCTCGGCTTCGGCAGCCCCTGCCCCTCGACCAGCTCGAAGATCGCCGGCATCACCAGCGCCGCCGCGGCCAGCATCAGCATCGAGGACTGGATCGCCGCGCCGGCGCGGCTGAAGTGCTGTTTGTCGCGGCCGATGCCGCCGGCCAGCATCGCCGCCCCCATGACCAGCAGGATGTTGCCGATGATCGAGCCGACGATCGAGGCCTTGACCACCTCCTGCAGCCCCTTGCCGAGGGCGAAGAGGGCGATGATCAGCTCTGGCGCGTTGCCGAAGGTGACGTTGAGCAGGCCGCCGATGCCGGGCCCCGAGCGGGCCGCCAGCTCCTCGGTGGCACGGCCCATCAGCGCCGCGGTGGGGATGATCCCCAGCGCCGAGACGGCGAAGACGACAATCGCCGAGACCCCGGCGAGGTCGAGGACGACAGCGATCGGGATCAGCGGCGCCAGCAGGTAGGGATATCCCTGGGGGGTGCGCAGGAAGGCTGCGTTGAAGCGGGGGCGGGCGTCGACGGGGGGCGGGCTGCTCACGAGAGGCAGAGCGTACGGGCCGGCGCGGCCGAGGCGCGGCGGGCCAGGAACGACAGAGGGCGCCGCCGTGGCGACGCCCTCCTGAAACACCCCTGCGCTTCGACCCTCTTCCTCGGCGAGGGCCGCGGCCTGACCCTCGTCTCGCGAGGGCTGCCGATTACGCCGCTACTGCAGCAGCGAGGCGCATTTCTGCAGTTCGGCCGCCGCCCCGTTCGCCTTCTGCATGCATTCGGCGAATTCCTGGGACTTCCCCGCGTCGGGGATTTCCGGCAGCGACCCTGCTTCGGAACTGCCACCCGAGGAGCTGCCCATCGAGCCGCCCCCGATGCCTTCGAGCAGACTGCCGAGTCCGGCGGCACCGCCGCCGCCCTGCAGGCCCTGCAGCAGTTCGAGCGGGTTGACGCCGATCTGCTGGAACAGCTCTTCCAGCGGCTTGGCGTTGCTCGGAGCGCTGATCGTCTGCGCTTCGTTGACCTTGCCGAGGCTGAGTTCGAATTCGAGTTCGACCTTTTCGCCCGAGCCTTCCGGTTCGACCGTCAGGTCGGCGACGACTTTGCGGACGATGTTGTCGTCTTCGCCGACGTAGACCTCGGCGTGAGCCGACTTCACCGCTTTCGTCAGTTCGCCTTTGGCTTTTTCGAGTTCGCCCAGCGGCAGTGGCCCGGCGGCTTCCAGCTGCGAGGAGCAGGCCGGGTTTTCGGTCAGTTTGATGATCTGGTCGATCGCCCCGCCGACGTTGAGGTCGCCGCTGATCTCGGTGGTCGAGGTGCCATCGACGTCGACCCCGCCTTCGTTCTTGAGGTTGTCGACGAAGTCGGCGACTTCCAGCCCGGCAGCGGCTTCCTGGCAGGCTTCGCCTTCGGCGCCTTCGCCGGTGCTTTCCTGCTCGGCCTGTTCGAAGCTGGACTTGACGAAGCCGAAGGTGGTCGGGTCGACTTCGTACTCGGTGCCTTCGTAGCCGATGTAGGCGCGGTCGGGCAGCAAGGTGACGGCGCCCGCGAAGTCGACGTGTTCGCCGCCGACGTCGCCCTTGGCCGAGAGTTCCATGTCGGCTTCGGGGAGTTCGCCTTTGACTTTGGCGGCCTGGAACGGCCCGCTCAGCGAGACGTCGACGTTGCCGCCTTCTTCGCCTTCGGCGTTGACGCTCAGCTTGAGATCGACTTCACCGCTTTCGACCCCTTCCAGGGTCGCGTTGTCGATCACCTTCTGCGGGTCTTCGCTGCTGCCGGAGTCACTGCTGCCACCGCAGGCGGCGAACGCAACTGCGAGAGCGGCGACGGTCGCGAGCAGCGCGAAGATGCGGAAACGACTCAAGGGATGTAGCTCCTCGTTTGGTTCGGGAACGGATGAAGCAGGAATCGTAGGGGCTGTGTACGACGATTGCGTTAAAACGCGAGGAATCTTCGTCCACGCCGGAAGCGGTCAGGGCGCCGGCGGCGGCTCCTGGCCGGCCCGCCGCATCCCCTCCTCGATCGCCGTCGTGACCAGCTCCAGCACCCGCACCCGGGCGTAGCGCTTGGACTCGGCGGCGACGACGTGCCAGGGCGCCAGCGGCCGGTCGGTGCGCTCGACCATCTCTTCGACGGCGCGCTCGTAGTCCTCGCGGCGGCCGCGGTTGCGCCAGTCGTCCTCGGTCAGCTTCCAGGCCTTCAGCGGGTCCTCGGCGCGCGCCTCGAAGCGCTTCAGCTGCTCCGCGGAGGAGATCTGCAGCCAGAACTTGGCCACGATCGTCCCCTCGTCGACCAGCGAGCGCTCGAAGGCGACGATCTCCTCGTAGGCGCGCCGCCACTCCTCCTCGCTGGCGTAGCCCTCGACCCGCTCGACCAGCACCCGCCCGTACCAGGTGCGGTCGAAGACGGTCATCCCTCCCCAGCCCGGCAGCGCCGGCCAGAAACGGTGGAGGAAGTGGTGGCGGCGCTCGTCCTCGTCGGGGGCGGCGAACTGGGCGACGCGGACGTGGCGGGGGTCGAGCGGCGCCACCAGCCGCTTGATCGCGCCGCCCTTGCCCGAGGCGTCCCAGCCCTCGAAGGCGACGAGGAGCGGCGGCCCGAGCCGGCGCTCGCCAATCAGCCCGCCGAGGGTCAGCCGCAGCTGCGCCAACCGCTTGCCCAGCTGGTCGAGCCGCTCGGCCTCCTCCTCCCTGGAGAGGGAGAGCGAGAGGTCGGCTGCGTCGAGAGCGCCCACGCGCCCGATCCTAGACCCGGCCCCGCCCGCCGGGCCTCCACCTCATTCTTCTTCCGGCAGCGCTTCTTCGACCGGCGGCGGCTTGTCGTTGCTGGAGAGGTTGGCCGCCAGCGGCAGCAGGAAGGCGCCGAGGACGATCAGCGCGATCCCCGCCCCGATCAGCCAGCGGAAGCGGCTGAGGTGGCCGAGGATGCCGATCGCGAAGCCGGCGAGCATCATCGCGACGTATGGCGTCGGGCTGTGCGGGAGCAGCGCCAGCGCGGGCGGTCCGAGGTCGAACACGAAGCGGGATTATCATCGCCCGCGATGGCGGACGGCTCAGTCGCGGATGTGAAGCGCTCCCTGGCGGAGGTCGGCTACCTGGCCGACGAGCCGGCGGCGCTGGTTTCCTACCTCGCCCAGGAGCTGGGCAAGCCGGTCCTGGTCGAGGGCCCGGCGGGGGTCGGCAAGACCGAGCTGGCGAAGGCGCTGAGCCGCGCCACCGGTCGCGAGCTGGTGCGCCTGCAGTGCTACGAGGGCCTCGACGAGGCGAAGGCGATGTACGAGTGGAACTACCGCAAGCAGCTGCTGCGGATCCAGGCCGGCGGCGAGGCCGGCTGGTCGGACGTGCAGGAGGACATCTTCTCCTCCGAGTTCCTGCTCACCCGGCCGCTGATGCAAGCGATCTCCAGCCCCGAGCCGGTGGTGCTGCTGATCGACGAGATCGACAAGACCGACCAGGAGTTCGAGGCGATGCTGCTCGAGCTGCTCTCCGACTTTCAGATCACGATCCCCGAGCTGGGCCAGGTCAGCGCCACGACGATGCCGATCGTCGTCCTCACCTCGAACGACTCGCGCGAGCTGACCGAGGCGCTGAAGCGCCGCTGCCTCTACCTCTGGCTCGACTACCCGGGGATCGAGCGGGAGATGGAAATCGTCCGCCTGCACGCGCCGGACCTCTCCGAGGCGATGACCCGGCGCCTGGTCGAGGTGATCGAGATGGTCCGCGAGCTCGACCTGAAAAAGCCGCCCTCGATCGCCGAGTCGATCGACTGGGCGCGGACCCTGGTGCTGATGGGCGCCGACGACATCGACCGCGAGACTTTCGCCAACTCGATGTCGATCATCGTCAAGCACCGCACCGACATCGACCTGGTGGCGGAGCGGGTCGGGATGAAACTGCCCGAGCGCGGCGCCGCGGCGAGCTAGCCCTCCGACTTCTCCTCGTCTTCGGTCGCCACCGGCTGGAAGAACTCGGCGATCGCCTTCGGGTCGGGATCGCCGTCGTAGGCCAGCCGCCCGTCGCGGATCGCCAGGCAGCGGCCGGCGGCGGCGATCACGTCGGGCCGGTGGGTGGAGACGACCACGGCGGCGCCCTCGGCGCGCGCCTCGTCGAGCAGCTCGAAGAGGACTTCGCGGCTGGGCGGGTCGAGGCCGTCGAACGGCTCGTCGGCGAGCAGGACTGCGAACGGACGCACCAGAGCGAGCGCGATCGAAGCCTTTTGGCGCATTCCCTTGCTGAATTCGCCCGGCAGCGCGTCCTCCCACTCGGCCAGGCCGAGCCGCTCCAGCAGCGAGGCGATCCGCGGCCGCGCCTCCTCGACCCCGTGCAGAGCGGCGACGTATTCGAGGTGCTCGCCGAGGCTGAGGTCGTCGTAGAAGACCGGCGTGTCCGGCAGGTAGGAGAGCGCCTTGCGGGCCGGGATCGAGCCGGCCGGAACGCCCATCACCTCGACCTCGCCGTGGCTCGGCTCGAGCAGGCCCGCGGCAAGGGTGAGAAAGGTGGTCTTGCCGGCGCCGTTGGGCCCGACCAGGGCGACCAGCTCGCCGGCCTCGACCTCGAGCCGCAGCGAGGCGAGGGCGACGAAGCCGTCGTATTCGCGGCCGAGGCCGCGAGCGCTCAGCACCGTCGCGTCCTCGCGCCGCTGCGCCACTTCGCCGAGCTCGGCGACGCTCATGCCTCCGCCTCCCGGGCCGCCATCCGGGCGCCGAGCCCGGCAACCGCGGCCATCCCGATGCCGGCGAGGAAGATCTCGACGGGCAGGGCGGCGAGCGCCGCCGTGCCACCGTGCAGCCAGCTGGCGCGGGCGATCGCGACCGGGGCGCCGGTGGCGACGGCGGCGACGGCGAGCGGGGCGCCGCTCTGCATGTAGCCGAGCTGGGGGGCGCCGACGTAGGCGTAGGGGTCGTTGGTGGCGCTGAAGGCGGCGCAGCAGGAGAGCGCCAGCCCGGTCGGCAGCGCCATCACCACCCCGACCCCGAGGGCGCCGGGTTCGGCGGAGACCGCCGCGGCGACGATCGCGGCGAAGAGGACCAGCGCCGCCAGGGCGATCGCCGGGGCGACGACGTGGCGGCGGAAGAGGTCCGAGGCCGGCAGCGGCAGCAGTTCGGCCCGAGTGGGATGGTCGGCCTCCTGGGCCAGCGGGTCGATCAGGTCGAGGGCGGCGACGATCAGCAGCAGCCCCGGCAGGACCAGCAGCAGGACGCTGACGTGCCAGGCGAGCGCCGCGACGGCGCCGGCCGCGGCGGCCAGCACCAGCACCCGCACCAGCCGCGCCGGCGGCCAGCGCAGGAAGCTCTGCCAGGCGCGGGCACGGATCGCCGCCGGGGCCGCGACCCGACGCTGGCGGACCCGCAGCCAGGGCCGGCGGCGAGGGCGCTCGGAGGCGAGCTGGCGGCGCAGCAGGACAACCGTGCGCAGGTCCTGGACCGAGGCCGAAAAGCGCAGCTCGGCGACCAGCTGGGCGCGGTTCAGGGCCGCCTCGAGGAGGACCCCGCCGATCCCGAGCAGCCCAGCCGCGACCAGGGCTAGGATCGCGGCGACCCCGACCGCGGCGAGCGCCGCCGGGGTGCCGCTCTGCAGCGGCAGCGTCGCCAGGTCGCCGAGCATCGTCGCCGGCGAGCTGTTCCAGCCCAGCAGGAGGTCGGCGAGGGACCAGGCGAGCAGAGCGAGGCCGATGCCGCCGGCGGCGAGCGGACCGAGGCGGTGCCCGGAGGCGAGCAGCGCGGCGGCGAGGACGCAGACCGGGAGCAGGGCGCCGAACAGGGCCAGGCAGGCGATCCACTCGACCGGCGAGCCGGGCAGCCGCTGCATTGCGAAGGCGGCGAAGACGGCGCCGACGACGGCGCCGCCGATCGCCCCGGTGCGCAGCTGGCGCAGCGCCGCCGGGCGCAGGGCGGAGCCACGGTCGACCGGGGCGAGAAGCACGTACTGGACCTCGGCCGGCTCGATCGCCAGCGGCCCGCCGCGAGCTCCCGAGCGGGCGCCGACCAGGGCGCCGAGCGCGACGGCGAGCCCGAGCACCGCCGGGCCGTGGTCGCGGATCGCCGCCAGGGCCGAGGTGCCGGCGGGGGTCTCGGAGACGGCGCCGGCGAGCAGGGCGATCGCGATCCCGGCGAAGATCACGCCGACGTAGACGCGGTAGAGCACCTCCATCACATCGAGCTGCTCGACGAAGTGGCGGCGGCGGGCACGGCGCATGTCGCGCAGCGCCGCGATCCCGGTCGTCGTCACCCCAGTGGCCCCCTGGCCGCCGCTCACCACCTCTGCCCCCACGCTCATCTACCTATTATCGAGCCGATGAGCTCCGCCTCGCCCTACGGGCCGAAAGCCGACCCCGGCCCGCCCGGGCTGGCGGCGAAGCTGCTTGCCTTCTGCGAGGAGCTGCGTGGCGAGGGGGTCGCGGTCGGCACCTCGGAGATCCTCGACGCCTTCGCGGCGCTGGAGCGGGTGCCGTGGACCGAGCAGGCCGACTTCCGCGAGGCGCTGGCGGCGACGATCGCCAAGTCCCAGGACGACCGCCGCGTATTCGAGCTGCTCTTCGACCGCTTCTTCTTCCGCAGCGCCGAGGCCGAAGCGGTGCGCCGCGAGGTCACCGAGGACGCGATCGAGAGCGGCGAGGTGCCCGATGGCGAAGGCGCGGGCGAAAGCCAGCGGATCGACCTCGAGGAACTGCGCGAGCGGATCCGCGACGCGCTCGAGCGCGGCGACGACGACGGGCTGCGCGACCTGGCGCGGCTGGCGATCGCCGCCTTCGGCCGCGCCGAGGGGTCGGGCGTGGTCGGGGTCGACGTGCAGCGGATCCGCCGCACCCTCGGCCTCGTCACCGGCCAGCAGCCGGGGACCGAGAGCAGCGAGCGGCCGCCGATCGACCGCGCCCAGCTGAACCGCTTCGAGCGCCACCTGCGGCGCGAGCTCGAACGCGACCTGATCGAGCGCACCGAAACCCTCCCCCCTCCCGGCCGCTGGCCGAGCTCGACCGGACCCTGCCGACCAGCCCGACCCAGGACCTCGCCGCCGTCCACCGCGCGGTCAGCCAGATGAAGCGGCGGCTAGCAACGCTCGGCCACGAGCAGCGCGGCCGCTCGCGCTCCTCGGTGGTCGACGTGCGGCGGACGATGCGCTCCTCGCTGGAGACCGGTGGCGTGCCGCTCAGCCTGCGCTACAAACCGAAGCGGCCGCGGCGGCCGGAGATCTACGTCCTCTGCGACGTCTCGACCTCGGTCACCTCGGCCTCGGTCTTCTTCCTCTCCGTCCTCCACGCCCTCCACGACTCCTTCCGCAAGCTGCGCTCCTTCGTCTTCATCGAGCGCATCTCCGAGGTCACCGACGTCTTCGAGCACGAGCGCGACTTCGCCGAGGTCGCCCGCAAGATCTCCAGCGAGGGCGGCGTCGCCGACGTCTCCGGCTACACCGACTACGGCCGCGTCTGGCTCGAGTTCCTGACCGAGATCTCCGAGGAACTCGACCCGCGCTCGACCGTGATCGTGCTCGGCGACGCCCGCACCAACGGCCGCGAGCCCCACGCCGAGGTCTTCGCCCGGATCTCCGAGCGGGCCGGCCGGCTCTTCTGGCTGAACCCGGAGCCAAAGCTCTACTGGAACTACGGCGACTCGGTGATGGCCGCCTACGAGCGCTGGTGCGACGGCGCCTTCGAGTGCTGGACGACCAAGCACCTGGAGAACTTCGTCGACGTCGTCGCCGGCGTCCCGGTGCGGCCCTAGGCGCCCCCGAGATGGCTCGCTACGCCCTCTTCCTCCGCCACGGCCAGTCGGCCCACAACGCCCATACCGGCACCGAGGAGCTGGCCGACCAGGCCGGCGACCGGCTGACCGATCTCGGCTTCGAGCAGGCGCGGGCCGCCGGCCTCGGGCTGGCCGAGCTGGGGGTTGCCGACACCCTGCTGACCAGCCCGCTGCGGCGGGCGCGGGAGACCGCCGAGGCGGTCGGCGAGGTGCTGGGCCTGGAGCCGCAGGTGCTCGACTACACCTACGAGATGGGCGGCGGCGAGGATTTCCCCGCCGCCCTGGCGCGGGTCCACCGCTGCAAGGAGGAGCTCGAAGCGCGGCCCGACGACGAGGTGCCGCTGCTGGTCAACCACGGCATCTTCACCCGCTTCTTCCTGCTCGACTCATTGCTCGGCGAGCGCTTCGTCCCTGACTTCGGGCTGCGAATCTGGCAGCTCGGCAGCGTCAACTGCGGCCTCACCACCTTCGCCCAGGGTCACACCCACTACCCCGACCGCAAGCTGGTCCCGGGCTGGACCTGCCTCAGCTGGATGGAGCGCCCGTGGGATCGCCCTCGACCACCCGGACCGGGTCGTCGGGGCTGACCTGCCACTGCTCGTTGACGACCGCGCCGGGGGGCGCCGGCACCGGGCCGTCGAGCAGCGGATCGTCGGTCTCCCGCATCCAGCGCTCGAGTCGCTCGCGCATCTCGGCGAGGACGCCGGCGTGGCTCTCCTCGCCGGCCAGGTTCTCGGCCTCGGCAGGGTCGAGGATGAGGTCGAAGAGGCGCTCGCGGGCGACCGCCCGGTCGGCCCAGCCGGCCTCGATCCAGAGGTCCTTGCTGCCGCCGTCGTCGCAGTTGCAGAGGACCGGGCCGGGGAAGTCGTCGAAGCGGCGGATGTACTTCCAGCGCTCGGTCCGGATCGAGCGCTGCGGCTCATACGCGGCGTGGTAGGTGGTCTCGGCGAAGGTCGCCTCGTGCAGCGCCTCGACCTCGCCGCGGACCAGCGGCATCAGCGAGCGGCCCTCCAGCCAGTCCGGCTCCTCGACCCCGGCCGTCTCGCAGAGGGTCGGGTAGACGTCGAGGTGGGTGACCGGGGCGTCGACCACCTTGCCACCGGTGAAGCCGGGACCGCGCATGATCATCATCACCCCGGTGCCGCGGTCATACAGCGTCCCCTTCGAGCCGGGGAAGGCGATGCCGTGATCGGTCGTGCAGAGGACCAGGGTGTCCTCGACCAGGCCGAGGTCGTGGAGGCTGTGCAGGACGGCGCCGATGCCGTGGTCGAGGGCGCGGGCCGAGGCCTTGAAGGAGGCGACGTCGCGGCGGGTCTGGGGAAGGTCCGGAAGGTTGGCCGGCGGCTCCGAGTAGAGGGTGTCGCGGACCGAGGTCGGGGCGAAGAAATCGCGGTGGGTCTCGAAGAAGCCGACCGACATGAACCAGGGCTCCTCCCGCCCCGCCGCCCGCTGCAGCGAATCGATCGTCAGCGGCGCGACGTCCTCGGCCCGATTCGACTCGACCGGGACGACCTCGTCGTAGCCGATCACCCCCGGGTCCCTGGAGATGTGCTGCTCGCCGACCAGGGTCGAGCGGTAGCCGGCGCGGCGCAGGGTGTGGACCCAGTGCCAGCCGTAGTCGTGCAGCTCCCAACCGCGGTGGGCGAGGCCCATCATCCCGTTCTGGTGGCAGTGCATCCCGGTCAGCAGCGAGGCGCGGCTGCCGGAGCAGGTCGGCGCCGTGCAGAAGGCCTGCTGGAACAGCACCCCCTGGTCGGCGAGCAGCTGGATGTTCGGCGTCGGCACCTGGAAGCCGTAGGGCTGGACGAAGCGACCGGTGTCGTGGGAGTGGATGTAGAGGATGTTCGGCGGCATCGGGTAGAGGGCTGAGACTAACGAGAGTGCGCCGGCACGCCTCCCGCGAGTAGTTTGTTGATTAACTTACTCGGGAAGAGATGGTTCACCGATGACCCCTGATCGCTCATACCTCGTCTGCGCGACGCCCCGCAGCGGCAGCACCCTGGTCTGCAACGCGCTGGGCGAAACCGGCGTCGCCGGCCGCCCCGAGGAGTTCTTCGAGGCGCTGCGCCACTCCGGCCGGCCGCGCCGCCCGGAGGAATACTTCCTCGGGGTCGAGGACCAGTCGATCCGCGACCACCTCGGCGAGCGCTCGATCGGCTCCGAGCCACCGCCGCGCTCGCCGCTCTGGAGCCGCGCCGCCTACGACCGCTACCTGGAGTGGGCCTTCGAGGCGGGGACGACCCCGAACGGCGTCTTCGGCGCGAAGCTGATGTGGGGCTACTTCGGCGAGTTCGTCAGCCTCCTGCGCAACGTCCCCGAGTACCGCGACGTGCCGCTGGCCGAGCTCCTCCCCGCCGTCTTCCCGGAGCTGACCTTCGTCCGCGTCGTCCGCGCCAACAAGGTGCGCCAGGCGGTCTCGCTGTGGAAGGCGGTGCAGACCGCGACCTGGCGCGAGGACCAGGCGGCGGCCGGCGCCGGCACGGTCGAGGCCGACGGCTCTCCTCCCTACCGCAGCTTCATTGAGGAGCACCGGCCGGGCCTGCGCTTCCACTACAAGGCGATCGACCACCTCCTCGAGCAGCTGCTGCTCGAGGAGGCCTCCTGGGACGCCTTCTTCGAGCACGCCGGGATCCGCCCGATCCTCGTCCTCTACGAGAACTTCGCCGCCGACTACGAGCGCAGCACCCTCAACCTGCTGGAGCGGCTCGACCTCACCCCACCCGAGGGCTTCGAGTTCGAACCGCGGATGAAGAAGCAGTCGGACGGGATCAACGACGACTGGACCCGCCGCTACAGCGACCTGAAGCTGGGCACGGCCTTCGACCTCGTCCCGACCCGGCAGCCGGTAGCCGAGCAGCGCTGAGTGCCCGGCGCGCCCGGCGGCGTCTACTCGCCGAGGAGGAAGGTCTCGACCGAGACGTCGGGATCGAAGTGGACGACGCTGGTGTAGGCCTCGACCGGGTGCCCGACCACCGCTTCCACCTGCTGCTTGTAGTCGTCTTCCAGGGCCTCCTTGTGGAGGGCGCGGGTGGCGCCGACCTGGACCTCCTCTCCGGCCTCGATCAAGGTTCGCTCGAAGGGAGTGAAGACGTCGCTGAGGACGCAGACCGCGAGGCCGTCGGCGATGAAGCTGCGAGCGGCGCCGGGGCCACGACCGAAATCGCGCCGGTGCAGCGCCACCACGGCGTTGGAGAGCTCGGTAAGCGCCCGGCCGTCCGAGCCGATCTTCGCGCTGCGTTTGCCGGTCCCATCCACAGTCATCGGCAACCCCCGTATCTCGATTGTGCTCCCTCGATACCCAGTTTCAGCGACGACATGCAGTCCGGCGCAGACCGGGTGCGGAAAGTTCGTTGGCCGGAGGGAGGGCGCTACCGGGCGGCCCAGGCGCCGGGGGTGGCGTTGAGCTCACCGACGACGCTGGGGAGGCTGCCGGAGACGAGGTCGGCCAGGGTGACCTCCTCGAGCACCGAGCGGAGGCTGGCGCGGACCGCGATCCAGACCTCCCGCAGGTGCTCGGCGTTGCCGACGTACTCGATTGTCTCCGGCGGCGCCGACTGGACGTGGGCGATCGGCCCCTCGACGGCGCGGACGATCTCGGCGATCGTCACCTCGTCGGCGGGCCGGGCCAGCCAGTAGCCGCCCTTGGCGCCGCGGCGGGCGCGGACGATCCCCTGGTGCTTGAGCTCGAGCAGGATGTGCTCGAGGAACTGCAACGGGATTTCCTGCGCCTGGGCGATCTCTTCGCCCTTGACGGGGGTGCCGTCCTCGGCGGCGGCGAGCTCGGCCGCGGCGCGGACCGCGTAATCGGCTTTGGCGGAGACACGCATTCTTGAGCTATTGAATCAGGAGGAGGGGAGCGTCGGGGCGGCAGGGCCGGCGCGGTCGGCCTCTTGCCGCTGCCGCAGGCGGCGCCGGTTGAGCCAGCGGGGCGCGTAGAGGACCCCGCCGAGGCCGAGCGCGGCGACGCCAGCGGCGATCGGCCAGACGGTCGGGTCGCCTTTCAGCACGGTGACCACGCCGGACCCCATCAGCACCAGGCCGAGCGCGGTGCGGATGAATCCCTGCGGGGCGCGGTCGGAGAGGGCGGCACCGACGATCACCCCGGGAATCGAGCCGACGAGGATGTTGGCGGCGAGGCCGAAGTCGATGTTGCCGCCGACCCAGTGGGCGATCGCCGCGGCGGAGAGCAGGATCGCGGCGTGGACGATGTCGGTGCCGACGACTTTCTTCGGCGCCAGCCGGTAGACGGCGATCAGCAGGATCGCGATCACCGTGCCCGAGCCGGCCGAGGTGATGCCGATCACGAAGCCGGTGGTGGCGCCGATGACGACGGCGGCGACCTTGTGCCGGGTCTCGACCTCGAAGCTCTCGCGCTCGTCGACCAGGTTGCGCAGGATCAGCGCCCGCAGCAGGGTGACGACGCCGACCATCAGCAGGGTGCCGCCGAGCACCGCGTAGAGCAGTTCGTTCATCCGGTCTTCGGAGACGTGCTGCTTGATCACCGCGATCAGGCCGACGCCGGCGACGGCGGCGGGAACGCTGCCGTAGGCGAGCCAGCGGACCAGCTCCAGGTTCACGGTGCGCATCTTCAGATGGCGCCAGGAGCCGACCATCTTGGTGATCGCCGAATAGAAGATGTCGGTGCCGATCGCGGTCGAGGGCGCGGTGCCGAAGATCAGGATCAGCAGCGGCGTCATCAGGCTGCCGCCGCCCATGCCCGTCATCCCGACGAGCACGCCGATCGCTAATCCAAAGAGGACGATTGCCGGGTCCAAGTTTTGCCTCCGCGCGGGTTGCTTCTCTCGACTTTCCCGACTGCCTAGGTCGGGAGCGCGAAGTGCGCCACGATACCAGCGATGCCCCCGCACGTCGACAGCCCGCCCACGGGTAGCCGGGACACGGCCTCCGAAGCCGCCGGGACCGCGGTCGAGGTCGCCGGCCTCGAGCACGCCTTCGGCGAGCTGCGGACCCTCGCCGGACTCGACCTCGAGGTCCCCGCCCACTCCGTTCTCGGCCTGGTCGGGCCCTCGGGCTGCGGCAAGTCGACGCTGCTGGAGATCGTCTGCGGGCTGCGCGAGCCGGACGGCGGGCGAGTCGCCGTCGGCGGCGAGGAGGAGGCGGCCGAGCGGCTGCGCCGCTGCGCCTTCATGCCCCAGCGCGACCTCCTCCTCCCCTGGTACTCGGCACTCGACAACGCGGCGCTGGCGTTGCGCAACCGCGGGGTCGGCCGGCGGCAGGCGCGCCAACGCGCCGGCGCACACTTCGAGCGCTTCGGCCTCGCCGGCTTCGAGGGCTCCGCCCCGGCCGAGCTTTCCGGCGGGATGCGCCAGCGGGTCGCCTTCCTCCGCACCCTCGTCGCCGGCAAGCCGGTGCTGGCGCTGGACGAGCCGTTTGCCGCGCTCGACGCGATCACCCGCGGCGAGATGCAGGAATGGCTGGCCGGGGCGCTGCGCGAGGACCCCCGGACGGTGGTCCTGGTCAGCCACGACGTCGAGGAGGCGCTCTACCTCTGCGACCGGGTCGCGGTGCTCTCGGCGCGGCCGGGGCGGATCGTCGCCGAGCTGCGCTCGCCGCACCCGCGAGCGCCGGAGCGCGACGAGGCGGTCACCGACCCCGAGTTCGTCGCCGCCCGCGAGGCGGCGCTGCGGGCGCTGCGGGAGGGGGCGCGGTGAGCCGGCGCGAAGCCCGTCCCTCGCTCGCCCGGCGGGCCCGCCGGATCGTCCTGCCGGCGCTGATCCTGGCGGCGCTAGTCGGCGCCTGGCAGGTCGCCGCGGCGAACGGCGCGATCTCCGAAGCGCTCTCGCTCGAACCGTATTTGGTCCCTTCGCCGGCGGAAGTCGGCAGCGCCCTCTGGGAGAACCGCGGCCTACTCGCTGAAAACGCCTGGGTCACCCTGCAGGAGATCCTGCTCGGGGTCGGTCTCGGGCTCGCGGTCGGGGTCGCCCTGGCGGTGCCGATGCGCTTCTCGACCCTGCTCCGCGACGCCACCCTGCCGCTGGCGGTGGTGACCCAGGCGATCCCGATCGTCGCGATCGGCCCGATCCTGGTCGTTTGGTTCGGCTACGGGATCTTCCCCAAGGTCGCCCTGGTCGCCCTCGCCTGCTTCTTCCCGGTCCTCGTCAACAGCCTCGACGGACTGCGCTCGGTCGACCCGGAGGCGGTGAAGATGATGCGGACCCTGGACGGCTCCGGCTGGGCGACCTTCCGCCGGGTCGAAGCGCCGACGGCGCTGCCGCAGTTCTTCAGCGGCGCCAAGGTCGCGGTCGCGATCGCCCCGATCGTCGCCCTCTTCGCCGAGCTGGTCGGCTCCGGCTCCGGCCTGATGCACCAGATCCAGACGGATTCCGCCAACGTCGAGATCGCCCGGTTGTTCGCGGCCGTGGTCGTCCTCGCCGCGATCGGCGTCCTCCTCGTCGGGCTGACGGCGCTGGCCGAGCGCAGCATCGTCCGCTGGCGTTAGGCCCGCCCGCGGCGCGGCTCGTCGGCCCGCCCCGGTAGAACTCAGAGGATGAAGCCCCTGCACAAGGCGCTGGCTCTGGCGCTGGCCGTGCTCACCCTGGCGCTGGCCCAGGCCGCCTGCGGCGAGAAGTCCGAGGAAACCGGCGGCGGCGAACGCCAGCACCTCGGCCTGACGCTCGACTTCTACCCCAACCCCGACCACGCCGGGATCTACATGGCGGAAAAGCTCGGCTACTTCGAAGAAGCCGGCCTCGACGTCTCCGTCTCCGCCCCCTCCGACCCGGCGGCACCGTTGAAGCTGCTCGCCGCCGGCAAGACCGACCTCGCGGTCAGCTACGAGCCCGAGGTCGTCCTCGCCCAGCAGCAGGGGCTGCCGGTCGTCGCTGTCGCGGCGCTGGTCGACCGGCCGCTGACCTCGCTGATCTGGCTGCGCAAATCGGGGATCAAAAGCGTCGCCGGCCTCGCCGGCAAGACCGTCGCCGACGCCGGCATCCCCTACCAGGAAGCCTTCCTGAAGACGATCCTGGCGCGGGCGAAAGTGCCGGAGTCCTCAGTCGATCAGGTCAACGTCGGCTTCGGCCTGCTGCCAGCGCTGCTCGGCGGCTCCGCCGACGCGATGCTCGGCGGCTTCTCCAACGTCGAGGGGGTTGACCTGCAACAGCGCGGCAAAGACCCGGTCGTCACCCCCGTCGACCAGCTCGGCGTCCCCACCTACGACGAGCTCGTCCTGGTCGCCAACCGCAAGGCGCTGGAAGCCGAACCGGAACCGACCCGCCTCTTCATCGCCGCCCTGCAGCGCGGCACCGAAGCGGCGATCGCGCGGCCGGCGGAAGCGACCGAAGCGATCGAAGCGGCCAACTCCGACCTCGAACCGAAACTGACCGCGGCCGAGGTCGAAGCGACCCTGCCGCTGCTGGCGGGCGAACTCGGAGCGGCCGGCGCCGGCAACCCCTATGGCTACATGGACCCGAAGGAGTGGGAAGCCTTCGCCGCCTGGATGCGCGACAACGAACTGATCGAAGGGCTGCCGAAAGCGCCCGAACTGCTCAGCAACTCCTACCTCTCGGGCGCGGCGATCCCCGAATAGCGGAGGGCGTCCTCGCTGATCAGCCGGCCGACCTCGGCGGCCGGCAGGGCGGCGTGGAAGAGGTGTCCCTGGGCGTAGTCGGCGCCGAGCCGGCGCAGCTCCGCCAGCTGCACCTCGTTCTCGACCCCCTCGGCGATGACGTCGAGCGAGAGCGCCCGCGCCATCCCGATGATCGCCTCGACGATCGCCGTCCGCTCCTGCTCCATGCCGAGCCCGTCGACGAAGGAGCGGTCGATCTTCAGCGCGTGGAAGGGGAAGCGGTTGAGGTAGGCGAGCGAGGAGTAGCCGGTGCCGAAGTCGTCGAGGACGAGCTGGACGCCGAGCTCGTTCAGCGCCTCCAGCGAGGCCAGCGCCGAGGCCGACTCCTCGACCAGGACGCTCTCGGTCACCTCCAGCCGCAGGTGGACCGGGTCGATCCCGGTGCGCTCGACCATCTCGGAGACCGAGGTCGGCAGGTCGCGGTGGGCGACCTGCCGGGTCGAGAGGTTGACGGCGACGTCGAGCGGGCGGGCGTCGGGACGCAGCGCGTGCCAGCGCAGCGCCGTTCTGCAGGCCTGCTCCTGGACCCAGCGGCCGATCGGCTCGATCAAGCCGCTGTCCTCGGCGATCGGAATGAACTCCCCTGGCTCCAGCAGCCCGCGCTTCGGGTGCTGCCAGCGCAGCAGCGCCTCGAAGCTGGAGATCTCACCGGTGCGGAGGCTGACCACCGGCTGGTAGTGGAGGACCAGCTCGTCGCGGTCGATCGCCTCGCGCAGATCGCGTTCGGTCTCCAGCCGGCGCAGCGCGCCGGCGCGCATCTCGGCGTCGAAGAGGACGACCCGGGCGCGGCCCGAATCCTTCGCCCGGTACATCGCCGCATCGGCGTCGCGGATCAGCAGTTCGGCGTCGGCCGGGCGGTTGTTCGTCGGCCGGGCGACAGCGACCCCGATCGAGGCGGAGACGAAATGGTCGACCCCCTCGATCTCGATCGGAGCCGCGAAGGCGGCGGCGACCCGGTCGGCGATCGCCAGGGCCTCGCCTTCGTCGGCGAGCCGGTCGATCAGGATCCCGAACTCGTCGCCGCCGAAGCGGGCGACGACGTCACCAGGGCGCAGGTGCGAGCGCAGCCGCGGCGCCACCACCCGCAAGAGGGTGTCGCCGGCATGGTGGCCGAGGCTGTCGTTGATCAGCTTGAAGTGGTCGAGGTCGAGGAAGAGGATCCCGATCGGCGAGCCGGAGGCGACGGCGCGGTTGACCGCCTCGCCGAGGCTGTCGACGAAGCTGGCACGGTTGGGCAGGCCGGTGAGCGAGTCGTGGAGGACGCGGTGACGGAGCGCCTGGTCGGCGGCGTTGCGCTCGATCGCGTCGGCGAGGACGTTGGCGGCGGCCTGGACGAAAGCGACGTCTTCGGCACCGAAGCGGCCGGGCTCGGTCGAGTGCAGGTCGAGGACCCCGTAGGGTCGGTTTTTGCCCTCGATCGTCACCGCGATCGAGGAGGCGGCGCCGAAGACGCGCAGGATCGGCGGCATCGTGAAGCGCTCCTCGCGCTCCCAGTCGGGGACGATCGCCGGCGCGTGCGAGTCCAGCGCGACCCCGGCGTGGGAGTCGCCGGCGGCGGAGACGCGGCGGCCGGCGCCGACCACGTCGCGCTCCAGACCCGCCTTCAGTTTCAGCCGGCGGCCGTCGCGGCCGACCTCCCAGATGCAGGCGCTGTGGACCCCGTCGACCTCGGAGATCAGCTCCGTCGCCGCCGCCATCAGCGCCTCCGGGTCGCCGTTGCGGAGCGCCCGCTCGCCCAGCTTCGCCACCACCGCCTGGCCGGAGAGGGCGCGCTGCAGGCCGGCCTCGGCGCGCTTGCGCTCGCTGATGTCGTAGAGCACTCCGTGCCAGACCGGGACGCCCTCGGGGTCGGTCTCGAGGACCGCCTCGTCGAGCATCCAGACGATTCCGCCGTCGCGGGTGCACATCCTGTACTCGATCGGCAGGGAGCGGCGGCTCTCGTCGTCTTCGGCGGCGAGGGCTCGCTCGCGGTCATCCGGGTGCAGCAGCCGGGTCCAGAGGCTGGGGTCGGCGAAGAACTCGCCGGCGCTGTAGCCGAGGATCTCCTCCACCTGGGGGCTGACGTAGCGCCAGCGCCCCTCGCTGCCGAGCTCGGCCGCGTAGACGATCACCGGCAGCCGCTCGACCAGGTGCCGGTAGTCGTGACCGCCCCCGCCCGAGATCTGAGCGAGGAACTTGCGGACCTCGTCGTCGGGCCAGTTCCGTTCCCCTGTGGGTGACATCGACTTTCGTATCGACAAACGCAGGGGGCGCTTGAACGACTTTCCGTCCGGAAACCGCCTTTGCAGGAACGGCCCCGGGCGAACCCGGACGTTTATGCGGCCAGGCGGAGCGGCGGGCCCTGGGCGACGGTGCGGTAGAGCCCGGAGAGGGTGAGGGCGCCGGCGAGCCCGCGATAGGGCTCATACGGCGCGTAGAAGGCCTCGACCTCGGGGACCGTCGCCCGCCGGCCGAGGCCGGCGAGGCGGCCGACCAGCTTGATGTAGCCGAGGTCGCCGGCGGGGAGCGAGTCCATGTCTCCACGACCGTAGAGGCCGAGGCACTGGACCGTCCAGGGGCCGATTTCCGGCACCGCCAGCAGCCGCCGGTCGGACTCGTGGGCGGCGAGGTCGCAGCCGCCGCCGGCGACGTCGCAGGCGAGCCGGCGCAGGGCGACCGAGCGGCCGGCCGAGAGGTCCATCGCCTGCAGTTCGGCCGGTGCGCGACCGGCGATCGTCGCCGGGCCCGGCACGTCGCGGAGCTGCCCCCGCCCCTCCCCCAGCCGCGCACCCCAGCGGCCGACGATGCGGCGCTCGATCGTCGCCGCCCGCGAGGCCTCGATCAGCTGCCCGACCACGGCTTTCGCCAGCGCCTCCCAGGGCCACGGCGACCGCAGCGGCCGGAAGCCGGGGCGGCGGGCGATCAGCGGCCCCAGCAGCGGGTCCCTGCGAAAGCGAGCGTGGAAGTCGGCGAGGTCGACGTCGACCGCAAGGGCGAAGCGAAGCCGGGCCACCGCTACCTCCAGGTGCTCGGACTCGGCGGGCGGACCGAAGCTCGCCGACACCGGGCCACCGTGGCGGCCCGGTTCGCCGCGACGGCCCGGTGCGTTGCGGCCGACCGGGCCGCGCCGTCGCCCACCCGCCCGAATCGCCGCCGCGTCCCGCGGCCAGCCGAGGCTGCCTGGGTCGACCGCGTCGGCCCGCAGCCGCACCCGCCCCGGCCCTGGCTGCCAGGCGCGGGTCAGGACCGGCCGGCCCTCGACCTGGAGCAGCCGAGTGGCGACGCCGTTGACGACCCTGAGGGTGCGGTCGCTGGAGCCGCGGCCGATCCGGAAGGCGCCCCCTGGGCGCACCTCGATTTCCAGCGCTCCGGACCCGGCCGCGACCCGTTCGGCCCGTCGGCCCGCTGGCCGTTCCATCTAGCGGTCGAGCAGGTGGACGTCGACGAGAAAGGAGCGGCTAGCCAGCACCTTGCCCGGCCGCTCGCGGCGGCGGGGGCGGCGGCGCGGGGCGGCGGCGCGGAAGCCGACCGCGGAGACGGCGCGGACGGCGGCGACGGTGGCGGCGCCGGCGATGACCCCACCGGCGGCGGCGATCGCGGCGGTCCGCACCTCGGTCTTCAGCGCCGGCGCCCCGGGCTCCTTGTACGGGAGCGGCAGGGGCCGCACCGGGTCGGTCTCCTCCTGCGCGGAGGCGTCTTCCTCGGCGATCACCTCGCCCTCGAACTCGAGTTCGCTCACCCGGGCGACTCTAGCGAGGGTCCAGGTCGCCCCCTGCCGGGGCCCGGCGAATCCCCGCAGCTTGCGGTTTTCCCGGTCGAGCCGCTCCGCGGGGCGCCCTGACTAGACTGGCGCGGATGAGCAGTGAGACGACGAAGGCCCCGGTCGACGTCTTCGAGAAGGCCCGCAGCCACGACCGCCTCGAGCAGCTCGAAGCCGCCAAGCAGCACGACCTGCTGCCCTACTTCCGCCTGCTCACCTCGCAGGCCGGCCCCGTGGTCGAGATGGAGGGCCGGGAGACGATCATGCTCGGCTCCAACAACTACCTGGGGCTGACCGGCGACGAGCGGGTCAAGCAGGGGGCGCGCGACGCCCTGGAGACCTTCGGCACCGGCGTCACCGGCTCGCGGCTGCTGAACGGGACGACGCCGCTGCACCTCGAGCTCGAGCGCGAGCTGGCGGAATGGATGGGCGAGGACGACGCGATCGTCTACACCACCGGCTACCAGTCCAACGTCGGCTGCCTGGGAACGATCCTCGGCCCCGGCGACACGGTGATCTGCGACTCCGGGGACCACGCCTCGATCCTCGACGGCTGCCGCCTCGCCGGGGCGAAGTTGCGTCCCTTCCGTCACAACCGGATGGAGAAGCTGGAGAAGATGCTCGGCCGTGCCGCCGCGGACGGCGGCGGCGTCCTCGTCGTCGTCGACGGCGTCTTCTCGATGGAGGGCGACGTCTGCGACCTGCCCCGGATCGTCGAGCTCTGCGAGGCCCACGGGGCACGGCTGATGCTCGACGAAGCCCACGGGGCGGGGGTCCTCGGGGCCCGCGGCGCCGGCGCCGCCGAGCTGTTCGGGCTGGAGGACCGGGTCGACCTGCGGATGGGGACCTTCTCCAAGAGCCTCGCCTCCTGCGGCGGCTTCATCGTCGGCCCGGCCGACGTGATCGAGTACCTGCGGGTCGCCTCGCGCTCCTTCATCTTCAGCGCCTCGGCGGTGCCGGCCGCGGTCGGGGCGGCGCTGGCGGCGCTGCGGGTGCTCCGGGCCGACGGCCCGGAGCTGTTCGCCCGCCTGCTCGCCAACGCCGACTACCTGCGCGAGGGACTGCGGAGCCTCGGCCTGCAGGTGGTCGAGCCGGGGACCCTGGCCGACGGCAGCGTCGCCACCACCCCGGTAGTGCCGGTCGTCGTCGGCGACGACTGGCAGGCGGTGCTGCTCTGGAAGGCCCTGTTCGACGCCGGCGTCTACACCAACGTCGCGATCCACCCGGCGGTGCCGCCGGCGGGAGCGCTGCTGCGGACCAGCCTGATGGCGACCCACGAGCTTTCCCACCTCGACGAAGCTCTAAGCATCGTCGAGAAGACCATCGCCGATTTTCCGGATTTGCCGCGCGCCTGAGACCAACGTCACCGACTCGGTAACCAGACTTTGACATCCCCCGTCCTGGGTAGTTTCAGGCTTCTCTGATTCGGGACCGAGTCTCGGCGGGGCCGAAATTGTTGCTCTTAGCGGGTGGGTCGTCCGCGCTTTCGGTCGGCAGCCGTTGACGCGACCCACCGCCGCGGCATAGCTTCTCCCCCTCGCCGCAGCGACCCGAGGCGGGGCGATCGGAGGGTTGGGAAACCACCCGGTCAGGGCTAACAGCCTGGGTCGTGCAGGCCAACCACCCACCAGTAATCGATTCCTTGAAGGGAGGAGTCCAAGTGGACGCTGCCACCACCATGGCACCCCTAACGACTGCCGCAAAACAGGGGAATGCACCCCAGCACATGCGTGCCCTCGAACGCGCCAACACGGTCCGGCTCGCCCGCGCCGAGCTGAAGCGCGCGATCGCCCGCGGCGACACCAAAGCCGCCGACGTCGTCGCCGAGTGCCCCTGGGAGACCGAGAGCATGACGATCGCCGAGCTGCTGACCAGCCAGCGCCGTTGGGGCCGCACCCGGGCCCGCAAGTTCCTCGGGCCGCTCTCGCTGAACGAGAACAAGCAGCTGGGCACCCTCACCTCGCGCCAGCGCCGCCTGCTCGCCACTGAGCTCGCCAGCCGCGCCGGCTCCCGTCCCTCAGCCGCTGCGGCCGCGACCGCCTAAAGGACCAGCCACCCCACCCCGACGCCCGCGTCAGCCGCGCATTCCACCGATCCGGTAGCTGAAGCCACCGGAGGCGCGTTGGAATGCGCGGCGGGCGAGGAGGAAGGCGAGGAGGAAGGCGACGGCGCCGATCGGCAGCGCCACCGCCAGCACCTGCTTGAAGGCGTAGAAGACCACGCCGACGACGACGACGAAGACGAAGCCGGCGAGCAGGGTGCTGTGCGAGCGGTAGCCGGCGAGGTGCTCGCGGATCGCCACCTCCATCCCGCCGACGCCGGCGAGGGCGACGCCGAGGCCGATGAACATCGTGCCGCCGCCGAAGAAGAGGCCGATCAACAGGCAGACGATCCCGCCGAGGATGGTCAGCTCGGCGAGCGGGAAGTTGCCCCAGGGTGCTGGCGGCCGCTCGTCGTCGGGCGAGGAGACCCGTTTTGCCGGCCTCGGGCTCTCAGCCGGCGCCGGCGCCGGCGCGGTCGCGGGCGCGGGGTCCTTACGCGGTCGCCGGCCGCCGCGCTTGCGGCTCTTCGAGCTCAACGGCCGTCAGCCGCCCGGCTAACGGGCATCCGGAGGAGACCTTGACCCGCCACCAGCCCATCAGCCGGCCCAGCGGCCCGAGGCGCGGAACCGAGGTCCAGCCGCCGCAGCCCGGCTCGCCGACCTCGGCGCGGCCGATCTCCAGCCCGGGGTGCCGCTCCGGCGCCTCCAGCAGCGCGGTCAGGCGGGAGCGGTTGAAGGCCTCGAGGGCGCGGCGCTCGGCGATCGCGGCGCGGGCGGCTGAAATCCGCTCGATCAGCTCGTCACGGGCGAGCTCGAGCTCGCCGAGGTCGAGGACCCGCGGCGTCGCCGTCGCGACAGGCGGCGGCTCCAGCTCGACGAAGGGGAAGGCCTCGGCGAAGAGCCCGGAGAGCTCACCCTCGAGCCGGCCGATCTGCCGGCGCAGCTGGGCGCGGGCCGGGCGTTCGGCAATGCCCCCGGCGGGATCGCCGAGGAGCTCCCCGCTCCCATTTCTCCCGAGCAGCTGCTGCATCGCTCCCCAGCGAGTGTAGATCACCCTCCGGGGCCAAATTTGAAGCGCAGGTTGAGGTGCTACTGGCTGCGCTGTTCCTTATCCGTATGTGGTCGGGATAAAGAACAGCGGAGCGAGCTCTAGGCCGCCTCGAGGGTCGCCGCCGCCATCCACAGCGCCTCCTCGATCGCGATCTGCGCCACGCCCTCGACCTGGGTGGCGACGATCGCGACCCGGCGGGTCTCCTTGCCGACCGCGCGGTCCTCCGCCCGCGGCCCGAACAGGACCGTGACCGGGCCGGCGTCGTCGGCCACCACCAGCGTCCCCTGGGCCAGCTCCCCAGGCGCCCCGGCCAGCGATTCGCCCGGCGCCGCTTCGCGCAGGCAGAGGCCGCCTTCGAGCCGGTCGGCATCGAAGGCGCGCAGGGCGACGCCGGTCTCGACGATCGCAATCGTCAGCGCGTCGCGGGGCAGCCCGGCGGGTCGGTAGCCGCCGTAGTAGAGGCGGTCCAGCATCAGCTGCTCGACCGGGGTGCGGGTGCGGTCGGGGTCGAGTCCGATCTGGCGAAAGAATACGCGGTAGGCCCAGGGGATCGTCCGCTCGCGCAGATGGATCGCGGTGGCGCCGTAGGTGCGGTTGGACAGTTCGTCCAGCCGCCGCCGCACCGGCTCCGGGCTTTTTCCCGGCCGGCACTCGACCTCGGTCCAGGCCAGGCCCAGGCCTGGGAACTCGGCGGCGACCGCCGGTGCAACCCAGCCCTGCTGGGACTCCGGCACCCATCCCATCCGTGCAGCCGGCTCGCTCATCCCGCCGCCGCTTCGCCGTGGAATTCGACTTCGCCGGCTTCCGCCCGCCGCGTCGCCAGCAGCAGCTTCTCGACCCGGGCCGAGAGCCCGGCCGCGGTCAGTTCGCCGATGCTCGAGCTCTCCAGGGTGCCGCCGGGATAGGCGTAGGCAAAGGTCGGGCAGACGCCGACCTGCAGGAGCGAGCCGACGGCACCGTCGCGGTCGTAGCCGACCGGCATCCGCCAGCCGTGTTCGCGGGTCAGTTCGCGGACCGTCGCGGGATCGTCGCGGATGTCCAGCGAGAGGAAGTTCACGCGTCCACGGTAGCGCCGCCAGACCTGCTCGACGAGGTCCTGCTGGGGCACGCAGTCGCCCGATTTGGTGAACCAGAACGAGATCACCAGCGGCCGGTCGAAGAGGTCGCAATCGCGGATTGCGCCGGCCAGGTCGATCTGGCAGGCGGGCTTGCGGCGCTGGCCGTCGGGGCAGGGAATCGCGGCGCTTTCGCAGTCGTCCTGGGCGACGTTGGCGTCGCCTTCGAGCGTCCCTTTGGCCGAGGGCACGGCGAACTCCGGCAAGGGCCGCCCGGGCGGGCTCTTGTCGAGGCCGAGGATGTCTTCGCCGCCGCCGCCGGAGAGGGTCTTGACCGAGGCGAGGACGATCAGGGCCAGGAAGATGACCCCGACCAGGATCGAGTAGCGGTCCCTCACCGCGCCCCCTCGGCGGGCTCGGCGCCGGCCGCCAGCCCGACGCCCTCTTCACCTTCGGGCGCCTCTCCAGCTAACACCAACACCGCCGGCAGCACCACCAGCACCCCAACCAGGGCGGCGCTGAGATCGATCACGGTGACGACGCCGAAGTCGCGCAGCATCTGGATGTCGGAGGCGACGAGCACGGCGAAGCCGGCGATCGCGGTCACCCCTGAAGCGACGACGGCGGCGCCGGTCCGCCCGTAAGCGCTGGCCAACGCCGCCTCGACGCCGCGGCCGGCGCGGCGCTCCTCCTCGTAGCGGCCGGAGAGGATCACCCCGAACTCGGTCGCGATCGCGATCGTCAACGCCCCCAGCGCCGCCGACATCGGGTTCAGCGGGATGCCGCTGATCCAGAGCAGCAGCGAGGCCCAGCCGGTGGCGAGCACGGTCGGCGCCAGTGGCGCCAGCGCCCGCCGCGGCGAGCGGTAGACGACGAGCAGCGCCAGGGCGACGAGGACGAGGCCGGCGAGCGCCAGCCAGTAGCGACTGGAGGAGAGGTCGGAGGCCGATTCGGCGGCGATCACCGCCAGCCCGGCGAGGTGGACTTCGACCTCCGGCGGCGGCCCGCCCTTCTCCCCTGGCGCCCCGATCGCGGCGCGGACCCGGTCGACCAGCTTTGCCTGGTCCTCCAGCGACTGGGCGCGAATGCCGAAGGAGATCAGCGCCGTGTGGCCGAGCTCCCCGCCTTCGAGCGGCGCCACCTGGCGCAGGGCGTAGGGCGAGAGGGCCGCCAGCGTCGCCTCGATCCCAGCCTTGGTCAGGGTCCCTCCTTTGCGCACGAGGAAGTCCGAGAGGGCCGGCCCGGGGCAGATTTCGGCGCTGAGGCAGCTCGGTTCTTCGCCGCGGAAGCCGTTTTCGGCGAGGACGCGGCGCTTGAACCCGGCCATCCAGGCGATCGTCCGCGGGGCGGCGAGGTCGGGGGCTTCGATCGCGACGTCGAGCTCGCCGGAGACCCCGGTCGCTTCCTGCACCTCGTTCAGGTCGTGGACCGCGACGAGGCTCTGCGGCGCCAGGTCGCGGATGTCGGAGACGGTGCCGATCCGCGTCCCCAGTCCCCAGCCGAGGATCGCCAGCGCCAGTCCGATCCCGACGACGGCAACCGGCCGCTCGACCGCATGCCCCAACAACCAGCCGCTGAACCGACCCGGCCCCCGGGCGTGGTTGAGTTTCGTTTCGCTATCCGAGCCAAAAGTCAACCGCGAGAAGAAGCCGGCGCCTGCCCCTCGACGCTCGCCGCCGTCCGCTCCGCGACTGCCACTCCGCTCCCCCTCTGGCGCTGCCAGGCTCAGCGCCGCCAGCCCCGCCGTCAGCGCCAGCACGAAGGCGATCGCGACGCCGACGATCAGCAGCAGGCCGAAGCTGCGCACCATCGGGGTCGGCGAGAGCTGCAGGGCGAGGAAGCCGGCCGCGGTGGCGAGGCCGGCGGCGGCGATCGTCGGGCCGCCGGAGAGTGCCGCTTGTCGCGCCGCCTCGACCCCGCGCCTCCCCGCCGTCTCGGCCTCGTCGAAGCGGGCCTGGAACTGGATCGCATAGTCGACGGCGAGGCCGATCAGGATCGGCAGCGCCGCGATCGAGGCCATCGTCAGCGAGCCGTCGGCGAGTCCGAGCAGGCCGAAGGCGATCGCCGTCGCCGCCACCGCGACCGCCAGCGGCAGCAATCGCTGGCGCGAGCGGAAGATCAGCAGCAGGGCCAGCGCCATCACCGCGAGGGCGACCGCGAAGAGGACGACCAGCGCGTCCTTCAGCGCCCGCGCCAGGCCGTCGACGACGACCGGGGCGCCGGAGACGACGTAGCTGCCGCCGGCGAGGACGAAGCACGGCTTCGCCGCCCCACCGCGTTCGCTCGCGCACTGCTTGCGCGGGGTCGTTTCGGCGACCAGGTCCTGGATCAGGACGATCGCCCGGTGACGTTCGGATTCGCTCAGGCCGGGTTTCAGGCGGACGACGATTTGAGCCGTGTGCGAATTCGGGAACAGGTAGGCGAGCCGTGCCTTCGGCGTCCCTCGCGCGCGCGCCAGGTCGAAGACGACGGTGGAGACGAACTGTTCGTTGTCGATCGTCGGCGCCGAGGTGATCCCGTACTTGGCGGCGACGGCGAGGAGGAATTCGCGCAGTTCGGTCGGCGCCACTTCCTTCGAGAGTCGCTCCAACTGGGCGTCGATCTGGACCACCGCCTCGTTGAGGAAGGTCGCCGGGCCGCTGACGAACTCGACCGCCCCGGTTTCCGCCAGTTCGGTGCAGGCGCCGGGTATCGGCTTCGCCCCCTTCGGCACCTTGCCCGAGAGGCAGCCCTCGAGCCGCAGCAGCTTGAAGATGTTCTGGGTCAGCAGCAGCTGCGGCAGTTCGCCCCGGACCAGGACGACGACCGGTTCTTCGCCGAACTTCTCACGGATCTGCTGGGTCGCCTGGTAGGTCGGGTCGTCGGAGTCGACCAAGGTGCCGACGCCGGCGTCGGTTGGAATCCGCGTCGCGGCGAACCCCGCCGCAAGCGCGAGCAGCAGCGAAACGGCGAGGACGAAGCGGGCACGCCGCGAGGCCGCCGTCGCCAGACGGGCGAAGACGCCGCCCAAAGCTCAGTCCATCGAGAGCGGGCCGCTGACGTCGGCGTGAAGGAACTGATTGACGAACGGGTTGCTCGAGTCGAAGACTTCCTCTTTCGGGCCCGACTCGACGATCTTGCCGCTCCACAGCACGGCGATGAAGTCGGCGATCCGCCGCGCGGTGCCGAGGTCGTGGGAGATCACCAGGTAGCAGCCGCCGTTCTCGGCGTGGACCTCGCGGATCAGCTCGCAGAGCAGCGCCGTACGCACCGGGTCGAGCCCGGAGTCGGGCTCGTCGAACATCACGATCGCCGGTTCCAGGACCAGCGCCCGGGCGAAGCCGGCGCGCTTGCGCATCCCGCCGGAGAGCTCGTTCGGCATCTTGTAGGTCGCCTCGGAGAGGCCCACCTCTTTGAGCCGGCGGGTGACGATCTCGCCGATCTCCTCCTCGCCTTTGTCGGTGTGCTGGCGCAGCGGGAAGGCGACGTTGTCGTAGATGTTCATCGAGCCGAAGAGCGCCCCGTCCTGGAACAGCAGGCCGAACTTTTTGCGCACCTCGAAGAGTTCGTCGTCGGTCATGTTCGGGATCGACTCGCCGTGGACGAGGACGTCGCCCGAGTCCGGGTAGAGCAGGCCGACGATGTGCTTGATCAGCACGCTCTTGCCGGTGCCAGACGGGCCCAGCACCATCGAGACCTGATCCTCTGGGAGACCGAGGTTGAGGCCGTTGAGGATGCGGGCGCGGCCGAACTGCTTGACCAGGTCGACGATCTCAATCGCGTCCTCGCCACCGTGGTCGCGCTTGCGGCCGGTGTGGAAGCGGTAGGGGTCGTGCTCGGTCGGGTCGACCCCGGGGATGACGAAGTCCCGGCCCATCACGGCGCCGTCCTCGCTCACGTATGGGTCGCCCTCGTTGCCGCTGGTGCGTGGCGCCGGTTCGGTGCCGCCGACTCCCTCGCCGCGGGGGTCGACGGCGATCTCCGGCGTCTCTTCGCCGGACTCGGCCGCCTCGTCCTGCAGCACCTCTTCTTCGCGTCGCGCGTCGTCCTCGATCACTGCGTCACCCTCCTATCGGCGCCCTTGGGTTGGCGCCCCAGAAGACCAGGGTCCCGAGCATCCCGATGATGTGGACTAAGACGATGTTCAGGACCATCGACTTCGCCGTCGCGGTCCCCACCCCCACCGGCCCGCCGGAGGCGGTGTAGCCGTAGTAGCAGCCGACCATCACGATCGCGGTCGCCATCACCATGCCCTTGATCAGGCTGAAGATCAGGTCGGGTGGGTTCTGGAACATCCAGAAGATCAGGAAGTAGCCGCCCGAGGAGACGTCGCCGATCTGTTCGACCACCGCCAGGTAGCTGGCCAGGTACATGATCCCGATCCCGACCAGGTACATGAACGGGAAGGTGATCCAGGCGGCGAGCAGGCGGGTCGCGCAGAGGAAGGTGACCGGCGGCACCCCCATCACCTCGAGCGCGTCGATCTCGTCGGAGATCCGCATCGCCCCGAGCTCGGCGACGATCCCGGTCCCGACCTTGGCCGCGAGCATGTAGCCAAAGGCGTAGGGCATGATCTCGCGCAGGTCGCACCAGGCGGAGAAGACGCCGGCGTAGGCCGGGGCGCCCTGGGCGCGCAGCAGGTAGGCGCCCTCGATCCCGCACTGGAGGCCGAGGATGAAGACGAGGCCCCAGATGATGATCGCCGAGCCGAGGATCAGGATCCCGGCCTGGCGCAGGCTCTCGCCGAAGAAGCGGAGGACGCGGCCGCTGTAGACGAGGCCGGCGACGCGGCTGGAGAAGCGGGCGATCTCGCCGAAGGAGTCGAGCCAGCCGCGCGGGACCTCGAGCCAGGCGTTCATCGTGGTTCCCTCATCTGATCGTCTGCAATTCGGGATTGGTCGCCAGCAGGGTCTGGGTGAAGGCGTAGTTGAAGGCGAAGACGCCCATGAAGGCGATCACCACCGCCTCGTTGACGGCGCGGCCGACGCCGGCGGCGCCGCCGGAGGCGGTCATGCCCTTGTAGGAGCAGACCACGGCGATGATCGCGCCGAACAGCGTGCACTTGATCACCGAGCCCCAGAGGTCGGTAATCGAGGCATTGGAGAAGAGGGTGGCGAAGAAGCCGCCGAGCGGCTGGTTGTAGAGCAGCTCGGTGAGGATGCCGCCGGTGATCCCGAAGACCAGGGCGTAGATGTCGAGCAGGCCGGTAATCAGCATCAGCGCCAGGAAGCGCGGCACGACCAGGTTCTTGATCGGGTCGACGCCGAGCACCTGCAGGGCGTCGAGCTCCTCGCGGATTTTGCGGGCGCCGAGGTCGGCGGTGATCGCGGTGCCGGCGACGCCGGCGACGACGACAGCGGTGACGAAGGGGGCGAACTCGCGGATCGAAGCGAGGACGAAGAAGCCGCCGAGACGGTCGAGAGCGCCGAACAGCGAGAGGAAGTTGGCTGCCTGCAGGCCGGGGGCGCCGAAGCCGAAGGCCACGGTCGAGACCAGCAGCGGAAACCAGCAGAGCTGCAGGGCGAAGAGGAACTGGCCGATGAACTCCTCGCCGTAGGGATACGGCGGTCGGACCGCCGAAGCGATCGTGCGAGC
Organism: uncultured Actinomycetes bacterium; assembly: GCA_963716545.1. Lineage (GTDB taxonomy): Bacteria > Actinomycetota > Thermoleophilia > Solirubrobacterales > 70-9 > VAYN01. Next base: position 105,754 of record OY970316.1, read on the forward strand.
GGTGAGGATCATCATCTCCCCCACCTGCTCGAACAAAGACCGTGCGGGCCCGAACGCCCTATTCACTGCGGTTCCGACCATCAGCTCCTCCGTCGAGCCACGCACCCGAGCGCGGCACCCCACTGCTGAGCCGGAGTCTAGAAGATGGGTCAGCCCTTAATGCGTGGGTTGTGTTGAGATCCGGCTAACCGCGGCGTGTGGCCGCAAAACCGCTCAGGAGCAGCGGAAGGGAATGGTAGGCTCGCTCCGCTTTGCGGGGGACCTGGAGACATTCCCGGAGCGTCCGCCTCCGCGCGGCCGTCGCCGGGCTGGCGGTGTTGGTCGCGGCGGCGGCACTATCCGCCTGCGGCGAATCGTCCGCCGACTCGAACGAGCCCACCGGCACTTTTCGGGTGGCGGTCGACTCGGCCAGCTTCCCGCCAATGCAGCGGCTCGGCCAGACCTCGCTGCTGAAGCTGCGCTTCACCAACCAGGGGAAGCGGACGGTGCCGGCGCTGACCGTCACCTTCGGGATCGCCGGCAAGGCGGGTGAGGACTCCTCGCTGCCGTTCGGCGTCCACGACGAAACCGCCGGCCTCGCCCAGTCCGATCGCCCGGTCTGGGTCCTGGCCGCCGGCTATCCGCAGGAAGAAGGCAAAGACGAAAAGGGCGGCTATACGACCTCGAGCCCGAAGACCTTCGACTTCGGGGCGCTGAAGCCGGGCGAAAGCCGGGCGGCGGTCTGGAAGCTGAGCGCGGTGCGCCAGGGCAAGTACACGCTGCGCTACGGCGTCGACGCCGGCCTCAGCGGAGAAGCCAAGGCGAAGACCAAGGGCGGCGTCGCCCCCGGCGGCACCTTCGTCGCCGAAGTGACGGCGGAAACGCCAGAAACCGAAGTCACCGACAGCGGCGAAATCGTCGAAATCCCGCAGAAGGGTAAGAAGCAAGGCGGGAAATGACCCGCCGCCGGATCTCGATCCCCCTGCTTGCTCTGTTGCTGGCCTTGGCCGTCACCGCCTGCGGCTCGGCAGATTCAACCAGCGGTGCGACCGCGTCTGGCGAAGTCGAATCCCCCGCTGAGGGTGCGCGCGAAACCACCTCCGCTCAACGGCCCGGCGGCAGGTTGGCCCTGAAGAAGGTCGGCGATTTCGAAACCCCGACCTACGTCGCCGGCGCCCCTGGCTTCTCGCAACTGCTGTTCGTGGTGGAGCAGCCCGGCAGGATCGTCGTGCTGAAGAACGGCAAGCGGCTGGCGAAGCCCTTCCTCGACATCTCCGGTCAGATCTCCTTCGAAGGGGAGCGCGGGTTGCTCTCGGTCGCCTTCGCGCCCGACTACGCCCAGAGCGGCAGCTTCTACGTCTATTACACGACTCCGAAGGGCAACATCCGGATCGACGAATACAAGCGCGCCTCGGCGACCGCCGCCGACCCGTCGAGCCGTCGCAAGGTGATTGAAATCCCCCACCCGGTCAACGCCAACCACAACGGCGGCCAGCTGCAGTTCCTCGGCAACGACCTCTTCTTCGGCACCGGCGACGGTGGCTCCGGTGGCGACCCGCCGAACAACGCTCAGAACAAAGGGGTGCTGCTGGGGAAGCTGCTGCGAATCGACCCGCGGCCCTCCGGCGGCCAGCCCTACACGGTGCCGCCGAGCAACCCCTTCGTCGGTAAGCCCGGCCGCGACGAGATCTACAGCTACGGCCTCCGCAACCCCTTCCGCTTCTCCTTCGACACGGTCAGCGCCAAGGGGCCGCGGCTGATCATCGGCGACGTCGGCCAGAACAAGTACGAGGAGGTCGACTACACGACCGTCGCCGGCGCCAGCGGCGCCAACTTCGGCTGGGACGCGCTCGAGGGCTTCAAGCCCTACACCGAAGAAAGCAGCGGCACCCCGAACCCGGGAGGGACGACGAAGCCGATCTACGCCTACTCGCACGAACGCGACGGCAGCTGCTCGATCATCGGCGGCTACGTCGTCCGCGACAAATCCCTCCGCTCGCTCTACAAGCGCTACGTCTACGCCGACTACTGCGAGGGCGAACTGCGCAGCCTCGTCCCCCACCTACACGGCGCCAGCGACGAGCTCAGACTCGGCCTCCACGTCGACGGGCCCAGCTCCTTCGGCGAAGACGATCAGGGCCACCTCTACGTCTGCTCGACCGAAGGCCCCGTCTACCGCATCGTCGAGCGCTAGCCCGCCGTCACCACCGTCCCTCGGACGCCCCGTTTCCGCAACCGGAATTCCTCGAATACGCCGCAATCAGCGCGCCACATGTTGCATCTTTTTGTCTACAGTGGCACCATGACCGCGGTGACCCGATCGACCTGGACCGACGAGCGTATGGACGACCTCTCCCGCCAGGTCGACAACGGTTTCGCCCGCGTCCACACCGACCTCGACAGCCTCCGCCGCGAGTTCCGCGCCGAGCTCAAATCCGAGACCAGCTCGGTCCACAAGGAGACGAAAGACGGCTTCACCTCCGCGAAAGGCGAATTCGCGTCGGCGCGGACCGAGATGAAAGACGAATTCGCAGCGGTGCGCTCCGAGATGAGGGACACCCGCAGGAAGGCGAAGAGCGAGATCTCCGAACTGCGCGAGGACAGCCGCCTCCTGCGCGGGGAAATGAGAGAGGGCTTCCGCGAACTGGCGGCGCGGATCGATGAATCCAACGCCCAGCTGACCGCGCGAATCGACAAGAGCAACGCTCAGCTGATCGCGCGGATCGACAAGAGCCACGCCCAGCTGACCGCGCGGATCGACGAAAGCAACGCTCAGCAAATCGCCCGGAGCGACGGCTTGGTTCGGGTGATGGTCGGGGCGCTGGCCGCCGGGTTCTTCACTCTGGCCGCCGTCGTAATCGCCACCGTCCTTTGACTCCGGCTCGACCGCCGATCCCAGCAGGCGGGGCCGCCGGCTCAGTCGTCGTGCTTCGGACGCGGGCGCGAGGGCCGGCCGTCCGGGTACTCGTAGGCGCCCTCGCCTTCGTTGGCGTCCGGGTTCCAGGTGATGCCGGCGATCAGGTCGCCGGGACTGACCTCGAGGGCGCCGGCAAGACGGACGAAGGTGTCGAGCCGCAGCGTGCGTTTGCCACGCAGGATCAGGCTGACGTGGGTGCGGTGGATCTTTGCCCTGGCGGCGATCCGCGAGAGCGACATCTTCTTCTGCTTGCGCAGTCGCTCGACGTTCTCGGCGAGTTGCAGGGTGGGCTCGAAATCGGGGGTCGGCATCGTCAGGGCTCCGCTGTTGCCGGTAAATGTAACGTTTTGTCACCGGCTTGAACATAGGTGACCTTTGACTGCCAGACAGATGAGGTTGCGCCCGTCGACGTCGCCGAGCGCCTGGCCGAGAATCTCGCCCGCCGCCGGCAGGCCGCCGGGCTGAGCCAGGAGGAGCTCGCCGCCCGCGCCTCCGTCAACCGCAGCGTCGTCAGCCTGATCGAGAGCCGCAAGCGAATGCCGCGGGTCGACACCCTGGTCAAGCTCGCGGGTGGGCTCGGCGTCTCCCCCGCGGCGCTGCTCGAAGGCGTCCGCTGGCGCCCGGGCCACCCCTCCCCCGGCGGTTTCGCGATCGCCGAGGAGTAGCGGAGTACCCTTGGCCGACCAGCCAATCGGGGTCGGACGAAGGGAGCACGGGGTGGAGAGCGGCACGGTGGAGACGCAGGCGGCGAACGGCACGGCGGCGGAGGCCGAGCGGCTCAAGGTACTCAATCCGGCGACCGGAGAGACGATCGCCCAGCTGCAGGTCGACGGCCCGGAGGCGGTGGCGGCGACGGTCGCCCGCGTCCGTGCGGTGCAACCCGACTGGGAGGCGATGGGGATCGAGGGCCGCTACCACTGGCTCGGCAAGCTGCGCGACTGGATCCTCGACAACCAGGACCGGATCCTCGACACGATGCAGCGGGAGACCGGCAAGGTCCGCGCCGACGCCGCCAACGAGCCGGCCTACCTGGCCGACACGATCAACTTCTACGGCACCCAGGCGGCCCGCTTCATCGGCGAGGAGAGCGTCCGTCCGCACTCGCCGCTGCTGGCCTCGAAGAAGCTGCGGGTCCAGTACCGGCCGTATCCGGTCGTGGGCATCATCAGCCCCTGGAACTTCCCGCTGATTCTCTCGCTCGGAGATGCGATTCCGGCGCTGATGGCCGGCGCCGCGGTCGTCGTCAAGCCCTCCGAGTTCACCCCACTCGGACTCGCCGAGGTGGTCGAGGCGTGGAAGCGCGAGATCGGCGGGCCGGACGTCTTCGATGTCGTCCAGGGAATCGGCGAGACGGGCGGCGCCCTCGTCGATGCCGCCGACTTCGTCCAGTTCACCGGCTCCGACCGCACCGGCCGGAAAGTGATGACGCGCGCCGCCGAGTCGCTGACCCCGGTCAGCCTCGAGCTCGGCGGCAAGGATCCGATGATCGTCCTTCGCGATGCCGACCTCGACCGCGCCGCCAACGCGGCCGCCTGGGGCGGGATGTTCAACTCCGGCCAGGTCTGCATCTCGGTCGAGCGGATCTACGTCGAGGAGCCCGCCTACGACGAGTTCGTCGCCAAGCTGACCAAGGAGGTCGAGGGCCTGCGGCAAGGCTCCGACGACGCTCGCGCCCCGATGGACGTCGGCGCGATGACTTCGCCGAACCAGATCGGCGTGGTCGAGGACCAGGTCGAGGACGCCCTCGCCAACGGCGCCCGCGCGTTGACCGGCGGCAAGCGCGTCGCGGGCCCCGGAGACTTCTTCGAACCGACGGTGCTGGTCGACGTCGATCACTCGATGAAGGTGATGCGCGATGAGACCTTCGGCCCGGTGGTCGGGGTGATGAAGGCGCGTGACGCCGAGGAGGCGCTGAGCCTCGCCAACGACACCCGTTATGGCCTCTCCGGCTCGGTCTTCGGCTCCAAGGAGAACGCCGAGCGGGTCGCCCGCCGGGTCGAGTGCGGCGCCGTCAACGTCAACGACGTCCTCGTCAACTACTTCGCCAGCGACGTGCCGATGGGCGGCTGGAAGGAGTCGGGGATCGGCTACCGGCACGGTGCCCAGGGGATCAAGAAGTTCTGCCGCACCGAGTCCCTGGTGATCACCCGCTTCGCCGGTAAGCGCGAACCGACCTGGTACCCCTACACCCGCGTCCGCCGCGGCCTGATCGCCAAAATGACCCAAGCCGTCAACGCTCGCGACTGGAAACGCCGCCTCGGTCTCAAGGGCTGAGCTGCGAAAGGGGTGCTTAAGGACGATGCCCGCGCCCTTTAACCTCCAGGGTTCGTGGCTGAACGTGACTACATAGAGGCGGTAAACGAGCGGGTCGTCGTTTTCGACGGCGGGATGGGCGCCACCCTCGAGCAGTTCGAGCTGACCCAGGAGGACTACGGCGGCCTCGCCGGCAAATGCCACGAGGCGCTCGTGCTGAACCGGCCGGACGTGATCGAGGGGGTTCATGCCTCGATGCTGGAGGCCGGCGCGGAGGTGGTCGAGACCGACAGCTTCCAGGGTTCGCGGATCAAGCTCGAAGAGTGGGGCCTCGGCGAGCACACGCTCGAGATCAACACCAAGGCTGCGGAAATCGCCCGCAAGGCGGCGGGCGAGGATCGCTTCGTCGCCGGCTCGATCGGCCCGACCGGCTTCCTTCCGGCTTCCACCGACCCGACCCTCGGGGACATCTCCTTCGCCCGCCTCGCCGAGGTCTTCGCCGAGCAGGCGAGCGGCCTAGTCAACGGTGGCGCCGACCTGATCATCATCGAGACCGCGCAGGACATCCTCGAGGTCAAGGCCGCCGTCTTCGGCGCCCGCGAGGCGTTCAAGCAGACCGGCCGCACGCTGCCGATCCAAATCAGCGTCTCGCTGCTGCCGAACGGCGGCAAGATGCTGCTCGGCACCGACATCCAGTCGGTGCTGACGACGATGACGGCGCTCGACGTCGACGTCCTCGGTCTCAACTGCTCGACCGGGCCGGAGGACATGCGCGACGCGATCCGCTTCCTCGGCGAAAGTTCGCCCGTACCTGTCCACTGCATCCCCAACGCCGGCCTGCCGCTGCAGGGGCCCGACGGCGAGACGATTTTTCCCGAAAAGCCGGAGCCGCTCGCCGCCAGCCTCGGCGAGTTCGTCGAGCGTTACGGCGTCGGCATCGTCGGCGGCTGCTGCGGCACCGACCCCGACCACATCCGGGCGATCCGGGAACGGATCGGCGAGCGCCGCGAGGCCAAGCCGCGCCCCGCCCCCGGCCCGATCGAGGTCTCCTCGATGATGACCTCAACCCCGCTGGTGCAGGAGCCGCGGCCGACCCTGGTCGGCGAGCGGGTCAACTCGCAGGGTTCGAAAAAAGCCAAGGAGATGCTGCTGGCCGACGACTACGACGGCCTCGTCCAGGTCGCCGAAGACCAGGTCGAAGGCGGTGCCCACGTGCTCGACGTCTGCGTCGCGCTGACCGAGCGCCAGGACGAGGACGAGCAGATGGGCGCGGTGGTGAAGCGGATCTCGCTGACCCAGCCCTCGCCGATCCAGGTCGACTCGACCGAGCCCGAGGTGATCCAGGCCGCGCTCGAGCAGATTCCCGGCCGGGCGATCGTCAACTCGATCAACCTCGAGGCCGGCCGCGACAAGGCCGATGTAGTGGTGCCGCTGGCGAAGGCCCACGGAGCGGCGCTGATCGCGCTGACGATCGACGAGGTCGGGATGGCGAAGACGGCCGATCGCAAGGTGGAGATCGCACAACGGATCGTCGACATCGCCTGCGGCGAGCACGGCCTGGCGCCCGAGGCACTGATCTTCGACCTGCTCACCTTCACGCTGACCACCGGCGACGAGGAGTGGCGGCCCTCGGCGGTGGAGACGATCGAGGGGATCCGCCGCCTCAAGGCGGAGATCCCTGGCGTCAAGACCTCGCTCGGAGTCTCCAACGTCTCCTTCGGGGTCAGCCCGCGGCCGCGGGCGGTGCTCAACTCGGTCTTCCTCCACCACTGCGTCGAGGCCGGGCTCGACCTGGCGATGGTCAACCCGAACCACATCACCCCCTACGGCGAGATCCCCGACGAGGAGCGCGAGCTGACCGACGACCTCGTCTTCAACCGCCGCGAGGACGCGCTGGAGAGGTTCATCGCCCACTTCGAGTCCAAGGGCGAAGAGGAGGACGCCGAGGCGGCCGACCCGACCGCGGGAATGGAGCCCGAGGAGGCCCTGCACTGGCACATCCTGCGCCGCAAGAAGGACGGGGTCGAGGAGTGGGTCGATCGCTCGGTGGAGAAAATCGAAGCCGTCCCGACGCTGAACGAGGTGCTGCTGCCGGCGATGAAGGAGGTCGGCGACAAATTCGGCGCCGGCGAACTGATCCTGCCGTTCGTCCTGCAGTCGGCGGAAGTGATGAAGCGGGCCGTAGCGCAGCTCGAGAACTACCTCGACCGGATCGACGGCCACACCAAGGGCAAGGTCGTGATCGCGACCGTCTTCGGCGACGTCCACGACATCGGCAAGTCGCTGGTCAACACGATCCTCACCAACAACGGCTACACGGTGATCGACCTCGGCAAGCAGGTCCCGGTCGACGCGATCATCGAGGCCGCGGTCGAACACGAGGCCGACGCGATTGGCCTCTCGGCGCTCCTCGTCTCGACCTCGAAGCAGATGCCGACCTGCATCGCCGAGCTGCACCAGCGCGACCTCGGCTTCCCGGTCTTGATCGGCGGCGCCGCGATCAACCGTGACTTCGGCCGCCGCGTCCTCTACCCGAAGGGCAAGGAATCCGACGAGGTCTACGAGCCCGGCGTCTTCTACTGCAAGGACGCCTTCCAGGGACTCGACACGATGGACGCCCTGGTCGACGCCGATACCCGCGCGGCACTGGTCGAGCGAATCCAGGGCGAGGCGAAGAAACTGCGCGAGAAGGTGGTCGAGGTCGACGACGGGCCGCCGGTCACCGACTCCAGCGCGCGCTCGGCGGCGCGCACCGACGTGCCGATCCCGGCGCCGCCGTTCTGGGGCGTGCGCGAGGTGCCGGTGACGCTCGACGACGTCTACCCCCACCTCGACCGCCACGTCCTCTTCAAGCTCCATTGGGGCGGCAAAGGCGTGAAGGGCGAGGCCTGGCGCCAACTGGTCGAGGGCCACGGCGAGGACGAGGGCTTCGCACCGCGCCTCGAGCGGATGTGGAGCGAAGCGAGCTACCTGCACCCCCGCGGCCGACTCGGTTACTTCCCCTGCAACTCGGACGGCAACGAGCTGGTCGTCTTCGACCCCGAGAACCCCGAGGTCGAGCTCGAGCGCCTCGTCTTCCCGCGCCAGCCGAAGCACGACCGCATCTGCCTGGCGGACTTCTACCGCCCGCTCGACTCCGGCGAACGCGACGTGGTCGCCCTCCAGGGCGTGACCGTCGGTGCCGAGGTGACCGAACTGATGGACCAGCTGGGCCGCGACGGCGAGGTGACCGAGCAGTACTACGTGCATGGAATCGGCGTCCAGGCGGCTGAGGGATCTGCCGAGTGGATGCACTCCAAGGTCCGCTCGGACCTCGGCATCGACCCCGACCAGGGCCGCCGTTACTCCTGGGGCTACCCGGCCTGCCCGGACCAGTCCGAGCACGAGAAGGTCTGGCGCCTGCTGGAGCTGGAGGAGATCGGGATGACCCTCTCCGATGGCTTCGCGGTGATGCCCGAGCAGTCGACGGTGGCGATCGTCGCCCATCACCCACAGGCCGTCTACTTCGGCATGAAGTCCGGCTTCATCCCCGAGGAAAAGGTTGGCGACGAGCTGATCGCCGGCACCGACCGTGGCCGCGGCCTCCCCCCCGAGGAAGATCCGGAGGCCGAGGCGGGCGGCGACGAGGCGCCCGCCACTTCGCCGGCACCGGCTGGCGACGCCGCCTCCGCCTGAGTCGCCGTTCCGAGTTCATCTCCGACCACCGCTCGAGGACTGAGCGAGTGGGCCGGTCGGCGCCGGTGGATGGGGATCGACGCCGACCTGGCCCCTCGCAGATCCAGGGGAGAGCCCGCCTTGGGATGTGCGAACAAACTCCCACCGCGATCCTAATCGAGTACGAGAGAGTTTTTTAGTAGTGACCGCCCTTATACGCATTCGGGCGCCGAAACTTTCCGCGTGCAGCGGAGCGGGCGGCGAATCGGCGCAGCGGAGAAACTGATCACGCTGGGCGGCGACGCGGGGTCGCGCCTGCGCGGGTGAGTCGAGAGCAGCTCAGACGGCGCCGGGATTTCGCTCCTGCTGGCGCCGCGGCGGCTGCGGCTCGAGCCGGACCGGCGCGGTCGAGAGCGCCTGCACCCGCAGGTCGCTCCAGGTGAGACCCTCGCGGACCAGCGCCGGCAGCCCGAGGGCGACCGCGGTGGCGATCTCGACCGCCTGCAGGATCACGCCGTAGGCGAGCGCGTCGGCGGTGCTGATTCCGAACCCGGTGTGCAGGACGCTGACCACGGCGAGCTGGAAGACGCCGATGTTGGACGGCGTCGCCGGCACCACCGCGGTGACGTTGACGGCGAAGAGGACCGCGGCGGCGGCACCGATGCCGGCCCGGTGGTCGAGACCGAGGGCGGCGAGGAGCGCCCAGCAGGCGGCGAGCTGGATCGCCCAGGCGGTCAGCTGGGCGGCGCTGGCGGCGACCCCGTAGCGGGGGTCGCGAAAGACGGCGAGGCCGGCCCGCACCTGCACCAGCGCACGGTGGATGGCGGCGCCGATCCGTGCCAGCCGCCCGTTGCCGTTGCGACGCATCAGCACCGGCGCGACGATGACCACGACCAGCAGGATCAGTGGCACCAGGCTGAAGAGGAAGATCTGTTTGGTGCTTTCGTGGAAGAGCGGGGTGGTCGAGACGATGATCACGCCGAGCAGGATCAGGGCGACGATGTTCAGCATCGTCTGCGAGACCAGCGTTCCCAGCAGCACCGGGAAGGTTTCGCGCATCCGCCCGGTCCGCCGCGAGAGCGCCAGGGCGCGGGCCGGCTCGCCGAGGCGGGCCGGCAAGGTCGCCGACATCAGCACCCCGATCATCGTCGCCGAGGTGACGTCGCGGCGGCGGACCGGGCGGTTGGGCAGAGCCGCACGGGCGATCCAGTACCAGGAGGCGGCGCGGAAGAAGAGCGACGACGCCATCAGACCGCAGGCGATTAAGACCCAGGTGAGGTCGGAGCGGACGATGCTTTCGACCACGTTGTCGACGCCGATCTTGCGGGCGGCGAGCACGGTCAGGCCGATGCCGAGGATCGCGGCGATGCCGAGGGCGGCGCGGCGGGCGATCGCGCGGCCGCGGTTGCCGGCCCGGGCCGGGGCCGGGTCGAGCGAGGGCAGCTTCTCGGCCGGCCGCCGGGGGCCGCCGTCGGCCGGCCGCAGCCCGGCCCAGTGGGCGGCGCGCTCGGCGGTGGTCTGCGGCAGCGGTGCCGCCATCGCCTTCTCATAGACGCCGGTCACCTGGTCGGCGACGCGGCTCCAGGCGTAGCGCTGGGCGCTGCGGCGCGCGGCCTCGCCCATCGCCCGCAACCGCGCCGGTTCGTGATGCAGGCGCTGCAGCTCCTCGGCGAGCCGCTGCGGGTCGGCCGGAGGCACGAGGACGCCGTCGACCCCGTCGGTGACGACGTCGCTGTAGCCGGCGATGCCGGAGGCGACGACCGGGGTTCCGGCGGCGAAGGCCTCGGTCAAGACCATGCCGAAGCTCTCGCCCGAGAGCGAGGGCGCGCAGAGGAGGTCGGCGGCGTGCAGCTCGCTCCACAGGGCCTCGCCGGAGACGCGGCCGTGGACGTCGATGGAATCCATCAGCTCGGGGTCGGTGAGGAAGCGCTTGACGTCGTCCTCCTCGGCCCCGATCACGGTCAGCCGGCAGGGCACGTGCTCGACCAGGGCGCCGAAGGCGGTGAGCAGGATCGGCAGACCCTTGCGCTCCTCGGGGCGACCGACGAAGAGGATCTTCAGCTCCTCGCCAGCTGGCGAGGGCCAGGCCGGCGCCGCGTCGACGTCGACGCCGTTGGGGATGATCGTGTACTCGCCGCCAAACCAGCGCCGGCCGGTCCAGGCAGCCGCCTCGGAGACGGCGATCCGGGCGGAGAGTCGGTTGAACATCCGCCGCGCGCCGGCCGCACTGGCGATCCGGTTGGGCAGCGGCTTGGTCGAGTAGGCGTGGAAAGTCCCGACGACCGGGGTCTCACCGGAGCCGAGCACCGCGTTCCAGCCGACCAGCGGGGCCAGCGGCTCGTGAACGTGGAGGACGTCGAACTCGCCCTTCCGCACCGCCCGCCGCGGCGCCACGTAGCCGGCCCCCGGCGTAGCCGAGAGGTTGGACACCGCCCCGTTGGCGCCGAACCCGAAGGTGCGCCCCAACGGCACCACGTAATCGGCCAGCTCCCGCGGTTCCGCGGCGGCACGATGCGTGGCGCGACTGACCCGCCCAGGCGGGTCGTAGGGAGCGAGAACACGAACGTCATGGCCGCGACCGATGAACTCCTCGGCAAGCGCCTCGACGTGCTGGTTTACGCCTCCCCGGTAGGACCAGGAATATGGCGAGACGAGCCCGATTCGCACGTAGCCGATAAGGGTAGCTCAGCGGGCGGCCAGGAAGGCCGTCAGCAGCACGAAGAACATCGAGAATCCGAGGCCCCAACCGAGCCGCACCAGCGTCCGGTTCATTGCTTCGAAGCCCGCGTTCAAGTCCCGACGGAGCGCGATCGCCTCGGCCGTGAGCAGATCGAGCCGCGCGTCGACTCGCGCAAATCGCCGATCCACTTCGTCGAAACGCCGATCGACCTCTTTGAATCGTCGATCAGCTTCATTGATCACCTCGTCGAAGCGGCGATTGACCTCGTTGAATCGTCGATCGGCTTCGCCGACCATTTCGCCGAAACGCCGATCGACCTCGTCGAAGCGCTGATCGACGCGGCTGAAGCCGTCGTCGAGTCGCTCGTCGGTCCAGGTCGATCGCATCGCCTCCATGCCCTCCAGGCTAGGGAAGAAAATCGCAACTGTGGTGCGCAGATTGTAATGTTTTGTCTACGCTTTTGGGGCAGAAGTGCGCGACTCGGTCCAAGCCCAGCCGAGGAAGACGAGGAGATAGGCGGCGCCGATCTCGAGCAGGAGAGCGCCGGAATCGTTGGCGAGAGTGCCGACGACAGTGGCGACGACGGCCCCGAGCAGGGCTGCACGCATCGCCGGGCGGCCCTGGACCCAGGATGAGATGAGGTCGCGCTGCCAGACGGCGAGGGCGACGAGGGCGATCAGCAGCGGCAGGAAGGCGAGCAGGATCGGCCGGCCGAAGCTGTCGACCGAGAGCTGCAGGCGCCGCTGGGCGACGTCGCCGAGGGAGCGGAGGCCGCCGGCGTCGAGGACCGAGCGGGTGAGGTGGGCGTTGGCGCCGGAGAGGAGATCGATCAGCGCCAGCAGGGCAAGGATCGCAAAGGGGACGGCGACGACCAGCAGGACCGCGTGGCGACGTCGTCCGGCGACCGTGACCGCGGCGACGACGGCACCAACCGGGAAGACGATCGCGGCGCCGACGTCGGCGCCGAAGCGACCGGCGGCGAAGATCAGCGCCGCAACCAGGCCGATCGCGAGGAAGGCGATCGCCGAGCGTCGCTGGCCCGCGCGCGGGGCGAAGCCGGCGAGCCCGGCGCCGATCCCGCCGACGACCAGCACCGCGAGCAGCGCCTCGAGCTCGTTGCCGATCCCGTAGAAGCGCACGCCCAGCTCCGGGTTCGGCCCCAGCAGCGAGAGCGCGGTCAGGGGCGAGCCGGCGATCATGTCGGCGGCGTAGGCGAGAACGGTGAGCCCCGCCGCGACCGCAAGGGCCCGATAGTCGCGCAGCGCCGCCAGAGTGAGCGCCGCGAGCGCCGGCGCGCCCAGCGCCACCAGCAGCGTTTCCGGCCCCTCCCCCGGTTCGAGCGCCGCGCCCGCGAGCAGCACCAGCGGCAGGTAGACGACGGCGAGGCCGAGCAGGCGCACCGTCGGACGCGCCCAGGCACCGCGCGAAAGCGCGATCGCCAGCACCGCGACGAGCAGCCAGGCGAGCAAGCTGAGGCCGATCACCGGACCGCGGCGATGGGAGATGACCGCCATCCGGGCGCCAAGCGATTCGATCCCGGCGACGTCGACGCTCCCCTCCGAGCGGATCGGCTGGCCCGACATCTGCGAGGGGACCTCGATGCCGAAGTGGTCGAGGATCGTCGGCGCGACGTCGGTCGAGAGCACGTAGCCGTCGAGCCGGGTGCTGTCGGAGGTGAGGTCGCCGTCGAAACCGGATCCGGCGACCCCGATCGGCAACGGCGCGTCGGAGCGCCCGGTCGGCCGGGCAATCGCGATCACCAAGTCGGACCGATGCGCTTGGCGGACCAGCTGCTGCGCTCGTTTCAAGGCCGCCGAGCCGACCCGGAAGACGCCGCGAGCGTCCGGGCCGAGACCGGTTCCGTTCTGGATCCCGAGCTCGCAGGTGGGCCCGTCGTAGGCGATCACCGCCGCTTGACCTCCCCACAGCTCTTCCACCAGCAGGCCCGGTTCGATTTCCGACGGAGCCGATTCCGCTCGCTGGCGGGCCGCTTCCAACCACGGCTCGCAGGCTGACTCCCCAAGCGGCCGCAGCGATTCGCCGTAGAGCGAGTCGAAGACGCGGTTTCCCTGCCCGACATCCAGATAGGTCTGTTCGGGGGGCACCGTTCCGAGGCCGGCACTCATCAGGCCCGGCGCAAAGCCCGCGGCGGCGAGCTGACCGACGGTGGTTCCCGGCGGCAACCAGGCCAGCACGGCCGCGGTTCCGGCCGCCGGAACGAAGAATCTCTTGGTGGCGTGCGCCTGGGCCGAGGCCGGAAGCAGTAGCGCGCAGGCCGCTATCGTCACCAGAATGGCCGACCGGACTTTCGCCAAGTTCTCTTTCTTCAAGGTCGATCCAGCATGGCGTCGTCGCGATCCGGAGCTGCGCGCGGCCGACAAGCAGGAGTTCCTCGCCGCCTGCGAGGACTTCGGGGTCGACCGCTCGCTGCGCGCCTACTCAACCATAGGTACGCGGGGCGACGTTGACCTGGTGCTGCTCAGCCAGAGCGCAAACCTCGACGACATCCACACCTTCCATGTGGTTCTCGGCCAGAGTGGCCTGGCGAAATGGTGCGAGACGCCCTACTCGTACCTGTCGATGACCAAACGCTCGCCCTACTCGGAGGAGAACGCGCGGCCGGAGATCTGCACCTCGGAGCGCAAGTACCTCTTCCTCTACCCGATGGTCAAGCAGCGGCGCTGGTACGGGCTCGACCCGGCCGAGCGCGGGCGGATCATGAAAAGCCACATCGAGGTCGGCCGTCGCTACCCGGACATCTCGATCAACACCACCTACTCATACGGGATCGACGACCAGGAGTTCGTCGTCTGCTTCGAGGGCGACGACCCGGGGGTCTTCCTCGAATTGGTGAACGAGCTGCGGCCGACCGAGTCGAGCGAGTACACCGAGTCGGAGACGCCGATCTTCACCTGCGTGGCGATGTCGGTCGGCAAGGCGCTCGACGCCCTCGACGGCACCCCAAGCGCCGTCGCCGCCCCACTCGCCTGACCGGGCCGGCGCGCGCCCCGGCCGCCAGGCGCCGTTCCCTATCCTTGCGGGCCGCATGAGCAAGCCGGGAACCGCAGAGAACCCCCTTCGGGTCGCCATCGTCGGCGCCGGCCCCTCCGGCTTCTACGCCGCCGAGCACATCCTCAAAGACGGTGACCTGCACGCCCAGGTCGACCTCTTCGACCGCCTCCCCACCCCCTTCGGCCTGGTCCGCGGCGGCGTCGCGCCCGACCACCCGAAGATCAAGTCGGTGATCCGCGTCTACGAGAAAACCGCGGCCCGCGACGGCTTCCGCTTCTTCGGCCACGTCAAGGTCGGTCGCGACATCGAAGTCGAGGAGCTCGAAGGGCTCTACCACGCGATCGTCTTCACGGTCGGCTGCGAGACCGACCGCTCGCTCGGCATTCCCGGCGAGGAGCTGCCCGGCAGCCACGCCGCCACCGCCTTCGTCGGTTGGTACAACGCCCATCCCGACTACGCCGAGGACGACTTCGACCTCTCCAGCGGGCGTGCCGTGGTGATCGGCAACGGCAACGTGGCGATGGACGTCGCCCGGATGCTGGCTCTGACCGACCACGAGCTGCGCCAGACCGACACCGCCGACCACGCGATCGAGCTGCTCGACCAGAAGCAGATCGAGGAGATCGTCGTGCTCGGCCGTCGCGGCCCGGTCCAGGCGGCCTTCACCAACCCGGAGATTCGCGAGCTCGGGGAGATGGAGGACGCCGACGTGGTCGTCGACCCGGCCGACGTCGAGCTCGACCCGGCCAGCCAGGCCTACCTCGAGTCCGACGAGGTCGACAAGACCACCCGGGTCAACGTCGAGACGCTGAAGGAGTTCGCGGCCCGGGCCCCGCAGGGCAAGAAGCAGCGGATCGTCCTGCGCTTCCTCGCCTCCCCGGTCGAGATCAAGGGCGACGGCAAGGTCGAATCGATCGTCGTCGGACGCAACGAGCTGGTCGAGGAGGACGGCGCCCTGCGCGCCCGCGACACCGGCGAGCGCGAAGAGCTCGAGTGCGGCCTGGTCCTGCGCTCGGTCGGCTACACCGGGATCCCGATCGAAGGCGTTCCCTTCGACCAGAAGCGCGGCCTGATCCTCAACGAGGGAGGCCGCGTGCTCGACTCCCACGACGGCGGCCACAAGGTCGGCCACTACACCGCCGGCTGGATCAAGCGCGGCCCGTCGGGCGTGATCGGGACCAACAAGAAAGACGCCCTGGAGACGGTCCGGCACCTCTTCGCCGACGTCGAGGCCGGAACCCTGCTGGAGCCGACCAAGCCTGAGCCCGAGGCGGTCGAGGCGCTGCTGACCGAGCGCGGCGTCCGCTACGTCACCTTCGAGGACTGGCAGGCGATCGACTCGGCCGAGGTCGGCCGCGGCGAGCCCCACGGCCGCCCCCGGGTCAAGTTCGTCAAGGTCGAGGACATGCTCTCCTCCGTCGGCGAGAAACTGGCTGGCTGAGCGCGATGCCCGTCGACCTCAACGAGCTGCGGGAGATGATCGAGGCGGCGCTGCCCGGCGCCGCGGTCGAGGTCTTCGACGAAGACGGCGGCGGCCAGCACCTGCGCGCCGAGATCACCGCCCCCCAGTTCGACGGCCTCTCGCGGATCGAACAGCACCGCTTGGTCAAGGCGGCGGTCAAACCGCGCTTCGACGACGGCACGATCCACGCGCTGTCGGTGAAGACCAGCGTCTCGGCCTAACACCGTCGCCGCACTTTGCGGTAGGCAGACAATAAGTTACACTTTCGCGCACCACGCGTATGACTTTTCTCCCTAGCCTGGAGGCATGAGCTGGATGCGCTCGACCTGGACGGACTCGCGACTCGACGACCTCAACGGTCGCGTCAGCACGCTGAGCGATCGCATCGACGCGCTTCAACACACGATCCTGCTCGTCGGCGGCGGACTCTTCGCCGCCTTCGTCGGCCTCCTCGCCGCGATGCTCGGGATCTTGGCGACTCTCCTGGCAACCCAGCTCTAGCCTTGGCCGCCGATAAGCCGACGATCCCGACTGGCTAGTCTTCGGCCCATGGCCGACCAAGAACTGAAGTCCAAAGTCGAAGAGCTGATCACCGCCAACCCGGTGCTGCTGTTCATGAAAGGCACCCCGGATGCGCCGCGCTGCGGCTTCTCGATGCGAGTGGTTCAGACCCTCGACGCCCTCGGCGCCGAGTACGGCGCGATCGACGTGCTGCCGGCGCTGCAGCCGCTGCGTGAAGTCACCGTCGAGATCGCCGACTGGCAGACCTTCCCCCAGCTCTACGTCAACGGCGAGCTGGTCGGCGGCGCCGACATCGTCGAGGAGATGTTCGAGAACGGCGAGCTAGCCGACCTGCTCGGCATCGAGCAGCCGACCGCGGCAGCAGTCCCAGCACCCGCGGCGGCTCAGGACGGCCCGCCGGCGCAGTCCCCCCCACTCCAGATCGAATAGCCCTCAGGTCGACCGAGGCGCGCGAGATGCGCCGGTTTGCAGCGTCCGCGCTACGCAGTCACGGGCGGGGCATCCTCTTTCACCTGGAAAGAAGAGCCACATCCGCAAGCCGCAACAACGTTCGGGTTATTGACCTGGAAGCCCGCTCCTTGAAGCCCCTCGACGTAGTCGACTTCCGAACCGAACACGAACTGCATCGAAACCTTGTCGACGACGACGGAGACGCCCTCGGCTTCGAAGACGTGGTCGTCGTCCTTCGGCCTGTCGAAGGCGAGCGCGTACTGGAAGCCCGAGCAGCCGCCGCCGCGGACGGCGACCCGGAGGGCCTGCTCGCCGGCGTCCTGGCTGCCGAGCAGCTCGCCGATCTTCTCAACGGCTTTGTCGCTGAGGACGATTGCGGTCTCTGGCGTATCGGTCACTTCACAAAGTGTAGCGGTGCGGCGGCGGCTACCCGACCGCGCGGCGGGGGCGCCTCCGCGAAGCGGCCCGTTTGGAAGAATCGAACGCGGTGACCGGGCCCGCCGATACCGCAATCGTCTGCGACACGACTTCCTACCTCCCTGCCGACCTGCTGGCCGAGCGGGACATCCGCGCGATCAGCCTCTACGTCGCGATCGACGGCGAGCAGGAGCCGGAGGCCGAGGTCAGCGACTACGCCGCGTTCTACGAGCGCCTGCGGGCTTCGACCGAAGGGGCGACCACCTCGCAGCCGTCGATCGGCGACTTCCTGGCGGTCTGGGAGCCGCTGTTGGAGGAAGGTCGGGAGGTCGTCTCGATCCACATCTCCTCGGGGATCTCCGGCACCTACGAGGCGGCGGTGCAGGCGCGCGAGCGGCTGATCGCCGAGGACCGCGGCGGCGAGCGGCTGCACCTCTACGACTCCGAAATGGCCTGCGGCGCCAGCGGCCTCTGCGTGCTGGCGGCGAGCGCCGCGGTCGCGGCCGGCGGCGGCCCCGAGGAGGCCCTGGCCGCGGCCCGCGCGGTCCGGGAGACCCTGACCATGCGCTTCGCCGTCGACACCCTCGAGTACCTGCGCCGCGGCGGCCGCATCGGCGGCGCCAGCGCCTGGATCGGCGGCGCCCTGAAGATCAAGCCGATCCTCACGATCGACCGCGAGATCACCCCGATCGAACGGGTCCGCACTCGCGGCCGCTCGCTGGAGCGGCTGCGCGACCACGCCCGCCAGCTGCACGAGGCCGGTGCCGACTCGTGGGTCGTCCAGCACATCCAGGACTTCGAGACCGCCGACACCCTGGCGGCCGAATGCCGCGAGATCTTCGGCGGCGAGCCGGCCTTCATCTCCGAGATCGGCCCGGTGATCGGCGCCCACGTCGGCCCCGGCCTGATCGGCCTCGGCGCCGTCGCGACCGACCTGGTGCCAACCGGCGCGTCCTAGCTGCTGCTAGGCAAGGACGCAGGAAGCCGGAATAGCAGCGCTATTTCGGCGCCCGAGGACGCCGCATAGCAGCGGCTAGGACCGCCGGCGGCCGCGCATCAATTTGATGCCGATGTAGAAACCAACAGCGGCGGCGCCGATGATCAGCTCGCGTTTGTGCTCGCGGGCCTGGCGCTTCCAGTCGGTGACCTCGGTGACTTTGCCGCGCAGGGATTCGACCGAATTGCCCAGCTGCTGGCGCTGGATGTCGATGTCGCGGCGAATTTCGGCGGCGGAGCGGCCGGGGCGGCCGGCGCTCGCGGGGGGCGGCTCGGGCGTGCTCATTTGGTCGGCTCCTTGGTCAGCGTCTCTTTGGTCAGCTTCGCCTCTTCGATCGCCTGCTCGGGGATCGGCGGTGAGCCGGCCTTGACGGCCTTATAGGCGACGAGCCCGGCGAGGGCGGCGATCAGCAGGAAGGCGGCGGCCTCGACGAAGAAGCCGGGCCAGACCTTGCCGTCGAAGACCTCTTCGTTCAGCAGCCAGGCGATCCCCTCCATGATCAGGATCAGCGCCAGGAAGGCGAAGGTGCCGGCGGCCACGCCGACCACGGAGCCGCGAACGAGCTTGCCGACTTTCTCCGAGACCTCGGCCTTGGCGAGTTCGATCTCCTCGCGGATCAGCCCCGAGGTTCGTTCGGAGACGTCGACGACGAGCTCGCCCAGCTTGCGCTGGTCGGCGGGCGCCGGGGGTGGGATCGGAGGCGGCGTCGCGGGGCCCGGTTTCGGCGGCGGCGTGCCACCCGCCGGCGGCGGAGGCGTCGCCGGTTTCGGCGGCGTCGGCCCCGGCTGGGGCGGCGGCGTCCCGCCCTCGGGCGGTTTCGGCGGCTGGTTCGGCTCTGGGGGCATCGGCTACTCCGGGGGATCTTCGTCGAAGAGACGGCGCCAGACGATCGCCGAGACTTTCGTCGCGAAGATGCTGGCCAGCGCGCCGCTGGCGGCGAGCATCCCGCTCCAGATCAATCGTCTGACTATCTCGTTGTCCACTTGCAGTCGGTCCTTCCCTCGGGAGTCGCCAGTAAACCACCTACGGCCGGGGCGCGGTGGGCGCCCGCGCCCGGAATCAGCGCGGCTCCAGCCCGTCGCAGATCGTCGTCACCAAGAGGTCCTTGGCCTCGGCGAAGCCGGTCTCCCCAGCCGGGATCACGTCGAAGATCCAACCGGTGAGGAGCTGCTCGACGGCGCCGTAGAAAGCCATCGAAGCGAAGTCGGGGGCGACGTCGCGGCGGAAGGCGCCGGCCTCCTGGCCGTCGGCGACGATTTTCGCGATCGAGTCGTAGGCACGGCGGATCTCGGTCAGGTGGGTCTGGCCGAAGGAGTTGGCGGCGCGGGTGACCTCGACGATGATCACCTTCATCAGCTCCGGGTCGTGGCGGTAGGACTCGATGATGAAGCTGGCGACCGCGGCCAGCCTTTCGCGGTGGGACGCGCCGGAGCGATCGACCTCCTCGATCGCGGCGAGCAGCAGCGACCAGCGCTCGACGAAGAGCTCGTTCAGCACCTCGTCCTTCGATTTGAAGTAGTGGTAGACGAGCCCGTAGGCGACCCCTGCCTCGTCGGCGATGTCGGAGACGCGGGTCTGGTGGAAGCCCTGGCGGGCGAAGACGCGGACCGCGGCGTCGAGGATCAGCCGGCGTTTCTCCACCGGCGGCGCTTTCGCCATCAGGCTCGCGCCTCCGCGGCGGCGCCGGCCGGCCACTCGTAGACCTCGCCACGGCGGTTGGCGAGCGAGGGCAGCGAGGCGCGCACCCGCTCCTGGGCGTCGAAGTCGAGGTCGGCGGCGGCGAAGCCCTCGCCGTCGGGGGCGGTGGCGAGGACGACTCCCCAGGGGTCGACGATCAGCGAGTGCCCGTAGGAGTCGTAATGGGGCGGCGCCGTCCCGCACTGGTTGGGGGCGATGACAAAGACCTGGCCCTCGATCGCGCGGGCGCGCAGCAGCACTTCCCAGTGGTCGCGGCCGGTGGCGCTGGTGAAGGCCGAGGGGACGGTGACGAGGCGGGCGCCGCGCAGGGCGAGGATGCGGAAGAGCTCCGGGAAGCGGAGGTCGTAACAGATGGTCAGCCCGGCGATCAGGCCGCCGAGCGGGGCGGTGACGATCTCCTCGCCGGGCTGCTCGTCCGCCGACTCGCGATAGGAGACGCCGCCGGCATCGACGTCGAACATGTGCAACTTGCGGTAGACGGCAAGTGTCCTCGCCGTCAGGGCCGATCAGCACCGAGGTGTTGAAGGCGCGCTCGCCCTCGCCCGCCCGCTCGCCGATGCTGCCGGCGAGCAGGTTGATGCCGAGCTCCCTTGCCCAGCCGCGAGCGGCGCTGAGGCTGGGGCCGTCGAGCGGCTCGGCGGCGGCGCGCAGCTCCTCGCCGGCCGCCAGCAGGTTCCACTTCTCCGGCACGGCGACCAGCTCGGCGCCGTCGGCGACAGCGGCCCGGACCAGGCGCTCGGCAGCGGCGAGGTTCGCGCCCTTATCGCCGCTAGAGTTGAGCTGTACTGCCGCTACGCGCAATTCCCGTCCTCCGCAGGGGTTGACTGACTAGTCAATCGGTGGCGGCAGTATAGGAGGCGAACTGGCCGCTAGCGCAGACCGACCTGGCGGCCGATCGCCCAGTCGAGCAGCGGCGTCGGGACCAGCGGCACGATCCGCGCCTGGACCTTGGCGTCGAGGCCGACCAGATAGCGGCTGCGCGGCCGCTGCGACTCGAGGGCGTGGACGATCGCCCGCGCCACCCGCTCCGGTGGGATGCCGCGCCGGGCGGTCTCCCGGACCAGCTCGCGGAACTTCGCGATCGCCTCGCCGTAGAGGCGCTCGGTATCCGGCGCTTCGGCTTCGATCGCGGTGGCCCGCTGCTCGCCCCGCTCCCAGATCGGCGTGTCGATTGAG
Source organism: uncultured Actinomycetes bacterium (assembly GCA_963716545.1). Classification (GTDB taxonomy): domain Bacteria; phylum Actinomycetota; class Thermoleophilia; order Solirubrobacterales; family 70-9; genus VAYN01. The sequence goes on from OY970316.1 coordinate 126,971, forward strand.
CCGGGCTCGACGATCGCGACCCGGATCCCGCTCGGCGCCAGCTCCTGGCGGAAGGCGTCGCCGAGCGCCTCGGTGCCGTACTTGACCGCGCTGTAGGCACCGTTGAAGGGAACGGAGACGCGGCCGCCGATCGAGCTGAGGAAGACGATCCTGCCGGTCGCCTCGCGTAGCAGCGGCAGCATCGCCTGGGTGACCGCGAGGTAGGCGGTGAGCCCGACCTCGACCTGCTCGCGGAAGCGGTCCAGCGGCAGCGTCTCCAGCGGCCCGGGGACGGCGATACCGGCGTTGTTGACGAGGCCGTCCAGGCTGCCACCGGCGAGCTCGCGGACCTGCGCCGCGGCGGCGGCGATCTGCTCGGGCTCGGTGACGTCGAGCCGCACCGGCACCAGCGCCTCGGAGCCAGCGGCGGCAAGCGCCTCGGCGTCCTCGTCACGGCGGACGCCGGCGAAGACGCGCCAGCCGCGCGCATCCAGGGCCAGCGCCGTCGCCCGGCCGATCCCCGTCGAAGCCCCCGTCACCAACACCGATCGCACGCCGCCAGCCTAGCCGCGTACCCTCTCTGGTCTGTGACTGTGCGCACCCCAGACGACGGCGAGCGCAAGCAGGTGACGGTCCTGTTCGCTGATGTCAGCGGCTCGATGGACCTGGCCGAGCAGCAGGATCCCGAGCAGTGGCGCAAGATCATGCAGCGCTTCTTCGCGATCCTCGCCGACGCGGTCGCCGAGTTCGAGGGCACCGTCGACAAGTTCACCGGCGACGGGATCATGGCCGTGTTTGGCGCCCCGGTCGCCCACGAGGACCACGCGCGGCGCGCCTGTTACGCGGCCCTGCGAATGCTCGAGGACGTCGGCGAGTACGCCGGCGAGCTGCGCCGCTCGCCGGGCCTCAATTTCTCGGTCCGGATCGGGGTCAACTCGGGCGAGGTGGTCGCCGGGGCGATCGCCCCCGACGCCGCGCCAGGCGGCGGCGCCTACACCGCGATCGGCCACACCGTCGGCCTGGCGCAGCGGATGGAGGCGCTTGCCGCGCCCGGCAGCGCTTACGTCACCGAGGCGACCGCAGCGCTGGCCGAGGGCTTCCTCGAGCTCCGCGACCTCGGCGAGTTCGAGATCAAGGGGGCGAGCCGGCCGGTCCGCGTCCACCAGCTGACCGGGGTCGGCGAGGCCCACAGCCGGCTCGACCTCGCCCGCGCCCGCGGCCTCTCGCAGCTGGTCGGTCGCGAGGCTGAGCTGGCCGAGCTGGAGGCAGCGCTCGAGCGAGCCCGCGCCGGCGAGGGCGGCACGGTCGGGATCGTCGCCGACCCCGGGGTCGGCAAGAGCCGCCTCGTCCACGAGCTCGCCCGCCGCGCCGAACGACTCGACGACGTCGAGGTCTTCGAGGCCCAGGCGCAATCCCACGGTGTCGCCATCCCCTACCTGCCGGTGCTGCAGATGATGCGCTCGCTGTTCGGCCTCAGCGAGGCGGAGGACGAGCAGGCGGCGCGGGAGAAGATCGCCGGTCGCACCCTGCTGATGGACCCGGGCTTCGGCGAGGACCTGCCGCTGCTGTTCGACTTCCTCGGCGTCCCCGACCCGGCGCGGCCGCTGCCGGCGATGCGCCCGGAGGCGCGTCAGCGCGCCCTCACCGACCTGCTCTGCCGGCTCGCCAATCCGCCGGGCCGGACCAAGGCGCTGGTCCTGGTGATCGAGGACCTGCATTGGATCGACCCGCCGAGCCAGGCAATGCTGGAGCAGCTGGTCGCGGCGGCGGCGAGTGCGAAGACGCTGGTCGTGGTCAACTTCCGTCCCGAGTACGCGCCACCCTGGGCCGGCTCGCCGGACTACGCCGAGCTGGCGCCGCGGCCGCTCGCCGCTGCCGACACGGCGACGCTGCTGCGCGAGGTCGCCGGCGCCGACCCCTCGCTCGACGGGCTCGACGAGGCGGTCCACGAACGCACCCGCGGCAACCCCTTCTTCATCGAGGAGATCGTCCGCGAGCTGGCCGAGTCCGGTTACCTCGAGGGCGAACCGGGCGCCTACCGGCTGCAGCGACCGATCGACGGGGCACCGGTGCCGGCCAGCGTGCAGGCGATCCTGGCGGCCCGGATCGACCGCCTCGACTCCGAGGCGAAGGCGCTGCTGCAGGTTGCCTCGGTGGTCGGCGACGAGGTCTCGACCGAGGCCCTGGCGGCGAGCTCCGAGCTCGACGAGGCGGCGGCCGAGCGGGCGACGGCTGCGCTGCTCGACGGCGGCTTCCTCTACGAGGCCGAGCTCTACCCCCGGCGGGTCCTCGCCTTCCGCCACCCGCTGACCCGCGAGGTCGCCTACGGCAGCCAGCTGGCCGAGCGGCGCGAGGCGAGCCACGCGGCGGCGGCCCGGGCGACGATCGAGCTCGAAGGCGAGCGCCAGGAGGAGCTGGCGGGGCTGATCGCCCACCACTTCGAGGAGGGAGGCGAGCCGCGCGAGGCGGCGCGTTGGTACTCGCGCGCCGCCCACCGCGCCGGCCACAGCCAGCCGCGCGAGGCGATGCGTCTGTGGCGGCGGGTGGCCGAGCTCGCCGACGGCCTGCCGGAGCGCGACGAGGAGGCGATCGGGCTCTCTCTATACGGGCGGATGCTGCAGCTCGAATTCGCCTGGCGGCTGGGGATCGACGCCGACGAGTTCGACGGGCTGGTCGCGGAGGCGACGGCGCAGGCGCAGGCAGGCGAGAACCTCGAGGCGCTGACCCTGCTGAAGCTGCTGACCGCGGCCCGGCCCGGGGTCACCCGCAGCTCCTCGGAGTGGCTCGCGGCGGTGGCCGAAACCGAGGCCCTGGCGGAGCGTTCGGGCGAGCCGGCGCTGGCGGTCGCGGTGCGAGCGGCGGCCGCCTACGCGCAGATGTGCGCCGGCGACCTCGACGCGGTCGAGCGGGTGGCGGCGGAGATCCTCGAGCTGATGGGCGAGGACCGCGACCTCGGCGCCGGCATCGTGATCGCCAGCCCGCGGGCCTGGGCGCTGACCGCCCGCGCTCTGGCCCGGCGCGAGCGCGGCGAGGCCGAGGAGGCTGGCCGGCTGCTCGACGAGGCCCAGGCCGAAGCCTCGGCCCGCGGCGACCTCGAGACCGAGAGCTGGGCGATGGGCTCGCGGGCCGAGGTCCTCGCCGACCTCGGCGAGACCGAGCAGGCGACCGCGCTCGCGCTCCGCAACCTCTCGCTGAGCGAACGGCTCGGCGACGTCTTCTCGCGCACCGTCGCGCTCTCCTGCCTCGCCCACGTGCGCTGCGAAGCGGGCGAATTCGAGGCGGCGCTGGCTGACGTCGAGCGGGCTGACCGCGAGTACCGGGAAGCGATGGGCGCCGGGGGCGAGACCGAAGCCTGGCGCGGCACCCTGCGGGCCCGGGCGCTGCTCGGCGCCGGCCGGGTCGAGGAGGCGCTGGAGGAGGCGGAGCGCTCGGCGGCGACGGCGCGGCGGCGCGAACTGCACTGGCAGCTGCCGCCGGCCCTGCACGCGCTGGCGCAGGCGCGCGCCGCGCTCGGCCGAGAGGGCGCGACCGAGGCGCTGGACGAGGCGACGGCGGTCGCCCGGGACCGCGGCCACGAGATGACCCTGCGGCGGCTGGAAGCGACCCGGCGCGAGCTGATCGCGGCTTAGTGGGCCGGGCGGACGAGCATCGGAGGCGGGGCCCGGCCGCGCGGCGGAGGCGCGGCCCGGCGGGGGTGGCGCGGCCTAGCCCCGGCGGCGCTCGAGCTCGGCGACCAGCAGCTTCGTGTGCAGTGCCGCGATCAGGTCCTTGAGCGGCTGGGCGCCGGCTTCGAGCATCTCCACCACGCGCTGCGGCGGCACCTCGCCGGCCAGCCGCTCCATCACCACGTCGACCTCCTCGCGGACCAGCGCTTCCAGGGCAACCTTGTAGCGCAGGGTGTCGTAGACGGTGAAGCCGATCTCCTCGTCGTAGCCACCGGCGCGGAAACGGCTGATCGCCTCGATGATGGTCACGTCGGAAGGCGAGTAGCCGCGGCTGTTGGGGCTCAGCACTTCGAGCTCGGCGAGCCGGTCGAGCACCTCGCGCGGCACCCCGTAGCGCTTGCGCGCCTCGGCGGTGCTGGTCCGGGAGCGCTCGCCGGCCAGGGCCCGGTCGAGAATCTGGTCCTCCAGCTCGAGCAGCGCCTCCGCCCGCTCGGGGTCCTCGTCGAGCACCGTCCTGATCGCCTTCAGCGGCATGAAGCGCTCCTCCTGGAGGCGCTTGATCAGGCGGATCCGCTCGACGAAGGCGGGCGGGTAGTAGGCCATGTTGCGGCTCGTCTTCACCGGCTCCGGCAGCAGCCCCTCGCGCAGGTAGTGCTTGATCGTCGGCGCCGGCACGCCGCTGGCCTCGGCCAGCTCGCCCATCCGCAGCAGCTCGGCGTTCGCCGGTCCGCTCATCGCCTCGCCTGGCGCGGGCAGGTCGGAAACCGGCCGGCTGGCCGCGCGGCCCTCACGCCGCGGTCCGCTTCGGCACGCCGAGCAGCTCGCGCGCCTCGGCGACCGAGGCGGGGCGACGGCCGATGTCTTCGGCCATCCCCCGTGCCTTCGCGATCAGGTCGCCGTTGGAGCGGCACATCTCGCCGTTCGGCAGGTAGAGGTTGTCCTCGACCCCGGCGCGGACGTTGCCGCCGAGGACCAGCGAGGAGGCGAGCAGCTTCCACTGGTCGCGGGAGATTCCGATCACCTGCCACTGGTTCGGGCCCTCGGGGCCGCCGGGGATCTGGTCGCTCATCGCGGTGACGTTGCGCGGGGTCGGGCGGATGCCGCCGGTCACCCCCATCACCAGCGAGATCTGCAGCGGCGGCTCGAGCAGGCCCATGTCCAGCAGCGGGTCGAGGTTGGCGACGTGGCCGGCGTCGAAGCACTCGTGCTCGGGCTTGATCCCCAGCTCTTTCATCGTCGTGATGAACTCGACGATCGTGTCGAAGCTGTTCTCGAAGACCGCTTTGAAGACGAAGTCCTTGCGGCGGCGCGAGTACTTGGCGTAGTTCATCGAGCTCATGTTCAGCGCCGCGACGTCGGGACGGCAGGCCCGCAGATACTCGAGCCGCTTCTCGATCGGGATCCCGATCGCCCCGGTCGAGTAGTTGACGATCACGTCGTCGACCTCGGCCAGGATCGCCTCGGTGATCGCCTTGAAGTCCTCGACCTCGTAGGAGGGCGTGCCGTCCGGTTTGCGGGCGTGAATGTGGATCTGCGAGGCGCCCTCGTCGACCGCCCGCCGCGCCTCCGCGGCGTACTCCTCGGGCGTGTAGGGGATCGCCGGGCACTGGTCGCGGTTGGCGATCACGCCGGAGATCGAGCAGCTGATCACCACCGGGTCCTCGAAGCGGCTCATACCGGCATCACCCCATGTCGTTTGCGTGGCTTGGTGACCTGCTTGTTGCGGGCCATCCGCAGGGCGCGGGCGATCGTCGGCCGGGTCTCTCGTGGGTCGATGACTTCGTCGATCACGGCGTTGCCGGCGGCGATGTAGGGGTCGATGTTCTGGCGAACCGCGTTCAGCATCGCCTCGCGGGTCGCCTCCGGATCCTCGGAGGCCTCGATCGCCGAGCGACCGATGATTTCGACCGCCCCCTCGGCGCCCATCACCGAGATCTCCGCCCCGGGCCAGGCGACGATCAGGTCCGGCTCATACGCCTTCCCACACATCACGTAATAACCGGCTCCGTAGGCCTTGCGGACGATCACCGTCACCTTCGGCACCGTCGCGCGGCTGACCGCGTAGAGCATCTTGGCGCCGTGGCGGATGATCCCGGCGTGCTCGACCTTCGAGCCGACCATGAAGCCGGGGACGTCCTGGAGGAAGACCAGGGGGATCTGGAAGGCGTCGCAGAGGTTGATGAAGCGAGCGGCCTTGTCGGCCGAGTCGTTGTCGAGGACGCCGGCCAGGTGCTTGGGCTGGTTGGCGACGATCCCGACCGGCTGGCCGCCGAAGCGGGCGAGGCAAGTGATGACGCTGCGGGCCCAGCGCGGCTTCAGGTCGAACCACTCGCCGTCGTCGACGATCTCGGCGATCACCTCGTACATGTCATACGGCTTGCGGTTGGAGTCGGGGACGATCTCCATCAGCTTCTCGGAGGCGCGGTCGATGGGGTCGGCGGAATCGCCGGTATTGGAGACCGGTGACTCAGCCTCTCCTCGAATCGGCGGCTTCTCGTCGCAGTTCGAGGGGAAGAACGAGAGATAGGCCTTGATCGCCTCGATGCACTCCTCGTCGTCCTTCACTTCCAGGTCCCCCACCCCCGATTTGCGGGTGTGGACCTTGGCGCCGCCGAGCTCCTCCATCGTGATGTCCTCGCCGGTGACGGCTTTGACCAGGTGCGGCCCGGCGAGCGCCATCGCGCCCTGGCCGGCGACCATCGGGACGAAGTCGGCGAGCGCCGGGATGTAGGCGGTGCCGGCGGCGCAGGGGCCCATCATCGCCGCCACCATCGGCACCACGCCGGACATTTCGACCTCCTCGCGGAACAGGTGGCCGGAGCCGGCGAAGAGCGAGCCGGTCGCCTCCTGGATCCGGGCGCCGGCCGAGTCGAGCAGCCAGACGAACGGCATCCGCTTGCTCAGTGCCATCTCCCGCAGGCGGCCGACCTTGAGCTCGCCGGTCATCCCCATCGAGCCGGCCATCACGGTGAAGTCGTAGGCGGCGATGCAGACCGTGCGGCCGTCGACGTCACCCCAGCCGGTGATCACGCCGTCGGCGGGGGCGTCGACCCCGTCCATCGCCCGCTGGGCGAAGTGCGGGCGACCGTGCAGGCCGAGCTCGACGAAGGTCCCCTCGTCGACCAGCAGCGCGATCCGCTCGCGGGCGGTGAGCTTGCCGCGCTCGTGCTGCTTGGCGATCTTCTCCTCGCCACCGCCGAGCACCGCCTGCTCGCGACGCTCGTGGAGTTGGTCGGTCAACTCGCCGAGCGAGGCGGTGCCGGGCAGCTTGTGCTCGCTGTCGCTCAAAGTCCCCTCTTCCGTTTACCTTTGGGTGGATGGCACTGCTCGCGACGGTCCTGGCCTGCACCGCGATCTCCGCCGGTTGCGGCGGACCGACGGCCGCGTCGTCCCAGCCCACCGCCCAGCGGCCGGCGTCCCACTTCGCAATCGACTTCCAACGCAGCGGCGGACTGAAGGGGAGCAGCGAGACCCTGGTCGTGCGCCCCGGCCTGCGCGCCCACGCGACCGCGCCGAAGGGACGCCGCCAGGCCTCCAAGGACTTCAAGATGAACGCCGGCACCGCCGAAGAAGTGCGGCGGGAACTGGCCAGGGCGCGCTTCGCGAAGATCAGGAGCGACCCACCCCCGACTCCCTGCAACGACTGCTACCTCTACACGATCATCTACCACGGCCACCGGGTCAGCTTTTTCGACAGCGCGGTCCCGAGCTCCCTGCTGGAAGTCGTCGACGCGCTCGAAGAGGAAGTGATCCTCCACCTCTACCGGCACGTCGGCTCCTACCGGCGCTGACCCGGCTCGCATCAACGTCCCTTCCACTCCGGGTCGCGCTTTTCGAAGAATGCTTTGACGCCCTCGACCAGTGTCCTCGGTCGAGAAGGTCAGGGTGAGCTGCGAGCGCAGGTAGTCGAGCGCGTCGTCGACCGCCATGTCCTGCTGGCGGTAGATCGCGTCGTGGCCGAGCCGCATCAGCAGCGGGCTCTTCGAGGCGAGCTGGCCGGCCCAGTCGGCGACCGCGTCGTCGAACTCGGCGGCGGGGACGACCTTGTTGGCGAGCCCGTACTCGACCGCCTGCTGGGGCGAGAGCCGCTCCCCCAGCAGCATCATCTCGTTGACTTTCTTGCGCGGGACGTTGCGGAAGATGATCGCCATGATCATGTAGGGGAAGGCGCCGACGTTGATCTCGGGGGTGCCGAAGGTGGCGTTCTCGCGGGCGATCACCAGGTCGCAGGAGAGGGCCAGGCCCATGCCGCCGGCGAGCACGTGTCCGTTGGCGGCGCAGAGCGAGGGCTTGCCAAGCCGCGGCATCAGCCGGAAGAACCTGAGGAAGAGGTCCGAGGCGAAGTGTTTCTGGGTCAGGGTCGCGTCGGAGGCGAAGCCGCCGAGGTCCGCCCCGGCGCAGAAGGCCTTCTCGCCGGCACCCGTGAGGACGACGGCGCGGGCCTCCTCGTCGTCGCGGGCCCGTTCCATCGCCGCGACCAGTTCGGCCAGCATCTGCCCGGAGAGCATGTTGCGCTTCTCGGGGTCGTTGAGGGTGACGGTCGCGACCCCGTCGGTGACCTCGTAGAGAACCAGCTCCTTCGCCATCGCCGGGCACGATAGCCGATCTTTGGGAAGTAGGAAGTGCTACTGTCCACTCGCCGACCGGGAGGCGGCGCGGCGCCGTTTCCCGCCCATCCGAGAACGAGGAGAGAGACTGTGGCGAGCGCGACCAGCGGCGGCTCCAACGTGATCAAGCCCGACTACGAGGCCGGGCGCAAGAGCTTCATCTTCAACCAGGAGCACGAAGACCTGCGCGAGTCGATGCAGGCTTGGGTCAAGGCCGAGCTGTGGCCGCACCGCAACGAGTGGGAGGACACCTACTGGCCGACCTCGGCGATGCAGCGCGCCGGCGAGCTCGGCTACCTCGGCCTCTGCTTCCCGGAGGAGTACGGTGGCCAGGGCGGCGACTACTTCTACTCGCTGGTCCGGGCCGAGTGCATGAGCTACTCCGGCTCCGGCGGGACCAACATGGCCTTCGCGGTGCAGTCGGACATGACCCTGCCGCCGATCCACCTGCTCGGCACCGAGGAGCAGAAACGCGCCTACCTCGAACCGGGGCTGAAGGGTGAGAAGATCGCCTGCCTCGGAATCACCGAGCCGGGCGCCGGCTCCGACGTCGCCGGGATCCGCACCACGGCGATCCGCGATGGCGACGAATACGTGATCAACGGCTCGAAGACGTTCATCACCAACGGGCCGCGGGCCGACTACATCGTCCTCGTCGCCAAGACCGACCCGGGCGAGCGCCACGCCGGGATCACCCTCTTCGTCGTGCCGCTACGCGACGAGAACGGCGACAAGGTCCCCGGCTTCACCGTCTCCGCCGAGCTGGAGAAGATGGGGATGCACGCCTCCGACACCGGCGAACTGGCTTTCGACGACGTTCGCGTCCCCGCCGACGCGGTCCTCGGCGAGGTCGGCAAGGGCTTCTACCACATCGCCTGGGAGCTCCAGGGCGAGCGCCTGGTCGCCGCCGCCGGCTGCCACGCGGGGGCCGAGCGGATGATCGAGAAGACCCTCGAGTACGCCAAGGAGCGCGAAGCCTTCGGCCGCCCGATCGGCAAGTTCCAGGCGATTCGCCACAAGTTCGCCGAGATGGCGACCAAGACCGAGGCGGCGAAGCAGTTCACCTACGCGACCGCCTGGCGCTTCGCCAACGGCGAGTACCCGGTGCGGGAGATCACGATGGCGAAGCTCTTCGCCTCGCGGATCGCCTGCGAGGTCGCCGACGAGTGCGTCCAGATCCTCGGCGGCTACGGCTACATGAAGGAGTACGAGATCGAGCGCGCCTACCGCGACGTGCGGCTGAACCGGATCGGGGCAGGGACCGACGAGGTGATGCTCGACGTGATCGGCCGCAGCTACGGGCTCTAGCGCGCGTGGCGTCCTCCGCAGCCATGCGGTGCCCGGAGCGGCCAGCGGCGCTACCAGCCGCGGGTGCCCGGGCCGCCTTTGAAAGGCCCGGCGACCTCGCTGGTGATCCAGCCGCCGTAGAAGTCGCCCTCCTGGGCTTGGACCCGCTCGCTGTCGACGGTGCACTCGTCCATCGCGGCGGGGTAGAAGGCGACGGCGTCGCGGAGCGGCTCGAAGCCGGGCGAGGGGTTCGGGTAGGTCCAAGCGGCGCGCGCGGCGCGGGCGCCCTCGCCGCCGAGGACGTCGAAGTAGTCGGCGACGCCCTTGAACTCGCAGAAGGTCGAGTGGCCGCCGGCCGGCTCCAGGGCGCCGGGCGCGACGTCCTCGCCGGGGACGTAGAAGACCGGCGGGTGGCTGGTCTCCAGCACCCGGTAGGCGCGGCAGCTCTCGGCGACCACGGCCCCGCCGAGGACGACGCGGACGTGGCGGTCAGAGCGCTCGAGGCGCGGCGGGCGCGGGTAGTCCCAGACGGACTCAGTCATCCCCTCCATCTTGGCAGTGGGTCGACTTCCTCTCGCATAGCGAGAACAACTCGCCCCAGCCCATGACCGTCGTCAAGGACAGCGGCGCCCGGGCGATCCTGCCCCCGTTCGGCGAGGAGCATGAGGAGCTGCGACGGACGGTGGAGCGCTTCGTTGCCGCCGAGATCGCGCCCAACGTCGACGAGTGGGAGCGGGCGCGCGAATTCCCCCGCGAGCTCTACGGGCGCTGCGCCGAGCTCGGCTTCCTCGGCCTCAAGTTCCCGGAGGCCTACGGCGGCCAGGGCGGCACCCACCTCCACGACGCGATCTGGGTCGAAGAGCTGGCCCGCTCCGGCGGCTCTGGCGGCGTCGCCGCCGGCCTCAACGCCCACGCCTCGATCGCGATGCCCCCGATCGCCAACTTCGGCACCGAGGAGCAAAAGCAGCGCTGGCTGGTGCCCGGGATCGCCGGCGAGAAGATCGGCGCCCTCGGCATCACCGAGCCCGGAGCCGGATCCGACGTCGCCTCCCTCCGCACCACCGCCCGCCGCACCGCCGACGGCTACGTGGTCAACGGCGCCAAGACCTTCATCACCAACGGCGTCCGGGCCGACTTCCTCGTCTGCGCCTGCAAGACCTCCGAGGAGGGCGGTCACGGCGGCATCTCCTTCCTCGTCCTGGAGAGTGAGATGCCCGGCTACGAGGTCAGCCGCAAGCTGGAGAAGATGGGGTGGCACTCCTCCGACACCGGCGAAATCGCCTTCACCGACGTCGAGGTCCCCGCCAGCCACCTGCTCGGCGAGGAGAACGGCGGCTTCAAACTGATCATGGCCAACTTCGCCTGGGAGCGCCTATTGATGGCGATCGGCGCCGTCGGCGCCATGCAGCGCCTGATCGAAGTAACCGTCGCCTACGCCAACGACCGCAACGCCTTCGGTCGCCCGATCGGCAAGTTCCAAGCCATCCGCCACCAGATCGCCGAGATGGCCACCGCCGCCGAAGCCTCCCGCGCGATCACCCACAACGCCCTCCGCCTCTTCCACACCGGCCAGCCCTGCATCCAAGAGGTCTCGATGGCCAAGCTCCTCACCCAACGCACCGTCCTCGAAATCGCCGACCAATCCCTCCAAATCCACGGCGGCTACGGCTACACCCGCGAGTACGGCATCGAGCGCGCCGTCCGCGACGCCCGCCTCGGCCCGATCGGCGGCGGCACCGACGAGATCATGAAAGAGATCATCGGTAAGACGATGGGGCTGTAAGAACCGACCCTGTCCTTTTCACTTCTTGGTCGCCGTGACGGGTCGCCCCACCATCATCGAAGCCGGCTAACTGGCGCACGAGATCGAGAGAAGACCCCCACGCAATCAGCCGAGCTTTGCGCCTGTTGCGTCCGCTTGGTCAATCGCCTCCCAGAACGCATGCAACCCATTTTTTGGATTCCCATCTGCTTTCTCAATATCCTCGAGCCGACCAACAATGCCCCAAGCGTCGTGCCGTCCACTGCCGCGCCACGCACGCTTTTCGAGTACGTCCATTCTTTCCATGAACGGGATTATTTCCTCCCGTACCTGCTTGGTATCTCCGCGAAACCTCTGCTGCAAGGTGTCATCGACCACGAACGTCGTCCGCCGAAACGTATTGAGAAGCCTCCGGACCAGCTTGCGCAACTCACCATCGCTGAACTCACTGTCGCTTTCCTGCGCAACCATGCTCGCCTCAATACGAACTCCTCGGCTCGCAAGCAACTTCGCGATTCTCCCTGGCTCGTACTCGCGTACCTCGTCCCCGGCATCTTCAGTAATGAGCCGAATGCCGTCTAACTCGCAATCGATGAATTTGATGTCTTCAAAGATCGCAGCATCATCGACTATCAACTCGCCCAGGTTGCATTCGGCTAAGCACACGCCTTTCCATTGCACGTCGGTGAGACTTGCGTTAGAAAAAACGGCGCCCTGGAAGGTCAAGTTCTGCAGGCGCTTGCCTTCATGGACAAGGCTTGAGAACACGACATCGCCTTCAATCGTAAGACGCTCTGTGAAAATGACCCTGTCGAGAAGGAAAGGTAGAATCGTCCCTACGTTCGTCTGCAAATAAGTCGGCCGGAGCTCATTTCTCGTCAGTCCTGCCAGCCCCTTGGCTATCTTGCTGACGCGCTCTGGCGTTCTCTCGAAGAGGGAGCACACATACTTGGCCGTCGCGTCTGGAAGGTGAGCAAGGCTCAAGATATCCTGGGACATAGCGGCCTTATCGCCACCCACCTGTACTAGCCGGTCCTTCAGAGCATAAGCCGTAAACCAATCGCGAAACTCGTCGTGATCGAAACTTCGCTCGCTGAAGGCTCCATCACTAGGCGGAGTTAACAGCACGTGCATCTTGACCATCTCAATGACTTGCTGACGGCGCGCTGGCTCGATGCCCAATTCGTCAAGCAAGATCGCCGTGACGGTCTCTAACACGTCGACCGTGATCGTGGAACGCTGCGTCCGGTACATCTCCTCCGCGACATCCGCCAACAGGCGGAGATGCTGCTCCCGCGTGAGGAACGGCTCCCCCGTCTCTTGCTGCTTCCACTTCTCCTTTACCTCGCGCTCTACAAAGGCTTCAATAACAGTCCCAACCGCCTGAAGTGGATCGTCCATCCCGCGGATGAAGTCCGTAGCCGGTAGGTCGTAACGAAGGAGCCCGCGTGACACCTGGGCAATCAAGAACGGCCTGGTCAGGATCGGATGATCCGCTGAACCCAACTCCGACGAGATTTCTGCATAGGTCGAGTCTGGGTCGGGAAAAGTCCGTCCATCCTCCTCAACCTCCGTGAGATAGGCCAGAGCGTGCGTGCGATCCCACTCCTCCAGGCGAATCTCATTAAACTCGCAATCCGAGGTGCTGGTCTTGAAAATCCCGGCTCGCCGTATGTAGTCGTCGGTGTCGAAGAAGGTCCGCCGCGATGCGGCCACGATCGTTCCTTGGCCTTCGAGTTGGTGGACGATTAGGGAAAGCGCGCCAAGCGCATCAGTTCCTCCCTGCTCGGCAGCCAACTCATCGAAGCCATCTATCGCAAGCATCAGCTTTCCACGGCGGAGCAAGCGAACAACTGCGGGCATCCAAAGCCCTGAAATGCGTAAGTCACCGAGATCGCCCATCAGTGCCTCGGATAGACGGAGAAGCTGTCGGCCTTGGAGGTCAACATGCCAAAATAGAAAGTCAGATTTGCCCTCTAAAAACGCGCGAGCTTGATTGTGCTGGAACTCTCGCAATAGCGCGGTCTTGCCCTGCCCAGCATCGGCGGTAATAAATATGACGCGCGAAAGAAAGGCCGGCGAGGTCTCGGTCTGCTCGCCGAGAAGTCGTAGGGCGGTTCCCGAATGCTCGATCTGACTAGGGCTCTTAAGGAGAGCACTGCTATCCACATACGGGGTTACCGTGTGGCGTTTGGAGAGAATCCTCTCGGCAAGAATCGGTAACTGAGCCAGAGTATGCGTAAGGAAGCGGGAGTAAGGAATCGGTTCGCCTTCATCGACCTCAACTAATAGCTGGTCGCCAGAATGAGATATCCGCAGCTGGGTTTCTTTGCCGCCACGCACAAATAAACATTGCCCATTCGCGTCAATGACCAGCTCCTCATCGTCGTCAGCAAAAGCAGCCAAATCTGCGGAAATCTCGCTAAGGACACTCATGTGGCAAGTAAGTCCTCAAATCTGACCCCGACCGACTCCAGCGGGGCGGCATAGAGCGCTTGGTCGCCGGCTGTAGGGCCGCGAACCAGCGTCACCGAGGCGGCGGGCAGCGTCGTCGTCGTCGCAATGCTCGGAAGCAAGTCGAGGTCATTGGATACCACGATTAGGTGGCTTTTGCGGCTTGCAAACTCAATCGCATCACAGGCCAAAAGCACATCCACCATCTTCTGCTCCCGCAGCAAGAATGCAGACTCATTTGAGACTGAGCAGTCTACGACGTGGCACTTTCGATTGCGCCGACGTGAAATCCTCTGAACGAGGTCGATCGGGCAATTTTCAGCTTCCGAGCAGCCCTTTGGCCGCGGCGTCTCAGCCAACCTCAGTTGCGGCAGGCCCCGGTGGCTTCGAAAGGTGTGGCTCCACTGAATCCCTGGAAGGGAGGCCAAGCGACTAACCAATTCGATGCTCCCTCGGATCAATCGTTTGGCGCCATTCGAATCGATACTCAAGGGGAAAGGGTTCCTCGGAAGACGAGAAAGAACCTCGGAGGCAGCATTACTCAATTCACCGTTCTGATACCACCCACCGTAGAGGCGAATATCTATTATTTCGGCATCGGCCGCAACACGTCGGGCCAACGATACCCATCGGTTGAACTCAACTACCGTCTCCTCTGGGGTAGTTTGACCCCGCGGATAGACATTGTCGAAATCAATGAGGAGGGCGATGTTGCTCATTCCGTATGTCGCTGAGTATAAGGAGATACCAAGGACCGACCAACCCACCGGTCTAGAAGTTGTAGTCAGATATCGCAATATGGGTCGGGAGGCCAGCGACCCTATGCAGATGTGAATCAGTGCCGAGGCCCGGCCTCACAGTTATGCGATTTGCCGGTGCCGGGGCCGCCGTCGCAGTAGTCGAAGCCGGGGCCGCCGTAGAGCTGGTCGGCGCCGGGGCCGCCGTAGAGGCGGTCGTTGCCGGGGCCGCCGTGGCAGCCGTCCTGGTTGGGGCCCATGACGCAGGTGTCGCGGCCGGGGCCGCCCCAGCAGCCGTCGGAGCCGGCGCCGGTGTGGCAGAGGTCGTTGCCGGGGCCGCCGACGCAGTCTGAGTTGCGGTCGCCGGTGATGCAGACGTCGTTGCCGGGGCCGCCGACGCAGCGGTTGCGGCGAGCGCCTTCGGAGTAGCAGGTGTCGTTCTCGGCGTTGCCGACGAACTTGTCGGAGCCGCCGCCAAGGTGGACGGTGACAGGGGTCGGCATCGGGTCGGCGACTTCGACGAAATCGCCGTTGCCGCCCATGTCGATTTCGATCCCGCCGACGTCGCTCACAGGGCAGACGGCGTCGATGCCGATCGTCTTCGTCACCAGGTGGCAGCCGGGCTGGCGGCCGGCGCCGAGGTTGCCGACCACGACCAGGTGGTCATCCCGGACGTGCAGGGTCAGGGTCGACCCCGAGTCCGAGCCGTGGACGACGATCATCGAGACCGGAGTTGCGGCGGCTGCCGGCAGCGCCAGGAAAGCGAGCGCGGAGAGCAGCGCGACCGCCCGGACCATGCGGCGGAAGCGTGGTGGCATCCACCCCAATGCTAAGCAGGTAACGACCTCGCCGGTGAGGGCACCCACCAGTTCGTCGGAGTCGGCGTAGCCTCCGCCCGATGATCTACCTGCTGCGCCACGGTGACGCGGAGGACGGGGACGGCGACGACGCCGGCCGCCGCCTCACCGCCAAGGGCGAGCGGCAGGCCCGCGACGCCGGCCGGGCGTTGGCCGCCCTGGAGGCCGGGATCGACGCCTGCCTCACCAGTCCGAAGGTGCGCGCAGCGGAGACGGCGCGGCTCGCCTGCGAGAAGCTCGGCCTCGAGCCGGAGACCGCGCCCGAGCTGCGCGGCGGCGGCTTCGACGCGCTCGCCCTCGCCGCTGGCCGCGGCGACGTCCTCCTGGTCGGCCACGAGCCCGACTTCTCGAACGAGGTCGCCCGCCTCACCGGCGCCAGGGCGAAGCTGAAGAAGGGCGGCCTCGCCGTCGTCGACGGCTCCACCCTGCTCGCCCTGCTTCGCCCCGCCGACCTCCATAGGATCGCCGGCTGATGCTCTCCTGGCTGACCGGCAAGATGATCGCCCACAACATGCGGCGGATCCGCGAAGGCGACTCCGGGCCGACCCTGGCACTCGACGCCGACGACATCCACTTCCGCTTCCCCGGCCGCAACTCCTGGGCGCCGGGCGCGGCGAGCAAGCGGGAGCTCGCCGCCTGGCTCGACCGCTTCATGGCCACCGGGCTAAAGATCTACCCCGACGAGGTCGTGATCAAGGGCTTCCCCTGGAAGCAGACGATCTGCGTCCGCGGCCACGTCCACGTGGACGACCCGCAGGACGGCCGCGTCTACGACAACCGCTACGTCATCTGGGGCCACCTGCGCTGGGGCAAGCTGCGCGAGTACGAGGTCTACGAGGACACCGAAGAAACGGCCCGCTTCGACGAGTGGCTGCAGCGCTCCGCTAGCCGATGACGAGCGCCGCGGCGCCGCGGACCAGCAGCAGCACGCCGACGATGATCGCCAGGTTGGCCGCCACCCGCCGCCCGCGCCGGTCGAGCCAGGAGCGGAAGCGTTCGACCGCCCCCTGCGTCCACTCCGGTCGCACCAGGTAGCCGACGATCGGCGCCTCCAGCAGCGCCTGCTGGATCAGGCAGACGGCGACGACGATCAGCACCACCCAGGCGTCGGCGACGCCGAGCTTGGAGATCTTCGCCAGCGCCGCCAGATAGGAGGCGCCGGGGAAGGTGAGGATGACGCCGGCGAAGAAGGTCAGCCGGGCGTCCCCCCTCCCCAGCAGCCGTTCGGGCAGCGATTGCTTCGGCTCGGCCGCTTCCTTCGCGGCCTTCTTGCGCTCCCGCCGATCCTCCATCCGCTGCCCCCGCAGGACCAGCCCGGCAGTGACGAGCAGCGCTCCAAGGAGCAGGTCCCCGAGCGGGCTCAGGGTCCGCTGGGCGGAGTTGATCCCGGCGTCCCCGCTCAGCTCGAAGACGATCAGGATCCCCAGCGTGATGCTGGTCAGGTAGGCGCCGAGCAGGTAGCCGATCATCAGCTTCTTCGGCTCCGGCAGCAGCATCATCACCGCCGTCACCGCCAGCAGGGTCGGGTTGAACATCGCCAGCAGCGCCAGCCCAAGGATCTCGAACCCGTCTCCCATTGCGGCGATTCTCTCCCGCGGGGGCGGACGGTGCCAGCCCCGTCCTCCCTTGGCCGGCACCGGGGCGACCGACTGGCCAGTCAGCCAGGCACCTTTAACCGATAGCCTCCGCGCCGGATTTCGAACCGAGCAAACGGAGGAGAAATGGGACTTCTGGACGGAAAAGCGGCGATCGTGACGGGCTCGGCCCGGGGGATCGGCCGGGCGACCGCGGAGCTGTTCGCCAGCGAGGGCGCCAAGGTGCTGATCAACGACCTCGAGACCGACGTCGCCGAGCAGACCGCCGGTGAGATCGACGGCGAGACCGCCGTCTTCGCCGGCGACCTGACCAAGGCCGGCGCCGCCGACGACCTCGTCGCCGCCGCGGTCGACGCCTTCGGCAGCGTCGACATCGTCGTCAACAACGCCGGCTACACCTGGGACGGCGTCGCCCACAAGATGACCGACGAGCAGTTCCAGGCGATGCTCGACATCCACACCGTCGTCCCCTTCCGGGTCGCGCGGGCGCTAGCGCCGCACTGGCGCGAGGCGGCGAAAGCCGAGCGCAACGAGGGCCAGGAGGTCTTCCGCAAGCTGATCAACGTCTCCTCGACCTCTGGCACGATGGGCAACGCCGGCCAGGTCAACTACTCGGCGGCGAAGATGGGCGTCGTCGGCGTGACCAAAACGCTGGCCAAGGAGTGGGGCCAGTTCAAGATCAACGTCAACGCGGTCGCCTTCGGCTTCGTCGAAACCCGCCTCACCGCCGCCAAAGAGGCCGGCGAGGAGATGACCACGCCGAGCGGGGAGAAGGTCGAGCTCGGCATCCCCGAGCAGATGCGGGCGATGGCCTCGGCGATCATCCCGGTCGGCCGCCCAGCGACCCCGGAGGAGGCCTCCGGCCCGGTGCTGTTCCTTGCCTCGCCGCTCGCCAACTACGTCCACGGCCAGGTGCTGAACGTGACCGGCGGCATGTTCGGGGGGATGTACACCTGAGCGTCAAGCCGGACGGCCGCAGCACCCCGCGCTACCTCGACATCGGCGACCATGTCTGGCCGCTGACCCGACGTGCGATGGGCGCCCACACGTTCCTCTATCGGAGGACGGGTGGGCGCCTCGGCCACTCGGTGCCGGGTGTGCGGGGCAAGATGCTGCTGCTCGATCACGTCGGCGCCAAGTCGGGGACGAAGCGGACCTCCCCCCTGCTCTACGCGGCCGACGGAAACGACTTGGTTATCGTCGCCTCCAAGGGCGGCTTCCCCAAGCACCCCGCCTGGTTCCACAACCTCAAAGCGAACCCGGACACGACGGTCCAGGTCGGCAGCGAGCGCCGCGCCGTCCGCGCCCGGGTCGCCAACGACGAGGAGCGCAAGCGCCTCTGGCCCCTCGTCGACCGCGAATACGCCGGCTATGCGAACTACCGTGCCCGCGCCGGCCGCGAGATCCCGCTGGTCGTCCTCGAGCCGCGCTAGCGGCGCTGCTCGGGGATGATCGAGCCGCTCTCGGCGGCGACCGACTGCGGCGGCCAGGGGCCGGCCCAGTCGTCCCGCGCCCCATCGAGGGTGATCGTCGCGCCGGAGTGGAAGTCGCCCGCCGGCGAGGCCAGGTAGGCGACCAGCCAAGCGAGCTCCTCGGGCCGCCCGAGGCGCCCCAGCGGCACCGAGTGGGAGAGGTTCTCGACCACCTCCTGCGGATACTTGGTCAGCAGCGTCTCGGTCGCGAACTGGCCGGCGGCGAGGGCGGCGGTACGGATCCCGAAGCGGGCCCACTCGACCGCCAGCGTCCGCATCATGTTCTCGACAGCCGCCCGGGCGGCGCCGGAGTGGACCATCCCCGGCATCCCGTTGTGGGGCGAGAGGGTGACGCTGATGACCTTGCCGCCGCCGTTCGGGATGAAGGCCTTGGTCGCCGCCGCGTGGGTCATCAGCCAGGTCCCGGTGACGTTCAACTCGATCACGGTGCGGAAGCCTTTCGGCGAGATCGCCTCGGCCGGGGAGAGGAACTGACCGCCGGCGTTGTTGACGAGGACGTCGAGGCGACCGTGGCGCTCTAGGACGCTGTCGAAGAAGGCGTCGACCGGCTCCTCCTCGCGGATGTCGAGGGTCTCGTAGGCGAAGGAGCCGGCGAGGCCGGCGGCCAGCTCGGCGGTCTCCGCCAGCGGCTCGGCGCGGCGGCCGCAGCCGACCACGGCGGCGCCCAGACGGGCTAGCTCCAGCGCCGTCTCGCGCCCGAGCCCGGCGCCGGCGCCGGAGACGACGCAGACCCGTCCCTCGAGGAGACCCTCCCTGAACACCTGCGACAACGAGGTTTCAGCCATCGGCGCGGAAGGCTACATGCGCCCGCCCGCACTTAACCTGGGCGGGTGAAGGTCGAAGCCCAACCACTGCACGAGCCGCTCGCCGGCGGCACCCCCGGGACCAGCGTCGCAGTCGAACCGCTGATCGCCGGCCACGTCGACTTCCCGGAAGCGATGATGGTCAGCCCCGGCGGTCGGATGATCCAGCTGAAGCTGCTGCGGGCGCTGCTGAGGGGGCCGGAGAACGTGATCCCGGTCCCCGCCTTCCTGATCCGCCACCCCAGCGCCGGGGCGATCCTCGTCGACACCGGCCTGCACCCCTCCGTCGCCAGCGACGGCCGCGACAACTTCGGCGGCCTCGCCAACCGCTTCGGCAAGCCGACCCTGAAGCCCGGCGAAGACGTGCCGGCGCAGCTGCGCGAGCGCGGCATCGGGCCCGGCGAGCTGCCGATCGTGGTGATGACCCACATGCACCTCGACCACACCTCGGCGATCTCCGAGTTCCCCAAATCGACCTTCATCGTCAGCGAGGCCGAGTGGAAGGCGGCGATCCACGGCGGTGCCGCCGACGGCTACCGCAAGGCCCACTACGACTACGCCTTCGACTACCGCACGGTCGACTTCGATCGCGAGTCGGTCGGCTCCTACGCCAGCTTCGCCCGCAACTTCGACCTCTTCGGCGACGGCTCCGTCCGGCTCGCCTACACCCCGGGCCACTCGGCCGGCCACATCTCGGTGATCTGCCGGCTGAAGGAGCGCGACTTCGTAATCGGCGGCGACGCGATGTACATGGCCGCTCAGCTCGACGGCGGCATGCCGCTTCCGCCGCGGCCAGCCGACGAGCACCAGCTGCGCCGCTCACTGCAGGAGCTGCGCCTCTTCCACTCCCAGTTCCCGGACGCGATCATCACGCCCGGACACGATCCGGAGTTCTACCCGCGGCTGGCGCGCCGCTACGAGTAGACAGCCCGGCGTAGAGCTCCCTCACCCGATCGAAGATCTCGGTCGCGACCTCGAGCTGGCGCTCCCGGCCGACCTCGTGCTCGACTGGGAAGGCGAGCGGCTCGCCGAACTCGATCGTGACCTTGGGGAAGCGCAGCCGCTTCCAGCCCCGCGCCGCCGCCGAGCCGTGGATCGCGACCGGCACCACCGGCGCCCCCGATTCGGCGGCGATTCGCCCGATCCCCGGTTTCGGCTCGCCCATCTCGCCCGAGCGCGAACGGCCGCCCTCGGCGTAGATCAGCAGCATCTCGCCCTGTTCGAGCAGGATGAAGGCAGTCTTCATCGCCTCCTCGTCGCGGTGGCCGCGGCGGACCGGGAAGACGCCGCCGTGCTTGAAGATCGAGGTCAGCACCGGCGGGCCGAAGAGCTGGGATTTGCCCATGAAGCGGATCTTCCGTCGCAGGTAGACGCCGGCGTAGAAGTGGTCCATCTGGCTGAAGTGGTTGGGGGCGAGGATCAGCGCCCCCTGTTTCGGCACGTTCTTTCGCCCGACGACCGAGACCCGCCAGATCAGCAGCGTCGGCAGGGTGAGGACGACGCGGGCCAGGGTGTAGACCCAGATCGAGCCCTCGCGGGCGGCCCGATGGAACTCGTCGAAGTACTCCGCCGGACGTTCGTCCCTGTAGACCTGTGCCTTCATCTCCCCCATACGCGCGGAACCTATCCCCAGGCAAACCAGGCGGTTACCGCCAACCCGCCGTCCGGGTGGGTAGGTCGGGCCTCAGCTCAACCGCGGTCGGGTCTGTCCCAGCCACGGGAGCGCTCGAGGGCGCGGTGCCAGTCGGCGAGCAGCGAGCGGCGCTCGTCCTCGCCCATTCGCGGCTCGTAGGTGGCCGCGGCACGCCACATCTCCCCCACCCGCTCGACGCTCCAGACGCTGCAAGCGACCCCGGCCAGGTAGGCGGCGCCGAGGGCGGTCGTCTCGGCGATCTCCGGCACCACCACCGGCGCGCCGAGGACGTCGGCCTGGAACTGCATCAGCCAGCGGTTGACGGTGGCGCCGCCGTCGGCCTTGAGCATCCCGAGACGCTCGCCGGAGGCGGCCTCCTGCGCCCGCACCGCGTCGACCGCCTGGTAGGCGATCGCCTCCAGCGTCGCCCGCGCCAGCTCGGCCCGGCCGCTGCCGCGGGTGAGGCCGACGATCGTCCCTCGCGCCCAGGGGTCGAAGTGGGGCGAGCCGAGCCCGGTCAGCGCCGGCACGAAGTAGACGCCCCCGTTGGAGTCGAGCGAGGCGGCCAAGCCCTCGGTCTCCCCTGCCTCCTCGATCACCCCGAGCCCGTCGCGCAGCCACTGCACGGCGGCGCCGGTAACGAAGATCGAGGCCTCCAGCGCGTAGGTGGGCTGGCCTTCCAGACCCCAGGCGACGGTGGTCAGCAGCCCCTCCGGTGCCGGCGGCGCCTCCACGCCGCAGTTGAGCAGGACGAAGGAGCCGGTGCCGTAAGTGTTCTTGCCGTCCCCGGGCCGGTGCGCGGCCTGGCCGAACAGGGCGGCCTGCTGGTCGCCGGCGACCCCGGCCACCGGCACCTCGCCGCCGAACTCCGCGGTGGTGCCGAAGTCGCCCGCCGAGGGCAGCGGCTCCGGCAGCCGCGCCGGGTCGATCCCCAGCGGCTCGCACAGCTCCGGGCTCCACTGCAGCCGGTGGATGTCGAACAGCATCGTCCGCGAGGCATTGGTCCAGTCGGTGAGGTGGCGGCCGGTCAGCTTGAACAGCAGCCAGGAGTCGACGGTGCCGAAGACGGCGCGCTCGATCCCCTCGGCGTTGCGCAGCAGCCACTCGATCTTGGTCGCCGAGAAATAGGGGTCGACGGTCAGCCCGGTGCGCTCGCGGACCAGCTCCTCGTGGCCGGCGGCGCGCAGCTCCTCGCAACGCTCCGCCGTGCGGCGGTCCTGCCAGACCAGGGCGCGGTGCAGCGGCTCGCCCGTCTCCGGGTCCCAGGCGACGACGGTCTCGCGCTGGTTGGTGATCCCGATCGCCTCCAGCTCGGCTCCCTCGACCCCGGCGTCGGCGAGCGCCTCGCGGGCGACCCGCCGGGTCACTTCCCAGATTTCGCCAGCGTCGTGCTCGACCCAGCCCGGCCGCGGGAAGAACTGCTCGAACTCCGAGTAGCCGCGGCCGGCGACCCGGCCCTCGCCGTCGAAGACGAGGCAGGTGGTCCCGGTCGTGCCCTGGTCGATCGCCAGAATCACGCCGCGCCCTCTCGCTTCCGGCTGCCGACCATCCGAGATGCATACACCCGCAGGAAGTCGCGCAGCTGCACGGCCCGGTGGGCGAAGCCGGCGGCGCTGCGACCGGTGGCGCGATGCTCGAGGTCGAGCTCGTACTCGCGCAGCCGGCCACCACCGCGAACGACGTCGACGGTGATCCCGATCTCCATCCCGAAACCCGGCGCGAACGGCAGGCAGGCTTCCAGGGCATCCAGCCGCAGCGCCCGCTGGCCGGAGATCGGCGCCGTGGTCTCGGCGCCACAGAGGCGGCGGATCGCCCAGTGGGCGAAGCCGAGCGCCAGCCCGAATCCGCCGCCGACCCGGCGCGAGAAGGCGGCGACCGCGAGCTCGCACTCCCCCGCCTCGACCGCGGCGACCAGCGGCCCCAGCCGCGCCGCGGAGGCGCCGAGGTCGCCGTCGCAGAGGAGGACGATCGCGGGCGGCTCGGCGGCTCCTGTCGGCGCTTCGCCACCGGCGCGCAACGCCGCTTCGCAGGCGGCGGTCACGTTAGCGCCCTTGCCGTGCGGCTTCCCCCGGCTGACAACCTGCGCCCCGGCAGCCAGCGCTCGCTCCGCGGTTCCATCCTCGGAGGCGTCGTCGGCGACCCAGACGGCCGCACCGGGGAAGGCGCCGCGGACGGCGGCGACCGTGTCGGCGATGCGGTCGGCCTCGTTCCGCGCCGCGATCACGACCGCGACCCCGCCGCCCTCGTCGCTCTCCGCCCGGCCTGGGCGCTCGCTCTCCGTCCCCATTGGCCGACTATTCTCCCCGGCGATGGCAGACGTCGAGGCGCACATCACCGGCTCCGTGTGGAAAATCGAGGTCGCCGTGGGCGACCAGGTCGCCGACGGCGACACCGTCGTCATCCTCGAGTCGATGAAGATGGAGATCCCGGTTGAGGCCGAAGACGACGGCAAAGTCGCCGAGATCCGCTGCGAGGAGGGCCAGTCCGTGAGCGAAGGCGACGTCCTCATCGTCCTCGAGTAGAGCCGATGACCGAGACCCTGCTCGCCGGCGGCAAGCTTCGCCTCGACCGCCCCGCCGAGGCAGTCGCCCGGCTGCGAATCGACAACCCGGAGCGTCGCAACGCCCTCGACCACGAGATGCTCGACGCGATCGCCGAGGCGCTGCCGGAGCTCGACCGCGGGATCGAAACCCGCTGCGTGCTGATCACCGGGGCGCCGCCGGTCTTCTCGGCCGGTTACGACATCACCGCGATCCCCGAGCCCACCTTCGAGCGCGACGCCGAGGCGCTCGTCGCCCATCCCTTTCACTCCGCGATGGAGGCGATCTCCAGACATCCCTGGCCGACCGTCGCCGCGATCAACGGCCACTGCCTCGGCGGCGGCCTCGAGCTGGCGGTCACCTGCGACCTGCGGATCTGCGCCGCCGGCGCCAAGCTGGGGATGCCGCCGGCGAAGCTGGGCCTGATCTACGGCCACACCGGCCTGCGCAAGTTCCTCGACGTCGTCGGCCTCGCCCGCACCAAGGAGCTGTTCCTCACCGGCCGCAAAGTCGACGCCGAGCGGGCCGAGCAGATCGGCCTGGTTAACCAGGTGGTCGATACCGAGAGCTTCGAGGAGGACGCGGTCGCCCTCGCCGCCGAGATCGCCGCCAACGCGCCGCTCTCGATGCGCGGCAACAAGAGCGCGATCGACGTCCTCAACGAGAACCCGGTGCTGAGCGAGCAGCAGGAGGCCGGCCTGGTCGCCCTGCGCGAGTCCTGCTTCACCTCCGAGGACCTGCGCGAGGGGATCCGCGCCTTCGGCGAGAAGCGGCGCCCGATCTGGACCGGACGGTGAGCGCCCGCGAGGCGAAAGCCCTCGCGAAGACCGACCCGACGATGGCGGCGCTGATCGAGCGGATCGGCCCGATCGACCTCGGCGAGCGCCTCCGCCGCCGCGCCGAAGAGCGCCCGACCGACGCCTACGGCGCCCTGCTGCGGGGGATCGTCGGCCAGCAGCTCTCGACCAAAGCGGCTCGCACGATCTACCTCCGCGTCCTCGACCTCTTCGGCGGCAAGACCCCCGCGCCCGAGCAGCTGCTCGAAGCGAGCGAGGAGGAATTGCGCGGTGCCGGCCTCTCCGGCCGCAAGGTCGAGTACGTCCGCGACCTCGCCCACCACGTGCTCGCCGGTGAGCTGGAGCTGGAGCGGCTGCCGCAGCTCTCCGACGAGGAGGTGATCGCCGAGATCGTCGCCGTCCGCGGCCTCGGCCTCTGGACCGCGGAGATGTTCCTGCTCTTCCACCTCGAGCGCCCCGACGTCCTCTCCGGCGGCGACCTCGGCATCCGCAAGGCGATCCAGTTCGAGTACGGGATGGAGGAGATGCCGAGCCCGAAGCAGACGGTCGAGTTCGCCCGGCGCTGGAGCCCGCACCGCAGCCTCGCCTCGATCTACCTCTGGGAGAGCCTCGCCGCGGTCCCGGACTGAGCGCTCCGAGGGACTGTCGCACCCGCAGGCCGTTTCCCAGGTTGAATAGAAACCGTGGGGGGCGCCGAGAAGAAGGGAATGCGACTGCGATTCTGGATCGGCCTGGCCGCCGTGGTGCTGCTCGCGGCCGGCTCGGTCGCGGCCGCGGTGCTCGTCCACAGCAACGACGATGCCGACTTCCACGCGATGCAGCGCGACGAGGCGGTGCGGGCCGCCCGCCAGGCCGAATCGCTGGCCGAACTCTCGGTCGGCCAGCTGGCCAGCGCCGCCGCCTCCTTCCAGATCGCCGGCAGGGTCGACAAACACGAGTTCGCCGTGGTCAGCCACTCGCTGCTGAACCAGGACGTGCTCACCGCCGCCGCCCTGGTCGACGTCGTCCCCGATTCCCGCCGCGCCGCCTACGAACGCGAACACGGCTTCCGGATCACCGAACGGTCCGGGCCGCTGCAGCTGCGCCGGGCCGAGCGGCGGCCGCTCTACTACCCGCTGACCTACATCGGCACCGACGTCGCTGCCGGCCAGAAGCGGGCGCTTGGCTTCGACCTCGGCTCCGACCCCGGCCGCGCCCCCTACCTGCTGCGCGCCCGCGACAGCGGCAGCGTCGCCGCCACCCCGGTGGTCGACCTGCTGCTCGGCGGCAAGGGAATCAACGTCTACAAGGCGATCTACCGCGACGGGGCTCCGGTGAAGACGGTGACCGAGCGGCGCCGGGCGTTGATCGGCTTCGCCGCCGGCTCGATCCGGGTCGACGACCTCGCCGCGCGGATCGACAAGGCGCTGCCGGGGTCGACGGTCGAGCAGCTGCGGGTCGACGGCGACACGATCGCCGGCCCCGAAAGCGAACTCGAAGACCCCTCGACCGCTCCGGTCCACGTCGCCGACCAGGTCTGGCTGTTGGTCGTCCGCGACCCCAACCGGCCCGACGTCGGCCTGCCGATCGTGCTGGCGGCGATCGGCGTCGCCCTCTCCGCCCTGCTCGGCGCGCTGATCTTCATCTGGAGCCGCAACGAGCGCTTCCAGGAGCTCGAACGCGAGGCCGGCGAGGACGCCCTGACCGGGCTGAAGAACCGCCGCCGCTTCGAGGAGGAACTGCGCGCGGCGATGGCCCGCCGCCGCCGCGACCGCCGTACCGGGGCGCTGCTGATGCTCGACCTCGACCACTTCAAGCAGGTCAACGACACCTACGGGCATCCGGCCGGCGACCGCCTGATCGAGGAGATCGCCGAGGTGCTGCGGCGCCGCGCCCGCGAGAGCGACGTGCTGGCCCGGCTCGGCGGCGACGAGTTCGCGGTGGTGCTGCCGAACTCGAGCCCGGCCGAGGCGGTGGTGGTGGCGGAAGCGATCGCCACCGCGATCCGCGAGCACGTGCCTGCGGAGGAGGGGGTCGAGCCGGTGACCGCCTGCGTCGGCGTGGCGATCTTCGGCGACGACCTCGGCGTCTCCTTCGAGTCGCTGGTCCGCGAGGCCGACACGGCGATGTACGCGGCCAAGGACGGCGGCCGCGACGGCGTCCGCCTCTTCGACCCCGAAGCGATCCGCGAAGACGCGAAGAGCTAGCGAGCAGGCGACGCCGGGCAGCGGGGCAGGGGGCGCCGGTTAGTCGGGCAGGGTCGCCCGCAGGTCGAGCACCCGCTGGGCAGAGGCTTCGAATTCGCCGCGGTCGAGGCGCCCGGAGCGCAGCGCCGCGGTCAGTGCTCGGTGGGCCTGCTCGGCCCCGCCCAAGGTCTGGAACAGCGTCAGGTCGGCGCCGGCGGCCGCGGCGGCGACGGCCGCCTTCCCCGGCGCGCCGAAGCTCTGCGCCGCGGTGGTTTCCAGGGCGTCGGTGATCGCGACGCCGTCGAACCCGAGCCTGCCCCGCAGCTCGCCGGTCACCAGCGCCCGGCTGAACGCCGCCGGCTGCTTCGAGTAGGCCGGGTAGATCGCGGTGCTCAGCATCACCATCCGACCCCCGGCGGCGAAGAACGCCGGGTAGGGCGCCTCGTCGACCCGGCGCAGCTTCGCTTTAGAGAAGTCGACTTCGCGGGCCGAGACGTCGGTGTTTTCGCTCAGCGAGCCGACCCCGGGGAAGTGCTTGGCGGCGGCGGCGGCACCGCCCGCTTCCAGCCCTGCGGCGAACGCCACCCCGTCCTTCGCCACCTGCGCGGCGGTGTCGCCGAAGGCGCGGTGGGTGGCGGCGATGTCGCCGCCGGGCCGGCCGACGTCGAGCACCGGCGCCAGGTCGACGTTGACCCCGACCCCGCGCAGGGTCGCCGCCGTCAGCTTGCCCTGTTCGCGCGAGTAGGCCGGGCCGCGCTCGCCCATTTCTTCGGCTGAAGCGTAGGGCGCCCCTTCGACCCGCAGGGCCTCGCCCCCCTCCTGGTCGACGATCACCAGCAACGGGTCGCGCAGGCCGGGCGGCCGCGGGATCGCCTGCAGGCGGCGGATCAGCGCCGCTCCGGCGGCGTTGGTGGGGAAGTTCTTGTCATAGAGCACGACCCCGGCGACGTCGCCGTCGCGGATCGTCCGGCGCAGTTCCGGCGAGACGTCGGTGGCTTCCAGGCCGAGGACGACCCGCTCGCCGGCCAGCTGCCTCGGCGAGAGCTTCGCGGTCGCGGGGTCGCCGGCGGGCAGCGTCGCGCCCCGGGCCCGTCCGGCACCGCCCGAGGTCGTCGCGGCGTCCGCCGTCCGCTCCGCACCAACCGGCGGCAGGGTCCCGGTGGCGTCCGCGTCGGAGCCACCACAACCGCTCGCCAGGGCCAGCCCGACCGCGCCGAGGACGACCAGCAGCGCCACCGCGATCCACTCCCCGCCGCCTCGTTCGCGCCTCATCGCGCGGATGCTATGCGCCCCGCATCTGCCGGGCCGAATATCCTGCCCCCTGACCGACCCCGACGAGGAGCTGCGAATGGCATCCCTGATTTCCCCCGAGGAGGCCCTCACACTCGGCCTGCAGAGCGAGCACGACGATGTCGAAGCGCTGGTCGAACGGGCCTGGGCGGTGCGCCAGGAGAACTTCGGCGACTCGACCGACATGTGCTCGCTGGTCAACGCCAAGTCCGGCGGCTGCGCCGAGGACTGTGGCTTCTGCGCCCAGTCGCGCTACGCCGACGCCGACACGGTGATGCACGCGATGATGGAGCCGGAGCAGATCCTCGAGCACGCCAAAGCCGCCGAGGCCGCCGGCGCCCACCGCTTCTGCATGGTCACCCAGGGCCAGGGGCTCTCGAAGCGCGACTTCGCGAAAATCCTCGAGGGGGCGGAAATGGTCGCCGAGCAGACCAACCTGAAGCGCTGCGCCTCGATCGGCCACATGTCGACCGAACGGGCGAAGGCCCTGAAGGAGGCCGGGATCCAACGGGTCCACCACAACGTCGAGTCGGCCAAGTCCTACTACCCCGAGGTCTCGACCACGGTCCGTTACGAGGGCCGGCTACGGACGATCCAGGCGGTCAAGGAGGCCGGCCTGGAGACCTGCGTCGGCGGCATCCTCAACCTCGGCGAGACCCCTGAGCAGCGGGTCGAGATGGCCTTCGAGCTCTCCGAGATCAACCCCACCTCGGTGCCGATCAACCTGCTGATCCCGAAGCAGGGGACGAAATTCGGGGAGCGCGAAGTGATGGACCCGTGGGAGGTCGTGAAGTGGATCGCGATCTTCCGCCTGATCATCCCCGGCGCCCTCTTCCGCCTCTGCGGCGGCCGGGTCGAGAACCTCGGCTCGATGCACAAGCTCGCCGTCAAGGCGGGGCTGAACGGGGTGATGATGGGCAACTTCCTGACCACGCTCGGGGCCGAGCCGGCCGAGGACCGGGCGATGTTCGAGGAGCTCGGGCTGAACGTCGCCCGCCAGCCCGACAACGGCGCCAACCCGCGCCCCGACAACCGCTCCGGCTGGCTCGAGGGCGAGAGCCCGCAGACCCCGATCGACGAGCTGATCGATCACCAGGACGAGGCGCCGATGTGGGACCCCTCGACCCAGCTTCGGGTCGTCAAGAAGGGCAAGCGCGTGCCCTCCTATCCCTCCGCCGCCTGACGTGACCGACGTCGCCGCCCGCCTCGAGGAACTGCGCGAGAGTGGGCTGCACCGGCGGCTGCGGCTAATCGAGGGCTCGCAGGGCCCGAGCGTCACCCTCGACGGCCGCGAGGTGCTGCTGCTCTGCTCGAACAACTACCTCGGCCTCGCCGACGAGCCGGCGGTGCGCGAGGCGGCGGCCGAGGCGGCGCTGCGCTGGGGCGCCGGCGCCGGCGCCTCGCGGCTGATCTCCGGCACGATGGAACCGCACCGCTACCTCGAGTGCGAGCTGGCCGAGTTCAAGGGCTTCGATGAGACCCTCCTCTTCGGCTCCGGCTACCTCGCCAACAGCGGCATCATCGCGGCGCTTGCCGGCGAGGGCGAGGTGGTCCTCTCCGACTCCCTCAACCACGCCAGCATCATCGACGGCTGCCGCCTCTCCCGGGCCGAGACGCGGGTCTACCGCCACCGCGACCTCGACCACCTCGAGCGGGGGCTGCGCGAGGCCGACGGCCGCGCCGCGCTGGTCGTCACCGACGGCGTCTTCTCGATGGACGGCGACGTGGCGCCGCTGCGCGAGATCTACGCCCTCGCCCGCCAGTACGGCGCCCGTCTGCTGGTCGACGAGGCCCACGCGACCGGGGCGGTCGGCCCAGGGGGCCGCGGCTCGGTCGCCGCCGCCGACCTCTCCGGGGCCGAGGGCCTGCTCGTCGTCGGCACCCTCGGCAAGTCGCTCGGCTCCTATGGCGCCTACGTCTGCGCCGAGGTCGAGACGATCGACTACCTGGTCAACACGGCCCGCTCCTTCATCTTCTCCACCGCCCTGCCGCCAACCGCCGCCGCGGCCGCCGCGGCGGCCCTGGGGATCCTCCAGCGCGAGCCGCAGCGGGTCGAGAGGCTGCGCGACAACGCCTCCCACCTGCGCCGGGCGCTGGGCGAGAACGGCCTCGCGGTCGGCGACTCGACGACCCAGATCCTGCCGGTCGAGGTCGGCGAGGCGGAACCGACGATGGAGCTCTGCCAGCGGGTGCTCGAACGCGGCGTCTTCGCCCAGGGGATCCGGCCGCCGACCGTTCCGCCGGGCTCCTCGCGGCTGCGGCTGACGGTGATGGCGAGCCACGACCGCAGCCAGCTGGAGCGGGCGGCGGAGCTGATCGGCGCCGCGGCGCGCGAGCTCGACGTCGTCCCCGCCAGCCTCGTCCCCGCCAACTGAGCCACTCGATGGCTCCGCCCGCGGGCGCCTTCGTCACCGGCACCGGGACCGAGGTCGGCAAGACCGTCGTCGCCGCCGCCCTGGCGCGGGCCGAGGCGGCCGCGGGCCGGCGGGTGGCGGTGTTCAAGCCGGCGGTGACCGGGCTGGAGGAACCCGGCGAGGCCGACCACGAGCTGCTGCGGCGGGCGGCGGGCTCGGCGCAGAGCGACGCCGAGATCGCTCCCTACCGGTACGGGCCACCGGCCTCGCCGCACCTGGCGGCGGCGCTGGCGGGTGAGGAGATCGAGCCGGAGCGACTGCGGGCGGCGGCGCGGGCGGCGGCGGCCGGCGCGGACGTGCTGGTCGCCGAGGGGGTCGGCGGGCTGCTGGTGCCGCTGCGGGAGGACTACCTGGTGCGGGACCTGGCGGTGGATCTAGGGCTGCCGCTGGTGGTGGTGGCGCCGCCCGGGCTGGGGACGATCAACCACACTCTGCTGACTCTGGAGGCGACGCGCGGCGCGGGACTGAGCGTCGCGGCTGTCGTCCTCACCCCGTGGCCGGCGGAGCCGTCCGAGGTCGAGCGCTCGAACCTCGCCACGCTCACGAACCTCGCCGCCGCCCCCGTCCTCACCCTCCCCCCACTCGACCTCGCCCAGCCCGAGAGCTGGCCCGCGCTCGACGCCCTGCACCCCCTATAGGGGGTGCGATCGAACCAGCGCGTCAGTCGCGGACGATCACGTCGAGGTGGCCAGGGCCGAGCTCGACCTCGAAGCCGGCGGCCCGGGCGATCTCCGCCGCCGCCTCGGCGTCGCCGGGAACCTTCCGCGACTTCAGCAGCGCCCGGGCGACCTCGCCGCGCACCGCCTTCGCCATGTGGGAGACCGGCTTGCGCACCCCGCCGACCTCGCCGAACGCGCGGACCGCCACCGCTTCCGCCCGCTTCGGCTTCCAGGCCGCGGCGTAGGCGCCGGAGCGCATGTCGACGATCAGGTTCCCCTCGACGTCCTCCCCCGCCAGTGCCTCGGTCAGCGCCGGGCGCCAGAAGGCGGCGAGGCCGCCGACCTTCGGCAGCTTCGCTTTCGCCGAGAGCCGGTAGTAGGGGATCCGGTCCCCAGGCCGCAGCACGCCCCAGAGAGCGCTGGCGATCAGCACCCTCCGCCGCGCCGTCTTCGACAGCCCCGGCAGGCCGAGGCGGTCGTAGAGGACTCCCGTGTAGACCGCGGCCGCCGGCGCGGCCGGAGCGCCGGCGAGGGCCGCGTCGACCGCGACCTCGCCGGCCTGCCCCTCAGATACGCCGAGCGCCCGCACCGCCCGGGCGAGCGGCAACCGCTCCAGCCCGGCGAGCACCCCAAGCAATCTCCGCCTCGACTCCGTCAGCTCGGCGGCGCAGGCGAGCGCCGCGAGATCGACGGGGGCGCCCGCCGCCGGGGCCGTCTTGCCCTCGGAAGGCGGCAGCAGGATCAGCATCGCGCGGCGACACTACGCAACCTGCTCGCCGGTCGCCACGGGCTCGCGCGCCTCGGCCGCTGCGACCGCCGGCTCCGCCGGTTCCGCCGCCTCGCGCGCCGCGACCGCGGAGCCGCCCGGGTTGACGGTCGCCTCCGCCGCCTCGACCGTGCTCGGCCGCTTGCCCTTGGCACGGATCGCGGTGACGCCGACGACGGCGCCGATCAGCACCACCACCGCGGAGATGCTCATCGCGTGCCCGAGCGCGTAGACGAAGGAGTCGGCGCCGGCGTTGGCCGCCTCCCTGGCCTGGTCCGGCGGGAGTCCCTTCAGCGCCCCGGAGACCGAACCGCTGCCGAGCTGTTCGGCGATGTCGGAGCGATCGGCGGCGGAGATTCCGGAGCCGGTCAGCAGCGAGTCCAGGTGCGACCTGACCAGCCCCTGGAAGATCGCCCCGGTAACGGCGACGCCGAGGCT
Organism: uncultured Actinomycetes bacterium; assembly: GCA_963716545.1. Classification (GTDB taxonomy): domain Bacteria; phylum Actinomycetota; class Thermoleophilia; order Solirubrobacterales; family 70-9; genus VAYN01. The sequence continues at coordinate 158,912 of OY970316.1, forward strand.
GCCGCCCACCATCCGGAACATCGAGAGGACGCCGGAGGCGACCCCGGCTTTCTGCACCGGCACCGCGTTCATCGCGGCGCTGGTCATCGGCGACATCGTCATCGCGATGCCGATGCCGAGCAGCATGAACCCGGGCAGCAGGTCGAGGTAGCTGGAGTCGACGGCGATGCCGCTGAAGCTGAACAGCGAGGCGGCGAGGATCAGCAAGCCGCCGCCGATCAGCCAGCGTGGGCCGAAGCGGTCGGCCAGCCGCCCGGCGATTGGGGCGATCGCGACGATCATCAGGGTCGAGGGCAGGAACCGGATTCCCGCTTCCAGCGGCGTGTAGCCGAGGATGTCCTGCATGTAGAGGGCGAGGAAGAAGAAGACGCCCAACATCGCGAAGGAGATCACCAGGGCGACGACGATGGCGCCGAGGAAGTTACGGTCCGACAGCAGCTTGAACTGGACGATCGGCGCCTTGACCCGGTTCTCGACCGCGACGAAGAGCGGCAGCGCCAGGGCGGCGATCGCCAGCAGGGCGATGATCTTGGGCGAGCCCCAGCCCCAGCTGTTGCCCTCGATCAGGGCCAGCACCAGGGCGGTTAGCCCGGCGGTGAGGACCGAGACGCCGGCGTAGTCGACCTCGCGGCCGACCGAGGTGTCGCGGGACTCGCGCACCGCGAAGAGGGTCGCGGCGACGGCGCCGATCGCGACCGGGACGTTGATGTAGAAGATCGCCCGCCAGGTGACGTGCTCGGTGAGGAAGCCGCCGAGCACCGGGCCGATCGCCAGCGCCAGAGCCGAGACCCCGGCCCAGGTCCCCATCGCCTTGCCGCGCTCGTGGGCGGGGAAGGAGTCGGTGATGATCGAGAGCGTGCCCGGCATCATCAGCGCCGCGCCGATCCCCTGGACGACGCGGCTGACGACCAGCGCGGTCGCGTCGGGCGCCAACCCAGCGGTGGCCGAGGAGAGGGCGAAGATGACGACGCCGATCAGGAAGACGCGGCGGCGGCCGAAGATGTCGCCGAGCCGGCCGCCGGTCGCCAGCAGCACCGCGAAGGAGAGCGTGTAGCCGCTGACCGTCCACTCGAGGCCGGAAATCGAGGCGCCGAGGTCCTTCTGGATCGACGGCAGCGCGACGTTCACGACCGTGTTGTCGAGCATGATCATGAACAGCGCGAAGCACATCGCGCCGAGCGTCCACCACTTGCGGTTCTCGTCGGTGATCAGGTGGCGATATCGGGTCAAGCGGGCTCACTTCCCTTCAGAAGGTCATAGGTCTCTGCGATGTCCTCGCGGTCCATCAGCGCGTCGACGGCGGCGTCGAGCTTGCGTCGCTGGACCGGCGTGAGGGTGGCGGCGAAGGCGGTGACGCCCTTCATCCGCACGGTGACGATGCGGTCGACGACCTCGCGGCCGCGCGCGGTCAGCTCGATGCGGCGGGCGCGACGGTCGTCGGGGTCCTCGACCCGGGTGACGAGCTTCTTCTTGACGAGGTCGTCGACGGCGCGGCTGAGCGCCGGCTTCGAGGCCCCGAGCTTCTCCGCCAGCTCTTTCAACTGGCAGCTCGAGCTGGCATTGCCGAGGCCGCCGATCTCGAGGATCGCCTTGCACTGGGTCAGCGAGAGCCCCGTCTCCTCCATCACCCGCAGCTGGTTGCCGCGGTCGAAGAGGAAGAGGTGGCGCATCAGCGCGGTCAGCCGAGCCGCGGTGTCGTGGTCCGCGGCGCTCGCCTCGCCGGCCTTCTCGACGATCTCTTTCACCTGGGTAGCTTGCATGTCCGGAATTGTTGCATAAACGCAACTATTCCTCGAACGCAATGGTTGCGAATGTGACGCATATCACCCGCCGCCTGCCGGATTGGGTAGACGCCGCCGCAGCGTAGGATCGGAGTGCCCCGATGGATCTCGCCGCCCTCGACCACCGCTACGTCTGGCACCCCTTCACCCAGCAGCAGGGCTGGGCCGAGGAGGCGCCGCAGATGATCGTCCGCGGCGACGGTGTCCACCTCTTCGACGCCGAGGGCCGCCGCTACATCGACGGCAACGCCTCGCTCTGGTGCAACGTCCACGGCCACAACCACCCGGCCCTGAACGCCGCCCTGCACGAGCAGGTCGACCGGATCTCCCACTCGACCATGCTCGGCCTCTCCCACCCCGGCGCGGTCGAGCTGGCGGCGCGGCTGGTCGAGATCGCGCCCGGCGAGCTCTCCCGCGTCTTCTACTCCGACGCCGGCGCGACCGCGGCCGAGATCGCCCTGAAGATCGCCTTCCAGTACCAGCAGCAGCGCGGCGAGAGCGGCCGAACCTCCTTCGTCAAGCTGCGCGACGCCTACCACGGCGACACCATCGGCAGCGTCAGCGTCGGCGGCATCGACGCCTTCCACGCCGCCTACGGCCCCCTCCTCTTCGAGACCCACGCAGCCGAGCCGGGCGACGCCGCCGACCTCGAGCGGGTCCTCGCCGCCCACGCCGGCGAGGTCGCGGCGGTGATCGTCGAGCCCCTGGTCCAGGGGGCGGCGGGGATGATCGTCCACCCGCGCGGCTACCTGCGAGCGGTCCGCGAGCTCTGCGACGAACACGGCCTGCTGCTGATCTGCGACGAGGTCGCGACCGGCTTCGGCCGCACCGGGACGATGTTCGCCTGCGAGCAGGAAGGCGTGGCGCCGGACCTGATGTGCGTCGCGAAGGGGATCAGCGGCGGCTACCTGCCCTTGGCGGCGACCCTCGCCACCGAGGAGATCTACGAAGGCTTCCTCGGCGCCCCCTCGGAGAGCCGCACCTTCTTCCACGGCCACACTTACACCGGCAACCCGCTTGCCTGCGCCGTCGCCCTCGCCAGCCTCGATGTCTTCGAGGAGGAGCGCACCCTGGAGCGGATGGGGCCGAAAGTCGAGTTACTCGGCGAGCTGCTGGCCGCGGTCGAGGCGATGCCAGAGGTGGCCGAGGTCCGCTGGCGCGGCTTCATGGTCGGAATCGACCTCGGCGAGCACGACCCCGATCTCCGCCTCGGCCACCGGGTGACCCAGGAGGCGCGCGAGCGCGGCGCGATCGTCCGCCCGCTCGGCAACACGATCGTCCTGGTGCCGCCGTTGGCGATCGAAGCTGACGAGCTGCGCGAGCTGCTGGCGATCACGAGCGATTCGATCCGCGCCGCGGTCGCCTCCCTCCCCAGCCCCGCCTCGGCTTAGCCGCATCGACCGCTCCAGGCCGGTTTCAATTCGTTGTGATGAAACCTCGGCGACCTCGTAGAGAGGGCATGAACGGCGCCCAGACCCTCGTCGCCACCGCGCCCGCCGCGGAACCGAAGGCGGCCGACCTCGCCTTCGACCAGCTCTACCGCTCCAGCCGCGACGACGTCTACGCCTACGTCGCCGGCCTGCTGCGCGACCGCGCCGCCGCCGAGGAAGTCGTCGCCACCGCCTTCGAGCGCGCCTACCGCAAGCGCTCCCGCTTCGACCGCCACCGCGGCGAGCCGCGGGCGTGGCTGTTCGGGATCGCCCGCAACGCCGCCCTCGACGAGCTGCGCCGCCGCGGCCGCCAGGCCGAGCTCGCCGCCGAGCCGGACGGACCTCGACGCCGCGCCCGCCCACGAGAGCGCCGAAGCGACGGAGCGGCGCCTGGGGCTGAACGCCGGCCTCGCCCGCCTGGCGCCGCGCGACCGCGAGCTGATCGCGCTCAAGTACTTCGCCGACCTCGCCAACGCCGAGATCGCCACCGTGCTCGGGATCAGCGAGTCGAACGCCGGCACCCGGCTGCATCGGGCCGTGACCAAGCTGAGGGAGGCATGCGATGAAGCGCTTTGACGACGACGAGCTGGGCGCCGCCCTGCGCGAGCTGCGCCCCGATCCCAGCCCCGAGTTCGCCGCCGAGCTCGACGAGCGCGCCGCCGCGGGCTTCCCGCGGCGGCAGCCCGAGGGCTCCTCGGCGCCCTTCGTGCTCATCGCGGACTGGCTACGCCGCCGTGGACCCCGGGGTCTGCTGATCCCCGTGGGCGGCGCCGCCCTGGCGCTGATCGCGATCACCACGGCCGTCGTAGTTGCCGGCGAATCCGACGGCAGCGGAGCCGCGAACAACGCCGAGCTCGGCCTCACCAGGAGCCCACGCATCGACCCCTTCGACAAGAGCCAAAGCGGCGACACTTCCCCGCCGGGACACTCCGGCCAACCGCCGGTGCCTGACCGCGGGCTGAGCGCAGGCGGCGCCGGCGCCATCAACTACGGACCCGGCCCCGTGGTCCCCAGCGCGGAAAGCGGCGCGGTCGGAGGAGCCGCGGCCAGTACGGGCACGGCCGAAGCTGAATCCACTCCCGAAGCGAGCGCTGGTGGCAGCAACGACTACTACGAAGCCTCGGGGCCGGCGGCGGTGGCAGGCCTTAGCGGCCACGCCCCCAAGCTGGAGGCGGCCCCCAAGGCCCACGAGCGCAAGGTCGAACGCTCCGCCGAGATCGTCATCGGCACCAAGCCCGGCGAAGTCGGCAGCGCCTCCTCGAAGGTCTTCCAGGCGGTCCACGCCTACGACGGCATCGTCCTCAACTCCTCCACCCGCGACGGCTCCGGCACGGGCGCCGAAGCGAGCTTCGAACTGCTGATCCCGAGCGCCAGGATCGGCGATGCGATGGCCGCCTTCTCGCGGATCGGCGAGGTGCGCTCGCGCCACGAGGCGACCGAGGACATCACCGCCCCCACCGTCGGCGCCGAAGAAAAGCTCGCCGACTCGCAGGCGCGGATCGACTCGCTGCTCGGCCAGCTACGCGAAGCCGGCGAAGAAGGCGAACGCGAACTGGTCGAAGCCGAGCTGCGCTCCGAGCGCCGCCACTCCGCCAACCTCAAGTCCCAACTCGACCAGCTCGACAAGCGTGCCAGCCTCTCCCGCGTCTCGGTCCGGGTCGAGAGCGGCAGGGGCGCCCTCTCCCCCGCCGGCCCCGACGACGGCAAGTGGGGCGTCGGCGACGCCCTCCACAGCGCCGGCCGCGTCCTCGCCGTCGCCGCCGGCGTGATCATCGTCGGAGCCGCCGTCCTCGCCCCGATCGCCCTCCTGCTGCTGCTCGCCTGGCTCGCTGGCCGAGCCTGGTCCCGCCGCGCCCGCGAGCGGGCCCTGAGCTAGCGGCTCAGCTCTGCGGCATCTCGATGCAGATCGCCGCCGCCATCGCCGGGAAACTTTCGGGCTCCTCGGCATTGGCGAGCCGTTCCGCACTCTTTGCCTGGACCTCGATGATCTTGTTTAGCGCCTCGAGATGGAGGTCGTGGAGTTCCTTCCAGCCGATCTCGTCGACCACGATTGGCGTCCGGCTGAGGTGCCGGTCGAGACGCGCGTCGAAGGTCCCCTCCTGATCGGCGTGAATGGCGTCGCCGATGATCACCTGCATGACGTATTGAGAGGCTTCCTGCCGCTCTACTAGCGAAAGTTCAGCCCACTCCTCGGTGGAGATCATCGGGCGCTGGACCGCGCGGAAGAAGTGCTGCACCGCTCCCCTGACTTGCCGCTCGTCGACCTGTTCGATCAGGCCCATCTTCTCCAGCTCTCGCACGTGGTAGCTGACGCTGTGCAGGTCAGCTCCCAACTGCTGAGCGATCTCGCTTGGACTCAACTGGTACTGAGTCAGCATGTGAAAAGCACGATGGCGCAAAGGATGGGCGAACGCCTTTGCGATCGCGTGTTTCTTTCCCTTTAGCTGCGCGGCGACAGTCACTAGTTCCCCTTCTGCTTAGCGGACCCGAGAAAACAATCGTATCGCGCAAATTGAGCGGTATGAATGCCTGAACTAAACCGGATGCTGGAACCGGGCCTACTAATGCACCGGTCCTTCCCATTGTCGACAGCGAACATTGGGAGGGGGTGGGTCAGTGAAGATCGAGAAGATGGAGCGCGTCGTGTCACCGGTGATGACGACCAAGACGGCGTAGCCCAAACCGGGACCCGGGGCCGGCTCGATCACCTGAGGGGTCGGGCCGGCCCCATATAGGCTGCGGCGATGGAGGGTGAGGCGAGTGGGGCGCGGCGCGATTTCGACGTGCCCGGGCGCCCGGCGGAGCTGCGGGGGCCGGCGGAGGCGCCGAACCTGGGCGAGCCGGCGACGCCGCGGCCAGCGGCCTCGATCGTGCTCTTGCGGCGCGGCGGGAAGCATGCGCAGCGCTCGCTGGAGGTGCTGCTGCTGCAGCGCACCGACAAAGCCGCGTTCATGCCCGGCGTCTGGGTCTTTCCCGGCGGCTCGGTCGACCCGAGCGATGGCGAGGGCGAGGCCGGGCGGCGTGCCTGCGCGCTGCGGGAGCTGAACGAGGAGGCCGGGATCGTGCTGCCGCCGGAGGAGGAGCTGGTGCTGTTCTCCCGCTGGGTGACGCCGGAGATCGTCTCGCGCCGCTTCGACGCCTGGTTCTTCCTCGCCCTCGCCCCCGCCCACACGCCGCCGCGCCCGGACGGCAACGAGACCGTCGACGCGCGCTGGTTCGAGCCGAGCGCCGCCCTCGCCGCCTCTGAGCGGGGCGAGTTGCTGCTCGCCTTCCCCACTCTCAACCAGCTCAAGCAGCTCTCCGCCTTCGCCACCTCCGAGGAGGTGCTGGCCGCCCACCGCGGCGCCAGCGTCGACGAGGTCACCCCGCGGGTGGTCGGCGAGGGTGCCGAGCGCCGGGTCGTCCTCCCCGGCGAGCCCGGCTACGACTGAGCCGGCGCTCCCGGCTCAGTCGGGAACGGCGCCAGCCCGGCGTGCCAGGGGCCGGGCGGGTAGGTGTGGATGCCGCTCTCTTCCATCTCCGCCTGCAGCCGTTTGAACAGCTGGCCGGCGTTCTTCAGCGCCGCCTTCAGTTCCTCTTCGCTGCGCTCGCGCAGCCGCCAGAGGAACCAGAGCTGGCGGTCGTTGACGCCGAAGTCGATCTCCCCGGTCATCGTCGTCACCCAGCTGAGGAAGCCGGGACTGAAGAGCTCGCGCAGGTTGACCGGGTCGTATTCCTTCGGCACCGTCGTCCAGAAGCGCTTGTTGAAGGCGATCGACTCGAACTCGACCTTGCGCGAGAAGCGCTGGGCGACGTGCTCGGCCCCCTCCAGCGACTCGACGTTGAAGGCCGGGACGACCTGGGCGAGGTCGGGCATGTGGGCCTTGCAGAGGAGCGCGGTCGGCAAGACCGCCTTGTCGAAGAGGCGCCCCTGTTCGCGTTCGTCGGCGTCGCAGCTGGCCCCCCAGAAGCCCTCCGCGAGCTGCCCGGTCAGGCGGTTGACGCCGCCGACGTTGAGCGCGACCGGCGCGTCGACCGGGTTGATCCCGCCGACCTCCTCGTAGGTGAGGTCGTGGCGCTCGCCGTAGCGACGCACCGCCTCGGCCCAGTCCTGCGCTTCCTGCTTGGCTCCCATCGCGCCCGATCCTAGGCGTAAGCGGCCCCGCGCCCCGCTACGATGCCGCCAGCAGGCCCGACCACGGGGGACGGCCCGACCACAGGAGAGCCAATGATCATCGTCGTAATCGTCGTCGTCGTCCTGATCCTTCTCGCGGTCTTCTATTACATCTCGAAGAGGAACTCGATCATCGCCGAGCGCAACCGCGTCGACGAGTCCTGGAGCGGCATCGACGTGCAGCTGAAGCGTCGCCACGACCTGGTCCCCAACCTGGTCGAGACGGTCAAAGGCTATGCGACGCACGAGAGCGAGGTCTTCGAGAAAACCTCGAAAGCGCGGGCCGAGGCGATGTCGGCACAGAGCGTCCAGGACACCGCCACGGCGGAGACCAAGCTGACCGGGGCGCTGACCGACCTGCGCGCCGTCGCCGAGAACTACCCGACCCTGCGAGCGACCGAGAACTTCCAGCAGCTCTCCCGCAACCTCTCCGAGCTGGAGGACGAGATCCAGGCCTCGCGGCGGATCTACAACTCCAACGTCCAGTCCTACAACACCGACATCCAGCAGTTCCCGGGCTCGATCATCGCCAACCAGGGCGGCTTCACCGCCCGCCAGTACTTCGAAATCGAAGACAAATCCGAGCGCGAGCCGGTCGCGGTCAGCTTCGACGCGAAATAGGGGAAAAAGGGATTTAGATGGAGGCCGGAACCAAAGAAGCGACTCAGTGGATCTGCGAGAGCTGCGGGTTCATCTACGACCCCGCGATCGGCGACCCCGACGGCGGCATCCCGCCTGGAACCGCCTTCGAGGACATCCCCAAAGACTGGTTCTGCCCGGTCTGCGGGGCGCGGACCAGCGACTTCCGCCCGCTCGAGCCCGGCGAGGCCTGAGCCGCACCCTCGCTGTCGGGCCCGGCAGCGACTAGAGTTTGGCCGGTGAGCCAGTTCGATTACGACTGGATCGTCGTCGGCTCGGGCTTCGGGGGGAGCGTCTCGGCGCTGCGCCTGTCCGAGAAGGGTTACTCGGTGGCGGTCCTCGAGTGCGGCAAACGCTTTCGCGACCAGGACTTCCCGAAGTCCACCTGGGACCTGCGCCGCTACTTCTACGCGCCGCGCCTGGGGATGAAGGGGATCTTCCGGCTGACCCAGTTCAAGGACGTCGCCGTGGTCAGCGGCAGCGGCGTCGGCGGCGGCAGCCTCGGCTACGCCAACACCCTCTACGTCCCCGGCTCCGACTTCTTCGGTGACCCCCAGTGGGCCGGCCTCGCCGACTGGGAGAGCGAGCTGGCGCCTCACTACACCGAAGCGCAACGGATGCTCGGCGTCGTCGTCCACTCCGACGACGACCCCGCCGACCAGCTGCTGCGCGAGCTCGGCGAGCACCTCGGCGTCGGCGAGACCTACCGCAAGACCCCTGTCGGGGTCTACCTCGACAACCCCGGCGAGACCGTCCCCGACCCCTTCTTCGGCGGCGAGGGCCCGGCCCGCACTGGCTGCATGCGCTGCGGCCGCTGCATGGTCGGCTGCCCCCACGGGGCCAAGAACACCCTGGTCAAGAACTACCTCTGGCTGGCCGAGAAGCGCGGGGCCGACGTACGGCCGGAACGCACCGTCACCGACGTCCGCCCGCTCGGCGCCGCCGACGGCTCCGACGGCTACGCGGTGACCAGCGAACGCTCCGGCGTCATCCCCGGCCGCGGCCGCCGCACGATCACCGCCCGCGGCGTCATCTTCGCCGCCGGCCCGCTCGGCACCAACAAGCTGATGCAGCGCTGCCGCCTCTCCGGCTCACTGCCGCGGATCTCCGACCGGCTCGGCGAGCTGGTCCGGACCAACAGCGAGATGATCCTCGCCGTCACCGTCCCCGAGGACTACCCGGACGACCTCACCCGCCGGGTCGCGATCACCTCCTCGATCTACCCCGACCCCCACACTCACATCGAGACCGTCACCTACGGCCACGACGGTGATTCGATGAGCGCGCTCTACACCTTGCTGGTGGGAGACGGGACCAAACTGACCAGGCCGCTGAAGCTGCTCGGCCAGATGATCCGCCACCCGGTCAAAGCGCTGAAGCTGATCAACCCGAAGGGCTGGTCGCGACGGACGATCATCGTCCTGGTGATGCAGACCCTCGACAACGCGATCGCCCTGCGGCCGAAGCGCAAGCGCAACGGCGACGTCCGCCTGACCACCGAACAGGATCCGGAGAAACCGAACCCGACCTTCATCCCGGTCGCCAACGAGGCGGCGGAATGGCTGGCCGAGCGGACCGGCGGGATCGCCCAGAGCTCGGCCTCCGAGGCGCTCTTCAACGTCCCCAACACCGCCCACATCCTCGGCGGCGCGGTGATCGGGGGCTCACCCGAGGACGGCGTCGTCGACTCGGGCCAGCGGGTCTTCGGCTACGAGAACCTGCTGGTCTGCGACGGCGCCGCGGTCCCGGCCAACGTCGGCGTCAACCCGAGCCTGACGATCACCGCGCTGGCCGAGCACGCGATGGCGGGCATCCCGCCCAAGGACGGCGAGCCGCAACCGCCGGAGTCGGCGGCGCGGCCCGCGCCCGCGGCGAACTAGCTAAGCGGCGAACCGCTCCGCCACGTAGTCCCAGTTGACGACGTTCCAGAACGCGTCGAGGTAGTCCGGGCGTTTGTTCTGGTACTTCAGGTAGTAGGCGTGCTCCCAGACGTCGGCGCCGAGCAGCGGCGTCTGGCCGCTGGAGATCGGCGAGTCCTGGTTCGGGGTTTTGGTCACCGCCACCGAGCCGTCGGAGTTCTTCACCAGCCAGGCCCAGCCGGAGCCGAACTGGGTGATCCCGGCTTCTTTGAACTCGGCCTTGAAGTCGTCGAAGGAGCCGAAGGCGGAGTTGATCGCCTCGGCCAGCTCGCCGCTCGGCTCGCCGCCGCCGTCCGGGCTCAGCATCTGCCAGAAGAGCGAGTGGTTGTAGTGGCCACCGCCGTTGTTGCGAACGGCGCCCTGCTTGTCGGCGGGCAGGCTGTCGAGGTTCTGGAGAACCTCCTCGACGTCTTTGTCGGCCCACTCCGTGCCCTCGAGGGCGGCGTTGGCTTTGTCGACGTAGGCCTGGTGGTGTTTGTCGTGGTGGACCCGCATCGTCGCCTCGTCGATGTGCGGCTCGAGCGCGTCGTAGGCGTAGGGCAGATCCGGTACCGAGAATGCCATCGGTCTTGTTCCTCCTGGTCGTTTGGAAGTCGGAAAGCAGCCTAACTACTACCCGTCGGCTGCCTCTATTCGACCGGGACGAAGGCTTCTTCGGGACCCTGGTCTTCGCCGGGCGCCGGCGCGGAGTGCCCCAGCTTCGCCCTGGGGACGATGCCGGCGTTGCCCCCGGTCCAGGCGTTGAAGCGGTACCAGGCCGGCTTGGCTTCGCGCTTCGTGGTCAGCAGGCCGGCCGAGGTGCAGAAGCTGCAACCGCCGCCTTCGTCGGTCCAGGTGAACCACCAGGCGCCGCGCACGTTCCAGCGTTCGTGGTTGCGCGAGAGCAGTTCGAAGGATTTGCTCAGCTGGTTCGCCTGGCCGTAGAGGCCGCGCTCCCAGCGGGTCGGGCCGCTGGCCGAGCCCCAGCCGAGCTCGGTGATGTAGAGCGGCGTGCGGGCGTCGCCGTGGGCCCGCATGATCCGCCGCAGGTTGGCGAGCTGCGCGCCCATCGCCTTGGCGTCAGCGACGTAGGGATGCAGCGCCACCCCGTCGAAGAACGGCTTCACGTTCGGCTCGGCGTAGATCCGCCGCAGGTAGTTGCCCGAGGCGACGTTCGGCGGCACCTGCAGCGGCCGCCCGAAGAGGCCGCCGACGAGCACCTGCGAGCCGGCGTCGATGCGATGCAGGACGCGGCCGGAGATTCGGATCAGCTCCGCGTATTCGGCCGGGTCGGGTTCGTGGGCATAGGTGACGAGGTTCTCCTCGTTCCAGATCTCCCAGGCCCGGATTGGCAGGAAGGGAAGCTTGCGGTGTTGGTTCCAGAAGCTGCCGAAGGGGCCGTAGCGGCGCTCGGCTTCGGTCAGGAAGTGCTCCCAGGCGAGCCGCTGGTGGGCCGTCTGGACCGGCAGGTCGAGGGTTTCTTCGGCGATCCAGGGCGGCGAGGACCAGACGAACGGCATCGCCCGGATCCCCGCTTCGGCGGCGAGTTCGACCTCGGTGTCGAAGCCGGACCAGTCAGGTTCGCCTTCGGCCGGGCTCTTGCCCTGCACCCCGGCCCAGTAGAGCGGCAGCCGCACGCTGTCGATCCCGGCTTCGGCCATCAGGTCGAAGTCCTTGGCGCTGGCCGAGTTCTGCGGCGAGATCCCGATGAAGCCCGGCGGCAGGTAGGCCTGCGCCGACCCCGGCGCCAACGCCAGCGCCGCGAAGACCGCGATCAAGATGAGCCGCCGCACCATTCCTCCTCTGGGAGACCCCTGCCGAGACCCAAAGTAGCGGCCGAGCCGGCTCCGCCCCGACACGGCCGGGCCGGTGGTCCGGCATGACCAGGCGGTCCAAGCGCACTAACGGCGCGCCTGCGCCATAATCGAGCGCTCTCGGGGCGTGGCGCAGCCTGGTAGCGCGCACCGTTCGGGTCGGTGAGGTCCCCGGTTCAAATCCGGGCGCCCCGATTGAATTGACCGGCCCGCATTGACCTGCAGAGCGCCGGTCTGCGTAAGCCGTGCGGGGTTGCGGGGTGATGCGGGGCGATTTGTGATCGATCCGTGATTCACGGCGGCCCGCACTCCCCTCTCGAATCGCTAGTTCCCGCCGAGGAACCCAAGGACGAGGCGGATTACCTCGTCCGGGGCTTCGAGCGGGGCCAGGTGGCCGCAGCCGGCCAAGAACGCGGTCTCGGTGGCGCCCGGCAGCCGCGCCGCGAGGAGCTCCGGGGCCGCCTTGAAGTCGGGGAGGTCGTACTCGCCGGCAACCAGCAGGACCGGGCAGCGAATCGAGGCGAGCAACGCAGGGTCGTTCTCCAATGGGTCGTGCGAGCGTCGCGGGCGCTCGTCGGGATCGCGGACGAGGTTGGCGCGGACGCTCGCGGCGACCAGCTCCCCTACTCCCGCCGAGGCCTGGGGACCGACCCAGCCGGAGACTGCCGCCGCCACAGCCGTCTCGATCTCCCCGCCCTCGACGGCGGCATCCTCGGCGTCCCAGATTGCCAGCAGCTCCGGCGAGGGCTCGGGCTCTGGCACCGCAGGGGCGGAGAAGAGGGCGAGCGCCGAGGCCCGGTCGGGGTGCAGGGCGGCGACCCGTAGGGCGACCGCGGCGCCAAAGGAGCTGCCAAGGAGGACGGCGTCGGCGAGCCCGAGGGCGTCCATCGTCGCGACCACGTCCTCCCAGTCCTCGACATCGCCTCCACCGGGGGCCTCGCCAAAGCCGCGAAGATCCACCGCTATCGCCCGGAAACCGCCGGCGGCGAGCGGCTTCAGGTGCTCGTCCCACATCGACCGACTGGCGACGCCGGCGTGCAGCATCAGCACGGCAGGACCGGAACCGCACTCGGAGTGGGGAAGCTCGATTGCCATCGCCGCCATCTCAGCACGGAGCGCGGCACTCGGCAAATCGTGATCCTGCGCGCCTCGAGGGTGAACCGCCGCTCACTGGTAGCCCGGCGCTGTGCCGCCTGGTCGAACCAATCCCCCCCGATGAGTCGCCGCTTCGTAACGCTCGGGCCAGAGTTGGCCCGATCCGGGACGGGCGGAGCTCCTATGCTCGCCCGATGAGGCCTCGTTCGACTCTCACCGGTCCGATGGCAGCGATCGTCGCCATCTCGGCGATGATCGCCCTTCCCGCGGCGGCGAGCGCTGCTCCGCCCTGGAACCAACCCATGACCCTCGGCCAGACCGGCCGCGAGTCCGGTGCGCCGGAGATCGCGATCGCTCCCGACGGCGAAGCGATCGCCGCCTGGGAAGGTGGCCGACCGAACGGCATCCAGGTAAGCACCAGGAAGCCAGGCGGGAACTGGACCTCACCCTTCACCCTGGCGAGATCCAGGGAAGCCGAAGGGCCACACGTTGCCGCTGGCGCACGGAAGGCGACGGTCATCTGGAGCGACACGACCCACACGCGCAGCGGCGAAACCTCGGTGGTCCTGGCCGCAACCCGGATCAAAGGCGGGCCATGGGGCAAGCCGAGGAACATCTCCGCCGAAAAGCGGTGGCGAGAAGAACCTGAAGGCAGAGAGCCGCAGGTCACGATCACGCGAGGCGGCAAGGCGATCGCGATCTGGACGGCCGGCGACGAAGGCCATTCGACCACCCCCTTCATCAGGTCGGCGACCCAGTCCGCGCGGGGGACCGGATGGTCGGCACCGGTCGGCATCCCCGGTTCGATCGAGGGTGAATCGCCCGAAATCGGCGCGACCCCGGCGGGCGAAGCGGTGGCGATCTGGAGCGCTTCCTATGACGAAGAATCCGGTCTCGAAGTGTCGAGCCGCCGCCCGGACGGGAAGTGGAGATGGGCCCAGCGGCTGGACAACCCAGGCGCGTTCGCGAAGCCTCTCCTGGCGGTGCCCTCCAAGGGAGAAGCGATCGGCGTCTGGCTGAAGGAATTCGAAGACGGCAGCCAGGTACTGCAGGTGGCGACGCGGAAGCCGAACAACCGATGGAAGGTCAAGACCCTGGGAGCGAAGAGCTACTCCTACGGGCCGTCGATCGTGACCGAACCGGACGGCCGGGTGCGGGTGATCTGGTTCCTCGGCCCGCCCGTCGGCGAAGGAGGGGCGATCGTCTCCTCGACCCATTCTCCGGGCGGCAGCTGGACGGCGCCGAGAAGCCTCGCCAGCGAAGGGCTGCAGCTCACCCCAAGTGCGAACCCGGAATTCGTGGCGACCGAGAGCGGCGAACTGATCGCCGCCTGGAGCGTCAGCGACCCCTCCGGAGGAGGAACGACGATCGTGGCGGCGAGCAAACCCCCCGGCCAGCCCTGGAGCGAGCCGACCGTGATCTCCAGCTCGCCCGCCGCCCCGCAGAGCGGCGCCTCCGACCTGCAGATTGCGGCCACTCCCGGCGGCGAAGCGCTCGCGATCTGGCACAGCTTCAATGGCAGCGAATGGGTGATCGATGCCGCCAGCCGCCAGCCGGCAGGCCTGCCCTGACCGATGTCGTTTTCGGTCCACCTCGTTCGTCGCCCGTGTGACAGGGTCGATCGCACCGGATCGCCCGCCCAGACAGGAGACCCCAGATGAGGTTCATGATGCTGATGTACCCGCAGATCGCGGAGGAGGACTGGAATCCCTCGGCCGAGGACATGGCGGCGATGACCCGCTACAACCTCGAGCTCCGCGAGGCCGGGATGCTGCTGGCATTGGACGGCCTGCGGCCGCCATCGGAGGGCACCTCGGTCGTCTACGAGGGCAGCGAGGCGCGGGTCGTCGACGGTCCCTTCGCCGAGGCCAAGGAGGTCGTCGGCGGCTACTGGCTGATCCAGGCCCGCTCGCCCGAGGAAGCGCTCGAGTGGGCGAAACGATGCCCGGGGGTCGACTGCCGGGTCGAAGTCCGGCCGATCTGGGAAATGGAGGACTTCCCCGAGGACCTGAAGGGGGTCTACGACCGCACTCTCCACGTCGGCGTCGAGGATCCCTCCCCGCCGGAGGCCGAAGCGAGCTGACGCCGGCATGGCGGGTCCCGTCTACGACCACATCGGCAAGCGGTATGCCGATCGCAGGGGTCCGGATCCCCGGATCGCGGCGGCGATCGAACGGGCCCTCGGCGACGCCGTGACCGTGGTGAACGTAGGAGCCGGCTCCGGCTCCTACGAGCCACCCGGTCGCGACGTACTCGCGGTCGAGCCGTCGGCGGTGATGATCGCCCAGCGGCCGCTTGGCAGCGCCCCGGTCATCCAGGCTTCGGCAGAGGCATTGCCTCTCGACGAGGACAGCGTCGACGCCGCGATGGCGATCGTCAGCGACCACCACTGGAGCGACCGGCCGGCGGGGTTGAGGGAGTTGCGCCGGGTCGCCAGGAAGCGGGTCCTGCTGGTGAACATGGACCCGTCATTTGCCGAGCGCTTCTGGATGACGCGCGACTACCTCCCCTCCTTCATCGGCCTGGTGCCCGAGCCGTACCGCCGGCCGGGGTACTGGAGCACCGAGCTCGAGGAGCTGCTCGGCCCCGTTCGGATCGAGCCGATCCCGGTCCCCCACGACTGCGCCGACGGCTTCTACCAGGCGTACTGGCGCCGCCCGCACGCCTACCTCGAGGAGGCCGTCCGCGACGGCATCTCGGTCTTCCACCGGTTGGCGCCCGGCGAGGTCGGCTCCGCGGTGGAGCGACTGCGGTCGGACCTAGACAGCGGCGCCTGGGCTGCCAGGAACGGTGACCTGACCGAGCTGCCGGCCCTGGACGTCGGCCTGCGCCTCGTGATCTGCGACTTCTGATGAAGAAACCGGGAAAGCGACCTAGGATTGCCTCGTGCCGTTCTCGCTGACGAACATCAAGGGAGATCTGGAGGACGTCGGCTCCGTCTTCGATGGGCCGCCGGATCTGGAGTTCCGGATGGCGACCAAAGCGCTCGGGCTGGAGGAGTCCGGCCTCACCTATCAGCGCGTCCCGCCCGACTATCGCTTCCCCTACGGCCACACGCACGAGACCCAGGAGGAGGTCTATGTGGTCGTTGGCGGGGGCGGGCGGATGAAGGTCGACGAGGAGATCTTCGAGCTGACCAGGTGGGACGCGGTGCGCGTCCCGCCAGGCTCGTGGCGCGGCTACGAGGCCGGGCCGGAGGGCCTCGAGCTGCTCGTCATCGGCGCGCCGAACCTCGGCGACAATCCCCGCGACGACGTCGAGGGGACGCGCGACTGGTGGGCCGACTAGCCCCCAACGGCGAATAGGGTGCCTCGATGGAGTCTGGGGACGGCACCGAGCCTGGCGGCGGTTGGTTCTTCGACCGAACCTTCGAGCCCGGCGACTCGGAGGGATTGGCAGCGGCGGTCGCGGACTGGCTCGGTTCGGCGGAGCTGCGCTGGCTGATCGAGAACGTTCCCGGGCGCAGGCAACCGTTGGCAGCCCCCGAGCGCCTGCGGTGGCCGGCCGCCTCTACCCCGGACCCGCACCCGCACCCGGCGGCATCGAGTCGGGCTCGGCTGAACGCGGCCCTGGAGCTGCTCGGAGAGATCTGCGACTGGTCGCGGCCCGGGACCGTCTGGGACTTCCGACCCGCGGGGGGCGAGCGGACCCTCGGCGCGGGCGAGCCCGCGACGGGTGCCGAGGAGGCCGGCCCGCCGGCAAAGCCGGCGGTGGAGGCGCCGGCGGAGGCAGAGCCCCCGGAGGAGGCCATCGCCGAGCGGGCGGTGGCCCTCGGCCTGCGCTCGACCGGCCAGGCGAGCGCCGCGGCCCGGACCTTCGTCGTCCTCGGCGGCAGGCGGGCGGCGCCGCTGAACCGCGCCCGCGCCGCGGCCGAGGCGATCGCCGCGGCGTCCGCATCGCCCGCCCGGGTCGTCCTCCTCTGCACCGACCGGCCCCTCGACCCCGCCGAGCGGAGCAGCCCTGAGGTTGCCTCCTACGCGGCGTCCGCCGCGACCGAGGTCGACCTGATGCGTGCCGCCGCCGCGCGGACCTTCGCCGCCGGCCCCGATGACGGCTCGTCCCCAAACCCCTCAGGAGCGGAGGTCGGCCTGGTCGAGGTGCCCTCCGACGAGCGTGGCCGGGCCTCCACCTACGACACCCTGCTCACCCTCGCCGCCAGGTTGCCCGCCGACGCCGGCGCGGTGGCGCTCGTCACCTCCCCCACCTGCCGGCCGTTCCAGTACCTCGACGCCGTCCGGGCCCTGGGGCTCGGGGCCGGCCTCCGCTGCGAGGTCATCGCCCATCCACCCGCCTGGGCCGCCGAGCCGGGAGCCGCCTTCGCGCGACCGCACGTCTACCTGCAGGAGATCCGCAGCGTGATCCAGGCCGCCGGCCGGCTCGCCCGGGACCTCCGGCCCGCGCCGGATTCCACGGAAGGCAAAGCCTCGCTCCCCCCTGGCTCAGCGGAGGCCGATCCGCCTCGCGAAAGCGCCCGCCTGGGCCCTCGCCACGACCCGTGCGGACCTCGCCAGTAGCACTGACTTCTGCCAGGACTCGGTCCGGGAACCACGAGCGACGAGCCGGCGCAGGGCTAGCTCCAGGTTGGGATCGGTGCCGCGGGCCTCGACCGCGGCCAGGTTCTCCTTGACGTAGGTGAGCGAGCGGCGGGTGCGGATCTTCCCGCCCGACATCTCCCGCAGCGAAATCCCGCCCGGCAGGGTCTCGCAGCGCCCGAGGGCGCCGATCACCCGCAGGTTCACCTTCGTCCGCGTGCACTTGGCGCAGACGCCGCAGTTGAGCCCGTCGGTCGGCGGCCGGAAGCAGACCCGCAGCGAGGACATCGCCAGCGGCGAGTCGACCAGGTAGGCGAGCTTCTCCACCCGGGTCAACGCATCGACGTGCTCGACCCGCAGGCGGTCGCCTGACCAGAGCGGGTCGAGAAGCGGGTGGCTGCCGGTCGGGTGGAGGTCGCGGTAGGCATGGCTGGCGGGGATGAGGACGCGCTCGAAGCGCGCGGAGAGCAGGTGCCCGATCGTCGCCAGGGCGGCGCTGGTGTAGATCCGCTCCCAGTCGCAGACTTCGTCCGAGAAGGCGGCACGGACGTCGGTCGACAACTCGATCGCCGGCAGGCCCAGCTCGGCCGCTACCTGGCGGAAGTTCGACCGGATCAGCCCCCGCTTCGAGTCCTCCGGGGAGAGGTCGAGGCCGTGGACGTAGACGACCGCGTCGATTTCCTCGCGGCGGCGCAGCACGGTGTAGAAGCTGTCGACGCCACAGGTGAGGAAGGCCGCGGTGCCGCGCCGCCCAGCCGCCGTGGACGCCGACGGCTTGGCCCGGACCTCGAGCGGGCGCAGCGCCGGCCCCCAGGGCGGCGTCCAGGCCGAGAGCAGGTCCTGGATCGTGCCTGAGTTGGCGAGCAGCCTCGCCGAGACCCCCGCCGGGCACTCCAGCGAGGAGGCCATCCCCATCGCCACCGGCAGCCCGGCGACGAAGGCGGCGTCCGGGCTGGGGTCGAGCTCGACGTCCTCAGAGGCGAAGTGCGCCTCCCGCGCTACCTCGCCGACGGTCAGGCGCAGGCGCACCCCGTCGCCGCTGGCTTCCGGCGGATCGAGACGGGCTGGCGGTCGGGTCCCCGGGCCGAGCGACATGAGCGGCAGATTAACGCGGGGCGGCGCCGCCGAGGCGCCCAGCGTCAATAGGCTGGCGGCGATGGATTCGAGCGCCTTCGCCGCCCACGAGGTCGATCTGCACGGCCACCGCGCGGTCTACCGGACACTCGGCGAAGGGCCGGACGTGGTCCTGATCCACGGGATGATCAACTCCTCGAAGCACTGGGAGCAGGTGGCGGAACGGCTGGCGGGCTCCTATCGGGTGATCGCGCCGGACCTGATCGGCCACGGCGACGCGGCGACGCCGCGGGGCGACTACTCGCTGGGGGCGCACGCGGCGAGCATCCGCGACCTCTTGGCGGCGATCGGAATCGAGCGGGCGACGATCGTTGGGCACTCGCTCGGCGGCGGCGTCGCGATGCAGTTCTTCTACCAGTTCCCCCAGCGCACCGAGCGCCTCGGGTTGATCTCCAGCGGCGGCCTCGGCCACACCGTCAGCCCCCTGCTGCGAGCGGCGGCGCTGCCCGGCACCGCCTCGCTGCTGCGGCTGGCGACGCGGCCGCGGGTGGTCGGCGGGCTCGCCGGCGCCGGCGCCAAGCTGCGCCAGCGCGGCAACAACACCGGCGTCTACCTGCAAGCGGTGGCGCGGGCGCTGGGGCCGCTGCAGGAGGACGGCTCGCGCCGCGCCTTCCTGCAGACCCTGCGCTCGGTGATCGACGTCGAGGGCCAGAAAGTCAGCGCCCGCGATCGCCTCTACCTGCTTGGCGAAATGCCGACCCTGATCGTCTGGGGCGAGCGCGACCGCACGATCCCGGTCGACCACGGCCGCGAAGCCGCCGCCGAGATTCCCAACTGCCGCTTCGTCACCCTGCCCAAAGCGGCCCACTTCCCCAACCTCGAAGACCCCGAGGGCCTCGCCGACGCCCTCCGCGACTGGCTGCGGACCACCTCCCCGGTGCTGGTCGAGGACGACGACTGGGGCGCCGCGATCGCCAGCCGCACCGCCTGAGCGCTATTCGACCTTCGCGATCGCCGCTTCGACTTCGGCCAGTGAGGGCCCTTCCTGGAGGGTTTCGCTGCCGTTGGGGCCGGTCACGATCATCCCCTGGCCGAGGCGGATGCCGAGCTGCTGGCCGAGTTCCTCATAGCCTTCGAGCCGGTGGGCGATCGGGCCATCGGATTGGCCGTCCTTTTCCAGGTCTTCTTCCCATTCGGGGAAGTTCAGTTCCTCGACCCCGCCGGCGACCGAGTCGAGGAAGTCCTGGTCGACGCCGTGTTTTTCGGCTTCTTCCTGGTTGCGGAAGAAGAGGTAGGTGTACTGCCAGCCGTAGCCCTGTTCCGCCGCCGCCTCGGCGCCGAAGAAGCTGAGCTCCTCGGCGTTTTCGGCGTTCGAGTAGTGGCGCCAGAGCAGCTTCGCGCTGCCGAGCCGAGCGTAGTTTTCGACCAGCTGCGGGATCGTCGACAAATAGTCTTCGCGGCAGCTCGAGCACTGCATGTCGTTGAAGACCTGGATCGTCACCGGCGCGTCGGCGGAGCCCTCGCGGTCGCCTTCCTGGGGCACCCCGCCGAAGATCCGCTGAGCGTCTTCGATCCCAGCGATGTGGACGATGTTCTTGTCCGCCTTCTGGGTCGAGATGTTGACCACCGAGTAGACGAGCGCCGTCGCCCCCAGGGCGAGGATCAGGATCACCCAGAGGCGCCCCCGCCTGGGCATCGCCTTGACCGCGGCTTCGGACATCGCGTCCATTATGGAGAGCGCGGCCTGCCGACCGATCTATCCCGCAGTTTGCGATGAGCCGATTGACACGAGCTTGGCCCGGGAGGACACTCGACTACCCAGTTCTCCCTACATGGAGGTCAGTCGATGGCCAATCACCTGACGCCCGCAGAGCTCGCCGACCAGTTCCAGATGGAACAGGGGGAGGTGATCGGCAGATGCGTCGAGTTGGGCGTCCCGATCTTCCACGGTCGCATCGACCGGACCCTCTTCGAGCTCTCCCTGCAGGAGCCCGGAACCACCCCGCCCGGCCCACCCTCCCCGCAAGTCCAGCACTGAACTAGACTCCCCCCGGATGGAGGGGAGGGGAACGCATTCCGAGACTTTGGCGGACCTGCTGCCGCTCGCGGCCGAGCGTTACGGCTCTGTGCCGGCGGTCCGCTACAAGCAAGGCAACGCCTGGGTCGACCGCAGCTTCGCCGAGGTCCGCGACATCGTCCGGCCGCTCGCCCTCGGCCTGGTCGCGCTGGGAGTCGAGAAAGGCGACCGGGTCGCGATCCTCGGCAACACTCGCCCGGAGTGGACCTACTACGACTTCGCGGCGCTGACGATCGGCGCCACCGTCGTCCCGATCTACCAGACCAACTCGCCGGAGGAGTGCCAGTACGTGCTCGAGAACTCCGATGCCAAGGTCGTCGTGGTCGAGGACTCCGAACAGCTCGACAAGGTCCGCGCCGTTCGCGAGCGCCTGCCGGCGCTGCAGCAGGTGGCGCTGATGACCGGCAACGCCGACGACGCGATCTCGATGGAGGAAATGGCAGCAAGGGGCGCCGACGTCCCCGACTCGACCTGGGAGGACCGCTACACCTCGGTCACCAAGGCGGACATCTGCACCTTCATCTACACCTCCGGCACCACCGGCCCGCCGAAGGGCTGTGTGATCAGCCACGGCAACTACCGGGCAATGCTCGACATGGTCAACCAGACCAGCGTCATCGAAGACGGCGACATCAGCTACCTGTACCTGCCTCTCGCCCACTCCTTCGCCTTGCTGGTCCAGCTCGGCAGCTTCGACCTCGGCGCGATCCTCGCCTATTGGGAGCGCGACCCGCAGAAGATCCTGCCGAACCTGGCTGAACTGCACCCGACCTACTTCCCCTCGGTGCCGCGGATCTTCGAGAAGATCTACACCGCCGCGACCAGCGGCATGGAAAAAGCCGGCGGGGCGAAAAAACTGATCTTCGACTGGTCGATCAAGACCGGCGAAAAGATGCGTACGGCCGAACGCTCCGGCCGCGGCCCGGGCTTCCTGCTGAAGCGCCAGTACGCCTTCGCCGACAAGCAGGTGCTGTCGAAAATCCGCGGCCTGTTCGGCGGCAACGTCCGCCTCGCGGTCTCCGGCGCCGCCCCGATCAACCCGGACATCCTGCGCTTCTTCGACGCCGCCGGAGTGCTTGTGCTCGAGGGCTGGGGGATGACCGAGACCTCGACCGCGGCGACGATCTCCCTGCCCGACGACTTCCGCGTCGGCACGATCGGCAAACCGTTCCCCGGCTGCGAAGTGAGAATCGCCGACGACGGCGAGATCCTGGTCAAGGGCCCCAACGTCTTCCAGGGCTACCACAAGAACCCGGAGGCGACGGCGGAAACGATCGTCGACGGTTGGCTCCACACCGGCGACCTCGGCGAGATCGACCCCGACGGCTACATCAAGATCACCGGCCGCAAAAAGGACATCATCATCACCGCCGGCGGCAAGAACATCACCCCGGCCAACCTCGAGGCGGAGATCAAGCAGCACCCGCTGGTCTCCCAGTGCGTCGTCGTCGGCGACCGCCGCCCCTACTTGGTGGCCCTGGTCACCCTCGACCCCGAAGAGGCCGCGACCTGGGCCAAGGAGCACGACCTCCCGGACGACCCAGTTACGCTCGCCTCCAACCCCGAGATCAAAGCTTCGATCGAGGCCCACGTCGACCAGATCAACGAGAAATTCGCCCGGGTCGAGCAGGTCAAGAAAATCTCGATCCTGCCGCATGACCTGACCCAGGAAAGTGGGGAGTTGACGCCGACGTTGAAGGTGAAGCGGGCGGTGGTGGCGCAGAAGCATGAGGATGCTATTGAGGAGCTTTACGCGGCCTAGTTGTTTGGGCCGGGGGCGGGGAGTCCCTCCGGGCTGCACCTCCCCGCGGGAATCGCTTTCCGGCTAACGCCTCTTACCGCCCGGCGCGGCTCGTGCGGATACGCCCGGAGGGACTCCCCGCCCCCGGCCCCATCGATACCGCCGTCTAGGTCAAAGGCCCGTCCCACATATCTGGGCAAAAGGCTCGTCGCGCGATCCGATCAAAGGACGTCGGTCGCGCTGAGGTCTCCTAGGCCACGGACTTCGGGCCGTCTCCTGGCCTGGACCTGGATAGTGGTCGCGGAGATCGGGGGCCCGGGGGGCCTCGAAGTCAGGCGCCGGGAGCAGGTAGGTCTCCCGGGCGTATCAGCACGAGCCGAGCCGGCGCTCGATCGAGGCGGCAGCCATAAGGCGATCCGCTCGGGGAGGTGCAGCCCGGGAGACCTGCCTGCCCCCGGCGCCCTCTCACTTCCCCCCCACGATCGCCCGCACCCAATCCGCCTTCTCAGAAAGATCCTCGACCCCAAGCGCCGCAGCCACATTGAGCCACATCCCACCCCGAAAGAAGTCGTCCAACCGCTCATCGTCAGCCCCGGAGAGCCGCCTGGCCTGCTCGATCACGCCGCTGTAGTAGCCGCGAACGGTGCGGCGGATGTCGGGCTCCTCGCAGGCGGCGTAGGCCTGCAGCTGCAGGAGCAGCAGGTCGCGGTCTTCGCCGAGCGACTCGACGTAGGCGCGGCCCATCGCCATCAACACGTCTTCCTCTGGCTCGGTTGGGCCGTCGGCCTCGTAGCGCTCGGCGGCGACGGCGAAGATCGCTTCGATCCGCTCGAAGCCGCGGCCGACGGCGGCGAGGAAGAGGTCGACCTTGGTCGGGAAGAGGGTGAAGACGTAGGGCTGGGCGACGCCGACGGCGCGGGCGACCTGGGAGACCTTGGTCCCGTGCAGGCCGCCGCGCGCGAACTCCCCCATCGCCGCCTCGATCAGCGCGTCCCGGCGCTCGGTCGCCGGGACGCGCCTGCGAGGCTGCGCGGTTTTCGGACTTGCCGCCACCGCCGTCGATCCTAGTTCGAGAGGGCGGCGTCGGGACGGATCGCCGGCCGCGGGCCGCCCTCCGCCCCGCGCCCCTCGGCACCCTCGGCGACGCCCAGCCGCCCCGCGGGCAGCAGGGTCGCAACCACCGCCCCGGCGGCGAGGACCGCGGTCCCGACCCACAGCGCCGGCACCAGCCCGTCGACGAACGCCTGCGGCGAGGTGTAGCCGCCGGCGCCGGCGAAGACGGTGGCGAGGACGGCGATCCCGAAGGTGCCGCCGAGCTCGCGGATCGCGTTGGTCGCGCCCGAGGCCTGGCCTGCCTCCTCGGTCCGCACCGAGTTCAGCACCGCGCTCGCCGAGGGGGCGAAGACCAGCGCCATCCCGGCCCCGGCGAGGACGAACGGCACGATCATGCTCGCGTAGCTCTGGGTCACCGACGCCTCCAGGGCCAGCCAGCCCAGGGCGACCGCCTGCAGCGCCAGCCCGCCGACCATGAACGGGCGGCTGCCGATCCTTTCCGAGTAGATCCCGGCCAGCGGCGCGACCACCATCGTCGCCCCAGTCCAGACCAGGAGCTTCAGCCCCGCCTCCAGCGGCGAGGTCCCGAGCACGTTCTGGAGGAACTGGCTGAGGAAGAAGATCGAACCGAACATCCCGAAGTACATCGCCAGCGAGACGACGTTGGTGACCGCGAAGCTGCGCACCGCGAAGAACCGCATCGGCAGCATCGGCGCCTTCGCCCGCAGCTCCCAGGCGACGAACCCGGCCAGCAGCGCCAGCCCCACCCCGAGCGAGATCATCACCTCGGGACTGGTCCATCCCTCGGTCTGCGCCCGGACCAGCCCGAAGACGATCCCGAACAGCCCGGTCGAGACCAGTCCCAGGCCCGGCAGGTCCAGCCGCGCCCCCTGGGGCCCATAGCTCTCACTCAGCCGGCTGAGCGCCAGGGGCGCGACGATCAGCCCGATCGGCACGTTGATCCAGAAGATCCAGTGCCAGCTGGCCAGCTCGATCACGCCGCCGCCAACCAACGGGCCCAGCGCCACCGCCACGCCGCTGATCCCCGACCAAACGCCAAGCGCCATCCCTCGCTGCTGCGGCGGAAAGGCCCCAGCCAGGAGCGTCAACGTCAACGGCGTCACGATCGCCGCCCCGGCCCCCTGGAGAGCCCGAGCCGCGATCAGCAGATCTGCACTGGGCGCCAGCGCGGCCCCCGCCGAAGCCAAGGTGAAAAGCGATATGCCGGCCACGAACATCCGCCGCCGCCCGAACCTGTCCCCCAGCGCCGCCCCCGTCAACAGCAGCACCCCGTAGGCCAGTACATACGCATTGACCGTCCACTCGAGCGACTGCACCGAAGCTCCGAAGTCGTTTTTGATGCTCGGCAACGCCACATTGACGACCAGGTTGTCCAGCACGACCATGAACAACCCCACCGAGACCAGCCCCAACGTCCAAACTTTTCGCCTGGCGTCCGTCATCCGGATTCCTTCCTTAGCAGTGGCTAATAAGCACAAAATAGCAGCCGCTAATAAGTGGGGTGAGACTCCGATCACATAAGTGAGTGGTTGGGCCCGGGGGCGGGGAGTCCCTCCGGGCTGCACCTCCCCGAGTCGGCGCGCGCCCGCTGACGCCTCGCCCGAGCCCTGGCTCGGCTCGTGCGGATACGCCCGGAGGGACTCCCCGCCCCCGGGCCCACGGAACGGCCAGGAGAACGGATCACACCCCGGACGGTCATTTCAGATCTGGACCTCGGTCCAGTCCCGCGACCTCATGGAGATGCTGTTTACGGCCTCGACCCGCGGGCCTAGACGACGGCTGCGACAGTCGACCGAGCCACTCAGACGCTCCGTGGTGGCGGAGGCGGTAGGGCCTCCAGGCGTATCAGCACGAGCCGAGCCGGAGCTCGATCGGGCGAAAGCCGGTAGGCGACTCGCTCGGGGAGGTGCAGCCTGGAGGCCCTACCGCCTCCGCCACCGCACTAGAACGCTAAGAGGCCTCACCCGACTGCCGCAGCAGCACCGAAGTGGTCTGCTCCAACACCCGCCGCCAAGCCGAAGTCTGCTCCGGCTCTTCCTCGGAGGCCTTCTCGACGACGCTACGCACCCGCCGCTCGGAGATCTCCAGGCCGTGGCGGCTGGCGATCTCGGCGTAGGTCTCGTATTCGCGAGCCAGCGCCGCGGTCACCGATTCGAACCCGTGGCGGGCAATCTGCAAGCGCCGCGAGTAGTCCATGATCGGCGTCCCGAACATCAGCTCGTCGGTCGGCTCCGGCTCGAGCAGGATGATGTCGACGCCGGGGTACTTCTCCTGCCACATTTCGACCGCTCGGTGCAAGCGGTCGTGGGCGATCAGGCGGAAGACCTGGTTGGCGATCGCCGGCATTCCCATGTCGGCGACGCGGCGGACGCGGTTGCCGAAGACGGTCGGGATCGTCGACTCGAAGTCGTTGACGTAGGGGACCAGCGGGTTGACGACGATGATGAATTTGGCCCCGGCCTCGACCGCGATGTCGACGTTGGTGGTCGAGCGGATGCCGCCGTCGACTAGCTGGCGGCCTTTCAGCTCGACCGGCTTGTAGACGATCGGCAGGGTGGTCGAGCACTGCGCCGCCTTGGAGATCGGCACGTCCTGCCAGCCCGGCTCGCCGAAGACGATCCGCTCGGTGGTGTCGAGGTCGGTCGCGGTGAGGTAGAGCTCGACGTCGAGCTGACGGAAGTCGTTGGACCGGCCGCTGTCGCGGAAGACGCCAGCGATGTAGTCGTCGATCCCCTGGCCCGAATAGAGCCCGGAGGGCAGTGCCTCGGCGAGACCGACGCCGAGGTCGATCGCCGAGATCTCGCCGATCCGGGCGAGGCTGCGGACCAGCTCCAGCGTCCGCAGCGGCAGCTGCGCCGCCTTCGCGGCGAAGCCGAGGTAGTTCGGCTTCAGCACCTTGTCGAGGTCGAGGTTCCTCGAGCTCGGAGGGAATCCGCTCGTTCAGCACCATCATCATCTCGTCCGGGGTGATCCCGTTGGCCAGCATCGAGGCGACGAAGGAGCCGGCGCTGGTGCCGACGTAGACGTCGAAGTTGTTGACGGTCGAGTTGACCGCGAGCAGATCGAGCGCCCGCAGGGCGCCGATCTCATAGACGCCGCCGGTGAAGCCGCCGCCGCCGAGGACCAGCGCCGTCTTCGACGGCTTCTTGCGGGTGCCGCGGCGCCTCGGTTTCGACTCGATGTCGACGACTTTCCCCATGCCAAGGGGGATTATCCCAGTCTTGGCGGCGGCCGGCCGGGTCGGCCGCTACCTTGCCTCCCGCGCGTGTTGGTACCGACGATGAG
The DNA here is from genome assembly GCA_963716545.1 of uncultured Actinomycetes bacterium. Taxonomy (GTDB): domain Bacteria; phylum Actinomycetota; class Thermoleophilia; order Solirubrobacterales; family 70-9; genus VAYN01. The sequence continues at coordinate 185,505 of OY970316.1, forward strand.
GAAAGCCACCCTCGCCACGGCTCTCTGCCTGCTGGCCTGCCTCTTCCTGGCCGGTTCGGCCCGGGCCGCGAGCGGCTGCGCGCAGATGAAGCAGTGGCTCGCCGAAGGCTCCGGCAGCGCCGCCGGGCTGCTCGTCGTCGACGCCGAAAGCGGCGAAGTCCTCTGCTCGGCCGCCGCCCAGACGCCGCGCCCGCTGGCCTCGAACATGAAGCTCTTCACCACCTCGACCGCGCTGGTCAAGCTCGGCCCCGAAGACCGGATCGCGACCAAGCTCTTCGCCGACGGCAAAGTCGACGCGAATGGCGTCCTGCACGGCAGCCTCTACCTGCAAGGCGGCGGCGACCCGACCCTCGGCACCCCCAGCTTCTACAACAGCTACCTGGCCGGCCTCGGGACCAACATCTACGGCCTCGCCGCCCAGGTGAAGGCCGCGGGGATCACCGCGATCAGCGGCCGCCTCTACGCCGACGACACGATCTTCGACCGCCTCCGCGGCGTCGCCGACTCCGGCTACAAGGTCAGCTCCTACATCGGTCCGCTCTCCGGGCTCGCCTTCAACTCCGGCTTCAGCGGCCAGACCAGCTCGACCGGGTTCAGCGCCGAACCGGCCAAGCTCGCCGCCTCCAAGCTGGCCCGCAAGCTGATCGCGACCGGGGTGCGGATGCCGCCCCAGGTGGCGCTGGCGGCGACCCCGGTGAACGCCACCCGGGTCGGGATCCTCCGCTCCGCCCCGCTCTCGCAGATCGTCAACACCACCGACGTCTACTCGGACAACTTCTTCGCCGAGATGCTGCTGAAGCTGCTCGGCGCCGAACTCGGCAGCGGCGGCACCACCCGCGCTGGCGCCGCCGTGGTCAGCGCCTTCGCCCGCTCGCTCGGCTCCGGCGTCCACGCCGTCGACGGCTCCGGCCTGACCCGCTCGAACCTCGCTTCGCCGACCCAGGTGGTGGCGCTGCTGCGGGCGATGCGTGGCGAAGCGGTTGCCGAAGAATTCATCGACGACCTCGCCGTCGCCGGCAAGGAAGGGACGCTCGCCGGGCGCATGCGCGGTACCCCCGCCTACGGCAACTGCCGGATGAAGACCGGCACCCTGACCGGGGTCAGCAACCTCTCCGGCTACTGCTTCAACCCCGACGGCCGGACGACGATCTTCTCGATTCTGATGGCGCACGCCTACGACACCGGCGCGGCGCACGTCTACCAGGACCGCATCGCCGGCGCCGTCGCCGGCCTCTAAACCGGCAACCCGTCGGCGGGCATGCCGCGCTCAGCCCGCGACCAGCGCCTTCAGCCCCGATTCGTCGAGGATCGCGGTCTCGTATTTCTCCGCTTTGGCGAGCTTCGAGCCCGGGTTGTCGCCGGCGACGACGAAGTCGGTTTTTTTCGAGACCGAGTTGGTCACCTTGCCGCCGGCCGACTTGACCAGGGCCGCCGCCTCCTCGCGGGTCAGCTCCGGCAGGGTGCCGGTGAGGACGACGGTCTTGCCTTTCAGCGGGCCGTCGGCCTGCCGCCGTTCGGAGGGGCTTGCCTCCAGCCGCAGGCCCTTCGCCTTCAGCTTCTCGACCAGCTCCCAGGTGGCGTCGTCGCCGAGCGACTCGGCGATCTGCTCGGCCATGATCGGCCCCACCCCCTCGACCTCCTCGATCTGCTCCGGGTCGGCCTCGTGGAGGGCGTCGATCGAGCCGAAATGGTCGGCCAGCGCCTCGGCGGTGACGTAGCCGACCCCGGGCAGGCCGAGCGCGTAGAGCACCCGTTTGAACGGCCGCTCGCGGGAGGCGTCGATCGCGGCGATGAGGTTCCGCGCCGAGGTCTCGCCGAAGCGGTCGATCTCGACCAGCCGCTCCGCGGTCAGGTCGTAGATGTCGGCGACGTCGGCGATCACCCCCTGCTCGAGGAAGACGTAAGCCTGTTTTTCGCCGAGCCCGTCGATGTCCATCGCCCCCTTGGAGACGAAGTGTTTGACGTGCTGCCACGACTGGGCGGGGCAGCCGGTGCGATTCGGGCAGATCGTCCAGACGCCCTCGAGCTTGACCGTCGGGGTGCCGCAGGAGGGGCATTTCTTCGGCGGCTTCGGTTTCCGCGCGCTCTTGTTCTTGCGCGGCAGTTTCGGCGAGACCACCTGGGGAATCACGTCGCCGGCCCGCATCACCACCACCTCGTCGCCGTCGCGCACGTCCTTGCGGGCCAGGTCCTCCTCGTTGTGGAGGGTCGCGGTGGAAACGGTGACGCCGCCAACGTGAACCGGCTCCAGCATCGCGAACGGGACCAGGTGACCGGTGCGGCCGACGTTCCAGACGACCTTCTTCATCATCGTCGTCGCCGTCGTCGGCGGGAACTTCCAGGCGATCGCCCAGCGCGGCTCGCGGCCGACCACCCCGAGCTCGCGCCAGAGCGCCTTCTCGTCGACCTTGACGACGACGCCGTCGATCTCGTAATCGAGCTGTTCGCGCCGCTCCTCCCACCAGTGGCAGCGCTTGACGACACCCTCGACCCCCTGGTGATGCTCGGTGTCCGGGTTGACGTCGAAACCCCGTTCTTCGAGCCAGTGGACCTCGTCCATGTGGGTCGCCAGGTCGATCCCGTCGACTGCGCCGATTCCGTAAATCCAGGTCGAGAGCGGCCGTTCGGCGGCCAGCTTCGGATCGAGCTGGCGGATCGAGCCGGCGGCCGAGTTGCGCGGGTTGGCGAAGGTCGGTTCCTCGCGTTCGGCCCGGCGCTCGTTCAGGGCTTTGAAGGCGGCGATCGGGAGGTAGGCCTCGCCGCGGACTTCGATCAGGCGCGGCGCGTCCTTGAGGCGCAGCGGCACCGTGTGGATCGTCTTGATGTTCTGGGTCACGTCCTCGCCGACCCGTCCGTCGCCTCGGGTGGCACCGCGGACCAGAACACCGTCCTCATAGGTGAGCGTAATCGCGAGCCCGTCGATCTTCGGCTCGGTCGTGTAGCTGAACTGCGAGGCGGTGATGTCGAGCCGCTTCAGGTAGTTGGCCAGACGGGTCTCCCAGGCCCGCAGCTCCTCCTCGTTGCGAGCGTTGCCGAGCGAGAGCATCGGTTCGTGATGGGTGACCGACTCGAACTTGTCGAGTGGGGCGGCGCCGACCCGCTGGGTCGGCGAGTCGGGGGTGCGCAGCTCCGGGTGCTCGGCCTCGATCTCGCGCAGCTCGTTGATCAGCGCGTCGTAGATGTCGTCGCCGACCTCGGGTTCGTCGAGGACGTAATAGAGCCGGTTGTGGCGATCGAGCTCCGCCCGCAGCTCCGCCGCGCGCTCCTCGTAATCGCTCACTCGGCGCTCACGGCCGTGTCGGCGGCCAGGATCCCCTCCAACCCCCAGCCCCGCAGCCGCTCGAGGTTGCCGTGGTCGGTGAGGTCGAAGTGGATCGGCGTGATCGCGATCCGGCCCTTGCTGACCGCGTTCAGGTCGGTCCCCTCGCCCTCCTCCCAGCCCGGTTTCCAACCGTAGATCTCATAGCGCTTGCGGCCGTGCTCGCTCTCGCCGACCAGCTTCAGCTCGTCGTTGTAGATCCGTTTGCCGAGCCGCGTCACCTCGACCCCGCTCGGCTCGCCGGCGGGGCAGTTGACGTTGATCAACGTCGCCTCCGGGATCGGCTGGTTGCGCAGCCGGTCGACCAGACGGGCGGCGAAGGGGGCGGAGTGGGCGAAATCGAACTGGCCGCTGACGTAGCCCATTCCGCCCGAAGACGACTGCTGGGAGAGAGCGACGGCCGGGATCCCGAGCACGATCCCCTCCAGCGCCGCCGCCACCGTGCCCGAGTAGGTGATGTCGTCGCCGAGGTTGGCGCCGTGGTTGATCCCGGAGACGATTAGGTCCGGGCGTCCCCCGACCAGACCCAGCTCGGCGAAGCGGACGCAGTCGACCGGGGTGCCGTCGGTGGCGAAGCCGCGATCGCCGTCGCCGAACTCGACCTCCTCGATCTCCAGCGGCGAGCGGGTGGTGATGCTGCGGGCGGTGGCGCTGCGGTTCCCATCGGGGGCGACGACCGAGACCTCGACGTCATCCAGCTGCCGCAGCGCCCGGCGCAGCGCCTGCAGCCCGGGGGCCGAGATCCCGTCGTCGTTGGTGATGAGGATGCGCACCGACTCGATTCTAGGAGGGGCCGCCGACTGCCGGACTCGCGGGATACTGCCGCGGTGCCCACCTACCGGCTGCAGCTCGAATACGACGGCGCCGGCTTCCGCGGCTGGGCCCGCCAGCCGGGCCTGCGAACCGTCCAGGGCGAGCTGGAGACGGCGCTGGCGACGATCGTCCGCGAACCGGTGGCCCTGACCGTGGCCGGCCGCACCGACACCGGCGTCCACGCCCTCGCCCAGGTGGCGAGCTTCACCACCGAGGCCGCGCCCGCCGACCTGCGCCGCAGCCTCAACGGCCTCTGCCCAGACGACATCGGCGTCACCGCCGCCGAGCTCGCGCCCGACGGCTTCGACGCCCGCCGCGACGCCCGCTCCCGCTCCTACCGCTACCGCCTCCTCACCCGTCCCTCCCCCAGCCCCTTCGAGAACGGCCGCGCCCTCTGGTGGCCCCACCAGGTCGACCACGAGGCCCTCGCCGCCGGCGCCGAGGCCCTGGAGGGCACGCACGACTTCACCGCCTTCACCCCCACCCAAACCGACCACGTCCGCTTCACCCGCGACGTCCACGCGGCGTCCTGGGATCAGGAGTCAGCCGACATCCTCACCTTCCGCATCACGGCCGACGCCTTCATGCGCAACATGGTCCGCACTCTCGTCGGCACCATGCTCCAAGTCGCCTCCAGCCGCCGCGACGTCGAGAGCTTCACGCAGCTCCTCCTAGGCGCCCCAAGGACCGAGGCCGGCGACACCGCCCCACCCCACGGCCTCTACCTGGAGTCGGTCAACTACGGGTGAGACGAAAGTTCTTCCCGCATACCGGGAAGAACCGCAGAGTCAGACCAGCTCGAGGTAGACCATCTCGGTGGAATCGCTCCGCCGAGGGCCCAGCTTGATGATTCGCGTGTAGCCCCCGGGCCGCGTCTCGTACCGCGGCGCCACCTCGTCGAACAGCTTGTGCACCACGAACTTGTCGTTGTGCAGCGCCGCCAACGCCTGCCGTCGGGCATGCAGATCGCCCCGTTTGGCCAGCGTGATCAACTGCTCGACCTCCGGCTTCACGGCCTTTGCCTTCGCCTGCGAGGTTTCGATCCGCTCGTGCTCGATCAGCTGCTTCGAGAGGTTGGCGAGAAGGGCCTCGCGGTGCGCCGAGGTGCGACTGAGCTTGTTCCGCTTCTTTTTATGACGCACAGGGTCCTCCGCTCCGCTCTCTTCGCTCGGTCCGCTACCTAGTCCTGCTGGAGATCCAGGCCGCGGGCGTGCAGGGTCTCGATGACTTCCTCGATCGACTTCGAGCCGAAGTTCGGGATCGCGTTCAGTTCCGCGCGCGACTTGCGCACGAGGTCGCCGACGGTCTGGACGCCGGCGCGCTTCAGGCAGTTGTAGGAGCGGACGCCGAGTTCGAGCTCCTCGATCAGGATCTCGTCGAGGCCGTCGTTGGCACCACCGCCGCCGTCGCCGTTGCTCGGCGCCAAGGTGTCGCTCGGCAGCGCCGGCAGCGACTCGCGGGCGGTCAGTTCCTCGACCCGCTCGGCGTCGGTGAAGATCGCCAGGCTCTTGATCAGGATCTCGGAGGCCTCGCGCAGCGCCGCCGCGGGCTCGATCGAGCCGTCAGTCTCGAGGTCGAGCTCGAGTTTGTCGAAGTCGGTCCGTTGCCCGACGCGGGCGGCGGAGACCGCGTAGGAGGCGCGGCGGATCGGCGAGAAGATCGAGTCGATCGGGATCACGCCGATCGGCTGCTCGTCGCTCTTGTTCTCTTCCGCCGGCGAGTAGCCGCGGCCGCGGCCGATCGTCAGGTAGACCTCGAGTTTGGTTTTTTTCTCGAGGGTGGCGATCGGCGCCTCGGGGTTGAGGATCTCGACGCCGGAGGGCAGGTCGATGTCCTTTGCCTTGACCTCGCCGGGACCGGTCGCCACCAGCGGCGCCTCGACCTCGTCGGCGTCGGTGTGCATGCGGACGACCAGGTCCTTCAGGTTGAGGACGATGTCGGTGACGTCCTCCTTGACCCCGGGCACGGTCGAGAACTCGTGCGCGACGCCCTCGATGCGGACGCTGGTGATTGCGGCGCCGCCCAGAGAAGAGAGCAGGACGCGGCGCAGGCTGTTGCCGAACGTGTAGCCGAAGCCCTTGTCGAGCGGCTCGATCGTGAACGAGCCGCGCCGATCGTCGGCTTTGTCGGCGATGATGCGGGGGACCTGGAAATCAGTCGTCATGAGTTCCTTGCGTAGCTTGTTTCAGAAATTCCTGGCCGGACCGAACGGCCCGGGGACTACTTGGAGTAGAGCTCGACGATGAGCTGCTCCTGGACGGGCGCTGAGATCTCCGAGCGCTCCGGCAGCCGCAGCACTTTCGCCGTCAGCGCATCGTGGTCGGCCTGCAGCCAGGCCGGCACGGTCGAGACCAGTTCGGTCGCGCGCTGAATCGTCTCGGTGGCATTCGAGCCGGCCTTGATCGAAATGATGTCTTCCGGCTTCACCTGGTAGCTGGGGATGTCGACCCGGCGGCCGTTGATCATCCAATGGCCGTGGGTGATCAGCTGTCGCGCCTGGCGCCGCGAGGCGGCGAAGCCGAGGCGGACCAGCACGTTGTCGAAGCGGGACTCGAGCAGCCGCAGGAGGTTCTCTCCGGTGACGCCGTCCTGCCGCGAAGCCTTTTCGTAATAGGCGCGGAACTGTTTCTCCAGCACCTGGTAGTAGCGACGGGTCTTCTGCTTCTCGCGCAGCTGCAGGCGGTACTCGCTCTGGCGCAGGCGGCCGCGACCGTGGTCGCCGGGCGGATAGGAGCGACGCTCGACGCCGCACTTGTCGGTGAAGCAACGCTCGCCCTTGAGGAAGAGTTTCTGGCCCTCGCGACGGCACTGCTTGCACTGCGGCGAGGTATCGCGGGCCATTAGACGCGCCTCCGCTTCTTCGGCCGGCAGCCATTGTGGGCCTGCGGGCTGACGTCCTTGACGGTGGTGACGTCGAGGCCGGCGGCCTGCAGCGAGCGGATCGCCGTCTCGCGGCCGGAACCGGCGCCCTTGGCGAAGACCTCGACCCGTTCCATGCCCTGTTCCATGCCCTTCTTGGCGGCCGCGTCGGCGGTCACCTGGGCGGCGAACGGGGTCGACTTGCGAGAACCTTTGAACCCGACCGAGCCGGCCGACTCCCAGGCGATCACGTTGCCGTCGGTGTCGGTGATCGTGACGATCGTGTTGTTGAAGGAAGTCTTGATATGCGCCTGTCCGTAGGGGACGTTCTTTTTGACGCGGCGGCGGGTCCGCCCTTTGGAGGGTTTTTTCTCAGCCATGGCCGTCCCCTACCGCGGTTTCTTCTTGCCGGCGATGCTGAGGCGGCGCGGGCCCTTGCGGCCGCGCGCGTTGGTCTTCGTCCGCTGGCCGCGCACCGGCAGGCCGCGCCGGTGGCGCAGGCCGCGGTAGGAGCCGATCTCCATCAGCCGTTTGACGTTTAGGGAGCGCTCGCGCCGCAGGTCACCCTCGACCTCGCGTTTCTCGACCGCGTCGCGAAGCTTGATGACCTCCTCCTCGGTCAGGTCTTTGCCGAGGATGCCCGGGTCGACCCCGGTTTCCTTGACGATGTCCAGCGCCGTGGAGTGGCCGATCCCGAAGATGTAGGTGAGCCCGACCTCGATCCGTTTCGCGTCGGGAATGTTGACGCCAGCGATGCGTGCCATGACCTAGCCCTGCCTCTGCTTATGGCGGGGGTTCTGGCAGATCACGAGGACCGCGCCGTTGCGGCGGATCACCTTGCACTTCTCGCACATCGGCTTGACGGAAGCTCGAACCTTCATCGCTCCGGTTTCTGGTCTCGAAAAATAGGACTCCCCGCGACCCCATGAGTTGGACCGCAGGGCAACAACCGGCCCAATGGGCCGACCGGGAAAGATAGCAGGGGCGCGCTCTCCGCCGCCCGCCGCCGCGACGGCGGCTCCACGCCTACTTCACGCGGGCGACGAGGAAGCCATCGTAGCCCTTGGCGCCGACGGTCTGGATCGTCGTCGCTTCCACCCGCGGCTCGTCCGCGAGTTCCTCGTGCAGGCGCCGCTGGGCTTCGAAGATCTCGTCGCCGGAGCCCTCGAGGGCGAGGCCGCCATCGCGGATGACGTTGTCGGCGACGATCAGCCCGCCCGGCCGCGTCCGCTCCAGGGACCAGGCGAAGTAGGGCGGCGTGTTCTGCTTGTCGGCGTCGATGAAGACGAGGTCGAATGGTCCCGCGCCCTCGCTCTCCAGCTGCGGCAGGGTCTCCAACGCCGCGCCGACCCGGATCTCGACCGACTCCCCCACCCCGGCCGCGTCGAGACTCCCCCGTGCCACCTCGGCGTGGTGGGGATCGAGCTCGAGCGAGATCACCCGGCCTCCTGGCCGCAGCGCCCGCGCCAGGCGAATCGTCGAGTAGCCGCCGAGGGTGCCGAACTCGAGCACCCGCTCGGCCCCGACCAGCCGCGCCAGGATCTCCAGCAGCTTGCCCTGCGGCGGCGTCACCTGGATCGGCGGCAGTCCCGCCGCGTCGGAGCGCTCGACCGCGCCGCGCAGCGCCTCGTCGTCGGGCGCGACGGTGCCGACGACGAACTCGTCGACCGCGTCGAAGGTCTCCTGGTCGATCCCCATGCCGCGCGCTCAGTCCTCGTGCCAGGGGGTGAGGACGCGGGGGCCGTCCGGGGTGACGGCGACGGTGAACTCGAAGTGGGCGGCGAGCGAATCGTCCTCGGAGTACACCGACCAGCCGTCGTCGCCCATGGTCACGGTCGGGCCGCCGGCGTTGACCATCGGCTCGATCGCCAGCACCATCCCCTCCTCCAACTCCGGACCGCGCCCGGGCTCGCCGAAGTTCGGCACCTGCGGCTCCTCGTGCATCTCGCGGCCGACCCCATGGCCGACCAGGGTGCGGATGATCGAGAGCCCCTCGGCCTCGACGTGGCGCTGGATCGCGCTGGAGACGTCGCCGAGGTGGTTGCCGGGGCGCATCTGCTCGATCCCGGCGAGCAGAGAGCCTTTGGTCACCCGCAGCAGCTTCTCGGCCTCCTCGGAGACCGGGCCGACCGGGACCGTCATCGCCGCGTCGGCGACCCAGCCGTCGAGGGTGACGCCGACGTCGATCGAGAGCAGGTCGCCGCGGCGGCATTCGTAGGGCCCGGGGATGCCGTGGACGACCATCGAGTTGGGCGAGGCGCAGATCGAACCGGGGAAGCCGCGGTAGCCCTTGAAGGAGGGCTCGCCCCCCTGGGAGCGGATGAACTTCTCCGCCGCCTCGTCGAGCTCGGCGGTGGTTATCCCCGCCCGGGTCTTCGCGGCCAGCATCTTCAGGCAACGGACGAGGACGTCGCCGGCCGCCGCCATCTGGTCGACCTGCTGCGGAGTCTTGCGGATGATCATCCGATACACGCTAATGGCCGCGGCGGCCCGGTTAGACGGCTTCGTCCTGCATGCGGATCCCGTTCAAGGTCCGCCGGATCTCAGCTTCGACCTGCTCCGGGGTCTCCTCGCCGGCGATCCGGCGCAGGACGCTGCGGCGGTCGTAGTAGTCGACCAGGGGCTCGGTCTTCTCGTGGTAGGTCGCCAGCCGCTTGCCGATCACCTCGGGCTTGTCGTCGTCGCGGACGATCAGCGGCGAACCATCGATGTCGCAGACGCCCTCCTCCTGCGGCGGGTTGAAGTCGACGTGGAAGACGTGGCCGTTGGCCTCGCAGGTGCGCCGGCCGCCGAGCCGCCGCAGCACCTCCGCATCGGAGACGTCGATCAGCAGCACCGCGTTCAGCCGCCGCCCCAGTTCCTCCAGCTTGGCGTCGAGCGCCTCTGCCTGCGGTGTCGTCCGCGGGAAGCCGTCGAGGATGAAGCCGTCGCGGGCGTCGCCGGAATCGAGCGCCTCGGCGATGACTCCCACGATCACCTCGTCGGGAACCAGGTCGCCGGCGTCCATGTAGCCCTTGGCGGTCTTCCCCAGCGCGGTTTCGTCCTTCACCGCCGCGCGGAGGATGTCCCCGGTCGCGTAGTAGGGGAGGCGCAGGTCTTCCTGCAGGCGCTCGCCCTGGGTGCCCTTGCCGGACCCGGGGGGCCCGAGCAGGACGAGATTCAGCTCAGCCATCCGCGCAGTCTAGTTACAGTGCCGCGCACGGGGCGCGGCCAAGACGGCCCTATTTGAGGAAGCCCTCGTAGTTCCGCATCATCAGCTGCGCCTCGAGCTGCTTCACGGTGTCCAGGGCGACGCCGATGATGATCAGGATCGAGGTGCCGCCGAAGTAGAAGTTGGCCGAGGTCTGGCTGATCAGGATCGTCGGCAGCGCCGCCACCGCGCCCAGGTAGAGGGCGCCGGGGAAGGTCAGCCGCGAGAGGATCCGGTCGAGATACTCGGCGGTTGGCCGGCCCGGCCGCACGCCGGGGATGAAGCCGCCGTATTTCTTCAGGTTGTCCGCCTGGTCGACCGGGTTGAAGGTGACCGCGGTGTAGAAGTAGGTGAAGAGGATGATGAAGAAGATCTCGCCGACCACGTAGGGCCAACTGTTGGGGCTGAAGAAGCTGGCGAAGTCGAGCGCCGCGGGGGTGTTGATCAGCTGCCCGATCGTCGGCGGGAAGGCCATGATCGAGGCAGCGAAGATGACCGGGATGACGCCGGCCATGTTCACCCGCAGCGGCAAGTAGGTCGAGCCGCCGGAGGTCATTTTCCGCCCGACCACGCGTTTCGCGTACTGGACCGGGATCCGCCGCTGGCCCTCCTGGACGAAGACGATCGCGACGATTACCGCCAGGGCGATGAACGGCATCATCACGACGAAGACCTGGTCGGGGTTGTCCCACCACTTGGTGATCCCGCTCGGGATCGAGGAAGCGATCGAGGCGAAGATCATTAGCGAGATGCCGTTGCCGATCCCGCGCTGGGTGATCAGCTCGCCCAGCCACATCAGCAGCGTGCAGCCGGCGGTGAGGCAGATCACGATCAGCATCACCCGGCCGAAGCTGGAGTTGCCGAGCACATTGGCGCCGGATTCATTGCCGAAGGAGCGGAAGAGGAAGACGTAGCCGAGCGACTGCACGAACGCCAGGGCGACGGTCAGGTAGCGGGTGTACTGGGTGATCTTCTGCTGCCCGACCTCGCCCTCTTTCTGCAGGCGCTCCAGCGAGGGCACCACCACGGTCAACAGCTGCAGGATGATCGAGGCGGTGATGTAAGGCATGATCCCCAGCGCGAAGAGGCTGAGGCGCGAGAGGCTGCCGCCGGAGAAGAGGTTGAGGAAGCCGAGGATGTTCGAGCCGCCGAAGTTGTTGGAGATTTCCTTGACGGCATCGACGTTGACGCCCGGCGCCGGGATGTAGGCACCGAGGCGGTACAGGGCGAGCATCGCCGCGGTGAAGGCGAGTTTCTTCCTGATGTCCGCAACGCTAAAGGCGTTGAGAATAGTCCTGAGCATTACTGCTCCAGAGTGTGACAGGTACCGCCGGCCGCCTCGATCTGCTCCTTGGCGGCGGCGCTGAAGGCGTGCGCATGGACCGTGAGTTTCGTCTTCAGCTCGCCGCGGGCGAGGATCTTGACGGGGTCGCTGCGCTTCGCCAGGCCCTTGCCCTTGAGCGTCTCCAAGGTGACCTCGTCGCCGGCGTCGAAGCGGGCCTCGAGGTCGGCGAGGTTGACGGGCTGGGTCTTGGTGCGGAAGTTCTCGAACGGCATCGACTTCTTCATGTGCGGGCCGCGGAGCTTTCGCATCCGCATGTGGATCGGGTTCTGCCCACCCTCGTAGCCGGCCTTCTGCTTGGCGCCCGAACGCGAGCCGGCGCCCTTGTGGCCGCGACCAGAGGTCTTGCCCAGGCCGGAGCCCTCGCCACGGCCGATGCGCTTGCGGCGCTTGGTCGCGCCGGGCTTCGGCTTCAGGTTGTGAAGGCCGATCTCCTCGGCCCGCGTTTTCTCCGCCATCAGTCGTTCACCTCGACGAGGTGGGAGACGACGCGGATCTGGCCCTGCAGCTGCGGCGTGTCCTCGCGCTCGACCGACTTCCCGATCCGCCCGAGGCCGAGCGCCCGCAAGGTCGCTTTCTGCTTCGGGTCGGTCCCGTTGGTCGACTTCACCTGCGAAATCTTCACCGCGCTCACGAGCCCTCACCCTCCGGGGCGGCCTCGGCCGGAGCCTCATCCTCAGACGCCGCCGGCGGGGCAGCGCCCTCCTCGGCCGGAACGGCCTCGGCGGAAGGCGCGGAATCCTCAGCCGCCGGAACCTCCGGCGCAGTCGCAACCGCGGCCTGAGTCTCCTCAGCCGCCGGCGCCTCAGCCTCAGCGGCCGGCGGGGCCGAACCCTCAGCCTCTGCGACCGGAGCCGGAGCCTCAGCGGCCGGAGCCTCGTTGCCTGACGCAGCGGCGTCTGCGGCGGGTGGCGCCGATGAGGGCGCTTCGCCCGCAGCTTGCGAGGACGAAGTGTCCTCGTCGGGGACAGGACCCGCCGCCAGGTGCTCCCCGTCAGCCGAAGCTCCGTTTCCACCGTCGAGCCCGAGCACCTGCGTCACCGTCAGCCCCCGCAGCTCCGCGACCTCCTCGGGTCGCCGCAGCCGGATCAACCCGTCCATCGTCGCCTTCACCAGGTTGATCGGGTTCTGGGTCCCGATCGACTTGGTCAGCACGTCGCGGACGCCGCCGAGCTCGAGCACGGCGCGGACGCCGCCGCCGGCGATCACGCCGGTACCGGGGCTGGCCGGACGCAGGACGACGTGGCCAGCGCCGAAGCGGCCGATGATGCGGTGGGTGATGGTCTGCCCGTATTTGGGCACCCGGATCAAGTTCTTGCGGGCGTCCTCGACGCCCTTCTGGATCGCCAGCGGGACCTCGCGGGCCTTGCCGTAGCCGATCCCGACGACGCCCTCCTCGTCACCCACCGCGACCAGCGCGGTGAAGGAGAAGCGGCGGCCGCCCTTGACCACCTTGGCGACACGGTTGATTTCGATCACGCGCTCCTGCAGGTCGAGCCCGCGGGGGGAGACCGTCTCCACGTTTTGTGCGTCCATTCCCTTCATAAGCAGCGGCCCACCGTAGCGAAACGGTCTAGAAGGCCAGTCCCCCCTCTCGCGCGCCTTCGGCCAGAGCCTTGACGCGACCGTGGTACTGGTAGCCGCCGCGGTCGAAGACACAGGTCTCGACCCCGGCCGCTTTGGCCCGCTCGGCCAGCAGTTCGCCGGCCTTCTTGGCCTGGTCGGAGGCGGTCAGCTTGCGCAGGTCCGGCTCGATCCAGTTGACCGCGGCGACGGTGTGACCCTTGCCGTCGTCGATCAGCTGGGCGAAGACGCCCTTGTTCGAGCGGTACACGGAAAGGCGAGGACGCTCAGCCGTGCCGGTGACCCGGGCACGGACGCGGCGACGCCGGCGCAGGCGCTGCTGGCGCTTGGTCTGCAGGGTCATGCGCGCTTTCCGACCTTGCGCAGGACCTGCTCGTCCTTGTAGCGGATGCCCTTGCCCTTGTAGGGCTCCGGCGGGCGGCGCTTGCGGATGTCCGCCGCGACCTGGCCGACCAGCTGCTTGTCGATGCCGCGAACGATGATCTCGGTCGGCTGCGGGACCTCGAAGTCGATCCCCTCGGGAGCCTCGATCGAAACCGGGTGCGAGTAGCCGAGTGCCAGCTCCAGGTTCTTGCCTTTGAGTGCGGCACGGTAGCCGACGCCCTGGATCTCGAGGCGCTTCTCGAAGCCGTCGGTGACGCCCTCGACCATGTTCGCGATCAGGCTGCGGGTGAGCCCGTGCAGGGCGCGGTGCTCGCCGCGGTCGGTCGGGCGGGAGACGACGATCGTGCCGTCCTCCTGAGCGACCGCCATGTCCTGCGAGTAGGTCTGGCTCAGCTCCCCCTTCGGACCCTTAACGGCAATGTTGCCAGGGGCGATGTCGACCGTGACGGCCTCGGGGACTGCAACTGGCTTTCTTCCGATTCGACTCATCTCAAGCTCTCGTTGGGCGTTCTCACCAGACGTAGGCGACGACCTCGCCGCCAACGCCTTTCCGGCGCGCATCGTGGCCGGTCATCACGCCGGCCGAGGTGCTGACAATCGCGGTCCCGGTACCGCCTTGGACCCGCGGCACCGACTTGTGGTCGACGTAGCGGCGGCGCCCCGGGCGCGAAACCCGTTCGATCCCGAGGATGACAGGCCGGCGGTCCTCCGTGTACTTGAGGCGGACCGAGATCGTCTCGCCGACCGCGGCCGGCTTCTTGTGGAAGTCCCTGATGTAGCCCTGCTCCTTGAGGATCCGCGAAAGCTCCATCTTCAAATTCGAGGCGGGAATCTCGACGTCGTCGTGCCCGGCGCGGATGCCGTTGCGGATGCGGGTCAGGTAGTCGGCTATGGGGTCGGTGTGCATCGCTCTACCAGCTCGACTTGGTCATTCCGGGGACGTAGCCCTCGTGGGCGGCGTCGCGGAGGCAGATCCGGCAGAGGCCGAACTTGCGGTAGTAGGCACGGGGCCGGCCGCAGCGGCGGCAACGGTTGTATTCGCGCGATTTGTACTTGGCTTTGCGGCCCTGACGGACCTTCTGTGAAGTCTTGGCCATCTCTAACTCTCCTCGGCGCCGCTCTCGGCGCCATCGCCGCCCTCGGCCTCGCCGTCCTCGCCCTCCTCGGGCTTCTCCGGCTTGGCGTAGGCTTCGGGGTTCTCCTCTTTCAGCTGCTCCAGCGCTGCCTGCTCGACCTCGGCTTTGGCGCGCGCCTCCTCCTTTTCTTTCTCTTCCTCGGCTTCGCGTTCGGCCGCTTCGCGCTCAGCCTGGCCGGGACGGCCCTGCTCGGCGAACGGCATGCCCAGTCGGAGCAGCAGCTCGAAGGCCTCGAGGTCGGTCTTCGCCGAGGTGGTGATGGTGACGTCGAGGCCGCGCACGACATCGACCGAGTCGTAGTCGATTTCCGGGAAGATCAGCTGCTCTTTGATCCCCATCGAGTAGTTGCCGCGGCCGTCGAAGGAGCGTGGGTTGAGCCCGCGGAAGTCGCGGATGCGCGGCACCGCGATCGAGGTGAGGCGATCGAGGAACTCCCACATCCGGGCGCGGCGCAGGGTGACCGAGACGCCGACCGGCATCCCCTCGCGCAGTTTGAACGAGGCGACCGACTTGCGGGCGCGGCGCACGTTCGGGTGCTGGCCGGCGATGATCGCCAACTGTCCCTGCGCGTTTTCGAAAGAACGTTTGTCCTGTTTCTCGGTGCCGAGGCCCATATTGAGGGTGATCTTCAGCAGCTTCGGGGCGTCCATCGGCGTCGAGTAGCCGAATTTCGAGGTCAGCGCCGGCAGCACGTCGTTCTGGTATTTCTCGCGCAGCCGCGGCGGCGGCGCGGCCTGTTGGGTCGGTGCCACGGTCGCCTCCATCAGTCGATCGCCTGCCCCGAGCTCTTGGCGTAGCGGACCCGCTTGCCACCGTCGTCGCGCCGCACGCCGACGCGGGTCGGCTTGTTGCCTTTCGGGTCGAGCAGCATCACGTTGGAGACGTCGATCGGCCCCTCCTTCTCGACGATCCCGCCCGGGTTGGCGGTCTGCATGTCGCCGCTGGAGCGAGGGCGTTCGTGGCGCTTGATGATGTTCAGGCCCTCGACGTAGACGCGGCGGCGCTTCGGGTCGGTGCGAACCACGCGGCCCGTCTTGCCGGCGTCCTTGCCGCTGGTGACGATGACCTGGTCGTCGGTCTTGACCCGCATCGACTTCATCAGAGGACCTCCGGCGCCAGCGAGATGATTTTCATGAAGTTGCGATCGCGGAGTTCGCGCGCGACCGGGCCGAAGATGCGGGTCCCGCGCGGGTTGTTGTTGGCCGGGTCGATCAGCACCGCGGCGTTCTCGTCGAAGGAGATGTAGGTGCCGTCGGGCCGGCCGAGCGGCTTCTTCGTCCGCACGACGACGGCCTGGACAACCTCGCCCTTGCGGACGCCGCCCTGCGGGCTGGCTGATTTGACGGTCGCGGTGATGACGTCGCCAACCGAGGCGTAACGGCGGTGCGAGCCGCCTTTGACGCGGATGCAGAGCAGTTCGCGGGCGCCCGAGTTATCGGCGACCTTGAGGCGGGACTCCTGCTGGATCATTTGGCCTTCTCCACCACGTCGACCAAGCGCCAGCGCTTGGTCTTGGACAGCGGCCGCGTCTCGACGATGCGAACGATGTCGCCCTCGCCGGCCTCGTTGGTCTCGTCGTGCGCGTGCAGGGTGCGCGACTGGCGGACGATCTTCTCGTAAGTGCGGTGACGACGGGCGATTTCGATCCGCACGGTGATCGACTTGTCGCCTTTGTCGGAGACGACGACGCCCTGACGGACCTTGGCCGCGTTCGACTCGCGCTCGGCGACCGGGGTGCCGGTGCCGGCGGCGTGCTCGGCCTTGTTGGCGGCGCGTTCTTTACGACGTTCGGCGGCCTTGTGCTTGCGGCGCTCGGCGCGCTCGGCGGCACGCTCCTCGACGCTGCGCTCGGGCCCGGCTTTGTGCGGCTCACGCGACCGCAGCACCCGCCGGCGCTCCTTCCAGGGAAGCTCGTCCAACGGATCCGGCTCAGCCGGAGCGGCCTCGGCGGCAGGGGCAGGCGCCTCGGCCGGCGCCGCCTCCTCGGCGGGAGCCGAAGCGTCGTCAGCCGTGGGCGTGTCGTCCACGGGTGGCGTGCTCTCGTCCTGCGTCTCGTCTTTTTTCGTCTCGTCGTCGCTCATATCCGTCGCGTCTCTTTCTCCACATCGATCCCGCGGGCCTTTGCCACGGTCAGCAGCCTCGCCACGTCGCGCTTGGCGTCGCCGAGGCGGGCGGTGTTCTCGAGCTCGCCGGTGGCGTGCCGGAAGCGGAGGTTGAAGGCCTCCTGCTTGGCGTCGATCAGTTTCGCCACCAGCTCGTCGTCTTTCAGATTGTGAACCTCCGCCGACTTCACTGGTTCTCCATCCCCTCGCGCATGACGAATTTCGTCCGCATCGGGAGCTTGTGGCCGGCGAGGCGGAGCGCTTCGCGGGCCAGCTCCTCGGGGACGCCGGCGAGCTCGAACATGACCTTGCCCGGCTTCACCACGGCGACCCAACCCTCCGGGTTGCCTTTGCCCGAGCCCATCCGGGTCTCGGCCGGCTTTTTCGTGTAGGGCTTGTCGGGGAAGACGTTGATCCAGACCTTGCCGCCACGTTTGATCTTGCGAGTCATCGCCACACGAGCGGCCTCGATTTGGCGGTTGGTGACCCAGCCACGATCGAGCGCCTTGATCCCGTACTCGCCGAAGGCGACGCTGCTGCCACCCTTGGTGTAGCCGCGCATCCGGCCGCGCATGACTTTGCGGTGCTTGACTCGTTTCGGGCTCAGCATCAGCGACCGCCTCCACTGCGCGGGCCGCCGCCACGGCCACCGCCGCCCGGGCCTCGGCCACCGCCGCCGCCGGGTCCACGACCGCCGCCACCGCCGCGTCCACCGCGGTCACGGCCACCGCCACCGGGGCCCCGGTCGCGACCGCCGCCAGGACCGCGATCGCGCCCACCGCCGCGACTTGGCGGCGCCTCGTCGACCGAGGTGAGTTCGGAACGGAAGCCCTCGGGCATCACCTCGCCCTTATTGATCCAGCATTTGACGCCGATCCGGCCGGTCGTCGTGCGGGCCTCGAAGAAGCCGTAGTCGATGTCGGCGCGCAGGGTGTGGAGCGGCACGCGGCCGTCCGAGTAGCTTTCGGTCCGCGCCATCTCGGCGCCGCCGAGGCGGCCGGAGACCTGGACCTTCACGCCTTTGGCGCCGGAGCGCATCGCCGAGGTGAGGGCGCGTTTCATCGCCCGCCGGAAGGCGACCCGGTTCTGCAGCTGCTCAGCGATCGACTGGGCGACCAGCTTGGCGTCGAGCTCGGGCCGTTTGACCTCGCGGATGTTGACTTTCACCGGGCTGCCGGTGAGCTTGTGCAGCTCTTTGCGCAGGGCGTCCACTTCCGAGCCCGATTTGCCGATCACAATGCCGGGCCGGGCGGTGTGGATGTCGACAGCGACCTCGCCGCGGCGCTCAATCGTGATGTTCGAGAGGCCGGCGTGCGAGAGCTTGTTGACGATGTGGTCGCGAATCTGCAGGTCTTCCTGGAGGACGTCGGCGAAGTTTTTCTCCTCGAACCAGTTCGACTTCCAGTCGTGGATGTAGCCGACGCGGAATCCCTCGGGGTGGATCTTCTGTCCCATGCTGTGTTTCCTCAGTCTTCCGTCGGAGTCAGGGCCACGGCGATGTGGCTGGTTCGCTTGTTGATCGGGGTCGCCCGGCCGAGCGCGCGCGGGCGGAAGCGCCGCAGCGTCGGGCCCTCGTCGACCGTGATCGCGCTGATCCGCATCTCGTCGCCGACCAAGTCGTGGTTCTCCTCGGCGTTGGCGGCGGCGGATTCGACCAGCTTCTGGATGTCCTGGGCGGCGCCGCGGGGCGAGAACTGCAGCAGCGCCAGCGCCTGCTCGATGTGCAGGCCGCGGACCTGGTCGGCGACCAGGCGCGCCTTGCGGGGAGCGACGCGGACGTAGCGGGCCTTGGCCCGGACGACCGGCGGCGCGGCATCGCGGCGGCGACGGGTCGGCGCCGGTTTCGCTGCGGCTTTTTTGCCCTCGGCTTTGTCCGCTTTTTTGGCAGCTTTTTTCGACTCTTTTTTGGCTTTTTTCGCCGGTTTCTTCTCGGCTTTAGGCTCTTTCGCCGCTTTACCTTTGTCGGCTTTCTCGGCTTTCGGAGCGGCTTTTTTCGACTCGGATTTTTTGGCCGGAGCTTTTTTGGCAGCCGCTTTTTTCGCCGGTTTCTCGGCTTTCGCCTCCGCTTTCGCGTCGGCGTCTTTGGCGGCTTTTTTCTCGTCGGCCATCAGTCAGCTGCTCAGTCCTTGCCGGTCCCCGAGTGGGAGCGGAAGGTGCGGGTCGGCGCGAACTCGCCGAGCTTGTGCCCGACCATCGACTCGGAGATGAAGACCGGCACGTGTTTTTTGCCGTCGTGAACGGCGATCGTGTGGCCGACCATCTCGGGGAAGATCGTCGAGGTCCGCGACCAGGTTTTGACCATCTGTTTTTTCCCGGCCTCGTTCTGGGCTTCGATCCGCCCCATCAGGCGCTCTTCGACCCACGGGCCCTTTTTCGTCGAACGACCCATGGCCTAACGCCCCTTTTTCTTGCCGCGGCGACGGCCGCGGACGATGTAGCGGTCGGAAGACTTGCCCTTCTTGCGGGTGCGGTAGCCGAGCGTCGGCTTGCCCCACGGGGTGACCGGGTGACCACCGGGCGTGTGGTGCGCCTCGCCGCCACCGTGCGGGTGGTCGACCGGGTTCATCGCCACGCCACGGCTCTGCGGGCGCTTGCCCTTGTGGCGGCTGCGACCGGCCTTACCGACCTTCATGTTCTGGTGCTCGGAGTTGGAGAGGACGCCGATCGAGGCGCGGCACTCGGCGCGGACCAGCCGCATCTCCGAGGACGGCAACCGCAGCGTCACCATCTCGCCCTCCTTCGCCACCAGCTGGATCGAGGTGCCGGCGGAGCGGCCGAGCTTGCCGCCCTGGCCGGGGATCAGCTCGACGTTATGGACGATCGTGCCGGTCGGCATCTGACCGAGGGCCATCGCGTGACCGGGTTTGATGTCGGCCTCGGGGCCGGATTTGACCGTATCGCCGACTTTCAGCGCAGCCGGGGCGAGGATGTAGTCCTTGTGCCCGTCGGCGTAATGGAGCAGGGCGATGTAACAGGTGCGGTTCGGGTCGTACTCGATCGTCGCCACCTTGGCGGGGACGCCGTCCTTGAGCCGCTTGAAGTCGATTTTCCTGTAGCGGCGCTTGGCACCGCCGCCGCGGTGCCGAGCGGTGACGCGGCCGTTGACATTGCGGCCGCCGGACTTGCGCAGGCCCTCGGTCAGCTTCCGCTCCGGCTCGGAGGCGGTCAGCTGCTCACGCAGCGGATAGGTCGCGAAACGGCGGCCCGGGCTGGTCGGTTTGGTTTTGCGGTTCGGCATCTCGTCGTCTCCTAAGCGGTCTGTCCGCCTTCGAACAGCTCGATCCTTTCGCCCGGCATCACCTGGACGATCGCCTTCTTCCAGGCGCGGGTGCGGCCTTTGGTGAGGCCGCGGCGCTTCGGCTTGGCGCGCACCTTGGCGGTGCGGACCTCGGCGACGGTGACGCCGAAGACCTCTTCGACCGCCTGGGCGATCTGGGTCTTGTGGGCGCGGTCGTTGACGCGGAAGGTGTACTTGCCCTCGGCGATCAGGGCGTAGCTCTTCTCCGAGATCACCGGGCGGATCAAGATCGTGCGCGCGTCCATCAGCCGAGCCTCTCCTCGAGCACCTTCAGGGCGTCTTCGGAGATGACCAGCGCCGCGGCACCGATCACGTCGGCGACGCCGGTGGCGCCGACCTCGAGCACGGTGATCCGCGGGATGTTGCGGAAGCTCTTCATCGCCCCGGTCTCCTCGGCGGTGAGGACGATCAGGGTCGGCGAGTTGGCGCCCCATTTGGCCAGCGCCTGCGCCGCCGATTTGGTCGAGGGGGTGTCGAAGCCGGAGGCGTCGAGGACGGCGACCGAGCCGCGCTCGCCGTGGACCCCGAGGGCCGAGCGCATCGCCCGGCGGCGCGCTTTGCGATTGACCTTGACCGTGTAATGGCGCGGCTTCGGACCGAAGGTGACGCCGCCGCCGAAGCGACTGGAGACGCCGAGCGTGCCGACGCGGGCGCGGCCGGTTCCCTTCTGGCGCCAGGCCTTGGCGGTGGTGAAGGCAACCTCGCCGCGGGTCAGGGTCGAGGCGGTACCGCGGCGGCGCGAGTTGAGGTCGGCGCGCACGGCCTCGTGGACCAGCGACTGGTGGAAGGGCTCGTCGAAGAAGCCCGGCAGGTCGGCTTTCGCGGATTTGCCGAGGACGGCGGCTTTAGCGGCCATTCGAAACCTCGCCATCGCTGCGCACCTCGACGATCGAGTTCTTCGCGCCCGGGACCGAGCCCTTGATCAGCAGCAGGTTGCGCTCGGCGTCGATCGAGGCGACTTCGAGGCCGCGCTGGGTGCGGCGCTTGTTGCCCATCTGGCCCGGCATCCGCATCCCTTTGAAGACTCGGGCGGGGAAGGCACTGGCGCCGATCGAACCCGGAGCGCGGACGTTGTGCGAGCCGTGGCTGACCGGCCCGCGGCTGAAGTTGTGGCGCTTGATCCCGCCCTGGAAGCCCTTGCCGATCGTGATCCCGGCGACTTTCACCTTCTGGCCGGCCTCGAAGCCCTCGACGGTGACGTCGTCGCCGACCTTCGGGCCCTCGTCCTCGACGCCGAGGTCCTCGTCGCGGAACTCGACCAGGTGGCGGAGCGGGCCGGTGCCGGCCTTGGCCAGGTGGCCCTCCTCGGCCTTCGAGAGCTTGCCCGGCTTGACCTCGCCGAAGGCGAGCTGGACGGCGGCGTAGCCGTCGCGGTCCTGCTGGCGCACGGCGGTCACCTTGCAGGGACCGGCCTCGATCACCGTCACCGGGACCACGGTGCCGTCCTCCTGGAAGACCTGGGTCATGCCGAGCTTCTTGCCGAGGATCGCCGCCACAAGTGCACCTAGAGACGGATCTCGATGTCGACGCCGGCGGGCAGCGAGTCCAGGCGCTGCAGCGAGTCGACCGTTTTCGGCGAGGGCTGGAGGATGTCGATCAGGCGCTTGTGGGTGCGGATCTCGAAGTGCTCGCGCGAGTCCTTGTCCTTGAACGGCGAGCGGATCACGCAGTAGACGTTTTTCTCGGTCGGCAGCGGCACCGGCCCGGAAACGGTGGCACCGGTGCGCTCCGCGGTCTCGACGATCTCGCGGGCGGCGCGGTCGATGGCGTCATGGTCGTACGCCTTCAACCTGATTCGAATTTTCTGTGCCGCAATGGCTGCCACTTGAAGTTTCTTCTCTCTTCTCGTTCTTCGTTACGTCTTTACCGCGCAAAGAGGGCGGGGCCCCTTGGATTGGGGCGCCGCCCCGGTCGTATGTCCTTGCAGTTGTCCCGCCCCCGGCGGAGGCGGCTCGGGGCGGGCAATGCCCGCCCCAGGGGAAGCCGCTACTCGACGATCTCGGCGACGACCCCCGAGCCGACGGTGCGGCCACCCTCGCGGATGGCGAACCGCAGGCCCTGATCCATGGCGATCGGCTGGATCAGCTCGATCGTCATCTCGACGTTGTCGCCCGGCATCACCATCTCCGTCCCCTCGGGGAGGTTGGCGATCCCGGTCACGTCGGTGGTGCGGAAGTAGAACTGAGGCCGGTAGCCGGAGAAGAACGGCGTGTGACGACCACCCTCCTCCTTCTTCAGGCAGTAGACCTCGGCTTTGAACTTGGTGTGCGGCGTGATCGAGCCGGGCTTGCAGAGAACCTGGCCGCGCTCGATCTCCTCGCGCTTGGTGCCGCGCAGGAGGGCGCCGATGTTGTCGCCGGCCTGGCCCTCGTCGAGCAGCTTGCGGAACATCTCGACCCCGGTGACGGTGGTTTTGCTCGTCTCCGGGTGGATGCCGACGATTTCGACCTCGTCGCCGGTGTTGACGACGCCCTGCTCGACACGACCGGTGGCGACGGTGCCGCGGCCGGTGATCGAGAAGATGTCCTCGATCGGCATCAGGAAGGGCTTGTCGAGCTCGCGGACCGGCTCCGGGATGTAGGAGTCGAGGGCCGCAGCCAGCTCGAAGACAGCCTTCTGGGCCTCCTCGTCGCCTTCCAACGCTTTCAGCGCCGAGCCCTTGATGATCGGCGTGTCTTCGCCCGGGAAGTCGTACTCGTTGAGCAGGTCCTTGACCTCCTCTTCGACGAGCTCGACGAGTTCGTCGTCATCGACCATGTCGATTTTGTTGAGGAAGACGACCACGTACGGGACGTTGACCTGACGCGCCAGCAGGATGTGCTCGCGGGTCTGCGGCATGACGCCGTCGGCCGCCGAGACAACCAGGATCGCGCCGTCCATCTGCGCGGCGCCGGTGATCATGTTCTTCACGTAGTCGGCGTGGCCCGGGCAGTCGACGTGGGCGTAGTGGCGGTTCTCGGTCTCGTACTCGACGTGCGAGGTCGCGATCGTGATCCCGCGCTCCTTCTCCTCGGGGGCGTTGTCGATCTCGGCGAAGCTCTGCGCCTCGGCGCCGCCCACCGTGGAGAGGGTCTGGGTGATCGCGGCCGTCAGCGTGGTCTTGCCGTGGTCGATGTGACCGATGGTTCCGACGTTCACGTGCGGCTTATCGCGCTCGAATTTCTCCTTGGACATCTCTCTCCATTCGCCTTTCGAAGTTGTTTCTGTCTGGTCTGGGTGCTTGAGTTTCGGGGTGGCTCTGCGTGGCAGGGTGCTCGGCCCTGCTTGCGGGCGAACCCGGGAAATATAGCCAGGTCGCGCCCTCGGCAGCGGTGCGGCCTATGCGGCCGCGCCCGCCGGTTCTCCAGAGCGGCTTTCGACGATCTCCTCGGCGATGTTGCCGGGGACCTCCTCGTAACGCTCGAACTGCATGGTGTAGTTGGCCCGGCCCTGGGTCGAGGACCGCAGGTCGGTCGCGTAGCCGAACATTTCGCCGAGCGGGACGAAGGCCTGGACGGCGAGGGCGTTGCCGCGCTGGTCCTGGCCCTGGACCTTGCCGCGGCGCCGTGAGAGGTCGCCGATGACGTCGCCGAGGAAGTCCTCCGGCGTCACCACCTCGACCGCCATCACCGGCTCCAGCAGGACCGGGTTGGCCTTGCGCGCGCCCTCCTGGATCGCCATCGAACCGGCGATTTTGAACGCCATCTCCGAGGAGTCAACGTCGTGGTAGGAGCCGTCGACGAGTTCGACTTTGACGTCGACCATCGGGTAGCCGGCCTTGACGCCGTTCTCCAGCGCCTCCTCCATTCCCTGTTCGGCCGGGCCGATGTATTCGCCGGGGATGACGCCGCCGCGGATTTTGTTCTCGAAGACGAAGCCCTCGCCGGGGGCCGGCTCGAGGTTGATGACGACGTGGCCGAACTGGCCACGACCACCGGTCTGGCGGACGAAGCGGGCGACGACCTTGTCGACCCGCTTGCGGATCGTCTCGCGGTAGGCGACCTGCGGCTTGCCGACGTTCGCGTCGACTTTGAACTCGCGCAGCATCCGGTCGACGATCACCTCGAGGTGGAGCTCGCCCATCCCGTGAATCAGGGTCTGGCCGGTTTCCTCGTCGGATTCGATCCGGAAGGTCGGGTCCTCCTCGCCGAGGCGCTGCAGGGCGTTGCCCATCTTCTCCTGGTCGGCTTTGGTTTTCGGCTCGATCGCGACCGCGATCACCGTCTCCGGGAATTCGATCGACTCCAGGGCGATCGGCGCGTCCGGAGCGGCGAGGGTGTCGCCGGTCCCGGTTTCCTTGAGGCCGACGCCGGCGGCGATATCACCTGAGTAGACCTCCTCGATCTCCTCGCGGGAGTTCGCGTGCATCATCAGCAGGCGGCCGATGCGCTCGGTCTTGCCGGTTTTGACGTTGAGCACCCGCCCGCCTTTCTCCAGCTTGCCGGAGTAGACGCGGAAGTAGGTGAGCTTGCCGACGTAGGGGTCGGTCATGACCTTGAAGGCGAGGGCGGCGAAGGGGCCGGAGTCGTCGGCCGGGCGCTCGCCCTCCGTGTCCTCGGGCTGGCCTTTGGTGGCGGCGATGACCCCGGTGACCGGCGGCACCTCGAGCGGCGAGGGAAGCAGCGAGATGATCGAGTCGAGCAGCGGCTGGACGCCCTTGTTCTTGAACGAGGTGCCGCAGAGGACCGGCGTTACCTGGGTGGCCAGGGTCGCCGCGTGCAGGGCGGCCATCAGCTTCTCCTCGGAGATCTCTTCTTCGCCGAGGAAGGCTTCCATCAGCGCTTCGTCGTGGTCGGCGCAGGCTTCGACCAGGGCGGTGCGGTATTCCTCGGCCTGGTCGACGAGGTCGGCGGGGATCTCGACTTCCTCGTAGGCGGCACCGAGCTCGTCGGTCCAGATAAGGCCTTTCATCTTCACCAGGTCGACGACGCCCTGGAAGTTCTCCTCGGCGCCGATCGGCAACTGGATCGGCAGCGCGTTGGCGCCGAGCCGATCCTTCATCGTCTCCACCGAGTTGAAGAAGTCGGCGCCGGTGCGGTCCATCTTGTTGATGTAGGCGAAGCGCGGGACGCCGTACTTGTCGGCCTGGCGCCAGACGGTCTCCGACTGCGGCTCGACCCCGGCGACGGCGTCGAAGACGGCGATCGCGCCATCGAGGACACGAAGGCTGCGCTCGACCTCGACCGTGAAGTCGACGTGGCCGGGCGTGTCGATGATGTTGATGCGGTGGCCCTTCCACTCGCAGGCGGTCGCGGCGGAGGTGATCGTGATCCCGCGCTCCTGCTCCTGCTCCATCCAGTCCATCACCGCAGCGCCCTCGTGGACCTCGCCCATTTTGTGGGTGCGGCCGGTGTAGTAGAGGATGCGCTCGGTCGTCGTCGTCTTGCCGGCGTCGATGTGCGCCATGATCCCGATGTTCCGGGTCTTCTCAAGTGGAAAGCTGCGTGCCATGTTCTTCTCTGAAGTGAGTTCTCTCGGGTCGGGTTCAAGGTGAGTCGGAAGCGCAAAACCGAAGACGGCGAAGCGCGCGACCGGCGCAAAAAAAAGGCCCCAGCGGGCCCGGCGAAGCGTGCTGCAAAGGAACTGCCTGAGCGGCGAGCGATGATAGCAGCGAAACGGCGCGAGGCCGAAAAGGTCCCCGAGGCCGATTCGGAGCGGATTTCGGAGCCGAAAGCCGGGAGCACCGGGAAGGACGAGACAAAGCCCGAGGTCGCAGGGAATCGGCGCCGGCGGGGGGCGAAGAAGGGTGGCGAACGGAAGCGCAAGCGCAAGCGCCAACGACGGGGGATCGGCTCGCGCGCGGTCACGCTCAGCCGCCGTCTCGACCGGGCCGCCAACCGCGGGCTCGAGCGGGCGCATCCGCCGCTGCGGCGGACGGGCCGGGCGCTGGAGCCGGCCGCCCGGCGGGCGAAGGCGCTCGTCCTCCCCGTCCTCGCCTTCCTGCTGGCGGTACTGCGGCGCGGCCTCGCCCTCCTCTACAAGGGCCTGGCCTTCGGCGAGCGGGCACTGCGGGCCCTCGGTCGCGGCGCCGTCCGTGCCGCCACCGCCGCCAGCGCCGTCGTCACCCCGCGCCGCGCCGCCGCCTTCGTCATCGTCGCCGCCGCGGCCGGGCTCGCCTTCTCCCAGTTCATCGACTACCGCGCGGTCGAGATCGGTCAGCCGGGTTATGCCGGCCTGCCCGGCGTCGCCGCGCCGCCGACCGCCGCGGTGCGGACCGCCGGCCAGGCCCACTCCTACCTGCTGCTGCCGCTGGCGGCGATCGCGGCGCTGCTCGGCCTCGCCTGCGGCCGGGCCCGCGCCCGCGGAGTCCTCGGCCTCGTCGTCACCGCGCTCGGGCTGGTCGCACTGGCGGTCATCCTTCTCGTCGACCTCCCCGCCGGGCTCGATGCCGGCGCCGAGACCTCGCGCTTCGCCGGCGCCTCGGCGGTACTCCAGGACGGCTTCTACGCCGAGCTCGCCGCCGCCGGGGCGATGGCGATTGCCGGAGTGCTCTACTATGCGCGGCCGTGCCGAATACGAATCAGCTCGTCAGGAAGGGCCGCAAGCGCCCGAAGAAGAAGACCACGACGCCAGGACTCAAGTCCGGCCAAGGTCGCAAGAAGCGCGTAGCCGCTCCGCAGCGGCGCGGCGTTTGCACCCGCGTGGCGACGGTGACGCCGAAGAAGCCGAACTCGGCTCTGCGGAAGATCGCCCGTGTGCGGCTGACCAACGGCATGGAGGTAACGACTTACATCCCGGGCGAGGGCCACAACCTGCAGGAGCACTCGGTGGTCCTGATCAGGGGTGGTCGCGTGAAGGACCTGCCGGGCGTCCGCTACAAGGTCGTCCGCGGCACCCTCGACGCCGCCGGCGTCTCGGACCGCAAGCAGGCCCGCTCCCGCTACGGGGTCAAGGCTTCCTAGTGCCTCGCCGTTCCGCTGCACAGATCCGGCCGATCGAGCCCGACGCGCGCCATCGCAACCGACTCGTCCAGCAGCTGATCAACAAGGTGATGAGCCACGGCAAGAAGAGCCTTGCCGAGCGGATCGTCTACGACGCGCTGGCGATCATCGGCGAGCGCAGCAGCGAGGACCCGATCGAGGTTCTGGAGTCGGCGATCAAACAGCTGACCCCGGTGCTGGAGGTTCGCTCCCGCCGGGTCGGTGGCGCCACCTACCAGGTTCCGGTCGAGGTGCCCGCACGTCGCGCCCGCACCCTCGCCGTCCGCTGGATGGTCCAGTTCGCCCGGGCCCGCCGCGAGTACTCAATGGCCGAGCGCCTCGCCTCCGAGGTCCTCGACGCCAACCAGCAGCAGGGCAGCGCCTGGAAGCGGAAGGACGACATCTACCGCATGGCCCAGGCGAACAAAGCTTTCGCCCATTACCGCTGGTAGCCCGCCCCGGCCGATGGATCGGCCGATTCTCGCCGTAGACGTAGACGGCGTCATCTCCCTCTTCGGCTTCGACGAGCCGCCGTCGCGCGAGCAGGCGCAGTACCAGCTGGTCGACGGGATGATGCACTGCATCTCGCTTCAGGTCGGCGAGCGCCTGCGCCGGCTGGCCGACGGCTTCGAACTGGTCTGGGCGAGCGGCTGGGAGGACAAAGCCAACTTCTACCTGCCGCAGCTGCTGGGCCTGCCCGAGCTTCCCTTCCTTACCTTCGACGGCGCCGCCCGCTTCGGCTCAGCCCACTGGAAGCTCGGCCCGCTCGACGAGTACGGCGGCTCCCGCCCCCTCGCCTGGGTCGACGACAACTTCGATGACAGCTGCTACGAGTGGGCCCGCGAGCGGGAGGCGCCGACGCTGCTGGTTCCGACCGAGCCGGCGATCGGGCTGCAGGAGGCCGAAACCGAGGCTTTGGCGGCGTGGGCTCGAAGCCTGGGGGCTGACTCCGAGGACTGAGCGGGGGTGAGGGGCCGGAGGGGGCGGGTGTCCCTCCCGGCTGCACCTCCCCGAGTGGGGCGAACTACGGCTGGCGCCTTGGACCGCTCCGGCTCGGCTCGTGCTGATACGCCGGGAGGGACACCCGCCCCCTCCAGCCTGACTACAAAGGCCCGTCCCTCGGTGCCTGCTTGAAGAGATGTTCGGAACCTCGATGCCTGTCTGACTGGACGTGGTGACCCTAGGCCTCTGCCTGGCGGGAGGTGTAGTCGTGGGGCGGCGGTGGGAGTCTCCGGGCGTATCAGCACGAGCCGAGCCGGGGCTCGATCGGGCGGACGCCGGTAAGCGATTCGCTCGGGGAGGTGCAGCCCGGAGGCTCCCACCGCCGCCCCACCCCACCACCCCGGTTTGCGTCGCCAAGACCCAGGGCACCCGTACACTGACGCGATGACGGGCTGGTGGCCGATTTTCTTTCTGATCGTGGTGCTGAAGATCCCGGTGATCTATGGGATCTGGCTGGTCTGGTGGGCGAGCAAGGCGCCGGAGGTCGAGGAAGAACCGGAGACCGACGACGGTGGGTTCAAGCGGCGCCGGCCAAAGCCGAAGCTGCCGCGCGGCCCGCGCCGGGGGCCCCATGGCGGTGGCGCCGCGGTGCCGGCGCCCGCCTATCCCTCCGAGCGCCGCACCCGTACGGTCAAACCCGCTGGGCAGCCCGCTTTCGCTCGCGCTGGATCTCGCGCTGATAGGGATAGAAGTCGACCTCAACCGTATGACGCTTAGAGGCGACGAAGCGCTTGCGCTGGGCTGCTTCGGCGGCGGTGACCGCGGCCCGCATTTCGGCTTCCGCCGGTAGCGAAGTCCGACCGGCGAGCAGGTCGGCGATCCATTCCGACTGGATCTCGGCCAGCGGCATCACCGGGCCCAGTGGCTGGATGAAGCCGATGAAGAAGAGACCGGGCCGGTCGACGGGCACGACGCGGCGGTAGAGCGGCATCCGGTTGTCCGGGGCGGAGAAGACCTCAGGCCGGAAGAAGGGGAAGGTGATTCGGTAGCCGGTGCACCAGATCACCAGGTCGACCTCCTCCTCGGAGCCGTCGACGAAGCGAATCGTCCGCCCGCCGGCGAAGCGCTCGAGGTTCGGCTTGGCGGTGATGTCGCCGTGGCCGAGCCTTGGCAGGAACTCCGAGGAGACGGTCGGGTGGGCCTCGTAGAGCTTGTGGTCGGGCTTCGGCAGCCCATAGGTCTCAGGCTTGCCGACGGCAACGGCAAGGGCCCGGTTGCTGAAGAAGCGCTGCGCCGCGATCGGCACCCGCGAGGTCAGCGGCGTCAGCACCTCGTCGATCGGCTTGCCCTGCAGGTACTTGGGCAGGATGTAGGCGCCGCGGCGAGTCGAGGCGAAGGTCTTCTCGGCGATCCGCGAGGACTCGACCGCGATGTCGACGCCGGAGTTGCCGATACCGACTACGAGAACGCGCTTGCCGCCCAGGACGTCGGGCTCGCGGTAGTGGTGGGCGTGGATCTGCTCGCCCTCGAACTCCTCGGCACCGGGGTAGGTCGGTTCGGGCCAGCGCGGGTCCCAGTGGTGGCCGTTGGCGACGAGGACGGCCCGGTAGCGGCGGGTCTCCTCCTCCCCACCCTCCGGCTTGATCGTCACATCCCAGCCGCCGCCCTCGGCCGGCTCGACCGCGGTCACCTCGGTGCGGAAGCCGATCCGCTCCCGGAGGCCGAAGTGGTCGGCGAATTCGTCGAAGTAGGAGGCCATCTGCCAGTGGTCCGGGTAGTCCGGAAAGTGGTCCGGCATCGGCAGTGATTTGAACGCCATCACCCGGCGCGAGGTATTGATGTGGAGCGATTTGTAGGCCGACGACATTCCGTTGTCGTTGTCGTAGCGCCAGTTGCCGCCGATCTGCGAGCCCTTCTCGAAACAGTCGTAGGCGATCCCGCGGGCGCCGAGGACCTGGCAGGCGACGATCCCCGAGCTGCCTGCCCCGATTACGCAAACCTTCTCCCCGGTGCTCACCGACCGGATGATACGACCGCTCGGCCGCCAGGGCCCAGCCGGTCGCGCGAACCGGCTCCGAACGCGAAACGGCCGGAGCGTTGGCCCCGGCCGTTCCACATGACTCGCAATCTCAGGCGGATTTCGGATACCCCGCGGGCCGCGGGATAAACGAGGTCCGCCGGCGATCTATTTTTTGTTCGACTCCTCGGAGGTCGACTCGATCTCCTGGGCGAGCTCCTCGAGCTCCTCCGCGAAGGAGAGACCGAAGCCCTCGACCGGGGACTCGACGCCGTCGACGCCGAGTTCGGCCGCCAGCTCGTCGTCCTCGAGCAGGTCGTCGTCGCTGGGCGGCTCGATCGCGACGGCCGGCTCGATCGCCACCGTGCGGTAGTGCTTGAGCCCGGTCGCCGCTGGGATCAGCTTGCCGATAATGACGTTCTCCTTCAGGCCCACGAGGCGGTCGCGTTTGCCCTCGAGGGCAGCGTCGGTGAGGACCTTGGTGGTCTCCTGGAAGGAGGCCGCCGAGAGGAAGGACTCCGTCGCCAGCGAGGCCTTGGTGATCCCGAGGATGACCTCCTCGCCTTTGGCCGGCGTCCCACTATCTTCCTTGGTCTTCTTGTTGAGCCGTTTGAGGGCTCCGCGGTCCTCGAGCTGGCCCGGCAGCAGGCTGGTCGAGCCCTTCGACTCGATCCGCACCTTCTTCAGCATCTGTCGCGCGATCAGCTCGATGTGCTTGTCGTTGATGTCCACGCCCTGGGCGCTGTAGACCTTCTGCACCTCGTCGACGAGGTAGACCTCGACTGCGGTGCGACCGCGGATCGTCAGCAGGTCGGCCGGGTAGAGCGAGCCTTCGTTCAGCTGCTGGCCGACCTCGACCTTCTCGCCGTCGGTGACGTGGAGGCGGGTCCGCAGCGGGAACGTGTAGCTGCTCTCCTCGCCACTCGACTCGGTGACGATCACTTTCAGGGCTTTGTCGGTCTCTTCGATCCCGACCTTGCCCGCGACCTCGGCCATCTGGGCGAGCCCCTTCGGTTTGCGCGCCTCGAAGAGCTCGACGATGCGCGGCAGACCCTGGGTGATGTCCTGGCCGGCGACGCCTCCGGTGTGGAAGGTACGCATGGTCAGCTGGGTCCCGGGCTCACCGATCGACTGGGCGGCGATGATGCCGACCGCGTCGCCGATGTCGACCATGTCGCCGGTCGCCGGCGCCACCCCGTAGCAGGAGCGGCACACGCCGGTTTCGGCCTCGCACTTGAGCGCCGAACGGACCGGAACGACGCCCTCGTCGTCGTCGCCGAAGGCCTCGGCGATCTCTTCGACGTCGGCCTGGGTGATCATCTGGTTGCGCTTGAGCAGCTCGCGACCCCGTTTGGTCTCGAGCTTTTTCGCCGCCAGTCGGCCGTAGAGGTTGTCGTTGAGGCTGCCGTCCTCCCTGTGGAGCGGCATCTCGATGTGGTCTTTGGTTTTGCAGTCCTCCTGGCGCACGATCACGTCCTGGGCGACGTCGACCAGGCGGCGGGTGAGGTAGCCGGAGTCGGCCGTCCTCAGCGCCGTGTCGGCGAGGCCCTTTCGAGCACCGTGGGTGGAGATGAAGTACTCCAGGACCGACAAGCCCTCCATGAAGTTGGACTTGATCGGCCGCTCGATGATCTCCCCTTTCGGGTTGGCCATCAGGCCGCGCATCCCAGCCAGCTGACGGATCTGTTTGAACGATCCGCGTGCCCCGGAGTCCGCCATCATGAAGATGGGGTTGAGCTCGTCGAGGTTGTCCTCCATCGCCTGGGCGACCTCGTCGGTGGCCCGGTTCCAGTGTGCCGTGACCGCCTCGTGGCGCTCCTCGGCGGTGATATAGCCGTCGTCGTACTGGCCCTGGATCGCTTCCGTCTCCTTCTCGTAGCGATCGAGGATTTCCGCCTTCTCGGGCGGGGAGACGACGTTGTTCTTGGACACCGTGATGCCGGCCTTGCTGGCGTACTGGAAGCCCAGGTCCTTGAAGGCGTCGAGCACCTGCGAGACGACCGGGGCGCCGTAGGAGACGACCAGCTCGGAGACCATTTCGTTGATTTCCTTCTTCTTCAACGACTGGTTCTTGAACACGAACGAACCGGGGTCGAACTCCCCTTCCAGCGCCTCGGCCAGGGCCCGCTCGATCTTCTCGTTGAAGATGATCCGGCCGACCGTGGTCAGGAAGTGGCTGCCGTCGCGGCGGTACTCGGCCTCGTCCTGCAGTTTGCAGCCGCCGTTCTCGTAGACGAGCTCGGCCTCCTGGGAGGAGCGGAACACCTTGACCGCGCCGTTGCCGTTGCGGCTCTTGCCGGCCGAGAGGTCCTCTTCTTTGGCTTTCAGGTCGCTCAGGCGTCGGTCCGTAGGTGAGGTAGTAGATCCCCAGCACCATGTCCTGGCTCGGGGTCGCCAGCGGCGCCCCGTGCGCGGGAGAGAGGATGTTGTTCGCTGAGAGCATCAGGATCCGGGCCTCGGCCTGCGCCTCGGAGGAGAGCGGCACGTGCACGGCCATCTGGTCGCCGTCGAAGTCGGCGTTGAAGGCCGAGCAGACGAGCGGGTGGACCTGGATCGCCTTGCCCTCGACCAGGATCGGTTCGAAGGCCTGGATGCCGAGGCGGTGCAGGGTCGGCGCCCGGTTCAACAGCACGGGGTGTTCGTGGATGACTTCCTCGAGGACGTCCCAGACCTCGGGGATCATCGACTCCACCATCTTCTTCGCCGCCTTGATGTTCTGGACGGCTTTGCGCTCGACCAGCTGGGCCATGATGAATGGCTTGAACAGCTCCAGCGCCATCAGCTTCGGCAGGCCGCACTGCTGCAGCCGCAGGCTCGGCCCGGAGACGATCACCGAGCGGCCGGAGTAGTCGACGCGCTTGCCGAGCAGGTTCTGGCGGAAGCGTCCCTGCTTGCCCTTGAGCATGTCCGAGAGCGACTTCAGGGGACGGTTGCCGGGACCCGTGACCGGGCGGCCGCGACGGCCGTTGTCGAACAGCGCGTCGACCGCCTCCTGCAGCATCCGCTTCTCGTTGTTGACGATGATCTCCGGGGCGCCGAGGTCGAGCAGCCTTTTCAGCCGGTTGTTGCGGTTGATCACCCGGCGGTAGAGGTCGTTGAGGTCGGAGGTCGCGAAGCGGCCGCCGTCCAGCTGCACCATCGGCCGCAGCTCCGGCGGAATCACCGGCACCGCGTCGAGGACCATCCAGCCGGGCTGGTTGTCGGAGTTGAGGAAGGCCGAGGCGACTTTCAGCCGCTTCACGGCGCGAGCCTGTTTCTGGCCTTTGGAGCTGTTGATGATCTGCTCCAGTTCCTCGCAGTCGGCGGCGAGGTCGACCTGCTCCAGCAGGTCGCGCACCGCTTCGGCACCCATGCCGCCGCGGAAGTACTCGCCCCAGCCAAACGGCGAACCGAACCGGTCCTTGAGCTCGCGGAAGACCGTCTCGTCGTTGACGACGTCCTTCGGCTTCATCTCCGTGAAGATCTTCCAGACCTCTTGCATCCGCTCGGCGGCCTCTTCGAGGTAGGCCTCCGTGTCGGCGATCTCGGCGTCGAACTGTTTGCGCAGTTCTTTGATCATTTTCGCCCGCTCGTCGTCTTTGAGCTTGCGCAGCTGCGCCGTCGTCAGTTTCAGCGAGTCGGCCCAGATGTGGTCTTCGTCGTCGAACTTCGACTGCTCGCCGTCCTCCAGGTACTTGACCCGGCGCTCCAGCGCCTCGTTCAGCTCCTGGGTCCGTTTCTGCTGTTCGGACTCGTAGGAGTCGACGACTTTTTTGACCTCTTTCTCGAGTTTCCCGACATCCTTGTCACGGGCCTCCTCGTCGACCCAGGTGACCATCGAGGCGGCGAAGTAGAGAACCTTCTCCAGCTCTTTGGGAGCCATGTCGATCAGGTAGCCGATCCGGCTCGGGACACCCTTGAAGAACCAGATGTGGGAGACCGGCGAGGCCAGGTCGACGTGCCCCATCCGCTCGCGGCGGACCTTGGAGCGCGTCACCTCGACGCCGCAGCGCTCGCAGACGATGCCCTTGTAGCGGACCCGCTTGTACTTGCCGCAGTAGCACTCCCAGTCCTTGGTCGGACCGAAGATGCGCTCGCAGAAGAGCCCGTCTTTCTCCGGCTTCAGGGTCCGGTAGTTGATCGTCTCGGGCTTCGTGACCTCGCCCCAACTCCAGGAGCGGATCTTCTTCGAAGACGCGAGCCCGATCTCGATCGCGTCGAAATTGTTGATGTCGATCATCAGTCCTCCACCTCGGCCGGAGTCGCCTCTGCGGCTTTCCCGGCACCGTCACCATCAGTTCCAGCCTCGCCCTCGGCCACCACCTGCTCCTCCTGCTCGTCGGCGGCTTCCGGCTGGCTCAGCCCGTTGCCGCTCTCGCCGTTGTCGGCGCGGACCCCAGTGAGGTCCATGCCGAGCTCCTCGGCGGCTTTCAGCAGGTCGTCTTCCTCGTCGGAGATTTCGACGTCGGAGCCCTCGGAGACCACGTTCGCGTCGAGCGAGAGGCTCTGGATCTCCTTCAAAAGGACTTTGAAGGACTCCGGGATCGAGGGCTCGGGGATGTTCTCGCCCTTGACGATCGCCTCGTAGGCCTTGACGCGCCCGACCGTGTCGTCGGACTTCACGGTCAGCATCTCCTGCAGGGTGTAGGCGGCGCCGTAAGCCTCCAGCGCCCAGACCTCCATCTCGCCGAAGCGCTGGCCGCCGAACTGCGCCTTGCCGCCCAGCGGCTGTTGGGTGACCAGCGAGTACGGGCCAGTCGAGCGGGCGTGGATCTTGTCGTCGACCAGGTGCAGCAGCTTCAGGATGTACATGTAGCCGACCGTGACCTTGCCCTCGTAGGGCTCGCCGGTGCGGCCGTTGTAGAGCTGCGCCGTGCCGGAGGCCTTCGCCCCCTCGCGCCCGTTCAGGTCGACGCCGAGGTCGACGCCGCGGTCTTCGTTCTCCCGCTGCCAGCTGACCAGGGCCTCGTCGACGTCCTCGACGGTAGCCCCGTCGAAGACCTGGGTGGCCACATAGACGCGACCGTCGCCCTCGTCGGAGTGGGCCTGCTTGTAGGCCTCGGAGCCGTCGTCGTACCAGCCGTTCGCCGCGACCCAACCGAGGTGGGTCTCGAGGATCTGGCCGATGTTCATCCGGCTTGGCACGCCGAGCGGGTTGAGGATGACGTCGACGGGGGTCCCGTCGGCCAGGTGCGGCATGTCCTCCTCGGGCACGATCTTCGAGATCACACCCTTGTTCCCGTGGCGGCCGGCGAGCTTGTCGCCCTCGGAGATCTTGCGCTTGGTCGCGACGAAGACGCGGACCAGGTCGTTGACTCCGGGCGGCAGGTCGTCGCCGTTGTCGCGGCTGAAGGTGAGGACGTCGATGACGACCCCGCCCTCGCCGTGCGGCACTTTCAGCGAGGTGTCGCGGACCTCGCGCGCCTTCTCCTTGAAGATCGCGCGGATCAGCTTCTCCTCGGCGGTCAGCTCGGTCTCGCCCTTCGGCGTCACCTTGCCGACCAGCAGATCGCCGGAGACGACGTCGGCGCCGACGCGGACGATGCCGCGCTCGTCGAGGTTGCGCAGGCTCTCCTCGCTGCGGTTCGGGATGTCGCGGGTGATCTCCTCGTCGCCGAGCTTGGTCGTGCGGGCGTCGATCTCGTACTCCTCGATGTGAATCGAGGTGAGTTCGTCCTCCTTGACCAGGCGCTCGGAGAGGATGATCGCGTCCTCGAAGTTGTAGCCCTCCCAGGACATGAAGGCGACCAGGCAGTTCTTGCCGAGGGCGATCTCGCCACCACCGGTGGAGGAGCCGTCGGCGAGCACGTCGCCCTCCTTCACCTTCTGCCCGGTCTTCACGATCGGGCGCTGGTGGATGATCGTCCCCTGGTTCGAGCGCATGAACTTGTGCAGCGGGAAGTCGTCCTTGCCGCTCGAGTGGGTGATCTCGATCCGCTTGGCGTCGACGTGGGTGACCTCGCCGGCGTGCTCGGCGAGAACCACGTCGCCGGTGTCGATCGCGGCGCGGCGCTCCATCCCGGTGCCGATCAGCGGCGGGTCCGGTTTGAGCAGCGGCACCGCCTGGCGCTGCATGTTCGAGCCCATCAGCGCGCGGTTGGCGTCGTCGTGCTCGAGGAACGGAATCAGCGAGGTCGCCACCGACCAGATCTGCGACGGCGAGACGTCCATCAGGTCGACTTCCTTGGGAGTCGCGGTCGCGTACTCCTGCTCGCCGGCGCGGACCAGGACCTGCGGCCCCTTCAGCTTGCCGGTCGATTTGTCGAACTCGGAGTTCGCCTGGGCGATCACCTTGTCCTCGTCCTGGGTCGCGTCGTAGTGGACGATCTCTTTGGTCACGACGCCGTCCTTGACCACCCGGTACGGGGTGGTGACGAAGCCGTGCTCGGAGATTTCGGCGTAGCTCGCGAGCGAGCCGATCAGGCCGATGTTCGGTCCCTCCGGGGTCTCGATCGGGCACATCCGGCCGTAGTGGGTCGGGTGCACGTCGCGAACCTCGATCGGGGCCCGCTCACGGGTCAGACCGCCGGCGCCGAGCGCCGAGAGGCGCCGCCGGTGCGTCAGCCCCGACAGCGAGTTGGTCTGGTCCATGAACTGCGACAGCTGCGAGGAGCCGAAGAACTCTTTCATCGCCGCCACGACCGGGCGGATGTTGATGATCGTCTGCGGGGTGATCGCGTCGGAGTCCTCGGTGGTGAGGCGCTCGCGGACCACGCGCTCCATCCGGTAGAGGCCGATCCGGAAAGCCTCCTGGATCAGCTCGCCGACGGTGCGCAGGCGGCGGTTGCCGAAGTGCTCGTACTCGTCGAGGTGGTCGTAGACCTGCTCGCGCGGGTAGGTCAGCGCCTCCGCGGCATAGTCTTTGATCGGGTTCTCCTCGTCGACCTCCTCGGGGATGCCGAGCAGCTTCGGGAGGCTCGTCAGCTCCTTGACCAGGGCGATGATGTCGTCATGGGTAAGGACCCGGGTCTCGAGGTCGATATCGAGGTCGAGGCGAGCGTTCAGCTTGTAGCGGCCGACCCTGGTGAGGTCGTAACGCTTGGGGTCGAAGAAGAGCTGCTCGAGCAAGCCGCGGGCCGCGTCGACCGACGGCGGCTCGCCCGGCCGCTGCTTTTTGAACAGCTCGATCAGGGCGCCCTCTTCGGTCCGGGTCGCCTCGGTGTCCGCCTCGATCGTGTGCCGCATGTAGATCGAGTTGTCGAACATGTCGAGGAGCTTCTCGTCCTCGACGTAGCCCATCGCGCGCAGCAGCACCGTCACCGGCAGTTTCCGCTTGCGGTCGATGCGGACGAAGACTTTGCCTTTTTTGTCGACTTCGAGCTCCAGCCAGGAGCCACGGGCCGGCATCAGGTTGGCGATGAAGACCTGCTTTTCCGGGTCCTTCGGCGCCATCACGTAGGCGCCCGGCGACCGCACCAGCTGGGTGACGACGACGCGCTCGGTGCCGTTGATGATGAAGGTGCCCCGCTCGGTCATCCACGGGAAGTCGCCCATGAAGACAGCCTGCTCGCGGATCTCCCCCGTCTCCTTGTTCTGGAAGGCGACGGTGGCCGTCAACGGCCGCGAGTAGGTCATGTCCTTCTCACGGCACTCGTCGATGTTGTTCGGCGGCTCCTCGAACTTGAACTGGCCGAAGACGATCTGCAGGTTCCCCGTGTAGTCCTCGATCGGGGAGATGTCGTTGATCGTCTCCCGCAGGCCACCGCTGACCGGATCCGTCAGTTCCTCGAAGGAACGACGTTGGATATCGATCAGGTGTGGGACCTCGAGCGGGTTTTCTAGGCGGGAAAAGCTCCTACGGGTTACGGGGGCAGCGTTGGAACGTGCCAAAGTCGGCGACTCCTCGGACGGTCAGAGGGACGTGGATACAGCGCAAATATGGGCAGGGGCACACAAATGGCGCGCGGCCGCTAAAACTAACACACGGCCACGCCCGACCCCGAGCTTGGCTCCCTGAGCGGGATCGCGGGTTTCCCGAGCGTGGGAACCCCGCGAATCAAGCTTTCCAGCGGGCAGATCGAGCTCTATTTGAGCTCGACCGTGGCGCCGGCCTCCTCGAGCTCGGCTTTCAGTTTCTCGCCCTCGTCGCGATCGACGCCCTCTTTGACCGGGCCCGGCGCGGCATCGACGACGGCCTTGGCCTCTTTGAGGCCGAGTCCGGTCGCGTTGCGGACGACTTTGATCACCGGAACTTTCTGGCCGCCGACCTCGGTGATGTGGACATCGACGGTCGAAGACTCTTCCTCGCCGCCGCCGTCCTCGCCACCGCCGCCGCCAGCAGCGGCCGGAGCGGCCGCGGCCACCGCGGTCGCGGAGACGCCGAACTCCTCCTCGAGCGCTTTGATCCGCTCGGAGAGCTCGAGGACCGAGATGCTTTTCAGCTCCTCGATCCAGTCCTCGGTTGAAGTTTTGGTTGCCATCAGGTGCTACCCCTCTTCCTCGGTCGAATCTTTCTCATCAGTGCTGTCGTCACCCTCGCCCTCGGCGGAGGCGTCTGCCTCGCCCTCCGCCTTGGGTGCCTCCGCCTGATCGGCGGGCGGCTCGTTCTCGGACGAAGACTCGGTGGGCGGCTCCTCGGTGGGAGCCTCCTCGGCGCTTGGCGCCGCCTCGGCGGCCGGCTCCTCGGAAGCCTCCTCGGCGGCCGGCTCCTCGGAAGCCTCCTCGGCGGCCGGCTCCTCGGTGGCGGGCGCCTCCGGCTCGGGGGCCGGCGCCTCTCCCGTTACCAGCCCCTGCTCGGCGATCTGGCCGAGCTGCAGGGCGAGGCCCTGGATCATCGAGCCGAGGCCGCGGACCAAGCCGGTCAGCGGGCTGGCGACGATGCCGGCGAACTGGCCGTTGAGGACGTCGCGCGTGGGCAGGCGGGCGATCGATTTGAACGCCTCGTCGTCGAGCGCGGTGGCCTCCATGAAGCCGCCCTTGTAGGTGAGCACGTCGTGCTCTTTGTTGAAGGTCGTGATCGCTTTCGCCGCCTGGGCGGTGTCGCCGCGGACGAAGGTCAGCGCGGTCGGCCCGCTCAGCAGCTCGGTCAGCCGCTCCTCGCCCGCCTGCTCGGCGGCGAGTTTGGTCAGCCGGTTCTTGACGACCCGGAAGCTGGCGTCGGCTTCGCGCAGTTTGCCGCGCAGCTCGGCTGCCTGGGGGACGCTGATGCCGCGGTAGTCGACCGCAAAGATCGCCTCGCTCGCCTCGATCTCGGCGGCGATCTCCTGGATGTTGGCTGACTTTTCCTCGCGGTTCATCGTCTTACCTGCACCGGGCTTACGGGGTTTCCCGCCGATGGTCTCGGGTGAGCGGCGACGCAGTGTAGAGCAATCGCCGTTTCAGAAGCTGGGTGCTACGCGGCTGCCGGCTCCTCGACGGGGGCGGCGTCCTCCGTGGCGACCACGGCGGCGGCATCGCGGTCGGCTTTGGCGCCGGCGTCGACCCGGATGCCCGGGCCCATCGTCGTCGCCAGCGTCGCCGAGAGGATGTATTTGCCCTTGGCACCGGAGGGCTTGGCGCGGACGATCTCGTCCATCACGGCTTCGAAGTTGTCGAGCAGTTTGTCGGCGTCGAAGCTCGCCTTGCCGATCGCCAGGTGGACGATCGCCTGGCGATCGGTGCGGTATTCGACTTTGCCCGACTTCGAATCGGAGACGGCCTTTTCGACGTCGTCGGTGACCGTGCCCACTTTCGGGTTCGGCATCTTGCCCTGGGGGCCGAGGATGCGGCCGAGCTGGCCGACCACCGGCATCATCTCCGGGGTCGCGATCGCGACGTCGAAGTCGGTCCAGCCCTCCTGCACTTTCTCGGCCAAGTCCTGGCCGCCGACGAAGTCGGCCCCGGCGGCCTCGGCGTCGCGCGCCTGGGCGCCCTGGGCGAAGACGGCGACGGTGACGTCTTTGCCGAGCCCGTGGGGCAGCGCCAGGGTGCCGCGCAGCTGTTCGTCGGCGTGGCGGACGTTGACCCCGAGCAGGAAATGGACCTCGACCGTCTCGTCGAACTTGGCGCTGGCGGTCTCTTTGATCAGCGAGATCGCTTCCGCGGGCGGGTAGGCGTTGTCGCGCTGGACCTTGTCGTACTGCTGGCGGAATCGTTTGCCGTGGGCCACGGGAAGTCTCCTATTTGACGTCGACGCCCATCGAGCGGGCGGTCCCGGCGATGATTTTCGAGGCGGCGTCGATGTCGTTGGCGTTGAGGTCGGGCATCTTGCGCTCGGCGATCTCGCGGATCTGGTCCTGGGAGATCGTCCCGACTTTGTTGACGTGCGGCTCGCCCGAGCCCTTGGGGATCCGGATCGCTTCCTTGATCAGCACCGCGGCCGGTGGCGTCTTGGTGACGAAGGTGAAGGAGCGATCCTCGTAGACCGTGATTTCGACCGGGATGATCGTCCCGCCTTCGCTCTGGGTCTGGGCGTTGAAGGCTTTGCAGAAATCCATGATGTTGACGCCGTGCTGGCCCAGCGCCGGGCCGACCGGCGGCGCCGGGTTGGCGTTGGCTGCCTGGATCTGCAGCTTGATGACGGTGAGGACTTTTTTAGCCATGTGAAGGGTCCGTGAGGGTAGCGGGAATGCCCGGTGGGGGCTCCCTAGATCTTCTTGACCTGGTCGTAGCCGACCTCGACCGGGGTCTCGCGGCCGAAGATCGAGACCAGCACCTTGAGTTTGGCGGCGTCCTCGTTGATCTCGGCGATCTCGCCGGAGAAGTCGGAGAGCGGGCCGGAGATGACTTTGACCGATTCGCCGATCGAGAACTGCGCCTGGGTGCGCGGCCGCTCGGCGGTCTCGCGGTGGAGCAGGCGGTCGACCTCGGGTTTCGAGAGCGGCACCGGTTTGTTGCGGGAGCCGACGAAGCCGGTCACACCAGGGGTGTTCTTGACCAGGCCCCAGGCGTCGTCGGTCATCTCCATGTTGACCAGCACGTAGCCGGGCATCGTGCGTTTGTCCTTGGTTTCTTTCTGGCCGTCTTTGTTCACCTCCGAGACCTGTTCGGTAGGTACGACGACCTGCCGCACGTTGCGGTTCTGGGACATCGTCTCGACCCGGTGCTCGAGGTTGTGCTTGACCTTGTTCTCGTGCCCGGAATAGGTGTTGATCACGTACCAGCGATACAAGTTGTTGCTGCCTTTGCTTTCGGGGGATCCGCTTAGAGGATCCGCTTGATGAGGAAGCTGAAGAACGCGTCGAGGGCACCGAGGTAGGCGGCCGCGACGGCGACGAAGAGGACGGTGACCGCGGTCGCCTGGATCAGCGTGTCGCGGTCGGGCCACTGGACTTTCTTCAGCTCGGCCCAGCAGGAGAGGAGGAAGCCGATGACGCCGCCACGCTGGGCCGCAGGGCGAGCCTGTTTTTTCGAAGCCTGTTTCTGCCGTTTCTCCAGCTGCTCGCGCTCGCGCTGGCGCTGCTGGCCGCGGTCGCGTTTGGCGGCGGCTTTCTCGGCTTTGGCGCTGGCGCGGCGCTCCGAGCGCGAGGGCTTCGGCGCGTCCGGCGTCTCCAGGTCGGCTTCGGCCGCCCCGGCGGCCATCCCGGCCTCGACCGCTTCGACCTCGGCGACATCGCCCGAGACCCCGGTCTGGGTGTCGTGCTGGGCGCGCGACTCGCGGCGGCGCTCGGAGGAGCTGGAGCGGTTGCCGCCCTCAGCTTCCCGAGCCCGGCGCTCGGCCTTGCGCTGTGCGCGCGATTTGGCCATCCGAACGGGCTACCGGGTCTCTTTATGAGGGGTGTGGTGGCCACACCAGCGGCAGTACTTGCGCAGCTCGACCCGGTCCGGCGAATTACGCCGTGACTTGTTGGTCTGATAGTTGCGCCGCTTGCAGTCTTCGCAAGCCAGCGTCACCGCGATGCGGACATCTCCGCGAGCCATCTTCTCCCTCTTCCTGAGGACGTCTTTACAAGAGAAAACCCCGGGCCGAGGCGCGAGGCTCCGCCAAGGATAGCGACCTGCCGCGGCTCGGCGACGATTGCCTCGAAAGAGCCTGCGCCGTCGTCGGCAAACGACTCCCGAGGTAAGCCCGGACGGGGCGGCGCGGCGTCCCCCGATGCCGCGCCGCCGCCGGGCTACTTCACCTTCAGCGAGCGCTCGACCGTGGCCGAGGCGCCGCTGGCCTGGACGGTGACGGCAGTCGCCTGCGCCGTCGCCGAAGTCATTGCCGCAACCGCGTCGCCGTCGTCGCCGAGCGGGACGACGACGATCTGCCGGGAGTCGTCGGCGATCGAGAAGGGGGCCTTGTGGACGATCCCGCCAATGCCGACCGCGAGGCTGCCGGTGCAGCCCTCGCCGTCGAGGCCGTGGCAGCGCAGGCCGACGAGGAGGCCGGGCCCACCGAGCTTGGCGGTCCGCCCGTTGAAGGTCGCGGCGGCCTTCTGCGGCGCCACTTCGGGCGCAGTCGGCGCGGTGGCTTCGGCGCCGAGCGCCACCGGCGCGACGACGAGCGTCGCCGCGACCGCCAAAGCGGCCAGCGCGCCCTTACCTCTTGATTGGAGCATCCCCCGCATCGCGCCGTCACCGTAGGCGAATAAAGCCGCTCCGTGTGAGATTCGGACTAGTAGATCCGTCCAGCGCTACCGAGAAAGCTCAAGTTCAGGTGGTGGAAATCCGATAGCCGGCAGCTTTTTGCGCACAGCAGATATCGCCGGCGACGCATACGTCACCGGCGAGGTCTGGAGATACCTGGGCCGAGAGACCCAGGTGAGTTAGCGCTTCTTTGGCTTCGGCGGCTTCTTCACCGAGAAGCCGACCTGCTTGAGCGCTGATGGGTTGCCCGTGGCGTCGACCACCTGAACGTAGAAGACGTAGTGGCCGGCTCCGAGCTTGGGTGCCGTGTAAGGACTGGTGCAAGGCTGGAATTCGCGGCTGCCGACCTTGCAGCGGAAGCTACCGACCTCATTGGCAGCGAAGCTGAACTTCGCACGCTTCTTGACCGAGATCTTCTTAGGTCCGGTCGCCGAAGTGATGATCGGCGGGGTGACGTCGGGGGCCGGTGGAGTCGGCGCGGGTGCCGGCGGGGTGACGGGGACCGGCGCGGGGCCGGTGCCGCTCGAATCGGCGGCGAAGGCCATCGGTCCCGGGTTCGGACCGCTCTTGCCGAGCGAGACCGCGGCGGCGACGAGAACGAGCCCGACGGCGATCAGCAGGACGGCGAGGCCTCGGTGCGACCGAAGGAGGCCGCCCTTCCCTGAATCGGATCCCACTTTCCCAACTCCTCTTCTAAGTTTGCCGAGTGAACTCGCCGGTTTATACCACCACCAAGGGACACTTGACCATCGCTCTCGACCTTTGGACTACGAACTTCATAGAGGGTGACTTCGCCAAACCGGTGTAGAAGACGTAGGGCCGGGTCCTCGCGAACGGCCTGGAAATCGGTCGGGAAGTACGACCCGCCAAGATTGGCGTCGCGGGAAGCGACGAGGACGTAGGTGGCTTTGCCCGGGACCTTGGTCGCCCTCGGGTGCTTGAAGTAGCGGCGCGACTGCTCGAGCCATTCGATCGCTTCGCGGCGCCAGGGGTCTGGCTGGGCGAAGGGCGTGCGGCCGTCCAGCAGGCCGGTGCGATGGCTGAGCATGCCGAGAGCTCCCTCGGTATAGCCGTTGGCGAGGATTAGGGCTTCGGACGGTAGGTGCTTCGAAATCCAGGAATAGGAGTCGATGGCGTCCTGCGATAGTCCGCCGGCCCGCGGCTCGGCAATCTCAAAGGCGGGAACTCCGCGGTCCTGGCTGGCGACGATCGTGGTGAAGGTCCAGACGGAGGCTACGGAGAAGGCGAGCGCTGGCAACACGGCGACGCCGGCACCGAACCAGCTCGCCTGTCCGGCGAAGCGAGGAAGGCGAAGGCCAGAGGGCAGATGGCGGCTGATGATCGCCGAACCTGCCCAACAGACGCCAGCGATCGCGATCGGAAAGACCAGCGCCCAGTAAGGCATCAGTCTCATCGGGCCGACCCGCTGCGGCACCCAGGTGGAGTAGTAGACGCAGATCAGCACCGCCAGCAGGTAGACGCCGATGCCGTAACAGCACCAGGTGATCACGGCCCGCTTCGCGGAGTCGGGCCAGCGGGCGAGCCTGGGTGGTCGCTGCCAGAGGAAGACGCCGCCGAGCAGGACGAGCGCCCCGATCATCAGGAAGACACTGGAGCGCGCGTGGACGTCGAAGAAGAACCAGGCGGCGTTGGCTGAGAAAAAGGGGCGTATGGTCGAGTAGACGGCGAACGGGTGCGAGCACTCGGGCACGTGCGGAGTTGCGAACGGGTTGGCGGAGACGTAGGCAAGGTTGTAGACGACCCTGGTCTCGTCGACATGGTCAACGGGGCTCTGGGAGAGGTCCTGGCCGGTGGTGCCGATGATCGTGCGGAAGCTGAGGAAGAGGACAGCGAAGACGACCAGGGCTGCGGCCACCGCGGGCCATGGCAATGCCGCTCGCAGCGCCGGCCAACGCTTTCGGGTGCCGTCATCGCTGGGTCGGTCTTCCTTCACTGGAGCGCTTCGTTGGCGCCAGCGTCGCCACAGCA
This sequence comes from uncultured Actinomycetes bacterium, assembly GCA_963716545.1. Taxonomy (GTDB): domain Bacteria; phylum Actinomycetota; class Thermoleophilia; order Solirubrobacterales; family 70-9; genus VAYN01. The sequence goes on from OY970316.1 coordinate 229,847, forward strand.
CGGGCGCTGCCCGCCCGATCGCGATCCCGCCCCAGAGCGGGGCGACTAGGAGCGAGCCAACCGGATGGGCGAGAAAGGAGGTCGCAAGGACGAGTCCGGCCAGGGCGCCCCAGCGCGGCGAGCGGCGTTCGAGGGCGCGATCGAGCAGCCAAGCCGACCAGACCACGAGGAAGAAGGCGAACGCCTCCGGCTTATAGACGAGCAGCCGGGTCTCGATTCGGCTGACGTTCATCGTCAGCAGCGCGGCGAGCCAGGACCACCACGAGGGCAGCCAGCAGCGCCAGAGGGCAAAAAGCGAGAACAGGGCGACGACAACCATCGCGATCCGATAGCGCTCCTCAAGGACGAAGTTGGTGGTGCCGGCTAGCGACGCGGTTGCCGCGGCGTGCATCACCGAGAAGGCGTACTCGTAGGGAAACTCGCGCGGTTTGCCCCACTCCGGGAGCGTCGCCGGCAGCCCGCCGGCGTCGACGACCTTGCTGACAATGCCCCAGTGGTAATAGACGATGGTGCCGTTGGGGTGCCCCCTGCCAGTGTCGCGGACGCCCTCGGGGACGAGGACGGTGAACCAAGTCGCGACGAGGGCGCAGATGATGAGGGCGGTCTGGGTCAGCGGCGGCCGCTTCGGTCGCGCGGCCATCGCGCGCAGGCGGGTCGGGAGCCGGCGGAAAGCCTGTTTCCCTCGCCAGGCCGCTAGAGCTCCCAGGACGGCGATGCCGAGCAACACGTTCCAGGCCGCGAGCGAGTGAGTCGCCAGCGCCGGGGCGGCGGCGAGCAGGGTCGTCGGCACCGAGAGCGCAAGCGAGAGGAAAAGGCGGTCCCAGCTGCCGAGCCGAGTCGGCACGACAATCCAACCCGCGAACCAGCCGGCCAGGAAGAAGGTCGCGAACAGCGACAGGAGTTCCGCGACGGTGCTCATCGGCCCGCAGACTCGCAGCCGCGCCGGTCGGGCGACCGCACCTCGGAGTGGCTCCTAAAGGCCGAGGGTCTTGGCGATGATGTTGCGCTGGATCTCGGAGGTGCCGCCGTAGATCGTCGCCACCAGGGAGGTGCGGACGAGGCGCTCCATGTCGTACTCGGAGGAGTAGCCGTAGCCACCCATCAGCTGCATCCCTTCGAGGGCGGCGCGCTTGGCCGCCTCGGTGACGAAGAGCTTCACCATCGAGGCCTGCTGGGGCAGCATCCGGTTCGGGTCCTCGTCGGTCAGGCTGGCGACCCAGTGGGTCATCAGGCGGGCCGCCTGGAGATCGGTGGCGAGGTCGGCGAGGCGGTGCTGGAGCGCCTGGAAGGAGCCGATCGGGCGACCGAATTGGTGGCGCTCCTTGACGTAGGCGAGGGTGTCGTCGAGGGCGCGCTGGCCGATCCCGAGCATCGTCGCGGCGAGGATTAGCCGCTCGACGTTGAGCCCGGCCATCAGCTGCGGCCAGCCGCGGTCGACCTCGCCGAGGACGGCCGAGGCCGGCGCCTCGCAGTCGGTGAAGTAGAGGTGGTTGGTCTCGCGGCCGCCCATCGTCTCGATCGGGATCACCTCCATCCCGGGGGCGCCGCTCGGCACCCAGATCATCGTCATCCCGGCGTGCTTGTCCTCGGAGACGGTGGTGCGGCAGACGACCAAGACGTGGTCGGAGATGTGGGCGTTCGAGCAGAAGACCTTCTGGCCGTTGAGGACGAAGCCGCCGTCGACGGGCTCGGCCTTGCAGGAGAGGGCGCCGACGTCGGAGCCGGCGTCGGGCTCGGTCATCGCGATCGCCTCGACCGAACCGCGGGCGATGCCGCCGAGGATCTCCGCCTTCTGCTCCTCGTTGCCGAAGCGCTCGGTGGCGCCGGCGACGATTAGGGTCGTCGCGTAGGCGCCGATTGGGGCCAGCCCACGCGAGGTCTCCTCCATGAACAGGCAGGCCTCGAGCATCCCGCCGCCGGAGCCGCCGTAGGCCTCGTCGATCGTCACCCCGAGCCAGCCGAGCTCGGCCATGCGGCCGTAGACCTCGAAGTTGTGGTGCTCGCGGTAGCCGTCGGTGAGCCGCTCGCGCTGGTCCTGGGTGCCGCACTCGCGCTCGCAGAAGTCACGGATCGCGGCGACGAAGTCCTCTTGCTCGTCGCTGAGGGAAAAGTCCACGGCGGCAGCCTACTGCGGGTCGGCTAGGCTCGGAATCCCCAGTGAAGGAGCCCCGAATGAACCTCAAGAATCTGTTCGACAAAGGGAAGAAGATCGTCGACGAGCGCGGCGGCGTCGACGCCCTCAAGGAGGACGCCGAGGAGCTGAAAGGCATCGCGACCGGCAAAGGCAGCGCCGCCGACAAAGCGAAGGCGGCGGCCGCGGCGCTGAAGGATCCGGGCGCACCCGGCGGCGAGCGGCCCGCGAGGGCAAAAGGTCAGCCGAAAGGTCCGGCGGGGACGTGAATCCCGCCGAAGTCCCGAGTTCTCCCCTCCTTATATAGACGCGCCGTGAGGGCGGCCGCGATCGCGTCGCGGTCGTCCTGGTTGTGGCGCTCGGGGACACCCCGGAGCGCCAGCTTCGCGAGCCCTTCGCGCGACCACTTCGCCCGGCTGCGGCCGCCGCGGAGGCCGTTCCATTCCGTCCAGGAGGCGGTCGGGAAGACCTCGATCAGCTCCGGGCCGCGTTTGCCGCGGTCCTCCCGAAGGGCTCGGTAGAGCCGCAGCCCGTGTCGCACCCACTCGTAGTAGGGCCCGACCAGCGCCGACTCGGTCGGCGTCCAACGGATCCCGCACACCTCCTTCGCCAGCTCCCTCTCCCCCGGCCGCGAGCGGCCGCGCTCGGCGCAGGCGACGGGACAGTCGAGGGCGACGACCCTCGGCTGGCGCTCGGCGACCCAGGCGAGGACGGCGGCGACGTCGCGGCGACGGAGCGGTCCAGCAACGATCTCCTCGCCCCGCAGGGCGCAGACGTGGAACCCCTTCCTCACCCCGCCGACGTCGATGCCGACGAACTCGCCGCGGGTCACCGGCTGGGGTCGGTCGGCAGCGGCACCGGCGTCTCTAGCTCCTCGCCGCGGGCGCCGGCGATCGCGTTCCGCGCCGCCAGCTCCGACATCGCCGCCCGGGTGCGGTCGGCGGCGGAGCCGATGTGCGGAGTGAGGACGACGTTGTCGAGCTCCAGCAGGTCGGGGTCGACCCGCGGCTCCTCGGCGTAGACGTCGAGCCCGGCGGCACCGATGACGCCGTCGCGAAGCGCCGCCGCCAGCGCCGCTTCGTCGACCTGGGCGCCGCGGGCGGTATTGACGAGGATCGCCGTCGGCTTCATCCGCGCCAGCTCGGCGGCGCCGATCAGCCCGCGGGTCTCCGGCGTGAGCGGAGCGTGCAGGCTGACCACGTCGGCGCTTGAGAGCAGCTGGTCCAACTCGAGCCGGCGAGCGCCGAGCTCGGCCTCGACCGCCGCCGGCGCTGGGCGGCGGCCGCTGTAGACGACCTCCATCCCGAAGGCGCGGGCGCGGCGGGCAACGGCACGGCCGATCTGGCCGAGGCCGACGATCCCCAGGGTCGCCCCGCGCAGGTCGCTGCCGAGCATGAACTCCATCGACCAGCGCCAGCCCTCGCCGCGGCGGACCAGCCGGTCACCCTCGGCGACCCGGCGGGCAGCGGCGAGCAGCAGACCGAGGGTGAGGTCGGCGGTGGCGTCGACCAGTACCCCGGGCGTGTTCGCGACCGCGACCCCGCGCGTGGCCGCCGCCTCGAGGTCGACGTTGTCGAAGCCGACGGCGACGTTGGCAACGACCCGCAGCCCCGGCCCGGCGGCGTCGAGCAGCTCGCCGTCGATCCGGTCGGCAAGCATCGCCAGCAGCGCCGTCGCCCCCTCCACCCCGGCCAACAGTTCCGCCCGTCCAAGTGGCTCGTCGCGCTCGAAGTAGCGCAGCTCCCCGGCCTTGGCGAGCAGCTCCGGCGCCCGACCCAAGAGGCGGTTGGTGACGACGAAGAGCGGCCTCTGGTCCCCGGGCATCGCGGCCACTCTAGAGCGGCGACGATCGCTTACTCAGTCGCCGACCGGCGAGCCGCCGCCCCGCAGCGTTTCGAATTCGGCCTCGGTGATCTCGCCGGCGTCGACCCGCTTGCGCAGCTCGACCAGTTCGGCCATCGAGCGGTGGGCGCCGGTCGGCATCACCCGCTCTTCGACCGATGCGGGAGGTGAGCCCGGCGCTTCGGCCAACTGGGCCTCCCAGCGCGACTGGGCGGCGGCGGAATGGTCGGCGGCGACCGCGGCCTCGTCTGCTTCCTTCAGCGGGTTCGAGTGGCGGCGCCAGTCGGGCACTCCGGGGACGTGCTGGTAGGTACCGTCGTCGGAGCGGTCGAACTTGGCCTTGCCGTCCTTGGCGTGGAGCTTCACCTTCACCCGCTGCCCCACCTCGGGCGGCTTAAAGGTGATCGCGTTGAACGGCTCCTTCAGCGTCGCTCGGAAATGGGCGCTGCCGTCGTCTGCCTCGACGTCGGCGATGAACTCGAAGACTTCGGTCCCCTGCCCGGCGAACTCGCCCATCTCGGGTTCGGTCGTCTTGCCGACCAGGCGACGATCGACGATCGTCCCGACCCCGTCCTTCCAACCGATACCCAGCATCGCCTACCTGCCTCTCGTTGAGATCGCCATCGCTGCAGTTCCGGACGAGACGCGAATCGTGGCGGGATCGTACTTCGACGCTGGCGATTAATTCGGGTTGCGGAAGAAGAGCAGCGCCGAGAGCGCTGGGCGCGGATCCTCGCCAGTGCCCCGCAGCCGCTTCAGACTCTCCTCACGCAGATCGAGAAGGCGCTCGAGCAGGCCGTCGAGAGCATCCGCGACTTCGCCCGCGGCCCTGGCGTCCAACCGCATCGGGATGCGGGAGATGCTGTACTCGTCGCGTCCCCTGAATGCCCCGGCCCGCATCGCGTCGAGGGCCTCCTTGAAGATCAGCGACGTAGCCCTTGCTTCGAAGCCCCGGACCTTTGCCGCGGGAAGGGCCGCGGCCTCCTCCTTGTCCCAGACCAGCCGTCGACTCTCGGTGCTGTAGACGCGCTCCGTGGTTCCCCTCCGCCGGCGCTCCTCGACCGGGCTGATGAATCCGGCCTGCTCCAATCGCTTGACCTGGTAGCGGACCCTTTCGATCGGGACGTCGAGCGCCTCCGCCAGCTCCGCCGCGCTCGCCGGCCACAGGGACAGGTGCCGAAGAACCGCCTCGCGGATCGGGTTGAGCGTCGCCTCCAACTTCTCCTCGGCTTCGCGACGCCGGCCCTCGTCCGTCAACTCACGCTCCGAGAGCGGCCTCGAAGAACAACAGCGCCACCGTCCCCTCCACGCCCGCCTCCCCGCTCGCGTCGAGTCGGGCGAGACTGCGCTTCCTGATCTCCAGCACCTCGAGCATCGTCTCGTCGTGGAGGCGCAGGGCCTCCTGCCAGGCCTGCGCGTCCAGCGGCAGGGCGAAGCGAACGGTGACGTTCTCCTCGTCGAACCCGGGCGCGACCGCGCGCATCGCGGCGTTCGCTTCGCGGAAGAGGACGCGCAGCAGACCCAGATGAGCCCGTTCCCAGCGGTCGGACGACAGGTGGGACATCTCCTCGGCGCTGAGGACGAACTTGGCGGGGTCGACCGACAAGAGCTCCTCGGCGACCCCGCGCCGCCGCGTGCGTCCCGCGGACTCGACCAGCCCGACCTCCCGCATGCGGTTGACGTGGTAGCGGACTCGTTCGATCGAGGCGTCCGCCGATTCGGCGAGCTCGCCGACGCTCGCCGGACCCATCGCCAGACGCGTCAGCATCGCCAGCCGCAGTGGGTTCTCGATCGCGGCCAGCTTTTCCCTGGCCAACCTCCTCAAGCGGTCCACCATCTTCAGGAAGCGACCCGCGAAGGCGGGAGGAGCGGGGCGGCGACAGGGTGCGCCGCCCCGCGGGCGCGAGCATTGGGATGCGCTCGACGCCGATTGTTGGACTGCTTTGAGCTCGCGGCTCTCGCGGTCGCAGACCGATGCTCCGTGCCCCTGCGTGACATGTCCCTGAATTCCCCTGACTTCGCGGCTTCCCTGATTACCGAGTGCTTGCGCTCCCTTGGCCTCGGCGCCTTGGATACGACACCAGATGGTGCAGGGATGGGTCAAAAGTCCCCAGGAGGTACGGGAGTGTTTTCCGGGATCGGGCCCAGTGGTTTTTCGGCTTTGAGAGCGGGCCGAGAGAGGGGAATGGAGAGAGCTCCCGGAAGCCTGCCGCAACCCTGACCGTGGATCCGTTCTCCAAAGTCAAACGACGCTGAGCGAAACGCTCAGTCGGGGCGGCGGAAGAATAGCTGCGCCGATAGTCCGGACTTCGCCTCCGCGCCTTCTGCAATTCGAACGAGGCTCTCCTCGCGGAGCTCCAGCAGAGCGTCCATTAGTCGCCGGAGAATGGCTGAAACCTCGTCGAAGCCCTGCTGGTCGACGCGCAGCGGCAGGCGCGAGACAGAGAAGTCGTCGCGTTCGTGGAAGGCGCCGTCCCGGGTGGCATCGATCGCTTCCTTGAAGACCATCGAGAAGCACACTTCCGCGAATTGCTGAAGCTTCTCCGGCGACGGACGCGCCATCTTCCCGTAATCCGTGACCTGGCTGCGGATGTCGCTTAGGTAGACGCGCTCCATCGTCCCGCGACGGTGTCGTTCGTCGGATACCCGAAGCAGGCCCGCTGAGGTGAGCCGCTTGAGCTGGTACCTGACCTTTTCTATCGACACGTCCAGCGTCTCCGCGAGTTCGATCGCGGTTGCGGGACGCTGAGCCAGACGCGACAAGATGGACCGGCGGAGCGGATCCAGCGTCAAGTCGAAGAACTGATCCGTCGAGAGCTGAAGCTTCTTCAATGGCCTTCTCCCCGAGGCGGATTTTCGAAGAAGAGGAGCATCACGAGGCTGCGAACTCCTTCCGCTCCGCTCTCTCGAAGGCGTGCCTTGCTCGCCGCGTTTGCCGCGACTATTTCCACAGTCGCCCGGTCGTGAAGGGCAGCTTTGCCTCCGCCCAGGCCCGGGCATCGAAGGAGATCGGTAGGCGGACCATCGTCTGGTCCTCGTGGAGTCCCAACTTTCCGGCACGGGTGGATGCGCGCGTCTCTCGGAACATCAGCCTCAGCAGGCTCAGGTGCGCTTCGTCAAGCCGGTGGACGGGCAACCGCACGGCTTCGTCGGTCTCGATGATCAGCTTCGCCGGGTCAGCCGAGTAGAGCTGCTCGGAGACCCCGCGTCGATTTGTCGGTCCCTGCCGTTGAACCAGGCCAAAGCGCAGCATGCGATTGAGGTGGTAGCGGGCCCTTTCGACCGGCACCTCGATCTCCTCGGCAAGCTCAGCGACGCTCGCCGGCCGCTCGCTCAGAGAGGAGACAATCGCCAGCCGGATCGGGTTGGAGACCGCGGCGAGCTTCTCGCGCAGCAGCCGGCGCTGATATGACGCCTCGGAGCTTCGATCCGAGAGCTCCGAGGCCGGTTTCCGGTCCTCGATCATCCCCGGCCGACATTAAGGCCGGCGGCCGCGCTCCGCCACAACTTCCCCCCGACTGGGGACTGTCCGCGTGCGTGTTTAACGGCGGGCGCTCAGCTTTCGGCGCGGAAGGTGATGCCGTTGAGGCTGACGAGGTTGTCCGAGCCGCCGCCGGAGAGGACGACCGAGCCGCTGTAGTCATGGCCTTCCTCGACGACGCCGGAGCCGTCGATCGAGATCACCTGCTCGCCTTCGATGTTGGGGAAGGTGATCACCGTCTTCGGCGCCGGGCGGAAGCCCGGGGGCAGGGCGAAGACGATCGGATAGGGCGCGGCATCGCCGACGAGGGCGTCCCCTTCGAGATGAACGATCCCCTCGTGGTCCTTGTAGAAACCGATGGAGCGGAAACTCACGCCCGTGACCCCGCCTTCTTCGAGCGCGTCGCCCGGGACGTTCGAGCCGTTGATGAACGGTGGCTGGCCCGGGTTCCCCACGAAGTGGACCGCTTCCGGCGGCGTCGGCGCGCTGGCCGTGGCGGCGATCGTCGCGTTGACGGCATTGGTCGCGTTGTGGCGGTGGCCGCCGAGGGAACCGTCCCCAGCTTGTCGAGGTCGATGTCCTTGCCGGTCAGCGAGTTCTTCTTCACCTTCGCCGCGAGTGCCCAGGCGGTGCCGGTGAGCGCGCAGACCAGAGCGATCACGGCGACGACCATCGCCGGCGACGGGCGGCGAGCCATAAGACCTTTCATCGGGAGTCCCCTCCTTGGAGTTATCGAACCTGCGCCAGGCTGACCGGACTAAGTCTCCTTCCCAATGGATGTTCGAGGCGGCGCTGGACGCCGGCGGAGAGAGGCGAGCGCAGTGCGGCGAGGGAATCGAGGGTGCCCTGCCAGCTGAGATCTCGGTCGCACACGACTCAGCTCGCCCTAGACCCAGCCGGACAGGCGCATCGAGGAAGCCCGGAACGAGACTCGAACTCGTGACCCCTTCCTTACCATGGAAGTGCTCTACCAACTGAGCTATCCGGGCGGGCCCAGCGGCCTTCAGCCGCTGCGGTCAGCGATGTTAGATGGTAGCCGGGAGAGCCGGCGAGCGGCTTAGATGAAGCGGGACGGTTCCAGGCGGCAGTACTGGAATTCGAACGGGATCACCTGGGCGTTGGCCTTGTTGGCGACGTTGACCAGTTCGACCCCGATCTTGGAGGCAGCGTTTTTGTCGCCGGAGCGGAGCTTGCGGCCGCCGGTTTCGAAGAGCTTGACCTCTTGTTCGGCGTAGGTGAACCATTTCGAGAGTTTGGCCGTGTCGGCGCTCGGCTGCGGCAGTGCCTTCAGCTGCTTGACCGCCTTCTTCAGGGCGGCGGCCGCCTTGTCGAATTTGGTCGCCGCGGGCTTCAGCTTGCCCTGGCGGACTTCGGTGCGGACGCCGGCGAGGATCCGTTCGTTCGCCTGGGTATCCACTTTGCAGATCGGCTCCGCTTTTTCGCGGTATTCGTCGCGGGTGACTTCCGCCGCCATCGCCGAGCTGGCGAGGACCGCCAGCATCAATGCCGCGGCGCCGACCAGGAGTCCCCGGCGCAGCCGCGGGCGATCGGACCTGCCATTGCTAAGAGCTCTCAACATCTCCCCTCCCTATCCGTGCGATTTCCGCTTCCCTTGCGGAAACACGCGATTTCGTCAAACGATGTCCCGGTTCTTGCCGCCGACGAGATTAGCGGCCTCGGCGCCCAGGTAGCCGGTGGCGACCAGGGTCGCCATCTCGTGCACCTCGCCGGGCAGCGAGTCCGCCTCTCCCTGGCGAACCTTCAGCGCCGCCAGCGAGACGACCACCCGCGCGAGGTATTCCTCGGCCAGCGGGTTCGGCTCCGGTAGCCCGCGCTCGGCGGCGACGGCACGGCCGCGCTCGAGCAACGCGGAGAGTTCGGTGACGCCGGCGTCGTAGCCGCGGTCCTCGGGCCCCAGCTCGACCCCGAAGGAGTGGACCAGCAGCAGCTCCGCCAGCAGCGGCTCGGCCGCGGCGGCCTCGTAGAGGCCGGCGATCGCCGCCTCGACTTCGGCCAGCCAGTCGCCCTCGCCGGACTGCTCGCGGACCGGGGCGAAAAGCAGCTCCGCGGCTTCGTCGACGCCGAAACGGAGGCAGTCGGCGGCCGAGTCGAAGAGCTCGTAGAAGGTGTTCTTGGCGCTGCGGGCACGGCGGCAGATCAGCGACGCCGTCACCCCGCCGAGGCCCACCTCATGGGCGATCTCGGCAGCGACGGCGACGAAGCGCCGGCGGCGTTCGCGCTCGAGAAAGTCGCGCGAGATCGTTGGCCTGCCGGTCGGCGGGGCCTGTCGGGAGGGGGCCACTATTCCCAGCGTACTAGCCAAATCGCCGTTCCAATATGGGAACGACAAATTCTTCAGGCACGCCCAGCCGTATCCGGATCCGGCACCGCCGAGGTCCCGAACAGTACCTAGAAGGCCGTGCCGAGCCCGGTGACGATCTTCGGGCTGGCCTTCTTCAGGTACTTGCGGTGGGTGTCGAACTGGACCTTGTACTTGGCGGTGGCCGGGCCGTGGCCGGGGAACAGCTTCGCCTTCGCGCTCAGCAGCCCACAGGCCCCCTTCGCCTTTCCGAACTTATGGGTGACGACGAGGTGGTTGTGGCGGAGATAGTGGCCGAAGATCGGCTTGCCGCCGCGGAAACCGGAGAAGGTATAGGTGACGACCTTGCCGTAGGAGGCGGTCGGAGGCTTCGTCCGCACCGCCAGGTTGGTCAGTTCAAACGGGACTTCGGCGAGGATCTGGCTGGAGAGCACGCCCTTGATCTGCATCACCCGCTTTTCCGCCACTGGGTCGATCGTTTCCGGCGAGATGTCCGGCAGGGTGGTGGCGATGCTGCCGTCGGGGGCGACGGTCGTCTCGACGAAGCCGAGCAGGCCGCCGGGGGCGGGGATCTGGGCGAAGACTTCTTCGCCGGGGGTGAAGCCGGAGCCGCTGACCGCGATGTTCGCCCCTTTGCCGATCCCGGTCGCCTCGTAACAGGCTTTGCCGGTGGCGACCGTGGCCGCCGCCGCGGCGGCGGGGTTGACGGCGAGGGCCGCGAGGGCGCCGGTCATGGCGGCGATGGCGACGGTCTTCCTGAACAGCATCCGGGATCTCCTTCGATTGGCCGAGACTTGGTCTCGCGCCTACCCGGGTGCCGCGACGGCTGAACGCCGCCGGGCCGGCCGCGCTCAGGGCTGGACGGCGAGGAAGCGGTTGCCGTCGGGGTCGCGGAAGAGGAACTGCGGCGGCGCCGGGTCGGCGATCCGCGCCTCGGCGAGGAAGAGGCCGGAGCGGGCGCTCCCCTCCCTCCCCACTGGCTCGACCTCGACCCCGGCCGCGGCGAGAGCGTCGTGGAGGCCGTCGGCGTCGTCGGTGGCGAGGGCGCAGAGGGTGCGGTCGGTCGGCGCCGGGTGGCCCTCGTCGGAGACCAGCGCCAGGGCGACCCCGCCGCCTGGCGGCGCCACCTCGACCCAGCGGTCGCCGTCGCCGTAGGCGAAGTCGGCGCGCTTCTCGAAGCCGAGCCGGTCGACCCAGAAGCCGAGCGCCGCGTCGGCGTCCCGCACCGGGACGAAGACGGTGCCGACCGCGTTGATCCGGGCCTCGGCCATCGCTCTCCCCTACCCGAGCCCGGGACGCCGACGCTCGGGGGCGCGCCCGGCGGGCTGGCTGACCGGCTCGACCGGGTCCAGCTCCGGCACCGGCCGCTCCAGCGGCCCTTCGCCCAGCTCCAGCTCCTCGCCGAAATGGGAGATCGTCAGCGGCTCGCCTGCCAGCAGCTCGTAGGCGACCGTGTGATCGCGGATCTCCACCCGCAGCCGGCGGCCCTGGAAGCGCAGGCGGAAGGAGAGGCGGCCGAGCCGCTCCGGCAGCCGCGGCGCGAAGCGCAGGCGGCCGCCTTCGTCGCGGAGGCCGCCGAGACCGCAGACCGCAGCCAGCCAGGATCCAGCGAGGGAGGCGATGTGGAGGCCGTCGGAGGTGTTGTGCTCGAGGTCGTCGAGGTCCATCAAGGCCGCCTCGCCGAAGTAGTCGTAGGCGAGCTCGAGGTGGCCGGTCTCCGCCGCGATCACCGCCTGCACGCAGGCCGAGAGCGAGGAGTCGCGAACCGTGATCGCCTCGTAGTAAGCGAAGTTGCGGCGCTTCTGCTCGTCGCTGAAGGCGTCGCCGCGGACCGCCATCGCCAGCACCAGGTCGGCCTGCTTGACGACCTGTTTGCGGTAGAGGTCGAAGTAGGGAAAGTGCAGCAGCAGCGGGTAGTCCTCGGCGCTGGTCGCCTCGAAGTCCCAGCGGGCATGCTCGGTGAAGCCCTCCGATTGCGGGTGGACGCCGAGCTCCTCGTCGAAAGGGATCGTCATCTCCTTGGCGGCGTCGCGCCAGGACGCGGTCTCCTCGGCGTCGACCCCGAGGGCCCCAGCCTCGTCGGGGAAGCGCTCGGCGGCGTCGGCGGCGTGGCGCAGGTTCCGCTCCGCCATCAGGTTCGTGTAGACGTTGTTGTCGGCGACGGCGCTGTACTCGTCGGGGCCGGTGACGCCGTCGATGCGGAAGGCGCCGTGGGCGTCGTGGTGGCCGAGCGAGCGCCACAGCCGCGCCGTTTCGACCAGCAGCGGCAGCCCCACCTCGCGCTGGAAGGGCTCGTCGTCGTTGACCTCGACGTAGCGGATGACGGCGCCGGCGATGTCGGCGCCGATGTGGAAGGCGGCGGTGCCGGCCGGCCAGTAGGCGCTGCACTCGCGGCCGCTGATCGTCCGCCAGGGGAAGGCGGCGCCGGCGAGGCCGAGCTGCTCGGCCCGGTCGCGCGCCGCCTCGATCGTGTCGAGGCGCCAACGCAGCGCCGTCGCGGCGGCGTGCGGCATCGCGTAGGAGAGCACGGTCAGTACGTAGGACTCGGTGTCCCAGAAGCAGTGGCCGTCGTAGCCGGGCCCGGTCAGGCCCTTCGCCGGGATCGCCCGGCCCTCGCCGCGGGCCCCCGCCTGCAGGGTGTGGAAGAGGCCGAAGCGGACCGCCTGCTGCAGCTCGGCGTCGCCCTCGAGCTCGACGTCGGCGCCGTCCCAGAAGTCGTCGAGGAACTCGCGCTGGGCGCGGCAGAGCTCGTCCCAGCCGCTGTGCCGCGCCTCGGCCAGCGCCGCCGCCACCTGGTCGCGGAGGGCCGGGACCGAGCGCTGCGAGGACCAGCCGTAGGCGACGTACTTGGTCAACGTCACCGGTTCGCCCGGCTTCGCGGTGGTGGTGACGGTGAAGCGGCCGAGGCTCGTCCCAGGCCTCCGCCTCCCTCCACTTGCAGTCCTCGGGGGCGTCGAGCTCGTGGTCCATCGCCGCGGCGGCGCGGAGGCCGCTCTCGCGGGTGCGGTGGACGAGCACCGCACGCATGTCGTCGCCGGCGAATTCCTCGGAGACCAGCGGCGCCTCCAGGGCGGCGGCGGCGCGCGGGTCGCCGGAGATCGGCGGCCGCGGCTCGTTGGTCACCAGCTCCGACTGCAGGACCAGCCGCGTCTCCTCCTCGACCGGCTCGACCCGGAAGCGGACGGCGAAGATCGCCCGCTGGGAGAACGAGACCATCCGTTCGGAGACGACCTTGACCTCGCGACCGGAGGGCGAGCGCCAGTGGGCGGTGCGGGTGAGGATCCCGGTCCGGAAGTCGAGCGCGCGCTGGTGCTCGAGCAGTTCGCCGTAGCGGATGTCGAACGGCGTGTCGTCGACGAGCAGCCGGATGATCTTGCCGTTGGTCATGTTGACCACCGTCTCCCCCGCCTCCGGGTAGCCGTAGCCGGCCTCGGCGTAGGGCAGCGGCCGCTGCTCGTAGAGGGCGTTCAGGTAGGTGCCGGGGATCCCGTTCGGCTCACCCTCGTCGAGGTTGGCGCGGAGGCCGATGTGGCCGTTGGAGAGGGCGAAGACCGACTCCGACTGAGCGAGGCGGTCGAGGTCGAGCTCGGTTTCCCGCAGGCCCCAGGGCTCGACCGTGTAGGCGGGGTCCTTGATCACCCGGCGTCGTCCTCGATCAGCTCGGAGAGATCGGAGACGACGACGTCGGCGCCGTGCTCGCGGAGGGCGTCGGCGTGGTGGACGCGATCGACGCCGACGACGAGGCCGAAGTTCCCGGCGCGGCCGGCCTCGACTCCGGAGAGGGCGTCCTCGAAGACCGCCGCCGCGGCCGGCTCGACCCCGAGCGCGCGGGCGCCGGCGAGGTAGGTGTCCGGCGCCGGCTTTCCCTTCAGGTGCTGTTCGTCGGCGACGACGCCGTCGATTCGCTGCTCGAAGAGGGGGGCGAGCCCGGTCGTCTCCAGCACCGCCTTGGTGTTGGCGCTGGAGGAAACGACGGCGCGGCGCAGACCGTGCTCCTTGACCAGCTCGGCGAAGCGGACCGAGCCCTGGTAGGGCTCGACCCCGTCACGTTCGATCAGCTCCAGCACCAGTTCGTTCTTGCGGTTGCCAACGCCGCAGACGGTTTCGGCGTCGGGCGGGTCGTCGGGGTTCCCCTCGGGCAGCTCGATGCCGCGGGAGGCGAGGAAGTCGCGGACGCCGTCGTAGCGCGGCTTGCCGTCGACGTATTCGTTGTAGTCCGCGTCGGAGTCGAACGGCTTGAACTCCCCGCCTTCCTTCTCGGCCCGGGCGCGGAGGAACTCGTCGAAGGTCTGCTTCCAGGCCTTGGCGTGGACGACCGCGGTCTTGGTCAGGACGCCGTCGAGGTCGAAGAGGCAGGCGGTTATCGCCGCGGGCAGCTTCAGCTTCTGCTTCTGGTCGTCGGCCATCGGCGCGAGCCTAGCGCGGGCGGTCGCCGGGCCGGTGACCCTACGGTCGCCGATCCTCGCCCGGCCTAGGACCCGGCTCGCCGCTCGAACCAGTGGCCCAAGGCCTCGACCCCGGCGCGCTGGGTCTCGCCGCCGCCCATCCGGCCGAGGGTCGAGTCGCCGCCGCGGCTGATCATCAACTTGATCTTCTCGCCGCCGCTGGTCTTCAGGCGCAGCTGCACGGCAAGTGCGTCGACGATCGCGATCGTCGGGTTGGCAAGCTCGTCGCCGCTGCTCCCAGCCTTGGCGGAGACGACGTCGGCGAGGCCGAGGCGCAGCGGCGGACCGTCCGCCTCCAGCGTCTTCGACTTCTTCAGACGCTGCAGAGTCAGCGTCTCCGCAGTCACCGCGATCACCACCATCCAACCGCGGAAGGTGGTCTGCTGGGAGCCGATGCAGGTCCCCTCGAGGTGCTCGCCGGGACCGAGGAGGGATTCTCCGAAGGGCCGCAGCTGCGCCTCGAAGTCGCTCACGGGACCGGGGTCGCGGGCGGGGCGCCGGTCTGCAGCAGGGTCGAGATATAGAGGACGACCGGGGCGCTGCCACGGTTGGCGGCTTCATGGATGTCGCTTGGCTGCTCGACCAGCCACTGGCCGGGCTTGACCTGGGCGGTCTGGCCGGCATGGATGATCCGGACCAGGCGCGGTTCCTGGTCGGACTCGCCTTCGCGCACTTCGGCCGAGCCCTGGCGCACGGTGTAGGTGAGGGTGCCGGCGACGACGCGGCCGATTTGGGTGCCGAGGTGGTGATGCTTGGCCAGGGTCGCGCCCGGTGGCACCGTCACCTTGCTCAGCACCATCGTCCGCCCCGGCGCGCCCTGTACGCGAGCGGTCTGGGCGAGGGCGCTGCGGACCGGGGCCGGAGTCGAGGTGCCGGCGAAGGCGCTGGAGAGCAGGGCGCCGCAGGCAACGGCGGCGGCGAGCGCGAGCACAGCGAGCAGCCGGCGGTGGCGGGAGATGAGGCCCCCGGGGCGGCCGCCAGGCGGGCGCCCGCGCTCTCCCCTACTCGACCGGGGCACCGTTGGCGGTGAGGACGACCTCGACGTTGCCGCGGGTCGCGTTCGAGTACGGGCAGACCCGGTGCGCTTCGCGGACCAGCTCGACCGCCAGCTCGTCCTCGACCGAGGGCAGGCTGACGTGGAGCTCGACCCCGAGGCCGAAGCTGCGGTCCTCGCCGGTTTCCATCTTCACCCTGGAATCGATTTCGACGTCGCCGGTCTCCGCCTTGGCCCGCCGGGCGACGGCGCCGAGGGCGCCCTCGAAGCAGGCCGCGTAGCCGACCGCGAAGAGCTGCTCGGGGTTGGTGCCACCGCCTTCGCCGCCCATCTCCGGCGGCAGTCGCAGGTCGACGGCGAGCGAGCCGTCGGAGGTCTCGCCGTGCCCCTCGGCCCGGCCCCCGGTCACATGCGCCTCGGCGGTGTAGACGACCTTGCCCACGCCGAAGAATCTAGCGGGCGTGGTGGTGGCGGTGGATCCGCAGCACCTTGAACTTGAACAGCGCCGGGGTGCGATCGCGGTTGCCGGCGGCGTCGATCGCGAAGAGGCGGAAGGCGTGGCGGCCGGGGCCGACCTTGTAGGCGCGCGGCGAGTGGCAGGACGCGTAGGGCTTGGCATCGAGCTTGCAGCGGAAGTGGGTGCCGGGCTCGCTGGCACTGAAGCGGAAGCTGACCAGCTTGCGCTTGCCGGGGGCGACCCGGAGCAGCTTTGCCGGGTGGCGGCGGAGCTTCGTCTGCGGCGGCTTGCGGTCCGGTTTCGGCTTTGGCACCGGCTGGGTCAGCAACGGCACTTCGTTGAATTCTTCGACCCTGCCTTCGCGGACCTGCTCGCATTCGATCGGGGTCGGGTCGTTCGCCACCGATTTGAGGTCGATCACCGCCTGGTCGAGGTCGGCGCCGCAGTTGATCACCGCGTCGGCAGTGCCGGAGTTGGCGAGCAGCAGGTCCGAGCCGGCCTCGCCGAAGTAGGAGTCGGCGCCTTTGTGGCCGAGGATCTGGTTCGGGCCGGCGTTGCCGACCAGGTAGTCGCTCTGGCTCGAGCCCTCGAGGTCCTCGATCCCGTTCAGCGTGTCGAAGCTACCGCCGCTGCAGTCGGGTTCGCCGCCGGGCCCGATGCGCCCGGCCCGGCCCTGGTCGAGGCGGGCGTCGACGCCGACCAAGGGCAGCCGCGCCCAGGAGGCGTTGTCGCGATCGGAGATCGGGGCCCCGACCCGTTCGGCGCCGCCGTTGATCGACTCGCCTTCGCAGAGCGCGACCGAGAGGAAGAGGTCGGAGCCTTCGCCGCCGTCCTGGACGTCGGAGCCGCCGTTGTGGATCAGCGCGTCGTCGCCGGCACCGGCGAAGAGTTCGTCGCGGGTGGCGCCGTTGCCGTCGACCAGGGTGTCTTCGCTGCCGCTGCCGTTGAGCTCGTCGGCGCCGGTCCCGCCCAGCTCGACCACCGAGACGCCGTCGGGGATGCCTTCGGCGCGGAGGTTGTCGTTGCCGTCCATGCCGGCGAGCAGGAGCGAATCGAACGGGGTCGGCGGCGTGCAGGTGGCGCTGGTCGTGTTGACCAGGCAGCCGCCGGCGCCAGCGTCGGCGGTCGAGGTGTCGAACTGGGCGCCGGAGAGGCTGAAGACCACGCTGGAGCCGTTCCAGCTCGCGGTCAGCTGGTCGGAGTTGCTCGAGCCGACCGCGTAGACGCCGGTGGCGCCGGCGAAGCCGCCGGTCGGCGGCACGCTGGTCATCCCGATGCTGACCTTGCCGGTGTCGCGGGTCGAGACCGCGGCCGTGGACCCTTTGCAGGAGCCCGAAGTCGGTTCGGTGCAGTTATCCGCGGCGTCGCCCTGGATCGTGTTCGAGCCGGAGCCGCCGTTCAGGTAGTCGCCGTCGGCGCCGCCGTTCAGCACGTCGTCGCCTTCTTCGCCGCGGATCACGTCGGCGCCGCCGCCGCCGAGGATTTCCTCGTTGCCCGGCCCGCCGACGATGTAGTCGGAGAAGGGGCTGCCGACGATCCGCTCGAAGGCGTCCGCCTGCACTTCGTCGTGGCCGCCACCACCGGCGGCGATCCCGTTGTCGGCGTTTTCGCCGCCGTCGCCGAGGTGGAGGTAGACGCCGCGTTCCCCTTCTTCGCCAGCGGGGAAACCGGAGGCGCCGGTTTCGATGCCGCCACCGAAGCCGGGGGTGATCCCGGTCGCGTAGCTGAGCGTGTCGACGCCGTTGACGCCGCTGTCGAAGATGTGGTCGATGGTGCCGTCGCCGCGGACGAAGTCCGAGCCTTCGCCGCCGTCGATTTCGTCGGAGCCGAAGCCGCCGGAGAGCAGGTCGTCCCCTTCGCCGCCTTCGAGGGCGTCGTCGCCGATGCCGCCGTAGAGGCGGTCGTTGCCGGCGTTGCCGCGGAGGGTGTCGTTACCGCGGTCGCCGTAGACGACATCGTTGCCGGGGCCGCCTTCGAAGGTCTGGCTGCCGACTTCGAGGTGGCAGCCGGTTACGCAGGAGCCCGAGGCGAGCGGCACCGGAGCGCTGTTGGCGCCGACGATCACGTCGTCCCCGGGGCCGCCCTCTACCCGGGTCACCTCCGGCCCGGCGACGATGCGGTCGGCGCAGGGGGTGCCGATGACGGTGTGGCCGACCCGTTCGGGCCCTTCGGCGCAGCTCGGCAGTTCGCTCGACGGCAGCGGCACCGCAGGCGGTTCGGCCGCGGAGGCCGCGCCGGGGGCGCAGACCAACGCCCCGGCGCAGAGCGCGAGGACGAGGACGGCTCGGACAGGAAAGCGCGCCATTGCCCATAGATAACCCGAGCGGCCCCGATGATGCGGTCCGGCCGACTCGGCGAACACGCTCCCGCCCGCAGAGGAAGCGTTTATGTCGGCTCGATAGCGTCCCTGCCGATGTTCGCCACCCTTCGCCGCCCTCCGGCCGTCTGCTGCTGTCTCGCGCTCGCCGTCTTCGGCGCCGCCCTGCTCGCCGGCTGCGGCGGTAGCGGCAAGGGCGAGGAAGCCGAACGCTCGGCCCCGAGCGCGACCGAGTTCCCCTCGGCCAAGGGCAAGACGATCGACCAGTTGCTGAAGGACTCCGGCGCCAAGCAGACCGGCCTCGTCGTCGCCCCGGCGGCGCAGTCCTTCGTCCAGGGCGTCAACCGCTACCCCTTCGGCGTCTTCACCAAGGGCCAGGAACAGATCTCCGACGCCGACGTCGCGATGTACTTCGCCAAGGACGCCGGCAGCCCGGTGATCGGCCCGCTGCCGGCGCGAGTCACCTCGCTGGAAGTGAAGCCGGCCTACCGCTCCCAGACCAGCGCCGGCGGCGGCGAGGCGAGCTCGGTCTACGTCGTCCCCAAGGTCGACTTCGACCGCAGTGGCCCCTGGCTGGCGGTGGCGATGATCAAAGGCAAGGAAGGACTCGAAGCCTCGCGGGTGCCGAGCCCCGACATCGGCCAGTTCCCGAAGATCCCCGAAGTCGGCCAGCGGCCGCCGCGGATCGACACCCCGACGGCGAAGAGCGTCGGCGGCGACCTGGCGAAAATCGACACCCGCATCCCGCCCGACCAGATGCACGAAGTCGACTTCGCCGACGTCCTCGGCAAGCAACCGGTCGTCCTCATCTTCGCCACCCCGGCGCTCTGCCAGAGCCGCGTCTGCGGCCCGGTCGTCGACGTCGCCCAGGAGGTCGCCGACGAGTACAAGGGCAAGGCCGACTTTATCCACATGGAGGTCTACAACCACAACGAAATCGCCAAGGGGATCCGGCCGCAGCTGGCCGCCTTCGGGCTCGAATCGGAGCCCTGGACCTTCCTGATCGGCAAGGAAGGCAAGGTCAAGGACCGGATCGAGGGCGCCTACGGGGTGCCCGAACTGGAAGCGGCGATGAAGACGATCGTCCCCGGCTGATCGCAGAGGAGGAAGGTTGAGGAACTGGACCGCGCTGCCGGCACTGGCGGCCGTCGCCCTGCTGGCGCTGGCCGCCGCTGCGACGCCGGCGCTGGCGCAGAAGCCGAAGGCTGCGACGAAGTCGAAGGCCGCCGTCTTCGAAGCCTGCCTACACGGCTGCAGGTACGGGACGATCCAGAAGGCGGTCGACGCCGCCGGTTCCTTCAAGTTCAAGAACCCGAAGCGCAAGGCCAAGGTCGCGGTGCGGCCCGGCAAGTACATCGAAGGGGTCGTCCTCGACGGCACCCAGCGGCGCAAGGACTTCGACGGCCTGACGATCGAAGGCACGGTGAAGAACAACAAGCGGGTGATCCTCGAAGGCAGGAACGCCAAGGGCGAGCTCGGTGCCGCCCAGAACGGGATCGAGGCGATCAGCGTCGACGGGGTGGTGCTGCGCAACCTGTGGGCGCGGAACTACCGCTCGAACGGCTTCTTCGTCCACGCCGCGGACGGCGAAGGCCAACACTGCGTCGGCTACGCGATGGACAACCTGCTGGCCTCCGGCAACCGCTCCTCCGGGCTCTTCGCGAAGAACTGCCTCGGCGGCAAGATGGTCGACTCGGCCAGCTACCACCAGGGGAACTCCGCCTTCTCCGTCGGCGAAACTCCCTGCGACAACCGCGGCTGGACCAACCACGGGCCGACGCCCGCCCCGTGCCAGCGCGAGCCGCGGTGGACGCTGCTGAAGAACGACCGAGGCTACGAGAGCGCGCTCGGCTTCTCGGGGACCAACTCGAAGTACGTGAAGATCATCGAATCGGCGTTCTTCAACGACGGGGTCGGGATCGCTCCCAACACGCTCGACGGCGAGCGGCTGGAGCCGAACGGCTGGAACCTGATCGAACGCAACGACATCTTCTGGAACAACTTCAATTACTTTCTCGCCGGTGCGGGCCCGCGGACGGCATCGGCAGAGCTCGGGGAAGCCTTCGGGGCGCCGCTCAATTTCCCAGCCGGGGTTGGCGTTGCCCTCCTCGGCGGCGACGGCAACGTCGTCCGGCGCAACAAAGTGTTCGGCAACGACAAGTGGGGGATCGCCACCTACTCGGGCCCGGGCGAACCCTTCAGCTCGAACCTCGGCGACGACGCCAAGAACATCAACAACCAGATCACCGAAAACACGATGGGCCGCGAAGGCGCCGACCCGAACGGCGAATACGACTTCTTCGACGACGACACCGGCGGCGGCAACTGCTGGTCCGGCAACAGTCAGATCGCCACCTTCGCCCCCGGCAACGGCTCGGTGCCGCTGAGGTCGATCTACCCCGCCTGCCCGGCAGCGCCAGTGACGAGCGACTCGGTCTCCAGCCTCAACACCGAAGTCGGCCTGCAGGTGACCTTCTCCGCGCCGAGCAATCCGAAGACGCTGCTCGGCTACGCGGCGACCAGCCCGGCGCAGAATCAGCAGTGCTCCTGGGTGCGACGGGTCGCCGAACACCCGCCGTTCCAGGACTACGAGCCGATCGAGGTGTCGGCTAACCCGGGTGAAGTGACGTGCGGCTAAGGGCCGCCGCGCCATCTAGCGGCGGGAGGAGCGGCGCTTCTTGGAGCTGCGCTTGCGGCGGGGCGGCTCGGCCGCCTCCTGCAGGGTCCGTTCGGCGGCTTTCTCGGTCGCCTCGCCCATCGTCAGCTGGAACATCGCCAGCAGGGCGTCGGAGGCGAGCGGGCGCAGGCGGTCGAGCGCCTCGCGCACCTTCGGCCACTCCTCCTCGGGGCGGCCGGCGCGGTCGAACGGCTCCCAGACCTCGTCGACGAAGAGGTCGACGTAGGCGCGGGCGACGCCCTCGGCGTGGCGGTGGAGCTTCTCGGCGAGGTCGAGGCCGGCCTCGGGGCTGACGCCGAGGCCGACGATTTCCGCCCCGGCGCGCTGCAGGCGCGGGCTGATCGCCTCGACCTTGCCGTCGGGGAGCTCGCGCAGGATGCCGAGCTTCTCGCCGCGGCGGATCAGCTTCGGGTCGGGCTTGCCGACGCCCCAGCTGGCGGCGAGCTCCTCGAGGTCGAAGATTTCCGGCGTCTCGTCCTCGAACGGGGCGCGGACGGCGCGGGCGAAGTCGACCATCTCCTGCGAGGAGCCGGTGCTTTCGAGCACCCGCCGGATCGCCTCCAGGTTCAGCCCCTCGGCCTGCATTTCGCGGGTCAGCTCGATCCGCGCCACGTGCTCCTCGTTGTAGTAGCCGGTGCGGCCGTGGACCTCGGGCGGCGGCAGCAGGCCGCGGGTCTGGTGGGCGCGGATGTTGCGGACGGTCATCCCGGTCCGCCGCGCCAGCTCGCCGATCGTCATCTTGCCGTCGGGGGCTTTTCCTTTTTTCTTGGCGGCGGGGCTCATCGGCCCACCGTCAGCGGCAACCGCTGCCCGTTCATCGTCCCGGCGCGGTCGGAGCAGAGAAAGGCAATCGCGGCGGCGACGTCCTCGACCGGGGTGAAGGTGACGAAGTCGCCGTCGGGGTTCTCGGCTCGCATCGCCGGAGTCAGCAGGGCGTCGACGACGACGATGTTGGCGGTGGCCCCGCCGGGCTCGAAGCCGTCGGCGTAGGCGAGGGTCCAGGCCTCGGCCGCCGCCTTCGCCGCCGCGTAGGCGGCGTTGGTGTTGGTCGGGGCCTGCGCCTGCTTGGCGGAGACGAGGACGAAGCGGCCGCGGGCGGAGGCGGCGATCTGCTCGTGGAAGGCGCGGGTGGTGTGCTGGACGGTGCGGACGAGCAGGCCGTGGAGGAAGTCCCAATCCTCGAGCGAGGCCTCGTGCAGCGGCTTGCCGCCACGCCAACCGCCGACCAGGTGGGCGACGCCGTCGACCCGGCCGAAGCGCTCGACCAGCGCCGCGCACCACTCCCGCGCCGCGCCCTCGTCGAGCAGATCGACCGGCCGTCCGTCCCAGCGCTCGGCCGGCAGCCCCAGCTCCTTCCCAAGGGCGTCGAGTTTCTCCTGGCTGCGATCGGTCCCGGCCACGGTCGCCCCGGCATCGGCAAGCGCCCGCGCCACCGCCGGCCCCAACCCACCGCCGATTCCGGCGATCGCAAGGACTCGCCCGTCCAGTCTCATCCCCTCGTCCATCCGTGCATCCTGCCCTATCCGACCACCCCGCAGCCGCAAATCCAGCCATTCGGGCTAACTAATTTGCCTCGATTGGGGAACGGGTGGGCCTTCGGGCGTACCCGGCGCTGTTCCTAATCAGTCTCTGTCCGAACGTCGATCCACAGTCGAAATCGCTCGTCAACGTGCCCTGCGCCCGCGGGTGACCATTATCCGAGCCACTCAGCTCAGGCGGTCCAGCGGTATTGCTTCACCGCGGACGGCCTCGGCCAAACCCTCCTGCGTGCGCTGCCACGCACCGGGGATCGCGTCGAGGATCCGGATGATGTGCCCCGCGTCTGAATCGGCGTCATCGAGGGCCATTGAGAGAAGCGAGCAGGCTAGCTTCTCCTCCTGAATATGAGTCAGTTCTGCGAGCCTCGTGAGCTTCCGAGCGTGCTCGTCATCGAGAGTGAAGTTGATCCGCTTCCTTGGTGAACTCGCCATCGGCAACCACGGTAAAACGGATCTACACGACTCGTACCGATGGGGGAGGCAGGATTCGAACCTGCGTAGGCAGAGCCAATGGGTTTACAGCCCATCTCCTTTAACCACTCGGACACTCCCCCGGATGATCGGCGGGGGATTCTAGAGGCGGGTGGTGGTGGATGCGCCGCCGGGCTTACTAGGTGAGCCCGGCGGCTGCCAGCCGCTCGCCCATGCGCTCGTTGAAGGCGAGAACTGCCCGCTGGGGGCGCATGAAGACGGTCAGGTCGGCGACCTTGCCGTCGGCGTCGAGGGTGAGGTAGTCGATGCCCTCGAGGACGAGATCGCCGACGTCGGCGCGGAAGCGGAGAACGAGGGTGTCCTTGCCGGCGGCTTCGCCGGTGTAGGCGAAGTTCTCGAGCACCTCGATCACGTTGGAGAGGACGAGGAGCGCGGCCTCGCGGCCCTCGAAGCCCCGAAAGAGGATCGGGCTGTGAAGGACGACGTCCTCGGCAAGGGCCTCGCGCATGAGGTCGAAATCCTTGGTCTCGGCGGCACGACGGAACGGGTGCGGCTCGGCCATGGCCCCAGCCTAGCGTGGGATACTCGCGGCGATGCCGAGCGACCACGCATGGGCCAGGATCTCGAACTCGCTGGGGGCGCGGGGGCTGCGCTGGACCGGCAAGCTGAACGTGCCCGTCTATCGGTTGAGCGGCGGGCGGCTGATGGGCAAGGTCGGCAAGGCGCCGGTTCTGCTGCTGACCACCACCGGCCGCAAATCCGGCGAGGCGCGGACGGCGCCGATCGTCTACTGCCCGCACGGCGAGAGCTTCGTCCTGATCGACACCAACGCCGGCAACGAGAAGCTGCCTGCCTGGTCTCACAACCTGAAGGCGAAGCCCGAGGCCGAGGCCGAGGTCGGCCGCCGGCGGGTGCCGGTCCGAGCCCGGGTCGCGACGGGCGAGGAGCGGGCCGAGCTGTGGCGGCTCGCCAACCTCAACTACGCCGGCTTCGACGACTACGTTCTCAAGCTGAAGCGCGAACCGTCGGTTTGGGTGCTGGAGCCGGCACCGGGCTGAGCCGGCGGCGCCTGCTGGCGCTCGCCGCGACCACGGGGGCGGCGGCGCTGCTCGACCGCTCCTCGCTTGCGGCAGCGCTGGAGCACTCGGCCACCGTGCGCGCGGGTGCCCCGCGAATCGCAATCGTCGGCGCCGGGCTGGCCGGCCTCAGCTGCGCCTACCGCCTGCACCGGCTCGGCCTCCCCTGCACCGTCTACGAGGCTCACGCCCACCGGGTCGGCGGCCGCTGCTGGAGCGCCCGCGGCTTCGCCGCCGGACAGACCGCCGAGCACGGCGGCGAGTTCATCGACAGCGCCCACCAGCGGATTCGCGCCCTCGCCGCCGAGCTCGGCCTGCGGCTCGACGACGTCGAAGCGATCGCCGGCCGCGCCCCGCGCCTGCACCCCCGCCTCTTCCTCGCCGGCCGGCCGCGCCGCTTCAGCGAGGTCTACTCCGACCAGCACCTGATCGGCCGCCGCGCCGCTGCCGAGGCGCGGCGGATCGGCAGCTTCGCCTGGAACCGGGCCGGTCGCGCCGCCCGCGCCCTCGACGAGATGACCGCCGCCGAGTGGCTCGACGCCACCCTGCCCGAGCCCTCGCAGCGGCTGCTGCGGCTGGCGAGCAGCCAGTTCATGGCCGAGGAGTACGGTCTCGACCCGGACCGGATGAGCGCGATCGCGATGCTGGTCCAGTTCGGGCCGAACGGGGTCGAATCGGACGAACGCTTCCACGTCCACGGCGGCAACGACCAGCTCGCCTGGGGAATGGCGGAGCGGCTGCCGGCCGGGACGCTGCAGCTCGATCGACCGTTGCGGGCGCTGCGCCGGCGAGGGCACGACTACGCGCTCGCCTTCGACGGCCAGCGGGGCGAGGAGCGCGCCGACCTCGTCGTCCTCTGCCTCCCCTTCACCGCCCTGCGCCGAGTCGACCTCGGCGGCGCCGGGCTCAGCCCCCGCAAGCGTCGCTGCATCGAGGAGCTGGGGATGGGGACGAACGCGAAGCTGCTGCTGCAGTTCCGTCGCCACCTCTCCCACTACGACGGCTGGAACGGCGAATTCTACGACGAGCAGATCGACACCTGGGACAGCTCGTTGGGCGAGCGCGGCCGGCCCGGCCTGCTCACCGTCTTCTCCGGCGGCCGCCACGGGGCCGCGCAGTCTGGCCCGACTTCGCACGGCCCGGCGCCCCACCCCCGCGCCGCCGCGGCGCTGCGAACCGTCTCCCGGGCCGTCCCCGGCCTCGGCGCCGGCTATGACGGAACCGGTTGGCTCGACCACTGGGCCTCGGACCCCTGGACCCACGGCTCCTACGCCGCCTACGAACCGGGCCAATTCACCCGCTACTGGGGCTTCGCCGGCCGCCGCGAAGGTCGCCTCCTCTTCGGCGGCGAGCACACCGCGCTGTCCGCCCAGGGCTACCTCGAGGGCGCCGTCCGCAGCGGCGAGCGCTGCGCGGCGGAAATCGCGGCGATGACCTGACGCGACGCGTCGCTAGGAAACGTCGCGGAGCATCTGCGCCTCGGGGAGGCGCTTCAGCTTCTTCAGCGTGTTGTTCTCGATCTGGCGGATCCGCTCGCGGGTGACGCCGAAGGTGCGGCCGACTTCCTCGAGGGTCAACGGCTCGGCGCCGGAGAGGCCGTAGCGAAGTTCGATCACCTGGCGCTCGCGGTCGGGCAGCGCTTCCAGGGCCCGCTTCACGCCCTCCTTCTGCATGTGCTCGCTGGCTTCCTCGAAGGGCTCCATCACGCCCTCGTCGGCGACGAAGTCGCCGAGCTCGGATTCGTCCTCGTCGCCGACCGGTTTCTCCAGCGAGACCGGCAACTGCGCCACCCGCTGGATGTCACGGACGTCAGATACCGGCCAGCGCAGCTCCTCGGCGACCTCGGCCGGCTCCGGCTCGCGGCCGAGTTTCTGGACCAGCTGCCGTTCGACGTGGGCGACCCGGTTCAGCTTCTCGACCATGTGGACGGGGATGCGGATCGTCCGCGCCTTGTCGGCGATCGCCCGCGTCACCGCCTGGCGGATCCACCAGGTCGCGTAGGTTGAGAACTTGTAGCCGCGTCGGTAATCGAACTTCTCGACCGCGCGGATCAGCCCCAGGCTGCCCTCCTGGATCAGGTCGAGGAAGGAGAGGCCGCGGCCCAAATAGCCTTTGGCGATCGAGACGACGAGGCGCAGATTGGCCTCGACCATCTGCCGCTTCGCCAGCATGTCGCCGCGCTCGATCCGTTTCGCCAGTTCGACCTCCTGCGCCGCAGTCAGCAGGTCGACCTGGCCGATCGAGCGGAGGTAGAGCCGCAGCGAGTCGAGGCTCGGCTCGACGGTGAGATCGAGCTCTTCCTTTTTCGCCGCGCCGGCGTCGGCACCGCCGCGCTGCTCGGCCTTGTAGGCGCTGACCCCGTCCTCGGCGATCACGTCGACGCCGTGCTCGACCAGGTGCGCGTGGAGTTGGGAGACCTGCTCCTTGGTGATCTCCACCTCCTCCAATGTCTGCGCGATCTGCTCGAAGGTCAGGTAACCGCGCTCGCGTCCCAGCGTGACCAGGCCGCGCAGCTCCTCGATCTCGGCGATCGGCGCCTCTTGCGGATCTCGCTGCACCTCCTGCGGATCGCGCTCCATGACGTCGGTGCCCGTCTCCAACGGTTCGATGCTCACCCGATAGCCCTCTCCCCCAAAGATTCCCTGTGCTGCAGGCCGGCCACGATGCTCCGGCCGCGGCGGATTATAGGCGCACAACCGTTCACCATGGGTCCGCCGGCGGTGCCGAAGTGCGCGTTGCCATACGCTTTTACCTGCAATGGCGAGCGAGCCCAGCACCGTCAGCCACCCCGACGTCCAAGCCGGCGTCCCGGCCACCCAGGTCAGCCTCTCGCGGGTCGGTGTCACCGGCGTCGAGAAGGTGATCCGGGTCGAGGCGGACGGTCGCGAGAACCTCTTCTACGCCGAGCTCGAATGCTTCGTCGACCTCAACGCGCGGCAGGCCGGAGTCCACATGTCCCGCTTCGAGGAGATCGTCAACGAGGCGATCGACGAAGTCGTCCTCGGCGAGGCCTTCCGGGCCGAGGTGCTGGCCGTCCACGTCGCCGAGCGGGTGCGCGAGCGCCAGGGCGGCGAGCGGGCCGAGGTGCGACTGACCGCCCGCTATCCGGAGACGACCGCCGCCCCGCAGAGCGGCGTCCCGACCCAGGAGATCTACGTCCTCTACGGGACCGCCGTTTCCTCCGCCGCCGGCAACCGCACCCTGACCGGAGTCCAGGCCCAGGGGATGACCGCCTGCCCCTGCGCCCAGGAGATGATCGCCGGGCTCTCGCGCGAACGGCTTGCCGAGAGCGGCTTCGACGCCGAGGAGATCGAGCGGATCATCGACGTCGTCCCGATCGCCACCCACAACCAGCGCGGCATCGGCACCCTCCACGTCGGCTGCCCGGAGGGCGGCCCGGCCTGGATCGACGCGCCGGAGCTGCTGCGGATCGTCGAGAGCTCGATGAGCTCGGAGATCTACGAGCTGATGAAGCGCCCGGACGAGATGTCGGTCGTCGTCAAGGCGCACGAAAACCCCCGCTTTGTCGAGGACTGCGTGCGCGAGATGATCCGCCAGGTGGTCGAGGGCTACCCCGACCTCCCCGACGAGGCTTTCGTGATGGCCCGCCAGGAGAACCTCGAGACGATCCACCGCCACAACGTCGTCGCCGAGCGCTACGGCACCCTCGGCGAGCTGCGCAAGGAGCTGGCCAGCGGCGATGCCCAGACGGTCCGGCACCGGACCATGCGCGAGTGGCTCGAGGCGCCAGGTGCCCTGAGCTGATTTTCCCGATCGGGAAGATTTCGTTCAGATAGGGCCGATTCACTGGTTGATTTTCCCGATCGGGAAAAATCAAGCTGAAATTGGCAGGAATCCCGGCTAATTTTCCCGAACGGGAAAAGATGGAACGGCGAATAGACGACTCAGAGGCGCTCGGCGAAGTGATCCGTCAGCGCCGGCACGAACTCGAACTGACCCAGGAACAACTCGCGGGCGTCGCCCGGACCAGCCACCGCTTCGTTAGCGAACTCGAGCGCGGCAAGGAGACGGCGCGCCTGACAGGCGTCCTCCGAGTACTCGACGCGTTGGGGCTGCGGCTCGTCGCCCGCAACCGATGATCGCGGCACCGTCCGATCTCGAGGTCTTCCTGCACGGTCGCGCCGCCGGCAGGCTGCAGCGCGGACAGAACGCACGCCTTCGATTCGCCTACCACTCCACCTGGATCGAGGAGGAAGGTACCCCTCTCTCCCTCAGCCTGCCGGTGCGACCCGAGCCCTTCGAGGACGAGGAGTGCGGCGCCTTCTTCTCCGGCCTGCTTCCGGAGGGAGAATTCCTCCGGGCCGTCGCCCGCGCCTTTCACGTCTCCGCCGACAACCCGTTCGC
Source organism: uncultured Actinomycetes bacterium (assembly GCA_963716545.1). Lineage (GTDB taxonomy): Bacteria > Actinomycetota > Thermoleophilia > Solirubrobacterales > 70-9 > VAYN01. The sequence goes on from OY970316.1 coordinate 257,922, forward strand.
CGTCCTCGCCGAGATCGGCGGCGAGTGCGCGGGGGCGATCGGCGTCGGGCCGGCCGGAGGCGAGCCGCCCGGGTCGTCCTCGCCCGAGCCAAAATGGCTCGACGAGGCGGCGCTGGCGGATCTACTCGCGGAGTTACCCGAACGGCCGCTGCTGCTCCTCGACCTGGTCGAGGCCGAAGAAGGCATCCGCATCTCGCTCGCCGGTGCTCACGACAAGGCCGGCGTCCTCCACCGCGATGGTGCAATCGGCCTCACCCTCGGCGCGCCGCCGAGCACGCACATCCTCAAGTTGCCGATCACCCGGGTCGAGGAACCGATCGCCAACGAGGCGTACTGCATGGCGCTGGCCGCCGCGGCCGGACTGGAGACCGCCACCGCCGAACCGCGACGAGCCGGTGGCCACGAGTTCCTCCTCGTCCGCCGCTACGACCGCGGCGGCGAGGGAGCCGACGGCCGCATCCATCAGGAGGACTTCTGCCAGGCGCTGCGCGTCGTCCCGGCCCAGAAGTACGAGGGCGAGGGTGGCCCTGGAGTGGCGGCTTGCGCGGCACTGCTCGGCGAACGAACGGCTGCCCCGGCGGCCGACGTCCCGGAATTCCTCGACGCCCTCCTCTTCAACTTCCTGATCGGCAACCACGACGCCCACGGCAAGAACTACTCGCTGCTGTTGGATGGGCCTCGCGCCCTACGGCTCGCACCCTTCTACGATCTGATCTCGACCGAGGCCTTCGTCGGCACCCGGCGCAAGCTGGCAATGCGCTACGGCGGCGAGAACCGGCCCGAATACCTGCGCCGCCGGCACCTCGATCGCCTCGCCGATGAGCTGCGGGTGAAACCGACGTTGGTCAGCCGGCGGATCGATGTTCTGCTCGAGCGGGTGGCGGCGAGTCGCGAGGGCGCCCGCGCCTGCCTTCCCGGCGACTTCGGCGACCGCCCAGTGCTGGAGCGGGTGGAAGCGGTGATCGACGCCCGTCAGGAGCGACTGCTGAAAGCGCGCGACGAAGCGCCCTGACGGGTCGGCTCAGCCGGGCTCGACCCCGGAGGCGGTGCGCTCGCGCTGCTGCGCCTCAATCCGTTTGCGGAGGCCGAAGAAGTAGTCGGCGCCGGAAAGGACGGTGACGGCGAGGGCGATGTAGACGAGGACGTTGACCCAGAGCGGGGCTGGGTTGGCGGCGATCAGGGCGATCACGGCGGCGACCTGGAGTGCGGTCTTCGCCTTGCCGAGCCAGGAGGCGGAGATCACCAGGCCGCGCTCGGCGGCGATCGTGCGGAGGATGGTGACGGCGACCTCGCGGGCGATGATCACCATCGCGATCCAGGCTTCCAGCCGGCCCAGCGAGACCAGCGAGAGCAGGGCGCCGATGATCAGCAGCTTGTCGGCCAGGGGGTCCATCAGCTTGCCGAAGGTGGTGACCGAGTCGCGTGAGCGGGCGAGGTAGCCGTCGAGGCCGTCGGTGGCGGCGGCGAGGGCGAAGACCGCGGCGGCGAGGACGTCCCCGTTCGGCGTCTCCCCCAGCAGCGCGACCACGACCACCGGCACCGCGAGGATGCGCAGCATGGTCAGCGCGTTCGGCAGGTTGAGCGGGAACATCAGCCCCAGTCTGACCGATGGAGGAGCGGGCGCGCCCCAGTTGGCCGGGTCAGGTCGACGGCCGAACCGCGGAGCCGATCACCAACGGCATGATGATCCGGGGCGCGGCCGGCATCCGGTCGCGGCGGACGCTCTCGAGGCTGAGCGGGGAGGCTTCCAGGGTGGCGAGGCTGTCGCGGTTGCAGTGACAGCCGTCGGCGAGGAAGCGCCAGGCCCCGTCGACGCGGTCCTGGGTGCGGGCGAAGCCGGCGTCTTCGGAGCGGACGTGCTCGAGGAAGAGCAGCCTGCCCCCGGGCTTCAGCACCCTCGTCATCTCCTCCAGCCCGGCGACCGGGTCGGGCATCGTGCACATCACCATCGTGCAGGTGACGCAGTCGAAGCTGGCGTCGGGGAAGGGCAGCGATTCGGCGGTGGCCTGGACCAACTCGACCTCGGGGCGCTCTGGCCCGAGCTGGCGCCGCAGGACCCGCAGCATGTGCCGGTCGGGCTCGACCAGGACCAGCTCCTCGACCGCCTCCGGGAACAGCTTCAGGTTGGAGCCGGTGCCGGAGCCGACGTCGAGGACCCGGCCGTGGGCACCGGCGAGTAGCTCGCGCCGCGTCTCCCGCAGCCCGTACTCGTCGATGCGGCGCATCACGTAGCCGTACCAGGCGGTGAAGCCGCGGCCGAAGGTCGAGTCGTAGAGCCTCCGCGCGGCCGATCCGGTTGCCGTGGCATCCCCCATTCCGGGTCCGGACGATAACAGCGCGGAACCCTCCCGAGACCCGGAAAATTCCGCTTCACAAAGCCCTAAAACGCCGTTATCGCTGGGATGATTGAAGACCCCCATGGCGACCCTGTCGGCGATCAGCGACCTCCACGTCGAGCACCCCGAAAACCGAGCCTTCCTCGAAGCGATCCGGCCGGCTGCCAGCGGCGACTGGCTGATCGTCTGTGGCGACGTCGCCGACTCGATCGAGCTAGTCGAGTGGGGCCTCGGGATCCTGGCCGAGCGCTTCGAGCGGGTCGTCTGGGTGCCCGGCAACCACGAGCTGCTGACCCAGCGCGACGAAGCCGGGCCGCGCGGCGACGCTCGCTACCGGGAGCTGGTCGAGACCTGCAGGCGGCTCGACGTCCTCACCCCCGAGGACCCCTACGCGGTCTGGGAAGGACCCGGCGGACCGGCCGTCCTCGCCCCCCTCTTCCTGCTCTACGACTACTCGTTCGGCCGTAACGTCGCCGCGACCAAGGAGGAGGCCCTGCGGCTGGCCCATGCCGCGGGGGTCGTCTGCGTCGACGAGTACCTCCTCCACCCCGATCCCCACCCGAGCCGCGAGGCCTGGTGCGAGGCGAGGCTGAGCGAGACGGAAGCGCGGTTGAGTGCCGCTCCGAGCGGGCTGCCGACGGTCCTGGTCAACCACTTCCCCCTGCTCGAGGCGCCGACCCGGATCCTCCGCCATCCCGAGTTCGCGCAGTGGTGCGGAACGCTTCGCACCGCCGACTGGCACCGCCGCTTCGGCGCCGAGGTGGTCGTCTACGGTCACCTCCACGTGCCGGTCACGACCTGGCACGACGGGACCCGCTTCGAGGAGGTCTCGCTCGGCTATCCGCGGGAGTGGAAGGCGCGGACCTGGGCGCGGCCGGGCCTGCGGACGATCCTCGGCGAGGAACCGGCATGATCGAGGCGATCCTGCCGACCGCGGCGCGCTCGGCGGAGTCGCTCGGCGACGCGGAGCCGCCGCCGCCGCTGGCCGCCGAGGCGGCGCTCGTCGCCGGGGCGGTCCCAAAGCGCCGTCGCGAGTTCGCCGGCGGTCGCGACTGCGCCCGGCGCGCCCTTGCGGCCCTCGGCTTGCCGCCGGCGCCGATCCTCGCCGGCGAGCGCGGCGAGCCGCTCTGGCCGCAGGGCGTGGTCGGCACGATCACCCACTGCGCCGGCTACCGGGCCAGCGCCGTCGCGCCGGCCGACGAGGTCGCCGCGCTCGGCATCGACGCCGAGCCCCACGCGCCGCTTCCCGAGGGAGTCCTGGAGGCGATCGCGCGCCGCGAGGAGGTCGAGCGACTGGCGGCGCTCGCGGCCGCCGAACCGGCGGTCCACTGGGACCGCTTGCTGTTCTGCGCCAAGGAGTCGATCTACAAGGCCTGGTACCCGCTGGCCCGGCGACCGCTGGGGTTCGAGGAGGCGAGCGTCAGCTTCGACCGCGGCGGCGGGTTCACGGCGCAGCTGCTCGCCCCCGCCCCGACCGTCTCCGGAGAGCCCTGGATCGAGCCGCGCGGACGCTGGCTGGTCAGCGCAGGCCTGGCGCTGACGGCGACAGCTCTGAATTCGTAGCCATGAGGAAGTCCTCGACCGCGGCCGCGGTCTCCGCGGGTGCCTCCCAGAGAACGTTGTGGCCGTTGGGAACCGCGGCCACGGTCAACATCGAGCCCAGCTCGCGCCGATAGCGGATGTCGTCCGGGTTGCCGCCGAGCGAGCCGGCGACGGCCCGAACCAGCAGGGTCGGGATCGGTGCGATCGGCGGCGGCGGCAGCGCCATCTCGCTCCAGGAGGCGACCACGGCGGCAGGCGAGTAGCGGAAGCGCAGACGCCCGTCGTCACCGCGGACGAGATCGTCGGTGGCGTAGGCCTCGAGGACCTCGCGCGGGGTGGCGATCACCGTCTCGCTGACCAGCAGGGCGTTGACCGCGCCCTCGACGGTGGCGAAGCTCCAGTCCTGGCGATCGCGTTCGGCCCGGATCAAGGCGTAGCCCGGCGGCGCGTGCAGGCCGGGGTCGAGCAGGACGACGCGGTCGACCCGCTCCGGCGCCGCCAGGGCCAGGGTGGCGACGACGAGACAGCCGAAGCTGTGGCCGATCCAGGTCGCCCGCTCGATCCCAAGGGCCGAGACGGTCTCCAGCAGGTCGGCGACATGGGTCTCGAGGTTCCAGGGCGGCTCGTAAGGGGAGGCGCCGTGGCCGCGCAGGTCGACGCTGACGGTGCGTCGGCCGGCGGCGGCCTGCCCCGCGGCGAAGTCGGCGTAGATGCTGCCGTTCTGCGCCAGGCCGTGGAGGCAGACGATCGCCTCGGCGGAGCGCGGACCGTGGTCGCGGAAGTGGAGGGAAGCCATCAGCCGAACCTGCGGAACAGTTCGATCTTCTCGGCGCCGATCTTCTCCCGCAGCTCCGGGTCTTCGATGCCGAGGCCCTCTTCGGGGGCCATGCAGAGCACCCCCACCTTGCCCGTGTGGAGGTTCTTGTCGAGCTCGTGAGCGGTCTCGGCGACGTCGTCGAGCTTCGTCACCCGGGAGAGAGCGGGCTGGAGCCTGCCCATCTGGATCAGGCGGTTGACCTCCATCGCCTCCTGCAGGTTGGCGCCGTGGCTGCCGATGATCCGCTTCACCTTCATCCACAGGTAGCGGTTGTCGTAGGTGTGTTCGTAGCCGGTGCTGGAGCCGCAGGTGACGATCTTGCCGCCGGCGCGCGCCAGGTAGACCGAGGCCCAGAACGTCTGCGCGCCGACGTGCTCGAAGACCACGTGCGGGTCTTCGCCGTACTCGGCGCGGACGATTTCGCGATACACCTTCGCCGACTGGCGCTGGTCGCGGCCCTCGAAGTCGAGCTGGTCGCGGCGGATGATCAGGTCGCAACCGAGCGCTTCCAGCAACCGCTGCTTGGGCTCCGAGTTGACCACCCCGATAGCGATGCCGCCGCCGTTGCGGATCAGCTGCACCGCGTAGCTGCCGAGGCCGCCGGCGGCGCCCCAGACGAAGCAGATGTCCCCCTGTTTGATCTGGGCGCCATGGACGCCGACCAACATCCGGTAGGCGGTGATCGAGCAGAGGGTGTTGGAGGCCGCCTCCTCCCAGGTGAGATGGGTCGGCTTCGGCATCAGCTGGACCGAGCGGGCGATCGCGAGATGGGCGAGGCTGCCGAAGTTGGTCTCGAAGCCCCAGGCGAGATTGTCTTCGGCCGTGGTCAGGAGGTCCTGGTGACCGACCGCCACCTCGGCCCGCCCCCAGCCGGGAAAGACGACGACCCGGTCGCCGACCTTCCAGCGATCGACCGCCGAGCCGGTGCGAACGACGATCCCGGCGGCGTCGGAGCCGAGGACGTGGTAATCGCGGTCGTGGCGCTCGTCCCAGCCGCCCCTCTGGGCGAGCTGGTGGAGGAAGACGAAGCCCGGAATCGGCTCGAAGCGGGCCGACCAGACGGTGTTGTAGTTCATCGCCGCCGCCATCACCGCGATCACGACCTCGTCCGGGGCGAGCTCGGGCATCGGCACCTCGCCGACCTTGAGCGTCTCGCGGACGTCCGCCCTGGGCCCACCCGCCAGCCGTATCGCGTCCTCCTTCTCGACGTAGGCGGCCTTGTAGGTGGACGGCAGCTCGGCGGCGAGGATCTCCTCCACCGAAACCTCTGCGACCTCTGGACTGATGACGTTCATGCGCTTACCTCGCTCCCTTCGTCTGCTTTCCCAATTCGTGCCTCGCCGACCGCTTCGGCCAGCCACCCGGAGATCGCTGCCGCGGTCTCCGCGGCGTGCGCATCCATCATCGAAAGGTGGTTTCCGGGCACCTCGACGGCATCGAGCGGCAGGTCCCAGACCGGCTGCCAGCTCTCCCCCGGGTCGGCATCGCCGATCGGCTCCGCCGCCCGCAGGAGCAGGACCGGGGCGCGGAGAGGGGCCGGCTCGAGGCCGAAGACGAGCTTCAGGTAGGCCGCGGTGGCGGTCAGGCGAGCGTCGTCGATGGCGACGCTCGACCCCTCCAGCGCCAGCAGGTCGCCGAGGATCCCGAAGCCGATCGCGTTGATCGCACGGGAACCCGGCGAGGCGTCGAAACCGAGCTGACCGGGGTGGTAGCTGTCGACGAGGACGACCGCCGCCGGGCCCTCGCCGAGCTCCTCGAGGTGCTGCGCGACCGCGTAGGCGAGGGCGCCACCGGTGGAGTGGCCGAGCAGCACCGGGTGCTCCGCGCCGGTTGCCCGCGTTGCCTCCGCCTGCAGCTCGATCGCGGCCGCGGCATCGGCCGGAAGCCGCTCGCCGGCCGCATAACCCGGCCAGCGCAGCGCGTGGACCGGGCGCGAGCCGCCGAGGCCCTGCGCCAACCGCGCGTACTCGTGGGGGCCGGAGATCGGCGCCGCCGAGGGCACGCAGACGAGCGCCGGGGCCTCGGGCCCGTCGGCGAGGCGCAGCGAGAAGGGCTCGACCGCGTCCGCGCTGGAGAAGGAGGGGCGGAATGAAGCGACCTCGGCGACCAGCGCCAGCAGCTCGACCGAACGACCGTCGGCGTGCGCCTCGCGCAGCAGCGAGGTGATCGTCTGCCCGCCGGCGGTGCTCTGGCCGGGCTCGTCCCTCGCCTCGATCTGCTCGAGCAGGTGGGCCGCGAGTGCCGCCGGGGTCGGGTGATCGAGGGCGACGCTCGGCATCAGCTCCAGCCCGGTCGCCGCGTTCAGCCGGTTGCGGAACTGCAGCGCCGTCAGCGAGTCGAAGCCGAGCTCGAGGAAGGGCCGCTGCGGATCGATCTCGGCGGCCGACTCGTAGCCGAGCGCCTCGGCCAGGCGGCGACGGATGAAGTCGACGGCGACCCCCTCGCGCTCCTCCGCCGGCGCCGCGGCGAGCAGCCGCGCCAGTGACTCCTCGGCCGCTCCAAGCCGCGGAACGGCGGCGACCAGCTCGGCGAGAACCGGCGGCAGCACCGGCGCGATCGCCCGCCAGGCGGCGAGGTTGAGGGCGGCGGCGACGCTCGCCGGCCGGCGACCCCGAAGCGCGGCGTCGAGCAGCTCCAGGCCCTGCTCGTCGGAAATCGGCACCAGGCCGCCGCCGAGCGCTCGCGCCAGGTCGACCCCCTCGAGCTCGGCTTCGCCGCGCCGCAGGGTTCGCTCCCAGAGGCCCCAGGCGATCGCGGTCGCCGGCAGGCCAAGCGCCGCCCGCCGCGCCGCCAGCGAGTCGAGGAAGGCGTTGGCGGCGGCGTAGTTGGATTGGCCGGGGCTGCCGAGGGTTCCCGCCAGCGAGGAGAAGAGGACGAAGGCGCCGAGGTTCGCGCCGGCGGTCAGCTCGTGCAGGTGCCAGGCGGCGTCGGCCTTGGCGGCGAGCACGCGGTCGAGGCGCTCCGCGGTCATCTCGGTGAGGACCCCGTCGTCGAGGACGGTCGCGGTGTGGACGACGGCGGTCAACGGGTGCTCGGGCCCGATCGACTCGAGCAGGACTGCGAGCCGGTCACGCTCGCCGACGTCGCAGGCGACGATCTCGACCTCGGCGCCGAGCCGTTCGAGCTCGGCGCGCAGCTCGGCCGCTCCCGGCGCCGCCGCGCCGGAGCGGCTGGCGAGGACGACCTGGGCGATGCCATGGACGGCGACGAGGTGGCGAGCGGCGAGCCCGCCGAGGTCGCCGGTGCCGCCGGTGACGAGCAGCGTGCCGTCCGGATCGATCGCCGGGGGCTCGCCACCGTCGGCAAGGGGGGCGCGCCGCAACCGAGCTGCGAACGCCCTGCCGTCGCGCAGCGCGAGCTGTGGCTCCTCGCTCGCCAAGGCACCCGCGAGCGCCGCTTCGGAGGCCTCGGTCCCGTCGAGGTCGATCAGCCCGAAGCGCCCAGGATGCTCGCTCTGAGCGCCGCGGACCAGGCCCCAGACCGCCGCCTGGCCGAGGTTGGGGACGGCCTCGTCCGCGGCGGCCGCGATCGCCCCGTGAGTGACGAAGGCGAGGCGGCCGGCCTCGCCTTCCACGGCGAGGTGACGTTGGGCGGCATCCAGAGCGGCGGCGCTCGCGGCATGGGCGGCGCTCGCCGGATCGGTGGACTCGGCGTCGGGGGCGACGGCGTGGACGAGGGCGTCGGAGGCCGCCGGTGGCGGCAGCTCGACCGGCTCCCAGGCCAGCGAGAACACCGCCTCCGCCGCTCCAGCCGCGGTGGCGAGGTAGCTCCTCGGCAGCGCGCGCGCGACCATCGAGCCGACCGACACGGCGGGCTCGCCGCCGGGGCCGGTGGCCCGCACCCACACCGAGCCGCTCTCCTCGTCGACCCCGATCACGGCACGCAGGCTGGCCAAGCCCGGCGTCCCGAGGCGAACGTCGGCGAAGGAGAAGGGCAGCCGCGGGCCCGCCGCCTCCGCCTCCTCGTCGGCGAGGAAGTGGAGCCCGCTGGAGTGCAGCGCCGCGTCGAAGAGCGCCGGGTGCAGGCCGAAGCGGGAGGCGGCCTCGGCCTCGCCCTCGTCCAGCTCGAGCTCGACGAAGACCTCCGCGCCGCGCCGCCAGGCGGCGCGCAGCCCCCGGAAGGCGGGGCCGTATTCGATCCCAAGGGCGGCGATCCGCTCGTAGAAGCCGGCGACCTCGATCGGCTCCGCCCCCGCCGGTGGCCACTCCGCCGGCGAGACCTCGGGCAGGTCCGTGGCGCGGGCGAGGACGCCGCTGGCGTGCTGGGTCCAAGCGCCGCCCCCGTCCGCCGCCGCCTGCGAGCGCGAGTGAATCGTCACCGTCCGCGTCCCCCCGTCCCCCGCGGCCGAGAGGCTGAGCTGGATCTGAACCGCCTCCTCCCCGGGCAGCGGCAGCGGCGTTTCGAGGTTGAGCTCGCGGAGGAGCTCCAAGCCCACCCGCGCCCCGGCGTGCAGCGCCAGCTCGGCAAAGGCGGTGCCGGGAACGAGGACGACGCCCATGCCGCCGTGGGCGGCGATCCAGGGGTGGGTCTCGGTCGAGATCCGGCCGGTGAACAGCCAGCTCCCGTCGGCGGCCGAGGGAACGGCGGCGGCGAGCAGCGGGTGCCCGGCGGGCTCCTGACCCGAAGCGGAGGCGTCGCCGGCCCCGAGCCGGCTCGGGGTTCCCCAGAAATGCTCGCGCTGGAAGGCGTAGGTGGGCAGGGAGACGACCTCCTCGGCCCGTTCCGGCAGCGTCCGCTCCCAGTCGACCGCGACCCCGTTGGCCCAGGCCGAGCCCAGGGCCAGGGCGAAGTCGGGAAGGCCGCCGTGCTTGTGCCGCAGGGTGGGCGTGAAGCTCGCGCTTGCCGCTTCCTCGCCGAGGGCGGCGGCGAAGTTTTCGTGGGTGGGGACGAGCAGGATCGGGTTCGGGCTGACCTCGACGAAGTTGCGGAAGCCGTCGCCGAGCAGCCGCTCGACCGCCGGGCCGTAGAGAACCGTCTCGCGGGCGTTGCGGTACCAGTACTCGGGGTCGAGCTCGGCGGTGTCGATCGGCGCGGCGGTGACGCAGGAGTAGAACGGGACCTCCGCCGAGCGGGGCGAGATGCCGGCCGCCGCCTCGAGCAGCAGCTCGCGGCCCTGCTCGACCAGCGGCGAGTGGCCGGGGCCGACCGCGGCACGAATCCGGTGCGTCCAGATCCCCGCCTCCTCGCAGCGAGCGAGGACCTCGTCGAGGCCCTCGTTGGAACCCGAAAGGACCACCGAGTCGGAGCTGTTGACGCCGCCCAGCGAGACCGCGTCGCGCCAGCCCGGCACCCTGGCGTCGAGCGCCTTCTCGCCGGCGGCGGCAAGCGCCATCGCGCCATGGCCGGTGCCGAGCACCATCACCTTGCTGCGCCGGCCCATCAGTTGCGCCGCTTCGTCGAGCGAGAGGGCTCCCGCCACGTGGGCAGCCGCCACCTCGCCCTGCGAATGGCCGAGGACGGCAGCGGGCTCGACTCCGTGGGCGCGCCAGAGTCGCGCCAACGCGATCATCACCGCGAACAGCGCCGGCTGGACGACGTCGAGCTTTTCCAGGTCGGCGGCCCCCTCCTCGCAGCGCAGCAGGCTGCCCAGCGACCAGTCGATGTAGGGCTCGAGCGCCTGCTCGCACTCGTCGATCGCCCGGGCGAAGAGCGGCGAGGCAACGAGCAGCTCCTGCGCCATGCGCCGCCACTGCGCCCCCTGACCGGGGAAGAGGAAGACCGGACCGGACCCGGGGCCGAGGGTCGGAGCGGGAGCGAGGAAGGCGTGCTCGTCCTCGGCCCCGTCGGCCAGCGCCGTGAGGCCGTCCAGCAATCCCTCCCGGTCGCCGGCGGCAACCGCGGCGCGGCGCTCGAGCAGCGGCCGTGACCTCGCCAAGGTGCGGGCGACCGTGGCGACGCCGACCTCCGGGTTGGCCTCGATGAATCCGCGCAGGCGCCCGGCGCCCTCGCGCAGGCCGCCCTCGCTTCTCGCCGAGAGGACGAGCGGAACGACGGGTGCCACCCCGCCTCCCGACTCGTCCTCCCCCCCGAGGTCGTTCGTGGAGGATGGCGCTTCCTCGAGGATCAGGTGGGCGTTGGTGCCGGAGATGCCGAAGGAGGAGACCCCGGCCCGGCGGGGGCGACCGTTGGCGCGCCACTCGCGCTCGGCGGAGAGCAGCTCGATCCCGTTCTGCGGCCAGTCGACGTGGGGGGTCGGCTGCTCGAGATGGATCGTCCGCGGCAGCCGTTCGTGGCGCAGCGCCTGGATCATCTTGATCACCCCGGCGATCCCGGCGGCGGCCTGGGTGTGGCCGAGGTTCGACTTGACCGAGCCGAGCGCCAGCGCCTCCTCCCTCCCCTGGCCGTAGGTCGCGAGCAGCGCCCGCGCCTCGATCGGATCGCCGAGCGGGGTGCCGGTGCCGTGCGCCTCCACCGCGTCGACCTCCGAGCCGCTCAACCCGGAGCTGGCCAGGGCCTGGCGGATCACCCGTTCCTGCGCCGGCCCGTTGGGGGCGGTGATGCCGTTGGAGGCGCCGTCCTGGTTGGCGGCGGAGCCGCGCAGCAGGGCGAGGATCCGGTGACCGTTGCGCTCCGCGTCGGAGAGCCGCTCGAGCAGGACCAGGCCGACCCCCTCGGAGATCCCGATCCCGTCGGCGGCGGCGTCGAAGGACTTGCAGCGACCGTCGCGGGCAAGGCCCCCCTGCTTGCCCATCGCGGTCAGCACCATTGGGGTGGCGAGCACCGTCACCCCGCCGGCGAGGGCCAGCTCGCACTCCCCCGCGCGCAGCGCCTGCGCCGCCAGGTGGATCGCCACCAGCGAGGAGGAGCAGGCCGTATCGATCGTCATCGCCGGTCCCTCGAGGCCGAAGGAGTAGGCGACCCGGCCGGAGATCAGGCTGCCGCCCATGCCGCCCATCGGGACGTCTTCGACCCCCGCCATCTCGGCGACCGCGGCGCCGTAGTCCTGGTACATGACGCCGGCGTAGACGCCGGTGCGGCTGCCGCGCAGTGCCCGCGGATCGATCCCGGCGTCTTCGAAGGTCTGCCAGGAGGTTTCGAGCAGCAGCCGCTGCTGGGGATCGGTGCTCCTCGCCTCGAGCGCGTGGAGGCCGAAGAAGGAGGCGTCGAAGCGGGTCGCGTCGTCAACGAAGCCGCCTTCGAGGTCGATGTCGTCGACCTCCCAGCCACGGTCCGCGGGCAGCGGCGAGACCGCGTCGACCCCGTCGGCGAGCAGCTGCCAGAGCGCCTCCGGCGAGTCGGCGCCACCGGGAAAGCGACAGCCCATGCCGACGATCGCGAGCGGCTCGGCGGCACGCCCCTCGACCTCCCGCAGCCGCTCGCGGGCGCCGCGCAGCTCGATCGTCACCCGCTTCAGCGAATCGAGGAGCTTCGCTTCGTCGCTCATCGCGCTCCGATCTCCGCGTCGACGATCTCCAGCAACTCGTCCGCGTCCGCCGACTGGATGCGATCGATCGCCTCCTGCTCGTCTCCGTCCTCGCCACCGCCGCGGACCAGCAGGGCGCGCAGCTGGGAGTCGGCGCTCTCGCGGTCCTCCTCCGACAAGGAGCCGAGCAGGGCCCGCAGTCCCTCGATCGCCTCCTCGACGCCGGGGCCCTTCCCCGTCCCCGCCGTCTCGACCAGGTGCCGTGCCACCGCTTCGGCGCTTGGGTGGTCGAAGACGAGGGTGGCGGGGAGCTGCATGCCGGTGGCGGCGCTGAGCCGGTTGCGCAGCTCGACCGCCGAGAGCGAGTCGAAGCCGAGGTCCTTGAAGGCGGCCGCGGGGTCGACCGCCTCACCGGAGGCATGGCCGAGGACGACGGCGACGTGGGAGCGCACCAGCTCCAGGGCGACCCCCTCGCGCTCGGCCTCGGGGACGGCGGCGAGGCGGTCGGCGAGGGAGCCGGCGGCGACGCGGCGGACCGGGGCACGGACGATCCCGGAATAGAGCGGCGCCATCGTGCCGGCCCGCGCTGCGGCCCGCAGCGGGGCCTTGTCGAGGGCGACGGCGATCACGTGGGCCCGGCCCAGGTCGCGCGAGCGCGCGTGCAGCTCGATGCCTTCGCTGTCGGAGAATTCGATCACCCCGCGGCGGTGGATCCGGGCCATGTCGGCCTGGCTCAGCTTTCCGGTCAGCTCGCTGCGCCCTTCCCAACCTCCCCAGCCGACCGAGATCCCCCGCAGCCCTTCGCTGGCCCGTTTCCGCGCCAGCGCGTCGAGGAAGGAGTTGGCGGCGGCGTAGTTGCCCTGGCCGGGGGTCTGGAAGGTGCCGGCGATCGAGGAGACGAGGACCAGCTCGCAGCCCTCGAACTGCCGGGTCAGCTCGTGCAGCACCCAGGCGGCGTCCGCCTTCGGGGCCAGGGTGCGCTCCAGCCGCTCGGGGTCGAGCGAGTCGACCATGCCGTCGTCGGTGTCGCCGGCGGTGTGCATGACCGCGACCGGTGGGTGCTCGGTGGGGGCCGAGGCGATCAGCTCGCGGAGCTGATCCGGGTCGGCGGCGTCGCAGGCGCGGACCTCGACCTCAGCGCCCAGCTCTTCGAGCTCGGCCGCGAGCTCCTCGGCTCCCGGCGCCTCGGGTCCGCGGCGCGAGGTGAGGATCAGGTGGCGGGCGCCGTGGGTCTCGGCCAGGTGAAGGGCCAGCAACGAGCCGATCTGGCCGGTGCCGCCGGTGATGATGACCGTGCCCTCGGGGTCGTAGGAAGGTGCGTCTTCGGTCGGCTCGGGGGCATTGACGAGGCGGGGCACGCGGGCGGCGCCCTCGCGCAGGGCGACCTCGGGCTCGACCTCGATCGCCAGGGCGGCGGCGAGGCTCTCCTGGGAGGCCTCGGTCCCGTCGGAGTCGATCAGCAGGAAACGGCCGGGGTGCTCGGCCTGGGCGGAGCGAATCAGGCCCCAGGCGGCGGCGAGGACGGGGTCCGGGGCCTCCTCCTCGGAGGTCGCCGCCGCGCCCTGGCTGAGGAAGGCGATCCGGCCCCCCTCCTCGCTGGCGATCGCTCCCTGCAGGGTGGCGAGCACCGCTTCGCAGAGGGCCCGAGCCGCAGCGGGGGGCGCCAGCTCTGGATCGGATTCGAGGTGGACCGTCCCGACCGCGCTCTCCCCCTCCGGGGCGGCGGGCAGTGAGGTCTCGGTCCACTCGACGAGGTACAGGGCGCCCCGCTTGGCGTCACCGACCTGTAGCTGCTCGATCGATACCGGCCGGGTGGAGAGGGTCTCCGCATGGGCGACGGTGGCACCGGCCCGGTCGGTGACGAGGAGGGAGAAGCCCTCGGGGTCGGAGGCGGCGGGGGCAAGGCGGACCCGCAGGGCGGTGGCGCCGCCGGCGAGGAGGTGGAAGCCCGAGGCGCTGAAGGGAACCCGCAGGCCGCCGCCGCCGAAGAGGGAGGCGATCTGGGAATGCACCGCGGCGTCGAGCAGTGCCGGATGCACGCCGAAGCTCTCGGCCTCCCCCTCCTGCTCGGGGGCGAGCTCGACCTCGGCGAAGAGCTCCTCGCCGCGCCGGTGCGCGGCCTTGAGCCCCTGGAAGGCGGGCCCGTAGTCGATCCCGAGCTCGCCGGCGCGGTCGTAGAAGTCGGAGATGTCGAGGGTCTCGGCCCCCGGCGGCGGCCACTCGCCGAGCGGCTCGGGCGCTGGCGGGGCTTTGGGCGAGAGGGTTCCCGAGGCGTGGCGGCTCCACTCCGCGTCGGGGTCGGAGTCGGGCCGCGAATGGATCTCGAGCGGACGGTTGCCCTCTTCGTCCTCCGCTCCGATCCGCATCTGCAGGGCGACCGCGCCCCGCTCGGGGAGGAGCAGCGGCGCCTCGATCGCCAGCTCGCCGACGGCGGCCAGACCGGCGATCTCCGCCGCCTTCAGGCCCAGCTCGAGGAAGCCGGTGCCGGGGAAGATCGTCGCCCCGAGGACGACGTGCTCGGCCAGCCAGGGATGGCCCTGGACCGAGACCTTGCCGGTGGCCAGCCAGCCCTCTTCGCCGGGCAGGGCGATCAGCGAGGCGAGGAAGGGGTGCTCGGGATCGCTCTGGCCGATCGCCGATGGGTCGGAGGAGCCGGGAGGCTTGGAATCGAGCCAGAAGCGGGTGCGCTGGAAGGGATAGGTGGGGAGCGCCACCGTCGGCCGGGGGCCGAAGTAGGCCGCCCAGTTCGGCTCGGCGCCGGCCAGGTGGGCTTCGGCGAGGGCGGTGGCGAAGCGCACCTGGGCGTCCTCGTCGCGGCGCAGGGTGCCGATCGCTCCGACTTCGTGCCCCTCGGCGGCGGCGCACTCGGCCACCGCCGGGACCAGGACCGGGTGGGCGCTCGACTCGATGAAGGTCGAGTAGCCGTCGGCGAAGAGCCGCGAGAGCGCCGGGGCGAAGCGCACCGGCGCCCGCATCGAGGCATACCAGTACTCGGCGTCGAGCTCCTCGCCGTCGATCGGCTCGGCGTTCATCGCCGAGTAGATCGGCATCTTGGCTTCGCGCGGGCTGATCGAAGCGAGCTCGGCGAGCAGGCGCTCGCGGGTGGCCTCGACCTGGGGCGAGTGGGAGGCGTAGTCGACGGCGACCTTGCGGGCGCGGACCTCGCGCTCCTCGCACTGGGCGAGCAGCTCGGCGAGGGCGCCGGGGGAGCCGGAGACGACGGTTGAGTCGGGGCTGTTCTCGGCGGCGACGCCGAGATCCCCCGCCCAGGGGGCGATCAGCTCTTCGACCTGCGCGGCGGGAAGGTGCACGGAGGCCATCCCGCCCTTCCCGGCGAGCTGGTCCGCGACCGCGGCGCTGCGCACTGCCACCACCTTCGCCGCGTCCTCCAGCGAGAGCGCGCCGGCCACGTAGGCGGCGGCGATCTCGCCCTGGGAGTGGCCGAGCACTGCGGCCGGCTCGACGCCACTGGCGCGCCAGTGCTCGGCCAGGGAGACCATCACCGCGAACAGAGCCGGTTGGATCACCTCGACCGCCTCCGAGTAGGCGTCGCCCTCCAATACCTCTCGGAGCGAGAAGGAGACGTGCGGGCGGAGCGCCTGCTCGCAGGCGTCGATCTGCGCCGCGAAGGTCGCGGAGCCCGCCAGCAGCTCGGCCGCCATCCCCCTCCACTGCGAGCCCTGGCCGGGGAAGAGGAAGCAGACGCGCCCGGCCCGGGCGCGGCCTTCGGCCAGTCCCCGGTGAGGCTCGCCCCGCCCCAGCGCGTCGAGTGCCTCGAGCGCCTCCTCGCGCTCGCCGGCGAGCACCGCGGCGCGGCGCGGCAGGCGGGCGCGGGTGGTGGCGAGGGAGGCGCCGACCTCGGCGAGGCCCTGCTCGGGGTGGGCGCGCAGGTGCTCGGCGAGCCGCGCTCCCGACTCGCGCAGGGCGGCCTCGCCCTTGGCCGAGAGCAGCAGCGGCGCCAGCGCCGGCTCGGAGGTCGGCTTGACGGGCGAGTCGAGCGGTTGGCGCGGCGGCGCTTCCTCGAGGATCAGGTGGGCGTTGGTGCCCATCGCGCCGAAGGAAGAGACTCCCGCCCGGCGGGGAGAGCCGTTCCGCTTCCACTCTCGCTCCTCCCGCAGCAGCTCGATCTCGCCCGAGTCCCAGTCGACGTGGGGGGTCGGTTCGTCGAGGTTGATCTGCGCCGGCAGCCGTTCGTGCTGGAGCGCCTCGATCACCTTGATCACCCCGGCGACTCCGGCCGCCGCCTGGGCGTGGCCGATGTTCGGCTTCAGCGAGCCGAGCAGCAACGGCCCCGCGTCGCCGCGGTCCTGGCCGTAGGTGGCGAGCAGCGCCCGCGCCTCGATCGGGTCGCCGAGCGGGGTGCCGGTGCCGTGAGCCTCGACCACGCCGACCTCGGCGGCGCTGAGGCCGCCGCTGGCCAGGGCCTCGAGGATCACCCGTTCCTGGGAGGGGCCATTGGGGGCGGTGAGCCCGTTCGAGGCCCCGTCCTGGTTGACGGCGGAGCCGCGAATCAGCGCCAGGACCTCGTGGCCGTTGCGGCGCGCGTCGGAGAGACGCTCGAGCAGCAGTACCCCCACCCCCTCCGCCATCCCGAGCCCATCGGCGGCGGCGTCGAAGGACTTGCAGCGGCCGTCGCGGGCGAGGCCCCGGTGGCGGCTGAATTCGATGAAGCCGCCGGGAGTCGCGACCACGGTGACGCCGCTGGCCAGGGCCAGCTCGCACTCGCCGCCGCGCAGCGCCGCGGCGGCCAGGTGCATCGCCACCAGCGAGGAGGAGCAGGCGGTGTCGACGGTCATCGTCGGGCCGACGAGTCCGAAGGAGTAGGCGATCCGCCCGGAGATCGCGGCGCCGGTGGAGACCGCACCCTGGTGTCCACCCCACTCGGGAGAGTCCGAGCCGCCGATCCCGTAGTCGTGATGCATCGCCCCGGCGAAGACGCCGGTGCGGCTTCCGGCCAGTGAGGCCGGCTCCACCCCCGCCCGCTCCAGCGCCTCCCAGGTCGTTTCCAGCAGCAGCCGCTGCTGGGGGTCCATGACCAGCGCTTCGCGCGGGCTGACCGAAAAGAACTCGACGTCGAAGTCGGCGACGTCGAGCAGGAAGGCGCCCTCGCGGACGTAGCTCTTGCCGAGCCGGTCGGGGTCGGGATCGTAGAGGCCCTCGAGATCCCAGCCGCGGTCGTCGGGGAGCGGTGTGATCGCGTCGCGGCCCTCGCTGACCATCTCCCAGAGCGCCTCGGGGGAGTCGACGCCACCGGGGAAGCGGCAGCTCATCCCGACGATCGCGATCGGCTCGGCGGGGTCGAGCGGCGCCCGCACCGTGACCGTTGCCGCGGCAGCCGGGGTGCCCATCGTCGAGGTGACCAGGTACCGCGCCACCGCTGCGGCGCTCGGGTGGTCGAAGACGAGGGTGGCGGGGAGCTGCAGGCCGGTTGCGGCGCTGAGCCGGTTGCGCAGCTCGACCGCCGAGAGCGAGTCGAAGCCGAGGTCCTTGAAGGCGGCGGCGGGGTCGACGGCCTCCGGGGAGGCGTGGCCGAGGACGACGGCGACGTGGGAGCGCACCAGCTCCAGGGCGACCCCGTCGCGCTCGGCCTCGGGGACGGCGGCGAGGCGGTCGGCGAGCGAGCCGGCGGCGACGGCGCGCCGGGCGGCGACCGGGGCGATTCCGGAGAGCAGCGGCTGGATCGTGCCCTCCCGGGCCAGCGTGCGCAGTGCAGTTCGCTCGATCTCGGCGGCGACCCGATGGGGCGACCCGTCCGCCCGACAGGCCTCGAAGAGGCGCAGGCCATCGGCCGGCGCGAAGGGAACGATGCCGTTGCGGGCGAGCCGGGCGAAGTCGCGATCGTCGAGCCGCTGGAGGGCCTCGCTCCGCCCTTCCCAACCCCCCCAGCCGATCGAGATCGCCGCCAGCCCTGCGGCGGAGAGCCGCCGCGCGAGCGCGTCGAGGAAGGCGTTGGCGGCGGCGTAGTTGCCCTGGCCGGGGCTCTGGAAGGTGCCGGCGATCGAGGAGAAGAGGACGAGCTCGCAATCCCCAATCTCCTTGGTCAGCTCGTGCAGTGCCCAGGCGCCCTCTACCTTGGCCGCCATCACGTCCCGCAGGCGCTCGGGGTCGAGGGAGTCGACCAGGCCGTCGTCGGTAGCACCGGCGGTGTGCAGGACGGCGGCGAGGGGATGTGCCTCGGGGACCGAGTCGATCAGCTCTTTGAGCTGCACGGGGTCGGCGGCGTCGCAGGCGCGGACCTCGACCTCGGCGCCCAGCTGCTCGAGCTCGGCCACGAGCTCCTTCGCCCCCGGCGCGTCGGGCCCGCGCCGGGAGGCGAGGACCAGGTGGCGGCTGCCGGCAGCGGCAAGATGGCGGGCCAGGTGCGAGCCGATCTGCCCGGTGCCGCCGGTGACGATTACCGTCGCCCCGGGGTCATAGGCGGGCGCCTCGGAGCCGGGCTCGGGGACGCGGGTGAGGCGGGGGATCCGCGCGCTGCCCGCGCGCAGGGCGACCTCAGGCTCTCCCTCGATCGCCAGGGCGGCGGCGAGGCTCTCCTCGGAGGCCTCGGTCCCGTCGGAGTCGATCAGCAGGAAACGGCCGGGGTGCTCGGCCTGGGCGGAGCGAATCAGGCCCCAGGCGGCGGCGAGGGCGGGGTCGGGGGCCTCCGCCTCGGAGGTCGCCACCGCGCCCGCGGAGACGAAGGCAAGCGGCGCCTGCACCTCGCTGGCGATCGCTCCCTGCAGGGTGGCGAGGACGTCTTCGCAGAGGGCCCGGGCAGCGGCTGGGGGCGCGAGCGCAGAGTCGGCGGCGAGGCGGACCGTCTCGATCGCGCTCTCCGCCTCCGGGGCAGACAGCGAGGTCTCGGTCCAGGCAACCGCGTAGAGGGCGCCCTTCCTGGCCTCGCCGATCTGCAGCTGCTCGGCGGAGACCGGGCGGGTCGAGAGCGCTTCGGCATGGGCGACGGTGGCGCCGGCCCGGTCGGTGACCAGCAACGAAAAGCTCTCCGGGTCGGAGGCGGCCGGGGCGAGGCGGACCCGCAGTGCCGTGGCGCCGCCGGCGAGGAGGCGGAGGCCCGTAGCCGAGAACGGGACCCGCAGGCCACCGCCCTCGAGCAGGGAGACGATCTGGGAGTGCACCGCCGCGTCGAGCAGCGCCGGATGCACACCGAAGCTCTCGGCCTCGCCTTCCTGCTCGGCGGCGAGCTCGACCTCGGCGAAGAGCTCCTCGCCGCGGCGGTAGGCGCTCTTGAGGCCCTGGAAGGCGGGGCCATAGTCGATCCCGAGCTCGGCGGCGCGGTCGTAGAAGTCGGAGATCTCGAGGGCCTCGGCTCCGGCGGGCGGCCAGGAGCCGAGCGGCTCGGGGGCGGCCGGAGCCACTGAGGAGAGGGTGCCCGAGGCGTGACGGCTCCACCCTGCCTCCGGGTCGGAGTCGGGACGGGAGTGGATCTCGAGCGGGCGGTTGCCCTCCCCGTCGGCCGCACCGATCCGCATCTGCAGGGCGACGGCCCCCTGCTCTGGGATCAGCAGCGGCGCCTCGATCGCGAGCTCCTCCACGCAGGCGGCGCCGGCGATCTCGGCGGCCTTCAGTCCCAGCTCGAGAAAGCCAGTGCCGGGGAGGATCGCTCGCCCGAGGACGACGTGCTCGGCGAGCCAGGGGTGACCCTGGACCGAGACCTTGCCGGTGGCCAGCCAGCCCTCTTCGCCGGGCAGGGCGATCAGCGAGGCGAGGAAGGGGTGCTCGGGATCGGTTTGGCCGATCGCGGTCGGGTCGGAGGAACCCAGACCCTTGCCGGAGAGCCAGAAGCGCTGCCGCTGGAAAGGGTAGGTCGGCAGCGGAACCCTGGGGCGAGCTCCGAAGTAAGCGTCCCAGTCGGGCTCAACCCCGGCGAGGTGGGCTTCGGCGAGCGCGGCGGCGAAGCGGACCTGGCCGTCCTCCTTGCGGCGCAGGGTGCCGATCGCTCCGACCTCGCGCCCCTCGGCGGCGGCGCACTCGGCCACTGCCGGGACCAGGACCGGGTGAGCGCTCGACTCGATGAAGGTCGAGTAGCCGTCGGCGAAGAGCCGCGAGAGCGCCGGGGCGAAGCGCACCGGTTCGCGCATCGACTCATACCAGTAGCTGGCGTCGAGGCTCTCGCCGGCGATCGGCTCCGCGTTCATCGCCGAGTAGATCGGGATCTCGGCTTCGCGCGGGCTGATCGAGGCGAGCTCGGCGAGCATCCGCTCGCGGGTGGCCTCGACCTGGGGGGAGTGGGCCGGGCCGCCGATGCCGAGCCGGCGGGCCCTCACCTGTCGGCGCTCGCACTCCGCCAGGAACTCCTCCAACGCGACGTCGTCCCCGGCGACCACGGTCGCGACGGGGCTGTTGACCAGGGCCACCGAGAGCTGCCCGGCCCAGGGCTCGATCAGCTCTTCGACCGCCTCGGCCGGCAGCTGCACGAAGCCCATCCCCCCCTTGCCGGTCAACTCCTCGACGAGCAACCGGCTGCGCACCGCCACCACCTTCGCCGCGTCCTCCAGCGAGAGCGCCCCGGCCAGGCAGGCGGCGGCGATCTCGCCCTGCGAGTGGCCGAGCACCGCGGCCGGCCTGACCCCGTTGGCCCGCCAGAGCTCGGCCAGGGAGATCATCACCGCGAACAGGGTGGGCTGGATCACCTCCACCGTCTCGGTGGGCGCCAAGATCGCCTCGCGCAGCGAGAAGTCCAGGTGGGGTTCGAAGGCTCGCTCGCAGGCCTCGAGCTGGGCCGCGAAGACGGGTGAGGTCTCGAGCAGCTCGGCGCTCAAGCCGTGCCACTTGAATCCCTGGCCGGGGAAGAGAAGGCAGAGGCGCCCGCTGCGCACGACCCCCTCGGCCAGCAGCTGATCGGGCTCTCCGCGCCCGAGCGCCTCCAGCGCCGTGATCGCCTCGTCGCGCTCGCCGGCGAGCACCGCGGCGCGGCGCGGCAGGCGGGCGCGGCTGGTGGCGAGGGAGGCGCCGACCTCGGCGAGGCCCTGCTCGGGATGGGCGCGCAGGTGTTCCGCCAGCCGCGCTCCCGACTCGCGCAGGGCGGCCTCGCCCTTGGCCGAGAGCAGCAGCGGCGAGAGCGCCGGCGCGGGGGCCGACTCGACCGGCTCGGCCTGCGGCGCTTCCTCGAGGATCAGGTGGGCGTTGGTGCCGGAGATGCCGAAGGAGGAGACGCCGGCGCGGCGGGGGTGTCCGTTGCGGGTCCACTCGCGCTCCCCGGTCAGCAGCTCGACCTCGCCGGAGCTCCAGTCGACGTGGGGGGTCGGCTGCTCGAGGTTGATCGTCCGCGGCAACCGCTCGTGGCGCAGCGCCTCGACCATCTTGATCACCCCGGCGACCCCGGCTGCCGCCTGGGCGTGCCCGAGGTTCGACTTCGAGGAGCCGAGGGCGAGCGGCGGCGCCTCGCCGCGGTCCTGCCCGTAGGTGGCGAGCAGCGCCCGCGCCTCGATCGGGTCGCCGAGGGCGGTGCCGGTCCCGTGCGCCTCGACCGCGTCGACGTCCGCTGGGCCCAGCCCGGCGTTGGCGAGGGCCGCCCGGATCACCCGTTCCTGCGCGGGGCCGTTGGGGGCGGTGAGGCCGTTCGAAGCCCCGTCCTGGTTGATCGCCGACCCGCGGATCAGCGCCAGGACCTCGTGGCCGTTGCGGCGCGCGTCGGAGAGGCGCTCGAGCAGCAGTAGGCCACAGCCCTCGGAGGCGATCGAGCCGTCGGCGGCGGCGTCGAAGGACTTGCAGCGAGCGGCGGGAGAGACGGTTCGCTGGTGGCAGAACTGGGTGAACAGCCACGGGGTCGAGATCACCGTGGCGCCGCCGGCCAGCGCCAGCTCGCACTCCCCCGCCCGCAGCGCCGCAGCGGCCAGGTGCATCGCCACCAGCGAGGAGGAGCAGGCGGTGTCGACGGTCATCGTCGGTCCCTCGAAGCCGAAGGCGTAGGCGAGGCGGCCGGAGAGGACACTGCCGGAGCCGCCGCTAACCACGTTGCCGTCGATGTCGTCCGGCGTGCCGAGGCCGTAGTCGTGGCTCATCGAACCGATGAAGGCGCCGGTGTCGCTGCCGGCCAGCCCGGCCGGCTCGATCCCCGCGTCTTCGAAGGCCCGCCAGGCCGCCTCGAGCAGCAGCCGCTGCTGCGGGTCGAGGACGAGGGCGTCGCGAGGGCTGATCCCGAAGAAGGAGGCGTCGAAGTCGACCGCGTTGCCGAGGAAGCCGCCTTCGCGGACGTAGCTCGTCCCCGGCCTCCCCTCCGGGTCGTAGAGTGCCTCGAGGTCCCAACCGCGGTCCTCGGGGAAGGGGCCGATCGCGTCGCCGCCGGCGTCGATCAGCTCCCAGAGGTCCGCCGGCGAATCGATCCCGGCGGGAAAGCGGCAGCTCATCCCGACGATCGCGATCGGCTCCCGCTGCCGGCCGCGCATCTCCTCGACCTGGCGATTGGCGTCGCGGAGCTCCCCCGTCACCCGCCGCAGGTATTTGCTCAGGGTCTCGTTGTCGGTCATCGGTGGTCTCCTCCCTGGAGTGAGTGGTCCGCGGCGAAACCGGCGAGGGCGAGGCCCCCGTCGCGCTCCTCCACGCTGAAGGTCTCGGCGATCGCGATCGCCGCCTGGTTGCCGCTGACGATTCGGTAAAGGCGTTGGAGGAAGAGCTCGCCGGGGCGGGCCTCGACCCAATTCGGACGCGCGGCGAGGCCGAACCAGAGCAGCTCGCGGGAGCACTCCAGGCCGGAGCGCTGCAGCGATTGCCCGATCCCCTGCGGAGCGCCGTCGAGCAGCTCGAGGAAGCCCGGCGGCAGCCGCCACTCGGCGAGGTGGGACTCCGCCCAGACGACCGGCGGCCGCGAGACGATCCCGATCCCCACCCGCCGCCGCACCGACTCCCGGCCGGCCGCGTCGAGGTACTCGGCGAGCTCGACCGGGGTCGGGACCCGGGATTGCTCCAGCCTCACCACCGAGACCGGCGCCAGCGCCCGCACGGCGAGGGCCCGGGTGACGGTGCCGTCGGTGAAGATCAGGCTGCGGAGGAAGGGCTCGAGGGTGTCGATCTCGACCTCGCGGAGGGCCGCCGGGCGCTGCTCCTGGGCGAGGAAGTGGCCGCGGGCGATGCGGCGGCCCTCGGCGGCGGTCAGCATGCGCCCAGCTCCCGGTCGATCAGGCGCAGCAGCTCCTCGTCGGAGGCGCGCTCGAAGTCGAGCTCCTCGCCGTTCTCCGCCGGCGCCGAGCCGGCCAGCTCGTCGAGCAGCGGCCGCAGCCGGGCGGCGGCGCGGGCCCGCTCCTCAGCCGGGATCGTGGCGAGGATCGCGGCGACCGAGTCGAGCTTGCCGTCCGCGCCAGCCGGCTCGGCCCGGCCGCCGCCGAGCTCGGCGAGGACGAACTCAGTCACCGCTTCCGGGGTCGGGTGGTCGAAGACGAGGGTGGCCGGGAGCGGGAGCCCGAGATCGTCGGCGAGCGCCGTGCGCAGCTCGACCCCGGCCAGCGAGTCGAAGCCGATTTCCTGGAAGGCGGCGCCGGGGTCGATCGGCTCGCCGCCGTCGTGGCCGAGGACCGCGGCGGCGCGATCCCTGACCGCGGCCAGCACCGCGGCGCGCCGCTCCTCCTCCCCCATCCCCCGCAGGCGCGCGCCGAGACCGCCGCGCCGGGCGCGGCTCGCCGGGGCCCTGACCAGGCCGCGCAGCAGTGACGGCAGGGAGCCGTCGCGGGCGCCGGGACGGAGCGCGACCGGGTCGATCGGAGCGGCGAGGAGGAAGGGGGCCGGAGCCGTGACGGTGGCGTCGAAGAGGCGCAGGGCGAGCTCGGTCTCCATCCCGCTCATCCCCTGACGGCGCAACCGCGCCAGGTCGCTCGCGCCGAGCCCCTCCCCCTCGGCCCGCTCCGCCTCCCAAAGCCCCCACCCGACCGAGATCCCGGGCAGCCCCGCCGCCGCGCGCTGCCGCGCCAGCGCGTCGAGGAAGGCGTTGGCGGCGGCGTAGTTGCCCTGGCCTGGACTCGGGAAGGTGCCGGCGATCGAGGAGAAGAGGATCAGGGCGCAGCCGGGGACCTCCGCGGTCAGCTCGTGCAGGGCCCAGGCGGCGTCCGCCTTCGGGGCCATCGCGTTGGCGAGGCGCTCGGGGTCGAGGGAGTCGAGGACCGCGTTGTCGAAGACGGCGGCGGCGTGCAGGACCGCCCGCGGCGGATGCTCGGCGGGGACAGAGGCGAAGAGCGCGGCGAGCGCCGCGGGGTCGGCGGCGTCGCAGGCGCGGACCTCGACTCGCGCGCCCAGCTCTTCGAGCTCGGTCGCAAGCTCCGTCGCTCCCGGGGCCGCGGGGCCGCGCCGGGAGGTGAGGAGCAGGTGGCGGGCGCCGTGGGCCTCGACCAGGTGGCGGGCGAGCAGCGCGCCCAGCGTGCCGGTGCCGCCGGTGACGATCACCGTGCCCTCGGGGCCAAGCGGAGCCGCCAGCCCCTCCGCGTCGGCGCCTGCCGGCGCGAGCCTCGGGACCATCGCCCGCCCTGCGCGCAGGGCGATCTCGGGCTCGTCCTCGATCGACAGGGCGGCGGCGCGGCATCCCTCGGAGGCCTCGGTCCCGTCCGAGTCGACCAGCAGGAAGCGGCCGGGGTGCTCGGCCTGGGCGGAGCGAATCAGGCCCCAGGCGGAGGCGAGCGCGAGCTCGGGCAGCTCGCCCTCGGCGGCGCCCACCGCCCCATCCGAGACGAACGCGATCCGGCCCCGCTCCCCGCTGGCGATCGCTCCCTGCAGGGTGGCGAGGACGTCTTCGCAGAGGGCCCGGGCCGCGGCGGGAGGCGCGAGCTCGGAGTCGGGGGCGAGGCGGACCGTCCCGACCGCGCCCTCCCCCTCCGGGGCAGTGGGCAGTGGAGTCTCGACCCACTCGATCCGGTGCAGCGAGCCGGTCGGATCGCCGCCACCCGCGTGCAGGGCGGCGGGGTCCATGCGGCGGATCGCCAGCGAGCGGATCGAGGCGACGGGCACGCCCTCCGCGGTGGCGACCCGGACGTCGGCGACGTCGCTGCCGGTGGGCTGGAAGTGGACCCGGAGCGCGGGACCTGCGGAGCCTTCCTGTCGCACCTCACCGCAGGCGAACGGAGTCCGCGGCGGCTCCCCGGGGGTCTGGTTGAGGAGGTCGACGTGCACCGCCGCGTCGAGCAGCGCCGGATGCACCCCGAAGCTCTCGGCCTCGCCTTCCTGCTCGGGGGCGAGCTCGACCTCGGCGAAGAGCTCCTCGCCACGGCGGTAGGCGGCGCGCAGGCCCTGGAAGGCGGGGCCGTAGTCGATCCCGAGCTCGGCGGCGCGGTCGTAGAAGTCGGAGATCTCGAGGGCCTCGGCTCCCGCCGGCGGCCAGGAGCCGAGCGGCTCGAGCGGAGCAGGTGCTGAGGCCGAGAGGGTGCCGGAGGCGTTTCTCGTCCACTCTGCATCCGGGTTCGAGTCGGGGCGGGAGTGGATTTCGAGCGGTCGGTTGCCCGCCTCGTCTGCGGCGCCGATCCTCATCTGCAGGGTCATCGCCCCCTGCTCGGGGATCAGCAGCGGCGCCTCGATCGCGAGCTCCTCCAGGCAGGCGGCGGCGGCGATCTCAACGGCCTTCAGCCCCAGCTCGACGAATCCAGTGCCGGGGAGGATCGCCCGCCCGAGGACGACGTGCTCGGCCAGCCAGGGGCGATCGGCGGCGGCGACTCGTCCGGTGGCGATCCAGCCCTCGTCTCCCGGCAGGGCGACGAGGGAGGCGAGGAAGGGGTGCTGCGGGTCGCTCTGGCCGATCGCGGTCGGGTCGGAGGAGCCCGACCCCTTGGAGTCGAGCCAAAAGCGGGTGCGCTGGAAGGGGTAGGTGGGGAGCGGGAGCTTGGGCCGCTCCCCGAAGTAGGCCCCCCAGTCGAGCTCGGCCCCGGCCAGGTGCGCCTCGGCGAGGGCGGTGACGAGGGCTTCGGGCTCGGGGCGGCCCCTGCGCAGGGTCGCCGCCACCGTCGCGGGGCCCTCCAGCGAGGCCCGGGCCATCGCGCCAAGCGAGCCGTCCCCAAGCTCGAGCATGGCGGTCGCGCCGTTTGCCTCTGCCCACCTCACCCCGGCGGCGAAGCGGACCGGCTCGCGCACCTGGGCGACCCAGTACTCGGGATCGCGGGCCCGCTCGCCGAGGGGCTCGCCGTCTCGACCGGAGAGGACCGGGATCTCCGGCTCGGCGTAGGCGAGCGAGCGGGCGAGCTCGCCGAAGGACCCGAGCATCGGCTCGATCAGCTCGGAGTGGAAGGCGTGGCTGACCCGCAGCTCGGTGGTCTTGCGGCCGCGGGCACTCCAGAGCGCCGCAGCCTCCTCGGCGGTCTCCCGGGGCCCGGAGAGGACCACCGAGCGGGGCGAGTTGACCGCCGCCAGCGAGAGTCCGTCGGCAAGCTCGGCCACCGCCTCCTCCTCGCTCGCTTCGATCGCGACCATCGCCCCCCCAGGCGGCAGGGCGCCCATTAGCGCCCCGCGGGCGGCGACCAGCCGGGCGGCGTCGGGGAGTGAGAGCACTCCGGCGAGGTGGGCGGCGCTGAGCTCGCCGATCGAGTGGCCGAGCAGGTAGTCGGGCTCCATCCCCCAGCTCCGCAGCAGGGCGAAGAGCGAGGTCTGGATCGCGAACAAAGCCGGCTGGGTGAACTCGGTGCGGTCGAGGAGCGCTGCCTCCTCGCTTCCCTCCGGCGCGAAGAGCAGGTCGCGCAGCGAGCGGCCGAGATGGGGATCGAGCTCCACGCAAACCTCGTCGAGGGCTTCGGCGAAGACCGGGAAGGCATCGTGGAGCTCGCGGCCCATTCCCGGCCGCTGGGAACCCTGGCCGCTGAAGAGGAAGCAGAGGCGGCCAGCGCGGGCTTGCCCTTCGCTGAGCAGTGGGTGGGGCTCGCCGGCGCCGAGGCTCTCGAGCGCCGCGATCGCCTCATCGCGCTCGCTGGCGAGGACCGCGGCGCGGCGGGGCAGGCGGGCCCGGGTCGCGGCGAGGCTGGCGCCGACATCGGCGAGGCGCTGCTCGGGGTGGGCGCGCAGGTGCTCGGCGAGCTGCGCTCCCGACTCGCGCAGGGCGGCCTCGCCCTTGGCGGAGAGCAGTAGCGGCGAGAGCAACGGCTCCGGCGGCTCCTCTCGATCCAGCTCGGAGGGCTCCGAATCCGGCGCCTCACCTGCCGGCGCTTCCTCGAGGATCAGGTGGGCGTTGGTGCCGGAGATGCCGAAGGAGGAGACGCCGGCGCGGCGGGGGTGGCCGTTGCGGGTCCACTCGCGCGCTTCGGTCAGCAGCTCGACTTGACCGGCCTCCCAGTCGACGTGGGGGGTCGGCTCGGCGAGGTGCAGGGTGCGCGGGAGTCGCCCGTGGCGCAGCGCCTCGACCACCTTGATCACCCCGGCGACCCCGGCGGCGGCCATGGTGTGGCCGAGGTTCGACTTGACCGAGCCGAGCTGAAGGGGTGAGGCGTCGCCGCGCTCCTGGCCGTAGGTGGCGAGGATCGCGCCGGCCTCGATCGGGTCGCCGAGGGCGGTGCCGGTGCCGTGGGCCTCGACCGCGTCGACCTCCGTGGCGCTGAGGCCGGCGTTGGCCAGCGCCGCACGGATCACCCGCTCCTGGGCAGGGCCGTTGGGAGCGGTGAGCCCGTTCGAGGCACCGTCCTGGTTGGTCGCCGAGCCGCGCAGTAGCGCCAGCACCCGGTGGCCGTTCCGTTCGGCATCGGAGAGCCGCTCGAGCAGGACCAGGCCGGCGCCCTCCGAGAAGCCGGTGCCGTCGGCGGCGGCGTCGAAGGACTTGCAGCGGCCGTCGCGAGCGAGGCCGCGCTGGCGGCTGAACTCGACGAACTGGACCGGGGTGGAGCGGACGGAGGCGCCTCCCGCCAGCGCCAGCTCGCACTCCCCCGCCCGCAGCGACGCCGCCGCCAGGTGCATCGCCACCAACGAGGATGAGCAGGCGGTGTCGACGGTCAGCGCCGGGCCCTCGAGGCCGAAGGTGTAGGCGAGCCGGCCGGAGAGGACCGAGGCGGCGGTCCCCACCCCCTGGTACCCCTCGGCGCCGGGCGGCTCGGAGCCGGCAAGGGCGTAGTCGTTGTGCATGACGCCGACGAACGCCCCGGTCTCCGTCCCCCCCACCGCCGCCGGCTCCAGCCCCGCATCCTCGAAGGTCTCCCAGGCCACTTCGAGCAGCAGCCGCTGCTGGGGGTCCATTGCCCGTGCCTCACGCGGGCCGATCCCGAAGAACTCGGCGTCGAACTCGGTGGCTCGCTCGAGAAAACCGCCCCGCTCGCAGTAACTGGTGCCGGCGTGGTCGGGGTCCGGGTGGAAGAGCCGGTCGAGGTCCCAGCCGCGGTCCTCGGGGAAGGGGCCGAGCGCCTCGCCTCCGGCCTCGACCAGCTCCCAGAGCTCCGCGGCCGAGCCGACCCCACCGGGGTAGCGGCAGCCGATGCCGACGATCGCGATCGGCTCCTCGGAGCGAGTCCGGACCCGCAGTGGCGCCACCTCACGGTCCCCTTCGACCTCCTGGCGGAGCAGGGAGGCCAGCGAGCCGACGTTGGGATGGTCGAAGACGACGGTCGCCGGCAGCCGCAGGCCGGTCACCCCGCCGAGCCGGTTGCGCAGTTCGAGCGCGGCCAGCGAGTCGAAGCCGAGGTCCTTGAAGGAGGCCGCCGGGTCGATCGCCTCCGCCGAGGCATGGCCGAGCACGGTGGCGACCTCCGCGCGGACCAACTCGACCACCAGAGCCTGCCGTTCGGTTTCCTTCAGCCCGTCGAAGCGCTCGGCGAGGGTGTCGGAGCCGACCCGCCGGGAGACCCCGCGGACCAATCCGGAGAGCAGCGGCACCAGGGTGAGGGTCTTGGCGGCCGCGCGCATCGCCTCGGCGTCGAGGTGGACCGGCAGCAACCGCGCCCGGCCGAGCCCGCGGGCCCGATCGAAGGCGCTCAGCCCTTCCTCCTCGGAGAGGGTGCTGAGGCCGCCGCGGAGGAGCCGCGCCCAATCGGCATCGCTGAGGCGTCCCGTCATCCCCCCGCCCATCTCCCAACCGCCCCAGCCAAGCGCCATCCCGGCCAGCCCTTCAGCCGCCCGCTGCTGCGCCAGCGCGTCGAGGAAGGCGTTGGCGGCGGCGTAGTTGCCCTGGCCGGGGGTCTGGAAGGTGCCGGCGATCGAGGAGAAGAGGATCAGCTCGCAGCCCTCGATTCCCCCGGTCAGCTCGTGCAGGGCCCAGGCGCCGTCGGCCTTCGGGGCCATGGTGTTGGCAAGGCGCTCGGGGTCGAGCGAGTCGACCAGGCCGTCGTCGGTGGCACCGGCGGTGTGCATGACGGCGGCGAGGGGATGCTCGGCCGGGATCGAGCCGATCAGCTCGGCGAGCGCCGCCGGGTCGGCGGCGTCGCAGGCCCGGACCTCGACCTGGGCGCCCAGCTCCTCCAGCTCGGCGATCAGCTCCGTCGCCCCCGGGGCCTCGGGGCCACGCCGGGAGGTGAGAATCAGGTGGCGGGAGCCGGCTTCGGCCAGGTGGCGGGCCAGCAGCGAGCCGATCTGGCCGGTGCCGCCGGTGATCGCGATCGTCGCCTCGGGGTGATAGAGGGGGGCCTGCTCGGCGGGCTCGTCCTTGACCGGGGCCAGACGTGGGACCCGGGCCTGCCCGCGGCGCAGGCCGATCTGTTCCTCGCCCTCGATCGCCAGGGCCGCGGCGATCGCCGCCTCGGAGGCCTCGCTGCCGTCGGTGTCGATCAGGTGGAAGCGGCCGGGGTGCTCGGCCTGGGCGGAGCGGACCAGGCCCCAGACGGAAGCCAGCGCCGGATCGGGAACCTCACCCGCGGAGGTGGCGACGGCGCCCTCGGTCAGGAACACCGTCGGCTCGGGCTCCGCCCGCTCCGCCTCGGCGGCGATCGCCTCGCGCAGGGTCGCGAGCACCTGCTCGCAGAGCTGGCGGGCCGCGGCGGGGGGAGCGAGCGCGGGGTCGGCGGCGAGCCGGGTCAGTCCGGGCTTCTCGCCTCCCTCCAGCTTCCTGGGAAGGGTCAACTCCACCCAGTCGACGTCGAACAGGGCGCCGGTCTGGGCCCCCTGCGCGGCGCGGAGCTGGGGAAGCGAGATCGCCCGGGTGTGCAGGGCCCCGGCGTGGATCACCGAATCGCCCCGCGAATCGGCGAGGACGAGCGAGCACGATTCGGGTCCGGTGGGGGCGATGCAGACGCGCAGCGAGCTCGCCCCGGCCGCGGCCAGCCTCACCGCGCTGCAACCGAACGGGACCATCAGCTCCCCCGAGCGGTAGGCACCGAGCAACTGCACGTGCACCGCCGCATCGAGCAGCGCCGGGTGCACGCCGAAACTCTCGGCCTCGGCGGCCTGCTCGGAGTCGAGCTCGACCTCGGCGAAGAGCTCCTCGCCGCGGCGGTAGGCGGCCCGCAGGCCCTGGAAGGCTGGTCCGTAGTCGATCCCGAGCTCGGCGGCGCGGTCGTAGAAGTCGGAGATCTCGAGGGCCTCGGCTCCCGCCGGCGGCCACTCGGCGAGCGGCTCAGGCGCGGACGGCGCCCTGGGCGAGAGGGTGCCGGAAGCGTTGCGTACCCACTCGGCCCCGGGGTCTCGATCGGGGTGGGAGTGGATTTCGAAGGGGCGCTCGCCCTCCGCGTCCAGGGGACCGATCCGCAGCTGCAGGGCGGCGGCCCCCTGCTCGGGCACGACCAGGGGCGCCTCCATCGCCAGCTCTGCCAGGCAGGCGGCGCCGGCGATCTCAACGGCCTTCAGCCCCAGCTCGACGAACCCGGTGCCGGGGAAGATCGAGGTGCCGAGGACCACGTGCTCGGTCAGCCAGGGGTGGGTGCGGCCGGAGACCCTGCCGGTGGCGAGCCATCCCTCTTCGTCGGGGAGGGCCACCAGGGAGGCGAGGAAGGGATGCTCGGGGTCGACCTGGCCGATCGCGACCGGGTCGGAGGCTCCCGGTCCCTCGGGGTCGAGCCAGAAGCGCCGACGCTGGAAGGGATAGGGGGGGAGCGGGACCCTGGGACGCTCACCGAAGTAGCGCTCCCAGTCGAGCTCGGCGCCGCCGAGGTGCACCTCGGCGAGGGCGGCGGCGAGGGCCTCGGGCTCGGGGCGGCCCCTGCGCAGGGTCGGCGCCACGGTGGCCTCGCTCCCCAGGGATGCCCTGGCCATCGCGCTCAGGGCACCGCCCGGGCCGAGCTCGAGGAAGGTCCCGGCGCCGTTTGCCTCCGCCCACCTCACCCCGGCGGCGAAGCGGACCGGCTCGCGCGCCTGAGCGACCCAGTACTCGGGGTCGCGGGCCAGCTCGGCCGTGAGCGGCTCGCCGCTGAGGTCGGAGACGATCGGGATCCGCGGCTCGGTATAGGTGAGCGAGCGCGCAACCTCGGCGAAGGGGGCAAGCATCGGCTCGATCAGCTCGGAGTGGAAGGCGTGGCTGACCCGCAGTGCGGTGGTCTTGCGGCCGCGGGCGCTCCAGAGCCGCTCCGCCTCCTCGGCGGCCTCGCGGGGACCGGAGAGGACGACCGAGCGGGGCGAGTTGACCGCCGCCAGCGAGAGTCCGTCGGCAAGCTCGGCCACCGCCTCCTCCTCACTCGCTTCGATTGCGACCATCGCACCGCCCTCGGGCAAGGCGCCCATCAGCGCCCCGCGGGCGGCGACCAGCCGGGCGGCGTCGGGAAGCGAAAGCACTCCGGCGAGACGGGCGGCGCTGAGCTCGCCGATCGAGTGGCCGAGCAGGTAGTCGGGCTCGAGGCCCCAGCTGCCGAGCAGGGCGAAGAGCGCGGTATGGATCGCGAACAGAGCCGGTTGGGTGAACTCGGTGCGATCCAGCAGCGCCGCCTCCTCGCTTCCCTCCGGCGCGAAGAGGACCTCGCGCAGCGGCCTCTGCAGGTGGGAGTCGAGCTCCACGCAAACCTCATCGAGGGCGGCGGCGAAGACCGGGAAGGCGTCGTGGAGCTCGCGGCCCATCCCCGGCCGCTGGGAGCCCTGGCCGCTGAAGAGGAAGCAGAGGCGGCCACCGGTGGCGAGGCCGTCGGAAAGGAGCGGGTGGGGCTCGCCGGCGCCGAGGGCCTCGAGGGCGGCGATCGCGTCGGCCCGATCGCTGGCGAGGACCGCGGCGCGGCGGGGCAGGCGGGCCCGGGTCGCGGCGAGGCTGGCGCCGACATCGGCCAGGCGCTGCTCGGGGTGGGCGCGCAGGTGGCCCGCCAGCCGGGCCCCCGACTCACGCAGGGCCGACTCGCCTTTGGCCGAGAGCAGGAGCGGCGAGAGTGGCGGCTCGGACGGCGACTCCCGCAGCGGCCGGGCGACGGGGGCCTCCTCGAGGATCAGGTGGGCGTTGGTGCCGGAGATGCCGAAAGAGGAGACGGCGGCGCGGCGAGGACGCCCGTTGCGCTTCCACTCGCGCTCCTCGGTCAGCAACTCGACCGCACCTGCCTCCCAGTCGACGTGGGGGGTTGGCTCGGCGAGGTGCAGGGTGCTGGGCAGCCGCTCGTGGCGCAGCGCCTCGACCACCTTGATCACCCCGGCGACCCCGGCGGCGGCCATCGCGTGCCCGAGGTTCGACTTGACCGAACCGAGCGCAACGGGCGGTGACGCGCCGCGGTCCTGGCCGTAGGTGGCGAGGATCGCGCCGGCCTCGATCGGGTCGCCGAGGGCGGTGCCGGTGCCGTGGGCCTCGACCGCGTCGACCTCGGAGGAGCGAAGGCCGGAGTTGGCCAGCGCCTGGCGGATCACCCGTTCCTGGGCGGGGCCGTTGGGCGCGGTGAGCCCGTTCGAGGCGCCGTCCTGGTTGGTCGCCGAGCCGCGCAGGAGCGCCAGCACCCGGTGGCCATTCCGTTCGGCGTTCGAGAGCCGCTCGAGCAGGACCAGGCCAGCGCCCTCCGAGAAGCCGGTGCCGTCGGCGGCGGCGTCGAAAGAGCGGCAGCGGCCGTCGCGGGCGAGGCCGCGCTGGCGGCTGAACTCGACGAACGGCCACGGCGTCGACATCGTGCTCACCCCGCCCGCCAGCGCCAGCTCGCACTCCCCCGCCCGCAGCGACGCCGCCGCCAGGTGCATCGCCACCAACGAGGAGGAGCAGGCGGTGTCGACGGTCAGCGCCGGGCCCTCGAGGCCGAAGGTGTAGGCGAGCCGGCCGGAGAGGACCGAGGCGGCGTTGCCGACTCCGAGGTAGGGCTCGAGGTCTTCGGGCCCGGACGTCCCGCTCCAGTAATCGCGGCGCATCGAGCCGGCGAAGACGCCGGTGCGGCTCCCCCCCACCGCCGCCGGCTCCAGCCCCGCATCCTCGAAGGTCTCCCAGGCCACTTCGAGCAGCAGCCGCTGCTGGGGGTCCATTGCCCGTGCCTCACGCGGGCCGATCCCGAAGAACTCGGCGTCGAACTCGGTCGCGCCGGCAAGGAAACCGCCGCGCTCGCAGTAGCTGGTGCCGGCGTGGTCGGGGTCCGGGTGGAAGAGCCGGTCGAGGTCCCAGCCGCGGTCCTCGGGGAAGGGGCCAAGCGCCTCGCCTCCCGCTTCCAACAGCTCCCAGAGCGCCGCGGGCGAGCCGACCCCACCGGGGTAGCGGCAGCCGATGCCGACGATCGCGATCGGCTCCTCGAGCGCCGCCGCGTCAAGCCGCGGAACTGCCGCCTCCCCCGCTCGGGCGCCGGGGTCGCGGAGGAATTCGGCAAGGGCGGCTGGGGTCGGATGGTCGAAGGCGACGGTCGCCGGCAGCCCCAGGCCGGTCGTCGCCCCGAGCCGATTGCTCAGCTCGACCGCGGCCAGGGAATCGAAGCCGAGGTGCCTCGAAGGACGCCGCCGGGTCGATCGCCTCGGGGGTGGCATGACCGAGGACGGTGTTCGCGGTCTCGCGCCGGACCAGCTCGAGCAGGTCCTCCGCGGCCTGCGCGGGCGGAGGCTCCGCCAGGCCGGCGATCAGCTCGCCGCGCCTGACCTTGCCGGTCAGGGTCCGCGGCACTAACTCGACCCGGACGAAGCGGCGCGGCAGCTTGTGAGGCGAGAGCCGGGTCGCCAGCTCGGCCCGGATCTCGCCGTCGCTGACAATCGTCCCCTCCTCGACCTGGATGAAGGCGGCGATCCGTTCGCCGCCCTCGGCGGCGACGCCGGCGACGGCGCAGTCGACGACTCCCGCGCAGGCGAGCAGGGCGGCCTCGACCTCCTCCGGGTCGACCTTCTTGCCGGCGAAGTCGATCCGCCGCCCGGCGCGGCCGGTGACGTGGAGGTTTCCCGCGGAGTCGAGATGGCCGAGGTCGCCGGTCTCGCACCAGCCCTCGGGGTCCGCCTCCTGCCCGGCGATTCGGTAGGCCCGCTGCGGCGCCCGCCGGCGCAACCGGATCGCGCCGTCGCCGCCGACCTCTACCTCGACCTCGGGAAGCGGCGCCCCCACCCCTTCCCCGGCTCCACCCCTGGCGAGGGTGATGTGCCCGCCCTCGGTGAGGCCGTAGTGGGAGCAAAGCGGGGAGCCCGTCAGGCGACCCCAGTCCTCGACCAGGTCGGGAGCGACCGGCTCTCCCGCCGCGATCGAGGCGCGGACCCGCCAGTCGTCGGCGAGCTCGGGGTCGTCCTCGAAGGCGGCGAGATAGCGCCGGAAGAGGAAGGGAACGGAGAGCAGCACGGTCGCCGCCGACTCGCGTGCGGTCGCCGCGAACCCGGCCGCGTCGATCATCCCCTCGCCGAGCCACACGGTGGCCCCGCTGAGCAGCCCGGCCAGCACCCCGGTGCCGAGGCAGAAGAGGTGGGCGAGCGGCGTCGTGCACCAGACGACGTCGGCAGGTTCGTAGCCGGCCACGCGGGCGAAGCTGCCCGCGTTCGCGAGCAGGCTCTCCCAGTCGAGCTCGACCACCTTCGGCAGCCCGCCGCTGCCGGAGGTCGCCAGGCCGACCCCCTGCACCCCGCCCCCGGCGGTGACGAACGCCGGGTCGGCGAAGAGCGCCTCGGCCCGCTCCAGCTCTTCGCGCCTGACGGCACGGTCGAGCAGCAGCAGGCTCTCGCCGCGGAAGCTCCGCCGCAGCAGAGTTTCGACCCCGGCGACGCTCGGGCCGACCGCGATTGCCTCGCGGCGGTTCGACGACTCCGCGCCCTCGACCAGGAACGCCAACTGCCCGTAGGTCCGAGACTCGCCGCCGTCGGCGAGCGCGACGCGGTCGGGCTCGTGCAGCGCCACCGCCTCGATCGCCTCGCTCAGCAGTGCGGTCGCGGAGGCCATCTAGGCAACCGCCCCCCGGGGCGCCACTCTGCGGCCCGGGAGGATCCGGTCGAGCCACTTCGGGATCCACCAGCAGCGGTCGCCCAGCGCCCGCATCGCCGCGGGCAGGATCACGAAGCGGATGATGAAGGCGTCGATGAAGACGCCGAGCGCCTGGCTGACGCCGAGGTTGCGAATCGCCAGCAGGTCGGAGACCGAGAAGGCGAGGAAGACCGAGATCATGATCATCGCCGCGCCGCTGATCACGTGGGCGGTGCTGCCCAGTCCGTCGGTTATCGCCTGCTGAGTCGAGCCGGTTCGCAGGTACTCCTCCCGGATCCGGGCGAAGACGAACACCTCGTAGTCGATCGCGAGGCCGAAGGTGAGCACGACCACCGCCGGGATCACCGAGGTGTCGACGTACCCCGGGCCGCCGAGGATCGAGCTGTTGAAGAAGATCGCCAGCAGGCCGAAGGTGGCGCTCACCGTCAGCAGGTTGAGCAGGGCTCCGAGCAAGGCCAGCGCCAGCGAGCGGGTGACCGCGAGGAGGATCACGATGCTGACCAGGGCCAGCACCAGTCGCGCCGGCACCGCCTCGTCGCGGAGGGTCGAGTTGAGCTCGATCAGGCTCGGCGGCAGGCCGCCGACGACGGCTTCGGTGCCGGTTTCCCGGGCCAGACGGGCGGCGGCGGAGTCGAGGCGGTCGGTCGTCGCGGCGACCCCGTCGCTGCCGGGGCCTTCCCTGGGGATGACCAGCATCCGTGCGGCGCCGCCGCCGTTGGCGATGTCGACTAGGAAGCCGGCCTGGTTGCGCTGTTCGGGCTTGCTGCCGTCGAGGCCAGCGAGGAAGAAGTAGCCGGAGCGGAAGAGCCCGGGTGAGCGTTCCTGGAGGCTGTTCGAGCCCGGCGTGCGCTGCATTTCCACCCCGGCATGGAGCCGCCCGATCGCGCTGACCAGCCGCTGCGATTCCTGCGAGCCACCGTCGAGGCCGCCGGCCAGCCCTTCCGTCCCGTTTTCGATTTCGCCGAGACCGCCGGTGAGGTCGCCGGCCCCCGCCACCAGCCGCAGCAGGCCCCGCGGCAGGCGCTGGCCGTTGCGCGAGAGCCGGTCGAGTCCGGAGCTCAGTTCGCGGCTGTGCGAGAGCAGCTTGCCGAGCCCGTGTTCGAGTTTCTTCGAGGCTTTGGCCAGCTTGGCCATCCCGTCGGTCGCCTTACGGCCGCTCTTTTCCTGCTTTTCGGAGAGGTAGAGCGCGAGGTTGAACTGGCCCATCGCCCGCCGCACGCTCGCCGACACCGCGGCGCCGCCTGCTTCGGCTTCTTCGCCGCTTTCGGGATCGACGCCGGAGACGGCACGGCTGGCCTGGCGGAGCGCTTCGACCGCTTCCGCGTAGCGGGGGTCTTCGCGACCGCTGGTCATGCTCTGCAGCGCCTGCCAGGCGGTGCCGAGCTGTTCCTCGGCCCCCGCCAGCGGCGCCCCGTCGAGGATCCGTTCGCCCGAACGCAGCGCGTTCCGCAGTGGCTTCGAGCTCTGCACCGCTTCCACCGACTTCTTCCTCGCTTTCACCACCGCGCTGGCCAGCTGACCGGCGCCGTTCGTCGCCTTCGAGGCCCCTTCGGTCAGCTTGCTGCTGCCTTCGCTCGCCTGCCCGACCCCGCCGGTCAGCCGCTGCGACCCGCGAGAGGTCTGCCGCAGCCCGTCGGTCAGCTGTCCCGAGCCTTCGTGTGCCTGGCCGAGCGCGTCGTTGATCTGCCAGGCGCCACTTGCCGCCCGGCCGAAGCCGGCGGTGGTTTGCTCGGCCCCCTTCTGGGTCCCGGCGAGGCCACGGTCGATCTTGCGCAGCCCCTTCTGCTGGCCGGAGTAGCCCTTTTCGGCCGAGGCGAGCTGGGCGGTCGTCTTTTCCAGCCCGGCGAAGCCCGCCATCGCCTCCACCCCGGGGAACCGTTCCACCCGGTGCTGGAAGGCGGCAAGCGCGTTCAGCCGCTTCGACGTCGTCACTGGCCCGTCTTCGGAGGTGACGACCACTTCGAACGGCGCCACCCAGCCCGGGCCCAGCTGACGCTCGATGTTTTCCTCCTGGAGCCGCCCGGGATCGTCCTTGGGCAGCTGGGCGACGCTGCCGGTGTCGGATTTGAGCGCGAAGGCGAAGGCGCCGCAGACGAAGAGGGCGAAGACGATCCCGAGGACGACCACCGGTCGGCTCGAGAGGCCGCGCGACCAGCCGAGGGCGAAGCTGCCGCGGGCGCGGCGGCGCGGCAGCGCCCAGCGATCGATCCGCGAGCCGAGCAGGACCAGGATCGAAGGACTCAGCAGCATCGCCGAAACCACGCTCAACACCGCCGCCGAGATCACCGCCAGGGTGATCGAGATCACCAGCGAGCCCGGCAGGACGAGAAG
Source organism: uncultured Actinomycetes bacterium (assembly GCA_963716545.1). Classification (GTDB taxonomy): domain Bacteria; phylum Actinomycetota; class Thermoleophilia; order Solirubrobacterales; family 70-9; genus VAYN01. Next base: position 295,439 of record OY970316.1, read on the forward strand.
CGAGACCAGCATCGCCAGGATCAGGCCACCGCCCGCGGGAAGGATCGACCGCCCCGAGGCGAGCACCGTCGCGTGGACCGCGGCCTCCACCTCCGTGCCTCTCTCGCGCTCCTCCCGGAAGCGCGAGATGACTAATAAGGAGTAGTCGACGCCGAGGCCGAGGCCGAACATCGCCGAGGCGCCGATCGCGATCGAGTCGATTGCCGTGAAGCCGGCGAAGATGTCGAGGATCCCCTGCGTCGACCAGACGATCAGCCCGCCGACGCAGACCGGGATCGCCGCCGCCAGGACCGAGCGGCAGACGAGCAGGAGGACGAGCAGCAGCACCGGGATCGCCAGCAGCTCGCCGAACGAGGTCGCGCGCTTGACCGAGGCGCGCAGCGAATCGATCACCGCCGGGCCACCGGCCACGTTTACCCGGACCGGGTCGGAGACCGTTGCGGCGATCTTCTGGCGGACCGTCGGGACGATGTCCGCGTTCGGCGCCGAGGAGGTCTGGCCGATGCTGACCAGGACCGCGGCGACTCCGGGCTTCGGGTGCAGCCCCTGAATCGAGCCGCTCGAGCTCCAGGGTGAGATCACCAGCGTCTGCGGGGAGGCCTTCAGGGCTTCGACCAGGCGCGGCCCCTGCCGTTCGACCTGCGGGGCTGGCCCGCGCAGCATCACGACCAGGGCTTCTTCGTTGCCGAATTCGCGCCGCGAGATTTCGTGGGCGCGCTCGGCGGCGCCGCCGCCGACGTAGATCGGCCGGGTCGAGACGTCGCTTTCGAGCCTCTGCCCGAAGACCGAGAGGACGCCGATCACCAGCGCCCAGAGCAGAGCGATGCGCCGCGGATGGGCAACGACGAGGTCGGCGCCCCAGCGAAGCAGGGTCCTGCGGCTGTCGCCGGGGGAGGGCTCCCGCCCTCTATCCATGGCGCCCGCAGGGAACTGCGATCGGCACCGTCGGGCGCCGTTCGGCGGCGTTCTGGCCGATCAATTGCAGGGAGGCGCGGAGACGGCGCCCGCAGGCGTTGCCGCTCAGCACCAGGGGCCCGTGCTTGCCGCCACGGATGTCCATCTGGAAGGAGGAGAGGGGGAAGTCGGGGATCCCGGCGAGCGTGGTGACCGGGTGGCCGTGCTTCGACCCCTTGTGGCCGTGTTCGGTCGAGGTGCCGCCCCGGAGCTGGACCTCGATGCCGCCGCCGCGGAGTTCGACCCAGATCGCCGGAGCGCCCTTGCCCTTCGGTTGAACCGAATAGACGTAGCCCTTCATCGGCTTCTTCAGCAGCGGCGTGTGGCCTTCGGCGGTGCCGATCCGGGCGTCCTTGCCGCAGTGCCCTTCCAGGGCCGCGCCGCGGGCGCAGAGTGCCAGCGCCCCCCTCCCGGTGAAGCGGAAGAGGCGCGGCAGAACGATCTTCGAGGAGCGCAGGTTGGCGCCGCCGGCAGGGAGCTTGGCCGCGATCCGCAGACCCGGGCGCCCTTCGGCGTGCAGCTGCGAACGGCCCTCGAGGGCGAGTGAGAACTTCGGTTTGAAGGGAAGGTCGACGCAGCCGCTGATCGCGAACGGGGTCGAGGCCGTGGCGCTGGCTCCTTCGACTGAGCGGAAGCTGGCCGTCAGCTTGCGGGCCGAGCAGCCGGTCGGGTTGTGGAGAAAGCCCTTGCGATCGAGGTCGAGGCCGACCTGCCGGAAGCGCACCGGGATGCCTTCGACGCTGGTCGGCAAGGGATCGGTGACGACCGTCACCTGACCGCTCTTCGAGTCGATCTGCAGCGCGGCGCGGACCACTAACTCGCCCAGGTCGAACGGGCCGACCGCTCCCCGGAAGGCGATCGCCAGCCCGTAGGGCCCGTGTCGGTACGGACCGGTGAGGTAGATGCCGCCGTCGATGGTCGCCGGCTGCGGACCGGGGCCGAGTTGCGCGACGGCGCTGCCGATCCGGCTCGCCCCGGGACAGGCACCGGCGTCGGCAACGGCCTTCCCGCAGAGCGGCACTCCGCCGAGGTCGGCGCTCATCCCCTCCGGCAGCGGCACTTCCACCCGCGAGGTCAGCCCTTCCCCGTCGGCCCGGGTGACCGTCGTGGTGAAGCCGGTCGCCTGGCCGGCGCGGGCGTTGGTGCTGCCGCCTTCGAAGCGTGGCGAGAAGGGCAGCTTGGCCCCGGTGCAGAGCCCTCCCGCAGTCGGTTCGAGGGCGGCCTTCGCTTCGCGCCTTGCCGCCGCGGTGCCGCTGTATGGAGTGAGGGTGGCGGTGGCGGTCGCGGTGCCGCAGCCCAGCGGGGTCGCCAGGAGGGCGCCGGGCCCGCCGTCGAGGTTGAGCGAGATTTCCTCGAAGGGAGCTTGCGGGAGGTCGCGCAGCGAGGCGCTCATCCGGCCGGTGGCTGGGTCGGCCCGCAGGGTGCCGGCGAGCTTTATCGAGCTGCCGGGCGCCGCGGCGGCAAGCAACAGGGGAAAGCGTTCTCCGGGACGTTCCTGGCCGAGGTAGATGGCGCCCGGCAGCGGCCTTCCCAGGGCGGGGAGCTTCAGTTCGAGCGAGCCGATCTTCGCGGAGGGTGGGCAGCTCGGGTCGGCTTCGGAGTCGAGGCCGAACTGGGCGTCGCTGCAGACGCCGATGCCGGCCGCCGCGCCGAGGGAGACGGACATCCCCGCCGGGAAGTCCACCTTCAGGCCTTCGATCTGGGACTGGGCCCGGGAGCTCGGGTCGGTGGGTTCGGGTGGCATCGCGATCGCGATCCGGGTGCCGGTCGGGGAGTCGGCCCGCGGGTTGCCGAGCTCGAAATGCAGGCTCGGGTCGAAGGGCAGTTCCGAGCAGCCGGTGAGTGGCTCGTGGGTGCTCCCTTCGCTCGTCACCAGCGTTTCGGGGTTCTGCCAGGTACGCACTTCGAGCAGGGAGGTGAGCGGCTCGCCGCAGCGGGTCGGGGTGGTGAGGAGGGCGCGACGGGGAAGCGGCGAACCGACGCCGGTCTGGTGATCGGCCGGGACGCCCCAGAGTTCGATCGTGCCGCCATGGGCGTCCAGGCCGGCGCCTAAGGACTTGAGGGGATCGATCCGGGTGCTCGAAAGCGTCAGGCCTTGATCGCCGGGCCGCAGCCGGCCGCTGAGGAGAAACGGGATACGGGTGCCCACCCCGAAGGTGACCGCTTCGTTTGGACCCGGGGCGACGTTGAAGATCTGACTCGGTTCGCTGCCACTGAGAAATACGCCGACCTGGGTGTCGGCCGGGCATTCCGGTTCGATTTCCTGAATCGTCGCCCGCGGGCAGAACGGGGTCGCTCCGGTATCGCCGCTGACTCCGGCGGTGAACCGGATCACCAGCTGCTTGACGTCTTCTTCGACCCCGGTCTGTTCAATCTGGATTCCCTGGACGAGACGGTCGGGGTGACTGCCGGCGCGCGAATCCGGCTGGCCAGCGGCGTCGAGGGTCTGCAGGCCGACCGAGCCGGGGGAAATCACCAGGCCCGACGTCGTGGCAGCCGGGCCCGACTCCACGACACTCGGGCTCGGCGCTGAGTCCGTGGGCGCGGCGGAGTCCGCGAGCCGCCTCGCCACCGCCCCGCTCCGCGGGCGCCGCCTCGCCCCCGGCCGACTTCGCAGCAGCAGCCGGACTCCCCCCTTCGCCTCGCCCAGTCGCACGCCCACCTTCAACCTCAGGTCGTGCCCTGCCGCGAGGAGCTCCCGCGCCGCCGGGGAGAGGCGCATCCGCAGCAGCAACGGACCCGGAGCGGCGACCTTCATGCCGGTCTCCGCGACCACCCGCGAGTGCCCACCCAGCTTCGCGGTGGCACGGGCGGAGAGTCGGCCCTGCCGCGGCGCTTCGACCAGGAGGTCGATCCGGCCGCTCGCCGCGATGCGTCGCAGAGCGGCGGAGTCGACCGGGCCGATGACGATGTGCCTGGGGCCTTTCGTGCTCCTGGCCGCCGGGCGAGGCGAAGCGGAAGGTGCGGTTCCGTGGCACGATCCGCCCTGGCAGCCGGCGGGAGGCGCCGGTTCCGGGAAGCCGCCGCCGATCCGGGCCGTGTAGATGTCGCGCTCGCCGCCGTCCCGATCGCGCGGCACCAGCGTGTCCGCCGTCTCGAAGAAAGCGGTCGAGCCGGCGGCGTTGGCCCCGAGGAAGAAGGACCCGGCTTCACCGGTCCCGGAGCTGATCAGGCTGAGGCTGCCTTCGTCCCACTCGTAGACGTCGGAGACTTCGTTGCGGTCTTCGGCCAGCAGCCTTTCCGGCGTCTGGAAGAAGACCTCGTTGCCGCCCTCGGACATCGCCCGCGCGGGCTGGTTCGAGGCCGTCTTCAGCGCACCTTCGTATTCGCCGAAGAGGCTGGCGGCGACCGAGCCCTCCCCTCCAACCTGCCCCACCGAGACCAGCGTCGACTTGCCGGTCGCGGCGTCGAAGCGATAGACGTCGGGGCTCGAATCGGTGTCGCGAGGGTCGAGCGCGGCGCTGGTGACGAAGGCCGCGTAGCGCCCGTCGGCCGAGACCTGCAGTGGCGACGAGGGGAAGGCGGGGACGATCTGCTGCAGGCCGCCAGGACCGGCGAGGAACAGTCCACTCCCGCTTTCTCCGCTGGCAGCGAAGTAGGCTCGCGAACCGTCGTCGCACGGCGTCAGGGAACGAAATTCTCCGAGTTTCGCCGCGCTCGGAGTCAACAGGGTCAGGTTGCCGCTGGCGACGTCGTAGCGATAGAGGCTTTCCGCCGAGTCGGTGTCTTCGTCGGTGAGCCGCTCCGCGGTCGCCAGGTAAGCGCTCTCGCCGTCGGCGGTCGCACCGAGCAGCCTCACGTCGGATTCGGGCCCACAGTCGGCGAGGTCGCACTGCGAGGCCGAGATCTCGACGGTTTTGGTTCCGTCCTCGCGCATGAAGGCCTCGGCCGGGCCCGCGCAGCCGGGGTTGGCGGTGAAGAAGACCCGCCTGCCGTTGGCGGAGACGAGCCGGGCGGTCGTCCCTTCTTCCAGCCGGGGCTCGGTCGAGCCGCAGTCCGAGATCGGCTGGCCGGCGGCGTCGACGTCGGCAAGGCGCGCGCCGGCAGCGTCGACTTCGTAGAGCGAGGTGCCTGAGGTCCGGGCGGCGTCAGCCGGCAGGAGGTGCGCAGCGGTGGCGAAGAAGACGCGGCTGAGATCCTCGGATGCGCCGACGAAGCTGAGGGGCAAATTCGGTTTGGAGGCGGGGAAGCTGACCAGGGTCGTGAAGGTGCCGTCGAGGGAAGCCCGGAATAACGCCTCTTCGCCGTTCGGCTGGCGGCCGGTCCAAAGCGTCTCGTCGAGGGCGGGATCGACGTCCACGAGGGTGGGGAAATAGGCGAAATTCGGAGCAAACAGCCAGGCGTCGTCCCAACCCCCGTCCCCCCTCGTCGAATAGTTCTCGGTGCTGAGGAATTCCTGCTCGGGGGCGTCGGGGAGCTTTCCGACCGCCTGGAAGACGACCCGTTCCCCGCTGTTGGAGACGTAGTCCTTGCTCGGCGCGAATTCGCTCGGCAAGAGGAAGGCCGAGCTCACTTCTTCGGGGGTGACCACCTCCCAGGTACGGCCGTGACCCGGCACCCCCGCCGCCACTTCGACGGGGGTGCCGGGCGCGACCGCCGCGGAAGCGACCCCTGCGCTCGCCAGCCCCGCGAAGACGGCCAGCCAGACCCACTGGCTCCGAGACTTCATCGGATGCTGACTCCAGGCACGCGCAACTATCCAGGCACCCCCTGCCGAGGCCGTTTGACCAATCGCTTCCCAACCTCCGGGCTCCCACGCTCCCTGCTCGGAGCATTTCCCGAAGGGAGAAGAATAAGAACATACGCGGACCACAAAGTCAAACGAGCGCTCCTCGTTCTCTTCGAAGTTCGCGAAGATGCCTGCTAAACAGGGAATTTCAAGGGAACACGAACCGCTACGTTCATTCGAATATGGACAGATACGTACCGCGACGAGTTCAACCGAGACTGCCCAACCGGCAGTCCGAGTGCCCCGGGAGACCTGCTCCAGGCCCCTACCCATGGCGCCGACAGGGGACCGCTATCGGCACCGTCGGGCGCCGTTCGGCGGCGTTGTGCCCGACCAGCCGCAGGGGGGCGCGGAGGCTGTGCGCGCAGGGGTTGCCGGCCAGGGTCAGGGCGCCGTGCTTGCCGCCGCGCAGGCTCATCGCAAAGGAGGAGAGCGGGAAGTCGGGGATCCCGGCGAGGGTGGTGACCGGGTGTCCGTGGTCGGTCTCGGTGGTTCCCCGCAGCTCGACCCGGATGCCGGAGCCGTGCAGGTCGACCAGCAGCCCCGGTGAGCCCTTGCCCTGCGGCTGGACCGAATAGACGTAGCCCTTCATCGGCTTGCCGAGGAGCGGGGTGCGTCCCCGGGCGGTGCCGATCCGGGCGTTCTTGCCGCAGCGCCCTTCCTCGGCGGCGCCGCGGGCGCAGAGTTCGAGCGACCCCTTGCCGGTGAAGTGCATCAGCTTCGGCAGGGAGATCCGCGAGGAGCGCAGGTTGGCGCCGCCGGCGGGGAGCCGGGCCGCGATCCGCAGGCCGGGACGCCCTTCGGCGTGCAGCTGCGAGCGGCCCTCGAGGGCGAGCGAGAACTTCGGCTTGAAGGGAAGATCGACGCAGCCGCTGATCGCAAACGGAGTCGAGGCCTTGGCGCTCGCCCCTTCGGCGGAGCGGAAGGTTGCGGTCAGCTTGCGGGCCGAGCAGCCGGTCGGGTTGTGCAGGAAGCCCTTGCGGTCGAGGTCGAGGCCGATCTCGCGGAAGCGCACCGGGATGCCTTCGACGCTGGTCGGCAACGGGTCGGTGAGAACCGTCACCCGGCCGCTCTGGGGATCCACTGTGAGGGCGGCACGGACCGCGATCTGGCCGAGGTCGAAGGGGCCGACCTTGGCCGGGAAGGCGATCGAGAGGCCGAAGGGCGCCTTGCGATAGGGGCCAGTCAGGTAGATGCCGCCGTTGACGACGGCCGGAGTCGCACCGGGGCCGAGCGCGGCGACGGCGGCCCCGATTCGGCTCGCCGCCGGGCAGGTGCCGGCTTCGGCCGCGGCCTTGCCGCAGAGCGGCACCCCGCCCAGGTCGGCGCTCATCCCCTCCGGCAGCGGCACTTCCACCCGCGAGGTCAGCCCTTCGCCGTCGGCCCGACGCACCGTGGTGGTGAAGCCGGTGCTCTGACCGGCGCGAGCGTTGGTGCTGCCGCCTTCGAAGCGCGGTGAGAAGGGCAGCTTGGCGCCCGGGCAGGCACCGCCAGCGGTGGGCGCCAGCGCCACCTTGGCTTCCCGCTTGACTGCCGCGGTGCCGCTGTAGGGGGTGAGGGTGGCGGTGGCGGTGGCGGCACCGCAGGGGAGCGGGGTGGCGAGCAGGGCGCCGGGGCCGCCGTTCAGGTGCAGAGTCATCTCTTCCAACGGGGCCTGCGGGAAACCGCTCAACGAGGCGCTGAGGCGACCGGTGGCGGGGTCGGCGTGCAGGGCGCCGGCGAGCTTGATCGTCGAGCCGGCGCCGGAGGCGGCGATCAGCAGGCGGAAGCGTTCACCGGGACGTTCCTGGCCGAGGTAGATGGTTCCCTGCAGGGGCCCTTCCAGCGAAGGTACCTCGAGCTCGACCGATCCCACCCTCGAGGAGGGCGGGCAGGCGGGTTCGGCTTCGGGAGCGAGGCCGAACTGGGCGTCGCTGCAGACCCCGATTCCGGCGGCCGCGCCGAGAGAGACGGTCATTCCGGGAGGGAAGTCGAGCCGCAGGCCTTCGATCTGCGACTGCGCACGAGCGTTCGGGTCGCTCGCTTCGGGCGGCATCGTGATCGCGATCCGGGTGCCGCTGGGGGAGTCGCTGACAGGGTGTTCCAATTCGAAGCGGAGGCTGGGGTCGAAGGGGAGTTCGCTGCAGCCCGTGAGCGGCATGCCGGTGCTCGCCGACGCGGTGATCGGGGTTTCGGGGTTCTGCCAGGTATGCAGTTCGATCAGCGAGCTGATCGGTTCGCCGCAGCGGGTCGGGGTGGTCAGCAGCGCCCGGCGGGGGATCAGCCCCGCTTCGGCCTGGTGGTCGGCCGGGACCCCCCAGAGTTCGATCGTGCCGCCGAGGAAGGTCCCTCCCGCGCCGAAGAGCTTGAACGGGTCGGACCTCGAAAGCGACAGCGAGAGACCTTGGTCGGCGGGCCGGAGCTTGCCGCTGAAGACGATCGGCGCGTTGTAGACCATCCCGAACGTGGCAGCTTCGTTCGGGCCGGGTGGCAGGTTGAAGATCTTTGGCCCTTTTTCTCCTTCCAGACGAAACACGCCGACTTGGGAGTCGGCCGGGCATTCGGCCGTGAAGAGGACCTCGAGCTTCGTCCGGGGGCAATAAGGAGTCGCCCGCGGATCGCCAGTCAGCCCGGCCGGGAGCTCGATCGTCAGATTCTTCGCGTCTTCTTCGGCCCCTGGTGCCTGGGAGATTTCGAAGCGCTGCACGAAGCGGTCCGGATGGGCGCCGGCGTGGGCTTCGGGCTGACCGTCGACGCCGTAGGTCTCGACCGAGACCGAGCCCGGCGGGATCACCAGCGTGGCGTCGGCGTCGGCCACCCCCAGCGACCCGAAGATCGCGAGGAGGCCACAAACCCATACGACCCGTGCCCTCATCGCGAGCCCCCGAGCTCGATCCGCATTCGCGCGGTTGGGACGCCGTGTCCGAGCCTCAGCCGCAGGTGAAGACGCAGGCTTCGTCCGGCGGCGAGACGGGATCGAGCCAGCTGGGAGAGCCGCGTGCGCAAACGCACGGGGCCCGGCGAAGTGACCTTGATCCTGGTCTCGGCGACGATGTGCACCCGTCCGCCGATGCCGGCTCTCGCCTCAGCTTGGAGGTCGCCACGCCGCGGAACTTCGGCGAGCAGGGCGAGCCAGCCGGTGGCGGCGATGCGACGGCGATCCGCCGCGTCGACCCGGCCGATTCGGATCCGCACAGCGGAGGTGGCACTGCGCGCAGCCGGCCGCGCTGGAGGGCCCTGAGCAAGGAGGGCGAGGGCACAGGCTTCGCTCAGGCACTGCGGCGAAGTTGGTTCTGGGAAGCCTCCGCCGGTCCGAGCCACGTAGATGTCCCGCTCGCCACCGTCGCGATCCCTCGGCAGGAGCGTCGCCGCGGTCGAGAAGAAGGCGCTCGATCCGTCCGGAGTCACGCCGTCGAGGACGGAGTCTTCTTCGCCTGCTCCGGCGCTGACCAGGCTCAGCGAACCGTCCTGCCACTCGTAGACGTCCGAGGCCTGGTTGCGGTCTTGTGGCACCAGCGCTTCCGCGGTGGTGAAGAAGATCCGGCTGCCGTCGGCCGAGATCGACCGGGCCGGGTCGTCCGGGGGAAGCCGGAGTTCCGTTCGGCCGAATTCGCTCGCGATGAACGCCGGCTGATCGCCGCCCCCGCCGGCCGAAACGAGCGTCAGTCGCTGGTCTCGATCGCCATAGCGGTAGACGTCCCTGGCCGAATCGGTGTCCTGCGGGAGCAGGGCGGCTTCGGTTTCGACGACGACGACGTGGCCGTCGAAGGAGACTTCCAATCCCTGTGGCTGAGAGATCGGGAGCCGATGCAGGCCGCTCGAGTCGATCTCGAAGAGGCTTTCGCCGATCGCGCCTTCCACTCCACTGGTGAAGAAGACAGCCGAGCCGTCCGCGGATGCCACGACCCCAGCGTTCCCGGTCAGATCAGCCGAGCTGGGCGTGAGCAAGGTCAAGTCGCCGCCGTCTGCGTTGTAGCGATAGAGGCTGTTGCGGGAGTCGGTGTCGTCGTCGGTGAGCCGCTGCGTCGTCCTGAGGTAGGCCTCGGAGCCGTCGGGGGTCATCGCGACGAGGCTGACGTCCGCTTCGGGCCCGCAATCGGCGAGGTCGCAGCGCGAGGCGGAGACCTCGACCGGGGCTGAGCCAGCTCCGGCGAGATAGACCTCGGCTGGACCGGAGCAGCCGGGTTGGGTCCTGAAATAGATCCGGCGACCGTCGGTCGAGACCCCCCCGTCCGGGAGCTGCCCGCCCGTCAACGGGTCGGAACCGCAATCGGAGAGCGGGTGGCCGACGCCGTCGACATCGACGAGGTGGGTCCCGGAAGCATCGGCCTCGTAAATCGACGCCCCGGAGGTGCGTTCGGCGTCGGCCGGGATCAGATGCGCCGACGAGCTGAAATACAGGCGACGCAGATCTTCCGAAGCGCCAACGAAGCCGAGTCCTCCGCTGGGAGCGGTGGCCATGACGGTTGCCGACCCATCCGCTGCGACCCGCTGGTACGCGGCTTGGCCGTTCGGGAGGTAGACCAGATTGATCGCTTCGCCGAGGTCTCCGTCGACGGCTTCGAAGTACGGGTCGTCGGCTTCCGCGTTCGGCCGCGGCGCCCAGGCGTCGGTCCAGCCGGAATCTCCGCGGGTTGCGAGGTTCGTGTTGAAGAGCCATTCCTGCTCCGGCGCCGAGGGCAGCTTCCCCAGCGTCACGTAGAGGGCCCTGTTTCCGGAGGGCGCGACGAAGCTGGCAATCCCTTCGGGGTAGACGATCGCCGAGCTCGGTTCTTCGGAGGTGACGAGCTCCCAGGCTCGGCCGTTTCCGGGAACCCCGGGGGCGACTTCCAGCGGAGTCGCCGGCAGCGGTGCGGCGGCGGCGAGACCGAGGACGCTCCTACACGTCCCCAAAGCGACAAGCAGCGCCATCACGCCCAGCCAGAGCGTCTTCGAGCTACGGCCAATCCCGGCACACCCCTGCAAGCGTCCCATCGCCTCCTCCAGGACAAGCCCTTTCCCAAAAGCTTGTCTTTCTTCAGAAAAGTTATCTATTCCCGCAGCGGTTTTATACACAGCTAGACCAAGGAAAACAACAGAGAACCTCAAGTTTCCAAAGGGCGCCCAGGCAGGGGTATACGGCGCGGAGACCTAAAAGACCCGCTCCGACGGGAGAAACTGGGGAGCCGAGCTTCGCTCGGCGGAGAGGCTCAGTCGGCGGCGGGAGCGGGCGCTGCGGCGGCAGCTTCGGCGTCGCGCTTGGCGAAGTACTCCTCGCCCTCGATGCTGAACTTCGGCACGACCTTCTCCATCCAGGCCGGCAGCCACCAGGCCCATTTGCCCATCAGCGTCATCACCGCCGGCACCAGCAGGCAGCGGACCAGGGTCGAGTCGATCGCGATCGCCACCGCCAGGCCGACCCCGAACTCCTTCACGACCGGGTCGGAGACGAGGACGAAGCTGGTGAAGACGCAGACCATGATTGCCGCCGCCGAGGTGATCACCCGGCCGGTGTTGGCGACCCCCTGGACGACCGCGGCGCGGGCGTCGCCGGTTTCCTCGAAGTGTTCCTTCATCTGGGTGAGGAGGAAGACCTCGTAGTCCATCGAGAGGCCGAAGAGGATCGCGAACATCAGCAGCGGCACGAAGCTGACGATCGGGATCGCGTGGTCGAGGCCGATCAGCGAGACGCCCCAGCCGAGCTGGAAGACCGCGGTGACGACGCCGTAGGCGGCGGCGACCGAGATCAGGTTCATCGCCGCCGCCTTGATCGGCACCAGCAGCGAGCGGAAGGCGACCAAGAGGACAAAGAAGCTGAGGGCAACGACGATGAAGATCATCAGCGGCAGCTTGTCGGCGATCTTCGTCGCCAGGTCGATGTAGCCGGCGGTCTGGCCGCCGACGTAGGAATTCGCCTTGGTCCCCTCCAGCGCCCCCGGGATGACTTCGTTGCGGAGGTTTTCAACCAGGTCGACGGTCTCGTCCTTCCAGGGCTCCGATTTGGAGATCAGCGTGTAGACGCAGACGGTCCCCGTCTGGTCGCAGGTCGGTTCGGTGACCGCGGCGACGTCGTCGGTGGCGCCGGTCGCTTTCTGCAGCTGCGGCAGCACCTGCTTCGCTTCTTCCGGCGAGGCGAATTCGGAGGAGATCAGCAGCGGCCCGTAGACGCCGGGGCCAAAGCCCGCCTTCAGCCCCTCGAAGGCTTCGCGCGAGGTCGAGTCCTTGGGCAGGGCGCTGATGTCGTTCTGACCCAGCTCGAGCTGGAAGATCGGCAGGGCGAGGACGAAGAGGACGACGAGGGCGGCGATCGTCGAGCGCCAGGGCCGGTTGGAGACCCCGTCCGCCCAGCGCAGCCAGCCGTGCGGCTTCTTATCGTCCGGGTGGGTCTTGCCGAAGTGGACGCGGAGGCTGTTGATCCGCGGGCCGAGCGCCCCGAGCATCGCCGGCAGCAGGGTCGCCGCGGCGCAGACGGCGACGACGACCGCGACCGCCGCCGTGTAGCCGAGGGTCGAGACCAGGGGGATGCCGGCGAAGGCGAGTGAGAGCAGGGCGATCATCACCGTGAAGCCGGCGAAGACGACGGCGCCGCCGGCGGTGGCGGTGGCGCGGGCGATCGACTCGCGCAGCTCCATTCCTTCGCCGAGCTGGATTTTGTGCCGGGTGACGATGAACAGCGCGTAATCGATGCCGACCCCGAGGCCGATCATCGTCGCCAGCGTCGCCGCCACGCCCGGCACCTGCAGCACGTGCTCGAGCAATTTGATGATCGAGAGGGTGCAGAGCAGACCGAGCACAGCGGAGACAATCGGCAGCATCATCGCCGTCGCCGTGCCGAAGGCGAAGAGGAGGATGATCACCGCCGCGACCAGGCCGACGACCTCGGCGAACTCGGTCGACGGTTTGGAGAGCTGCTGGCCGACGTAGCCGCCGATCGAGGCGTTGGCGCCAGCCGCTTCGACCGGCTTCGCGGTGTCGAGGATTTCTTCCGCTTGTTCTTCGTTGATTTCGCCTGGGCCGTCGGCGAGGACGACCGGGATGTAGGCGTAGCGCTGATCTTTGGAGATCGTCTTCGAGCCCTTTTGCAGCGGGCTCTCGGCCGAGTTGACGTTCGGCAGCTTGGCCAGGTTCGCGGCCGTTTCTTCGATTGCCGTCGCGTACTTCGGTTCGCTCAGCTTCTTCCCGGCCGGCGCTTCGAAGACCAGCGGGTTGGAGCCGTAGGCCTGTTCGGGCAGGTGCTCTTCCAGCAGTTCGGTCGAAATCGTCGAGCCGGTCCCGGGCAGGGTGAGGTTTTCGCTCGTCTTCGAGCCGGCGGCGGAGCTGATCGCGAGCAGGGCGATTGCGAGCACGAACCAGGCCCCGATAACGGGCCAGTGGTGGCGAGCGCAAAACCGGCCGATCGCGTAGAGGGGCCCGGTCATTCGGCCGGCATCTTCCCGCATCCGGCGGCGGCACGCTGGAATTCTTTTCTAACGTCGAGCGCCGTCGAGCTTAGGGGTCTATACGACCCCTAAGCTCGACGGCAATCGGGCTAAGGCAACGGCGTGGTGCCGCTCTCGAACGCCCCGGGGACCGTCTGCAGCGGCGGCTCGTCGAGCAGGCGGCGGATCACGACCAGGTGCTGGGCCTGGTTGGCGGCGGTAGCCGCCAGCAGCGTCCGCGGCGCCGGCGAGACCAGCTTGGCGATCGCCGCCTGCTCGGCGTCGATCGTCGCGCTTTCCATCTCGTAGAGGAAGTCGAGCCGGTCGTCGCGGGAGCCGAGCTGGCCCGGGTCGATCAATTCCGGGTCGGCATCGACCGGTTCGCCGAGGCCGCGCAGCGACTTGACGATTCCGTCGGCATGTTCCTGTTCCTGGGCGCGGAACTGGCGCAGCAGCGCCAGCGCTTCGCCACGCTCGCCGCGGTAGCCGCTCGGGTAGGCGGCGACGACGCCAAGCTGGCGCGAGAGGATGCCGTTGAGAATCGCGGCGTCGGCGGCCTTGTCGGAAGCGGCGCTGGCGGTGTCTTCGCCGCCCTTGCCGCCACGCCCGCAGCCGAAGATCGCGAGCGCCGCGAGCAGGAGGAGGGTGAACGTGATTGCTTTCCGGGACATGTGGCGGCGAACCCTATGAGCTCGCGGCAGCGGGACGCGGCCGGCGAGGGCGGGGACAGCGAGCGCGCGGCGGCCGGCAACGGGCCCCCGCGTTCCGCCGCCGCCCGCGCGGCGGACCTCGAAGCGCTGGCCGCCGAGGTCCACTCCTGCCGCCGCTGCCCGCGACTGGTCGCCTGGCGCGAGGCGGCCGCCGCCGACCCACCGAAGCGCTATCGCGGCGAGGAGTACTGGGCGCGGCCGGCCTCCGGCTTCGGCGATCCGGCGGCGAGCGTGGCCCTGGTCGGCCTCGCCCCCGCCGCCCACGGCGCCAACCGCACCGGCCGGATGTTCACCGGCGACCGCTCCGGCGACTGGCTCTACGCGGCGCTCCACCGCGCCGGCTACGCCAACCAGGCCGAGTCGGTCAGCCGCGACGACGGCCTCCGGCTCGAAGGCGCCTACGTCACCGCGACCGTCCGCTGCGCGCCGCCGGCCAACAAGCCGACCCCGGCCGAGCGCGACGAATGCCTTCCGTACCTGGAGCGCGAGCTGGAGCTGCTCGACCGCGCCCGCGTCGTCGTCGCCCTCGGCTCCTTCGGCTGGGATGGCTTCCTCCGCGCCGCGCGCGCCCTCGGCCTCGAGGTCCCCCGGCCGCGGCCGAAGTTCGGCCACCTCGCCGAGGCCGCGATTGGCGGCGGGCGCTGGACCCTGCTCGGCTGTTTCCACCCCAGCCAGCAGAACACCTTCACCGGCAAGCTGACCGTGCCGATGATCGACGCCGTCTTCGCCCGCGCCCGCGAACTCGCAAGTTAGGCAGACCGCGTCTCGTCCTCCCCCTTGCGTTTGGAGGGCTAAATGATCGAAACTGCTCAATCAGTAGAGCCGTCTCCAGCAAGACGGGCCACGGTTAGATCGGGGGAAGCACTTGGGAGCTTTGAGGAAGCCGAGGATCAAGCGGACCACGGAACTGATCCGCACCAGCGACGGCGACGTCTACCTGCACCGGCCAAGCGCCGGCGGCGACATCAGGATCGAGAAGCCGGGCAAGAACGAGCGGGGACTGCTGGCGGCGCTGGACGGCGCCCACACGCTGGAGCAACTGCACGAGGAGTTCGGCGCCGAGCTCGTCGACGACACCCTCGCCCAGCTCGGCGAGCTGGAGGCGGTCGAAGACGCCGCCGACGACGAGCTGATCCCGCCGCCCGAACGCGAACGGTTCGACAGCCAGCTGCGCTGGTTCGGTGACGGCCCGGCCGGCCTGACCCCGTCGGAGTGCCAGCGGCGCCTGCGCGAGGCGAAGATCGCGGTCCTCGGGGTCGGCGGCCTCGGCGGCTGGTCGGCCTGGGCGCTGGCCTGCTGCGGAGTCGGCGAGATGTGGCTGATCGACGGCGACCGGGTCGAGCGCGGCAACCTCAACCGCCAGATCCTCTACACCGAGGCCGACGTCGGCCTGCTCAAGGTCGAGGCGGCGGCGGCGCGGCTGCGCGCCTTCAACCCGGGGATGAAGATCACCTCGACCGCACGACGCCTGGAGAGCGAGGTCGAGGTGGCCGACTTCATCCACGGCGCCGACGTCGTCATCGACGCCGCCGACTGGCCGGCTCACGACTTCGAGCGCTGGTGCAACTCGGCCTGCTTCGAGCTCGGCATCCCCTACGTCTCGATGAGCAACATGATCCCGCTGGCGCGGGTGGGGCCGCTCTACGTCCCTGGCAAGACCGGCTGCTACTCCTGCCAGGAGATCTCCTACCGGCGGGACTACCCGTTGTTCGACGAGGTGGTCGAGCAGACCCGCGGCAAAAGCTCCCCCTTCCCCACCCTCGGGCCGGCCTGCGGAATCATTGGCGGCCAGGTCGGGATGGAGGTGCTGAACCTGCTGACCGGGATGGCCGAGCCCTCGACCCTCGGCGTCGCCCACCTCTACGACCTGCGGACGATGGAGGTGACCAAGGAAGAGGTGGTGCCGGAGCCCGACTGCCCCGTCTGCGGCCACCTGCGTCACGACCAGCGCCTGCGTGAGGAGGCCGCCGGCGGGTAGTTTGCGGCCGGTGAGCCGGCCCGCCCTTCTTCTAATCGTGCTGCTGTCACTCGCCGCCCCGTTGGCGGCGGGCTGTGGCGGTGGCTCGGGGACGAGCGGCCCGGAAACCACCGTCGAACCGGACCGCGCCGGCGCCCCTGAGGGCACGCCGCCCGGCGCTGTCGCCCAGGAATGCGAGACCGAGGCGGTCGACGCGGCCGACCTGACCGCCTCGGCGATCGGCTGCGGCGAAGCGCGCGAAGTGATGTTCGGCTGGCAACGCAACGACGCCTGCTCCGCCGCCGGCTCCTCGCACTCCTCCTGCACCATCCGCGGCTACCGCTGCTTCGCCACCCGCACCCAGCGCGGCCTCTCGGTCGGCTGCTCGCGCCCCGGCCGCTCGCTCGCCTTTCGGATCCCGCGCAGCTGAGCCCGCCTAGGTCGCGGCGTCCCGGCCGCTGCGATTGCGCCTGCGTTTGGTCGGCTCGAAGAACAGCGCCAGCCAGATCAACGGCGCCGTGCCCGGCGCCACGTAGGCGACTGGAATCGAGACGAGGAAGACGGCAATGATGAAGAAGGAGCGGGTCCGGTACTCGCGCTCGTCGTCGTCGTCCATCCTGGTCAGCCCGGCGCGCTGGGCGTCGTAGGCCATCACCCAGGAGAGCAGCGAGACGAGGGCGAGATTGCCCGCATAAAGGACGTCCGCCGCGGTCGTCCCGCCGTGATCGCCGAGGACCTGGGTCGAGAAGGGGATCAGCACGAGGGCACCGAGGTAGGCGATGTTCAGCTCCATCAGCCGCCCGTCGAAGCCGGTCACCTCGCCAAACAGACGGTGGTGGACGACCCAGAAGCGCCCGATCACCGCGAAGCTGATCGCATAGGCGAGCAGGTTGTCCCGCTGGCCCCAGATCGCTTCGGCGACGCTTTCCCCGTGCAGGTTCTCGCCGATCCCCAGGTTCAGCACCAGCAGCGTGATCGCGATCGCGAAGACCCCGTCGCTGAAGGCGACGATCCGCGAGAACTCGACCTCGTGCTCCTCGCGCTTCTTGAACTCGCGTCGCCGGCGACTCATCCGCGGATCATCGAGCCCGGGCGCGACGGAACCGCGTGCCGGCGTCCCGTCGCGCGAGCCCGCCTCGCTCAGTGGAGGGTGGGCTGGTAGATCAGCTCCTGGGTATCGCCGTCGAGGGTCCGGCTCTCGATCAGCTCGAGGTCGAAGTCGGCCGCGCCCTCGAAGATCGGGCGCAGGCCGGTCGCCCCGGTGATCACCGGGAAGACCGTCACCTGGACGCGATCGACCAGGCCGGCGGCCATCAGCGCCCGATTCAGCGAGAGACTGCCGTGCGAGCGCAGCGGCAGTTCGGATTCCTCCTTCAGCCGAGCGACGACGTCGACGGCGTCGCCGCTCGCGACGGTCGCGTCCCCCAGCCAGTCGAGCGGTTCCTGCAGAGTGCTCGACACCACCGTCGCCGGCATGCTCCGCAGCCGGGTGACCCAGGGGTCGAGAACCTCGGGTTCCTCGCTGCTCGCGGCCAGCATCTCGACGAACTCGCGGTAGGTGGTGGCCCCGAAGACCATCCGCTGCTCGGCGTCATAGGTGGCGAGGCGGCGGTCGAGCAGCTCCGGGCCCTGCTTACCCCAGTAACCGCCCCAATCCCCTTGGTGGGAGCCGTAGCCGTCGAGGCTGGAGAAAACGTCGAAGGTGTAGGTGCCGCTCATGTCGTTCTCCTCGATTCGAATTGCGGTTTGCCTGGGCGACGAACGAACGGAGCGAAAATCGACACGCGGGCGAGATTGCTTCCAGGCCCGCTAAATTGAGCCGTCGCGCCGGCGTAGCTCAGTTGGTAGAGCACTTCATTCGTAATGAAGGGGTCCCCGGTTCAAGTCCGGGCGTCGGCTCTCGGGCCGTGAAACGAGCGGGCGCCAGCCGCGACGGGATCCGTCACGACTGGCGCCCGAGCACTGGTTGTGGGCCGGCCGCTAGTTGTGGACCAGGCGCACCGAGCGGGTCTGCTTGGTGGTCGCGCCGCCGACCGGGGCGAAGGAGAGCTTGAGGCCGACCTTGGCCGCGCCGCCGCCGGCGAGCTTCTTCGCCAGCGCGAGCTTCGGGGCGACCTTCAGCTTCGCCTTGCCGGCGGCTTTGGTGACCGCCTTCGCCGCCTTCACCTTCTTGCCGGAGAGCTTCAGGGTGCCGGCGCCTGGGACGTTGACGGTGAGGATCGCGGTGCCCTTCGCCTTGTTCAGCTTCAGCTTGCCGACCTTGAACTTGCCGGAGGCCGGAGCGGGCTTGGCCGGGGTCGAGACGACCGGCGGCACGATCGGTTTGACCGGCAGGGCCGGGCGGAAGGCCGCTTCGGCTTCGCCGACCAGTTTCGACAGGTCGGCTTCGGTGTAGGCCGAGGCGTAGGCGGCGCGGAGCGTGGTCGAGCCGCCGGCGGGGACACTGGCGGTCTGCGTGTAGTAGAAGCCGCTGCGTTCGTCGTTGACGTTGTCGAACTTCGCCGGGCTGGCGGGACTGTCGAGGATGATCGCGCCGCGGCCGCTTTCGGTATCCCCGTCCGGCGCCCCTTCGCGCTTCGCGTAGGTGACGCTCGGCACGGCCGAGTCGAAGCTGACCTCGTCGCCTTCGGCGTGGGTCGAGTAACCGGCCTGGCCCGGGAACCGGTAGCCAATTTCTTCGCCATGAATGCGCGGCGTGTGGCGCGACTCGGCGAAGAACTGTTCGTTCTCCGGCTTCAGCTCGAGCGAGTGGACTTTGCCGTCGGTGCTGACGAATTCGTCGCTGATCGTGATCAGGTGCCCGTCGTGGTCCTGGACGATCGTGCGATTGTCGGTGACGCCGGCCGATTCGGGGGTCGGGCAGTTCGCTTTGCTCGGCGGAATTGGTGCATCGCCGCACTCGAGCAGCGGGTCGACCTCGTGGATCGTCAGGTTGCCGGTCGCCGGGTCGAAGTCATAGCTGTATCCGAGGTCCGGCAGTCCCGGGGCTTCGTCGTTTTCGTCGGCCACCATCGTCGGCGTGTACGCGTCCTCGCCGTCGACCTGGATCCTCGAACCTTCGGGGTCGATGTAGTAGTAGTCGTTGCAGAAGAAGGTCGCTGCCGTCTCGGTCTGGGTGGAGTCGAAGAGGAACTGGTCTTCGATCCCGCAATCGGCCATCGAGCTGTAGTCCGCGGCGGCGGTCAGCCCCTGGTCCCAGGCGTAGAAGTCGACGTTGACGCCCGAGTTCGGACCGGTTTCGAGTTCGCGCCTCTCGCTATAGGAGGTCGCCAGCTGCGGCCCGGTGAAGGAGGTCCGCAGTTCTTCCGGGCTCGGGTTGGGGACCCCCTGTGGGGTCGCACGCAGGTTGCAGACGTTCTGCTCGATCCGCTCCGGGCTGACCTCGACGCTGAAGTTGCCGCTTTCGTTGACCGGGACCGCGTCTTCGACAAAGCTCGATTCGGTTTCGCCTTCATACCAGCAGCGGATTTCGACTTCGTCCCCTTCCCCGCCGTTGGTTTCGCCGCTGACGGTGAGGGTCGTCGGATCGTTTTGGTCGAACAGCGAGAAGTGAGGGCCGCTCGGCGAGACGATGTTCGAGGTCGTCACTGCCGCGCTGGCGACGCCCGCGAAGGCGAGCAACCCGGCGAGGGCGAAGAGGATGGACAGGGTCAGGCGTTTGGGCTTCCGCACCGGGTTCTCCTTGATTCCTTGATTTCGGGCACCAGGAGCGTTTCGACGCCAGTGACGAGATCCTTGAGTGGAGACCGCGAGGTCCCGCTGCGACGGCGGCGCTCAGCGGTTCGAGGCCAGTTGCCCGTTCGCCGGGCTGCGGAGGAAGGCGAAGGCGAGTTCCGGGGCGAGGGCGAGTTTCGGTTCGAAAGGCCCGCCAGTGAGGCGGCGGCGCGGCTCGCCGGGTACGGAAACGGTGAGGGTGCCGCTCCAGGTGGCGGAGCCGTCGGGGGCGGCGCCGAAGTGGGCCTGGCCGCGGAAGGGCTTGGGGGCGCGGACGTCGGCGTGGGTGAGGGCGCGGTTGACGCGGAAACGGTGGGAGTCGGCGTCGGCCTGGGCGTAGCGGAAGATCGCCAGCGAGCCGAGGGATTCTTCGGCGGAGAAGATGAAGTGGCTCTGGTCGGAGTCGGCGCCGACGAAGAAGTCGGCGCCGTGGACGGCGTGGCGCCAGCCGGCTTCCAGGTAGGGGACTTCTTCGCCGAAGAAGCTTTCCTGGCTCGGTTCGACACCGTGGCGGAGGCTGGCCGGCCTGGACGAGGGCGCCGCCGACGAGGGCCGCGCGAGGACAGCGGCGGGGTCGGGCGGACCGGCGGCGGGGCCGGCGGCGCGCGGCACCCGGGCCCTGCCCTGGCTTTCGCACTGCGGCGCCTCGCGGTTGACCACCCCTTTCGCCTGCTTCGCGTTCAGCTTCAAGTAGCCGCCTTCACCGCGGAAGTGGAGGCTGCCATGCCAGGTGCCCTTGATCGAGAGGAAGCGCCCACTCCCCTTGCAACGCCGGTTCGGCTTCCTCCAGGTCTTGTTCGGCGAGGGCTGGAAGCGCATCGAGATCGAGCCGAGCGAGCCGAAGGTCGCCTGCAGGCGGTGTGAGCTGACGCTGCCGCGGGTGACGTAGGTGGTCGAGGAGTAGGGACCGGAGATGTCCGGTTCGGCGTAGGGGCTGACGGCGAGGATCACCGACCCTTCCTGGCCGGCGACCTGGACGGTGTAGTGGCCGCTCTTCAAGATCAGGCTCGGCTGCGGCGCCACCGACGCCGAGGCGGCGGTGGGCAGCGCCAGCGCCGCGACCAGCAGCAGGGCCGCCAGAGGGACCCGTCGCAGCGTCGTCTCCCCCACCACTCTCACTTGAAGTTCGCCACCCGGTGGTAGAGGGCGGCGACTTCGCGGCCGAAGTAGGCGCCGAAGTCGGACTCCGGGTCTTCCGGATAGCCGTAGTCGGTGACGCTGTTGAGGCTGCCGTCGGGCAGGGTCCAGCCGCCACCGGAGGCGCCGCCGGTGACCTTGCAGCCGACCGCGAGGTTGAGCGGGCCCGGGGAGAGGAAAGAGCCGGGGTCGTGGCCGAGGAACGGCGTCGCCGTGCAGAGGCGCTGGGTTTCGCCGTTGAAGGGGAGGCCGACCGGATAGCCGTGGACGTCGAACTTCTGCTTCGGCGGCAGGCCGAAGGCGATCCCGGTCGCCCCGACCGCGGCGGCGAGGCGCTGCCCTCGTTCGTTGCGGCCGACCACGGCGGCGGCGACGTCGAAGTTCTCGTTGCCGGTCTTCACCCAGACCTTGGTCGAGTCGAGCCAGCGAGCCGGGAAGACGCCGAAGGGACGCTGGCCGAAGCGGTAGCCGGGGACGAAGGTCCAGCGGCCGGTGTACCAGTGGCCGCGGTGGCCGCTGACGTCGTGGACGCAATGGCCGGCGGTGAAGACGACGCTCATGTTGGGCGCGTTGACCGAGGTCCCCGAGCAACGGGCGAGGCCGCCTTCTTCTTCGATGAAGATGACCCCGTTGACGCGCGAGGCAGCCGAGGTGGGGTCGGGGACTTCGATGAAGTCGGCGCCGGGGGCGACCGGCCGCGGCGGACCGGCATGGGAGGCGAGCGAGGGCGTCGCGAAGGGTTCGGCGGTCGCGGCGCGCCCCGGGATCCGCCGCGGCTGCCCGGCGAAGGCATGCCAGGAGCGGCGGGCGAAGCGGGCGGCGGCGGCCTGGGCGGCGCCCGCGGCCGGACCTTCGACCTCGAGCGGGCGGGCGCTGCGCATCCGCGCCGGGGTCCAG
Source organism: uncultured Actinomycetes bacterium (assembly GCA_963716545.1). Lineage (GTDB taxonomy): Bacteria > Actinomycetota > Thermoleophilia > Solirubrobacterales > 70-9 > VAYN01. Next base: position 316,913 of record OY970316.1, read on the forward strand.
AAGCGGCTCGCCTGGGCGGCGCTGAAGTGGCCGGCCGGCACGCCGACCGGGGCGCTCGCGTTCGCGCTCGCCACGCCCGTCGCCGGGACCGCCGCGGTGGCCAGCGTCAGCAGCGCCGCGAGGGTCAGGCGGCCCCTGCTTCGCCCACCTTCCATTGCCGCCACGATAGCCATCCGGTCGGGTGGGCCGACCCGCCCAGTCAGCCGCCGAGGGCGCGGGCCCGCTCGATCGCCTCGGCGTAGTCGCCGTGGCGACTGTGGGAGGGCGGGCGGCCGTCGACCCCGTAGCCCTCGCGCATCGCCCGCGCCAGCGCCGCCTTGAAGGTGCGGCCGTGCCAGGCGTGGGCCTCGGCGGCGCGGCCGACGTGGAGGTGGGTCAACTCGTGGAGCAGCGTCTCCAGCAGGTCGCCGGGGCGGGCGCCAGGGTAGGCGGTGACCGAGAGCCGGTACTCGCTGGGGACCGCAAAGCCGAGCCGGTTCGGCCGCCGCCGCGCCCGCCGCACCTTCAGCTCCGGGGCGCGCTCCGCCAGCGGCCCGCCGGCGAAGACCGCCAGGCCCCGCAGCCGATCCATCTCCGCTCGCAGGTCGAGCCCGTCGACCCGGTAGTAGGAAGCGGGGCGCTTGGGCGCCGAACGCTTGGCCGGGCGCCCGGAGGGCGGGCCGGAGCGGGGAGCGGCGGCGGAACGCTTCGCCCGCCTCCCCCACCCCCGCCTCAGTGCTGGCAACGCGGACACCAGTAGGTGGTGCGGTTGGCGTCGCCCTGGCCGCGCGAGGAGACCGGGCCGCGGCAGGAGGGGCAGACGCCGCCCCGGCGACGGTAGACCTTGAACGGGTGGCGGCCGCTCTGCACCGCGGCGAGCATCAGCTTGCGGGCGTCGCCGATCACCTCGCGCAGCTCCGCTTCGGAGAGGTCGCCGACCGGCCGCCAGGGATCGATCCGGGCGGCGTAGCAGGCCTCGCTCTTGAAGATGTTGCCGATCCCGGCGACCAGGTGCTGGTCGAGCAGGGCGTCGCCGAGGCCGCGGGCGGGGTCGGCGCGCAGCGCCCCCACCACCGCCTCCTCGTCGAATTCCTCGGCGAGGATGTCGGGTCCGAGGTGGGTGATCTGCGGGTTGCGGCGCATCTTCGCCGCGCTCATCACCTCGATCGTCGGGCCGCCGAACTGGACCGCGTCCCAGCGCTCGCTCGTAAGCACCGCCCAGGCCGAGCGCCGCGGCCGCCGCCAGGCAGCCCCACGTCCGTAGATATGCCAGCCACCGCTCATTCCCAGGTGGCTGTGCAGGGAGAGCTCGCCGAAGCCAAGGACGAGGTGCTTGCCGGTCGCCTCGACCGACTCCAGCCGCTGACCGTCGAGGCGTTCGACCCGGGCCGCTTTGCCACGGGGATTCGGGGCGGTGGCGGCGACGGTTTCGCCGAGTAGCGTCTGCTCGAAGCGCCTGGCCAGCCGCAGGATCGTGTCGCCCTCTGCCACCCCTCCATCATGCCGAGCGCTAGATTCCGGCAGATGCCGCGCCGCAACCGGATCGATCCGCTGACCAGCCAGGCCGTCCTCGGCGGCGCCGCGGGGCGCCTCGCGGTCGGCGCCGGCGCCTTCTTCGCCACCGGTCCGGCGCTGCGGGCACTCGGCTTCGGCGAGCCCGGCGCCCCGGGCCGCGCCCTCGGCAAGGTCGCTCGGCGCCCGCGACCTGGCGCTGGGCGCGCTGCTCGTCGCCTACCGCGACGACCGCGAGACGCTGCGAGCCCTGGTTCTCGTCGCCACCGTGCTCGACGCCGCCGACGCGGCGGCCTTCGCCTTCGCCGCCGCCGAACCGGAGACCCGGCGCGGCGGCGTGATCGGGGTCCTCACCGCCACCGCGGCGGCGCTCACCGGCTTCTGGGCCTGGCGCCGGCTCGGCTAGGCCACGGCGCCGGTCGGCGCCGCTACTCGCGGAACCCGACCGGCTCCGCTTTGAAGTCGTGCGAGTCGATCACCCGGTCGATCAAGCCGTACTCGACCGCCGCGTCCGGCTGGAAGAATTTGTCGCGTTCCATGTCGAGGTGGATCTGGTCCGCGTCCTGGCCGGTGTGCTTGACGTAGATCTGGTCCAACCGCTCGCGCAGCTCGAGGATCTCTTTGGCGTGGATCTCGATGTCGGTCGACTGGCCTTCGAAGCCGCCGCTCGGCTGGTGGATGAGGATGCGGCTGTTCGGCAGCGCCATCCGCTTGCCCGCGGCGCCGCCGGTGAGGATCAGCGATCCGGCCGACATCGCGATTCCGTAACAGATCGTCTGCACGTCGGGCTTGATGAACTGCATCGTGTCGTAGATCGCCAGGCCGGCGTAGGCGCTGCCGCCGGGGGAGTTGATGTAGAGGCTGACGTCCTTCTCCGGATCGTCGGACTCGAGGTGGATCAGCTGGGCGATGATCAGGTTGGCGAGGTCCTCCGTCACCGGTTCGCCGAGGAAGATGATCCGCTGCGCGAGCAGGCGGCTGTAGATGTCGAAGGAGCGCTCGCCGCGAGCGGTTTGCTCGACGACCATCGGTACCAGTGGCATTGGGCCTCCGTTCGGGGGTTGAAGTGCGCGGTCTGATGTGCAACTATCGGGTTGCGTGTCAAACCTACCACACACCGTAGAGCGCTCGGTCCTTCTGGACGCGGCACCTGCCGAGGTCTGGGAGGCGTTGACCGATCCGGCGGCGCTGCTCGGCGAGTGGCTCGCCGACGAGGTCGAGCTCGACCCCCGCGAGGGCGGCGAGCTGGTCTGCCGCTTCGGCGACGGCGAGGAGCGCCGCGGCGAGGTGGCACTGGTCGAGGAGGCCGAACGGCTCGCCTTCCGCTGGTGGCGCGACCGCGGGCCCGGCCACGAGCCCGAGGAGTCGCGGGTCGACCTCTTCGTCGACGCCGTCGCCGAGGGCACCCGGGTGACGGTGGTCGAGACCGGCACTCCGGTCGGGCCGCTGCTCGGCACCGCCTGGGCCCGCCGCCTCGGCGGCGTCCGCCTCGCGCTCGGCCGTCTCGTCCTCGCCTGAGCGTGGCGCCGGAACCGCACCACCACGTCGCGTCCGGGCCCGGGCGGCCGCCGTCGCTGCCGCTCGGGGACGGCCGCGTCGACCTCGTCTTCGGCGCCCTCGCCGACCCCACCCGCCGCCACCTGATCGAGGCCCTGGCTGCGGACCCCGGCGCCACCGCGACCGGCCTCGCCCGGGCGCTGCCAATCAGCCGCCAGGCCGTCGCCAAGCACCTGGCGCTGCTGCACGACGCCGGCCTCGTCTCCAGCCAGCGGCGCGGCCGCGAGGCCCGCTTCGAGCTCGACGCCAGGCCGCTGGCCGACGCGGTCGCCTGGATCGACGCCGTCGGCGACGAGTGGGAAGGCAGCCTCGGCCGCCTCCGCGGCCTGCTCGACGACTAGCCCGACTGCCAGACGTCACCAGCGCCTGCGCGCTCGAGGCCGACCCAGAGAGCGTTCATCGTCATCGCGACGACCCGCTCGCGTGACACCTCGGGGTGGTCGTACCACCAAATCGCCAGCCCCTGCAGGGCCGCGCGAAAGAGCTCCCACAGCATCGCCCCGGTCGTCTCATCGCCAGCGGCAACGAGCGCCGCGACTGCCGGCTCGGAGCCGACCAAGGGCAGCAAAGCAGCGCGGCTCTCAATCGCGACCTCGGCGTGCATGGCCGCCACCTCCGGGTCGCCGCTGGTCTCGCGAAAGAGCAGCCGGCCGGCGAATGGATGCCCCTCGACGTAGCCGAACCAAGCATCGATCGCAGTCGCGATCCGCTCCCCCGCCTCTCCTTCGCCCGGCAGGTGCACGCTCCAAACGTCGCGCAGCCCAGCGAAGTGGCGTTCGAGGAGAACGCGGAAGAGCTGCCGCTTCGACTCGAAGTGGTCATAGACGACCGGCGGGCTGACCCCGGCGCGCCGCGCGATCTCGTCGATCGCAGCGCCGGCATAGCCTCGCTCGGCGAAGGTGGTGGCGGCGGCGGCGAGAATCAACTCGCGGCGAGCGGACGCCGAGAGGCGCTTGCGAGGGGATCTGGCTTGCTCGGTTGACAACCTAATAGTCACTAGGTAGTTTCGTCTCCCACCTAGTGACCACTAGGCTACTGGTGCAGACGGAGGATTCCATGATCTTGACCCTTCACCTCACACGGCTTCCCACTCATCGAGCCCTTGGCCTACTCCGACGGCCGCCACGCCCTAGCAAGGTGCCGGGTCTGGTTTGGGCGACGACGACGGTGGCGGCGCCGATGCGGGCCGGACTCCTCCCCGCAGCACGGCCTAATTGGGTTGGGATGATCGCGGGCTGGGACGAGGACGTCGCCGTCGATCGACTGCCCCTTGCCTGGTCGCAGGGTGCGGCTTTCGGAGATGGGTGGGAGGTGCGGATGCGGCCGCTGCGGACCTCCGGCACTTGGGCCGCCCTGCCGGACCTGCCGCGCCGCTCGTCTCCGACAGACGACGACGGCCCCGTCGCCGTGCTGACTCTCGGCCACCTGCGCCCGAGCCGAGCCGCTGCCTTCCTGCGCGCTGCGGCGCCGGCCGAAGCCTCCGCACTCGATAGCTCTCCGCAGCCGTTCACGATTGCCCTGGCACGGCCGCCGAAGCTGGTTTCGACCTTCAGCATCTGGCCCAACCTGGCATCCATGCGCGAGTACGCCTACGACTCGGCTGGCAGCCACCAAGCAGCGGTCCACGCCGACCGCGAGCGCGACTTCCATCGCGAGTCGGCGTTCATCCGACTACAGCCGTACGCCTCTCGCGGCGATTGGCACGGCGCTGATCCGCTGGCTCGCGATCAGCCCGAGTCGGCGTTGAATTTGTAGCCGACGCCGCGCACCGTCAGCACCAGTTCGGGGCGCTGCGGGTCGCGCTCGACCTTCTGGCGCAGGTTGGAGATGTGGACGTCGCAGGCGCGCTCGTCGCCGTCGAAGGGGGTCTGCCAGAGCTCCTCCATGATCTGCGAACGGGCGAAGACCTCCCCCGGGCGACCGGCCAGCAGCCGCAGCAGCTGGAACTCCGAACGGGTCAGGTTGACGGGAACCCCGCGGACGTTGGCGACGTGGCGGACGAGGTCGATCGAGACCGGGCCGGACTCGATCTTGACCGCCTGGGCCAGCGGCGAGCGGTCGAGCTCGCGGCGTCGCAGCTGCGCCCGCACCCGCCCGAGCAGCTCGCGGACCGAGAACGGCTTGGTCACGTAGTCGTCGGCGCCGACCTCGAGCCCGACCACCTTGTCGACCTCGGCGTCCTTGGCGGTGAGGACGATGATCGGGACGGCGCTGCGCGAGCGCACGTCGCGGCAGATGTCGAGGCCACTCGGCCCCGGCATCATGATGTCGAGGATCAGCAGGTCGAAGGGGATGCCGTTGCCGAGCAGCGCCGCCGCCTCGTCGCCATCGGCCGCCGGGGTCACCTCGAAGCCCTCCTGGGCGAGCGCGTAGCCGACCGAGTCGCGAACCGAGGGCTCGTCGTCGGCGATCATGATCCGGCCGCTGCTCACCTGTCCTCCCTACCCGCGTTCATGCCACCGGAGTGGGGCTCGGTTGGGCGACCGGCAGCCGCACCCAGAAGGTGCTGCCCTTGCCCAGGGTGGAGTCGGCACCGATCTCGCCGCCCATCACGTCGACCATCCGCCGGGCGATTGCCAGGCCGAGGCCGAAGCCTTCCTGGCGCCGGGTCTCGCTGCGGCGGTAGAAGCGCTCGAAGACGCGCTCGATCTCCGCCGAGGGAATCCCCGTGCCGGTGTCCGCAACCTCGAGGATTACCTCTGCCTCGCCGTCATGCCTGCCGCGAACCGTAACGGTGCCCGGCGGCGGAGTGTTCTTGAAGGCGTTGGTGAGCAGGCCGATCATCACCTGGCGCAGCAGGGTCGGGTCGCCGGTCGCCGCCAGGTCGGGCTCGCATTCGACCTCGAGGCCGACGTGCGGCGGCGCCTCGACCGCGGCGACGACGTCGCGGATCGCCACCGCGACGTCGACCACCTCACGCTCGGCGGCGCCGCTCGACTCGACCCGGGCCAGGGTCAGCAGCGACTGGGTCAGCCGGTTCATCCGCTCGGCGTCTTCGGCGAGGCGGTTGAGGAAGTGGTCGCGGTCTTGCGGGGTTTCCTTGGCGCCCGCCTGCAGCGACCTCGATCGCGCCGGAGATCCCCGCTAGGGGGTTGCGCAGCTCGTGGGCCGCGTTGGAGACGAAGTCGGCTTCGGCGAGCTCACGGCGGAGCTCGTCGGTGCGGTCGCGGAGGACGGCGAGGACGGCGCGCTCGTCCGGCAGCGAGCGGGCGGTGAGCGCGTAGGCGCGGTCGCCGATCCGCAGCGCCGGGTGGGCGGAGAAGCCGACCTCGGAAGCCCGCGCCAGCTGCGGCAGGACCAGCTGCGGCGGCCGGCCGGCGGCGTCGAGCAGGCGGCTGGCGGCGCTGTTGGAGAAGCGCACCGGCCCTTCGAAATCGACCACCATGACCACGTCGGTGAGGCCATCGAAGATCGCCGCCAGCTTGTTGCGGTCGGCGGTGAGGACGCCGAAGCTCTCTTTCAACGAGGTCCGCATCGAGTCGAGGGCGCGGGCGAGGTCACCGATCTCATCCGGGCCGGAGACCGCGAGCGGCGCGTCGAAGGAGCCGCCGGCCATCTCGCCCGCCGCCCGAGCCAGGCGGACCACCCGGTGGGAGATCGCGACCGCGATCAGGAAGCCGCAGAGCGAGCCGATCGCGACCGCGCCGACCAGCGCCTGGACGTTGTCGCCGAAGCTGTAGACGGCGATCGCGGTGACCAGGCTGACCGCGGCGAAGGCGCCGGTGAGCCAGAGGCGCATCCCGATCCGCGGCCGCAGGGACCCCGTGGAGGCGGGAACTTCGCTGACTCGCGGCATTAAGGTTTATTAACACAATCCGGTCGCCGCCGCGCAGGGTGCCGGATGGCGGCTGGCGCTCATGGGATGATCGCCGCCGTGCACGGCCTCCTAACGCTCGCCGCCGACAGCTCGAACAAGGTCCACCTGACCCCGCAGACGCGGATCGTCGCGGCGGTGATCGCGCTCGCCTTCATGCTGATGATCCTCGAGCTGATCCGCCGCGACCGGCTGCAGGAGCGCTACAGCGTGATCTGGCTGCTGGCCGGGCTGGGAATGCTGGCCGGCGCCGCCTTCCCCGGGCTGCTCGAGCTGGTCGCTGACCTGATGGGCGTCCGCGACACCAACGTCGCCCTCTTCTCGCTGGTCCTGTTGCTGCTGCTCGGACTGGCGCTCAACTTCAGCGTGCTGATGTCCCGCCAGGCCGACCAGATCACCCGCCTGGCACAGGAACTGGCGCTGGAAAAGGCAAGGGCCCAGGGCCGCGAGGACGCCGTAGAGGTTGGGGACGCTCAGCAGCCCAAAGCTCTACGGGGTGCCGGCGAGCAGCCGCGCGAGCCGAAAGAAGAGCGCCTCCAGAGCTAGCTCCTCGGAGACGTTGAGGTCGAGGCCGCGGCGCGCCTCCTGGACCTCGGCGGCGGCACGGCGAGCGGCGAGGGGATCGGAGAGCTGCGCCGCGGCGGCGGTGAGCTCGGCGAGGCGGTCGCGGGCGTAGACGACCTGCTCGGCGCCGGCGGTTAGGGCGGCGAGGTCGCGTAGCTCGGCCGCGGTTAGCTCGAGGCCGAGGTCGAGGATCTCGGTGCGGCGGCGGCGGCCGGACCGTTTGGCGCCGTCGGAGATGTCTTTCGCCGAGCGTTTGACCCCCGCTTTCGATTCCTCCTCCAGCGCTTCGCGGGCCGCCGCTTCGGCCTCGTCGCCGGCCGCCGCGGCGCGGTCGAGCAGCCGTTTCCAGGGCGCCGAGGCGAGCCCACCACCGGGCAGGGCGCCGGCGACGCAGGCCGCCACCTCGGCCCGCAGCTCGCGCCCCAGCGGCGAGAGCAGCAACCGGGCGCGCTCGAGGTCGCCAGCGGCGAGCCGCGCCGAGGCGGCAACCTCCTCCGGCGCGGCGTCGCCGGCCAGCTCGGCTTCCAGCACCTCGGCCGGCAGCGGCGCGAAGTCGACCGGGGCACAGCGCGAGGCGATCGTCTCCAGCAGCGCCTCCGGCTCGGCGGTGAGCAGGATCAGGTGGGCGTAGGTGGGCGGCTCCTCGAGGGTCTTCAGCAGCGCGTTCTGGCTCTCGTCGCGCATCGCCTCGGCCGCCTCGACGACGAAGACCCGCTTAGCGCCTTCGAAGGGCCGGTAGGCGCTGGCGCGGATCACCCGCTCGCGGACGTCGTCGACCATGTGCTGGGCGCCGGGCGGGGCGAGCCAGACGAGGTCGGGATGCGGCGAAAGGTCGAGGAGGGCGCGGCGGCGGGCGTCCTCGGGATCGGCGGCGCCGGTGGCGAGGATCTCGGCCGCGAGCGCCCGCGCCGCCGCCCGCTTGCCGGAGCCGCGCGGGCCGCGGAAGAGATAGGCGTGCGAGGGGCCGGCGGCAAGCGCCGCGGTCAGCGCCACCCGGGCCCGCCCCTGGTGCTCGGTCGCCGCTTCGAGCGCTGCGCTCACGACGACTCCGCGGGTGCGGTTGTCGCTTGTAACCCTCTGGGTGACAAACAGCAACCGCGCTTCACGGTTCGCCGGCCGCGGCGGTGCGCCGCGCCTCGTTCGCCGCAGCGATTCGCTGCGCTTCCGCGGCCTCGGCCTGACGGTGAGCCTCGATCGCCGCCAGGATCCGGGAGTGCACCTCCTCGACCGTGCCGTTGGCGTCGACGGCGACCATCCGGTCGGGGGCGATCTTGGCGATCTCCTCGTAGGCGGTGGCGACCGCCCGGGCCAGGGTCAGCCCCTCGGCCTCGAAGCGGTCTTCTCCCTCGGCCCGGCCGAGACCCGTCTCCGGGTCGATCCGCAGCAGCAGGGTGAGGTCCGGCCAGAGCCCGTCGGTGGCGTGGTCGCAGAGCGAGATCACCTCCCCCACCCCGAGCCCGCGGGCGGAGCCCTGGTAGGCGACGCTGGAGTCCGAGAAGCGGTCGGCGACGACGTCGTGGCCGGCCTCCAGCGCCGGCCGGATCACCCGCGCGGTGAGGTCGGCTCGCGCCGCCAGGAACAGCAGCAGCTCGGCCATCGCGTCGAGCGGCAGCGAGGCGTCGGTCAGCAGACTGCGGATTTCCTCCGCCGCCACGGTCCCGCCCGGCTCGCGGATCGCCACCGTGCTCGATCCAAGCGCCTCGGCGAGGAGGCGCGCCTGGGTGCTCTTGCCCGACCCGTCCACTCCCTCGAGCGAGATGAACACGCCCCGAAACCCCTAGAGATCGGCCGGCGAGCCGGCCACCTCAGCTTTTGGCGCCGGCTTTGGCGCGTTTGCGTTTGACCCCGCGGGTGGCGGTGTCGGCTTTCGAAGCTTTGGTTTTCGAGCCTTTGCCTTTTTTCGGGGCAACCGCGTCCTCGTCGCCCTCCGGCTTTGGCTTCTTCTCCATCGCCTCTTTGGCGGCCCGCGCCGCTTCGCGCTCGGCCCGCCGTTTCTTCATCTCCTGCATCGACTCGCAGTCGTCGTTGAGGCAGAGGTTCCAGGGCCGGCCGCGGAACGGCTGGACTTTCAGCCGCGGCGTGCGGTCGCAGATCGAGCAGCGCTCCTCGAGCCGGAAGACGTCGCCGCGCTGGGGCAGCGGGAAGGTCTGGTCGCACGATTTGGGATCGCCAGGCTCGGCGTCGGCCTGCCAGCCGCTGCAGCCGACGAAGCGTTTGCCCGATTTTTTCGCCCGGATGATCCGCAGCATGTTCGGCGAGCCGTCCTCCTTGGTCCGCCCCGCTTCCTCGCAGACTTTGCAGGGGCCGAGGATGCGGTCCTCGTCCATCCCTTTCCAGACCACTTTGGCGAGGTCCTCGCGCGCTTTGTCGATCTCGGTCCAGGTCTTGTGGAGGAGTTCGCGGCTGTCGCCGACGACCGAGCGCTTGTCCTGCTCGCCGGCGGCGATCCGGTCCATCTCCGCCTCCAGCAGCGCGGTCATCTCCGGCGTCGCCATCGCCGGCACGTAGCTCTTGAAGGCCTCGTACAACGCCACCCCGGTCTCGGTCGGCACGGGCGGGTTGCCGTAGACGTAGCCGCGGTCGAAGAGCTTCTGGATGATGTCGGCGCGGGTCGCTTTGGTGCCGAGGCCGCGCTCCTCCATCATCTCGATCAGTTTCGCCTGGGAGATCCGCGAGGGCGGCTGCGTCTCCTTGGCGACGATCCAGGGGTTGTCGGCCTCGCTGGCGCCGTCGGCCGCGACGGCGCCGGTCGCGGCGAGGTCGAGCGCCTGGCCCTCCTGGAGCGCCGGGATCTCCTCGTCGGCGGAGCGGGCGTAGGTGTAGATCGCCGCGTAGCCGGGGTCGACGACGACCGAGCCGCGGACGAAGTAGGTCTGGTCGCCGGCCTCGATGTCGGCGCGGGTCGACTCGGTGATCATCGGCGGGCTGAAGGTGGCGAGGAAGCGGCGCACGACCAGTTCGTAGACCCGTTTCTTCGGACCCTCGAGGGCGCCCGGGTGGATCGCCTGGGTCGGGTAGATCGGCGGGTGGTCGGTCGTCTCTTTTTTGCCGCGGGTCGGTTTCAGCTCGCTGCCGACCAGGCCCGAGGCCGCCGAGAACTCCTTGATCTTGGTCAGCGAGCCGATCAGCTCGCGCACCGGCAGCGACGGCGGGTAGACCGTGTTGTCGGTTCGCGGATAGGAGATGAAGCCGTCCATGTAGAGGTCCTCGGCGATCCGCATCGCGCTGGCGGGGGTGATGCCGAGGCGGCTGGAGGCGTCGGTGCTGAAGGCGGTGGTGTTGTAGGGGGTCGGCGGGCGGCGGGTGTTTTTCCGCGCCGTCACCGATTTCACCGTGCCGGGCGAGGAGGTCCCGGCGAGCGCCGCGTCGGCCTCCGCTTTCTCCCAGAATTTGTCGACGCTGTGGTGGGCCTCGAAGCTGCCGTCGGGGTGCTCGAACTTGGCGAAGAGTTCCCAGAACGGTTTCGCGACGTGGGCGCGGCGCTCCATCTCGCGCTCGACGATCAGGCCCAGGGTGGGGCTCTGGACGCGGCCGACGGAGAGGAAGTTGGAGCCGAAGCGGCGGGTCGCCAGGGAGACCGCGCGGGTCAGCGTCGCCCCCCAAAGCAGGTCGATGTCCTGGCGGGCGGCACCGGCGTTGGCGAGCGGATAGGAGAGGTAGTCGAGGTTGTCGAACGCCTTGAGCAGTTCCTCTTTGGTCGTCGCCGAGTAGCGGGCGCGGAGGATTTTCAGCGTCCCCGCGGCGGTGTCCTCGGTGCTGCCGAGCGCCGGGTTGGCGTCGAGCATCTCCTCCAGGGCCTCGAGCCCGATCAACTCGCCCTCGCGGTCGAAGTCGGTCGCGATCACCAGCTCGTCGGCCCCCTTGGCCATTTTCCTGATCGCTTTGACGACGTTTTTGTCGGTCGGCTCCTTGATCAGCTGCGCGTCGATCAGGTCGTGGAGGTCCGTCTTCTGCCAGTTCGAGTAGCCCTCGGGGAAGGCCGGGCCGAGCACGTGGCCCTTCAGCCCGATCGTCATCTCCTCGTTGCCGTCCGCGTCGGTCCAGGTGTAGAAGGGGACTTTGTAGGTTTTGTCCTCCTTCGGGCCGCCGCTGGGGGCGCCGAGGACTTCGGCGATCTTCTTCGCGCTGCTGTTCTTCTCGGTGACGATCAACCTCATCGGGCGGCGAGGGTAGCAGGGCCCCTCGGCCACCCCGCTCGCACTCTTCCCAGCGAATCTCCAGCCGACACCCGGGTTCTGCGACTAGGATCGGCGCCGCAATGGAGAGCTTCGTCACCGGCGGCGCCGGCTTCATCGGTTCGAACCTCGTGGATGCGCTGCTCGCCCGCGGCGACTCCGTGACGGTCCTCGACGACCTCTCGACCGGGCGCCGCTCGAACCTCGATTCGGCCCTGGCGGCGGGCGCGCAGCTGGTCGAGCTCGACGTCCGCGACGCCGCTGCGGTGGCCGACCTGACCGCCGAGCGCAAGCCCGGCGCGATCTTCCACCTGGCCGCCCAGATCGATGTCCGCAAGTCGCTCGAGGACCCGGCCTTCGACGCCGCGATCAATGTCGGCGGCACCGCCAACGTGCTCGAGGCGGCGGCGGCCAGCCAGGTCGGCCGGGTCGTCTTCGTCTCCACCGGCGGCGCGATCTACGGCGAGGGCGCCGGCAAGCAGCTGCCGCTGGACGAGTCGACCGCGATCGCCCCGCTCTCCGCCTATGGCCAGTCGAAGTACGCGGCCGAGGGCTACCTCGCGCTCTACGAGCGCCTCTACGGGGTCTCGGGGATGGCGCTGCGGCTCGGCAACGTCTACGGCCCGCGCCAGGACCCGCTCGGCGAGGCCGGCGTGGTGGCGATCTTCTGCGGCAAGCTGCGGGCCGGCGAGCAACCGCTGGTCTACGGCGACGGCACCCAGACCCGCGACTACATATACGTCGGCGACGTGGTCGAGGCGGCGATCGCGGCGGCGCAGTCCGACGCCGTCGGCGCGCTCAACATCGGCACCGGCAAGGAGGTCAGCGTGCTCGACCTGATCGCGGTCCTGCGCGAGCTCGGCGGCGACCCGGAGGGCTTCGAGGCCGAGTTCGCCGGGCCGCGGGCGGGCGAGGTGCAGCGGATCTCGCTCGACGCGAGCGCCGCCGAGCGGGTGCTCGGCTGGCAGGCACGCACCGATCTGCACGAGGGCATGCGCCGCACCCTCGACGCGATCTAGCGCCGCGGGCGACCCGGTGCGGACGCGCTCTGCGCCGGACGGCCGCTGATCCCTGATCGCTAGCCTTCCTCCCGATGCCAGCCCAGGCCTACGCCGGCAAGGAGTGCGTCTGCCAGTTCCGCAAGGGGATCTGCGACCAGTCCTGCGTCCGCGACATGCTGGAGACGCCGTTCTACATCGCCTGCCTGAAACTGACCGGCCGCAAGTGCCTGGTCGTCGGCGGCGGCGACGTCGGTTTGGAGAAGGTCGAGGGGCTGCTCGCCTGCGACGGCGAGGTCGTGCTGATCTGCCCGGAGGCGCACCCGGAGCTGGAGTCGCTGGCGGCCGAGGGCTCGATCGCCTGGGAGCGCCGCCCCTACGCCGGCGCCGCGGACCTCGAGGGGATCTTCATGGTGATCGCCGCGACCAACGACACCGAGGTCAATATCAAGGTCTTCGACGACGCCGAGAAGCGGGCGATGCTCGCCAACGTGGTCGACGTGCCGCCGCTCTGCAACTTCATCCTGCCGGCGATCGTTCGGACCGGGCCGCTGGCGATCGCGATCTCGACCGCGGGCGCCTCGCCGGCGCTGGCGAAGCGGATGAAGCGCGAGGTCTCCGAGCTGTTCGGCGAGGAGTACGCGCGGCTGGCGGTGATCCTCAACGACGCCCGCGGCTGGGCGAAGGGAACGCTGCCGACCTACCAGGACCGCAAGCAGTTCTTCGAGTCGATCGTCAACGGCGACCCCGACCCGATCGAGCTGGTCCGCGAAGGGCGCGAGGCCGAGGTGCTGGAGATCATCGACGCGGCCAAGGTCCGCGCCGAGGGCGCGCTGGCCTAGCCAGCCCCCGCTCTGCCGCCCTGACGAACTAGCCGCCGCAGGCGGTGCCGCGGACCCGGTCCAGGGTCGAGCGCAGCTCTTCGGCCTGGCGGACGGTGATCGTGAAGGCGACCTCGAGCTCGGCGCTGACGATCGGCCGCATTTCGCCGAGCAGCTCCTCGCCGGCGCTGAGCAGCGTCGCGTATGAGACGCGACGGTCGGTCTCGCAGAAGGTCCGCTCGATCAGGCCCGCCTTGACCAGGCGGTCGACCAGCTTGGTGAGGCCGCCGCGGGTGATCACCAGCGCCTCCGCCAGCTCCCCCATCTTCATCCGCCGGTCCTCGGCTTCGTCGATCGTCGCCAGCATTTCGAACCAGGCGAGCGGCGGCAGGCCAGCAGTGGTCAGCGCCTCCTGCAGACGGCCGCTGACCGCGGCATGGGTCTGGTTCAGGGATTTCCAGGCTTCGCGTTGGGGCTCGCAACGGGCGGGCGCGTTCTCCGCAGCGCTGCCGTTGCGCTCGATGGTGGGAGTGGACGAGTCAGTCATGAGCCAATTGTGCCATACGAAGGTTGCGGAAACAATAGTTGCCGTTTCAAGCATTTCTGCTACGATGGTTTCTGCGTCAAAGGTTTTTAGGTCAACTTCCGAACTCAGACTCAGAACGAAAGGCATCTCAAATGAGCACCGAGACCCTCAACCGGCAGATTCCCGCCGGCACCTGGACCGTCGACCCGGTCCACTCCGGCGTCCACTTCGCGATCACCCACAACGGCATCGCCACCTTCCGCAGCGGCTTCGAGCGCTACGAGGCGACCCTGACCGGCGGCGAGACCCCGCAGCTCGAGGGCTCGGTCGAGGTCGAGAGCATCGACATCGACGAGCCGCAGTTGAAGGGCCACCTGATGAGCCCGGACTTCTTCGACGCCGAGCGCTTTCCGACCCTGAAGTTCGCTTCGACCGAGCTCGCCGTCGAGGACGACGGCACGGTCCGCCTCGCCGGCCAGCTCGAGCTCCACGGCGAGAGCCGCGAGGTCGAGGCCAGCGGCCGCTTCGCCGAGCTCGGCGCCGACCTCGGTGGCAGCGAGCGCGTTGGCCTCTCGCTCGCGGTCGCAGTTGACCGTCGCGACTTCGGCCTCGGCTGGAACGCGGAGCTGCCGAAGGGCGGCAACGTGCTCGAGTACGAGGTGACGATCAACGTCGAGCTCGAGCTCATCGGCCAGGAGGCCTAACCATGAAGGTCCTCGGCATCAGCGGCAGCTTGCGCCGGGACTCGTACAACAGCGCCCTGCTGCGGGCGGCCGCCGAGCGGCTGCCCGCCGGGGCGGAGCTGATCGAGTTCGAGCGCCTGGGCGAGATCCCGCTCTACGACGCCGACCTCGAAGCCCCCGGCGTCCCGGTCCCCGAGGCGGTGGCGGAGCTGCGCGCGGCGATGCTCGACGCCGACGCCGTGCTCGTCGCCACCCCCGAGTACAACCACTCGATCCCCGGGGTGCTGAAGAACGCGCTCGACTGGGCCTCGCGCCCGGCCGGCGAATCGGCCCTCAACGGAACCCCGGCGGCGGTCGTCGGCGCCTCGACCGGGATGTTCGGCGCGGTCTGGGCGCAGGCCGAGACCCGCAAGGTGCTCGGCGCACTCGGCGGCCGCGTAGTCGAGGAGGAGCTGCCGATCGCCAAGGTCGCCGAGCAATACGTCGGCGGCCGGTTGGAGCTGAGCCCCGAGCAGGGCGAGCAGCTCGGTTCGCTGCTGGCCGAGCTGCTCGCCGAAGTCGAGGAGCGCGAGGCACTGCTCGCCGCTTAGGCGGATCGGGCGGGCGCCGGCGCTGGTACCTCGCGCCGGCGCCGTGTCTCTTCGCGCCGCCCCCCGGCGGCGCGTGCCCGTCTAGTAGCTAGCCGCTGAAGACGTAGGCGATCGAGCGGGCCGAGCCCTGATGGGCCCGCTGACGCGCCGTGTGGAAGGCAGCGTGCTTGCTGGTGCCGATCCCGGCGACGTAGACGCCGTTGTGCTTCTGCACCAGCGCTCCCCAGCCGTTCCGCACCCAGACCGCGACCTTGCAATGGGGGGTGTGGCACTCGACCTTGGCCCGGTGCTGGGCGGCGCGGGCGGAGCCGTAGTCATAGGAGATGCCGGTGTGGCCGCTGATCGGGTCGACCGCGATCGCCCCCCAGTCGGCCTCGGCCGCGGCAGGAACCGCGAGCAGGAGCGTTAGCCCGGTCAGGGCGGCGGCGAGGCGGACGGACAGCTTCTTCATCGGACGATCACTCCTCTTTGGGGCTTTTCAGGTCGCCAACTGGACGGATACTCGATTTTCGGTACCCGGTTCGCGCGCTTTGTATCGAGAAGATATGGGCGCAGCCCCGGTCCGCGCGCTCAGGCGTGCGGCAGGGCGAAGAAGGCGATCGCGGAGAAGTGGGCGATCGCGGCGGCGATGACGAAGGCGTGGAAGATCTCGTGGTAGCCGAAGATCGCCGGGTTCGGGTTCGGCCGTTGGGTCGCGTAGACGATGGCGCCGGCGGTGTAGAGGACGCCACCGGCGACGATCAGCATCCCGCCGGCGACCCCGAGCGACTCCCACAGCTCGGGGAAGCAGAAAACGACGACCCAGCTGAGCGCCATGTAGATCGCCACCGAGGCCCATTTCGGATGGTGGATCCAGATCATCTCGACGATCGCGCCGGCGATCGCCCCAGCCCAGACGACGACCAGGATCGCCGTCGCCAGCGGCCCGCTGAGGGCGAGCAGGGCGAAAGGCGTATAGGTGCCGGCGATGAGGAAGAAGATCATCGAGTGGTCGAGCCGGCGCATCCACAGGCGCGCCTGCGGCCGCTTCCAGTCGACCCGGTGATAGAGGGCGCTGGTGCCGAACAGGGCGGAGAGACTGACCGCGTAGATGCCGACCGCCAGGGTCGCCTTCGGGGTCGAGGCGAGCAGGATCAGCCCGGCGCCGAAGAAGAGCGAGACGAAGAAGGCGACCTCGTGGGAGACGCCGCGCAGGCGGGGCTTGACCAGGGCGATCGCCTCCGCGGTCGCCTCTTTCGCCGCCGCGGTGCGCTCGCTGACGACCTCTTTGGCGGCCGCGGTGCGCTCGGTCATCGCCTCTTTGGCGGCTGCCGTGCGCTCGCTCATCGCCTCTTTGGCGGCGGCGGTGCGATCGTTCATCTGCTCGCGCGCGGAATTCGCGCGCTCGCCCATCCGCTCGGCCCCCCGCCGCCACTCTTCGACCATTGCCTCAGCGTACCCATCGTTTGTGCCGAAGGTGCGGAGTTGACAAAATATGGGAAGCGGGCAATCGGCTTCCGAACCCCCGAATTGCGGATTCGGAACCTGTTTCCGTCCGAACGGCGCGCCAATCTCCGCAACCCACTTAAAGACGCCGCGAGAGGAGAAGTTCGATGTCCAAGACCGCACTCAGCACGCCCGTAGACGGCTTGCAGGGCCTCTCGATCGAACGCAAGTTCTCGACCGCTGGCGTCCACCCGTTCGATGAGGTGGAGTGGGAGCTGCGCGACGCGGTGATCGGCAATCCCGAGAGCCCGGCCTTCGAGCAGCGCGAGGTCGAGTTCCCGAAGAGCTGGTCGCAGAACGCGACCAACATCGTCGCCCAGAAGTACTTCCGGGGGAAGCTCGGCAGCCCCGAGCGCGAGAGCTCGGTGAAACAGATGATCGGCCGCGTCTCCGGCACGATCGCCGGCTGGGGCCGCGAAGGCGGTTACTTCGCCTCCGAGGAGGACGCCGACGCCTTCGAGGACGAGCTGACCGCGATCCTGCTGAATCAGAAGGCGGCCTTCAACTCGCCGGTCTGGTTCAACGTCGGCTTCGAGGAGAAGCCGCAGTGCTCGGCCTGCTTCATCTTGAGCGTTGACGACACGATCGAGTCGATCCTCGATTGGAACACCAAGGAGGGGATGATCTTCCGCGGCGGCTCCGGCTCCGGGATCAACCTCTCGAACATCCGCGGCTCGGTCGAGCACCTCTCCAAGGGCGGCCTCGCCTCCGGCCCGGTCAGCTTCATGCGCGGTGCCGACGCCTGGGCGGGGACGATCAAGTCGGGCGGCAAGACGCGGCGGGCGGCGAAGATGGTCGTGCTCGACATCGACCACCCGGACGTCGAGGACTTCATCTGGTGCAAGGCCAAAGAGGAGGAGAAGGCGGGCGCCCTGCGCGACGCCGGCTTCGACATGTCGATCGACGGCGACGGCTTCACCTCGATCCAGTACCAGAACGCCAATAACTCGGTGCGGATCACCGACGAGTTCATGGAGGCGCTCGAGGCCGACGCCGACTGGGAGCTGAAGGCACGGGTCGACGGCTCGACGACGAAAACTCTGCCGGCGCGCGACCTGATGAACCAGATCGCCGACGCCGCCTGGCGCTGCGCCGACCCGGGCGTCCAGTTCGACACGATCATCAACCGCTGGCACACCAGCCCGGAGTCGGGCCGGATCAATGCCTCCAACCCCTGCAGCGAGTACATGCACGTCGACAACTCGGCCTGCAACCTCGCCTCGCTCAACCTGATGAAATTTCGCCGCGAGGACGGCAGCTTCGATACGACGGAATTCGAGCACGCGGTCGACATCGTCTTCCTCGCCCAGGAGATCGTCGTCAGCCCCTCGAGCTACCCGACCGAGGAGATCGGCGACAACGCCCGCGCCTTCCGCCAGCTCGGCCTCGGCTACGCCAACCTCGGCGCCCTGCTGATGGCCGACGGGCTGCCCTACGACTCGCTCGAGGGTCGCAACGTGGCCGCTGGGATCACGGCGCTGATGACCGGCCGCGCCTACCGCCAGTCGGCGCTGATCGCCGCCGGCGCGACCGGGCCCTACGACGAGTACGAGAAGAACCGCGAGGCCCACAACGGGGTGATGCGGATGCACCGCGACGCCTCCTACGACGTCGACGGCACCGGGATCAAAGGCGACCTGCTCGAGGCCGCCCAGCGCTCCTGGGACGAGGCGGTCGAGCTCGGCGAGGAGCACGGCTACCGCAACGCCCAAGCGACGGTTCTGGCGCCGACCGGGACGATCAGCTTCCTGATGGACTGCGACACGACCGGGATCGAGCCCGACTTCTCGCTGGTCAAGTTCAAGGAGCTGGTCGGCGGCGGACAGATGACGATCGTCAACCGCTCGGTGCCGCTGGCGCTTGAAGCAATGGGCTACTCGGAGGCGGAGATCGACCAGATCAACGCCCACATCGCCGAGAAGAACACGATCGTCGGCGCCCCGGGCCTGAAGGAGGAGCACCTGCCGGTCTTCGATGTCGCGGTGGGCGAGCGGGCGATCAGCCACACCGGCCACATCGACATGATGGCGGCGGCGCAGCCGTTCCTCTCGGGGGCGATCTCGAAGACGGTCAACCTGCCGCAGGACGCCACCGTCGAGGACATCGCGGACGCCTACACCCGCGGCTGGAAGGGCGGCTTGAAGGCGCTGGCGATCTACCGCGACGGTTCGAAGACGGCGCAGGCGCTGCGCACCGATGCGCAGAACGAGAAGGCGGAGCCCGAGGTCGTGGTGCTGCCGCCGGAGCGCAAGCGGATGCCGCGCGAGCGCGAATCGATTACCCACAAGTTCTCGATCGCCGGCCACGAGGGCTACATCACCGCCGGCAAATACGAGGACGGCTCGGTCGGCGAGATCTTCCTCACCGACATCGGCAAGGAGGGCTCGACGATGCGGGGGCTGATGAACGCCTTCGCGACGGCGATCTCGCTCGGCCTCCAGTACGGGGTGCCGCTGGAAGACTTCGTGCGCAAGTTCAGCTACATGCGCTTCGAGCCGGAGGGCATCACCGGCAACCCGGAGATCCCCTTCGCCAAATCGCTGCCGGACTACATCATGCGCTGGGTCGCCAGCCGCTTCATCGAGGACACCGAGACGCTGGAGGAACTGGGGATCAAGACCCAGGCGGTCCGCTCCAAGGAAGAAGCGGAGATCTCCCAGCTCGGTCTCGGGATCCCGACCGACACGGCGGGACCGGCCAACGGCAACGGGAGTGGCAACGGCCACGGGAACGGGAACGGCGGCGCCCAGGCGCCCGCCGCGCAGGCTCCGGCGGCGAAGTCCGCCGAGGCCGTCCCCGCTGCTTCGGCGCTGACCGACACCCCCCCGGTCCGCCCGGCGCGGATGCAGGGAATGGAGCTCGGCCCGGCCTGCGAGCAGTGCGGAGGCATGATGCAGCGCACCGGTAGTTGCTACACCTGCTCCTCCTGCGGCAACAACACCGGCTGCGGCTGAGAAGCCAGGACACACTGCGCGGGGCCGCACGCGCGGCTTCGCGTCGTGCCGGGGCACTGCCGCTTCGCCGCGCGCACGACCCCGCTTGGTCCTAGCTCCTCAGGGCGTGCGCAGAGGGCACGCCCTGAGCGTGTCGGGGTGAGCGGGGCAGGGCGTGGCGCCTGAGGGGCGAAGTGAAAGGGATGCGGGAGCAGCGGTATTTGAGGAGCCCGGCTATGCTGGGACTGGCGGCGGCCTTGATTGTTGGGGCGGCAGTGTTGATCGTCTCGCTCGCCGGGCAGGACGCCGAGGCGAACGCGACTACGAGCAAGGTCGGGGCGGTGTTGCTGGCCCTGGTGCTGATCGGGCCGAGCGCGATGGCGGGGCTGCTGCTGGTCGACCGGCAGCCGCGGCTCGCTCTTCTCGGCTACTTGAGCGCGGGAGTCGGGCTCGCCGCCTTTGTCGCGATCAGCGTCAAGGCAATCGAAGGGTCGTCGCTCCTCTACGGCGGCGGTGACTGGCAGCTACAGGGAATCCTCGTCGCCCTGGCCCTGGCAGCTGGCCAGATCTCCCTGGTCCTTGCCTACGGGCACAAGGACGACCCGCAGCCGCTGCGATTGCTGGGATTCGCTACCGCTGCTCTGGTCGCGGTGATCGGGATTCTCATCGCCTATGAAGCCAGCGACCAAAGCGGCGACGTCTCGGCGAAGGCCTACGCGATCCTCGCCACGCTCTACCTGCTCGGCGTCGCCCTGCTGGTGCTCTTCCGCGGTGCGGGCTGGCTCGACCGGCGGGGGCGGGTCGGGACCTCGCTGCCGCTCGACCACGTCGTCATCTCCGTCTCCGACCGCGCCGCGGCGATCCGCTTCTACACCGTCCTGCTCGGTGCCGAGGTCGTCGAAAGGGCGGATGGGCGGATCGCCTTCAGGGTCGGCGAGCAGCTGCTGAACGTGCACGAGCCGGGGGTGCAGGCCTCGCCGTTCGCCCGGTTGCCGGTGCAGCCCGGCGGCAGCGACCTCTGCTTCCGCTGGCCAGGCTCGCCGCAGCAGGCCGTGGCCCTGGTCCACGAGCTCGCTGCCGAACTGGTCGCAGGGCCGGTCCCGCGCGACGGCGCCGAGGGCGGCGGCCAGAGCGTCTACACCCGGGACCCCGACGGCTCGCTGATCGAGCTGATCGCCTACTCCGCGACTTAGAAAGATCTGAGCCGCTGGGACCAAGCGAGAGGCCGCACGCGGCGAAGCGGCAGTGCTTCAGCACGACGCGCAGCCGCGGGTGGCCTCTCGCGCAGTGTGTCCCAGCGCCTCAGATCAGATCGTGACGCCGCGGGAGTCGAGGAAAGCGACGACCTGCTTCGGCGTCTCGCCCCGGAAGGCGAGGCGGACGCCCTCGCGGAGGACGTGGGAGTACTCGTGGTCAGCGCCGTGGGCCTGATCCTGGTTGGTGGCGAGCCAGCCGCCGACCGCGGCGCAGGCGAGGACGGGGCCGTCGTCGCCTTCGGGGTCGATGCCTTCGGCGGTGGCGACGAGGTCGCCGATCAGGTCCTCGGGGACCGTCGCCGGCCGGTCGTCGTCCTCGTAGATCTCGACCATCGCCACGACCGCGTCGTCGTCGCCGGCCGGGTCGACGATCGCCGCCGCCTCGCCGACCACCGCGGAGACGGTCGGGATGCGCGAATGGTTGCCGGGCTTCATTGATCTCCGCTTACCCAAACCAGGCGGCGGGGGAAACGTCGGCGCCCAAACGCCGGGAACTGCGGGTTGGATTGACGCTGCGGAGGGAGAGTCGGCGGGCCGCGGCCACTTGGGCGGGCATGAAAGCACTGATCCTCATCCTCGCGTCCTCGTTCCTCCCCGCCCCGGCGCAAGCCGGTCCGCAGCCGTCGCCGAGCCGGCCTCCCCGACCCGCTCCGCTGCGACCTCGAGCGGCGCCGCGGGTCCAGTGCGAGCGGCCGCAAACCCTGTTGCTGCGTCGCTTCGAGGACGCCTCGGCCTGGCTCGAGTGCGGCGGGCGCGTCCTCGTCCGCGTCTCCGTCCCCGGCTGAGCGGTTTCGGATGCGCTCACAGGGAACGGCGCGGGTCGGCTCTCGTCTCATAGCCTGCTTCGATGGCCAAGCCACTGCGACTGCCGCCGGGGCTCGAGCACCGCCTGCTGAAGACCGCCGGCGGATTGCCTCCGCTCGCCCACCGTGCCCTCTTCGGTCGGCCGATCGAGAGCGAGGGGCAGACCCTCGCCCGGGAGACCCAGGCGATGCTGGGACTGGCCCGTCTGGGCGGCGTCG
This sequence comes from uncultured Actinomycetes bacterium, assembly GCA_963716545.1. GTDB lineage: Bacteria > Actinomycetota > Thermoleophilia > Solirubrobacterales > 70-9 > VAYN01. Next base: position 338,828 of record OY970316.1, read on the forward strand.
AGGACCTCTACGCCGGCATGACGCCGGCCGTAGCGCGGGCCGAAGCCCGCCGCGGGGCGACGGTGCTTGCCGGGCCCAGGCCCCTGCCGATGAGCCGGGTCGAGGATCGAGCGATCCCTGGTGAGGCCGGCCCGATCCCGGCCCGCCACTACGTCCCCGGCGGCCAGCCGACGGAGGAGCCGGAGGCGCTCCTCGTCTACTTCCACGGTGGCGGCTTCTGCATCGGCGACCTCGACACCCACGACGGCGTCTGTCGCTTCCTCGCCAGCGCCTCCGGTGCCTCGGTCCTCGCCGTCGACTACAGGCTCGCCCCGGAGCATCCCTTTCCGGCGGCGGTCGAAGACGCCTGCTCGGCCTTCGCCTGGGCGCGCGCCAACGCCGCCGAGCTGGGTGCCGACCCGGACCGGATCGGGGTCGGCGGCGACTCGGCCGGCGGCAACCTCTCGGCCGTCGTCTCCCGGCTGGCCCGCGACCGGGGCGGCGCGATGCCGGCGTTCCAGCTGCTGCTCTACCCGTTCACCGACGCCGAGGGCGCGATGCCCTCGCGCCGCACCTACGCCCGCGGCTTCCTCCTCACCGAGGCCGACGTCGAGGCCTACGACGCCTCCTACCTCTCCGGCGGCGGCAATCCGGCCGACCCGCGGATTTCGGTGCTCGGAGCCGAGGACCACTCCGGCCTCCCTCCCGCCTACGTCGCCACCGCCGGCTTCGACCCGCTGCGGGACGAGGGGGAGGCGTTCGCGCTGCGGATGCGCGAGGCCGGCACCCAGGTCGCCCTGCGCCGCCACCCCGGCCTGATCCACGCCTTCGCCAACTCCTTCGCGGTCAACCCGAGCGCCCGCGCCGCCCTCTCGGAGGCGGCGGGAGCGGTGCGGATGGGCCTCGCGGCCGCCTAGCGGGCGAGCGCCGGGACCCGGCCGTTGCCGTTCTGCGCGGCGGCGCGGAGGACGCGATGGTCCTCGGGGGCCGGGCGCAGGATCAGCACCTCGGCCGGAGCCTTGTCGAGCAGCCAGACCAGGTCCTCGCCGGAGATCCCGGTGCGGCCGGTCGCGGTAGCGGAGACGACGACCCGGTCGAAGTCCTCGTCTTCGAGCAGGCGGTGGAGAGCGTGGCGATAGGTGCGGCCGCGCTCGATCCGCGAGTCGACCGCGACCTCCTGGGCGGCGGCGCGCTGCTCGATCGCCTCCAGGATCGGCATCGCTCTGGCCGCCTCGGCCGGGATCGCGCACTCCAGCGGCAGGTCCTTGGGGACCGCGGCGAGGTAGGCGGGCATCAGCGTCGCCCCCTCGGCCCGGGCCAGGCGCAGGGCCGCGTCGACCGCGCGCCGCGAGATCTCGGTGCCGGTGAAGGGCATGAGGATGCGGCGCACCGTCTCTGGCCCGTGCTGGCGCCGCCGCCCGCGGGCGAGCAGAAAGCCGCCGGCCAGGCCAAGTAGGAGGGCGACGCCGACGAGGACGTGCTCGATCACGGCTTCTCCTCCCTGGTGCCGCGGCCGGCGACGATCCGCACGTCGACCCCGGGCGGCGTCTTCCGCATCAGCCGCTGCGGCAGTGGCTCGCGCAGCCGCGCCAGGCCCCGCGGCGGCTTCGACTCGCCGACCATGATGTAGGTGCTGCCGCGCTCGCGGACCACCCGCGCGACCGCGGCGACGACGTCGTCGTGCTCCTCGACGAGCAGGGTCGCGCCGAGCACCGAGGCGAGCCGGCGCAGCGCCGTCACCTGGCGCTCGACCTCGCCCTCGACGACCAGGCTCGGCGGCTTCACCCAGAGCAGGTCGAGGTCGGTGCCGAGCCGCTGGGCCGAGCGCCAGGCGCGGCGGACCAGCCGCTGCGAGCTCGCCTGAGGGCGGACCAGCGCCAGCAGCCTCTCCCCCACCGCCTTCGGCGCCTCGGCGGCGACCCGTTCCTCGGTGCGGGTGCCGAGCCGCTCCTCCTCGACCCCACTCTGGACCAGTCGCTTCGACTCGACGTCCTCGGCGACCTGGCGCAGGCTGACCTCGCGCAGCGCCGCCAGGTTCTCGATCTTGAAGAAGTTCTCCAGCGCGGCGGAGACGACCGAGTCGCCCCGGTAGACCTTGCCGGCCCGCAGCCGCGCGATCAGCGCCTCCGGGGTGAGGTCGATCAGGACCACCTCGTCGGCGCTGGCGAGGACCGAGTCCGGCACCGTCTCCCGGACCCGTACCCCGGTCAGCTCGGCGACCTGGTCGTTCAGCGACTCGAGGTGTTGCACATTCACCGTCGAGAAGACGTCGATGCCGGCGCCGAGGACATCGGCGATGTCCTCCCAGCGCTTGCCGTGCTCGAGCCCGGCCGGGTTGGTGTGGGCGAGCTCGTCGATCAGCGCCAGCTCCGGGGCGCGCTCGAGCAGCGCCGGCAGGTCCATCTCCTCGACCTCGGTCCCGTCGCGGATCGCGACCCGCCGCCGCGGCAGCAGCTCCAGCCCGACCGCCTGCTCGCTGGTCTCCGGGCGTTCGTGCGGCTCCAGGTAGCCGACGACGACGTCGCGGCCGGCGTGCGCTTCGGCCTGGCCCTCCTGCAGCATCCGGTAGGTCTTGCCGACCCCGGCGGCCATCCCGAGGAAGACCTTGTAGCGGCCGCGCCCGGCCACCCCGGCCCCGGTCGCGGCCCCGTTCATCTCAGGCCCCCAGCAGGTTGTGGACGACGAGGTCAATCAGCTTGATCCCGACGAAGGGGACGATCAGGCCGCCAAGCCCGTAGATGAGGATGTTGCGACGCAGCAGCCCGGTCGCGCCGATCGCCCGGTAGCGGACCCCGCGCAGGCTCAGTGGGATCAGCAGCGGGATGATCAGCGCGTTGAAGATGACCGCAGAGAGGATCGCCGATTCCGGCGTCCCCAGCGACATCAGGTTGAGCGCGTTCAGCGGCCCGTCGTGGCCGGCGGTGGCGTAGGTGGCAGCGAACATCGCCGGCAGGATCGCGAAGTACTTGGCGACGTCGTTGGCGATCGAGAAGGTGGTCAGCGCCCCGCGGGTGATCAGCAGCTGCTTGCCGACCTCGACGATCTCGATCAGCTTCGTCGGATTGGAGTCGAGGTCGACCATGTTGCCGGCCTCGCGCGCCGCCTGGGTCCCCGTGTTCATCGCCACCCCGACATCGGCCTGGGCCAGCGCCGGCGCGTCATTGGTCCCGTCTCCGGTCATCGCGATCAGCCGCCCGTCCTGCTGCTCTTCCTTGATCAGCTCCAGCTTGCGCTCCGGGGTCGCTTCGGCGAGGAAGTCGTCGACGCCAGCCTCCTCGGCGATCTTCGCCGCGGTCAGCTTGTTGTCGCCGGTGACCATGATCGTGCGGATCCCCATCGCCCGCAGCTGGTCGAAGCGGGCCGCCATCCCCTCCTTGACCACGTCCTTGAGGTAGACGACGCCAAGCACCCGCTCATCGCGGGCGACGGCCAGCGGAGTGCCGCCCTCGCGGCCGATCCGGTCGAGCTGGGCGCGCAGCTGCGGCGGCGCGTGGCCACCCTCGGCGGCGATCCACTCGGCGATCGCGTCGCCGGCGCCCTTGCGCAGGCGGCTGCCGTTGAAGTCCACCCCGCTCATCCGGGTCTCGGCGCTGAACGGGACGAACTCGGGCTCGTGGCCCTCGAAGTCGTGCTCGCGGACGCCGAAGCCCTTGGCGAGGACGACGATCGAGCGCCCCTCCGGCGTCTCGTCGGCGAGCGAGGACATCTGCGCCGCCTCGGCCAGCTCCGCCTCGCTCACCCCGGGCATCGGGATGAACTCGGTCGCCTCGCGGTTGCCGAGGGTGATCGTGCCGGTCTTGTCGAGCAGCAGGACGTCGCAGTCGCCGGAGGCCTCGACCGCGCGGCCGGAGAGGGCGAGCACGTTGCGGCGGACCAGCCGATCCATGCCGGCGATTCCGATCGCCGAGAGCAGCGCCCCGATCGTGGTCGGGATCAGCGCCACCAGCAGCGCGATCAGGGTCGTGTCGGATAGCGACGTGCCGGCGAAGATCGCGAACGGCCGCAGGCTGACGACGACGACGATGAAGACCAGGGTGAGCGCGGCGAGGAGGATGCCGAGGGCGATCTCGTTCGGCGTCTTGCGCCGTTCGGCGCCCTCGACCAGGGAGATCATCCGGTCGAGGAAGGAGCCGCCGGGCTCCTGGGTGATTTCGACGACGATCCGGTCGGAGAGGACGCGGGTGCCGCCGGTGACGGCGGAGCGGTCGCCGCCGGCCTCGCGGATCACCGGGGCCGACTCGCCGGTGATCGCCGACTCGTCGACCGAGGCGATCCCCTCGATCACGGTGCCGTCGCCGGGGATCCCCTCCCCCGCCTCGACCACGACGACGTCGCCGCGGACCAGCTCAGCGGCGGCCTTCTCGGAGCCGTCGAGCATCTTCGCCGAGGCCTCCGTCCGCATCGCCCGCAGGCTCGCCGCCTGGGCGCGGCCGCGGCCCTCGGCCAGGGCCTCGGCGAGGTTGGCGAAGACGACCGTGAGCCAGAGCCAAACGGTGACGGTGAAGGCGAACCAGGCGGGCTCGTGGCCGCCGCCGAGCGGACCGCCGCCGAGCGCCTGGATCACCCAGGCGACGGTGGTGAAGACGGCGCCGACCTCGACCACGAACATCACCGGGTTGCGGACCTGGACCCGCGGGTCGAGCTTGCGCACCGACTCCCAGACGGCGGGGCGGACGATCTCCGGGTCGAACAGCGAGCGCGCCTCGGTCTCGGTCATCCCCGTCCCCCTTCTTCCAGCGCGACGTTCAGCTCCAGCACGTTGACCCCGGGCTCGCCGAAGACGCCGAGGCCGCGGCCGGCGGTGTGGTCGTCGATGAGCCCTTCGACCTCGTCCAGCGGGAGGCCGCGGACGGCGGCGACCCGGTGCGCCTGGATCCGCGCGTTGGCGACCGAGATCTGCGGGTCGACGCCGGAGGCGGAGTTGGTCACCGCGTCGACCGGCACGTCTTCCTTCGTCAGGCCTCGGTCGTAGGGGCGCTCGGCCTTCAGGTAGGCGGCGAGGTTCGCTTCGACCTCTTCGCGACCTTCCTTCGAGTTCGGGCCGACGTTGGCGAAGAAGGTGACGTCGCCGCTGTATTCGGTCGCCGAGGGCCGCGAGTGGAAGAACCGCGCCCCCTTGAATTCCTGGCCGATCAGCTTCGAGCCGACGGTGCGACCGTCAAGGCTCAGCTTCGAGCCGTTGGCGGCGCCGGGGAAGACGAGCTGCGAGATCCCGGTGATCGCGAGCGGATAGATCAGGCCGAGGACGATCGTCGCGGCGAGGATCGCAATCGCGCCGGTGCGCAGGTCCCTGCCCAGCCCGGCCATCAGAACAACCTCGTGGTCAGGCTCTGGACCACCGGCCCGAGCAGGATCGCGGGGAAGAAGGTGAGGGCGCCGACCAGGACGACGATCCCGATCAGCAGGAAGACGAAGGTCGGGTTGTCGGTCCGCATCGTCCCCAGCCCGGCCGGCGAGACCTTTTTGCCGACCAGGGCGCCGGCGACGGCGAGGACGAAGACGATCGGCAGGAAGCGGGCGCCGATCATCACCGCGCCGCCGAGCAGGTCGGCGAAGGAGATCCCGTAGGCGCCGTGGTTTCCGGGCGCGTGCGGCTGGACGAAGCCGGTGTAGCCGGCCCAGGCGGAGCCGTTGTTGTTGGCCTGGGAGAGGTAGGCGTAGAGGGTCTCCGAGAAGCCCTGCGGGTTGACCCCGGCGTAGAGCGAGCGTTTGCCGAGCGTGGTCGCCGAGGCGACTCCGGAGGAGAGCAGGACCGCCAGCGGCGTCACCAGGATCCCCAGCGCGGTCAGCTTGATCTCCCGCGCCTGGATCTTCTTGCCGAGGTACTCGGGGGTGCGGCCGACCATCAGCCCGCCGATGAAGACGGCGAGGATGACGTAGAGCAGCATCGAGTAGAGGCCGGTGCCGACGCCGCCGAAGACGACCTCGGAGAAGCTCAGGTTGGCGAACGGAACGGCGCCGCCGAGCCCGGTCAGCGACTCGAAGGCGCTGTTGACGGCGCCGCAGGAAGTGACCGTGGTCACTGCCGTCCAGAGCGAGGAGGAGGCGATCCCGAAGCGCTGCTCCTTGCCCTCCATGTTGCCGCCGCTGGAGCCGTCGAAGGCGTGGGTGTGGAGGCCGGCGAGGTGCTGGGCCGGGGTGCCGTGCTGCTCGGCCAGGTAGACGACGGCCACGCCGGCGACGAACAGCACCGACATCGCCGCGAAGATCGCCCAGCCCTGGCGCTGGTTGCCGACAATCCGCCCGTAGGTGTAGGTGAGGCTGGCCGGAATGATCAGGATCAGCAGCATCTCGACGAAGTTGGTGAAGCCGCTGGGGTTCTCGAACGGGTAGGCCGAGTTGACGTTGAAGAAGCCGCCGCCATTCGTCCCCAGCTCCTTGATCGCCTCCTGCGAGGCGACCGGGCCCTGGCCGAGGACCTGGGAGCCGCCGCTGAGGGTGTGGATGACGCTGAAGTCGCTGAGGTTCTGGATCACGCCCTGGGAGACGAGGACGAGGGCGGCGACGGTGGCAATCGGCAGCAGCAGGTAGAGGTTGATCCGCACCAGGTCGGCCCAGAAGTTGCCGAGCGAGCGGCCGGAGCGGGCGGCGAGGCCGCGGATCAGTGCCGCGACGACGGCGATCCCGACCGCGGCGGAGACGAAGTTCTGCACCGCCAGGCCGGCCATCTGGGCGAAGTAGGTGAGGGTCGCTTCGCCGCCGTAGTACTGCCAGTTGGTGTTGGTGACGAAGGAGGAGGCGGTGTTGAAGTTGAGGTCCCAGGGGGCCGAGCCGTAGCCCCGCGGGTTGAACGGCTGGATCCCCTGGGTGCGGAGGATCAGGTAGAGCAGCAGCCAGGAGAGCAGCGAGAAGACGATCACGCTGCGGGCGTAGCCCTTCCAGTCCTGGCCCTCTTTTGGGTCGACCCGCAGCAGCTTCAGGGCGCCGCGCTCGACCGGCCCGAGGACCGGGCTGAGGAAGGTCCGCTCGCCCTGGAAGATCCGCGCGATGTAGATCCCCAGCGGCTTGACCAGGGCGACGACGACGGCGCAGAAGAGCGCGATCTGCAGCCAGCCCTCGAACACCTAGAGCTCCTCGCCGCGGAGCAGGGCGTAGACGAGGTAGACGCAGACGGCGAGGGCGACGAGCAGGCCGACCACGTCGGCGGCGCCGAGGGCGGCGAGCGGCAGCGCGCTCATATTCGGTCGACCAGCTCGATCGCCCAGAGCAGGAGGGCGAAGAGGACGAGTGCTATCGCGATCGCGAGGATGTCGGCGAGAGGACCGCCGCCGCCGGGGAATATGTCCGCGCCCAGGAGCACGGATCCATCCTGCGCCGCCCCCCGTCAAGGCCGCATGAAGTTCGGCCCCGCCCGTATACAGATTTCGTGAAGAGCGCCGTCGCCCGCGGCGGGCGCGTGGTTGACATTTCCGTACCTAAGGGATGGAAAGGTCAACCACACTCGGCGCGCCAGGCGGCGAAGCGGCCGCCGGCGCCGGGGTCAGGCGGCGAAGCGGTAGCCGACGCCGGGGTCGGTGACGATGTAGCGGGGGCCGTCTGGGGGCTCGATCTTGCGGCGCAGGTTGGCGACGTGGGCACGCAGCACCTGCAGGTCGTCTTCGTACTCGACCCCCCAGACCTCGACCAGCAGCGACCGGTGGGTGAGCAGGCGGCCGCGGTTGGTCGCCAGGGTCCGCAGCAGGCCGAACTCGGTCGGAGTGAGGTGGATGGGCTCGCCGTCGCGGCGGACCGTCCGGGCGCCGAGGTCGATCTCGATCCCCTCGGCCTCGATCACCGGCTCGCCATCGTCGGGACGGGCGCGGCGCATCACCGCTTCCAGCCGGGCGACCAGCTCGCGCGGGCCGAACGGCTTGGTCACGTAGTCGTCGGCGCCGGCGGCGAGCGCCTCGACCTTGCGGTCCTCCTCGCCGACCGCGGAGAGGACGACGATCGGCATCCGGCTCCACTCGCGCAGCCGCCGGGTCACCTCGACCCCGTCGAGGTCCGGCAACATCAGGTCGAGGATCGCCGCCTGCGGCGGTTTCACCGCGGCGAGGTCGAGTGCCTCCTCGCCGCTCGCCGCCGGTACCGCCTCGAAGCCGGCGTCACGGAGGATCACTTTCAGGGCGCGGAGGATCTGCGGCTCGTCGTCGCAGACGAGGACCCGCGGCGGCGCGCTCACCCGGCCGGCTCCGGCGCGGCGCGGACCGGCGAGCCCACCGGTTCGACCGCCGCCCCCTCGAAGCCGACCACGAAGCTCGACCCCTGGCCCGGCAGCGACTCGACCTCGAGCTCGCCGCCGTTGGCCTCGACGAAGCCGCGGGCGATCGCCAGGCCGAGGCCGGAGCCGGCGCTGCGATCGCCGCCAGCGGCGCTGGAGCCGTCGGCACTGCCGGAGCGGTAGAACGGCTCGAAGATCCGCGCCCGCTCGCCCTCCGGGATTCCCGGCCCGCGGTCGACCACCCGCACCACCAGCCGCGGCCCGACCAGCCGCCCCCGCACCAGCACCTGGGCGCCGCCGCCGTGGACGACGGCGTTCTCGAGCAGGTTGGCGAAGGCGCGCTCGAGCTGGGCCGGGTCGGCGACGAGGGCCGGCAGGCCCTCGTCGAGGGAGATCCGCACCGCCTCGGCGTCGGCGCCGATCGAGCTCCGCGCCGCCTCCAGCACCCCTTCCAGGTCGACCGGCTCGCGTCGCGGCTCGGCCCGCCCGGTTTCGAGCCGGGAGACGTCGATCAGGTTCTCGACCAGGCGCGAGAGCCGGTGCCCTTCCTCGACCACCGCCTCGCTCAGCTCGTGGCGCTCCTGCGGCGTCGCGCTGGGCGAGTCGAGGGCGGCGCCGGCCGCGATGATCGAGGTCAGCGGCGTCCGCAGGTCGTGGGAGACGGCGCGCAGCAGCGCCGTCTTCAGCTCGTCGGAGCGGCGCAGCGCCTCGGCCTCGATCACCTCGGCCTGCATCCGCTCGCGCTCGGCCTCCAGCGCCGCCAGCTCGGCCAGCGCCCGGTCGGCCTGCTCGCGGCGGCGCTCGGCCTCGCTGGCGCGGGCGCGGGCGAGCTCCGCCAGGCCGGCGCCGACCACGGCGACGATCGCGAAGACGACCAGGGCGACGAGGTCGTGGTCGGCACGGACGTCGAGCCGGCCCAGCGGCGGCAGGTGGAAGAAGTTGAAGGCGAGGGCGCTGAGGACGGCGGTGCCGAGGCCGAGTGGCAGCCCCCAGATCGTCGCGATCAGCAGCACCCCGGGGATGTAGACGACGCCGAGCGAGATCGCCGGGGCGATCTCCTTCAGTGGGTAGACGAGGCCGGTGCCGACGGCGACGACGGCGAGCGCGGCGAGCACGCCGAGGGCGGTCCGGGGGCGCTCGACGATCGACGGCATCCCCTACTCGTACTGCAAAGACTCCAGCACGTCGAGCCGGGAGGCACGGCGGGCCGGGAGGATCGCCGCCAGCACCCCCGCCAGCGCGGCGAGGACCAGGACGACGACGAGCTGGCCGATCGGATAGCTGAGGCGGAAGCCTTCCGACTTCAACGGCTGGGCGATCAGGAAGGCGAAGAGGACGCCGAGGGCGAGGCCGAGGACCGCCCCGATCAAGGCGGTGATCACCGCCTCGTAGCGGATCATCGTCCGCACCTGGCGGCGGCTCATCCCGATCGCCCGCAGCATCCCCAGCTCACGGGTGCGCTCGTGGATCGAGAGCGCCAGGGTGTTGGCGATCCCGAACAGCGAGATCACGATCGCCAGCGCCAGCAGCACGAAGAAGAGGGCGACGACCCCTTCGATCTGGCTTTCGCGTTGTTCCTTCAGTTCGCCCTGGTTGAGCACTTCGGCGGTCGGGAAGGCGGTCTTGGCGCCGGCGCTGAGCAGCGCCTGGACCTTCGCTTCGTCGGCACCCGATTCGACCTGGACGAAGTCGATCCGGTCCTCGGTCTGGTCGAACTCACGCGCCATCACCGCCGGGGTGACGATCGCGCTGCCGAAGAAATCGGCCTTCGATTCGAAGACCCCGGCCACCTTCAGCCGCGGCTGCGCCTGACTCTGAGACAGCAGCCGCACTTCGTCGCCGACCGCCAGTCCGTGGTCGTCGGCGAACGATTCCGAGAGGATGACTTCGTCGTCGTCGAGCCGCCGCAGCGTCCGCGGCCCGCCCTCGACCCATTCGAGTTCGACCGACTTTTCGATGTTCGGGGTCGGGCCGGTCACCTGCAGGGTCGGGCCGCCGAGCAGCTTCGCTTTGGCGGAGCGGACCGTCGCCACGGCTTCCACCCCCGGCGCCTTTTCCGCCGCCCGCGCGGCGCCGGCGGGAATCGGCGAGAAGCCGTCGGTGTTCTGGATCACCAGGCCACCGGCGAAGTTTTCGTCGATCACGTCGGCGACCGTCGCCTTCAGCCCGGAGGCGAAGACGGTGACGAAGGTGACCAGGGCGAGGCCGATCATCAGCGCCGCCGCGGTGACCGCGGTGCGGCTCGGGTTGCGCTGGGAGTTCTCGCGGGCGAGCCGGCCGGTCAGCCTGCGCAGCCTTTCCAGCGGCCACCCGGCGAGGCGGGCCAGCGGCGGCACCAGCCGCGGGGTGAAGAGCGAGACGCAGAGGACGATGACGAAGGCGCCGCCGCCGATCAGCCCGGCGCGGCCGCCGACGTCGCCGCCCTTGGCGAGCCCGTAGACGATCATCGCCGCACCGATCACCCCGAGCAGGCCGGCGAACAGGTTGAAGACGAGTCGGCGGCCGCGGCCGAGCGGCGGCACGAAGTTCTGCAGGGCGGCGATCGGCGGTACCCGGGTCGAACGCAGGGCCGGGACCAGCGCCGAGACGCCGGTGACGACCAGCGCGACCAGCACCGAGACGACGATCGTCCGTCCCTCCATCTGCAGCGCGGTGGTCGGCAGGTCGATCCCGACCGCTTTGAACAGCGCCTGCAGCCCGGCGGCGACGGCGTAGCCGCCGGCCAACCCGATCAGCCCCGCGAGCAGGCCGATCGAAAGCGCTTCGGCGAGGACCGAGGCGAGGATCTGTCTTCGCGAGGCGCCGAGCGTGCGCAGCATGCCGAATTCGGAGGTGCGCTGGGCGACGGTGATCGAGAAGGTGTTGAAGATCAGGAAGGCGCCGATGAAGACGGCGATGTAGCCGAAGACGAGCAGGAAGGTCTGCAGGAAGCCAAGCGCTTCGTCGATCGATTCGCTCGCGCGGTCGGCGTTTTCTTCCGCGGTCTCGACCCGGACCGTCGACGGCGCCGCCGCTTCGATCCGCCGTTTCAGCACTGGCGCCTGGACGCCCGGCGCGGCGGCGACCGAGATCTGGTCGAACTTGCCGCGCTTGTGGGTCAACGCCTGGGCGACCGGCAGGGTCACCTGGGCGATCGAGGTGCCGCCGAAGGAGGCGCTGCCGAGCTTGGTGGTGCCGACCAGTTCGAACGGTCGCGCCCGGCCGGCACCGGCGATGCTGAAACGGTCGCCGATCGAGAGATCGGCTTCTTCAGCCGCCGCCTGGTCGATCGAGGCTTCCCGCGGCCCGCGCGGCTTGTGGCCGTCGACGTAGGTCAGCGACTCCAGCTGCCCGGGGAGGGTCGAGGAGATGAACTTCGGCGCGAATTTCGCCCCGATCGCGTCGCCACCTTCGTCGAAGAAGCCACCCGGCGTGAAGATCGCCCCGGCCGCCAGCTTCACCCCCGGCACCTTCTGCACCCGCGGCAGGACCGAGTCGGGCAGCGCCACCACTTCGCCGCCTTCCTGGTCGAACGGTTCCTTCGCGGTGACGACGACGCTGGTCCCCTTCAGCGACTCGTTGAAGATTTCGTCGAAGGCGGCGGAGATCGTGTCCGTGAGGACGTAGGCGCCGGCGATGAAGGCGACTCCGAGGACGACGGCGAAGCTGGTCGCCAGGGCCCGCACCTTGCGAGCCCAGAGGCTCTTGAGGGCGAGGCTAGTCAAGCCGCTTCATCAGCTCGATCACGTCGTCGGCCGAGCCCGGCGCGGCGTCCTGGACGATCACCCCGTCGCGCAGGGTGATCAGGCGGTCGGCATGGGCGGCGGCGACCGGGTCGTGGGTGACCATCACCACCGTCTGGCGGAACTCGTCGACCGCTTCGCGCAGCAGCTTCAGCACGTCCTCGCTGGCCTTCGAGTCGAGGTTGCCGGTCGGCTCGTCGGCGAAGACGACCGCCGGTTTGGAGACCAGCGCTCGCGCCACCGCAACCCGCTGCTGCTGGCCGCCGGAGAGCTCGGCCGGGCGGTGGCTACGGCGGTCCTCGAGGCCGACCGTGCGGACCAGCCGGTCCACCCACTCGCGGTCCGGCTTGCGGCCGGCGATCGAGAGCGGCAGGACCAGGTTCTCCTCCGCAGTCAGGACCGGCAGCAGGTTGAAGAACTGGAAGACGAAGCCGAGCTTGTCGCGGCGCAGCTCGGTCAGCTCGCCGTCGCCGAGCGCGGTGATCTCGACCTCGTCGAGCTCGACCGTCCCCGAGGTCGGCTTGTCGAGGCCGGCGAGAATGTGCATCAGGGTCGACTTGCCGGAGCCCGAAGGGCCCATGATCGCGGTGAAGCGATCGCGCTCGAAGCCGGTGGTGACCCCGGCGAGGGCATCGACGGCGGCATCGCCCTCGCCGTAGCGACGGGTGACGTCTGTGGCGACGACGACGTTTCCGTTGGCGCTCACTGCGGTCTCACGGTAGCGAGGAGCGTGCGGTCCCGCCGGCCGCCCATCAGTCCGGTTGGTCGGGCGAGTCGCGGAGGAGCCGCGCCCGGGAGCCGGGCACGGCTAGCCGCAGCGGAGCGTGGCCGAGCAGCGCGACCGAGAGGTCGCCGCGCCAACGGCTGGCGCCCCGCCCGCGGCTGAAGCTGGCTTCGCCGCTGAACGGGAAGGGCGGCCGGACGCGGGCGGTGCCGGCGGCGTGGTCGTATTCGAAGTGGGCGGCGGCCCCGGCGGCGGATGCTGCGCGGCGGGCGATGAAGCCCTCGCGCCCAATCACCATGCCTTCGCTCCGTTCCTGCATCGCGCCGACGAAGCTGAAGGTGGTGCGTCCGGTGTCGACGACTTCCGAGTTAGCGAGGAAGACCGTCTGGCCAGGCCCGCGGGTCCGCAGATAGGCCTGGTCGGCGGCGGCTGCGCGAAGCGCGAGGCCGTGGCCGAACCGGGCGAAGCGGCGATGCGAGCGGGTCGGAGCCTGGCGCCGGTTGCACCGCCATTGCGGCTCGACCTCGAGCCCGCCGTGGACACGGGCGACGTCGATCGTGGTGAAGCCGCCCTCGCCTCGGAAGTGGGCGCTGCCGACGAAGAACCCTTCCTGTTCGAGGTGCGGTTCGCCTTCGCAGCCCGCCGGGGGCTCGAGCCTCGCCGTCTTCCTCGGTTCGAAGGCAAGTGCGATCTCGCCGAGCCGGCCGAACTTCGCCTCGACCCCGCTCGCCGAGGTCTTGCCCTTCCGCACTGCGTAGAAGTTGGCTTGGTGGGGACCACGAACCAGCAGCACCACCGGGCCGCCGGAGCTGCTTTCCCATTCGGCGGTGAAGCCGTGGCTGCCGCGCAGGGTGAAATCCGCCCTGACCTGGGGGTCCGCCGGCGCGCCAGGGGCCGCCTCCCCCACGGCGGGGACGACCGCCAGGGCGGTGAGAGTGAGAGCAAGGGCGAGTGCGGTAAGCGGGCGGAGCATCCCGAGCGGTCGAATACCCTGCCGGCGTGCCGCTAATCGACCGCTTCGACGGCCTCCTGGTCGACCTCGACGGGGTCGTCTGGGTCGGCCGCGAGCCGGTGCCGGGCTCGCCGGAGGCGCTGGCGGCGATGCTCGCGGCCGGCAAGCAGGTCGTCTTCGTCACCAACAACCCTTCGCGGCGGCCGGAGGAGTACGCGGCGCGTCTCGCCTCCTACGGGATCGAGGTCGGGCCGCAGCAGGTGGTCACCGCCGGGATCGTCGCCGCGCGGCTCGCGGCCGAGGTGGCTCCGGGCGGCGGCGCCCTGGTCTTGGCGCGGGAGACCCTGCGGGGGATGATCGAGGAGGCGGGGTTGGAGGTGCTCGACCTCGAGGAAGCGAGGAGCGCCGCCGTCGTCGTCGTCTCCGGTTGGCCCGGGTTCGACTACGAATGGCTGCGGGGAGCGAAGTGGGCGCTCGACGCCGGCGCGACGCTGATCGGCACCAGCCACGACCCGACGATGCCGATGCCGGGCGGCGAGTGGCCGGGGACCGGCGCCGTGCTGGCGGCGGTGGAAACCGCCAGCGGGCGCAAGGCGGAGATCGCCGGCAAGCCGGAGCGACACCTGTTCGAGCTGGCGCTGGCGCAGATGCCGGGCGCCGAGCGAGTGGCGATGGTCGGCGACCGCCTCTCCTCCGACATCGCCGGCGGCCACGCCGCCGGCCTGGAGACGGTGCTGGTCCTCAGCGGCACCAGCGGCGACGACGGCTCCGAGAACCCGGAGCGGGCCGAGGTCCCTCCCGACCACGTCGTCGACGACCTCGCCGCGCTGCTGCGGTGAGCGACCCACGGCGCGCCCTGGCCGGGGTCTGGGCGGCGACCTTCTGCTGCCTGGTCGCCGTCGGCGCGGTGCTGCCGGTGCTGCCCAAGTACGTCAAAGGCCCGCTCGGCGATGGCGACGTCGCGGTCGGGGTGGTGATCGGCTGCTACGCGATCTCCGGCCTGCTGCTGCGCCCGCTCGCCGGCCGCCTCGCCGACACCCGCGGCCGTCGCCGTACGGCGGTCGCCGGGATGCTGCTGACCGGCCTCGCCGGCTTCCTCTACCTCCCCCACCTCGGCCTGGTCAATCTGATCGTCGCCCGGCTGGTGCTCGGCGTCGGCGAGGGCTTCACCTACACCGCCGGCTCCGCCTGGGTCGTCGACATGGCCCCGCCGGCCCGGCGCGGCCGCATCCTCGGCCTCTACGGGCTGGCGGTCTGGGGCGGGCTCGCGGTCGGGCCGCTGGTCGGCAGCCTCCTCCACGCCGCCACCGGCGGCTACGCCGAGGTCTGGCTGCTGGCGGCGCTGCTGCCCCTGGCCGGGGCGCTCGTCGCCCGCGCCACCCGCGACCCGTTCCGACCGCTCGCCCACGCCGAGCCGCACCCGCTGGTGGCCCCGGAGGCGGTGCGGCCGGGGCTCGCCGTCGGCCTCGGGGCGATCGGCTACGCCACCCTCGCCGCCTTCGTCGTCCTCCTCCTGGAAGGCCGCGGGGTCGACGGCGGCGCTGCCGTCTTCGCCGCTTTCGGCGGCGCCATCGTCCTCGCCCGCCTGCTCGCCGGCGGCCTGCCCGACCGCCTCGGCCCGGCCCGGGTGGCGATCGGCGCCACCCTGGTCGAGGCGGTCGGACTGCTGGCGATCGCCGCCGCCCACAGCCTGCCGGTGGCGCTCGCCGGCGGGATCGCGATGGGCGCCGGCTTCTCGCTGCTCAACCCCTCGCTGATGATGATCGTCGTCGCCCAGGTGCCGGAGACCGCCCGCGGCGCTGCCCTCGGCACCTTCACCGCCTTCTTCGACGCCGGCGTCGGAGTCGGCGCCCCGCTCGCCGGCGCGGCGGCGGCGCTGGCCGGCTACGGCAGCGCCTTCGTCCTCGCCGCGGCGCTGGCGCTGGCCTCGGCGGCGACGATCTGGTTCGCCGTCCACCGCGGCGAGCGGCGGGCCGCGCTCGGCTGACTCAGCGTTCGATGAAGAGCAACGTCTGCAGGGCGCGGCCGAGGCGGCCGCTCTGGTCGGAGAGGACCGAGTCCGAGGAGCCGATCCCGTGGCCGCGTGGGTGGGTGGCGGCGTCGACGCAGACCCACTCCCCCTTCGGCAGCCGCTCCAGCTGCACGGTGAGGTCGACGTTGATGAAGATCCAGCGCCGGTAGTCGAGCGCCGAGGAGATGCCGTTGCCGACATCGGCGGCGATCAGCGCCCGTTGCAGAGGCGCCGGCTCCTCACCCGCGACCAGCGGGTAGCGCATCCGCAGCCAGGCGGTCGCCGGTCCGGGCTCCATGAAGCCGCCAGTGGTGAAGCGAATCTCCATCGCCGTGTGGTAGCCGGCGTCGTGGGCGACCGGGAAGAATTCGCCATCACCGGCCTCGGGCAGGGGCGGCGGCGGGCCGCCGAGCCGCGCCTCGGCGGGGATCTCCAGCTTCTGGGTCCGCAGCCGCCAGCCGCGGGCCCGGATCGCCGGCTCGCCGTCGACCGCCAGCTCCGCCTCGACCAGCTGCACCCGGCGGCCGGGCCGGGCGACCCGAGCGCTGAGCTCGCAGCGGCCGATCGGGACCGAGCGGAGGATCTCGAAGGTGAGCCGGCCGACCTGGAACTGCTCCGCTTCCGGCAGCTCCTCGACCGCCCGCCCGAGCAGCGCCGAGGGCGGCCCGGCATGCTGGGCGCCGGGGTCCCAGGGTCCCCGGGTCAGCTCGGTCGCGACGAACGCGTCCCCGTCCGGCTCGTAAAAGGCCTCGGCCACGCCCTCATCCTAGGCACGCTGGCGCGCGGCGACCACGTCCCCCGGGGAACGGTTCGCGCCCGCCCCGCGCGGTCGCCGCGTCAGCAGCCGTGGCTGCCGAAGTCCTGGGTCCAGACCGCGGCGCCGGCGTTGCCTTCGAGGGTGCCGGCCTGCAGCCCGATGCCGATTTCGCGGAAGCTGCCGAGGATGTTCGCCCGGTGCTCCGGCGATTCCATCCACGATTCGAAGATCGAGCGGGGGGTCGAGTAGGAGCCGGTGCCCCAGGCGATGTTCTCGCCGGCCTTCCAGCAGCCCTTGAGGTAGCCGCCCTTGCCGATCCAGTAGGTGAATTCGCGGCCGCAGGCTTCGTGGCTGAACTCGTTGCAGCTGAGGATGTCGCCCGACTTTGCCAGCGCCGCCTTGTCGAGCGGCTTCGAGCCCTTGAACGGGGCGAGGCCGGCGCTGGAGCGGGCGAAGTTGGTCAGGCATTCCATCGCCGCCACCTGGGTCGCGGCCGGAGCGCTGGCGCTGGACTGGCCCGGGCAGACGCTTTCCGTCGCCAGCTGGGGCGACTTGGCGCTGGCCGCGGGGGCGAGGACTAGCGCCGCCAGGGCGGCGGCGAGGATCGCGGTCGGGAGCAACTTCTTCATCCCTCATTTGGTCGGCGAACGTCATCGACTCGTAAGGAGAGAGGCGTACCCTGGACTTAACGACAGCGGAGAGATGGACCGAGAGACGAAAGGAGCCGCCGAAAAATGAGTACCAAAGTCGAGAAAACCGACGAGCAGTGGCGTCAGGAGCTGACCCCGGAGCAGTACGACGTCACCCGCCGCGCCGGCACCGAGCGCCCCTTCACCGGGCCCTACGTGAACGAGAAGGGCGAGGGGATGTACACCTGCGTCTGCTGCGGCACCGAGCTCTTCGCCTCAGGCACCAAGTTCGACTCGGGCACCGGCTGGCCCAGCTTCACCGAGCCCGCCAACCTCGAGCACGTCGAACTGCGCCCAGACAACGGCCTCTTCATGAAGCGCACCGAGGTTGTCTGCAAGCACTGCGACGCCCACCTCGGCCACGTCTTCGACGACGGCCCGGCGGACCAGGGCGGCCAGCGCTACTGCATCAACGGCTGCGCGCTGGAGTTCAAGCCGTCCCCCCAGCACCCAGGTAGCTGAACTTCACCGCCAGCGCGACCGCCTCGGTCCGGGTATCGACCTCGAGCTTGGCGATCGCGTTGCGGACGTGGGTGTGGACGGTCGCCGGGCTCAGCTGCAGCCGCTCGGCGATCTCTTTCACCCGCAGGCCCTCGGCCAGCAGCTCGAGAATTTGACGCTCGCGCGGCGAGAGCTCCAGCAGCTTCTCGACCTCGGACGGCTTGCCGCCGGCGAAGTCGCCGCCGAGGAAGGTGCCGCCGCCAGTTACCGCTTTGACCGCGCGGGCGATGTCCTCGGAGGGGGCGGACTTCAAGACGTAGCCGGAGGCACCGGCCCGCAGCGCCAACGCCAGCAGGTCGGGCTGGGCGTGGGCGGTGAAGATGATGACTTTGGTCCGCGGCCGCGCCCGCAGCACCTCCTTGGTCGCCTCGATGCCGTCGCGCTTGGGCAGCTCGACGTCGATGATCAGGACGTCGGGCTCGAGCTCCTTGACCACGTCGACGACGTCGCGGCCGTTGCCGGCCTCGCCGACGATCTCGACGATCGAGGAGTTGGCCATCCTCGCCTTGATCGCCTCGCGAACGATCTCGTGGTCGTCGCAGAGCACCACCCGCTTGGCTTCTCTGACGCTGGAGTTCATTGAGAGGGGGAAATACTTTCAGGCGAGCCGTACGGATGCAAAGTTTTGGGTAGCGTGAATCCGCCGTCGCGCTCCTGGCGGTTCTCCATCAGAGCGAGGATCGTGCGCCCGACGGCGCAGGCGGTGCCGTTCAGCGTGTGCAGCGTCTCCGGCGCCGAGCCCTCCTCGGGCCGGTAGCGGGCGCCGAGCCGGCGGGCCTGGTAATCGGTCGTGTTCGAGCACGAGGTGAGCTCGCGGTAGCGCCCCTGGCTTGGGATCCAAGCCTCGCAGTCGTACTTCTTCGCCGCCGGGGCGCCGAGGTCGCCGACCGCGACGTTGACCACCCGGTAGGGCAGCTCCAGCTCGGTCAGGATCCGCTCCTCGATCGCCAGCAGCCGCTCGTGCTCGGAAGCCGACTCGGGCGGTTCGACAAACGAGAACATCTCGACCTTGTCGAACTGGTGGACGCGGAAGATGCCGCGGGTATCGCGACCGGCGGCACCGGCCTCGCGGCGGAAGCAGGTGGAGAAGCCGCTGTAGCGCAGCGGCAGCTCGGCGGCGTCGAGGATCTCGCCGGCGTGCAGACCGGCGAGTGCGACCTCGGAAGTGCCGACGAGGAAGAGCTCGTCGCGGGGGACCTCGTAGATCTGGTCGCGGTCGCCGGGGAACATCCCGGTCCCCTCCAGCGCCTCTTCGCGGACCAGCACCGGCGGCACCACCGGTTCGTGACCCTCGGCCCGGACCAGCTCGAGAGCGAAGCGGACCAGCGCCATCTCCAGCATCACCAAGTCGCCTTTCAGGTAGGCAAAACGCGAGCCGGAGAGGCGGGCGGCGCGCTCCATGTCGATCAGGCCGAGCTCGGTGCCGAGGTCTAGATGGTCGCGCGGCTCGAAGTCGAACTGCGGCGGCGAGCCGACCTCGCGGATCACCACCGCGTCCTCCTCCGCCATCCCTTCGGGGGCGTCGGGGTCGGGGACGTTCGGCAGGGCGATCAGCGCCCGCCGCAGCTCCTCGTCGATCCCCTCCAGATCCTCTTTGCCGCGCTCGATCGTCTCCTTCAGCTCGGCGACCCTGGCCATCAGCGCCGTCGCCTCGTCCTCTTCGCCGGCGCCTTTGGCGGCGCCGATCCGCTTCGAGAGCGTTTTGCGCTCGGCCTGGGCGTCCTCGACCGTCGGCAGCAGCTCGCGCCGGCGGCCGTCCAGGGCGAGGACCGCGTCGACCCCCTCGCCGGCGCCGCGCCGCGCCAAGGCGGACTTGATCCGCTCGGGATCGGAGCGGAGCTGCTTCAGGTCGAGCATCGGGCCTCCCCGGTTACGGGGCGGTCGTCTTCTGGCCGGGTCGCGGCGAGGATTCCGCCTGCTGGCCGGCGTACTTGGCAACGAACGCGGCGACTTCCTTCGCTTCGTCGCCGACGACGATGTTCTGCGGCATGATCGCGCCGGAGAAGCCGCCGTTCTGGATCGCGTAGAGGACGTCTTCGTCACTCTCTTCGCGCTGATTCAGGTTCGGGCCCTGGGTGCGCTGGCCGCGGTTGCCGCTGCCCTGGGTGCCGGCGGCGCTGAGCGTGTGGCAGCCGGCGCAGTGGGTGGCGAACAGCTCGGCCCCACCGTGGTCGGGGCTGTCCTTGGAGACGGAGACGCCTTCGGAGCCGAAGCCGCAGGCGCTGAGCGCGAGGGCGGCGGCAGCGAGGCTCGCTATGAGCAGTACGGGACGCACGCGGCGCGCATCATATTCTCTGGCGCCGATCTCCGAACCCAGCCGCGCGCCCGGAGGCGCCAAGACCTTGCCCCGACCCGACCCGAGCCAGTTCCGCGCCGCGATGTCGGCGCTGCCGACCGGAGTGACGATCGTCACCGCGAGCGGCGCCGACGGCCCCGCCGGGGCGACCGCCAACGCCGTCGCCTCGCTCTCGATCGAGCCGATGCTGATGCTCGCCGCCCTCGACCGCGGCTCCCGCACCCTGCTCGCGGTCCAGGCCGCCGACCGCTTCGGCATCTCCGTCCTCCACGCCGGCCAGGAGCCGATCGCCCGCGCCTTCGCGACCAAGGCACCGGTGGCGGAGAAGTGGCAGGGCGTCGCCTGGTCCGAGCGCGACGGCGCCCCCGCGATCGACGACGCCCTCGTCTACCTCGCCTGCGACCTCCGCGACGTGATCGCCGCCGGCGACCACGTGATCGTCACCGGCGAGGTCTGCTCGATGGAGACCAGCGAGGGCACGCCGCTGGTCTTCCACGGCGGCGAGTACAAGCCGCTGGACTAGGCGGCAACCCACTTCTCACAGCCGGTGGTAAAGGCGAGCGCCTCGCAGATCTCGGTCATGCGCCACGGGCTCAGATGCGCGAAGGGCGGATCCAACCGCGAGCACCTGACGAGTTGGATGTTGTCGACTGAGGCCACCGATTCCCGTAGTAGCCCGTCCTCGGGTCCGAGAACCACCTCACTTCCGATTCCACGGAGGGAGCGGGTCACAGGCACGACGAGGACGCTGGTCAGCCGCGGGATCGCCTCATCCCTGGTGATCACGACCGCGGGCCGACGCCCTCCGACGGGAAGGTCTGCCCAGCAGACGTCCCCGCAACTCAACATCAGAAGGCCCTCTTCCCGGTTTCTTCTTCCTCCTGAATGACGTCGGACCAGTCCCATTCCTCTGGGGTCTGCGGCATCCGCGTGTAGGCCTCGACCATCTTGCGGACCTCCTCCTCGTCGCGCGCCTTGGCGGCGGCGCGGGCCTCGGCTTGGCGCTGCTCCCTGTAAAGGAGCTCGTCGAGGGCTTGGCGGACGATCTCCTCGCGGGTGGTCTTGTCGCGGGCGACGCGCTTGTCGAGGGCCTCAAGCAGCTCGGCGGAGATCGAGACGCGGATGTCGCTGTCCGGCACTGAGCTGAGGGTACTGGCGTTCACGCCCCTCTAAAGGGTTTTGCGACGGGAAATTCTCCCCCTCCGGAGCCGCTGCTTTTCCCGCTAGAAGCGGCTAGTCCGAGGCGAGGTCGCTGATCGGGAATGCGATGATTGCCGCCGTGAGCGAGCCGAAGCGATTCCAGGAACCGGGCTGGATCACCAAGCACGTGTTCAACCCGCTGGTCGCCTTCCTCAGCAAACGCGGGCTCAGCCTCGCCGGCTCGCGGGTCCTGGAAGTGCAGGGACGGAAGAGCGGCGAGTGGCGGCAGACGCCGGTCAACCCCTTGAAGCTGGGCGAGCAGCGCTACCTGGTGGCGCCGCGGGGAACCACCCAGTGGGTGCGGAACATCCGGGTCAGCGGCAAGGGGAAACTGCGCGGGCGTGGGGTCGAGGAGTTCTCGGTCGCCGAGGTCCCCGACGAGGAGAAGCCGGCGATCCTGCGCGGCTACCTCGAGAAGTGGAAATGGGAGGTCGGCGCCTTCTTCGACGGGGTCGGTCCGGACTCCTCGGACGAGGAGCTGCGCCGGATCGCCCCCGACCATCCGGTCTTCCGCATCCGCTAGATCAAAGCCCGCTGGTCGTCGCCGCGCGCAGGGCGAGGAAGAAGATGACACCGCAGCTGACCGCCATGATCCCCATCTCGCGGCGGACGATCTGCAGCGCCAGCTCCTCGCGTTCGTCCTCGCTGAGCGATTCCGGGTCGGTCTCCCCCAGCTCGCGTTCGGCGGCGCCGAAGCGGGCGCCCTCGGCGATGAAGGAGACGAACAGGGGCAGGATTCCGTAGAGGTAATGCAGTTCTTCGCCGGCCTTGTGGCCGGTGACCACCAGCAGGCCGCCGATCAGGGCCTGGATGAAGACGACGACCTGGGCACCCCGCAGCAGGTACCAGAAGGGGATCGAGGCGCGCTTGCGGTACCAGGCGATCCCGCCGATCAAGCCGGCGGCGCCGTCGAGGAGGACAACCAGCGTCCCCACCGCGATATGGAGCCCGACCACCTTAAATCCGCCCAAAGGGGTCGGGATTCGGCTTACTGATGCGGAAAATCACTATGTAGCAATGTGTCACAAGGTGGGTGTATAACAGCGGCTACGGGCGTCAAGCGAGACTCGGTCGCGCCGCCGCCACCCGGCTTCAAATCCCCTCCCAGTGCTGAAGAGCTACCTACCGATCCTCGTCTTCGCCGTCCTCGGGCTCACCGTCGGCGGCGTCTTCGCGATGCTCAACCACCTGATCGGCCCGAAGCGCAACCGCGCCAGCGCCGCCGGCCGCCGCCAGGGCGAGCCGTATGAGTCGGGGATCCCGGTCGAGCCGATCAAGAACTTCAGGTTCGGCGTCAGCTTCTACCTGCTGGCGATGCTCTTCATCCTCTTCGACATCGAGGTCGTCTTCCTCTACCCCGTCGGCGTGATCATCAGGGGCGCCGACAGCCTCTTCGTCCTCGGCGAGCTGGTCACCTTCGTCGTCCTGCTGCTGATCGCTTTCGTCTACGTCTGGCGCAAGGGGGCCCTGGATTGGAGGTAGAACGCCGCACCCAGGACCTCCGCTCGAAGGGCCTCACCGCCCGCCGAATGCTGCGCGGCGACCTCGACGGCGAGGAGCTCGAGCGCTACGTGGAAGAGAAGGTCGTCACCACGACCTTCGAGAAAATGCTCAACCTCGCCCGCTCGAACTCGATCTTCCCGCTCACCTTCGGCCTCGCCTGCTGCGCGATCGAGGCGCCGATCTCGATCGTCACCGCCCGCTACGACCTCGCCCGCTTCGGCGCCGAGGCGCTGCGCGCCTCGCCGCGCCAGGCCGACCTGATCATCCTCTCGGGCCGGGTCTCGATCAAGATGGCGCCGGTCGTCCGCCGCCTCTACGACCAGATGCTGGAGCCGAAATGGGCGATCTCGATGGGCGCCTGCTCCTCCTCCGGCGGCATGTTCTCCAACTACGCGGTGGTCCAGGGGGCCGACAAGTTCATGCCGATCGACCTCCACATCCCCGGCTGCCCGCCGCGGCCGGAGGCGGTCATGTACGGCTTCACCAAGCTGCAGCGGAAGATCCAGGGCAACCCCGACCAGGGCTGGCGGCAGCGCTACCAGGCCAGCGGCACCGAGGAGTACGCCCGCGGCGGCCCCGCCTCGCAGCCCAGCGCCGAGGCGGCCGAGGCCTACCTCGCGGCGCGGGAGCTGAGCCTTGCCTGACGCCCCCGGCCTCGAGCTGATCCGGGGAGAAATCGAAGCCGACCTCCCCGGCTCGGTCCACGCCACCTCCTTCGAACACGACTGCGCCGCGCTGATCGTCGACGCCGGCCAGGTGCTCGGCGTACTCGGCTGGCTGCGCGACACTCCCGGCCAGGCCTACCGCTTCCTCTCCAGCCTCCACGTCGCCGACTACCTGCCGGCGGAGCCGCGCTTCGGCGTCCACTACGAGTTGCTGAACCGCGACCGGGTCGAGCGCCTGCGGGTGAAAGCGATGCTGGCGGACCCCGGCGAGGGCGAGCTGCCGCAGATCGCCTCGGTCACCGGCCTCTTCCCCACCGCCCACGCCCAGGAGCGCGAGGCCTACGACTTCTTCGGCATCGTCTTCGACGGCCACCCCGACCCCTCGCGGATCCTCCTTCCCGAGGACTACGTCGGCTGGCCGCAGCGCCGCGATTTCCCGGTCGGCGGCGAGCCGGTCACCTTCACCTACAACGAGCACGCCCGTGGCTAGCACCCTCGACCAGCACCTCAGCGAGGACATCACCTCCGAGGTGATGACCGTCAACATCGGCCCCCACCACCCGGCGACGCACGGGGTGTTGCGACTGGTCGTCGACCTCGAAGGCGAGATCGTCCGCGAGGTGCGGCCGATCATCGGCTACGTCCACACCGGGATCGAAAAGTCCTGCGAGGACAAGAGCTACTGGAAGGTCATCCCCTTCGTCGAGCGGATGGACTACGTCTCCTACTTCTTCCAGATGGAGGCCTTCTGCGGCGCGGTCGAGCGGTTGGTTGGCTTGGAGATCCCGCCCCGGGCGAAATACCTGCGGACCCTCTTCCTGGAGCTGAACCGGATCCACTCCCACCTGGTCTGGCTCGGCACCACCGCCCTCGACCTCGGCGCGATTTCGATGCTCTGGTACTGCTTCCGCGAGCGCGACCGCATCCTCGACCTCTTCGAGATGGCGGCCGGCCAGCGGATGCACACCCGCTACTTCCAGGTCGGCGGCGTGATCGAGGACATTCCACTCGGCTTCGAGGAGAAGTGCCGCTCCTTCGTCGAAGACATGCCGGTCCGGGTCGGCCAGTACGAGGCGCTGCTCGACCGCAACGAGGTCTTCCTGCAACGGACCAAAGGGGTCGGCATCGTCTCCCGCGAGCGGCTGCTCGACCTCGGCGTCACCGGGCCACTGCTGCGCGCCGCCGGCGAGCCCTGGGACCTGCGCAAGGCTTTCGACTACCTCGCCTATCCGGAGATGGACTTCCAGATCCCGGTCGGCACCGTCGGCGACAACTACGACCGCTATCGGGTGCGGGTGGCGGAGATGGTCGAGTCGACGAAGATCATCGGCCAGTGCCTCGACGCCCTCCCCGAGGGCCCCTTCATCGCCGACGACCGCAAGTACGTGCTGCCGCCGCGCTCGGAGCTCTCGACCTCAATGGAGAGCCTGATCCACCACTTCAAGCTGGTCACCGAGGGCTTCCGCGTCGGCCCCGGCGAGATCTACTACTCGATCGAGAGCCCGCGCGGCGAGCTCGGCTGCTTCGTCCTCGCCGACGGCTCCTCGAAGCCGGCCCGGGTCCACTTCCGCGACCCCTCCTTCGTCAACCTGCAGGCCTTCCGCGACATGGCGGTCGACTCCTACGTCGCCGACATGATCTGCAGCCTCGGGATGCTCGACCCGATCCTCGGCGGGGTGGACCGGTGAGCCCGGTCGACGGCCTCGGCGATTCCAGCCCGAACCTGCCGGTCGACCGCGCGGTCAGCGAGGGGCGGGCGCCGAGCGCCGACCCGGAGCAGATCCCGCAGCTCGACGAAGTCGACTGCCCGCCGGCGTTGCGCGAGCGGATCGAGACCCTGATGGCCCGCTATCCGGAACGGAGCTCGGCCTCGATCCCGGCGCTCTGGGCGGTTCAGGAGACCTACGGCTGGTGCACCCCGGAGGGGATTCGCCAGGCGGCGGCAGTGATGCGCTTCACCCCCGCCTACCTGGAGTCGGTCGCCTCCTTCTACGACCTCCTGCACACGGAGCCGGTGGGAAAGCACCGGATCGAGGTCTGCACCAACATCAGCTGCTGGATGCGCGGCGGCGACGGGCTGCTCGAGGCCTTCGAGCAGGCGGCCGAGGGCGAGGACGTCTTCGTCACCGGCTTCGAGTGCCTCGGCGCCTGCGACATCGCCCCGATGGCCTCGATCGACCAGCGCTACTTCGGCCCGCTGGAGGCGGCGGAGGCGAAGACGGCGCTCGCGCAGCTGCTCGCCGGCGACGAGGTGCTGCCGGACAAGGCCCTCTCGCGGCGGCCGCTGGCCGGCGACACGGCGAGCCCCAGCAGCTCCTCCAACGGGGGCGCAATCTGATGCCGCAACAGCTCGAGACCCGGGTGCTGCTCGAGGGCGCTGAGGACCCGCGCCTGCGCACCCTCGACGGCTACAAGGACCTGGTCGACGGCTACGCCTCGATGGAGCGCGCCTACAAGGAGATGGAGCAGGACGAGGTCCTCAAGGAGCTCGAAGACTCCGGCCTGCGCGGCCGCGGCGGCGCCGGCTTCGCGATGGGCAAAAAGGCGAGCTTCCTGCCCCGCGGCGACATGCCGAAGTACCTCTGCTGCAATGCCGACGAGTCCGAGCCGGGCGCCTTCAAGGACCGCGAGCTGATGCAGCGCAACCCCCACCAGCTGGTCGAGGGGATCGCGATCGCCGCCCTCGCCGCCGACGCCGGCCACGCCTTCATCTTCATTCGCGGCGAGTACGACGAACAGGCCGACATCCTCGACGCCGCCGTCGCCGAAGCCTACGAGGCCGGTTACCTGGGGACGAACATCCTCGGCTGCCACCGGGACCTCGAGCTGGTCGTCCACCGCGGCGCCGGCGCCTACATCTGCGGCGAGGAGACGGCGCTGCTCGACGCGCTCGAGGGCAAGCGCGGCAACCCGCGGCTGAAGCCGCCGTTCCCGGCGGTCCAGGGCCTCTACGGCGGGCCGACGCTGATCAACAACGTCGAGACCCTCTCCAACGTGCCGCGGATCGTCGCCAAGGGGGCCGAGTGGTTCCGCGGCTTCGGCACCGAGCAGTCGCCGGGGACCAAGGTCGTCTCGATCTCCGGCGGCGTCCGCCGCCCCGGCAACTACGAGGTCGAGCTCGGCATCCCGACCCGCGAGCTGATCTACGGGCTCGCCGGCGGGCCGCTGCCCGGCCGCGAGATCAAAGCCTTCTACCCCGGCGGCTCCTCCTCGCCGGTGCTGACCGCCGAGGAGGGGATGGACCTGCCCTACAGCTTCGAGGCGATGGGCGAGGCCGGTTCGATGCTCGGCTCGGGCTCGATCATCGTCGCCGACGACACCGTCTCGATCCCGCTGATGGCGCTGCGCACGGCGCGCTTCTACCACCACGAGTCCTGCGGCAAGTGCACCCCCTGCCGCGAGGGCACCAACTGGACGGTGAAGATGCTGGAGCGGGTCGTCCGCGGCGAGGCGACGCCGATGGACCTCGACATCATCAGCTCGGTCCAGGAGAACATCATGGGCCACTGCCTCTGCGTCCTCGGCGACTCGATGGCGATGCCGGTCTCGGCGATGGTCCGCAAGTTCCGCGACGAGTTCGAGGAAGTAATGGCAAACGCCGGCTCCGACCTCGGCGAAGGCGAGCCGCACGCCGCCGTCCGCGGCGTGGCCGAGACCCTGGGAGCTTCGACTTGAGCGAGAGCAAGGAGATCACGCTGACGATCGACGGCCGCGAGGTGACCGCGAGCGAGGGGCAGATGCTCCACGACGCGGCCCGCGAGGGCGACGTCGAGATCCCGGTCTTCTGTTACGAGCCGAAGCTCGGCGAGCCGGTCGGCGCCTGCCGGATGTGCCTGGTCGAGATCGAGGGGATCCCGAAACTGCAGACCTCCTGCTCGACCCCGGTCCGCGACGGGATGGTCGTCCACACCCGCACCGAGCAGGTCAAACACGCCCAGAACGCGGTGGTCGAGTTCCTCCTCGTCAACCACCCGCTCGATTGCCCGGTCTGCGACAAAGGCGGCGAGTGCCCATTGCAGGACATCACCCAGGGCTGGGGCCCCGGGAAATCGCGGGTGATCGACGAAAAGCGCCACTTCCAGAAGCCGATCGAACTCTCGCCGCTGGTCGCGATCGACCGCGAGCGCTGCATCCTCTGCTACCGCTGCGTGCGCTTCAGCCAGGAGGTCTCCGAGGACTCGCAGCTGCAACTGCTGGAGCGCGGCGACCGCACCTACGTCGGCACCTTCGACGACCGCCCCTACGTCGGCCCCTTCCACGGCAACATCACCGACCTCTGCCCGGTGGGGGCGCTGACCAGCTACACCTACCGCTTCCGCGCCCGCCCCTGGGACATCGAGCAGGGCGGCACCGTCTGCACCCTCTGCCCGAGCCAGTGCAACGTCTCCCTGACCGTCCGCGACGAGAAGGTGAAACGGGTCGTGGCCCGCGACAACGAGGGCGTCGACGACGGCTGGCTCTGCGACAAGGGCCGCTACGGCTTCGAGATGTTCTCCGCCGAGGAGCGGGTGACCGGGCCGCGGGCCAAAGGCGGCGCCGAGCTGGACTGGGACGAGGCGATTCAGCGCGCCGCCGAGGGCCTGCGCGGCCTCGGCGGCGGCAAGGTCGCGGCGCTGGTTGGCGACGCCTCAAACGAGGAGGGCTTCCTGGTCCAGGAGCTGCTCCGCGGCGCCCTCGGTTCGCCGCACCTCGACTCGCGGCGCTACCGCGGCCCCGAGCGCGACGTCGTCGTCGAGCTGGCGCGCCCACAGCTGAGCGCCGCCGTCCCCGACATCGACCAGGCGGAGACGATCGTCGTCCTCGGCACCGACCCCCTCCACTCCTCGCCGATCCTCGATCTTCGCGTCCGCAAGGCGATCCGTCGTAACGGAGCCAAGCTCGTCGTCGCGACCGAGCGCCCGACCGCCCTCGACGGCGGCGCCGAGGCGATCGCCCGCTACGCGCCGGGCGAGTCGGGCCACTTCATCGGCGAGCTGACCCGCGCCCTCGGCGGCGAGGAAACGGTGGCGACGCCGCTGGCCGAGAGCCTGCGCGACGGCGGCCGCGTCGTCGTCATCTGGGGGGAGCGAATCGAACACGACAGCGCCTTCGTCACCACTTCGCTGCTGGAGCTGGCCGACAAGCTCGGGCTCGCCGAGACCCCCGGCGCCGGTCTGCTCGAAGTCCCCGACGTGACCAACGCTCGCGGCCTGCGCGAGGCAGGTGTCCTCCCCGACGCCGGCCCCGGCCTCGCCGCCGCCCAGGCCGGCTATGACGTGGAGCAAATCCGCAAGTCCCTCGAGGACGGCGACCTCACCGGCCTCCTCCTCTTCGGCGTCGACCCGCTCCGCGACTTCCCCGACACGGCCGCCTGGGAGGCGGCGATCACCGCCGCCGACTTCGTCGTCTCCTTCTCGATGTTCGCCGACGCCAGCGCCGCCAAGGCCGACATCGTCTTCCCCCTCGAGTCCCACGCCGAGAAAGACGGCACGGTGACTCATCCCGACGGCCGCCTCCAACGCGTCCGCCCGGTGGCCTCCCGCCCCGGCGAAATCCGCCCCGGCATCCAAGTCCTCGCCGACCTATCTTCGAAACTAGGCCATGACACCGGAATGACCTCGCAGCCGACCGCCTTCGCCGCGCTCACCGGGGCGGTGCCCTTCTACGGAGACATCACGGAGGACCTCGTCGGCGGGCGCGGCGTCCGCTGGCAGTCCACCCAGTCCGCGGAGACCCTGTCGAAGTCAGAGCCCGGCGTCGGGTCCGGCTCCCCGGACACTCAGCGCGACGCGCCGAACACCTCCGAGGCGCCAGCCACCCCCTCCCCCCGCGGAGTCGCGTCCGGGGAGTTGGACCCGACGCCGGGCTCCCTCCTGCTCGGCACCTACCGCGACCTCTGGGCCGGTCCCGTCACCGAGCTCAACCCGCCCCTGAAGTTCCTCCAGCCCAAGCAGCGCATCGAGCTCTCGCCGGAGGACGCGGCTCGTCTCGACCTGAAGACCGGCTACGAGGTCAAAGTCACCGCCGGCAGCACCACCGTCGACGCCATCGTCCAGATTCGCGAACGCACCCCCGAGGGCGTCTGCTTCCTTGCCGAGGGAATCCTCGCCGGCAACGCCAACGCGATGCTGAACGGCGGCCCGGTCCGCGTCACCGTCTCCCAACCCGAGCGCATCGAGGTCTAGCGCCAAGTGCTCCCGTTCGCCGACACCGGCTTCGTCGAAGCCACCTGGATCATGGTCGCCAAGAGCCTGGTGATCTTCCTGGTGATCTTCAGCATCCTGCCGATCCTGACCGTGGTCGAGCGCAAACTGATCGGCCGCTTCCAGCACCGCTACGGCCCCAACCGGGTCGGCCCCTTCGGCCTCCTGCAACCGCTCGCCGATGTCGGCAAGCTGATCTCCAAGGAGTCCTTCCGGCCCGAAAACGCAGTCACGACCCTGTTCATCCTCGGCCCGCTGCTGCCGGTCCTCTCCGGCGTCCTCGCCCTCGCGATCCTGCCCTGGGGCGACACCCAGATGGGCGTCGGCTTCTACGGCATCGACGTCCCGATCGGGATCCTCTACTTCTTCGCCGTCGGCTCGATCGCCTTCTACGGTTTGCTGCTCGGCGGCTGGTCCTCGGGCTCCAAATACAGCCTGCTCGGGGCGATGCGGTCGGCCGCCCAGCTGATCTCTTACGAGGTCTCGATGGGCCTCGCCCTGCTCGGGGTGATCATGATGAGCGGCTCGCTCTCGCTGGTCTCGGTGGTCCACTCGCAGGGCGGCATCTGGTTCGTCATCCCCCAGTTCGTCGGCTTCATCATCTTCATGCTCGCCGGCTTCGCCGAGACCAACCGCACCCCGTTCGACATGCCCGAGGCCGACGCCGAGCTGGTCCAGGGCTTCATGACCGAGTACGGCGGCATGCGCTTCGGCTCCTTCCTGCTGGTCGAATACATGGAGATCCTGGTCGTCTCCGGAATCGCCGCGGCGATGTTCCTCGGCGGCTGGATGGGCCCCGGCCCGAGCTTCCTCGACCCGATCTGGATGCTGATCAAGATGCTGGCGCTGGTCTTCGTCTTCATCTGGGTGAGGGCGACGCTGCCGCGCTTGCGATATGACCAGCTGATGACCCTCGGCTGGAAAGTCCTGCTGCCGCTGGCGACGCTGAACGTGCTCGTCACCGCGGTCCTGGTGGTGGTCACGTGAGCACCGTCAACATCCTCGACCCGGTCTTCGACGAGCCGCGTGAGCATCCGGGCTTCGAGTGCCGTCGCGCCCGGCTCGGCCGCCAGCTGGGCAGCGAGAAGCTCTCGATGAGCCTCTTCGACCTGCCGCCCGGCCAGGCCGCCTACCCGTACCACTTCCATCTCGCCGAGGAGGAGATCGTCGTCGTCCTGCAGGGACGGCCGAGCCTGCGCGAGGCCGGCGGCTGGCGCGATCTGGATGAGGGCGAGGCGCTCAGCTTCCTGACCGGCGAGCGCGGTGCCCACCAGATTGCCAACCGCAGCGAGGAGCCGGTGCGGTTTCTGGCGATCTCCAACCAGCAGCCCGACGTCGTCGTTCGCCCCGACTCGAACACCCTCAGCGTGGTCGAGCGGCGCCCCGAGGGCGCCGGCCTTTCCCAGCACTTCCGCCGCGAGGACGGGGTCTCCTACTACGAGGGCGAGGAGGGACCGTGAGCGAGAACGGCAAGCAGCGCGACGGCGAGGTCTTCGACCCGCGCACCGCCCCCTACCTCGACTCGATCGAGGTGGTCCAGGTCGAGCGCGGCCCCGAGCCGGGCGGTGTCGGCGGCGCCTACCGCGCCTTCGGCGAGACCCTGCGGGGGCTGAAGACGACGATGTCGCGGCTGATCGAGGGGCCGCTGACGATCGAGTACCCCGAGGAGAAGACTCCCGTCTACCCGCGCTTCCGCGGCCGCCACAAACTCCACAAGTTCGAGGACACCGGCCTGGAGAAATGCGTCGGCTGCTCGCTCTGCGCCGCCGCCTGCCCGGCCGACTGCATCCGCGTCGTCGCGGCGGAGAACATCCCCGGCGAGCGCGTTTCCTCCGGGGAGCGCTACGCCGCGGTCTACGAGATCAACCTCAGCCGCTGCATCTTCTGCGGCTACTGCGAGATCGCCTGCCCCTTCGACGCGATCACGATGGGCCACGACTACGAGATGGCCGACTACGACCGCGACGACCTGATCTTCACCAAGGAGATGCTGCTCGCCGAGCCGATCGAGCGGACGCCGCTGAAAAACGTCGGCGACGGGCTGGAGGCCGCCTGATGGAAGCGGTGCTCTTCTTCCTCGCCGCGATTGGCGCCCTCGGCGGCGCGATCGGCGTCGTCGCGATGCGCAATCCCTTCTACTCGGTGCTGGCGCTGATCGTCCACCTCTTCTCGCTGGCGGTGCTCTTCCTGCTGCTCACCTCGGCCTTCGTCGCCGCCGCCCAGGTGGTCGTCTACGCCGGCGCGGTGATGGTCCTCTACGTCTTCGTCGTCGCCTACGTCGGCGGCGGTGGCGAGTCGGCCTGGGAGCCGATCCCCGGCCAGCGCTTCCTCGCCCCGGCCCTCGGCATCGCGCTCTTCGTCGAGCTCTCGGTCGCCGTCCTCGCCTCGGCCCTGCGGGCACTCGACACCCACGGCCCCGAAGTCGGCGCCGGCTTCGGCAACCCCGCCGCGATCGGCACCCTCCTGCTCGAAAAGTTCCTCCTCCCCTTCGAGGCGTCCTCCATCCTTCTCTTAATCGCGGCCGTCGGGGCCATCGTCCTGGCGAACCGCAACCGCGACGACACCGGTCCCGCACCGTCGCCTCGAGGCGAGGCCGTGACCGGGGACCGATCCCCGGGAACTCCTGCGAAGCAGCCCGGGGATGGGTCCCCGGTCACGGCCCCCACCACCCAGGGCCTCAGCGCATGAACATCGCCTGGTACATCGTTCTCAGCAGCCTCCTCTTCGCCACCGGCGCCGTCGGCATCCTGATCCGCCGCAGCCCGATGGTGATCCTGCTCTGCCTGGAGCTGATGCTGAACGCCGGCAACCTGGCGCTGGTCGCCTTCAGCCGCATGGTCGGCAACCAGCAGGGGCAGATCTTCGCCCTGGTGGTGATGGTCGTCGCCGCCTGTGAGGTGGTCGTCGGACTCGGGCTGATCGTCGCGATCTTCCGTCGCCGCCTGCCGATGAACGTCGACGACCTGCGGGAGCTGCGCGGGTGAGCGCCACCTCCTGGGCCTGGCTGGTCCTGCTCTTCCCGCTGCTCGGCTCGATCGCGATCGGCCTCAGCTTCCGCGCGATCCCGTCGAAGGCGGCCGGCGTGATCGGCACCCTGGCGATCTTCCTCGCCTTCCTCTGCGGCGTCGCCGCCCTGGTCAGCCTGCTCGGCGACTCGCCCGACGCCCGCCATCACGCCTCCTCGCTCTGGGACTACGCCTCAGCCGCCGGGCTCGACATCAAGCTCGGCATCTACGTCGACCCGCTCTCGATCTTCATGGTCCTGATCGTCACCGGCGTCTCCACTCTGATTCACCTCTACTCGTTCGGCTACATGCAGTCGGACCAGGGCTACCACCGCTTCTTCAGCTACCTCAACTTCTTCGTCTTCTCGATGCTCTTGCTGGTCCTCGCCGGCAACTTCGTCCTCCTGATCGTCGGCTGGGCCTTCGTCGGCTTCGCCTCCTACGCGCTGATCAGCTTCTGGTACCGGCGGACGACGGCGACGCGGGCGGGGATGAAGGCCTTCGTGATCAACGTCGTCGGCGACATCGGCCTCGTCCTCGCCGCCTTCCTGATCTTCCAGCAGCTCGGGACCTTCGACTACAGCGAAGTCTTCGCCAAGGCACCGACCGTCTTCCACACCAACCAGTGGACGGTGGTCGCGATCTGCCTGCTGCTCCTCGTCGGCGCCTTCGCCAAGTCGGCACAGCTGCCGCTCCACACCTGGCTGCCGGACGCGATGGAGGGCCCGACCCCGGTCTCCTCGCTGATCCACGCGGCGACGATGGTGACCGCCGGCGTCTACCTGATCGCCCGCACCCACGTGCTCTTCGAATTGGCGCCGACCGCCGCCGACATCGCCGCCTTCACCGGCCTGGCGACGCTGCTGGTCGCCGGCTCGATCGCCCTGGTGATGACCGACCTGAAGCGAGCGATCGCCTACTCGACGATGAGCCAGATCGGCTACATGGTGGTCGGCGTCTCGATCGGCGCCTACTCGGCCGGGATGTTCCACCTGATGACCCACGCCTTCTTCAAGGCGCTGCTGTTCATGGCCGCCGGCTCGATCATCTCGGCGATGGCGAACAAGCAGAACATCGACGAAATGAGCGGCTTCGCCAAGGCGATGCGGTTCACCTCGGTGGCGATGCTCTGCGGCTCGCTGGCGCTGGCCGCCTTCCCGCTCACCTCCGGCTTCTTCTCCAAGGACGAGATCCTCGCCTACGCCTCGGCCCGCGGCGGCATGTACCTGATCTTCACCGTGCTCGGCTACCTCGGCGCGCTGATCACCGCCGTCTACACCTTCCGCCTCGTCTTCCGGGTCCTCCCCGGCAAGCCCTGCAAGGAGGCCCAGGAGCTGATCGACACCGGCCACCTCGCCCACGAGACGCCGCGCAACCCCGCCACCGGCGAAGAGGAGGACACCGACGTCGGCTTCCCGGGAGCGGAACACCACATCGCCGAGCAGAGCCCGCCGATGAAGCTGGCGATGGCGGTGCTCTCCTTCTTGGCGCTGTTCGCCGGCTTCGTCCAGGTGCCGGGGGTCGACAAGCTGGTGACCAACTTCCTCGACCCGGTCTGGGCAGGCTCGCCGCTGGCTGAAATCGAGCCCTCGAACACCGCCGCTTGGACCGGCCTGGCGATCGGCGCGGCGATCTCGCTTGCCGGGATCGCGATCGCCTGGTGGGCCTACGTGCTGCGCCCGGAGGTGCCGGGCAAGCTGATCGAGCGCTTCGGGGCGGTCCACACCTTCCTCTACAACAAGTGGTACTTCGACGAGGCGATCGACTTCCTCGTCGTCCGCCCGGCGCTGGCGATCGGCCGCTTCGCCAACCGCACCTTCGAGCGCTTCGTCGTCGACGGGATCGTTAACGGGACGCGGGAGACGGTCGGCGGCGCCGGCGGGGTCGTCCGTGCCGTCCAGAACGGCTTCGTCCGCAGCTACGCGCTGCTGCTCCTAGTCGGCTTCGCCGGCCTCGCCCTCTACTTCCTGATCACCAGCTCATGAGCAACGTCGTCCTCTGGGCACCACTGGCGTTCGGCCTCCTCGGCCTCTTCCTGCCGCGGCGGGCGGTCGGCTGGTGGGCGGTGCTCGGCACGGTGGTGACGCTGGGCTTCGCGGTCGCGATGGTCGCCGGCTTCGAAAACGGCAACTCCGGCCTCCAGTACGTCACCGACACCACCTGGATCTCCGGCCTCGGCGTCGACTACAGCCTCGGCGTCGACGGGCTCAACCTCTTCCTGATCCTGCTCACCGCGGTGCTCTGGGTCGGCGGGGTCGCCTTCGCTGCCTTCCGCGAGCAGGAGCGACCGAAGACCTTCTTCCTGCTGATGCTGATCGCCGAGACGGCGACGCTGGGCTCGTTCCTCTCCCAGGACCTGCTGCTCTTCGTCCTCTTCTTCGACCTGATGCTGGTCCCGTTCTACTTCCTCTTCGGCGCCTGGGGGAAGGACCGGACCGAGGAAGGCGGGCCGACCGCGGCGGCGGCGACGCTGAAGATGATCGTCTACACGCTGATCGGCTCGCTGCTGATGCTGGTCGCGGCGATCGCGACGGCGATCATCTCCGCCCACGGCGGCCACCTCACCTTCTCGATCCAGGCGATCCAGGAACAGGGCTTGCCGCTCGGCAGCCAGCGCTGGATCTTCTGGTTCTTCGCCGCCGCCTTCCTGGTCAAGATGCCGGCGTTCCTCCTGCACGGCTGGATGCCCGACGCCTACCGGGCGGCGCCGCTGCCGGCGCTGGCGGTGTTCAGCGGCGTCCTCGCCAAGGTCGGCGCCTACGGCTTCCTGCGGGTGGTGTTGCCGCTGTTCCCGGCGGCGACGGTCGAATTCCAGACGGTGATCCTGGTCATCGCCCTCGCCTCGATCCTCTACGGCTCGGTGATGGCATTCACCCAGACCAACGTGCGGCTGATCGCCGGCTACTCCTCGGTGGCGCAGCTCGGCTTCATCACCGCCGGGATCTTCGCCCTGCGGGCCGACGGCTCCGACGGGGCGATCCTGCAGATGGTCAACCACGGCCTCGTCGTAGCGCCGCTCTTCGTCATCGTCGCGATCCTGGTCGAGCGCACCGGCACCGAGGACCTGCGGCAGATGGGCGGAATGGCGATGCGGGCGCCGGTGTTGGCGGTGCTGTTCCTGATCGTCGCCCTGGCGACCCTGGCGATGCCCGGATCGGCCAACTTCATCGGCGAGTTCTACATCCTCAATGGGCTCTTCCAGGCGAAGATCGTCTTCGCGATCGTCGCCATCTCCGGGGTCGCGATGAGCGCCTACTACGCGCTGCGCCTCTACCAGGGGACGATGCACAACCGCAGGCCCGACGGCGTCGCCTCGCGGGAGATCGGCTGGCGCGACGCCGTCGTCCTCACCCCGCTCGTCCTCTGCATCCTCGCCCTGGCGCTCTACCCGCAGCTGATCCTCCACCGCACCTCGCCGACGGTCGAACAAACGGTGGCGCGGGTGAACGGCGGCGAAGCGCCGAGCGCGACTCTGGCCCGGAAGGGATCGCCCAATCGCGGCGGGCAGGTTCCGGCGATCACCGACCTGGCGCACCTCCGGTCGCTCAGCAGCTCCTCTGAAATCGTGGCGGTGGAGAAGTGAACTTCCACGCCCCCCACATCGACTACGCCGGCATCTCGCCCGTCATCGCTCTCACGGTCGGGATGATCGTGGTGCTGATGACCAGCGTCTTCCGCCCCTTCCGGCGGACGGCACCGCTACTGACGATGGCCACCCTGGCGGCGACCGCCGGCCTCTTGATCTGGCAGTGGGGCGAATCGAAGAGCCTCGTCACCGGCGCCCTGCAGCTCGACGACCTGGCGATCTCGATCTCGCTGATCGCGATCCTCGCCGCCGGCTTCTGCGTCCTCCTCTCGGTCCGCGAGCCGGCGACTGAGGAAGCCGGCTCCGGCGAGTACCACGCGCTGCTGCTCGGCTCGGTGCTGGGGATGGTGCTGCTAGCCCAGGCGAGCAACCTGGTCAGCTTCTTCGTCGCCCTGGAGACGCTCTCGATCCCGCTCTACATCCTCTGCGCCACCAACCTGCGGCGCGAGGGCTCGCTCGAGTCGGGGCTGAAGTACCTGATCGTCGGTTCGCTCGGCTCGGCAACGCTGCTCTACGGGATGGCCTTCCTCTACGGCGGCAGCGGCTCGACCGACTTCGCCGGGATCGCGCAGGCGATCTCCCAGAAGGGCGTCCTCGGCGACCCGCTGATCCTGGTCGGGATCGGGATGTGCGCGGTCGGGCTCGCCTTCAAGACCTCGATCGCCCCCTTCCACCAGTGGACGCCCGACGTCTACCAGGGCGCTCCGACCCCGATCACCTCGTTCATGGCGGTGGCCACCAAGGCGGCCGCCTTCGCCGTCTTCCTGCGCTTCTTCGACGTCGCCCTCGGCAGCCAGGGCAGCGACTGGCAGCCGGCGCTGGCGGTCCTGGCGGCGATCTCGATCGTCGTCGGCAACCTCGGTGCGCTTGGCCAGGAATCGCTGAAGCGGCTGCTCGGCTACTCCGGGGTCGCCCAGGCCGGCTACATGCTCGGCGGCGTCGTCGTCGCCTCCGAGAAGGGGGTCAGCGCCCTGGTCTTCTACCTCGCCGCCTACGTCTTCATGAACCTCGCCGCCTTCGCGGTGATCGTCGCCCGCGAGCGGGAAACGCCCTGGGGCGACACGATGCGCTCGGTCCGCGGCCTAGGCGCCGAGCGTCCCTGGCTGGCCTGGCCGCTGACGATCTCGATGCTGGCCCTGGCCGGGCTGCCGGCGACGGCGGGCTTCATCGGCAAGCTCTACCTGATCGAGGCCCTGGTCGAAGGCGACTACACCTGGCTGGCGGTCTTCATCGCCATCGGCACGATGATCTCGCTCGCCTACTACCTGCGGGTGGTGGCGGCGATGTGGATGCGGCCGGAAGGCGAGGCGGCCGGGGCGACCCCGGCGATCGCCGGTGCCTCACCCGAGGCCGACCCGATCGACCCCGAGGCCGGTCGCCGCTGGTACCTGGTCGGCCCGGCGGTGCTGTGCGCGGCGGCAACCGTCTTCCTCGGCGTGATCCCACAGCCGCTGGTCGACTTCGCCTCGCACGCCGGCGCCTCGATCTTCGGCGTCTGAGCCACCCGCTCCGCTTCGCGAAGCACCGGTCGAGTAGAACCCGGGGCGCATGGGCGTCCTCCTGACCGCGGCGGCGATCGTCGCCTCCACCGGCGTCGGCATCTGGTCGGAGCGGCGCTGGCCGAGCGGCGCCGCCCACGCCTCGCGCCGGGGCCTGCTGGCGATCCTCTACGTGCTGCTGCCGCCGGTCTACTTCCTCAACCTCGCCCACGCTCACATCGACCTCGACCACGGCGCCGGGATCGGCCTGGCGCTGCTCAGCAACGTCGTCGCCGCCACCGTCGCCTGGCAGGTCTCGAAGCGCTTCCTGCGCCTGCCGCGCCACCAGGTCGGGGCGGTGATCTGCTCGGTGATGGTCGTCAACACCGCCTTCCTCGGCTTCCCGATGACGA
Organism: uncultured Actinomycetes bacterium; assembly: GCA_963716545.1. Lineage (GTDB taxonomy): Bacteria > Actinomycetota > Thermoleophilia > Solirubrobacterales > 70-9 > VAYN01. The sequence continues at coordinate 376,691 of OY970316.1, forward strand.
TCGCCCTGCTCGGCCGCGACCAGCTCTCAACCGCGGTCCTCTACGACGTCCTGGTCAGCGGCCCGCTGCTCCTGCTCGGCGCCTTCGCGGTCGGCGCCGCCTTCGGGACCGAGTCGGGCGAGAGCCCGCGGGCCCGGGTGCGCGCCTTCTTCACCCGCAACCCGCCGCTCTACGGCGCCATCCTCGGCCTGCTGGCACCGAACGAGCTGGCCCCGGAGGCGCTCGTCCACATCGCCCAGGTGGCCGTGATCGGCATCCTCCCGGTCGGCTTCTTCGCCGTCGGCGCCACCCTCGCCGAGGACGCCGGCCGCGAGGGGCTGACGATGCCGCCGCCCTTCACCCGCGTCGTCGCCCTGGCTCTCGGCTGCCGCCTGGCACTGGCGCCGGCGCTGCTCAGCGGCCTGGCGGCGCCGCTGATCGAGCTGCCAAGCACCTACCGCCTGCTGATCGCGATGCCGACCGGCCTCAACGCTCTGATCGTCTCCCACGCCTACGGCCTCGACAACCGCATCGTCGCCGAGGTGGTCACCTGGAGCACGATGATCGTCGTCGCCGGCGCCCTGATCTCGCTGCTGTTCTGAGCGGCAGCTGCCAGACCGGCGCGGCGGCGCACTTGAGTCGGGGCCGCTTCGGGTAGAGGATCGGCCCATGCTCCACCACGTCGGTATCGAGATTCGCCCGGAGGAGGTCGAGCGTGCGGTCGAGCTGTTCGAGCTACTCGGCTTCCAGCGAGTCGAGCCGCCGCCGACCCTGCGCGACGGCTTCACCTGGGTCGAGCGCGGGGGGACTCAGGTCCACCTGATGCACGCCGAGGAGCCGGTGGCGCCGCCGCGCGGCCACCTCGCCGTGGTCGTCCCGCCAGGGACCGCCGGCCCTGGCGCCGGCGACGCCGAGCGCGCCGGCTTCGACGCCGCCGTCGCCGCCCTGCGCGAGCGCGGCTTCGAGCTTCAGCCCGGTCGCGAACACTGGGGCTCGCCGCGGGCTCTGGTCATCCTCGAGGGTGGCCAGCGGATCGAGCTGATGGCCTTCCCGCCGCGCTAGCCGCACCTCCCACCCGTTCCGCTGTTCCTTATCCACACCACAACGGGATAAGGAACAGCGGAACGGGGTCGACCTACACGCCGGGCCGTTTGCAGCGGACTACGGGAGCGGTGCCAGCGACATCGCGCCCTCGAAGCCACGGCCGGGCTCGGCTCGGCAGGCTTGGTCGCCGCGGGGACGGCGCCAGAGCAGGCCGAGGCAGATGCCGATCGCCTGCTGACCGTAGGCGTTGGGGTGCAACGACTCGCGGCTCGAGCCCTGTAGGAAGGAGAGGCGGCGAACCCACTCGACGCTCGCCGCGGCTGGGCCGGCGGGGCCGACGCGGTGGGAGCGGCGGTCGCAGAGCTGGTGGCCGTCGAGGGCGTGGCTGAGGTCGAGGAACTCGGCACCCCGGGCGGCCGCCGCTTCGCGCAGGGCGCCGTCGATGGTCGCGGTGGCGGCACCGGCGGCCCAGTCGGCGTCGGCGTTCCAGACCGGGCAGCCGCCTTCGTCGAGCCGCGACCAATCGTCCTGCGGGTAGCGGAACCAGCGCCCGGCCGGGAACGGCGAGGCGTAGCCGGCGACGACCAGCCGGTACTCGTCGCGCCCGTAGCCCGCTCCGTGCAGCACCTCGCGCACCCCCGCCAGCGCCTTCTCGACGCCAGCCCGCATCCGCGGCAGCGCCGCCTCGATTTCGCCCTGCGCTTCGCCGTGGCAGGTGGCGGGGTCGGACTCGTCGCTGCGGACGAAGCCGACGACGCAGCCGGCAACCAGCGAGCCGAAGCCGACGTCGTTGGCGCCGACCGTGACCACCACCATGCGGACCCGCTCGCGCCGCGCCACCGCACCCAGCTGGTCGGCCTGCGGCGCCTCGCCGAAGTGCCGTTGGCCGCCCAGCCTCGACGGCCAGAGGTTGGCGGCCCGGGCGCCCGAGCAGGCGAGGTTGACGGGAGCCAGCGGCAGCGGCGCGCTCCGCACCGGCGCGACATCGGAGCGGTGGCAGTCGTTGTCCTCGCTGGCGCCGTAGACCCGGTGCGGGTCGTATTCGCATTCGTCTTCGGCGCAGTCGTAGGCGGCGCGGTCGGTGCCGGAGCGGCTGCCGGAGGAATCGGAGCCGTTGCCGAGCCAGCGGCCACCCTCGCCGGAGATGAAGCTGTCGCCGAGGCTGACGATCGCCCCCGCCCGCGCCGCCGCCGGGGTGGCGAGGGCGGCAAGCGCGAGCAGGGCGAGGGCGATCGGGGTGAGGCGGCGCACCTCCTCCCAAGGGCCCGGACGGGTAGTTCTCTCCCCCCTCCATCGCGAGAACCTGCGCATCGAGCGGCGTTCTCACGGCTCGGCCGCTGCTGCCGGTCCTCCCCTCGCGGCCTTCTCGAAGCCGCCGGTCTTTGCGCCCTTTGGGCGCCGACGGAGCATCCGCAGCGCGCCCTTACGATGGCCCGGTGCGCTACCCGGTCGAAGACTTCACCGCCGAGGAGCGGGAGCTACTGGCCCCGCACTTCACCAACCTCGACCGACCGGTATTCGGGCTCGTGAACCTGCCGGAGACCGTCAAGGGTGCGCTTTTTGCCCGCTATTCGCGTTATTCCGGGACGGTCCGCCGACTCTACCTGGAGGAGTTCGCTGCCGACGCACCGGCCGGTGGGCGGCCGTTCGACGCCGACGAGGGGGAGCGCGCGGCGAAGCTGTACGAACGCGTCTTCCTCGGCTACGGCGACGACTCGATCGCCCAGGTCGGCGGTGCACACGTCGCCTGCGAGTACGTCTCCAACGTCCTCACCAAGGTCCTGCAACGCGGCCGCCTCGCCGCCTACCTCGAGCAGTCGACCCGCTACATCCCCTACGACCAGCCGCTGCCAGGTGGCGGCTACCGCTTCTACCGTGACGACTCGCTGGGGGTGCCGTTCACGGCGGCGATGGACGAGATCTTCGCGATCTACTCGCGCTCGCTGGTCGCGGTCGAGGAATGGGCGGCGAGCCGCTGGCCGCGCGGCGCCGAAGAGCCGGAGGGGGCCTGGCGGCGCTCGATCCGGGCCAAGGCGCTCGACCTCCTGCGCGGCCTCCTCCCCGCCTCGACCCTCAGCCACGTCGGCATCTACGCCTCCGGCCAAGCCTACGAGCAGCTGATCATGCGGCTGCTCGCCTCGCCGCTGCCGGAGGCGCGCGACTACGGCGAGATGATCCTCGCCGAGCTGGGGCAGGTGATGCCGAGCTTCGTCTCCAGGGTCGCGCGGCCCGAGCGCGGCGGCGAGTGGATCGACTACCTGCGAACCAGGCGCGAGCGGACCGAGGAGTGGGTCGCCCGACTCGGCCTCGACCGCCGCGGCGACGGCGATGCCGTCCCCTCGGTCGAGCTGGTCCACGTCGACGGCTCCGAAGAGGACCTGCTCGCCGCCTGCCTGTATGAGTCGGCGAGCGCGCCGGAGGGCGAGATCCTCGCCCGCGTCGACGTCCTCGACCGCGAGGAGCGGGCCCGCCTGCTGGCCGCGGCGATCGGCGAGCGGGCCAACCGTCGCCATCGACCCGGCCGCGGCTTCGAGGCGCTCCGCTACCGCTTCGAGATCGTCTCCGACTACGGCGCCTTCCGCGATCTGCAGCGGCACCGGATGCTGACCGTGCAGTGGCAGCGACTCGGCCCCGACCTCGGCGCCGGGATTCCGGACGAGGTGCACGAAGCCGGCGTCGGCGCCGAGTTCGAACGCGGCCTCGAGATCTCCCGGGCCGAGCACGAGCGCCTGCTCGCCGCCGGCCTCCCGGAGCTCGCCCCCTACGCGCTCAGCCTCGCTTACCGAATCCGCTACTCGCTCGACCTCAACGCCCGCGAGGCGATGCACCTGATCGAGCTCCGCTCCGGCCGCGAGGGCCACCCCACCTACCGCGCCGTCGCCCAGGCCATGCACGAGCGCATCGCCGCCGTCCACCCCGCCGTGGCCGCCACGATGTCCCACGTCGACACCTCGATGGAGCCCCGCCTGGAGCGGATCATGTCCGAGATCCGCACCCACCGAAAGCGCAGCGCCGCGGGCCGGCCCGAGTAGGGCCTACCGTCGCCGCTTGCGCTTCTTGCGCCCTGGACCGGGGCCTTGGGGCTCTTCGCCGTCGCCCTCCTCCAGCTCCGGGTCGTGCACTGGCTCGTCCCGAGGATCCTCCGGCTCCAGTTCCCGCGCTGCTTTTTCCCCGGGCGTCGGCCACGCGACCGCCTCGCCCGCCGCCCAGGCCGGTGGTCGCCCGCCGGGCAGGAAGCCGAAGCAGAGCAGGGCGAAGTAGATGAAGAAGATCAGCGAGAAGATCGGGGCCAGGACCAGCGCGGCGACGCCGAGCGCCATCCCCAGCGAGCCCCAGAAGCGGGTGAGCAGGCCGACCCGCATCGCGTAGAGGCAGGTGTAGAGCAGGGCGGCGGCGTAGCCGAGCCGGCTCGCCAGTTCGAACCCGAAGCTGAGCCCGTGCAGCCCCTGCGAGCTGATCGCCTGTTCGGCTTTGTCGTCGTCGAGTTCCTTCTGTTCGCAGTTGGCGGTCGGGTCGCCGCCTTCGTCCCATTCTTCGCCGAATTCCTTCGAGCCCTTGTCCTTCAGTTCTTCGCGGCATTCCTTCGCCGCTTCGGCCTTGGTCATCTTCGCCGTCGCTTCGCCGTTGGCGTAGGCGTCGGCGGCCGAGGTGGTGACGCTGGCGGTGAGGATCGCGGCGATCGCGAAGAAGATCGGCGCGGCGATGACGACGCCGACCATCTGCCGCCGGAAGCGGTCGCTGCGGGCGGCGGTGGCGCGGAAGAGGAAGTAGAGCGGCACCCCCAACAGCAGGTAGCCGACCGCCTGCATCCCCGCGTAGAGATAGAGCGAGGAGCCGTTTTCGTGAGCCGAGACCAGCAGGTCCGAGGCGTGGCCGTTCTGGGTGATGCTGCTGGCGACGAAGGAGGAGGCGACGATCAGCGCGGTCGCCACCAGAGCCGCCAGCCCGGCTAGGGGGAAAAAGCGCTCCTCCCAGTCGAGGATCTGCCGTCGGGCGGTGGCCATCGCGCCGTACGCTACCGGGCATGGCCTCCACCCCGCGCACCCGAGTCGTCCCGCTGGAGGCGGGTGCGGGTCCGGAGAATCCCCCCTGCCCGGCCTGCGGCGAGCCGCTCTTCGGCTGGCTGCAGATGCAGCCGGGGCTGACCGGGCCGGTGAGCCGCTGCGAGAGCTGCGGGCTTGGCGTCGTCGGCGTCCCCGGCGGCCCCGAGGAGGCGCTGCGGGAGCTCGGCGTCCTCGGCGACGGCAGCGGCCCGCGAATCGCCAACCGCGCCAGCTTCGCCTGCTCACTCGGCAGCGCCGGCTGGGCGGGTCTGGTGCCCGGGGCGCGCTACCTGTTCACGGTCGAGTCGGCGCGGCGCCTGATCGCCCGGCGCGACCAGGTGGTGAAGCGGGCGCGCTGGGTGCCGGGCTTGAGCTTGGCATCGACCTGGCAGACCCTGCTGAACAGCGTCACCTTCGGCCACAACGTCGCGATCGGCGCCTCCGGGCGCGGCCGGGCGACCCTGGCCCGCCGCCGCTGGCAGCGGCGGATCGACCTCCTGGTCACGGTCGTGCTGGCGATCCCGGCGGCGGTCATCGCCCTGCCGGTGGAGCTGGCGGGCGGACTGCTCGGCCGCGGCGCGATCGTGCAGCTGCGCTTCGAGCTGCTCTAGGGAAGGACGCGGACCGGGGGCAAAGCGCCAGGCGCTAGCTGAGGCCTTCGCGGGCCTCGCGGACCAGCGTCACGGCCTCGGGGAAGAGGACGCGGATCGCGTCGCGGACCTGCATCGCCTGCTCGTCGGCGCTGCCGGTGAGGTCGAGTTTGTTGATCGAGGCGACGGTCATCTCGACCGCCAGCTTGATCGCGTTGTCGGCCCAGGCGACGCGTTGGGAGGACTGCATCTGCTCCGAGAGCTCCTCCATGCGGGCGCGGAACTCGTCGGGGTCGCCGAACAGATTGAAAGGGCTGCCCTCCATCGGCCACGAATGTAAGCAGACTCGCCAGCCCGCGGTCGCAGAGATGGCGCTTTCCGCGCACCACACGTGCGCCGCGCCGCCCTAGCGTCCAGGGGGTGATCGAGACGGGCACCCGAAAGCGCCCCGCGGGCGGCAAGTCGCCGGCCGAGAGAGGCTCGGCAAGCGTCGAGCAGGTCGCCCTGGCCGCCCTGGTCGGCCTGATCCTGCTGGCCGCGATCGCCGCCGTCGCCGGTGGCGGCGAAGTGAAGGCCGGCCGCGACCTCGGCGGCGCGATCGCCCGCCGCATCGCCTGCGCTCCCCACCTCCCCGACGCCTGTCGCCACCACCCGCTGGTACCCGCCTACGGCTGGCCGCTCGCCCGCCTCGCCCGCGCCCTGGCGCCGCCGCCGACCGCCCTCCCCGGCCCCTCCGGCCTCGCCCTCGTCCCGGTCGACTTCCGCCGCTGCCGCCGCGAGAGCTGCGCCGTCGCCGCCGGCCCCCACCTCACCGCCTCCAACCGGCGCACCACCGCCTTCATCCAACTGCTCGACCGCCGCCGCTCCGACGGCACGGTCGTGCTCCTCTACTGGCTCTACCGCCCCAGCCTCGGCTGGGAAGCCGTCCGCCGCACCGCCACCGCGGCCGACGTCGCCGCTGCCGCCGGCACCGAGGTCCGCGCCTCCCAGGACCCCGCCCTCGTCCCCCTCGAGACCCTCCCCGGCCGCGACCATTACGACTTCCCCGCCGGCGAGGAACCCCCGTGGCGCTGGCAGGTCGAGCCCCGCTACCCCGGCTGGTCGAGTTGAGCGCCGCAGCCGGCAGCGAAGTCGCGGTTGACAGAGAGACTTCTCCCGCCCATGATCAAGGTAGCCACCTAAGGGGCTACCCATTGCATGAGATCGGCATCAAGGAGCTGAAGAACAACGCCTCCCGCGTCCTTGGTCAAGTCGAGGCGGGCGAGCGCGTGGTCGTGACCAAACGAGGCCGACCCGCCGCCGTGATCATGTCGATGGAGGACGCCGAGGACTTCGTCCTCGCCAACGCCGATGAGTACGTACGGGCGCGGCTGCGCGGCCGGCGCGAGCATGCGGCTGGCGAGACGGTGTCGCTCGACGACGTCTGACGCCAAGCGTCGGATGGGCCCCAGATGGAAGACGGCCGCGGCTACGAGGTCCGCCTCACCCGTGAGGCGGGGAGGAGTTTGCGCGGACTCGACGGCGCCGATCGAGCCCGAATCGAAACCGCCGCTCCGCCGGCTTGCCGCGACGACGGCGGCTGGTGCAGGCGACCGGGGGCGGCAACTCACTGAAGCGGTTGCGCGGCCGCCACGACGCGATCGTAGATCGGCGTGACCTCGAGCGCTGGCTGCGCTCTCGCTAAGTCGAGCCCCGCTACCCCGGCTGGTCGGCGTAGTCGTCGAGCAGGGAGAGCGAGCGGCGCGGGGCAAAGCCCTCGAGGAACGTCCAGCGGGGGTGATTGCGGCGCAGCGCCGGAAGGTGAGTGGCCCAGTCGGCTTCGGAGAGGGGCTCGGGACCGAGGATCGAGATCTCCCCGTCCTCGTCGACCTCATAGCCCCAGCTGAAACCGAGCAGGGCGAAGGCCTCGAAGGCGTCGCCCATGGCGGCGAGGAAGGTGTCGGCGCGACAGGTCACGGCGACGCCGTCGCGGCGATGGGGGGCGTCGAAGAAGGTCGGCGAGTAGCCGTAGTAGAGGAACGGCTGGCTGACGTCGCCGTGGATGAAGGTGTCGACCCTGACTTCCGGACCCTCGGCGCGAGCCGAATCGGCGAACAGCTGGATCCAGCCGAGGAAGTCGTTGTAGCCGCGGGCGACGGGCTCGATCGTGGCGCGGCACCAGGGGAAGCCACGGGCGAAGTCCGGGCAACCAAGGGCGGCGGGATCGTCATTGCGGCCGACCTCGACGCGGACGGTCCATTCGCGGTCGAGCTGCTCGCAGCGCAGCTCGAGCGCGCGCAGCGGCTCTCCCCCGGCGTCCCACAGCGCTCCCCCCGCGTCGGCCATCGGCTTAGCCTACGCCGAATTCGGTACCAGCTTCTCCCCCGGTCGGAGGCGCTCTCAGCCGTCGAGCAGCGAGAGGGAGCGCTGTGGGGCGAAGCGCTCGCGGAAGGTCCAGCGGGGATGATCCTGGCGGAGGGAGGTCAGGTCGGCGAGCCAGGCGCCCTCGGTGACCGGCTCGAGGGGCGCGATCTCGATTTCGCCGTCGCGGATGTCCCAGCCCCAGGCGAAGCCGAGGAGCGGGAAGACCTCGGAGGGGCCGCCGATGCCGGCGAGGTAGTTGCGGGCGCGCCAGCTGGTGTCGGCCCAATCGTCGCGATGGGGGGCGTCGAAGAAGGTCGGCGAGAAGCCGAAGAAACCGAAGGGGTGGGTGATCTCGCCGAGCGGTTCGAAGGGGTCGATCTTCGGCCCGTGTGCCCGCGCCGACCCCGTCTCGGTGACCAGCTGGATCCAGCCGAGGCAGTCGTTGTAGCCGCGGGCCACCGGTTCGATCGTCGCCCGGCACCAAGGAAAATTGCGGGCGAAGGGCGGGCAGCCGAGGGCCTCCGGCTCGGAGTTGCGGCCGACTTCGACCGCGATCGTCCACTCGCGACCGGCCTGCTCGCAGCGCAACTCCAACGTCTCCAGTGGCTTCCCCCCGGCTTCCCACGGCGCTCCCCCGGCGTTCAGCATGGGCCGCAGCCTACGCAGGCCGCAGCCTAGGCGGAGCTCGGCGCCGGCTTCTCCCCGTCCCCCGCCCTGCCCTCTTCCTCATCGGCGTCTTCGCGCGCCTGGCGGATCAGCCCGCGCCAGTCGGTGGTGCGGAAGACGAGCAGGATCGCGCCGAAGCCGAGCAGGACCGACCAGGCGGCCATCGCGATCTGGGTCCCGACCGAGAAGGAGAGGACTGCGGCCCGGGTCGGGCCCTGCAGGGTGGCGACGAGGAGCGCCTGCTGGGCCCCCGCCCCGCCCGGGGTGAAGGGGATGATGTTGGCGATCGCCTGCACGCTCATCACCAGCATCACGTTGCCGATCGAGCCCTCGATCCCGAAAGCATCGAGGAAGAACCAGAAGGCGGCAAAGCGGAAGGCCCAGCCGATCCCCTGCCAGGCGAAGACCTCGCGGAAGTAGCGGCCCGGCTCGGTGAGGATGACCAGGCCCTGGCGGACCCGGGCCCAGAACCGCCGCACCCGGTGGGCCAGGTAGTAGATGCCGATCGCCAGCGCCAGCAGGAGGCCGCCGAGGATGATCGCGGTGCGCTCCGGGTTCCCCGCCCAGAAGGAGAGCTCGAAGGCGGGCAGGTCGGGAATCCGCGGCAGCGGCGGCAAGAGGCCCTGGGTGATCGCGTAGAGCAGGACCAGCACCCCGACCGAGGTGTCGAAGACAGTCTGCACGAGGAAGGAGGAGGTGACCGCGGGATAGGACGAATCGGGGATCTGCCGCTTGACCAGGAAGACCTTGGTGACGTCGCCGGCGTGGGCCGGGATCACCGCGTTGATCCCGGCGCCGGCGAGGTAGGCGGCGCAGAGCCGGCCGAAGCCGATCTGCTTATCCGGATAGGCCGCCCGCAGCACGTTGCGCCAGGCCCAGGCGCGGCAGACCTGCATCGCCAGCAGGCAGAGCAGGGCGATCCCGAAGGCGCCCCAGTGGACTTCGGAGAGGTGGCGGAAGAATTCGGCGGCCGCGTTGAAGAAGCGGTCGAAACTCGACTGCAGGTCCGCGAGGAGCACGGGAGCTACACTAGCCCGCGCCGTGCCGGACACCGACACGCACACCCTGCCGCCCCCCGCGACGCCTCACCCCACCGATGAGGCGATGTGCGCGCGTGCCCGCGAGCGCTACACGGCCGACCGCCGCAGCCGCTGGCGCCGCCGCCGCAAACGCCACGCGGCGATGCCGAACCTGATCATCGTCGGCGGCCTCAAGTGCGGCACCACCAGCATCCATCACTACCTCGGGCTGCATCCGGAAATCCAGATGTCGAAGCCGAAGGAGCTGAACTTCTTCGTCGAGGAGATGAACTGGGATCTTGGCCTCGACTGGTACGCCAGCCGCTTCGACGATCGCGCCCCGGTTCGCGGCGAGTCCTCGCCCCACTACACCAACCTGCCCCGCTTCGAGGGGGTGCCGGAGCGGATCAAGGAGCACTGCCCGGACGCGCGCCTGCTCTACATGGTCCGCGACCCGATCAAGCGGATCCTCTCGCACTGGGTCCACGCCACCGGCGCCGGCTACGAGACCCGGGAGATGGTCCCGACCCTGGAACGGCCGGACACCCAGTACGTCAACCGCTCCAAGTACTGGATGCAGCTGCAGCCCTACCTGGAGCTGTTCGACCGCTCCCAGATCGAGGTGATCTCCCAGGAGGAGCTGCACACCGATCGCGACGGGACGATGCGCAGGGCCTTCGCCTTCGCCGGGGTCGACCCCGACTTCACATCCGAGCACTTCGACCGCGAGTGGGAGAAGTCGAGCGCCAAGCACGACGACAAATACCAGCTGATGGAGAAGCTGGTCAAACTGCCGGGCTTCCGCTCCTTCGACCGCAACTTCGACCGCCTGCCGGAGTCGATGCGCTGGATCGTCGAGCGCGTCGTCCACGACCCGGAGAAACCGCCGGCGGAGAAGCCGCAGCTCTCCGAGGAGCTGTTCGAGACCCTGCGCGGGCGCTTCGGCGAGGACGTCACCGGCCTGCAGCAGTACGTCGGCCACGAGTTCGCCGGCTGGCACGACTACTCCTGAGCACCGCGTCCAGCGCCGCCGCCTGGCACGGGTCACCCCTTCTCTAGGGTTCCAGGCGTGAGGCGCCTCGTCCCCGACCCCGGCCCGACCAGCGTCGCCGCGCAGCTCGACGCTTACCGGCCCTGGGATAAGCCCGGCGAGGGCCGCCCGCACGTGGCGATGAACTTCGCCTCCACCGCCGACGGCCGGGCGACGATCGGCGGCCGCTCCGGCGCGATCGGCTCCGACACCGACACGGCGATGCTGGCCGGCCTGCGGACCCGCTTCGACGCGGTGATGATCGGCGCTGGGACGATGCGCGCCGAGCGCTACGGGCGGCTGGTCCGGGACGAGGAGAAGCGGGCCCGCCGCGAGGCGCTCGGCCTTCCCGGCGACCCGCTGATGGTTCTGGTCAGCGGCCGCCTCGACCTGCCCTGGGACGCGCCGCTGTTCACCGAACCGGGGCCGGTGCTGATCTTCACCGCCGCCGCCGAAGCCGAGCCGCCGCAGACCGAGGCGAGCGTCGAGGTGGTCCGCCACGAGGGCTCGGTCGACCTCGCCGCTGCGCTGCGCAGCCTGCGCGAGGAGCGCGACGTCCGCGCCCTGCTCTGCGAGGGCGGCCCGCGCCTGCACGCCGACCTCTGGAGCGCCGGCCTGGTCGACGAGCTCTTCCTCACCCTGGCCCCGAAGCTGGCCGGCGCCGGCCCCTCGATCCTCGAAGGCGAACTGCCCGCCGTGCAGGCGCTCGGCCTCTCCTGGCTGCTGGAGGAAGAGGGCGAGCTCTACCTGCGATACGGTCGGGCCTGATGGACTTCAACCCGAGCCCCCAGGTTGCCGAGCTGCGCGAGCGCGTGCTCGACTTCATGGACGCCGAGGTCTACCCGCGGGAGCGTCAGATCATGGAGGCGCTCGACGACGAGGTGGCGCCCGGCGTCGCCTATCCGAAGAACCTGGTCGCGGTGCGGGAGATGGCCCGCGGCGAGGGCCTCTGGAACCTCTTCATGCCGGACGAGCGCTTCGGCCCGGGCCTGAAGAACTGGGAGTACGGCCTGCTCTGCGAGGAGATGGGCCGCAGCCCGGTGGCGGCGCCGATGTCCTTCAACTGCGCCGCTCCCGACACCGGCAACATGGAGATCCTCGCCGAGCACGGTACGGCGGAGCAGCGCGAGCGCTGGTTGGAGCCGTTGCTGGAAGGACAGATCCGCTCCTGCTTCTCGATGACCGAGCCCGAGGTCTCCGGCTCCGACCCGACCCTGCTGCAGGCGCGCGCGGTGCTCGACGGCGAGGAGTGGGTGATCGACGGCCACAAGTGGTTCACCTCCGGCGCGATGGGCGCCGAGCTGGCGATCGCGATGGTCGTCACCGACCCCGACGCTCCCCCTTACGCCCGCGCCTCGATGATCTGCGTGCCGACCGACGCCCCCGGCTTCGAGCTGGTCCGGCCGATCCCGGTGATGGGCCACGACCGCGGCCCCGGCCACTGCGAGATTCGCTACACCGAGTGCCGCGTTCCCGCCGCCAACCTGCTTGGCGAGCGCGGCGCCGGCTTCGCGATCGCCCAGGACCGGCTCGGCCCCGGCCGCATCCACCACTGCATGCGGGCGATCGGGACCGCCGAGCGGGCCCACGAGATGATGTGCCGCCGCGCCAACGAGCGCCAGGCCTTCGGCGGGCCGCTGGCCGACAAGCAGTTCGTCCAGGAGTCGATCGCCGCCTCGCGGATGGAGATCGACCAAGCCCGCCTGCTCACCCTCTACGCCGCCTGGAAGATGGACACCGAGGGCAAGCGGGCGGCCCGCCAGGCGATCTCGGCGATCAAGATCGTCGCCGCCAACATGGTCATGGACGTGCTCGATCGGGCGATCCAGATTCACGGCAGCCTGGGGATGACCGACGACACCCCGCTCGCCGCCCTCTGGCGCTTCAGCCGCATGCTGCGCCTCGCCGATGGCCCCGACGAGGTCCACAAGATGGTCCTCGCCCGCCGCGAGCTGAACCGCTGGTCCAAGCGCGCCGAAGCGGAGGCGAGCGGCGAACCGCTCGACCCCCGCCACGCGGCGCGGATGGTCTAGGCGCTACTTCGTCCCAAGCACGTCGAGGCCGAGGTTGGAGATCGAGATCGCGTCCTCGGAGCCGGTTTCGCATTCGCCGTCGACCGGAATCACCGAGAAGGCGCGGGCAACCGGCGCGTTCGGGGCGAGGCGAGTCAGCGCGCCGGCGCCTTCGCCCGCGAAGCCGACGAATTCCCCTCGCACGGTCTGCGCCGAGCCGCCTTTGTCGCTGGCGAAGGCGATCCCGACGAACTGGCTCGGGTTCAGTTCTTTGAGGTCGAAGTCGGCGGGAACGTTTTCGGCGAGCAGCACCACGGCCTGCCGTTTGCCCGAGCAGGAGGACGGAAAGTTGACGTCGACGCCGCCGATGTATTGGTCGTCCTCGCCGGCGGGCTGGGTGTAGGACCCAAGCGGCGTCACCGTAGGACTGCCTCCGAAGGCGACCGTTGCAGGTGAGCGCAGGCGCCCGGTGATCTGAGTGAACGGGGTGCTCGCGGCGTTGATCTGGGCGCCGCTGATCGAGCCGTTGGCGAGGTTAGCGCCGGTCAGCGTCCCGGCGGCGACCTTGGCGCCGGTGACGGAGCCGTTCTTCAGCTTCGCGGCAACGATCGCGTCGGCCTTGATCTTGGCGGCGGTGACGGCGTTCTTCTTGATCTTGGCCGCGGTCACCGAGTTCTTCTTCAACTGCTTGGAGCCGACGCTGCTCTTGCCCAGGTGGCTGGCGGCCAAGGCGCTGCCGCCGGCCAGGACGAGAAACAAGGCGAGCGACGAGGTCACGTTCGCGTAGGTGAGCCGCTTGCGTAATGAGTTCAAGATGAGTTCTTCCCCTTTTCGGTCCGAGGCGCCGAATGGCCGCGGATTCGATTGGATTCGACCAGAAGCCAGTGACGCCTCCTATGGCCCTGGACGCTTGTCCGGTCGGCGGCGTCAGCGCCACCGGGAGGGCTCAGCTGGCCTCGACCCGCTCGGCTTCCTCGGCCAGGCGTTCGACCATGCCGGCGAAGGCGTCGACGCCGGCTTTGTTCTCGCCGTAGCCGCCGCCGAGGAAGCGGGCGTAGACACCCTCGAGGATGATCGCCAGCTTCCAGTAGCCGAGGGCGATGAAGTAGTTGAGGTCGGCGAGGTCGCGGCCGGAGGCCCCGGCGTAGCGGGCGGCGAGCTCGGCCCGGGTCGGAAAGCCGGGCGCCAGGTTGGCAGGCTGGCCGAGAGCGATCGCGGCCTGCTCGGGTTCGGGCCAGTAGGCCATCAGGGTGCCGACGTCGGCGAGCGGGTCGCCGAGGGTGCAGAGCTCCCAGTCGACCACCGCGGCGACCTCGCCGCCGGGGGTGAGGATCATGTTGTCGAGGCGATAGTCGCCGTGGACGATCGTCGCCGGGCCCTGCTCGGGGACGCGGGCGGCGAGGCGCTCGTGGACGCGGTCGATCGTCGCCAGCTCGCGCGTCTTCGAGTGCTCCCACTGGCCCTGCCAGCGGCGCAACTGACGCCCGACGTAGTCCTCCTTGCGACCGAGGTCGCCGAGCCCGACTGCGTCGGGGTCGACCGCGTGGATCGCCGCCAGCGTCTCCGCCACCCGCAGGCCGATCTCGCGCCGGTCGCCTTCGTCGGGGAAGGCGGCCTCGGCCTCGGCGGTCCCGCGCAGGATCGGTCCCTCGACGAACTCCATCGCATAGAAGGGGGCGCCGATCACCGACTCGTCCTCGCAGAGGCCGACCAGCGGCGGCACCGGCACCGGGGTCGGGCCCATCGCGGCGACGACGCGGTGCTCGCGGGCCATATCGTGGGCGGAGCCGAGGGTGCGGCCCAGCGGCGGCCGCCGCAGCGCCCACTTTCGGCCGCCAGCGTCGGCGACCCGGAAGGTCAGATTGGAGAGCCCGCCGGCGATCCGCTCGAACTCCAGCGGTGGCTCCGCAGCGGCGTTTGTGCCGAACCATTCCTCCAGCCCGGCGCGGTCGAGACCGTCGCTCGTGCCTGTAGCCTCGTCCCCCATAGCCGCGCAAGCATATTCACGTCCCTCTCGTCGTCGCCTGAGCCCGTCGCTCGCCAACCGGCTGAGGATCGGCTTCGCGATCGGCTTCGCCGTGCTGACCGCGATGGCGGTAATCGGCGTCGGCCGCTTCATCTCCCAGCGCCAGGACTACGAGAACTCGATCGCCCGCAGCTACCAGCTGGAGATGGAAGCGCGGGTCGAAGTCGCCGAAGGCAAAGGCGAAGGCGCCCCCCGCGCGGTCGTCGCCGAACAGATCCACCAGCGCGAAGAACTCCAGGACCAGATCTCCTCCGACACCCAGGACACGGCGCTGCTCGTCGCCGCCGGGCTGATCGCCGGCCTGACCGGCGCCCTGCTCCTGTTCAGCGGCCTGATCTCCTCGATGCGGCGCCCGCTCGAGGCCCTGGTCGACGCGGCCGGGCGGCTCGCCGGTGGCGACCGCAGCACCCGGGTCGAGGTCGGCGGCCTCTCGGAGACCGCGACCCTCGGCAACGCCTTCAACGAGATGGCCGCCCAACTGGAGCTGGAGGCGAGCCAGCGCGACCGCCTCGACCGGATGAAAGACGAGTTCGTGCTGACCGCCTCGCACGAGCTGCGCAGCCCGCTGACCTCGGTCCAGGGCTTCGCCGAGCTGCTGATGCTCGACCGAGACAACCTCACCGCGAAGCAGGTGGAGACGGTCGAGATCATCCTCGAGAACTGCCGCCACCTGGTCCGACTGCTGAACGACCTGCTCGATCTCGCCCGCTCCGACGCCGGCCGCCTCGCGATCCAGCCGCAGCCAACCGACCTGGCCCCGCTGGTCGAAGATGCGGTGCGGCTGATGCGCGCTCAAACCGACTCCTCAAACCAAATCCTCACCGAACAACTGGAAACTGGCCTGCCCGTGATCGAGGCCGAGCCCGACCGGGTTCGCCAAGTACTGGTGAATTTGCTTACGAATGCGCATGAGTACTCACCCGAAGGTGCGTCTATCGACGTCATGGCACGGGTAGCCGGTGACGATGTGGAGATTGCGGTGACCGACAACGGACCAGGCATACCGGCGGACCAGCTCGAGCACATCTTCGAGCGCTTCGTGCGCGGCGACGCGGGCCTGACCCAGCGCGTCGGCGGCACCGGACTCGGCCTGGCGATCTCGAAATCGCTGGTCGAGCTGCACGGCGGCACGATCGCGGTCGACTCCGAGCCCGGGCGCGGCTCGCGCTTCTCCTTCCGGCTGCCGCTGACCCCTGTCACCGAGCGCCGCCGGGTGACCGCCGGCGCGGAGGCCTCCTGATGGCGCGGGTGCTGATCGCCGACGACTCGGAGACGATCCTGCTGCTGATGCGGACCCGGCTGGAGCTGGCCGGCCACGAGGTCGAGACCGCCGCCGACGGCCAGGAGGTGACCGAGCTGATCGCCGCCGGCACACCCGGCGAGGGCCCCGACGTGCTGCTGCTCGACGCGATGATGCCGCGCAAGTCCGGGATCGACGCCCTGCGCGAGCTCCGCGCCGCCGGCAACGACACCCCGGCGCTGATCGTCAGCGCCCACCAGAACCAGACCGACGCCGACGCCCCCACCGACCTCGAGGTCTCGGGGTTCCTGACCAAGCCGATCGATTTCGACCGGCTGCTCGGCGAGATCGCCCAGCTGACGGACTGAGGCCGGCTTTCGGTCTACCGGGCGGCTGCGTGGCGGGCGTCGGTGGTCCCTCCCTGGACACAAACCCGGCCCCTTCGTCCTTCGCTAACGACGGAAACGGTAGTGCCGGGTTCGTTGAGTGTCCCGGGAGGGACCCCCGACGCCCGCCTCACTTCCTGCCTCGGATAACCACGACGGCCACAGGGTCAGTCCTCTAGATAAGAGACGACGGGCGCACCCGTCTCTTCGACAGATTCCGAGGGACGGTCCGACCTGGAAGGGCCGAAGGTCTGTTTCGGCGAGGCCTGCTCCGGGACAGAAGTCGTAGTCAGGGAGGCGGGGCCGGGTAGGGCATCCGGGCGTATCAGCACGAGCCGCGCCGGGAAGGCCCGAGGCGCCAGCCAAAGCGGCAATTCGCGGGGAGGTGCAGCCCGGAGGCCCTACCCGGCCCCGCCTCCCCCACCACAACCCCCGGCCTACGAGCGGGCCACCTCGAGCCGAATCTCCTTGCCCTTCAGCTTCGTCCCATCAAGAAACTCAACAGTGCGCTCGGCCTCGTCGGGATCGACCTCGACGAAGGAGAAGCGGTGCAGGACGCGGACGTCGTGGATCGCCTCCTCAGGGAGCACGGCGCCCTCGCGCAGGGCCCAGCGCAGGTCCTCCTCGCTGATCCCGCTGCGCTCGCCGCGGTTGACGAAGAGCTTCACCGAATCGGCGTCGTCTCCGTCGTCCTCGTCGCGATCCTCACCGTCGTCGCGGTCGCCATCGGGCCCGCTGCCGTTGCTCGCGACCGGCGCCTCGCGCTCGCTCTCGACGCTCTCCTCGGCCCCTACCTGCTCGGGCTCGTCCTCCGCGCCCGCCTCGGGCTTTGCCTCGGCCTCCGGCTTCTCCTCAGCCTCGGAATCCGCGTCCTCGCGCTCGCGCGTACGCTGCCGGCGGCGGTCCTCGCGGCGCTCGCCACGGTCGCGGTTCCGCCGCGGCGCCGGCGCGTGCTCGAGCCGCTCCTCGGGCGTCTCCCAGGCGCCGATCGAGGTCTTGACGTCGCGCTCGATCCGGTCGATCTCCTCGCGCTGGGCCGGAGTGACGAAGGTGATCGCCCGCCCGGTCCGCCCGACCCGGCCGGTGCGGCCGATGCGGTGGACGTAGACCTCGGAGGAGTTGGGGACGTCGAAGTTGATCACGTGGGTGACGTGCTCGATGTCGAGCCCGCGGGCGGCGATGTCGGTCGCCACCAAGAGCCGCACGCGGTGGTCCTTGAAGGCGATCATCACCCCGTCGCGGCTGCCCTGGCTCATGTCGCCGTGCAGCGCCTTGACGTCGAGGCCTTTGTCCTTGAGGGTCTTTTCCAGCTTCGAGGCGCCGATTTTGGTCCGGCAGAAGATGATCGCCTGCTCCGGTTCCTCCAGCTTCAGCACCTCGACCAGTTTCGCCGCCTTGTCTTTGGCTGGGACCTCGATGTAGGCCTGCTGGATCGCATCGACGGTGAGTTCTTTCGGGGTGATGCTGATCGTCGTCGGGTCGTACATGTAGCCCTCGGCGAGGCGCTGGATCGGCGGTGGCATCGTCGCCGAGAAGAGCGCCGTCTGGCGCCCGCTCGGGCACATCCGGAGGATCTTCTCGACGTCCTCGATGAAGCCGAGGTCGAGCATCTCGTCGGCCTCGTCGAGGACGACGAAGCGGGCCGAGGTGAGGACCAGCGAGTGGCGCCCCATCAGGTCCATCATCCGGCCGACGGTGGCGACGACGACGTGGGCGCCGGAGCGCAGCTGCGACTGCTGCGAGCGGATCGGGGCGCCGCCGAAGACGGCGACGACCTCGATGTCGAGGTGCTCGGCGTAGGATCGCAGCGCCTGGGTCACCTGGATGCAGAGCTCGCGCGTCGGCGTCAGCACGATCGCCTGCACCTCTTTGTTCTCCGGGTCGAGGTACTGCAGCAGCGGCAACCCAAAGGCGGCCGTCTTGCCGGTCCCGGTCTGCGCCTGGCCGATCACGTCGTGGCCACCGAGCAGCTCGGGGATCGCCTCCTCCTGAATCGGCGTCGGGTCGACGAAGCCGAGCTCGTCGAGCGTCTGCTGGATCGCAGGGGAGAGGCCGAGGTCCTTGAATGCAGTCATCTAGGGAGGGGGTTCCTAACTTGAGGGGTCGAGGAGGAGCTTGCCGGTGGTCCGCCGGGCGACGATGTCTTCGTGGGCCCGGGCCGCTTCGGAGAGCGGGTAGACCTCACCGATCGTAGCCGTGAGCTCGCCTTGGGCCACCGCTCCCAGCAGCTCGCCGATCATCGGCGCCACCAGGTCGGGCCGGGCGAGCAGGTGGGCGAGCCAGAACCCGACCACCGACTTCGAGCCGCGCAGCAGCGCCGCCGTGGAGACGTCGCGCTGCTCGCGCGAGGCGATCCCGAAGACGACCATCCGGCCCAGCGGGGCAAGTACGTCCATCTCCTGGTCGAAGGCATCGCCGCCGCTCATGTGCAGGACGGCGTCGACCCGCTCGCCGCCGTTCGCCTCGCGAATCGCGGCGCCGAGCTCCTCGGCACGCGAATCGACGCTGGCGTCGGCGCCGAGCCCTTCCACCAGCTCGCGCTTCTCCGGGCTGGAGGCGAGGCCGATCACCTTCGCCCCCGCCGCCTTGGCGAGCTGCACCGCGAGCGTGCCGGTGCCGCCGGCGGCGGCCTCGATCACGACCGTTTCGCCGGATTGCAGCCGGGCGCAGTTGCGGACCAGCGCCATCGCGGTCAGCCCCTGCAGCAGCACCGCCGCCGCCTGGTCGTCGTCGACCTCGTCGGGGACGGGGACGAGCAACGCCTCCGGGGCGACCGCCTGCTGGGCGTAGCCGCCGTTGCCGAGCAGAGCGACGACGCGACGCCCGTCGGGCGTCCGGCCGCTGACCTCGGCGCCGGGGACCAGCGGCAGCTCCTGTTTGGCGAGGTAGTCGTTGCGGGTCGTGTGGGTGTCGGCGAAGTTGACGCCGACCCGGGCGACGTCGACCACCACCTGCCCCGAGCCGGGCTCGGGATCGGGCAGGTCGACGTACTCCATCTGCTCGGGTCCGCCGAACTCCTGGATCTGGATCGCTTTCATCGGGAGGTGAGTCTCGCAGGGCAACCGTTACGCTGCCGTGCCGATGTCGCTCACCGTAGTCGGATCGATCGCCTTCGACGCCGTCAAGACCCCGTTCGGGGAGCGCGAGCGGATGCTCGGCGGCGCCGCCGTGCACTTCTCCCTCGCCGCCAGCTTCTTCACCGAGGTCCGGCCCGTCGGCCCGGTCGGCGACGACTTCGGCGCCGAGCAGTTCCAGGTGCTGGAAAGCCGCGGGGTGCTGACCGACGGGGTCGAGCAGGTCGCCGGCGGCGAGAGCTTCTTCTGGCGCGGCCACTACGACTTCGACCTCAACGTCGCCCATACCGACGACACCCAGCTCGGCGTCTTCGCGGAGTTCGAGCCGAAGCTCTCCGACGCCGCCCAGGCCGCCGACACGCTCTTCCTCGCCAACATCCAGCCCGACCTGCAGCGCCAGGTCCGCGCCCAATGCGGCGCCGCCGGCCTCTCCGGGCTCGACTCGATGAACCTCTGGATCGAAACCGCCAAGGACTCGCTGCTGGCGGCGGTCGCCGAGGTCGACGTGCTGGTCGTCAACGACGCCGAGATCCGCATGCTGACCGGCGAGTCGAACCTCGCCCGCGCCGCCCGCGCGGTGATGGACATGGGCCCGCGCGCGGTCGTCGCCAAGCAGGGCGAGTACGGCGCCGCCCTGTTCACCGAGACCGGCTTCTTCGCCCTCCCCGGCTTCCCGCTGGAGGACGTCCGCGACCCGACCGGCGCCGGCGACAGCTTCGCCGGCGGCTTCTTCGGCTACCTCGACGGCCTCGGCGGCGCCAAGCTGGGCGACGAGGAGATGCGGCGGGCGATGGCCTACGGCACCGTCCTCGCCTCCTTCAACGTCGAGGAGTTCGGCACCGAGCGGGTCTCGCGGCTGAGCCGCGAGGAGATCGACGAGCGGCTCGAGCAGCTGCGCTCGATGACCAGCTTCGATTCCGCCCGCGCCTGACCCGGCGGTCGGCGCCGCCCGGCTGCGATACTCAGTCCAACCCCAGACCGGACTCGAGAGGAGCGCCATGGCCCCCGATCAGCAGACGCAGGACGCGAGCGCGGACGGCACCGCCGTGGCGAACGACGAGTCCCTGACCGTCACCGACAACCGCACCGGCAAGACCTACGAGCTGCCGATCAGCGACGGCACCGTGCGCGGGATGGACCTGCGCCAGATCAAAGTCGACGAGGACGAATTCGGGCTGATGTCCTTCGACCCGGCTTTCACCAACACCGCCTCCTGCCGGTCTTCGGTGACCTACATCGACGGCGACGCCGGCATCCTCGAACACCGCGGCTACTCGATCGAGCAGCTCTGCGAGCGCTCCACCTACCTCGAGGTCGCCTACCTCCTGATCTTCGGCGAGTTGCCGACCGAGAAGCAGCTCGAGCGCTGGACCTTCGACATCACCCACCACACCTTCGTCCACGAGGACCTCAAGCACCTCTTCGAGGGCTTCCGCTACGACGCCCACCCGATGGGGATGCTGCTCGCCGGCGTCGGGGCGCTCTCGACCTTCTATCCAGGCGCAAAGCAGATCAACGACGAAGAAGAGCGCTACATGGCCGCGGTGCGGCTGATCGCCAAGGTCCCCACCCTCGCCGCCTTCTCCTACCGCCACAACATGGGCCTGCCCTACGTCTACCCGGACAACGACCTCAGCTTCGCCGAGAACTTCCTCTCGATGATGTTCAAGAAGACCGAAGCCCAGCACCTGCCGAAGCCAGAGCTGGCGAAAGCGCTCGACGTCCTCTTCATCCTCCACGCCGACCACGAACAGAACTGCTCGACCAACGCGGTCCGCGGCGTCGGCTCCTCCGACGTCGACCCCTACTCCGCTGTCGCCGCCGGGGTGGCGGCGCTCTACGGCCCGCTCCACGGCGGTGCGAACGAGGCGGTCCTGCGGATGCTGGGCAAGATCGGTTCGGTCGACAACGTCCCGGACTTCCTCTCCAAGGTGAAAGACCGCGAGGAGAAACTGATGGGCTTCGGCCACCGGGTCTACAAGAACTACGACCCGCGGGCGCGGATCATCCAGAACTACCTCGACCCGATCTTCGAGGCGACCGAGTACAACCCGCTGGTCGAGATCGCCCGCGAGCTGGAGAAACGAGCGCTCGACGACGAGTACTTCACCTCGCGCAAGCTCTACCCGAACGTCGACTTCTACTCGGGGATCATCTACGAGGCGATGGACATCCCCACCGACATGTTCACGGTGATCTTCGCGATCCCGCGGACGGCCGGCTGGGTCGCCCAGTGGATGGAGATGCGCGAAGACCCGGACACGAAAATCGCCCGGCCACGGCAGATCTACACCGGCAAGCGCGAGCTCTCCTACGTCGCCATGGACGACCGCGAGGGTCCGGAAAAAATCGTCGGCCCGCCGGCGCGGCGGCCGAAACGGCCGCGCCGCGGCGCCTGAGCACCGCCGCCTCGCGGGCCGCTACGCCGGCCCCCCTTTTCTATGCTGGGCGCGTGGCCCGTCCAAAGTGGAAGCTGACCGTCCGACACGGTCCCGACGTCGAGCATGCGGACTTCGAGGACCTTGGCGAGGCGGTCGCCTCGATGCGCGAGCGGGCGCTGGCGATCCGCTCCGAGGGCCCGAACCGGCCGGTCAACAGCCTGCGCCGCTTCGAGCCCCGCCAGCAGGTCAACGCGCGCCTGCAGCTGAGCCGGCGGACCGGCCTCTTCGGCAAGGAGACGGCAGGGATCGACGTCCGCGGCGACGGCACCTTCGTCCCCTTCGCCGGCGGCGTCACCCGCGAGGAGCTCGACCCCTCGGACCACGAGACGCCGTTCGAGCTGGTGCGCGAGACTCTGCAGCCGAGCTGATGGGCAAGGCAGACGACCCCCGCGAGGTTCCCAAAGGCAGCTACGCCGCCGGCGACCGCGTGCGCATCCCCAACGCGGCGCGGCCGCCGCTGACCGTCTTCATCAACGGGGTCGAGCAGAAAGAGGGCGTCGACTACGAGATCGAGGACCGCGAGGTCCGTTTCGTGGCGCCGATCGTCAAGGAGGAAATCGGCACCGGCCGCTGGCTGGCGATGTACCTCGGCCTCTTCGGCACCTACCGCAAGGACGAGAAGGTCGACCTCCAGTTCACCAACGGCGAGGGCAAGGTCGAGCTGCGCTCCGAAGTCCCGGTGATCCCCTTCGAGGACGCCGTCGGCGCCCACAAGGGCGGTGAGCGCCGATGAACCTCGGCTTCGTCCTCCTCTCCGACCACTCCGAGGCGGTCAACGGCAAGCTCTACCTGACCGGCGGCGGCTGGAACGTCCTCCGCCTCCCCGAGCTGCCCCACGACTGGTCCTTCCACATCGGCCTCGGCATCGACGTCGCCTGGCACGAGACCAACTCCCCCCACGAGCTCGTCGTGACGATCCAGGACCCCGACGGGATCGAACTCGGCGAGGGCCTGACCGCCAACTTCGAGACCGGCCGCCCACCCGGCATGCCCCAGGGCCAAGAGCAGCGCCTGGTGATGTCGATCGCCGCCACCGCCACCTTCTCCGCCCCCGGCCCCCACGCCGCCGTCGTCGTCGTCAACGACGAGGAGATCGGCCGGGCCCGCTTCTACCTGATGGAGGGCGTCCTCCCCGAGGAAGCCGGGCTGGGCTAAGCGCCCGCTTCGCCTGGGGCGCCGGCGAAGCCGACCTCGTTGCCCTCGGCGTCGCGGTAGGTGACCTTGCGCGTCCCGTTGGAGTAGGTCTCGCTGCGGTCCGGCTCGATCCCGCGGGCGGAGATCGCCGCGACCGTCGCCTCGAGGGTCCTCGGCGAACAGCGTCAGGATCGCGTGCCCGGCGCGATCGGCGTCCTCGACCACGTAGAGATAGGAGTGCTCGACGATCTCCCAGACGGCCTCGGTCTCGTGCGGGAAGAAGGCCGGCTCCTTGCCCAGCAGTTGCTCGTACCAGGGCCGCGCCGCGGCGTAGTCGCGGACGGGGATGCCGGCGAAGAGGTCCACCGTCCGCTCCTAGTTGAAGACGTAGAGCAGCAGGAAGGCGATGATCGCGAAGGCGGCACCGGCGGCCTGGATGCCGCGGTCGCCGGCGACGATCTGGGCCATCGAGCGGTCGTCGGCGCGGTCGTAGATCAGGTAGAGGTAGCGGAAGATGCCGTAGACGACGGGCGGGATCGTGAGCATCATCTGGCTGCCGATCAACGGGCTGTTGACGGTGTAGATCGCGTAGCTGAGCACGGTGCCGGTGGTGACCAGGGAGACCATCTGGTCGAGGAAGGGCAGCGAGTAGTGCTCGAGAACCGGGCGGGTCGAGGTGCCCTCGTGGAGCTCGGAGACGGCCTCCTGGCGGCGCTTGGTGAAGCCGAGGAAGGCGGCGAGCATGCCGGTGCAGAGGATCAGCCACTCCGAGGCGTGGGCGTCGACGGCGCTGGCGCCGGCGGCGACGCGGAGGATGAAGAGGCCCGCCAGCGTCATCACGTCGATGATCACGATCTGCTTGAGGCCGAGGCTGTAGGCCACCTGGGCGGCGCCGTAGCCGACCACCATCAGGCCGACCTGCCAGTTGACGGTGGCGAAAGCGAGGCCGATCGCGACGATCGCCAGCACCGGCGCGATCAGTTTCGCGGTGCTCTCGGAGAGCTCACGGGCGGCGAGCGGCCGGAAGCGCTTCTTCGGGTGCTTGCGGTCGAGCTCGACGTCGATCAGGTCGTTGACGAAGTAGCCGGCGCTGGAGATCAGGCAGAAGCTGACGAAGGTGAGGAACGCCTCGAAGACGTCGTGGGGGTGATTGAACTTGCCGGAGAAGATCAGCCCGGCAAAGACGAAGACGTTTTTGATCCACTCCTTCGGGCGGCCGGTCTTGATCGCCGCCCGCAGGGGCGAGCGCCGCGGCACCACCGGCTGGTCGAGCGGCGGGTCGTGGGCGTCTTCGCCGGCGCCGTTGGAGGCCGGCACGGTCGGTTCTTCGGAGGTGATCGTTTCCATCGTCGGGGGCACGACGCGGCGCCCGGTGGCACGAGCGCCGCAAATTCAGATCGCGACAGGGTAGCGCCGTCGCCGGTTCACCCGGCGTCGATCAGGACCCCTGGGTTGAGGATCGCGCCCGGGTCGAGCTCCGCCTTGGCCGCCCGCAGAGCCGCGGCGAAGGGCGCCGGGCGCTGGCGGTCATACCAGGGACGGTGGTCGCGGCCGACCGCGTGGTGGTGGGTGATCGTGCCGCCGGCGGCGAGGATCGCCTCCGCTGCCGCCGCCTTCACCTCGTCCCACTGGGCGACCTCACCGCCGCGGACGGCCGGGGCGAGGACGGTGAAGTAGGGCGCCGGCCCGTCGGGGTAGACGTGGGTGAAGCGGCAGGAGACGCGCGGCGCGCCGCGGCCCTCGGCCGGGGCGCCGGTCAGCTCCGCCACCGATTTCCGCGCGGCCTCGATCACCTCGGCGTGGAGCGCCTCGAAGCGATCCCAGGTGGCCGCGGTCTCGAAGGTCTCGGAGAGGACGCCGCAGGCAACGAAGGTGTCGCGCAGGTAGGGAGCGAGCAGGAAGGCGCCGCGCCAGGCCTCGACCGCGTCGCCGCCGCGGGCCGCCTCGCCGGAGTCGCCGTCCTCCGCCGGCGCCGAGACCTTCGCCTCACCGGGTTGGCCGCCGTGCTCGCGGGCGATCCCGAGGGCGAGCTCGAGCTGCCGGTCGACCGGCACGTGAGCGGACTCGAAGCCGAGGATCAAAAGGGCCGCCGAGCCGTCGCCGGCGCCGGTCAGCTCCGCCTCGCCGGGATCGAGCAGGCGACAGTTGGCCGGGTCGAGACCGGACTGGGAGAGCTCGCGCACCGCCCGGGCGGCGGCGAGGAAGTCGTCGAACTCGACCCCGGCGCCGGCGCGGAACTCGGGTCGCGGCCGCACCCGCATCCAGGCCTCGGAGATGACCCCGAGGATTCCCTCGGAGCCGGCCAGCAGGCGGTCGGGCGAGGGCCCGGCACCGGAGCCCGGCAGCCGCCGGCTCTCCCACAGCCCCCGCGGGGTCACCGCCCGCACCGACTCGACCATGTCCTCGATATGGGTGAGGACGGTGGCGAAGTGCCCGCCCGCCCGAGTCGCGATCCAGCCGCCCAGGGTCGCGTACTCGAACGACTGCGGAAAGTGGCGCAGGGTCAGCCCGTGCTCGCGCAGCTGCTCCTCCAAGCGCGGCCCGGTGGCGCCGGCCTCGATCCGCGCCGCCAGCGACCCCGGATCCACCTCCAGCACCCGATCCAGCCGCCGCAGGTCCAACGAGACCACCGGCCGCTCCCCCAGCCGCGGCTCCACCCCACCGACCACGCTGGTCCCACCCCCGAACGGCACCACCGCTGCCCCCTCCGCCTCGGCCCAGGCCAGCACCGCCTCGATCTCCGACTCGTCCCGCGGCGACGCGACCAGGTCCGGTGGGTTCTCGAATTCCCCCCGAAACCCCCGCACCACGTCCCGATAAGCCTTCCCCAGCGCATGACAGGCCCGCGCATGCTTGTCGTCCGCATACAGATCCCCGAACCCGCTCGGCGCCTTCAACCGCGGCGCCCGCAGCTCCACCGCCTCCAGCGGAACCGGCTTCTCGACCTCCCCCCCGAACCCAAACCGCTCCCGAATCCCAGCCGCCGCCTCAGCCAACTGCGCCGCACTAGGCGCCTGGTCCTCGTACCCCCACCCCCAATGCTTCAGCCGCCGCTCGTTCACGCCCCCAACCTAAAGGCTCCCGGGCATGCGAACGTACTTCTTCCCGCATACCGGGAACAAGTACGTCGGCACCTGACACCGACCGCTGGAGGTGCGTGGCCGACGCTCCTCCGGCGGGTGGCGCCGGGGTGAGGCCTCAGCGCCGGCCGGAGCACCCCCACCCCGCCGACCTACCAGTGCACGCCTTTCATCAGGTGCGCGAAGGCGACAGCCTCGGTCGACGGCGCCTTGTCCCGCCCCTCGCTCTCTTTCCCTTTCGCCGCCTGCGAATCCGGGAACAGCTTGTAGGCGGTGTTGAGGATCGAGTCGCTCGCCTTCGGCGCCACCGCGTAGAGCAGCTCGCCGAAGTTGCCGAGTTTGGTCGCCACCTTCTTCGGGTGGTTGACCATTGCCTTGGCGATCATGTTCGCCGCCTCCTCGGGGGTGATCGCCGGGAACATGTCGTACATCCGGGTCGGGGCGATCATCGGCGTCCGCACCAGCGGCATGTTGATCGTGGTCAGGTGGACGCCGTCGTCCTTGACCTCGGAGGCGATCACCCGGCTGAAGGCGTCGAGCGCCGACTTCGAGGCGACGTAGGCGGAGAAACGCGGCGGGTTGGTCTGCACCCCGATCGAGCTGATGTTGATGATCTGGCCCGACTTGCGGGCCCGCATCGTCGGCAGCAGGGCCAGGATCAGACGCAGCGCCCCCAGGTAGTTGAGCTGGATCGTCCGCTCGTAGTCGTGGAAGCGGTCGTAGGAGAGGGCGACCGAGCGGCGGATCGAGCGGCCGGCGTTGTTGACGAGGATGTCGACGTGGCCGTGGTAGGCCAGCACCTCCTCGGCCATCCGCTCAATGTCCTCGATGTCGGAGAGGTCGCAGCGGTGGATGTGGGCGCTGCCGCCGGCGGCGACGATCTCGTCGCGGGTCTCCTCCAGCTTCTCGGCCGAGCGGGCGACCAGCAGCACGGTGGCGCCGGCGTCGGCGACCTTGACCGCGGTCGCTTTGCCGATCCCGGAGGAGGCGCCGGTGATCAGGACGATTTTGCCCCGCACCGCGCCGGCCAGGCTGCGGTCCTTGAACAGGTCGGGGTCGAGGTTGCGCTCCCAGTAGTCCCAGACCCGGGTCGCGTAGCTCTCCAGCGCCGGCACCTCGATCCCCGAGCCCTCCAGCGCCGCCTGGGCGCCGCTGGAGTCGAAGGTGGTCGGGTAGTCGACGTAGGTGAGGACCGAGGCGGGCAGGCCGACCCGGTCCAGCGCCAGCTTCAGCGCTCCCTTCGCCGGCGGGAAGAGGCCGAGGGCCGAGCGCACCAGGCCGGTCGCCGGCTCGGTCAGGTCGGTGTCCAGCCGCACCGTCATCTGCGGCGCGTCGGCGGCCTTGGCGAAGAGGTTGATCACCTCGCCCGCGGTGCGCGGGTTGGGATCGGTGAGGTGGAAGGCGCGGCCGTCGAGCTTGGGCTGGTGGGCGATGTGGTCGATCGCCGCGGCGACGTAGTCGACCGGGACGATGTTGATCTCGCCGCCTTCGATCCCGACCGTCGGCAGCCAGGCCGGCAGCACCCGCCGCGCCCGCTGCAGCGCCTTGAAGAAGTAGTAGGGCCCGTCGATCTTGTCGATCTCACCAGTGCGCGAGTCGCCGACGACGATCCCCGGCCGGTAGACCCGCCAGGGTCGCGAGCTGTCCTCGCGGACCAGCCGCTCGGACTCGTGCTTGGTGCGGAAGTAGGGGTTGACGTCAAGCCGTTCGGCCTCGTCGAACATGTCCTCGCGCCAGCGGCCCCGGTAGAGGCCGGCGGCGGCGATCGAGCTGACCTGGTGGAAGATCCCGGCGTCGAGCGCCCCGGAGAGCTCGATCGCGTGGCGGGTGCCCTCGACGTTGGCGAGCTCCTGGACGTCGGCTTTGGCGGTGATGTCGTAGATCGCCGCGAGGTGGAAGAAGTGGTCGATCTCCCCCCGCATCGTCACCAGGTCCTCCTCGGCGACGCCGAGGCCGGGCTGGGTGAGGTCGCCGTCGATCGGCACCACGCGGGCGCCGTCGGCGCCCCAGGCGGTCCGCAGCTCCTCCAGGCGACCGCGCGACCCGGCCCGGACGAGGGCGTAGATCGTGCCCTCGCGCTGGAGCAATCTCTCGACCAGGTGCCGTCCGATGAAACCCGTCGCGCCGGTTACGAAGTAGGACATCGGCACCAATGTATCTCGGCAGCGCGCCCGCGTGCCGGGTTTCCTAGACTGCAACGAAGAAATGCCAGAGACGGCCACCGTGCAGATTGCGATGCCTGAGATGGGCGAGTCGGTGACCGAGGGCATCGTCCTCGAGTGGCACGTCGCCGAGGGCGATTCGGTCAGCGAGGGCGACACCGTCGTCGAGGTTTCGACCGACAAGGTCGATGCGGAGGTGCCGGCGCCGGCCGACGGGGTGATTACGAAGCTGCTGGCGGCGGTTGACGATGAGGTGCCTGTGGGTCAACCGCTGGCCGAGATGGAGACCGGCGAGGGCGCCGGTTCGTCCAATGGGACTGCCGAGGGACCGGACGGTCAGTCGGCGGGGCCTGTCGCCGCAGGGGACCCACCTCCTACGGCGCCACCCGCCGGAGGAACCGGTCAGGCCAATGGTGGTGCCTCCAACGGGGCCGATGTCCGCGCTACGCCGGTGGCTCGACGGGTGGCTGCCGCCAATGGCGTCGATCTTGGTTCGGTCTCGGGTTCGGGGCCGGGCAGCAAGGTGACTAAGGAGGATGTGCTGGCGGCGGGGAACGGCGGAGGGAACGGGGCTTCGGCTAGCGCTCCGGCTGCCGCAGGAGACGAGAAGCAACTGCGGGGGCCGGCGGCGATGCTGGCCAAGGCGATGGATGAGAGTCGGGCCGTTCCGACGGCGACCTCGTTCAGGACGATTGCGGTCGACACCTTGGATGCGAAGCGGAAGGCGATCAATGCGGGGCTGAAAGAGCGCGGGTTGAAGACGAGCTTCACGCATCTGGTTGCCTGGGCGATTGTCGAGGCGGCCAAAGACTTTCCGGTGATGGTGCGGATCTTCGAGCAGCGCGAGGGGAAGGCCTACGCGATCGAGAACGGGCCGGTCAATCTCGGGATCGCGGTTGACGTGGAGCGCAAAGACGGGTCCCACAGCCTGATGGTCCCCGCGATCAAGGGGGCGGATTCGCTCGACTTCGCCGGCTTCCACAGCCGCTACGAGGAGCTGATCGCGAAGACCCGCGAGAACAAGCTCACCGCTGACGACTTCCAGGGCACCAACATCTCGCTGACCAACCCGGGCGGGATCGGGACGATGGCCTCGGTGCCGCGCCTGCTCTCCGGCCAGAGCGCGATCATCGCCACCGGCTCGATCGCCTACCCGCCGGAGTGGGCCCACGCCTCGCCAGACCGGATCAGGCAGCTCGGCGTCTCGAAAGTGCTGACGCTGACCTCGACCTACGACCACCGGGTCATCCAGGGCGCCGAGTCAGGCGCCTTCCTGCGCCGGATCGAGCAGCTGCTGCAGGGCGAGGACGGCTTCTACGAGGCGGTCTGCGCCGACCTCGGCATCGACGCCGCCGCGGTCACCAACGCCCACCCCGCCTCGGCCTCGGCGCCACCGCTGACCGACGCCGCCCCCAGCGCCGAACCCACCACCGCTCCGGCCACGGCCGCCGCGGCTGCCGGCTCCGCCGTCACCGCCCCCGGCATCGTCGACGAGGAGTTACTGCAGGCGGTCCAGGCGGCGACCTCGGTGTTGAAGGCCTTCCGCACCCACGGCCACCTCGCCGCGCAGCTCGACCCGCTCGGCTCCGAGCCGAAGGGCGACCCGGCGCTGGAGCCCGAGAACGTCCACCTGACCCCGGAGCTGATGGCGCGGATCCCCGCCCACATCCTCCGCGTCGGCGTCCCCGGCGAAACCATGCTGGAGGCGCTGCCGCGCCTGCGCAGCTCCTACTGCGGCACGATCGGCTACCAGTTCGAGCACCTCTCCTCCCACCAACAGCGGATCTGGCTGCGGGAGATGATCGAGACGGGGGCGCACCGCCAGCCGCTCACCGAAGAGGAGAAAAAGCGCCTGCTGGAGCGGCTGATCGACGTCTTCCAGTTCGAGCGCTTCCTCGAGAAAACCTACCTGGGCCAGAAGATGTTCTCGATCGAGGGCCTCGACGTGGTCGTGCCGATGCTCGACGAGGTCGTCACCCTCTCCGGCCGCGGCGGCGCCGAGGAGGTCGTCTTCGGGATGGCCCACCGCGGCCGCCTCAGCGTCCTCGCCCACAACCTCGGCCGTTCGGTCGAATCGATCCTCGCCGAGTTCGAGGGCTCCAAGCGTCTCGGCGCGGTGAAGGCGGTGGCGGCGATCCCCCACGGCGGCACCGGAGACGTCAAATACCACTACGGCCACCGCGGCACCTACGAGACCGCCGAGGGCGAAAAGATCTCGGTCCGGCTCTACCCGAACCCGAGCCACCTCGAGTTCGTCGACCCGGTCGTCACCGGCGGCGCCCGCTACCTGCAGTCCGAATTCGACGGCGCGAAGCTGGAGCTCGACCATCGCCGCGCGGTACCGGTCCTGCTCCATGGCGACGCCTCCTTCCCCGGCCAAGGGGTCGTCGCGGAAACGCTCAACCTGCAGTCGCTGAAGGGCTACGCGACCGGCGGCACCGTGCACGTGATCGAGAACAACCAGGTCGGCTTCACCACCGATCCCGAGGACTCGCGCTCGACCCCCTACGCCGCCGACATGGCAAAGGGGTTCAACGTGCCGATCATCCACGTCAACGCCGACGACGTCGAGGCCTGCATCTCCGCCGTCCGCCTGGCGATGGCCTACCGCGAGCGCTGGAAACGCGATGTCGTCATCGACGTGATCGGCTACCGCCGCTTCGGCCACAACGAGACCGACGAGCCCGCCTACACCCAGCCGAAGACGGCGGCGGCGATCAAATCCCACCCGCCGGTCTCCGAGCTCTACGCGCGGACGCTGGTCGAGGAGGGGCTGGTTTCCGAGGACGAGGTCAAGGGCGCCGGCGAACACCGCAAAGAGACGATGTCGGCGGCGCTGAAGGGCCTGCGGGAGAAGATGGAGTCGGGCGAGTACGAGGACCCGACCGTCTCCACCGGCACCGGCGAACTCGACCGCACCGCCTCGCCGCCGGTCGACACCGCCGTTCCCGGCGACGTCCTGCGAGCGCTGAACGAAGAACTCCAGCAGGTGCCCGACGGTTTCAACGTCCACCGCAAGCTGCGCCGCCCGCTCGGGCGCCGGGTCGACGCGATGGACCAGGGCGGGATCGACTACGGCCAAGCCGAGGGCCTCGCCTTCGGCACCCTGCTGACCGAAGGCGTCCACATCCGCCTCACCGGCCAGGACACCGAGCGCGGCACCTTCTCCCACCGCCACCTCGTCCTCCATGACGAGAACACCGGCCTCGAGTACACGCCGATGCAGAACCTGAAGGACGCGAAGGCGCCGTTCGAGCTCTACAACAGCCCCCTCTCCGAGGTCGCCTGCCTCGGATTCGAGTACGGCTACTCGGCGGCGACCCCGAGCGCGCTGGTCCTCTGGGAGGCCCAGTTCGGCGACTTCGCCAACGCCGCCCAGGTGATCGTCGACAGCTTCATCGTCTCCGGCGAGGCGAAGTGGGGCCAGACCAGCCGCCTGACGCTGCTCCTGCCGCACGGCTACGAGGGCTCCGGCCCGGAGCACTCGAGCGCCCGGATCGAGCGCTTCCTCGCCCTCGGCGCCGAGGGCAACATCCGCATCGCCAACCCGACCACCGCCGCCCAGTACTTCCACCTGCTGCGCCGCCAGGCGCTGATCCGCAAGCCGCGGCCGTTGATCGTCTTCACCCCGAAGGGATCGCTGCGGCTCGACCGCGCGACGGCGACGCTCGAGCAGCTGAGCGAGGGCGAGCTGCAGTTCGTGATGGACGACCCGACCGCCGCCGACCGCCGCGAGAAGGTGGAGCGGCTGGTCCTCTGCACCGGCAAGATCTACTGGGACATGGACGCCTCCGACAAACGCGAGAGCGCCGAGAACGTCGCGATCGCCCGGATGGAGGTGCTCTATCCCTTCGCCAAGGAACAGCTGGAAGCTGTGATCGCCGCCTACCCGAACCTGAAGGAGATCGCCTGGGTCCAGGAGGAGCCGCGCAACATGGGCGCCTGGAAGGTGATGTCGCGTCGCTTCCCCGACGTCCTCCCCGAGGGCGTCAAGCTCACCTACGTCGGCCGGCCCGGCCGCGCCAGCCCGGGCGAGGGCTACGCCGTGGCCCATGCGCTGGAGCAGGAGCGGATCGTCCTGACCGCGCTCTCCCCCGGCGCTTCTTGAGCCCGGTGGCGGAGACGCCGCGGCCCGAGGAGCGGCGGCGGCCGCTGGCGAAGCCGGTGCCGGGCGAGCTCTTCGTCTGGGTCAAGCGACTTTCCTGGATCGAGCTGGCGATCTTCACGGGGCTGATCGTCTTCTGGCTGCTACCGGGTTTCGACACCGAGACGATGTTGTTCGGTTGGGGACACGGTCTCGGGTTCGTCGCACTGTGTGTGGTGATCTGGATCGCCTGTGTGCGCAAGGAGGCGCCCTACACCCTGCTTGCCGCGACCCTCACCCCGTTCGGCCCGGTGGGCAGCGTGATCGGCATCGAGCTGATCGAACGCAAGGGTTGGGGAATTGCGCCAAAAGCAGTCGATTCCGCTTGACCGAGCCGGTCGAGAGCGCTATAGGTAATCGGTGACTGTTCTCGCCGGGCATGTCCCGCCCCGAGGACAGCCGCGTCGGCATCCCTCCCTGGCTACCGACGCGCTAGGTGCAGTGTGGGTCGCGCGGACCCCCCTGCCTCCCGCGGCCCGCCTGCCCCTGCCCGCGGAAAACGGCTCTGCAGGCGGCCTGGCGGCGCCGAACCGTTTTCATACTTTCACCCTTTGAGCTTGCGCAGGACCGTCTGCAGGATGCCGCCGTTGCGAAAGTAGGTGACCTCGTTCGGGGTGTCGAGGCGAACCGTCACGGTGAATTCCTTTATTTCACCGTCTGCGTTCTTCGCGGTGACAGTGACCGTCTTCGCCTCGCCGGCCTGCAGATCGCCGACGTCGAAGGTCTCCTCGCCGGTCAGGCCGAGGCTCGCGGCGCTCTCGCCCTCGGCGAACTGCAGCGGCAGCACCCCCATCCCGATCAGGTTGGAGCGGTGGATGCGCTCGTAGCTCTCGGCGACGACGGCCCGGACGCCGAGCAGGTTGGTCCCCTTCGCCGCCCAGTCGCGCGAGGAGCCGGAGCCGTACTCCTTTCCAGCGAGGACGACCAGCGGCACGCCTTCCTCGGCGTAGCGCATCGCCGCCTCGTAGATCGTCGTCTCCTCGCCGTCGGGGAAGTGGCGGGTGAAGCCGCCGGCTTTGTCGACCAGCTGGTTGCGGAGGCGGATGTTGGCGAAGGTGCCGCGGATCATCACCTCGTGGTTGCCGCGGCGCGAGCCGTAGGAGTTGAAGTCACCCGGTTCGACTCCCTGCTCGATCAACCAGCGGCCGGCGGGCGAGTCTTTCTTGATCGCGCCGGCGGGTGAGATGTGGTCGGTGGTGATCGAGTCGCCGAGCCGGGCGAGGGCACGGGCGCCTCCGATCGGCGAGACGCCGGGCGGGTCGGCCGGCATCTGCTCGAAGAAGCTCGGCTGCCGCACGTAGGTCGAGTCGGGCCAGTCGTAGCGGTCGCCCTCGGGCACCTCGACCGCGTTCCAGTTCTCGTCGCCCTTGAAGACCTCGGCGTAGTTGCGCTCGAACATCTCCGAGGCGACCGATTCGCCGACGACCTTCTTGATCTCCTCGCTGTCGGGCCAGATGTCCCGTAGGTAGACCGGCTGGCCGTCCGACCCCTCCCCGAGCGGGTCCTCGTTCAGGTCGATGTCCATCCGGCCGGCGAGCGCGTAGGCGACGACCAGCGGCGGGCTGGCCAGGTAGTTGGCCTTGACGTCCTGGTTGATCCGGCCCTCGAAGTTGCGGTTGCCGGAGAGGACGGCGCAGACCGCGAGGTCCTGCTCGGCGATCGCCGCCGAGATCTCCTCCGCCAGCGGCCCGGAGTTGCCGATGCAGGTGGTGCAGCCGTAGCCGACCAGGTTGAACTGCAGCGCGTCCAGGTACTCAGTGAGGCCTGCCCGCTCGAGGTAGTCGGTGACGACGGTCGAGCCCGGCGCCAGCGAGGTCTTCACCCAGGGGGCGCGCTGCAGGCCGGCTGCGATCGCGTTGCGGGCGAGCAGGCCGGCGCCGACCATCACGCTCGGGTTGGAGGTGTTGGTGCAGCTGGTGATCGCCGCGATGACAACGCGACCATGGTCGAGCTGGACCTCGGTGCCATCGGCGAGGGTGACGTCGATCGCATCGGAGGAGCGCTGGGCGGTGGCGACGGAGCCGTCGCCGACGTGGTGCGGTTTGCCGCCGTCGGATTCGTGTTCCTCGGCCGGCGGATCGGAAGCGGGGAACGACTCGGCCACCGCCTCGTCGCGGCCGTTGGCGAGTTCGGCGCCGGCCTCGGGGTCGAACTCGTCCATCGCTTCCAGGAACGAGGTCTTGGCCCGGGACAGCGGCACCCGGTCCTGGGGACGCTTCGGGCCGGCAATCGAGGGTTCGACCGCGCCGAGGTCGAGCTCCAGTAGGTCGGAGAAGACCGGGTCCTCGGAGGACTCGTCGTGGAACATCCCCTGCTCGCGGGCGTAGGCATCGACCAGCTCGATCGTCTCGGTCGGGCGACCAGTGAGGTCGAGGTAGCGCAGGGTCTCGGCGTCGACCGGGAAAATCGCGCAGGTCGAGCCGAACTCCGGCGACATGTTGCCGAGCGTCGCGCGGTCGGCGAGGCCGAGGGTGGAGATGCCGGGCCCGAAGAACTCGACGAACTTGGAGACGACGCCGCGCTCGCGCAGCATCTCGGTCGCGGTGAGCACGAGGTCGGTCGCGGTCGCCCCCTCCGGCAGCTCGCCGGAGAGCCTGAAGCCGACCACCTGCGGCAGCAACATCGAGATCGGCTGGCCAAGCATCGCCGCCTCGGCCTCGATCCCGCCGACGCCCCAGCCGAGGACGCCGAGGCCGTTGACCATCGTCGTGTGCGAGTCGGTCCCAACGAGGGTGTCGGGATAGGCCTGCAGCGTCCCATCCGTGTCGCGGCTGTAGACGACCTGGGCGAGGTGCTCGAGGTTGACCTGGTGGCAGATCCCGGTCGCCGGCGGGACGACCCGGAAGTTGTCGAAGGCGCCCTGGCCCCATTTGAGGAACGAGTAGCGCTCGAGGTTGCGCTCGAAGTCGCGCTCGGCGTTGACCGCGAAGGCGCGCTCGTTGCCGAAGGCGTCGACCTGGACCGAGTGGTCGATGACCAGGTCGACGTCGACCAGGGGATTGATCGCACCGGGGTCACCGCCGATCTCGTCCATCGCGTCGCGCATCGCTGCCAGGTCGACCACGGCGGGGACGCCGGTGAAGTCCTGCATCAGCACCCGCGCCGGCTGGAAGGGGATCTCGACCGAGGGCGTCGCCTCCGCGTCCCAGCCGGCGATCGCTTCGACGTCCTCCTTGGAGACCGAGACGCCGTCCTCCAAGCGCAGCACGTTCTCCAGCAGGACCTTGATCGAGTAGGGCAGGCGGGCAACGTCGAAGCGCTCCTGCAGCGAGTCGAGCCGGTAGATCTCGTAGTCGCGCCCGCTCACCGAGAGGGTCGAACGGGCGCCAAAGGAATCGCTGCTGCCTGACGTGCTGTCGCTCATGGTGGTCCTTCCGAAGTCGTGATCTGCCTCTACCTCTTGCCGGTCTTTTCGTGCGCCGCGGCAACTACCTCGGCAGCCTTTTGCCCGACCGGGGCGCTCTGGATGCGCGCCGAGAGCGCCGGGCTGGCCAGCCCGAAATGGGAGAGCGCCCGCGGGACCAGCGGCGCCACCGCGATCTCGGTCCGGTTCGACTCGATCGCCTTGACCACGGCGGCGGCGACCGCGGCCGGGGTGGCGGTGCCGATCCCCGGCGGAGTCGGGGCACCGGTGTCGGCGAACATGCCGGCATCGCGGATGAAGCCTGGAGAGACCAGGGAGACGCCGACGCCGTGCGGTGCCAGGTCGGTGCGGAGGCCGAGGGCGAAGCCGCGCAGTCCAAACTTGGTCGCGTTGTAGACGCTGGAACGGGGGCTGGCGGCCTTGCCGGAGAGCGAGGAGACGAAGACGAGTGAGCCCTCGCCACGCTCGACCATCGCCGGGTAGAGGGCGCGGGCGAGCAGGATCGGCGCCTCGAGGTTGACCCGCAGGGTGCGGAGGATGTCCTCGGCCGGGGTCTCGGGGACCAGGCCGGTGCCGGGCAGGCCGGCGTTGGCGAGGAGGATCTCGACCTCCCCCGCCGCGGCGGCCAGCTCCTCGGCGGCGCCGGGCTCGGCGAGGTCGGCGGGGACGACGCTGTGGGAGCCGGGCAGCTCGGCGGCCAGCGCCTCCAGCGCCTCGGCCTTGCGGCCGCTGAGGACGAGGCTGGCGCCTCGCGCCGCGAGGTCAGCGGCGACCGCGCGGCCGAGACCACCGGTGGCGCCAGTCAGAAGTGCTTTGCGGCCCGAAATTTTCATCCCAAGAGAGAGCCTACTGGCCGCTTTTGCCGACAGGATTCTGGAGGGAAAGTGCGAATGGCAACTAAATGTTTGCGTTTTATGAGCGAAGCGCCGCGGGATCGTCTACACTGCCGCCGGTCCGAGAAGCCGGAACGCCGAATCCCACGCGCCGCCAGGCGTAACGGGAGCGGGGGAACCACGTTTTCGGGGCTAATCCATCTCCTTGATGGAAGCGCAAGCTCTTTCAGCGCTAGCCCGACAGCTAACCCCGTAGGCAGACGAAGGAGAACGGTTTGCCGCTGAACAGGATGAAGCTGAAGGCGTCGATTGCCCTGGTGCTCGCGTGCGCCGGCGTGGCTCTGCTGCTGCCGGGAACGGCCGCGGCCCGCTGCGGTGGCGGCGGGCTCAGCGCCTCCGAAGTAGACATCTGCACCCCCACCGCGAAGGCCCGCCTGCTGCCCAACGGCCAGGTCGTGGCGCCGCTGTCGGCCCCGGCCCGGGTCAAGGCCGTGATCGCCGCCGCCAACTCGATCACCCGCAAGCCCTACATCTACGGCGGCGGCCACGCCCGCTTCAACGACCGCGGCTACGACTGCTCCGGCTCCGTCTCCTTTGCCCTCCACGGCGGCAAATTCCTCGAAAGCCCGCTTCCCTCCGGCTCGCTCGAAGGCTGGGAAGAAGAAGGCGAAGGCCGCTGGATCACCGTCTACGCCAACCCGGGCCACGCCTACGCCGTGATCGCCGGCATCCGCTTCGATACCTCTGGTGACGAAGGCGGGGAAACCGGGCCGCGGTGGCATGCGGAACTGCGCGACAACATCGGCTACGTCTCGCGTCATCCGGTCGGGTACTGAGCGCGTCGCGGCGATACGCCGCTAGAGAAGGGTTGCGAAAGGGAGGGCCTGGCATACCCTCCTCTCTCACTTGCTCGCCGGGTCGGGTAGAGCAGTCCTAAGTTGCGCCCTCGGCGAGAAGTGCAAAACGTTCGGAGGGTATGCCAGGCCCTCCCTCCCAAAGGCTTAGCTGGCCAGACGCGCCGCGTCACCGGCAGGATCGGGTCCGGATGTCGGCGCTCTCCGCCGTAGATCGGCCCAGGGTTCAGGCCTCCGCGGCCATATCGCCCGACCTGTAGTCGCGGGCTGTTGTCGTTTGTCACCCAGAGGGTTACAAACGACAACAGGCTCGCCTCGCATTTCGGCATCTCCCGCGATTTCGACGGGTGGAGGCGCCGGCGGACGGGCGGGGCGGGGTTGGGGGGCGGGGCCCAGACCCTCGAGAGGGAGGGGGCGGGTAGGGCCTCCGGGCGTATCAGCACGAGCCGAGCCGGGGCTCGATCAAGGCCCAGCCGGGGTGCGACGACTCGGGGAGGTGCAGCCCGGAGGCCCTACCCGCCCCCTCCCCCACCATCTCGGACGGCCCCCTCCCTCCACCGCACCGCGCAAACTCTCCCTACTCCACCCCGTCTAATCCCTCGCGTCCTCTTTGGCCTTGCTTTCCCAGCCTCCTGGGATAACTTGCCCGGAATAGCCGACTCGCCACCCGACATCCGTCTGTCCGGCCTGACAAAGCGCTACGGCGATGTGGTCGCGGTCCGCGGAATCGACCTCGAGATCGGGCGCGGCGAATTCTTCACCATGCTGGGGCCGTCCGGGTCGGGAAAGACGACGACGCTGCGGATGATCGCCGGCTTCGAGGACCCCAGCGAGGGGACGATCGAGCTCGCCGGCGAGGAGGTCAGCGGGGTGCCGCCGTTCGACCGCGCGGTCAACACCGTCTTCCAGGACTACGCGCTGTTCCCCCATATGACCGTCGGCGAGAACGTCGAGTACGGGCTCAAGGTGGCCAAGGTGGACAAGGGCGAACGCGGGCGGCGGCGCGACGAGGCACTGGAGATGGTGCGGCTGCCTGGCTATGCCGGCCGCAAGCCGGGCGAGCTCTCCGGTGGCCAGCGCCAGCGGGTCGCCCTGGCGCGGGCGATCGTCAACCGGCCGAAGGTGCTGCTGCTGGACGAGCCGCTCGGCGCCCTCGACCTGAAGCTGCGCGAGCAGATGCAGACCGAGCTGAAGTCGATCCAGGGAGAGGTCGGGATCACCTTCGTCTACGTCACCCACGACCAGGACGAGGCGCTGACGATGAGCGACCGGGTCGCCGTCTTCAACGACGGGCGAATCGAGCAGGTGAGCCCACCGCGCGAGCTCTACGAGCACCCGGTGAACGAGTTCGTCGCCGGCTTCGTCGGCGTCTCCAACGTGATCGAGCGCGAGGGCAAGCGGCTGACGATCCGTCCGGAGAAGGTCGAGCTGGTCGACCCCACCGCGCCGCCGGACGGCTTCACCACCGAGCGCGGGCACCTCGCCGGCATCGCCTACGCCGGCTCGGTCACCCGCTACACGGTCGCGCTCGAAGCCGGAGGAGAGCTGCAGCTGGTTCGGCAGAACGTCGAGGAGGCGCCCGGCGCCGCCCCCGAGCAGGGGGCCGACGTGGTAGTCGGCTGGCGACCGCAGAACGCGGCCGCCGTCGCCGGCGACGATGAAAAAACCAACGAGGAGGTAGCACCATGAGGAGAAGGGGAGCTCACCCGGCGTACACGGCGTGGTTCGTCGTTGCCGGCCTCGTCGCGTTCATGCTCGTCCTAGCCGGTTGTGGCGGCGGTAGTGACAGCAGTTCGAGCGGCGGCGAAGGCGACACCAGCGGCATGCTGCAGAAGCTCGGCAAGGGCGAGGGCGAAGTCGACCTGATCAACTGGGCCGGCTACGTCGAACCCGAATGGACCAAGGCCTTCGAAGCCGAAACCGGCTGCAAGGTGAAGAGCAAGATCGGCAACACCTCCGACGAAATGGTCCAGCTGATGGAGACCGGCCAGTACGACGGCGTCTCCGCTTCGGGCAACGCCACCGCGCGGCTGGTCGCCGCCGGCGAAGTCGCCCCGGTCAACACCGACCTGGTGCCGAACTACAAGACCGTCTTCCCGGACCTCAAAGGCCAGGTCTACAACACCTTCGAAGGCGTTCCCTACGGGATCCCCCACGGGCGCGGCGCCAACCTGCTGATGTGGAACTCCAAAGACGTGAAGCCGGCCCCGGCCTCCTGGGACGTCACCCTGGACCCGAAGGTGGCAGCGAAGTACAAGGGCCACATCAGCCAGTACGACGATCCGATGTCGATCGCCGAAGGCGCCCTCTACCTGATGAACCACGAACCGAAGCTGGAAATCACCGACCCCTACGAGCTGAACGAAGAACAGTTCGACGCCGCGGTCGAACTGATGAAGGAACAGAAGGGCAACGTCGGCGAATACTGGGGCTCGGCCGAAGAACAGATCGCCGGCTTCGCCAACGGCTCGAATCAGGTCGGGACGACCTGGCAGTACCAGTACTTCGCCCTGCAGGGCGAAGGCGAACCGGTGGAAGCCAGCCCGGCGAGCCAGGGCTTCCTGCCGAAAGAGGGCGCGACCGGCTGGTCGGACACCTGGATGATCAGCTCGCACGCCAAACATCCCAACTGCATGTACATGTGGATGAACTACATCATCTCGCCGAAAGCCAACGCCCAGGTCGCCGAATACTTCGGCGAGGCGCCGGCCCAGGAAAAGGCCTGCGAATTCACCAAGGAAAAGAACTTCTGCGAGAAATACCACGCGGAAGATCCCTCCTTCTGGAAGCGCGTCTACTACTGGCGGACGCCGCTCGCCGAATGCAGCGAAGGCGGGCCCGAAGAATGCATGGACTACAACGACTGGGTCCGTGCCTGGACCGAAATCAAAGGCTAGATAGGCGCTACCTGAGGCATGTCCTCTGAAGCGGTCGAGGTAAGGAAGGGGTCGGCGGGCCGCAAGCTCGCCGGCCTCTTCTACGGCCGTCGCAAGCTGCAGATCGGCGCCCTGCTCTCGGCGCCGATGGCCTGGCTGGTGATCCTCTACCTGGGGTCGCTGGTCGTCCTCCTGATCACCGCCTTCTGGACGGTCGATCCGCTCAGCGGCAACGTGATCAAGGAATACGGGCTCGGAAACTTCGAAGAACTCGTCAACGTCCCGGTCTACCGCGAAATCGTCTGGCGCACCGTCCGCACCGCGATCCTGGTCACCCTGACCGACGCCGTAATCGCCTTCCCGATCGCCTTCTTCATGGCCAAGGTGGCGGGGCGGAAGACCAAGGCGGTGCTGGTCGTCGCGGTGCTGATGCCGCTCTGGTCGAGCTACCTGGTCAAGGCGCTCGCCTGGCGCGAGATGATCGCCGAACACGGAATCATCAACTGGGCCCTGGAACCGATCGGCCTGCACGGCCCGGGCGAAGGCCTGGTCGCGGTGTGGCTGGTCTTCAGCTACCTCTGGCTGCCGTACATGATCCTGCCGATCTTCGCCGGGCTGGAGCGGATTCCGAACTCGCTGATCTCCGCCTCCGAGGGCACCTCGGCGCCCACCCCTTCACCACCTTCCGGCGGGTGATCCTGCCGCTCGCCTTCCCCGCCGTCGTCGCCGGCTCGATCTTCACCTTCTGCCTCACCCTCGGCGACTACATCGCCCCGGCGCTGGTCTCCAACGAACAGTTCATCGGCACCTCGATCCGCGCCTCGATCACCAACAACCAGCCGTTCGCGGCGGCCTTCGCGCTGGTCCCGATCGTCATCGTCATCGCCTACCTGGGCGTCGCCCGCCGGCTCGGCGCCTTCGACCACGTCTGATGCGGCTGACCCGGCGCGCAAAGGCCCTGCTCGGCGTCGCGGTCGCGATCGCGCTCGCCTTCATCTACATCCCGCTGCTGGTGATCCTGGTCCAGGCCTTCAACGCCTCGAAGATCCTCAAATGGCCGCCGCCCGGTTTCACCACCGACTGGTTCAGCAAGGCCTTCGAATCGGAATCGGTGCGGGAAGCCTTTCTCACCTCGATCGAGGCGGGGGTGATCGCGACCGCGATCGCACTGCTGCTGGGAACGCTGATCTCGCTGGCGGTCGGCCGGCGCCGCTTCTTCGGGCGCGAGGCGATCTCCTTCCTGGTCGTCATCCCGCTCGCCCTGCCGGGGATCGTCACCGGCGTCGCCCTCTCCAACACCTTCACCCAGGTGCTGGGGATCAGCCTCAGCCTGATGACCGTGATCATCGGCCACGCGACCTTCTGCATCGTCGTCGTCTACAACAACGCCGTCGCCCGCCTGCGCCGTACCTCGGGCTCCTTCGAGGAGGCCTCGGCCGACCTCGGCGCCGACACCTGGCAGACCTTCCGCTTCGTCACCTTCCCCAGCCTCCGCTCCGCCCTCGCCGCCGGCGGCCTGCTCGCCTTCGCCCTCTCCTTCGACGAGATCATCGTCACCACGTTCACGATCGGCGCCGGTGAAGAAACCCTGCCGATCTGGATCTTCCGCAACCTCTTCCGTCCCAACCAGCTGCCGATCGTCGACGCCGTCGCCGTCCTCCTGATCCTGATCTCGATCATCCCCGTCTACATCGCCCACCGCCTCTCGACCGAGGACGGCGGCGCCCCCGGGCGCGGCGGTGGCGGCACGGTCGACGCCGAGGCCACCGCCGCCCCCTAGCCGCCCGCGCAACGCTGAACGCGTCCAAGACCGGCTTCTCGGCGGATGAGTGAGTTTCTTAAAACACTCAGAAAAATGATATTACTCTGATCTGGGAACGGTTATCCGGGGTCGAGAGGGGGAGTTCAGCATGAGGGCAAGGCAAGAGCATCCGGTTCGGGTGGCGTGGCTGATAGTCGTAGGGTTGGTGGCCTTGCTGCTGACGCTGGGGGGCTGCGGAAACTCAGGCGAAGGCAACGACACGCTCAGCGCGGCCTTTCTTGCGGCTAAAAAGAAGGAGCTGAAAGAAGTCGGCACGACCGAGAGTGATCTCGACCTGATCGCCGCCCCGGGCTTTATCGAGCCTCAGTGGTCTGCGCCTTTTAAAGCGGCCACCGGCTGCAAAGTCACCGCCAAGGTCGCCACGACCAGCAACCAGATGGTCGAACTGATGAAGACCGGAAAGTACGACGGCATCGCCGCGCCCAGCAACATCAGTGCTCGGCTGATCGAAGCCGGTGAAGTCACCCCGATCAACGTCAGCGTGCTTCCGAACTACAAGACGATCTATCCCGATCTGAAGAAACAGTCGTTCGACAGTTTCGAAGGCGTGCCCTACGGCATGCCGCAGAGCCGTCGCGCGAACCTGATGATCTGGAACGACAGCGTCTCCCCCTCGCCGAAGTCGTGGAGCGCGATCTTCGATCCTGCCGAAGCCGCCACGCACAAGGGCGCAATCAGCATCTACGAAAGCCCGATGTACATCGCCGACGCCGCCTTGTATCTGATGCGGCACGAACCGACCTTGGGCATCGAAGACCCCTATGAGCTCGACGAAGAACAGTTCGACGCCACGGTCAAGCTGCTGGAAGAGCTGGCGCCGAACGTCGGCGAATACTGGTCGATCGGCGACGAACAAATCGCCGGCTTCGAAGAAAGCCCGTTCCAGGTCGGCACGACCTGGCAGTTTCAGCTATCGGTGTTGAAGGTGCGGCACAAACCAGTGCAGAGCAACTCGGCGGCCCAGGGCTACCTGCCCGAAGAGGGGACGACGGGGCTGGTCAACACCTGGATGGTCTCCAGCAAAGCGAAGCACCCGAATTGCATGTATTTCTGGCTGAACTGGGTCGCCGAACCGAAATATAGCGCCGAGATTTCTGAATTCCTCTATCAATCCCCCGCTCAAAGCGCAGCCTGCAAGGAAACGAAAAGGCCGAAGTTCTGCGCGGAATACCACGCTGAAGATGCCGCTTTTTGGAAGCGGGTCTTTTACTGGCAAGAACCAAAAAGTGAATGCGCCAACGGCGACGACGATTGCGTCCCGTTCGACGAATGGGCCGAAGCGTGGGACAAATTGAAGGAGTGAAATGAGCGGCGGGCGCCGCTAGAGCGGGATGTTGCCGTGCTTGCGCTTCGGCTGGGGGACCCGCTTGGACTCCAGCATGCGCAGCGCCTTGATCAGCTTCGGGCGGGTCTGGCGGGGCTCGATCACGT
Organism: uncultured Actinomycetes bacterium; assembly: GCA_963716545.1. GTDB lineage: Bacteria > Actinomycetota > Thermoleophilia > Solirubrobacterales > 70-9 > VAYN01. Next base: position 420,284 of record OY970316.1, read on the forward strand.
CGTCGATGTAGCCGCGCTCGGCCGCCGAGTAGGGGTTGGCGAAGTGGGCTTTGTAGTCATCGATCAGCTTCTGGCGGCGCTCCTCGGGAGTCGGGGAGCTGGCGATGTCTTTGCGGTAGATGATGTTGACCGCGCCCTCGGGGCCCATCACCGCGATCTCCGCGGTCGGCCAGGCGACGTTGTAGTCGGCCAGCATGTGCTTCGAGTTCATCACGTCGTAGGCGCCGCCGTAGGCCTTGCGGGTGACGACGGTGAGCTTCGGCACCGTCGCCTCGGTGAAGGCGTAGAGGAGCTTGGCGCCGTGGCGGATGATCCCGTTCCACTCCTGGTCGGTGCCGGGAAGGAAGCCGGGGACGTCGGTGAAGGTCAGCAGCGGCACGTTGTAGGCGTCGCAGGTGCGGACGAAGCGGGCCGCCTTCTCGGAGGCCTCGATGTCGAGGACGCCGGCGAGGAAGGCCGGCTGGTTGCCGACGATCCCAACCGGATAGCCGTCGAGCCGGCTGAAGCCGCAGACGATGTTCCGCGCGAAGTGCGCATGGACCTCGAAGAACTCCTCGTCGTCGACCACGCAGGCGATTACGTCGCGCATGTCGTAGGGCTTCGAGGGGTCGTCGGGGACGACCGTGTCGAGCGCCTCGTCTTCGCGCTCGGGGTCGTCGCTGGGCTCGAAGCGAGGCGGCGCCTCGAGGTTGTTCGAGGGCAGGAAGCTGAGCAGGTAGCGGGCGTCCTCGAGGCAGCTCTCCTCGTCCTCGGAGGCGAAGTGCGCCACCCCCGACTTCGAGTTGTGGCTCATCGCCCCGCCCAACTCCTCGAACTCGACCTCCTCGCCGGTCACGGTTTTGATCACTTCCGGGCCGGTGATGAACATGTGCGAGGTCTCTTTGACCATGAAGATGAAGTCGGTCATCGCCGGCGAGTAGACGGCGCCGCCGGCGCAGGGGCCCATGATCAGGCTGATCTGCGGGATCACCCCCGAGCATTTGACGTTGCGGGCGAAGACGTCGCCGTAGGCGCCGAGGCTGACCACGCCCTCCTGGATCCGGGCGCCGCCGGAGTCGTTGATGCCGATCACCGGTGCACCGACCTGGGCGGCGAGGTCCATCACCTTGCACATCTTCTCCGCCATCACCTCGCCGAGGCTGCCGCCGAAGACGGTGAAGTCCTGGGAGAAGACGAAGACCGTGCGGCCTTCGATCAGGCCGTGGCCGGTGACGACGGCGTCGCCCCAGGGCCGCCGTTTCTGCATCTCGAAGTCGTAGGTGCGGTGGCGGACGAAGGTGTCGAGCTCCTCGAAAGTGCCGGGGTCGAGCAGCTTCTCGATTCGCTCGCGGGCGGTCAGCTTGCCCTTCGCGTGCTGCTTCTCGACCGCCTCTTCGGAGGCCGAATGGATCGCCTCCTCGCGCAGCTCGCGCAAATAGGCGAGCTTCTCCTCGTGGCTGATCGGGTTCTTCTCGCGCATGGGGGCAGGGGCTCCGGGGAGCGGGCGGGATTCTATTTACGCGCGAGCCCCGGTGCCCCCTGACCCCGCCCCGGGTGCGTCGCCGGGGCGGGGCACGGGGCGGTGCCTAGAGTTCCGCGCAGACGGCGTAGGCGACGACCTGCCAGTTGGCCGGTTCTTCGCCGACCTCGCGAGCAGCGGCTTCCCAGCCGACGCGGGCGTTGGTCGCCGAGACGACCGGCGCCGAGGCGCTGACCACGACGCCGTTTTTCGGATCGGTGCTGGCGCCATTGACGCGGACGCCGCCACCGATCGCTTCGCGGCCCGCCGGACAGCTGGCGACGACCGACTTGGCGGTCGCCGAGTCGTTGACGCTGGTCGCCGTTTCGTAGCGGACGTTCTTCAGCAGCTGCAGGTAGAGCGCCGTCGAGATCTTCGCCGAGGTCACCGCTTCGTTGCCGAGCTTGCCGGTGGTGACCGCTTCCGCACCGATCTTGCCGTTGGTGACGGCGTTCTTGGCGAGCGCCTTTTGAAGCACCGCTTCCTTGCCGAGCTTGGCCGAATTGACGGCGCCGTTGGCGAGTTTGGCGGCGTTGACGGAGCCGTTGGCGAGGTCGGCGGTGACGATGCCGTTGTTCTTGATCTTGCCCGAGGTGACGGCCTGGGTCTTGATCTTGGCGTTGGTCACGGCCTGCTTGGCGATGTTGACCGCCTTCACCTGGCTGGGGCCGAGTTTCACTTTGCCGGCCGCCACCGCCACGCCGCCGAGGGCGAGGAAGATGGCGACGCAGGAGAGCACGTTGGCGACCGATAGGTGCCGCTTGAGGGTGTTCACGTTCACTCTTTCCGTTGAGTTGGCTGTTAGCTGAAGGGCCGGCGCTGGGGCTCTGCGAGCCGGTCGAGGACCGCCTCGAGGTCGGCCTCACCGAGGCCGACGCCATCCGGGGCGCGGAGCGAGACGCGGGTGCCGAAGCCCTTCTCGGCCATCGCCACCTCGATCCCTTCTACCTCCGCCACCAGATCCGCCAGCTCGGGCTGGGACTTCATCAGAGTCCTGGATGCCTCGATCATGCGGCGGATTTCCGCCTCCGGGGGACGGTTCCTGCCCGTCGCTCGTGCCTGGGACGGAGCTTTCAGCGCCTCGGAGCGGGCGCCGGGCCGACTAGAAGAAGGCGCCGCCCTGGTATTCGCCGAAGACCTCGCGCATCGCCCCGCAGACCTCGCCGATCGAGGCGTCGGCGGCGAGCGCGGCGCGGATCGGATGGAGGAGGTTGCCCTCGCCGCGGGCGACGTCGCGTAGCGAGTCCAGCGTGGCGTCGACGGCGGCCTGGTCGCGGCGCTCCTTGAACGCCTTCAGGCGGGCCAGCTGACGCTGCTCGGCCTCCGGATCGACCTTGAGGATGTCGACGTCGTCGACCTGGTCGGTGACGAATTTGTTCACCCCGACGATGGTGTCCTGGCCAGAGCGGTAGCGCTCATGGTAGGAGAGCGCCGACTCCTCGATCTCGCGCTGCATGAACTCCAGCGCCTCGACCGAACCGCCGAGCTCGGCGACTTTGTCCATCAGCTCCCAGGAGCGGGCTTCGACCTCGTCAGTCAGCGACTCGACGAAGTAGGAGCCGGCGAAGGGGTCGACGGTGTCGGCGACGCCCGACTCGTAGGCGAGCACCTGCTGGGTCCGCAGGGCGATCCGGGCGGAGCGCTCGGTCGGCAGCGCCAGCGCCTCGTCGAAGCCGTTGGTGTGCAGTGACTGGGTGCCGCCGGCGACCGCGGCGAAGCCCTGCAGGGCGACCCGGATGATGTTGACCTCGGGCTGCTGGGCCTGCAGCGTCACCCCGCCGGTCTGGGTGTGGAAGCGGATTTTCATCGAGTTCGGGTTCTCGGCCCCGAACCGCTCGGCGACGATCTTCGCCCACATCCGCCGCACCGCGCGGAACTTGGCGATCTCCTGGAAGACGTTGTTGTGGCAGTTGAAGAAGAAGGCCAGCCGCGGCGCGAACTCGTCGATCTTCAAGCCGCGCTCCAGCGCCGCCTCGACGTAGGCGATCGCGTTGGAGAGGGTGAACGCCACCTCCTGCACCGCCGAGCAGCCCTTCTCGCGGATGTGGTAGCCGGAGATCGAGATCGTGTTCCACTTCGGCACGTTCGCCTGGCAGTACTCGAAGATGTCAGTGGTCAGCCGCATCGTCGGCTCGGCCGGGTAGATGTAGTTGCCGCGGGCCATGTACTCCTTCAGCACGTCGTTCTGGACGGTGCCGCGGAGCTTCTCGCTGGGCACGCCTTGTTCCTCGCCGACCAGCTCGTAGAGCAGCAGCAGGATGGCCGCCGGGGCGTTGATCGTCATCGAGGTGGAGACCGAGTCGAGCGGGATCTCCTCGAAGCAGATCCGCATGTCCTCGATCGTGTCGATCGGGACGCCGGTGCGGCCGACCTCGCCGTTGCAGAGCGGGTCGTCGGAGTCGCGGCCGAGCTGGGTCGGCAGGTCGAAGGCCATCGAGAGGCCGGTCGAGCCGTGCTCGATCAGGTAGCGGTAGCGCTCGTTGGTGTCCTCGGGGGAGGCGAAGCCGGCGTACTGGCGCATCGTCCAGAGCCGGTCGCGGTACATCCCGTCGTGGATGCCGCGGGTGAAGGGCGGCTGGCCGGGCTCGCCGAGGCGCTCGCGCAGGCCGGGAGCGACGTCCCCTTCCCCGTAGAGGGCCTCGATCTCGATCCCGGAGTCGGTGAAGACCCGCTCGTCGTCGGGGCCGACCAGGGGCGCGATCGTGCGGTGGACCTCGCCGGCGCCGGAGCTGTCGGTTGCTGCCATCGCCGCGGAGGATATTGGGCGCGCAGGGATCGCCGCACCGCGACCGCGGGGCCGCCGGCGGGTTAAGGGAGAGATCGGCTCGGGAATAAGGTGCCGAGCAATCGACCTCGCCGTGGCGTTGCATTGGGATGGCAGGGACGGCAAGCAACGGAGGGAACGCCCCGTGGATCAAGCAACCACGCCAACGAAGGCCCGTGGCCTCCGCCTACCGGGAGCCTGCGCGATGACGCTTGTCGCGCTGCTGACCTTTGCCCCCCTCGCCTCGGCATCCAAGGATCCGGTCGCACGCGGCACCACGACCGTGACGTTCAGCCGAGGTCTCGCCAAACAGCTGAAGCAGGCCGGCGTCAACTTGGCGAAGACCGGGCCGGCGAAGCTGAGGGGGTCGAAGGCGACCTTCCCGGTCTCGGGCGGCTCGGTCGACCCGGTCAGCGGCGCCGGCACCCTCACCCACAGCGGCGGCCTGGAGGCCGTTGCCGGCGGGAAACGAGTGTCGATCAGCGGCCTCGTCTTCGACACCGCGACGAAGTCGGTGACCGCCAGGGTCGCGGGCAGGAGGATGAAGGCGTTCAAGCTCCGCGGGGTCTCCTTCGCCCGGAACGGGTTCGGCGTCGACCTCAGCGCCAGGTCGCTGAAGCTGACCGCCACCGCCGCCGCCGCCCTCGACCGGAAGCTCTCCTCAACGCCGGCCGCGGGGAGCAGGGCGGGCGAGAGCGAGGCGATCGCGGCCCCGTTCAGAGCCGACGTCGACTTCGGCTCTTCGGAGTCGGAAGAGCAGCCGAGGACGGTGGCCTTGGTCCCGGGTGGCGCGGTCACCTTCGCGCTTGACGCCGAGCTGGCGAAAAAGCTGGGCGACGTCAGAGCCGAACTCGCTCCGCTCGCCGGCACGAGCGTGCTGAGCGCGGCGCCGCCGGTCTTCTCGTTCCCGGTCCTCGGCGGCAGCTTCGGGCCAACCGGGAAGGCCGGAGTGGTCAGCTCGGCGGGGGGCGTGCTGCTCAGGCAGGGACTGCCGAAAGGCAAAGACGGCAAGGAAGCTTTCGAAACCGTGGTCAGCCTGAGTGAATTCAAGTGCGACCTGGCAGCAAGGACGGTCACCGTCGCCGTCACAGCCACTTCAACCGCGAGTCAGACGCTCAACTTCGGTCCGCTCCGCAGCGCGGCCGCGAAGGTCACGATCGGCGGCGTGACCGCCGATCCGACCACCCGCTCGGTCGGCGTTCAGAACGGCTCCGCCGTCCTGGAACCACTCAGCGGCGAAGTCCTGGATGGGTTCGTGAAGGCTTACGCGGCGTACGTGGCCGAAGCGAAGAAACTGGAAGGCAAGGAAGAAGAAGGCACAGCGATCGCGGCCAAGGTCTTGGCCGAAGACGCGATCGCCGGAGGAGACCCGCTCGGGCTAATTTCGTTCAGCGGGCAAGCGCGATAGAGCGGCTGAGCCGAGCAGCAGGCGCTAGGCGCCAGCCCCGATGAGCCGCTCGCGGCCGGTCTCGTCAATCGTCCGCCGGAGCCCCTCGAGCAGCTTGATGCTCGGCTCCCAGCCCAGCATCTCCTTCGCCCGACCGATGTCCGGGCGGCGCTGCTGCGGGTCGTCGACGGGCAGGGCCTCGTAGACGATCTCCGACTTCGAGCCGGTGGTCTCGACCACGGCTTCGGCCAGTTCGAGCAGGGTGAACTCGTCGGGGTTGCCGATGTTGACCGGGACGTGGACGTCGGACTCGGCGAGGGCGACGATGCCGCGGATCAGGTCCTCGACGTAACAGAAGCTGCGGGTCTGGCTGCCGTCGCCGAAGACGGTCAGCGGCCGGTCCTCGAGCGCCTGGCGCAGGAAGGTCGGGATCGCGCGGCCGTCGTGCGGGCGCATCCGCGGGCCGTAGGTGTTGAAGATGCGGACGATCGCGGTGTCGAGGCCCTGCTGGCGGTGGTAGGCCATGGTCAGCGCCTCGGCGTAGCGCTTCGCCTCGTCGTAGACGCCGCGCGGGCCGATCGGGTTGACGTGGCCCCAGTAGTCCTCGCGCTGGGGGTGCACCTGCGGATCGCCGTAGACCTCGCTGGTCGAGGCGATGAGGAAGCGGGCGCGCTTGAACTTGGCGACGCCGAGCATGTTGTGGGTCCCGGCCGAGCCGACCCGGAGCGTGTGCAGCGGCAGCCGCAGGTAGTCGATCGGGCTCGCTGGCGAGGCCAGGTGGTAGACGAAGTCGACCGCCTCCTCGATCTCGACGAACTTGGTGATGTCGACGTTGCGGAACTCGAAGCGCTCGTCGCGGATGTGGGCGATGTTCTCCAAGGAGCCGGTCTCGAGGTTGTCGAGACAGAGCACGCGGTGGCCCTTGCCGAGCAGGTGCTCGCAGAGGTGCGATCCGAGGAAGCCGGCGCCGCCGGTGACTACGCAGGTCGTCATGGCGGCGGACTCTATCGGGGTCGGGCGAGGAGCGGCGCCGGTGGGAAACATTTGCAATTTGCGGCAAAGTCGCGCGGATTCGCCGGTCGAGGGGGGAGAGTCGCGCGCCGCCGGCCACTCAGGCATGTCATGTTTTGCTGCAGAGTTTCCGAACGGTTAGGGAGAACCGAACGTTGAGTCCAGGAGATGATGGGCACGTGGCCGCGCGCCGGCGGGCCGTGGTCGAGGTCTACTCGCGCAACGAGGCAATGCTGCGGCGAACGGCGAGCCGCTACTCGCTCTGCGCCGACGACGCCGACGACGCTCTGCAGCGGGCGCTGGAGATCCTCCTGCGCAAGGCACCGAGCGAGGACCCGCGCGAACTCGTGCGCTGGACCCAGACCGTGGTCAAGCACGAGGCGCTCGCGGTCCGCGCCGAGCGCGAGCGGATCCTCAGCGGTCCCGCCGGCGGCGGCTCCCGACGCGAGGACTGGGTGGCGATGCTGCCGGCCGAGGCCGACGGGCCGCCGGAGCGGGCCGAGCGCCACGAGGCCGTCGCCCGCAGCCGCGAGGCGCTGCAAACGCTGAAGCCGGCCGAGCTGCGGGCCCTGACCCTGCTCGCCGAGGGCTACTCCTATGCCGAGATCGGCGAGATCACCCACTGGTCGCAGACCAAGATCAACCGCTGCCTGGCCGAGGGGCGGGAGCGCTTCCGCGCCGTCGTCCACAGCAGCGAGGCGGGGCGGCGCTGCCGCGAGCTGCGGCCACTGCTCTCCGCCTTCGCCGATGGCGAGGCCGGTGCCGTCCAGGCGGCGACCCTGCGCGAGCACCTGCGCGCCTGCCCCCACTGCCGAGCGACCCTGCGCGCCTACCGCGCCGCCCCGGCCGCGGCAGCGGCGCTGGCGCCGACCCTGCCGCTGGGCCGCTCGCTGCTCGACCGCGCCCACGACGCCGCCGCCGGGCTGGCCGCCCGCTTCGGCGGCGGCGCCGACCAGGGGCTGAGCGGGGTCGCGGGAGCCGGCGGTACCCGCGGCGCCGGCGTCGCGGCGCTGGCGAAGCTGGCGGCAATCTGCGTCGGCACCGCCAGCGGCGCCGCGGCCTGCGTCGCCACCGGGGTCCTCCCCACCCCGCTCGCCCTCGACCAGGGCACTTCGCCGGCCCAGGTCTCCCGACCGTTCGAGCACCGGGCGAAGGCCTCCGACCAACGGCTGATCGGGCCGGTCTACGAAACGGAAGCGCCGGTGGAATCGACCACCCCGACCGAAGCGAGCCCGCCCGAAGAAGACAAGTCGAAGGCGAAGAAGGAAGTGGCGGACAAGGCGGCTGAAGCCGAAGACCCGGTGGCTGAAGCGGAACCCGAACCGGTGGCCGAAAGCGGCGCGGTCGAATACGCGCCGCCGCCGGCGCCCGAACCCGCCCCCGAACCGACCGCGGCGCCAGCCAGCTCCGCGGCCGGCAGCGGCTCGCCGGCCGGGGAGTTCGGACCGTGAGGCGCCGCGGGCGTTGTCACCGCCGGCGACCATGGGCGCGTCGCGGGCGCCATGTGCTCGGCGCCGCGATCGCCCTCCTCGCCTTGACAGCGACGCCAGCGGGCGCCTTCGACTCGTCGCTCGCGATCACGAACCTCCACCTGTCGGGCTCGGCGGGCTGGACCGCCAGCAACGAATTCCTTCTCCACTGGGAGTCCCCGACCCACGTCAGCGATCCGATGAGGCTCGAATGGAAGATCGAGGGCCGGAACGGACAGCTGCTGAGGCAAGGAAGGGAATCCTTGCCGAGCAGCGGGCTGGAACTGACGATTCCGCCACAGAACGGCGTCGTCGTCCCTGGCGTGTACTGGGCAGTGCTATGGGTCGTCACCGACACCAAGGAAGGCCCGACTTCGACGATCGGGCTGCGCTTCGACGACGCGACGCCGCCGCCGCCGAGCGTCGACGTGCCGGCGGGCTGGGTCCCGAACAGCGGACCGGTGAGCTTCCGCTTCGGCGCCGGAGAGGGGGTGCCGCCATCGGGGATCGCCGGCTACGCGATCTCGGTCGACGCCGATCCGGGCGCCAGCCCCTGTGCCGGGCCCTGCCGCGCAGCCGACATCGACTTCGCCGGGCCGGGGTCCTTCGGGCCCGGCCCACTGGCCGACGGCACCGCCTGGTTCCACGCGGTCGCGATCTCCGGCACCGGCATCGCCTCCGCGGTGCAGAGCGTGCCGGTGAGGGTCGACTCGACGCCACCGCTGCTGCGTCTCGACGGCCTTCCCGATGGCTGGGTCAATCACCCGGTCGCGGTCACCGCCGCGGCCTCGGACCCACTTTCGGGGATGAGCGACGGCTCGCCCTACACGGCGATCGGCGTCGACGGCGGGGCCCCGGTGGTGGTCGGCGGCGACACCGCCGTGACGACGGTCGGCGGCGAGGGCGTCCATCTGCTCTCGGCCTTCGGCCGCGACGCGGCCGGCAACGCCGGGGTCTCGCCGTTCTCGCAGGCGACCGGCACGGTGCGGATCGACACGACGCCGCCACGGGCCTCCTTCGCCTCGAGCCAGGACCCGGCCGAACCGGAGCGACTCGAGGTGACGGCGGCCGACGGGCGCTCGGGGCTGAGCCGGGAGCAGGGGACGATCGGAGTCCGACCGGCGGGCAGCGGGGGCTCCTTCGAACCGCTGCCGACGACGATCGGCCGCTCAGGCCTCAAAGCGATGTGGCGCTCTGACGACTATCCACCCGGGAGCTACGAGTTCCGCGCCGTCGCCTACGACGAGGCCGGCAACGCGACCGCGACGACTCAACGCGCCGACGGTCGCGAGATGGTCCTGCGCAATCCGCTGAAGCTGCCGACGACGATCGAGTCGGGCTTCGGCGGCGCCCTGCTCGTCCTCCCCCGCTGCCACCGCGCCGACGGCGGCCGCCACTGCCGGCATCGCGCGATCGCCGCCTATGACCGCCGTCCCGCCCACCGCACCGTTCCCTATGGCCGCGGCCTGCGCTACGGCGGCCTCCTGCTCGACGCTTCCGGGGCGCCGCTGCCCGGTCGCGAGGTCGAGGTGGTCGAGGGCTTCGGGGCCGGCTCCGACTCGCACGAGCGGCGGACCACGGTCACCACCGGCGCCGGCGGCGAGTTCGGCCTGCAGCTTCCGCCCGGCCCCTCACGCCACGTCCAGGCCCTCTTCGCCGGCAGCCGCACCCTCACCCGCGGCGCCGGCCGCACGATCGCGATGGCGGTCCGCGCCGGCGTCGTCCTCCGCGCCTCCTCACCGACGGTGCGAATCGGCGGCGCCCCGGTCGTCTTCTCCGGCCGCCTCCTCCACGCCGGCGCCGCGGTGCCGGGGACCGGCAACCCGATCACTCTCCAGTTCCGCTACCCCGGTGCCCCCTGGGGCGAATTCCGCACCGTCCAGACCGACCGCCACGGCCGCTTCCGCCTTCCCTACTCCTTCGCCGACGACGACAGCCGCGGCATCCGCTTCCAGTTCCGGGCGATCTCGCCGCGCCAGTCCGGCTGGCCCTACGCCGCCGGCACCTCGCGCCCGGTCGCCGTCATCGGGCGCTGAGCCGGCGCGTGGCAGGCTCCCAAACGACGAGCGCCCCGGGCAAGGAAGCCGGGGCGCTCGGGACTGCGGGGGTGGTAAGGGAGGAGGCTCTAACGCAGAGCGGCGAACTGGTCGGTCACCGTGGTGACCAGGCTCTGGGCGCGGGAGGTCTGCTCGTCGACGACGCCGCGGACGCGCTTCTCGACGGTGGCGCGGTTCTGCTTGATCGTCGTCGTCGCGGTCTTTTGATGACGACGCGCCTCGCGCTCGACCCGGTTGCGGGTCTTGCGGGCCTCGGTCGTCGCTTTCTTACGGGCGCTGCTGCCGCGCCGCTCGGTCCGCTTCAGCGATTTGCGCAGCTGGGTCCGGTAGGCCTTGATCTGTTTCTCGGCGTTGCCGCGGCTGCTCCACGGCTCGACCAGGTCGGAGACACGGTCGCCGACGGAGAGGACGGCGCCGACGGGGACGTCGACGGCGGTCTCGACGGCGACCTGGACCTGGTTTTTCTCGGCGGCGACGGTCTTCGCGGCCGCGCGCTTGCCGGCTTTGGCGGTGGCTTTAGCCGATTTTTTCGCTTCGGTAGTGGCGCGTTTCGCCTGCGTTTTCGATTTCGCGCCGTTGGTGCTGGTCTGCTCTGCCATTCGGGTGAACTCCTCAGTTATGTGGGGGGACGCTCGGGGCGTCCGAGTTTAGCGAACATACGTTTCTACGAACAGACGTTTGTAAACCCGTCCGCGCAACGGGTTACACCCCTCTTCCAGAGCGGGATTTAGACCGCTGCCTGAGCGGCGGTGACGACCGCCAGCGCCGCCTCGTCGCGAGCGGCGGCGCAGGGGTAGCGCGAGGAAAGGTCGAGGGCGGCGCCCTCGAGGCCGAGCTCGCCGAAGCAGACGACGCCGCCGGCCTCGCGGGCGATCAACTGGGCGGCGGCGATGTCGACCGAGCGGCAGGGACGGAGGCTGATCATCGCGTCGAAGCGGCCGGCGGCGACGTAGGCGACGGTAATCGCGATCGAGCCGACCACCCGCAGCCGGTAGGCCTTGCCCTCCAGCGCTTCCAGCGCCGGCTGCGACCACTGCGGCTCGGCCGACTCGAGGCCGACGACCTCGAGGCGATCGCCACCGGGGGCGACCCGCGCCGGGCGCTCGCCGAGCGTGGCGCCCTCGCCGCGGCGAGCGCAGAACTCCTCGTCGGCGCCGAAGTCGTGGACGAAGCCGAACTCGACCTCGGCCATCGAGGGGCCGGAGGCGACGGCGACGCTGAGGCTGTGGGAGGGGATCGTGCGGCGGGCGTTGAGCGAGCCGTCGATCGGATCGATCACGACCCGCACCTCCCCCCCGTCGCCGAAGACGACCTCGCCGCGCTCCTCGGAGACGGCGACGAAGGAAGCGCCATCGCCTGCCAGCTGCTCGAGCTCGGCGAAGACGGCGTCCTCGCAACGGCGGTCGATGACCAGGGTGTGGTCACCGCCCTCGCCGATCCCCTCGTAGACGGTGCGTTCCTCGCTGCTCACCACCTCGGCGAAGATCTGGCGCTGGGCGGCGACGGCGCGGCGGCAGATTCCCTGCCAATCTGCGGAAAGGACGTCCACCGACCGGACTCTACGGCGCGCTAGCGTTGGGCGATGCGCCCCGAGGAGGAAACGGCAGCGGTCGCGGCGGCCGGCGGCGGCCGGGCCGGGCCGGCTGGGGCCGGCACCGCAAACGCGGGTGCGCGCACCGACGCTGCCCCGCTGGACGCTGCGGAGCGGCGGCGCGTAGTCGCCCACGACGGGGGACCGCTGCTGCTGCTCGGGGCCGCCGGCACCGGCAAGACCGAGCTGCTGGCACGGCGGCTCGCGCACCTCGCCGCCGCGGGGACCGACCCCAGCGCGGTCCTCGCCCTGGCCTCGACCCGGGCGACGGCACGGCGGCTGCGCGAACGCGCCGAGGCGCTCCTCCCCGGCTCCTACGAGGAGCTCTGGATCGGCACCTGGGACGAGCTCGGCGAGCGGCTGCTGCGCGAGCGCCCCGAGGCCGCCGGCCTCGACCCCTTCTTCGACGTCCTCGGCCCAGCCGAGCGACTGGCGATGCTGCTCGACCGGACCGACGAGCTGCCGCTGCGCCGGCACGAGATTCGCGGCAACCCAGCCGGGCTGCTGGCCCGGCTGCTGGCCCGGATCGATGCCTGCAAGGCGGCCGGCACCGGACCGACGACGTTGGCCGAGCGAGCCCGCGAGGAGGCCGGGGCAGCCGTGGACGACGCGGCCCGCGAGGCGGCGGCCCGCGAGCTCGAGTTCGCCGACCTCTACACCGCCCACGACCGGATCCTCGCCGAGACCGGCAGCCTCGACCGCGGCGACGTCGTCCTCGCCCTCGGCTGCCTGCTGGTCGAGCGACCGGACGTGCGCCGCGAGCTGGTCGCGAGCTTCCCCCACCTGATGGTCGACGAGCTGGAGGAGACGACGCCGGCCCAGCGCGGCCTGCTGGCGGCGCTGGCGGCCGAGTGCGACGACCACCTCTACGCGCTCGAGGGGGAGGGCGAGGCCGGGACCTGGTTCCGCAACCTGCACCCGAGCGGCGAGGTCGCGGTTCTGGAGCACCGCTTCCGCGAGCCGGCGCTGCGCTTCTGGCGCTGCGGCAACGAGCGCGCCCAGGCCCAGGCGGTGGCGCGCGAGGTCGAGCACCTGGTCGCCGGCGGCGCCGACCCGGAGGGAATCTGCGCGGTCCTCGCCGACCCCGCCCACGAGGGCGGGGCGATCGCCGCGGCGATGGAGGAGCGCGGCATTCCCTTTCACCTCGCCGGGCCGGCGGCGCTGTTCCGGCGGCCGGAGGTGCGCGACGCGATCGCCTGGCTGCGGGTGGTCGCCGACCCCGACGACTCCGCCGCCGCGGCGCGGGCGCTGACCCGCCCGCCGGTCGAGCTGCGCGCCGGCGACCTGGCGCGGCTGACGACGATCGCCCGGCGGCGCAAGCAGGACATGGTCGCCGCCTGTGAGGCGGCGCTCGACTCGCCCCGCTTCCAGCCCGAGGCGCGCGAGCGGATCGGCGCCTTCCTGCGCCTCTACAACGCCGCCGCCGGGGCGATGGAGGAGCGCCGCGCCGACGTCTTCGTGCGGCGGTTGATCGAGAACGTCGGCCTGCGCCGGGCGCGGCTCTTCGCCGCCCAGCCGGAGGTCGCCGAGCGCCTGCTCGGGCTCTCGCGGCTGGCCGAGCTGGCGAGCGCCTGGGCGCGGCGCGAGCCGCACGGCTCGACCCGCGCCTTCGTCCGCTACCTCAGCGCCGTCGCCGAGGCCGGGGCCGAGCCGGCCGGCGGCGAGGAGCCGCGCTCGCCGGGGGCGGTCCGCGGGGTCGGGCTCGACGCGGTCAAGGGGCTCGGTTTCGACCACGTCTTCGTCCTCGGGCTGGAGGCGGAGCACGATTGGGGGCGACTGGGCTGGCCGGCGCGCTCGACCCTGGTCCTTTCCCGCGTCGCCGGCGCCGAGGCGGAGCGGCCCTCGCGCTATTTCGCGGAGGCGATCGCGGTCGCGGAGGCGGCCGAGGAGGAGCACGAGGAGGAGCTGTTCGGCCCCGCCGAGGGGCTGCACGCCACCTACCGGACCCTGCGCGAGCAGGTGCTCGAGGCCTCCTGGCGGGCCGGCCGCGAGCTCTCCGAGCCGCGCCTCGACACCGCCCTCGACGTCAACCGGGCGATCGCCCGCTATCTCGAGCTGCTGAAGCTGGCGGCGCTGGCGCAGCGGCCCGGCGACGAGGCGACCGAGGAGGCGATCGAGGCGGTCAACGGCCTGTTGCGGCAGGTGGCGACGCCGGAGCAGCAGGCCGAGCTCGACGCCTCCTCGCTCGATGCCTACCTGCTCGACTCCGAGACCGAGCGCGGCCGCCGCCTGGAGCTGGTCGCCGCCCGCGAGGAGCCCTCGCTGGAGGCCTTCCTGCCGCGCCGCGGCGACGGTCGCCTCAGCCTCTCGGCCTCGGACCTCTCGCTCTACCTCACCTGCCCGCTGAAGTACAAGTTCGCCCGCGTCTTCGGCATCCCCCAGGAGCCGACGATCAACCAGCGCTTCGGGATCCTCGTCCACAACGTGCTCGAGAACTTCCACAAAGAGCCGCCGGAGAACCCCGAGCAGGGGCTGCGGGTGTTGAACCGGCTGTTCGAGGCGGGCTGGCGGCGCGGCGGCTTCGGCGGGTCCGACGACGAGCTGCAGTACCGGGCCCGCGGCAAGGAGGCGCTGCGGATGTTCGCCGAACGCGAGCGCGAGTCCGAAGCCGAACCGGTCTGGCTGGAGCGCAAGTTCGACTTCAAGGTCGGCGAGCACCACGTCCGCGGCCGGGTCGATCGGGTCGACCGGCTGCCCGAGGGCGACTACGAGCTGATCGACTACAAGACGGGCGAACGCAAGACCGCCGCCGAGCTCGAGTCCGACCTGCAGCTGGCGCTCTACCGGATGGCCGCCCGCGAGGCCTGGGACCTCGAGGCCGCAATCGGCTCCTACTACTACGTGCTCGACGGCGACAAGGTGGCGGCGCCGACCAAGCCGGATGATGCAGAGCGGGTGGAGCGCACCGTGCTGCAGGTGGGCGAGGGGGTGCTGGGCCAGGACTTCGAGCCGCGGCCGTCGCCGAGTGTGTGTAGTTGGTGCGACTACCGGTTGATCTGCCCTGCGGCTGAGAGTTGAGGTAGTGACCTAGCGGGAGGGAGGCGGTGGGAGGCTCCCCGCTGCACCTCGTCGGGGGGATCGGAGCTGGCTGACGCCTCGGAGCTCTCCGGCCCTCCTCATGCTGATACGCGGGGAGCCTCCCACCGCCTCCCTCCCGCTCGAGCCCTTAGACCTCCCAACCGAGGTCACTCGCGTTGGCGCCCACACCCACCTCCTGGCCAAGGTGACTGACGCAGGCGCCCTACCCATCTTCTGACCGAGGCGACTCGCTCAGGCGCCCGGACCCTCAACCGGCTTCTGCGTCAGGCGGTGAACCCTGGTCCTTAGCATCGCCATCAGGCGGAGGAGATCGTGGGATGGACCGTTCCGAGGCGGGGGAGTCGGTGTGCCTGCGAACGTTTTGCACTTCTCGCCGAGAGCTCAATCTCGGACTGGCATTAGTCGATCCGGCGAGCAAGTGAGAGAGCAGGTACACCGACTCCCCCGCCCCTCAAACCGCTTCGTCCCTCGGGCTTCCGTCCCTCGGGGCGAGCTTGAGACCTACTGGTCCCCCCGCTGCCGCAGGAACCGCTGGAACTCCTGGGCGATCGAGTCGGCCGAGGGCAGCTCCTCGCCCTCGTCGAGCATGTCGACCTGTTCGGCCTCGATTCGGGTGACCAGCTCCTCGATCTCCGGGTTGGCGGCGATCGCGCGGGTGATCTGCTCCTCGTAGTCGGTCGTTTCCAGTTCCAGGTCGGAGGCGTCGACGGCGATCCCGGTCATCCCCTCGAGCCGGCGCAGCAGCGCTAGCGCCGCCTTCGGGTTGGGGACCGCGGCGACGTAGTGGGGGACCGCCGCCCAGAGCGAGGCGGAGTCGATGCCGGTGCGGCCGCAGACGTCGTGGACGATGCCGGTGATCCCGGTCGGGCCTTCGTAGGAGGAGCGCTCGAGGTCGAGCTCGTCGACCAGTTCCTGGCTCGAGGCGAGGCCGGTGATCGGCACCGGCAGGGTGTGGGCGACCTCGGCGATCAGCGCCCCGAGGGTGACGACCAGCTCGACCCCGAGGGCGTCGGCGGCGGTCGCCACCGCCTCAGAGAAGGTGCGCCAGCGCAGGTTGGGCTCGGTGCCGTCGAGGAGGACGAGGTCGCGGTCGGCGGCGTCGATGCGGCAGACCGAGAAGTCGTTGGCGGGCCAGTCGATGCGGCGGGTCTCGCCATCGACCATCGAGACCGTCGGCCGGGTCGACTGGAAGTCGAAGAACTCCTCCGGGTCGATCGAGGCGAGCGGCTCGGCGTCGAGCGAGTCGGCGATCGCGCCGAGCGCGGTCGAGGCAGAGGCGGCGGCGTCGTTCCAGCCGCGGAAGGCGCAGACCATGATCGGGGAGCGCAGCGGTGGCACGTCGCCCTTCCAGATCAGGGAGCTCACGCCTCTCAGCGTAGCGTGGAGCCACCCGGGGCCCGGCGGGCGCGGCGCACCAGCTGGGCGGCCATGAACAGCGCCAGGGCCGCGAAGGCGAGCTGCAGGAAGCGTTCGGAGACCTGGTTGGAGAGGTAGACGCCGGCGAGGACGCCGAGCGGCGAGAGGGCGCCGATTACGATCGCCTCGCGGAGGCGGACGTTGCCGTAGCCGCGCTGGCGAGTGGCGCCGATCAGGGCGACGACGACGATCATCAGCAGTGAGGTCGACTCGGCCTCGACCTGGCCGAGGCCGAGGAAGATGGTCAGCGCCGGGACGAAGAGGACGCCGCCGCCGACCCCGACCAGGCCGCCGGCGAGCCCGCCGGCGATCGCGACGAGGCAGGCGGCGACTACGTCCATGCCGGCACCGCCTCGGATGGAAAGCTCGCTTGGCGTGCGTCGCTCATTTGAGGATCAGCTCGATCGCGATCCCGACCAGCAGGGCGGCGAACAGATAGGAGACGGCGCGCTGGGGGATGCGCTGCTGGATCGCGGTGCCGAGGACGACGCCAAGCACCGCCGGGATCGCCAGCAGCAGGCCGGTGAGGACGTGGACGTTGCCGTAGAAGCCGCCCTGGAAGAGGGCGCCGAAGATGCCGATCAGGACGATCGCGGCGAGGCTGGTGCCGGTGGCGAGGCGCTCGCCGTAGGCGAACCAGAAGATCAGCAGGGGGACGATGACAGTGCCGCCGCCAACCCCGAAGAGGCCGCTGAAGAGGCCGGCGAGGGTGCCGATCGCGGCCAGCTTGGCGAGCTTCGGAGCCGGCATCGGCCCGGCGGCGGTCGGCATCCCGCGATACTAGGGGCCGTGCCGCCCGAAGCCCACACGGGGCCCGGCGCCTGGCAGGCGCTGCTCGGCCCGCTCCGCGCCGAGCCCGGCCGCGCGGCGATCCTCACCGACATCGACGGGACGCTGGCGCCGATCGTCGAGCGGGCTGCCGACGCGGCGGTGCCGGCGGCGGCGCGCGAGGCGCTGGCGACGCTGAACGAGCGCTATGGGCTGGTCGGCTGCGTCTCCGGCCGGCGGGCGCTGGAGGCGCGCGAATTGGTCGGGCTCGAGGGGCTCGCCTACGCCGGCAACCACGGGCTGGAGCTGCTGCTGCCCGGTGCGGCGGAGCCCGAGGCCGACCCCTCGGTCTCCGGCCGCGAGGACGAAGCGGCCAAGTTCCTCGCCCACCAACCGGCCTCATTGGAGGCCGCGGAACTGCGGCGCGAGGACAAGGGGGCGATCCAGGCGCTGCACTGGCGCGGCGCCGCCGACGAGCCGATGGCCGAGGCGCGGGCCCATGAGCTGGCGCTCGCTGCCGCCGCTGCCGGACTCGAACCACGCTGGGGGCGAAAGGTGCTGGAGCTGCGGCCGCTCGGCGGCGGCGGCAAGGACGGCGCGGTCGCCTCGCTGCTTGCCGGCAAGGACCTCGACCGCGCCACCTACGCCGGCGACGACCGCACCGACCTCGACGCCTTCCGCCGCCTGCGCGAGCTGCGCGAGGCGGGCGAGCTCAGCGCCGCGGTCTGCGTCGGGGTGCGCTCGCCGGAGGCCCCCAGCGGACTCGCCAAAGAGGCAGACGTCGAGGTCGAGGGGCCGGCGGGCTGGCTCGAAGTCCTCCAATGGCTGGCCGGGTAGCGCGGTGCCGTTCACCGACCTGCTCCGCACCACCGTCTTCCTGACCGGCGCCGAGGCGACCGCGCTGGGGGCGATCACCGCCCTCGCCGCCGCCCATAACGAAGACTCGACCACCCTCTTCGTCGCCGTCGCCTGGTGGCTGATCGCCGTCGTCGTCGGCTTCTGGCTCGGCCGCCCCCGGCGCGCCGCCGACGACATGCGCGACGTCCTCGCCAACGCCAAGACAGCCACCTCCCTTCCCTCCGAGAGCCCCGCCCGGATCACCTTCGCCCGCCTCTGGCCAGTCGCCCTGACCGCGATCGCCGCCGGCGTCCTCGGCGTCTTCTTTCCCGGCGTCGCCGCGATCTGCGCCGGCTACGCCCTCCTCGTCTCGCTCGCCTGGCACACCCGCGAGGCCGCCGTCCTCGGGGTCGAGCAGCGCGACGGGGTCAAGTTCTACGTCGTTCCTACCGGCGCCTTCAAACCGGTCGAGCTGGTCCGCGCCCCCGGCCTGCGCAGCGACCGATTGGGAGTTAATAGTTGATATTTCAAGTCTTGAAGCCGATAATCATTGGAATATGCCCGGTAAAAGTGGATCGATACCTCCACCTGTCAGCCGCGCCCTGCGCCAGCTCGGTGCCGACGTCGGGATCTGGCGGCGGCTGCGCGGCCTGACGCAGGCCCAGCTCGCCGACCGGGCCGACATCTCACTCGACACGCTGCGGCGGCTGGAGCGCGGCGACGGCGGGATCAGCACCGTCAACCTGCTGCGAGTACTGAGGGCGCTGGGCGTGCTCGACTCCTTTGCGCGGGCCCTCGACCCGTACGAAAGTGACGTCGGCCGCCTGCGCTCGGAGGAGTCGCTGCCACGGCGGGTGAGATCGCGCACGCTGACGGGAGAAGACGATGGCTGATCGTCACGTCCAGGTCTACGTCCGGCTCGAGGGCGAGGACGTCCGTGCCGGGGACCTCTGGTCCCACCGGCGCCGCGGTGCCGAGTCGGCAACCTTCACCTACGCGAGCGAGTACCTGGCCCGTCCTGGCGCCTACGAGCTGGACCCAGCCCTACCTCTGCACGAGGGCCAGCAGCAGACCGCCGCGGGCCAGGCCCTCTTCGGCGCCTTCGCCGACTCGGCTCCCGACCGCTGGGGTCGGACGCTGATCAAACGTCGTCGGCGGGCAGAGGCGGTCCGCGACGAGGCGGGGGCGCGGACCCTGGGGGAGATCGACTTCCTGCTCGGCTCCCGCGACGACATGCGCCAGGGAGCCCTGCGTTACCGCGCGGCCGGCGGGCCGTTCCTCGCAGACGAGCACTCGGGGGTGCCGACTCTGACCAACCTGCGAGAGCTGCTCGCCGCCTCGGAACGGGTCGAACGCGAAGAGGAGATGGACGAGGATCTGCGACTGCTGCTCCACGGCGGCAGCTCCCTTGGCGGTGCCCGGCCAAAGGCCCACGTGATCGACGAGGACGGCAGCCCGGCGATTGCCAAGTTCCCCAGCCCGACCGCGGACGACTGGGATGTGATGCGCTGGGAGGCGGTCGCTCTCGACCTGGCCGGCGCGGCCGGAATTGCGGTGCCCGCCTCGCGGCTGGTCGAGATCGCGGGACGGCCAGTGCTGATCGTCTCCCGCTTCGACCGCCAGGGCGGCGAACGGATCGGCTACGTCAGCGCGATGACGATGCTCGAGGCCAGTGACGGGGACGCCGGCAGCTATCTCGAAATCGCCGCGGCGATCGAAGAGCGCTCTCCCACCGCCGGCGCCGATCTGGCCGAGCTGTGGCGAAGGATCGCCTTCTCGATCCTGATCTCCAACACCGACGACCACCTCCGCAACCACGGCTTCCTGCGCAGCTCGACGGCGGGCTGGTCGCTGGCCCCGGCCTTCGACCTCAACCCGAACCCCGAACCGAGCGCCACTTCGCTGCACACCGCGATCGACTTCGACCGGCGCGAGGCACTGGTCGCGACCCTGATCGGGGTCGCGCCGGAGTTCCGCCTCGACCGCGAAGCGGCCGGCAGAATCCTGGCGGAAGTGGCGGCGGCGACCGGCGGGTGGCGCCGCGTCGCCGGGCTCCACGGGATCGGCGCCCGCGAACAGAACGAGATGGAGCCGGCATTCGAGCGGCAGCTCGGCGCGGCGTTGGAGCTCAGCGCAGCAGCTTCTTGAACTCGCCCCAGGGGCGGGTGTTGGCGACGTCGGCCTTGGTCAGCCAGGCGCGGCGGGCGGTGGCGACGGCGTACTGCATGTTGGCGAGGGTGTCGACGCCGTGGGCGTCGGTGTTGAGGACGATGCGGACGCCGGCGTCGGCGGCGAGACGGGCGTGGCGGTCGGAGAGGTCGCGGCGGTTGGGGTTGCCGTTGATCTCGATCATCGTGTTCGTGCGGGCGGCCGCCTCGGCGACCGCCTCGACGTCGATGCCATAGGGCTCGCGGCGGCCGATCAGGCGGCCGGTGAGGTGGCCGATGCAGTCGACGTCGGGGTTCTCGATCGCGGTGATGACGCGGGCGGTCATTTCGGCTTCGGAGACGGAGAAGGAGGTGTGGACGCTGGCGACGGCCCAGTCGAGGGCGGCGACGAGGTCGTCGGGGTAGTCGAGCGAGCCGTCGAGGCCGATGTTGATCTCCGAGCCGACCAGGAGGCGGAAGGAGCGAGTGGCGTTCTCGGCGTTCCACTCGGCCACCTCCTCGATCCGCTTGCGCAGGCGATCGGCGCTGACGTCGTCGCCGAAGCCGTGGCTGGCCGAGTGGTCGGTGATCGCCATGTAGGCGTAGCCGCGGTCGCGGCCGGCCTCGGCCATCTCGCCGAGGGTGTTGCGGCCATCGGAGAGGGTGGTGTGGGCGTGCAGGTCGCCCTTGACGTCGGCGAGCTCGATCAGCTCCGGCAGCTTGCCTTCGCGCGCCGCCTTCAGCTCGCCGCGGCCCTCGCGCAGCTCGGGGACGATGTAGGCGTAACCGAGGCGCTCGTAGACCTCGGCCTCGCTGGCGCAGTGGGTGACCTCGCCGGACTCGGTGTCGGTGACGCCGTGCTCGGAGACCGAGAGGCCCCGCCCGACCGCCGCTTCGCGCAGCTGCACGTTGTGGGCCTTGGAGCCGGTGAAGTGCTGCAGCAGGTTGCCGAAGTCCTGCGGCGGGACGATCCGCAGGTCGACCGAGATGCCGTTGTTGGTCTGGGCGCGGACGCCGTTGGGCCCGGCTTTGCCGGCGTTGGCGACCAGCGGGTGGGCGACCAGCGCCTCGGCCAGCTCCTGCGGCTCCTCGGCGGTGGCGATCAGGTCGATGTCCTTGCAGGTCTCGGCCCAGCGCCGGGCCGAGCCGGCGACCTCGACCTCGTGCGAGGAGGGATGGTCGCGCAGTGCCGCCGCCAGCTCCGCGGCGATCGGCAACACCTTCGAGAGCAGCAGCCGCCCCGGCCCCTCCCCCGGCTCCCCGAGGCGCTCCAACGAGGCGAGGATGTTCTCCTCGGCCTTCGGGCCGAGGCCTTTGACGTCGCGGATTTTTTCCCCCTCGGCTGCCGCCTTCAGCTCCTCCATCGAGCTGATCCCGAGCTCCTCGAACAATCGCCGCGCGGTTTTCGGGCCGACGCCGGGGACGCGGGTGACCTCGATCAGGGTCGGCGGGAACTTCGCCTTCAGCTTCACCGCGGCGGGGATCTCGCCGGTCGCTAGCAGGGCGTCGATCTTTTCCGCCAGCGTCTTGCCGACTCCGGGAATCTTCGTCGCTTCCCCCTTGCGGGCCAGCTCGGCGACCGAAACCGGACTCTCGCGGATCGCCGTCGCCGCGGTCGAGTAGGCGAGCACCCGGTACCTGACCGCACCGTCGAGCTCGTAAAGAGTCCCCAGTTCGTCCAGCGCAGCGGCGATCTCGGCATTGGTCACCGATAGAACCTAGCTCGCCGCGGGTAGAGGCATTACCCTGCGGCGTGAGCACCGGGGAAGCGGTGCTCTGGGCGCCGTTTCGACGGCGCTATACTTTTTGAAGTATTGGAACTAAAAGACCTCGACTAGGGAGACTGGATTCAAGTGACCGGAAAACTGACGGACGTCACCGACGCCACCTTCAAAAGCGACGTGCTCGAGGCGGAGGGCCCTGTGCTGGTCGATTTCTGGGCCCCTTGGTGCGGCCCCTGTCGTGTCGTCCACCCGGTCCTCGAGGAGATCGACTCTGAGCGCGACGACCTCAAGATCGTCTCGATCAACGTCGACGAGAACCAGCAGACCGCGGCCCAGTACGAGGTCCTCTCGATTCCGACGATGATCCTCTTCAAGGACGGCGCGATCGCCAAGAAAGTCGTCGGGGCGATGCCGAAGCGGCGCCTCGAGGCCGAGCTCGAGCCGGCGCTCGCCTAGCGCGGGCGGAGGCCGAAGCGATGCCGTTCGTCGAGGTCAACTGGTACGAGGGCCGTTCCGACGAGCAGAAGCGTGAAATCGCCAAGCGGATCGAGGAGGCGCTGGTCGAGGTCGCCGGCGTCACCCCCGAGCACTGCTGGGTGAAGTTCTCCGACTCGAAGAAAAGCGACTTCATCATCCCCGAGGGCGGCTAGCACTCGGGGGCGGCTGACCAGCCGCTCCAGCGCTCGACCTCGACCGCGAGGACGGTGCCGGCGTCACGCTGCTGGGGATAGCGCGCGGCCAGTAGGCGGTGGGCTTCGCGCGCCTCTGGCGCGTCGGCTTCCAGGACGCGCGCAATGCCGTCGGCCCGCACCCACCAGAGCGCCGTCCAGTCCTCCTCGTAGTGGTCGGCGAGCAGGGAGACCCGCGGGTTCTCGCCCACGTTGGCTAGCCGGCGCAGCTCCCGGGTCCGCTTCGGCTTCGCGTCGACGGCGCTGTAGATCGTCTCCTCGCGCAGGACGAAGACGACCGGAACCAGGTGCGGGACACCGGCGGCGTCGGCGGTGGCCAGGCGGGCAACCCGGGCGGCGGCGAAGCGCTCGCGGGCCTCGGCCGGGCTCATGCCGTCGGCACCGCGGCCGGGCTCACGCCTCGCCGAGGTATTCGGCCGCCGCCCGCTCCCATTTCTCCAGCGAGCGCTCGACCACCGAGCGGTGCCCGGTCGGCAGCCACATCGAGGCCCGCCGCACCCCCGCCTCGCGCAGCTGCTCCAGCACCGCCGGCTTCGGCGGTACCGAGAGCATGTCGACGAAGACCGGCCGCTCGGCCCGCTCCAGCAGCTCCGGGATGCGGTCGAGGACGCCGGGCTCGAGGTTCGGGAACCAGCCGTCGCCGAAGCGCAGGACGCGGTCGAAGACGGTCGCGCCGGTGCCGCCGACGAGGATCGGCGGGTACGGCGTCTGCGCCGGCTTCGGCCAGGACCAGATCCGCTCGAAATCGACGTACTCGCCGTGGTAGCTGGCCTCGTCCTCGGTCCAGATCGCCACCATCGCCTCGATCCGCTCGGCCATCAGCGCCATCCGCCGCCGTGGGTCGGTGCCGTGGTTGGCCATCTCCTCGCGGTTCCAGCCGGCGCCGACGCCGAACTCGAAGCGACCGCCGGAGAGCTGGTCGACCGAGGCCACCTCTTTCGCGGTGGTGATCGGGTCGCGCTCGACGACCAGGCAGATGCCGCTGCCGACCCGCAGCCGCGTGGTCGCCGCGGCGGCCGCGGTGAGGGCGACGAAGAGGTCGTAGGTGCGGCTGTATTTCGGCGGCAGCCCCCCGCCTGCCGGGTAGTCGCTGTCGCGCGAGGCGGGGATGTGGGTGTGCTCGGCGAAGAAGAGGGCGCCGTGGCCGCGCTGCTCGAGCATCGCGGCCAGCTCGCCCGGCGGCATCGCTTCGGCGGTGGGGAAGTAGCCGACTCCGAGCTCCATGGGAACAGCTTAGGCGCAGGCCGATTCGGCCCGTTCAGCTGAGGCCGGCTTCGCGTAGGCCAGTTTCGATCCAGGGGCTGAGGGTGCGGGCGAAGGTCGCGGTGAGGTGGCTCTTGTCGCGGTAGACGAGGGCGTTGCCGATTACCGCCCGGCAGAGCCTGCTGGGGCAGATCTCCGCGGTGAGGTCGATCAGGTGGGTGCCAGGGGTCGCCTCAGCCGCGCGCTCGTCGAAGTCGCGGGTCCATTCGCGCGGTTCCGGGAAGGCGCAGTCCTGGAGATTCTGGAGGTCTTCGGAGACGCAGCTGGGGACGTCTTTGGAGGAGGCCGGGGTGTCGCGGATGACGACCGTCTTCGGACCCGCGGCGTTGATCCGCTCCAGCGTTTTGCGGTAGCCGGCTTCGAGCGCGTCGGCGGCTTCGTTGCCGCTCAGCTGTTCGCCACCCTTGCCGTAGGGGGTGTAGGCGGTGTCGCTGCTGAGGATGACGGTGGTGTTTTCATCGCCGGTTTCGATCCGTTCCAGCGCCCCCTGGCGCCAGACGTCGCACTGCGAGTACTCGCGGTCGGCGACCATGCTGCGGATTTCGACCTCGGCCGGAGTGCATTCGGCCTTGGTCAGGGCGACCAGCCGCCAGTGCTTCGCTTCGGCGAGCTGCTCCAAGGGCGGGAAGTACTGCATCGCGTGCGAGTCGCCGAAGAGGATCACGGTCCGCTTCCCGTGCGGGTCGCCGTAGAGGCACTTGTTCGAGTTGGTGCCTTCGATCCCGACCAGGCAGCCGTCGTAGAAGACCCGCGAGCGGTCGGCGCGAGCGCGCAGCGGGTTCGGCCGCACCGCCGCGGCGACCTGCTGCGGCTGCGGCTGTTCGGGCAGCGCCGCGGCGCCCTGGACCTCGCTGATCGGCGCCGTGTGCAGGGTCGGCTGGGCGGCGCGGAGGGCGACGCCGGCGAGCACGGCGATGCCCATGCAGGCGGCGCCCATCAGCAGCGCCCGATTCGGCAGCCGCGCCAGCGAGGGGGCACGGCGGACCGGGTCCTCGAGCAGCCGATGGGAAACGAAGGCGGGGAGCCAGGAGACGGCGACGACGGCGATGCCGGCGGCGACCGAGAGCGGCCCCCAGATCGCCGCGGCGAAGATCAGCAGCGGCCAGTGCCAGAGGTACCAGGAGTAGGAGATGCGGCCGATGTGGCGCATCGGCGCCCGCGAGAGCAGGTAGCCGGCGCCGCCCCGGGCGGTCGAGGGGATCGCGGTGCCGGCGAGGATCAGCGCCGCGGCGCCGAGGGTCGGCAGCAGCGCCGCGGTCCCCGGGAACGGGGTGGTCGCGGTGAAGGCGAAGCAGGCGTAGACGATCGCGGCGAGCCCGGCCCAGCCGAGCGCGGCGGCGGCGAACCGCGGCATCCGCACCGCGCCGAGCAGGGCGAGGGCGGCGCCGAGGCCGAGCTCCCAGGCGCGGCCGAAGGTCGAGAAGTAGGCGAAGGGCGGTTTCTGGTCGGTCAACGCGACGCCGTAGACGAAGGAGGCGACGAGGACGATCGCGACGGTCGCCCAGAGGACGCCGCGGACCGACTTGCCGCGGCGGCGGCGCCACCAGGTGACGGCCAGCATCAGCCCCGGCCAGACGACGTAGAACTGCTCCTCGATCGCTAGCGACCAGAGGTGCAGGACCGGGCTCGGTTCGAGCCCCTGCGAGAAGTAGTCGACCGACTGGGCGGCGAAGTGCCAGTTGGCGGCGTAGACGGCGGCGGCGACGATGTCGCCGGAGACTTCGGCGGCGCGAACCGGCGAGAAGAGGACGATCGAGACGATGCCGACGCTGGCCAGCAGCAGCGCCGAGAGCGGCAGCAGGCGTTTCGCCCGGCGGGCGTAGAAGCGGCGCAGGGAGATCGTGTTGTCGCGGCGCATCTCCCCAACCAGCAGGCGGGTGATCAGGAAGCCGGAGATGACGAAGAAGACGTCGACGCCGACGTAACCGCCGGCGAGGAAAGGGATGCCGGCGTGGCAGACGAGCACGGCAAGGATCGCGATCGCGCGCAGGCCCTCGACGTCGGGCCGGAAGCCCTGACCGCCCTCGTCGCCCAAGCGCGACCCTCCGGCAGCTGCCGGGCGGATGCTGCGCAGGGTTCCTTTAATTCTTGACAGCATCACTCAACTTTAGATCAGCCGCCGACTTCGGCGCCTTCGCTGACTGTGTGGTGGGTGGCGATCTGCGCCAGCCACTGCATCGCCCTGGTGACCAGCCAGGGCCTCACCCGCTCGGTGGTATGGCCTCCTGGAACTACCCAAAGGTGGACGCGCGGGAACTTCGCCGCGAAGGCCTCGTTCATTGAGGGTGGCACAACGTTGTCCTGGCTGCCCTGAATCACCAGCAGCGGGCGGCGCTCGGGACGGCGGGTGGGAGAGAGCCGCAGCCGGGCCGAGGGCGGCGCCATGATCGTTTCGTAGTAGTTGGCGCCGTAGCGGCCGAGCGGCCATTCCCAGCCGGCGAGGTCGGAGACCGGCGCCTTGGCGACGGCGGCGTCGACGTCGCCCTCGCCGTCGAGGATCGCCGCCAGGGTGCCGCCGGCGGAGGCGCCGTAGGCGAAGACGCGGTCGCGGCCGACCTTTTCGCGCAGCGTCCGGGCGGCGGCGCGGGCGGCGAGGACGGCGGCGCCGAGGTCGCCCAGCGGGTACTCGATGTAGTGGGGGACGAAACCGGCAGCGAGGGCGCGGCCGCGGGTCAGCGGTTCGAAGTAGGGGTCGTCGAAGAGGAAGGAGCCGCCGTGGAAGAGCAGCAGCTGCGGTTTGGGTCCGACCAGGTGGGTGGGGGTGTCGGCGGCGCGGGCTGGGCCGGCCAGGGCGAGCGCTAGCAGCGCTGCCAGGGGCAGCGTCTTCAGCGCGCGCCGGGAGATCCCCTTCAAACCCGCGAGAGGGCGATTCGCAGCGCTCGCCCGTCGATTTTCGCCTCGGAGGTGGCGCCATCGCCGTCCTCGGCCGGGGTCTCCCCATATGCGACCGCCGTCGCCAGCACCTCGCCGACCAGGTAGGCCTGGTGCTCACGGGCCGCGGCGAGCAGCTCCTCGTCGCCGCCGAGACCGAGCTCGATCCGGTCGGTGATCTCCAGCCCCGCCGCTTTGCGGGCGATCTGGACCGCGTGGACGATCTCGCGGGCGAGGCCCTCGCGGCGCAGCTCCTCGTCCAGCTCCAGCTGCAGGGCGACGGCGTGGCCGGAGGCGGCCTCGACCTCGTAGCCCTCCAGCGGCTGCAGGGCGAGGGTGATCTCGTCCGGGCCGAGGGTGTGGTCGCTGCCGTCGATCGCGATCCCGACCTCGCCGCCGGCGGCCATCGTCTGGGCGACGTGGGCAGCGTCGAGCGAGGCGACGGCGGCGGCGACCTGCGGCATCCGCTTGCCGAAGCGGGGCCCGAGGGCACGGTAGTTCGGCTTCGCCTCGTAGGTGACGAGGTCGGCCTCGTCGTCAACGAAGTCGAGCTCCTTGACGTTGAGCTCGGCGGTAACCAGGTCGGCTCGGGCTTCGATCGCTTCGCGCTCGGCCTCGTCGGCGACGATCACCGCACGGCGCAGCGGTTGACGCACCTTCACCTTCGCTTCGGCGCGGGCGGCACGGCCGAGCTCGACGGTCAGCCGGGTCGCCTCCATCCCGGCCTCGAGGGCGGGATCGGCGAGGCGCTCCTCGAACCGGGGGAAGTCGGCGAGATGGACGGAGCTGGGCACGTTGTCGGCTTCACCGCCGGCCCCCTGCTCCCTGCTCGTGCCAGCGAGGTTGCGGAAGATCTCGTCGGCGAGGAAGGGGACGAACGGGGCCAGCAGCGCCGAGGTCTCGAGCAGGCAGTGCCGCAGGGTCGCGAAGGCGTCGCGGTCGCCCTCCCAGAAGCGGCGGCGGCTGAGCCGCACGTACCAGTTGGAGAGCTCCGCGACGAACTCGGCGATCGCCTTGCCGGCGGTCGTGCAGTCGAAGTCGTCCATCCGCTCACGGACGGTCGCCGTGGTGGCCTGCAGCCGCGAGAGCGCCCAGCGGTCGAGGTCGCCCTCGACCTGCGGCGCGCCGGCCGCGAAGTCGCCAGGGTCGAGCCCCTCGGCGTTCGCGTAGAGGACCCAGAAGGAGTAGGTGTTCCAGAGGGTGAGGAGGAACTGGCGGACCGACTCGCCGACCGTCTCGAGGCTGAAGCGGTAGCCGGCCCAAGGCTGCTGCGCGGTCAGGTAGTACCAGCGGAAGGCGTCGGCGCCGTGGGTCGCGATCACCTCCCAGGGGTCGACCACGTTGCCGCGGCTCTTCGACATCTTCTGCCCCTCGGGGTCGAGGATCAGGCCGAGGCAGACGCAGTTGCGGAAGCTCGACTGGTCGAACAGCAGGGTCGACTCGGCGAGCAGGGTGTAGAACCAGCCGCGGGTCTGGTCCTGGGCCTCGCAGATGTAGTCGGCCGGGAAGCGCTCCTCGAACTCCGCCTGGTTCTCGAACGGGTAGTGGAACTGGGCGAACGGCATCGCGCCGCTGTCGTACCAGGTGTCGATCACCGACTCGACCCGCCGCATCGGCCCGCCGCAGTCCTCGCACTTGAGCTCGACCTCGTCGATGTAGGGCCGGTGGAGGTCGTCGGGGGCGGGGGCGCCGGAGAGTCGTTCGAGCTCGGCGACCGAGCCGACGCACTCGACCTTGCCGCACTGGCGCTCGCGGCAGCGCCAGATCGGCAGCGGCGTCCCCCAGTAGCGGTTGCGGCTGAGCGCCCAGTCGACGTTGTTCTCCAGCCATTTGCCGAAGCGGCCGTGCTTGACGTGCTCGGGGTGCCAGCCGATCGTCTCGTTGTTGGCGAGCAGCTGCTCGCGCTGCTGCGAGGTGGCGACGTACCAGCTGGTCGTCGCGTAGTAGAGCAGCGGCGTGCCGCAGCGCCAGCAGTGCGGATAGGAGTGCTCGTAGACCTGCTCGCGGAAGAGCAGGCCACGGCGCTCGAGCGTCGCGATCAGCTCGCGGGTGGTCTCGTGGTCCTTGACGAAGCGGCCCTCGAAGCCGACCACGCGGCCGTCGTAAGTGCCGTCGGGGAGCACCGGGTTGTAGAGGCTCCCGGCGACGGTCGGGTCGAAGATGCCGTGCTCAGCCGAGACCCGGAAGTCGTCTTCGCCGAAGGCTGGGGCGATGTGGACGAGGCCGGTGCCGTCCTCGGTGGTGACGAAGTCCCCGGGGACGATCGGGAAGCCGCCGTGCTCGGTGTCGGTGAGGTCGAAGATCGGGCCCTCGTAGTGGCGGTCGAGCAGGGCCGAGCCGGGGAATTCCTCGAGCACCTCCGCCTCCTCGCCGAGCACCTTCTCGACCAGCGCCTTGGCGACGACCAGCACCTCGCCGTCGAGGGCGGCACGGACGTAGGTGACCTCGGGGCCGACGGCGACCGCCCGGTTGCCGGGCAGGGTCCAGGGCGTCGTCGTCCAGACCAAGAGCGATTCGCGCTGCCCCTCCGGCGCGCCGAGCAGCGGCAAGCGGGCGTAGATCGAGGCGTCCTCGACGTCTTTGTAGCCCTGCGCGACCTCATGCGAGGAGAGCGGCGTCTCGTCCCGCGGGCAGTAGGGGACGACCTTGTGGCCCTCGTAGAGCAGGCCCTTCTTCCAGAGCTCGCCGAGCGACCACCAGACCGACTCGATGTAGTCGTCCTCGAGGGTGACGTAGGGGTGCTCGAGGTCGACCCAGAAGGCGATCCGCTCGGTCAGTCGGTTCCACTCCTCGACGTACTCGAAGACCGACTCGCGGCAGCGGCGGTTGAACTCGGCGATCCCGATCTCCTCGATCTCCTGCTTGGAGGAGATCCCCAGCTGCTTTTCGACCTCGAGCTCGACCGGCAGGCCGTGGCAGTCCCAGCCGGCCTTGCGGGGCACCCGGTAGCCGCACATCGTCTTGTAGCGCGGGTAGACGTCCTTGAAGACACGGGCGAGGACGTGGTGGGAGCCGGGGCGGCCGTTGGCCGTCGGCGGGCCCTCGAAGAAGCTCCAGGTCTCGGCCCCCTCGCGGTTGGCGAGCGTCTGCTCGAAGAGGCCTTCCTCGCGCCAGCGCGCGAGCGTTTGCTCCTCCAGCTCGGGGAAGCGTTGTTTCGGGTCTACGGGGGCGAATCCGGGCACGAACGACGGATTCTAGGTTGGGGCGGCTTCAGCCAGGGGAGGGCGAAGCCCTATACGCTGCCCGCGTGCCTGCTTTCGACCTGAACGGCAAGGTCGCGCTGGTGACCGGCGCGGCGCGGGGAATCGGCTACGAGACGGCCCGGCAGATGCACGGCCGCGGGGCCTCGGTCGCCGTCCTCGACCTCGACGCGGACGCCGCTGGCGAAGCTGCTGAGCGGATCGGCTCGCGGGCGATCGGCCTTGCCGGCGACGTCACCGACCAGGGCAAGATGATGAACACCGTCGCCGAGGTGGTCGAGCGCTTCGGCGGTCTCGACGTCGCCGTCGCCAATGCCGGCATCGCCCAGCAGGGCTTCGCAACCGTGCGCGGGATCTCCGGCGAGGAATGGGAGCGGGTCTTCGAGGTCGACCTGCTCGGGGTCTGGCGCACCACCCGCGCCGCCCTTCCCCAGATCGCCGAGCGGCGCGGCCACATGGTCGTCGTCTCCTCTGTCTACGCCTTCGCCAACGGCTTCGGCAACACCCCCTACGCGGTCGCCAAGGCCGGGGTCGAGCAACTTGGCCGGGCGCTGCGGGTGGAGCTGGCGCCCCACGGGGCGGGCGCCTCCGTCGCCTACTTCGGCTGGGTCGACACCAAGCTCGTCCAGGACGCCTTCGACCAGCCCGACTCCGATCGGATCGCCGCCCTCAGCCCCGACTGGCTGCTGAAGCGGATCAGCCCCGAAGAGGCCGGCGCCGGCCTGGTCCGCGGGATCGAGGAACGCGCCCCGCGGATCTTCGTCCCCAAGTGGTGGCGCTACGTCTCCGCCTTCCGCGGCCTGATCAACCCGCTGCTCGACAAGCGCATGGAGAGCGACCCGAGGACGCGGGCGCTGATCCGCGACCTCGACGCTCGGGCCCTGGGCGAGAACGGCGCCGGCGCGCCGGCCGCGACGCCCAAATAGCGGGTTCCGCGAAGCTCAGCGGGGGAGAGTCGAGGCGGCCCGAGCCCTTGCGGGCGGGTGTGGCCCAACGTCATCCGCCACTTGGATGTGCCTGATTTCGCCGCGGCGAAGCTCGGTCGACGCGGTATCTCCCAAGTGGAAGCCCGTCAAATCTTGGGGAACCGGAATCGCCTCCGCGAAAATCCCCGGGGCGGGCCCTCGCGGATTGGCTGCCCACGAATGTTGCTCCTTGGCACGACCAACGGCGGCCGCTTCCTCACCCTGGTTGTCGAACCGACGATAGAAATCGGCACCTGGCTGGTGATCACTGGGTGGGAGTCCGATCGCGACGAGCGTAGGCTGCTGAGACATGGTTGACAAAAAGAGAGATCCGTGGACCGACCCGGACCCTCAGCCGGGTGACTTTGACGAGTACGTCCGTGAAATGAATCCGAGCGATCCAGACGACGCCATCATCGCCCCCGACTGCGAGATGCACTTCCTCGGCCACAACGACATCGATCGTTGGCTGCGCGAACTCAAAGAAAGGCGCGAAGCGGAGGCGAGAGCCCGGGTCGAGGAGCGGCAGCGAGCCTAGGCTCGCTGCACGGCGCCTCCCCACCTCCGCGAGCGGCGCGGCGGGCGGTCGCTCTGACACGCCCCATATCGTGACCGCGTGGACATCGTCCTTGCCCTCGCCGCGGCGCTGCTGTTCGCGCTCGGCACCGTCCTACAGCAGAAGGCCGGGCTCGAAGAGCCGGCGGAGGGGTCGAGCTCCGGGCTGCTGATCCAGATGGCGAAGCGGCCGGTCTGGCTGGCCGGGATCGCCGCCGATGCGGTTGGGTTTGGCTGCCAGGCGGCGGCACTGGGGTTCGGGCGGTTGGCGGTGGTGCAGCCGCTGCTGGTCGCGAGCGTCGTCTTCGCGCTGCCGCTGGGGGCGCGGCTGACCGGGCAGCGGGTGAAGCGGATCGACGTCGGGGCGGCCTTCCTGGTCGTCGCCGCGCTGGTCGCCTTCCTCACCATCGCCAACCCCTCCGGCGGGCGCGCCGACGCGCCGCTCGGCGCCTGGTTGATCGCCGGCGCCGCCTGCGTCGCCGTCTGCGCGGTCCTCGTCGCCGCCGGGCAGCGCGGGCCGGCGCCGCGGCGGGCGGCGCTGCTCGGGATCGCCACCGGCGTCCTCTTCGCGCTCTCGGCGGCGCTGACCAAGGCGGTGGTCGACGAGCTCGACGACGGCGTCCTGACGATCTTCACTACCTGGCACCTCTACGCGCTCGCAGTCGTCGGCTACGCCTCGATGACCCTGAACCAGCTGGCGCTGAACACCGGCGCCCTCGCCCCTGCGGTGGCGACGAGCATGGCCTTCGACCCGATCGTCAGCGTCATCCTCGGCATCGCCCTGCTGCAGGAGTCGCTCGACGCCGGCGCGCTCGACGTCGCCGGCACGGTGCTGGCGCTGGCCGCGGCCGGCGTCGGGATGGCGGTGCTGGCGCGCGGCCAGGCGGAGGCGGAGGAAGCGGTGTCCAGCCAGGCGGCGGGCATGGCTAAAGGTGCGCCCGCGTAGGCGCCGAAGACACTCGGGTGAGCGAAGAGACGCAGTCGCCGGCCGCGGCCCCTGCCGAGTTCCAGGAGCAGACCCGCGCCCATCGGCTGGCCAAGCTGGAGGCGCTGCGCCAGCGCGGCATCGACCCCTATCCGGTCCGCTTCGACCGCGACGCGACCGCGGCGGCGCTGCGCGATGAGTTCGGCTCGCTGGCCGCCGGCGCCGAGACCGGCAAGACGGTCCACATCGCCGGCCGAATCATGGGCGAGCGCCGCCACGGCGGCCTCGACTTCGCCGACCTTCGCGACGAGACCGGCCAGAT
Source organism: uncultured Actinomycetes bacterium (assembly GCA_963716545.1). GTDB lineage: Bacteria > Actinomycetota > Thermoleophilia > Solirubrobacterales > 70-9 > VAYN01. The sequence continues at coordinate 452,782 of OY970316.1, forward strand.
CCAGCTGATGGCGACCCGCGGCGAGGTCGGCGGCGAGGGGCTGAGCGACTTCTCCGACCTCGACTTGGGCGACTGGGTCGGGGTCGAGGGGACGGTGATCGTCTCCAATCACGGCGAGCTGACGGTCAAGGTCGACCGCTTCGAGCTGCTCTCGAAGAGCCTCCGCGCCCTGCCGGACATCCGCCACGGGCTGACCGATCCCGAGGCGCGCTACCGCCAGCGCTACCTCGACCTGATCCTCGACGAGCCCAGCCGCCGCGTCTTCGCGATCCGCGCCGCCGTCATCTCGGCGACGCGGAAGACGCTGCTCGACCGCGGCTTCACCGAAGTCGAGACCCCGGTCCTGCTCGACCAGGCCGGCGGCGCCGCGGCGAAGCCGTTCATCACCCACCACAACGCGCTCGACATCGACATGACCCTGCGGATTGCGCTGGAGCTGAACCTGAAGCGGCTGATCGTCGGCGGCATGAACCGGGTCTTCGAGATCGGCCGCGTCTTCCGCAACGAGGGCCTCGACACCCGCCACAACCCCGAGTTCACCCTGCTCGAGGCCTACCAGGCGTTCGGCGACTACCACGACATGATGGACCTGACCGAGGCGATCGTCGAGGCCGCCTGCATCGAGGCGATCGGGACCACGCTGGTGACGATCAACGGCCAGGAGGTCGACCTGAAGCCGCCGTGGCGGCGGGCGACGATGGCCGACCTGATCAAGGAGAACGCCGGGGTCAAGATGCACCCCTCGATGCCGGTCGAGGAGGCGCGGAAGATCGCCGACGAACGCGGCGTGGAGTACCTCGACGTCTGGGGCTCGGGGAAAATCATGTCCGAGGTGTACGACGACAGCTCCGAGCACCTGCTGGTCGAGCCGACCTTCGTGATGGACCACCCGCGCGAAGTCTCGCCGCTGGCCCGAGCCCACCGCGACGACCCGGCGCTGACCGAGCGCTTCGAGCTGGTCGTCGCCGGCCGCGAGCTCGCCAACGCCTACAGCGAGCTGAACGACCCGGTCGACCAGGCCGAACGCTTCCAAACCGAGGCCGACCTGCAGGCCGGCGGCGACGAAGAGGGCGAACCCGTCGACAACGACTACGTCAAAGCCCTCGAGTACGGCCTCCCCCCCACTGGCGGCCTAGGCATCGGCCTCGACCGCCTGGTAATGCTGATCTCCGGCGCCGAGGCCATCCGCGACGTAATCCTCTTCCCGACCTTGCGTCCCGAAGGCCGCGAGGGCGCCGACGCATCTGCCGCCGTCTCGGACGGGGCCCCGTCAGCCGCGGACTTCGGAGCACCCGGAGCCGCTGCCGGCAGGTCCCCCGAACGTTTTGCACGTGAGGAGCACGACGGCCCGGGCGCCAGCGATACCGCGAGCGATCGACGAGGCGTGAGAGAGGGGGACCTGCCGGCAGCGGCTCCCGAGCCAATCACCAGACGCCCGCGCTCCCTGCACTACCTGGCCTGGTCCTCAGTTCTCGTAGCCATCTTCTCGCTGCTGCCAACGGCCACCAGCATCCGCCTCTCCCTAGGCCACCTCTCCTTCGTCCACAGCGGCGGCCGCTCCGCCGGCTTGATCCTCTCGGTCGCGATCGGGCTCGGGATCATCGGCGTCGCCCGCGGCCTCAGCCGCGGCAAGCGCCGCGCCTGGACGATCGCGATCGTCCTCTTCGCCCTCGCCGCCGTCGTCCACCTCGTCCACGGGCCCGACCCGATCTCGGTCCTGCTCTCGGCGGCGATGCTGATCGCGCTGGTCTGGTTCCGCCGCGACTTCCGCGCCCAGGGCGACCCTGGCTCGCTGACCCAGGCGGTCGCCTTCGTGCCCGTCTACCTGCTCTTCGTCTTCGTCTTCACCTCGATCACCCTGTTCGCCGAGCGCGCCCACGTCACCCCGGACCTGAGCTTCTGGGGCAACATCGAAACCGCCTACCTCGGGCTGATCGGGCTGGCCGGGCCCTACACCTACCACCGCAACGTCTTCCACGACTTCTTCGAAACGGCGCTGCTGGTGCTGGGGATCCTCGGCCTGCTGAGCTTCCTCTACCTCGTCTTCCGCACCTTCGTCCAGGCCGAGCCGCCGACCCCGGAGCGCCGCCACCGGGCGGAGGAGATCGTTCGCCGCTGGGGGGACGACACCCTTGACTACTTCGCCCTGCGCCGCGACAAGAACTACTTCTTCGCCGCCGATGGCCAGTCGCTGGTCGCCTACCTCTACGTGCGGGGGACGGCGATGGTCGCCGCCGACCCGATCGGGCCGCCCGGCTGCGAGGAGCGGACGATCGACGAATTCCTCGCCTTCTGCGCCGAGCGCGGCTGGCGGGTCGCCTGCTTCGCCGTGCGCGAGGCCGATGCCGAGACCTATCGGGCCCGCGGCATGCACGTGATCTACCTCGGCGACGAGGCGATTCTCCGCTGCGACCGCTTCTCCCTTGATGGGGCGGGGATGAAGGCGGTGCGCTCGGCGGTCAAGCACGTCGAGAAAGCCCACACCTTCGAGCTGATCGCCGAGAACGAGGCGGCGCCGGAGCTGGTCGCCGAGCTCAACGAGATCTCCGAGGAATGGCGCAAAGGCGCGCCCGAGCGGGGCTTCACGATGGAGCTCGGCGAGGACGTCGAGGGCGTCAACGCCGACTTCGTGCTGGCGATCGCCCGCGACCGCAAGACCGAGCGGGTCGAAGGCTTCCTCCGCTTCGTCCCGGTCTACGGCGCCGAACCCGGCTACTCGCTCGACCTGATGCGCCGCCGCCCGGCCTCGGCCAACGGGATGACCGAGTTCCTGATCGCACGCGCAGCCGTCGGCCTTGGCGCTCGCGGCTTCAAGCGTCTCTCGCTCAACTTCGCCGCCTGGGGCCGGCTGCTCGACTCGGCCGAGGACGCCGGCCTCTCCGGCCGCCTGCAGCGACTGATGGCGAAAGGGCTCAATCCGTTCTTCCAGATCCAGAGCCTGCGCGACTTCAACCAGAAGTTCGGCCCCGAATGGGTGCCGCGCTCGGTCGTCATCGACGACCTCTCCGACCTGCCGCGGATCGCGATGCTCTACGCCAGCGTCGAGGGCTTCCTCGAGGTGCCGGTGCTGAGCCGGGTGCTGGAGCCGCCGATCCGCCAGCGGGTCGAAGCCGAGAAAGAGCTCGAGACCGCTTAGGGCGAATGCTCGCGGCGGCGCTCCTGGCCGGCGATCAGCTGCACCGTGACCAGCAGCAGCACGTCGACGCCGAGGCCGAGGACGGCGCCGAACTGGGACTCGACGAAGCTGAAGACGCGGGTGACGAAGATCGAGACCAGCAGGGCGCGGGCGATCCAGGCGTAGGCGCCGAGGCGCTCGCCGCGGAGCAGCTCGGCGAGGCCGAGGACGACGAAGACGGTCGAGACCGCGACGCTGCCGAGGCTGGCGAGGTTGACGAAGCTGAGGTGGGCGAGCGAGTCGCCGCCGGAGCCGAGGACGAGGCCGAGGATGGTGAGGACACCGGCCAGCGCCCAGATGACGAAGACGGCGATGACGAGGCGCTGGAACCAACGTCGCTCGGCCCAGCCGCGGTAGAGGCCCGCGACGCGATCGGCGAGGCGCTGGAACCAGGGCGGGTTCGGGTTCGGCTCCGCCCGCAGCCCCGCCAGCACGCCGAGCAGCGGCGCCCGCAGCGAGTTCGCCTCGTCGACCTCGGCCAGCAGCGCCAGCGCCCGGTCTCGCGAGCTCTCGCGGAAGGGGCCGATCGCGGCTTCGCCGAGCAGCTCGATCGCGTTGCGGACCCGCTCCGGTTCGGTCAGCCCCCGGTGGTGCTGGTAAGCACGGGAGATCAGGAAGAGGGCGACGAAGACGAGGTAGATCAGGCCGGCGGCCGGCTTGAAGAAGTAGTTGTTGTCGGAGGTGATGAACTTGCCGAGCTCGTCGATGAAGAAGCCGAAGCCGACGCCGCCGAGCAGCGCCGCCGGCCAGCGGGCGCGGCGGCCGAGCAGGGTGAGCAGGATCGCGATCGCGATCAGCATCAGCAGGCCGCCGTAGAGCAGGTGGGCGATGTGGAGGCCGTGGCCGCCGAGCTGCGGGTAGTTGGTCAGCCAGAGCTCGGTGCGGATGCAGACGATCGTCACCACCGCGGCGACGAAGAAGGTCTCGTGCAGCGGCCCGAGGTCGAGGTTGCGCGCGGCGCGGCCGAACGGTCTCACGCGCCCTCCGCCGTGGGTAGGTCCGCCCCTTCGGCGTGCTCGCGCAGGCGCCGGGCGCTGTTCTCGCGGGCGTAGAGGAAGTAGATGCAGATCCCGATCAGCGCCCAGGCCGCGAGCCTGATCCAGGTCGCGCCGGGAAGGGTGGCCATCAGCGCCAGCGAGGAGAGGATCGCCGCGGTCGCGACCAGGGGCAGCGCCGGCACCCGGAACGGCCGCTCCAGGTCCGGGTAGCGGCGGCGCATCATCACCACCCCGCCGGAGACGATGATGAAGGCGAGCAGGGTGCCGATCGAGATCAGTTCGCCGAGGACCGAGAGCGGCACCAGCGCCGCCACGGCGCCGCCGGCGACGCCGCAGACGAGGATCGAGAAGTGCGGCGTCTTGGTCCGCCGGCCGACCTTGCCGAAGGCCGGCGGCAGCATCCCGTCCTCGGACATCCGCATGAAGATCCGGGTCTGTCCGTAGAGGGTGACCAGCACGGTCGCGGCGAGCCCGACCACGGCGCCGACGTCGGTCAGCCGCAGCAGCCACTCGAGGTTGGGGCCGGCGGCGTGGACGGCGGCGGCGATCGGGTCGGGGACACCGAGCTGGGTGTAGTTGAGCATCCCGGTGAGGACGAAACCGACGGCGACGTAGATCACGGTCGCGATCGCCACCGTGGCGAGCAGCCCGATCGGGATCGTCCGCCGCGGTTCGCGCGCCTCCGCCGCCGCGGTGGCAACCGCGTCGAAGCCGATGTAGGCGAAGAAGACGATGCCGGCGCCGCGCAGCACGCCGGTCCAGCCGAAGTCGCCGAAGCCGCCGTGGTGGGCGGGAACGAACGGCTCCAGGTTGGAGGAGGTGACGTAGAAGGCGCCGACGACGACGACCAGCGCCAGGATCACCAGTTTGAGCAGCACCATCGCGTTGTTGGCGAGCGCCGACTCCCGGGTGCCGAGGAAGAGCGCCCCGGAACAAACCAGCATGATCGCCAGCGCCGGCAGGTTGATCGCCCCGTGGTCGGAGCCGAAGGGGGCGTTGACGAGCGCGTGCGGGAGGTGGACGCCGACCGATTCGCAGAGGCTGACCAGGTAGCCGGACCAGCCGACGGCGACGGTCGAGGCGGCGAAGAGGTACTCGAGCAGCAGGTCCCAGCCGATGAACCAGCCGACGAAGGAACCGAAGGCGGCGAGCGCATAAGAGTAGGTGCTGCCGGCGGCCGGGACCGAGGCGGCGAGCTCGGCGTAACAGAGCGCGGTCAGCCCGGCGACGATGCCGGCGAGGACGAAGGAGATCAGCACCGCCGGGCCGGCGTAGTGGGCGGCGGCGTCGCCGGTGACGACGAAGATCCCGGCCCCGACCACGCTTGCCACCCCGAGCATGGTGAGGCTGAAGGCACCCATCGCGCCCGCGTCCATGCGTTTGCGATCGGCGGCGGCGGTCGCCAGGATCGCGTCGAGGTTGTCCCGCTGTCCGGCGGCCATATCTAGGCTCATCGGCAGTGAATCATTCGCGCCCGACCCCAAGCGGCGCCCGCCCCGCGCTCGCCGTCGGCATCGTCGCGGCGCTGCTCGCCAACTACTGGCTGCTGGAAGGGCTCTTCGCCGACCGATCCGAACCGATTGGCTCCTGGATCAGCGACCTCTCGACCCGGTCGGAGTCATCAGGGCCGATCTTCGTCGTCCTCGGGGTGCTCTCGGGGCTGGCGCTGGCGGGGTTCGCGCTGCTGCTGCTGCGGGAGCTGGGGCCGCGAGCTGCGGGGGCGCGGCGCTCGCTGCTGCGCTGGGGCGTGATCGCCCTGGTCGCGACGGGAGTCCTGATCGTCATCGCCTCCGCCGCCCCGCTCAGCTGCGCCGAAGGGCTGGAAGCGAACTGCAGCCTGCAGGACGATGGCGTCGACGTGATCCACGCGATCGCCACTACTGGCGAAATCGTCGCCACCGTCCTCGCCTTCGCCCTGATCGGCTGGGGCCTGATCAGCGGTTGTCGTTTGTCACCCTCTGGGTTACAAACAGCAACTGGCCCCGCGAGGAGCGTTCGTTCTTTGTCACCCTCTGGGTTACAAAAGACGAACGGTGCCGCGGCGGCGCATCGGCTCGGGCGCTGGACGTTGGCTTTCGGGGTGCTCTGGGGGGTGCTGGCGCTCGTTACGGGGGTCAGCTACCTCTCGCACGGGGTCGACGAAGTCAAAGGCGCCTTCCAGCGTGCCGACCAGATCGTCTTCGGCGCCTGGCTGGTGCTGCTGGCGCTGGGCTGGCCGGCGGCGGTCCGGTCGGCCGAGGGCGTACCGCCGCCGGCTCAGGCCGCCGCGGGAGGCTCGTCGTCGCCCGAGCCCGGCGACGGGTAGCGCGGCGGAGCCGGCGCCGAGCGGGCCGCCTTCGCTTCGCCGAGGCGCTCGCGGACCTCGCCGCGGATCTTGGCGACCAATTCGACCGTGGCGTCGCGGAGGCCGTCGAGCTCCTCGGTCACGGTGCGGGTGCCGAGCAGGCTGACGCAGAGAGTGCCTTCGACGTAGTCGAAGGCGAGGCCGCTGGGGGCGCTTTCGATCAGCCAGACGATGAAGGCGGGCGAGAACAGCTCGTGCAGCCAGACGTCGTCGCGATCGGGCGAGGCGTAGACGCGGTAGTGGGCGTCGAGCTCGGCGCTGCCGAGGTCGACCTTGCTGCCGCCGCCGACGAGGCCGGAGAAGGCCGCGCCGAGCAGGTGCTCGTCCTCGGCCCGATGGCAGAGGAACCAGGGGGCGAAGCGCTTCGCCTTCGGCACGTGGGTGACGGCGACGGTGAAGCGCTCCGCGCCGCGGTCGATCAGCGCCAGCTGCGCTTCGACGAAAGCGGCGAACCAGCCGCGGGCGACGGCGTCGACGCTGCGCAGCTCCCCCTCGGCCAGCAGCGGCGTGGTCCGCGGCAGGTGGCGGCCCTCTTCGAGGGCGAGGCCACGGGCGGCGGCGTAGGCGCTGAAGTCGGCGAGCTCGTCGGCCACGCCCCATATATAGCCGCGTCGCCGGGCGGGGAGGTGGAGCCGAGCGCCCGGGCTTCCGGCGGCGGGGGCGGGAAGTCCGGGACCGCCCGGCCGCCCGCCGGGTAGGGTGGCCGCCGTGGGGGTCGAAGTCACCACCGTCGCTGGGCGTTCGCAGATCGGCGAGTTCATCGACCTCCCCTACCGCCTGCACGCCGGCACCCCCTGGGTCCCACACCTAAAACTCGAGCGGCGGGCCTTCCTCAGCCGCAAGCTCAACCCCTACTTCAGCCACGGCGAGGCCGAGTACTTCCTCGCCCGCCGCGACGGGCGCGTCGTCGGCCGCGTCACCGCCCAGGTCGACTTCGCCTACAACCGCTTCCACCGCAGCCGCACCGGGATGTTCGGCTTCCTCGAGCTCGAGGACGACCCCGAGGTGCTGGCGGCCCTGCTCGGCACCGCCGAATCTTGGCTGCGCAGCCGCGGCTGCGACGAGATGCTCGGGCCGATGGACTTCTCCCTGAACGACGAGGGCGGAGTGCTGATCGAGGGCTTCGAGCGCTCGCCGCTAGTGCGCCAGAACTGGCACCCGCCCTACTACCAGCAGCGCTGCGAGCAGGCCGGACTGGAGAAGGCGATGGACCTGCTTTCCTGGGACCTCTCGATCGAGGACCGCTCGGAGATGAAGCCGATCATCGAGAAACTGGCCGAGCGCTGCAAGACCAAGCACGGGGTGACGGTGCGGAAAATGACCCGCCGCAGCCTGCGCGGCGACCTCGACCTCTTCGCCGAGGTCTACAACTCGGCCTGGTCGGAGAATTGGGGCTTCGTCCCCTACTCGAAGGCGGACCTCGACACCTACGCGATCGACCTACAGCTGGTCTACACGCCGGAATGGTTCATGGTCGCCGAAAAGGACGGCGAGGCGATCGCGATGGCGATCACGGTGATGGACGCCAACCAGTTCCTGGGCCGGATGAACGGCCGCCTGCTGCCGAGCGGCTGGTGGCACTTCCTGCGCCGCAACCAGACCACCGACCGCGTCCGGGTCGGCTTCCTCGGGGTGAAGCCCGAGTGGCAGCACACCGGCGTCGCCGCCCTGCTCTACGTCGAACACTTCGAAGCCGCCGCCCGGACCCGCCTCAAAGGCGGCGAGGCGGGCTTCATCCTCGAGACCAACCGGGCGATGAACGCCGGCCTCGAAGCGATGAACGGGCGGGTGGTGAAGAAGTACCGGGTCTACCGCCGCGGGCTCTAGCCGTAGCGGCGACCTGGCGATTCCAACATCAGGAGCCGAGCAGCTTGGCCTTCTGGGCGGCGAACTCCTCCTCGGTGAGGATGCCCTGGGTTTTCAGCGCGCCGAGCTCCTTCAGCTGGTCGATCACCGTGGCCTCTCCCCCGGGCGCCGGCGCAGGAGCCGCCGGCGCCGCGGCCGGGGCGGCCTCCGCCGGAGCTTCCTGCTGCGCCCAGCGCGATTCCTGGCGACGGCGCACCCCGCCGCTGACCGCGGTGGCGGTCCCGGCCACGGCTGCGGTGCGGACCATCCCTCTCAGCAGTCCTGGCATCAGTTCCTCACTTTCTCAGGCCTCGGCCGCGTCGAGCGCGGCCAGCACGGCCTGGATCGGGATGCGACCGCTGGAGACCAGCTGGCCGCCGCTCTTCCTGACCGCGACCGCGAACGGCGCCGCCCAGGTGTTCTCGTAGACGAGCAGGGCCGCCGAGGTCCCGGGCTCCATTACCCGACCGGCCTCTTCGAGGTCGTCGTCGGCGATCAGCCCGGAAGAGGCACCCTCGAAAGCGGAAAAGGCCGGGACCTCGCCGATCTCGACGACCTCCAGCGAGCCCCCCTCGTCCTTGGCGAGGAAGGTCAGGTCGAGGATCCGGATCAGCTGACTGTCGACCAACTCGAGCAGCGGCGCCGCCAGCTCGCGGTGGGGCTGGCTGCCGTCCCACTCGACCAGCAGGTAGTCGATCGGGCCCATCTCCTCGAGCTCGCGCTCGCCGTTCATGCGAGGGCCTTCGCTTTCAGCCGGCCGAACTCGTCGGCGTCGATGGCGCCGCTGTCGAGCAGCTGCTTGGCCTTGGCGATGTCCTCAGCTGGACTCGAGCCGGCGACGTCGCGGACGTAATCGCTGAATTCGCCCTGGCTCCGCCTGGCCTTCGCTGCCTCCCGCTCGGCCATCTCCTTGCCCTGCGAGAGCAGGTAGATGCAGACGCCGAACAGGGGGATGACGATGATCAGGATCGTCCAGGCCGCCTTGCCCCAGCCGGAGATGTCGTGGCGGCCGAAGAGGTCGCCGAAGGCACGGAAGATCAGCATGATCCAAAGGAAGAAGCCGAAGAAGACCAGCATCGTCCAGATGATGTTGAGCAGCGGGTAGTCGGCCGCGACGGGAAGCATCTTCACTCCCCCCGCCTGGCGGGCTCGCCGTAGACGACCAGGCCGTGGAGGACGATCACGCAGAGGGCGAAGACGCAGAGCGACCAGAACGGGTTCGCCCCGGCGAGGCCGAGGACGGCGCCGAGGGCGCCAAGCGAGGCGGCGACGATCCCGACCACCCGCCCGTAGGCGTTGCCGCCGAGGAGCGAGATGCCGGCGGTGATCTCGATCACCGCGAGGATCAGCGTGATCCAACCCCAGGTGTTGAGGCTCGAGACCACGTAGTGCGTCCCCGCATCGGTGAAGAAGTGGGCATTCGAGATCGCGGCGATCCCGTAGACCACATTCAACGCGCCAGCGATCAGCAGCAAAATCGCCGCGAACGCCACCCTGGTTTCGCCTCTGACCTCCATCGTCACTCCTCTCATCGCGTCGCCCGACCGCGCGACAGCCGTTGTCGAGGGGACGCTCGCAGGGCAGCGAGGCGGTCGCCAGGGCACGAGCACGCCAATCGCGGTGGTGCCCACCCCCGGCGCTCAGGCGAGCGGCGTGCGCCCGATCACGCGGGTTCCCTCGCCGGGGCCGGACTCGACCCTCAGCTCGCCGCCGACGGCGGCGATGCGGTCGCGCATCCCGGTCATCCCGGAGCCTTCGACGGGATTCTCGCTGGCGAATCCGCAGCCGTCGTCGCTGACCTCGAAGCGCAGGTCGGCGTCCCGGTGCAGATCGATCCTCACCAGGGTCGCGCCGGTGGCGTGCTTGGCGACGTTCTGCAGCGCCTCGAGGCAGCAGAAGTAGACGGCGCTCTCGGTCTCCGGCGGCAGCCGTCCGACCCCGTCGGCCTCGATCGCGACCGGCAGCCGCGAGCGCCGACCCGCCGAGCGCAGCGCTTCGCCGAGTCCGTCGGAGGCGAGCAGCGCCGGGTAGATGCCGCGGGCCAGCGAGCGGACCTCTTCGATGATCTCCTCGACCTCCGAGCCGAGGCCGCCGACCAGCTCGGCGGCCTCGGCGGGATCGGCGTCGAGCGCCTCGCGAGCCAGCTCGAGCTTCACCCGCAGGGCGACCAGCTGCTGCTGGGCACCGTCGTGGAGGTCGCGCTCGATCTTCTGGCGGGCCCCGTCCGCGGCGCCGACCAGGCGTTTGCGCGAAGCCGCCACGTCGGCGAGCGAGTTCGCAAGCGCCGCGTCCAGCCGCTGGCGTTCGAGGCCCGAGATCACGCAGGCGCAGACCGCGTCGAGGAACTCCACCCGGTCGCCGAAGCCCTCTTCGCAGATCAGGGCCACCCGCAGGCCCGACTCGGCCTCGGCCTCGCGCCGGTAGGAGCGCGGCGTCGTCGTCGGCGGCGCGACGACGCCGCCGGAGGCGTCGTGCCACGCTGGCGCCGCGCCGTCCTCGCCTCCGGGCGGGTCGGAGTAGAAGAGCTCCAGCCGCGGTTCTTCCAGCGCCGTTTCGAGCAGGCCGCTGAGCTCGCGAGGGCTCTTCGTCTCCCCCAGACCGGTGGTGAGCCGGCCCAGCGCCGCCGCCGAATAGGCCCGCCACTGGACCAGGCCGAGGAGAAACCCCAGCGCCGTCGCCGGGACGCTCAACAGCGCGACGAGGACGGCGGTATCGAGGGCGGCGCCGCCGGCGCCGGCGCGCCGCAGCACGATGTAGACGATCGCGGCGACGAAGCGCAGGACCGCCGCCCCGAGCACCGGGGTCAGGGTCCGGCGGCGGTTATGGCCGGCGCTGCGCAGCCGCCCGGCGAGGACGCAGACGGCGCCGAGGTAGACGACGATCGCCAGCGTGTCCCGGACCGGCTTGACCAGGTCGGCGACGAACGACGGTTCCGATCCGGCGAGGAAGTAGTTCTGCGGGCAGTGCGCCGTGCAGCTCGTGAACGGAGTCGGCAGCGGGAACTGGTCGGTGAAGGGGATCGTCGGCAGGTAGAGCAGCGCGATCAGCAGGGCGCCGCCGACGACGACGGCACGCGCGGCGCGGCTCTCGAGCCTCCCGGATGGATAGCTCAGCAGCGCGTAGGCGAGCAGCACCTCGAAGACCCAGCCGGCGATCCGACCGACGCTGTAGAGCAGCGCGTCGTCGGAGTTGGAGAGGGTGACGAAGGCCCAGCACACCCCGGTGGCGAAGAGGACGGCGCCGAACCGGCCCTCGGGTTCGCGGTACCAGGCGTACAGGCCGACGCCGAGCAGGGCGACGATGGTCAGCACCGAGATCGTCGCCTGCGCGGTCCGGGCGTAAGCGGCCGGGTCGGCCCGGACCACGACGACTGAGCCCGCGCAGAGCGCCAGCCCAAGCAGTCCTAATCCCGTGAGTCTGCGGTTGGTCAAAGCGGCCCTCTGCGGGGCCAGCCTACTTCGCGCCGAGCGCGCTTCCCCGGTGCTCCTGCCAGAGCGCCCGGAGCCAGGACGGGCGCAGGCTCTCCTTGGCGAAGACAAGGTGCTCCTCGGAGCCGCCGCTCTGCCGCAGTTCGTCGGGCCGCTGGGCCGAGATCAGCGCGACCAGGGCCCCGGGGTGATCGCGGCGCAGTCTCCGGGTCAGCTCGAAGCCGTCCATCTGCGGCATGTTGACGTCAACCAGGACCACGTCGGGCTCGCCGCCGGCCACGGTCGCGAGCGCTTCCTCGCCGGAAGAGGCACCGCCCGCCCAGGCGAACCCCGGCGTCGCCTCCACCACCGCCCGCGCGGCCTCGAGGAAACGCGGGTGGTCGTCCACCGCGAGCACGGTCACCGGTCCGGACCTCTCGGTCATCGCTCGGGAGAGTCCCATCTCGGCACGGCCGGCGCCATCCTGCACGCACCCCTACCCAACGGGGTGGGGCCCTAACTGCCGTACTCGGCCTCGGCGAGGAAGATCAGCGCCGCCTTGACCCGCTTCGAGATCTGATCTGCCTCCGGCGAGTAGGTGAGGTCGAGTTTGAGGAAGATCGCGTTGATGTGCTTCTCGACCGCCCGTTTGGTCAGCACCAGGTCCTCGGCGATCGCGGCGTTGCTCTTGCCCTCGGCGACCCGGGCCAGCACGTCGAGCTCTCGCGGGGTCATTTCGCCCAGCGGGGAGTCCTCGGAGCGAGCCTGGGCCGCGACCAGCACCTCGACGATCTTCGGGTCGATCACAGACCCGCCCTCGGCAACCGCCCGGATCGCCCGGGTCAGCTCGGCGCGGTCGGCGACGCGCTCCTTCAGCAGGTAGGCGCGGCCGTCGGACCCGTCGCCGAGCAGGCGCAGGACGAAGCGCGGCTCCGAATACTGGCTGAGGACGACGACGCCGATCTCGGGATGGCTCTCACGCAGGCGCGCGGCGATCTGGATCCCGGCGTCCTCGCCTCCCGGCGGCATCCGGATGTCGGTGAGGACGACGTCCGGCGGGTCCGCCTCGACCGCCGCGAGCAGCGAGGGCATGTCCGCGCAGCTCGCCCCGATCTCGATCTCGCCGTCACCCCGCAGCACCTGCTCGATGCCCTCGCGGACGATGTAGCTGTCCTCGGCGAGGGCAATCCGCAGGGCCACGTAAGAGACCCTAACCGGACGGAGGCGAGGCGCCGGCCTCCCCGCGGACAGGCATGTGGGCAGGGTGGCGGCGCGCGGCGCGGTCGCGGAGGGTGGGCGAACCTGGTCCCCGCCCGCCGGCGAGGCGCCGGGATACCGCCCGTCCAGCACCTAAGCTCGGCCATCCACGGATGCAGAAGACCAACCAAACAGCCGAGTCCCGCCAAGCGACCCCTGAGCAGGGTGGGTCCGCTGGCCACCGCAAGCTCAGCCTCGCCCTGGTCGTCCTCGGCACGGTGATCGCAATCGCGGCGATCTTCTCGATCTGGGCCAACCGGCAGGCGCTCAACACCGACAACTGGGTCAGGACCAGTGACCGGCTGCTCCAGAACAAGGAGGTCGAGGGGCGGCTCTCGGCCTATCTCGCCGACCAGCTCTTCGCCAACGTCGACGTCAAGGGCGAACTCGAAAAGGAGCTGCCGCCGCAGCTGCAGGCGCTGGCCAGACCTGCGGCCGGCGGCCTCAGCCAGCTGGCGCCGAAAGCCGCGGAACGGCTGCTGGCGAGCCCCCGCGTCCAGGCGCTCTGGTCAACCGCCAACCGTGGCGCCCACGAAACCCTGCTGAAGCTGCTCGATGGCGGCAGCGGGGCGATCTCGACCGAAGGCGGGGAAGTCAGCCTCGACCTCAACGAACTGCTGCGGGAAGTCGGCGGCCAGCTGGGCGTCGGCGAAGGCCTCGCCTCGAAGCTTCCCGCCGACGCGGGCAAGCTGACGATCCTGCGCTCCGACCAGATCTCGACCGGACAGAGCGTCGCCAAGCTGATCCGCTCGCTGCCGATCGTCCTCACCCTGCTCGCCCTGCTGCTCTACGGCCTGGCGATCTGGCAGGCGGGTCCGCGCCGGCGCCAGGCGCTGCGCTCGGTCGGCATCAGCCTGGTCGCGGCCGGGGCGCTGGTCCTCTTCCTGCGCTCCCTCGCGGGGCACGCGATCGTCAACTCGCTGGTCGCGGTTGAAGCCAACAAGCCGGCGGTCGAAGCGGTCTGGTCGATTGGAACCTCGCTCCTGGTCACGGTTGCCACCTCGGCGCTCGCCTTCGGGATCCTGGTCCTGCTTGCCGCCTGGCTGGCCGGGCCGACGCGGCTGGCGAGCGGCCTGCGACGCGAGGCGGCGCCGTATCTGCGCGATCAACCCGTCGCCGCCGGCATCGGCGCCTTCCTGCTCTGGCTGGCGCTGATTGCCTGGGTGCCGATCGCCGCCTTCCGCAAACCGCTGGGAGTGCTGCTCTTCGCCCTCCTCTTCGCGGCCGGAGCGGAGCTGCTTCGCCGCCAGACCCGGCGCGAATTCCCCGACGCGGAGGCGACCGACATCGGCTCCGCCCTGCGCTCGCACCTGCCCTCCGGGTCCCGCGGGGGCGGGAACGAGCCGCGACCGGCGACGGTGGCCGATCAACTCGCCCAGCTCAGCTCCCTGCACCGGCAGGGGGACCTGAGCGACGAGGAGTTCGAGGCGGCGAAAGCCTCCGTCGCCGGCCTAAAAGCCTGACGTCCCGCCGCCGCGCCGGCTCAGTGGCCGGCGCGCTCCATCGGCGAGCCGAGCTCGACCACGCCGCGCAGCTCCTCCAGGTCCTCCTCGTCGAGTGAGAGCTCGCCGGCGGCGACGTTCTCCTCCAGATGGGAGACCGAGGCGGTGCCGGGGATCAGCAGGACGTGGCCGCCCTGGGCGAGCAGCCAGGCGAGGGCGATCTGCGACGCGGTGGCGTCGTGCCTGGCGGCGACGGCGGCGATCGCCTCGTCTTCGGCCAGCGCCGGCGGGCCGCCGGTGAAGGCCGAGCCGAGCGGGAAGTAGGGGACGTAGGCGGCGCCGTGCTCGGCGCAGAGGTCAAGGGTCGAGCGGTCGGCCTGGTCGACGATGCTGAAGGCGTTCTGCACCGCGGCGACCTCGGCCCGCTCGAAGGCGTGGGCGGCGGCCTCGGTGCTGACGGATGAGACGCCGATCTCGTCGACCTTGCCCTCCTCGCGCATTTCGGCGAGGACCTCGATGCCACGCTCGAGGTAGTCGGTGTCGTCGGGGTCCATTGCCCGCAGGTTGACCAGGGCGAGCCGCTCGATCCGCAGCTCGCGCAGGTTCTCCTCGACCGCGGCGCGCAGCTCGGCTGCCGAGGTCGCCGCCAGCCAGGCACCGGCCTCGTCGCGGCGGGCGCCGATCTTGGTCGCCAGCTTCAGCCCCTCCGGATAGGGATGGAGGGTCTCGCGGATCAACTCGTTGACCGTGTCGGGGCCGTAGAACTGGGCGGTGTCGATGTGGTCGACGCCGAGCTCCAGGGCCCGCCGCAGCACCGCCGCCGCTTCCGCCGGGTCGCTTGGCGGGCCTTTCACTCCCGGGCCCGCGAGCTGCATCGCCCCGAGGCCGATCCGCTTCACGGTCTTGCCGCCGAGCGGCGCCGTCGCCGTCTCCTTCACCTCTGCCATCTGGAAAGTCCTCTCGTCAGGAATCGAAGTCGTAAGTAAGTAATACTTACATTCTATGACGAAGTTACCCTCTCGGCCGATGGGCAAACCGGCAGGCCGAAAGCAGGCGAAGAAGGGGCGCTCCAGCTACCACCACGGCGACCTGCGGGCGAGCCTGGTCCGCTCGGCCACCGAGATCGTCGGCGAGCGCGGAGTCGAGGGCTTCACGGTGGCCGAGGCGGCGCGGCGCAGCGGCGTCTCCAGCGGCGCCCCCTTCCGTCACTTCGCCGACCGCGAAGAGCTGCTGGCCGCGGCCGGGGTCCTCGCCACCGAGGAGCTGCGCGACCGCTTCGCGGCCGCGGTCGACGCCGGCGGCGAGCCGGCCGAGGAGCTGGCGGGGATCGCCGCCGCCTTCGTCGAATACGCGATCGAGAACCCGGCCGGCTTCGAACTCACCCACGGCGCCCGTTTCGGCTTCCGCGACAGCCGCGAGATGCTGGCGGCCCGGCGCGAGCTGATCGACCTCCTGGTCCCGGTCGGGCTCAAGCTCGCCCCCGACATCGAATCGGCGCTGGAGCTGATCGGCACCGTGCTGGCGCTGACCAACGGCCTCGCGGTGCTGGCCGCGCGGGGCGCCAGCGGCGGCCGCGACCTCACCGCCGCGGAGTACGCCGAGCGCGCCCGCCGCGCCACCCGCGCCCTAGTCGCCGGCTGGGACGCCTAGAGCTGTTCCTTATCCCGATGTGGTCGGGATAAGGAACAGCGGAATGTCGATTAGGGCGCGGTCAGGGCGACGACGCAGTTCTGGCCGCCGAAGCCGAAGGCGTTGGCGATCGCGGCGCGGACCGGGGCCTCGCGGGCCTCATTCGCGACGTGGTCGAGGTCGCACTCGGGGTCGGGGCTCTCGAGGTTGATCGTCGGCGGCACCACCCCGTCGCGGATCGCCAGCAGGCAGCACATCGCCGAAAGCGCCCCGGCGGCGCCGATCAGGTGGCCGACCATCGACTTCGGCGAGGAGACCGGGACCGCGTCGGTGGCGTCGCCGAGGACGGCGCGAATCGAGCGGCTCTCGGAGGCGTCGTTGGCGCGGGTCGCGGTGCCGTGGGCGCAGATGTAGCCGAGCTCCTCCGGCGCGATCCCGGCTCGCTCCAACGTCTGCTCGATCGCCAGCGCCGCGTAGCGGCCGCTCGGCTCTGGGGCGCTCATGTGGAAGGCGTCGGCGGTCAGCGAGCCGCCGGCGACGCGGCCGTAGGGCTCGGCCCCGCGCGCCTCGGCGTGCGCCGCCGACTCCAGCACCAGCACCACCGCCCCCTCGCCGAAGACGAAGCCGTCGCGGTCGGCGTCGAAGGGCCGGCTCGCCGCCGCCGGGTCGTCGTTTCGTTCCGAGAGCGGCCCCATGTTGGAGAGGCCGGCGAACATCGCCAGATTGATCCCGGCGTCGGCGCCGCCGGCGAGGACCACGTCGGCCTCGCCGGCGAGAATCAGCCGCCGCGCCTCGAGCAGCGCGTAGGTGCCGGTCGCGCAGGCGAGGGCGCTGGCGTTGACCGGGCCGTGGGCGCCGAGGTCGATCGCCACCTCGCAGGCGGCCATGTTGGGGATCGTCTGGGCGACGAAGAAGGGGCTGACCGATTTCGGCCCCTCGCGCTCGAGGGCAAGCACGTTGGCCTCGGTCTCCGGGGTGCCGGCGACGGCGCTGCCGATCGTGACCGCGGTCCGCTCGGCGATCTCCCCCACCTCGATGCCGGCGTCGGCGACCGCCTCGCGGGCGGCGACGATCGCCAGCTGGCTGAAGCGGGCGGCGCGGTGGGCCCGCTTGGCGCCTAAATGCTCGACCGGGTCGAACCCCTTCACCTCGCCGGCAATCCGGGTCGCCAGGGCCGAGCCGTCGAAATGGGTGATCGGGGCGATCCCCGACTCCCCCGCGACCAGCGCCCGCCAGGTCGAGGGCGCGTCGAGACCGACCGGCGTCAGCGCGCCGATCCCGGTCACGACTGGATCGCGCGCGGCGCTCACTGCTGGGGGACCCGAGACATTCCGGCCGATTATCCCGCACCGGCCGGCTCCGGCCTCCCCGCTTCCGTCGGGTTTGGCGGCTTCCCCGACTTGCTCTCCTTATACGGTGCCGTTGTGCACCTCTACATCCGGGAAACGGCGGGGCGCCTAAGTGGCGACATCCCGGTCCCCTCCTCCAAGTACCACGCTCACCGTGCCCTGATCCTCGCCTCGCTGGCGCCCGGCCGCAGCCGCATCGTCGGCCGCTCGGCCGCCCGCCACGTGCGCTCGACGATCGAAGTCCTGCGCGGGCTCGGCACCGACATCGAGGTGACGGAGGACGGCTTCCTAGTCGACGGCGGCCCCTACAGCCCGGTCCGCGAGAGCGTCTCGGTCGGCTCCTCCGGCACCACCCTCTACTTCATGATCGGCCTCGCCTCGCTGGCCGGTTCGCCGGTCACCCTGACCGGGCAGAAGTACTTCCAGCGGCGCCCGGTCGGGCCGCTGCTCGGCGCCCTCGGAGAGCTAGGAATCGACCTCCGGGCCGCGAACGCGACGCCGCCGATCGCGGTGCAGCCGCGGCGACCGAGCGGCGGCACGGTGCGGATCGCCGGCACCCTCTCGCAGTGGATCTCCGGCCTGCTGATCGTCGCCCCGTTCGCCACCGGGCCGACCGTGGTCGAGGTCGAGGGCGAGCTGAACGAGCGGCCCTACGTCGAGCTGACGGTGAGGATGATGCGGGACTTCGGGCTCGAGGTCGAGGTCGCCGACGATTGGCGCCGCTTCGAGGTCCAGCCGGGCCAGGAGGCGCGGCCGACCGAGGTGACGCTGCCGCCCGACATCGGCTCCGCCGCCTTCGGCCTCGCCGCCGCCGCGCTGCACCCCGCCGACGTCTCCTTCCCCGGCCTGACCGAGACCAGCTCGGAGCGGATCGACCACCCCGAGGCCCACTTCATCGACGTCGTCGCCGAGATGGGGCTGCCGATGGAGATCGACGAGCGCGGCGCCGTCCGCGTCCGCCACGACGGCACAGCCCTGCGCGGGGTCGAGGTCGATTGCCGGCCAATGCCCGACATGCTGCCGGTGCTGGCCGCGCTCGGCCAGTTCGCCGCGGGCGAGACCCGCTTCCACAACATCGAGCACGTGCGGCTGAAGGAGTCCGACCGGGTGGTCTCGATGCTGCAGTTGAACCGGATGGGCGGCGACGTCGAGATGGTCGACGGCGAGCTCGTCGTCCGCGGGGTCGAGCGGCCGCTGCGCGGTGCCCCGCTCTCCTCCTTCAACGACCACCGCGTCCACATGGCGCTGACCGTCGCCGCCTCGCGGGCTGAAGGCGAGAGCTCGCTGACCTACCCCAACGCCTATCGGATCTCCTATCCGTCCTTCCTCGACGACATGCGGGCGATCGGGCTCGAGCTCTCGGTCGAGGACGACCGCGAGCGCGACGGCGCCGGCGAGGGCTCGGGGCAGCGGGCGCACGAGTCGGTCGCGATCGACCAGGCGGCCGAGGTGCCGATCGTCGACTGGGTCGGTCGCTGGGCCGGCGAGCGGCCGGAGGAGACGGCCGTCGTCGACGTCCGCGCCGGCGCCACCCGCACCTGGACCTGGGCCGAGCTCGACGCCGACGCCGACCGGGCGGCGGCGCTGCTGCTCTCGCTCGGGGTCGAGCCCGGCGACACCGTCGCCTACCAGCTGCCGAACTGGGGCGAGTTCACGGTGCTGACCGTGGCGGCGATGAAGATCGGCGCCGTCTGCTGTCCGCTGATGCCGATCTTCCGCGAGCGCGAGATCCAGCAGATGGCGGGACGGGCGCGAGCCAAGGTGCTGGTCGTCGCCGATCGCTTCCGCGGCCGCGACCACGCCGCGGAGGTGGCGGCGATGCTGGCGGGCGCGGCCTCGGGTGACGGTGGCGCGAACGGCAAGGGCGCCGGTCCGACCCTCTCGATCGAGCACGTCGTCGTCGTCGCCAACACCGACCCCGCCGCCGACGCGGCGGCGCCCCTGCCGGACGGCGGTGGTGTCGCCTGGCACGACTACGCGACCGCGCTCGCTGCCCAGCGGCCCGACCGGGAGGCGATTGCGGCGCTGAAACCCGCCGCCGAGGCGCTTGCCTTCCTCTTCTTCACCTCCGGCACCTCGGGCGAGCCGAAGGGCGTCCTGCACCGCTACGACGCGCTCACCCGGGCGGCGATGATGGAGGTCGAGCACCTCGGCCTCGGTCGCGACGACGCGATGTACATCCCCACCCCGCTCGCGCACCAGACCGGGCTGCTCTACGGAACCTGGCTGGCGTTCTGCCTCGGCTCGCGGCAGATCATCCAGGACGTCTGGGAGCCGCTTCGCGGTGCCCGGGCGCTGGCCGAGTGGGAGGGCACCTTCGTCCAGGCGGCGACGCCGTTCCTCGCCGACCTCGTCCGCGTGGTCGAGTCGGGCGCGGCGGAGACGCCGCCGGCGCTGCGGATTTTCGTCGTCACCGGCGCTGCGGTGCCGCGCGCGCTCGCCCAGCGGGCGACGGAGACGCTGAGCGCCGCCGTCTGCGGCGCCTGGGGCTCGACCGAGTCCTGCCTCGGCGCCCTCGCCGCCCCCGGCGACGACCCGGAGAAGGTCTGGGGCACCGACGGCCGCGCCTTGGCCGGGACCCGGATCCGCGTCGTCGACGACGCCGGCCGCGAGCTGCCGCCCGGCGAGGAGGGCAACTACCAGGTGACCAGCCGCTGCCTCTTCGAGGGCTACCTCGACCGCCCCGACCTGACCGCCGAGGCGATGACCGAGGACGGCTGGTACCGGACCGGCGACCTGGCGACGATCGACGCCGACGGCTACCTGCGGATCACCGGCCGGGTCAAGGACGTGGTCAACCGCGGCGGCGAGAAGGTGCCGGTGGCGGAGATCGAGCAGCTCCTGCACGAGCACCCGCTGGTCGAGGAGGTGGCGATCGTGGCGATGCCCGACGAGCGCCTCGGCGAGCGCGCCTGCGCCTTCGTGGTCGCGGCCCGCGACGGCGGCGATGGCGCGAGCGTCGGTGGCGGCGCGCTCGACCTGGCGGCCGTCCAGGCCTACCTCGACGGCCGCGAGGTCTCCCGCTACTACTGGCCCGAGCGGGTCGAGCTGATCGAGCGGATGCCCCGTACCCCGAGTGGGAAGATCCAGAAGTTCGTCCTCCGCGAGCGCGCCCAGGAGCTGCGCGCCGCGGGCCCCACCCGCCCCAGCGACAAGGAGAGAGTGAGTTGAACCAGGCACCGATCTCGGCCCCGGAGGCGATCGACGAGGAGGAGTTCGCGGCGCTGAAAGCGGAGATCGCCGCCTACGTCGCCGCGGAGGGCGAGGAGTGGACGCGGCGGATCGAGGCGGAGCGGGCGGTGCCGCCGGAGCTGCGGGCGGAGCTGAAGCAGCGCGGCTTCCTCTCGCTGGCCGGGCCAGCGGAGTACGGCGGCCGCGGCATCGCCTTCTCCCGCTACCTCGAGCTGCTTGAGCTGTTCTCGATGTCGCACGCCTCGCTGCGGATGATCGTCCACGTCGCCAACGGCGTCTGGCGCTCGGTCGACCAGTTCGCCACCGAGGAGCAGCGCGACGCCTACGTGCTGCCGGCGGTGACCGGCGAGATGACCGTCGCCTTCACCCTGACCGAGCCGACCGCCGGCACCGGCGCCGACCTGCGCTGCGAGGTCGAGCGCGACGGCGACACCTATTTCCTCTCCGGCGAGAAGCACCTGATCACCTTCGGGGTCAGCTGCGACCGCTGGCTGCTTTTCGCCCGCCTGGCCGGGACCAAAGGTGCCGAAGGGACGGTGGCGCTGCTCGTCGACCGCGACACCCCGAACGTCAAGGTCGAGGACATGGGCGAGTCGCTCGGGGTCCGCGGCACCGACCACGCCCACCTCGTCTTCGACCGCGCCCCGGTCCCGGTCGCCGACCGCCTCGGCGAGGAGGGCAACGGCCTCCAGGTCGCCTTCGGCGGTTTCCTCACCCCGAGCCGGATCGCGGTCGCGATGACCTGCGTCGGCCTGGCCCGGCGGGCGCAGGAGCTGGCCGCCGAGCACGCAACCAAGCGGGTCACCTTCGGCAAGCCGCTCTCCGGCCGCCAGGCGATCTCCTTTGCCCTGGCCGAGAACGCCGCCGAGATCGAAGCCGCCCGGCAGCTGGCCCTGCACGCGGCGCGGCGCTGGGAGGCCGGCGACCCGGAGGCGGCGATCCTCTCCTCGATGGCGAAGCTGACCGCGGTCAACATGCTCGCCGCGGTCACCGACAAGGCCCTGCAGGCCCACGGCGGGATCGGCTTCTGGGCCTCGGAGCCGATCGAGCGGGTCTACCGCGACGCCCGCGCCCAGCGCTTCGAGGAGGGCACGAACGAGATCCAGAAGACGATCATCGCCCGTGAGGTCTTCGCCCCCTTCCACGGCTCGACCGGCGACCGGACGGGGGGCGCGTGAGCGCCGCGGCGGGCGGCGGGCCCGAGGCGGAGCGCCCCGGCTCCTTCGGCTACGCCGCCGGCAAGGTGGCGCTGATCACCGGCTCCTCGCGCGGGATCGGCCGCACGCTGGCGCTCTCGCTGGCGGCTCAGGGCGGCTCGGTCGTCGTCAACTACAAGCAGAACGAGGAGCTGGCGAAGGAGGTCGTCGCCCAGCTCGAAGCGGCCGGCGGCAAGGGGATCGCCGTCCAGGCCGACATCGAGGACCCGGAGCAGATCCACGACCTCTTCGACGCCGCCCGCGAGGAGTTCGGCCGCCTCGACTACTTCGTCTCGAACGCGGCTGCATCGTCTTTCAAGTCGATCCGCGACCTCGGCGTCCACAACCTCGACCGCTCCTACGCGATGAACGTCCGCGCCTTCGTCCTCGGCGCCCAGCGCGCGGTCGAGCAGATGGACGAGGGGGGCCGGATCGTCGTCCTCTCCAGCTACGGCTCGATCCGCGCCTACCCCACCTACGCCAACCTCGGCGCCGCCAAGGCCGCGGTCGAGGCCTGGGTCCGCTACATGGCGGTCGAGTTCGCGCCGCTGGGGATCAACGTCAACGCGGTCAACGGCGGCATCATCGAGTCCGACTCCTCGGCCTACTTCTACGACGTCGAGGGCATGCCCGACCTGCACGAGGACGTCCTGCCGAAGATCCCGAAGGCGCGCCAGGGCAGCGTCAAAGAGGTCGCCGACTGCGTCGAGTTCCTGCTCGAACCGCGCTCCGAGTACGTCACCGGACAGTCGCTGGTCGTCGACGGCGGCCTCAGCATCGTCTCGCCGCCGTTCTTCGACGACGCGACCGGGCCGCTGCGACTGCCCGAGCGGCGCCAGGGCGCGGCCGAGGCCGCGCCCGATGGCGGCTGAGCTCTCCTCCGTCTTCCGGCCGGCTTCGGTCGGGGCTCTGCGGCTGCCGCACCGGATCGTGATGGGCTCGATGCACCTCGGCTACGAAGCCGAGCCCGACGCCGGCGAGCGGCTGGCGGCCTTCTATCGCGAGCGGGCCGAGGGCGGCGCCGGCCTCGTCGTCACCGGCGGCTGGGCGGTCTCGCGGGCCGGGGCGGCGGACGCCGACTACGGCTTTGTCAACGAGGACGCCGGGGCGCGGGCGCTGGAGCGGGTCGCGGCCTGCGTCGAGGGGACCGAGGCGGCGATCGCCCTACAGCTCTTCCACGCCGGGCGCTACGCGAACGGCGCGCGGACCGGCGCCGAGCCGGTGGCGCCGTCGCCGATCGCCGGCCGGCTGACCCGGGAAGTGCCGCGGGAGCTGGGCGAGGAGGAGGTCTGGGAGGTGATCGGCGAGTTCGTGGCGGCGGCGCGACGGGCTGTCGAGCTGGGCTTCGCCGCGGTCGAGCTGATGGGCTCGGAGGGCTACCTGGTCGACCAGTTCCTCTCGCCGCTGACCAACCAGCGGGACGACAGCTGGGGCGGGGACGCGGAGCGGCGGGTGCGTTTCGGGGTCGAGCTGGCGGGCGCGGTGCGCGACGCGGTCGGACCGGACTTCCCGCTGATCTTCCGGATCACCTCGGTGGACCTGATGCCGGGCGGGCGGAGCCAGGAGGATGTCGAGGCTTTCGCAGTGGCGCTGGCGGCGGCGGGGGTCGATGCGCTGAACGCCGGCGTCGGCTGGCACGAATCGCGGGTTCCGACCGTGCAGGGCCCCGTGCCGGCGGGAGTCTTCGCACCCTGGGCTGGAGCTCTGCGGCGGGCGGTAGGGAATAGCAGCGGGGAAGAAGAGGATGGCGCCGGGAGGGGTGACGAGACCGGCGTCCCCGTTATCGCCGGGAACCGCGTCAACCGCCTTGCCGACGCGGCGGCGATCATCGCCGCCGGCGACGCCGACTTGGTCTCGATGGCTCGGCCGTTTCTCGCTGACCCGGAGTTGATCAGACGCGAGCGTGACGGCGCCCCGGTAAACGTCTGCATCGCCTGCGACCAAGCGTGCGTCGACCGATCGCTCTCAGCCGGCCACGTCTCGTGCCTCGTCAATCCGCGCGCCGGCCACGAGCGCCAGTTCCCCCGGGGAGATCGGGTGATCCTCCCGACGAACTCCTGCGAAGCAGCGGCGGGAGGATCACCCGATCTCCCTGCGCGTTACGTCGTCATCGGCGGCGGGCCCGCCGGGATGGAGGCGGCGCGGGCTCTCGCTGAACTGGGGCAGCGGGTGCGACTGCTGGAGGCTGGTGACGAGCTCGGCGGGCAGTTTCGGCTCGCACGACTGGTTCCAGGCAAGGAGGTCTATGGGGAGACGATCCGGTACTTCGAGCGGGAGTTGGAACGCCTGGGGGTTGAGGTCGAGTTGGGACGGACGGTCGGCGAGGAGGACTCGGGGATGCTCTCCGAAGCCGCTGCGGTTGTCCTCGCTGCCGGCGTGGTCCCGCGCGAGGTTGAGATTCCCGGGGCGGAGGTGGCGCTCGATTACGCAACGGCCTTCAGGGACGGGGTCGGCGCCGCGGAGCGGGTCGCGATTGTCGGGGCCGGGGGGATCGGGGTCGATCTCGCTCACCTGCTCACGCACGTCGAGTCGCCCGAGCCGGCGGCGGAGGCCTTCCTTCGCGAGCATGGGGTCACTCCACCGGCTAGCTCCATCGCTGCATCGTTTTTAGGGCCTATGGCACCTAAAAGTGATGCAGCGGCGAACGGGCGGCCGGCGGTGACGTTGATTCGGCGGCGGGGACGAGTTGGGGGTGGGATTGGGGTGACTACGCGGTGGGTTTGGTTGGAGGCGCTGCGCAGGGCGGGGGTGGAGACGCGGACCGATCTCAGCTACCGGCGGATTGGGGCGGACGGGGTTGAGATCGAGACGGCCGACGGGGTCGAGCTGGTTGACGCCGACCGGGTCGTGGTCGCGGCGGGGCAGGAGCCGAACGCGGGGCTGGTGCCGCTGCTGGAGCAGGCCGGGGTGCCGTTTCGGGTGGTCGGTGGGGCCGCCGACGCGGCCGAGTTGAACGCGGTGCGCGCCTTCGCCACCGGCCTCCGCGCCGCCCATGAGCTGGCGGGGCCGGCTGCCGTTTCCTGAGCGGGCGCGGTTAGGCTCCGCCGATGGAGGGAAGCGGGCGTGTCGCGGTCGTCACCGGCGCTTCGAGCGGGATTGGCGAGGCGACCGCGCGGGCCCTGGCCGGAGCGGGGATGCAGGTGGCCCTGCTCGCCCGGCGCACTGACCGGATCGAGGCGCTCGCGGCGGAGCTGAACGGCGACGGGACGTCCGTCGCGGGGTGGAACGCCGGCCCAGATGCGGCCGCGAACCCAACCGCGGCGGCTTCGCCTGACGCGCCGCTCGCGCTCGCGGTCCCCGCCGACGTCACCGATCGCGCCTCGCTCGACGCGGCCGCCGAGCGGGTCGCCGCCGAGCTCGGCCAGGCCGACGTGCTCGTCAACAACGCCGGGGTGATGAAGCTCTCGGAGTTCGCCGACGACCTCGACGAGGAGCGGCGGCAGATGGTCGAGGTCAACCTGCTCGGAGCGATGAGCGCCACCGCCGCCTTCCTGCCGCAGCTGCGGGAGCGGGGCGGCGACGTCGTCAACGTCTCCTCGCTCGCCGGCCGCGGCTCCAGCCGCACCTCCTCGGTCTACGACGCGACCAAGTGGGGGATGATCGGCTGGTCCGAAGCGCTGCGCAAGGAGCTCGCGCCAGCGGTCCGGGTGCTGCTGGTCGAGCCCGGCCTGGTCGAGAGCGAGCTCGCCTCCCACTCCAGCGACGGGCGCGCCCGCGCCGCGATCGAGGCCGCCCACGAGAAGATCGGCTCGCTCGCCGCCGCCGACGTCGCCGCGGTGATCGCCTTCGCCCTCTCCCTCCCCCACTCGGTCTCGCTCTCCGAGACGGTGATTCGCCCGACCGCCCAGCGCTGAACGCCTGCGTTAGCTCTGCAGGACCAGCTCGACCAGGCCCGGGAAGCGGGACTCGAGGTCGTCGCGACGGAGGCTGATGCGGCGCTGGGTGCCGGCGGCGCGGCTGCGGGTGACGCCGGCCTCGCGGAGCAGGCGCAGGTGATAGCTGCCGGTCGAGGCGGGGAGGTGAAAGCGGTCGTAGAGGTCGCCGCAGAGGGTCTCGCCGGCGTCCTCGGCGAGGAAGCGAGCGATCTCCAGCCGCAGCGGGTCGCCGAGCGTGCGCATGATCGTCGCCAGGTCGAGCGCCTCGGCGTCTGGGTGGCGGATGCGATCGGTGCGCCCGGGACTGGCGGCTTTCGGCGTCTCACGCGAACTCCGCTCCGCCCGTTTTCCCTTTGAGGTTTCGGTCGCCGGCATCGGGTACATGCTACAACTATGGAAGTTCCAAAGATTTGGAAACACTGAATCGAGAGGACGAACCAGATGCCCGCCGCCACCATCCTCCCCGCTCCCGGCAAGACCCTCGGCCCTCGCCTCGCCTACTTCCTCGCCGCCGCGGTGATCGGCCTCGCCCTCTTCGCCTCCAGCACTCCCTCGCCGCTCTACGGCACCTATGCGGAGATGTGGCACTTCAGCTCGCTCGTCCTCACCCTCGTCTACGCCACCTACGCCTTTGGCGTCCTCGCCACCCTGGTCCTCGCCGGTCGGCTCTCCGACGAGGTCGGCCGCCGCCCGGTGCTGGTCTTCTCGCTCGCCACCCTGGCCGTCGTCACCGTCCCCTTCATGCTCGCCGAGAGCGTTGCCTGGCTGTTCGTCGCCCGCGGCATCCAGGGGCTGGCGACCGGATTGGCACTGAGCGCCGCCAGCGCCGCCCTGCTCGACCTCCATCCCGACCGCGACCCGGTCTCGGTCAGCCTCGCCAACGGCGTCGCCTCGACCGTCGGCCTCGGCAGCGGCGCCCTGATCTCGGCCGCGATCGTCGAGTACCTGCCCGCCCCGCGGGTCCTCCCCTACGTCCTCCTGCTGGTCCTCTTCCTCGCCGCCTTGGCCCTCGCCTGGCGCCTGCGCGAGCCGGTCGAGGTCGCCCCCGACGCCCGCTTCCGCCTCACCCCGGCGCGGCCCTACGTGCCGCCGGTCGCCCGCCGCCCCTTCCTCCTCGCCGCGCTCGCCGTCCTCTCCTCCTGGTCGATCGGCGGCCTCTTCCTCTCGCTCGGGCCGCAGCTCTCCGCCCTCCTCTACGGCACCGACAGCCACCTCGTCGCCGGCCTCAGTCCCTTCATGCTGGCGATCTCCGGCGCCCTCTCCCAGCTCCTCTTCGGCCGGACCGCGCCCTGGGCCGGCGCCGTCTACGGTTCCTTCGCCCTGGCCGCAGGGATGGGCCTGGTCGTCGCCGCCTCGGCGACGAGCTCGGCGCTGCTGTTCACGATCGGCGCAATCGTCACCGGCGCCGGCTTCGGCGTCGCCTTCCTCGGTGGCCTGCGCAGTCTCTCCGCGGCGATCCCGCCCGAGCACCGGGCAGCGACGATGGCCGCCTTCTACGTCGTCGCCTACCTCTCGCTGAGCGTCCCCGCGGTCCTCGCCGGCCTCGTCGTCAGCTCGCTCGGAGTCGAGACGACCTTCGAGGTCTTCGGCACCGCGATCGCCCTCCTCGCCCTCCTCGTCGCCCGCGAGGCCTGGCACCAGCGCCCCCGCCCGAGCCACGCATCCAACCCCGAGCTGGGCGTCGCCTAGCACCTAATCCCGCCGATCCAGAGACCGTCCCGCGGGGCGCTTGGTCCGCGGGGCCGCACCGCCTCCACCGGCGCGATAATCCGGCCCGATGAAAAGCCATCACCGCCAGACAGGCGCCCACCGCGAGATGATCGCCGTCGCCCGCGGCGAGACCCCGACCCACACCCACCTGCGCCGCCGCCTCGCGATCATCACCGGCGCCACCCTCGTCGCCGCCCTGGTCTGCACGCTGGTCGTCTATCTCACCGAGCGCCACGCCAGGGGGACCGAAATCCACAATCTCTTCGACGCCTTCCTCTTCTCCACCTCGCAGCTGCTCACCGCCTCCTCGGTAGCGGCGCCGAAGACGGACTTCGGCAAGGTCCTCGAGCTCTTCTTCGACATCTGGGCGATTACCGTCGTCGCCACCCTCGCCGGCTCCTTCGGCGCCTTCTTCCACGCCCGCTCGAAACAGATGGACGAGGAGATCGCGCGACGCGAGCGCAAGCTCGAGGACGAGGCCCACACGCTCGAGGCCGGCGCCCGCGAGTTGCGCGAGCGAATTTAGCGCCCGGGGTTCGGCGCCCGGTGCGCCGACGCCGCGCTCAGTCGAGCAGGCCGAGGACCTGGCGGACCGCGGTCTCGAGGTCCGCGTCGGTCACCAGGTCGGGCGAGGCCGGCGCCTCATAGGGGCTGCCGACGCCGGTCAGGTCCTTGATCTCGCCCGCCCGCGCCTTCGCGTAGAGCCCCTTCGGGTCACGCCGTTCGCACTCCTCCAGCGGGGTGTCGACGAAGACCTCGTAGAAGGGGATCTCCGCTTCGCGGTGGACCTGGCGGACCAGCTCGCGGTCGGCGGCGAAGGGGCTGACCAGGGAGACGATCGCGATCGTCCCGGCTTCGGCGAGGATCTTCGCCACCTCGCCGACCCGACGCACGTTCTCGGCCCGGTCCTCGGCGCTGAAGCCGAGGTTGGAGTTGAGGCCGTGGCGGAGGTTGTCGCCGTCGAGCATGAACGCCGCTTGGCCGGATCCGACCAGGGTGTGCTCGACCGCGGTCGCGATCGTCGACTTGCCGGAGCCGGAGAGGCCGGTCATCCAGACCGTCACCCCCTTCGTCCCCAGCGCCGCGAAGCGCTCCTCGCGCGCGAGCTGGCTCGGATGGAAGGTGATGTTGGTCGCGACCGGCGTCGCCACCGCGGCGCCGGCACCGGGCTCGGCGGTCTCGACCGCGGCCTCGCCCGCGTCGGTCGGCGCCGGCTCGCCGGCGGCGCCGATGATCATCCCGGCAGCGACGGTGCGGTCGGTGCCGGGGTCGACGAGGATGAAGCTGCCGGTGGTCCGGTTGAGCCGGTAGGTGTCGTAGAAGAGCGGCGAGGCGGTGCGGATCGCGACCCGGCCGATGTCGTTGACCTCCAGCGTCTCCGCCTCGAGGTCGCGGTGCAGGGTGTCGACGTCGAGCCGGTAGCGCAGGTCCTCGACCTCGGCGGCCGCCCACTTGGTGGTGTGCTTCAGCTGGTAG
This sequence comes from uncultured Actinomycetes bacterium, assembly GCA_963716545.1. GTDB lineage: Bacteria > Actinomycetota > Thermoleophilia > Solirubrobacterales > 70-9 > VAYN01. The sequence goes on from OY970316.1 coordinate 481,677, forward strand.
GGCGCCCCGATGCCGGTCCGCAGCGAGGAGGTCTCGTCGAACCAGCAGATCATCGCCTCGAAGCCGTTGTCGACGGTCGGGCTGTTGGAGGGGCGGCAGATCAGGTCGCCGCGGGAGATGTCGATCTCGTCCTCCAACCGCAGCGTCACCGCCGCGGGCGGGAAGGCCTGGGGAATCGGCCCGTCCGGAGTGTCGATCGCGGCGATCTTCGAGGTTTTCCGCGAGGGCAAGACCATCACCTCGTCGCCCTCCCGGAAGACGCCGCCGACGACCGAGCCGGCGAAGCCGCGGTAGTCGCGGTGCTCGCTCACCTGCGGGCGGATCACGTACTGGACCGGGAAGCGGTTGTCGACCAGGTTGCGGTCGGAGGCGATGAAGACGTCCTCGAGCTGGCCCAGTAGCGGCTGCCCGTCGAACCAGGGCATCTCCGGCGAGCGGGTGACGACGTTGTCGCCGCGCAGTGCCGACATCGGCACGTAGCCGAGGTCGTGGACGTCGAGGCGGGTGGCGAAGTTTTTGAACTCGGCGCGGATCTCCTCGAAGACGCCCTCGTCGTAGTCGACCAGGTCCATTTTGTTGACGCAGAGGATCACGTGCGGCACCCGCAGCAGCGAGGAGAGCAGGGCGTGGCGGCGGGTCTGTTCGAGCACGCCTTTGCGAGCGTCGACTAGGAGCAGCGCCAGGTTGGCGTTGGAGGCGCCGGTGACCATGTTGCGCGTGTACTGGATGTGGCCCGGGGTGTCGGCGATCACGAACTTGCGTTTCGGCGTCGCGAAGTAGCGGTGGGCGACGTCGATCGTGATCCCCTGCTCGCGCTCGGCCCGCAGCCCGTCGGTCAGCAGCGCCAGGTCGGTCCCCTCGTCGCCGCGTTTCTGCGACGTTTTCTCGATCGACTCGAGCTGGTCCTCGAAGATCGATTTGGTCTCGTAGAGGAGGCGGCCGATCAGGGTCGACTTGCCGTCGTCGACCGAGCCGGCGGTGGCGATGCGGAGCATCTCGGCCATCAGGCGATCCCCCTCGCGGGCAGCTGCGCGGCCACTAGAAGTAGCCCTCCCGCTTGCGGTCCTCCATCGCGGCTTCCGAGAAGCGGTCGTCGCCGCGGGTGGCGCCGCGCTCGGTGATCCGCGAGGCGGCGGTTTCGGCGATCACCGCCTCGTAGTCGGTCGCCTCGGAGGCGACGGCGCCGGTCGCGGTGGCGTCGCCGACGGTCCGGTAGCGGATCATCTGGGTGCGCGACTCGGCCCCCTCGGGAAGCGGGAAGAACTCGTTGACGGCCATCAGCAGGCCCTCGTGCTCGACCACCTCGCGCTCGTGGGCGAAATAGATCGGTGGCAGCTCGACCCCCTCGCGGGCGAGATAGCGCCAGACGTCGAGCTCGGTCCAGTCGGAGATCGGGAAGACGCGGATGTGCTCGCCCTTGCGGTGGCGGCCGTTGTAGAGGGACCAGAGCTCGGGGCGCTGGTTCTTCGGGTCCCACTGGCCGAAGCGGTCGCGGAAGGAGAGCACCCGCTCCTTGGCGCGGGCCTTGTCCTCGTCGCGGCGGCCGCCGCCGAAGACGGCGTCGAAGCCGCCTTTCTGGATCCCGTCGAGCAGGGCGACCGTCTGGTGGCGGTTGCGGCTCTCCAGCGGATGGGAGACCTTGACCCGACCCTGGTCGATCATCTCCTGGACCGAGGCGACCTCCAGCCGCAGCCCCAGCTCGGCGGCGACGCGGTCGCGGAACTCGAGCACCTCGGGGAAGTTATGCCCGGTGTCGACGTGCATGATCGGGAACGGGATCGGCGCCGGCGCGAAGGCCCGCTTCGCCAGATGCAGCATCAGCACCGAGTCCTTGCCGCCGGAGAACAGCATCACCGGGTGCTCGAACTCGGCGATCACCTCGCGGATGACGAAGATCGACTCCGCCTCGAGGGTGTCGAGGTCGGAGAGCTCGAGGCCGGCGGCGTCGCCCCGGACGGTCGTATCGGTGCTGTCTGCGGTCATCGTCTTGGTGGGATCTGCTGCTGATAACGCCGGGGGGCCGAGCTTCTCGCGCGGCCCCCACCCAGCCCCTTCGAAAACGGCTTTGCGGAAGGGCGGGAGCGGGACGGTAGCGGAACCCGGACCGCGGCGGAGCGGCGGCCTGCGCCATTCCCAACTCTATCGGTCCAGAAGGTATGGAAGTGGCGCCCGGAGCGCCCTCCGAGCTCCTCACGACGCCTCCCAGGACCCCCGGCCGGGTCCGGCCCCTAACCTCGGGCGATGGCCGCCAAGCCCGATCGCGCCGAGGCCCGCGAAGCGATCCTCGAACTGCTCGCCGAGCGCGGGCCGGAGAAGACGATCTGCCCCTCCGACGCCGCCCGCGCCCTCGCCGGCGAGGGCGACTTCCGGCCACTTATGCCGCTGATCCGCGACGCCGCCCGCGAGCTCGTCGCCGCGGAGCGGATCGTGGTCACCCAGGGCGGCGAGCCGGTCGACCTCGACGCGGCCAAGGGCCCGATTCGCCTGCGCACGCGCTAGTCGCGTCCAGGCCTGCCGGCCGGGGCTAAAGGATCGCTCGGATCTGCCGATTGAGCAATGGTGAACAGTGTCGCCGGAGCCCAGCTTGTCGAAGACCGCCCCGAGCTCGATCTCGGAGTCGCCGGCGCCAGCTCCCGCCGCCAGCATCGCCACTTAGTTGAGAAATCCGGCCTCGGCTGGGTCTCCACCCTGCAGGCCGGGGCCGAAGACAGGGAACTGCTCGGCGCCCACCTGGCCCGCGAGTGCCCCGAGGCGATCGTCCTCCACGACCGCGCGCTGCCCGGCCTCCGCACCAGCATCGATCACCTCGCGGTGGCCCCGAACGGCGTCTGGGTGATCGCCGCCGAACGCTCCTCCGGCTGGATCAGGACCCACCGCGACGGCCGCCTGACGATCGACGGCTACGACCGCTCCAGCCTGATCGCCCGGCTGAGTCGCCAGCGCGACGCGGTCGACACGGCGCTCGAGCCGCTGGCCCCGGAGCTGCCGGTCCACGCCAGCTTCTGCTTCCTCGACTGCAGTGGCCGCCTCGGTAAGACCAGCTTTTCGCTGCTCCGCAGCCGCCAGGTCGACGGCTTCCCGGTGCTCTCGCCCCGCCGCCTCTCCTGGCAGATCAACCGCGGCGGCAGCCTCACTCGCGACTCGGCCGGCGAAGTCGCCGGCCTCCTCGCCACCGCCTTCCCCCGCGCCTGAGCGCAGCGATCTTCTAGTCGGCAGCCCCGCGCAGCTGTTCCTCTGCCCACTGGCTAACCGAGTCGACCAGGGCGAGAACGCGACCGCGGTCAAGCGGCTCGGTGTCGAGAAGATCGGCGTAGCGCATCGGCACGGCGTAGATGGTCAGATCGTCGAGCCAGTCGGCACCAGGGGGAGGAGTGGCACCCGCCTCATCGAGGATTTCCAGCAAGCGACCGAGATCGTGGACCCGCTCCTCCGGCAGCCCGCGCACCGCGATCACCGCCTTCAGCCACTTCTCGATCGCCTGCTGAGCGTGGAATCCGACCGCGTCGTCGTCGATCTCCGCATCTGTGGCGAGGCGGCGCATCGCCTTCGCATCCCCCTCGGCCTTGCGGGCAAGCACCCTCGCCTTGTCACCGGCCTCAGGCCTCGACAAGGACCCGACCCTCGCGCAGAGCCTCGTTCAGCAGCGAACCCTCGAAGTGACCCCATTCCTCTGCTTGCTGCTTGCTGACGACGATGAGGTCGAGCGCCACACCGAGCCCGCGCAAACGTCGCCTCAGGCGAGCCGACTCGGCGCGCCGCTCGACCACGTCGCCCGGCTCGATGACCAACAGGTCGAGATCCGAGTTCGGACCCGCATCACCACGCCCGCGAGAGCCGAAAACGATCACCTTCGCTCCAGGCGCCGCTTCGGAAAGCCTCCGCCCCGCCTCCGCGACGAGAATCTCATCAGCAATCTTCACCGCTACGAAATGTAGTTCCGGTGAGCGAAATTGCACCGCGCCGGTCCCAGATGGATCGAAGTCGTCATATGCCCAGCTCCAGTTCGACCACCCGAAGCGAGGCCGCGGTCGGCTCGAGAGCGTCTCCGCTTCGAAGCACCAGTCCGACGCCTGCCAAGCCCTCGACCGCCTGCTCCACCGTGGCCGACGGCTCCGGAACCTCCGAATAGGCATTCAACTCCGCGCACACCTCGTCCATCGTCAGGGCGCGGGGTTGACTGCGAATCAGGATGGCGAGAACCGCCGATTCCACGATCCTCTCCCGGCCTCCCGAAACGCTTCTCCTGCCGTGCTCTTCGTCCACAACCGATCAAAGGAGCGGGGAGACATCGATTCGCCCCGGTCGCAAGGGGATCCCGGAATGTCGAAGTCCGAAACTGCGGATGATCGTGGGGCGCAGGACTGCCGTTATCGCATGCTTGTACATAGCCCATAGGCTATGTACTCGGGCGGCCGGCAGCGCGATTCTTCTGGGAGATGGTCCCGAACAGCCTCCAGATCGGCCAGGCGATTCGTCAGGAAAGGGAGCGATTCGGGCGGACGCTGGAATCGGTCGCGCTTGGAGCCGGCGTCGCCACGAAGACCTTGCAGCACCTCGAAACTAGAGGCGGGAACCCGGAGTGGTCAATGCTTCGCAAAGTGCTGAAAGAGCTCGGCCTCGATGCCGCCGCCTTGATGCAGCTCGCCTCGTCGCTGCCGGCCACCGGATCGCCTGCCAGCGAGATCGGCAGCAACGATGCGAACGACTGAGACTCCGGGGTCCGAAGCCGACTGGCCCGGACCCGAGCAGTTGGGCGCGACCGTCCGCCAGGTCCGGCTGGAGCACGAGCTCAGCGTCGAGCGCCTGGCCCAGGCGGCGGACATTCACTGGACCTATCTCTCCGGGATCGAGCGCGGCATCCGCAACCCCAGCTGGAACGTCCTCTGCGCGCTCGCGGAGGCGTTGGGCATGAGGACGTCGGAGCTGGCACGCCGGGTCGAGGACGTCGCCGAGGTCCGCGGCTCCGACTCCTGACCCCCTGCCGGTCCCGCCCACGCGACGGGACCGGCGGGGGGGCGGGCCGGGTGGATGGCCCGCCGGACTGGCCTCACCCGGTCGGGGTGCAGGGAAAGACGTGGTTGACGGCGATCTCGGTGCCGTCGGCGAATTCGACTTCGCCCTTGGTCCGGTAGGTGCCGCTCGGGCAGCTGGCGCTGACAAAGCTGTGCTGCTCGCCTTTGTAGGTGTAGCGGCGGCCGATGATGAGGCGGAATTTCGTCGCCGAGGCGGCGCCGCCGGCGATCTTCGGCACCGTCGCGGTCAGCTTGGTCCCGTAGAGGCCATCGTGGATCGGGGTCAGTTCGGCCGGGACGACGACCGCGGTCGGCGCCGGCACGGAGACGTAGGCGTGCAGGTAGACCGTGGTCGTCTTGCCGTGGACGCCGCCGTTGAAGAGGACCAGCGGCCCGGTCGAGCTGAACGGTGCCTGTTCGGGGAAGGCGACCTCGACTTCGGCCGAGCCGCTGCCGAGGATCGCGCCCGGACAGGACCGCTTCGCCGCCGCCGTGGTGGTCGCGGTGAGCTTCCCGACCGTGCAGGCGGGCAGGCCGACGGTGTCAATGTGGATCGTCTTGCCGATCTCCGCTTCGATGTGCTGCAGGGCGGGCGGATGGCTGCCGTCGGCGGTCTTGATCTGTCCTTCGATCCGCGCCGTGACCGGAGCGCTGCCGTGGCGCGGCAGCTTCGTCGGCGAGATGCCGCCGTTGTCGTAGAGGACGAGGTTGCCGGAGCGGTAGACGTTGCGGCTCCCGGCCGCCGCCGTCGCCAGCACCAGCGCCAGGGCAGCGACCAGCGCCCCGCCGAGCAGCAGTTTTCCCCTCATCTGTCCCCCTCCATTTGGCCTGCCGCCGTGGCGGCTCGTCGGCCGATCCTCGCTCGCCGCGGACCGGCGCCGGCGTCCCTTTTCGGGGAGCCCAGAGGCGGCGGCTCCCCGGAGTGGGAACTAGATGGTTGATTCCACGGCGAGGTGCGACTGGGGGCGTGCCTGGCCAAGCGGATCAAGGACGCAGGGTGCAGCCTTTGCCAGTGGGCAAAGGCAAACCCGAGGACGCCGATCCGCGCAGGGTGCCAGGCGCGTCATCCAGGTGTGCCTAGTCGTGGGATCAACCATCTAGCAGTCGAGGCGGAGGGCGACCTCGAGGTCGACCGCGACCTCGCGCAGCGGCCGGCCCAGCAGCTGCTCGACCGCGCGCAGCCGGTTGCGCACGGTGCGGCGGTCGACCCCCAGCGTGGCGGCGGTCGAGGAGATGTTGCGCTCGGCCCCGAAGTAGGCGCGGAGGGTCTCCCGCGCCGCGGCGCCGCCGTCCCGCGAGCCCGCCAGTGGCTCCAGATAGAGGCGGCGCAGCGAGGCGGCGACGAGCTCGTCGCGTTCGACCGCGGCGAGCAGGGCGACGTCGAGGAAGCGCACAGCCCCGATGCCGCGGCGTTCGGCGATCGGCAGCGCCGCCTTCGCCTGCAGGTGGCTGCTGCGCCAGCCGGCGAGGCCGGCGTCCGGCTCGCCGAGGGCGAGGACGACGCCGTCGGAGTCGATCCCGCCGAGCGCGGCGAGCGCCTCCTCGACCGCCAGCGGCCGGCCGCCGCCGAGCCAGGCCGCCCAGACCGGCTCCTCCTCGCGGCGGACGATCAGCAGGCGGCGGCCGAGGGCGGCCGCGACCTCGCTCAGCACCCGCTCGCCTTCCTCCCCGCGCGCGATCGCCGCCAGGTGGTGGGCGTCAAGGTCGTAGTCGAGGACCGAGTCTTCGACCAGCTCGCCGGCAAGCAGCCGCTTCACGCACTGCCGCCGTCGCTCGGCCGTGCCGCTCGGCCGGTTCCGCGCCTCGCGCCCGTGCTCGGCGCTGACCGCCGCGACCATCCGGTCGAACACCGTCGCCTGCGCAGCGAGCAGCCGCCGCAGGGTCGAGCTCGGCACCTCCAACCGCTCCGCCTCCTCGCCGAGGAAATCGCCGAACAGGGCGTTGCCGGCGAAGTAGCGGCGCAGCACCGTGTCCAGCTCGACCCCGTCGCGGGCGTCCAGCCGCGCCTGCGCCAGCAGCACCGCCGGCACCTCCGGCGCCCGCCGCTCGCCCATCTCCAATCCCTCCAACCGGTGCTCGACGGCGGCCCGGACGGCGGCCTGCAGATCGCTCTCGTAGCTCGGGTCGCGCACCTCCCGCGGGTCGGCGATCGCGTAGACGCGGGTCGCGATCGCCGCCTCCACCTCGCCCCGCCGCTCCCGCAGCCGGCTCGCCAGCAGCACCCGCGCCTCGTCCAGCGAGGGCTCGCGCGGCCCGCGCCGAACCGCGGCCACCGGCCCTCCGTTCCCACGGCGTTGGCCCTCAAGCCCGCTCATCGGTTCACCTTACATCCGGCCCGCGTCCGTGAAACCGCCTGACGGCCCTAGGGCGGCGTCAGGTGGAAGCCCAGCAGCGCCAGGTCGGCGGCCTCGTCGCGCTGGCGGCGGCTCGGCTGCCCAGGAACGGAGATCGTCACCGTCAGCCAGCGGTTCCCTCGCACCGCCAGCAGCGAGCCGAGCGCCGGGATCCAGCTGGCGGCCGAATTGTCGATCGCCCGTTCGCCGACGTGCGGCACCGGTTGGGGATTCCGGGCCGGGTCGCCTTCCCCGAACTGAACCGTCTCGTCGATCCGGTTGTAGTAGCGCTGGTGGGCGGCGAAACTGGCGTCAAGATAAATCGAGACCGAGGCGCCGCCGCCGGCGAGGGTGCATTTGGAGGCCGGCGGATGCGGGCTCGACTGGTGGGTGAGCCTGCGCCCGAGGCTCCGTCCCGCCGCCTTCGCGAGCCGGCCGCAGTCGGCGGCGCTAATCCGCGCCTTCGAGGCGGCTTCGGCCGTCGGCGATTCGCCTTTGATCCCCCGGTTGATCTCGCTCTGCTGGTTCGCCTGCCCGTTCGAGCCTGAGTCCGCTGCGGTCTCCCCCGTGGCGCCGCTGCTCGAACCTCCTCCCCCGCAGCCGATCGCGAACGAGGCGAGCAGAGCCGCGCCGGCCAGGACGACCGCACCACGGCCGAATCCGGCGTTGCCGCGCTCCGCGCTCGACTCACCCATGTCACCTGTACTTCCCTCTCCGCACCCTTCCACTCCACCCGGAGCGGAAACTGATCGCGGACCTTCAGCCGGCGGCGGGGGGCTTGACCGTCGCGGTCCGCGTCGCCGTCGCCGGCGTCACTCCGGCGGCTTCGAGGGAGGCGGCGAGTTTGAGCCGCAGCTTGCCGGCTTCGCGGGCGAGGCCGGAGGCGGCTGCGGTGAGCTTCAGGGTCACGGTCTGGGAGGCCCCGGGGGCCAGCGAGATCTTCGCCGCGCCGAAGCTGCGCGGCTTGCCGGAGCCCTTCTTCGGGGCCACCGGCGGGGCCGCGGTGAGGCGGCCGGAGCAGGCCGGGCCGCCGGCGGGACAGCTGGCGAGGATGCCGCTGTCGACGGTGAGCCGGCCGTGGGCGGAACCGCTCAGCTTCGGCTTGCTCGCCAGGGCGAGCCCGGCGGCGAGGGCCGGCCGGGTCGGGGCAGCAGGTGCCGGCTGAGCGGGCGGGGTCGGCGCTGCCGGGCCCTGTGGTTCCTTTGGCCCTTCCGGTTCTTTCGGCGGCGTCGCGCTCGCCCCCACCTCGACCGCGCCCGCGTCGCAGGGTGGCGCGGCAGCACGGAAAAGGCCCCGCTGGTCGGTTTCGGGGCAGGGCCCGCCGAGGTCGATCGCCGGGCTGCCGCTGTTCGGGGCCGGCGTGCGGGTGAGGCCGCCGTTGTTGACCAGGGTCCCGAGGTTGGGCTGGATCGGCGCGCCCTTGGTCCCGTAGAGGTCTCCCCCGTTGCCGAAATCGCATCCGCCCGCGGCTTCGGCGGCGCCGACGAGGTTGCCGGCCAGAGATACCGGCGCAGCGGTGGTCCTGCATTCGCTGCTGTCCGAGAGGCTGGTCGTGTTGGCGGCGATGATCGTGCCGCTCATCGTCACCGAGTTGAACTCGGCGCCGCCGACGTTCTCGGCGGTATTGCGGACGATCGTGACGCTGCGCAGCGTCGCCGGCGCGCCGGTGCGCACGGCACTGGCGTAGATCCCACCCCCAATCAGCGTGCCTTCGGCCCCGGTGCCCCGAATGATCGTGTTGCCGGCGATCGTGCTGTTGACGATGGTCAGGTCTTTGGCCCCGTTGATCGCAGCGATTCCGGCCCCGACGGCCTGCTGGGATTTCCCGCTGTTGATCGATTCGAGGCTGTTGTCGGCGATCGTGCTGCCTTCGATCGTCAGCTTGCCGAGGGGGCCCTCGGTGAAGACACCGCCGCCCGCCAGGTAGGGAATCCCGATCACCTTGTTGCCGACGACTTCGGAGTCCCGCAGGGTCAGATCCGCCTGGCTGTAGACCCCACCGCCGCCGATGAAGATCCCGAGCGGCGGAACTTCGAAGAAGCCGCCGGTGATCTTCAGCCGTTCGAGCGTCACCGAACCTGCTTCGGGGCGAACCTCGAAGACCCGGTCGGCGTCCTGTGCCCCGCCGGCGCTGAAGACGTTGTTGGCGTCGACCGTCGCCAGGCCGCTGCCGGTCGCTTTGATCGTCACCGGCCCTTCGATGTCGAAATCGCCTTCCGCGTTGGCGTTGTCGACCCCGTGCCGTTCGATCACGTATTCCTCCCCGCCTTCGAGCAGGATCGTGTCGGCCCCGGCGCTATCGCCAGGGCATTCGCCCACGTCTTCGTTCAGGTTCGCCGCATTGATCGCGTCCCGGAGGTCGCAACCGACGTCGTCGAAACTGCCGTCCATCGTCGAGGTGACTTCGATCGTCGCCGCGCCGGCGCTGGCAGCGGAAAACGCCCCGCACGCAAGCGCGATCAAGAGAACGGCGACGGGAGACGAGACCCACTTCATCCGCCCTGGACCCTACGGCCGAGGTCGGGGCGAATCAAGGCGGGGGAAAGTGCACTGGTGCTCAGGCGCGGCGCCGGATCGGGTGAGACCTAAGTGAAATCCGTGAAGCCCGCGAGCTCCCCCAACTCTCATCCGACCTTAAGGAGGGCGCCTAGCATCGGTGCCATGGAGATCCTGGTGGTCGAGGACGAGGTCGCGATCGCCGACTTCCTCGAGCGCGGGCTGAGAGCCGAGGGCTTCGCCGTGCGGGTCGCCGCCGACGGGGTCGCCGGCGAGCGGGCCGCGCTCGACTCCGACGTCGACCTGGTCGTGCTCGACCGGATGCTGCCGGAGCGCGACGGCGACGAGGTGCTGGCCGCGGTGCGGCGGACACGGCCGGCGCTGCCGGTGATCATGCTCACCGCCCGGGCCGAGGTCGCTGACCGGGTCGAGGGACTCGAAAGCGGCGCCACCGACTACGTCACCAAGCCGTTCGCCTTCGACGAGCTGCTGGCGCGAATCCGGGCGCGGCTGCGCGACGGCGACAGGTCGGAAACGGCGATCGAGGCCGCCGGCCTGCGCCTCAACCTGCTGAATCGCGAGGTCGCGGGCGACCGCGGGAGCGTGCGGCTGCCCGAGCGCGAGGCGGCCCTGCTCGCCCATCTGATGCGCCACGCCGGCCAGGTCTGCGGACGCGAGGAGCTGCTCACCGCGGTTTGGGAGTACGACCACGACCCCGGCACCAACGTGGTCCAGGTCTACGTCGGCTACCTGCGTCGACGGCTCGGCGGAATCGGCTCCGGGGCGCCGATCGAGACCGTGCGCGGCGTCGGCTACCGGCTGCGGGAGGCGGGATGAGGAGCGCCTGGTCGCGGCTTGGCCTGCGCGGCCGGCTGGCAATCTCGATCGGGACGATCGTCGTCGTCGCCTTCGCCGTCGTCTTCGTCGCCGTCCGCGCCCAGATGTCGCGCGAGTCCGACGTGATCCACCGCGAGGAGGGGCGCGAGCCGGGGCCGGCGACCGCCCGCGCCGGCGGCGAGGCGGACGGGGGCTCCGAGTCGCCAATCGCCGACGCCCACTCCGACGTCGAAACGACCTTTTTCCTGGTTGGCGGCCTAACCCTCCTCGCGGCCCTCCTCGCCGGCTACCTGCTCGCCTCCCGCACCGCCTCGCCGCTGCGCCGCTTCGCCGCCACCGCGGCGGCGGTCGACGCCGGCGAGCTGACCCCGCGCCTCGACCAGGACCCGGCCGCGGCGGTCGAGCTGCGGGCGCTGGCCGAGTCCTTCAACCACATGCTCGACCGCCTCGAGGACGCCTTCTCCCGCCAGCGCCGCTTCGTCTCCGACGCCTCGCACGAGCTCCGCAGCCCGCTCACCGCGGTCCGTGGCCAGCTCGAAGTGCTGGCCCGCAGCGAGCACCCCGATGCCGCCGAGGTGCGCCGGGTGGAGCAGCTGGCGCTGGCCGAGCTGGGGCGGGTCGAACGCCTGGTCGAGAGCCTGCTGGCGTTGGCTCGGCTCGACGAGGGGCAGGGGCCGGCGCCGCGCCAGCTCGACGCGGCCGGCTTCTTGCGCGAGCTCGCCGCCGCCGCTCCCGGCGGAGCCGAGGCCGGCGCCCTGGCCGAGGGCAGCCTCCTCGCCGACCCGGACCTGCTCGCCCGCGTCGTCCGCAACCTGCTCGAGAACGCCCGCCGCCACGCCGGCCCCGCTGGCCGGGTCGCGATCTCCTCTGGCGCCGAGGCGGGGACGCTGCGGGTCGAGGTCGACGACGACGGCCCTGGGATCGCCCCGCCGGAGCGTGAGCGGGTCTTCGACCGCTTCCACCGCAGCGATTCCGCCCGCAACCGGGCCGCCGGGGGCAGCGGCCTCGGGCTGGCGATCTCGCGCGAGATCGCCGTCGCCCACGGCGGCCGCATCTGGGCCGAGGATTCGCCGCTCGGCGGCGCCCGGCTCTGCCTCGAGCTGCCCCGCTTCGAGGCGAAGATAAGAGACCTCTCACCGAACCCTTAGGGAGCGGGCAACAGCCGCGGCGAGCATCGTCGCGATGATCGGCTCCGATGCGACCACCCTCCGCGACCGCGCCCCGGCCAGGGAAGCGGGCTGGCTGCGCGGCGGAGTCACCGGCAACGCCCGGCTGACCGGCTCGGTCGCCGCCGCGCTGCTCGTCCTGCTCGCCGCCGAGGGGGCGACGATCCCCTTCATCGGGCCGCTGCTCGGGCCGCACATCTTCATCGGCCTGCTGCTGATCCCGCCGGTGGCGCTGAAGCTGGCCAGCACCGGCTACCGCTTCGTTCGTTACTACACGCACTCCGATCCCTACCTGCGGAAAGGCCCGCCCCCCGCCGCCCTGCGGGTGCTGGCACCGGGAGTGGTGCTGACGACCCTGGCGCTGTTCGGCACCGGCGTCGCGCTGGCCCTCACCTCGCCCCCCAGCAACACCCTCGTCTTCGCCCACAAGCTGAGCTTCATCGCCTGGGTGGCGCTGATGACCCTGCACGTGCTCGGGCACGTGCTGGAGGTGCCGCGACTGGCGAGCGCCGACCTGCGCCGCCGCGGGGGCGGCATCGGTGGCGGCGCCCAGCGGGCGATCGCGCTGGCGATCGCGATCGGCGGCGGCGTCGCCTTCGGCCTGCTGGGGCTGACGATCGCGGCCTCGTGGCTCTAAGGGAACTCCCAGCAAACCGTTAGCCGGCCTTACCGAACCGAGCGGAGACTGACCGAGATGAACCCAGACGAAAGACACGAAAAGCAGCGCGAGGCGCGGCGGCGGCTGAGCGCCCAGCGGGCCCGAGCCGGCTTCCTCCGCGGGCGCGTGATCGCCGCCTCGGTCCTCTGCTTCGGCCTGATCTGGGCCGTCGTCTTCTTCCAGATGGCGACCGGCAACGACCCCGTGCTCAGTGGCAAGGCACAGGCGAGCGCCTCGACCCCGGCGAGCAAGCGGCACCGCGCGTCGCCGGCCCGGGCGGCCAGCGAAGCGATCGAAACCACCGAGCCGCGCGAACTCGGCGACCAGTTCGACGATCGCCGTCCGGAAACCGAACTGGAAACCGAAGCCTCGGTCGAACCGGAACCCGAACCGGAACCGGAATTCAGCGAAAAAGCCGAAGTCGCTCCCGAACCGGAAGTCGAACTCGAACCGCTGACCACGGGGCAATCGTGAGCCGCGAGGCGCGGATCGAGTTCGACTGCTTCGGCGGCCGGGTCGAGGTCCGCGCCAGCGGCGCCGGCGCGGCGAGCGCCCTCGAGGCGGCCCGGGCTCGCCTGCTCGACGCCCACCGCTGCCTCACCCGTTTCGATCGCGAAAGCGAGCTCTCCCGACTTAACCGCGACCCACGGAGGGAGGTCCCCGCCTCGGCGCTGCTGCGCCGGCTGGCGCGGGCGGTCCACCAGGCAGGTGCCCTCAGCGGTGGGCTGGTCGACGCCACCCTGCTGGCGGAGATCGAGCGGGCCGGCTACGCCGCTTCGCTGGCGAGCGAGGGCGTCCCCGGGGGCGAACCGCGCCCCGGCCCGGCAGCGACCGCCCCGGCCGGCCCGAGCGAGCGCGCCGCCTGGGCCACGGTCGCCGTCAACGAAGAAGCCGGGACGGTGACGCGGCCGCCGGGAGTGGAAATCGACGGCGGCGGCCTCGCCAAGGGCCTCCTCGCCGACCTTGTCGGCAAGGACCTGCGCCGCTTCCGCTCCTTTGCCGTCGACTGCTGCGGGGACCTGCGACTCGGCAGCCGCGACGGCCGCGAGCGGGCGATCCTGGTCGCCGACCCGCGCGGCGGCGAGCCGCTCGAGGAGCTGCGACTGAGCGAGGGTGCGGTGGCGACCAGCGGCACCAGCCGGCGCGCCTGGATCGGCCCGGACGGCCGCCCCGCGCATCAGATCATCGACCCGCGCAGCGGCCGCCCGGCGTTCACCGGCGTCGTCCAGGCCACCGCGATCGGGCCGACCGCGCTGCACGCCGAGGTCTACGCGAAGTCGGCGCTGCTCGCCGGGCCCGCGGCCGGGGTCGAGTGGCTGCCGCACGGAGGAGTCCTCGTCCTCGACGACGGCAGCATCGAGACCGTGCGCGCCCGCGGCGGTGCCGAGATCGGCGCGGCGCGATGAACGTCGCCCCGCACCTGTTCTGGATCACCAGCCGGGCCGCCGGCGGCGCCGCGCTGATCCTCGCCAGCGCCGCCGTCGCCGTCGGCCTAATGCTGAGCGCCCGCCGCCCCGGTGCCAACAAGCGCGACCTGCGGCCGATCCACGAGGCGCTCTCGCTCAGCTCCCTGGCGATGCTGGCGCTGCACGGCCTCTCGCTGCTCGGCGACTCCTACCTCAACCCCGGCGTCGCCGGAATCGCCGTGCCCTTCGTCAACAGCTACCGGCCGCTCTGGACCGGGATCGGGATTGTCGCCGGCTACGGCCTCGCCGCCCTCGGGCTGAGCTACTACGCGCGCGACCGGATCGGCGCCGCCCGCTGGCGCCGCCTGCACCGCCTCACCGCGGTCTTCTGGGTCGCCGCGATCGTCCACACGATCGGCGCCGGCAGCGACGCCGGCGAGTTCTGGTTCCTCGGCCTCTCCGGCCTGCTGGTCCTGCCCGCGGCAGGCCTCCTGGCCCTGCGCTGGCTGTCGCGCGGCGCCGCTAGCCTCGGCGCATGGCCTGGCGACGCCCCCACGCCGAGGAACACCTCAGCTTCCGCTCCAACTGGCTACGGGCCGCCGTCCTAGGCGCCAACGACGGGATCCTCTCGACCTCGAGCCTGGTCCTCGGCGTGGCCGCCTCTGGTGCCTCCGCCAGCGCCGTCGTCACCGCCGGGATCGCCGGCCTGGTCGCCGGCGCCGGCTCGATGGCCGCCGGCGAGTACGTCTCGGTCAGCTCCCAGCGGGACACCGAGGACGCCGACCTGAGGCTGGAGCGACGTGAGCTCGCCGAGGACCCGGAGGGCGAGCTGAGCGAGCTGGCCGGGATCTACGAGGCCCGCGGCCTCTCCCCCGCCCTGGCCACCGAAGTCGCTCGCGAGTTGACCCGCCGGGACGCGCTCGAGGCCCACGCCCGCGACGAGCTCGGCCTCCCCGAGGATCGACGCGCCCGGCCGTTGCAGGCCGCCGGTGCCTCCGCCCTCTCCTTCGCCACCGGTGCGACGCTGCCGCTATTGGCGATCGGCCTCTTCGGCCAGTCGCTCCGGGCAACCGCCTGCGTCGTCGTCACCGTCCTCGCATTGGCCGGGCTCGGCGGCCTCGGGGCCCGCCTCGGCGGCGCCCCCGAGCTACCCGCCATCGCTCGCGTCGTCTTCTGGGGAGCGGTCGCGATGGCGGCAACCGCGGCGATCGGCGCCCTGGTCGGCTCGGTCGCCTAGGGCACGCCTCGCGAGCGGCAGAGGACCGCGATCACCGCGGCATCTCCTCCGACGAGCCCTCCTTCACCCGCACGACGATCAGCTGGACGTCGATGTGGTCCCGCGCCTTACAGCGCGGGCAGAACTCGAGGACCGCCGCCTGGATCGGGCCGAAGCCCATTCCGCAGCGCTCGCATTTGACCATCGTGGGTACTGCTCCCTTCCGACTTCGACGGAGTGCCCACGCGGCCCTGTGTCCGTTGGATAGCCATTCCTTCTTAAACGCGCTACCTGGGAAAACGTCAGGTCCAACCCGTCCCGCGGAGAGGAACGAAGCCGACGAGTCAGGGCGAGGTGGGGTCGCCGAACCTTCTGCGGTGGACGGCAGGGGGACGCAAAGCAGCTGCCCGCTGCGGGTCGTCTACGGGAAGTCGACGACGTCGCGACCGACGGGCAACTCGTCGCGGCGCGGACCCGCGCCGGCGGGTAGGACGGGGATCGGGGCGCCGGAGTTGACTTCCTTTTCGAAGTCGGGGCCGATCGGCGGGATCTTGCCTTCGAAGGTGAAGCGCGAGAACGCGAACGGGAGGCCTTCGGCGTCGGGCAGGCTGGGCTTGCTCATCACCTGGAAGTGCAGGTGCGGACCCGAGGAGGCCCCGGAGTTGCCGAGCAGGCCGATCACCTCGCCGCGGCTGACATGCTCGCCGGCGTGAACCCTGACGCTGCCGGCGTCAAGGTGTGCGTAGCCGGCGTAGAGGCCCTTGCCGAAGCGGATGATCACGTGGTCGCCGTCGGCTTCGGGCAGGGTCACGGGCTGCGGGTGGTTGGGGGTCTGGTTGGGGTAGCGGTCGACCGCCTCGACCACGGTCCCGTCCGCCACCGCCAGCACCGGATCGCCGAAGAAGATCCAGTTCTCATTGACATCGGGATCGCCGACCACCCAGCGCCCTTCCGAATTGCCGCGGTTGAAGTCGATCGCGAAGCGCTGGCCGAGCGCCAGGTGCCCATTGACCGGCTGCAGTGCCCGCCGATGCGGCCCGTCGCAGCAGCTGCCGGCGGCGACCCAGCCGGGTCCCTGGACAGGGGGCGCCAAGACCACCGGCTCGCTGCGGTCGACCTTCGCCGCGCCACCGGTGTCGGTGATCGACTCCGGCACCGGCAGGCCCGGCGGAACCTTGACCGTGAGCGTGTGCTCGATCCGTGCCGGGATCTGCTGGCGCGACCTGAACGGCACCTCCATCCAGACGACCGAGACGCTCGACGGTTCGACTTTGGTCGAGGGTGAGCCGTAGCCGGCGGCCAGCGGGCCCATCGCCGCGGTCAGTGCCTTGCCAGAGAGCCTCGCCACCACGCGGCCGGATCCCGCGTCGCGAACGGCCAACTTGGTCGCTTCCGCCGGGACCGGTAGGCCGTTGGTCAGCTCCAGCTCGTAGACCAGCTGGTAGGTGCCGTCGCTGTCGCGAAACCAGTGCGGCGGCGCGAAGACGTGCATGACCAGGGGCGTATAGCGGTCAACCCCGGCACGCTCGTCGACGGCATGCGTTCCCACCTGGCCGACGGCCAGCGAGGCCGTTCCCACAACCGCGACTAACGCCGTCAGGAACCCGAGCACCAGCCGGTAAATGGGCCGCGGCGGACGAGGCACGGGGCAAGCGTACAGCCTGATCTTCCGCCCGTCACAGCCCCTGCGGCGAGCGCCTATGCTGGCGCGGTGAAGGCGCCATCGCGAGCTCCTCGCCGCGGGCAATGGCTGGCGGCCCTGGTGGCCGTTGCCTTCCTCCTCGCCGCGGCGCCGGCCCTCGCGGAGGACCCGGTTGGCCCGCCCGACTCCCCGCTCCATAGCGGTGATTTCGCCCGCGAGGTCCCGATCGGGCAGGGGCGGCAGATCTACCTCGAGTGCCACGGCCAGGGCTCGCCCACCGTGATCCTCGAGGCCGGACTGCGCAGCCGCTCGGACTTCTGGAGCGAGCGTCTGCCCGAAACTCCGAGCGGCCCGACGGTGCTACCCGGGGTCGCCGCCTTCACTCGTGTCTGCGCCTACGATCGGCCAGGCACCACCCTGGGAGCAACTGAATTCAGCCGTAGCAGCCCGGTGCCGATGCCGCGCACGGCTGTCGACGCGGTCTCCGACCTCCACAAGCTGGTCGCGGCGGCGCGTCTGCCCGGTCCCTACGTCCTCGTCGGCCACTCGACTGGCGGGCTGATCGTTCGCCTCTTCGCCGCCACCTACCCACAGGCGGTATCGGGGATGGTCGAGGTGGACGCCCTCTCCGAGTTTCTACAGGGACCGCTCAGCCCGGCCCAGATCGCCGCCTACGACGAGCTCAACAACGCCCCGATCGAGGGCATCGACTACCCCGACCTCGAGCAGATCCTCTTTCGTCCGAGCTTCGCCGAGATGCGCGCGGCCGCCCGCCGCGATCCGCTACCCGACATCCCAATCTCGGTGATCTCGCGGGCGATCCCGCTGCAGCTCCCGACGGACCTCCCGGCGGGGCTGACGACGGCAGTCGTCGAGCGGGCGTGGCGCGAATCTCAGGATCGCCTCGCCCGGCTGACCCCGCACACCGTTCACGTAGTCGCCCACCACAGCTCTCACTACGTGATGTTCTCGCAGCCACGGTTGATCATCGATCAGGTCCGACGCGTGGTCGACGTGGTCCGCGCCGCGGCTTGACCAGAGACCTCGTTATCTCAACTTTCAGGCGAGCCGATCCCCTGGCGATCAGCGGTGTTCGCGCGCTCGATCTGCTCGTCGGCGTCGTACTCCTGCTCGACCTGGGTTTCGAGTGCCTTCAACCGGTTTCGTCGCTCGTCTCCCAGCTTTCACCGTCACCACTTCAACTCGATCTCGAGCTCCCGCTCATCGGTCTCGATCTCCAGCTCGACCTTGAGCTGGACCTCGTCCGGAACGTGCACCTTGATCTTCATCCCGGCGCGCTCGAACTCGATGTCGTTATGGCGGGCCAGCATGTCGGCGAGCAGGCGTAGGCGCTCGGCGACCTCCTCCCGACTGAGGGTCTCCTTCTTCTCGACCTCGAAAATGTCCATAGCTCCTCCTTGGTCCTAGGGTGATTGAGTCCCGCGCGTGGACATCTTCCTCCTCGCCCTCTCCTCCGCGCTGAATCCGACGCTGCTTGCCGCCACGACGGTGATGCTGCTCCTGCCGAGGCCGCGAAACCTGATGCTCGGCTATCTGCTCGGGGCGCTGATGACCAGCATCACGCTGGGCCTGGTGATCGTCTTCTCCCTCGAGGGCTCGCCGGTGGTCGAAGTCACCAAGGCGACGCTCGGGCCGGCGGGCGACATCGCCCTGGGGGCGATCTTCCTTGTCGTCGCGCGGGTCCTCAGCGCCGAACGCGACGCGGTCCTCAGGCAGCGCCGGGAGCGACGCAAGGCCGCAAAGGGCAACGCGAAGGAGGAGAAGGGGCCACCGCGCTGGCAGCGGGTTCTGAGCCGGGGAACCCCGCGCACCACCTTCGTCGTCGGAGCGCTCCTGACCCTGCCGGGGGCCTCCTATCTGATCGCCCTCACCCGCCTCGCCAAGGACGATTTCGGCGCCCCGCAGGCCGTGCTTGTGATCCTCGGCTTCAACCTGGTCATGCTCTCCCTGCTCGAGCTGCCGCTCCTCTCCTATTGGCTGGAGCCGGAGGCGACGCCAGCGCGGGTGGAGCGCTTCAAGGCCTCCTTGCGCCGGGATGGGAGGCGGATCGCGATCCGGATCGCGGCCGGCGCCGGAGCGCTGTTGATCGTGCGGGGAGCGATCACGCTGATCGCCTGATCTCCGCGGATAGATTTGCCATTCGACCGAAGAGCCCAGAACCCGAGGATGGAGACCAGCCGATGACGGCCGCATACGGGGCCACGGTCCAGTGGCAGCCGCAGACGCCACGCTTCAAGCCGCTGCAACTGGCTCTGTCCTGGGCGCTCTCGGCGGCGTCGCTGTACGTCGCGGCGGCGCTGGTGCCGGGCGTCAGCATCGGCGCCTTCGGCGGCGCTTTCCTGGTGGCCGCGGTGATCGCGCTGCTCAACGCGGTCCTGCCGCCGCTGGTCGCGGCGCTGCGGCTGCCCCTGACCCTGGCGCTCGGTTTCGTCGCGGTGCTGCTGGTGGATGCCCTGCTGCTGAAGCTGGCGAGCGATCTGCTTCCCAGCTTCATCGGGGTCGATTCGCTTGCGGACGCGCTGCTGGTCGCGGTGGCGATGGCGGTCGTCTCGCTGGTGCTCGAGGTGCTTACTGGGGCCAACGACGAGGACGCCTACTCCCTGCGCGTCGTGCAACGTGTGGCACGCCGCCAGGGCGCCCTCGCCCACACCGACGAACCGGGGATCCTCTTCCTCGAGATCGACGGATTGGCGCTGCCGGTGCTGCGCGACGCCGTGCGCGACGGGAGCGCGCCGACGATGGCGCGCTGGCTGACCGAGGACGGCTATCGGCTGACCGAGTGGGAGACCGATCTCTCCTCCCAGACCGGCGCCAGCCAGGCGGGCATCCTGCTCGGCTCGAACGAGGACATCCCGGCCTTTCGCTGGGTCGAGAAGGAGAGCGGAACCCTCGTCTCCTGCTCGGCGCCGAACGACTGCACGGAGATCGAGCGGCGGCATTCGAACGGTACCGGCCTGCTCGCCGACGGCGGCGCCAGCCGCGGCAACCTGCTCTCCGGCGAAGCCGAGGAGGCGATCCTCACGGTCAGCCGCCTGGCCGAGGAGAAAAAGGCGAACCCCGGCTACCGGGCATTCCTGGCCAACGGCTTCAACGTCACCAGGGCCCTGGTCCTGTTCGGCTGGGAGGTGCTGTTGGAGTGGACGGCGGCGATCCGCTCGGCCCGGCGTGACATCCGCCCGCGCGGACATCGCGGCGGCATCTATCCCTTCCTGCGCGCGACGATGTGCGTCGTCGTCCGCGACCTGATCGTCTACGGAGTGCTGACCGACATGATGCGCGGCCGCGCCGCCGTCTACGCCACCTTTTCGAGCTACGACGAGGTCGCCCACCACTCGGGCCTGCAGCGGGCGGACACGATGGAGGCCCTGCGCAAGCTCGACCAGCAGCTCGATCGCATCGACCGAGCCCGCAGGTTCGCCCCGCGCCCCTACGAGATCGTCGTCCTCTCCGACCACGGCCAGACCCAGGGCGCGACCTTCAAGCAGCGCAACGACTACAGCCTCGAGCAGTTGGTGGAGCGATCAATCGGCGGCGGCGACGTCGCCGGATATGCGGGCGGCGACGAGCAGAGCGCGATGGTCCGGCACGCTGCCAAAGAGGCCACCGGTGGGGCCGCCGAGAAGCGCCCGAAGAACGACGTCTCCGATCGCGACGTGGTCGTCCTCGGCTCCGGCAACCTCGGGCTGATCTATCTGATGGAGGAGAAGCGCCGCCTCACCCGGGAGGAGATCGACGAGCGCCACCCGAAGCTGATTCCGGCCCTGCGCGAGCATCCCCACATCGGCTGGCTCCTCGTCCGCAGCGCCGAGCACGGAGCCGTGGTCCTTGGAGCGGGCGGTGCCCGCTATCTCCAGAGCGGCCGGGTCGAGGGCGAGGACCCCCTGGCTCCCTTCTCGCCGACCGCGCCCCAGCACCTTCAGCGCAGCGACGGCTTCCGCAACGTCGCCGACCTCATGGTCGGCAGCTTCTACGACCCCGAGCTCGACGAGGGCTGCGCATTCGAGGAGCTGATCTCCTTCCACGGCGGCCTCGGCGGCCCGCAGACCCGTCCCTTCATCCTCTCCGCGGAGCGGATGCCCCTGCCCGCCGAGCCGTTGATCGGCGCCCCTGCCGTCCACCGGCTCCTCTCCGGCTGGAGAGAGGAACTCCACGGCAGCGCCTGACCGCCTCACCTACGTCGGGCACGCGACCGTGCTGCTCGAGCTGGACGGCCTGCGCGTCCTCACCGACCCGGTGCTGGGATCGAGGGTCGCCCACCTGCGGCGTCAGGGACCTCGGCCCAGCCGGCGAGTGGCGGACCGGCTCGACGCGCTGCTGATCTCCCACCTCCACCACGACCATGCCGACCGGCGCTCGCTGCAATCGATCGACCCCGAGACGCCGGTGCTGGCTCCGCCCGGAGCGGGCCGGTTTCTCGAGCGCTGCGGCCTGACCGCGGTAGCGGAGCTGGCTCCAGGCCAGTCGGTCGAGATCGGCAAGGTCGAGATCGCCGCGGTGGAGGCGGTGCACGGCGGCGGCCGCTCGCCCAGATCTCGTCGCTCGGAGGCGATCGGGTTCCACCTCTCGGGTTCGAAGCGGGTCTACTTCGCCGGCGACACCGACCTCTTCCCAGGCATGGCGGCGCTCGCCGACGGGCTCGACCTGGCCCTGCTCCCGGTCTGGGGATGGGGGCCGAACCTGGGTCCCGGGCATCTCGACCCCGAGCGCGCCGCCCGCGCGGCGGCGCTGCTCTCACCGCGGATCGCCGTGCCGATCCACTGGGGCACCTTCTTCCCCCTCGGCCTCGCTTCCCTGCTGCCCGGACGCCTCAGTTCACCGCCCCAAGAGTTCGCCAGCTGGTGCGAGACGCTGGCCCCACAGGTCGCGGTGAAAATCCTCCACCCGGGTGAGGCGCTGCCACTTTCCGGCCCAGAGGGGGAGGCGGCTGGCGCTCAGGCGTAGGTCTGCGTCGTCTTCGCCCGGCCGCGAGCCCGTAGCCGTCGGCGTTGATTTCGCTCTGGCGGGCGATCGAGTCGGGCGCGTTCAGCAGCCAGAAGTCGGCTGCCACATCACGGTCGCCGGCGTGGGGGCGAAGAGACGGCACATCGGGCGAGTGTAGGTCAGGCGAGCAGCTTGGCCTTCGCCTGATCGAACTCCTCCGCCGACAGCGCCCCTTTGTCTTTCAACTCGGCAAGTTTGTGGAGTTCCTCCGCGGGAGAGCCGTGCGCCTGTTCACGGACGTAGGTGTCGAAGTGCGCTTTCGTGTCGGCCCGCTCTTTGAGCGTGCGTTCGCGCATCCCGTTGCCGCGGACGATCAGATAGATCAACACTCCGAGGAACGGGAGGAAAACGAGGAAGAAGACCCAGACGGCCTTCGCCACCCCCGACAGTTTGTGGTCGCGGAAGAGGTCCATGATCACCGTGATCAGGATCCAGATCCAGGCGAAGAGCAAGAAGAACTCGAAAACCGAAAGCAGGAACTGACCGAAGCTGACGTCCGCGAGCGCCATCAGCGGACCTCCTCCTCACGCCAGTTGATCATCAGCTGGTAGATGATCACGAGGTCGAGGACGATCATCAGGAACGCCCACAGTGGGGCGGCCGAGAACCAGACGATCTGTAGCACCGCATTGACGGCGAGGACCAATACGCCCGCCCAGCGCGCCGCCGTGTTTCCGATGCAGAGGCCGACCCCGATCACGGCCAGTGCCGCACCTAGAATCAGCTGCACCCAGCCCCAGGTGGTGATGTCGAGGACGAGCACCCCGTGACCGCCGACGACGACGACTTCGTTGTTCGCGATCGCTGCGATTCCCCAGAGCACGTCCAGGCATCCGAGGATCACCATCATCACCCCGGCGAACGCGATCCAGGTTGAGCGTTGACCCCCCGCGGGAGGCCTAGAGCCCTGGTGACCCTCCATGATTCCACTCCTTTGTCTGCCCCATTGGGGCTTTCCCGAATAGGACACCAAGCGGGCCGTCCAGATAACCAACCTAGACCGGTTGCCCGGCGCCGTAAAGCCCTGCGACGGAAGTTTCACCTGCCCATACCGACAGAACCACCCGGGATCCCGAACCGGCGGCCTAACCCCGCCGCTCGGGTTATCAGCGTCGACTGGTGGCGAAGTCCATTTTCGTCGGGCTTTTCATTGGGCTAAACACCACCCCGTCGGGCCAATCGTTGGGCGGGAATTCGGCGAAGCGGCTGAAGGAATTCGGCTCCAGTAAAAGCACTTTCGGCGTTCACTGACTTCCACTGACCCACGTTCACCTCTCAGGTCAGGTTTTCCCCGTATGCGCCAGACAGGATTCGAACCTGTGACCTTCGGTTTCGTAAGCTTCCGTCCTGGCGCACTCCCAGGGAGCTATGGCGCCAAACGGCGGCTTCGCGATGGACAAAGGGAAGGCGTAAGCGAAGGACTTCGCCAGTTCAGGAGCTCAACTGCTCCATCCAGCTCCGCAGTTCGGGAGTCAGCTCCGGCGCCTGGAGGACCTGCGGGATCAGCTCGTGGTCGTTCAGGATCGCGTCCGAGACGAGGCGCACCGAGACTTCGTGGTCCGACCGTGCCGCGTCCACTGTGACCGGATCGCCAACAGCCAGCTCGCCCTCCTCGACTATCCGCAGATAGGCACCTGGCCGCGAGGCCTGGGCGAAGCGCCGCACGAAGGTCGGATCGCCGATGCGAAGGCCGAGCTTGAAGCAGGGGAGGCGGGGTTGGACGACCTCCAGCAGTGTCGTGCCGATCCGCCAGCGCTCGCCGAGCAGCGCCCCCGACACCTCGACGTCTTCCGTGGTCAGGTTCTCCCCGAAGGCTCCGGGCCCCAGCGGCCGGCCGAGCTCGGCTTCCCACTCCCGAATCTCCTCGATCGCGTAGGCGTAGACGGCCTTGTCGGGGCCGCCGTGAACCGAGCGGTCGGCCTGGTCGTCGCCGTCGAGGTTGACGCCGCGGACGCGGACGCGACCCTCGACCGGCTGCTTCCAGATCGCGGTGAGCACGGTTCGCTGCCCGGTTTCGACGGCTTTCGGGCGACCGACGTTGACGCTGAGGAGGTGCGGCCGGCCGGGGCTCATCGGAAAGCATTCTGATCCCCAGCACCCCGGTTCACACTCTGTTCATCGCTTGCCTATACGTTGCCTAGGCATGAGTGAGGACCTTGGAATCGGCGAGGCGGCGAAGATGCTCGGCGTCAGCACTGACACCCTGCGACGCTGGGACAGCGCCGGCAAGCTGCGGACGACCCGGGACGAGCGCAACCGGCGGCGCGTCCCGGTCGCCGAGGTGGAGAGGCTGCGTGACTCCCCCGCCCGGCACGAGACCGGCGATGGATTCTCCGCCCGCAACCGCTTCCCCGGGGTCGTTCGCTCGGTCGAGGCCGACGGGGTGATGGCGCTGGTCGAGATCGAGGCCGGCCCGCACCTCATCACCGCGGCGATCACCCGCGACTCGGTCGAGGAGCTGGGCCTGGCGCCCGGCGTGAAGGCGACCGCGACGGTCAAGGCGACCTCGGTGATGGTCCAGGCGGGACATTGAACCGGCGCGCCCCGCTCCTCCTGCTCGCCCTCGCGGTCCTCGCCGCGGCCCTGGTCGCCGGCTGCGGGGGCGGCGGCGACACCTCCGGCGATGCCGGCTCGACCTCCGGCGGCGACTCCACCGGCAGCCGCGGCGGCACCCTGATCGTCCTCGGCGCCTCCTCGCTGACCGAAGCCGTGACCGAGTACGGCGAAGGATTTGAAGGCGCCGAGGTCAAGCCCTCCTTCGCCGGCTCCGACGAACTCGCCGCCCAGATCCAACAGGGCGCCAAGGCCGACGTCTTCGCCTCCGCCGACACCGAATACCCGACCGAGCTCTTCAAGGAAGGCCTGGTCGAAGAACCGCAGGTCTTCGCCGCCAACGAACTGGTGATCGCGGTGCCGGAAGGCAGCGAGATCAAGAGCCTCGCCGACCTCGCTAAGCCCGGGGTGAAGCTGGTGATCGGCGACCCCAGCGTCCCGGTCGGCTCCTACACCCGCACCGTGCTCGGCCGCCTGCCCGCCGCCGAACGGGAAGCGATCGAAGCCAACGTGGTCTCCGAAGAGACCGAGGTCGCCTCGATCGTCGCCAAGCTCGAAACCGGCGCCGCCGATGCCGGTTTCGTCTACGTCACCGACGAGAAGTCGGCTGGGTCGCTGGAACCGGTGAGCGTCCCGGCGAAGCTGCAGCCGGAAGTCGAATACGCGGTCGCCGTCGTCTCCTCCAGCGACGAGAAGCCGGCGGCGGAAGAATTCGTCGCCGGGCTTGTCGAAGGCGAAGGCCAGGAAGACCTCCGCGGCGCCGGATTCCTGCCGCCGCCGTGAGGCGCTCGGGGTTCGCGGCGGTTGCGGTGCTGGCCGCGCTCGCGACCCTGGTCTTCCTGCTCGTCCCGGTGATCGCCGTCTTCACCAATGTCGGCCCCGGCCGGCTCGTCGACGCGCTCGGTGAGGAAAGCGCCCGCGAAGCGCTGCTGCTGAGCCTGAAGACGACGCTGATCGCGCTGGTCGTCGTGGTCATGGTCGGCACCCCCGCCGCCTACCTGCTCGCCAGCCGCGACTTCCCCGGCCGGGCGCTGGTCCTGACCGCGATCGAGCTGCCGCTGGTGATGCCGCCCGCGGTCGCCGGGATCGCCCTGCTGGCCGCCTTCGGGCCGCGCGGGATCCTCGGCGGGCTGCTCGATGACGCCGGGATCGAACTGGTCTTCGAGACGGCCGGCGTCGTCGTCGCCCTGATCTTCGTCTCGGCGCCGTTCTTCCTGCGCCAGTCGATCGCCGCCTTCGCCGCCGTCGACGGCCGCCTGCTGGAGGCGGCGAGGACGCTCGGCGCCGGGCCGTTCCGAGCCTTTGCCACGGTCGCGGTCCCGAGCGCTCGCGGTGGACTGGTCTCGGGGGTCGCCCTCGCCTGGGGCCGCGCCCTCGGCGAGTTCGGCGCGACCCTGCTCTTCGCCGGCTCGCTGCAAGGGGTGACGCGGACGGCGCCGCTGGAGATCTTCTCCGCCTTCGGCGAACCCGGCGGCTTCGTCGCGGCGCTGGCGCTCTCCGCGGTGTTGATCCTGGTCTCGGCGGCGCTGCTGCTCTCGGTCAAGCTGCTCGGCGGCGACCGGCCGCTGGAAGGGGCAACACGGCTGTGACCCTGGAGGCCCAGGTCTCGACCCCGCTGCGCAGCTTCGAGCTCGAGCTCGAGCTGAGCGCGGCGGCCGGCGAGCCGCTGGCGCTGGTCGGGCGGTCCGGCGCCGGCAAGACCAGCGTGCTGCGGGCGATCGCCGGGCTGCTGGCGCCGCGGCGGGGGCGGGTGGCACTCGGCGAGGACGTCTGGCTCGACACCGCGAGCGGCACTGACCTCGCTCCCGAGCGCCGCGACTGCGGCTTCCTCTTCCAGGACTACGCGCTGTTCCCACGGATGAGCGCCTGGCGCAACGTCGCCTATGGGATCCGCGGGCCGCGACGCGGGCGGCGCGCGGCGGCGCTGGCGATGCTCGAGCGCTTTGGCGTCGCCGGCCTGGCCGAGGCGTCGCCGGCCTCGCTCTCGGGCGGCGAGCGCCAGCGCGTGGCGCTGGCCCGGGCGCTGGCGGCGAGCCCGCGGGCGCTGCTGCTCGACGAGCCGCTCTCGGCGCTCGACAGCACCACCCGGCGCGAGGCGATCCGCGAGCTTGGCGCCGTCTTCGCCGAACTGGCGGCGCCGGTGGTCCTGGTCACCCACTCCTTCGACGAGGCCGCCCTGCTGGCGAGCGGGCTGGCGGTGGTCGACCAGGGTGCGATCGTTCAGCAGGGAACCGCGGCCGAGATCTCCGCCCGTCCCGCCTCCGCCTTCGTCGCCGACTTCACCGGCGCCGTCGTCCTCCGCGGCGAGGCGAGCGCCGGGGTCGACGGGCTGACCCTGGTCCGGCTCGCCGGCGGCGGCGAAGTGAGCAGCGTCGACGCCGCCCGCGGCCCGGTCGCGGTCAGCGTCTTCCCGGCGGAGATCTCGCTGGAATCGCCGGCGGCGCCGGCGGCGAGCTCGGCGCTGAACCGGGTCGAGGGCGAAGTCGTCTCGGTGGCGACGATCGGCAACCGGGCAAGGGTCGGCCTGGCGCTGCCGCAACCGCTCAGCGCCGAGGTCACGGCGCACTCGGCCGAGCGGCTCGGGCTGCGGCCGGGAGTGAGGATCCTCGCGACCTGGAAGGCGACGGCGACTCGGGTGCTGGCGGGCGGCTGACCGACCTCCTTCCCGCCGCCGGACCCACCAGTGGAGAATGCCCGGATGGAGGCGATCGAACTCGAGCAGGCGCGGGCGGCGATCCTCGCTCGCGCCGTGCCCCTAGAGGCCGTCGCGGTGCCGCTGGCGCAGGCGCTCGGGCGCTTCCTCGCCGCGGACGTGGTCGCCGCGGGGCCGCTGCAGGCCTTCGACAACTCGGCGATGGACGGCTACGCGGTGCGGGCCGCCGACACCGCCGCCGCGAGCGCCGCGAAGCCGGTCTCGCTGCGGCTCGGCGGCGAGTCACGGGCGGGCAGCCCGGCGACGGCCTCGCTGGCCCCCGGCGAGGCCGTCGCGATCTCGACCGGGGCGATGCTCCCGGCCGGGGCCGACGCGGTGGTCCCGCTCGAGGAAGCGAGCCGCGGCGGGGACGCGGTGGCGATCGCGGCCCCGGTCGAGGCCGGCCGCTACGTCCGCCGGGCCGGCGAGGACGTCGCCGCCGGCGAGACGGTCCTCCCCGCCGGGCGCCGGCTCGGGCCGGCGGAGCTGGCGATCGCGGCGGCGCTCGGGGCGGACCCGCTGCAGGCCCACCGCCGACCCCGGGTCGCGCTGATCACCAGCGGCGACGAGCTGGCTGCGCCCGGCGAGCCGCTGGAGCCGGGGATGATCCGCGACTCCAACGCCCTCGCCGTCGCCGCCCTAGTCGAGCTGGGCGGGGCCGAAATCTGCTCTCGGGCCCGGGTCGGCGACGACCCCGGGGAGACCGAGGAGGCGATCGCGGCGGCGCTCGGGGCGGACCTGGCGATCGTCTGCGGCGGCGTCTCGGTCGGCGAGCACGATCACGTCAAGGCGGCCTTCGAGAGCCTCGGGGTCGAGCGGGCCTTCTGGCGGGTCGCGCTCAAACCCGGCGGCCCGACCTGGTTCGGCAGCCACGGCCAAACCCTCGTCTTCGGCCTACCCGGAAACCCCGTCTCCGCGTTCGTCACCTTCACCCTGCTGGTGCGACCGGCGCTGGCGGCGCTCGGCGGCGGCTCGCCGGACGCCCGCCGCACCACCGCGACCCTCGCCACCGACTACGAGAAGCCGCACCGCCGCGCCGAGGCGATCCGCTGCCGGCTCGAGCTGAGCGAGCGCGGCTGGCTCGCCCACCCGGCGCCGCGCCAGGGCTCGCACGTGCTCAGCTCGCTGCTCGGCGCCGACTGCCTGGCGCTGATCCCGGCCGCCGCCCGCGGGGTCAGGGCCGGCGAGCGCCTCGTGGTCGAGCTGCTCGACGCGGCTAGCATCAACCAATGACCGCTCGCGTCCGTCTCTTCGCGATCCTGCGCGAACGCGCCGGCACCGACACGGTCGAGGTCGAGCTGCCGGAGCGGGCGACGGTCGCCGACGTCCTCAGCCAGCTGGCGCTGCGACCGGAGCTGACCGAGCCGATCGAGCGGATGCCGCTGCGGCTCGCGGTCAATCGCGAGTACGCGGCCGCCGAGGCTCCGGTCGTCGCCGGCGACGAGCTGGCGCTGATCCCGCCAATCAGCGGCGGCGCCGGCGTCCACGCGGCGATCCGCGAGGAGCCGCTCGACGGCGCCGGCCTGACCGGCCTCGTCGCCGACCCCGGCGCCGGCGCGATCGTCAGCTTCCAGGGCGTCACCCGCGAGGTCGCCAGGCTCGACTACGAGGCCTACGGCGAGATGGCGAAGGCCGGGATCGCCGCGATCCTCATCGACTGCCGCGAGCGGCACGGGCTGCTCGGCGTCGCCGCCGAGCACCGAGTCGGCACCGTCGGGCTGGGCGAGCCGGCGGTGATTGTCGCGGTCTCGGCGCCGCACCGGGACGAAGCCTTCGCCGGCGCCCGCGAGGCGATCGACCGGATCAAGGCGGAGCTGCCGATCTGGAAGCGCGAGGTCGAGGCCGGTGGCGAGGCCCGTTGGGTGGACGGAACGCCGGCGCCGGAGGCGACCGCGTGAGCGAGCGGCTCAGCCACCTCGGCGAGGACGGCCGCGCCCGCATGGTCGACGTCGGCGCCAAGCCGGAGAGCGAGCGCCGGGCCCGCGCCCGCGCTCGGCTGCGGATGTCGACGGCGACCGCGAGCGCGGTCGCGGCCGGCGACGGCCCCAAGGGTGAGGTGCTCGGCGTCGCCCGGCTCGCCGGCGTCCAGGCGGCGAAGCAGACCGCGACCCTGATCCCGCTGGCGCATCCGCTGCCGCTCAGCTTCATTGACGTCGAGGCCGCGGTTGACGTCGAGGCGGGGACGGTCGAACTCATCGCCGAGGCGCGGACGGTGGGACGGACCGGAGTCGAGATGGAGGCGATGACCGCCTGCGCCGTCGCCGCGCTGAGCGTCTACGACATGGTCAAGGGGATCGAGCGCGGGGTCGCGATCGAGCAGGTGGTGCTGCTCGAGAAGAGCGGCGGGCGCACGGACTGGCGGCTCGACGACGACGGCGAGGGCTGAGCGGTGCGGGCGGCGCTGCTGACGATCAGCAGCTCGCGCGCCCGCGGCGACCTTCCCGACCTCAGCGGCGAGCGTCTCGCCGCCCTGGCGGAGAGCCTCGACCTCGCGATCGAGGCGCGCGAGGTGGTCCCGGACGAGCGCTGGAAGATCGAACAACGCCTGCTCCATTGGTGCGACCAGTCGGCGGCGACTCTGGTGTTGACCAGCGGCGGCACCGGCCTCGCCCCCGACGACGTCACCCCCGAGGCGACGCGGGCGGTGATCGAGCGCGAGGCGCCGGGGATCGCCGAGGCGATGCGCGCCGCCTCGCGGCCGTACACCCCCCACTGGATGCTCTCCCGGGGCGTCGCCGGAACCAGGGGCTCGACCCTGATCGTCAACTTCCCTGGCAACCCGGAGGCGATCGACCAGACTGGTGCGGCCCTCGCCGCCTCCCTCCCCCACGCGCTGGCGCTGCTCGCCGGCCGGCCCTCCGAGCACCGGCCCGGATAGCCGCCGCAGGGCGGCGAGTACGGTGTGGGCGTGTCACTCGAAGACGCGCACGGGAGGACAATCGGGGACCTGCGGGTCTCCGTAACCGACCGCTGCAACTTCCGCTGCCACTACTGCATGCCCGCCGAGGGGATGCCCTGGATCCCCCGCGAGGAGATCCTCTCCTACCCCGAGATCGAGCGCCTGGTGGCGATCTTCGTTGCCCTCGGCGTCAGCGACGTGCGGCTGACCGGCGGCGAGCCGCTGGTTCGCCGCGGGCTCCCCGAGCTAGTCGCGCGGCTGGCGGCGATCGAGGGGCTCGCGGACCTCTCGCTGACCACTAACGGCTACCTCCTCGCCGCGCAGGCCGCGGCTCTGGTCGCCGCCGGGATCGACCGGGTCAACGTCTCGATCGACAGTCTCGCCCGCGCCCGCTTCTTCGAGGTCACCCGCCGGGACGCGCTCGACCGGGTCCTCGCCGGGCTCGAGGCGATCGCCGCCTTCCCGGCGGTGCGGCCGATCAAGGTCAACGCGGTGCCGATGCCCGGCTTCGGCGAGGACGACGTCCTGCGCTTCTGCGAGCTGGCCCGCGAACGCCGCTTCCAGGTCCGCTTCATCGAGTTCATGCCGCTCGACGGCGACCGCGCCTGGCGCTCCGAGGACGTCCTCACCGGGGCCGAGGTGCGGAAGATGATCGAGCGCGCCCACCCGCTGCGCGAGCGCCCTCGCGAGCCGCACGCGACGGCCCGGGTCTTCGAGTTCGCCGACGGCGCCGGTGAGATCGGCTTCATCAACCCGGTCTCCGAACCCTTCTGCGCCGACTGCGACCGCCTCCGGCTGACCGCCGACGGCCGGCTGCGGACCTGCCTCTTCTCGCTCCACGAGACCGACCTGCGCGGGCCGCTGCGGGCGGGGGCGGACGACGCCGAGCTGGAGCGGATCGTCCGCGAGGCGGTCTGGCGCAAGGAGCTGAAGCACCGGATCGACGAGCCCGGGTTCCGGCCGCCGGCGCGGACGATGAGCGCGATCGGCGGCTGACAGAAGCGGCGAGTGACCCGGACGCCCGGCGGGGGACGTAAGAGAATTGTCACCTCTTCCCGCCAGGATCGCAGCATGTCCGCCCGCCTCGTCGTGATCGCGAAGGCGCCCGTCGCCGGGCGCTCGAAGACGCGGCTCTGCCCCCCCTGCACCCCCGAGCAGGCGGCCGACCTCGCCGAGGCGGCGCTGACCGACACTCTCGACGCGGTCGCCGCGACGTCCTGCGCCGAACGGGTCCTGGTCCTCGACGGCGCCCCGGGCGCCTGGCTCCCCGCCGGCTTCGAGGTGCTGCCGCAGCGCGGCGACGGCCTCGGCGAGCGACTCGCCGACGCCTTCTCCCACCACGACGGCCCGACCCTGCTGATCGGGATGGACACGCCGCAGGTCTCCCCAGAGATGTTGGAGCGCTCGATCGAGGAGCTGCGCTTCGCCGACGCCGTCCTCGGCGCGGCGCCCGACGGCGGCTACTGGGCGATCGGCTTCCGCCGGCCGCACCCGCGGGCCTTCGTCGGCGTGCCGATGAGCTCGCCGCTCACCGCCGAGCTGCAGCGCCGCCGCCTGATCGCGCTGCGGCTGCAGCTGCGCGAGCTGCCGCGGCTGACCGACGTCGACTTCTTCGAGGATGCCCTCCGGGTCGCCGCGGAGCACCCCGAGGGCGAGTTCGCCCGCGCGGTGCGGAGCCTGGAGCCGGCCCTTGTCTGAACCCCACCATCCGAGCGCGCTGGCGGTCTACGAGCGCGGGCTCGGCGCCAGCGGCCCGGAGGCGGACCCGATGAGATTCGACGCCGTCGGCGACGACGGCTCGCGCCGGCGGCTGCCGCTCGAGCGCTGGCTGCGAGCCCCGGGGGCCGGTGAGTGGGAGCTGTTGCGGCGGGCCGTCGGACCGGTCCTAGACGTCGGCTGCGGTGCCGGCCGCCACGTCGTCGCCCTGCGGCGCCAAGGGGTCGAGGCGGTGGGGATCGAGGTCTCCCGGCACGCCTCGGCACTGGCCCGGGAGCGCGGCGGCGTCGTCATCGAAGGCTCGATCTTCGAGGTGCGGCTGGCGTCGGTCTGGAGCACGGCGCTGCTGCTCGACGGCAACATCGGCATCGGCGGCGACCCGGCGGCCCTGCTGCGACGGGTCGCCGACCTGCTGCTTCCCGCCGGGGCGGCGCTGGTCGAGCTGGAGCCGCCCTCGACCGCCTCGCGGACCAGCCGGGTCCGGCTCGAAAGCTCGCGCGAGGTGAGCGACTGGATTCCCTGGACCTTCGTCGCCAGCGACGAGATCGAGGCGATTGCCGCCGCCGCCGGGCTGCGGCTCGACGAGCTCTGGCAGAGCGAAGGCCGCTGGTTCGCGCGGCTCCTGCGCGAGGAGCGGGCGTGGCCGCGGTAGCCGCCCCGGAGGCGCCCGCCAGACCCGCCGGCCCGCCGCCGGCTCCGACCCGCCGCGAGCGCCGGCACCCCCCCGCGACCGTCTGGCTTCCCTGGCTGGTCGTCGCCGTAACGCTGGCGACGATCGCGGTCGGCCTCACCGCCAAGTTCGCCTTCGACGCCCACTGGGGCGCCCCGGCGCCGCCGCTGATCGTCTTCCTCCGCCCGGCGCTCTCGACCTGGGCGATCCCGGGGATCCTCGTGGTCGGCGCCGCGCTCCTCGCCGCCCCGCGCCTGCTGCGCTCGCGGCTCGCCCCCCTCACCTTCGGCGTCGCGCTGTTCGCGCTGACCCTCCTCACCCGGGTCGCCCTAAACGTGGCCCGGGGCGGCCCGGGCGACCTCTCCCAGGTGTTCTCGCTGAGCGGCGGCGAGGGCAGGACCGAGTACCTGCCCGGCCTGGCCTACCTCGGGCACGGCGCCGGCGGCCTGCTCGAACGCTGGGTCGGCCTGATCCCGGCCCTCCCCACCCACCTCGCCGGCCACCCGCCCGGCCTCCTGCTCGCCATCGACGCGCTCGGCGTCGACAGCGCCGCCGGCCTCGCGGCGCTGACCATCGTCGTCGGCGCCCTGGCCACGCCCGCCCTCTATCTGCTTGCCCGCGAGCTCGCCGACGAGCCCACCGCCCGGGTCGCGGCGCTGCTCTTCGTCTTCGTCCCGACCTCGCTGCTCTACGGCGCCACCTCCGCCGACGCCCTCTACGCGACCCTGGCGGTCAGCGCGGCGGCGCTGCTGCTCGCCGCCGGGCCGCTGCGACGGCTGCTCGGCGCCGCCGCCCTGGCCCTGGCCTCGTTCTTCTCCTACGCCCTGCTGGCGGCGGGCGCCTGGGCGGCGATCGTCCGCTGGCGCCGCGAAGGCTTCGCCGCCGCCCTGCGGACGGCGCTCCTCTGCGGCGCCGCGCTCGCCGTCCTCTACCTCGGCCTCTACCTACTCACCGGCTTCGACCTCTTCGCCGCGATCCGCGCCACCGACGCCCGCTACCGCGAAGGCCTAGCGGCCCACCGGCCCTACGCTTTCTATTTCTTCGGCTCGCCGGCAGCCTTTTTGGTCATGCTCGGCCCGGTCGCCTGGTTCGCCGCCCGGGCGCTGGCCGAACGGGAGTCGGCGGCGCTCGCCCTCGCCGCGGTGATCGCGGTCAGCGTCATCGCCGGCTACACCAAGGCTGAGACCGAGCGGATCTGGCTCTTCCTCGTCCCCTTCGCCTGCCTCGCCGCCGCCCGCTCGCTCTCCGCCCGGCGGGTGCCGGTGGTCCTCACCGCGCTCGGCGTCCAGGCGATCGCAACCGAGATCCTCTTCGCGACCAAGTGGTGAGCGGGCGCGTCGAAACCCGGGCGGAACGAGGCTCAGCGCAGCTGGGCGCAGGCGAACTCGGCCATGCCCGCCGCCAGCCCCACCTCGGCCTCGAAGCCGAGCTCGGCGCGGGCGCGGGTCGGGTCGGCGAAGACGTGGCGAACGTCGCCGAGCCGGAACTCGCCGGTCACCTCGGGGCCGGGCGCCTCTGGCCCCGCCTCCCGGGCCAGCAGCTCGGCCATGGTCAGGATCGACTCCGGGCTGCCGCTGGCGACGTTGAAGGCGGCCGCGGCGCCGCGGCGCTCGAGCGCCGCCAGGTTGGCGCTGGCGACGTCGGCGACGTGGACGAAGTCGCGCAGCTGGCCGCCGTCCTCGAAGACCCGCGGCCCCCGGCCGGCGGCGATCGCGCTGCGAAAGATGCTGGCGACGCCGGCGTAGGGAGTGTCGCGCGGCATCCGCGGCCCGTAGACATTGTGGTAGCGCAGGGCGGTGTAGTCGATGCCCTCGCGCTCGCGGGCGAAGACCGTGCAGAGGTGCTCCTGCTGGAGCTTGGTCGCGGCGTAGACGCTGCGCGGGTCGAGTGGCGCCGCCTCGCCGATCGAGCGCGGCCGCAGCGGCTCGCCGCACTCGGGGCAGGGCGGCTCGAAGCGGCCGGCGGCGAGGTCCTCGGGCTGTCGCGGCGCCGGCCGCACGTCGCCGTGCCGCTCGCACTCGTAACGGCCCTCGCCGTAGACGACCATGCTGCTGGCGAGAACCAGCGGGCCGCGGAAGCCACTGGCCGCCAGCGCCGCCAGCAGCCGCGCGGTGCCGAGGTCGTTGGCGGCGACGTAGTCCGGCGCCTCGGTGAAGTCGAGCCCGAGCCCGACCATCGCCGCCTGGTGGCAGACGGCGTCGACCCCGTCGACCGCGGCGGCGGCGACCGCGGGGTCGGTGAGGTCGCCCTCGAGCAGCTCGGCGCCGGGGTTGAGGTAATCGGGCCGGCGGCTGTGGGCAGCCGGGTGGAAGCAGTCGAGCACGCGGACCCCGGTCCCGGCCTCGACCAGAAGATCGACGACGTGTGAGCCGATGAAGCCCGCGCCGCCGGTCACCAAGACTCGTCCGTCCATCCGCCGGAGGATATGGACGCCGGCGCTGCTGACCGCGCTTGCCGCTTCGGCGGCGGCCCTGCTCAGCGGCTGCGGCGGGGGCGGTGACTCAGCTGCCAAGCCCCGGCGAGCGGCGGAGCCGGCCGACTCGCCGCCGCTGCGCGCCCGGCCCGCGGGGACCGTCGCCGGGCTCGGCAACGAACCGGAGGGCCTTGCCTTCGACCGCCGCGCCAGCCTCCTCGCGGTCGGGCTCCGCGACCCCGACCGCCTCGCCTTCGTCGACCCCCGCGACCTCGCCGGGCGCGGCGAGGTGGCGCTGCCCGCCGCCGCCCGCCACCTCGCCTACTCGCCCGCCGCAGCCGCCGTGGTCGTCCCCGCCGAGTCGGCCGACGAAGTCCTCGCGGTCGCCCCCGGCGCCGGCGTCCGCTCCCGGGTCGCGGTCGGCCGCCATCCCCACGACGCCGCCGTCCTCGGTGGCACCACCTTCGTCGCCGACGAGCACTCCGACCAGGTCTCGGTGCTGCGGCACGGAGCGGACGTCGCCACTCTGCCGGCGCCGCACCAGCCCGGCGGGATCGCTGTCGCCGGCCCCTACGTCGTCCTCGTCGCGGTCTCGGCCAGGGTCCTGCAGGTCTACGACGGCGCCAGCCTGCGGGTCCTCGGGACCACCTCGGCCGGGGTCGGCCCCAGCCACGTCGTCGCCGCCGGCACCCTCGCCTACGTCGCCGACACCCAGGGCGACGCGATCCGCTCCTACTGGATCGGCGTCCGACCGCGCCCGCTCGCGGTCACCCCGGCCCCTGGAACGCCCTACGGGCTGGCCCTCGACGACCGCCGCCACCGCCTCTGGGTGACCCTGACCGCGAAGAACCGGCTGCTCGAGCTCGCCACCTCGCCGAGCGGCCGGCTGCGGCGGCTCGGCAGCTATCCGACCGTGCGCCAGCCCAACTCGGTCGAAGTCGAACCGGGCAGCGGCGCGGTCCTGGTCGCCGGGCGCACCTCGCCCGGGCAGATCGAGCGCATCGTCCCCCGCGGAGGTGGCGGCCGATGAAGCTCCCCCGCCCGAAGCTGCCGCGGCCGAAGCTGCCACCGCTGCCGAAACCGGGGTTCCCCGAGCAACCGCCCCCGGGCCCGACCCGGCCGAGCTTCTGGCGCAGCCCCCTGCGCGGGCCCTGGCTGACCTCGATCCTCGGCTCGGCGCTGCTGCCGCTGATCCTCGTCTGCGCCTTCACCGGCTTCCTCTCCCAGGCCGCCTACAACCCCGCCCTCGGCAACAACTCGCTGCTGCCCGGCGGCGGCATCGACGCCCACCTCTACTTCTTCTCCTGGCCGACCAGCCCCTCCTACCTCTACGCGCTTACCCAGGGCCTACACGTGACCAGCGGCCTGCTGGCGATCCCGATCCTGCTGGCGAAGCTCTGGTCGGTGATGCCGAAGCTGTTCGAGTGGCCGCCGATTCGCTCCGTCGCCCACTCGCTCGAACGCGCCTCGCTGGCGCTGTTGGTCGGCGGCAGCGTCTTCGTCATCCTCACCGGCCTGCTCAACATCCAGGTCTTCTACCCCTGGCCGTTCCGCTTCCTCACCGCCCACTACTACGGCGCCTTCGTCTTCATGGCGGCCTTCCTGCTCCACATCGGCCTGAAAATCCCGGTCGCGCTGCGGACCTTCCGCGAGCAGGGGGTGCTGAAACCGCTGCGCGCCGACCTCGAGCACACCGAGCCGGAGCCCTACGTCGAGGGGCACGTGGCGCCGCTGGAACCGGACAAGCCGACGATCTCCCGCCGGGCGATGCTGGCGACCGTCGGCGCCGCCTCGCTCGGCGCCGGCTTCATCGCCGCCTCGCAGTCGATCGGCGGCCCGCTGCGCTCGCTCGGCCTGCTGGCGCCGCGCTCGACCCAACTGAACGACGGCCCCAACGGCTTCCAGATCAACAAGACCCTGGAGAAGGTCAACCTCACCCGCGCCGACATCGGCCCGAACTGGCGGCTGCAGCTGCAGGGGACCGAACGGCGCGCCCTCTCCCGCGAGGAGCTGCTGGCGCTGCCCCAGCACACCTACGACCTGCCGATCGCCTGCGTCGAAGGCTGGTCGACGACGCAGAAGTGGACCGGGGTGCGGCTGAGCGACCTGGCCGCGCTCGCCGGCGCCTCCGGCGCCTCCCATGTCCTGGTCGAATCGCTGCAGAAGGGCGGCGCCCTGCGCGAGGTCACCCTCAGCTACGGCCAGATCGCCGACGAACGCAGCCTGCTGGCGCTGCGGGTCAACGGCGCCGACCTCTCCCCCGACCACGGCTACCCGGCCCGGGTGATCGTCCCGGCGGCGCCCGGAGTGCACCAGACCAAGTGGGTCGGCGCGATGAAATTCGAGCCCGCATGAGCGCCCGCGCCCGCTCGCTCTATGGCGCCTCGCCGCTGCACCTGCTGGCGGTGATTGCCAGCTTCGCGATCGCCGGCTACGCCTTCTTCCGGATCGCCGGCGCGCCCTCGGCGCTGCAGACCTTGATCTGGCTCGGCGCCGCGGCAATCGCCCACGATCTGATCGCCTTCCCGCTCTACTCGGGGCTCAACCTGATCGCCCGCCGCTCGCTGGCCGGCCGCACTGACGAACGCGAAGAGGACCGCCGGGTGCCGGTGATCAACCACCTGCGAATTCCCTTCTTCCTCAGCGCCCTGGCGCTGCTGCTCTTCTTCCCCGAGATCCTCGGCCTCGACTCGTCCAACTACGCCGACGACACCGGCCTCAGCGGCGACGTCTTCCTGACCCGCTGGATCGGGCTCTGCGCGGTCCTCTTCCTCGGCTCGGCGCTGATCTACGCGGTCCGGCTGCGGCGGGCGGCGGTCGCGGACGGGCCCGACGAGGAGGGGGAGGCCGAGGGTGCCTGAGGTGATCCTGCCGGCGCTCGACGAGGCCGCGGCGATCCCGGCGGTGCTGGCGGCGATGCCCGACGGCTACCGCCCGATCGTCGTCGACAACCGCTCCAGCGACGGCTCCGGCCGGATCGCCGCCGAGCTCGGCGCCGAGGTGGTCGAGGAACCGCGCCGTGGCTTCGGCGCCGCCTGCTACGCCGGGCTGCGGGCGGCCCAGGCCGAGACTGTCTGCTTCATGGACTGCGACGGGACCCTCGACCCGGCCGAGCTGCCGGCGATGGTCGCCCTGCTCGAGGCGGGTGCCGACCTCGCGATCGGCGCCCGCCTGGCCGAGCCCGGCGCCTTCCCGATACACGCGATGGTCGCCAACCGAGTGCTGGTCCGGGAGCTGCGCCGGCGCACCGGCGTCGAGCTGCGCGACCTCGGCCCGATGCGGGCCACCCGGCGCCAGCCGCTGCTCGAGCTGGGGATGCGCGACCGCCGCAGCGGCTGGCCGCTGGAGATGGTCGTCCGCGCCGCGGGGGCCGGCTGGGAGATCGCCGAGCGCAGCGTCCCCTACCGGCAGCGGGCGGGCCGCTCCAAGGTGACCGGGACGGTGCGGGGCACGCTGCAGGCGGTCGCCGACATGGGCTCGATCCTGCGCGAGATCGAGCCCGCCGGCAACGCCTGAGCCCAGACCGACCAGCCGGAGAACGATCGGCCGGCTTCGATCATTGCCGCATAGCCGGCCGGATCCCTCGAAGAAGTCAGGTGTCGGGGCTGCGGTCGCGGATTCCTGACCACCGACGGCCCGGCGAGGATCGAGGCGATCGTCGGCCCCTGTCCCGATTTGCGGCGGCGAGTTCGCCCTCGTCGCCGCTGACCGCGAGGGTTAGGCCGTAGCAAGGCGCGCGGCTCGCTCCTGCAGCGCGATGCCGACGAACGGGAAGCAGAGGGTCGAGAGCATCGCCGCACCGACCAGCCCGGCGGCGGTCGAGGTTTTCATGTGCCCAGCTTCAACGGCGAGGGTGGTGATCGCGACGACGAGCGGCAGCTCGGTGGCCGAGTAGAAGGCGAGAGCGGTGCGCTGAGGGGCGCTGAAGACGTCTCGGTAGAGCAGCAGGGCCGGCGCGCCACGGACAACGAGGAAGAGCGCGAAGAACATCGCCAGCTTGCCGATCGCCGCCGCCGACCCGAGCGCCTCGAGGTCGAAGGTCATACCGCTGTAGATGAAGAAGAAGGGAACGAAGAAGCCGAAGCCGACCGCGGTCAGCTTCGAGTCGAAGACCGCGACCTCGTGTCCGCGCAGCGCCGCCCGCGTGATCATCCCGGCGACGAAGCCGCCGAGCAGCAGGTCGAGGTGGAGGTGGCCGGCGACTCCGACCAAACCGAAGATGAGGACGACGGTGACCCGGATCGCCAGCTGATTGCTCGACTCGAGGGTTCGCTCCAACCCCGACCAGCCCCGCCAGACGACGCCCATCGAGAGCAGGGCGATGCCAACGGCGAGGGCGATGAAGGCGATGAGGATCACCGCCTCGCGCAGCGGATGGTCGGTTGAGAGGAAGAGCGTGACCAAGAGGATCGGACCGAACTCGCCGACCGCCCCGGCGGCGAGAAGGTAGGCGCCGAACCTCGTCTGCAGCTCCCCCTTGTCGCGGAGGATCGGGATCAGGGTCCCCATCGCGGTGGTCGCCAACGCCGAGCCGGTGTAGACGAGCGAGTCGACGACTCCGAGAATCGCGAGGATGCCGCCGAGCGCGTAGGCGATCGCGATCGACATCAGCCAGCCCCGAGAGCCGAGTCGCAGCGGGGCACCCCGAATTCGATCGAAGTCGATCTCGTAACCGGCGAAGTAGAAGAGCATCCCCAGGCCGAGGTTCGAGAAGAAGAGGATGAACTCGTCGGTCGAGGCCCAGCCGAACCCGTGCGGGCCGATCAGGATCCCGAAGAAGAGCTCGAAGACGACGACGGGAGGCGCTATCCGCCGCGGCAGGACGGTCACGCTCAGTGACGCCACCGCGGCGCTGACCACGATCAGGAAGAAGGAAGTCGAGTCGACGTGGAGCACGGAAGCGAGGCGATCCTATGCCGCGACCACCGCTCTCCCACCCGCTAGGTTGGGAGCGTGGACATCGGCTTCGGCGAGGCGCTGCTGCTGTTCGGCGCTCTGCTCGCCGTCGTCGCCGGTCTGTCGGGGCTGATGAAGGGGACCGTCCTCTCGGCCTCGGTCCTCTCGGTCGCGCTCGGGATCTTCCTCGCCGCGATCGGCGTCGTCCACGTCGACGCCACCGACGAGGGGATCGTCGAGCTGATCGAGCTGGCGCTGGTCCTGACGCTCTTCTCCGACGGAATGTTCGTCGAGCGCGAACTGCTTAAACGCCACTGGAGCCCGGTCGCCCGCTCGCTGGTGATCGCGATGCCGATCACGGTGGCGCTGCTGGCGCTCGCCGCCAAGGCACTCTTCCCCGAGCTCGACTGGGCGGAGGCCTTCCTGCTCGGCGCGGTCCTCTCGCCGACCGACCCGGTCGTCACCTCGGCGGTCGTCACCTCGAAGCTGGTCCCCGAATCGGTCCGCCACACGCTCAACCTGGAGTCGGGACTGAACGACGGCCTCGCGCTGCCCTTCGTCCTCTTCTTCCTGGTGCTCGCCAGCCCCGGGGGCGACGCCGGAAGCGAAGCCCTGAAGCTCGCCGGCGAGGCGCTGGTCGGCGCCGGGATCGGGGTCGCGCTCGGGCTCGGCGGCGGCCGCCTGCACCGCCACCTGCCCGGCGGCGGCCTCGCCTCCAGCTACGAGGGGATCTACGCCGTCGGCTTCGCCCTCTTCGCCTACGGCCTCGCCGAATCGACGATCGGCAACGGGCTGATCGCCGCCTTCGTCTGCGGGATCGCGATGGCCGCCAGCGAGCGCGACGTGCCGGAGGCGTTCGTCGAGTTCACCGAGAACACCAGCACGATCCTGCAGATCGCGACCTTCTTCGTCTTCGGCGGCCTGATCGTCGCCACCGGATTTCACCACTCGATCCCGCCGCTGGTGGTGTTCGTGATCTTCGCCCTGGTGGTCGCCCGGCCGGTCGCCGTCCTCCTCTCCTTCCTGCGGACCGGGATACCCCGAACCGAGAAGCTATTCATGGCCTGGTTCGGCCCCAAGGGGGTGGCCTCGATGCTGTTCGCCCTGCTGGTGTTGAAATCGGACGTCGCCGACGGCGGCCTGATCTTCGACGTCGCCTCGATCGCGATCATCTGCTCGATCGTCGCCCACGGGCTCACCGACACCGTCGGCGCGCACTGGATGGGCGACCGGGACTAGATGGTCTAGCGGAAGAGGGTCGCGTTGCGATCGAGGGGACGGCCGGCGAAGCCCTGGGGACGTCCCCCTTCGGCGTCGAGGAAGGCGAGTTCGCGGGAGACGTTGCCGAGCCCGCCGGGGACGTGATCGAGCATCCAGGTCTGCAGAGCAGCGCCATCCGCCGTCGCGTGGACGCGGATCGCCCGGACCTGCTGCGGGTAGTCGATCAGCGAGGCGGTGCTGATCAGCCAGTAGCCGCCGCCGGGTCCGCGCCGGGGCTCGATCCGGTTGCGGTGGGTGTGGCCCGAGAGCGCGGCGAGCACCCGCGGGTGGCGGTCGAGGACGGCGAAGATGCGACCTCCCCCGACCGAGTTGTCGAGCGGCTGGTGGGAGACGACGAGCACCCAGCGCTTCCCGGCCGCGGCGAGCCGGTCGGCGAGCCAGGCGGGTTGGCCGCCGTGGACGACACCGTCCGAGCCGCCGCCGCGGCGGACCAGGTCGAGGACGATCACGCGGAGCTGGTCGCCGAGGTCGAAGGCGTAGTCGAGCCGGGGGCCGCGCTGCGACAGCGAGGACGCCTCGCGGAGCTGCCCGACGACCTCCCCGACGGCGAGCTCGCGGCGGTGGCGATCGGCGGCGACGGCGACCGACGGGGCCGTCAACAGCTGCCGGATCAGCGGCTCGAGCAGGCCCGGGGCGGGGAGGCCATCCGGCGCCGCGGCGACCAGGCGACCGGCTCCGGCCGGGGCCTTCAGGTTCTTCGGAAGATCCCAGACCGCGCGACCGCCGCGGGCGATGCGGCCGGTCAGCCGGTTCGGTGCCAGCACTCCCTGGACCAGCAGGTCGTGGTCGCCGAGGACCGGGTACCAAGGCGCCTCCAGCCCGGCGGCCCGGAAGCGCCGAGTCGCCGCGCCCAGCATCCCCGGATAGCGCGGCGCGTCGATGTCCGGGCGGTAGTAAAAGGGGTCCGGGTTGCCACGGACCTGGACGCCGCGGTAGCCGCGGGCGCCGCTGTTGGGATCGACTTCGCCGCCGGCGAGCAGCGCCAGCCCCCGCGCCAGCTCGTTTTCCTGGGCGTTGTCGATCAGGTCGCCGCCCTGGATCACCGCGTCGGGCCCGAGTGCGTTGACGGCCCGGACCGCGCCGTCGAGGACCTGGGCGGTGAGCGCCTCCTGAGGCCGGAAGGTGGAGGTGAAGGGCGGGCCGAGCCGGGAGAGGAAGGGGACCCGGGCGGGTGACTCCGAGTCGAGGACGTGGGCGTCGGTGAGGTGCGCGAGCGTGCCGAGCGGTTCGCCGAGCGCCGCCGCCGGCGCCAGCTCGGTGCGAGCGATCAGCGGGGCGCCAGCCCCTACCCCGAGCTCGCCGCCGGCGCCGCCCCAGGTGCTGCGCAGGGTCGAGCCGCCCTTTGCCAGCCGCACCCCGTCGGCGCCGCAGCCGGCGAGGGCCAGCGCCAGCCCACCGGCGGCGCCGAGCGCCAGCAGCTCGCGGCGGGTCAGATCGCCCTCCCCACTCATGCCATGCCCCGGGCGATCGACTGGGCGCTGAGCCGGCGGACGACCCACCACACCGCCAGCACGCCGATCAGCGCCAGCCCCGCGAGCAGGATCGCGATCTCGGCCGGGTCGGCGCCGAGGGAGAGCGAGGCGTAGCCGGCCGCGATCCCGCCCAGCGCCGGGCCGAGCAGGAGCCGCTCGAGCAGGATCGCGATCGCCGCCGCCGGCACCAGCACCGCCAGCGCGGCCCCCGCCAGCAGCGCCCGGACCGACCCCGGGCCGGCGCCGCAGGCCCGCAGCACGGCGATCGCCGAGCGGCGCTCGGCGGCGGTCAGGGTCAGCGCCTGCGCCAGCGTGTAGAAGCAGACGAGGCCGTCCACCACCGCGATCGTCAGCAGCAACGCCCGCAGCGCGTCGACTAGCGTCTGGCCGCTGCCGACCACGCCCTCGGTGGCGGTGACCTGCGGTGCCAGCGCTTCCAGCTCGCTCGCCACCGCCCCCGTGTCGGCCCCGGGAGCGACGACCACGGCGAGCTGCTCCGGGGCGTTCGGTTCGGCCGCGAGCAGCGCCCGCGCAGGAACGAAGGCGACCCGGCCGTCGTGCTCAACCGAGGAGACGATGCCGCTCACCCGCAGCCGCAGTTCGCGCCCGGAGGCGACCGTCAGCGCCAGGGTCGAGCCAACGTCGAGGCCGAGGATCTGCGCCAGGCCCTGGCCCACCTCCGCCTCGCCGCGGCCCCGCAGGCGCTCGCCGGCGAGCAGCTTCGGGTCTTCGAAGGCGGTGTGGTCGCCGCGGAAGCCGATCACGTAGGTGATCTCCCCCAGCGAGAAGGCGTCGGCGGCACTGACCTCGTAGCGAGGAGCCACCGCGCTCACCCCCGGGATCGAGCGCACCCGCGGGGCCGCCGAAGCCGGCAACGAGGCGGTCAGCTGGTAGCGGCGCCCGAGCGCGGTTGGGTCGTTGGCAAGCGTGTCGAGCTCGGAGGCGAGCGCCAGCATCAGCAGGATGAAGGAGGTGCAGACCGCGAGCGTGGCCACCGTTGCCACCAGCCGCACCCGGCGGGCGCCGGCAAGGCGGGCGCCGAGCCCGAGCAGGCCACCGCCGGTCCCCCCTCGCGATCGCCCGCCATGGCGCAGCTCGGCGCCGCGGAGCAGCGCCAGCGGTGGCGCCGCGGTGGCGCGCCAGGCCGGCCAGGCGCTGGCCAGGGCCGGAATCGCGGCGGCGGCGAGGAAGCAGCCGAGCAGGGGCAGCGCCAGCGCGGCGCCGGGCCCGGCCTGGTTCAGCAGCCCGAGCAGGCGATCGCTGGGACCGGCCGCCAGCAGCGCCCCGGCGGCGACCCCGATCGCGGCGGCGGGCACGGCCAGGATCAGCGCCTCCAGCGCGGCGACCAGGGCGACGTGCTCGCGCGAGGC
The DNA here is from genome assembly GCA_963716545.1 of uncultured Actinomycetes bacterium. GTDB lineage: Bacteria > Actinomycetota > Thermoleophilia > Solirubrobacterales > 70-9 > VAYN01. Next base: position 525,406 of record OY970316.1, read on the forward strand.
GCCGACCGCGCGCCAGACGCCGACCGAACGCAGCCGCCGCTGGATCTCCGCGCTGGCCGAGGCGGTGAGCATCGCCGCGGCGGTCAGCAAGGCGATCAGCGAGAGGGCGCCGAGCAGGGCGATCACGATCCCGGCCGCCTGGTCGATCAGCACGTGAACGCCGCTGCGGGTGATCAGCGAGAGGCCGCTGAGCCCGTAGCTGCTCATCCGCGCCTGCACCAGGACCGCGTCGAGCCCGGCGGGGTCGCGCAGCCAGATCTGGGCGACGTTCACCTTGCGGCCACGGTGCGGGAGGTCCCTGCGGTAGGCGGCGAGTGAGACGTAGAGGTGCGGCGCCGCCAGCGGGAAGGCGACGTTGTCGGGTGCCCGCGCCAGGCCCACCACCGGCAGCGGCGGCGAGCCGTCGACCCGGATCGTCCCGCCGACCCCGATCCCCCAGGCGTCGGCGAGGCCCTCTTCGACCACGACGCCGCGACCACGGACGTCGTGGCCGGCGACGATCGCGTACCCCCGCCGTCCCGGCCCGACCGCCTCGACCACGCCGTTGTCGGCGGAGTCGCCGTCGGAGTGCAGCGGCAGGTCGGTGATCTCGTCGCGCAGTGAGTACGCCGCCAGGTCGGGCAGGGCGGCGATCCGCGAACGCACCGAGCTGGCGGGCTGTTCGTCGAAGCGCACGGTTACGTCAGGCAGGTCGGCCTTCGCGGCGCTGCGGTCGAATCCGGTCAGCAGGCCGTAGGCGACGGTCGTCGCAACCGCCAGCATCGCCGCGACCAGCACGATCCCGACCATGTTCAACAGCGCCCTGCCGCGGCGGGCGCGGACGTTCGCCCAGGCCTCCCGCGCCGCGCCGCTCACGGGCCGGGGAGGCTCGGCGCCGGAGCGGCGTGGAGGCGACCGTCGACCAGGTGCAGGACGCGGTCCGCCGCCGCCGCCGACTGCGGCTCATGGGTGACCAGCACGACCGCCCGGCCCTCCGCCGCGAGCTCGCCGAGGATCGCCAGCACCGTGGCGCCGGAGCCGGAGTCGAGGTTCCCGGTCGCCTCGTCCGCCAGCACCAGGGCCGGATCGTTGACCAGCGCCCGGGCGATCGCGAAGCGCTGCTGCTCGCCGCCGGAAAGCTCGTGGGGACGGTGGCCCGCCACCTCGGCCACCCCCAGCCGCTCGATCAGCGAGGCGGCGCGGGAGGTGGCGCCCGCCGGGGCGCCGGGGAGCCGGGCGGCGAGCATCACGTTCTCGGCCCCGGTCAGCTCCTCGATCAACTGGAAGGACTGGAAGATGAAGCCGATCTGACGCAGCCGGACCCGGTCCAGCGTCCGCCGGGAGGCTCTGGACAGCTCGACCCCGGCGACCGAGATGCGGCCGGCGTCGATCTGGTCGAGGCCCCCCAGAAGATGCAGGAGGGTCGACTTGCCGGAGCCGGAGCGGCCGAGCACCGCGACCATCTCGCCCCCCTCGACCTCGAGCTCGACCCCGTCGAGGATCCGCTGCCGACCCCTTCCGCTGCCGACGTGCTTGACCACGCCGCGGGTGCGGAGGACTGGAGCCCGGCCCGAGGGCGCCTCCGCCCTGGGGGCGCCCGCCGCGGAGCGGGCCGAGCGGATGCGGCGCATCCGGCGATGGTCGCAAGCAAAGGTGAAGGAAGGGTTACGGCGGCGCGGAAGCCCCCCGGGCGCCTTCCCGGCCCGGGCTCAGGCCATGACCGCGGTCGCGCCGCCGTCGGCGGCGACCGTCGCCCCGGTCACGTAGCTGGAGCGCGGCGAGGCGAGGAAGACGACCAGCTCGGCGATCTCGCCCGGGTCGGCTGAGCGCCCCAGCGCGGTCAGGCTCTGGATGAAGCCGACCTGCTCGTCCGACATCCCCGCGGTGCCGTCGGTGCTGGTCGGTCCCGGCGAGACCGTGTTGACGCGGATCCCGTCGCCGGCAAACTCGGTCGCCCAGGTCCGGGTCAGGGAAGCCAGCGCCGCCTTGGTCGCGCCATAGGCCGCCGCGCCGGGCAGCCCGAGCTCGGCCGCCATCGTGGAGATGTTGACGATCGCGCCGCCGCCCCTCGCCGCCATCCCCGGCGCCAGCGCGGCGGTGAGGTAGAACGGCGCCCGGACGTTGACGTCGAACATCGACTGGAACGATTCGAGGTCCTGCTCGGCGGTCGGGGCGAAGGAGAAGACGCCGGCGTTGTTGACCAGCACGTCGACCGCACCCGCGGCCTCGGCGAGGCGCGCGATCGAGTCGAAGTCGGCGACGTCGGCCGCCTCGAAGCGGGCCGTCCCACCCACCGCCTCGATCTCGGCGACGGCCTCCGCGCCCCGCTCGGCGTCGCGCCCGCCGACGATCACGCTGGCGCCCGCGGCCGCCAGCTGCTTGGCGACCTCGCGGCCGATACCCGAGGTCGCCCCGGTCACCAGTGCGGTCTTCCCCTGCAAGTCCATTCGATTTCCCTCTCGTCGCGTGTTGGATTACTTGATCCATACTTGTACCACAAAATGGATCAGGCGCTCCAAAAACGTTGATACCCTGGGGGAAGTGACCGCGAGCACCGACACCTCCGCCGACCCCGCCGGCCCGCGCCTGACCCGCAAGGGCCGAGAGACCCGCGAGCGGATCGTCGCCGCCGCCGCGGCCCTGATCTTCGCCGGCGGGGTCGCCGGGACGAGCATGGAGGACGTCAAGCGGGAAGCGGGCGTCAGCAGCTCGCAGCTCTACCACTACTTCGCCGACAAACGGGCCCTGGTCCTGGCCGTGATCGAGCACCAGAGCGATGCGATCCTAGCCGCCCAGCAGCCCCTGCTCGGCCGCCTCGACAGCCTCGACGCCCTGCGGGCCTGGCGCGACCAGGCGGTCGCGATCGAGCGCCGCCTGCAGTGCCGCGGCGGCTGCCCGATCGGCTCCCTCGCCGGCGAGATCGCCGAGTCCGACGAGGCCGCCCGCGAGGACATCGCCGCCGGCTTCGCCCGCTGGGAGTCATCGATTGGCGAGGGCATCCGCGCAATGCACGCCCGCGGCGAACTACCAGCCGACGTCGACCCCGACCAGCTAGCCCTGGCCCTGCTCGCCGCCCACCAGGGCGGACTGATCCTGACCCAGGTACGCCGCGACCCTGCCCCTCTCGAAGCGGTGCTCGACACGATGATCGAACACGTCGCCACGCTCACCCGGTGATGCAGAGATGAGCGACCGCGAGCTGGCGGCGCGGATCAACGAGCTGATGCCGCAGGCGAAGGTCGACCTCGCCGAGCTGGTCGCCTTTCGCTCGGTGGCCGACCCGGCTCAGTTCCCGCCGGAGGAATGCGAGCGCGCAGCGGCCTGGGTCGTCGACGCCTTCACCGCTGCCGGCCTCGAGGAGGTGGTGGCGCACGAGACCCCGGACGGCAGCAAGGCGGTGCTCGGCCACAGACCCGCCCCACCCGGCAAGCCAACCGTTCTCCTCTACTGCCACTACGACGTGCAGCCGCCGCTCGGGGAGGAGGAATGGGAGACGCCGGTCTTCGAGTTGACCGAGCGCGACGACGGGCGCTGGTACGGGCGCGGCAGCGCCGACTGCAAGGGCAATCTGGTCGCTCACCTGACGGCGCTTCGGGCCCTCGGCGAGGAGCTGCAGGTGGGGGTGAAGGTGATCGCCGAGGGCTCCGAGGAGCAGGGGACTGGCGGGCTCGACGGACTCGTCGAGCAGCAACCTTCGCTGCTCGCGGCGGAGGCGATCGTGATCTGCGACAGCGGCAACTTCGAGCTCGGCTTGCCGACCCTGACGACCTCGCTGCGGGGCGTCGTCACCCTCCTCGTCAGCGTGAAGACGCTGCGCGGGCCGCTGCACTCGGGGGTCTTCGGCGGTCCGGCGCCCGACGCGCTGGGAGCGCTGGTGGCGATCCTCGCCGGGCTCCGCGACGAGCACGGTGACGTGACGATCGCCGGCCTGGCCGAGCCGCGGCCGTGGGAGGGGATCGAGTACCCGCCCGAGCGCTTCAGCCGCGACGCCGGCGTGCTAGACGGCGTGCGGCTGACCGGCACCGGCTCCGTGGCGGAGATGCTCTGGGCCCGCCCGGCCTTGACCGTGGTCGGGATCGACGCGCCGCCGGTGGTCGGCTCGGCGATGGCGGTGCCGGCCGAAGCGCGAGCCCGCGTCAGCCTCCGCCTGCCACCCGGCGTGGCGGCCGAGGATGCGGCGGCGGCGCTCGAGGCCCAACTGCGGGCGGCGGCGCCCTGGGGGGCAGAGGTCGAGATCGAGCGCCAGGTGCTCGCCGACCCCTTCCTTGGCTCGAGCTCGGGCCCGGCGTTCGACGGGCTCGGCGCGGCGCTCGCGGAGGCCTACGGCCGTCCATATGTGACGCAAGGACAGGGAGGCTCGATCCCCCTCTGCAACACGCTCGCCGCGACCTACCCCGAGGCCGAGATCATGCTGATCGGGGTGGAGGAGCCGGGTTGCCTGATCCACGCGCCGAACGAGAGCGTCGACCCGCTGGAAATCGAGCGGATCGCCCTGGCGGAGGCTATTTTCCTCAGCCGCTACGCATAGGACTGCGACTCCTTCGCCCGGTGGGTGAGAACCATCGGGTGCTGTGGCGGCCCTGAGACGATCGTTTCGCGATCGATCGCCAGGTCCGGGCCGACGTGGACCAGCTCGCCGACAGCGACCTCTTCCCAACCGGGCTCCTCGCTGATTTCCTCGCTCGAGATGACGACGACCGGCGTCTCCGCCGCGTCGTCAGAGTGCAGCTGCAGCGTCCCGGCGGAGTCGACGTGGTGGAGCTCGCCCTCGCCGCCACCGTCGCCCGGTTCGCGGCGCAGGATGTGGAGCGGGTTGTGCTCGGGGTAGCGGAAGGCCCAGATGTTGCCCTGTTCGCCCATCACGAAGTTGAGGCTGTAGAGCTCGTAGTTCTCGACGATCTCCTTGACGGCGGCGGTGATTCCGACGCGGACATCACCGCCGGCCTCGCGAATCGCCAGCGTGATCAGGGCGAAGAACCGCTCCGAGTCGGTTTCCCCCTGCACCATCGCCCGGTTCTGCCCGAGCCGCTCCTCGATCTGGTCGAGGTCCCCGACGACGCCGTTGTGGGCGAAGATTCGCCCGTCCTGGGCGAAGGGATGAGTATTGACCAGCGCGGTGCCGCCGGTGTCCGCGTAGCGCAGGTGGACGACCATCAGCGACGCGATCAGCCGCTCCGCGACCAGGTTGTAAGCAGGATTGCTGGCCGCTTCCACCGGGCTCTTCATCAGGATCAGACCCCGGTTGGAGGTCAGCGCCGCGAGCCCGTAGCCGTCGGCGTTGATTTCGCTCTGGTGGGCGATCGAGTCCGGGGCGTTGAGGAGCCAGAAGTCCGCGGCGACGTCCTGACTACCGCTGTGGAGGGCGAAAAGCCGGCACATCGCTAGCCCGCCTCGGTGCGCTGCACGAGCTTGATGTCTGAGACGCCTCGCATGGATGTCCTTGCTTTGACCGGGATGGGCAACCCCCGCTCGATCTTGAAGGGGAGCGGCCCCGGCAATCTAGTGGTCTCGGAGGTCCACGTAAAGATCCCGATCCAAGGAAGCGGCTTCAGTAAGCCAAACGCGAATGCGCCAGACAGGATTCGAACCTGTGACCTTCGGTTTCGTAGACCGACGCTCTATCCGGCTGAGCTACTGGCGCGGGTTGGGGCGGAGACCCCGAAGGGGCGATTCTAGGGGTCGACGGGGGGAGGCGGCGGCTAGGCGGGCTGGGCGGCTGGGGTCGCAGGCTCGGGTTGGGCTTCCGAGGTGCCGCGGGCGCCGGCGGCCATCGCGAGGGTGGAGCCGGCGACGCCGAGGGCGGCGGCGGTGAGGGCCCAGCCGGGGCCGGTGTCGTCGAGGCCGAGGGCGGCGTCGAGGGAGAGTTCGCCGGGGCCGCCGTCGACGAGGATCAGGAGGGCGGCGATCAGGGAGAGGTTGAACTCGTAGCCGCCGTTGGCGGCGAAGAAGCCGTTCTTGAGGTGGACGGTGCGGATCGCGGTGATCATCGTCGCGATCAGGGCGGCCGCGGCGGCGGGGGTGAAGGCGCCGAGGGCGACCGCGGCGCCGCCACCGGTCTCAGCGAGGGCCGCTGCATAGGCGTTGGGCCGACCCGGCTTCATGTTCATTTTCTCCAGGCCCTTGGCGAAGCCGTCGATGCCGGGGCCGTCGAACCAGCCGAACAGCTTTTGGGTGCCGTGGGCGACGAAGATGCTTCCGAGGAAGAGACGGCCGAGGAGTTTCGCGATCTTCATGCGCCACGCCTACCCGGCGGGCGGGATTAGTAATCGCGGAAACGGTTGCCGAGCTTCGCTTCAGGGCATTGGGGCGTTCAGTCCTCCGCCGGCGCGTTCTTCCGCACGTGCCAGCGCACGGTCGCGGTCGCGACGACCTCGCCCTCGCCGTCGGTCAGCTCGATCTCGCAAGGGAACTCGACCACGCCTTTCTCGTCCAGCGTCGCCAGTGCTTCGGCGGCCGGCACCCCGAGCGTCGCCCGCGCCCGGATCGGGCCCTTGGCGATCTTCTCGTAGGAGATCTCGGCGCTGCGGGCCAGCGGCCGCACTTCGCCCATCCGCTCGGCGAAGGCGCCGACGAAGGCCGCCCCCGAGGCGGTCTCGGCGACGGTGAACAGCGCCCCGGCGTGCTGGGAGCCGACGTGGTTGCCCAGCTCCGCTTTCTCCGGCAGCACGGCAACCGCTTCGCCGGCGGTGAGGGTCTCGATTTCCAGGCCCAGGTAGCCGACGAACGGCACCACCTGGGTCATTCCTTTGGCGATCAGGTCGAAGTCGGTCATCGCGCCAACCCTAACTCAGGCGGCGGGCTCAGCGACCCTCGAACTCAGCATGCCCCGGCCCGCCGTGCTCGAGGAAGGTGCGAACCGCGTTCTGCAGCGTCCTCGGTCGCGAACAGGTCGGCCGCCTCGGTCCGGATCGCCTCGTCGGCGGCGGGGATCCCGCCGGCGCGGAAGCGGCGCAGGACGTGCTTGGTCATCGCGTGGGCGGCGGTCGGGCCCGCGGCCAGCTCGGCGGCGAGCGCCCGCGCCCGCCCGTCCAGCTCCGCCGCCGGGACCAGCTCGTTGACCACGCCCCAGCGCTCCAGCTCCTCGGCGCCGAACAGCTCGCCGGTCATCACCAGCTGCCGCGCCCGGCCCGAGCCGGCGCGCTCGGCCAGCCGCTGGGTCCCGCCCATCGACGGGGTCAGCCCGACGACTTTCTCGACCAGGCCGAACTTCGCCTCCGGCGCGGCGAGGATCAAGTCGCAGGCGAGCGAGATCTCGAATGCCGCGGTGAGGGTGAGGCCGTGGGCGGCGAAGATCACCGGCGCCGGCAGCGTCTCCAGCGCCTCGACCGTCTGCAGCAGCTCCGTCCACAGGGCGCTGCCCTGCTCCGGAGTCAGCCCGGCGAAGACCTGGACGTCGACGCCGCCGGAGACGACCCTGCCCTCGGCCCGGATCAGCGCCGCCCGCGGCGGCTCGGCGGCGAGGTCGGTGACGGCGGCGTCGAAGCCGACCATCATCGCCCGGTCGAAGAGGTTCAGCGGCGGGCTGTCGAGGGTGATCACGGCGACGTCGCCGTCGCGCTCCAGTCGGACCGGTGCCTCGCTCATCGCTCCAACCTACCGACGCCTACGGCACCCGGTGGACCTCGAACAGGTTCGTCCCCATGTGTTGGTCCGGCGTCGCCGCGGTGATCGCGATCAGGTCGCCGGGCTCGGCGACCCCGTGCCGGCCGGCCAGCTCGGCGCAGCGGGCGAGCAGACCGCGGACGTCGTCGTGGTGCTCGCTGAGCACCGCGGTCACCCCGGCCAGCACGCTCATCCGCCGCACCGTCTCGATCCGCGGGCTGATCGCCAGCACCGGCACGTTCGGCCGGTGGGCGGAGACGATCCGCGCGGTCCGCCCGCTCGTCGTCGGCACCACGATCGCCTTCAGCCCCAGCCGGTAGACGGCGCCGACCGCCGACTGGGCGACCGAGTCGGCGACTTCCTGGCTCTGCTGGTCGGTGCGGGTGAACAGCCACTCTCCATAAGGGAGGTCGGGCTCGGTGGCGCGGGCGATCTGGTCCATCACCCGCACCGCCTCGATCGGGTGCTGGCCGACCGCGGTCTCCTCGGAGAGCATCACCGCGTCGGTGCCGTCGTAGATCGCGTTGGCGACGTCGGTCACCTCGGCCCGGGTCGGCCGCCGCGCGGTCACCATCGAGGCCAGCATCTGGGTCGCCGTGATCGCCACCTTGGAGGCGCGGCCGGCGGCCCGGATCAACCCTTTCTGCAGCCGCGGCACCTGGGCCAGCGGCACTTCGATCCCGAGGTCGCCGCGGGCGACCATGATCCCGCCGCTGACCGCCGCGAGGATCTCGTCGACGTGGGCCGCCGCCTGCGCCCGCTCGAACTTGGCGATCAACGGGATGTCGGAGCCGAGCTCGTCGAGCCGGTGCTGGACCGGGACCAGGTCGGCGGCGGAGGAGACGAAGGAGACGGCGAGCAGGTCGAGCGCGTGGGCGGCGGCGAACTCGGTCCAGCGCAGGTCGTTCTCGGTTGCGGCGGGCAGCTCGGTGCCGCCGGGGATGTTCATCCCCTTATGTGAGGAGAGGGTGCCGCCAACCTCGATCTCGGCCCGGACGCCGCCGTCCTGCGGGCCGTCCACCCGCAGCCGGATCGCCCCGTCGGCGAGATAGACGAGCTCGTTCTCGCGCAGGTCGCTCACCCCCGGCCAGGAGACCGGGATCGTCTCCTTGTCGCCCTCGACGTCGCGCGGGGTCAGGGTCACGTGCATCCCGGTCTCCAGCTCGGCGTAGTCGTCGCGCAGCTCGCCGATCCGCAGCTTCGGCCCGGGCAGGTCGCCGAGGATCGCGACCTCGCGGCCGACCGCCTGGCTGGCGGCGCGGATCGCCTCGATCGTCTGCGCGTGTTTGTCCGGCAGGGCGTGGGAGAAGTTGAGGCGGAAGACGTCGGTGCCGGCGACGATCATCTGCTCCAGCACCCCCGGCTCCCAGCTCGCCGGCCCGACCGTGGCGACGATCTTCGTCCGCCGCTCCATGTGGGCGCTGACTTTGTCGATCGGCTTCGGCAGGTCCATGCAGGTGAATGTAGAGGGCACGCCGCCGGCGTGAGTGAACGCCCTCGGCTCGGGCCGAGGCCCGCGACCGGAGGCGTGCGTGAGGCAACGCACATACCGCGACGAGCAGGGCGTGGGAGCTTTGCATCGATCGATGTAGCCTTCTCCAGGGAGACCGAGATGCCGAACGCGACTGCCACCGACCCCGACGCGCCCCTCAACGCCGAGGAGGCTGCGGCCGCGGCGGCGCTCAGCGCCGGCCTGGTCGGCGAGGTCCCCCCCTCCCCCGCCGGCCCGATCGAGGACGCCGCCGCGGCCGAGCTGCTCGACCCGCCGACGATCCCGGCGCCCCGCCAGCTGCAGACCCTGCGCTTCAGCCAGCGCCAGATCCAGTTCGTCTTCCGCGCCCGCCGCGAATTCGGCGAAGTGTTCCGGATGCGCGGCATGGTCTCCCCCTCACCGGTCTTCACCTCCCACCCGGACCACGTCCGTTCCCTGTTCACCGCCAAGCCGGAGCTGGCGCCGTCGCTGACCGGCGAGTCGCCGCTGCGGCCGATCGTCGGCCCCAACTCGGTGCTGACCGCGGTCGGCCGCCGCCATATGCGCCAGCGCAAGCTGCTGCTGCCGCCCTTCCACGGCGAGGCGATCGAGGCCTACACCCGGGGGATCACCGAGGCGACCGAACGCGAGCTCGACAAATGGCCGCTCGGCGAGCCCTTCGCCCTGGCGCCGCGGATGCAGGCGATCACCCTCGACGTGATCATGGCCGGGATCTTCGGCATCGAGGGCAGGCCCGAGCAGGGCACCCCGGAGGCGCGCCTGCGCCGCACGATCCGCACCTTCGTCAATGCCTCGACCCGGCCCGACGCCCAGGTCACCGAATTCATCCAGCTCGGCCGCGATGAGCCCTTCGGCCCCCTCCGGGTCGTCATCCACCTGCTCGACCGTCCCGTCTTCGAGGTGATCCGCGCTCGCCGCGCGGTCGACCTCGCGGGCCGCCACGACATCCTCTCGCTGCTCCTCCAGGCGCGGACCGAGGAGGGCGAGGCGCTGAGCGACAAAGAAATCCGCGATGAGCTCCTCACCCTCGTCCTTGCCGGCCACGAGACCACCGCCAACTCGCTCGCCTGGGCCTGGGAGCGCCTGGTCCGCAACCCCGAGCCGCACCAGGCCCTGCTCGCCGCCGTCCGCGACGGCTCCGAGGCGGAAGCCACCGAGCGGGTCGAGGCGACGATCGTCGAGACGATGCGCTCCCGCCCGGTCATCCCCCTGATCGGCCGCCGCGTCACCGTCCCCTGGCAGCTCGGCGACTACAGCGTCCCCGCCAACACCCCGATCGGGATGAGCATCCTCCTCCTCCACCACCGCGAGGACCTCTATCCCGACCCCTTCGCCTTCCGCCCCGAGCGCTTCCTCGGCCACAAGCCCGGAACCTACGAGTGGATCCCCTTCGGCGGCGGCATCCGCCGCTGCCTCGGCGCCGCCCTGGCGATGGCCGAGCAACGCGTCGTCCTCACCGCGATGGCCCGCCGCCTCGACCTCGAGGCCGCCGACCCCGCCCCCGAGCGAGCCCTGCACCGCAACGTGACGATGATCCCGAAGGACGGGGCGACCGTCGTGCTGCGGGGGCGCTCGTAGTCGAACAAACTCTCCTCTGCCGTTCTGGGGGCAAGCGGGGCAAGGACGCAGGGAGCGAAGTGTGCTCTGCACATGAGCGACCGAGGACACCGCCCCGCGCCGCCACCAGGACGGCAGAGCGGAGAGGGAGGGATTCGAACCCTCGAGAGAGCTTGCGCCCCCTACTCGCTTAGCAGGCGAGTGCCTTCAGCCACTCGGCCACCTCTCCGGGCGATGCGGGAGCGATTGTAGGTCTTGACCGGGTATCGCGCGGATAGTCTCGGTCGGGTGTCCGGAGCGCCGAAGCAGACCTACGAGCGGTATGAGCGAATCTTCGTCGAGGTGGAGGCGCCGTTCGCCTTCGTGGACCTGGATGCGATGTGGGCGAACGGGGCGGCGATGCTGGGGCGGGCCGGGGGGAAGCCGGTGCGGGTCGCCTCGAAGTCGCTGCGCTGCCGGGCGTTGTTGGAGGCGATCCTGCGGCGCGAGGGCTTCGCCGGGCTGATGACCTTCACCCTGCCGGAGACGCTGTGGCTGGCCGAGCAGGGGTTCGACGATCTGCTCCTGGCCTATCCGACGGTGGACGGGACGGCGCTGGAAGAGCTGGCGCTGCGCTCGGCCGCCGACCCGGAGCGGGCGCCGCTGGTGACGGTCGACTGCGTCGAGCACCTCGACGCGATCCAGTCGGTGCTGGGGGCGCAGGCGGCGCCGGTGCGGGTCTGCATCGACGTCGACGCCGGCTGGTGGGCGCTCGGGGGCCGGATCAGGATCGGGCCGAAGCGCTCGCCGGTGCACACGGTCGAGCAGGCGGTGGCGCTGGCGCGGGAGATCGAAGCGCGGCCGCAGATCGAACTCGACGGGCTGATGGCCTACGAGGGGCAGATCGCCGGTGTCCCCGACGAACCGCCGGGGCGGCGGCTGCGGGGGGCGCTGATCCGCTTCATGCAGCGGCGCTCGGCGAGCGAGCTGGCGGAGCGTCGGGCGGCAATCGTCGCCGCGCTCTCGGAGTTCGTCGAGCTGGAAGTGGTCAACGGCGGCGGCACCGGCAGCCTCGAGCTGACCGCGGCCGAGGGCGCGGTGACCGAGGTGACGGCCGGCTCCGGCTTCTTCGCCCCCGCCCTCTTCGATCACTTCAGTCGCTTCAGCCTCACCCCCGCCGCCGGCTTCGCCCTGCCGATCGTGCGCAAGCCGGAACCGGGGGTGGCGACGGCTCTCGGCGGCGGCTACCTCGCCTCCGGCGCCGGCGACGCGGCGCGGCTGCCAGCGCCGTGGCTGCCGCCGGGCCTGGAACTCGACGCCGAGGAGGGCGCCGGCGAGGTGCAGACGCCGCTCAGCGGCGAGGCCGCCGCCGGCATCGCGGTCGGCGACCGGGTCTACCTCCGACACGCCAAGGCCGGCGAGCTCTGCGAGCGCTTCGACACCCTGTACCTGGTCGAAGGCGACGCGATCGTCGAGCAGGTGCTCACTTATAGGGGCGAGGGCAAAGCGTTCCTCTGAACGCAGTTGAGTTTTGTTTCGCTGGGCGTAACGAAGGTCAACCACGCCAAGCCGTCAGGAGCCGAGGACGCGCTCCGCGTACTCGTTGGTGAAGGCGCGGCCCGGGTCGAGCTGGTCCCGCGCCGCGGCGAAGGCGGCCCACCGCGGGTAGCGCTCGGCCAGGGTCGCGGCGGTCTGGAAGTGGCGCTTGCCCCAGTGCGGTCGGCCGCCGTAGGAATCCATGATCTCCTCGACCGCCTCGAAGTAGGGGCGCCACTCCATCCCCCGATACTGGTGGACGGCGACGTAGGCGGTGGCGCGGCCGTGGGCGGGACTGAGGAAGGCGTCCTCGGCGGCGCCAACCCGGACCTCGATCGGGAAGAAGACCGGGTAGCGCTGTTGCCGCACCCACTCGACCACCCGCCGCACCGCCTCCGGCCCGTGCTCGCGCGGCAGCGCGTACTCCATCTCGGTGAACCTGACCCGGCGCTCGTTGACGAAGACGCGGTCGGAGCGCTCGACCGTGCGACCGCCCGAGGCCGCCCAGGCCGCCACCCGCGAGAGCGCCGGGATCGCCCGTGGCAGCGTCCGGCCGCTGGCCGAAAGCGCGCCGAGCGCCCAGTTCTCGAGCACGACGTCGTTGAGCCAGGCGGCGGCTCGGCCGCGTGGCTCCGGCGCCGAACCGGTGCGGTTGCGCTCCAGGACCAGGGCCGAGTCGGCGTAGGGAAAGGTGAACAGCTCGAAGTGGTCGTGGCCGGCGGCGAGCTCCTCGAAGTTGTCGAGCACCTCTTCGCGCGGGCGCGGCGTGTCGACCCGCTCGAGCACGAAGGCGGGGACGCAGCGCAGGGTCACCGAGGCGATCGCTCCCAGCGCCCCCACCCCCACCTGGGCCGCGCCGAGCAGCTCCGGTTCCACCGCCCCGACCTCGCGCAGGCTGCCGTCGGCGAGCGCCAGCTCGACCGCCTCGACCTGGGAGGAGATGCTGCGCAGCCGCGCCCCGGTGCCGTGGGTGCCGGTCGAGATCGCGCCGGCGATCGTCTGCTTGTCGATGTCGCCGAGGTTCTCCATCGCCAGCCCGAAGCGGGCCAGCTCCTCGTTCAGCTCGCCGATCACGGTGCCGGCGGCGACCCGGACCAGGCCGCTCTCGCGGTCCGCCTCGAGCACCCCGCGGAGGCCGTCGAGGCGGATCATCGTGCCGTCGGTCAGCGCCGCCTCGGTGAAGGAGTGGCCGGAGCCGGCGACGCTCAGCCGCTCGCCCGCCCCCGCGGCGGCGCCGACCGCCTCGACCAGCTCGGCGACGCTCGCTGGGCTCAGCACCCGGGCCGGCCGGCAGGACTGGTCGCCGGCCCAGTTGGTCCACGCGGCCGCCATCTCAGCCCCCCGCCGGCAGCGGCGTCAACGGCGCCAGCGCCCGGTAGGCGTAGATCACGGTCGCCCCCAGCAGCGCCGCGATCACGATGCTCGGCGCCGCGTTGCCCGCCGCCTCGGCGGCAGCACCGCCGCCGACCCCGCCCAACACCTGGCCGCTGGCCCAGGCCATGTTGGAGAGCCCGGCGGCGAACCCTTGGTGCAGCCCGGCCACCTCGGCGCTGTCGGAGACGAGGGTCATCGCCGGCGCGAAGCAGAGCCCGGCGCCGACCGAGGTGACGACCACCGCGGCCAGCATCAACGGAAGCGCTCCGGCGATCCCGAGCACCAGCATCATCGCCCCGCAGATCGCCAGGCCGATCACGTAGGGGGTGCGGCGACCGACCCGGTCGGCGAGCCGGCCGGAGACCGGCGCCAGCGAGGCCTCGACCGCGGCGCCGGCGATGAAGCCGGCGGCGATCAGCCCGTTGCTGCCGCCGAGGGCGGAGATCCGCAGCGGCACCAGCACCTCGAAGGCGCCGAACATGACCGAGGGGGCGGCGACGAAGAGGGTCGCGTCGACCACCGGCCGGCTGCGCATCGCCTCGCCGACGTCGCGCAGCGACTGCCGCTCCGGAATGCCGAGGTCGGGGATGCGGGTCGCCGCCCAGGCCAGCCCGAGGGCGACGACGAGGACGGCGCCGAAGACCACCTCGGTTCCGATCGAGACCGCCAGCGCGCCCAGCGCCGGCCCCAGCAGGGCGCCGGCGACGGCGGTCCCGAGCGCCGTGCCGATCACCGAGCCGCGCTTCTCCTCCGGCGCTTCGGTGATCAGCCAGGTCAGTGCCCCGGACCAGATCAACGCGCCGGCGCAGCCCTGGACGAAGCGCGCCGCGTCGAGCGGGACGATCGAGTGGAAGAGGCCGAAGGCGAGGCTGGCGAAGCCGAGCAGGACGAGGCCGACGATCGTCGTCCGCCGCGCCCCGGCGCGACTGGCGAGCAGTCCGGCCGGCAGCGCCGCGACCAGGGTGCCGGCCGGATAGGAGGCGGAGAGGATCCCCGCCGCGCCCTTGCTCAGCCCCAGTTCGCTGACGTAGTCGGGCAGCAGCGGCGCGATCGCCGAGAAGAAGGCGACGTCGAGGAAGACCATCGCCGAGGAGAGGATGAGCAGGCGCCGCATGAGACCATCCAATCACCGGAGGGGTGGCAGAGCGGTTGAATGCGGCGGCCTTGAAAGCCGTTAGGCCGCGTAAGCGGTCTCGTGGGTTCGAATCCCACCCCCTCCGCTCGGAGGACAGACCCGTCCCAGAGGAGGTTCCACCATGCCCGAGACGATTCCGTTCAGCGAACGCAGCCGTCAAACCCAGATCGTCCTCGCGATCGTCGTGCCGTTCGTCTTCGGCGCAATCGTCGGCGTCGTCCTCGGCGCCTCCGCCACCGGCTACTGGATCCTCTCGGCGCTGGCCGCGATCGGCGCGGTCCTCGCCGGGCTCGAGCATCCCGACGCTCGCTCGGCGGCGATCCGAGGGCTCGTCATGGGAGCGGTCTATGGCCTCGGCGTGCTGCTGGCGCACGCCGTGGCGGGCACCCACGCCGAAGTCTCGCTCGGCAGCTTCCCGCCGCTGCTGATCGTGATCGACGCAGTCGCCGGGGCGATCCTCGCCGCGATCGGCGGCGCGCTGTCGCGAACGAAGACCGAGCGGCGCGATCGGCCACTCAGGTAGTCGGGCCGCGCAGGACTGAGACGGCGGAATGGCCGGTGCCGGCGCCGACCCGCTGCTGGCTGACGTCGAAGTAGCGGAAGGAGGAGGGGTCGGCGGGGAGCGGGACGCGGACGATTGCGCGGCCGTCGGCGCCGACCCGGAAGGAGGCGACCGGGACGGTGCGACTGGCGTCGGTCATCAGCCAGAGCTCGTAGAAGTGGCCGTCGCCGAGCGGCGGTAGGCCTTCGGCGTGGAAGAGCATTTCGCCGGCGGCCGGCATCGCCACCGTCGCCTGCTCGCCGGCGGCGGGTCGCAGGGGCCGCAGGACGATCGCCGGCGCCCCCTCGGAGCCACCGCCGCCGTTCAGCAGGGCGCCGAGGCCGACCCCGAGGGCGGCGACGACGAGCAGGGTCGCCAGCGCCAGCGCCGGCCGCACGCTCCAGCGCCGGCTGCCAGCTCCTGGAACCCATCGCCAACCTCGGGAGCGCGCGGCCTGGCGGCGGCCCTCGCGCTCACCCACGGCTGCCACCGAATCGCCGCTCGGCGCCGACGCCGGCCAGGCATCCTCCGGGAGCGACTCGAGGGTGGAGACCAACGGTCGCATCGCCTCCAGCTCGGCGCGCAGCTCGGCATCCTCGGCAAGGCGGCCCTCGACCCGGGCGCGGCCGGCGTCATCGAGCTCCCCGAGCAGATATTCAGCGGCCAGGTCGCGGCGGTTCATCGTCCCCCCTCCTCCTCGGCGATCAGCTCGCGCAGGCGGCCCAGGGCGCGGACCATCCGCGTCTTCACCGTGCCCAGCTTGGTGCCGGTTCGCTCGGCGATTTCCGGCTGCGCCAGGCCCTCGTAGAAGCGCAGCCGCAGCACCGTCGCCTCCTCGGCCGGGATCCGGCCGAGCAACTCGGCCACCCGCCAGCGCTCGATCAGCTCGTCCATCTCCTCCCCGGGGGGCTCCTCGACCGCGCCCGCGGCGACCGCCGGCTCGACCGGTTCGGGCCGACGCCGGCGCCGCTCGTCGATCGCGCGGGAGCGGGCGATGGTCATCATCCAGGTCAGCAGCGAGGCCCGGCTGGGGTCGTACTGCGGGCCGCGCTTCCAGACCTCGACCAGGGCCTGCTGCAGCACTTCCTCGGCGGCGCCGGCGTCGGGCAGGGACTCGCGCAGGAAGCCGCCGATGAAACGGCCGTAGTGCTCGGAGACGACCGCGATCGCCTCCGGGTCGGCGGCGTTCAGCGCCGCCGCCAGCTTCGCTTCCTCGGCGTCGCCGCGGCGGCGCTCGCGCCGACGCCCGGCGGAGCGCCGGGAGAGGAAGACGACCTTGCGGGGTGAGGCCTCCACGTCCATAGCTACGGAACCCGGGCCGCCCGTGGTTTGCGGATCGCGATCGGCCAGAAAGGATTCGCAAACCGAAGCCGCCGGCGACCCCGTAGCTCCGTGCACAGTCAACCAATAGGAGGTCCCCATGCGCAACCGAATCGTCGCCCTACTCGCGGCGCTCTGCGTTCTCGCCCTGCCGGTCGCCGGCGCCGGCGCGGCACCGAAGAAGGACATCGTCGAAACCGCCGCGTCCTCGAAGCAGTTCTCCACCCTGGTCTCGCTGGTGAAGAAGGCCGGCCTGGCGGGCACGCTCTCGGGCAGCACCGACTACACCGTCTTCGCCCCGACCAACGCCGCCTTCGCGAAGGTCCCGAAGAAGACCCTGAACATGCTGCTCGAAGACAAATCGATGCTGCGCAAGGTCCTGCTGTACCACGTGCTGCCGGGGAAGGTGCCGGCCAGCAAGGTGCTGAAGACGAAGTCGGCGAAGACCGCCGAGGGCTCGACTGTCCAGTTCAGCGTCCGCGGCAAATCCGCCTACGTGAACGAATCGAAGATCGTCAAAACCGACATCGGCGCCAGCAACGGAATCATCCACGTGATCAACGCGGTGCTGATCCCGCCGGACCTCTAGATGGTTGATTCCACGACCAGGTGCGACTGGGGGCGTGCCTGGCCAAGCGGATCAAGGACGCAGGGTCCAGCCTTTGCCGGTGGGCAAAGGCAAACCCGAGGACGCCGATCCGCGCAGGGTGCCAGGCGCGTCATCCAGGTGTGCCTGGTCGTGGGATCGACCATCTAGTCGCTGACGAAGACCGGCGTCCCCAGCGGCACCCGCTTGAACAGGGCCCGCATGGTGCGGTCGTCGGCGCGGATGCAGCCGTGTGATTCGGCCCGGCCGAGGGCGCCGTAGGTGCCGTGGATCGCGAGGCGGTCGCCGCCGACCCAGCCGGGTTCGAGCTGGGTCTGGCGGCCGCTGAGCGCGAGGGCGCAGCAGCCGTAGGAGGGCGATTCGTCGAAGCGGACCGCGTCGGTGACGCCGTAGCGGCCGGCCGGGGTTTCCGTCCCCGGCGCCCCGACCGTGACCGGGTAGCTGCCGAGCAGCTTGTCGCCGTAGCGGAGTTCGAGCCGGTAGGCGGAGAGGTTGGCGTGCAGCGAGTAGCGGGTCCAGGCCATTTCCAGCTTGGCCGGGTCGCGTTCGATCCAGCCGAGGCGGCCAGGGGCGGCGTCCTGGCTGGCGACGCCGAGCCAGCGACCGCGCTGCTTGACCACCGAGAGCGCCACCGGCGAGCCGAATTCGGTCGTCGGGCCCAGCGGCTCGACCTTCGCCCCGCCCGGTTCCGCGTACATCGGCAGCCGCGCCCCGGCGCGCAGGCGGGCGATCCAGAAGACCGGGACGCGGACCGCCTTTGCGGCTTCCGGCGTCGCCTTCGTTCGCACCGGCGCCGGGCGCCGGGCTTCGGCGTTGCCTTCGGCCGCCGGCCGATGCGCGGTCTTCGTCGCCACTTCGACCACGACCGGCCGCGACGACGGCGGCTGCGCGTCGCCCTTCGAGTCGATCGCCGCCAGCAGCAGCAGGCAGGCGGCGACCAGCGCCACCGCCCCGCACAGCGCCCCCAGCGATCTCAGCACCCGCTCAGCCATTCAGGCAAATGATGGAGGACGGCGAGCGCGCCGTGGTTCACGAATCGTTGAGCAGGTGGCGCGGCGGGCTCAGGCGCTGCCGGTGGCGGCGGACTCGCCGACCCGTTCTGCCGGCGTGCCCCAGACCCTGGCGAGGACGATGCTGAGCTCATACAGGGCGATCAGCGGCGCCGTCTCCAGCAGCATCGAGACCGGGTCGACGCCGGGCAGGGCCGCGGCGACGATCGCGCAGATGAGGTAGGCGTAGCGGCGGTTCTTGCGCAGTTTGGTGACGTCAGTAATGCCGAGGCGGACGGCGCCGAGGATCGCCACGGGAACCTCGAAGACGAGGCCACAGGCGATCAGCGTGGTGGCGAAGAAGCCGTAGTACTCGCTCGCTTTCACCTGCACGTTGAACTGCGTGTCGTTGAAGTTGAGGAGGAAGTTGAGCGCGGCGGGGACGACGACGAAGTAGGCGAAGACGACGCCACCGAGGAAGAGGAGCGGAGTCATCGCCGCCAGCGGACGCACGGTCTTCCGCTGCTCGGGGGTCAGCGCCGGCGTGAAGAAGGCGTAGACCTCGTAGAGCAGGATCGGCAGCGAGAGGACGACCGCGCCGTAGGCCGCCACCTTGAACGTCGTCATGAACGGTTCGGTGACGCCGAAGGTGATCAGCCGGCCGTGCTTGTCGGGGAGCGGCCCGCTCGCCAGTTCGAGCAGCAGGTGGTTCTGCCAGAAGCAGAGCGCCAGCGCCACCCCGAAGACCGAGATCGAGACGATCAGTCGCGACCGGAGCTCGTCCAGGTGACCTTCGAGTGGCATCGAGTCCTCGTGGGTCACTGGCTTTATCCGGCGCACGGCTGATCTCTCTCTCGTTCTTTGGGGTGGCTGGTGGCGGCGCGCCCTAGGCGGGCGTGTGGGTCTTCTCGGCGGCTGGGACGGCAGCCGGCACAGCTGCTGCCGGTCCCTCGACGACGGGGGTTCCCTCGGTCACCCGAGGTGCCTCGTCCTCACCGTTGATCGACCCTTTGAACTCCCGGATCCCCTTGCCGAGCGAGTGCCCAAGGTCGGGCAGCTTTTTCGGCCCGAAAACGATCAGGGCGATGATCAGGACGATCCCGATCTCCATTGGTCCGATGTTTGGCATCGTGTTCTCCGTTTCTCGCGTCGGGCTAGGGGCTGGTCGCTAGACCAGGAACCCAGTGCCTTCGACGGCCTTGAGGACTTCGGCCGCGGTTGCGGTCGTCTGGAACGGGCCCTTTTCCGGCGAGATGTTCTTGCTGATCGGTTTGACCAGCAGGCCGGCAACCGACGCGTGCCGGGCCTCGACCGCCCAGATCGAGAGCGCCGCCGTGATGTAGGCGGGGCTGCTGATGTTGAGGGCCTGGCCGCCGTACGCCTTGACGCCGGTGTTCTCCAGGACCATCGAGGTCGGCAGCCATTTCGCCTTGCTGGTGGCGTCGCCGAAGTCGACCTTCGGGGCACTGACGGCTTTCGAGCCGAGCGCCTTCTTGAGGAAGGCGACGTGCGCGTTCTCGTCGGAGGTGACCTGCTTCAGGAACGCCGACTCCTGGGTGCCGCTGGCGACCTTGTTCTTCGTCACCTCGTTGTAGAACGCCGCCTCGAGGTACTCGAGGGTGAGGGCGTAGTTGAGGATGCCGATGTCGCCCTTGCCGAATTTCGCCGGCGGGCGGCCCTTGCCGGCAGCCATCGCCGTGGCGGGGGTGAGGGCGGTCAGAAGCGCGCCGCCGCCCATCAGGGCGCCGCTCGCAAGACCGGCCTTCTTGAGGAATCCGGCGCGCGTGTCGCCGTTGCTCTCCAGCTTGTCAACGGCGTCGTGCGCCGTTTCGCGGATGTCACCGCTTACGTCGACCTGCTCGATAGTGAACTCGGGATCCATCGAAAAACGCCTCCTTTGGCGCTGGGGGATTTGGCGCTAGCAACGGGACGGAGCCGCCCGCGGATCACTTCCCGGCAACCGCGGACCCACTCGGCGGGGTGCCCGGCGGGCAGGAAAGCCACCTCCCAAGCCGAAGCGGGGGCCATGGACCGAGGCCAGAGACGCGCCCGCCGCGAGCAGGTGTGGCGGGAACGGGCCGAACGCGTCCGCGACGCCTTCGGCCTCGTCCTGCTGCTCGTCCTGCTCACCTACGTGCTGGCCTCGCTGCTCGGCGACAAGGGTTGGTCCGCGGTCGTCCTCTGCCTCACCGCCAGCGCGACCTCGGTCGTCGCCCTGGCCAGCTCGCATGCCCCCCACCGCTACGTCCGTATCGCGATTTGGTTCTCGGCGCTCGCGCTCGCCCTCTCGCTGCTCGATCTCGTCGCCGACTCCCATCTGATGCTCAACCTCTCCTCGCTGATCGAGGTGCTGCTGCTGGGGGGAGCGATGGTGGCGGTCCTGCAGCGGGTGGTGGTCGCTGCCGAGGTCGGCGTCCGGACGATCCTCGGCGCGCTCAGCGTCTACGCGGTCCTCGGCATCTTCTTCACCTACATCTACGCCGCGGTCGGGCGGCTCCAGGGCACGCCCTTCTTCGAAGGCCATCCCCACGTCGGCCAGGGCGACTACATCTTCTTCAGCTACACGACCCTGACCACGACCGGCTTCGGCGACCTCGTCCCCGGCGGTCAGCCCGGGCGGATGATCTCCGGGCTGGAGATGATGATCGGCCAGATCTTCCTGGTCACCCTGGTCGCCGGGCTGGTCAGCCTCTGGCGGCCGGGCGAACGCCTGCGGACGAAACGGGAAGCGCGCGAAGCCCGGGAGGCGACTCCCGAGGGCGAAGCCGCCGGCTAGCTGAGCTCGACGCGCTCGATCGACTGCGGCTCGACTGGCTTGTCGCGGCCGTCGGTCGGCGAGGACTCGATCGCGTCGACCGCGTCCATCCCCTCGACGACTTCGCCGAAGACGGTGTGCTTACCGTCGAGCCAGGGCGCCGCGGCGGTGGTGACGATGAAGAACTGGGAGCCGTTGGTGTTTGGCCCGGCATTGGCCATCGCCAGGGCGCCGCGGACGATCTTGTGGTCGTTGAACTCGTCCTCGAAGGTGTAGCCGGGGCCGCCGGTCCCGGTCCCCTCCGGGCAGCCGCCCTGGATCATGAAGTCCGGGATCACCCGGTGGAAGACGAGCTGGTCGTAGAAGCCTTCCTCGCTGAGCTTGCGGAAGTTCTCGACGGTCTTGGGGGCGTCGTCGTCGTGCAGCTCGAGGACGATCGCGCCGGCGCTGGTGTGAAGAGTGGCTTTGGACATGGGGGGCACCCTACAGATCGACCTCGGCCGCGCCGGCGGACCGTTTCAGCGCCTCGCCGACGAAGGGTGGACGCCCGCTCAGCCGCTCACCCGCACGGTCACCGGCGGCGAGGAGCCCGGCGCGTAGGGCCAGCGCTCCTCCGCCAGCGCCGTCGCCCGCAATCGGATCGACGCCTCGCCCGACACGTAGCGGAAGCGGTAGCGGGCATGGAAGCGGCCGCCGTGATCGCTGCGGGTGACGAGCACCGGGCGCCAGCTGCCGGTCGCCTGCTCGAGGTACTGGATCGCGACCAGCTTGCCGCGGCGCGGAACCGCGGCGCCGCGCGTCCGCACGCGGCCGCTCAGCCGCACGGTCTGCCCCGTCCGCAGCCGCTCGGGGCGGGCGGCGAGGCTGACGCCGCCGCGGACTCGCAGGTCGAGGCCGCGCCGCGCCGCCGGGCGGAGGCCGCCGTCTCCGGCGAAAACGACCGCGAGCTTGCGCGAGGGGCCGGGCGCCAGCCGCAACGAGAAACCGCCGTGCTCGCCGGTCTTCGGCGTCGCCGCCAGCGGCTTCGAGAGAGCGCCGCGCGAGGGCCGCGCCAGCACCCGCAACTCCCGCCCCGCGAGCGGGGCGCCGTCGGCGCTGACCAGGCGGCCGCTGAGCGAGGCGCGGCCGCCGAAGGGAACGGTGAGCGCGTCGCCGCCGCGTCCCCCCGCGCCGTGACCGCGACCGCGACCGCCGCGCAGCCGTGCGAACAGCCGCGCCTTCGCACGCTCGCCGCCGCCGTCGCTGCCGCCCGCCCCACCTCCGCCAGCGCCCTTCGTCGCGCCCGGCCCGGCGTCGCCGCCGCGCAGCTCCATCCGGGTGCCGTCGGCGCGCAGCGTCGTCGTCGCCAGGTTGCCCGCCCCGTCCTTCGCTTCGGCCCGGAACAGGTAGAGGACGCCGTCGGCGAGCTGCGGCGTCGGCGCCGTCAACTGCGCCTTGCCGCTCCCGGCAGGCGCCAGCCTGGTCGGCAGTTCGAGCCAGCGTTCGGAGTCGGCACGGCGGTAGGAGATCGACCCCGCCGCCGGCCCCGAGAGCGGGTCGGCGACATCGGCCAACACGGCTTCGGGAGCCGGGCTCGGCGCAGCCACTCCGAAAGTCAGCGCCGGCGGCACGTCGTCGAAGCGCAGCGGCACCGCCGCCGAGTTGGCGCCGTTCTCGTTGCCGACCTCGTCGCGCAGCCAGAACCGGAACGCGTATTCGCCGGCCGCGGGCAGCTTCACGCCCTGCAGGTGGGTGCGGTCGCGGCCGTCGGAGTACCCGTCGCCGCTGTCGTAGCCGGGCCCGGTCAAGCGCCACGAGGCGCCGACGATCGGCGAGCCCGGGTCCTGAGACGGGTTCGACCAGAAGACGTCGAACTCGTTCGTCCGCCGCCAGCCGTCGCCGCCCTTGACGTAGGGAGCGACCGGATGGGTTGGGGCGTTGTTATCGATCTTGATCCCGTAGGAAGGAGTGCAGCCGCTGTTGCCGGCGAAATCGGTGACGCAGTGGACCAGCGAGTGCCGGCCGTCGGCGAAGGTGGCGGTCGGGACGACCTGGGTCGCCGCTGGGCCGAGCGGGCAGGGCTGCATCCGGGTACCGCGCCACTCGCCGCCGACGGAGGCGATGCCGCAGCCGTATTCGGTCAGCGCCGCGCGCTGGCCGTCGATCGTGGTTTCGCCGAAGCGGATGCCGGAGCCGAGCTCGCCGCCCCAGACCGAGATCGCCTGGGCGCCGCGATGGAAGCGGTCGGCGAGCAGCTCGCCGCCGACCCCCGCCGCCGGCGGGTTGGGGTCGTCGAGGGTGAAGGTCAGGGCCCGCAGGCTCGACCACGACTGCGCCGCCAGCGAGCAGGAGGACGAGGCGCCGCGGGCGCAGAGCAGCCGGTCCTCGACCGCGGCCACCGGCGTCGCGAAGCCGGCGACGAAGTCGCGCGGGGTGGCGTCGGTGCCACCGGCGCTGAGAAAGGGAGCGAAGGAGCCGTCGGCGGCGACCCCGCCGACCCGCTGCTCGACCCCGTCGTGCAGCGCGTGCCACCAGCTGCCGCGGACCTGGGTTATCGCCGTCCCCGGCGGTGCCGACCAGCGCCAGCGCCCAAACTGGTTGCCGCTGACGCTGGTCGCCCCCTCGCGGGTCAGCGTCTTCGCGTGCGAGCCGTCGAAGGGGTCGGCGGGCGGGCCGGGGACGCAATAGGCGTCGGGGCGGAACTTGGCGCCGCCGGTGGTGTCGGCCCAACCGGCGTCGATGCCGACGTACCAACCGCACTGGGCGACCGCGTAGTGGCCCGCCCGCGCCTCGCCGCTGAGCAGCAGCAGCAAGCCCACCGCCAACGCGATCGTCATCGCCGCCAGGCGCCCGGCGCCGCCGCGCCCGCCCGCTCGCCCGATCCCTCGAAACCCCATCGCCGCTCCTCCCACTCGCTCGTCTGCACCCACGAGCCGGTCAAGGGCCGGGGCGCCGCGATCTCTCCCCCCTCGCCGCTGACGAACGGCCACCGACCCTGCAAACTGCGACCGCGACGCGGCCGACCGCGGCCGCCCTCGCGCCTTTGCGAGAATGCGGCGCATGGCCCTTCCCACCCCAGAGCAGGTAACCGAGCAGCTTCGCGCCGTCATCGACCCGGAGCTGCGGCGCTCGATCGTCGAGCTCGGCATGGTCCGCTCGATCGACATCCAAGAGAGCGGCCGGGTCGAGGTGATCGTCTCCCTGACCACCGCCGGCTGCCCGATCCGCTCCCACTTCGAAAACGCCGTCGCCCAGCAGGTCCGCGAGCTCGACGGGGTGACCGAAGTCGGGGTCGGCTTCGACGTCCTCTCCGACGAGGAGAAAGGCACCCTGCAGCAGACCCTCGGCCGCGGCAAGCTGCCGCAGGGCGCGCTGGCCCAGGTGAAGAACGTGATCTGCGTCTCCTCCGGCAAGGGCGGCGTCGGCAAGTCGACGCTGACCGCCAACCTGGCCGCGGCGCTGAACGCCGAAGGCCATTCCGCCGGCGCCCTCGACTGCGACGTCTACGGCTACTCGATCCCGCGCATGCTCGGGGTCAACGCGAAACCGGAAGTGAACGGCGAGCGCAAGATCCTGCCGCTGGACTCGCCGACCGGAGTGAAGGTGATGTCGATCGGCTTCTTCGTCGAGGAGAACGCCGCGGTCGTCTGGCGCGGGCCGATGCTCCACAAAGCGATCCAGCAGTTCCTCGAGGACGTCGCCTGGGACGAGCTCGAGTACCTGCTGCTCGACCTGCCGCCCGGGACCGGCGACGTCTCGATGACCCTCGCCCAGCTGCTGCCGCAGGCGAAGTTCATCGTTGTCACCACGCCCCAGCCGGCGGCCCAGTCGGTCGCCCGCCGCGGCGCCGAGATGGCGATGAAGTTCGACCTCGAGATCCTCGGCGTGGTCGAGAACATGTCCGGCTACACGACCTCGAACGGCGAACGGCTGGCGATCTTCGGCGAGGGCGGCGGCGAACTGCTGGCCGACGAGCTCGACGTGCCGCTGCTCGGCAAGGTGCCGCTTTCCGAGGCGCTGCGCCAGCACGCCGACGACGGCTCGCCGCTGGTCACCGACGAGCCCGACTCCCCCGCCTCGCAGGCGATCCGCCAAGCGGCCCGCGGGATCATCGCCTCGACTCCGCAGGAGCTGCCGGTGCTGCAGGCGACGCCGCCGAGCGCCGAAGCGGCGCCGATCGGCGGCACCCCGCTGCCGGTCGTCCAGTAGCTCGCGGACCACGGCGCGGGGGCCGGTCGTGGAGCGGCCCCGGACCAACGTCGAGCTGAAGGCGCGCGACCGCGACCCGGCGCGCTCGCTGGCCCGCTGTCTGGAGATCGGCGCCGAGGACCGCGGCCTGCTGCGCCAGCGCGACACCTACCTCGCGGTCCCCGACGGCCGCCTGAAGCTGCGCGAGGAAGACGGCGGAGCGCCCCACCTGATCGCCTACCGACGGACCGACGAGGCCAGGGCGCGGGAGAGCGAGTATTCGATCGCCGCGGTCGCCGACCCGAGCGCGCTCCGCTCCACCCTCGCCTCGGTGCTGGGAGTGCGGGCCGAGGTGAGGAAACGGCGGCGGCTCTTCCTGCTCGGCCAGGTCCGCATCCACCTCGACGAGGTCGACGGCCTCGGGCGGTTCATCGAGCTCGAGGGCGTCGCCGCGGCGGGCTCGGACCTCTCAGGCGAGCGCGCCGCGGTGGAGCGGCTGCGCTCGGCCCTGGAGATCGCCGAGCGCGACCTGGTTGGAGTCGGCTACCTCGAGCTGGCCGAAGCCCCCGCCTGAGACGAACGGCGAGACTGGGTCTTTCCCGCTTAACAATTGACGCCGCAACCTTCGCGGGATCGATGAGTTAAGGTCTCCAAACATTTGCCTAATCCCCGGCTAAGACGGTCGGGGAGCGGGGGACCCAGGTTTCTGGGGCTAATCCACCTCACAGGTGGAAGCGCAGGCTCCTTCAGCGCTAGCCCGACAGCTAACCCCGCCGGCTGCCGAAGGAGGTACTAGATGACGAACGCCCCCGGGGCGGCGGCGCGAATAGCCGTCCTCAGCACTTTCATCGCAGTTCTTGCCCTCTTCGTGGCGATCGCCTTGCCGTCGTTCGCCTCGGCGGCCGGCGGACTCGCCGCCTACGAAGGCGAACCGGCTCCGGTCGCGCCGGAAACCGGCGAAGTCCCGAGCAGCGAAGAAACCTCAGGCGTGCCCGGACGGGCGACGCTCGTCAACGGGCGCGCGGTGGCGCCTGCCAACGCGCCGCTGGCGGTCAAGCAGGTGATCGCCGCGGCGAACAAGATCCGCCTCCGCCCATATATCTGGGGCGGCGGCCACGGTCGCTGGAACGACCGCGGCTACGACTGCTCCGGCGCGGTCAGCTTCGCCCTCCACGGTGGCAACCTGATGACCTCGCCGCTGCCCTCCGGTCCGATGGAGACCTGGGGCGCTCCGGGGCGCGGCAGTTGGATTACCGTCTACGCCAACGCCGGCCACGCCTACATGGTCGTCGCCGGGCTGCGCTGGGACACGGCCGGCAACGAAACCGGCGAATCGGGTCCGCGCTGGCACGAAGGCCTCGCCGCCGCGGCGGGCGGCCGCTTCATCGCCCGCCACCCGGTCGGCTACTGAGCCGGGCCGAAGCCGGGCCGAACTCTCCCCTGGCACGAAAAGGGCCGCCCAACCGGGCGGCCCTTTCTCGTTTCAGCTCTCGGCGCGTGGCGCCGGTCGAAGCCCCAGGCGCAGCGCGCCCGGGCGAATCAAGCTTTCGACTTGAAGTAGTTGGCGTTGATCTCGGCGTATTTCGCCCACTCGGAGGGCAGCTGATCCTCGGCGAAGCAGGCATCGACCGGGCAGGCCTCGACGCAGGCGTCGCAGTCGATGCACTCGTCCGGATCGATGTAGAGCATCTCGACCGAGTCGTAATCGGCCTCGTCGGGGGTCGGGTGGATGCAGTCCACCGGACAGACCTCGACGCAAGAGTTGTCCTTCTGGCCTATGCAAGGCTCGGCGATGACGTAGGTCATTCGGAGAGTCTCCTAACTCGGTTTCCAGGTGCCCGCCGGGAAGCCCCGGCCAAGCGCGAAACCCCATTTTAGGGGTTGCGCAGGGCGGACGGCCGCCCCTATCCTTCCGCGGCTCGTGTCTGGCGGGGGAAAAAGAGGCTGGGCGCCCACGCTCGCACTGGCGCCCCTGGTTTTCGTGCTTGCCACGCTGGCGATCTTCGCCGGCGGCGCCTCGGCGGCCGCCGTGCAGACCGACCCCGCCACCGCCCCCGGGGCCGCCGCGACCCCGATCGGCACCCGGATAATCGTCCAGTGGCAGGCGGGCTCTGACCGCGCCGAACGCAGCGCCGCACGGGCTGAGGCCGGGGTCGAATCCGCTGGCGAGCTCGGCGACCCGAGCTTCCAGCTGGTCGAAGCCGAAGCCGGCGAAAGCGCCGCCGCGGCCGCCCGGGCGCTGGCAGCCGACCCGGCGGTCGCCGTCGCCGAACCGGACGGGATGCGCCGAGTCGAGGCGGTCCCGGACGATCCCTTCTTCAGCCAGGAGTGGGGGCTGCGCAACACCGGCCAGGCGGTGGCCGGCCTGCCCGCCGGCAAAAACGGCAACGACATCGACGTCGTCTCCGCCTGGAACCGCTCGGTCGGCCGGCCGGGCACGGTCGTCGCCGACATCGACAGCGGCTACCGCTTCGACAGCCCCGACGTCGGCCCGGTCGCCTGGACCAACCCGGGCGAGATTCCCGAAAACGGCAAAGACGACGACCACAACGGCTTCGTCGACGACGTCCACGGCTGGGACTTCGTCGGCGAAAGCATCAGCAGCCCGACCCAGGACGCCGACCCGACCGACAGCAACCTCGTCTCCGGCGGCCACGGCGTCCACACCGCCGGCACGATCGGCGCCGCCGGCGACGACGGCAAGGGGATCAGCGGCGTCGCCCGCGACGCCCGGATCATGCCGCTGCGGGTCTGCACCAACGACCCCAGCATCGACGAAGTCCGCTGCCTGACCAGCGCCGTGGTCGCCGCGATCAACTACGCCGGCGCCAACGGCGCCGACGTCGCCAACCTCTCGCTCGGCGGCACCCAGTTCTCCCAGGCGGAAGTCAACGCCTTCGCCGAACACCCGGGGACGCTCTACGTGATCGCGGCCGGCAACGACAACGCCAACGACGACTCGGGCGAAAGCGGGACCAAAGGGCACCACTACCCCTGCGACTACCAACCGGCGACCCAGTCCTCCCCGACCGTCCCGGGGGCGATCGAAAACACGATCTGCGTCGCCGCCCTCGACCCCGGCGAAACGCTCGCCTCCTACAGCGACTACGGCGCCCAGTCGGTCGACCTCGGCGCGCCCGGGACGGCCGTGCTCAGCACCTTCCCGAGCTACGAAAAGCTCTTCTCCGACGACTTCGAGGGCGGCGACTTCGCGACCAAATGGACGCCCTACGGCGCCGGCTTCGGCCTCGCCGACCTCGGCGATGGGCCGCTGACCTCGCATGGGATCACCGACACGCCCGGAGCGGCGCCGCTGGCAAGCCATGTTTACGCGGTCGAACTGAGCAACGGGATCTCGGTCCCCGCCGGGGCCGGCGCCTGCCGGGTCGAAGGCCGGCGCTTTCGCAAGGGCGGCGCGATGCCCTACGGGGTGATCGTCGACGGCTCCGAATACCGCGAATTCAACGGCGGCGAAACCAGCGGCTCGGCGATGGTGCCGTTCCGCACGGTGCTGATCAAAGGCCTCGGCGGCCACAGCGTCCAGCCCTTCTTCGAATACGACGCCGGCGTCGCCCCGAGCGCCGCCGAAGGCGCTTGGCTCGACGACCTCTCGCTGAGCTGCAACGCGCCGCTCTCGACCCCGCCGGGCTACTACTTCCTCGAGGGGACCTCGATGGCGGCCCCGCACGTCAGCGGCGCCGCGGCGCTGCTGTTCTCACTCGACCCCGGCGCCAGCGTCGCCGAAGTCCGCACCGCGCTGCTGGGGACGACCGCGCCGGTCGCCGGGCTGTCCGGCAAGACCGTCACCGGTGGCCGCCTCGACGTCAGCGCCGCGCTGAACCAGCTGGTCCCGCCGGGGACCGAAACGACGGCTCCGGAAACCGAACTGACGACCGAAACCCCGGCGACGACCGAAAGCCATGAAGCAAGCTTCCATGCCCGCCGGGTTGACGCCGACGGCGGCAGCCTCGAATGCGCCTTCGGCCCCGGCGATGCTTCCTCCGTCCCCTTCCAGACCTGCGGCGACGAATACGAAACCTTCGTTCCCTCCGGCATCCACACGCTGCGGGTGCGGGCGGTGAACGAAGCCGGGACCGTCGACCCGACCCCGGCCGAATTCACCTGGACCGTGACCGGCTCCGGCGAAGAAGAAGAACCGGGCGAAGGTGAAGAAGAAGGCGGGAACGAAGAAGAAGGCGGCGGGGAAGAAAAACCCGGGACGCTGCCGCCCGGGGAAGTCGCCAAAGTCGAAGCGGCGATTATCAACGCCAACCCGCCGGCGGCGATCCCAGCACCGCTGATCTCGCCGAGCGGCTGCACGGTCCCGAAGCTCGCCGGCAAGACCCTGGGCCAGGCGAAAGCCGCGCTGGCCGCAGCCGGCTGCACCCTGCGCAGCGCCTCGCCGAAGGCGAAGAAGGGGGCGAAGCTGGTGGTCCGCTCCTCGACGCCGGCGGCCGGCGCCCACGCGGGCACCGGGCAGGTCGCCCTCAAGCTCGCACCGAAGCCAAAGCCCCGCCACCACTAGCATCGGCCCCCATGCTGCTGTTGACGGGGGCCACCGGAAGCATCGGGTCGCGGCTGCTGCCGCTGCTGCTGGAGAGCGGGCAGGAGGTGCGCTGCCTGGTCCGCGAGCCGCGGCGGCTGGGCGAGCGGCGGGTCGACGTGCAGATCGCCCTCGGCGACCTCGGCGACTTCGATGACCCGCACGTGCTGCGCCAAGCGCTGCGCGGGGTCGACACCGTGATCCATCTGGCGGCGACGATCCGCGACCAGCCGCCGAAGCGAATCGAGGAGCTGAACGGGCTGGCGACGGTGCGGTTGCTGCGGGCGGCCGAGCGCTCCGGGGTGCAGCGCTTCCACTTCTTCAGCGCCCTCGACGCCTTCGCCGCCCAGCGCACCCGCTTCTTCCGCGCCAAGTGGCTGGCCGAGCAGGCGCTCGACTCCTCGCCGCTGGCCAGCACGGTCTGGGCGCCCTCGATCGTCTACGACCACAGCGACCCCTGGATCACCCTGCTGCGGCGCTTCTCCTTCCTGCCGGTGCTGCCGGTCTCCGGGGAGGGCGAGGCGAGCTTCCAGCCGATCTGGGCCGAGGACGTCGCCCGCTGCGTGGTCGCGGCGCTCGACCGCGGCGCCGAGGCGGCGCCCCGTTACGAGATGGCCGGCCCGGAGACGCTCTCCTACGACCAGATGTCCGACCTGGTCAGCCGGATCGCCGGCCGGCCGCGGCCATTGGTCCACGTCCCCCTGCCGCTGATCCGCTCGTCCTTGATCGCGATCCGCTCCCTTTTCGGCGAGGCCGTGTTTGCAACCTGGGAGGAGGCCGAGTTGATGGAGGTCTCGATGACCACCCCCCGGGGGACGACCGACGCGCAGGCACTCGGCGTCGAACCGCGAAGGATGAGCGATGTACTGGAGTCGAGCTAGAACGAGATCGGGTCGGGCCCGCGCCAGGCTGGCGGCACTCGCCGCGGCCACGGCGCTTGGCGCGACGGCGATCGGCGGGGCGGTGGCGGCGCCCGCGGCAAGCGCGCTGTCCCTGGTGCCGCCGAAGCCGGGCGTCTTCATCGGCGTTTCCGACCGCGGCACGACGCAGGAATTCAACGAATTCGCCGTCTTCACCGCCAAGCACCCGGCGCTGCTGGAGACCTTCCACCCCTGGGGCAACAGCCTCAACGAAGCCTACGAACGCTGGCGCGAAACCGGCACCCGGCCGATCCTGGCGATCTCCACCGCCGACGACCAGACCCTCTCGGAGATCATCACCCCCGAGCAGATCGCCCTCGGCGCCGGCGACGACTACCTGCTGCAGATCAACCAGTTCATCGCCGAACGCGGGCTGCCGGTCTACATCCGGCCGCTCGGCGAGCCGAACCGCTGCCTCAACGTCTGGTCGGCGGTCAACTGCGACGGCTCCCAGAAAGGCGGCGAACACACCACCGGCTGGTACAAGCAGGCCTTCCGCCGCATCGTCACGATCATCCGCGGCGGCCAGAGCCTCGAAGGCGTCAACGCGACCCTGGCCGAAATCGGCCTGCCGCCGGTCAACCGCACCAAGGGGGCGCCGCCCGTCGCCCTGCCGCCGGCGCCGGTCTCGATCATCTGGAGCCCGCTGCCGGGGGGCTCGCCGCGGGTGAAAGGCAACTTCCCCGGCAACTACTGGCCGGGGCGCCGCTGGGTCGACTGGGTCGGCACCGACTTCTACTCCGAATATCCGGTCTGGGAAGACCTCAACCGCTTCTACGCCGGCAAGCAGTGGAAGGGCAAACCGGTCGCGATCACCGAGTGGGCGGTCTCCGGCGAAGACGAACCGCGCTTCGTCAAACAAGTGATCGCCTGGACGGTCCACCACCCACGGGTGCAGATGCTCGTCTACTACAACGGCTTCGGGGCCGGCAACCAGTACGACCTCACCCTCTATCCGCGCACCGCCAACACCCTGCGGCTGAAGCTCCGCAACCCGATCTTCTGGGCCTACGCCGAATACAACGCCGGCCTCTTCGCGCCGCTGCCGCCGAAGGAAAAGAAAAAAGCCAAGGTCAAGTAGAGCGGCTGGGAAGCGAGGCGATGTAGATCGCCTTGTCGTCCCGCCAGTCGTCCGGCTCGCGGTTGAGGAACAGCCGTTCGCCGATTTCCCGCTGGCCCAGCACCCGCCGGCATTCGAGCCCGGCCGCGGCGATCGCCGCTTCGAATTCGGCCGGCGAGAAGTGGCGCTGGGTGAGCACGATCGGGTCAACCGAATCGCCTGAGATCTCGACCCGGAAGACGTCCGGATGCCGATCGCTGCGGCCCAACCCATGCCAGGTCCAGTGCCTGCCTTCGCATTCCACGTGCCGCCGTGCTGAGGGGTCGAAGGCGCTGCGGAAGAAGGACTCGGTGGTGCAATCGAAGAGCAGTAGCCCGCCCGGCGCCAGGTTCAGCGCCAGGCTCGCCATCGCCCGCTCGAGGTCGCCGTCTGTGAGCAGGTGATTGACCGCGTCGTTGAGGACCAGGACGAGGTCGAAGCTGCCGAGGACCGGGAGGCGGCGCATGTCGGCGACGTCCAGCCGCACCCCGTCCCCGAAACGCTCCCTCGCGACCGCCAGCATCGCCGGCGAGAGGTCGCAACCCTGCACCTCCCAGCCGCGCCTCAGCAGCGACGGGATCGCCCGCCCGGTCCCGCAGGCGACGTCGAGCGCCGCGCCCGGCGCCGCCAGGCCCAACTCGAGCAGATGCGGCAGGAGGACTTCGCCGAGCCACAACTCGAAGTCGTTGCGGTGGGCGAACTGGTCGTAGATCCCGGCGAACTCCCGGTACTGGTCGAGCGCGGGTCGTGTGCTGTCAGGCGCGGCCATCTACCGGTGATGGTACGAGAAAGGACGATGTTTGTTGAGCAAAAATGAGTGGCCTGCGGCAGCCGGCCCTCGAAAGGCACTCCCTCACGAAAGATCACCCTCCCGTGACCCGCGGAAGCCGTCTCGGGAGCCCTGCGCCAGCGGCTGGCGAGCGCCGCGGCAAGCGGGGCAAGAACGCAGAAAGCCCAGGTAGCGGGGCTACCTGGGCTTTCGAGGCCGCCGCCCCGCGCCGCCCCGGCGCCGCCAGACGCGGCGCAGGGCGACCGAGACGGCTTCCGCGGGTCCTTACATCATGCCGCCCATGCCGCCCATGTCGGGCATGCCGCCACCGGCGGCGCCACCCTCCTCAGGCGGTTCGGCGATGATCGCCTCGGTCACCAGGATGTTCTTGGCGATCGAAGCGGCGTTCTCGAGCGCCGAACGGGTGACCTTGGTCGGGTCGATGACGCCGGCCTTGATCAGGTCGGTGTACTCACCGGTCGCCGCGTTCAGGCCTTCGCCGTCCTTCAGCTCGCGGACCGCATTGACCACGACCGAGCCCTCGAGCCCGGAGTTCTCGGCGATCTGACGCACCGGCTCCTCCAGCGAGCGGTGGATGATCCGCGCGCCGGTGACCTCGTCGGGATCGTCGAGTGCTCGTCGGGGGAGAGGCCGGCCTGGGCGTTCAGCAGAGCAACGCCACCACCCGGGACGACACCCTCCTCGAGGGCGGCTCGGGTCGCCTGCAGCGCGTCCTCGACGCGGTGCTTTTTCTCCTTCATCTCGGTCTCGGTGGCGGCGCCGACCTTGACCACGGCGACACCTCCGGCGAGCTTGGCGAGGCGCTCCTGGAGCTTCTCGCGGTCGAAGTCGGAATCGGTGTTCTCGACTTCGGATTTGATCTGCTTGATCCGGCCCTTGATCTCCTCACCGTCGCCGGCACCATCGATGATCGTGGTGTTGTCTTTGGCGACGACGACGCGGCGGGCGCGACCGAGCTGGGTCAGCTGGGTGTTCTCCAGTTTCAGGCCCATCTCCTCGGTGATTACCTCACCGCCGGTGAGGATCGCGATGTCCTCGAGCATCCGCTTGCGGCGGTCGCCGAAGCCCGGGGCTTTGACGGCCACACCGGTGAAGGTGCCGCGGAGCTTGTTGACAACCAGGGTCGCGAGGCACTCGCCCTCGACGTCCTCGGCGACGATCAGCAGCGGTTTGCCCCCCTGCATGACCTGCTCGAGCACCGGCAGGATGTCCCGCACGGAGCCGATTTTCTGGTTGGCGATGAGGATGTACGGGTCCTCCAGCACCGCCTCCATGCGGTCCTGGTCGGTGACCATGTACGGGGAGATGTAGCCCTTGTCGAACTGCATCCCCTCGGTGAACTCCAGCTCCATGCCGAAGGTCTGGCCCTCCTCGACGTTGACGACGCCGTCTTTGCCGACTTTCTCGATCGCGTCGGCGATCACGTTGCCGATGTCGTCGTCACCGGCCGAGATCGCGGCGACGCGAGCGATCTGCTCTTTGCCGGAGACCTCTTTGCTCTGCTTCTCGCGGAGGTTCTCGACGACCGACTCGACGGCCTTCTCGATCCCCCGGCGCAGGGCCAGCGGGTTGGCGCCGGCGGCGACGTTCTTCAGCCCCTGGCGGACGATCGTCTGGGCCAACAGGGTGGCGGTGGTGGTGCCATCACCGGCGACGTCATTGGTCGCCGTGGCGACCTCGCGGACCAGCTGGGCGCCCTGGTTCTCGAAGACGTCCTCGACCTCGACCTCGCGGGCGATGGTGACGCCGTCGTTGGTGATCGTCGGCGCGCCGAACTTTTTGTCGAGCACGACGTAACGGCCTTTCGGGCCGAGCGTGACCTTGACCGCGTTGGCGACCGAGTCGACGCCGGCCTGCAGCGCCCCCCGTGCCTCCTCCGCGTACTTCAGCTCCTTGTGAGCCATATTTATTCAGTCCTCCTTGGTTCTAAGTCCGATTTGGCCGGGTCTAGCTGACCTTGGCCAGGACGTCCGACTCGCGCAGCACGAGGACGTCCTCGCCCTCGACCGTGACCTCGGTGCCGCCGTATTTGGAGTAGAGGACTTCGTCCCCCTCCGCGACGTCGAGCGCCTGACGGCTGCCGTCCTCTTTGATGGCGCCGTCGCCGACTGCGACGACCTTGCCCTTCTGCGGCTTCTCTTTGGCCGTGTCGGGGAGGACGATGCCGCTGGCGGTCGTTTCCTCCTCGTCCACGGGCTTGACGATGAGCCGGTCCCCGAGGGGCTTCAAGTTCATCCGTAAACCTCCGTCTTCGGTGTAGTTGCTGGTGTTCAAGCTGGGAATTGCCGTTCTGAAGCGGTTTCCGCCTCTGCCGGCGCTTGGCACTCTAGTTGCGAGAGTGCCAATAGCTGTGAAGATAGCGGAACCGGCGCCCCGGTCCAAGGGCGAATCCCCGAATCCGGACGAGCGGGCGGCGCTCAGTCAGATGCCAGCAGCCGGCAGCCGAGCAGGCGGGCGATGCCCTCGCCGCCGCGGGCCATCACCCAGTCGTGGTTCCACTCGAAGGCCGGGCGCAGCAGCGGCGCCAACCGGTTCATCCACGGCCTGGTGGTCGAGACGTCCCACTCGTAGAGGACCGCGGTCACCCCGTCCTGCTCGAGCAGGCGCCAGCGGCCGACGCCTGCGAGCTCGCCCGTCGCCCGCCCTTCCATCAGCGTCGGGCGCTCGACCGCGGTCGTCTCGACCTCGAATTCGACCCGGTAGGGCAGCAGGCTGCGCCAGACCATGCGGCTGACCGTGCCGACGTCCTCGCCGCCGGGCGGCCGGCTGACCTCCTCGGCGACCTCCACCCCGCGCCACCAGCACGGCCAGCTCTCCTGATCGTGGATCGCCTCCCAGACCGGCTCGCGGGGCGAGTCGAGCAGCCAGGTGGTGAGGAAGGAGTAGTCGGCCATCGTGCGCTCACCCGGCACGATGGCAGGGCGATTCAGTTGTGGTGCGGCGTCTCGCCGTTGCCGAGGTGCGGGCGCGGCTGCTCGACGATCTGCGAGAAGCGGATCACCGTGACCTGGTCGCCGTCGTCGATCGGCCGGCTGTAGAGCTGCTCGAGGAAGCGCTTGGTCTCGTCGAGGCGACGGTGCTCGGGGTTGTCGTGCTCGATGTCGCGGCGGCTCAGCTGGCCGACCTGCTTGACCTCGACGTCGTCGATCACCGCGGTGAAGATTTTCTCCCGCGGGCTGTGGCGGGCGCCGACCGTGACCCAGACGACCTGACCGCGCTCGTACTTGTTGCTCTTGTCGCCGAGCCGGATCGTCGCCGTCTTGCGACCGCGCTTCAGCTGGTCGATGAAGAAGGCCGAGTAGAAGTTGAGAACGTAGATGCCGCCTCGCATGAGGCGGAGAAGATATCTGACTCAGGTCACTGGGCCGGCCGGGTCAGCTGCTCGAGCAGGACCATGGGCGAGGAGAAGGGCTCGCCGGTGGCGCGCTCGAGGCCGATCTCGCAGGTGCGGTTGCTAGCGAAGTGGGCGTCGAAGCGGCCGCCCGGGCGTTCGGCCGCGGCGGCGGCGAGCTCGGCTGCCTCCGGCGCGGTCGCCGCCGCGGTCAGCTCCGGGTGGGAGATGCCGCGGTCGCCGGCGAACCCGCAGCAGCTGGCCGAGGGCGGCAGGTAGACATCGTCGGCGAGCGCCGCGGCGAGGGCGCCGAGCCGTGCGGTGAGGCCGAGCCGGTGGGTGGCGCAGGTCGGGTGGATCGCCGCCGAGCCGACCTTCTCGCGGACCTCCAGGTTCGGCAGCAGGCGGTCGTGGGCCCAGGCGACCGAGTCGACGATCTGCAGCCCCGCCAGCCGCTCGGCGTTCTCCTCGGAGAGCACCCCCTCTCCCGGCTCGGCCACCGCGGCGGTGCAGGAGGCGGCGTCGATCACCACCGGCAGCCTCCCCCCGTCGCTCCAGCGCCAGAGCTTGGCGACCATCTGGTTGGCCTTGCCGCGGTGGGCGGCGGCGAACCCTTTCGAGCTCCAGGGCAGCCCGCAGCAGGAGCCGGCGACGTCCTCGGGGATCCAGACCGGCTGCCCGGCCCGCTCGGAGACGGCGACCAGGGCGGCGGCCGGCGAGCCGGCGAAGATCCGGTTGGTGCAGGAGGGGACGTAGACCGCGGCCGCGCCCTGGCGCCGGGTCGGCGGCTGGCGGCGCTCGCCGGGGCCGGGCAGGGCGGCGCCGTTCGGGGTCCGCCGCGCCGCCGCGCCGCCGAAGCGCAGCGCCGCCCGCGAGGCGCCTTCGGCCGCGCGCCAATGCCCGGCGGTCTCGGCCGCCGCGGCTTCGGCCCGGCCCGAGTGTCCGGCGTGTCGCAGTTCCTTGACCAGCTTGCCGGTGTCGATCCCGACCGGGCAGGCGAGCTGGCAGGAGCCGTCGGCGGCGCAGGTCTCCAGCGCCTCGTACTCGTATTCGGCTTCCAGCGCCGCCCGCAGGGGCGAGCCCTCGGGCTGGCGGACGATCTCCCGCCGCAGCACGATCCGCTGCCGCGGCGTCGTCGTCAGGTCGCGACTGGGGCAGACCGGCTCGCAGAAGCCGCACTCGACGCAGGTGGTGGCGGACTCCTCGATCGGCGGGGTCGTCTTCAGGTTGCGCAGGTGGGCGCCGGGGTCGCGGTCGAGGACGACGCCCGGCGAGAGCACCCCGTCCGGATCGGCCAGCCTCTTCACCCGCCACATCAGCTCGGTCGCCGCCGCGCCCCACTCGCGTTCGACGTAGGGCGCCATGTTGATCCCGGTCCCGTGCTCAGCCTTGAGCGAGCCGTCGTACTTGTCGACGATCAGCGCTACGAGGCCTCCCATGAAGGCCTCGTAGCGCTCGACGTCCTCGCCTTTGGCGAAGTCGGGAGTGAGCATGAAGTGGAGGTTGCCGGCAGAGGCGTGGCCGGCGACGCCGGGCAGGAAGCCGTGCTCGCCGAGCAGCGCCTGCAGGTCGCGGGCGCCCTCGGCGATCCGCTCCGGCGGCACGCAGACGTCCTCGATGATCAGCGCCGTCCCCGCCGGCCGCACCCGCCCGATCAGCCCGTGCAGCCCCTCGCGGACCCGCCAGGCGAGCTCGATCTCCTCGGCCGCGCGGGTGAAGGCGAGCGGCCGGATCGTCTCGTGGGCCTCGAGCAGCTCGGCGGCCTGGGCCACCTGGGCCTCGAGCCCGGCGGCGTCCTCGGCGCCGAACTCGACCAGCAGCGCCGCCGACTCCGGCGGCAGCTGTTTCCACTCCTCGGGGGCGCCGTGCATGTTCCAGGCGGCGGTGATCAGCGCCGGCGCGACCATCAGCTCGACCGCGGTGGCGCCGGCGTCGATCAGTTCCCGCACTGGCGCGATCGCCGCGTCGATGCCGGGGAAGTGGACCCAGGAGGTGGTGGTCAGCGGCGGCAGCGGCACCGTCTCGAAGACGACCTCGGCGGTGAAGGCGAGGGTGCCCTCGGAGCCGATCAGGAGGCGACGGAAGATCTCCAGCGGCTCGTCGGCGTCGAGGAAGGCGCAGAGCCGGTAGCCGGTGGTGTTCTTGATCGCGAACTTGCGGCGGACCCGGGCGGCGAGCTGCTCGTCGGCGCGGAGCTCGTCGCGGATCGCCGCCAGGCCGGCGGCCAGCTCCGGCTCCTCGCGGGCGAAGCGCTCGGCGGCGCCGGCTTCGGCGGTGTCGATCGTGGTGCCGGAGGGGAGGACGAAGGTCAGCGAGCGCACGGTCGAGTAGCTGTCTTTTGTCGTGCCGCAGCGCATCCCGCCGGAGTTGTTGGCGACGACGCCGCCGACGCAGGCGATCTCGGTGCTCGCCGGGTCGGGTCCGAGTTTGCGCTGGTGCCGGGCGAGGACGCGGTTGGCGTGGCCGAGCACGGTCCCCGGCTTGATTCGGGCGCGGGCGCCGTCCTCCTCGACCGCGACGCCGCGGAAGTGACGGCGGACGTCGACCAGGATCCCGGCCGACTGGCCCTGGCCGTTGAGGCTGGAGCCGCCGGCGCGGAAGGTGACCGGGATGCCCTGCTCGCGGCCGAAGGCGAGCACCTTGGCGACGTCCTCGGGGCCGCGCGCCATCACCACCGCCTGGGGGAAGAGCCGGTAGGGGCTGGCGTCGGAGGCGTAGCGGACGAGGTCGCTGGGTCGGGAGAGCAGGCGGCCGGGGCCGAGCAGGGCCTCGAGTTCGGAGCGCAGCGGCTCGGCGACGCCGCCGGCGAGCGAGTCGGGGGCGCGGTCGGAAGCCGGCGCTGCTGCGGCG
The DNA here is from genome assembly GCA_963716545.1 of uncultured Actinomycetes bacterium. Lineage (GTDB taxonomy): Bacteria > Actinomycetota > Thermoleophilia > Solirubrobacterales > 70-9 > VAYN01. The sequence continues at coordinate 563,972 of OY970316.1, forward strand.
GCCTCCATCAGCGCGCCGCTTCCGTCAGCCGGCCGCCGTCGCCCGGGCGCATCAGAACAGCGACATCCCCGGCGCCACCGGGACTTCGACCAGCTCCGGCTTCGAGGAGCGGATCGCCGTCTCCAGGGCGCCGCGGACCGAGTCGCGGTCGCTCGCCCGGGTGGCGTTGACGCCGTAGCCCTCGGCGACGGCGGCGACGTCGAGCTTCGGCAGGTCGAGCCCGGGGGCGCCGCTCACCTGCTCGACTTCGGCGAACCACTTGAGGATCGCGTACTCCTCGTTGCGCAGGACCAGGAAGGTGACCGGGACGTCGTAGGCGACGGCCGACCAGAAGGCGGTGATCGCGTACTGGGCCGAGCCCTCGCCGAGCACGCAGACGACCGGCCGGCTCGGCTCGGCCAGCTGCACTCCGACCGAGGCGGCGAGGCCGAAGCCGAGGCCGCCGCCGGCGCTGAAGTAGTAGGAGCCCGGGCGCGAGAGCCGCAGCTGGTTGCGCAGGGCCAGGGTCGAGGAAGGGCTCTCGAGGACGACGATCGCGTCCTCGGGCAGGACCTCCCGCAGGGCGCCGTGGACGGTCGAGGCGTTCAGCGGATCCTCGACCGGCAGCTCGCCCGGGCCGGGGTTCGGCTCCGGCGCCTCGCGGCCCGACTCCGGCAGCGCCTCCAGCAGCGCCCCCAGGGTCAGCGCCACGTCGGCGACGATCGCATCGCCCATCGGCGCCCGCACCGCCTCGTCGGGGTCGCTGGTGATCGCCACCAGCTCCGCCCCCTCGGGCAGCAGCGGCCCGGGGATGTGCGGGTAGTAGGGGAAGACCGAGCTGCCGACGACGAGGATCAGGTCGTGGCCCTCGAGCGTCTGCCCGACCGGGCCGATCGCCGGCGGTAGGACGCCGCGGAAGTTGGGGTGGTTCTCGGGGAAGCCGAGGCGGACGCCGCCGGTCGCCGGAGAAGCCCAGACCGGCAGCCGCTGACGCTCGGCGAGGGCGACCGCGAGGTCCCAGCCGCCGGCGGTGTCGATGTCCGGGCCGGCAACGAGGACCGGGTTGCGCGCGGCGTCGAGGCGGCTGGCGAGAGCGGCGACGGCCTCCGGGTCGGCGACGGCGCGGCCGGTCACCTTGCGGGCGATCGCCGCCTTGGCGTCGGCCTCGTCGACCTCGGCGTACCAGTCGTCCATCGGCAGCGAGACGAAGACCGGGCCGCGCGGCGCCAGGCCGGCGAGGTGGGCGCCGTGGGCGAGCGCCAGCGGCACGTCCTCGGCCCGCGGCGGCTCGTAGGACCACTTGACCAGCGGGTGCGGCATCCGGGTCGCGTCGCGGTTGGTCAGGTTCGCCTGCAGGGTGATCTGCGCCCGCGCCTGCTGGCCGGCGGTGACGAGCAGCGGTGAGTGGTTGGCCTGGGCGTTGAAGATCGCCCCCATCGCGTTGCCGACTCCCGGCGCGGTGTGGAGGTTGACGACGGTGGTCTTGCCGGAGGCCTGGGCGAAGCCGTCGGCCATCCCGACCACGACCGCCTCCTGGAGGCCGAGCACGTAGCGGAAGTCGCTCGGGAAGTCGGCCAGCATCGGCAACTCGGTCGAGCCGGGATTGCCGAACATCGTCGTCATCCCGTGCTCGCGGAACAGCTCGAAAGTCGCCTCCCTGACCGTCGGCACGCCACAACCCTAACCGGACTCAAGGGTTCACCCGGGTGTGGTCGATAAGCGACGAGTGAAGGGAACCGCCTCCTCCAGGTCGCTGCGCCTGCCGCTGCTGGCGTTCTGCGCCTCGCTGGCACCGCTGCTGCTCTGCCTTGGCGTCGCCAAGGCCGCGGCGGCGACGACGCTGCTGCCGGAACCGACCGCGCCGCCGGCGGCGACCCGGATCGTCAAAACCCCGGGCAAGATCGTCCCGATTCCGGCCGCGATCCCGCACGAACCCGGCGACATGGTCGACCAGCGGATCGTCCCCGACCTGCGCTGGATCGCCCAGCGCTGGCCGATCTACGTCACCGACGGCTACTCGGGGCCGCTGCCGAGTGGCGTCCACGTCGGCTGCGACGAATGCCACGTCAAGGGCTCCGACCACTACAACGGCCTCGCGGTCGACCTCGTCCCGACCGAACCGACCTCCACCTGCGGCCCCAACTGGGCGCCGATCACCGCCCTCGCCCTCTGGGCCGAGCCGGTCCAGAACGCCCCGGTTCCCCCCTTCCGCTGGATCGGCTACGAAGGCGACGCCGGCCACGGCTGCGGCAACCACCTCCACCTCTCCTGGAACCACGCCCCGGCCGGCCAGTTCGAACTGGCCGAATGGGTCGAAGTCTTCCCCGTCGGCCCGGCCGCCGGCGAAGCGGCGCCCGGCCAGCGGGCCAAGCGCAAGAAGGTGGCCAAGGTCCCGAAGGGCCCGCCCGGCGGCGTCGCCGAGACGACCACCGGCGGCCTCGGCGCCCGCTTCTACGACTGAGCCTCCATAGAGTGAGGCCGGGATGCGCACCGGCCGGATCGCCACCGCCCTCGTCTGCGCCGCGGCGCTCGCCGGGCTGCTCGGCTGCGGCGGCGGGCGGGACGACTCGACCCCAACCGCCTGCCTTGAAGGGGCCGACGCCTACCTGACGGCGCTTGATTCGGCGCCGGGCGAAGTCCAGCTGCGCGGCGAAACGCCGCTCGGCGACTGCCTCGCCGACAACCAGCAGGCCGGCGACCTCTCCCAGGTCGGCGAAGCCCTGCTCGAAGCGACGACGAAGCTGAACGCCGCAGCCCGGCAGGCTCACGGCGGCCCGGCGGCGGTCCAGCTCGGCTACCTGATCGGCACGGTCGAAGCGCGCTCCGAAGAAACCGAAGGCGTCCACGCCGAGCTGCTGCGCCGGCTTCTGGTCGCCGCCCGCTTCGACGACGGCCAGCCGCTCGACCCCGCCTTCGATCACGCCTTCGACGAAGGCGAGACCGCCGCCACCGAAGGCTGACCAGGTCGCCGCTGCATCAGTTTTGGCTCCTATAGCGACCAAAAGAGATGCAGCGAGGCCGGGCGCTTGCGCGGCGGTATAGGCTGCCGCCGACTCACGGCGTGGGGAACTCCGGTGCGAATCCGGGGCTGACGCGCAGCGGTGTGGGTGACGACTGACCGGTAGTCCCACTGGGCCCGAAACGGCGCCCGGGAAGGGGGTCAGGAGGACGATCCCGAGCCCGAATATCCGGTCGAGAGTCGCAAGGAGGTTCGCCTCGCGACTAGGCGGCCGGCCACTCGCCCTACGCGCGTGCGTCGCCGCCCCTGAACAAGGAGACGGCGATGAAAACGCCATTTGCAATCAAGTTCCGACGGCCCCTGCGCGCCCGCGCTACGGCCGGCGCCCCGAACCGGGGCACGCTCCTCGCCCTGTTGCTCGTCCTCGCCGTTGCGGCGCTCTCGCCCGCGGCGGCCGAGGCAACCGTCACCCCGGCCGAGGCCGAAGCGGCAGCCGAACGGGGCGCCGCCTGGTTCGAATCCGGCCAGGAAGAAACCGGCGCCCTGGCCAGCGACTGGGCGATGACCGCGCTCGCCGCCACCGGCACCAACGCCGCCGACGTCCGCGCCGGACTGGCCGACCCCAGCGCCCAGGACTACTACCTCGGCGAATGGCAGGCCGAAGGGCCGGGCGGCGCCGGCACCGACGCCGAGCGCGGCATCCTCGCCGGGGGCGCCGGCGGCATCCAGGCATCCCGCCTCGGCAGCTCGAGCGACGCCACCCGCAGCAACCTCGTCGCCCGGGTCGCCGAACTCTGGGACGGCGAACAGATCGGCGAAGCGGGGCTGCTGAACGACGACATCTTCGGCGTCCTGGCGCTGTACCAGGCGGGGGCGCCGCAGCCACTGCTGCGGCGGATCGTCGACTACCTGCGGGCGAAGCAGCTGCCCGACGGCGGCTGGAGCTGGAACTCCTCGCCGGGGGCGAGCGCCGACACCGACATGACCGGCTCGGTCGTCGCCGCCTTCTGCGCCGCCGGGGTGCCGACCGACGACCCCGACCTGCAGCAGGCGTTGACGCTGCTGCACTCGCTGCAGGACGAGGAAACCGGCGGCTTCGTCGCGCCGCCGCCGTTCGGCGTCGGGGTCAACACCGACACCACCGCCTGGGTCGCCAGCGGCCTGGTCCAGTGCGGAATCGACCCGCAGTCGCCGGAGTGGACGACCGCCGAGGGCAGGACCGCGCTCGACTACCTGGTCTCGATGCAGGCCGAGGACGGCCACTTCGACTGGACCGACGAATACGGCGGTGGAGCGTTCGAGACCTACGACGCGGTGCGGCCATTGGCCGGAGCCGCGTTCTCCGCGGCGGCGCCCGAACGAGCCGATCCGGCGCAGCCGGCGGTGCGCCCGGCAGCCGCTCCGGCGGCAGGGACGACGGTGCCGATCACGCTGGTGATCGACCACGGCCCGGCCAACCCGGACGTGCGGATGTGCCGGGTCAACGTCGCCTCCGGCGCCGACCTGGCGGCGGTGCTCGGCGACGCGAGGGCCTCCTCGACCCCGGGCGACTGCGTCTCCGAGGTCGCGACCGAAGCGACCGGGGGCGGCGTCCGCGTCGCCTCCCTCGACGGCGTCCCGGCCGGCGGGGGCTACGCCTGGCAGGCGCGCGTTGATGGCGGCGAAGCGAGCGCCGAGACGAGCACGCCGATCGGCTTCGGCGACCTCGTCTTCCTTCAGTTCGGCGCCGTGGCGCCCGAACCGGGGCCGGCCCCCCAGGTCTCGGTGCCACCGGTGGTGCCGCCCAAGCCCGGCCCGGCGCTTCTCGGCGCCCGGGTGAAGATCGCCGGGGAGGCGAAGTGGAGCGGCGGCGAGCTGCGGGTGGCCCTGGCCTGCCCGCGCGGCCTCGGCGAGCTCGGCTGCCGCGGCCTGCTCTCGGCTCGGTTCCGGGGCGGCGGCACCAGCGCCAAGCGGGTGCGGGGCTGGAGGGCCGGCGGCTCGGCGGCGTTCGCGATTGGCTCGGGGACGCGGCGGGTGGTCGCGGTCCCGGCCAACCAGGCGCTGAAGGCGAGGCTGGCGTCCGGCCAGCGGACCCGCATCCGCCTCACCGCCGCGACCCGCGGCGAAGCCGGCGCGGTCCGGGTCACCCACGCCCATCGCACGATCGCCGGCTAGCGATGGCCGCCCCCGCCGACGAGGTTGCAAACGGACTCGATATACGAGTCGAACTGCAGCCTCGTTCGCGGCGGGCGAACGAGTCTGCAGAAAGGCCCGGTATGGAGCCTTTTCTGCAGACTCGGCCGGGACGGAGCCCAGGGAGAGCCGCCGCGGCCGTGCTCGCGGCGGCGCTCCTCGGCTGGCTGGGGCTCGCGACGGCGGCCTCGGCCACCACGGTCCAAATGACGGTCGAAGCGGCCGGGGCGCCGGCGCCGCTCTTCGCCGGCCCTGTCGCCACCGCCCCGCACCCCGTTGACGGCGGCGACGGCTCCGGGGCTCACCCCTGCGACGGTCCCGCCGGGGCACCGGCGAGCGCGACCGCGACCGGCGCCCTCGACGACGCGATGCGCGCCGCCGGAATCCCCTGGCGTGGCTCCTGGGACCCCAGCTTCCGCGACTTCTTCATCGACCGCATCGGCGCCTACGCCTCGGCCGCGCCGGACGACTACTGGTCGCTCACCGTCAACGGCCGCTACGCGCCGGGCGGCTGCCTGGCCGCGCTCGCCGAAGGCGATTCGGTTCGCTTCTACTTCGGGCCGCTGTTCGGTGAAGGGCCGGGAGTCGAAGGCGCGAACGGCTCGGCGGGTGGTGGCGGGGCGAGTGGTGGCCCCGGCGCAAGCAATGGAGGGGCCTCGAGCGGGCACGGAGTCCGTGCCGGGTCCGCGACCCCGGCACGCGTCCGCGCGATCGCCTCCGGCGCCGCCCACTACCTGCGCCGCCACCCGCGCGCCGCCGGCTCCGATTGGGGACGCCTCGCCCTGGCATTGCGTACCGACCGGGCCTCTGCGCCGCCTTCGGGACGGGTGGACGGGGCGACCACTGCCGGGGCGGCCGCGGCGATCCTCGGCGACCGGCTGGAGCACCGCCGCGGCAACGGCTCGGTCGGCGGCGAAACGAACGCCACCGCGCTCGCCGTCATCGCCCTCGAACCGAGTCCTCCCCACCTCGACCGTCCCCACCCGCTTCGACGCCTCCGCGCCGCCCGGCGCGCCGCCGCCTGGCTCGCCCGCGCGCAGCTGCCGAGCGGCGGCTTCGGCTACCGCCCGGGCGTCCCCGCCGACGTCGACAGCAGCGGCCTCGCCGCCTGGGCGCTCGCCCGGGCCGGCCGCCTCCCCGCCGTTCACCGCGCCGCCGCCTTCGTCGCCGCCGCCCAGAACCCGGACGGCGGCTTCCCTTCCCTGCCCGGCGGCGAATCGAACTCGCAGAGCACCGGCATGGCGCTGCTGGCGCTGCGGCTTGGCGGCGCCGGCCCGCGGCTCGGCTCCCCCTCCCCGCTCGACTACCTCGCCTCCCTCGCCCGCCCCGACGGATCGCTCGAATACGCGCCCAACTCGCGTCCGACCCCTGGTTGGACCACCGCCCAAGCGCTGCTCGGCCTCAGCCCGCGGGTGCGCCTCTTGCGCTGAGCGCGGCCCCGGCCGGGGAGCGCCGCCGGGGCGCGCTGAATACGCTCCAGGGACCGCGAATTTCCCCTTTTCACGACTTCACGGAGGCACCGAGACTGATGGAGGCATCCAGCACCGAGCAACTCTGGGGCGGCGAGACCACCAAAGCCGTCGACAACTTCCCCGTCTCCGGCGAGCGCGTGCCGGTCCCGGTCGTCCGCTGGCTCGGCCGGATCAAGGGGGCTGCAGCCGAGGCCAACGGCGAGCTCGGCAAGCTCGACGCCGACCTGGCGGAGCGGATCGGCGCCGCCGGCAAGGCCGTCGCCGAAGGCGAGCACGACGATCAGTTCCCGATCGACGTCTTCCAGACCGGCTCCGGCACCTCCTCGAACATGAACGCCAACGAGGTGATCGCCAACCTCGCCGGCGACGGGGCCCACCCCAACGACCACGTCAACATGGGCCAGTCCTCCAACGACGTCTTCCCCTCCGCGGTCCACCTGGCGGCGCTCGACCAGGTCACCCACGACCTGCTGCCGGCGATGGGCGAGCTGCAGTCCGCCCTCGAGGCCAAGGCCGATGCCTTCCGCGACGTCGTCAAGGCCGGCCGCACCCACCTAATGGACGCGGTCCCGGTCACCCTCGGCCAGGAGTTCGGCGGCTACGCGGCGCAGGTGCGCCTGGCGGTCCAGCGGGTCGAGGGGACGCTGCGTCGGGTCGGCCAGATCCCGCTCGGCGGCACCGCCACCGGAACCGGCCTCAACACCCACCCGGAGTTCGCCGCCAAGGTGCGGCAGCGGCTCGCCGCCGACACCGGCCTGGCGATCTCCGAGCCGCTCGACCCGTTCGAGGCGCAGGGCAACCGCGACGCCCTGGTCGAGCTCTCGGGCGCGCTCAAGGTCTACGCGGTCTCGCTCAACAAGATCGCCAACGACCTGGCGCTAATGGGCTCCGGCCCGCGCGCCGGCCTCGCCGAGCTGCGGTTGCCGGAGCTGCAGAAGGGCTCCTCGATCATGCCCGGCAAGGTCAACCCGGTGATCCCGGAGGTGGTGATCCAGGTTGCCGCCCAGGTGATCGGCAACGACGCCGCGATCACGATCGGCGGCATGCAGGGCCAGTTCGAGCTGAACGTGCGGATCCCCCTGATCGCCCGCAACCTGCTCGGCTCGATCAAGCTGCTCGCCTCGGCCTCGCGCCTGCTCGACGAGAAATGCGTCCGCGGCCTCGAGGCGAACGAGGAGATGACCGAGCGCCATGCCGAGTCGACCCTCGCCACCGCGACCGCGCTCAACCCCCACATCGGCTACGACCGCGCCGCCGAGATCGTCAAAACTGCCGCCGACTCGGGCCGGCTGCTGCGCGAGGTGGCGCTGGAAAAAGGCGTCGACGAGGCGACCCTCGACCAGGCCCTCGACCACCGCAAGATGGCCCGCCCCCACGAAGACTGAGGGCGATTCGCCGGGTCCGACTCGCTCCACTGTTCCTTATCCCGATGTAGTCGGGATAAGGAACAGTCCGGCGTGGGGGACCTACCCCTGGAGGGTGATGAAGCGCTCCTCGGTCAGCTCCTGGACCGCGAAGGCGGGGCCCTCGCGGGTGTTGCCGGAGTCCTTGACGCCGCCGTAGGGCTGCTGGTCGGCGCGGAAGGTCGGCACCTCGTTGATCAGCACGCCGCCGAACTCGAGCGTCCGGGCCGCCTTCAGGCCGTTCTCGATCGAGCGGGTGAAGACGCCGGCCTGGAGGCCGAACTTGGAGTCGTTTGCCATCTCCAGCGCCTCCTCGAAGCTGCCGAAGGTGTCGAGCGTGGCGACCGGGCCGAAGATCTCCTCGCACCAGACCTTCGCCTCTTTGGTCGGCGACCTGAGGATGGTCGGCGCCAGGCAGCGGCCCTCGTCGACCAGCTCGCCCCCACTGAGCAGCTCCGCGCCGCCGGCGACGGCCTCGTCGACCCACTCCTTCACCCGGTCGCGGTCGTCGGGGGTGATCAGCGGCCCGACGTCGGTCTCGTCGTCGAGCGGGTCGCCGACGACGAGCTGCTCGACGTTGGCGACGAGGCGCTCGGTGAAGGCCTCGGCGACGTCCTCGTGGACGAGGATCCGCTGGATCGAGATGCAGCTCTGGCCGGCGTGCGAGTAGGCGTGGATCTTGGCTTTGTCGGCGGCGGCCTCCCAGTCGCCGTCGGCGTCGACGAGCAGCGGCGCGTTCGAGCCGAGCTCGAGGTTGACCTTCTTGTGCGGGACCTTGGAGCGGATCTCCCAGCCGACCGGGGCCGAGCCGGTGAAGCTGAGCGCCTTGGTCAGCTCGTGCTCGACGATCGCGTTGCCGACCTTCGAGCCGGGCCCGGGGATGACGCTGAGCCAGTCCTCCGGGAGCCCCGCCTCGAGCAGGATCGCGGCCAGCTTCAGGGCCGAGATCGGGGTCTGCCCGGCCGGCTTGAGGACGATCGAGTTGCCGGCGGCGATCGCCGGGCCGAGCTTGTGGGCGACCAGGTTGAGCGGGAAGTTGAAGGGGCTGATCGCGCCGACCACCCCGTAGGGCACCCGCAGCATCACTCCGAGCTTGCCGGCGCCCGCCGCCGAGGCGTCCATCGGCACCGTGCCGCCGGTCAGCTTGCGCGCCTCGACCGAGCTGAAGGCGAGCGTTTCGGCGCAGCGCGCCGCCTCGACCCGCGCCGTCTTGATCGGCTTGCCGGCCTCGGCGGCGATCGCCAGCGCCAGCTCCTCGTTGCGCTCCTTGACCAGCGCCGAGGCGCGGTCGAGCACCTCGGCCCGTTCGTACTGGGGGAAATCGCCGCGGGCGAAGGCCGCGTGCGCCGCCTCGATCGCCTTCACCGCCAGGCCTTCGTCGCCCTGGGAGACGCGGCCGACCGGGCTGCCGTCGTAGGGGCTCTTCACCTCCGACCACTCGCCGGTCTCGGTCCAGTCTCCGGCGACCAGCAGCTGGTGGTCGCTCGCCTCGACGGTCTGCGTCGCCATCGTCTTCCTCCTCGAATCGGTGGGGGACCGTCAAGACTAGGGAGGGCGGGATTCCGGCGAGCGGGCAGGCCGCGACTCCCGCGGGTTGAATCTGTTCTCCAACTGATGCCCAAAGCGATGAACAGAACCCGGAACGCGATCGCGGCGGCCCTGCTGGCGCTGGCGCTGCTCACCGGCCTCGGCGCCGCCCGGGCGGAGGCGGCGGTGAGCTGGGCGATCCACGGCCGCGGCTTCGGCCACGGAGTCGGGATGAGCGCCTACGGCGCCTACGGCTACGCCCTCCACGGCGCCGGCTACAAGCAGATCCTCGCCCACTACTACACGGGCACCAGCCTGGGGACGCTGAGCTCGCCGCAGGTCGTTCGCGTCCTCCTCGGCACCGCCTCGACCGACCTCGGCTTCAGCGGCGCGACCAGCGCCTGCCGGGTCAAGCTCTCCCCCACCCGCAGCTACCAGGCCCACCTGAACGGGGGCGGCGTGCTGCTGCGCTCCAGCGCCGGCAAACCGCTGGCCCGCTGCGGCGGCACCCTGCGCGCCGCCGGCCCGGGCAAGGTGACGATCGCCGGCTACGGCACCTACCGCGGGGCACTGGAGGCGGTCGCCGCCGGCGGCTCGCTCAACGTCGTCAACGCGCTCGCCGTCGACCAGTACGTCAAGGGCGTGATCCCGAACGAGTCGCCGCCCTCCTGGCCGCTGGCCGAGCTGGAGGCGCAGGCGGTCGCCTCACGCTCTTTCGCCCTCACCGCCGGGGTCGGCGGCGACGGCTACGACCTCTACGCCGACACCCGCAGCCAGGTCTACAAAGGGCTCGAATCGGAGTACCCGAGCTCAGACGAAGCGGCGGAAAAGACCCGCGGGCAAGTGCTGATGTACGGCGGCAAGATCGCCGAGACCCTCTTCTCCGCCTGCTCCGGCGGCAAAACCGAGTCGATGGCGAACGTCTTCGGCACCTCGATCCCCTACCTGGTCGGCGTCCCCGACCCCTACGACTCGACCTGCCCGCTGCACGAATGGACGCTCGAATTCAGCGGCCCGGAGATCAGCTCGCGGCTTTCCGGCCTACTCGACGGCAAGCTGAAGAAAGTCGCCGTCACCAAGACCGGCTACTCGCCGCGGATCATCGAAGCGAAGCTCTACGGGACCGGTGGGGTGACCAGCGCCACGGGCGAACAGCTCGAGGTCGCGCTCGGCGGCTACTCGACCTGGATGAGCTTCGAAAAGGCCCTCGCGGGCGCCAAGCCGAAAGGCTGAGCGCGACGCGCCAATCGCACCCCCGTTGGGGCGCCCCACCTCAGGGCATCGCCAGCACCGCGTGGACGGCGCGATGGTCGGAGCCGGGTATTTCCTCGACCGCGTATTCGACGATCCCGAGCCGTTCGTCGGCGAGCACGTGGTCGATCGTGATCGGCGGGATCGGGTGGTTCTTGCGCGGGAAGGTCGGCTCGAGGCCGAGGCCGGCGACGTCGGCGGCGTCACGGTAGCCGCGGCCGATCACGTCACGCAGCTGCGAGGAGTCGAGGGTCGCGTTGAAGTCGCCGGCGAGGACCCAGGGGGCGCCGCGGCCGGCGGAGGGCAGCGTCGCCAGCGCGTGTTCCCATTCGCTGACGTCGCCGCGTTCGGGCGGATAGGGATGGACGGCGACGTCGCGCAGCAATCGCCCGTCGGGCAGCTTCAGCTCGGCCCGAGGCATCCGGAAGCGCAGCGGCGGCGCCGGCAGCGCCCGCAGCGGGTAGCGCGAGTAGATCCCGGCACCGGCGGAGTTGCCGCCGATCTCCAGCAGGTGGCTGGGCATGATCTTGTCGATCCCGGCTTCACGCAGCTCGCGGGCGAAGCGCGGGGTGTTCTCCTCGACGTTGAGGACGTCGACGTGGAGGCTCTTAACCAGGTGGATCACCGTCCCCGCGCTGGCGGTGCCGCGGTAGACGTTGGTGGCGAGGATCGAGACCGTCTCGTGGCCGCGGGCGCTGACCGTGCCGTCGCCGATCGCCCGCGGCAGCACCGCGACGCCGAGGGCGAGCAGGGCCAGGGCGGCGAGCGCCGCCGCCGCCCAGTTCTCCAGCGCCAGGGCGAGGCCGGCGACCAGCAGCGCCGCGACCGCGACGTAGGGGGTGAACGGCATCAGGGTCGCCAGCGGGAAGCCGTGGTCGATCCCGAAAGTGCGCAGGAAGGCCCAGGCCGCCACCGGCAGGACGACCAGCCAGACCAGCCAGTTGCGCCCCGCCCCCGCCGCGCGCATCAACCCCGCCGCCCCGCGCCGCTCAATCGCCCACCCGCTCCGCTCAACCGTCGGGGAAGGGCTGGATCGGAATGCCGTGGTCGGTCTCGCGCATCCCCAGCTCATAGGCGCCGCCGCCGGGCAGCTCCAGCCGCCGCGGCGGCAGGCCGGGGCGTTCGACCGTCAGCTCGAGGTCGGCGGCCGAGCAGTTGACGGTGTGGTGCTCGGGGCCCGCCGGATCGGCGTAGACCCAGCCGACGAAGTCCTTTTCCGGGGCCGAGACGCGGCCGTGGACGACCAGGTCCTTGCCGGGCAGGAAGAAGCTGCAGACGCTCGGCGCCTCCTCGATGTGGGCGGCGCGGATCGCGCCGAGGCCGCCGAGCCGGTGGCGCTCGCCGTCCAGCGAGATCGTCCCCGAGGGAATCCAGGGGCTGGTCCGGGAGCCGAGGCGGACCCGGGCGGCGCCGGCGTCGAACCAGGTCCCCGGCGAGCCCTCGAAGCCGGTGCCCTCGATCCAGATCCAGCGCTCGGCGTGCTCGGAGCCCCAGTTGTGGCCGACCATCCCCGGCCAGCCGCTCAGCTGGATCGATTCGTCGTCGATTTCCAACCGGCCCTCGAAGCGGACGTCGGGCCAGGGGGCGACGAACTTGGTCCGCGGCAACGGCGCCTCGTACAGCCAGTCGGCCGGCAGGTACTTGCCGGGGACGCTGTCGCCGTCGAAGGTCAGCGACCAGGAGGCGGCGAGGCCGCCGGCCTCCAGCGAGCCCTCCATCTCCCCCGGCCCGATCTCGGCCTCGGCGACCCGCAGCCAAGAACCGGCCGGCACCTCCAGCTCGCCCGCGCCGACGGTCACCTTCGCCGCCCGCGGCCCCTCCGCGGCGCGGTCGAAGAAGCAGAACCAGACCGACCCGGTCGGCGCGGCGCCGGGGCGCTTGTGAACGGTGTGACGGACCCAGAGCCCGCGGCCGCCGCCCGGCTCGCAGGCCTTGACGTAGAAGCTCTCGTAGTGGCCGGCCTTGGCGGCAACCCCCGCGTATCGCGCCCGTTCCTCCATCGGCACCACCTTAGAGCGGCGGCGTGAGTCGAGTTAGGCCCCCATATCGAGGGATAAGTCGACTCAGACCTTGATCGTGATCACGTCGCCGTCCTGGACGACGTAGTCGCGGCCCTCGATCCGCAGCAGGCCCTTGTCGCGGGCGGCGACGTAGCCGCCGACCTCGACCAGCTGCTCCCAGCCGATCGCTTCGGCTTTGATGAAGGCTTCCATGATGTCGGTGTGGATCGTGCCCGCCGCTTCCAGCGCGGTGGTGCCCTGGCCGATCGGGCGAGCCACCGCCTCCTTGCCCTCGCCGGCGGTGAAGAAGGTGATCAGGCCGAGCAGCTCGTAGGCGGCGCGGACCAGGCGAGCCAGGCCCGAGCCCTCGACCCCGTAGCTCTCTCGCATCTCCTCGGCTTCGGTCGGGTCGAGCTCGGAGAGCTCACCCTCGATCCGGGCGCTGACCGCGACCACCCCGGCCCCGACCGCGTTGGCGTGGGAGAGAACCGCTTCCGGCGGCTCCGAGTCGCCCTCGTCGACGTTGGCGACGTAGAGCATCGGCTTGGTGGTCAGGGCGCCGAGGTTCATCGCCGCCAGCGGCGCCGCCTCGGGGATCGGGATCGAGCGGGCCGGCTTGCCGGCGGCGAGCGCCTCTTTGACTGCCTCCAGCCAGCCCAGTTCGGCGATCGCCTCCTTGTCGCCCGACTTCGCCCCCTTGCCGACCCGGCCAAGCCGGCGCTCGACCTGCTCGTAGTCGGAGAGGACCAGCTCGGTCTCGATCGTCTCGATGTCGGCGAGCGGGTCGACCCGGCCGTCCGGGTGCGGCACCCCGGAGTCCTCGTGGCAGCGAACGACGTGGCAGATCGCATCGGTCTCGCGGATCGAGGCGAGGAACTGGTTGCCGAGCCCCTCTCCCTCGCTCGCTCCTTTGACCAGGCCGGCGATGTCGTGGAAGTCGATCGTCGCCGGCACCAGCTCGGAGGCCTTGACCGTCTTCGCCACCGCTTCTAGCCGCTCGTCCGGCACCTGGGCGACCGCGACGTTCGGCTCGATCGTCGTGAACGGGTAGTTGCCGATCTGGGCGCCGCCCTTGGTCAGCGCGTTGAAGAGGGTCGACTTGCCGGCGTTCGGCAGCCCGACGATCCCGACCTTCACAGGCTCAGGGGGACGATCAGGCCGAGGGCGACGCCGAGCACGGCGCCGACCAGGACGTCGGACGGGTAGTGCATCCCTAGGTAGGGGCGGCCGAGCGAGATCAGCGCCGCGAAAATCAGGGCGCCGGCGGTGGCCGGGTCGACCCGGAACATCGCCACCGCGACCGCGAACGAGGAGACCGCGTGGGCGCTCGGGAAACTCAGCGAGCTCGGCGCCCCGCCCAGCGGCGGCAGCCCCTCCAGGACCGGCCGGGGCCGCCTCACCAGCAGCTTGATCAGATAGTTGAGGCCGATGCAGAGCGGCCCGAGGACGGCGCAGATCAACCACTGCTCGTGCCGTTCCCAGTCGACCGCGGCGAGGGCGAGGTTGATGATCACCCAAACCATCGCGTTGTTCCCCGCCTTGCCGAGCGCGACCGCGGCCGACTCGAGACCGGGACTGTGCCCGTGGGTGCGCAGGTAGCGCAGCAGCTTCAGGTCGGCGCTCGCCATCGGCGCCGCAGGATACGGGGCCGGCTCAGTCGACCGAGCCCGGTCCGAGGTCATCCTCACGGCGGCGGGCGGCGTCGATCGTCTCCTGGGCCTCGGCGCGGGGGCGCCAGCCGTCGGTCTCGACCGGCTTATGTTCGAGCTCCTTGTAGACGTTGAAGAAGTGCTCGACTTCGACCAGCAGCTGCGGCGGCAGGTCGTCGATGTCCTCGACCGCCGACCAGCCGGGGTCGCGGAGGGGGACGCAGACGATCTTGTCGTCGGGCCCGGCCTCGTCGCTCATCTTCAGCAGGCCGACCGGCTTGACCGGGATCACGCAGCCGGGGAAGGTCGGCTCGGAGACGCAGACCAGGCAGTCGAGCGGGTCGCCGTCCTCGCCGCGGTGGCCGATCAGGAAGCCGTAGTCGACCGGATAGACGGTCGAGGAGGAGAGGAAGCGGTCGAGGATGACGTGTTCGGAGACCTCGTCCCACTCGTACTTGTTGCGGCTCCCTTTCGGGATCTCGACCAGCGCCAGGAGGCGCTCGTCGGCGGTCGAGTGGCGGTCCATCGGCGGATCATCCCAGGCGGGCGCCGCAGACCTCCGCGCCGCCCGCCCGCCCCCGCTACTCGACCGCGACCCGCGGGCCGCCGGCCGCCGGCAACGGGTCCTTGCGGCCTTTCAGCGCCATCGTCAGCGCCGGGATGAAGGCGAGGGCGAGGAGGACCAGCGCGAAGACGAAGGTGTGGGCGAAGGCTTCGGCGATCGGTTCGGCGACTTTCTCCTGCTGGGCCGAGGAGAGGGTGTGGAGGGCGCTGAAGCCACTCTCGCCGGAGGGCAGCGAGCCGCCGTGGGCGGAGAGGTTGGTGGCGATCGCGCTGGAGAGGATCACCGAGAGCACCGCGGTGCCGATCGAGGCGCCTGATTGGCGGATGATGTTCATCGCGGTCGAGGTGCGGGCGATCGCCGCCTGCGGCACCGCCTGCATCGCCGCGGTCATCGTCGGCATCATCGAGAAGCCCATCCCGAGGCCGAGGATGAAGCCGAAGCTGCAGAGCAGCACGTAGGAGGTGGTGGCGGTGACGAAGGCGAACGGCACCAGGCCGATCACGATCAGTGGAATCCCGATCGCCGGGAAACGGGTCGGCCCGTAGCGGTCGGTCAGTTTGCCCGCCAGCGGCATCGTGATCATCGCCCCGAGGCCCTGCGGCATCAGCAGCAGTCCCGCTTCCAGCGCCGAGGTGCCGCGGACCGTCTGGTAGTAGAGCGGGATCAGCAGCAGGGCGCCGAAGAAGGCGATCGCGAAGAGCATGAAGAGGACCGCCGAAGCACCGGCCCGGGTGTGGGTGAAGGTGCGAAGGTCGATCAGCGGGTTGTCGCTACGCCAGGAGTGCCATGCCCAGGCGACGATCAGCGCCACGCCGGCAACGATCGGCAGCCACGACTTGGTCGCCCCGAAGCCGCCGTCACTGGACTCGGCGAGGCCGAAGATCAGCGCCGTCAGGCCCGGCGAGAGCATCGCCATCCCCAGCCAGTCGAGCTTGTGCTGGTGCTGGGGCTCGTCCCTTTCGAGCTTGATGTAGGCGAGGATGAAGCCGACGATCCCGATCGGGATGTTGATGAAGAAGATCCAGCGCCAGGAGACGTCGTCGACCAGCCAGCCGCCGAGGATCGGGCCGATGATCGGCGCCACCAGCATCGGCACGCCAAGCACGCCCATCACCCGGCCCATCCGAGCCGGGCCGGCCTTCTTGGTCATGATCGTCATCACCGCCGGCATGATCATTCCGCCGCCGACGCCTTGGAGGACGCGGAAGGCGATCAGCGAGCCGGCGCTCCAGGCGAGCCCCGAGAGGGCCGAGCCGAGCATGAACAGAGCCAGCGACCAGAGGTAGATGCGCTTGGTGCCGAAGCGGTCGGCGGCCCAGCCGGTGGCCGGGATGACCGCGGCAAGGGCCAGGGTGTAGCCGGTGACGACCCACTGGATCGTGGTCAGCGAGGTGTTGAAGTCGATCGCCAGGCGGTCGATCGCGACGTTGATCACGGTGGTGTCGAGGATCGACATGATCGCGCCGATGAGGACGACCGCGGCGACGATCCAGGTGTCGCGGTCGAGCGGCTGGTCGTGGGCAATTACGTCGGGGGAAGCGGGAGAGGAAGCCATGGCCGTACACCGTATCAAGTTTCCGATACACCGTACGGTAGGCTAGGATTCCGCTATGTCGAGCCAAATCGACACTCCCTGGAACCGCCCTGTCGAGGCGAAGCCCGCCGGCCTCTCGCGCGAGGCGATCGTCGCCGCGGCGACCAAGGTCGCCGACGAGGAGGGCATCGAGGCGGTCTCGATCCGCCGCCTCGCGACCGAGCTGGAGGCGCGGCCGATGAGCCTCTACTCCCACATCGAGGACAAGCGGGACCTGGTCGCGCTGATGATCGACGGGGCGATGGCAGAGGCGCTCCTCCCGGGCCAGGTGCCCACCGACTGGCGCGAGGCGCTGCGCCAGATCGCCCAGGGGACCCGGACCGCCGCCCGCAACCACCCGTGGATGATCGCGATGGCCTTCAGCCACCCACCGCTCGGGCCGAACACCCTGCGCCACATCGACCAGTCGCTGGCCGCCGTCTCGACTCTCCCCCTTCCCTTCGACCGCAAGCGCGCGGTGCTGCTGGCGGTCGACACCTACACGCTCGGCTTCGTCCGCTGGGAGATCCTCTCGCCGAAGGCCGGCGGCGGGGCCGAGGCCGGCGGGCAGTGCGCCCAGCGCGAGGCCGGGGTGCCGAGCAAGGAGCAGATCGACGCCTACCTGCGCGAGCAGGCGGCGAGCGGCGAGTACCCGCACCTGGCGGCGATCGCCGAATCCGACCTCACCCTCGGGGTCAAGCCGGTCAGCTTCGAGGCCGGGCTGGAGTGGCTGCTGGCCGGGATCGGCGACGAGGTCGAGGCGGCCGAAGCAGGCTAGACGGCTCTCGTCGCCCTCAGGTGGTGAGCACGATGCGGAAGGCGGGCGCCACCGTCCATCATCCGCCCGTAGGCCTCGCCGGCCTGCTCCAGCGGCATCGTTTCGATCCGCGGCGCCACCCCCTGCAGGTCGCAGAAGGCGAGCGTTTCCTGTGAGTCCATCGAGGTGCCCCCCGGCGTCGATCACCTCGGTGTCCCGCCAGGCGCCGCCCCCGCGGCCTCGGAAAATCGAAGACTGCAAAAGACATCCCTGAGATGACAAATGCAGTCCTCGATTTCTCGCGGGGCAGTTGACGGGAGAATGCGGCGGTGACGCGCCGCACGCTTGTCTGCCCGGACTCGTTCAAGGGGACGTTCAGCGCCGGCGAGGTAGCGGCGGCGATCGGGCGAGGGCTGGAGGCGGCCGGGGTCGAAGCGGACCTCTGCCCGCTGGCCGACGGCGGCGAGGGGACGGCGGCGGCACTGCTCGATGCCGAGGGCGGGCGGCTGGTGGAGGCGGCGGCGCACGACCCGCTGCGGCGACCGCTCGAGGCGAGCTTCGCGCTGCTCGGCGAGGGCGAGACGACGGTGGTCGAGGTCGCGGCGGCCTCTGGGCTGCCGCTGCTGGCGCCGGCCGAGCGCGATCCGGAGCGGGCCGACACCTACGGCACCGGCCAGCTGATCGCCGCGGCGGTGGAGGCCGGCGCGCGGACGGTGCTGGTCGCCGCCGGCGGCAGCGCGACGTCGGACGGCGGCGCCGGCGCGATCGCGGCGCTGCGCGAGGCCGGCTTCGCCGGCACGGCGACCGAACGCAACGGCGTGCGGCTGGTCGTCCTCTGCGACGTCGAGACCCGCTTCGAGGACGCCGCCCGGGTTTTCGCGCCGCAGAAGGGCGCCGACCCTGCCGCGGTCGAGCGGCTCGAAGGCCGGCTCGACGAGTTCGCGGGGAGCCTCCCCCGTGACCCGCGCGGGCTGCCGAGGGGCGGCGCCGCGGGCGGGCTCTCCGGCGGGCTCTGGGCGGCCTTCGGCGCGGAGCTGCGGCCCGGTGCCGCCTATGTCCTCGACCGGGTCGGCTTCGACCGCCGCCTCGCCGCGGCCGATGTCGCGATCAGCGGCGAGGGCCGGCTCGACTCCCAGAGCCTCGACGGGAAGCTCGTCGGCACGGTCGCCGAACGTTGCGCCGCCGCCGGGGTGCCGCTGCACGCGATCGTCGGCGGCGACGCCCTTGGCGCCGAGGCGGCGGCCGCCGTTGGGATCGCCGGCGTCACCGAGGCCACCACCCTCGCCGCGATCGAGGCCGCGGCGACGGCTCTCAGCGCCTCAGACCAGATCTAGCTCTGGTCGAGAACTTGCGCTATTCGCGCCCGCCCCCGGCGCGACTCGATGCATCAACCAGTCCTTCCTTGCTTTTTCCCAGCCATCCCCCACTGGAGAACCGATGAAAAAGATCCTCCCCAAGCTTTCCTACGCGAACGTGATCGCCACGCTCGCCCTCTTCCTCGCCCTCGGTGGCGGCGCGATCGCCGCCACCCGGCTGCCCAGCGGCAGCGTCGGTACCGGCGCCCTGCGCAACGGCGCCGTCACCGGCGCCAAGGTCCGTGACGGCTCGCTCGGCGCCGCCGATTTCGGCGCCGGCCAGCTGCCGCGCGGCGAAACCGGCGCGAGCGGGCCGCAAGGGCCCGCCGGTCCACAGGGCCCGACCGGCCCCCACGGAGAAACGGGCGATCGCGGTTCCCAGGGCGAACGGGGCGAGACCGGCCCCCGCGGCCAGGCAGGTGCCGACGGCACTGACGGTTCCCGTGGTCCGCGCGGCGAAGCGGGCGAAGACGGCAAGGACGGAAAGAACGGAGCTGACGGCGAAGACGGGAAGAACGGAAAGAACGGCGCCGACGGCGAAGACGGCAAGGACGGAGCCCGCGGCCCGCAGGGCGAACGCGGTCCCGAAGGCCCGCAGGGCGAACGCGGGCCCCACGGCGAACGCGGCGAAGCCGGCAACGACGGCGATCGCGGCCCGCGCGGCGAACGCGGGTCCGAAGGCCCCCAGGGCGAACCCGGCGAACGTGGACCGCGCGGCCTGCGCGGCGAAGCCGGCGGCTCGTCGACCTTCGTCACCCGCTACGGCCCGCCGACCTCGGTCGAGAAGCGCGGCGGAGTCTCCTTTGCCGCCTGCCGCGAAGGTGAGCAGGTCGCCGGCGGCGGCTACGAAGTGTTGAAGACCGAGTCCGAAGACTTCCAGGTCTTCGTCAGCCGGCCGTCACTGATCGCGGAAGAAGAAATCGAAGAAGGTGAATTCGAAACCACTTACCCGGCGCCGAAGAACGGCACCGCCGACGCCGAAGGCTGGGTGGTGGCGATCCGCGACCTCGGCCCGCCGCTCGAATTCCGCGCCTACGTCGTCTGCGCGGTCTCCGGCGAACTCAACGAACGCGAAGTGAAGGAACGCGAACTCGGAGAAGTGAAGTCGCCTCGAGGCTGAGGCCGGGACGGCAGCCGCGCGGCTAGAAGAAGTCGCGCGGCTAGAAGTCCGGCGAGTGGCCGTAGAGGCGGGCCTTGGCGGCGAGCAGCTGGGCGTCGGCGGCGGCGTGGGCCTGCTCGGGGTCGCCGGCGGCGCGGGCGATGCCGTAGGAGACGCCGATCGCGCCGCCGGCCAGGGCGGCGCCGAAGATCGTCTCGGCCAGGCGCTCGGCGGCGATCGTCGCCTCGGAGATGTCGGTGTGGGGCATCAAGATCGCGAATTCGTCGCCGCCGATGCGGAAGGCGTCGTCGGCGACGCGGGACTCGTCGAAGAGCCGGGCGACGCCGCGGAGGACGTCGTCCCCGGCCGGGTGGCCGAGGCGGTCGTTGACCGAGCGGAAGCCGTCGAGGTCGAAGAGGCCGACCGAGAGCGGATGCTCGTAGCGGGTCGCCCGCGAGGTCTCCACCGCCAGCCGCTCCATATAAGCGCGGCGGTTGCCGAGGCCGGTGAGCGAATCGTGGCGGCTGTCGAGCGTTTCGATCTCGAAGCGGGCGGCATGGGAGAGGTGGGCGGCGATCAGCTCGCTGAGCAGCTCCAGGCACTCGACCCGGTCGGCGTCGAAGTGGTTGGGGACGCCGGCGTAGGTCTTCAGCACCCCGACCACCTCGCGGCGGTGGATCAGCGGCACGCAGATCATCGAGGCGGCGTTGACGCGGCGGCAGGCGGCGGCGTCGACGCGGGGGTCGTTAGCGGTGTCCTCGCTGTGCAGCAGGCGGCCCTCGGCGACGCAGCGGCCGGAGAGGCTGTCGGTCTGCTTCAGCCGCAGGCCGAGAAAGGGGGTCGCCTCGCCGGTCGTCACCGCGTAGACCATCTCGTCGTCTTCGGCGATCTCGATCACCGCGGCGCTGGCGCTGGTCAGTTCCTGGCTGCGCTCGGCGATCAGCTCCATCGTCGCGACCAGGTCGAGATCGGAGGCGGCGATCTCCGTCTGGGTGCGGATGATCGCGCGCAGCCTGTCGT
Organism: uncultured Actinomycetes bacterium; assembly: GCA_963716545.1. GTDB lineage: Bacteria > Actinomycetota > Thermoleophilia > Solirubrobacterales > 70-9 > VAYN01. The sequence continues at coordinate 584,753 of OY970316.1, forward strand.
CAACCGGTTCCGGCATGCTCACTGCATCGGCGGCGGGCGCGGCGGTCCTTTAGCCGTGATGGCCGATGCGCAGGAATCGCGATTTGGTCACACAGCTGAGATCGCGTCTTGCCTCGCTCGATTTCTCGGCTTACTCACCGCCCTCCGCACCGCTCGGCCGTTGCCCCGTGGGCTCGCTTAAGCGGACGGAGCGAGGCGGGCGACGGTCTCCCCCGCCGGCTCCTCACGAGCCAGAGCGTGGGCCTGGCCGGCCCAGAGGTTGACCAGGTCACCGTCGCCGTGCTCGCGTCCGTGGGCGCGAAGCGGCACGGTCAGGTGGTGGACCTCGGGGTAGGCGCTGGGCGCGGCGTCGCCGTGCTCGGCGAGGACGCGGTTGACGATGCCGCGGGCGCGGCGGCCGGAGAAGGCGCGGGTGAGCGCGGTCGGCCGCTCGGAGCGGATCGCCTCGCGGTGGACCGTCGCGGTGCCGGCCTCGGGGGTCAACATCAGCGCCGTGCCGACCTGGGCGGCGACGGCGCCGGCGGCGAGGACGGCGGCGACCGCGGCGTCGTCGGCGATCCCGCCTGCCGCGATTAGCGGCAGCCCCGTCGGGCGCAGCAGCGAGAGCAGCGGCAGCAGGGCGATCTCGGCCTCGCCCTCACGGTCGTCGAAGCTGCCGCGATGGCCGCCGGCCTCGACTCCCTGGGCGACCAACGCGTCGGCACCGGCGGTGGCGGCGAGGCGGCCGTCGGCCGGGTTCGTCACCGTCACCCAGACCTCGGCGCCGCGATCCCGCAGCTCGGCAACCAGCTCCGGCGCCGGGCAGCCGAAGGTGAAGGAGACGACCGCCGGCGGATCCGCGCGCAGGACCTCCAGCTTCGCCTCGAAGCCGTCGTCGTCGAAACGCGGCTCGCCGAGCTCGACTCCGGCTCGCACGGCCTCGGGCCGCAGCCGCTCGGCGTAAGCGGCGACCGCGGCCGGATCGGCGGGAGCGCCCGTCGGGGCGAAGAGATTGACGCCAAAAGGCCGGTCGCTGAGCCGTCGCAGCTCGGCGAGGTCGGACGCCATCGCCTCGGCGCTGCGGTAGCCGGCGGCGAGGAAGCCGAGGCCTCCGGCCGCGGCGACGGCGGCGCTCAGCGCCGGGGTCGAGGAACCGCCGGCGAGCGGCGCCTGCACGATCGGAACGTCCAGCTTCACGGCGCCGTCGAGATTACGCCGCGGCGATCTCGTCGGCGGCGCGGGCCAGCGGCGGCTCGCCGATGCGGAGCAGGTCGAGGTGGCGGTGGGCCCAGGCGATCGCCAGCCCCGGCGGCACCCCGCCCTCGCCGGCGCCGCGTTCGAGCACGACCAGCTCGGCGCTGCCGTCGCGGTCGAAGGGCGGCTCCTCGGGGATCGGCGCCGGCTCGGAGTCGGCGAGGGCGATCGCCAGCGAGCCGTACCAGCCGCTGCGGGCGCGGAGCTCGCGCTCGAAGGAGTCGCGGGCGGCGGCGACCCGGGGCAGGTCGCGGTCGACCGGGCTCAGCCGCGCCAGGGCCTGGGCGCTGACCAGCAGGCCGGAGATCCGCCGCAGCCGGGTCGCCCCGGCCGCCAGCAGGCCGAGCTCCTCGACGCCCTCGCGGCCGGCGCCCTGCTCGGAGAGGTAGGCGCGCAGGGTGGTGTCGAGCAGCTGCGCCGATTCGTAGGCCTGCTCGCGGGCCTCGGCGAGGCCGGCGTCGGCGCCGCCGAGCAGGGCCCGGATCGTCGCTTCGAGGAAGCTGGCCGCGTCGCGGTAGGCGGCGGCGAGGGCGCTCCGCATCACCGCCGTGGCCCCCCGCGGCCAGATCAGCAGCCCGGTGAGGAGGCTGATCCCGGCGCCGATCGCGACGTCCTGGACCCGGACTAGCCCGACCTCCCAGCCGATCGGGTCGATCAAGTTGAAGAGGATCAGGACGACCAGCGAGAAGGCGGCCTGGCCGGCGGCGAAGGAGTTGGCCCGCATCGCGAAGCCGGCGAGGAAGACGGCCAGCGGCAGCAGCGGCCAGAGCACCGCCGGCGCGGTGCCGACGACGGCGATGAGGAGGCCGCCGGCGACGATCCCGGCGAGGGTACCGCCGAGCCCGAGGACGATCGTCGTCCCCGTGGTCAGGGCGCTCGAGCGCAGCACCGAAAGGGTGCCGAGGACGACCCAGAAGCCGTTCTGCAGGTCGCTCAGCTGCGCCACCAGGACTGCCACAGCGAGGCCGACCGCACCGCGGACGGAGTTGTGCAGCCAGACCGAGCGCATCGAGGCGTGGGCGCGGGCCTGGGCGCGGGTGGCGGCGACGCGCTCGCGGGCGCGCTCGACCCGCTCGCCGGGGACCGGGTCGCCGCAGGCGCGGACGACGTCGTCGGCCAGCTGCATGGTGCCGAAGGCGACCTGGCGCAACCGGTAGGCCTCGTCGAGCTCGTACCCGAGGGCCTCCTCGTCGGCATCGGCGGGCAGCTCGCGGAAGCGTTCGACAATCCGCTCGCCGAGCCGGCGGTGGGCCTCGCGGAGCGGCGCCGTGAACGGTCCGGCGCGCGGCGGCGCCCCGCCCATCCGCGCCGCGATCTCGCGCAAGACGGCCGGCACCGCGGCCTCGATCTCGGCCCGCTCGGCGCCGATCCCGAGCAGCCGGCTGGGGCCCGGCGGCAGCGCCGCCAGGGTCCGCAGCCAACCCATGTGGTCGAGCGTCCGCGAGAGCCCGGCGGTGCGGCCGCCGTTGCCGCTGGGCCGGTGGGGGAGCGAGACGAAGCGGCGGCGCGCCTCGCGCACCGCCGTCCGGGCCTGCTCGGCGGCGCGCTCGAGCTCCTCCTCCCCGCCTCGGGCCCCGGCCTCGACCAGCAGCGCCAGCCGCTCGGCCGCGACCGCGGTCGCGGCGCGGACGACGCTGCCGGGCCGGCGCGGCCAGAGCAGCAGGATCGCCGCGGTCGAGAGCGCCGCGGCGAGGCCCCAGCCGGCCAGCCGCGGCAGGATCGCGGCGGCGTCGGCGGGGACCATCACCGCCAGGGTGAAGGCGAGGATGGCGCCACGCTGGGCGGCGGCGACGTAGCCGTCGAAGACGCCGGCGAAGATGATCGCGAAGGCGACCACCGCCATCGCCGCCGTGGCCAGCGCCGGGGTACGCGAGCAGAGGGTGCCGAGGGCGATCAGGGCGGCGCCGCCGACGGCAAGCAGCGTGTAGGCGAGCAGGCGGGTGCGGCGGCGGCCGCCGAACTGGACGAAGACCATCAGCGCCATCGGGCCGAAGGCGGCGAACAGCGACATCTGCCGCGAATCGAAGACCTGCAGGGCGAGGGCGAAGGAGGTCGGCATCACGATCGCCACCCGCAAGGCGTCCTTGAGGGCGAAGATGCGCGCGTCACCGGAGCCCATGGGGCGATCCTATGGGCGCCCGATCTGGGTAGCGAGGATCGGCCGAGCTTCCCGATCGTGACGTTCGCCGGCGCCCGCCGGCGCCTAGACTGCCGGGTGGATGGCGCGACGGCTCGCAGCGGTGTTGGCTACCTGCCTCGTGGCCGCGGCGGCGGTCGCGACCGCGCACGCCGAGTTCAGCCAGGAAGGGAACCTGCGGATCAGCTTCCACGGCAAGTTCAGCCCGGTGGCTCTGCCGCGCCACCGCCTGGTTCCGATCAAGGTCGATATCGAAGGAGCGATCGGGACCACCGACGGCAGCCACCCGCCGCCGGTCGAACGGGTCGTCCTCGAGCTGAACCGCAACGGCCACATCGAAACCACTGGCTTGCCCTCGTGCAGCGCCGCCACCCTGCAGTCGGCGACGACCGAAGAGGCGCAGGCCCGCTGCGGTCCCGCCCTGGTCGGCCGCGGCAGATTCGGTGCGACGATCGAATTCGGCGCCGCCACCCGCTTCCCCACCAGCGGCACCGCCCTCGTCTTCAACGGCACCTCGCACGGCAAGCCGGCCCTGATCCTCCACCTCTACGGGACCACGCCGGTCTCGACCAGCCTGGTCATCCCGCTGACCATCTCCCACCCGAAGACCGGGCGCTACGGGACCACCCTGTCGGCGACGATCCCGCCGCTCGCCAACGGCAGCGGCTCGGTGACCCGGCTGGCGCTCCACATCGGCCGCACCTACGGGTACAAGGGCCAGCGCCGCAGCCTGATCTCAGCCGCCTGCCCGGCCCCGGTCGGCTTCAGCATCGCCCCCTTCAACTTCGCCCGCGGCGTCTTCCGCTTCGAAGACGGCCGCAACGTCAAGGTGACGCTGTCCCGGCACTGCACGGTGCGCCGCGGCGAATAGCGCTCAGCGCGAGGCGATCCGGGCGGCTTCCTCGATCCCGCAGTAGGGGATCAGCACCAGTTCGATCAGCTCGACCTTCTGGCGGGCGGTGGCGGCGGCGTCGACCGGATCGCGCAGGGCACGAGCGATGGCGCCGGCGACGGCGCCGATCAGGAAGGTCTCGGTGCACTCGGGCAACTCGAGGGTGTCGACGCTCTGCTCGCGGATCCCGCGCAGGAGCCCGGCGAGGCGGTCGTAGGAGGCGGTGACGCGAGCGGCCACTTCGGCGTCGGCGGCGAGCAGGCCGGTCGAGAGCAGCCGCGCCCGATCTGGCTGGGCGAGGGCGAAATCGACCGTGGCGGCGATCGCGCTGCTGACTTTTCCCGGCCAGTCCTGGTCGGCGGAGCAGGCGAGCGCGACCGCGGCGACGAACTCGGCGAAGACCCGGTCGTGGGCGCCCAGCAGCGCCTCGCGTTTGTTCGCGTAGTTGAGGTAGAAGGTCGCCCGGCTGACCCGGGCAGCGGCGACGACGCGGTCGACGGTGAGGCCGGCGAAGCCCTCGTTGGCGATGATCTCCGCGACCGCGTCGACGATTCGCTCGCGCTGCTGGAACCGAACCGCCTCCGGCTCGAAATCGTGGCGGCCGCGGGGGATCGGCTCGCCGGGCGGGGGCTTGGGATTTTCAGGCTCGTCGGGCAACGCCGTTCGCTCGGACCGTCGCCCCTATCCGGAGGGCGTGCAGGCCCTGACCACTTCCCCCAACCCCTTCTCGCCGTCGACGAAGCTGAATTCGCCGTGGGCATAGAGGGAGCCGGTCGGGCAGCTGGCGAGCAGCAGGCTCTGCTTCTTGCCCTTGTAGGTCCAGCTTTTCTGCAGCTTCGCTTTGAACGAGGTCAGCGAGCCCTGGCCGCTGGTGATGGTCGGGATCTGGACCAGCGCCGAGGTGCCGAACTTGCCGGCGGTCTTCGAGATCGTCGCCGTGGTGACGAAGGTGGTCGGGGCCGGCACGTTGGCGTGGACGTGGAAGATCAGCACCTGCTTGCCGCCCTTGGGAGCGCCGTTGAAGATCAGCAGCGGTCCGCTGGCGCTGAACGGCGGCTGTTCGGGGAAGGCGATCTCGGCGCCGACCCGGCCGCTCCCGACCAGAGCATCTCCGCAGACCTTCCTCGCCTGCGCGGTGAGGGTGCCGATCAGCCTGCCGACGGTGCAGGTCGGCAGCCCCTTCGTGTTCAGTTCGCCGTGCTTGTCGAAGTCGAGTTTGAGCGTCTTCAGGGCCGGCGGGTGGGTGCCGTCGGAGGTTTTCAGGTTGCCCGAAACTTCCAGCGCGATCGGCGCCGGCGTCGTCTTCGGCAGCTTGGTCGGGGTGATCTTGCCGTCGACGGTGACGACGAGGTTGTCGATCGTGAAGGTGTCCGCGGCCGCGGTTGCGATCGCGGCGGCGCCGAGGATCGCGACCGCGAGGAGCGCCAGGACCGTCTTGCGGCTGCGATTGCGCATCGAGATCATCCCTTCACCTTGCACTGGCGGACCAGGGTGGTGCCGAGCGATTGACCGCCGGCGAACTCGTATTCGGCCCTGGCGAAGGGGAAGGAGGCGACGTTGACTCCCTGCGGCGCCGGGCAGGAGGCCGAAGCGAAGCTGTGCTTCTGGCCATGCAGCGTGTAGCGGCGTTCGAGCGCCAGCGAGAAGGAGGAGATGTAGCCGTATTCGGAGGCGATCGGCGGCAGCGCGCCGTCCAGCTCGATCCCGAACTGGCCCGCCATCTTCTTCACTTCGAAGGCGATCACGTAGGTCAGCGGCAGCGGCGCTTCGGTCGCCACCTGGGCCAGCACCGCCGGGCGGCCGTGGAGGCGCCCGTTGAAAGCGAGCAGGGCGCCGTTGGAGGCGAAGGCCCCCTGCTCGGGCAGGAAGACCCGCGAGGTGACGTTGCCGTGGCCGACCAGCGCCCCGGCGCAGGCCTTCTTCGCGGCGGCGGAGCTGAGCGAGTTGAGCTTCGCCAGCGAGCAGGTCGGCAGCCCGGTCGCGTCGAGGCGGCCCTCTTTGTTGATCGCCAGCACGATCCGTTCCAGTTTCGGCGGCAGCGAGCGGTCCAGGGTGGAGATCTTGCCCCCCATCAGCACCGTCACCGGTGCCTCTTCGTCACGCGGCAGCTGCTGCGGTGAGATGCCGCCGTTGAAGCTGACCTGCAGCGGCGCCTTGCGGACGATCTCGGCGTGGGCCAGTCCGGCAATCGCGATCGCGGCGGCGCAGGCCCCCGCCGATGCAACCGCCAGTCGTGCCCGAACCTTCCCCGGCATCCGCCCGCTTACCTCACCAGCGCGTAGGCGCAGATGTAACGGGAAGGCTGGTCAACCGACAGTTCGGAGACCCCGCCGGTGCCGTCGACGACGACGGTGGTGTAGTTGGTCCCGGTGCCGACCCCGGAGTAGTAGCTGTCGGTGAACATCCGGTCGGTGCCGACGCCGGTCCCGAGGTTGAGGATGGCGCGGGTCGAGTAGAGCTCCATCGGGCCGGGGAGGTATCCGCCCTTGCTCGCGCAGGAGTCGGCGGCGGCCTTCAGATTCGGCGCCTCGGCGTTCGGCGAAGCGTCGAAGCAGACGCCGCGGATCAGCACCGTGGCGGCGGGGCAGGCGGCCGAGTGGCCGCCGACCGTGCCGGAGTTGCCGGCGCTGGCGGCGTTGCTGGCGGACGGCACGGTGCCGAGCGCCCCGACGTTGATGTCCTTGCCGGTCAGCGAGTTGGCCGCGACCTTGGCCGAGGTGACCGCGTTGTTGGCGATCTTGCCCGCCGTGACCGACTTCGCCTTCAGCTGCCTGGAGCCAACGCTGTTCTTGCCGAGGGCCGCGTAGGCGGTGCCGCTGAGCGCGGCAACCAGGGCGACGACGGCGACGACCATCGCCGGGGAGGGGCGGCTGACACGAATCTTCATCGACTAACTCGCTTTCTTCTTGCAGGCGGACTTCGCCTTGACGTGCTGGGTCAGCGTGCGGCCGTTCTGGCCGACGAATTCGATCGTCGAGACGACGGGGTGAGCGCAGAGGCTGCGGGTGTTGGTCAGGTAGCCGGCCTTGCCGCCGAAGACGGTGAGGCGGAAGTCGCCGATCGGCGCGTCGGGGACGGTCGGGACGACAGTTTTCAGGGCGCCTTTGACCGACGAGGACTTCGCCCGCGGCACCAGCGGCACCTGGCCGTCGAGGATGAACGCCAAGCGCGGCAGCCCGCCCCTGCCGGAGACGGCGTAGACCGGCCCGGCGAGCGGCGCGTCGAGCAGCGGCGTCTGCACGATCGCCTTGCCGATCGCCTGGCGGCCGGCGCATTTGCTCGCCGTCAGCTGGGCCTCCGAGCAGAGGTTGCCGAGGTGCCGCTGATCGATCTGCCAGGCCTTGGAGAGGGTCACCGCGACCGATTTGACGTTGGCGTCGCCGGGACGGGTGCGGAGGTGGAATTCGAGCTGGGGATTCTTTGCCCGCCCCTTGCCGCCTTTCTGGGCGATCGCCATCTGCGGCTTGAACGGCAGCGTGGCGCAGTTGACCGCCTGGAAGTGGGAGCTGAATTCGGCGAGCGTCCCCTGGTTGCCGACCCCGCGGGAGGTCGCCGACATCGGTTCGCAGTTGGTCGGGTTGAGGATGAAGTTCGGCCGTTCGAGGTTGACCTGGATCGAGCGCATCCGCAACGGGATGCCGCCGATGATCGAGGGCACCGTGTCGGAGGTCGCGGAGACCTGGGCGGTAACCGGGTCGACGTTGAGCGCGACGCGGACGACGACGACGCCGTAGTCGTAGGGGCCGGCGAGCGCCGGGGTTATGGCCACCATCGAGAGTGGCGCCCCCTTGAAGGGCCCGGCCATGTACATCCTTCCGAGCGCGTGGAACGGATGGGGGCCGGGGCCGGCGCCGACGTTGTCGGTGCCGATCGCCGAGCTCGCCGGGCAGCTCGGTTCGGCCAGCTCCCCGCGGCCGCTCTTCTGCGCGGCGGCGACGATCGCCGCCTCCGGGCAGTAGGTGATCCCGCGCAGCGAGCCGGTCAGGCCGGGCGGCATCGTGAAGCCGAGGTCGCCGAGGTACTGGTCGCCGTCTTCGCGATCGAGCCGCAGGATGAAGCTCGAGAAGCGGCCGGCGTCAGAGTTCGTCGTGCCGGCCTCGAGCCGTGGGTTGAACGGCCGCGTGCCGGCTGGGCAGGTGCCGCCGTTGGGGCCCTCGGTGACGCTGACCCCGAACTGGCTGTGCTGATCCGGCAGCTCCGAGTTCCAGGGGAAGAGGTCGGTCTGCACCGGGTAGACGGCGCAATGGGTCGGGGTGGCAAAGATGCCGCGATCCGAGGAGAAGACCTGAAGGTCGAAACGGTCGAACGGCAGTTGCGGCAGGTCGTGGAATTCGGTCGAGATCCGCCCGGTCACGGGGTCGGTGTGCAGTGAGCCGACGAACTTCGCGTGGATCCCGAAACCGTCGGCGAGCATGAACAGGCGGTACTGGTCGCCGGGCTTCGGTTCGCCGAGGTAAATCGAGCCCTTGAGGTTGCCCGGCAGCGCGGTCGAGTGGATGGTGACGGTGCCGACCTTGGCGTTGTCCGGGCATTCCGGCGCCGCTTCGCGGCCGAAGCCGGCCTGCGCGTCGCTGCATGAGGACTGGCCGTCGGCGGCGTCGGGGTTGATCGTCATCTCATCGGGCAGGGTGAGGACGGCGCTACGCAGCTGCGATGGCGTCGCCGCCCGGCTCAACGGCTGCGGTGCCTGGAGGACCATTTCGAAGCCGGAGGGCGAGTCCGCTTCGGCGCTGGTCAGTTTGCCCTGGGCCGACGGCTGGAAGGTCTGGCGGGCGCAGTCGGTGATCGTCGGATACGAGGATTGGGCGTGGGCCACGACGCCGTCCCGTTGGTAGGTTTCGACGTCCAGCGTGGTCGGCATCGGGATCCCGCAAACCGAGCCGTTGCCGGTCAGCGGCGCCACCGGGACGGTCGCTTTCGCCGGCGTCGTGATGCAGCTGGTGTCGGCCAGCCCCGGGCAGCCCGGCGGGTTGTCGAAGGAGCCTTTCGGGAAGCGCTGGGCTTCGTGGCTGGTGTCTGCCGGGAAACCCCAGAAAGTCAGGTCAGCTTCGGAGAGCGGCGCCAGCTGGGTAATCCCGGAGACGGTGAAGCGCAGGCCGTAGTCGCTGCCCGAGCGCACGTTCACCGGGATCGCGATCGGGATGTTCAGGATTGGCACGTTGAAGGAGAAGCGAGCCGCCTCGCCGCTCCCCGGCTGGACGCGGAAGATCGGTGCCGTCCCCAGCAGGTAGTTGGGGTCGCCTTTGTAGTTGGCGTGGACGGTGATCAACCCGACCTGGGCGCCAGGCGAGCAGTCCTGGAGGGCGAAGTCGAGCGTGGTGCATTCGCTGGCGACGCTGGGGTTGCCGAAGATCCCAGTCGGCGCGTTGAAGATCACGTTGCGGGCAACTTCGGGGTCGCCGGCCCCACTCAGCTTGAAGTGGGTGTAGAGGTCCGGGTGGCCGCCGGCGAGCGAGGTCGACGTCGTCGTCTCGAATTCTTCGATCTGCATCGCGGCGCCAGCGGGGGCAGCGCTAGCCGCCAGCGCCAGCAACCCGGCGACGAGCGCCAGCAGGTGGATCCGACCCCTACGCATGACGCTTCCCCTTCCCCTTCTTGGCGTGGTTCTTCGAGTGCTTCTTGGCGTGCTTCTTCTTTGCCTTGTTCACGCACTTGCCGTGGCGCTTGACCTTGCCCTTCTTGCAGACGAGGTAGTTGCCCGGGGTGGTCTGTCCGGAGCTCTTGATGCTCGGCGGCGGCGGCGGCACCGTGCCCGGCCCGTGGCACTCGTCGGAGGCGGCGCAGGGGACGGACGCCGGCAGGCGGAAGAAGCCGCCGCCTTCGCGGGCGTCGTAGAGTCGCGCCAGGGCGCCGTTTTCGTCTTCGCCGGGAGCGAGGTCGTCGCGGGTGAAGAAGAAGGCGTCGACGCCGTCGACGGTGACCGAGAGCAGTTTTGAGTCGAAGGGGCCGAGCCCGGAGGAAATCAACTGCGCCCCGCTGCCCGACCAGGAGTAGACGTCGCGCCGTCCGTTGGCGTCGTTCAGAACCAGGGCCAGCGGGCTGGAGAAGAAGACGCGGCCGTCTTCGATCAGGCTGAGTCCTTCTGGCGCCAGTTCGGCGTCGGCGGCGAGGCTGCCGTCGGAGCTCCCGGTCTCGTCGCAGGAGACGCAGTCGAGCGCCGGGCCGTCGGCGTCGTAGCGGAAGACCTCGAGAACGTCGAAGGTGTGGACCCCGGTCAGCTCACGGGCGCTGAGGAAGACGGCGAAGCGGCCGTTCGAGGAGGTCTCGAAATCGCCGCTGCGGCGGGTTGCCGCGTCGGCGACCGAGTCCAGCACCAGCGGATTGTCCGCTTCCAGGGTGGCGACGAAGCGGGGGCTCCCGCCTGGCTCGGCCAGGTAGAGGTTCGGCTGGTTCGCCGTCCCGGCCGTGCCGTCGAGCTGCTCGGGGCTGAGGAAATAGACGGCGCCGCTGCTGGCGGCGACGCCGCCGCCACCGCCGATCGCGACCGCGTCGCAGTTGGCACCGGTGCCGGTGCTGTTCCAGTGCGGCCCGGCGCTGTTTTCGACCGGTTCGCAGGCATTGGAGTTGGTCCCCGTGACCAGGCTCAGGGTGACGTCGCCGCTGGTGCTGACCGCCGCTTCGTAGAGGTCGGCGCTGGCGTCCGTGTCGCCCGGCAGCAGTTTGTCGACGCTGGTGAAGAAGGCCTTGGAGCCGTCGCCCGTCATTCCGGCGAAGAGGACGCCGCTGGTCGTCCCCGGGGCCAGGTCGGCGCTCTGGGGGGAGCCGCCGAGATGCATGTAGGGGTGGACGTATTCGTTGCCGGCCGGGTCGCTGCCGAGACCCCGCCCGACGACGATACGAGAGCCGTCATCCGACATCCCCAGCTCCGAGACCGTGCCGGAGAGGGTGGCGCCGGTGTCGTCGGTGGAGACGATCTGGGTGGTGCGGGTGGCGAGGTCGCGGTCGTAAACGGTGAGGTCGCCGCCGCTGTTGGCCCCCGGCTCGAAGGCATATTTGGAGGCGAAGACGAGGTGGCGCCCGTCGGCGGAGAAGCTGCGGGCGACCGCTCCTTCCGGCTCCGCCGAGGCGGCGCCGGGATCGAGCGAGCCGGCCATCCCCTGGGTCAGGGAGCCATCCGCGAGGCGAACCGGGATCCCGGTTTCGAGGCCGCTGGAGAAGCAGGGGCTGCACAGCCCCGGGCCGGCGAAGGCGAAGCTGTCGAGGTTCGAGTCGGCTTCGCCGAGGACCGAGGAGAAGGGCCCGGTGGCGGCGGCGAGGTCGGACGGCAGGCCCGCGTACTGGGTCCGCCACCCTTCCTCGCCGCGCGTCGCCAGGTAGGGGTCCGGGCCGCGGTTCGTCGCCTTCCACGGGCCGGGGACCGCCCCCGAATGAGTCGCGTAGAGGGCGCGGCCGTCGGCCTCGGGGTATCCGGGGAACGGTTCCTGGCCCGGGGCCAGCGAAGACTCGACGTCGTAGCCGCCGGTGTCCCTGGCCGAGACCAACTCGAAGGCGCGACAGTCGGGCAGCGCCTGGGCCGAGGTTTCCTTGCGGGCAAGCGCGTTCGGGCAGGGGTCTTCGCCGCCGCCGACCGGGAACGGGTAGGTGGTGAATTCGAAGTCCGGCCCGGGGGTGCTGCCGGCGGAGTTCACCGCGACCATCCGCACGTGGTAGGTCGTCGCCGGCGCCAGGCCTTCGACCGCCCCGTCGATCTGCACCGGGTAGTAGCCGAGCGGGACTTTCACCGGCGCGGTGCTGCTGCCGTAGCTGGTCGTTGTCCCGTATTCGAAGAAGTAGCTCGATTCGGCGCCGCCGGAGGTCAGCTGCCCATGGATCGCCGCGCGGTTGGTGCGGATGGCATCGACGGTCAGCGAGCCGAGGGCGAACGGGGCCGATGGGGGCTCGCGCCGGAAGATGCCGATTCGGCTGTTTTCGGAGAGGAAGAGCGTCTGGCCGTCGCCGCTGAAGGCCATCGGTCCGCTGCCGCCGTTTTCCGTCAGCGCTTCGAACGGGGTGGACGGAACCAACGGGTCCGAGTAGTGGATGCCGATGACCCGCTCCCTGCTCGGCCGTTCCGGTTCCCGGGTTCGCTCGTAGACGTCTTCGGTCGACGGGTCGATCGCGAGCGATTCGCCCTGGTTGAAGTAGAAGCCTTCTTTGCGAACCAGGCCGGTTTCGCCTTCGTTGGCGAAGCCGTCGGTGCCGTCGAAGCGCAGGAAGCTTTCGACCCCGGGAGCGTAGAGGTGCCCGAGCCGATCGAAGACGGAGGGATTGCCGAACGGTTCAAACGATTCCCTGCTGCCGGGGACGAGCGTCCCGGCCGGGGTTACCTTGACGACGACGAATTCGCCGGTGTTGACGTCCTGGCCGAAGATCCAGATGTTGCCGTCGGGGGCGACCCCGGCGTGCTGGATCGAGATGCCGGTAGCGCTGGTGAATTCATGTGGATTGGACCCGATCGGGTTGCCGTCTTCGTCGTAGGACCAGAACAGTTCCCCGGAGCCGCAGCAGCCCTGCGTGTCGAAGACGTAGATGTTGCCCTGGGTCGCGCCGCCGGTGTTGTCGACCAGGATCAGGTTGCCGCCGCCGGGGACGAAGCTCGGCGCGCCCGGCCCGGCGAAGTCGACCGGTTCGCCGCTTGCCGGGTCGACCTGGACGACCCGGCCCTGGTTGTAAATCAACAAGTTGCCGGACTGGTAGTTGACCGCCAGCGAGCTGGGATTTTCGATCCCGCCCGGAACCTCTTCGCCGTTGATGAAGCCTTTGAACTGGAACGGGTCGCCGGGCGCGGCGGCGGCGAGGCCGGCGGTGGCCAGAACCCCCGCGCCGGCGAGGGCGAGGAGCAGCAGCAGCCTCTTCATCGGTGCAGCCGCTCCTTCTTCGTGGCGCCGGCTCGCTTCGCGGACCTATCGCAGCCCGTCGCCGTCAGCTCGGTGCTCGGAGTGATCACGGCGTCGTTCTGCCCGACCAGCTTGACCTGGGTCAGGTTGCGGTCCTTGCAGATGTTCTTCGAGTTCTGCAGCAGTCCCTTCTTGCCGCCCTTCATCTGCAGCACGAACCGGCTCACCGGCTGGTCCGGGATCGATTCGAAGGTGGTGCGGATGCCACCGCCCTTGGAGTCGATGCGGCCGGCGAGGTCGATCTCGATCGGCTGCGAGGCCGGGCCCTTGAGCGCGGCGACGAGGTCGGGAAGGGTGTGGCTGCTGGAGCGTAGATAGACGGGGCCTTCGAGCGGCTGGTCGAGCAGCGGCGTGAACGCCTTCGCCTTGCCGTAGATGGAGGCGGCCGGGCACTGTTCCGCGGCGAACTGGACGCGGGTGCAGATGGTTCCGATGTGAGCCTGGTCGAGGAACTCGGAGCGCGGCAGGGTGACGACGGCGCGGGAGATGTTCGACTCGCCGCTCGAGTCCTGGGTCAGGGTCGCGGTCAGCGCCGGATGGGCGGTCCGCTTGGTCCCGCCCTTCAGCACCGTCGTCAGCTTCGGTTCGAAGCCGAGGCTGTCGCAGTTGGCGACCTGGAAGTGATTCGTCGGGCTGGCAGCGGCGCCTTCCTCGCCGCCAATCAGGCCGGTGACGTCGAACTGGCTGCAGTTGGTCGGGTTGAGGGTGAAGCTCGGGCGGTCGAGGTTGATCAAGACCGAGCGCAAGCGCAGGGGGATGCCGTCGATGATCTGCGGCAGCGGGTCGGAGGTGGCGGTGACCGCCGCGGTGACCGGGTCGACGTGGATCGCGACGCGGTTGACGACGTTGCCGAGGTCGTACGGCCCCGAGACCGCGGGCGTGACGATCGCGAAGCTGAGCGGCGCCCCCTTATATGGACCGGCGAGATAGACCTTGCCGTTGACGTAGACCGGGCGCGAGCCGGCGCCGGCGCCGGCGCTGACGGTTCCAACCTGGCTCGCCGCCGGGCACTTCGGAGCGGCCCGCTCGGCCACACCCGAGTAGCCGGGGTCGGCGATCGCGTCGAGGGTCGAGTCGGCGCAGGGCGGGATCCCCTTCAGGGTGGCCGTGAAGCCGGGGGGAGTCTTGACCCCGACCGTGCTCAGGTATTGGTCGCCGTCGGGCCGCTGGATGTTGACCGAGAACGGGTTGTGCGTACCGGCCGCGTTGCCGGCGGCGGCGGCACGGAAGCTCGGGGTGAAGGGCAGCTTGTCGCCGGGACAGGGACCGCCGCCGGGGCCCGAGTCGATCGTGAAGAACTGGGTCGAAGTCTGGTTCGGAAGCTCCGAGGCCCAGGGGACGAACTCGCTCTTCACCGGATAGGTGCCGCATTTCGTCGGCGTCGCCAGCAGGCCGCGCTCGGAGCCGAAGAAGTGCAGGTCGAACTCGGTGTAGGGGGCCTGTGGCAGGTTGTCGAAGGTGGTGACGAGCTGACCGGTCTGCGGGTCGGCCTTGACCGAGCCGAGCAGCTTGATGTGGGTGCCGTAGCCATCGGCGGTGAGGACCAGGCGGTAGCGGTCGCCGGGCTTCGGTTCGCCCAGGTAGATCCCGCCACTGATCGGCCCGGGAAGCGTCCAGCTGTCGAGGGTGACGGTGCCGACCTTGGCGTGCTCCGGGCATTCGGCCGCGTCGTCGAGGCCGACGTGGGCCTGCTGGTCCGAGCAGGATTCCTTGCCGTCGGCGGCGCTTGGGTTGATCGAGAAGCCCGGCGGCGTGGTGACGACGTTCGCCTTGGCCTCCGAGGAAGTCGGGGTGTTCGGGCTTTCGGACTGCGGGACCTTGAGGATCACGTCGAGCCCGGAAGGGGAGCTGGAGGAACTCGTCGACGGTTTCGCCGAGAGCGAGGGGTTGAAGCTGAGCTGGTCGCAACCGGTGGTGGTCGGCCAGGGGATCGTCTTTTCGTCGCGGCCACCGTCGTAGGAGAGCGTTTCCAGGCGTGAGGTGAGCGGAACACCGCAGGTGGTCGGCATCGTCAGGAACGGCCGTTCCGGCAGGTTCGAGGCGATCCCCGGTTCCATCGGGATGAAGCCGCCTTTGGCGTACCGGTGGGCATCGTGGATCGGCGAGGCGGGAACGCCCCAGATCGTCTGGTGGTAGCCGTAGAGGGCGAAGTAGTTGGTCACGCCGCGCGCTTCCGCGTCCAGCCCGAAGTCGCTCCCAGTGCGGGCGTGGATGACGATGTAGGTGGGGAAGTTGAAGAGGTAGCCCTTGAAGCCGAGCAGACCCGCCTGGCCGGGCGCCGGAACCAGGTTGTAGAGCGGCTCCTCGGAGACGACGATGCCTTCGCCTTCATTGACGACCACGTTCGGCGTCGCCAGCCCGATCTGGGAATCGGGCGGGCAGAGGTCGACGAGGAACCGCTGCAGGGTGCAGTAGTCGACCGAGTGGGGATTGCCGGTAAAGCCTGCCGGGGTTTCCCAAAGTACGTTCCTGGCCGAGTTCGAGCCGGCCTCTTCCGGTAGTGGGTTGCTGGTGCGGGTGGTCAGCCCAAAGTCGAGCTGCAGGTCCGGGTGGCCCCCGGCCTGGGTATCCGAGGGACCCCCCGAGAAGGATTTGATCCGGGCGCCAAAGGGATTTTCCAATGCCGCCTCGGCGCTGCCGGCCATCGCCAGCAGCGCCGTGATCGCGAGGAGCGCCGTCGCGATCGCGACGAGGCGCCGATGCGAGGTCTCAGCCACGGTTCGTCCCTCCCTGCTTGCTCGGGCGGGCGTGGCGCTTGCCCTTGCCCTTGCCCTGTGAGTGCTTCTTCTTGTGGTGTTTCTTGTGCTTGTGCGCCTTCTTCTTCGCCTTCGACTTCGCGGGCGTGCCGAGGTCGGCGCTGGTGCGGTCGGGGGGCAGGGCCGGCGCGTTGCTGCTCGGGCCGTGGCACTCGTCGGCCGCGACGCAGGGGAGCACGACCGGTTCGGCTGGGAAGCCGCCGCCGGTACGAGCGTCGTAGATCTTGATCGCGCCGCCGTTGTGGTCCTGGGTGACGAGGCTGTCGACCGTCGCGATGTAGACGTCGGTGCCGTTGGCGCTGACGCTGACCAGGCCGGTTTTCGCCAGGTAGCCCTGGAAGCCGCCGACGCTGGTCTCCGAGCTACTCAGCCCGGAGGAGATCAGCTGCGGCTTGCCTTCGGTGAACTCGTAGACGCTCTGGACTTCGTCGGTATCCCTGGCCGCCAGCGGGTCGGGGGTGGCGAAGAAGGTGCGCCCGTCTTCGGTGATGAAGAGGCCATTCTGGCTGCCGGTGGTGTCCCCGACCGCGGGGCCGTTGTCGGGTCGGCAGGAAACGCAGAGGAGGCGGTTCTTGGCTGGCTCGTAGCGGTACATCTCGCGCCAGTTGTTGCTGTCGAAGGAGGTCAGGTTGCTCTGCGAGGTGAAGGCCATGTAGTCGCCGTCCGGCGTTACCTGCATGCGGCCGACCGGGCCGTTGCTGCAGGCTTCTTCGAAGCCGTTGGGGGCGAGCGTGCAGTAGTTGCCCGGGTGCATCGTCGCGACGAACTGGACCGCGCCGTCGCGGTAGAGATAGAGGTTTATCTGGCCGAGTTCCCCCTTGGCGCCATCGAGCTGCTCCGGGGACTCGAAGTAGATTTCGCCGGTCTTACTGGCGATGAAGTTGTCGGAGGTGCCGTTGCCGCCTTCGCCGCCGGGACGGCTGGCGTAGGTGTGGAAGTCGATGATGTTGACGTCGCAGCCGGAGATCCAGGAGGCGCTGCAGCCGTTCGAGTTGCCGGCCCCCGGCCCGGTCGAGACCCGCGTCAGTTCATTCGGTTCGCTTTCGCGCCAGACGTAGAGGTCCTTGCTGGAGTCGGTGTCGTCGGCGGTCAGCTGTTCGTTCGAGGTGAGGTAGACGACCTTGCCGTCGCCGCTGGAGCCGACGTAGCGGACTTTGTGGCCGGCGGCGATTTCGAAGGTGTGCGCCGTCGATTTGGTCGCGTCGACCCGAAGGTAAAGCGGCCCTTCGACTTCGCGGGCGAAGTTCAGCGTCGGCCCGGCGTCGCCTTCGGCTGTGTAGACCATGTTGGTTTCTTCGCCGATCAGGATCCGCGAGCCGTTTTCGGAAAGGTTGAAGACGAAGCCTTCGAAGGGCGCGCCGTCTTTCTTGCGGGAGGCGAGGCTGACGGCGCCGCTGTTGACGTCGTTGTCGTAGACCGATGCTTTCGGCGGCCCGGGATAGGTGAGGCCGGCCGACGGATAGCAGCAGAGGATTTTCTGGTCGGTGTGGTTGCCCCCCGGGGCGTAGACGACGTTCGAGGAGAAAACGAAGTGGCTGAAGTCAGTCGACGCCTGGGGAATCCCGACGAAGTGTTCGCCTTCGGGGGTTTCGGCCATCGTCGTCGGCCAGCGCCCGACCCTCTTTCCGGTCGAGGTTTCCCAGATGTAGGGAGCGTTGGAGGGGTTGCCGAAGTTTTCGCCCTCGCCGGTCTGCTTGTTGAAGTTCGGCCAGCCCATCGCGTAGCTGATGATCCGGTCCATGCTCGGGCTCGCCTGCGAGCCGAGGTTGTTGGTCGACGGCCCGATCGAGCCGGTCCCGTAGCCCTTGACCCAGTTGGTCGGCGGGCCGCCCATCTCGAGGTTCTCGGTCACCGGCAGGCCGTTGTATTTCTGGAACCAGCCGGTCGCGGTCCGAGTCGAGACGTAAAGGTCACCCTCGACGTTGGTCGCTCCTTCGTCGTTGTTGAAGGTGCCGGTCGAGCCGGCGTAGGCGACCTTGGAGGGGTTGGTCGCGAAGCCGGTGGCGGGTCCGTTCAGTGGGAAGATCGTCGTTCCGTTGGCGTTGCTGGGGGTGACCAGCTCGTAGCCGCGGCAGTCGGGCAGGCTGTTGGAGTGGGTTTCCTGGCGGACCTGGGCGTTCGGACAGGCCGGAGGGTAGAAGCCGAAGGTCTGGTCGGCCGAGGTGACGGTCCCGTACTCGTTGCTGGCGACGAGTCGGAAGTGGTAGGTGGCGCCGGAGCTGAGACCGGTGATTTCGACCGCGACCGGGACCTGGCCGAGACCGGAGCCGGCGTCGCCCGCGGGAACCGGGGCGAGGTGACCGTAGGTGGTGTTTTCGCCCCATTCGAAGAAGTAGGTCGTCTCCCCCGCCCGCGGGTTGATTTCGGCGATCAGTTCAGCCGAGCTCGTGCTCACGTTGCGACTGCCGAGCCCGGTGATCACCGGCGGTTCGGCGGTTTTGAAGGTGGCGTCGGCGCTGGCCGAGGTGCCCACCGAGTTGCTGGCGACGATCCGGTAGTGGTAGGTGGCGCCTTCCTGCAGCCCGGAGATCGCGACCGGCGGCACGTCGACGTGGCCGCTGCTCGCGGCGATCGCGGCGCCCGGTGGGAGCGGCGTCTTGTTCCCGTAGAGGACGCTGCCGCCCCATTCGAAGAAGTAGTGGACTTCGCGGCCGTCGTTGGCGAAGGAGCCGTGGAGTTCGACGCCGTGGTTGGTGATTCCGGTGACCGGCTGGGTGGTCAGGTTGTCGACCGCTGGCGCCGTGGTGAAGAGGTCTTCGGAGCTGCGGACGGTGCCGAGCGAGGTGGTGACGACCAGCCGGTAGTGGTAGGTGGTCGAGCCGTGCAGGCCGCTGATCGCGACTGGCGGGACCTGGGTGAATTCGGTCGGGCTGCCGGCCGACTGGGATGGCGTCGAGTGGCCGAAGGCCGAGGTCGCGCCCCATTCGAAGTGGTAGCTGACCGCTTCGCCGTTGCCGTTGACGTATCCGTTCAGGGTCGCCGAGTCCTTGCTGACTTCGCTGGCCCCGCCGGGGTAGACGCCTTCCAGCGCCTGGGCGGTGGTGAAGCTGCCGTCTTCGCTGGCCATCTGGGTGCCGTTGGCGTTGGTGACGAAGACGCGGTAGCGGTAGGTCGTGCCGGCGACGAGCCCGGTCAGGTTCGCGGTGATCGGCGTCGCGCTGTTGATCGGCGTCGCCGCTGAGCAGGGCGCGCTGCCGCTCGAGTAGCCGCTGTCCTCGCCGTAGCGGACGACGCAGCCGCTAATCGGGCCGGCCCCGGCAGGGTCGACGGCGCCTTCGACTTCGGCGGTTTTCGCGGTCACCGCGGTGGCGCCGCCGGTCGTCGCCGTCGGCAGGTTCGCCTGGTTCGGCCCGAAGACGACGATGCCGCCGTTGCTGTCGCTGGCGAGGACGGCGCCGCTCGGGCTGGTGGCGATCCCGCCGGAGGCGGTGAGGGCGCCGAAGGCCGCGCCCTGCTGGGCGCCGGCGGCATCGAACTTGACGATCTGGCTTCCTTCGTTGGCGTAGACGTCGCCGCTCGCGTCATCGACCGCGACGGTGGAAGCGTTTGCCGCGAACTGCACCGAGGGCGTCGGCGAGCTCGAGCCCCATTGCGAGGACGGATACTTCTTCACCGGGTCGCCGGGGACGTAGATCGCGCCGACGCCGTCGGCGGCAATGCCGCAGTTGCCTGCCGCCAGCTTGCCGTTCGGCACCGTGAAGGGGACGCCGCCAGTCGGCGCCGGATAGCGCTCAGAACGACCGGAGGCAAATTCCGACCGCGAGCGGAAGACCGAGCCGTCGGCGGAGTCGACGGCGACGCCGCACCAGTATTCGAAGTTGCCGTGGTCGCCGAGGCGGCCAAGGTATTCGCCGCTCGGGTCGAAGACGAAGGTGTCGCTGCCGGGATTGACGAAGTCGTTGCTGGTCAGCGAGGCGTAGATGTAGCCGTCGGTCGGGCCGCCGGAGTCGTCGACTGCCAGGGCCGCGGTCTGGTTGGCGATTCCGAACGGGCCGGCGGCGGTGCCGGTCAGCGCCGCTTCGCCGATGTAGCCCCAGTTGCCGCTGAACGGGGTGCGGTTGCCGCTCGAGTCGAATTTGTCGATTCGCTGGGAGTTGAGCTCGAGCGCGTAGATGTCGCCGGCCGCATCCGTGGCCAGCGCCGTCGGGTTCGTCCCGGGCCCGGTCGAGAAGGTGCGCAGGACCGGGTGACCGACGGCCGCCGAGGCCGGCGCCGCGGCGACCAGCGAGAGCAGCGCAAGGATCGACGCCATCGCCATCGCTGCTCCCCGGTTCCGATTCAAGTGCCTATCCCCCTGCGGTGGCCCGTCCCTCGGCTGTCCAAGTCAGCCACAACCACCCGCCTTTGTTTTCCCTGTGCCGCTTCGCCGTGGACGAGTCCCCAACATGAAACGGTGGCGCAAGATATGCACTGGGCAATATCGTTGTCAAGCGGTTTCTTTCCGAGCCGCTCGACGATATTCCCTGCGAAGGGTTTTCTAGCCGCTCTACAGAGCCCTTTTCGGCGAGTTGATAGCGTGCCGGGAGAGATAATGTACATTTTTGTACACCGAATGATGTCGCGTTCAGCGACGCGTCAATAGGGTCTCCCCGGCATGGTCGATACGCCGTGGGGGCAATCCGAGTCGCTGCGCGAGCGGCGGCTGAAACCGGGGCCGGGATCGGACCCGGAGGAGGTTGCCCGCAACCAGCGCACCCGGCTGTTCGGAGCGATCGTCGCCAGCGTCGCGGAGCGCGGCTATGCCGCCACTCGGCTCAGCGACCTGACGGAGATCTCGGGGGTCTCCGGCAACAGCTTCTACAACCTCTTCGCCGACAAGGAAGCCTGCTTCATCGCCGCCACGGAGGCGCTGATGGACGGGGCGCTGGCGGCGCTCGAGGTCCCCGGCGGAACCTGGGAGCAGCAGGTCCGCGGTGCCGCCGACGCCTTCGCCGAGATCTTCGTCGCCCAGAGTGCGGCGGCGCGGATGTGCCTGCTCGAGGCGCACGCCGCCGGCCCCGCCGGCCTGGCCCCGTTCGAGCGGGCGACCGAGCGTTTCGAAGCGATCGGCCGCCGCGTCGCGGTCGCCTCCCCGGAGATGGCGGGAACGCCGCCGGAGCTGATCGCCGCCCTGACCGGGGCGATCAGCGAAATCGGCCGGGCGAGACTGCGGGCAGGGACCGAGAGTGAGCTGCCCAAGGAAGTCGACGCCTTCGTCGAGCTGGCGCTCGGCTACCGGCCGCCGCCGGAACCGCTGCGCCTCAACGCCCGGCCGCCGGCGGCCGCTCCGGAGACGATCGAGGCCCACGACCACGCCGAGCGGGTGCTGCGGGCACTGGCGATGGTCAGCGCCGAGAAGGGCTACGCCGCGACCACGGTGACCGAGGTGATCAACCGCGCCTCGATGTCGCCAACCACCTTCTACGCCCACTTCGTCGACAAAGACGACGCGATGCTGGCGGCGATCGAGAGTGCCGGGGCCCAGCTGGTGGCGGCGATCGTCCCCGCCTTCCGCCGTAGCGGCGACTGGGTCCAGGGGGTTCGGGCCGCCTTCGGCGCCTTCTTCAACTTCCTCGCCTCGCGTCCCTCGCTGGCCCACCTGTTGATGGTCGAGGTATACGCCGCCGGGCCGGCGGCACTGGCCCGCCGCGACGACGCCCTGCGGCCGCTCGAGGTGCTGCTGGCGGAGGGCCGGGCCCGTTCTCCCCGGGTCCCGGCGATCGCCCGCGAGGCGATCCCGGGCGGCATCTTCGCCCTCGCCTACAAACAAATCCGCCGCGAGGGCGCCAGGAGCCTGCCGAGCCTCGCCCCGATCTGCACCTACTTCACCCTCTCCCCCTTCGTCGGTCCCGAGGAGGCCTGCGCGGCGGCCAACGGCAGCGGCAGGGGGCGCGGCGAGCCGCGCTCCGACCTCAGCGAGCGGCTGCTGCCCCGGGCAATCGGCCTGATCCTGCAGGACCACGAGGCTGGCCTCGACGAAATCGCTGCCGAACTCGAGCGCGGCCACGAGGAAATCCGCCGGGGGCTCGACGAACTGGAGCAGGCGAGGATCATCGAACCGGTCGACGAAGCCGACCGCGCCGGTGCCTACCGCGTCACCCGCCGTTCGATCGAGGACGCCGAGTGGCGGCAGATGAGCCTGCTCGAACGCCAGCGAGCCTCGCGCCCGGTGGTGCGGCTGATCACCGCCGACCTCGACCTCTCCGAGCAATCCGGCCTGCTCGATGCCCGCCTCGACCGCCACCTGACTCACCTGCGAGTGAACCTCGACCAGGAAGGCTGGACCGAGCTGATGAAAGCGGAGGACGATGCCTTCCGGGCCGCCCTCCGAATCCAACGCGAGGCGGCACGGCGTCTGCTCGACAGCGACGCCGAATCGATCGAAGGCACCGCCTTCAACGGACTCTTCGAGGTCCCAGCCAGCGAGGCGGACTCGGCCCTCCCCGAGGGCGACGGGTAGCGCAGCTCGCAGGCGACCGCCGGGGCGCGCCGCTGACTCAGCCGCGTCGAGCCGAGGCGAGGAACGCCGCGGCGGCAAGCGGCAGCGCCAGCGCCGCCCCGAGCTTGGCGAGCTCGCCGTAGCTGAGGGTCATCCCGGACTCGAGGCCGGCGACCAGCCCGACCACGGCGACGCCGTCATCGCTCCGCTCGATCCGGCGGAACTCGAACGGGTACTCGCCCAGCGGGGTCTTCACCTTCATCGCGCGATCATCGCATCAGGGTGCCCCGCGGGCGACGGGCTCAGCCGCGCACGCTGCAGCGTTTGACGAAGGTGCCGCTGAGCTCGGTCCCTTCCTCGAAGTCCAGGCCCACCTTGGCCTGGAGGTGGCCGTTTTCGCAGCGCGCGTTCACGTAGGAGTGCTTTCGGCCCTTGTAGGTCCAGTGCTTGCCGACGGTCAGGTGGCCGGAGATCGGGTGCCCGGCACCGCCCGCGATTTTCGGGATCCGGGCGATCGTGCGATAGCCGTAGACGCCGTTGTGAATCCGTTCGATCACGATCGGGACGATGAAGGTGGTCGGCGTCGGCACAGTGGTGAAGGCGTGCGCGATCACGGTGTCGTCGCCGTGGAGTTTCGGCCCGTTGAAGAGAGTGATCGGCGAGGAAACGGGAATCGGCCTCTGTTCGGGGAACTGGACGATCGCCGAGCCGGCTCCCTGGCCGACGATCGCGCCCGGGCAGGCCTTGCGCGCCTGCGGCACGGTAGTCGCCTCGAGCTTCGAGGTCTTGCACACTTCGAGGCCCTGCGTTTCGAGGTGTCCGTGGCGGTCGAATTCGATCGTCAGGGTTTTGACGATCGGCGGCAGTTCTCCGGAGATCGTCGAGGCCTTGCCGTTGCCGAACAGGGTGATCGGCGCGTCGGTGCGCTTCGGCAACGCGGTTGGGCGGAAGCCGCCTTCGGCTTCGACGATCAGGTCCCCGGCCGTCAGCCTGGTCACCGCCCAAGCCCCACTGGCCAAGACGAGCGAAAGCACGATCGCCGCCGCGAACAGCCGCTTCTTCACCTCGATCCCTCCCCGCCGCGGTTCACCGCTCGCGCACCTTGCAGGGCCTGGCGAAGGTGCCGCTGAGGAAGGTGCCGTCTTTGAAGAAGAACTGACCCTTCGCCTCCAGGTAGCCGATTTCGCAGCGCGCGTTCAGGTAGCTGTGTTCCTTGCCTTCGAAGGTCCATTTCCGACCCACCTTTCCCTTCACGGAGATCGGGATCCCATAGCCGCCGGCGATTGGCGGGATCTTGACGTTGATCCGATAGCCGTAGTTGCCGTTGTGGATCTTTTCGATCACCACCGGCACGATGTAGGTGGTCGGGACCGGGACGTTGAGATATCCGTGGCCGATCACGGTGTATTGCCCGTGCTCTTTCGGCCCGTTGAAGAGGGTGAGCGGAGAGGAGACCGGGATCGGCTTCTGTTCGGGAAACTTGACCACGCCGTGCCCCACTCCCTCGCCGACGATCGCGTCGGCGCAGACGCGCCGCGCCCGGGCCACGGTGGTGGCCTGGAGTTTCTGCACCGTGCAGACCCCGAGGCCGGTCGTGTCCAGCGCCCCGTGGCGGTCGAATTCGGCGATCACCTTTTCCAGGATCGGCGGGAGCTGGCCGTCGAGGGTGGAGACGTGGCCGGCCCCGTGGAGGATGATCGGCGCGTTGTGACGCTTGGGCAGCGCTTCGGGCGTGAAGCCACCCCGCCCGGTGAGCACCAGGTTGCCGACCTGCAGTTCGATCTTTTCGTTGAACCGAATCGCGGCGGCTGAGGCCGCGAAGACCAGCAGCAGGGCGAACCCGAGAACGATCGCCTTCTTCGATCTGCCCACAGCAGCACTCCTCTCCGAACCGGCCCCTGCCGATTGCGCCCGGCGACCCCGTTCGAGGTCGCGTGTCCACGCTCCAGCCGCCGGAGAGTTACACACGTTGATCTACACTGTCAATCACATTTTGGTCGAAACGTCTCTCTGGCCAGGGAGAAGATGACGAATAAAGCCCTCTATCAAGGGAAAAAAGTAGTCCAGCGGATTCGATAAAAACGGAAGCACCGGCATATCTTGAGAAGATCTGTCCTATCCGCTCCGAGGTTCCCAATCAGATCGCCACAGTTCGCACTAGGGTCCGCGCGTGATGGTGCTGACCCCCTGGGGAATGTCGGAGGAGTTGAGGGAGAGACGGTTGCGTCCCGGTCCCGGCGTCCCTCGCGACGAGGTCGTGGCGAACCAGAAGGAACGCCTCTTCGGCGCGATGGTCGCCACAGTCGACGAAAAGGGCTACCGGGCGACCACGGTTGCCGACCTGGTGGCGATCTCGGGAGTGTCGAGCCGGACCTTCTACGACCTCTTCGCCGACAAGCAGGCCTGCTTCGTGGCGACGATGGAGGCGGTGATCGCGGCGGCGATCACCTATGCCACCCGGCGCTCGGGTGGGATGGCCGAGGACCCCACCCCGGGCGGCGTCGCGCTGCCCGAGGTGCCTGCCTCGCCGGAGTCGTGGGAGGAGCGGGCGCGGGCGGGGCTGGCCTCCTTCGTGCAGATGGTCGCCGCCCAACCGGCGGCGGCGAAGCTGATCCTGGTCGAAGCCTACGCAGCGGGGCCGAAGGCGCTCGTCCCGCTCGAAAACGCGGTCGCCGGGTTCGAATGGCTGACCGAGCAGGTGATCGCCCAGTCCCCGGAGCGAGCGGGCATGCCGCGGGAGCTGACGATGGCACTGATGGGCGCCCAGCAGGAGATGGTCCGCAACCGCCTACGCGAGGGACGGGAGGGCGAGCTGGCTGGTGACTCGAGGGAGATGTGGGACATCATGCTCTCCTACCGACCGCCGCCGGAACCGCTGCGCCTCTCGACCCGCTCCCCGCGCGCCGCATCCGTGTCGATCGACGCCCACGACCACGCCGGGAGGGCACTGCGGGCCCTGGCGGAGGTGCTCGCCGAGAAGGGGTACGCGGCGACCACCGTCGACGATGTGGTCGGCCGGGCCCAGATGTCGGCGACGACCTTCTACGCGGATTTCGACGGCAAGGAAGACGCGATGCTGGCGGCGATCGACTCGGCCGGCGCGCAGCTGGTCGCGGCGACGACCCCCGCCCACCGTCGCGCGCCGGACTGGCCGAACGGCATCCGGGCGGCGCTCGGGGCACTCTTCAACTTCCTCGCCAGCCATCCGGCGCTGGCGAACCTGTTGATGGTCGAAGCCTACGCGGCAGGACCGGAGGCGATGACGCGGCGGAGCGAATCGCTCCGGCCCTTCGAGGAGCTGCTCTCCGGCGGCTTTGAATTTTCGCCGCAGACCTCGCGCCTGGCCGCCGACGGGATCGCCGGGGCGATCTACCAGCTCTCCTACCGGCGGCTGCGCGAATCGGGGCCCGAGGCACTTCCGGCGCTGGCGCCGGTATGCACCTACATCGCCTTGTGTCCCTTCATCGGGCCCGAGGAGGCCTGCACGGTCGCCAACAGCGACGGGCGCGGCCGGCGCCCCTGAATCTCAATCCGCGTGCAAGCCGGAGGTCAGCACGGTGGCGGCCGCGAAGAAGGCCCCGAATTCCTCTGCCGTGCGCTCGCGGGGACCGCCGTCGAGGGTGGTGAGGATCAGCGAGCGGCCGTCTGCACCGACCTGCATCGACCCCCGCTCGGCGGTGTCGGCGCGGGGGACGCTCTGGGCCAGTGCCAGCGCCGCCAACGGCGAGGCAGCGACGACGAGGTTGGTCCAGCCCATGTCGTCGAAGTCGTCGGAGTCGGTGCAGACCAGGAAGGCCTCCTCGCCACTCGGCAGGCGACCCTGCGCGGCGCGGGCGAAGCGGCCGGGGAGGAAGGTGTCGAGGTGGGTGGCGCGATAGGCGTCGGCGGCGATCGGCTCGAACCCGACCAGCGCCGCCTGCTCGCGGAAGAACGCCTCGGCGCCGAGCGCCCAGGCCCGGTCGCCGAGGCGAAGGCCGTGGCGAAACGCCTTCGCCGCCGCCTTGACGCTCTGCGGCGGGCTGGCGAAGGGGTGCTCGGCGAGCTCCTGCTCGAGCAGGGACCGGCGGCTGCCGTCAGCCGGCGCGGCACCGCCCTGGCCGGGGCCGTCGATTGCGGCGACGCGGGCGAAGACGCGAGCCGCGGCGGCGCAGAGGGCGTCGAGCTCGCCCTCGTCGGCGGTGTATCCCGGCACGAAGCAGGCGAGCGCGCCGTCCTGCAGCTCGAACGAGAATCGCTCCGGCGCCTCCGCGGTCAGCCACTGGATCAGGCTCGGGGAGAACAGCTGCCAGACCGCGACCTGATCCTGGTCGTGATCGGTGGAGACGGCGTAGCGCTCGAGGAAGCGGTCGCTCTCGAGGCGAACCTGCTTGTCGTCGAGCTTCACCACCTGGCGATCGGCGTCCGGGTTCGAGCGCTCGCGTTGGTCGAGGCCGCGGTCGTGACAGAGGACGCGGATCGCGTACTCGGTGCTGGCCAGCGCGCCGACGAGGACGAGCGTGAAGGGGCTGCGCTCGATCCCGCCGCGGCCCTCGTAGGCGTAGTTGACCAGTGCCAGCCAACCCTCCCCCGCGCCCTGCGGCAGCTCTCCGCCGGCGAGGCTCGGCACTTCCTGCATGAAGCCGTGCCGCATCAGCTGCGTCGCCTTCGGCAGACCGAAGGAAGCGGCGCGGTGGCTGAGGCCGTGGGCGGCGGCATAGGCGGCCAGCGTCGGTGTCGTGCTCAGTTCCGGAGAGTCACCCATCAATCGACCCCGGCCGAGGTCGGGCTGGGATCGAGCAACGCCATCACCGCGAGCGACCAGGGGTCGTCGGCGATCGAAGGGCCGACCAGATGGACCACCGTGCCGCCGTCGAGGGGCTCGATCCGGAGCGTCGACATCGGGGCGGGCTTGGCGACCTCGATCCGCACCCCGTCGCGATCCCACACCGCCACCTCAGCCGGACGACCGGTCTCGCGCTCCCGGCGGCGGACCGAGTAGCGGTAGCTCGCGTCGAAGCCGTAGAGCCGCTTCGGGGTCACCGCCAGCATCAGCGAGGCCGGCAGGCGGTCGCGCCCACCACCGAACAGCGCGGTGCTCTTCCTCGCCAGCGATCCGAGTCCGTAGCTGGCGAGCCGGTCGCCGAGGTCGCCGGCGAGTTTCTCGCCCTTCGGGCCGACCCGGCGGAAGTTCGCCGCCGCGATCGCCTCTTCCTCACCGCAGAGCCCGGCGACTTCCTCCAGCGCCACGAGCCTGTACTTCTCGAACTCCTCCGGCGTCGTCTCGTAGAACTCGAGCGGCATCAGCAGCCCGAGGGCCTTTTCGACCAGATCTTCCGTCATCCCTCTCCTTCGCCCGCGGACGTGACCGCTGCAGCCTCGCAGCCGGAGACGCCAACTGGTTCCCGCTTGACAGCGACGACTTCTATCTTTAGCGTTACCCAAATGAATTGGGTGAGACACAAATGAATGGCTCTCGCAACTACGACATGCGCTCACGCAGCGCCGCCACCGAGGCGACCCGCGAGCGGATCCTCGACCAGGCGCAGCGGCAGTTCCTCGAGCACTGGTACGAAGACGTGACCCTCGAGGGGGTGGCCGAGGGGGCCGGGGTCTCGGGACAGACGGTCCTCAACCACTTCGGCAGCAAGGAGGGGCTCTTCGCCGCCTTCATCGAGCGAGCCGGGGCGGAGATCGAAGCGCGCCGCGAGCAAGCCGAACCGGGCGACCTCGAGGGCGCGATCCGCATCCTCTTCGAGGACTACGAGCTGACCGGCGACGCGGTGGTCCGGCTGCTCGCGCTGGAGCAGCGGCTGGAGGTCGCCGGCCCGGTGATCGAACGCGGCCGCGTCGGCCACCGCGAGTGGGTCGAGCGCGTCTTCGAGCGGCCCGACCTCGCCACCGAGCTGGCGCTCGTCCTCGACGTCTACAGCTGGAAGCAGCTGCGCCGCGATCGCGGCATGAGCTTCGACGAAACCACCGCCACCGTTCTCGGGATGGTCGAGGCGCTCCTCGCCACGCCGCGGCGCAAGCCACGAAAGAAAAGGGGTAAGGGATGACCGCGCGCAGACGCTTCCTCTTCGCGATCACCGACGGCGGCGGCACCGTGCCGCCGGACTCCTCGGTGATCCGGGCACTCGTCGCCCGCGGCCACCAGGTCCGCGTCCTCGCCGACCGGGTGCTGGCCCCGGACGTCGAGGCGGCCGGCGGCGAGCACGTGGCCTGGCGCACCGCCCCGCAGCGCTCCAGTCTCGACCCCGAAGACATGGTCTTCCGCGACTGGGACGCGAAGACCCCGCTGCAGGCGTTCGCCGCCGCCCGCGACGGGATGATGACCGGGCCGGCGGCCCGCTTCGCCGCCGACGTGCGCGAGGAGCTGCGGCGCTGGCCGGCTGACGTCGTGGTCGCCAACCTGTTCCTGATCGGCGCCCAAGTCGGCGCCGAGGCCGAGGGCGTCACGGTCGCGGTCCTGGCCCCGAACGTGATGTCGCTGCCGGGCTGGGGCGCGCCGCCGCTCGGCCCCGGCTTGCCGCCCGCCCGCGGGCCGCTCGGCCGCGCCCGCGATGCGCTGCTCGGCCGGGTCGTCTCCCGCACCTTCGACCGCGGCCTGCCACCGCTGAACGAGGCCCGCCGCGAAAACGGCCTGCCGCCGCTCGACCACGTGCTCGAGACCTACGAGCGAGCCGACCGGCTGCTGGTGATGACCAGCCGGGCCTTCGAGTACGAGTGCTTCGCACCGCCGGCGAACGTGCGGGTGACCGGACCGCGGCTGGACGACCCGGCCTGGGCCGGGGACTGGAGCCCGCCGCCGGGCGAGGGGCCGCTGGTGCTGGTCTCGATGAGCTCGACCTACATGGCCCACGCTGAGGCGCTGCAGCGATCGGTCTCGGCGCTCGGCGAGCTGCCGGTGCGCGGGGTCGTCACGACCGGGCCCGCGATCCCGGTCGAGGAGATCGAAGCGCCGGCAAACGTCACCGTGCTCGAACGTGCCCCCCACTCCGCGATCCTGCGCGAAGCCGCGGCGGTGGTCAGCCACGGCGGTCACGGCACCGTGCTGAAGTCGCTGGCCGCGGGCGTGCCGCTGGTGGTCGTCCCGCTCGGCCGCGACCAGCTCGACAACGCCCAGCGGGTCGTCCACCACGGCGCCGGCCTGCGGGTGAAGCCGAGCGCCGCGCCGTCGAAGGTCGCAGCGGCGCTGCGGAGGGTGCTCGACGAGCCCGGCTTCGCCGCCTCCGCCTCCCGCCTCGCCGCCGCAGTCGCCGCGGAACTTCGCGAGGACCGCGCCGTCGCCGAGCTCGAGCTGCTGGCCGGCGCGAGCTCCTCCGAGCACGAACCGTCCGCAACCGCCTGACCGTCTCAATCTCGGGGCGACGCTACGCCGTCGAAGGGGTCTGCTCGGCCGCTCGCCGGAAGCCGCGCTGCCTTACCCCACCCGGCAGCTTCGCACCATCGTCTGAGTCAAGACCCGCCCGTCGGCGAAGGCGAAGCTCGCCCGCGCGAAGGGCGAGGTGGCGACGCCGACCCCGCTCGGCGCCGGGCAACCCGCGCTGAAGAAGCTGCGCGGGCGATTGCGGTAGCGGAAGCGCCGATGCAGATCGAGCGAGATCGCCGAGACGTGGCCCCATTCGGCGGCGACCACCGGCAGGGTGCCGACCAGCTTCGTCGCGTAGCCGCCCGTGGAGCTCTTGCCGATCCGAAAGGCGATCACGCTCGACTGCGGCAGCGGCGTGGTGCCGTAGACGTGGGCATAGATCACGTGCTTGCCGTGAAGGATGCCGTTGAAGGCGACGATGTCGCCCTGGGAGGGGAAGGGCGACTGTTCCGGCAAGTTGACCGCGGCGCGAAAGTCGCCTTCGCCGACCACCGAGTCGGGGCAGGTTTCGATCGCTTCGGCGGTCGATGCAGGCTGGATCTGGTGGTAATGGCAGAGCGGCAGGCCCTTGTAGTCGAGGCGGCCGTGGCGGGAGAGCTCGACCGTGATCTGGGCCAGCTGCGGCGGCGCCGAGCCGTCTTCGGTGGAGATTTCCCCGCTGAGGCCGACCGCCACCGGCGCCAGCTCGTGGCGCGGCAGCGCGTGCGGGGATAGGGAGGCGCCGAAGGAGACCCGCAGCCCTTCCAGCTGGACGGTCTCCGCTGGGGCGGAGGCGGAGCCGAGCGCCGCCGCCGTGGCGAGGGTCGCGACGGCGGCGGCGAGTCGGCGGGCGCTCACTTGCGCTTGGCGCCCTTCTTGCCCTTCTTGCCGCAGCTGGTGGTGACCACGGGGCTTTCGTTGTGGACCATCCCGTTTTGACCGGTCATCTTCACCTTGGCCTTGATCGGCGCTTTGCAGATGTTGCGGCTATTGACCAGGAGGCTCTTCTTGCCGCCCTTCATCTTCAGTTCGAACTTCGTCACCGGGGCGTCGGGGACGACTTCGAAGGTGTTGCGGATCGCGCCTTTGACCGAGTCGATCCGCCCGGCCAGCTCGACGTCGAACTGGCCATTCAGTTCCGCCACTAGGTCGGGCAGGGTGTGGTTGGAGGAGCGCAGGTAGACCGGGCCTTCCAGCGGTTTGTCAAGGAGCGGCGTGGTCGCCCTGGCGAAGCCGTAGACCGATTCGGCCGGGCAGGCATGGGCGGCGAACTGCACTCGGGTGCAGACGGTGCCGATGTGGGCCTGTTCGAGGAACTCGGCCCGTGGCAGGGTGACGCCGACCCGGGCGATGTTGGCTTCGTGCTTGCCGGTCTTAAGGACCGCGGTCAGCGCCTGGAAGTCACCGCGGTGGGTGCCGCCCTTGAAGCGGAAGCTGAGCCTCGGTTTGAAGTTCAGCGAGCCGCAGTCGCCGACCTTGGCCGGGACCGAGGGGTGGCTGACCGCACCTTCGATCGAGGTGATGGTCGAGGTCACGTAGCGCTGTTCGCAGGAGGTCGGGTTGACCGTGAAGTCCGGTTTCTGGACTTCGATGCGGACGTCACGGTAGGCGATCGGCACCCCTTCGAGGATCTGGGGCAGCGGATCGGACTTGGCGATCACCTGCGTCGTCACCGGGTTCAGGTTGATCGCGGTCCGCACGACGATGTTGCCGAAGTCAAAGGGACCGGCCTGGGCCGGTACCTTGGTGATCAACGAATACGGGGCCCCCTTATATGGACCGGCCAGATAAAGCGCGGTCGGCGCCTTGCCGGGCTGC
This sequence comes from uncultured Actinomycetes bacterium, assembly GCA_963716545.1. GTDB lineage: Bacteria > Actinomycetota > Thermoleophilia > Solirubrobacterales > 70-9 > VAYN01. The sequence continues at coordinate 616,210 of OY970316.1, forward strand.
GGCACGAAGAGCGGGAAGGCGCCGGTGCCGATCGCAGAAGTCGCGATGCCGACCTGGCTACCAACCGGGCAGCTGCCCGAAGGCGTGTTTGCCTCTGGGCAGAGGGCGACGCCCTTCAGGCTGGCCAGCTCACCCTCGGGCAGGGTGAATTCAAGGCGCGAGAGGTTCTGTTCGCCGTCTTGGCGACGGACCCGGATCGTCAACGGCGATCTTGCGCCTGCGACCGGGTTGGCGACCCCCGCCTGAAGCTGCGGAGTAAACGTCCCACCGCCGGCGCAGTCTTCGTTGATCTTCATCGGCACCGAGGCGACCACCGGTTCCGTCGGCCGTGCCCAGGGGAAGACTTCGGTGCGGATCGAGTAATCGCCGCAGGTGTTGGGGGTGACCAGCGGCGCCGTTGGGCCGCCGCGGAAGTCGAGGTGGACGTTTTCGAAGGGCAGCTGGGGCAGGTTGTCGAAGATGACGCGCAGCTGGCCACTCTGTTTGTCGAGGTTCATTTCGCCCGGGAGCTTCAGGTAGAAGCCCGGTCCTTTGACCGCCAGGTAGATCGCGTAGGTCGAATGGAACGGGTTTTCCCCTTGCTTGGCCAGATACACGTCGCCCTGGAGCGGATCATTGAGCAGCTGCGTTTCGATCGTCACGTTGCCGAGCTTCGAGCCATCCGGGCAGGACGGAGGGTTGGTGCTGCCGATACCGATCTGGCTTTCCGAACAGGCTTCCAGCCCCGCCACCGCCGAGGGCGAGACCGTCATCCCCTGCGGGAACACGATCGACGTCTCCTTCACAGCGGAGGCCGAGAATCCCTTCGGTTTACCGTCATTGGCCGGCAGCTCGATGTTCACGTCCAACCCGGTGGGAGAGTGCGCCCTGTGCGTTCCCGGCACCGGCGTAAGCGTCGGTTCGAAGGGGAGGTCTTCGCATCCTTCCCAGACGAACGGATTTCCTTCTTCGTCGGCCGTCAAAGTCTGCACGTCGAAGATGCCCTGATGCTCGTAGGAGTCGCCTTTAGCCGTGAACGTAGAAGTTTCGGTCGGGCACGAGGTGGGATTCGTGAAAAACGGCACCTTGGGAGCGTTCGACTGCCAAGGGATGCCCGGAATGATTTCCGGGAAGTTCCCCTGTCGTTCGAATTCATGCGCCGGTTCTGCCGGATAGCCCCAGAACGTCACCCGTGCCCCGATGACCGGCAACCCGGTTGAGATTTCGGCGCTTCCGGCGGAGATGCCATAGTCGCCGGGCCTCACCTTGGGAGTGATGGTCGCGACGTAGTTGAGATAATTGAACCCGAACAGAGCAGGTACGTCGGGGCCATGCTCCATGTTGAAGAGACCGAGTTCAGGGGTGGCACTACCGGCTCTCAGCCTTATTTTCCCAATCTGGCTCTCGACCGGGCAGTTCGGCGTGTTGCCGATCAACTGTTCCATCGAACAGGTGGGAAACGGAGTCGGATTGCCGACCATCCCTGGGGGGAGGTCGAGGCTGACGTCTCGCGCAGCCTCGGCGGGGCCGATGCTACTAATGCCGTCGCGCAACTCTTCCACTTCGCGGGTGGAGAAGTCAAAGGTGAAGTCGGGATGGGCGCCTGCCTGACGCGTGTAGCTGCCGCCATCGCCGGTGACCGCGACACCGGCGTGCGCGAATTCGTAATCGGCGCTGGCGGCAGGCGTTGCCACCGCGGCAGTCGCCAAGCACCCCGCGACCGCGATCAAAGCATGCCGCAAAGTCTTATGGGCGCGGTTCATCGGTTGCCCCCTTTCCTGTTCTTGCTGGCTTTGTGCTTCTTTACGCACTTCACCTTGCCCTGGTGTTTAACCTTGCGCTTTGCCTTGCCGCAGGTGACTCTCTTCTTGGCAGGTGTGACGTTCCCAGGCCCGCTCAGCGCTTCGGAGCCGCCAAAAGGCAGTTCCGGACCTGCTGCGGGAGTCGCCTTGCAGTCGTCTCGCAGGCATTCCTGCGGCGGCGGCGGGCTCTGAGCAGGCAGCCCGCCGTTGACGCGAGCGTCATAGATATCGACCGATTCGTCATTGTCGCGGCCCACCAGCTTTTGAGCGGTAGTGAAGAACACATCACTGCCGTTCGCGGAGGCGTCGGCTAGGACCGCGTCGAAGGGCCGGTTGCCCGGGCTGATCAGCCTCCTGGTTCCCCCTCTGTAGGAGTAGACATCGGAAGCTCCGTTGGCGTCTGCCGCCACCAAGCGTGCTTCAGTGTCGAAGTAGACCGCGCCATCGTTGCCGACCACTCGGGGAGACTGGTTGTTCAACAAGATATCGCCCGTAGCCGGTGGCGACAGACGACCTGCCACTGGCGTTCCGTCGGCCAAGCAGGTCACGCAGGACGCCTGTTTGGTCTCAGCGTCATAGAGCTCGACTACGTGTTGGACTCCGTTGACGGTCTGGTAGGCGGCGAAATAGCGCCCATTGGGACTCACATGTTCGTCCCCCCGTTCAATCTTAGTTGGGAAGGCTTCGTCGATTTCTCCGTCGCGCCACACTCTGAACGGGTGCCTTTCGCCTTCCGTCGTATTGAAGTAGATAGTGCTCCCGTCTTCGCTGATTCCGTAGCTCCCATTGCTGAACAGATAAAGCTGTCCAAGTTTTGAGAGGTTGACGGTCGCTTGCACTTTCAGGTATTCGAGGCTTCCGTCCGAGGCGTCATAGCGATAAAGGCCCTGCACTTCTCCGCCGGGCACCTCACCTGGTGCATCGCTGGTCAGCTTTTCCGTCGAAGCAAGAAAGGCATAGTGACCGTCCTCGTTAATCCCGAGGAGGATCGCTGGCTGCGGCGTCGCCGGATCTCCGGGAACCTGCGAAACCGAGATCGCCCTCGGCTCCCCGCCGTCTTCGCGCAGGAAGACGCCTTCTTCGGATCCCCCAAAAGCGCTGTAGTAGATCTTGGAACCGTCGGCGGAAACCGAGCGGTAGACGGATTCGGGCACCTTCATGCTGGCGGTCATATCGCCGTCCGGGAGAGTCGAGACAACTTCGAGCCCCTCAGCTTCGCTCCAGCGGTATATCGCCCCTACGGGCGCACCGGGCACCAACGGAGGGGGGGATATGAAGACGATCCAGTTCAAGTCCGGCGCGCCGGCCTGGAACGTGCCGCTGGTAGTGGATCCGGCAAAGAGGTTGAAGGCTCCTTCGGCGTCCGTAGCTGCGACGAGGTGGTAGGCACCGGTTGCGAGATCAACTTTGTAGAGATTCGCACCCTGTTCGATACCTCCGGGAGTCAGAGCCCGGTTGCTGACGACGAAAGTGTGCTCGAAGTCTTCCGAGACGGCCAGCGTCGTGTGAGTCTGGAATGCGTTGTTTCCCACCGCGAGCGGGGGATCGGTGTCGATCTTGCCGGACCAATCCGACGAGGCACGACGGGCGAGGGACCGGGCGGCGATTGGCGAGGACTGCGAGCCGGCCTTGGTGATGTAGGTGATCCCGTTGCCGTTGGCCTCCGCCAGCACAGCCAGACCGCCGATCACCGCGCCGCCGTGCTTGTCCGCCGGCGTCACCTGCTCGTAGGCGCGGACAGGGATCGACCCCGCGGCGGCGGTGGTGAAGGTGTGGTCGGACCCCTTCGCGGTTCCCGCCGCATTGGTCGCGACAAGGCGGAAGTGGTAGGTGGTTCCGGGGCTCAAACCGAAGATCGTCTTGCTGATCGATTTGTCGACCACCCCCTGGCCGGCGAGTGCTTCGCCCTCCACCGGAATACGTGAGCCGTAGGCGACGCTCGTCCCGTACTCGATGTAGTAGGTCGTAGAAAGACCAAAGGGGTTGATCTTTCCTTCGATTACCGCGCTGCTTTCGCCCAGCTGGGTCACCGGATAGATCGTGATCTTCGGAGCCCCCGGAGGAGTCGTGAAGGTGACCGGAGCACTTGGGCTGTTAATGACGGAGTTTGACGCCACCGCTCGGACTTCGTATTCCGCGTTCGAGTTGAGACCAGTCAATTCCCCGCCGTAGGCACCCGCCGCGTCGACCGGCTGGTCGGGCGCCGCGGTCCATTCCGTGGCGCCAACCAGGCGGTACTCGAAGCGAACGGCGCTACCGGCCGGCGGACTACCGCCTTCGTCGCCCGGGTCGACTTCGACTTCCAGTTTCGCGGTGGTGGCGGTCACTTCCAAGGCATTCACCGCTTCCACGCCGGGCACCGTTCCGGGGAGGTAGATGTTGATGTCTGCCGGTTGGCCTGAGTTTTCGTAAAGCGTGCCATTGGGAGAAAGGGCGATTCCGACCCCTTGGCCCGAAGGGGTCGGCGATTCGGCGATACGCGTTCCGAGCGGCGAGTAGCCGACTAGTTCGGCGCCGACCGCGACGACGATTAGGTCGCGGACCGCGTCGTAGCCAAGACCGTGTATTGAGCCGACGCCGGCGATCGTGCCGAGTTGAGTGCCGGGGCCGCTGAGGTGGTAGAGATCTGGACCAGAGGCCGAGGCTACGTAGAAGCTGCCGTCAGCCATCGGGAGAAGCCAAGAGGGATTGATTCCCGCGGTGCTAATCGTTTCCAGGAGTTTTCCGGTCGTGTCATAGCGGCGGATGTCTTCGGCGCCGGAGTCGGCCACTAAGAGATCGTGGGTGCTGGGATCGACCGCGATCGCATCGCCCTGAGGCACTTCGAACCCGGGATCGACGCTATAGCCAGGCGGAGTGCTTCCGGTTGGGGTGTAACGCCGCACGGTCGATCCGCCGAATGCGGCAATTTCGTCGAGGTAGGCCGTGCCGGTCGTCGGGTCCACTGCGACGTTCCGGGGAAGGAGAGTGGAGAAGAACGCGGCCACCGAGCCCGGCACTTCTTCGAGGCCTGCCGGTTCGACTGGCTCGAACAGGCGCACACCAGTCGTGTGCTGATTGACAGCGATTAACCCATCCGGACCAAAGGCAAGCGGGTTGCGTGGCGTTTCATAGGTGCCTTCCTGATCCAGCGGGACACTGTTCTGCAGGCCCCACCCGGGATGAGCGGACGGGGCGGCGCTGGCAGCGGACGCACCGATTCCGAGCAAAGCCGAGGCGCAGAGGAACATGGCGACAATGGCCTTCAGCGAGGCCTGTCGGCGCTCACGTTCGCTCGATTGCGCGGATAGCGACTTCACCCTGCTTCTCACGTATGTCTCCTCCTAAGCTGAGCCGTGGTCGCCGGAGCCGATCGGCTCCCCGCCATGGCGTTTCCCCTCTGCCTCCCTGGCAGATGGCGGCAACATACACGATTTGAGGCGGCGCGTCTACAAACAATAGGTACGCGGGCGATATGAGGTAGGCAAGCGGGGCCCGGCGCGGCTATCCTTGCGGCGTGGCCGACATACCTCCCGCACTTGCCCAAGGGTCAGTCGAGCGCAGGAAGCTCTCTCGCAAGGTGCAGGGCGAGGAGCGGCGCGAGCAGGTACTCGAACGACTCACGGAGGTCTTCGCCAAGCGCGGTTACCGGGCGGCCACCATCGACCACCTGATCGCCGGCGGCAAGATCTCGATGGGCGGCTTCTATAAGGAGTTCGACGGCAAGGAAGACTGCTTCGTCGCGGTCTATGACCGGGTGGTCTCGCAGCTGCGGGACAAGATCCGGGACGCGGTCCCCGAGGGCAGCGACTGGGATGCGCAGGTCGCGATCGGGCTCCGCACCGTCGTCGAGTTCGCGAGCGAAGAGCCGATGCCGGGCCGGATCGTCCTGCTCGAGGCCCAGACCGGCGGCGACCTGGCGCTCGCCCGGTACAGCGAAACGCTCGACGAGGTCGGCGCGTTACTGCGCCGGGGCCGCGAGCTCGCCGAGGATTCGCGGAGTTTTCCGGAGAGCTTCGAGGACGCCACGGTCAGCGGCCTGCTCTGGCTCGTTCAGAGCCGGCTGGCGCACGGGCGGATCGAAGACGTCGACGAGCTCTGGCCGAACATGGCGAAGATGGCGCTCGAGCCCTATCTCGGCGCGGCGCGCGCCGACCACGTGCTCAGGGCGATCGTCTAAACGCCGCGGGGACGGACGATCCCGGTTTCCCAGAACGCGGGCGCCCCAAAATGAACACGCACTGCACCGGCGCTCGCTATCGCTATAGCCTGCCCGCGTGGCCGGGAGGGAGAGCGGCACCGACGAGGATGGAAAGCTTCGGCGCCTGCCGCCGGGCCGTCACGGTCTGTCGCGTGAGTTCGTCACTCGCAACCAACGCGAACGCCTCATCGCCGGGACGATCGCCGCGGTGGCCGAGCACGGTTACCGGGAGACGAGCATCACTCAAATCGCCGCCGCGGCCGGGGTATCGCGACGGACGTTCTACGGCTACTTCCAGACCAAGGAGGAGTGTTACTTCGCCACCTACGACCTCTACGAAAGGCATCTCTTCGGGGCACTCGAAGACGCCGACGACGGACAGCGGAGCTGGAACGCGAAGGTGGGCGTTCGGGTCAAGACATTGCTCGTCTTCCTCTCCGCCAACCCGAACCTGGTTCGCTTCAGCCTGGTCGCGCCGCCGAGCGCAGGCGGCGGGATCGCCGAGCGCGGCCGCCTCTTCCTGAGCACGCTGGTCGAGCGGCTCACCGACGGTCATCCGGCCGCCCGCGGTGCCGCCGAGAGGACCGCTTTCGAACTGGAAGCGATGGCCGGTGCGATCGCGTCGGTCCTCACTTCGGAGGTCCAGGACAGAGACAGCGAGGACTTGGAGGAGGCCGCGCCGCAGCTGGTCGAACTCGTGCTCGCACCCTTCATCGGGCGACGCCGGGCGGCCGATGAGGCAGCGAAGGCCGAGGCGGACCCCGGCCCGGAGCCGAGCTCCTAGGAGGAACCGCGCGCGATGCCTCGGGCGTCCTCGGCGCCGAGGTAGGGAAGAAGGATCGACTCGGGAAGCGTCTCCGCCAGCCCGCTCACATCCGGGTCGGGGCTGAACGCGATCGTCCTCCCCGCCAACGACACGGCCCCCGCCACCAGGAGCGGCTCGAGCAACGACGGCAGCTCTTCACCCCACGGCCGCTCGCTTCGCCCGCGCCGCAGGGCGACTGCAAGCTCGGCGAGCGCCGCTTCATGGCGAGCACGCACCTCCTCCCCACCCAGCAGCGACTCGACCGTACAGAGGCGCGCGAGCCGAGGATCCTCGGCGAAGAGGGCGAGGAGCCGTCCGCAGATCGCCACCACGGCGGCGGCCCAGCTCGTCGCCGGCCGCCCGGCGTCGCGGGCCTGCTCCCCGAGCCATCCCAGCACCTCGTCGTGGACCGCGCGGAGGCACTCCTCCTTGTCTCGGAAGTACTTATAGAAGGTCGCCCGCGAGACCGAGGCCTCGACGATCAGGTCCTGGACCGTCGACGCCGAGTATCCGTTCTCGCCAAAGACGGCGAGTGCGGCGAGGAGAATCCGGTTGCGCTGGTTCTGCTCAACGAACTCGCGTGGTAGTCGGCGGCGGCTGTCGGGAAGCCGCGCCAGCGCCGGAGGGAGTGGAAAGCGCTCTCCATCGGACTTTCCTCGCGCACTGCGGGGGGAGAACTTGTCCGAGCTCATCGCCCAGCTTCCACCCCTCGGAGCCCGTGCGCCGCGGGCGAGGCATACCAATTGCATCGGGTCGGCCCCCGCCGTCTCCGCATCGCGGCGAACATAGCGCAGTTCTCTTTTCTTTGTAGACGCCTTACCTCACTCCGGTTATAGTTCGTGCCCTGGGATCCCTCCCAGACGCCTCGTCCCTGGGCGGCGCTCAGTCGCTTCGAGGCGGATCGCGATGCTCCGTTCCCTGCGGAGACATCGCGTCAGTGGTGCGGGAGGCGGGTCTGGCTTTCCCTGGGCAGCCCGTCTCCCGGCACCTCGGGACCGCTCCCGGCACCACACCGGCCGGGCATTTCGGTGCCGAATCTCGAGGTCAGTGCGTTGCGGCGACCGGGCTTGCCGGCCGCGGCATCGCGAGCTCTTCGCGGGCGGCGGCGTCGCCGAGGTAGACGCGCACAACACCGTAGATCGATTCGCGGGCGGACTCGTGGAAGTCGATCTCGGCGCCTTCCTGGAGGCGACGGGTCAGCAGCTGGATGATCGAACCGGTGGCGACAATCTCTGCCCCCTCGGGAACCGCGTCTGGATCGGACGCGGCTTCGCGGCCGCGCTCGACCAGCTGTGCACAGAAGACGAACACTTCTTCGCGCCTCACCCGCGCCATCTCGTTGCCCATGCGGAGGATCTCGGAGATGCCGAATCGAACTGTGTGCGGATGTTCGACGAACATGTCGGCGACCTCATAGGCGGCGGCGCGCAGGGCGCTGCGCCAATCGGCCTGCCGGTTGAAGGCGTCCCCGATCCGGCGGGCGGTGGTGGCGGTGAGTCGCTCGTAAGTGTCGAGCACGCACTCGTCGAGGTCCACGTAGCGTCGGCGGAATTCCGCTGCGGTGATCCCAGCTCGGACGAGGACCGCGTCGAGATCCAGGTCGGGGTAACCGTACTCCGACATCTCGGCGATCACCGCCAACGAAAGCGGATCCGTGAGCGGCTCGGGCTTCGGCGCGGGGGGCAGCTCGACCGGCCTCACCGCTCCGGCAATTCGTCGATCCTCGGCAGCAGCCTGCGGCCGTTGGGCATCGGCTGCGCGACAAGACACGTCCACTGATCTCCCTTGGTTAGTTCCCTGTTCCCCTGAGGAGGTCCGGCAAGGATAGTTCGGCGAATGTTTCCATGTCAACCCGAAAATCTTGGATAGGGACCACCTAACTACTAGAATTGGGGTTTCTAGCGGCCATTCGAGACATCGGGCAGGACATGGAGCGTACCCAAAACAGCCTCTCTACAGGCGGCAGCGCGGGATAAGGTCGGACGTCGTGGTTGCGACCCCGTGGGGAGACTCCGATTCGCTACGCAGCCGCAGGCTGTCGCCCGGTGGTGCGCACTCGCGGGAGGAGGTCGCTGAAAATGAGCGGCGGCGAATCTTTGGAGCGCTCGTTGCAAGCACGGCCGAACGCGGCTATGAGGGGACCCGGCTCGAAGATCTGGTCGAGATCTCCGGAGTCTCGATGCGGAGGTTCTACGAGCTCTTCCCAGACAAGGAAGCCGCCTTCGTCGCGGCCCTGAAGCTGATGCTCGAGACCTCGATCGACCGGATGCTTCTCGATCGCGACCCGCACGACTGGGAGAAAGAGATGCGAACGCGGCTCCGGGGCCTGGGGGAGTTGATCGACGAGCAGGGTCCGGCGGCGCGCATGTGTCTGCTCGAGTCCTATGTCGCCGGCGCCAAGTCCGCCGCCGTCCTCGAGCAAACCATCGTCGGCGCGGAGGAGCTTCTGATCCGGCGCCTCCGGGAAACGCCCGAGCGCGCCACGATGCCGCCGCCGGTCGCGGTTGCTGCAGTTGGCGCGGTCCTGAACACGATTCGTCTGCAGCTGTTGCGCCCCGGGAGCAGAGTCGCCGACGTGATGCCGCCGCTCCTGTCGATGCTGTTCGGCTTCGGGGCGCCGACCGGCCCCCTCCGCTCCGCCGCCCGGCCGCCAGGGATCCGGCCGGAGGCCGCTGAAGCGAGCGACCACGCCGAACGGGCGATGCGCGCGCTCGAAGCGATCCTGACCAGGCAGCGCTACGCCGAAGTGACCATGGAGCAGGTCGCCGAAGAGGCGCGGATGTCGCGGCGCACCCTCTATGCCAACTTCAGCGATCGGGTGGGCCTGCTCAGTGCGGCAATCGACGTGGCCTGCGCGCAGGTGGCGGCCGTGATGCTCCCCGCCTACGACCGTCACGCCGTTCCGGCCGAAGGGCTTCGTGCGGCGTTGGGCGCGCAGCTCGCCTTGCTCGCGTCGCGTCCCAACCTCGCGCACCTGCTGCTGATCGCCGCCGAGGAAGCCGGGCCCCTTGGACTCCGTCGGCGCGCCCGGGGCCTGCGATCCGTCCGCTCGCTGCTTCTCCTCATCCCATCCAGCCCGCCAGGATCGCCGACGGGCCGGGTCGCCGCAGACGCAACCCTTGGCGGACTCCTGGCGATGATGCGACGTCGTCTGCTTCAGGCCGGCCCCGCGGGCCTGCCGTCCCTGGCACCGATCTGCACCTTCGTCGCCCTCGCCCCGTCGATCGGAGCCGAGCAGGCGACGATCGCCGCCGAGGGCAGGGCGTACCGCCGCGCGAACACCAATCTGCCTGGACCTCTGATCAGGATCAATTCGGGCGGCGCCTCGCACAAGATCCTGCTCACTCTCAAACATGGCGAAGCACAGAGTGTCACCGAAATCGCCGAGGCCGCAGAAATCCCGCTCGCCCTGACCGAAGCACAGATCGCCGACCTCGTCGCGGCGGGGATGCTCGAACTGAGGGAGGCAACGGAGACCGGGGAAGAACGACGGTATCGGTCGACCTGGTCGCTGGTCCCGATCGGTGAGTGGTCCCAGATCGAGCAGGCCGAGCGCGAATCGGCCTCGGCGCAAATCGGGCGGGCGATTGAGGTCGAGGTCGCGGAAGCCTTCGAGCACGGCACCTTCGACTTACGCCCCGAGCGCACTCTGGTGCGCATCCCGGCCCAGCTCGACGAGCAGGGCTGGCTGGAGATCAGCGACGCTCTCGCCGAGATCTCCGAGCGGTGCCTCGATATCGAGAGGCAGGCCCGGGAACGCACGGCCGCAACCGAGAATCCGGCGGATGCTCTGTCGGCACGCGTCTACATCGTCTCGTTCGAGGCGGCACCTGCAAGCGAAGAGTGAACGAGCGACGAGACATGCATCTCCTCGTCGAGCTGCCGCCCGCGCCTGATCCTGATCCGTATCGGGACCCGATCGCCTTGGCCGTGGTCGCGGAGGTCGCGGAGCGAGGAGAGCTCGCGAGCGTGGGCGGCGTACTGTCGCGGTCGGGTGTCTCGGCCGAGGCCTTCTATCGGCGTTACACCGGTTTGGAGGACTGCGCGGTCGAGGCCTATGAGCGCCTGATCGCGGTCTACGAGCGCCGCATCGGCACTGCTTTCAACTCGCAGACCGACTGGCGGAGCTCGCTCCGGGCCGCGGCCTACGAGACGGCCGACTGGATGGAGGAGCACCCCGAGGTGGTCGACTTCGGGATGACCGGCGTTTTGAAGATGAAGAGCGAGCTTGCTCGCGTCCGGCGCGAAGAGGTCTTCGTCTTCTGTGCCGGACTGATCGACCTCGGCCGGACCGAAGCCAGCGCCAAGGCCGAGGGCGGAGAGTCGGCGGCGATGTTCGCGGTCGGTTCGATCATCCAGCTGCTGACCCACCGCCTGCGGACCAACGGCCCGGTCGAACCGCACGCGATCGTCCCGGAGATGATGTTCCAGGTGGTGCGCACCTACCTGGGCGAGGAGATCGCGCGCGAAGAGCTGACCCTGCCGCGATCGCTCGCCTGACCGCTTCCACACAGGACCTCCGCCGAGCGCCTGGACTCGAGGCGATCATCGCGGGGCCCACGCGGACTCGAGGATCGCGAGGTGGGGCTGCGTGAGCGGACCCGGGAGCGGGCGGCCGCTGCGGGCATCGATCCGCCTCAGGCTGGATCTTCCTCCGTCCGGCACCACGGCGTAGACGAGCGAGCGACCGTCGGGCGAGTAGGCCGGCTCGAGCAGGGTGTTGTCGGCCGGCTGTGCCGGGCGCAGAACCCGGTGTCCGGCGCCGTTCGGGCGGGTGCTCATCAACTCGCCCCGGGCGGGAAGAGCGAAGGCGATCCGCCCTCCGTCGGGGCTGAAGTCGGGATCGAGCGCTTCGGCTTCGAACCCGGGGGTCGCGTCATGGGGCCGGCTGCCGTCGAGCCGGGCGGTGTAGATGTGGGTGGGGCGGGTGCCGGCCCTCCGCTCGTAGGCGATGATTCGTCCCTGCGGAGAGGCGACCGGGTCGCGCTCCGCGGCGGGATCCGAGGTGATGCGACGCACGGCGCCGCCGGCGAGACCCACCGAATAGATGTCGAGCCCCGAGCCCGGCGTCCTGCGGGCGAAGTAGACGCTGGTGCCCGAGGCCGAGAAGGTCGGATCGAGGTCGGTGTGGAGGCCGTCGGTCAGCTGGGTCAGGCCGGAACCGTCGATTGCCATCGTGTAGATCGCGGCGACGGTATCCCTGCCTGGAACCTGAGGCGCCGTGGCGCGCAGGAAGACGACTCGCTGCCCGTCCGGCGAGACCTGCGGGTCGCTGTCGCTCGCGAGCGCCGTCAGCCGGCTGATCTCCTCGCGCCCCGCCCCCGGCGGGGCCGAGAAGATCCCGAGCCCACGGCTCGCTTCTTCGCCGCCGGGGATGTAGGCCGCGAAGACGATCGGCCCGTTCGCCCCAGGCCAAGCGGCGGCGGCAGGTGTCGCCTCGGCCGGGCCGAGGAGAGCCGCCACGGCAATGATCGAAGCGCTCGCCAGTTGTCGCATCGTCCTTCTCATCGCTCTCGTCTCCTCTTCTCGGTCTCCCTTTCTTGGATACCGGATGCTCCCCGTCGCCCGTGATCCGCTCAACGACATCGGTGCCGCGGACCGGGCCACGGTTGGCCTGAGGCGGGCCACCGGGTCGTCGGCACCAGCCCCGGCTAGGCTGAGCGCCATCGGCTTCTTCGCGAAGATCAAGCAGCGGATGCGCCTGGACGCGGCGAGCGGGGAATGGAGCGAGGAACTGGGCGATCTGGTCGAACCCGGAAGCACCGTCGAGGTCTCCGGGATGCCCCTTGGCTCCGCCTCCGGCGAGACGGGCCTGGGAAGTTTGCAAGGACTCCGCGATTCCGGGCTGATCGACGCCGCCACCTTCGAGCTGATCGAGACGACGATGGCGAATCCGACCGCCGAGCTCGACCGACTGCACGCCTCGGGGGTGATCAGCGACGAGATCTACGCCCAGGCGATTGCGAGCATGCCGGCAACGTCCGCTGCCGGCGCTTCCGTCACCGCCGCCGAACTGGATCTGCTGCAGCGCGGCAAATCGGCGACGGCAACCGTCCTCGACCCCCCGCAGCCGAGCGGCGAGGCGAACGCGCGGCTCTCGCTGAAGCTCGAAGTCCACCCCACCGAGGGACCGCCCTACGAGGTCGAATGCACCATCGCCGCCGCCCATCCGGGCAGGGAGCCGAAGGCCGGCGATTTCCTCCCGGTCACGATCGACCCTGACGACCGCAAACACGTCACGGTCGATTGGAACGCGTTCGGCTCCTGAATAGAGGTGTTGTGACGCCCTGCGGTTTGCGCGAACTCAGAATGAACAGGCTGGATTTTCCTCCGAGTGGTACCAAACACCTTCGTCCCAGATGTATTGAACCGTCGCGACGACATGCCCCGGGTTGATCTGCCAGGCGTCCATCGTTCCGAAGGAACCGAAATTCACCGCTCTGCCGGTTGTGGTGTCTTCCCACGCGGTTACAGGACGCCCCCCGGCGGTGCCGCTCTTGTAGAGGTCGCCTGAGCGTTCGGGCGCGAAACTGCCGCTGGAAGTCTCGACCCAGAGATAATCGATCGCGTAGACGGCCGAGCCGGTGGGGGTGCCGACGGTGGGCGCCGATCGTTGAATCGTCCCGCTGAGGCACTCCTGCGTCCCCTCGACCATTCCATTTCGGGACTGCGACATCGTCACAGTCGACTTCGTCGGATCTCCCAGCGAAGGCGTCCCCGGGGTCGAGCCGGAACCAACGGCTATCTGAGCAGCTGCTTCCGAGCCTCCCCATCGCCGGTCACCAGGGAACTTCGCTGTCAGCTGGCCCGCTTCCGAGGTGTGCATGGCGAGGTGATATGCGCCCTTCCGGTTCGTCTTCGCACTGGCGAACTGGTGAGCGTCATCCGCCCCTTCTCCCTGGAAATAGAAAACGATGCGGCGACCCCGGATGCCGCCGGACGCTCCGGAACCCCGGAGACGTCCAGAGACGTTGAACGTTTCGCCTGCTGCGACCGAGCCCGGCGCCGAAAGCGTTAGCGAGCTTCGCGACCTGCGAGCCACGGCTGCCGCTGGAATCGTCAAAGCGAGGACAGCGATCAAGACTGCACAGGCGCCGAAGCGGCCTATCCGACGGTGGGGCATGGCCTTCTCCTGTTTGACACGAGCGGTTGGCGATCTCCCCAGGAACTCAACATATAGGGCGGGACGCTCCGAAGACAGGTACGGCTCGGGCACTCCTATATCGAGGCCGACTCGCCCATTTACAGGGACAACGAGGAGCGGGAGCGACGGGACTCGAACCCGCTCCGGCGTGACAGGCGCCCGGCGGAGTCTCGAGTCCGGCTCCCCACGCATCGATTTTGCAGGCATTTCGGCTGCGAGCCGGCAAAGGGGCGGTGGCGATGGGCGCAGCGCCTCGACAACCCCGGTGCCTTCGCATCTCCCCTGCTGGCGGTCACGCCGAAAGGGGAAGCTGTCGGGGCCTGGGTGAACCAGCCCGAAGGCGGTGGCGCGACCTTGCGGGTCACGACGCGGACGCCGGGCGGGAGATGGCATCCGAAGACGATCGCGCCGACGAGCGCCGGCTCCGAACCTACGATCCTGACCGAACCGGGCGATCGGGTGCGGTTGGTATGGACATCGGCCGGGCCGTTCGGAGAAGAAGGGGAAGTCGTGTCGTCGACCCACTCTCCGGGCGGCAGATGGACCCGGCCGATGAGCCTGGCCGAGGAAGGCCTGCAGCTACCCGGCAATACGGTGCCGGAGATCGCGGTGACCAAAACCGGCGAATCGATCGCGGCCTGGCAGGCGCGGGGGCAGCCCGGCGAAAGGTCGACCATCCGGGAGGCGAGCAAGCCCCGCGGCGGCTCATGGAGCACACCCGTGACCATCGCCTCGTCGCCCGCCGCATCGTGGTACGGAGAATCCGATCTGCAGCTCGTGGTGACGCCGCGCGGCGAATCGATCGCGGTCTGGAATGCCTACAACGGAACCCGATGGGTGATCGAAGCAGCCACCCGCCGGGCGAAGTGACCGACGCCCACCCTCGGCTAGAGCTACTGCACACATCCCTCGACCATTGACCCTTTCGGGCACTCGTGCCTGAAAACGGGGCGGAAATCAGTCGCGGTTAATTCCACCCTCGGAACCGAAATGACCGACTGGGCGTAGTCGATCGCGCAGCGTCGCGCGCTACCGAGTCACGATCACCGGCACGCCGGCGCCGATGCGTCGCGCCAGCCAGGTGATCGCACGGGTGCCGAGGCGGATGCAGCCGTGCGAGACCGCGGTTCCCGGCCTGCCGGCCAGGTGTCGGGTTCCGTGCAGCGCAATCTGTCCTGGGCCGCCATCGAATTCCTGCAGGGCGTTCGAGCGGGCGCTGGTAGCCAGTGCGTAGGGGGCGCCCGCTTCGCCATGCGAGAGCGCCAGCGCCTCTTCGACGAAGAAGCTGCCGCGGGGCGTCGGAGTGGAGGGCTTACCGACGACGGCGCGGAAGCGCCGCACGGTGCGGCCCGAGTGGACGACCGTGACCCGCCGGGCGGAGAGCGAGACGCGGATGCGCCAGTCGGTCTCGGCCGCGCGGGTTCCCACGGTGGAGATCCAGCCGGCGTGGCCGTTGGGTCTTCCCGGCAGCCGCACCCGCGCCCAGCTGTTACCACGGCCGCCGTGACCGAGCACCGGCAGAACCGTCGGCACCCGAGTCAGCGGGCGTCGCCCGGCCACCGTTTCGAGCGCGCGGGCCTGGGCGTTCGGGGCGGAGCGAGCGACGTGGCCGCGAAGCAGAACCACCAGCGGCTGGGCCGGCGGCGGCGCGGCCGTGGCCGTGGCTACGAAAGCGAATGATGCGAGGGCGAGAACCGAGACCACGGCGGCGACCCCCCGGCGCCTGCCGAGGGGTCGAACGCCGCCACCG
Source organism: uncultured Actinomycetes bacterium (assembly GCA_963716545.1). Taxonomy (GTDB): domain Bacteria; phylum Actinomycetota; class Thermoleophilia; order Solirubrobacterales; family 70-9; genus VAYN01. The sequence continues at coordinate 631,870 of OY970316.1, forward strand.
GGCGAGCTGGTCATCCGGTGAATTGCGAGGGACCGTGCCGCGGGCGGAGCACCGGGAAGGGAACCCGGAAGGTGGACGTCTCGATCTGCGGCTTGGTCGTGTCCTTGAACTTGACATGGGCGACGACCACGTGGGTGCCAGGCGTCGTCGGCACCTTCGTCTGCGTTTTCGACGTGTTCCGGACGCGCTTGCCGTTGTCGGTGAAGACGACGCTCTTGATTTCGCGCCCGTGGACCGTGACGCGGGTGCCAGCGGGGGTGGTCCTGCCGCGGCCGATGGTCGCGGTGCCCTTGGCGGCGCTGGGCTTGCTGCCCGGCTTGCCCTTGCCGTCCGCCTTCTCGCCGCCTCCGCTCTTGGTCTTGGTGGGCGTGGACGCGGTGGGGGCAGTGGAGGTGGGGATGGGGGTCGGCGAGGAACCGGCCGGGGTTTCCGTCGGCGTCGAGCCGGTGGCGCAGTTGGGAGTGCTGAGGACGTCGTTGATCAGCGTCACCGCGCCTTCGCGGGCGAGCAGACGGCCGATCACGTTGACGCCGTTGTTCACGGAGATGCTTTCGAGGGACATCAGGTTCCCCTCGAACGCGGTGGTGGAGCCCAAGGTCGCCGAGCTGCCGACCTTCCAGTAGACGTTGCACGGGGAGGCACCGTTGACGAGGACGACCGAGCTGGCCGAGGCGGTGGTCAGCGTGGAGCCAATGACGAAGACGAACTGGGCGTTGGGATCGCCCTGGGCGTCGAGGGTGAGCTGACCGGTCAGCTGCGCCGAGCTGGAGAACCCGTAGGCACCGGCAGTCAATTTCTGGTTGCCGAGATCTTTTCCGGTGAGGTCATTGCCCGACGGGATCGGCTGCCCGGCGGCGACGTTGTAGGCGGTGGTGAGGTCGGATTGGGCCTGCGCCGCGACGGCGTCGTTGTCATGGGTCGCGCCGTTGACGACCGCTTCGTCGAACCCGGTCAGCGAGCTCCCCGGCGAGAGCCCGAGATCGCCGTTCAGAACCGAGGTCCCTTCGTTGGTGACGGTCGAGCCACCGAGGACGACAAACGGTGAGGTGGTGCCGAGGTTGACGGCTGAGGCCTGGGCCGCGACGGGGACCGCCGCAAAGGCCAGGATCACCACGAGGGTGAGGCCGGCGAGGCGGGCGCGCCTGAGATCGAATCGGTTGGACATTGGTGTCCTCCCTATATGTCGAGCAGTCCTGACGACGTTCCGGGATCCCCGCCGCTTCCCGCCTCGGGGGCGGCTCGGGTAGGAGTCAGGGTGGCCCGGCTGGCTCCGGCGGAGTCCCGTGGCTTTGCGGATTCGTCTCGCGACGAGGGTGCCTGTGTCGAAAGGGATTTGCCCTGGTGTCCTTGTCCATCGTCCACCGATCTGAGCGACTTGAGCATCGACGAGGCCGCTCGACGTTCGTTGACAAAGATCTGGAAATTGGCTTCGCGGGCGGCGCACGTTGGCACCAGTTCCGATCAGCTTGAGTTTTGGCGACCTCTCTGGACGAATCTATGAGACGGATTCTCGAACATCTGTGCTCCACTGCTTCTCATGGACCTCGCAGGAAACACCCGATGATCGTCGCCGCCGCGATCGCAAGCGCAGCCGTTTCCCTGGCTGCGCCGGCACCCGCCACGCTGCACGGCGACCTCGAGGCCGCCGCCGCGTACTGGCAGCAGAACACGCCCGCGCGCTGCTCGACCGAGAGCGCCGCCTACGCCAAGCTGCCGGGCCGCGTACTGGGAGAGACGGTGATTCCGGACCCGGCGGAATTGCGGCCTTGCAAAATGACCATCGAACCCGGCCTCTCCAACAGGCTCCGGTGCCTGACCGTGGTCCATGAGTACGGGCACTGGCTCGGGCTGCATCACTCGAAGAACCGTCTGAGCCCGATGTACCCGATCATCGACGACGGCGCGATCGTCCCGGAGTGCGAAGAAGCGTAAGTTCGACCTGGCGAGTCGACCTCACCGTCGTGATCTTGCGACAAAGCATCAGTGGCTCGCCGCAAATCGCCAACCATCTCCAGTCGTTCAGGCACTCGTGCCTGAAAACGAGCGAAAAAACCGGCCCGGTTAATTCGACTCTCCCGAAATCGACAGGCCGACTTGCAGGCACTTCAAGGAGCGGGAGCGACGGGACTCGAACCCGCGACCTCCGGCGTGACAGTTGTCTGCTTTTCCCTGCAAATAGGCATGTTCTGCGGAGTAAGCAGCAGTCTGGATAGAGCATAGAGAACCCTCCCAAGGGGGGTTTGGTACCGGGCCTGGTCCCCATTCGCCCTCCGCCCTCGTCTTGTGATCGAAGACCGAGACGAGAAAGCGAGACAGACATGTTGCCCGACGAAATGCCGACCGGCGCCCTGCTCACCCGTGAGCGTATGGGCGGCAAGGTGATGTACGAGGCGAAGTGGCGGGACTCGACGAGGACGCAGCGCAAGCGCACCCTCGGTCGGGCCTGGCTCGAGCCCGACGGCGAGGGGAACCTCGTCCGCCCAAGGGGACGGATCCGGCCGGGTTTCCTCGATGAGGGGCGGGCCCATCTGGCGATGGCGAAGGTGATCGCCGAGCACGAGGAGGAGCTGAAGCTGAAGTTGATCAAGCCGGAGGCGACCTTCGACGACGCGGTCGAGGCCTGGCTCGACTACCTCGAGCATGAGAAGCGGGCGAAGCCGGCGACCATGCGCAGCTACCGGACGATGGTCTGCAGTCCGCAGCCCTCGCGACCGCGAGGTAAGCCGCGGAAGGCGAGGTTGATGAGGACCTTCGGCGGTCGGAAGCTCGCCGACATCACCACCGGCGACGTCAACCGCTTCCTCTCCGGTCTCGACCTCGAGACGATCAGCGCCCGCCAGGTGAACATGCACCGCCAGGTCCTGCATTCGATCTTCGCCTTCTGCATGCGCCCCGACACCTTCGGGCTGCGGGAGAACCCGGCCTCGATGACGATGAAGAGGCCCGAGCCCGGCGCCAAACCGATCAACATCTTTGAGCCCGCCGAAGTCCTCGCCGTCGCCGAGGCCGCGCGGCTCGGCGAACATCGCGGCCAGGGCGGCTATACCCACTCCCGCTACTCGGCCGAGACGATGGCCGAGTGGCGACGGATCAACGAGCAGGACGCCGCGCTGATCGTGATCGCAGGATTCACCGGCCTGCGGATGGGGGAGCTGCGGGCGCTGCGATGGGAAGACGTCGACCTCGAGAACGCGAAGGTCTCGGTCTCGCGGGCGATGTCGTGGGACACGGAGTCATCGACCAAGTCACGGCAGATGCGGACGGTGCCGCTCGCCGCACAGGCGATCCTCGCCTTCAGGTCATTGCTCGAGCGGAGGAATTTCACCGGCCGCACGGACTTCGTCTTCGTCCGGCCCGACGGCGGCTCCCTCGACCGCTCCGCGGTCCGACACCGCTTCGTCGCCGCACAGAAGGCGGCAGGCGTCCGGGTGCGGCGCTTCCACGACCTGCGCCACACCTTCGGCAGCATCGCGATCCGCAAATTCGACCTCGTTTCGGTCCAGGCGATGATGGGCCACTCGAAAATCACGACGACCCAGCGTTATCTGCACTCCAAACCCCGCCCCGACGACGCGGCGAAGCTCACCGAGCTCTTCGAAGCGGTCGTCTGAAAGAGAGATAGAGATGCAGACATCCCCCCGGTCGGCAAGTGAAGAGATGTCCCGCGGTCCGGCGTTCAGCCGCGAGGAACTGCTGACGGTCGACGAAGTCGCCCATGTGCTGCGGGTGAAGAAGGCCACCGCGACCGACTACATGCGGCGGGGTGTGATCCCCGCGTTTAAGCTCGGTCGGTCCTGGTACTCGCTGCGGCCCCGGCTGAATGCTCATCTGGAAACGACTGAGAATCCGTATACGCGTCGCCAGCTCTAGTCCATCACCGCATCGGTGCCGTTCGCCGATCATCGGCGGCGGCACCAGCAATCTGCGGCAGGGCGCCGACTCTGATTTGAGCGTCCTAAACCCTCAGGGGGCCGGGTGGACCCCTAAGCACCTACAGACACATCGCCGTCGGAGCCTCGGAGGCCTTGAACGCATCGTGTGCGATGGCGTCGGGTTCGATCAGCGTTGAGAGATCCCATCGCATAGAACCTGCACAGCAGCTGTCGTTCTCGCGTCCCCGAGCATGTAGGGGGAGAAGGTGCCCTGGCGCTTTGAGGGAGATCGGGTCCGGCCTACAGCGCTCGGACAATTGGGTGCAGGCGATCCTGATGGCCGTATTTCGAGCTCGCACGGCGGCGACTATCTCTGGGCGAGGAGTTCCGTGACGGCCTCGGCCAGTGGAGAAGATCACAGTCTCCGGTCCGACGGAATCGAGTAACTCGTTGGCAAACACAGCATTGACAGCGGGGTCGGACCGCCCGCCCACGTGCCCGCCGTGATGCGGAAAAACGAGCAACTTCGCGGCGAGGTCAAGCTTTGTCTTCCCGATATACGCCAAACCCATCGCGTCCATGTCGGCCGCGAGGATGGCCGCTCCCTCCCCATCCGCGACAACCCTCACGACCACGCTGCAAGTGTTAGTAGTGGCCGTACGGCCGGACGAGTCCGTCCAGCCCGGCCCATGCGCAGCAAGCTCCTTGGTTGGTGAGACGACCGACAAAGAAACGCCATCGGAGACCTTGGGCAGCTCGTCGCCCTGTACGCAGGCAGTCTGGAAGTCGCAGTCCCCAGCTTGGTCGAGATTGGCGAGCGTCCACGCAAGGTCTTCCCAAAGCTCTGATTGCTTAGCGGCGTCTGGGTTTAGACGAACCTGCGCGACCCTGATAGATGGCTCCTCTAATACAGCTATGAGGCCTCGGAGGTGGTCAGCATCCACATGGGAGATGACGACGCACTTAAGCTCCGACACCTCTGCCTCTCGCAGATAGCGAAGGAGATCCCCTCCCCCGGGCCCGGCATCGATGACAACTACGCCATCGGATCCAGAGATGACCGCTGCGTTCCCGTGTCCCACGTCGAGGACGGTCAGGCAGGCACTCAAGGGATCTCCCAGTCGCAGACGTAGAGATCCTGAAGGCCCTCGGCACCTAGATTGACATGTGCTCGACAGCGCCAGCCCTCGCGTAACTCCGTCGTTATGAACTCAGGAACGCCCTGATACTTCAGAGGGACAATGGTCGAACTCCAAGCCGGAATCTCGACAAAGAATCTTCTCTCATCTACTCGTACATCTACGATCTTGATCTGGGTCCGCCAGGGCTCCCGCTTAGGCCGAAACTCGCCAGCAAACTCCGAGAGGCATTCCTCGACTCCGCTCAAGAAGCCCTCCCCGTCCATCTCGTGAGGACGCTGTAGCGACGGAATCCACCGGCGGTAGGAACGGATGTCATCGAGCAGCTCGTCATATTGGGTGCAGAGGACGGCTGGGAAGCATGCTTGGTAGAAGCGTTTGAGCAACTCAGTTCCTTCGAAACGAGCATAGTTTCGATGATGGAGGAACTGGTCACATAAAGCAGCCGTTGCTGGCCCGTCGATGCTCTTCTTGAGGTAAGTGTCCGGATCGCCAAGTGGGCCCGAGGCCGGCAACGGAGTCAGTGCAGCATCTTCGATGGTTTCGGCAAACACCTCCCGAGCCTCGGGCTGGTCATCAATGATGAGAGTCTTGTCAACGGTGATGCCGCGAATCACTTGGGTCATCTCAGCTCCCGAGGATCGGCAGGTCGACCAGGAATTCGGCGCCGCCCAGATCGCCGTGCGACACCGCTTTGACGCTCCCGCCGAGATCTGCCACAGAGTCACGAACGATCGTAAGCCCGAGTCCGGTGTCGTGGGTGGTCTCCCCAGGAAGCCAGATATCGGCCAAACTGATGGCACTCTCGTCGATTCCGGGACCATTGTCCAGGACCCGTACTGAAAGATTGTCCTCCTCGATCTGCGTTGAGATCTTGATACGCCGCTGCGCAGAATCGGAAGACTCAAGGGCCGTCAGCGCGTTGTTCAAGAGGTTGGTGAAAATTGACTCGACCGCGGCTGGCGTCCCTTGTAGGAAAGGCTCTCCCTTTGCAAATTCCGTCTCGACCTCCACGTCGCGCCCGTCTAAGAACGGTCGGAGGGTAGTTAGCTGGTTGCGGATCACTTGGTGGAGATCTACGCGACCGACTCGACGACTGTCGCGGTCGATCAACGTGAGGGTCACGGACGCTAGAACGCCGACCGCTCGGGCTGCTCGCTTGAGCCTTCCGATGGGCGTTTTCAGCGTCTTGTCGTAGTCGCCATCAAGGGCTTTTTTCGCACGGCGCTCGATCGTCAATGCACTCTGGTCAATCACCTTCAGCGGATTGCTGGCCGACTCATGCGCGAAGGTCGCAGCCGTGATCCCAGCAGTACTTAGGGTGCGATAAAGCTGAACCTCGCGGCGCAACCGCTCGGCCTCGCTCTGCCTTGATTTGTCGTAGCGAGTGAAGGCCCGCTGCAGGGACGCGCGCTGCTCCGGGTCAGAAGTCTTCTCGATCTGTTTCTCGACGTTCTCTTTGGTCGACTGGGATTCGTTTTTGGTTTTGGCGCGAGCGGCGCGCCGTCGCCTTTCAGCCTGCTCCAAGCGGCGACGCGCAAGCCAATCCATCGCGTCGCGACCAAAGTTTCGGAGCTCATCGTAGGTCTCATCCTCGATCAGGCCACTGCGATCAGTCTTTTGTTGAAGAAGATGCGTCTCGTCTTCAACACTAAGCCGTCCTAAGGCCGTATTGGTAGAAGGACGCTCCTCAGGACTGGCCGCTCGGCGCAGGTTCATCTCCAACCAGTCGTTTCCTGGATTGCCATATGGCGCGACGCGAAGACCATTGACATAGAGGTGGACTCCACCGAACGCGTTGAGCCACTCTCTCACCTCCCCGACGGTTGCAGTGCGTCCAGTGAAGGCGTTCGCGGAGAGCCGGAATATCCATAGGTCGAATTCGGTAGGAGGAATTCCGTACGTTCGCCCGCGCCGGACGCCTGCCGTGATCTCCTTGTGATCTCCCGCGAAGAGCTCCTCTCCGCGCCAGTCAAGAACGCGCGCGCTCGCTCGGCCGTCTGGATCGACCTGCGCGATGAGGTGGAAGTCTGCATCTTCGAAATATCGTCCTGCAACGAGCTTTTCAAGGTCCTTGAACTCCTCCGCCTTGAGCCTCGGCTTGAAACCACTCGGATCGTCGCCGAAAGGATCAGCCAAAAGAATCAGCGAGCGAGCGAGTCGTTTTACGTCGGGACGGGTCATTTTCGTCCGCAGATCGAGCAGGTCGATAGTGGTGCCAGCACGTTTCCGCGTGCGAGACACAGACTGGATGTCGAGATGTACGTCCTCGACCAGCTCCTCGTGCGCGAAGCGGTCCCAATCGATACGCAGGGAGAAGGATTTTTTTGGCTGGACCCTCGGATTGGTCCGGACCTCGACCTGATGGCCTAGCCTCAACGCCGCAAGTCGGCCAAGTCCCTTACTGCCCGACGGAATCCGACCGAGGCGAGTCTCTTTATGCACGTCCTTCTGAGAGTGCCCCAGAACCAAAAACCCATCTTGAATTTGGTCCAGGGTCATTCCGTCGCCATTGTCCGCGACCCGGATCCAGCCCCCTAAAGATGAGACATCATGGAGCTCGATGTCGCATCTGAGGGCGTCGGCGTCATACGCATTCTTTGCGAGCTCGATGATGCCTTGATCCGGATTGGGATTTAACTCCTCCCCTAATCGCTTGAGGATCTCTGACGAAAAGCGCAGCGACGCCTCGGTCAATGTCGCCTCCGGATGCGAATCTGGCCACTCATCACGCAGGCAGGGTATCCGTAGGAGAGCGGACCTGCCCCAAATGAGAAGGCACGACCCCGCTCGACCGGAGACGATGTCCGGTGCCGTTGCTGCAGTAGCTTGCTCGGATGGTTGAGCCGGGCACGACTACCAGAGCGCAGGAGGCGTTTTCTTCCTATGCAGACGAGCTTCTCGAGCTGCTCGCTGGTCATGTTGAGGCTCCGGAAGCTGCTGATAGGGCACTTGACGGCGGAACCGCGGCCGTCCTACGGAGGAGGATTCCCCTTGCAACCCGTCGCGAAAGCGGCGCGTTCCTGACCGGGCGACAACTGGCTGAGCATCTTGTGGAGGGCGCTCCAGCGGGCTATTCGAAAATAGTCGATCCGACCTGCGGCGCCGGGGATCTGCTCCTGGCGGCTGCGAAGAGGCTGCCCCGCGAGAAATCGGCAATTCGGACTCTCGAGACATGGGGCCTGAGGTTGGTTGGTCGCGACCTCGATGAGGTGCTGGTAAGAACTGCCCGCATACGACTCGCCTTGCTGGCGGCACAGTTGACCGAAACGCGGCTCGCCGTTTCCGAGTCGCGCATTGAGCGCGCGCTGCCCGATCTGAGGCACGGAGATGGGCGGGCGCTAAGTTTCGAAATGCCAATCCTCATGCTTCTTAATCCTCCGTTCGGGGCGACGGTCGACGCGAGGCCCTGGGGGTCTGGGCGACTTGCGCGAGCCGCCGTATTCGCGGACGATTGTTTTCGTCTAGCTCCGGCAGGTTCGTCCATCAGGGCCATCCTCCCCGACGTCCTCCGAAGTGGCTCGAACCTGAGACGCTGGCGGGAGGCAATTAGCGAACTGCTTTCGGATGCCTGCGCCGAGGAATGGGGTCAATTTGACCGCTGGACCGATGTCGACGTCTTCCTCCTTAAAGGTAAAAGAGGGACAGGCGGCACTCAGATTGAATGGTGGCCCACGGGTGCAGCCGGGTCTACGATCGCAGACAGCTTCTCCGTCCGCGTGGGTGTCGTCGTTCCCCATCGGGATCCCGAGCGCGGTCCGGTCAGCCCTTACATCTGCGCAAGGGATCTCCCCGTTTCAGGAGAGCACCGAGCAGGAAAGGGGACTCGACGGCATACCGGAACACGCTTCCCTCCGCCGTTTGTGGCGATCCGCCGGACGTCTAGGCCGGCAGACGGCCAGCGTCTCACCCCGACTCTTGTCCGCGGCACGCAGCCGGTTCTCGTCGAGAATCACCTCATCGTTTGCGTGCCACACGACGGCACTATTGCGCGGTGTAAGGAATTGATTGGCACTTTGAACTCCGCGGCAACCACCGACATCCTCAACCGGCGCATCAGGTGTCGGCATCTAACTGTGTCCTCCATCCGCGAGATTCCGTTCAGCCCGCCAGCTAAGTGAGGCAGAGGCGAATCGGGAACGCGGGCGCTGTTTGAAGCGAATGGAGGCGGCCGGTGGCGAACTCCTCGCAGGTCTCGATCAGAGCGGTTCAGGAGCCGATGGCCTCCAGCGCGTCGCTTGGACGCCATCGGCCTAGGTGGTACCAGCGGATTACGGGCATCCCGCTCTAGGAAGCCAGCAGGACGAGAGACGGGAGCGACGGGACTCGAACCCGCGACCTCCGGCGTGACAGGCCGGCGCTCTAACCAGCTGAGCTACGCCCCCGAGTGGTTCGGGCGGACCGGTGGGAGTGGCCCGGGGGCGAAAGCTAGCGCATCGGGGAGGGTCGGCCGTCGCTAGGCTGCGGGCGATGCGGCTACTCACTTATGACGCTGGGGACGGGCCTCGGGCGGGGGTGCTCGAGGAAGGGCGGGTGCACGACGCCTGGGCGCTGCTGGGGGAGCCGCACCGGGGCGGGCTGCGGGAGTTGATTGCGGCCGGGCGGCTGGAGGAGGTGCAGGGGCGGCTCGGGGACACCGGGGCGCCGTCGCATCCACTGGGCGCGGTGCGGGTGCTGCCGCCGATCCCCGACGGGGAGAAGATCGTCTGCATTGGGCTGAACTACGCGAAGCACGCGGCTGAGGGGCGGCAGGAGCCGCCGCCGGCGCCGACGATCTTCGGCAAGTACCGCAACGCGCTGGCGGCGCCGGGCGCGACGGTGACGCTGCCGGCGGCGAGCGCGAAAGTCGACTACGAGGCGGAGGTCGCCTTCGTGGTCGGAAAGCGGGCGAAGGAGGTGGAGGAGGCCGAGGCGCTCGAGTACATCGCCGGCTACACGCTGCTCAACGACCTCTCCGCCCGCGACCTGCAGTTCCAGACCCCGCAGTGGATGAGCGGCAAGGTCTTCGACGGCTCGGCGCCGTGCGGGCCGTGGCTGGTCACCCCCGACGAGGCCGGGGCGCCGGACGCGCTGGAGATCACCCTCACCCTGAACGGCGAGCAGATGCAGCACGGCCGCACCGACGACCTGATCTTCTCGATCCCCTTCCTCCTCTCCCACCTCTCGAAGCTGATGACGCTGGAGCCAGGGGACGTCGTCTCGACCGGGACGCCGGAGGGGGTCGGCGGCGCCCGCGAACCACGGGTCTGGCTTCAGGACGGCGACGAGATCGCGGTCGAGTCACCGACCCTGGGCCGGCTCGAGACGAAGATCGCCCGCTAGGGCGTCGGCCGCGGCGGGATCTCCTCGGCCTTGTCCGGAAGGGTGGCGCTGAGCGGGCGGGTCGCCGGCTTGACGCGGCGGTTGGCCCGGGCGCTCGCCGCCCACTGCGCCCGGTAGGGCACCAGCTTGATCAACTCGCCCCAGGTTTCGGTCGCGACCACTCCGGTCTTCGGCAGGCCGTGGCCTTCCTGGAATTCGAGCACGGCGCGGCGAGTGGCGCGGCCGAAGATGCCGGTCACCGGCAGGGCGGTGGACCCGGCAGCGACGAGGTGCTCCTGCGCCCAGACGACCATGTCGCCCTTGCTGCCGGCTTTCAGAAGCGGGTGTTCGACCACCTCGTGGAAACCGTCGAGCGGGCGGGCGCCGGCGCGGGCGCCGAGCGCGGCCCACTCGGCCGGGCTCGTCTCCTGCCAGTCCCACCAGCTGGGGGCGCCGTCGCCGTAGCTGGCGGCGAAGCGGCGGAAGAGGCGAAGGTCGCCGTTGGTTGGGCCTTCGTAGGTCTGGCCGATCGGGAAGATCGGGTGGCCCCAGATCCGGTTGTAGAGGTAGGTGTGCTCGTAGACCGCGCGGACCGAGGTGCCGATCGCCTTCCAGTACATCTGCGGCTGGTTGAAGGTGGCGCCGCCCGGGCCGAGGAAGACCGAGTAGGGGAAGCTCGGGTGGTAGTCGACATAGGGGAAGCCGGCCAGCGAGAGCGGGAAGTTGGCGCCGATCAGCCGGCGCAGGGTGCGGACGTAGGTGTCGGCGGCGGCGTACTTGCCCTCGTAGTCTGACTCGGCGTCGATTACCAAGCAGTCGGCGCCGCGGTGTACGGCGGTGGCGCCGACCCGGGCCTCGGCGGCGGGCGCATCGCCGTAGACGAACTGCCAGGCGCAGGCGTCGATGCCGTGATGGTGGAGGGCGGCGACGAGGGGTTTGGAGAACTGGTTCCAGACGGTGGCGCCGTCGCCCGCCTTTATGTAGGCGGTGCCGATCCCGGCCGCCTTGGCGCGGGCGATGATCGCCGGCAGCGAGCCGCCCTCGGAGTGCGAGACGTACCAGATCCACATCCCCTGCCGGTTGTATGGGGTGTTGGTGATCGGCGGCGCTTCTTCGAGCCCGCCGGCGCCGGTTTCGGCCGCGCTGGCGGTGGCGGCGAAGCCGGCGAGGGCGAGGAGCGCGGCGAGCAGGGCGAGCGCCCCGCACCGGGCGGGCCGGAGCGCGGCCGCGCTGGCGCGGCGCACACGGATGCGTCTTGGCGTCACGTAGCTGCGAACACGGTTGAAGCCGGGAGACCGCGGTGGCCGACGGCGCGGGCCGCCCCGCGGTCGCTCCTTATGATGACCAGCCTCCCGCACCCGGCCCCTATTCACCTCTGAGCACACCCCTCCGCAAGATCCTCTGCGCCGCCGCCCTCGCGGCCGGCGCGGCGCTCGCGGCCCCGGCGGCCGGCGCCGCCCAGCCGCCGCGCCCGCCGCAAACTCCGCGCTCTCCCCAGCGTCGTCCCGAGCTGGTCCGCGCCGAGCTGGCCCAGGCCGGCCGCGAGCTCGTCTTCTCGGTGCGGACCGCGAAGCCGGTGGCGCTGGGGAAGCTGCAAGCCCAGCCGGACACGCGGCGGGCGACGGCGCGCTACCTCTGCCTCGGGCTGGTCGCGAGAGGCTCCGAGGCGAACCGGCCAGCGGCCGGGGATCGGCCCGCGGGATACCCCTCGGACCGGGCACCCGGCGGCGTCGGCCCCGGCGAACGCCGCCTCTGCCTCGGCGGCAAGCTCGCCCGTCGCCGGATCGGGGTCGAGATCGTCGACGCAAGCGGCAGGCCGCTGCGGAAGAGCTCGGCCCGCGCCACCGTGAAGCGGCCCTCGCCGGGGAAGCTCGTCGTCGCCCTCGTCCCTGCCGAAGCCGGCCTCTCCCCCGCCCACTACTCCTGGCGGGCGCTCGCCTCGCGCGGCTGCGCGGTCCGCCGCCGCTGCGCCGAGCAGCTGCCGGTCGAAGCAGCGCCGCCGCGGGCCTTCCGGTTGCGCCCGGTGCGGGCGGTCGGCTGCACCGGCGGCAGCGCCGGGCTCGACTTCAACGGCCCGCGCGACAAGCCCGTGGTCGCCCTCACCTTCGATGACGGGCCCAGCGAATACACGCCGGAATTCCTCCGGGTGCTGCGCGAGGAGGGAGTCCACGGCACCTTCTTCGAGATCGGCCAGGAGATGCCGGGCCGCGAAGCGGTGATGCGGCAGATCCTCGCCGAAGGCAACGAGATCGGCGACCACACGATGAACCACGTCGAACTGCCGGACTCCGGCCAGATCGCCGGGGCGGCGGCGCGGATCCAGGAGTACACCCACTTCCAGCCCTGCCTCTTCCGGCCGCCGGGCGGGGCGGTGAACGAAAGCGTCATCTCCACCGCCGGCAGCCTCGGGCTGCGGACGATCAACTGGGACGTCGACCCGCAGGACTGGGCCACGCCCGGCACCGAGGCGATCTACTCGAACGTCGTCTCCCACGCCCAGAACGGCTCGATCATCCTCATGCACGACGGCGGTGGCCCCCGCGACGAGACCCTGGAAGCGCTGCCGCGGATCATCGACACCCTGCGCGCCCGCGGCTTCGGCTTCGCCACCGTCTCCGAACTGCTCGGCTACGAGCTGGTCTACCGCCCCTACGGCTAGATGCCGGCGCCGACGTATCGCCGACGCCGCCGTAGCCCTGGCGCCGCCGCAGTAGCGCTGGCGCGTGGTTGAGTTTCGTTTCGGATAGCGAAACAAAGGTCAACCACGGTCGCGCGGGGCCCGGGCGACCCCTCAAGGCGTCCGATACAACCGATTCGGGTAGCCCTGCGTAGTGACAGATCGATGAGGATCGCGATCGTCGGAACCGGAGTCTCGGGGCTCGTTGCCGCCCACCACCTGCATCGCCACCACGAGGTGGTCGTCTACGAGGCGGCCGAGCGGCTCGGCGGCCACACCCACACGGTCACGGTTGAGGACCCGCGCGGGCCGCGCCACATCGACACCGGCTTCATCGTCTTCAACGACCGCAACTACCCCAACTTCGAAGCCCTGCTGGACGAGCTCGGGGTCGCCAGCCAGTCCTCCCACATGAGCTTCTCGGTCTCCGACGGCGGCGGCTTCGAGTACAGCGGCACCCCCTGGGGCCTCTTCGCCCGCCCGGCCCACCTGCTCAGCCCCAGCTTCCTCGGCATGCTGCGCGAATGGCGCCGCTTCAACCGCGAGGCGCAGGCGCTGATCGGGATGAACGGGACCGCGCCCTCGCTCGGCCACTGGCTGGAGAGCAACGGCTACTCGCGGCGCTTCGTCGAGCGGCTGATCGTCCCCCAGGCGAGCGCCGTCTGGTCCGCCGACCCGGCCCAGATGTGGAGCTTCCCGGCCAGCTTCATGGCCGAGTTCTTCGACAATCACGGCATGTACAGCCTCCGCGACCGGCCGGTCTGGCGGACGGTGAGCGGCGGTTCGCGCTCCTACCTGGAGGCGATCTCCGCTCCCTGGCGGGAGCAGGTCCGCGTCGGCGCGCCGGTGCGGGCGATCGAGCGGCTGCCGGAGGGGGTGCGGATCGAGGCCGAGGGCTGCGAGAGCGAGGTCTTCGACCAGGTCGTCGTCGCCGCCCACGCCGACCAGGCGCTGGCGATGCTGGGCGCCGACGCCACCGCCGCCGAGCGCGAGGTCCTCGGCGCCTTCCCCTACCAGCCAAACGAAGCCCTCCTCCACACCGACCGCTCGCTGATGCCGCGCCGCCGCGCCGCCTGGTCGAGCTGGAACTTCCACCTCTGCGAGCAGCCGCCGCCGCGGACCACGGTCACCTACTGGATGAACAACCTGCAGCGGCTGCCCCGCGGGCGCGACTACTTCCTCACCCTCAACCGCGGCGACGAGGTCGACCCGGAGAAGGTGCTGCGGCGGCTGACCTACGAGCACCCGGTCTTCACCAGGGAGGGACTGCAGGCGCAAGGACGGCACGCGGAGGTCAGCGGGGTCGCCAACCGGACCCACTTCTGTGGCGCCTACTGGGGCTGGGGCTTCCACGAGGACGGGGTGGTGAGCGGGCTGCGGGCGGCGCGGGCGCTCGGCTGCGAGGTCGAGATCGCGGCGCCGCGCAAACGGGCGAGCCTCACCCCGGCCGGGCTCGAGACGCCGGCGGCGGCGCCGGCCGCGCCGACCCCGGCCGCCGCCCCGGCCACGCGGTGGCGCGACGAGGACGAGGACGCGGAGGAGGCGCTGGCCGCGTGACGGCGGCGCCGTCACGCCGCGGACCGAGCCCGGCCAACGTGGCGCCCGGGGCCGACGTGGCGCCCGGGGCTGAAGTGGCGCCCAGCGCCGATGTGGCTTCCGGCGCTGCGTCCGGCTGCGCTTCGCCCAGCACCGCCGGCTCCGCCTACGGACTCCGGCCGGCCTCCCTCCCCCCCGCCTCCGCCATCTACGAGGGCTGGGTCCGGCACCGGCGCTTCGAGCCGGTCGAGCACGAGTTTCGCTATCCGCTCTTCCTCGCTTACCTCGACCTGGCCGAGCTGCCCGGCGTGCTCGATCCGTTCCCCGGCTGGTCGGCCCGGCGCCGCGCCGTCGCCCGCTTCCGCCGCGCCGACTTCCTCGGCGACCCGGAGCGACCGCTCGACGCCTGCGTCCGCGACGAGGTCGAGGCGGCGACCGGCTCACGGCCGGCCGGGCCGGTGCGGTTGCTCAGCGGCCTCCGCTACCTCGGCCACTCCTTCAACCCGGTCAGCTTCTACTACTGCTTCGACCCCCCCGGCAGTCGGGTCGAAGCTGTCGTCGCCGACGTCGAGAACATACCCTGGGGCGAGAGGCATGCCTACGTGCTGCAACGGGGAGAACAACGGGGAACGGTGCTGAGCGAGGACACTCGATAAGGCCCTGCACGTCTCGCCGCTGATGGGGATGGAGCAGACCTACCGTTTCGCCGCCTCCGAGCCGGGCGAGCGGCTGCAGGTCCAGATCGAGTCGCGGCCGCGCTGTCGGACTTGTACCCCCCAGGGGGGGTCAAACTCCGACCGCGCGCCGAAGACCTTCGACGCGACCCTCTCGCTGCGCCGCCGCGAGCTCTCCCGCCCGCTGATGGCTCGGCTGCTCGCCCGCTACCCGGCGATCTCCCTGCAGGTCGTCGCCAGGATCTACGCCCAGTCGCTGCGGCTGAAGCTGAAGGGCGCCCGCTACCACCCGCACCCGGAGGGGAGTCGGCCGCGGGGGTTCGTCTCGCCATGAGGGACGCGCTGGCACGAGCCGGCGTCGGGGCCGTCCTCGAGCGGGTCAGCGCCGGGCGGATCGAGGTAATCGAGGGCGACCGCAGCCGCGTCTTCGGCAACTCCGGCACGGACCTGCGGGCGACCGTCCGCGTCAACGAGCAGGCCGCTTGGCGCGGCCCGCTGCACGGCTCGGTTGGGCTCGGCGAGGGCTACGTCGACGGCCTCTGGGAGACCGACGACCTGGTCGCGCTGATCCGCATCGCCGCCCGCGAGCTGCGCGAGCCGAACGGGGTCCGCGGCCTCGTCGCCCGGCCCCGCGGCCTCTGGCACCGGCTCCGCGCCCTCGTCCCCGAGAACACCCGCGGCGGCGCCCGGGCCAACATCTCCGCCCACTACGACCTCGGCAACGAGCTCTTCCGCGCCTTCCTCGACGAGCGGATGCTCTACAGCTGCGCCTACTTCCCCGACGCCGGCGCCAGCCTCGAGGACGCCCAACTGGCGAAGCTCGACCGGATCTGCAACCGGCTGCGGCTGGAACCGCACCATCACCTGCTCGAGATCGGTACCGGCTGGGGCGGGATGGCGATCCACGCGGCGCGACGCAGCGGCTGCCGGGTGACGACGACGACGATCTCCCGCGAACAGTTCGAGCTGGCGCAGGCGCGGGTGCACGAAGCCGGGCTCGAGGACCTGGTGACGGTGCTGCTGCAGGACTACCGCGACCTCGAGGGCCGCTTCGACCGCCTGGTCAGCGTCGAGATGATCGAGGCGGTCGGCTGGCAGTACTTCGACGACTACTTCCGCCGCTGCGACGAACTGCTTGCCGACGACGGGCTGATGGTGTTGCAGGCGATCACCATCGACGACCGCATCTACGAGGTCGAGAAGGCGGCGCGGAGCTTCGCCAACACCCACGTCTTCCCCGGTGGCTGCCTGCCCTCGCGGGCGGCGATCGGCGGCTCTCTGGAGCGGGTGACCTCGATGCGCGAGGTCTGGATCGACGACATCACCGAGCACTACCCGCCGACCCTGGCGAGCTGGCGGGAGCGCTTCTTCGTCGCCTGGGAGAAGCTGCGCGAGCAGGGCTACGACGAGCGCTTCCGCCGCCTCTGGGACTTCTACCTGAGCTCCTCCGAGGCGGGCTTCCGCGAGCGCCGGATCGGCGACGTGCAGATGCTGTTCGCGAAGTCGAAAGCGGAATGAGCGGGACGGTGGGCGGGGGCGGCGGTCCCGCCGGAGGTGAGGGCGAGCCACTCGTCCTCGTCCACGGGCTCGGCGGGACGCGGACGATCTGGCAGCCGGTGCTGCCGCTGCTCGCCGCCGAGCGCGACGTCCACCCCGTCGACATGCCCGGCTTCGGCACCGAGCCGCCGCTGCCCGGCGGCGAGGAACCGAGCCCGGCCAACCTCGCCCGCGCCGTCCACGAGGCCTGCCTGCGGGCCGGGGTCGAGCGCCCGCACGTCGCCGGTAACTCGCTCGGCGGCTGGGTGGCGCTGGAGATGGGCCGGGCCGACTGGGCCGCCTCGGTCACCGCCCTCTCCCCCGCCGGCCTCTGGGGCGGCGCCCTCGGCGAGCGGCCGATGCCGGCGCGGGAATGGGCCCGGCGGCTGCGCCCGGCGCTCGGGCTCGTCCTCCGCAACCGCGGCCTCCGCGAACGTGCCCTCTCCACCTTCGCCGCCCACCCCGAGCGGGTCCCGGCCAAGGCCGGCCGCGACCTCGTCCTCGACTGGGTCGACGCCGAGGGATACGAGGCGGCCAACCGGGCGATGCGGGCCCACCACTTCGACCCGGCCGGCTACCCGGCCGAGGTGCCGGTGACCCTCGCCTGGGCCGAGCGCGACCGTCTCGTCGGCCCGCCCAAGGCCGCGCAGCGCCCGCCTGGTGCCCGCTACCTCACCCTCCCCGAGTGCGGTCACACGCCGACCTGGGACGACCCGGAGCTGGTCGCCCGGGTCATCCTCGAGGGCAGCTCGATCCGAGTAGCTTCCAGGTAATCGAGCAAGAGGAGGAACAGTGATCGTCGAGAGGACCGAGAACCCGATGTGGCTGTCGAACGCCTACCTGGTCGCCGACCCGGAGGCGAAGAGCGGCGTCCTGATCGACGGCAACGAAGAGCTGCGGCCGCTGATCGACCGGGCCAATCGCGACGGGATCGAGATCACCCACGTGCTCGTCACCCACCCCCACGCCGACCACATCGCCGGCCTCCCGGAGGCCCGCGAGGCGCTCGGTGACCCGCCCCTGGTCGCCCACGCCGACACCGCGACCGAGCTCGACGCCGAGGTCGAGTACGTGCTCGGCGACGGCGACGTGCTGGAGGCGGGGCCGCTGCGGATCGAGGCGATCTACACCCCGGGCCACGCCGCCGGCCACCTCGCCTACCTGGTCAACGGCTCCGACGTCTTCACCGCCGACGTCCTCTTCAAGGGCACGGTCGGCGGCACCATGGCCCCCGGCGCCTCCGGCTTCGCCGACCTCAAGGCCTCGGTCGAACGCTTGCTCCAGCTGTCGCCGGAGACGGTCGTCCACCCCGGCCACAAGGAGCCGACGACGATCGGCGCCGAGGCCGCCGACAACCCCTTCGTGCGGATCTGGCGCGGACTCGACTCGACCGGCGAGGAGCAGGTGACGGTCTGGGGACGGCCGGCGACGCTGAAGCTGTGGGCGCCCGACTACGACGGCGGCAACAAGGCCTGGGTCACCTTCGGCGACTCCGGCGAAGAGGCGATCGTCGGCGGCTCCCAGGTCGAGCGCTAAGCGTGGCGCCGGCCTTCGGCGCCATCGCCCCCATCTCCCGCGGTCCAGGAAGCGGGCCTCATCGGCTGCAAACCGCCGTTTCTTGAGCTTCTGGACGAATATGTGACTGAGTTCCTGGCCGAGTTCTCTACCGTCTGACGGGATGGAATCGATTCAGGAATTCTTTTTCGATTGGTATCCGGTCTTCGGCGTCTTCTTCATGGCGCTGCTGCTCTTCGTCTTCTTGCGCCTGATGCGCACCACGGTGGGGACGACGAAGCCGGAAACGGTGAAGGCGAGCCAGACCGAGCCGGTCCTCTGGGAGGAGGTCCAGGGGGTCGACGCCGCCAAGGACGAGCTGATGGACGTCGCCGAGTGGCTCCGCGAACCGGACCGCTTCAAGGCCCTCGGCGCGCGGCCGCCGCGCGGGGTGCTGCTGTTCGGCCCGCCCGGGACCGGCAAGACGATGCTGGCCCGCGCCGTCGCCGCCCAGGCCGGGGTCGACTTCTACGCCTCCTCGGGCTCGAGCTTCGTCGAGATGTTCGTCGGCCGCGGCGCCGCCCGGATCCGCCGCCTGTTCAAGGAGGCGCGCAAGTCGGGCCGCGCGGTGATCTTCATCGACGAGCTCGACGCGATCGGCGGCGCCCGCTCCTCCAGCGGCGGCGACGGCGGCTCTTCCGAGCGCGAGCAGGCGCTGAACCAGCTGCTGGTCGAGCTCGACGGCTTCGAGAAGGACGGCGGCACGGTAATCGTGATCGCCGCCTCCAACTACGTCGACAAGCTCGACAAAGCGCTGCTGCGGCCGGGGCGCTTCGACCGCCAGGTGCTGGTCTCGCCGCCCGACCGGACCGGCCGCGAGGCGATCCTCCGCTCCCACGCCAAAGGCAAGCCGTTGGCCGCGGACCTCGACCTCACCGACGTCGCCCGCAAGACCACCGGGATGACCGGCGCCCAGCTCGCCAACGCGCTGAACGAGGGCGCGATCATCGCCGGCCGCGCCGGCCGCGCCGCGATGGAGCGCGACGAACCTCGACGAGGCGCTGCTGCGCCAGTCGGTCGGCTCGGTCCAGGCGACCCGGCTGAACGACCGCGAGCGGCGCATCGTCGCCTTCCACGAGGCCGGCCACGCGACCTGCCGCAAGCTGCTCGGGCTCGACCCGCCGGAGATCCTCAGCATCCTTCCCCGCGGCGGGGCGCTCGGCTTCGTCGCCCACTCGCCGCAGGAGGACAGCTACATGAAGAGCCGCGAGGAACTGCTGGCCGAGGTGGTCAGCCTGCTCGGCGGCCGGGCAGCGGAGGAAACCTTCATCGGCGAGTCCTTCTCCGGCGCCGCCAACGACCTCGCCCGGGTGCAGCAGCTCTGCTCGGCGATGGTGACCGAATTCGGCATGGGTGTCGCCCTGGACGGCGACGGGCCGGCACCGATCGCAATGCCGATCGGCAACTACGCGATCTCCGACTCGACCCGGCGCGAGGTCGACCTGGCGGCGCAGTCGCTGGCCCAGGAGGCGCACCGCCAGGCGCGGGCGCTGCTGGCGGCGAACCGCGAGTGCGTCGACGACCTGGCCCGGACCGCGCTGGAGCGCGAGACGCTGACCCGCGAGGAGCTCGACGAGGTCTTCGCCCGCCACCGGCTGCGCGGCCTGGCCGAGCCGAAGGGCTCCGGCGCGGCGCTGGTCGCGCTGAACAGCGAGCACCCGCGCCCCAGCGTCTAGCCGCTAGACGTGGCGGTACCATTCCTGGCCAGCCAGCCAGGATGAGCGCCGACGCCGACAACTACTACTTCCCTCCCGGCCGCTCGCTGGCCCGGCGGGTGCACGGGGACCGCGCGGTCGGGCTGCTCTACGGGCAGCGGGCGCTGCTGATCGGGGCCCTGGAACCGCTCACCTACACCGGCACGATGCTCTCCAGCAGCTCCGGCGACCATCCCTTCGCCCGGTTGGCGCGGACGGCGAAGATCCAGGAGACGGTCCTCCTCGGCAGCCGCGAGGAAGCCGACCGCGCCCTCGCCGCGGTCCACCGCCTGCACGCGCGGATCAAGGGAGAGCTGCCGGAGGCCGCCGGCGGGCACCCGGCCGGCGCCGTCTACTCGGCCTTCGACCCGGAGCTGATGCTGTGGACGCTGGCGGTGATCGCCGACTCCGGCCGGGCGATCTACGAGGCGATGGTGCGGCCGCTCTCCGCCGCCGAGCTCGAGGACCTCTGGCAGGACTACATCCGCTTCGGCGAGCTCTTCCGCCTCCCCCGCGAGCACGTCCCCGCCAGCTACCCCGAGTTCCGCGCCTGGTTCGACGGCCGGATCGCCTCACCGCGACTGCAGGCGACCCCGCACGCGCTGGAGATGGCGCCGCTGGTCGCCTTCCGCCAGCCGGTGCCGGCGGCGGTCCGCGGCAACATCGCGGTGCAGAACCTGGTGATCAAGGGGACGCTGCCGCCGCGGGTCCGGGAGGTCTTCGGGATCGCCTGGACCTCCCGCCACGAGGCCGCCTTCCGCTCCGTCGCCGCCGCCCACCGGCGCGCCCGCCGCGCCTTCCCCCGCCCGCTGCGCCGCGGTCGCAACACCTACTTCTTCGACAAAGTCACCGAAAACGAGAAGCGGCGCGGCGGCACCCCGGTGCCGACGGCGCCGGTGGCCGCGGGCGCGGCGGTTGACGGGACGATTTCTCGCCGTATGT
Source organism: uncultured Actinomycetes bacterium (assembly GCA_963716545.1). Lineage (GTDB taxonomy): Bacteria > Actinomycetota > Thermoleophilia > Solirubrobacterales > 70-9 > VAYN01. The sequence continues at coordinate 652,795 of OY970316.1, forward strand.
CTCCGAAATCGTCCCGTCAACCTCAGGGCTGAGGTGGCGAAGGAGGCGCCGCCGCGCTGGTGGGCGATCCGGCCGGCGCAGAACCTCAAGCCGAGTACCTACACCTGCCCGTTCTGCCGGCGGCGGCTGCCGGCGCTCTCCGAGCACTTCCTGATCGCCCCCGAGGACGACCGCTCGCGCCGCCGTCACGCCCACACCGAGTGCGTGCGCAAGGCACGGGCGGCGGGGCGGCTGCCGACCCTGGACGAGTGGCGGGCGACCCAGCCGCGGCCACCCTCGGCCTGGGCGCGGCTAAAGGCGAAGCTGCGCGGCTAGCGCCCGGGGGTCGGCGCCTCGCCCTGGCTAGATTCCCGCGGATGCTCTGGAGCCTCCTCGTCGTTGCGGCGGCCGGCCTCGCAGCGGGGGCCTCCAACGCGATCGCCGGGGCCGGCTCGCTGATCACCTTCCCGACCCTGGTCGCGGTCGGCCTGCAGCCGCTCTCGGCCAACGTCACCAGCACCGTCGGCCTCGTCCCCGGCGCCGCCGGCTCGGCCCTCGGCTACGCCGACCTGGTCAGCGAGCAGCGCGAGCGCATCCTGCGCTTGCTGGCGCCGACCCTGGCCGGCTCGGTCGCCGGCACCGCGCTGCTGCTGCTTACCTCCAACGACACCTTCGAGGATGTCGTCCCGGTCCTCGTCGCCGGCTCCTGCCTGCTGCTCCTCTTCCAGCCGCGGCTGACGCCGAAGATCTCCCACGCCGGCGACGAGCGCTCGCCCTACCTCACCGTCGGCCTGGTCCTCGCCGGCGCCTACGCGGCCTACTTCGGCTCCGCCGTCGGCATCCTCCTGCTCGCCCTGCTCGGCCTCTTCGTCACCGAGTCGATGCAGCACCTGAACGCGATCAAGATCCTCCTCGCCGGCGCCGCCAACCTGCTCGCCACCGTCGCCTACGCCTTCCTCGCCCCGGTGGACTGGCGCTATGCGGTCTGCCTCTGGGTCAGCTCGCTGGTCGGCGGCCGGGTCGGCGCCCGCTACGCCCGCAAAGTCGACGGCGACACCCTGCGGGTGGTGATCGCCATCGCCGGGCTGGTCGTCGCGGCGGTGCTGGCGGTGCGCGCCTTCGGCTGAGCGCTGCTGGCCCGCCGATCGTCCAGCGAATTTTGTGACGGACGCTGACGGGTACCGTAGAGGCCAGATGAGAACTCGAATCGTCGCCTCCGCCATCCTCGCCCTCGCGCTGCTGGCGCTCGTCCCCGCCGCCGCGCTCGCGGTCGAACGCACGGTCACGGTGGAAGCGACGGCGACGATCAAGGTGCCGAACGACACCGCGACGGTCGGTTTCGGCGTCAGCGCCGAACGCAAGAGCCGCGGCGCCGCGCTGAAAGCGGCCTCGGCCCGCCTGGCTGCGGTGATCGCCAAGGTGCAGGCGGTGCCGGGCGTCGGCGACGGCGACGTCAAGACCGGCCGGGTGAATGTGAACAAGAGCTTCCGCGGCAAGGTGCCGATCTACCGCGCCGGCGAGGGCGCCTCGGTCACCCTGCACGAACCGAGCAACGCCGGCGAACTGGTCCAGGTCGCGATCGCCGCCGGCGCCAGCGGGGTCAACGGCCCGAGCTACAGCGTCGGCGACACCGAAGCGGCGACCGCCGGGGCGCTGGCGGCGGCCTTCCAGAAGGCGAAAGCGAAGGCGACCGTGCTGGCCGCCCAGGCCGGCGCGACCCTCGGCGCCGCGCTCTCGATCGAGGAAGGCGGCAACGCCGAAATCGTCTCCTTCGAGGCAGACCAGAAGTTCTCCGGCGCCGGTGCCTGTGCGAAGTCGGTGGGGTCGACCGGGGTGGGCTCGGCCCCTGCGAGCAAGCGCGCCCAGCAGAGTGCCTGCGCCCCGGCGCCTCCGACCAAGCCCGGCAAGTCGACGGTGACCGCCACCGTCGGCGTCGTCTTCGCCCTCCAGTAACACGGGCTGTTCCTTTTCCCGACCACATCCGGATAAGGAACAGCGGAAACGGGTCGACCAGCGGCTAGCGGGTAACGAGGACCGGGGTGCCCTCAACGACGATCCGGTCGAGTCAATGGGCCTGGTCTGAGCATCAGTGCTCGACCCCCGTCAACGGCTCAGATCGGCTCGGGGTCGTCCTCGACCTGGTAATCGCTGGCGGTTCCGCCGGCGACCGCAACGGCGCCGCGGGCGATCATGATCGCGTCCTCCGGCCTGCCAGCCTCGACCTCGAGGTGGTGGCGGCGGACCCCCTCCCCCTCCATGAAGCCGACCTCGCGCTCGGCGTAGCGATAGTGCCCCAGCTCGTCGAGCTGGGCGACGACCCCGCGCGAGAGCTCGCCGCGGCAGGTGACCAGGTAGGTCGGCATGCCGGCAGGCTAATGCGCGAGGGCGGCGGCTTTTGCCTCTACATAATTTTGGGTATCGTTCGGGCCGGACGATACCCGGAGGAGAGACCTTGAAGAACACCGCCCAACTTCGATTCCTGCTCGCCGGCCTGGCCGCCTTCTTGACGCTGGCCCTCGCCGCCGATTCCGCCTTGGCGGCGCCGCCGAAGCCCGGTGAAGACCCCTTCTACTCCTACGGCGGCGCCGAGCCGCTGGCCGAAATCGCCCCCGGCACGGTGCTGAAGACCCGCAGCCTGAACTACCACGTCGCCGGCCTGCCGCTGCCGGTGAAGGCGGTGCAGCTGCTCTACCGCTCGACCTCGCAGACGGGCGCCCCGACCGTCAACGTCACCTCGGTGCTGAAGCCGCCCGTCGCCGTCGGCACTCCGAAGATCGTCGCCTACCAGTCCTTCTACGACTCGCTCAACCCCGCCGACGAGCCCTCCTGGGCGATCTCCGGCGGGGTCAGCCTCGGCGGCGCGATCCCCCAGGTCGAGTCGCTGCTGTTCGGGCCGGAGCTGAGCGCCGGCAACACCGTCGTCATCGCCGACACCGAGGGCCAGGCCGCCGACTTCGCCGCCGGCCCCGAGTACGGGATCAACACCCTCGACAGCCTGCGCGCCGCGATCGCCTCGCCGGCGACCGGCCTGGCGACGACGAAGAAGATCGGCCTGATCGGCTACTCCGGCGGCGCGATCGCGACCGAGTGGGCGGCCGAGCTCGCCCCCTCCTACGCCCCGGACATCGACCATCGCCTGGTCGGCGCGGCCATCGGCGGTGTCCTCGTCGACCCCGCCCACAACCTCCACTACGTCGAAGGCAGCGTCGTCTGGGCCGGGGTGATCCCGATGGCGATCATCGGCGTCTCCCGCGCCTTCCAGATCGACCTCACCCCCTACCTCTCCGAATACGGCAAGCAGGTCTACGCGAAGCTCGAACATGCCTCGATCTCCGAAGCCCTCGCCCACTACCCCGGGCTCACCTGGGCGCAGCTGGCGAAGCCTCAGTACCCGACCCCGGAGAGCGTCCCGATCTACGTGAAGACGGTGAACCGGCTGATCATGGGCAGCGCCGGCACCCCGACCGCGCCGCTGCTGATCGGCCAGGGCGCCCTCGGCGAGCTCGAAGGCACCGCCGGGAACAAGCCGGGGATCGGCGAGGGCGACGGAGTGATGATCGCCGGCGACGTCCGCAGCCTCGCCCGCGAGTACTGCTCCCGCGGGGTCAAGGTCGACTACACCGAGTATCCGCTCGGCCACATCGGCACCGCCGTCCCCTGGGTGACCTCGGCGATCCCCTGGCTCGCCGCCCGCTTCGCCGGCCAGCCGGCGCCGCAGAACTGCGCCGGCATCGCCCCCGGCAACTCGCTGGCGCCGATCGCCGAATAGCGCGCCGACGAGGGACGGGCGACCGCGGTGGCCACGGTGCCGATGGGCGGTACTGGGCTCGAACCAGTGACCCCTTCCTTGTAAGGGAAGTGCTCTCCCAACTGAGCTAACCGCCCCGGGAGCGCCGATGGCGCCAACACCCGCTCAGGGTAGCGCCGCCTGCGAGACTTGGCCGATCGAGCCCGAGCGCAAGCCCACCGTCACCCTGCCGCGCAACCAGCTAATCGCCCTCATCGTCGGCGTCTGCGTGCTCAGCGCCGCGATCGGCTCGGGGATCGCGCTGCTGGCCCAGACCGGGCCGAAGGGCTCGCCGGGGAAGCAGGGACCGGCGGGGCCGAAGGGCGCCCGCGGGCCGGCCGGGCCGGAAGGCGAATCTGCCGGCGAAGAACTCGGCGGCCTCGAAGGCGAAGTCGAAGAACTGCGCGGGGCGATCGAAGAAGGCGGTGGCGGCGACACCGGCGAACTCGAAGACCGGGTCGAATCGCTGGAAGAAGAAGTGGCCGAACTCGGCGGCCTGACCGGCGAAGTCTGCGAAGAAGCGGGATTCATCTGCTGATTTGAACCCGATCGCGCCGGGCTCCGTATCCCGGCGCGATGACGACCTCTGAGATCAACTGGCGCCGCCGTTTCGGGCTCGCCTTCGTGCTCGCCGCGGCGGCCCTCTCGCTGGTCGGGCTGCGGGCGGCGGCGGGACAGACCGCCACCGGCCACGCCACCGCCAGCGCAGCGAAATCGGTGCGGATCGCCAACTTCGAATACCACCCGACTCCGCTGACGGTCAGCGCCGGCACCAAAGTGACCTTCGCCAACGCCAGCGACGTCACCCACACCGCCACCGGCAAGGCCTTCGACACCGGTGACATCCGCCCCGGCAAGACCGCCTCGGTGACGCTGAAGAAACCGGGCACCTACGTCTTCCACTGCGAAATCCACCCGTTCATGCACGGCAAGATCGTCGTCCGCTAGCCGGGCGCGGGCGGCCGCTCGCTAGCCTCGGCCGGGTGGACACCACGATCCTCTGGCGCGCGGCGCTGGTTCAGCTCCTCACCGTCGCCGTCCTCTTCGCCGTCCTCGGCCTCACCCTGCCGAAGTCGTTCTTCGAAACCTGGGGCTGGATCGCCGGCCCCCTCGCCTGGCTGCTCTGTGCCGCGATCACCGCCCGGGTGCTGCGGCTGCCGCGGAACCCGACCCTGCTCGGCGCCGTCCTCGCCGGCCTCCCCAGCGCCCTCGCCGTCGTCTTCGGCGTCCACGAGGCGGGCATCGTCATCGCCCTCGTCCTCTTCGCCCTCTGGTGCGGTCGCCTCGCCGCCTCGCCAGAGCCCGCCGGCTAGCCCAGCGCCGCGCAGACCGCCGTCACCTGGGCGCGGCGGATCGCGTTCGAGACCCGCGGCGAGCCGACCCCGGGGACGATCTCGGCGTTGGCGACCATCACCACGACGCGGTTGCCGTTGGCGCTGGCGCCGACGAAGGCCCGGTAGCCGGGAGCCGAGCCGGCCTCGCCGTAGACGGTGCCACAGCGGCTTTCGTACTGGTAGATCCCGATCCCGGCCTGGTTGGCGCCTGGCCCGGGAGGCGAGGAGCTGCCGGGGCGGAACGGGACCGGCAGCCGTTTCGCCGCCGGCAGCACCGTCGGCACGTAGACCGAGACGAACCTGGCCAGGTCAGCCGGAGTGGAGGCGATCCCGCCCACGGTCCGCGGCAGGCTCGACCCCGGCATCCCGATCGGGTCGAAGACATCGCGCCGCAGCAGCGCTTCGTAGGAGATCCGGGCGGTCGCTTCGTCCATCAACTGGATCGCGAGTTCGTCGCTGGCGGAATAGCCGTACCGGCTGCCGGGCGGGAAGAGGAGCGGGTCGGCGGCGACGTAGCCGAGCAGTTCGCGCGGCGCGATGGCCGCGGTGGGGGATTCGGCCAGCCGCCTGACGAAAGCTTCGGAGTCGGTGTAGTCGGGCAGGCCGCTGGTGTGGTTGAGCAGCTGTTCGACCGTCACCGCTTCGGCGTTCGGCAGCAGGCCCGGGAACCCCGAGCCGACCGTGCTGGCGAGTTTCAGCGGGTCGGCGACGCCGCCGAGTCCAGCCGAGAGGAAGGCGCCGAACGCCTCGGAGACGGCGCCGACGCGGACCCGGTCGTGGAGGCGGATCGGCCGCTTCGCCTTCGCGACGGCGAGGCCGGCGCGCAGGAAGGAGGTGTTGCGGCCGCGGACGATCACCGCCGCGATCCCCGGCGGGCCGCCGCGGTCGGCGACGATTTCGTCCAGTTCTCGCTGCAGCTGCTGGAACGCGGCCCCGGCACCGCCCGCTGGCTTCGCCGCGGCCGGGCTGGCGGCCAGCGCCAGGAAGGCGATGGCGGCGAGCAGGGCGAGGGCTGAGCGATGGCGACCGTTCACGGTCCCAGGCTATTGCGGCTAGGTTCGGAGCGTGCGCGATGACTTCAATCCGGAGCAGGCGGGCTCGTTCGGCCGGGCCGCGGCGGAGTACGAGCGAGCTCGCCCGGAGTACCCGGCGGCGGCGGTCGAGTGGCTGCTGCCGGCGGGCGCCCGCGACGTCGTCGACCTCGGCGCCGGGACCGGCAAGCTGACCCGGGCCCTGGTCGCGCGGGACCTAGCGGTGACCGCGGTCGAGCCACTGGCGGGGATGCGCGAGCAGCTCGAGGCCGCGGTGCCGGGGGTGCCCGCGCTGGAGGGCCGGGCCGAGCAGATCCCCCTTCCCGACGACTCGGCCGACCTCGTCACCGTCGCCCAGGCCTGGCACTGGGTCGACGAGGAGCTGGCGGCGGCCGAGGTGGCCCGGGTGCTGCGGCCGGGCGGCAGCCTGGCGCTGATCTGGAACCTGCGCGACGAGCGCGCCGACTGGGTCGAGCGGCTGACCGAGGCGATCGGCCGCGGCGACGCCGAGCGGCTGATCGAGGCCGGCTTCGAGCTGCCGCCGCCATTCGGCCCGACCGAGCGGGCCGAGTTCGAGTGGGACCGCGAGCTCGACCGCGAGACCCTGGTCGAGCTGGTCAGCTCGCGCAGCTACGTGATCACCGCGACGCCGACGGAGCGGGAGCGGATCCTCGCCGCGGTCCGCGAGCTCGCCGCCACCGATCCCGAACTGGCCGGCCGCGAACGCTTCCCCCTCCCCTACGTCACCCAGTGCTTCCGGGCGCGGCTGCCGGGCTGAGCGCCCGGCGCCTCAGCACTCGAAGCTGCCGGTTTCGTCGCGCGGGCGCATCGCGAACGAGCCCCGGTGGTGGAGGCCGGCCGGCAGGAACCCGAACAGCTGGTACCTCAGCCGCGCGTAGACGTCGACACCGTTGCAGTCGATGACCCGTTTCAGCCACAGCTTCGCGTTCGGATGGGAGAAGGTCCCTTCGGCGCAGTTCGGTTCGCAGTCGTTGACGAAGGCGACCCCGATCGCGGTCGCGACGCGCTCGCCGTAGCTCTTCCACTTCACCTGCGAGATCCCGAACGTCCCATCGCCGGAGAGGACGAACTGGTGCGGCCGGAAGAACAGTTTGTCGTCACCGAAGTCGCGGGTGACGAGCACCCGTTTCGGGGTCGAGGCGCTGGCTTCGGTGCCCGCCGCTTCGGGACCCGCCGCGTCCGCCGAGGCGACCTCGGCGAGCGCGCAGATCGCCAGCGCGACGAGCGCCGTCGCCGCCAAGGCGACGAGCGAGCCGGGCCAGCTCTCGCCTCTCGTCCTCACCCCTCGGATCGTATGCGCTGGGGGGCGTCGCGTCGAGGTCAGGCGCGGGCGACGGCGAGGTCCAGCTCGGCGCCGGTCAGCCCTTCGCTGACCTCCCAGAGGCGACGGGCGACGTCCTCGTCGAGGGCGCCGCCGCTCGGCGACTCGACCTGGGGGGCACCGCGCATGCCGCCGAGGCCGCCCGGGCCGATCAGCAGGCCGCCGGGGATCCCCGGCTCGGTCGCCGCGTAGAGGGTCGGCAGCGCCCCGGCGGCGGCGCTCTGGCCGAAGGCGAAGTTGGTCAGGCTGATCAGCGGCGAGGCGAGGTGGCCGAGCGGGCCGAGGCCGAGCTCGGGGCCAGCATGCTGGAGGTTGGTGGCGGCGTAGCCGGGGTGGGCGGCGAGGCTCTTCAGCGGCAGCTCGGCGGCGGCGGCACGGCGCTGCAGCTCGAGCGCGAACAGCAGGTTGGCGAGCTTCGACTGGCCGTAGGCCATCCAGCGCATGTAGCGGTGGCGGCGCTGCAGGTCGTCGAAGTCGATCGAGCCGATCCGATGGGCGCCGGAGGTGAGGGTGACCACGCGCGGCTCCGCCGCCGCCAGCAGCGGGCCGAGCAGCCCGGCGGTCAAGGCGAAGTGGCCGAGGTGGTTGGTCGCCAGCTGCAGCTCGAAGCCGTCGGCGCTCTCGCGCCGCGGCGGCGCCATCACCCCGGCGTTGTTGACCAGCAGGTCGAGCCGCTCGACCCGGCCGGCGACCTCGGCCGCGGTGGCGCGGACGGAGGCGAGGTCGGCGAGGTCGAGTGCGACCAGCTCGGCTCCGGCGCCGCCGCGCTCGCGGACTCGTGCCAGCGCGTCGGACCCGCGCTGCGGATTGCGGCAGGCGAGCAGCACCTCGGCGCCGTGCGCGGCGAGCGCTTCGGCGGCGGCCAGGCCGATGCCGCTGTTGGCGCCGGTGACCAGCGCGGTGCGACCGGAGAGGTCGGGGATATCGGCGGCGCTCCAGCCCACCCGCTCAGGTTAGGCGCTTGGCGGCCGGGTCAGCTTCCGGGACCGGAGACCGCGACGAAACGTCAGCGACGGGTGCCGGCGGTGCGGCGCGGTCGCGCCCGGCGCACGCTGGCGGGAGTGGGTAACGCGCGCCCTCCTTTGGCGCGCCGACGTCCCGGCCTGGCCGCGTAGACGCGGAAGTCCTCGCCCTCCGGCTCGGCGATCTCGCCGCGGCCGCGGGCCGTCTCTTCGAGCCCGATTCGCGCCGCGTGCAGCGCCCCGGCGACGCCGAGGAAGAGGAGGCCGAGGTCGGGCGCGCCGGTCAGCGCCGCCAGCAGGGCGACGAAGGCGAGCAGGTAGAAGCCGTCGGCGAGGGTGCCGGCGAGGCGCAGCAGCTGCTCGGGGCCGCGGGCGAGGAAGGAGCTCACGCCGCACCCTTCGGCGCCGGGCCGCGGTTCCCTCCGGAGAGCGCAGCGACGGCACGCCTCCGAGCGCTTGGCCGAGGCGGCTCGGCGCCTACACTTTCCCGATGGGAGTGCTGCCGATCGTGCTGATGATCCTGGCGATGAAGATCCCGATCCTCGGCTTGATCTGGTTCGCCTGGTGGGCCGCCAGGGAACCGGAGACCGAGAATCCGGGAGAGGAGAAGGCGCGGGACCAGCGTCCGCGCCGGCCCGACCCCGGCCGCCCCGGCCGTCCGCGCCGCCGCGGGCCTCACGGCGGTGGCGCCGTCCGCCCGGCGCCGGCCGCGGAGGGCGGGCGGGCCCACGCTTCTGCGCCGGCACTCCGCCCGCTCCGCGCCCGCCGCAACTAGGCGCGGCTCAGCGGCCCTGCTCCAGCTCGTGGAGCCGGGCTTTCGTCACTTTCGAAAGGGGCCCGGCGACGTTTTCCTGGAACGACAGCGAAGCGACTTTGGTCGCCGTCAGCTTCGGCAGCAGTACGGCAACCGCGCTTTTGCCGCCGCCGCTCGACGCTTCTTCGACTTTGCCGGAACTGACTTCGCAGAACGCGGCGATTTCGCCACCGTCTTTTTCGAAGGTCGCCCCGGTCTGGGCGACGATCGTGTGGGTGATCGGCTTCCCGCTGAAGGCGGGCAGGAGGATGAGTTCGAAATCGGGCACGAAGTCGGCGGCGGGCAGGCTCGCCCCTTCGGGTTTGAAGCCGCAGGTCATCGCCAGTTCTTCGAGGTTGCTGGAGATCAGCTCGCCTTTCATGCTGAGCGTGTAGGAGCCGGCGGGAAGGCCGGTCAGCGTCGCAGTTGCCACTTCCGATTCTTTGCCGAGCGGGAATTCCGTGCCGAATTCTTCGGCCACGCCGACGTAGGCGGGGCCGGCGTCTTTTCCGGCGGCGCCGGTCTCGCCTTTCGGCCCGGGCGCGCCGGTCGCGCCTTTGGGACCGGTCGCCCCCTTGGCGCCGGTGGATCCCTTCGGGCCTTTCGGGCCCTGCATCCCGGTCGCGCCTTTGAGCTGGCCGTAGGTCGCCTGGGAGAGTTTGGCCGGCGTCACCGCGTGCTTCTTCAGCTGCTTGGCACCGACGCTGTTCTTCGGCAGCTGGGTCGCCGCGAAGGCGGCGCTTCCACCGAGCACGAGAAAGAGCGCGAGCGTGGCGATGACGTTGGCGTAGCTGAGGCGGGGGCGGAGCCGGCCGAGGAGCTTCAAGGAATTCCCTTCTCGAGAGAGCGGACGCAGGCCCTTTCGGCGCCTGCCTCCGTCCCCCTTCCCCGCGGGCGACGCCGCCCGCGGGGGACCAGAGGGCCCGGCTCGAGGCCGGGCCTCAGCTCATCGCCGGATGCCGCTCAGCGTCATCGGCGCCGGGGTTCCGCCTTCGATCGAGAGCGAGGTGACTTTGGTGACGACGATCTTCGGCAGCACCAATCCGACTTCGCTCGCGGCTTTCACTTCCCCTTCGGTCACTGCGCAGATCCCGAGCAGTTCGAGGCCACCTTCGTCGAAGGTCGCGACCGCCTGCTGGGCGACCGTGGCGGTGCTGGGGTGTTCCTCGGTGCCGATCGGCAACGAACTGGGGCCAAAGGCGGGGATGAATTCCGTCGCCTCCGGTCCGTTCGATTCGACCCCGCAGAGAACTTCCAGCGCTTCGCCGTTGCTGGAGGTGAGGTTGCCGGTGACGTCGATCACGTACGAGCCGGCCGGAAGGTTTTTCACCGCGCCGAGCTCAACCAGCGAGTTTTTCCCGTCCGGGAAGCTGACATTGAAGCCGCTTGAAGACGCGAAGACGGGCCCAGCGCCGTCTTTGCCGGGGGCGCCGCTGTCGCCCTTGGGCCCGGTCTCGCCCTTCGCGCCGGTCGCGCCTTTCGCCCCGGTGGCACCTTTCGCGCCTTTCGGCCCCTGGGGACCGGTCGCGCCTTTCAGCTGGCTGACCGCCGAGTTGGCGAGTTTGCTCGCGGTTACCGCGTGCTTCTTCAGCTGCTTGGCGCCGACGCTGTTCTTCGGCAGCTGGGTCGCCGCGAAAGCGGCGCCGCCGCCGAGCACGAGAAAGAGCGCGAGCGTGGCGACGACGTTGGCGTAGGAGAGCCGGGGCCGGAGCCGGGCGGGGAGCTTCACTTCGATTCCCTTCGTGAGATTGCCAAGACGAAGGGCGCTTCGGCGCAGGGACACGCGTCCCTGCGCCTGGACGGGGACTTGCGGCCCGTGGCGGTCGGCTCAGCGGAGCCCGAGGTGGCGCGCTGCCGCGCCGGCGGGCATCAGGTCGGGTTCTTCCTGGATCGAGGTCGAGACGACCCTGGTCGCGGCCAGCTTCGGCACGACCACCCCGGCGACTCCTTCGCCCCCGCCTCCAGAGCTTTCTTCGACTTTGCCTTCCAGCACGAGGCAGTTCTCGGACAGTTCGCCGCCAGCCTGATCGAAGGTGACCACGCTCTGCTGCGTGAAGGGAACCGGGATCGCGAATTTGCCGGTCTGCGGAGGCAGGTTGTAGACCCCACCCTCGCCCGGAAAGTCCGTGGTGTGGGAGGCACTGCCGAAGAAGCACTCGATCACCACGGACCCGGTGACGTTGCTGGAGAATGCCTCGGCGGTGAAGGTGAGCTTGTAGGAGCCGGCGGGAAGGTTGGTCAGGTGCAGCGGCACGACTTCGCCGTGTTCGCCGGCCGGAAACGCAGCCCCTTCTCCGGTGGCGATGTAGGTGGGGCCGGTGCCATCTTTGCCGGGGGCGCCGCTGTCGCCCTTCGGCCCGGTCTCGCCCTTTGCCCCGGTCGCACCTTTGGCCCCGGTGGCACCTTTCGCGCCTTTCGGCCCCTGCGGCCCGGTCGCGCCTTTCAGCTGGCTGACCGCCGAATTGGCGAGTTTGCTCGCGGTTACCGCGTGCTTCTTCAGCTGCTTGGCGCCGACGCTGTTCTTCGGCAGCTGGGTCGCGGCGAAGGCGGCGCCGCCGCCGAGCAGCAGGAACAGGCAGATGGTCGAGATCACGTTGGCGTAGGTGAGCCGGTCACGCAGCTTCTTCACAGCGATGTCCTCCCCGGTGGACGAGTGGTTGTCGAGGAGAGTATGTAGCGGCGGGCGGCGACTGCGTCTAGCGCTTCCTGCCAGTGCTTGGATGAGGAGGGGAACGTGGGAGCCGCCAACGCCTCCGCCGCGTCCCCTTGATGATTCGTCTTGGTCGGCGGGCGTTCTTGCGGTCTCAGACGACGACCGAGATTACGTTCTCGGCCGTGACGAGTTTCTCGACGACGAGCAGAGCGGCAACAGCGGTGGTGTTCTGCTCGGGCGAGGACATCGGTCGGGCCAGCATAGCGCTAGAAAGGAGAGCCGTGGAAGCGTTTGCCGAAAGAGCCCTTGCCGAGGGCCCGCCGCTCGGTCCCGTCTCGGCGCCGGTGCCGGCGCCCGGGCTGCGGCTGCCGCGGGTCGCCCTCGGCGGCCCCGCCGGCGGCGCCGCCCTGCTGCTCTCCAGCTCGCTCTCGGTCCAGGCCGCGGCGGCGCTGGCCTCGCAGGAGTTTGGCGCGATCTCGCCCGCCGGGGTGGCGGCGATCAGCCTCACCATCGCGGCGTTGATCCTCGGCGTCCGCGGCCGCCCCCGGGTGCGCAGTTGGAGCACCGCCCGCTGGCGCGCGGTGGCGCTACTCGGACTCGCCTGCGCCGCCAACGCGGTCCTCTTCTACCTCGCCCTCGACCACCTGCCGCTGGGGACGGTGGTGACGATCGAGTTCCTCGGCCCGCTGGGATTGGCGCTGGCCTCGGCCCGCACCCACCACCACCTGGTCGCCGTCGCCTGCGCGCTCGGCGGCGTCGCCCTCGCCTCCGGCGCCTCGCCCAGCTTCGACCTCGCCGGGGTCGGGCTGGCGCTTGCCGCGGCTGCCGCCTTCGCCGCCTACGTGCTCGCCTCGCGCCGCGCTGGCGCCTTCCCCGACGCCGGCCAGAGCCTTGCCGTCGCCCTCGCGGTCGCCGCCGTCGCGCTGGCGCCGCTGACCGCGAACGCCGCCGCTCGCATCGACGGCCTCGCCGTGCTCGGCATCCTCGCCGCCGTCGCCGTCTTCGGCCGCGCCGTCCCCTACGGGTTGGAGATCCTCGCCTTCCGGCGGCTGCGTCCGGGCCAGGCCGGAGTCCTGCTCAGCGCCGAGCCAGCGATCGCCGCAGTGGTCGGCGCGGTCGCCCTCGGCGAGCCGTTGCACCCGCTGCAGGTCCTCGGCATCGCCCTCGTCGTCGGCGCCGGCGCCCTCGTCCTGCGCGACGCCAGCAGCTGACGCGGCGCGACGCCAGCGGCTGAAGCCGGAGCGGCGCCAGCGCCTAACTCGGTGCGCCGCCTCCGTCGTCGGTCAGCCAGGCGCGAGCCGCCGCCTCGTCATCGAGCCCGAAGACCTTTGTTTCGACCGGGACCAGGCGACCCCAAACGCGGTGCGAGCGCCGCGCCCAGCCCGAGCCGGTGACGATCGCCACCCGCTTCCAGTCACTGTGGTGGCCGAGGTCCGCTTCGAGTGCCTCGTCGACGCGGCCGATTACGGACCTCACCTGGCTGCTGTCGAAGCCGGGGGCGGCGACCAGCAGCACCCGCACCTCGCCGGCGGCTACCGCCTCGCGCAGCACCGGCGCCAGTGCCTTCAGATCCTCCTCGGTCACCTCGCCCTCACCACGGAAGCCGAACGTGCCGGCGGGCATGTCCTCGATCGCCTCGATCATCGGGTGAACTCCTAGCCGCCGGGGGCGATCCGCAATCAGCCCCACCAGGCGGCGAGGACGCGGCGCCAGTTGTGCCAGGCGATCGCCGCCACCTCGTCGGCCGAGAAACCGGCCTCGCGCAGAGCAGCGAGCAGCCGTGGCAGTCCGTCGGCACCGCCGAGCTCGGCCGGGACCGTGGCGCCGTCGAAATCGGAGCCGAAGCCGACGTGCTCGACCCCGATCCGCTCGGCGACGTAGCGGGCGTGCTCGGCGATTACGGCGAGCGGCGTGTCCGGGTCGTCGGCCATGTCGGCGCGGATGAACGGCGCCGCGAAGACGATCCCGACCAGGCCGCCGCTGGCGCCGATCGCGTCGAGCTGGGCGTCGGTGAGGTTGCGCGAGGCTTCGCAGAGGGCGTGGGCACCGGAATGGCTGGCGACCAGCGGTCCCGGCTCCAGCTTTGCGACGTCCCAGAAGCCGGCTTCGTTGAGATGGCTGAGATCGACGAGGACGCCGAGCTCGGCACAGGCGGTAACCAGGGCGCGGCCGCGCTCGGTCAGCCCGGGGCCGATGTCGGGCGAGGAGGGGAAGGCGAACTGGACGCCGGTGGCGAACTCGTTGGCGCGGCTCCAAACCGGGCCGAGCGAGCGCATCCCGGCGGCGTACCAGGTCTCCAGCGCCTCCAGGCCGGGGTCGATCGCCTCCGCCCCCTCGAGGTGGAGGATCGCCGCGGGCGGCGCCTCCGGGTCGGCGAAGGCGGCGTCGAGGTCGGCGGCCTCGCGGGCCAGCGAGACGGCACCGGCGCGGTCCAGCGCCAGCAGCCGGCCGGCAGCGGCGGTCGCGTCGGCGGCGGCCTCCTCGTGGGGGACCGACTCGGCGAACGGCTCGGCGAAGACCCCGACCGCCTCGCCCGGGTCCTGGGGCCGCCCCCAGGTCATTTCGCTGATCCCATGGTCTTCCCCCGGCGAGGGCGTGAAGATCGCGAAGATGCCGCCGCGGATGCCGCCGGCGCGCATCCGCGGCAGGTCGAGGTGGCCCTCGGCGCGGCCGCTCGCCAGCAGGGCGTGGTCGTCGCGGGTGAGCGCGTCGTTGTGGCCGTCGAAGACCGGAATCATCCGGCGAGGGTAGCCTCTGCGCCAGTGAGCAGGCAGGCGATCTATCCGGGGCTGCGCTACGCCGACGCCGACGCGGCGATCGCCTTCCTCCGCGACGCCTTCGGCTTCGAGGAGCACGAGGTCCACCGCGACGAGGCCGGGGTCGTCCGCCACGCTGAGCTGGCGCTGGAAGGCGACCTGGTGATGCTCGGCCAGCACGACGGCGGTGCCTGGCTCGGCGGCGGGCCTCCGCAGCCGGGGGTCGGCCAGGTCGGCCTCTACATCGCCGTCGCCGACCCCGACGCCCACCACGACCGCGCCGTCGCCGCCGGCGCCCGGGTCGTCCGCGAGCTCGAAGACACCCCCTACGGCTCGCGCGAGTACAGCGCCCGCGACCCCGAGGGCGTCCTCTGGTCGTTCGGCACCTACCAGCCGAGCGCCGGCGAGTGACTGGGCCGGACCGCCGCCGGGGCCGCCGTGTGGCGCCAGCCCTGGCCGCCCTGGCGCTGCTGCTGGCGGTGGCGATCGCCGGCTGTGGCTCCTCCGCGTCCACGACCGCAAGCACGACTTCCAGCAACGAGCAGCGCGAACCGCCGGCCAGTGCCTCGGCGGCGGCGCGAATCATCCAGCGCTCGCCGGCGACGGGCCGCGAGCCAGGCGAGCCGAAGGGGGCGGCCGGAGCCTGCGGCCGGGCGCATGGCGAGATCCCAACCCTGACGATCGAGCCCGACGTCCCCTCGCCGCGTTGCCTGGTCGTCTCGCCCCGGCAACGCCTGCGGGTGCTGAACGAAACCGGCGCCGAGGGCGCCCAGGGGGCGAAGATCACGATCGACTTCGCCGGATTCCACGCGGCGATCCCCCTGGGCGAAAGCGTCATCCTCGAAGACCGGCTGGGCACCTATCTGATGCCCGGCTCGCACTACCTGCAGGTCCACGGCGGGCCGGGCCCGGCCGAGGTTCGCCTGCAGGGCTGACCCGCCGTCGCGCCACCCTGATTGCCGACGGCGCCAGGTTGGTACTCCTTCCCTGAACCACGAACCCGGGCCACGGCCCGCGAACAAGGAGGACCGATGGCGGCGCGCAAGGGCAGTGCGGAGTGGAAGGGCGACCTCAAAGGCGGCGGCGGCACGGTCACCGTCGGCGACGGGGTCTTCAGCGGCCAGTACTCGTTCGCCTCCCGCTTCGAGGAGGGCGAGGGGACGAACCCGGAGGAGCTGATCGCCGCGGCCCACGCCGCCTGTTACGCGATGGCGCTGAGCAACGCCCTTGCCGAGGCGGGCAGCCCGCCGGACTCGGTCCAGGCGACCGCGAACGTGCAACTGCGGATCGTCGACGGGGCACCGACGATTGCCCGGATCGACCTCGACGTGGTCGGCAGCGTGCCGGGGATCGACGAGGACGCCTTCGTCGCCCAGGCCGAGCAGGCCAAGCAGGACTGCCCGGTCTCGCGGGCGCTGGCCGGAGTGCCGGAGATCGAGCTCTCCGCGAAGCTCGCCTAGCGCGCTTTCGACTTTCGAGCCCCCCTGGGGACCACAAAGTCGAAAGCGGCACGAAAAAGCGACCGGGACGACGCTCGTTGCCTGCCGTGCGCGTAGCCTTCGCGCTCAGAAGCTCGGTTGCGTCGCCTGTGAGTCGGCTCCCCGCTTGGCTTTCGCGGGGCGCCGGCCTCTCCGGTCGCAAGAGGCAACCTAGACGCTTCCCGCCCTGACGCAAGGGGGTGCGGGGGCGCGAATCCGGAAACTCCGGAATCAGCGCGGCAGGGACGGGGAAGAGATCGGCGAATCGGCCCTAATGCCTTTGCTTTATCAAGCCGAAAACAAGTCTGTCGCCCCTTTGCGATTCGATTCGCGGCGAACAGGCACCACGATGGCATCGACCCTTCTTCCCGACCCCCCTCGCCGCAGCGCCTCCCCCTGCCTGGTTCGCGAGCGCCGCATGCTCGAGGACGGCGCCGGCACCACCCTCCACGTCGCCCGCTTCCCGCGCCGCGCCTTCGGCCTGCGGGTGGTCTCGATCTCCCCCCTACAGACGGTGGCGAGCTGGTGCAGGGAGAACGAGGCCGAGCACGCGGTCGTCGGCGGCTTCTACTGGCGGCCGACCGGACAGGCGCTCGGCGATGTCTGGGTCGAAGGCGAGGCGATCGCCAGCGAACCATTCGACGAACCCTGGGGCGCCCGCCGCGCCTGCGTCCGCGTCGCCGGCGGCGAGGTCTCCCTGCTCCCCCGCGAGGAGGTCGGCGGCGAGCCCACCGGCGACCTCCTGCAGGCCGGGCCGATGCTGGTCTCCCGCGGCCGGCCGCTGATTCGCGACGGCGCCGACATCGAAGGCTTCTCCGCCGGCTCGCGCCAGTTCGACTCCGACATCACCGCCGGCCGCTACCCGCGGGCGGCGCTCGGGCTGAACGCCCGCGAGCTGGTCGCGGTCGCCTGCGAAGGTCGCGCCGACGACGAGGCCGGGCTGACGATGCGAGAGCTGGCCGAGGCGATGGCCGGGCTCGGCTGCGAGGCGGCGATCAACCTCGACGGTGGCGGCTCGACTAGCCTCGTCTTCGACGGCGCCCTCGCCAACGTCCCCCGCGAGGAGCACGGCCTCGCGCTCGAGGGCGGCCGCGCCGTCGCCACCGCCCTGCGCTTCGTCCCCCTCGCCGGCACCTGATCCGCGTTCCGCTGTTCCTAATCCACACCACATCGGGATAAGGAACAGCGCAAGGCAGGGGACCCGGGCGCCGCGTAGCCTCGGCCGATGCCGGTCTTCTTCGGGCTCCTCTCCGCGGTCACCTACGGCACCGGCGACTTCTTCGCCGGGCTGGCCGGGAAGCGGGTGCCGCCGATCGTCGTCACCCTCGCCGTCCAGGCGCTGGGCCTGCTCGCCGCGGCACTTGCGGTGCTGCTCTTCGGAGGCGTTGGCCCGCGCGCCGGGGCGCTGCTCTGGGGCGCCGCCGCCGGGGTCGGCAGCGCCGGCGGCACCTTCGCCCTCTACAACGGCCTCGCGACCGGGCGGATGAGCGTCGTCGCCACCCTCTCCGGCCTGCTCACCGCGGTGATTCCGGTCCTGGTCGGGCTGGCCGGCGGCGACGGGCTCTCGGCCCTGGCGGCGATCGGGATCGTGGTCGCGGTGCCGGCGATCGCCCTCGTCTCCTGGAGCCCGGAGGCGGGCGAGGACGGTTCATCCTCCGGCGCCGTCTGGGGAATCCTCGCCGGGATCGGCTTCGCCCTGCTCTTCGTCGCCCTCGACCATGCCGGCACCCGCTCCGGCGCCTGGCCGCTGGTCGCCGGCGAGGGGATGGCCGTCCTCCTGGTCGCCCCGTTCGCCCTCGCCGCCCTGCCCGGCACCAGCTTCCCCGCCCCCGCCCCGGCGCTGATGCTCGCCTCCGGCGTCTTCTCCGCCGCCGCCAACCTCGCCTTCCTCGCCGCCACCCACGAAGGCGAGCTCGCCGTCGTCGCGATCCTCAGCGCCCTCTATCCAGGCGTCACCGTCGTCCTCGCCCGCTTCGTCCTCGGCGAGCGCTGGAGCCGCGTCCAGGCCGGCGGCCTCGTCGCCGCCTTCGCCGCCGCGGTCCTGGTCAGCGCCGGTTCCGGCTAGCTCGGCGCCACCAGCTCCCGGGCAAGGTGATAGAGAAGCGGCGTGGAAACGCCGGTTCTGGTCATCGGGGCGGGACCAACGGGGCTGCTGCTGGCCGCCGAGCTGCGCCGCCGCGGGGTCGAGGCGACCGTGGTCGACGCCCGCGACGAACCGGCTCCCTGGGACCGGGCGACCGTCGTCCACCCGCGCTCGCTGGAGCTGCTGGAGCCGCTCGGCCTGGCGCAGCCGCTGCTCGACGTCGGCGTCCACCAGTGGGGGCTGCGAGTCTTCGCCGCCGGGGAGCAGCTGGGCGAAATGGACCTCGGCGAGAGCAACGCCCGCTTCGGCTTCAACCTCAACGTCTCCGAGGAGGTGACCGAGCGGATCCTGCTCGACCACCTGCTCGCCCAGGGCGGCGAGGTCGTCCGCGGCCACCGCGTGGTCGGGCTCGAGCAGGACGCCGACGCGGTCACGGTGACGATCGAGACCGCGAGCGGGACCGAAGAGGTCCGCGCCGAGTGGGTGGTCGGCTGCGGCGGCGTCCACAGTCCCGCCCGCACCCTCACCGGGATCCCCTTCGAGGGCCGCGACGTCCCCGACTGGGCCGTCTTCGACCTCACCCTCGAGGGCTGGAGCCGCGACCACGACGTCAACTACGGCTTCTTCGACGAGCGGCCGGTGCTCCTCACCCCGCTGCCCGAACGTCGCTGGCGGGCCTACGTGCGACCGGACGGGCCCGACTCCGACATCGTCGCCGAGACTGCCGCGGCGCTTGCCGCCTATGAGCCCGAAGTGCGCCTCGCCGGGACGAGCGAACCGCGCCGTTTCGACTGCCACAGTCGCGTCGCCGCCAGCTACTCCCACGGCCGGGTGCTGCTCGCCGGCGACGCCGCCCACGCCTGCACCCCCGCCCAGGGCCACGGGATGAACAGCGGCATCCAGGACTCCTTCAACCTCGCCTGGAAGCTGGCGCTGGTCGCCGGCGGCCGCGCCGACCCGGCCCTGCTCGACAGCTACGAGGACGAGCGGCGGCCGGTGGCGGAAGCGATCGTCGCCGCCGGCGATGGGGCCGAGGAGGTGCAGCGGCCCGCCGACCGGGCCGCCCGCGACCAGATGCTGCGCGAGCTCCTCGCCAGCGCCGATTCGCGGCGTGGCGAGTTGGTCGCCGAGGTCGAGCTCGACATCGACTACTCCGGCTCGCCGATCGTCCGTGGCAGCGGCGGTGGCCGCCTCGGCGAGGACGGCGAAACCGGCAGCGGACTGGAGGCGGGGATGCGGGTCCCCGCCGGCGGCTCGGTTCACGCCGCCGGCCACGAGCCCGGCGACCTCCAGGACCTAAATGGCGCCAGCCACACCCTTGCCCTGGTCGGCCGCGACGCCGAGGCGGTCGCGGAAGCGCTGCGGCTGAGCGAGGAGCTGAAGCACGGGCAGGACCTGTTCGAGCGCGTCGCCGTGCTCGGCGAGGAGCAACCGGCGACACCCCCGGTCGGCTTCATCGAGCCCCGCCTCGCCGGCGAGCTCGGGGTCGAGCGGCTGACCGCCTTCGGCCTCCGCCCCGACGGTTACGTCGGGCTCCGCGCCGACGAGCCGGCCGCCGCCGCGATCGGCTCCTACGTCGAGCTGGTTCTCAGCGGCGGCTGAGCTTGGCCCCTCGCGCAGTCGGGCTGATGCGCGAGCTGCGCGGTCACGGCCTGCGCAGGCGAGCGTGAGCGTTGCCGTAATGCTACGGTTAACCAAATGGTTAACGATTCATTCCGCGCCCTAGCCCATCCTCTCCGCCGCGAGATCGTCGAACGGCTCGCGGCCGGGCCGGCCACGGTCGGCGAAGTCACTCATGACTTCCCGGTCTCCAAGCCGGCGATCAGCAAGCACCTGAAG
This sequence comes from uncultured Actinomycetes bacterium, assembly GCA_963716545.1. Lineage (GTDB taxonomy): Bacteria > Actinomycetota > Thermoleophilia > Solirubrobacterales > 70-9 > VAYN01. The sequence continues at coordinate 672,832 of OY970316.1, forward strand.
GTGCTGGAGGAGACGGGGATGGTGAGCCGCTCGATCGAAGGGCGCACCCACGTGCTTTCGCTCGAGACCGGGGCGCTGGAGGAGGCGACCGAGTGGCTGGAGCGCCAGCGGCAGATCTGGACGCGCCTGTTCGACGTCGTCGACGACTACCTGAAGGAGGAGCGCTGATGAACCTGCCACCCGTTGTGTCCGCCGAGGAGTGGGAAGCGGCCCGCGAGGAGCTGCTGGTGAAGGAGAAGGAGGTGACCCGGGCGCGCGACGCGCTCGCCGCCGAGCGACGGCGGATGCCACGCCTGGCGGTCGAGAAGGAGTACGAGTTCGAGGGACCAGAGGGGCGGGTCGGCCTCGCCGACCTCTTCGCCGGGCGGCGGCAACTGATCGTCTACCGCTTCTTCTTCGAACCGATTGTCGACGGCTGGCCCGACCACGGCTGCCGCGGCTGCTCAATGGTCGCCGACCAGGTCGCCCATCCCTCCCACCTGAACGCCCGCGACACCACCCTGGTCTTCGTCTCGCGGGCCTCGCAGGAGGAGATCGCGACGCTGAAGCAGCGGATGGGCTGGGAGGACATCCCCTGGTACTCGCTGACCGACGAGTTCGACAAGGACTTCGGGGTCGACGAGTGGCACGGAACCAACGTCTTCCTCCGCGACGGTGACGAGGTCTTCCGCACCTACTTCGTCGACAAGCGCGGCGACGAAGCGATGGGCGGCACCTGGGCCTACCTCGACGTCACCCCGTTCGGCCGCCAGGAGATCTGGGAGGACTCGCCGGAGGGCTACCCGCAGACCCAGGCCTACAAATGGTGGAACTGGCACGACGAGTACGACGGGGCCGCAAGCTTCGACCACGCCGTCTCCGCGGCGACCGCCTCCCAGCGCGGGGAGCGGAGCACGTGATCCCGCTCGGCCACGTCGCCGGGATCCCGGTCGAGGAGTTCGCCCCCGCCCTGGCCAGCACCGGAGCGAGCCTACTCGTCGCCCGCGCCTGGCTCGCCCATCAGCTGCGCCGCGACGAGCGGCGCGAGCGCCGGGAGCGGCGCCGATGAACGGCCCCGCGGTCAGCGGCGAGACCCTGCGGATCGAGCGCACCTACGAGGCGCCGGCCGAGCGCGTCTTCGACGCCTGGACGAGCGAGGAGGTGATGCGGCGCTGGTTCCACGGCCAGCTCGGCTGGGACACGCCGGTGGCCGAGGTCGACCTGCGGCTCGGCGGCGCGGTCCGGGTGGTGATGCGCAACCCCGCCGACGGCGCCGAGCACGGCGGCGGCGGCCACTACACGGTGATCGAGCCGCCCCACCGGCTCGCCTTCACCTGGACCTGGGACCGCGACGAGCGCCAGACCCTGCTCGAGCTCGACTTCACCGAGGCCGACGGCCGGACCACGGTTGTCCTCACCCACAGCGGCCTGCTCGACCTCGACTCGGTTCGCGACCACGAAGAAGGCTGGACGGTCTGCCTGGAGGAGCTGGCGGCGGCGATCGGGGCCTAACCTCCCCGGCTTGCGAGCAGCGGCCGCGAGAGCCCTCGGCACCGTCCGGACCTACCTCGATGCGATCCGTCGCGGCGACGAGGAGGCGCTGCTGCGCTCGCTGGAGGAGTTCGTCCGCTCGCGGCCCTGGCTGGCGCCGTTCGCGGTCGGCCTCGGCGGCGCTGCGATGTTGCTTGCCGGGGTGCGGCTGCTGCTGGCGAACTGGCGGGTGACGCTGGTCCAGGTCCTCCCCGCCCTCTGGATCTGGGCGGCGATGTACGACCTGCGCCTGCACGTCGTCCGCGACGGCTCGATCTTCGAGGCCCGCGGCCCGGTGCTGATCCCGATCGGCCTCGCGATCGTCGCCCTCACCGCCGCCAGCTTCTACCTCAACGCGGTCTTCGCCTTCGCCGTCGGCGGCCCGCCGCCGCCGCGCGTCCGCCCCGCCCTCGTCCAGGCCCGCGAGCACCTGCGCACGGTGCTCGCCTGGGGCGTCGGCTTCGGCCTCGCGCTCGCCCTCTCCACCACCGTCCTTGCCCGCGGCGACCGCTTCTGGTTCACCCTCGCCCTCGGCGTCGTCGTCGGCCTGATGATGCTCGCCTACGTCGCCGTCCCCGCCCGCCTCGTCGGCGTTCGGCCGACCGCCTCCCGCCGCGACCGCCTCTCCGCCAGCGCGATCACCACCGCCCTCGGCGCTCTCGTCACCGCCCCGCCCTACCTGCTCGGCCGGATCGGCCTGCTGATGATCGGCTCGCCGGTCCTCCGCCTCCCCGGCATCGTCCTCTTCGCCGTCGGCGTCACCCTGCAGGCCGGCGCGACCAGCGCCGTACGGGCGGTGAAGATGGGGGCGCGGCTGGGGACGGGCGGGGGTCCAGCGCCGCCGCGCGACTCGGGCAGAGCGCCGTCCTAGCGCGTCGGGCGCGGCAGGATCGTCCAGCTGCGCTTCGCCACCGGGCTCCAGGCTTCGTTCGACCAGCCGCGGACGGCGAACCGCTTCGGGCCGGGCGGCAGGTTCGGGTAGCGCTTCGGCGAGGTGCAGAAGTGCCAGCGGGGCTTGCGGTCCGGGATGCCACGGCCGCTGAGGCGGCACTGGTAGCGGAGGCCGGGGCGGCGGTGGATCGGAACGAAGCGAAAGACGGCGGAGCGCTTCGCGGTCGCGCCCTGCGGGCCGGAGACGATCCGGGCCGGCGAGGGCGGCGGTTCCGGGATGTCTCCCCACTGTGCAAGCAGCTGGCCTTGGGGGCTGAATTTCTGCACCCGGGCGGTGCCGTCGTCGGGGTATTCGACCCCGGTGTCGGCGACGTAGACGTAGCCGGCCGGGTCGACCGCGATCCCGGTCGGCGTGTAGAAGTGGCCGGGCTGCCAGCCGGGGCCGCCGAAGGCGCGGACGAAGCTGCCGGTGGCGGTGAACTCCTCGACCCGGCCGAGCGAGGTCTCGGTGACGTAGACGTCGCCGGTGGGGGCGACGGCGATCCCGTAGGGCAGCTCGAGCTGGCCGGGCGCCTTGCCGTAGGTCCCCCATTTGCCGACGAAGCTGCCGTCGGGGTTGAAGACGTAGACCTGGTTGCCCCAGGTGTCGGCGACGTAGACGAGGCCCGCGGGGCTGGTGGCGATTCCCCAGGCTTCGCCGAACTGGCCGCTTTTGCCGCTCGGCGATCCCCATTTGGCGAGCGGCGCGCCGGCCGGCGTGAAGCTCTGGGCTTCGTGGGCGCCGACCACGTAGACGTTGCCGCCGGCGCCGATCGCCAGGGCGTAGCCCCTCGCCGGCCATTTGGCCAGTTCCTGGCCACTCGTCCCCAACTCGACGACCTGTTCGGAGGGGCCGTCCATGACCCAGAGGTCACCTGCCGGGTCGGTGGCGAGGCCGCGCGGGAAGAAGGCGTTGGGAGCCGATTTGAAGCTCCCCCATTCCGCCAGCAACTGGCCGCTATTCGAATACTGCGCGACCTTGGAGCTGAGCGGGTTGGCGAGGTAGACATGGCCGGCGCCGTCGGTCGCCAGCGAAAGCGGGATCGGTTCGAAGCCGACCGAGCTGTGGGCGAGCGGCGCGGCGCTCGCCGGGGCGGCTGGGGCGAGGGCCGAGGCCAACGCGAGGACGATCATGGCGACGAGGAGAGCGAGGTGCCGCGCGCGGCGGCCTGCAACCGTCATCAGGCGAGGAGCCTAACCAAGGCTTCGGCGCGGCCGCCGACCTCGAGCTTGCGGTAGGCGTTGCTCTCTCTGCTAACGTACAACCAGATGGTTGTAGATCATTCACCCGACGTCGCCGCCGAAGACCTCCTGTTCAAGGCTCTCGGCGACGCCACCCGACGGGACATCCTGATCCGCTCCCGCGAGTCTGAGCTCTCCGTCTCCGCCCTCACCCGCCTCTATCCGATCAGCTTCGCGGCGGTCCAGAAGCACGTCTCGCAGCTCGAGCGGGCGGGGCTGGTGACGAAAGAGCGACGCGGGCGCGAACAGATCGTCCACGTCGAGGCCGCCGGCCTCGCGCGGGCCCGAGCGGCCCTCGACCGGCTCGAGCGCGACTGGCGCGCCCGGGTCGAGCGCATCGACCTGATGCTCGGCGAAGACGACACCGAACCCAACGACTGAAAGGACCACCACAGATGCCAGTGACCGATGTGAAGAAGGACTTCGACGCCCTGACGATGACGCTCGTCGCCGAGTTCGACGCGCCCGTCGAGCGAGTCTGGAAGGTATGGGAGGACCCGCGCCAGCTCGAGCGCTGGTGGGGCCCGAGGAGTCACCCGGCCACCTTCACCGAGCACGACCTCACCCCCGGCAGCCTCACCAGCTACTTCTTCACCGGCCCGGACGGTGAGAAGACCTACGGCTGGTGGCGGATCGAGGAGGTCGAGCGACCGCGTCGCCTCAGCATCCGAGACGCCGACGCCGAGGGACAAGCGGGCGAGGCCGAGCCGGCGGAGACCACGGAGGACGTACTCCAGCGGATGGTCGTCACCCTCACCGACTCCGGCGACGGCCACACGACGATGGAAATCGAGTCCCATTTCTCCGAGCGCGAAGGCATGGAAGGGTACGTAAAGGGAGGCTTCGAGCAGGGCAGCCGAGAGACGATCGAAAAGCTGGAAGAGCTTCTCGCCACCTGACTCCCCTACTCCGTAAGTCATCGAGGCGCACGCCCGTCGCCGTAAGGGAGCGACGGGCGGTGCGCAGGGACCGGCGCCCGGACCGGATGGCGCTTAGGAGGGCGGGCGCCAGCCGCGGTCGAGGATCGTCTGACCGACCTCGATGATGTAGCCATCGGGGTCGCGGACGTAGCAGCGGATCTCGGTCTCATGCTGCTTCGGGGGGGTCAGGAACTCGGCACCCCGCGCACTCCATTCTTCGTATACGGCCTGGATGTCGGCGACCCGGACGTTGAGGAAGCTGCTCACTCTGTCAGGGTCCGGCGGCGTCTCCAGCGTCACCGTCGGCTTGTCATCGGTCGGGCCACCGCCGACGTTGATGATGATCCAGGTGTTGGCGAAGGCGACGTAGGTCACCTGGTCGCCAGCCTCGCCGCCGATCACCGTTCGGCCACCCAATACCTCACTGTAGAAGCGGCGCGAACGCTCGACGTCATCGGAGACGATGAAGTGGGCCGCGACCATTCGCTCGTCGGTGTTGCTCATGGTGTCCTCCCTTCTCTAAATCTCATCCAGCCCGTCAGGGTGCTTTCGAGATTTCTCCCCGCAGCGTTTTCAGTGCGCCGACGTAGATCTCCGAAAAGGTGGGGAAGGGCTGGATCGTGTCGACCAACACAGTGAGAGGCACCTGGGCACGGATCGCCAGGGTCGCCTGCTGCAGCCACTCCCCCGCCTCCGGCCCGAGGCCGTAGGCGCCGGTCAGTCGCTCGCCGTCGGAGAGCAGCGTCAGGAAGCCCTCGGAGTCGGCGTAGGCATGGGTGTAGGTGGCGGTCTTGGCGATTTCGGTGAGCCGGGCAGTGCCACTGAACTCGGCTTCGCCGGCTCCTACCGCGCCCGCCTGCGGATCGGTGTAGGTGACCCGCGGGACCGCCGCGTAGCTGACCCGCCGCTCCTCGCCGAGGATGTTCGCGGCCACCACCTCGGCCTCGTACTTGCCGACGTGGGTCAGCGGCCAGGCACCGTTGACGTCACCGATCGCCCAGACCCCGTCGGCGACGCGCAGGCGATCGTCGACGGCGACGCCATGGGGGTCGGCCTCGATGCCGATCGTCTCCAGGCCGATGCCATCGACCCGCGGCCGCCGCCCGGTCGCGACCAGGATGCGGTCCCCGCGCAGCTCGCGTCCGTCGTCGAGGTCGAGCGCGTACTCCTCCCCCTCACGGCGCGCGCCAGTCACCTGAGCACCGAGCACCAGCTCGATCCCTTCCGCCGCCAGGACTCGGCCGAGCGCTTCGCCGAGCGGCGGCGGTTCGCGGGCGAGCAGGTGGGCGGCGCCGTCGATCACCGTCGCCGTGCCGCCGAGGCGGTTCACGGCCTGCGCGAGCTCGACCCCGGCGGGACCGCCGCCAAGCACCAGGAGGTGGCTCGGCACACTCTGCATGGAGGTCGCCTCGCGGGTCCCCCAAACGCCGTCGAGCTCGCGCAGCCCCGGCACCGGCGGAGTGAAGGGGTCGGCGCCGTTGGCTAGGACGATGTGCTCGGCGGTGTGGCGAACCCCGTCAACCTCGACCGCCCCCGAGCCAGCTAGCCGCCCCGTCCCACGCAGCAGCTCGATCCCGTTGTCGGCGAGCCATTTCTCCTGGCCCGCGTCGGAGTGGTCGGAGACCATGAAATCCCGCCAAGCGAGCGCCGCCGCGACGTCGACCTCGGCGCTGGCGGCCGCCTCGCGCGCGCCATGCACCGCCTCGCCCGGGCGCAGCAGGGACTTCGAGGGGATGCAGGCCCAGTAGGAGCACTCGCCCCCGACCAGCTCGCGCTCGACGATCGCCACCCGGAGGCCGCCCTCCGCGAGGGCGCCGGCGCAGTGCTCGCCAGGCGAGCCGCCGCCGAGGACGATCGCGTCGAAGTCGGCGCCGCTCAAGTCGGCAGCTCTTCGCCGCCGCGCTCCCGCACCATGTACAGCGCGTACCAGTCGGGCCAGTTCGCATCCTCTTCGCCGATCCGCTTCTCGTGCTCACCGTGGGCGGCGGCGGCGCGGCGGAGCGCCTCGGCCAAATCCTCGACCGACTCATATGAAGTGGGCATCGTTCCTCCTCACCGGCCGGGAAGCCGGGTCTTGATCTCCTGCAGCAGCCAGCCATTGCCGTCCGGGTCGCTGAAGGCGGCGAAGCTGCCGTAGTCGGCGTGCTCGGGAGCGGGACCGTCCAGCCGCGCAATCTCGCCGGCGTGGTGAAAGATCCCGGTCGCATCGTGAAACAGCTCCGACACCTCGACCCCTCGAGCCAGCAGATCGGCGCGAACTTCGTCGATGTCGTAGACCGATAGTTGCAGCCCCTCAGCCGACCCCGGCGTAGCCGAACTGACGCCCTCGCCGAAGATGATCGAACAAGCCGACCCCGGCGGCGTCAGCTGCACCACCCGGTAACCCTCCTCGACCGCAAGGTCAGCATCCAGCCGCCACCCCAGGCCCTCATAAAACCCCTTCGCCCGATCGACGTCGGAGACCGCCAAGACGACGACCTCCAGCTTCATCTCGGCGGCCTTGACCGGTGGCGTGCCGACCGCGTCCCCCTCTTCGGTACTGCCCATTGGTGCCTCCATCCCACGTCGACGGTGATGACGGACCAGCTCCTCGGCGTCTGCCGGCCGAGGTGGACGGAGAGGAGGCCGCTCAATTGAGGAGACCTTCCTTCGCGGTCGCGCTCAAGTCAAGGGGCGATGCCAGTGACCGGCCTACTACGGCTCCCCACGGGAGTCGAACCCGCGACCTTCAACTTGAAAGGACGGAGGACAGTGGCGCGGACGGACGGGACGAGTTGATTCGGCCCTGCGCCGACAGCTAGGCTTCCCCGAGATGATCAAGGAGCGTAAGAACAATTGGAGACTGCGGCTCCAATTTGTCTCCTGCGGGTTGCTGATCGTCGCTGCCTTCGCTCCGCTTTCCGAGACCCTGCATAAAATCCTGGCCGCGGTGGCTGTGGTGGGGATACTGGTCTTCCTAGCCACCGACTCCCCCGCGGCTCGAAAAGAGTCCGCTCGCTTCATGGTCTTGCTGATGGCTTCAGTGGTCTTGGCTCTGCTTCTCTCAGTGAATCCAGTGTGGGCGGCCTTGGTAGTCCTAGTTGGAAGCGTCCTGTGGGACCTCGACAGGCAGGAGAACGCCGAGGACTCGGCGGAACGCGAACGCCCCAGCGAGACCTGGCCCGGTCGCAATTAGGCTGACCGCGTGCGCAGACTTGGCCGTCGAGTCCTTCTCCTCTTCGGGTCCTACTCGCTGTAGTCCTGGCCGTAGTGATCGCAGGGTTCCTTGGCGCGGCGCTAGGGATCTGGGCCGTCGTTCTTTGGGGAGTGGTTCTGCTGGGTGTTGCGTCCCGTTTATGTAGGCCCCTGACTTCCGCGTCCTGGTGGATGACCAGCCAGCTCAGCCTGGCCCACGGATGACCGGTCGTATCAGGCACGTCCCGCCCTAGTTTTGGTTTGTGCCAGGGCAAGCCATTTGTAACGGGGTCGGGCTGCTCAGGAGGAGGCGAACGGACCCTCGGACTGGCGGGACCCCCGCCACACCCGACGATGCCCATACGCACACGCGCGAGGCAACCCGTCAGCGTGTCTCTGTGTCCCTTGAATGACCGTCCCCGGCCGGTCGCCCCGTCACGGAGATTCCCCGCACGGCGACCATCGCGAGGCCCGTGAAACAGGCGCCCAAGACGAAACCCTGCTCCCACTTCCCCGAAGGCTCCCCGTCGCCGACTACCAGCAACGAGATGATCTCGCCCGCTACCACGATGAGGACCCCAATTGCCGCAGCGGCGAAGACCCTCGCGTTCAACTCGAATTCGGTGGCCCTCGCAACGGCGTCTACGAATCCCTTCGCCTTGGGGCCCGTTAGGGGAGAAATGTCGATGGAGAGAGACTTCATGTCCACCACCAGGGCCAGGAGCAGGACCGGGATGACCTCGGCGGCAGTTCGGAAGAACTCGGCTTGGTACGTCCCGCTCACCAGCCACCACCCCACGACGAGCCCGGCAACGAAGGGGACGAACACGAGGCCGGGGGCGCAGTACTTGAAATACATGATTGGCAGCACTTGGGCGAGGAGTCCATCAGCTCGAATTCTCTGAGTCAACCTCCTACGCCGTCGCGATCCTTGTCGTGGCGTTCGGTGTGGTCCGCTTCTGGGCGCTGAGCCGGCCCCGCCTGTCCGGGCGTCCGGCTATACATAGACGCATGGATCAGGACACCACCGTTCGCTTGTCCCAGCAGATGGCGAACGGCATCGCGAGCCTCTATCAGGCCACAGCGCATCCGATAGGCAAAGCCCGGTTGGACGAGTTCAAAAGCGCGGCCTTCTACCAGGCGTACGAGTTCATCCCCGATGGTGCCACCGCCATCGTCCTCACCATTGAGGGACTGCCGACCCTGGTGGCCGTGGAGGAGGACCGCTTCTACAAGCTCGTCTTCACGCCGTTTGAACTGACCGACAGCGAGGCTCCTAGCACCGTCTGCGAGATGGTTCGGATCAGGCCCGAGGTCGCGAGCGTGGGGGTCGGTACGACCTACTACCAGGCGTCGCCGAGCGTCCTCACGCGGAACACGGGCTGGGCCTTCCGCCTGGACGACAAGAACCACCTGTCGTTCGAGAGCCAGCACAGCCCGGAAGGACAGGAAACCGCCGAGGAGAAATTCGCCCGGCTTCTCCTCGCTGCGGTGGGTTGGGGATCTCCGGGAGAGATATCCCCACCCTGAGTTAGCGCTTCGGTTTCCTTCCTGCGCTTCCGGGGGTGCCGCCGACGCCGATCATCAGCGTCGTCAAGCCGCGCGAGAGCTAACGACGAACGGCGCTCAGCCGTCGTCGCGCCAGCAAGGCCGGTACGAGCCTTGGTCGCGCATCCATTTGACCGACTCGCGGGCGCGGTCCTCTGCGGAGGTGCTTCCGAAGTGCCCTCCCTTGTTGATGATCGTGCGGATCGCGGTGTTGGGGAGGTTCTTCAACTCGACGGTCTGCGGATCGAGCAATTTCCAGGCGTGGGGCTGCTCGATGAACTCAGGCGATCCTGCCTCCCGTTCGGCCTCATTCGTTCGGATTTTCCTCGGCGGGAAGACCTCATCGAAGTCTCGCTCGGCCCAGGACTCGTCCGGGAACGAGATCGAGGTCGAATAGAAGGTCTCCTCGGGAAGCTCGGGAGTGACGCCAGCGCAGCGAGCGGCCATCGCCACCGGCGCACCCAGAACGGTGGCGCTGTATTTCATCGGCGTGCCGACGTAACCAATCACAACGCGACCCGACGCAAGGCCGATATGGGGGAGGTAGGAATGGACATCGTGTTCGGCCATGAACCGAGCGGTTTCGACAGCTTCTCGGAAGGGGTCCTCGGAGCCAAAGTCCTCGGAGAAGACGACCATGATCTCGTCGCCGATGTACTTGTCGATCACGCCCTTCCGACCGCGAAGCGCCTCGGCGGTGATCCAGGAGAAGAAGTTGTTGACGAAGGCCAAGGTCTCTACCGGGGTCAGGTCAAGCGTCCTCGCCGAGAAGCTGGTGATGTCGGAGAAAAGGATCGTCGCCTCCAGCTCGCAGCCCTTCACCGGGAAGTAGGCGTTCCAGCCGTCGTTGAGTTGGGCGTCGGCGTTGAGAGGCGTCCCGATCAGGAAGTCTTCGAGCGATCGGATCGGGTAGCGGACCAGCATTCGCCTCAACGCTTCTTCTGCGGCTTTCCTGCTCATGCTCTGAGGCTAATCCTCCTCGCGCCGAGGCGGGCTGGCTGTGCGGCTGGTCACGATTCCTGGGCAAGGATCGGGACCCCTGGCGCCCAAGCGCCGCGCGGGGCACTTCTGCTTTTCGCGCGAAGCAGAAGCGTCAAGCCGGCGCAGAAACTGCGTTCAGGTCGGAGTAGAGGTCGAGCAGCGGATCGAGCGTCGGTTCCTCCAGTGCCTCAACGAGGATCGCCCGTAGCTTGTCGAGCCGGGCGGCTGAAGCCAGATCACCGCGAGGTGCGGGGCCGCCATCGTGACCTTAGAAAACCTACACCAGGGTCAGGGGATCGCGGTTTCGTAGAGATGCTTTTGTTCCTCGGCCAGTTGCGCGACCCGGTTCAGCTCCAAGTCCTCGGTTCTTAGGGCCGCTTTGTATTCGTCCCCCAGGGTCCGCTGTTGGAATCTCTCGGCTGGCGACAGATTGGCTCCCTTATCGGCGAGTGCTTTTGCTTTCACCAGGACCGCGTTTTTGCGTCGGCTGATTGCCTCTAGACGGCGGTAAGACGCTTCCATCTGGACTTCGACCTGTTCAATACGATGCAAGCGAGATTCGCCCTCTCCGAGGCGAATGGCGTCGTTCAGACCCTTAATCGAGAAGAACGCCGTCACGGCCACCATCACCGCTATTCCGACTACCATCGCTCGTTTCCATCGTCGGGCTTTGGGCTCGAACGCAGTTCCCTTGAAAACCGTGAGGTCGAAGACTCGCGCAAATCTCGGCCACGCCGCGCGCGCCACGATCGCGATCATGCCGGCGTAGATCATCGAAATGACGATGAGCCGGTCGACAGTGCTGGTATTCCCGGTCACGGCTCCTCGTATAGCGATCGTCTCGGCGACAACCGCGAAAAGGCCGAGCAGAAGGATGCCCATTGCCTCCAAGGGCTCGGCCGCCCGTATCTTCCGAGGCGAGGAGCGATTTTCTTCCGCCGGACGGCTGACTAGCAGACCGCCGAACGTCAGCAGGGGTATCAGCGCGACCGCGATCTGAAAGAAAGCCCGCTCTCCCACGAGTGGAACCTATAGCTCCACAGGGGCGCGGCTTCGTGCCGCCCAAAGGCACGCCGTCGCACAAGTTGCCCGCCACGCCCGCGCCGTCGCCCTCCCGGCCGAGCAACATCCCGATAGGAGCGATCCGGCCTTGCCAGCGCGAGGATCATCCTTGGGAGAAGACGGCTGATGCGTATCGCGCGAAGCGACACCCAGCGCCGAACCCGGACTAGGACACGTAGGCCTTGCGCACCATGGCGGCCGTCCATTGGTTCGCGCCGTGTGCGGGGGGAACACCCTTGCGGTTCAGGAACTCGGCGATGTTGGCGAGGGACTTTCCCTTCGCGAGCTGCGTCCGGACTTGCGCCCGCCAGCCCCAGTCCCGCTTGTTGCACCAAGAGTGGGCGAGTCGAACGTTCTCGGCGACGAACCTACCGCCATCCGATTTGAGCGTCGGGTAGTGGTCGCGTGAGGGCGTCCACTTGTTGCCCGGGGTCCCGACCGGATCGAAAGCGCCGCGCCCCTTGTGGTGGTAGCACTGCGGCATCTCGCACCTCAGGGCGAGGAGCTGGCCGCGCTCGGCCATCCGCATGAGGACATTTGCATTTTTCACGCCGAGCTCGCGGAGTTGGTCCGCGGCGATTTATCTGCCATGCGGCGATCCTGGCACAACTGCTCTTGCGTGAAAGCAGAAGTGAGCGATGACCGGTGCGGCCCGTCAGGCGGGCACGCTCAGACGGGGTAGAGCCCACCCTTCGGAATGGGTGGGTAACCCTGGGAGTCCTGCTTCTCTACCTGCGGCGGCGCTCTCGCCGACCTCGCGTCGACCCGTGAGCATGCTGGCCATTTAGCGCTAGAATATGGCCACTATGGAGAACGCGACCGTAGGCATCCGCGAACTGAAGGACAAAGCCAGCTCGATCATCGATCGAGTCGAGGAGGGCGAAGCGATCACGGTGACGAAGCACGGCCGCCCAGTGGCTCGGATCGTCTCCACGAACACCTCGCCCCACCTGTCGGCCCTGATTGCGGACGGAACCGTTCGAGCACCGGAAGGCCCGCGGTACCTGCCAACCAAGCCTGCCAAGCTCCGCGGCGAGGGCAAGAGCGCTGCGGAGTACATCTCCGAGGGTCGGCGCTGAGCCTTTACCTCGATACCAGCGCGCTGATCAAGCTTCTGGTCGACGAGCCCGGAGCCGACGAGGCCCGAAGCGCCTATGCCGAGGCTGACGGAATCCGCACCACGGCGATTGCCTATGTCGAGGCGACCGCGGCCTTAGTCCGGATGCGCAAGGGCCGACGACTGACTCCGACCCAACTCAACCGGGCACAAGAGGATCTGGAGAACATCTGGCGTGGGATCTTCAGCCATGCCGTCGACGACGCACTTCTTGCGAGTGCCGCCGAGAGTGCCCGGAAGCACTCGCTTCGCGCCTACGACGCTGTTCACCTGGCCGGAGCCCTCTCCTTTGCGAACGGCGAGGATCTCGACTTCGCCTGCTGGGACAAGGAGCTACGGAAAGCCGCCCAGAAGCAATCCTTCGCGCTGATTCCAAACCATCTCTAGCGTCTTTCCAGAGCCATTCTTCGCCGGATTAAAAGGAGGAGGGACATCGGGGTGGGAAGTGACATTCCGACGCTGATGTGACCGCGATGAGACCCGGGCAATGATGGGGCGGCCTCGTAGGCCTCCCACATCGCGACCTCGGCCTCCTGCTCAGAAGTTCATCGCTCTACTACTCAGCGCTTCGCTACCTTCGAGTTATCGAGGTCAACAACGATCAAGAGATAGAGGAGGCAACCCAAGCCCTTCGTCAGCTAGTCAACGCTGGCGATGGCGATGGCGCCCTGGTCTTAGCCGACGGGTTGACCGGAAACAATTGGGCCGTCCGCCAACTTCGCGCCTGGACGGCGGCCGAGGTCGGTGTCGATCGGGATGACATCCATCTACTTGAGAAGGCAGGGCAGGTTTGGGCCGAGTTGACGGATTCGAAGCCTGGTAATCCGCATCTTCTCTACAACCAAGCCTCGACCGCCGAAGCAACCTTTCGCGCGATCGTTAGGACGGAGGGACACGCCGCTGCTCTTGAGACCCAGCGGCACAATCTTGACCTAGCCAGAGAGGCCTATTTGAAGGTTGGGGATGACAAGGATGCGGACGATTCCCTGCGCCTGCAGGCACTTACCAACCTCGGCAACGGGTTCGACATGCTTGGCCGAGACCTCGAGTCAATCGAGGTCTATGACAAAGCACTGGCCATCAACCCCGCCTTTGGGATGGCGAGCGGCAACAAGGGCGTGGCCTTGGCCCACGTCGCCCATTTGTCCGAGGGACACACGTCGGCAGTGCTGAGCCAAGCAGTAGAGGCACTTGACGCTGCCCTCAAAGACCGTGACGGAATCATGGCTGCGAGCGGCCCAAATGCCTACGCCACCTTCGAGACAACTCGCAGAAGAATTAAGATCACCAGCACCACGGACGACGATTCCTCTCACAAAGGACATATTCATTCGTCATCGACTGATCCGTGGAAGGATCCATACCTCGACTGGTGCAGGCGCGAGAGTCTGTTTCTGCATGTCTCGCTTGGATGCTTACGCGAAGATGACGAGTCCCTAGACCCCCTCTACTTCCGACGGCTCATCAGTGACATCGGTGATGCGGCAGGACCCGACCGTATTGATGTTCTCCATGATGCCTTCAACGCCATCAAGCAGGATTTCGTTGCTGCTCGCTACAGCGCCTGGCTAGTCAGTGACCCGACCAGCCCGATCCGCGAGCAAGCCTCCAACGTCAGTTCGCGTACGAGGTTCATAGATAGCCTTAGCTACGCCCGATGGGGAACTCGCGTCGGCATGGGAATTCAGGCATTCACCGCAGCCGCCAACCTGCTTGACAAGGTCGCTAGCTTCACTCACCTCTACCTTAGTACTGGGAGGGTTAAAGATGTTTATTTCCCTTCGCTCTGGCATCCTCGAAATCAGAGACGAGAAAAACGAATGGAAGCGCCCTTCCGTCATGAATTCGAGAAACAGTCCTTCAATCGAGGTCTTCTCGCACTCTGCGATTTGAGTTGTGACCTAGAACGGAAGACTCGCCTTGCGGAACTCATTCATCGTCGCCATGCAGCGACGCACCGCTTCCTCGTAGTGCATGAATGGGGCGAGGATGGGGCAGCCACTGGAGAGTTTTTGGATCGGGTCTCCTGGTCGGAGTTGCTGGATAGCTTGCTCTGGCTGCTGCGAACCGCACGAGCCGCCTTGATCTATTTAGCTCGTGCCGTCGCGATTCGGGAGAGTCGCCTCGGAGACGAAGCTGAATCCGAAGGGAAAGTCATACCGACGATGCCGGCTTTCGGAGCGATGACGGAACCAGCTGATTGATCCATTGAGCCGGGAGAGGTGGCGCTGGAGCAGCCATTGCGGCGGCGGCGCTACTGAACGTGCAGCCGCTATCAGCTGAAGGTCGCTTCTGACCCCGACATTCAGGATCATCGCGGTTGATGGCCAGGAGTCCTCGGGTTCGCAGCGATAGCCAGCAGGACGCCTTCGCCCTTAGTATGGGAGAGCGGCCTCACCCGGACCTTCCAGGTTGTGGGGAGTTGGCGTGCGCGTGATTCGTTCTGCGCTTGGTGAGGCCGCCTTTCTTGACTATGCGTCACGTCTATCTCACGCTGCAGGACAGTTTTGTCCTCGACCCTCTGCTTCAAGGCAACGAGGAGGAGATTCGACCTCCCTTTCGGGTTCTACTGCGTGAGACTGCGGTCTCCGAGCTTCTTGAGCTTGGAGCCGCAACCGGGACCTGGCTCTACTACGGGAAACGAGATGGACTTGGCTCACGCCTGCCCTTCATTCCCGGCCTAGGAGCACTGCGCGTGAAGCCGAAGGCTCAGGTCGAGCACAGGGCGATCGGCCATGACTATGGGCATGCCTGCTTCCCACCGAGCGCGATTCGAGCTTCTCCGACTGGAGTCCGCCTCGCCCCGCGGACGGACGAGCTACTTAGCCACTGGCGGCTTGCCGACACGTACAAGTCAACTCGCGGTCGCGAGCTAACTAGTCGAATCGCAACGGAGGGCACGACCGATTACTACATCTCAGATAACGAGAGCACTTGGCACTTTGCATTTTCCGTAGAGCCGCAACGACGCATTGCGTTGGCACCGCTTTCCGATGAGGCACAAGCGCTTCTTACCGGGGTACAAATAAACCCGAGCGCATATATCCACATTTACCCGTATGGAGGAGTCTCGGTCACCCTTACGTTCTCCCTTGTTTTTGATAGCGAGCGTGACCTGTCCGCAGTGATCCCATTGATCACTTCGCTGATCGGACGCCGGGGAGAACCCCAGTTCCGCCTAGAAATGCGAGGGGCGCATTCAAGCCTAGCGCCCGACTTCATCAAGAGCCTCGGCAACCTCGTGGCGCAGGCAATAATCGGAGAACCTCCGAAATACCACCGGGTCGAACCGACCTTTGCGGTGTCCCTGGGGGCCGATCCCGAGACGTTCTCCGAAGAAGAACTTGCTGGCCTACTCACGCTGGACGCCAACTATGCCGAGATCCGCAAGGGCTGGGTGGAGGCAAGAGCGAGCCTCTACGGAAAGTACAACGGGGACCGAGTCCTAGCCTCACGAGGGAGCCTCGCTGTCTTGACCTCGCCTCGCCACTTCTCTCCATCTGGCCGGCGGCGTTTCTTTTGGCGATGCCACGCGATTAAGGAGCTTGCAACCCTTCAGGCGCATGCCCTCGGAAAGATTCATTGGGAGCTCCGAAATGCGGCTACTGCCTCGGGACCCTCCGAGGAGAAGCTAAGTCGCGTGATCGGGGTCGGGGAGCACCTATGCGAATTTCACCGCGGCCTGCCGGCTCACCACCGCAAGTGGTTCTACGAGTGTCAAACGTTGGTAGGGGGCACTTGGGCTCGGGAGCGCTTCTATGGAGCGTTGGCGGACCTACACGGCGAGTGGCGGCAGGCTGCCATGATGCGAAGGATGGAAGGGTCGAGCGGAATCCACCTCAAGATCAGCGACAGCCAGATTGGAACCCTCAACCTCGGCAGTATCGTCGGCGATGTCGAATCAAACCTCACGATCCTTGGTGACGAGGCACAGGAGATTCGCACTGGGCTTACTCGGCTTACGGAAGCCGTGCTCAATGACGAGCAGCTTCAGGAAGAGGCGAAGAGAGAACTGATCGAGTCGATCTCC
Source organism: uncultured Actinomycetes bacterium (assembly GCA_963716545.1). GTDB lineage: Bacteria > Actinomycetota > Thermoleophilia > Solirubrobacterales > 70-9 > VAYN01. The sequence goes on from OY970316.1 coordinate 689,345, forward strand.
GTTCTTGCCGAGGAAGCGAACAAGCAATCGGATCAGCGGCGGAGAGTAGTCGTGCAAACCTTGATGCAGACGATCGCAGCCGTTGCATCCACTGCAAGCGGTGTCTCTGTTATCTGGTCTGAGATCGAGCCTCTTCTCCGCTCGTTTTTCGGCTAGATCAGGCGCCAGCCTTTGCGCGATCCTCAAGCGAGGCCACAAGGTCTGTCAGGGATTTCTGAAATGGCCCACCGGCAAGACCCGTGAAAGTTCGTCGCCACCCGGGGCCCCTCGAGTCAGGCCAATCGTGCCGCCTCGGAAGAACAACTCGAAGCTTGCCGTTTCCTCTCGGGATCTTCGGCCGAGTTGCAGGGGACTGCTCGCCCGGCAGCCGCATCTCGTTGACCCAGCGCCATTGATCCACATCCTTCTCACTGCCATAGGCCAGCTCGCGGAGTTCAACAACTTCGATCGCGGCGAGATTCCCTCGCGATCCGATGCCGACGCCAGGGCGGTGGAGCCGCGAACCACGCACCGGGCCGATTTCAAGACCCCGCCTTTCGCTGGCTTCAATAACTCCTTGGAGTGCCCGTAATACGAAATCCACATGCCTGGGGGCAACCCTTAGGTAGAACAAGCCAGACTTGGCCGGGAACCTCCAGATGCGACCGTCGTACCAGGTCGAGTTCTCCTCCTCCAGATAGGCAGAAGCCCCCTCGCGAATGAACTCGTGGACGACTCTCAGGTCATTAGGAATCTTCAGAGGCTGGGTCATCACCAAGCGTGAACGGTCGACACCGGGTTAAGGGGATATCTGAATCGCGCTCGCATACGCGGCGTCAGCCCCATGCAGCCGCTGACTTTGCGTCGTAGAACTCGACCAACAATGGCTTCTTCTTCGGTCGAGCGGCCGCCAGCCCCTCTGCGGCGTTACGGATCGTGTCGTTGGCCTTTGAGTCAGGCTTGCCGTGCAAGCTGACAAAGATTGACTTGAACTTGCCTTCAATAATCCCGCGCAGGACATGCCGATCATTTGGATCAAGCGAATGGCCATGGATGAAAAGTGAGCCTTCGCAACTCGTCAATGCGCGCAGGGACTTTGCTAGGTAGCCATGATGAAGGATCGCTGCGTGCTTTTCCTCTGAGGTTCCCTCGGTGACGATGAGCGGGAAGACTCCGTCGTCAAGCTGGGCGCGAATCTGATCCATTAGTGGTACGTCGGTTCGCTTGAAGGTCAGCTTTCGCAGCGTCGCCCCATCCGCATATAAATGAAGACCGCCATGGACGAAGTAAACGTTTTGTCGATATTGGTTGTAATCGTTCCAGGCAACCCACGGAGCGTCCGGATCGTTCGGATCAGCGCGAAAGCCATCGTCATGCTGTAGCTCGGGCTCAAGGCCTGCAGCAGCGCCCAATAGAGAAGCAGGTCATAGTTCAGCGTGAAGAAGCGCTCGAAATGACCTAAGAAGTGACGAGCCGCTTGGTACTCCTCTCTATCTATCGCGCCAACATAGTCCGGATGCTTGCTGGCGAGGGTGGCAGCCAGAATCTCCTTTAGCCGCTCGGCATCGTCGGCTAGCCGCTTGGCTAAACCTCGATCACGAGTCTTGTAGAATCCGACCATCCGCGAAGTCGTACGCAGTGCGCGGATCACGGCCTCGAAATCGGAGGTTTTCTCGCTCGCGAATAGGTCACCGCCGGGAACGGTGAGGGCGGCAAGATCAGCCTCTTCAAGCAGGCGTCCGTAGCGAAAGCTCTCTGGACGGGCCGCAATAGAGAAGCCGTTTCCGAGCAGGAGATGCCGCTTTCGGTGCACCTCGCCCGCACGTGTCAGCGCCTCCTCAAAGGTCAGCATGGATGGTGGCTGCATCAAGATGCGGCATTCTTGGTTCCCCTCGATACCCTCTCGCGTACCGGAGGGGCACAACGATATACCGGCCAAACCCCTCGTTCGTCCGTGCGAGATTAATAGCGCCACTCGGGGCAAAGGGCGGGATGAGACCGAAATGAGACACGGATACGCCGGAACGCCTCGGAATCGCCCGGAAGGCGACGGAACGCAATTCAGAGACGAAGCCGAGGATCTGGCTCCACACCGGGCAAAACCCGGAACCACAAGGAACAGCAGCGAATGCGCCCGACGGGAGTCGAACCCGCGACCTTCGGCTTGAAAGACCGACGCTCTTTGGGCCCCCGAAAGGACCCGTTGACCACTGAGCTACGGGCGCAAGACAGGGAATGCTACTCGGGCGGGAGGGGTGGGGCATTCCGGTCTGGTGGGGACCGGGATAGCGCTGCAAGGGGTCTAGGGACGGAGCTTCAGCTTCAGCTTCTTCGTCGCCTTGACGGCGGTGCCGCCGAGGGGGGTGAAGGCGACCTTGGCCTTGAGCTTGACGGCGCCGTTTCGCTTGAGCTTGTCTAGGGCCTTGCCCTTGGCTTGGAGTTTGAGCTTGATGGTTTCGACGCCGTGGGGGCTGGCGGTGGCCTTCTTCAGGCCCTTGCCGCTGAGGACGACTTTGCCGGGGCCGGAGACGGTGGCGGAGAGGATCGCGGTGCCTTTGCGGAGGTTCCGCTTCAGCTTGCCGACTTTGACCGTCGCCTTGGCGGGAGCGGAAATCGAGATCGGGACGGCGGCCGGGCCCGGGCAGGGCGCGCTCGAGGGGAGCTCGTAGGCGCCGATGTCCGGAAGGGCGCCGGGACAGGCGGGCTGGACTCGGGGAAGGCCGGCGAGGTCGGTGGCTCCGGCCAGGGGGCTGGCCAGGCCGGCATCGATGGTGGGCGAGCCAGGGAGCTCGCGGAAGTCGCCGGCGGCGGGGTCGACGAGGAGGGGCGGTGCCGAGACGTTGGCTTCGGTCTGCACCGTGAAGTCGGTTCCGGAGCTGATGTCTTCGGTCTTGCCGTACGCCGAATGGGAGATGACGATCGAGGCCGAGGCGTTTTCGGAAACGTCGTAGATGATCGAATTGCCGCTTTCCGGATCGGGGAGAGCGATCGAGTTGAGGACTTCGATGTCCATGTGCTGGCCCGCACTGGCGCCCAGGAGGAGGGGCTGGGCGTCGACGTTGACCAGCTTGACGCTCTCCGGGCCGGCTATTTCGCCCGACTCGACGATGGTGAAGCCGGCGCAGACCGTGTCGCGGACGAGGGCCTGGTGGAACGCGCAGGCACCGCCGCCGAGCCCTTTCCCGTCGGGGCCCCGGTCGGTGGCGAAGACGCGTTCGACCGTGCCGAAAAAGACTTCGAGCGGCGTCGTCATCGATTCGCTGCCGAGCTCGATCCGGACGTCGTGGAGGGTGGCCCCGGCGTTCTCCACCGCCAGGGGCCCGCCGAAGAACTTCAGCACCGGCGGCGGCGCTCCCGTCCGGCCGCCGACCGAGACCGCCCGCAGGATCGCGAATTTGCTTTCTTCGTAGGTCCCCGGCAGCAGGATCACTTCGTCGCCGTCTTTCGCTTCGTTGATCGCGTCGTAGAACGGGCAGGGGTCGCTTTCCGCGCAGGGGTTGGCGCCGCTGCCGTCCGGCGAGGCGTAGCGCGTCGCCGCCGCGGCCGCCTGCGCGCCGAGCGCCAGCGCCAAGACCAGCGCCGCCGCGAAGACCACTCTCCTCCCCAGCGAGCTCACGCCCCGAGTCTATGCCCATCTCCGGGGTACCTGCGCCGGCGGCAGACCTGCTCGGCTTCAGATTCCGGGGCTCGCTGTCGATGGCGGAGAATGCGATCAACTGCGGAGCGAGTCGAGACGATCAGGCGAAGGGTCGTGGCGGTGGCAGCCGCGACCGCGCTGGCGGTGCTCCTGGCCGCGACGAGCGCCGCCGCGGCACCGCTGACCAGCAACATCGACTCTCCCAAAAGCCCCAGCTACCTGCTCTACGACCCCAGCGGCCCGCAGCTGGGGATCACCGGCACTTCGAACGCGACCCCGGGAGGCGAAGTCGACATCCGCTGCTACTACGACGCCGGCACCGAATCGAAGCCGGTCGCCGCCAACGTCCTGGTCGAAGACGACGGCAGCTTCTCGGCCGGCGTTCCCATCGCCCCCCTGCGCGCCACGCTGTGTCGCCTGGCTGCCATTCCGACCGGATCCGAACCGCCCCCATCCGCCCTCTCCCAGCTGACCGGCCCGGTGCTCGCGACCAGCGAAGACTTTCCCAACGAAATCTCCGACGGGCCCAACGCCGGCGACCTCTATAGCCACTTCTTCTGGGGCCAACAGTTGGAAGGCTCCTTCGACTACTACGGGCCCGGCGAATGCGGTGTCGGCGACGGCCACCTCTTCGACCCGGCTCGGCTCGAAAAGACCACCACCACCTTGTATTGCAACGACTCGCTGACCGGCGCCGGCAGCAACGGCCAGACGCGCTCGGCGATCCAGGTCGACGGCGCCAACGCCTATACCGCCACCACCGCCCCCAACCGCGAAGCCAGCGGGTTTCCGACCTTCTCCTACACCTACGACCAGGACCCGGCGACGGGCGACGTGACGATCGTCAACTCGAGCGAGATCGTCCGCTGCCCCCAAGCCGACTATCCGCCGACCGAGGCCAGCTGCCCCTCCTACGTCGACACCGGCGTTCACCTCGAGCAGACCACCGTCCAGAGCCACGACGGGCTGATGACCACGGTCAGCGATCGCTTCCTCAGCACCGACGGCGAAACCCACACCCTCGACACGCGGCCCGAGAACGCCCAGCAGCTCGGCTATCCGAACGCCGTCAACATCGACTACTCGTTTCCGGGCGCCGAAACCGTACTCAGCCCCGACCCCGGCGAAAGCGTCAGCTTCGACGACTCCGCCCCAGGCGCGATTTACCTCAGCGTCGACGGCGCCCCCGACGGCGACAAGGAAACCGGGCGCGCCGCGATCGTCTTTGGCGAGCCCGCCTCCCCCGCGACCTTCACCGCCAGACGCCTCTTCGAAAGCACCTTCCGCTTCCAGCAGACCGCGACGATCCCGGCCGGCGGCGAGGCGACCAAGCGCTTCGTCTTCGTTCAGGCCTACACGCAGGCCGAGGTCGAAGCGCTGGCCCACGGCGCCGAAGCAGCCTTCCGGGCAAAACCGGAACCTGAACCCGCTCCCACCCCGGGCGGCGGTGGAGGGGGCGCCGGCACCCCGCCGGCGGCGGCGAGGCCCGTCCCGCCGTCGAACAAGATCGGCCTGCTCGGGACCAAGCTGAACAAGAAGAGCGGCACCGCAACTCTGAAGGTGCGGGTCCCGGGTGCCGGCAGCCTCAGCCTCAGCGGCAAGAAGGTGGAGTCGGTAACGCGCGCGGTGGGCAGGCCCTCGGTCCTCGCGCTGAAGATCGCCGCTAAGCCGCGCTTCGCCGGCTCGCTGGCGGCGACCGGAAAGCTCCAGGTGGCGGTGAAGATCGCCTTCGCGCCAAGCGGTGGCAGCCCCGCGGCCCTGAAGCGAACCGTGAAGCTGATCCAGAACTAGCCCGACTTCAGCTCCCGCATCGCCGGGTAGATGATCACGTCGCGCAGGCTCTTCGCCCCGGTCATGATCATCAGCAGCCGGTCGATGCCGAGGCCGACGCCGCTGGCCGGCGGCATCCCGTATTCGAGCGCCCGCACGAACTCCTCGTCGTGGGGGTGCGGGTCCTCCTCGGCGCCTTTCTCCTGGCGTTCGCGCTGGCCGATGAAGCGTTCGCGCTGCTCGACCGGGTCGTTGACGTCGGTGCCGCCGCCGGCGATCTCCATCCCGGCGACGATCCCGTCGAAGGCCTCGCAGACCTTGGGGTCGTCCGGGTGGACCTTGACCAGCGGCCAGATGTCGATCGGCAGCACGGTGATGTAGGTCGGCTGGATCAGCTTCGGCTCGATCAGCTTGCCCTGCAGGGTGTCGACCAGGCCGGCCCAGTCGTCGTCCTCCTCGGCGTCGGGCCCGGCCAGCTCGGCCAGCTCGTCGCGGCTCGCCTCGTAGATGTCGACCCCGGTCTCCTTCAGCAGCTCGTCGCGGAGCACCACCCGCGGCCAGGGCGCCGCGAAGTCGATCTCCACCCCGTCGCGCTCGACCACCGTCGTCCCCATCACCGCCTCGACCACGTTGGCGACCAGCACCTCGATGAACTCCATCACCCCGGTCCAGTCGGCCCCGCCGACGAACATCTCCAGCATCGTGAACTCGGGGTTGTGCTGGGGCGACATCCCCTCGTTGCGGAAGAACTTGCCAAACTCGTAGACGTCCTCGAAGCCGCCGACGATCGCCCGCTTCAGGTAGAGCTCGGTCGCGGTGCGCAGGTAGAGGTCGCGGTCGAGCGCGTTGTGGTGGGTGACGAAGGGGCGCGCCGCGGCGCCGCCGGTGAGCCGCTGCAGGACCGGCGTTTCCAGCTCGACCCAGCCGCGCTCGTGCATGTGGCGGCGGATCGCGAAGGTCAAATCCGAGCGCTTCTTGAAGATCTCCCGCGAGTCCTCGTTCGCCATTAGGTCGAGTTCGCGCTGGCGGTAGCGCAGCTCCGGGTCGGAGATCCCGTGGAAGAGGTCGGGCGGGTCGAGCAGCGCCTTGGCCAGCAGCGTGCACTCGCCGACCCCGATCGCAAGCTGGCCGCGTTTGGTCACGTAGACGACGCCCTCGACCCCGACCTCGTCGCCGATGTCGAGTTCTTCGATCCGCTCGAAGGCCTCCCCGCCGAGCTTGTCGCGTTTGGCGACCGCCTGAATCGAGCCGGTGATGTCGCGGACGTCGAGGAAGACGACCTTGCCGTGGCCGCGCTTGCCGGTCACCCGGCCCATCACCCGGTAGCCGAGCTCCTCGTGTTCGCCCTCGCCCAGCGCCGCCGGGTCGTGGGCGGCGAGGATCTCCTCGACGTGGGTGCGGCCGTAGAAGTTGTGCGGGTAGGGATTGATCTCCGCCGTGCGCAGGCGCTCGACCTTGGCCCGGCGCTGCGCCTCGCTCGCCGCCGCCGAGCGATCGCCGGTCGCGTCGGTGGCGACGCCGACATCGGCGGTCGCCTCGCCCTCGGCGGGCGTGTCCTCCTCGACGGCGTCCGCCGCCGGCTCGTCACTCATCGACCAAAGCCGTCCCTCATGGGGCGGAGCCGACCGTCACCCGCTCGTTCCCCTCATAGTCGCGAAGGGTAGTGGCGTCGCTCAGCAGCTCCTGCATCGCCGGACCATGGTGGGTGTCGTGCTCCAGCGCCATCCGCCACCCTGACGGCGTTTCCGCGACCAGGCCGCGAATCACTCCGAGGCCGTCCTCGCCGCAGTCGCCGGTGACCGCGATCCGCGGCTCCTTCTGGATCTCCGGCGAGCGCTCGAAGATCGTCTCGTCGGTGACGTAGGGCAGGTTGGCGATCACCAGGTCGACGTCCTCGAGGTCGTCGGGGAGGCCGACGCCGACCGAGACGTCGAGCTCGAGACCGAGCCGCTCGGCGTTCTCGCGGGCGGCTTCGACCGCCTCCGGCGAGAGGTCCGAGGCGGTGACCCGGAGGTCGGGCCGCTCGGAGATCAGCGCCAGCGCGATTGCGCCGGAGCCGGTGCCGACCTCGTGCACGCGCGCGCCATTGGGCAGTTCGGAGCCGACCTGGACCAGCAGCTCGGTCTCTCTGCGCGGCCACAGCACCCGCTCGTCGACGGCGATCTCGAGGTTGCGGAACGGCGCCCGGCCGAGGATGTAGGCGATCGGCTGGCGTTCGACCCGGCGCGCCACCCGCGCCTCGATCGCCGCCGCCTGCTCCTCGCTGACCTCCTCGGCGCTCTCCACGGAGAGCTCCGACGGCGCCACGCCGAGCGCGTCGGCGACGAGGATTTCGGCGTCGGTGCGGGCGTCCTCGACCCCGGCCGCCGCGATTCGCTCGGCCGCGTCATCGAGCAGCGCGCTCACGGTGCGCGCCGAGGGCCCCTCCTGCCTTTGAGTGTCCACCGCCGACATCTTCTCGATTTCCTCCATTCGAAGTTTCCGATTACCACAAAAGTTCTTGCGCAAGGTAACAGGCGGGGCGCCGCCGGCTCAACCCCCGCTTCGCGCCGGAGCGCGCTTCAGGTCGTGCTGGGCACCGCCCGGTCCGCCGCGGGAAGGCCGATGCCTCCGTGGCGACGGATGACGATAGCGATCCAGACCGCTCCGATCACGATCATCCCCAGCGACTCGAGCTGGGCAGTGGTCAGCCCGACCGAGTCCTCGGCGTTGCGGCGGATGAACTCGACCAGGAAGCGCTCGCACCCCGCATAGACGAGATAGAGCGCGAACAGGCAGCCGGCCCGGACCCGGTCGCGCAGCTGCCAGAGGATCCAGGCGCCGAGCCCCATCGCCAGCGTCTCGTAGATCGGGGTCGGGTGGACGGTGCGATCCGTCGGCACCGTCCCGTTCGGATAGGACATCGCCCAGGGCCCGTTCCACGGCTTGCCGTAGTCGCCGTCACCGGAGAGCTGGCATCCGCAGCGGCCGAGCGCGTAGCCGAGCGCCAGCGCCGGGGCGGCGACGTCGAGCAGGGTGAGGTTGAGGAAGCCGCGCCACCAGGCCCAGGCGATCACCGCCACGGCGCCGCCGATCGCGCCGCCGTACCAGACCAGTCCGGCGCCGCCGAAGAGGTTGCCGAGGAGGTCGTTCTTGACCTCGTCGTAGTTCTGGACGATGAAGTAGACCCGGGAGCCGACGACGCCGCCGATCAGCGCCGCGAAGGCCATCTCATAGGCCCAGTCGCCCGGCTTGCCGAGCTCCCGGAAGCGCTTCCAGACCAGCGCGCCGGCAGAGAGGAAGGCGAGGGCGAAGCAGAGGCCGAAGGTCTGCAGGGTGACCGGGCCGATGTGGAGCTCGGGATACATCAGCCGAGCAGCAGCTCCAGCAGCGCCTTCTGCGCATGCAGCCGGTTCTCCGCCTGGTCCCAGACCACCGAGCGCTCCGAGTAGAGGACGTCGGCGGCGATCTCCTCGCCCGGGTGGGCGGGCAGGCAGTGCATGACGATCGCCTCGTCCTTGGCGGCGGCGACGAGGTCGGCGTCGAGGCGGAACGGGGCGAGGTCGCGCAGCCGCCGCTCGGCCTCGGCCGGCGGGTCGTTGAGGCTGACCCAGACGTCGGTGTAGAGAGCGTCGGCGCCAGCGGCGGCGGCGCGCGGGTCGGCGGTCAGCTCAGCCTCGCCGGTCCCCTCCTCCAGCTGGTAGCCGGGCGGCGCCGCGACCACCACCTCCACCCCGGCCCGCTCGCCAACCAGGGCCAGGGAGCGGGCGACGTTGTTGCCGTCGCCGACGTAGGCGAGCCGCAGCCCGTCGAGGTCGCCGAAGCGCTCGCGCAGGGTCAGCAGGTCGGCCAGCGCCTGGCAGGGGTGGCCGACCGGGGTCAGCGCGTTGATCACCGGCACCGAGGCCTCGGCGGCAAGCGCCTCGACGTTCTGGTGGGAGCTTGAGCGGATCACGATCGCGTCGACGAAGCGGGAGAGGACCCGGGCGGTGTCGCCGATCGACTCGCCGCGGGCGAGCTGCATTTCGTCGCCGCGGAGGACGACCGGGTGACCGCCGAGCTCGGCGACGCCGACATCGAAGGAGACCCGGGTCCGGGTCGAGGGCACCTCGAAGACGAGGGCGACGCTGCGGCCGGCCAGGCTGTCGGCCCCGAGGCGCTCGGCCTTGCCCGCTTTCAGCTCGGCGGCGCGGTCGAGCAGCTGGCCGAGCTCGAAGGCCCCCAGCTCCTCGCCGGTGAGGAAGTCGCGCTTGTCGTTCACTGGGCCAGGCAAGCAGCGGATACTACGGGCGTGGAGTTCACCGCAATCTGCTGGAACCTCTTCCACGGCCGCGACCATCCGCCCGACGCCGACCTGCGCACCTGGCGCTCGCGGCTGCTGCGGCTGGACGAGCGCAACGAGACCCACGTCCAGGTCAATCGCGACCTCCTGCGGGAGTTCGCCACCCTGCTCTCCGGCTGGTCCTGGGACGTGGCGCTGCTGCAGGAGTGCCCGCCGCGCTTCGCCGAGCCGCTGGCACGGGCCTGCGGCGCCGAGGCGCAGCGGGCGCTGACCTCGCGCAACGCGCTGGGGCCGCTGCGAGGGCTGCTGGCGCGACAGAACCCGGACCTAATGGCCTCGGGCGAGGGCGGCTCCAACCTCACCCTGGTCCGGGTGCCGGGAGTGCTGGGCGGGATCGCCGAGCGACGCGAGATCGCGATCCACGAGGGCACCCCGGAGCGCCGCGCGATGGCCTTCACCCGCACCGCCTCCGGCGTCTGCGTCGCCAACCTGCACGCGACCAACGACAAGCCCGCGCTCGCTGCCGAAGACCTCGACCGGGCGGCGACGGCGGCGGTCGAGTGGGCCGGCGATGCGCCGCTGCTGTTCGGCGGCGACCTCAACCTGCGTCCGGCCGAGCACCCGGAGGTCTTCGCCCGCCTCGCCGCCGAGTTCGGATTCGACTCGCCGCCGACCGGGCCGCGGGCGATCGACCACCTGCTCTGCCGCAACCTCGAGGTGGTGGAGGCGCCGGCGCAGTGGCCGCCGGAGCGCCGCGAGCTGCCGCTCGAAGGCCGCGCCCTGCGGCTCTCCGACCACGACGTCGTCGCCGCCCGCTTCGCCGCCTCCGAGCCACCGGCACTGCGCAGGCCGGACGCCGGCGCCGCCGAACTGAGATAGTCAGCCGCACCTAGCGGGAAAAACCCAGTCTGGAGGGCAGTTCTAGATGGCCGATAAAAAAACCGCCAAAGCGAAAAAAAGCAAAGCGGCGAAACCGAAAGCCAAAGCGAGCAAAGCCGCGAAACCGGCGGCTAAATCGACTGCCAAAAAAGGCGCGAAAAAAGCCGGCGCGAAAAGCGGCGCGGCGAAATCGAAAGCCAAAGGCAAAGCGAAAGCGGCTAAATCGAAAGCCAGCAGCCGCAGCTCGAACAAAGCGACGGCCGGGCTCGACAAGAGCGTCGCCCAGTTCCGCGAGAGCCTCGAGCAGAGCGTCACCCTCTCCCGCGACCGCATCCAGGACGTCGTCGACGACGCGGTCAAGCGTGGCCGGATGACCCGCTCCGACGCCGAGAAGCTGCTCTCCGAGCTGGTCAAAAAGGGGCGCAAACAGACCGACTCGCTGCTCGGCGAGCTGGAGAAACTCGTCCGCCAGGCGCGCAAAGACATCGGCGGCCGAGCCGAACCGGTGCGCAAACAGGCAACCCGCGCGGCGCGTCAGGCGCGCAAAAAACTCCCCTAACCGGGAGGGTCGTTCGACACGGTGGAGGCGACTGGAGCAGCCGGCACCAAGCCGCGGGCGCCGCGGCGGGGCGAGGTCATCGAGGTCGAGGTCGACTCGCTCGCCTTCGGCGGTCGCGGCGTCGCCCGCGCCGAGGGCTTCGTCGTCTTCGTCGCCGGGGCGCTGCCCGGCGACCGGGTCCGCGCCGAAGTCACCAAAGGCAAGAAGCGCTTCGCCGAGGCTCGCACGCTGGAGCTGCTGCGGCCGGGCGCCGACCGCGTCGCCGACCTCTGCGTCCACGGCGGCGAGCCCTGCCCGGGCGCTCCCTGGCAGGGCCTCCCCTACGAGCGCCAGTTGGCCGAGAAGAGCGCCCAGGTCGCGGAGGCACTCGATCGGCTCGGCCACCTCAGCGGCTACGAGATGGAGGAGATCGTCCCGGCGCTGGAAGCCTGGCGCTACCGCAACAAGCTCGAGTACTCCTTCGGCGAGCGCGAGGACGGCGAGCCGACGCTCGGCTTCCACGCCCGCGGCCGCTGGGACCTGATCGTCGACGTCGAGGACTGCCACCTCGCCTCCGAGGCGGGCAACGCCGCCCGCAACGAGGTGCGCGAATGGGCCCGGGCCGAACACGTCCCCGCCTACGACGAGCGCGGCCGGCGCGGCGTGCTGCGCAACCTGGCGGTCCGCGAGGGCCGGCGCACCGGGCAGCTGCAGACCCGGCTGGTCACCGCCGCCTCGCGCTTCCCGCGGCCGCCGGTTGACCTCCACACCCAGATCGAGGGCGACTCCGGCGGCACCGACGGCCCGACCGGGGTGCTGGGCGAGGAGCGCCTGCGCGAGAAGCTCTGCGGCCTGCGCTTGGAGATGTCGCACGGCGCCTTCTTCCAGACCAACACCGAGATGGCCGAGCGCCTCTACGCGGTCGCCGCCGAGTTCGCCGGGCTGAGCGGCCGCGAGCGCCTCTTCGACCTCTTCTGCGGGATCGGCACGATCGGCCTGACGATGGCCGAAAAGGCGGGCGAGGTCTGGGGGCTGGAGATCGTCCCCGAGGCGATCGAAGACGCCGAGCGGAACGCCCGCGTCAATGACATCGAGAACGCCAAGTTCCTCGCCGGCAACGCCCGCACCGGCGTCCGCCCGCTGGTCGAGCAGGCCGGCAAGCCCGACGTCGTCGTCGTCGACCCGCCGCGGGCCGGGCTCTCGCAGAAAATCGTCCGCCGGGTGCTCGAGTGCGAGGCGAAGAAGATCGTCTACGTCTCCTGCAACCCGACGACGCTGGCGCCGAACGCGGCGCAGCTGGTCGAGGCCGGCTACGAGCTGCGCCGGGTCCGCCCGGTCGACATGTTCCCCCAGACCCCGCACATCGAGTGCGTGGCGCTGTTCGAACGGACCGCCGCGGCGAATCGGCCGGCACCGGCGGCTGATCAGCCCGACGCGGCGGACCCGCCCACTCCGGCTAAAGCGGACGAGCGCGGGTAGGGTCGCGGACGTGGGACGCGGATTCGGAGTCGCGGCGGGGCTCGACCCTGAGGTGGCGAAGCCGCTGGCGGCGCGTTGCGCCGAGCTCGGCTATGACTCGATCTGGTCGAACGACCACCCTGGGGCGAAAGGCCTGGAGACGCTCGCCGTCTTCGCCGAAGCGGCGCCGGAGCTGGAGCTCGGCGTCGGTGTGATCGCGATCGACCGCACCCCGCCCGAGCAGATCGCCGCCGACCTCGAGCGCACCGGCATCGACCCGGCGAAGCTCTGGCTCGGCGTCGGCGCCGGCTTCTCGAAGAAATCGCTGACCGCGATGCGCGAGGCGCTGCCGGCCCTCCGCGAGGCTCTCCCCGAGGTCCGCCTCGTCCTCGCCGCGATGGGACCGAAGATGTGCGCCCTCGCCGGCTCCGCCTACGACGGCGCCTTCTTCAACTGGATGACCCCGGAGTTCGCCACCGGCGCCCGCGCCAAGGTCGAAGCGGGAGCCGACGGCGCCCGCCCCGAGACCCCGCCCGTCTTCGGCTACGTCCGCACCGCCCTCGGCCCCGACGCGGCCGAGCGCCTGGCCAAGGAGGAGTCCTTCTACCGCGACCTCCACCCCGGCTACCGCAACCACTTCGACCGCCTCGGCGAGCCCGAGGGCAGCGTCGGTATCGCCGCCCCCAACGCCGCCGCCGCCCAGGACGCCCTCGCCGCCTACTCCGCCCTCGACACGATCGTCGTCCGCGGCCTCGCCTCCGCCAAGGCAGACGCGATGATCGCCGTCGCCGCGGCCGCGGCCCCGCAGTAGCGCCGAGCGCCGGCACCCCCGCGTCGCTGCATCACTTTCGGTCGCTATGGCAGCCAAATCGAAGCAGCGCGATCACCCGGCGGCTAGGATCGCCGCGTGCCCGCCGTCCTGATCACCGGAGCGAGCCGCGGCATCGGCCGGGCAACGGCCTTGCGGCTGGCGCGGTCGGGGTGGGACGTCTACGCGACGGTCCGCAGCGCCGCCGACGGCGAGGCCCTGGTCACCGAGGCGGGCGAGCGAGTGCGGCCGATCCAGCTCGACCTCACCGATGACGCCCAGGTCGCCGCGGTACTCGAGCAGCTGCCGGAGCGGCTCGACGCGCTGGTCAACAACGCCGGCATCGTCGTCTCCGGTCCGCTGGAGAGCCTCTCCGCCGCCGAGCTCCGCGAGCAGTTCGAGGTCAACGTGGTCGCCGCAGTCGCGCTGACCAACGCGGTGCTGCCGAAGCTGCGGGAGAGCCGCGGCCGGGTCGTCTTCCTCTCCTCGCTCAGCGGCCGCGTCTCGACCCCGATGACCGGCGCCTACAACGCCTCCAAGTTCGCGATCGAGGCGATCGCCGACGCCTGGCGCCTGGAGCTGCGCCCCTGGGACATCGACGTGGTCCTGATCGAGCCGGCGATGACCGACACCGACCTCTGGCGCAAAGCCCCGGAAACCCTGGAGGCGGAAGCGGCCGGGCTCTCCGAGGAGCACCGCCAGCTCTACGCCGACCACCTCGAGGGCATGCGCAAGACGATCCCGCGGATGCAGAAGATGGCGAAGCCGGTCGAGGGGGTCGCCGCGGCGATCGAACGCGCCCTCACCACCAGCCGCCCCCGCGCCCGCTACGTGATCGGCGCCGACATGAAAGTCCAAGCCGCGCTCAGCACGATCACTCCCACGGCCATCCAAGACCGCGCCAACGCCTTCTTCACCGGCACCCCCAAGCGCAAGCGCAAGCGCTAGCGCTGCTCATCGCTGCATCATTTTTGGGGCCTATAGCCCCTAAAAGCGATACCGCGACGCCGGCGGCCGCCGTGCTGAGGGTCGGCGGGCAGCGGACGTGGTCGCGGGGGCGCGTCCGGCCAAGCAGCGGAGTGCACGCGGACGAGCGAATGGCGGAGCCATTCGCGAGGAGGCGGGTGCTTCGATGCGCAGCGCCGGCCGCGTCATCCGCGGCCGCGGCCGCAACCGCCGCCCCTCAGTACGGCGGAAGGTCCTCGTACCACTCCCCGAGCATCCGGAAGGAGCGCCAGAAGCGCTGCTTCGCTCCCTCCTCGTCGAGGGAGTCGTCGATGTCGGGGGTGTAGAGGGCGTCGATCGTCGGGGTGAAGGCCTGGACCTCGCCCTCGCGCTGCTCGATCGGGCGCGAAAGGGGAACCTGGAGGCCGTTGAGGACGCGGAGGGCGGGTTCGCCCATGACGACGACGATCTTCGGCTGCACGATCGCCAGCTCCTCGACCAGGCGGGCGACGCACTCGCCGGCGGCGAGGTCGGGCTCGGCGATCGGGCATTTGACGCAGAGGGTGCCGTAGACGACGAGCGGGTCGATGCCGAGGCGCTTGAAGCTTTTCATCAGCGCGTTGCCGGCCCGGCCGTAGAAGGCGACGCCCTCCTCGATCTCCGAGGCGCTCGGCGCGTGCTTGACCATGAAGACGTCGGCCTGTGGGTGGCCGGAGCCGAGCACCGGCATCAGCTTGCCGCGCGGGCAGTAGCTGCACTCCTGGATCTCGCGGCTGACCTGGTTCAGCTCGCGGATCGCCCGCTCCAGGTACTTCTCGCGAATCTCGTCGTCGGTGCCTCGGCTAGCCATCGCTGGTCCACTCTTTGACGGCCCGGCCGCGCCTCCTTTAGCCCGAGGCGGGTGCATCAGGACTTGCTCGCCGAGCGCGGCCGTCGCGGCCGGCCCCCACGAGCCGCTTTCGCGTCCGGCACGCGCCGTTTCGGCGCCTTCGGCCGGCCCGTCGTCTGCAGGAACTTGAGGGTCTGCACGTAGACCAGGTTCTTGTGCTTGCGGGTGATGTCGGCGTCGCGCATCGCCTCGAGGAACTCGGCCGGCCCCTCGAAGTCGTGGATCCGGGTCCGCACGCTGCCGAGCCCCTGGGCGACGTGGCTGTCGGAGCCGGCGCCCGGCACGATCCGGTACTTCTCGGCGAACCGCACCGCCTCGGTGTTGAATGCGGTCAGCGCCACCCGCGGGTTGAAGACCTCGAGGATGTCGACCTCCTCGACCATGTCCAGCAGGTGCTCGTAGTCGGGCACCGAGTGGAAGCGGTCGAACGGGTGCGGCACGTAGACGAGGCCGCCCTGGCGGCGGATCTCGGCGATCGTCTCCGCCATCGTCAGCCCCTTCGGGATCTTCTCCTCGAGGAAGAGGCCGATCACCTCGCCTTGCTTGGCGGTCTTCACCTCCTCGGCGACGATCACCTTGATCTGGCCGCCCATCTCCGCCGCGACCCGGCGCGCTTCCAGCGCCCCGGAGACCTCGTTGTGATCGGTGATCGCGATCGCCCCCAGCCCGCGGTCGATCGCCGTCTGCAGCAGCACGTCGACCGGGGTGGCGCAATCGCCGGAGTGGTCGGTGTGCATGTGCAGATCGACCTCGATCAGCGGCCGCCCGGCCAGCCGCGCCTGCAGCTCCGGGTCGCCGCCCTCGGGATGTCGCCGGGCCAGCAGTCGCCGGTAGATCGCCTCGAACTGGGCGGCGACGGTGGCCCAGTCGCGCCCCTCCCCCGCCCCCGGCACCAGCTCGTAGTTGTCGGGGAAGAAGCCTTCGAGCAGGCTCGCGGTCTCGGCGCTGGCCACCGTCCGCGCATCCAGCCGGCCGAAGAAGACCTCGATCAGCGGCCGGGCCACCTGGGTCGAGAGCACCCGCTCCTGCGGCGCGTGGAAGGTGGCGACGTTGAGCGAGTGCGAGTGGCGCAGGGCGGCGCTGGAGACACTCGGCGCAAAGGGCTCGTGGACGTGGACGATGTCCGGGCGGCGCTCGGCCAGCGGCCGCTTCACCCGCTCGCCGGTGGTCCACCGCAGCACCTCGTGGCCGCGGCGGCGGAGCTCCTCGCTCAACCGCTCGACGTACTCGGGGACCGCGCTCCGGGGGCCCCTGCGGGGGGCGACCTGGGCGATGAGGAGGGGGGCGTCGGACACGGGTGGCAACAGCATAGGAGCCGGCCCACCGCGCGGACTCCCGGGACGGACCTCTATGCGAGCACCGCGTTGCGCTGTTCCTTATCCATACCTACGACGGATAAGGAACAGCTCAGCGGGGTGCTGCTTAGGACGCGGCCTTGGCGGTGCCGGGCTCGCTCGTCGGCGCGCCGGAAGCCGGCGAACCGCCGCGGCGGTACTTGGCGATGAACTCCTCGGTCTGCTCGCGCGCCTCGTCGTCGGGACGCTGGCTGTGCGGGCTCTTCATCAGGTAGGAGGAGGGCCCGTCGAGCTGGCCGGAGACGCCGTTGTTGAGGGCGAGCTTGATCAGCCGCACGGCGTCGATCACGACGCCGGCCGAGTTCGGAGAGTCCCAGACCTCGAGCTTCAGCTCGGCGGTCAGCGGCACGTCGCCGAAGGCTTTGCCCTCGAGGCGAATGTGAGCCCACTTGCGGTCGGTCAGCCACGGCACGTAGTCGGAGGGGCCGACGTGGACGTTCTCCGGCGGCAGGTCGTGGCCCATGATCGAGGTGACGGCGTTGGTCTTCGAGATCTTCTTCGAGTCGAGCCGCTCGCGCTCGAGCATGTTGTAGAAGTCCATGTTGCCGCCGACGTTCAGCTGCGAGGTCCGCTCCAGGCGCACGCCGCGGTCATGGAAGAGGCGGGCGAGCTGGCGGTGGACGATCGTCGCCCCGACCTGGCTCTTGATGTCGTCGCCGATGATCGGCAGCCCGGCCTCTTCGAAGCGCTTGTCCCAGTAATCCTCGCGGGCGATGAAGACCGGCAGGCAGTTGACGAAGCCGACGCCCGCCTTCAGCGCCTGTTCGACGTACCACTTGGTCGCCTCCTCGGAGCCGACCGGCAGGTAGCAAACGAGGACGTCCGCGCGGGTCTCCTTGAGCACGCCGACGACGTCGACGGTTTCGCCCGGGGCTTTGGTGATCTTCTCTTTCAGGTACTTGCCGAGCCCGTCGTGGGTCATCCCGCGCTGGACGGTGACGCCGACGTTCGGCACGTCGGCGAACTTGATCGTGTCGTTCTGGCCCGACCACATCGCCTCGGAGAGGTCCTTGCCGACCTTCTCGGCGTCGATGTCGAAGGCGGCGACGAATTCGACGTCGCGGACGTGGTAGCCGCCGAGTTCGACGTGCATCAGACCCGGCACTTCGTCCGCGGGATCGGCGTCCTGGTAGTACTGGATGCCCTGGATGAAGGAGTTGGCGCAATTGCCGACGCCGACGATCGCGACCCGGACCTTCTCCTCGGTGCGCCCGACGCCGTTCGTGCTGTGGCCGTTTCCGTTGCTCTCACTCATGAAGTCTCAAGTCCTCTTTTCGCTCGAATCGCGCTTCTTCGGTGGCTCGCGCTGAGTGCAAGGACACACCTCGGCGCGTATTCGGTTACAGACCTTCGCGCCCGGAGAGCTCGTTCCGGACGTGCATGACGCGCTGGAAGACGGTGAAGATCGTCAGCGCGGCAAGCACGTAGACGGCCGGAGCGAGCAGCTCGAAATCGGCGATTCCGGCGCCCTTGGCGAAGATCAGGCCGATCGAAAGTAGCACCACGCGGACCGGCCGGGTGGCGATCCCGACCTTGCATTCGACCCCCAGCGCCTCGGCCCGGGCGCGGGTGTAGGAGACCATCAGCGAGCCGAGCACGGCGACCACGCACATCGCTGCCGCGAAGTCTTCGCCGCGGGCGGCGAAGTAACCGGCGACGGCGGCGAGCACGATCCCCTCCTCGACCCGGTCCAGGGTCGAGTCGAGGAAGGCGCCGAACAGCGTCCCCTTGCCCGACATCCGCGAGTAGCGGCCGTCGAGGGTGTCCATCACCGAGCCCAGGACGAAGGCGACCCCGGCGAGGAAGAAGAGCCGTTGCGTGACCAGGAAGGCGGCGACGAGGTTGCCGGCCAGGCCCATCAGCGAGATCGCGTTCGGCGTCAGCCGCGACTCGATCAGCCGGTCGCGGGCATAAGCGCGGAGCTCCTGGCCGTTGCGGCCGCCGCTGCCACGCGGGCGACGAGGGCCGGTCGCGCTCGGCGGCGCGGTCGAAGACATGGGCGGAGGCTAGCTCAGATGGTGGAGGCCACGGCCGGGCTCGGCCGCGGGCAGGTCAGGCCTCGAGCTCCTGCGCGGCCCCGGCGGTGCGGGTGCGGAAGGCCCACTCGCGGGGGCGCACCCGGGCCAGCACCCGCGAGGCGATCAGCGCCGAGACGGCGGCGACCATCCAGCCGAGGGCCCAGTCGACCCAGTAGTGGTTGCCGGTGACGATCACCACCCAGGCGATCAGGATCGGCCAGAAGGCCCACCAGAGTTTCGACCACCAGTGGCGGCAGACGGCGACCCCGGAGCCGCCGATCATCAGCGCGAAAGCACAGTGCATGCTCGGCACCGCCGCGTAGGGGTTGATGAAGATTTTCGCCAGGGCGGAGTCGTGGTTGACGCCGGAGAAGTCGGTGATCGTGTCGGTGAAGCCCTCGTGGGGGAAGAGCCGCGGCGGCGCCGTCGGGTAGCCGATGTAGCCGATCAGGGCCAGGCACATCGAGACCACGAACATGTTGCGGACGAAGTTGTAGGACTCGTTGCGGAAGAGGTAGAGCCAGACGAGGAAGCCGAGCGCGATCGAGAACTGGGCGTTCAGGTAGAGCTGGTTGGCGACCGTGATCGTCCAGTGGGCGGGCAGGAAGAAGTTCTGCAGCGAGGGCTCGAAGAGGCTGTGCAGCGAACGCTCGAAGTCGATCACCTGCTGGCCGTGGTGGAGGGCGTCGGCTTCGGTCGAGTCGGCGATCCCACGGCCGAGCTCGTAGATGATGTCGACCCCGATCAGGATCGCGATCTGGCGCGCCAGATCGCCCCAACCCTTGGGCAGCTTCTCGCCGACTGTCGCGAAGGCACGAGACACGCGACACGCGATTGTAACTCGGCGGTAAACCGACTCGAATCGGGCAATAGGGTGCCGAACGATGGCCTGGAGACGCCCCGACAAACGCCGCGTACGCAAACTGCGCGAACGCCTGCGCGAGCTCTACGGAGTGCCGCAGAACCATCCGCACGAAGACCCGATCTCCGGGCTGATCGAGACCGTCCTTTCCCAGCACACCAACGACAAAAACCGCGACCGCGCCTTCGCGGCGCTGCGCGAGCGCTTCCCGACCTGGGACGAGGTGCGCGACGCGCCACTGAGCGAGCTGGAAGACGCGATCCGCCCCGGTGGCCTGGCGAAGCAGAAGGCGCCGCGGATCCAGGCGATCCTCGACCAGCTCGGCGAGGAGCCCGACCTCGACTGGACCCGTGACGCGCCGGCCGAGGAGTCGCGCGAGTACCTGCTCGAACTGCCGGGGGTCGGGCGCAAAACCGCCGCCTGCGTGCTGATCTTCAGCTGGGGGATCCCGGAGATTCCGGTGGACGTGCACGTCCACCGGGTCGGCGGCCGGCTCGGCCTCTTCCCCGCAGGCGCCTCCCTGGAGAAGGCCCACGACGAGATGCTGGCGGTGGTCCCGCCCGAGGACGCCTACGAGCTGCACGTCAACCTAATCCGCCATGGCCGCACGATCTGCCGCCCGAAGCCGCGCTGCGGTGAGTGCGGGCTGCGGCGGATGTGCCCCTGGTACCGGGAGAACCGGCAGCACCTCGCCCCCGCCCCCGGGTAATATCCCCGCCGCCCGTGAGCAAGAAAGCCTTCATCTGGTTCGGCATCGTCGTCCTCGTCCTCGCCGTCGGCATCCCCTTCCTCGTCTTCGACTCGAAGGGCGACGCGACTTCGGGGGCCCAGGACGTCGCCTCCAAGTACAAGGAAGGCCAGAACCTCTTCGAGATCAACTGCGGCACCTGCCACACGCTCTACGCGGCCGGGACCGACGGCAACTACGGCCCCAACCTGGACGAACTGCTGGCGCCGAGCGGCCGCGAAGACGGGCAGGCGGAAGCGATCGAAGGACGGGTGCTGAACGCGGTCGAAAACGGGGTCGACAGCGAAACGCCGGGGCGGATGCCGGCGGGGATCCTCAACGAGCAGCAGACCAAGGAAGTCGCGGAATTCGTCGGTAACTACGCCGGCGGCTGAGGCCGCTCAGGCGAGCAGCCGCTCCAGGGCCAGCTCGAGGATCTCGGAGCGGCGGCGGCCGCGGTGCTCGGCGACGATGAAGTAGGTGCCGATGAAGAGCGAGAAGGCGAGCAGGCTGCGCACCTCCACGTCATCCTCGTCGGCGCAGATCGGCGCGAAGAGCGAGCGCATGTAGTCCATCCGACGGTCGTCGATCCGCCGCAGCTGCGCGGCGACCTGCCGGTCCCGGCGTGCCCAGTCCCGCATCGCCAACTCGACCGGCATCAGCGCCCCGCCGGCCTTGGAGGCGAGTGCGAAGAGGTGGCGCAGCTTCGCCCGCGGGTCGCCTGGGTCGCCCTCGACCTCGGCGATCACGTCCTCGACCGCCCGCCGCTCCCACTCGTCCCGCACCTCCTCGAGCAATGCCGCCCGGTTCTTGAAGTGCCAGTAGAAGCCGCCCTTGGTGACCCCTAGGCCGGCGGCCAGCGGCTCGACCCTGACCGCCTCCGGCCCGCCGGCGGCCAGCGCCTTCGCCGCCGCCTCGATCCAGGCCTCGCGCGGGGTTCGAGCTTCCGCCATGGCTTATCTATACGGCACCGTATTGACAAACGCAATCCGTCCTCCTACGCTTCGTCCATACGACACCGTATACACGGAGGTCCAAATGAAGGTGCCCAACGCCGAGCACGAACGCCGTCCCTGGCGTATCCACGAGCTGGTCCCGGACTTCACCCTCGAAGACGTCTGGGCGCTCCCCGCCCGCGGCGGACCCGACGACTTCGGAACCTTCATCGAGATGCTGGGCTCGTTCGATCCGATGGCCACCGACTCGCGCCCGAGTCGCTTCCTCTGGATCCTGCGCGACCGCCTCGGGAGCTGGCTCGACCTCGGCAAGATCTCGGCGCCCGCCGCGGACGCGGGCGCGCTGCCGATCCCCGGCGGCGAACAGCACTCGCTCGACAGCCGGCTGCCGGAGGATCTGCGCGACAGCGCCGCTGGCGTGACCTTCGCCGCCCTCCCCTTCGTTCCCCTCTACCGCACCGACCGCGAGGCCGCAGCCGAGGTCTCGAACAGGACCGTCCACGGCGTCGCCCACTTCAGCTGGGTCGAGCGCGAAGAGGGTGACTACCAGGCCGAGATGGCCGTCTATGTCAAGCCGCGGGGCCACTTCGGCGAGGCCTACATGGCCCTGATCAAGCCCTTCCGCTACTGGATCGTCTACCCGGCGCTGATGAACCAGATCGCCCGCGCCTGGCAGCCCCGCTCGAACGCTCCCTGAGGTCGGTCCCAGCACCCAGGCTGGGACTCGGGCGGGGAGGGGAGGACCCTCTCGACGAACTCCCGCGAAGCGGCGGCGAGAGGGTCCTCCCCCTCCCCGCCCCACCATCCCCATCCGGAACTGCTCTTGAACTCTTGAGCGAATCTGCCATACTGCCACTTAGATTTCTTAGGCTTGAATAACGAAACCCCTGGAGGTACGCAGAAAGTGGCAAAGACGATTGGAATCGACCTCGGTACGACCAACTCGTGCGTCGCGGTGATGGAGGGTGGCGAGCCCACCGTCCTCGAGAACGCTGAGGGCGGTCGTACGACGCCGTCCGTCGTCGCCTTCACCGAGGGCGGCGAGCGCCTCGTCGGCACCGTCGCCAAACGGCAGGCCGTGATGAACCCGGAGAACACGATCTTCTCGATCAAGCGCTTCATGGGCCGCAAGGAGTCCGAAGTCAAAGAGGAGGAGACGATCGTCCCCTACGAGGTGACGGCCGGCCCCAACGGCGACGTCCGGGTCGACGTGCGCGGCAAGCAGTACAGCCCGCCGGAGATCAGCGCGATGATCCTGCAGAAGCTGAAGACCGACGCCGAAGCGAAGCTCGGCGACACCGTCGACAGCGCCGTGATCACCGTCCCGGCCTACTTCAACGACGATCAGCGCCAGGCGACCAAGGACGCCGGCAAAATCGCCGGCCTCGAGGTCAAGCGGATCATCAACGAGCCGACCGCGGCCTCGCTTGCCTACGGTCTCGACAAAGAGGAGTCCGACCAGACGATCCTCGTCTTCGACCTCGGCGGCGGCACCTTCGACGTCTCGGTGCTGGACATCGGCGAAGGCGCCTTCGAAGTGAAAGCGACCGCCGGCGACAACCACCTCGGCGGCGACAACTGGGACAAAGCGATCGTCGAGTGGCTGGTCGCCGAGTTCAAACGCGACCAGGGCGTCGACCTCGCGGCCGACAAGAACTCCCTGCAGCGCCTCTACGAGGCGGCGGAGAAAGCGAAGATCGAGCTCTCCTCGACCCAGGAGACGCAGATCAACCTGCCGTTCATCACCGCGGTCGAGGGGCAGCCGAAGCACCTCGACCTGAAGCTCTCGCGGTCGAAACTGAACGAGCTGACCGGCGACCTGCTGGACCGCATCGTCGGTCCGGTGAAACAGGCGCTCGATGACGCTGACGCCTCGATCGACCACGTCGTCCTGGTCGGCGGCATGACTCGCATGCCAGCCGTCCGCGACAAGGTCAAAGAGCTGACCGGCAAGGAGCCCCATCAGGGCGTCAACCCGGACGAGGTCGTCGCCGTCGGCGCCGGCATCCAGGCCGGCGTGCTGGCCGGCGACGTCAAGGACGTGCTGCTGCTCGACGTCACCCCGCTGACCCTCGGCATCGAGACCAAAGGCGGCGTGATGACGAAGCTGATCGAGCGCAACACGACGATCCCGACGAAGAAGTCGGAGACCTTCTCGACCGCCGACGACAACCAGCCGTCGGTCGAGATCCACGTCCTGCAGGGCGAGCGCGAGATGGCCTCGGGCAACAAGAGCCTGGGCAAATTCCAGCTCACCGGCATCCCGCCGGCGCCGCGCGGCATGCCGCAGATCGAGGTCACCTTCGACATCGACGCCAACGGCATCATCGCGGTCACCGCCAAGGACAAAGGCACCGGCACCGAGCAGAAGATCGAGATCAAATCCGGCTCCGGGCTGAGTGACGAGGAAATTCAGAGCATGGTCTCCGACGCGGAGTCGCACGCCGAGGAGGACCGGGCCCAGCGGGACCTAGCCGAGGCACGGAACATCGCCGAGAACGCCGCCTACCAGGCGGAGAAAGCGATCGCCGATGCTGGCGACAAAGTCGACCAGGGGACCAAGGACGAGGTCGAGAGCGCGGTCAAAGAGGTGCGCGGGACGCTCGAGTCGGGGTCGGTCGATGAGGTGAAAGCGAAGACCGAGGCGTTGACCGCCGCGATGACCAAAGCGTCGGAGCAGATCTATGCGGCGGCGCAGTCGGAGGCGGAGGCTTCCGGCGACGGTGCTGCGGCGAACGGTGACTCCTCCGATGAGGAGGAGGTTGTGGACGCTGAGGTGGTCGACGACGCGGAGGGCAAATAGTGCGATTCGCTGACGACGACACGAGCCAGCGCGACCCCGGGACTAGCGAGCCCCGGGGCGCGGGTCCTGTCGGGGAGGAGGGGGAGGCACTGCGGGCGGAGGGCCCGTCCTCGACCTCCTCATCCTCCCCGCCACCCGCGCCTGGGACGGCTGGTCCCGGCGAGAGTTCGGATGGCGGCGGCGAGGTCCAGGAGGATCTGGCCGCGCTGCTCTCCGAGGCCGAGGCGAAGCGGGACGAGTACCTCGAACTGGCGCGTAGGGCGCAGGCGGATTTTGAGAACTATCGGAAGCGGATGGCGGCGGAGGTGCAGGCGGCGGCGGTGCGTGGGAAGGCCGGCGTGGCGCGGGACGTGGTCCCGGTGCTGGACGACCTGGAGCGCGCGCTGGAGGCAGCCGGGCTCAATCCGGAAGGTGACTCTGAGGACGGTCTCGCGCACGGGGTGATCTTGGTGTTTCGAAACCTGCGCGAGACGCTGAAACGCCATGGCATCGAGGCCGTGGACCCGAAGGGGGAGCGGTTCGATCCGAACTCCCATGAGGCGCTTTCGACGATGGCGGTCGAGGGGGTCGAGAGCGGGGTCGTGGTCGAGGTGATGCAGAAGGGCTACCTGATGGACGGGCAGCTGATTCGGCCCGCGCGGGTCGTGGTCAGTGCCTAGGAGAAGAACGGAAGCGGAAGAGGAAGAAGCGAAGTGGCGGACGAGCTCTACAAGACCCTCGGTGTGTCGAAGGACGCGAGCGAGGACGAGATCAAGAAGGCGTACCGCAAACTGGCGCGCCAGTACCACCCTGACCGCAACCCGGGCGACGCCGGGGCGGAGGAAAAGTTCAAGGAGATCTCGGCCGCGCACGACGTCCTTGCCGATCCCGAGAAGCGCAAGGAATACGACGAGGCCCAGCGCTTCGGCGGCTTCGGTGGATTCCCCGGCGGTGGCGGCGGCCCGTTCCCCGGCGGCGGCGCCCAGGCCGGCAGCTTCGGCGCCGACCTCGGCGACATCCTCTCCGGCATCTTCAATCGCAGCGGCGGTCGGGCGCAGACCCAGGCGGTCCGCGGCCGCGACCTCGAGACCGAAGTGCAGCTGACCTTCGACCAGGCGGTCAACGGAGCCCAGATCTCGGTCACCGTGCCCAAGGCCGAGCGCTGCGCGACCTGCCACGGCTCCGGCGCCAAACCCGGCACCGCGCCGGTCACCTGCCCGCGCTGCGAAGGCCGCGGCGTCGACGCCCAGAGCCAGGGGTTCTTCTCGATCAGCCAGCCCTGCCCGCAGTGCGGCGGCGCCGGCCAGATCATTGAGGACCCCTGCCCAACCTGCGGCGGCTCCGGCCTCACCCAGCAGACCAAGCGCTACAAGGTGAACATCCCCGCCGGGGTCAAGGACGGCAGCCGCATCCGCCTCGCCGGCAAGGGCGAGGCCGGGCCCCGCGGCGGCCCACCCGGCGACCTCTACGTCACCACCCGGGTCGCCAGCTCGCCGATCTTCACCAGGCTCGACGACGGCAACCTCGAGGTCAGCGTGCCGATCACGATCCCCGAGGCGCTGCGCGGCGGCACGATCGAGGTGCCGGTCCTGCACGGGACGAAGCGGATCAAGGTCGCGCCCGGGACCAAGCACGGGACCGTGACCCGGCTGCGCGGCGAGGGGCCGCCGCGGCCGAAGGGCAAAGGCTCCGGCAACGGCGACATCCGCTACCGGCTGGAGATCGCCGTGCCCGAGGAGCTGAGCGAGGAGCAGCGCAAGGCGCTCGACGAGTTCGCCGAGGCCTCGAACGGCGAGGACCCGCGGGCGGAGCTGCTGCGCAAGGCGGGCGTGTGATGGCGAGCTACCGGCGCCACACCGTCAAGGCGACCTTCGACGAGGAGCAGGGCGTCTTCATGATCTCGGTCGCCGCCCAGCTGGCCGAGATGCACCCGCAGACCCTGCGGATGTACGAGCAGCGCGGGCTGATCGCGCCGAAGCGCTCGACCGGGAACACCCGGCTCTACTCGCAGCGCGACGTCGAGCGGCTGCAGCGGATCCAGGAAATGACCTCGGCCGGGCTCAACCTGGTCGGCGTCGAGATGGTCCTGGCGCTGGAAGAGCAGGTGGCGAAGTTGAAACGGCGGGTGGAGCAGCTGGAAGGGCGAGGCGAAAAGACGCGCAGAGAAGAGAGGGCGAGCTGATGCAGGCAGACAGGTTCACGGTCAAATCCCAGGAGGCGATCCAGGCGGCGCTGGAGCTGGCGCGCTCCCACCGCAACCCCGAGGCGGCACCGCCGCACCTGCTGGTGGCGCTGCTCGACCAGCCCGAAGGCCTGGTGGTGCCGGTGCTGCAGCGGGTCGGCGCCGACACGGCGGCGATCGCCGCCCGCGCCAGCGAGGCGGTCGCGGCGCTGCCGAAACTCGGCGGCGAGGTGAGCGAGCCGCGGATGTCCTCGGCCCTGGCCGAGGTGCTGCGCAACGCCGAGCGCGAGATGGGCCGGCTCGGCGACTCCTACATCTCCACCGACCACCTGCTGCTGGCGCTGACCGAGAACCCCGCCCTGGGCGAGTTCCTGCCCGAGCAGGCGGCGCTCGACGCGGCGATCTCCGAGGTGCGCCCGCAGAAGGTGACGACGCCGAACCCGGAGTCGACCGCGCAGGCGCTGGAGAAATTCGGCCGCGACCTGACCGCCGACGCGAAGAGCGGCCGGCTCGACCCGGTGATCGGCCGCGACGAGGAGATCCGCCGGGTGATCCAGGTGCTCTCCCGCCGGACCAAGAACAACCCGGTGCTGATCGGCGACCCCGGGGTCGGCAAGACCGCGATCGTCGAGGGGCTGGCGCAGCGGATCGTCGACGGCGACGTCCCCGAGAGCCTCCGCGACCGTCGGGTGATCGCGCTCGACATCGGCTCGCTGCTGGCCGGCTCGAAATACCGCGGCGAGTTCGAGGAGCGGCTGAAAGCGGTGCTCTCCGAGGTGCAGGAGGCGGAGGGGCAGATCGTCCTCTTCCTCGACGAGCTGCACACGATCGTCGGCGCCGGCGCCGCCGAAGGCGCGGTCGACGCCGCCAACCTCTTGAAGCCGATGCTGGCCCGCGGCGAGCTGCGCGCGGTCGGGGCGACGACGCTCGACGAGTACCGCAAGCACATCGAGAAAGACGCGGCACTGGAGCGGCGCTTCCAGCCGGTCTACGTCGGCGAGCCGAGCATGGAAGACACGATCGCGATCCTGCGTGGGCTGAAGGGGCGCTACGAAAGCCACCACGGCGTTCGCATCGCCGACTCGGCGATCGTCGCCGCGGCGACCCTCTCGGAGCGCTACATCGCCGACCGCTTCCTGCCCGACAAGGCGATCGACCTGATCGACGAGGCGGCCTCGCGGCTGAAGATCGAGATCGACTCGGTGCCGACTGAGATCGACGAGGTCGAGCGCCGGGTGCAACAGCTGGAGATCGAGCGCGAGGCGCTGAAGATCGAGACCGACGATGCCTCGAAGGCGCGGCTGGCGACGCTCGAGGCCGACCTCGCCAACCTCCGGGAGCAGGCGCAGGAGCTGCGCACCCGCTGGCAGAACGAGAAAGAGCCGATCGAGGAGATGAAGGCCACCAAGGCCCAGCTCGACGAGGCACGAGTCGAACTCGAGCAGGCCGAACGGGAGATCGACAACGAGCGGGCGGCGAAGCTCCGCTTCGGGACGATCCCGGAGCTGGAGGCGAAGCTGGCCGAGGCCGAGGCGCGGTTGGCCGAGCTGCACGCCGGTGCCGGCGGCACGATGCTGGCCGACGAGGTGACCGACGAGGACGTCGCCGAGGTGGTCGGCAAATGGACCGGGATCCCGGTCAGCCGGCTGCTCGAGGGCGAGGTGCAGAAGCTGATCCAGATGGAGGAGCGGCTGCACGACCGGGTGATCGGCCAGGACGAGGCGATCTCCGCGGTCTCCAACGCGCTGCGGCGCTCGCGGGCCGGGCTCTCGGACCCGAACCGGCCAATCGGCTCCTTCCTCTTCCTCGGCCCGACCGGGGTCGGCAAGACCGAGCTGGCGAAGGCGCTGGCCGAGTTCATGTTCGACTCAGACCAGGCGATCGTCCGCCTCGACATGTCCGAGTACATGGAGAAGCACACGGTCTCGCGACTCGTCGGTGCGCCCCCGGGCTACGTCGGCTACGAGGAGGGCGGCCAGCTGACCGAGGCGGTGCGCCGCCGGCCCTACGCGGTGGTGCTGCTCGACGAGATCGAGAAGGCCCACCCGGACGTCTTCAACACGCTGCTGCAGATCATGGACGACGGGCGGCTGACCGACGGCCAAGGACGCACGGTCAGCTTCACCAACACGGTGCTGATCATGACCTCGAACGTCGGCTCGGACCGGATCGTCGGCGACCAGGTCGACGAGGGGATCCGCGAGGCGATCGAGGAGGTGCTGGCGACGACCTTCAAGCCCGAGTTCCTCAACCGGATCGACGACACGGTGATCTTCCACCGGCTCTCGAAGGCCGACATCGGCCGGATCGTCGAGCTGCAGGTCGCGCAGCTGGTCGGCCGAGTGCGCGAGCGCGGGATCGAGATCGAGCTGAGCGACGAGGCCCGAACCCTGCTCGGCAACCTCGGCTACGACCCGACCTACGGAGCGCGCCCGCTGAAGCGGGTGATCCAGAAGCAGCTGGTCGACAAGCTGGCGCTGGCGATCCTCGAGGGCGAGTTCCGCGAGGGGGACGTGGTGCGGGTGGAGGCGAAGGACGGGGAGCTGGTGTTCGAGAAGGCCGGGGCTTCGAGCGGTTCCCCTGCGGCGGCTCTAGCTGGGTGAAGCCGCCGCAGGGGAACCGCCTAGGACCGTGGTGAGGAGGGAACGAACGCGGGCCGGTTCGTAGCGAATTTGCCAGTGGGAGATGCGGAGGACTCGGAGGCCTGCGGCGACATGGGTCTGGTCGCGGAGGAGGTCTCGGGCCTGCTTGGCGGCGGTGCGGTGGTAGCGGAAGCTGTCGGCCTCGAGGATCAGGCCGAGCTGCGGCCAGTAGAAGTCGACTTCGAATTCGTTCACCCATTGTTTGGTGAGAGGGACGGCGAGGCCGGCGGCGACGGCGATGCTGCGAACGCGGCGCTCGAGCTCGGAGTCGGAGAGACGGAAGGTCTCCTCGTCGAGTAGGCGGCGGAGGTCGCGAACGCCGGGGGCGCTACGGGCGTTGAGATAGGCACGGAGCGACTCGGGGTCGAGATGGTCGTGGTTGTCGGCCTCGTTGACGAGGCGCTCGACCGCTGACGGGTCGAGTCTGGTCGCCAGGTCGAGGATCGTGCGGGCCGGGGTGGTGACGGGGATGTGGCGCTCGATGGTGATGTCGGCGGCGGGCAGGGACGGGCGGGCGACGGCGTGGATGCCGGGCCGACGGGGTGCCGGCCGGCGAAGCACCGTGACCTCGGTCCCTCTCCCCCACTCGCCGCCGATCCGCCAGAGCGCTGCGGCGCTCGAGTGACTGAGGAAGGCTCCCTCCCCGCAGGCGAGCACCGCCGCCATCCAACGTCCCTCCCGCCCCAGCTCGGGCCGCCCGACTGCATAGACGCCGGCGAAGACCGGATGCAGCCGCCCCATCTCCTCCACCCGCTCCCGTATCGCGTCGGTCGTGAACTCCAGCGCCAGCAGTTGACGCCGCGAGACCACGCCGTGCTGCCGCTTCGCCAGTCGCCAGGCCGCCGCCGATCGAGCCCTGGCTGCTCCCGCCGAAGCTCTGCTCGTCGCTGCATCACTTTTAGGTGTCATAGGCCCTAAAAGTGGTGCGGGGGCGCAAGTTCTCCCCCTTTGGGCTTCCCAGGCTTAACGTTGGGGGGCAAACTGCCGAAACATCAGCGTTACAACTTGTGTTTCAAGAGCGGTGAGGATGTCGGCCCGCGCCGGCCTCTTTATCCGCTTGGTGCAGAATTGCGACCCGGCTTACTCTCCTTATGAATGAGGAAATTGCGCAGATGACCCACGACGAGACCCCAATCAACGGCGAGGCGATCAATGCCGAGCCGGAGGCGCCGACGGCGGCGCGGTCGCGGGTGCCGAAGGGGCTGCGCGGACGCAAGCCGTCGCTGACGTCACTGAAGGGGCGCGCGCCGTCGGTGCATGCGCCGTCGCTGAAGGGGAAGCACGCGCCGGAGCCGGTGGAGGCTGCCGCCTTCGCCGTTCAGGACCGGGTGATCTGGCCACTGCAGGATCGCTTCGCGCTGCTCGGGCCGGGCGGCGAGCGGCGGCTCTTTGCCGGCGGGGCCGTGGCGGTCGTCGCCGGAGTCGGGGTGGCGGCGGCTCTGCTGCTCTCCTCGGGCGGTGGCGCTACCGACACGACCACGGTCGAGGCCGTCGCGACCGCACCGCGCGCGCCGCTGATCGCGAAGCCCGCCCACAGCGCGCCGGTCCAGAAGGCGCCGACGCTGCACGGCGCGGCGCCGGTGTTCAAGCCGGCTCCCGCAACCCACGGGAAGGCGAAGGTCGGCGGCTCCGAAGCGGTGGAAGCACCCCCGGCCGAAGAAGCGGCGACCAGCTCCTCTGCCTCCGCCAACCCCGCCACCGACAAGATCTCCTCGCAGCCCGGCAAGGTCGTCGCCCAGGACGGCGCCGCCGAGCTCTCGCGGGTGACCGGCTTCGACGGGCCGCCAGCCGGGCCGGCCGCGGTGAAGGTGGCCAAGGAATTCGCCGCAGGGTTCGTCGTCTACGAGACCGGCGGCCCGAAGTCCTCTTATAAGGACGCCTTCGACGCGACCGCGGTGCCGGAGCTGACCCGCTCGCTGCTGGAGCGCCCGCCGCGCCAGCCGGCCGGGGTGAAGGTGCCGCAGGCGAAGGTCGTCAACGTCGTCGCCGGGCCCTCGAACGGCTCGGTCTACAAAGTCAGCGTCTCCCTGCTGCGGGTCGGGGTCACCAGCGAGCTGCGGCTCGACCTCGAACAAATCGAACCCCCCAAATCCGGCAAAGGCGCCGCCAGGGCGTCCGGGTCGGATTCCCAGCGGCCCGAATGGCGCGTCACCAACGTCCTCGGATGAACCGGCGTACCCGCAAGCTCCGCGCGGTCGCGGCGGCCGGCGCCGCCACCCTCCTCTTCGTCGTCCCGGTCGGGCTCGCCAGCGCCCAGGCCGACGACGCCACGGGCCCCGCCGTCTCGGCGACGCCGCTGGCCGAACCGGCGACCGCCGCTGCTCCCGCCACCGCCTCGCCGATCTCCCCCGCCACCGCGACCGAACCGAGCGGCGGCGAAGCGAAGGGCGGCGGCGAAGAACTCGAAGCCCACGCCTTCTCCTTCCAGCAGGGCTCGACCCTGGCGCCGCCGGAGGAAGCGGCGACCCAATCGCCGGAAGGGCCGCCCAACGGCGGCACCGCCGCGACTCCGAACGGCAAACCGCAGCCGAAAGAAGAACCCTCCGAAGAACAGCTCGAAGAAGAACACCGCGAAGGCGAAGAAGCGACCAAAGGCCTCGGCCAGACCCCTGGGCCGGCCTTCCAGATCCCCTCGCTGCCGGCCTCCAGCTGCGCCGCCGCCGGGGTGCCGCCGGTGCTGGTGCCGATCTACCAGCGCGCCTCGCAGCAATACGGGCTCGGCCCGCAGGGCCCGGCGGTGCTGGCCGGAATCAACGCGGTGGAGACGAACTTCGGCACCAACCTCGGGCCCAGCTCGGCCGGCGCCGAGGGCTGGATGCAGTTCATGCCCTCGACCTGGACCACCTACGGGGTCGACGCCAACGGCGACGGGGTGAAGGACCCGGACAACCCCGAAGACGCGATCTTCGCCGCCGCCGGCTACCTCGCCGCCGCCGGCATGCCCGCCGACACCTACGGCGCGATCTTCGCCTACAACCACGCCGACTGGTACGTCGAAGAGGTGCTCGCCAACGCCGGCTGCTACGCCAAGGAAGTCGGCGACGCCGCCTTCACCACCGCCAGCCTCGGGCCGCAGCTGCAGGTGCTGCGCTGCGTCCCCTCGCCGGACTGGAAAGACGAGATCCCGGCCGAATACATGGAAGCCTTCGAGGCCGCAGCCGCCCGCTACGAACTCGGCAAGCGCGGGGTCTGGGCGCTGGCGGCGATCGCCCACCTCGAGTCGAACTTCGGCCAGGGGATGAGCAAGGGGCAGCTGCGCAAAGAAGGAGCGCTCGGCCTCGACGGCACCGAGTGGAAGAAGTATGCGGTCGACGGCGACGACGACGGCCATATCCACCGCGGCGACATCGCCGACTCGGCGGCGACGCTGGCCCGCGAGATCTGGTCGCGCGGCGGCCTCGAAGCCGGCGTCTTCACCCACAACCAGGCCGAGTGGTACGTCGCCGAGGTGATGCAGGAAGCCGAAGAAATGGAAGGCACCTGCAAGGTCTCCTACATGGACTGGCGCGTCGCCCCGCTGGCGACCGGGTTCGAAACCTCCGGCCCCAGCGCCGTCCTCGGCCCCGACGGCCTCGCCTCCGCCCCGGCCTCGGCGCCGCCGGCGGTCAAGGCCGCGATCGCCGCCGCCAACTCGATCACCAAAACCCCCTACATCTGGGGCGGCGGCCACGGCTCCTGGTACTCCTCCGGCTACGACTGCTCGGGCGCGGTCAGCTTCGCCCTCTTCGGCGGCGGGCTGCTCGACACGCCGCTCACCTCCGGCGCACTGGAGAGCTACGGCGAACCGGGCCCCGGCCGCTGGATCACGATCTACGCCAACGCGACCCACACCTACGCGGTGATCGCCGGGCTGCGCTGGGACACGGTCGGCGACGAATCCGGCACCGGTCCGCGCTGGCACGCCGAGCCTCCCTACCCGGAAGGCTTCGTCGTGCGGCACCCCGTCGGCTACTAGCCGACTAGTCTCTGGCTTCAACCTTCGAAGGGAGCGGGAGATGCCGACATACCTGATGCTGACCAACCTTTCCGCCGAGGGCGTGCGGACGCTGAAGAACAACCCCGGCCGCGTCGCCGAGGTGAACGACGAGGTCGAGCAGATGGGCGCCAAGGTGGTCGCCCAGTACGCGACCCTCGGCCAGTACGACTTCGTCACCGTGGTCGAGGCGCCGGACGAGCGGACGATGGCCAAGGTCTCGGTCGAGCTCGGCTCGCGCGGGACGATGACCAGCCAGACCCTGACCGCGATGCCGGCCGGGGACCTGGCCGACTCGCTCTAGCGAGTGGCGGTCGGCGAGCGCCGGGAGGGCCGGCGTTGAGAACCGCTGCCGGGGGGCGCGGATGAAGGCGCTCGTCGTCGGGCAGGGCGGGCGCGAGCACGCGATCGTGCGGGCGCTGGCGCGCTCGGCCGCCGCTCCGGAGATCTTCTGCGCTCCCGGCAACGCCGGCATCGCCGCCGACGCCGAGGTGCTTCCCGGCATCGCCGTGGACGACCCCGCGGGGCTGGTCGCCGCGGCCCGCGAGCGGGGCATCGACCTCGCGGTGATCGGCCCCGAGGCGGGGCTGGTCGCCGGCGCCGTCGACGCGCTCGAGGAGGCCGGGGTGCCTACCTTTGGACCGTCCCAGGCCGCCGCCGAGCTGGAGGGGTCGAAGGCCTTCGCCAAGGAGCTGATGGCGGCGGCCGGGGTGCCGACCGGCGGGTACCAGCTGCTGCGCAGCCGCGAGCAGGCGCTGGCGGCGATCGCCGAGGCGACCTACCCGACAGTGCTGAAGGCCGACGGGCTCGCCGCGGGCAAGGGCGTGATCATCTGCGCCGACGAGGAGGAGGCGCGAGCGGCGACCGAGCTCTTTTTCACCGAGCGACGCTTCGGCGAGACCACCGTGGTGCTCGAGGAGTTCCTCCAGGGCGAGGAGCTCTCGCTGCTGGCGCTCTGCGACGGCGAGAACGTCGTCCCGCTCGCCCCGGCCCAGGACTACAAGCGGATCTTCGACGGCGACCAGGGGCCGAATACCGGTGGCATGGGCAGCTATTCCCCCGTCCCCGGCTTCGGCGCCGCCGAGGTCGAGGAGATCGTCGACCGTGTCCACCGCCCGGTCGTCGCGGCGATGGCCGAGCGCGGCACCCCCTTCCACGGCGTCCTCTACGCCGGCCTGATGATCGGCGCCGCCGGCCCCAACGTGCTCGAGTTCAACGTCCGCTTCGGCGACCCGGAGACCCAGGCGGTGCTGCCGCGGCTGCGCTCCGACTTGGCCGAGCTCTTCCTCGCCGCCCGCGAGCCCGGCGGCCTCGCCGGCGCCCGCGCCGAGTTCGACGACGACTGGGCGGTGACCCTCGTCCTCGCCTCCGCCGGCTACCCCGAGTCCTCCTCGAAGGGCGACGTGATCGAGGGCCTGGAGGCGGCGGCGGAGCTGGCCGAGGTGACCCACGCCGGCACCGCGGAACGGGGCGGCGAGATCGTCACCGCCGGCGGCCGCGTCCTCAACGTCACCGCGCTCGGGCCGACGCCGGCCGCCGCGCGCGATCGTGCGTACGATGCGGCGAGCCGGATCTCCTTCGACGGAATGCAGATCCGCACCGACATCGCCGCCCGCGCGGTCGATCGTCAGCCCAGTTAGAACCGAACCGACAGAGAGAGGCGACCTCCCGATGAATTCCGAGATCTCGCAGGACCCGACGCCGACCCCGCCGCCCGACCTCTCCCCCGGCTCCGAGCCGGCGACCGAGGCGATGGCCGAGGAGCTGCAGGAGATCAAAGCGCTCGATTCCGACGCCCCCGAGGTCGGAATCATCATGGGCTCGAAAAACGACATGGAGAAGATGCTGCCGGCGCAGAAGGTGCTGGAGGAAAAAGGCATCTCCTCCGAGGTCCGCGTGATGAGCGCCCACCGCGACCCGGAGATGGTCCGCGAGTACTGCACCAACGCGAAGATGCGGGGGATGAAGGTGATCATCGCCGGCGCCGGGATGTCGGCGGCGCTGCCCGGGGTCGCCGCCGCCCACACCGAGCTGCCGGTGATCGGCGTGCCGATCCTCGGCAAGAGCCTCGGCGGGCTCGACGCGCTGCTCTCGGCGGTGCAGATGCCGCCGGGGATCCCGGTCGCCTGCGTGGCGATCGACGGGGCGAAAAACGCCGGCGTGCTGGCGGCGCGGATCATCGACGTCCCCAAGTGAGCGGCGGCCGCCCCGAAGCGAGCGAGCGCCGGTGATCGGCCGCTACACCCGGCCCGAGATCGGCGCCGTCTGGACGCCGCAGGCGAAGCTGGAGACCTGGCTCGAGGTCGAGCTGGCGGCGACCGAGGCCTGGGCTGCCGAGGGCGTCGTCCCGGCCGAGGCGGCGGCGGCGGCGCGCGAGCAGGCCGCCTTCACGGTCGCGGCAGTCGACGAGCGCGAGAAGGTGACCGACCACGACGTCGCCGCCTTCGTCGACGTCGTCGCCGGCTCGGTCGGCGAGCATGGCCGCTGGATCCACTACGGCCTCACCTCCTCCGACGTCCTCGACACGGCGCTGGCGCTGCAGTTGCGGCGGGCTGGGGAGATCGTGGTGGCGAGTGCCCGCGCCTACCGCGACGCGCTGATCGATCGGGCGCTGGCCGAGCGCGACACCCTCTGCGTCGGCCGCACCCACGGCGTCCACGCCGAGCCGACCACCTTCGGCCTCCGCCTCGCCGGCTTCGCCTTCGAGGCCGACCGCAACCTGCGGCGGTTGGAGGAGGCCTTCGCCCAGACCGCGGTCGGCAAGCTCTCCGGCGCGGTCGGCACCTACGCCTCGGTGCCGCCGGCGGTCGAGGCGCGGGTGATGGAGAAGCTCGACCTCGAGCGCGAGGACGTCGCCACCCAGGTCGTCCCCCGCGACCGCCACGCCGAGGTGCTGAGCGCGATCGCGATCGC
Organism: uncultured Actinomycetes bacterium; assembly: GCA_963716545.1. Taxonomy (GTDB): domain Bacteria; phylum Actinomycetota; class Thermoleophilia; order Solirubrobacterales; family 70-9; genus VAYN01. The sequence continues at coordinate 724,919 of OY970316.1, forward strand.
CGGCGCCGGCCTGGAGCGCTTCGCGACCGAGGTCCGCAACCTGCAGAAGACCGAGGTGCGCGAGGTCGAAGAGCCGTTCGCCGCCGGCCAGAAGGGCTCCTCGGCGATGCCCCACAAGCGCAACCCGATCCGCACCGAGCGGGTCACCGGCCTGGCCCGGGTGCTGCGCGGCTACGCCTCGGCCGGGGTCGAGAACGTCGCCCTCTGGCACGAGCGCGACATCTCCCACTCCGGCGCCGAGCGGGTGATCTTCCCGGACGCGACGATCCTGCTCGACTACATGCAGGACCTCGCCACCAAGGTCGCCGCCGGGATGACGATCAACCGCGAGCGGATGCGCTCCAACCTCGACCTCACCTACGGCGCCCTGTTCAGCCAGCGGGCACTGACCGCCCTGGTCGAGTCCGGGATGACCCGCGACGACGCCTACCGGGTGGTCCAGGAGAACGCCCAGCGCGCCTGGGACACCGGCACCCAGTTCCGCGAGCTGCTCGAAGGGACCGAGGCGGGCGGGCGAATCGACCTCGACGCGGTCTTCGACTACGGCGCCTACCTGACCCACCTGCCGGAGATCTTCGAGCGGCTCGAAGCGCTGCGCGACATGTAAGTATCGCTCCGGCTGCGGTCGGACATGTGGCCCTCCTTACAAGCCAAGTTCGAACCAGGCGTTGGATCCTACGGTGCCACATCGAATCAGTCGATTGGATCGGTCTTTCCGTCAGGTTCTCTACAACGTAGATAGAGAGCTTCGGCGTCACCGCCGTGAAAGGGAAAGGGGAATACGGCTAATGTGCCGATCTGCATCTGACCGTTAGCCCACGTGACCGACTTCGCTTCGATCTCTTCTGAGATCCCTTCGATAGTTGAGCCGAGTATTGAGGGCTGCTTAATCTTCAAGGCGAGAAGCGTCGTGTCGCTAAGGACTACTGCGTACTCTGTTCTTTGCCAATTCAGTGGGTTTAGTGCACTAAATAGATTTAGATGGCGGTCGATGCCAATGAAAAACGAATTGATCGTCCGCCCAGACAGATGACGAGCAACTTCCTGCCTAACACGGCGATATCGTCGGCCGCCCCGAAGGAAATCTGTCCAGGCAGCATTATTTTGTAGCGGCATCAGTTCTACGATTCTAGCTGCGTTTCGAGGACGACAAGGCCGCCGCATCCGAAGGCGCCACCGAGAATATCGGCTCCTACGCCAACTAGTACACCACCCGCAGCGCCCCCATACAGTGCGGCGGGACCGCCTACAGCGAAACCACCTTTGGCGCAAGTCTCTCCGTGTTCTGCGGAATATTCACGCGTCTCGCGTTCTCTCGTCTCGCGCCGTGGTTCGAGTAAGGCCTGGCCGACGGCCGCCGCCGCCCCTTTGGCGGCGTCGTTCAGGCAGTCGTCCCCGACAGCGTCTGGGACAGGCATCCTATCCATTCGGGTCCCCCCGGTTCAGGCGGTCGTCCCACGCGTAGGTGTAATGATGAGGTTGACACCTCGGCCGATGCCGTCCAAGCCAAAGGATCGCCCCAAACAGGGCGACTACTCTCGGTGTTGTCGCTGCCGAAACCAGCGAGTTCCCGCACCAATTAAGCGCGGCCAGAAAAATACCAACGCGACAATCGCGACCCCACCGATCACAACTGGTAGGTGTTCAACTGACACTTCTGCGAGTCTATCTCCAATCGCAATAGGCATGTTATGACCAACGATAGCGTCTAACCCGCCTGAGGGCAGAAGCGGTTAGAACGCGGCGCGTGCTCGACGCCTATGCCTCACTTCAGCGATCAGCGTCCCTATCGCCCCAGCGAAGAAAGCAAGCCAAAGCAATATGGATACAGACTCAACATGGTTATTCGTGGCAACAAGCCGAACGATAAATAGAACTACAGCGCCAACAACTAAAAAGGAAGAGAGCCTCCTGCCGCCGCCTTCCGCGAATCCAGCAATTGCGCAAAGGAGCAGCAACGTCACTACCAGCCAAACGCTCAGCACCGTTACAAGTCCGGCGGTCCCACCTGAGGCGAACAAGGTAGTCCGTGCAACAAGAAGCAGCAACCATACGAGCATTAGGCATAGCGACAGACGTGGATCTTGTCCTCGGCTAAGCGCTTCCCGCGAAGTCGTTTGAGATGAGTGCATCCTAGGGACCAACAGGTACTGGCGTCGGACCGGAGGGAGGTCCGGGGATATGTGGAGGTTCAGTTTCGAATTCAGTCGGTTCGTAAGGGCCGTGGGCGGTAGGGGTATGGATGCAATCGAGGTTTCGGGTGGGATGCCGCACACCTTCGAAGAGACAGCTAAGGCGTCCGCCGACTTCGTGAGTAACGAAAGTTCCGACTTCGTGCGTAATTTTCTTCCAGGCTTCCGAGGCTCGGCCGGCTAGAAAACCGCCAGTTTGACCGTATTCTGCGAGCCGGCTGCGAAATTCATGCGCTGCGTATCCCCATGCTGCGTGCCCGACGTCGGCGCCGACGGTGCGATCTTGATCCAAATTCTTTTCGATTTCGTGCCCCACGGATTCCGCAAAGTCAGTTGCGCCTTCGGCGATCCCGTCGGCGGCTTCTCCTGCACAGGCACCGAGCACGCACACATCCCGCCCGTTTAGGTCATAGCGGTTCAAAGGATCGTCCCACGTGTAGGGATAGTGATTAAGGCTGGGGCCTTTACCGATGTGGCCCATGATCGGGTCTTCGCTGAGGAAGGTTCCCGTCTCCGGGCTGTAGCTCCTCTCGCCCATTTGGACCAAGCCGCTCGCTGGATCGGCCCTTCGTTGCTGTGCGCCGAGATACCCAAATTCCAGATTGGGCCCTGAAGTCCGCGCCCCCCAAGGGTCGTATTCCTCTCGGGATTCGATTTCGCCAGCTTCGCCGGCGAGGGCCGTAATGTCGCCGTGACGATCGGAAAGCGGGTAGGCGGTCGATTCGCCGGCACGTTCCTCTAGGAGGCCGGCCGGACCCTGGACGTAGCTGCGGAGAGCTTTGCCTTCGGAGCCGGTGTCGATGCTGGGCTCGTCACCGAGGTCTCCGTAGTGAGTCCCTTCGCTCGAGCCGCCTTGAGAGCGCAGCGTGCGGCGTCCGAAAGCGTCGTAGGAGTAGGCGACTTCGGCTTCGGGCGTCGCGACCGAGCGCAGCTGGTCGAGGGGGTCCCAGCTGTAGATGGTCGCTTCGGATCCGTGTTTTGCTTCGCCCAGGCGGCCGTCGCCGTCGTAGGAGTAGGTGGCGCCGCTCGAGTCTTCGGTCAGCTGGTTGAGGGCGTTGTAAGAGTAGGTCGTCGGGCCTGCTTTCGTGCGGTTGCCGGCAGGGTCGTATTCGGAGGCGGTAGACCCCGGCCCGGGCGGATCGAATTCGGTCAGCCGGCCCAGGGCGTCATAGGCATAGGTCGTTTCTTCGGAGAGTCGGTTGGCTTCAGAGACGACCTGGCCCGCGGCGTTGTAGCCGTAGGAGCGGGCTTCGAGGGTCGCTACGCCCTTCACCGAGGTTGATTCGGCAAGGCGACCGGCTTCGTCGTAGACGTTCGTGGTCTGCACGCCGTTCGGCAGTTCGACACCCGCCAGTTCTCCTTCCGGGCCATATTCGAAGTGCGAGACATGAGCTTGAGGATCGGTGAGCGATTCGATCCGATCGAGGGGGTCATAGGCGTAGGAGACGGTTCCCCGCCCGTCTTTAGAGGCAATGAGGTTGCCGCGCGAGTCGTATTCGCGCGAGACGATTTCGCCGCGGCCGTCGTCGATTGAGGCGAGCTCGCCGTCTTCGGTGTAGCCGAGGGAGATCGTCTTGGCTTCTTCGTCGGTTGCTTCGGCGAGCCGGCCGTCGGGGTCATAGGCGAAGGAGCGGAGTGGCGATTCTTCCGACTCGACCGAGAGCAGACGGTTGGCGGCGTCGTATCCATATTCGAGGGTCGCTTCGACGCTCGTCTTCGTGATCAGATTTCCTGCTGGATCGTAGCCATAGGCGGTTTCCCTACCCAACGGACGTTCGATCGAGGTTGGCCGGTCCTGATCGTCGTAGCTGAGAGTGGTTTCGTTGCCGTCGGGGTCGGTGAAGGACGCCAGATTGCCATCGGCGTCGTATCCGTATTCGCTGATCGCTTCCAGCGGTTCTTTGGAACTCGTCAGACGGTTCAAGAGATCGAAGGCGTAGGTCGTAGTGTGGCTTCGAGGGTCGGTCACCGAGTCACGGTTTCCGCGGCCGTCGTAGCCATAGCTCCAAGCTTCCCCTTCTGGGCCTTCCACTTCGGTCAGCTCGTCGGCGAGGTCATAGCGGTAGGCGGTTTCGGCACCGCGCCGGTCCACTTCCCTGGTCAGGTTGAGATCGCCGTCGTAACTCAGTTCGGACCGGCCGCCGAGGGGGTCTTCGTAGGCAACCGGACGCTCCATCGCATTTCGTTCGACTTTCCAAGAATGGCCCGCCGGGTCGGTGATCTTGATCGGCAGGCCGTTTGCGTCGTATTCAAATTTGGTTTCGTGCCCTTCGGGCGTAGACCGCGAGAGGAGATCGCCGAGAGTGTCGCGTCCGAGGGTTTCCGGTTTGAGGCCCGGGGCCGTCTTCGAGGTGAGATAGCCGCGGGCGTCGTAGCCGTAGAGCCATTCTTCGCCCAGCGGGTCCGTGACGGTGGTGCGATTCCCTCTGCCGTCGTAGCCGAATTCGGTCGTGTGCCCGACGGGATTGGTGACAGCCGTGGGCTCGCCGGCGGCGTTATAGGCGGCCGTGGTTTCGCCTGCTTCGGGATCGATCTCCGCTTCGAGGTCGTTGGCCGCCGACCATTCGTATTGCCAGGTCTTGCCGCGCGGATCGGTGTATTCGGTCAGGTGGTTGTGAGAGTCATAGACGTAGAAGCTCATCCCGCCTTCGGGGTCTTCGATACTCACCAGGTTGCCCGAGCCGTCGTATCCGTAATGCCAAGTGGCACCGCCGGGCTGGTCGACCTCTTCGACATTGCCGGCGAGGTCATAGGCAATCGTCGTTTTGTGCCCGAGCGGGTCGGTTTCGGAGGTCACGCGGTCCTGGCTGTCGAAGCGGGTGGTGCTTTCGCCTCCTTCGGGCTCGGTGACGACCGTTTTCCCGGGGCTGTAGGCGAGTTTCCACACCCCCCCGATCCCGTCTTCCTGTTCTGAGATCTTCCCTTCGCCGTTGTAGACGTTTGTGAGTATCACGTGGCCACGGGGGTCGGTGATCGTCAGCAGCCGGTGATCGGCTCCGTAGGCATATTGGTCGTCCCGCCGAGAGCGTCCGTCGTGGTGGCGAGGTTGCCGGCTTCGTCGTAGGTGAACACGACTTCGCGACCGGTCGAGTCCTTGACGGCGGTGATGTGGTTCGTACCGTCGTAGGAGAAGGAGAGCGTTTGGCCGGACGGGTCGGTGATCGTTGCCAAGCGACCGGCGGCGCTGTAGCCGTAGGTGGTTTCGAGGCCGTGGTCGTCGGTGATCGAGACGATGCGTCCGCTTTCGTCGAAGCGGTAGACCGAGCCCTCAAGCGTCGTCAGCCGAAAGTTCCCTTCGACTTTCTGGAGAATGTCGGTCACCCCAGAGGGAGCGTCATAGCCTCCGCCGGCGGCCCGGTAGACATCTTGGCGGCCGTCGGAGCGCTGCACGAGGACTTCTCCCGGCACGAATTCGCTCGCGCTCGCAAGTCCCGTCTGGGACCAGCCTGGGCCAAGGCCCGCGTCGAGATCGGAGCCGGAGCTGTAAGCGCGGGTGAATTCAAGCGGCTGCGAGGACTTGTTCGGGAGGACGAGATCCCGGTGGGAGTAGTCAAGTTGGCCGGTTGCGAGGGAGACGGGATCTGCGCCTTCACCACACTGACCTTCCTTGCCCCGGCAGTGGCCGCCCTGCTCCGGCAGAACGACAGCCGGCTTCCAATCCACGTTTTCGCTGACTTCATCGCCACAGCCAGCGGGCCTTGGCCCACTGGGACAATCCCAGTCGTTGTTGGGCGCCGACAGGGAGCCCGAGCCTGCGTATCGCAGACCAAAACCATTTTCCCGGAAGCGATTCCCTTCGATTACCGGAGTACCCGACGCAACGTAAATCGCCTTTCTCCGTGATTTCAGAAAGGTCGACCCGCGGATAGTGGGAGATGCGCCAAAAATTTCTATCATCCCTTCAACCCAGTAGTACGGGCCTCCACCGTAGGCGAATTCGGCATGGTCGATCGTGCCGCCGCTGCCCGGTTCGAAGGCGATACTGGTCCATTCGCCCGGTTCGGATTCGTGAGCGCCGGTAAATCGGACCGGTTCTTCCTCGGAGCCTTCGACGTCGAGGTTGCCGTTGATGGTCATGGCGGGATTGGCTATTTCAAGGCCTTCTCCGATCGTGAGCGTCCTGCCAGATGAGACGGTGATGTGAGATGAGAACCGAACGCGGCTTCCAGCGTTCCCCCAGTAGACCGAGTGCTTCACGAGGCCACCGATAGAGATGGCGTTGTTTACGTTTTCGGAAAGAAAATTGGCCGTGACGCCATCCGGAATATCAGTACCGTCGTAGGTGAGTGGATTTTCGCCGCCCCCGACGACGGTGTTTCCCGATAGGTTCGTTCCGATAACTTCGGCCGATTCGGCCGTCACTTGGATGCCGGAATAGGAATTGTCGGCGTAGTTCCCGTGAATATTTACTTCGCCGCTATATCCGGATGCAGCGTAGTAACTGATCGCTCCCCAGCCGCAAGACAGGAAGATGTTTTCGGAGATATCTGGTGATCCTCCGTGCCGAACGCTGATTCCGTCCTTCTGCGAATGGCGAAAGACCGAGTGCGTGATCGTCGGGGAGGCGCCGAAGATTTCGACCATCCCGTTAACCCAGTAGTACGGGCCTCCACCGTAGGCGAATTCGGCATGGTCGATCGTGCCGCCGCTGCCCGGTTCGAAGGCGATACTGGTCCATTCGCCCGGTTCGGATTCGTGAGCGCCGGTAAATCGGACCGGTTCTTCTTCCGAGCCTTCGACGTCGAGGTTGCCTTCGACGACCATGCCGCTGACCATGAGAATGGTGCCTGGGAGGACGTGGACCGTTGCTCCCGGGCGGATGGTCGTACTGCCCGTGTAAGGGCTTCCGGCGGGGCCAAGCGTGATGTTTTCGCTGATCGTTCCGGGAAGTTCAGCCGCAGCAGATATCTGCGGAAATGCCGAAAGCGCGAAAACGAACGCCAGGACAATCCAACTGGCCCTAATCCCGCGGAAGGCGGAGCGGGGACGCAGAACGGGACTCGGGCCGTGACGCACGGCCTGATTCTTATTCCGATTCTTTGGCTTATTCAATACTGACTAGTAGAAGAGCCGGTCGGCGAAGCGACCTGTCCGCATCGGTCTGTACCGACCCTTCGAAATTGGGCGACAGGGCACCGATTTGCGGCTAGGCTGGCGGCGATGATCCTTTACACCTGCGGCCAGAAGACCAAAGGCCCCGGCGCCCTGCATCCTTGCGCGAAGGCCGGCAACGCCCTCGACGGCGCCGGCTATGAGTACGAGATCAAGACGCTCGGTGGCTACCGGCTGATGCCCTGGACCTGGGGCTCTCGAAAGCAGGACCGGGCCGAGGTGCGCGAGCTCAGCGGCAAGGACGAGGTGCCGGTGCTCGTCCTCGACAGCGGCGAGGTCGTCTCCGGCTCCGGCACGATCGCGCGCTGGGCCAAGGAGCACCCCCGCTCACCGGGCAAAGCGGCTTAGGCAGGGACCGGGTCGGGCTCGGGCCGCGGCGCCGCGGCCGTGCGGTCGGTCAGCACCACCGGCGTCCCCGCCTTCGGCGAGAGGGTGATGTTGCGGCGGCCAGTCTGCTCCGGCCGCGGGTCGGCCTTGCGCAGCGACGTTCGACCGAGCACCTCGCGCAGGACGATCCGCATCTCGAACTCGGCGAAGGTGGCGCCGAGGCAGCGGCGGACGCCGCCGCCGAAGGGGATCCAGGCGTAGGAGTCGGGCTTGCCCTCGAGGAAGCGCTCGGGCCGGAAGCGCATCGCTTCCGGGTAGACGTCCTCGCGGGTGTGGGTGAGCCAGATCGCCGGGGTGACGTCGGTCCCCACCGGCAGATCGAGGCTGCCGGCCCGCAGCGGCACGTTGAGGCGGCGTCCAGCCAGGGGGACGACCGGGCGCAGCCGCAGGCTCTCGGAGATCGTCGCCCGCAGGTAGGCATCGTCTTCGCCGGCCGCGACCTCCGCCTGCAGGCGGGCCAGCTCGTCCGGGTGGCGCAGCAGCAGGTCGAAGGTCCAGGCCAGGGCCGTCGCGGTCGTCTCGTGGCCGGCGAGCAGCAGGGTCATCAGCTGGTCGCGCAGCTCCTGGTCATCCATCCGGCCGCCGTCCTCGAATTCGGCGCTCATCAGCATCGAGAGGATGTCGGTGCGCTCCTCCAGGTCCGGAAGCGAGCGGTGCTCGGCGATCTCGGCGAACATCAGCTCGTCGACCGCGCGCAGTTGGGTCTCGAACCGCGCCCAGGGCCCGCCCTTGCTGAAGCGACGGGTCGCCAGGCCGAGCAGCTGCGCCCGCGGCGAGGCGGTTTCGTGCAGGACCGTCGCCAGCATCGAGCGCAGGCGGTCGAGCCGCGGCCCCTCGTGGACGCCGAAGACCGCGCGCAGGATCACCTCCAGGGTGATCGCCTGCATCCGCGGGTGGATCGGGAAGGTCTCGCCGAGCGGCCAGGAGTCGACCTCGCGGCTGACCGCCTCGCGGACCGTCTCCTCGTAGGCGCGCATCCGCTCGCCGTGGAAGGGCGGCAGCATCAGCTTGCGGCGGGCCAGGTGCTCGGCCCCTTCCAGCAGCAGCACCGAGCGGGCGCCGAGGACCGGTTCGAGGATGAAGTTCCGCCCCGGCGGCAGCCCGTTCTCCCGCTCCTTATAGAGAGCGCGGATCGCCTCCGGGTCGGAGATCAGCACCATCGGTTTCTCGAAGCCGAGGAAGCGGACGCTGAAAGACTCGCCGTAGGCGGCCCGGCAACGGCGCATGAAGGCGAGCGGGCGAAAGCTCCAGGCGAGCGTCTGCCAGAGCGGAGAGGAGCTTGGTCCCTGCGGCAGCGCCATCGCCCGGAGGATGTCATAGCATCGGCCCAGTGAGTGTGACGAGCGTCGATGACCTGAAACTCCTCTCCTCCGGCAAGGTCCGCGAGATCTACGAGTGGGACGACGACCTGCTGATGGTCGCCTCGGACCGCATCTCCACCTACGACGTGGTGATGCCGAACCTGATCCCGGACAAGGGCAAGGTGCTGAACCGGATGTCGATCTTCTGGTTCGGCCTGACCGAGGACATCGTCCCCAACCACTTCCTCTCCGACGACGTCCCCGAGGACGTGGTCGACCGGGCGATGCGGGTGCGCAAGCTCGAGATGTACCCGGTCGAGTGCATCGTCCGCGGTTACCTCTCCGGCTCGGGCTGGAAGGAATACAAGGAAGGCGGGGCGGTCTGCGGGATCGAGCTCCCGAATGGGCTGCTCGAGTCCGACAAGCTGCCGGAGCCGATCTTCACCCCTTCGACCAAGGCCGAGATCGGCGACCACGACGAGAACGTCTCCTTCGACCGCGCGGCGGAGATCGTCGGCGACCGGGCGCTGGTCGAGGAGCTGCAGCGGGTCTCGATCGAGGTCTACCAGCGCGGCGCCGACCACGCGGCCGAGCGCGGGATCATCCTTGCCGACACCAAGTTCGAGTTCGGCCGCCACGCCGGCGCCGAGATCGTCCTCGGCGACGAGGTGCTCACCCCGGACTCCTCGCGCTTCTGGCCGGCCGACTCCTACCAACCGGGCAAGACTCCCCCCTCCTTCGACAAGCAGTACGTCCGCGACTGGGCCTCGGCCCAGGGCTGGGACAAAAAGCCGCCGGCGCCGGAGCTGCCGCCCGACGTGATCGAGCAGACCCGCGGCAAATACGTCGAGGCCTTCGAGCGGATCACGGAGACCAGCTTCTAGATGGCGAAGGCGCGGGTCCTGATCCGCCCGAAGGAGGGGATCCTGGACCCGCAGGGCAAGGCGGTCGAGCGGGCGCTGCCGGCGCTCGGCTTCGAGGGCATCGAGCACGTCCACGTCGGCCGCATGGTCGAGCTCGAGGCCGAGGACCCCGAGCAGCTCGGCGAGCTCTGCGAGAAGCTGCTCGCCAACCCCCTGATCGAGGACTACGAGATTCAGACCCTGTGATCTGGGGCGTCCTCCAGTTCCCCGGGTCCTGTGATGAGCGCGACGCCGTGAACGCTTGTGAGCGGGCCGGCGGCGAGGCGCGGCTGGTCTGGCACGAAGAGCGCGACCTCTCCGGGCTCGATGCGGTCGTCGTCCCCGGCGGCTTCTCCTACGGCGACTACCTGCGGGCCGGGGCGATCGCCCGCTTCAGCCCGGCGATGGAGGCGGTCGCCAGGTTCGCCGCCGACGGCGGTCCGGTGCTCGGCATCTGCAACGGCTTCCAGGTGCTTTGCGAGGCGGGGCTGCTGCCCGGGGCGCTGCTGCGGAACCAGGAGCTGCGCTTCATCTGCCGCCAGGTCGAGCTCGAGGCGGTTGGCGCCGATGGCGAGGAGACGGCGCGGCTTTCGATTCCGATCAAGCACGGCGAAGGGCGCTACTACGCGCCGGAGGAGATGCTCGACCGGCTGGTGGAGCGGGGGCAGATCGCCTACCGCTACGCGGACGGCCACAACGCCAACGGCTCGGTCCGCGACGTCGCCGGGGTCCGCAACGAAGCCGGCAACGTGGTCGGCCTGATGCCCCATCCCGAGCACGCGGTCGACCCGCTGACCGGGTCCGCCGACGGGATCGAGGTCTTCCGGGCGCTGGAGCGCTTCGCCGCGTGAGCGAGGACGCCTACACCGAGGAGCAGGCCCGCCACCGCGAGCTCGGCCTCACCGACTACGAGTACGGGCTGATCGTCGAGAAGCTCGGCCGCACCCCCGGCGACGTCGAGCTGGCGATGTTCAGCCTGCTCTGGTCCGAGCACTGCGCCTACAAGCACTCGCGCAAACTGCTCGGCCGGCTGCCGACCGAGGGGCCGCGGGTGGTGATGGGGCCGGGCGAGAACGCCGGCGCCGTCGACGTCGGCAACGGCTGGTCGGTCGCCTTCAAGGTCGAGTCCCACAACCACCCGAGCGCGGTCGAACCGTTCCAGGGGGCGGCGACCGGGGTCGGCGGCATCCTCCGCGACGTCTTCGCGATTGGCGCCCGGCCGATCGCGATCCTCGACAGCCTCCGCTTCGGCGAGCTCGACTCGGTCCGCTCCCGCCACCTGCTCGACGGCGCGGTGCGCGGGATCGGCCACTACGGCAACTCGATCGGGGTGGCGACGGTCGGCGGCGAGGTCTACTTCGAGGAGCCCTACGAGCACAACTGCCTGGTCAACGCGATGTGCGTCGGGCTGGCCCGGACCGAGGACATGGTGCGGGCGGCGGCGGCCGGGGTCGGCAATTCGGTGGTGCTGATGGGGGCGACGACCGGGCGCGACGGGATCGGCGGCGCCTCGGTCCTGGCCAGCGCCGAGCTGGACGAGGGCGACGATGCTACGAAGCGCCCGACCGTCCAGGTCGGCGACCCGTTCGAGGAGTCGAAGGTGCTCGAGTGCTGCCTGGAGCTGCTGCGCAAGGGGCTGCTGGTCTCGCTGCAGGACCTCGGCGCCGCCGGGCTGACCAGCTCGGCCGGGGAGATGGCCTCAGCCGGCGGAGTCGGAATCGACCTCGACGTCGCCGCGGTGCCGCTGCGCGAGGCTGACATGGAGCCGTTCGAGATCATGGTCTCCGAGTCTCAGGAGCGGATGCTGGCGGTGGTCGAGCCAGAGCGGGTCGCCGAGGTGGTGGCCGTCTGCGAGAAATGGCAGACCGGCTCGGCGGAGATCGGCGTCGTCACCGACAACGGCCTGGTCCGGATCTACGACGGCGCCGAGCTGGTCGGCGAGATGCCGGTCGAGGCGCTGGTCGACGGCTGCCCGCTCTATGACATCGAGCCGGTCGACCCGAGCGAGTGGATCTATGGCAACCGCGAGACGCTGGCGCCGAGCGCCGACCCCGAGGCGACCCTGCTGGCACTGTTGGCCGCCCCCAGCATCGCCTCCAAGCGCTGGGTCTTCGAGCAGTACGACGCGGTGGTCGGCTCGCGTACGGTGCGGCGACCGGAGGCGGCCGACGCCGCCGTCTTGGCGCTGCCAGAGGCCGGCAACGCGATCGCCGTCTCGATCGACGGCAACGGCCGCCGGGTCGCCTGCGACCCCTACGCCGGCACGGTCGAGGCGGTGCTCGAGTGCGCCCAGAACCTCGCCTGCGTCGGCGCCGAGCCGCTCGGCCTGACCAACTGCCTCAACTTCGGCAACCCGGAGAAACCAACCCCCGCCTGGCAGCTCGACCGCGCGGTGACCGCGCTGGCCGACGCCTGCACCGCGCTCGGCGTACCCGTGGTCGGCGGCAACGTCTCCCTTTACAACGAGGGCCCGGACGGGCCGATCTACCCGACCCCGGTGGTCTCGATGGTCGGCGAGCTCCCCGACCCCGCCCGCGCCGCCGGCTCCTCCTTCGCCGCCGCCGGCGACGCGATCGCCCTGCTCGGCCCGTTCGAACCGACCCTCGCCGGCTCGGAGCTGGCGAAGCAGCGCGGCGAACTCCGCGCCGGCCTCCCCGACCCCGACCTCGAGGCGGTCGCCGCCGCCTGCGCGACGGTCCGCGAGGCGGTCCGCGCCGGCCGCGTCGCCTCCGCCCACGACGTCAGCGACGGCGGCCTCGCCTGCGCCCTGGCCGAGTCGGCGATCGGCGGCGAGGTCGGCTGCGAGGTCGATCTGCAGCCGCTGCGCGAGCGTGGCTGCACGCCGGAGGAGGCGCTCTTCGGCGAGGGCGCCGGCGGCTTCCTGCTCTCCGGCGAGCGGGCCGAGCTGGAGGCGCTCGGCGCCGTCTTCCTCGGCGAGGTCGGCGGCACCGCGGTCGAGATCGCCGCCGGCGACCGCAGCCTCACCGCCGGCCTCGAGACCCTGGCCGGCGCCTGGCGCTCGCTCGACCAGCGCGCCGAAGCCGTCGCCTAGGTGGAGAGCGCGGGCTCGGTCGCTGCAACGACGCGGCGACGCAGCGCCAGGGCGACGCCGCCGGCGACCAGCGAGGCGAAGATCGTGAACAGGTAGGCGCTGTCGGAGACTTCGAGGCCGGCGGCCAGGGTCGCCGGTTCGCCGACGATCGCGACCAGGATCGCGGTGCCGAGGACGGCGCCGACCTGGCGGAAGGCGGCGTTGACGGCACTGGCGGTGGCGAAGCGCTCGTCAGGCACATCGCGGACCGCGGCCGAGCCGAGGGTCGGGAAGGCGAGCCCGATCCCGATCCCGGTGAGGACCGAACCGGGCAGCCAGAGGCCGAGCCAGTCGGGCTCGGCGCCGGCGCCGCGTAGCACCCAGACGCCGGCGGCGAAGAAGAGGGTGCCGGGGACGACCACGGCACGGTGGCCGAAGCGGTCGGCGAGGCGTCCGGCCGGGCCGGCGACGACGGTCGAGACGACCGGCCCCGGCAGCGTCGCCAGCCCGGCGTGGAGCAGCGAGTACCCCCAGATCCCGGTGAGGAAGAGGACGTTGCCGAGAATCAGCGAGAAGAAGGCGGCGGCGAAGAGCAGGGTGCCGAGGTTGCCGAGAACGAAGGAGCGGTGGCCGAAGAGGGCGGGTTCGACGATCGGGCGCGGGTGGCTGCGGCTACGAACGACGACCATGGCGAGCAGCAGCGCCGCGGCGGCGAAGACGCCGATCGTCGCCGCCGATCCCCAGCCCCAGTCGTTGCCCTCGACGATCGCCAGGGTGACGGCGGCGAGGCCGAGCGCCAGCAGCACCGCCCCGGGCAGATCGGGGAGGCGGCTGTCGCGCGGCGGCCGTGCCGGCAACAGGCGGCGCCCGGCGAGGATGACGGCGACGCCGAGCGGCAGGTTGACCAGGAAGACGAGGCGCCAGTCGGCGAGGTCGACCAGGGCGCCGCCGAGGGTCGGGCCGACCGCCGCCGCGGCGGCAGCCGCCGCTCCCCAGAGCCCCACCCCGGCGGAACGGCGCTCAGCCGGGAAGGCGTCGAGGACGATCGCCAGCGAGGTCGGCGCGATCGCCGCCGCGGCGATTCCCTGCACGACCCGGAAAGCGATCAGCAGCGGCAGCGTCGGCGCCGCCGCGCAGAGCAGGCTGGCGGCGGTGAAGCCGGCGACGCCGAGGAGGAAGACGCGGCGGTGGCCGAAGCGATCGGCGAGGCCGCCGGCGGGGACGAGCAGGGCGGCGATGACGACGAAGTAGCCGTCCAGCACCCAGGAGAGCTGGTCGCGGCCCGAGCCCGAGAAGGAGCGGGCGATGTCGGGGAAGGCGATGTTGACGATCGTCGCGTCGAGGAAGGCGAGGAAAGCGCCGGCGCAGGCGATCGCGATCCCGGCGGCTCTATGACGCTGGTCATACATCAGCCCGAGAGCCTAGACTATGTCCATGGTCATAGACAAGTCCGACAAGCGCGACGGCCGCGAGCGCCTCCTCTTCGGCGCCGGCCGCCTGCTCGCCGAGCGCGGCTACGCGGGGATGGAGCTCCGCGACGTCGCGGAGGTCGGCGCCGCCCCCCGCGGCTCGATCTACCACCACTTCCCCGGCGGCAAGGCCCAGCTCGCTGCCGAGGCTGCCGAGCTCGACGGGGTCCGGATCCGGATCGGGATCGAACGCTCGCTGGTCGAGCGCGGCCTCAAGCAGACCCTTCACCTCTTCGCCGACTTCTTCCGCCGCCAGGCCGCCGGCGACCCGACCCGGATCGGCTGCCCGGTCGCCGCCGCGGCTCTCGCCCAGCCCGACGACGAGGCCCTTGCCGGCGCCGCCACCGCCGCCTTCTCCGGCTGGGAGGAGGCGATCGCCGCCGCCCTGCAGCGCGAAGGGGTGGGCCGCAAGCGCGCCACCCAGTTCGCCGCGGTCGTCGTCTCCACCGTCGAGGGAGCCCTGATCCGCGCCCGCGCGGCCGCCGACCTGGCCCCGCTCGACGCCGCGATCGCCGGCCTCGAGGGGTCGCTCGACGACCTCCTCGCCGCGACGGGCTGAGCATCGCCGCCCCACGCGGGCACCTCAACAGTCGCTTAGGGGATCTTGTGCAACCGCCGACGGCCTGCTTAAGCTGCCCGCGTCCATGTCTCGATCCGTTACGGGGGATAAATGAAGCGAGCGATCCTGGCCCTGGCCGGCGTGGCGTGCGCGGTCGGCTTGCTGCTGGCGCCGGCGGCGAACGCGGCGACCGAATTCGGCGACAGCTGCACCGGGGACGGCGCCGTCCCGGCCGAAACCGGCATGAACTACACGCTGTTCGAGATCTCCGGCCCTGAAGACCCGCAGCCGATCGCCTCGCCGGTCAGCGGCGTCGTCACCAGTTGGCGGACCACGCTGACCGACTCGGCCTCGGTCACCGTGCCGACCAGCCTGCGGGTCCTCCGCCCGAGCGGCTCCGGGGCGGTGCAGCTGATCGGCCAGAGCAGCGGCGTCGTCCAGAGAGGCGCCAACAGCTTCCCGGCCCGGATCCCGATCCAGACGGGCGACCTGCTCGGCATCAACGGCTCGGGCCCGGTCGGCACCCTGTACTGCAAAACCGGGACGAAAGGAAAGATCGGCATCGCGCTCGGAGCCGACACGGAAGGCGGCGTCTTCCCGGTCAAAGAAGTCGAAGCCCCGGTCCGGGTGCCGATGATCGTTCGAGTCGAGCCCGACGTCGACGGCGACGGCTACGGCGACGAGACCCAGGACGGCTGTCCGCAGAGCGCCGCCTTCCAGACCGCCTGCCCGGTGGTTACGGTCGGCTCGGTGACGATCGCGGGCAAGGGCTCGGCGACGGTCCTGGTCACCACCAGCATCCCGGCTCCGGTCTCGGTAAGCGGAACGATCGCCCTCGGCAAAGGCAAGCCGGCGACGTTGAGCGCCCCGGCGCAGACCGTCGCGCCCGGCCAGGTCGCGAAGTTCGCGCTGAAGCTGCCGAAGAACGTGACCAAGGCGCTGAAGGCACTGCCGAAGTCGAAGAAGCTAACTCTCAACGTGAGCGCCAACGCAACCAACGTGCTCGGCCTGGTCAGCTTCAGCCAAACCAGCGCGAAGCTGAAGGGAGAAGGCAAATGAAGCTCAGAGCCCTGACCCTGGCCGGGCTCGCCGTCTGCGGCGTCCTCGCCTTCGCCTCCCCGGCCGCCGCGGCGACCGAATTCGGCAGCCACTGCCGCGGGGAAATCGGCGGCCCGCCGCTGAACCTCGTCTCGATCTCCCACGGTGGCTCGGAGCCCCTGCCGGTCGCGGCCCCGAGCAACGGCGTCATCACCAGCTGGGGCCTGAACGTCGACCTAAGCGAAATCCCGCCGGAAGCCCTGGAAGAAATCGTCGGGCTGGTCGCACCCCGCCTGCAGGTCTGGCGGCCCGACGGCGGACCCGTCTACACCCTCGTCGGCGACCTCGGGGCGCCGCGGCTCGCCAACGGCGAGAACGCCTTCTCGGCACGGATTCCGGTCCAGGCCGGCGACCACCTCGGCACCACGGGCCTGCTTACGACCGTGATCTGCGAAAGCAACGACAGCGGCGACACGATCGGCTTCAACGAAGACGAACTGTCAATCGGCGGCAGCGGCAACTTCGAAACGGCCGATGAAGTCCAGCTGCCGATCTGGGCCCGGGTCGAGGCAGACGCCGACGGTGACGGCTACGGCGACGAGACCCAGGACGGCTGTCCGCAAAGCGCCGCGTACCACTCAGCCTGCCCGGTGGTGACGATCGGCTCGGCTGCCTACGCCGGGAAGAAGAAGGTGACGGTCTACGTCGCCACTTCGCTGGGCGCTCCGGTGAGCGTTAGCGGCAGCGT
Organism: uncultured Actinomycetes bacterium; assembly: GCA_963716545.1. Taxonomy (GTDB): domain Bacteria; phylum Actinomycetota; class Thermoleophilia; order Solirubrobacterales; family 70-9; genus VAYN01. The sequence continues at coordinate 741,658 of OY970316.1, forward strand.
CGCGATCGGCAAGGGCAAGTCCGCGACGTTGGCGGGGACCGTCCAGCCGGTGGTGCCGGGCCAGCTCGCCAAATTCACCCTGAGCCTGCCGCAGGCGGTTCTGAAACAGCTGGGGACGACGCCACGGTCGAAGAAGCTGAAGGCGACGGTGACCGCTGCGGCCACCAACGTCAACGGCTCGCTCAGCTCGACCGCGGCGACCGTGAAGCTGCCGGGCCAGCAGAAGCCCGCGCCGAAGCACAAGTAAGGCCGCCGTCGAACCGCTCCCGCTGGGCGTGTCGCGTCCAGGGAGAACGACTGCTTGTTTGGCGGAGCGGCTCTCCGGGCAGATTTGCCTTTGGAACCTCGGGGTTGGGAGCCCCGGGGGGACGGAGGAATCATGGGGAGCCCAGCTTGAACAGCGCCGCGGCAACGAAGGAGGGAGCGCTCTCCCTCCTCGCGGCGTTCGCGATCGCCGGCGCGGCGCTCTTCGTCAGCGCCTGCGGTGGCTCCTCCGGCGGCCCGCCGGAGATCAAGTTCTTCGTCGCGATCCAGCCCGGCGGGACGATCGAAGCGACGGCCGAACGCTGCACCAAGGAAGCGGATGGCAAATACACGATCAAACCCGAACTGCTGCCGAACGACGCTTCGCAGTCGCGCGAACAGCTGGTCCGGCGGCTCGGCGCCGAGGACTCGACGATCGACGTGATCGGGCTCGACGTGATCCTGACCAGCGAATTCGCCAACGCCGGCTGGATCGAACCCTGGAAGGGGAAGTTGAAACAGCAGGCGACCGAACACGTCTTTCCCAGCGTGCTTGAAACCGCGACCTTCGAGCACCAACTCTACGCGGCGCCGTTCAACACCAACACCCAGCTGCTCTGGTACCGCAAAGACCTGGTCAAGAAGCCGCCGACCACCTGGGACCAGATGATCGAAGAAGCCGAAGCGCTGCCGGAAGCGGGGACGATCCAGGTCCAGGCCGAACGCTACGAGGGCTACACGGTCCTGGTCAACGCGCTGATCGAAAGCGCCGGCACCGAAATCCTCTCCGGGCCCGAAGAAGTCGACCTCGAACAGCAGCCGACCGAAGAAGCGCTGCAGGTGATCGGCAAGCTCGCCCACTCCTCGGCCGCCGCCCCGAACCTCTCGACCTCGAACGAGGACTCGGCCCGGCTCGGCTTCGAGGCGGGCGAATCGGCCTTCATGCTCAATTACACCTTCGCCTTCGCCAGCGCCAAGGAAGAAGCCCCGGAAATCAACGAAAACATGGGCGCGGCGCCGTTCCCGCGGGTCAACGACAACCCGGCCAAACCGCCGCTCGGCGGCTTCAACCTCGCGGTCAGCTCCTACTCGAGCCATAAGAAAGAGGCCTTCGAAGCCGCCGCCTGCCTCTCCGGCGAAAAATCTGAGCTGACCGCGAACGAACTGGACGGCCTGCCGCCCTCGCACGAGAACCTCTACTCGAGCAAGACCGTGAAGAAGGCCTACCCCGGCTTCGCCCAACTGGTCAAAGAATCGGTCGAAGCCGCCGGGCCCCGCCCGACCACCCCGGCCTACCAGGACGTCACCTCGGCGCTGCAGCGGACTCTGCACCCGCCGGACAAGATCGACCCCGAAGACACCGAAGGCCTCTACGAAGAACTGAAGGAAAACCTCGAAGCCGCGGTCAAGCGGGAAGGGCTGCTCTGATGGAGGCGAGCGCGGAGAGCGTGGGCAAGCCGCCGGCGAAGAACAGCTCGCGGACCAAGTCCGAACACAAACTCGCCTGGATGCTCTGCGCCCCGGCGGTGATCGCGATGCTCGCCGTCACCGCTTATCCGATCGCCTACGCGATCGTCCTTTCGGTCCAGAAGATCGACCTGCGCTTCCCCGAACAGACCGAATTCGTCGGCCTCGCCAACTACGGCACGGTGCTGAGCAGCGAACTCTGGTGGCAGGACCTCTTCAACACGCTGCTGATCATGGTCGTCACGGTGGCGATCGAGCTGGTCCTGGGAATGATGATCGCCCTGGTCATGCACCGGGCGATCTTCGCCCGCGGGCTGATCCGCACCGTGGTCCTGATCCCCTACGGGATCATCACCGTGGTCGCCGCCTTCGCCTGGCAGTTCGCCTTCGCCTCGGACTCCGGCTTCGTCGACAACCTGCCGCTGATCGCCGACGAAAAAAACTGGTTTGGCGGCCATATCAGCTCGCTGGTCGTGATCATGCTGGCGGAGATCTGGAAAACGACGCCGTTCATGGCACTCTTGCTGCTGGCCGGGCTGGTGACGATCGACGGCTCCCTCTACGAGGCGGCGAAGGTCGACGGCGCCTCCGCCTGGCAGCGTTTCGTGCGGATCACCCTGCCGCTGATGAAGCCGGCGATCCTGGTCGCGGTGCTGTTCCGGATGCTCGAGGGCTTCCGCGTCTTCGACTCGATCTTCATCATGACCCGCGGCGCCCAGGACACCGAATCGGTCTCGATCCTCGGTTTCAACCAGCTGATCAACCGGCTCAACCTCGGGGTCGGCTCGGCGCTTTCGGTGCTGATCTTCATCTGCGTCGTGATCATCGCCTTCGTCTTCGTCAAGGGCTTCGGCGTCAAGGTCGAGGAAGGCCGACCGGGGGGCTGAGATGAAGAAGGGAACCCGCGAGTACGGCTTCTGGAGCATCGCAATCGCGGCGGTGCTGATCTTCGCCCTGGTCCCGGTGATCTGGCTGATCTCGATCTCGCTGAAGCCGTCGAGTCAGATCTCCGACGGTCGCTTCATCCCCTCCAGCTTCTCGCTCGACAGCTACAAGAGCCTGTTCGAAGGCGGCTTCGCCAACAGCCCCTTCCTGCACCCGCTGGTCAACTCGATCGCGATCGCCCTGATCACCACGATCATCGCGATCACCCTCGCCGCCTTCACCGCCTACGCGATCGCCCGGCTCGAATTCCCCGGCAAGCGGGCGATCCTCGCCGGCGCCCTGGCGATCGCGATGTTCCCGCCGATTTCGACCGTCGGCCCGCTTTTCGACATGTGGCGGGCGCTGCACATCTACGACACCTACCTCGGCCTGATCATCCCCTACTTGACCTTCTCCCTGCCGCTGGCGATCTACGTCCTCGTCGCCTTTTTCCGCGAGATCCCTTGGGAGCTCGAGCAGGCGGCCCAGGTCGACGGGGCGACGCCGTGGCAGGCCTTCCGCAAGGTGATCCTGCCGCTGGCGGCGCCGGGCGTCTTCACCGCCGCGATCCTCGTCTTCATCTTCTGCTGGAACGACTTCGTCTTCGCGATCTCGCTGACCTCTTCGGACAGTTCGCGGACGGTGCCTGCGGCGCTGGCCTTCTTCACCGGCGAATCGACCTTCACCGAACCGACCGGATCGATCGCCGCCGCGGCGGTGGTGGTGACGATCCCGATCATCGTCTTCGTCCTGATCTTCCAGCGCCGGATCGTCTCCGGGCTGACCGCCGGCGCCGTCAAGGGATAAGGAGCAAACGGAAATGGCAGAGATAGTCCTCGACCACGTCAGCAAGGTGTTCGACGACGGCTACGAAGCCGTCAAAGAGATGGACCTCGACATCGCCGACGGCGAGTTCATGATCCTGGTCGGACCCTCGGGCTGCGGCAAGTCGACGGCGCTGCGGATGATCGCCGGCCTCGAGGACATCTCCTCCGGGGAGCTGAAGATCGGCGATGAGGTGGTCAACGACCGCTCGCCGAAAGACCGCGACATCGCGATGGTCTTCCAGAACTACGCGCTCTACCCGCACATGACGGTGCGCGAGAACATGGGCTTCGCGCTGAAGCTGGCGAAGGTCGACGACGCCGAGATCGACAGCAAGGTCGAGGAGGCGGCGAAGACCCTGGACCTCGAGCAGCACCTCGACCGCCGGCCGGCCAACCTCTCCGGCGGCCAGCGCCAACGGGTGGCGATGGGCCGGGCGATCGTCCGCGACCCGAAGGTCTTCCTGATGGACGAGCCGCTCTCCAACCTCGACGCGAAGCTGCGGGTGCAGATGCGGACCGAGGTGGCGCGGCTGCAGTCGGACCTGGGGACGACGATGGTCTACGTCACCCACGACCAGACCGAGGCGATGACCCTCGGCGACCGGGTCGCGGTGATGCGGGCCGGCGTCCTGCAGCAGGTCGGCTCGCCGGCCGATCTCTACGACCACCCGGACAACCTCTTCGTCGCCGGCTTCATCGGCAGCCCGGCGATGAACTTCATGATCGGCGAGGTCGGCGACGGCAAGCTCCGCTTCCCGCTCGGCGAGGTCGACTCCTCCGCGGTCAAGGGCGCCCCCGACGGCAAAGTCATCGTCGGCATTCGCCCCGAGAACCTCGAGGACGCCGAGATCGTCCCCGAGGAGACCAAGCGCGAGCGCGGAATCGAGTTCGAGGCCGAGGTCGACCTGGTCGAGTCGCTCGGCTCCGACCTCTACGCCTACTTCCACGTCGAGTCGGAAGGGATCCAGTCCGAGCAGCTGGCCGACCTGGTCGGCGAGCGGCTGGCGGAGACCGGCGCCGCCGGCCTGCGGGAGGGCGAGGAGCAGATCGTCGCCCGCCTCGATCCGACCTCGAAAGTGAAACGCAAAGAGAGCGCCCGGCTCTGGGCCGACACCGGCAAGCTCCACCTCTTCGACCCGGACAGCGGCGAGCGGCTCGAGTAGTCCTTTTCCGGCTTGGTGGAGCCGACCGCGGCAGGTAACCTCACCCCCGTGAGGCGGGGCTTGAGGATGGCGGTGGCAGTGGCGGCCTTGGCCGCGGTGGCGCTGCTTGGACTCTCGGCGGCGGTGGCCTCGGCGGCGACCACGTACGGCAACGACTGCGAAGCGCACGAAAGCATCCCCCAAGAAGTCACGCTCTACGAGGTAATCGGAGCGCTGCACGTTCACGCCGGCGTCGAATCCTCAGGGGTGATAACCCGCTGGCAGCTGAACGTCCACGGTGTTCCCTCATCGATCACGCAACGGCTGAAGGTGATCCGCTGGGCGCCCGACCAGGCGGGCGAAGACATCGTCTCCGGCGAGAGCGCCGTCGAGACCGTGGCCGACGCGGACGCCGGCGTGTCAACCCGAATCCCGGTCGTTCGGGATAACTTCATCGGCCTTTCCTCGCAGGGAGAAGACGGCGCCGCTTTCGTCTGCACCGGCCAGTCCCCCGAAGAAATCGTCGCCTCCAGCCCGGGGGACCTCCCGGTCGAGTCGCAGGCGAAATTCACCCAGGTCGGCCTTCGGTACGCGCTGCCAGTTCAGGTGACGATCGAGCCCGACGCCGACGGCGATGGCTACGGCGACGAAAGCCAGGACGCCTGTCCGGCCGACCCGAACGCCCACCTGTTTCCCTGCCCCGGCCCGCCGACGGCGACGCCACCTGCCCCGCGCCCCAACGGCAGGGCGGTCGCCCACCGGGGCGAGGTCACGGTCACGGCGAGCACCGACGTCGCCGGGCCAGTGACCGTGTCCGGCATCGTCAAGCTCGGGAAAGGCAAAAAATCGAAGGTGAAGCTGAACGGCGGAACCCAGACGCTCGCCGCCGGGCAACAGGGCTCCTTCACGCTCAAATTCACCGAAAAGCTGAAGGCGAAGCTGGCCGTGCTCCCGGAAGAACGGAAGCTGACGTTGGCGGTCACGGTCAGCGCCGCCAACTCGGCCGGGGTCGCGGCAACGCAGGCGCTGACGGTCAAATTGAAAGGGCAGGGCTGAACAGTGCGGATTCCGGCGCTACTCGGATTCCTCGTGGTAGCGCTGACCGTTGCCGGCCTGGCGGCTTCCCCAGCTTCGGCGGCGACCGAGTTCGGCAGCGACTGCGAAGCGAACGAAAGCCTCCCCGGACCGGACACCGCGTTCGAGTTCCTCGGCGCCGACAGCGAAGAAACGATTCCCGTCAGCGGCATCATCACCCGCTGGCAGCTGAACCTCCCCGACCCCTCCCCTCCGGTCACCCAGCGGCTGAAGGTGGTCCGCGAACTGCCGGAAGGCTTCGAAGTGGTGGGCGAGAGTGCGGTCGAGGACGTCGCCGACGCCGGCCAAGGCGTGGCGACCCGCGTCCCGGTCGCCCGCGGCGACCTGCTCGGACTCGCATCCCAGGCCGAAGGCCTTTCCTTCCTCTGCAAAGAAGAATCGATCGAAGGGGCGACCAGCGTTCAGGAAGACGACGCGCCGGTGGGAGCCACGTTCGGGCCCTCCCTGTTCAGGCTCGGAGAGGCGCTGCCGGTGCGGGTGAGAATCGAGCCCGACGCCGACCACGACGGCTACGGCGACGAGAGCCAGGACGGCTGCCCGACCAACGCTGCGATCCAAGGCCCCTGCTCGTCGCCCGCGGCGCCGCTGCCACCAGCGCCCGCACCGCCAGCCCCACACCCGAGCGGGACCGCGAAAGCCCACAAAGGCTCGGTCTCGGTCAAGGCGAGCACCGACGTCGCCGGGCCGGTCACGGTGACGGGCACGGTCAAGCTCGGCAAAGGCAAGACGACGACGCTGAACGGTGGCAGCCAGACCCTGGTTCCCGGCCAGTTCGGCACCTTCACCCTCAAATTCACCAAACGGCTGAAGAAGAAGCTCGCGGTGCTGCCGAAAGAACGGAATCTGACGCTGAAGATCGCCGTCAGGGCCGCCAACTCGGCCGGGGTCGCCGGGACGCAGTCGCTGACGGTGAAGCTCAAGGGCCAAGGCTGAGTCGGTGCGGAAGCGGGCGGCACTCTCGGTCCTTGCGGCGGCTCTGGCGACCGCGGCGCTCTTCGGGGCGTCGGCGCTGGCCGCCCCGCAGACGACCCACTACGGCAGCGGCTGCGCGCCAAACGAGTCGAACCCGGGCGAACGCATGGGGATCGAGCGACTCGGGGCCGCTAACGGGGGCGGCCTGCCGGTCAGCGGCGTGATCACCGAATGGCAGATGAGCTTCGGCGAACTGATCCCGTTCAAAACCAAGACCCAGCGGATCAAGGTCGTCCGCGAAGCCGGCGAAAGCTATGAAGTGGTCGGCGAAAGCGCGGCGGAACCGATGGCGAGCGCCGCGGAAGGCGTTGCGACCCGGGTGCCGATTCAGAAGGGAGACCTGCTCGGCCTCAGCTCGCAGGGGGAAAACGGCGTGCTCTTCGACTGCAAGGAACAGGGGGACGACGAACACGTCGAATTCTCGACCGGCGACCCGGCGATCGGCAGCAGCGTCCACCGCGGCAGCGGCGGCACGATCGAGCACGCGTTGCCGGTCGAAGTGACAATCGAGCCCGACGCGGATGGCGACGGCTACGGCGACCTGACCCAGGACGCCTGCCCGGCGGACCCCGCCGCCCACCTCGCGCCCTGCCCGCCGCCGGCCGTCGCGCCATCGCCGCCGCCAGCGGCGGCCGCGGCGCCGCACCCGCTGGCGCTCGCGGTCGCCCACAAAGGCTCGGCGACGGTGAAGGTGACCAGCGACCTCGCCGGTTCGGTCGCGGTTAGCGGCCGGGTCGCCCTCGGTGGCGGTGCCAGCGCCACGATCAGGGGCGCTCCCGAGCCGGTCGTCGCCGGCGGGACCGCCAGCTTCACGCTGAAGTTCCCCAAAGCGCTGAAGCGGAGGCTGGCCTCGCTGCCGCCCAAACGGAAGCTGAAGCTGAAGGTCACCGCGACCGCGACCAGCGCCGCCGGGGCTGCCGGCAGCAGCACCGCGACGGTCGCCCTCCACGGCCAGGGCTGAGCCCTCCCGGCAGCGGGGCCGGAGGTCCGACGCACCCCCCGACCGGGTCTGGTCCCATTGCTACCCTGCCGGGGTAGGCACCTTGCCTGCGCGTCACGTCTTCCATCCCAGAGAGGAACAACGCGCTGTGACTCCCGACCAGCGGCTCGAGCTCGACGACCGCGAGGGACCCCGCGACGAGTGCGGCGTGTTCGGCGTCTACGCGCCGGGCCACGACGTCAGCCGGCTCGCCTACTTCTCGCTCTACGCGCTGCAGCACCGAGGCCAGGAGTCGGCCGGGATCGCCACCTGCGAGGGCGGCCAGATCGTCACCATGCGGGACGCCGGCCTCGTCTCCCAGGTCTTCGACGAGGAGAAGCTGCGGGCCCTGGAGGGCGACATGGCGATCGGCCACGTCCGCTACTCGACCACCGGCGGCGGCTCCTGGGAGAACGCCCAGCCGGTCTGGCGCGACGACGGCCGCGAGGTCGCACTCGCCCACAACGGCAACCTGACCAACGCGGTCGAGCTCTGGGCGGAACTGAAGGAGGCCGGGATCGACTTCCGCGGCACCTCCGACTCGGAGATCATCGCCGCCCTCGTCTCCTCCAACGGCGGCCGCACGGTCGAGGACTCGGTAGCGGCGGTGATGCCGCGGCTGCAGGGCGCCTACTCGACCGTGGTGATGACCAAGCACGCGATCGTCGCCTTCCGCGACCCCTACGGGATTCGGCCACTCAGCCTCGGCCGCCTCGGCGACCGCTTCGTCGTCGCCTCGGAGAGCTGCGCCTTCGACATCATCGGCGCCGAGCTGATGCGCGAAGTCCACCCCGGCGAGATGGTCAGCCTGACCGAGCGGGGGCTGGAGACGCGCCAGGTGGTGAAGACCGACCGCCGCGCCTCCTGCGTCTTCGAGCACATCTACTTCTCCCGCCCGGACAGCCGCCTCGAGGGCAAAGTCCTGCAGCAGTCGCGAGGGCGGATGGGCGAGATCCTCTGGCGCGAGGCGCCGGTCGAGGCCGACCTGGTGATCTCGGTGCCGGACTCGGGCAACCCCGCTGCCGCCGGCTTCGCCCGCGCTTCGGGCCTGCCCCGCGACGACGGCCTGATCAAGAACCGCTACGTCGCCCGCACCTTCATCCAGCCCGGCCAGGAGCTGCGCAAGCACGGCCTGCGGTTGAAGTTCAACCCGCTGCCGGAGATCGTCGCCGGGCAGCGGATCGTCGTCGTCGACGACTCGATCGTGCGCGGCAACACCACCCGCCAGATCGTCGGCATGCTGCGCGACGCCGGCGCCCGCGAGGTGCACCTGCGGATCTCCGCCCCGCCGATCCGCAACCCCTGCCACTACGGGGTCGACATGTCGACCCGCGAGGAGATGATCGCCCACGGCCGCGCGATCGAGGAGATCGCCGACGAGCTCGAAGCCGACTCGCTCGCCTACCTCTCGATGGACGGCGTCTACGAGGCGATCGGCGGCAGCCCCGAAGACCACTGCGACGCCTGCTTCAGCGGCCGCTACCCGCTCGGCGATCCCGAGGACGCGAACGGCAAGTTCGCCCTCGAGACCATTCCGGCGGGTTGAGTCGGGCTTACTTTCGGGCCAGCTTTCGGACCTGCTTGCGCAGCGCGGCGAGCTGCTTGCCGAGGCCGCTGACGGTGCCTTCGAGCGCGGCGGCGCGCCCTTCGAGCGCCGCGTTCTTCGCCTCCAGGGCGCTGGTGCGGTCAGCCGACAGAGTGGCGAGATTGCTCGCCTGGTGGGCCGCTTCTTCGACCCCGGCCTGGTTCTTCGCCAGCCCCTGAACAGCCGCCAGGGAGACGCCGGCGACGTCGCCGGGCGAGATGTGGCGGACGTCGTGGCCGAGTCCGAAGGTGGGGCCGAAGACGTCGGCGAGCGGGCCGAGGTGGCGATCGCCTTCGGGCGCTTCGGCGTAGTGCCAGCTCTTGATCGGCAGTTCCTTCAGCTTCGCCAGGATCGCCGCGTCGTCGACCGCTTTGACCTCGTCGACGCTGCCGGTGTTGGCGGCTTCGGAGAGCGAGCCGGCCGCTTCGGCGTCGCCCCAGGGGAGCAGCTTCAGGGTCGGCGGCGCTTCGGTCGGGCCGATCCCGAAGGCGTCTTCGGCGTTGGGGATGCCGGCCTCCCAGTGCGCGTCTTCGGCCGGGGCGGGGTCGGTGTAGAGGACGCGGGCCTCGCCGTAGGCGTCGATCTGCAGGGCGCCGATGTGGGCGTCGGGGTCGGGGACGCCGATGCCGACGCGACCGCCGGTGCGACCGAGGACGAGAGTGTCATCCGGGGTTTCGCTCTCGACCCGGAACGGGGTCGTCCCCGCCGTCTGGTCGAGCAGCGAGAAGTTTTCGTGGTTGCCGGTCAGGTCCCAGCTGCGGTCGGCTTCGCTGCCGCCGACCTGGGCAAGGCGCAGGCGTGGATTGCTCGGCGTCTGCACGGTCACGTCTTCGGACTCGGTCACGTCGGCGCTCGCCAGCGGCGCCAGCAGCACCGCGCCGACGACCGCGCACAGGGTCAGGACCGCCAACAGCAGTCGACCGCTCTTCATCTCGGTTCCTTTCGTCGAGCGGCCTCCCGCCGCCTGATCATTTCCTGAGCATTTGCTCATCGCCGCTTCAACCGGCGCCGCTGCGTAAAGATGCGGTGGTGAGCGCTTTCCGTCTCGTCGTCCTCGCTTCCGGCGAGGGGACCAACCTGCAGGCAATCCTCGACCAGCTGCACGGGCATGAGGGGATCGCCGTGGTCGGGGTCGGCTCCGACAAGCCCGGTGCCGGGGCGCTGAAGCGGGCGGTCGCGGCCGGGGTCGAGACCGCCGTCTTCCCCGCCGACGCCTACGAGGACCGGGTTGGCCGTGACACGGCGATGGGCGAGTGGGTCGGCTCGCTGCGACCGGACCTGATCTGCCTGGCCGGCTACATGCAGCTGCTGAGCGAACCGTTCGTCGGCCGCTTCCGCGGCCGCGTGGTCAACATCCACCCGGCGCTGCTGCCGGACTTCCCCGGGCTCGACGCGATCGGCCAGGCGCTCGCGGCCGGCGTGCGGGAGACCGGGGTGACGGTCCACTTCGTCGACGAGGGGATCGACACCGGCCCGGCGATCCTCCGGCGGGCGGTGCCGGTCCCGGTCGGCCGCGAGCGCCAGCCGCTGGAGGCGGCGATCCACGCGGTCGAGCACGAGCTCTACCCGGAGGCGATCCGCATGCTGGCGCAGGGCAGGGTTAGGATCGACCCCGACGACCCCGGTGTCGTCCATCTCGATGAGCGATAGCCCACAGGCCACCCCCGGAGACGCCGTCAACGACGGAGCGCCCGCCGACGGGCAGGTGCGGGTGCGCCGGGCCCTGATCTCGGTCTCCGACAAGACCGGCGTCGCCGACTTCGCCCGCGCTCTGGCGGCGCTCGGGGTCGAGATCCTCTCCACCGGCGGCACCGCCGACGCCCTGCGCGAGGCCGGGGTCGAGGTCACCGACGTCTCCCAGTTCACCGGCCAGGAGGAGATCCTCGACGGCCGGGTGAAGACGCTGCATCCACGACTACATGCGGCGCTCTTGGCGCGCCGCGACGACCCCGAGCACAGCGCGGTGCTGGAGCGCGAGGGGATCGCGCCGATCGACCTGGTCGCGGTCAACCTCTACCCCTTCGAGCAGACCGTCGCCGGCCACGGCGTCGCGCCCGAGGTGGCGATCGAGAACATCGACATCGGCGGCCCGACGATGATCCGGGCGGCGGCGAAGAACCACGACGGGGTCGCGGTCGTGGTCAAACCGGAGGCCTACGACGCGCTCTGCGCCGAGCTCGAAGAGTCCGGCGGCGAGGTCTCGGCCTCCACCCGGCACTGGCTCGCCAACGAGGCCTTCGCCCAGACCGCCCGCTACGACGCCGCGATCAGCCGCTGGTTCTCCGGCTACTACGAGGACTTCCCCGAGCACCTCGCGGTCGCCTACGAGAAGGTGCTCGACCTCTCCTACGGCGAGAACCCGCACCAGCGCGCCGCCCTCTACTCCGATGTCGGGGCCCGCAGCCACGTGCTCTCGCGGGTCTCGAAGCTGCACGGCAAGGCGCTCTCCTTCAACAACGTCCTCGACCTCGACTCGGCCCGCAACCTGGTCGGCGACTTCGACCGGCCCGCCTGCGTGATCGTCAAGCACAACAACCCCTGCGGGGTCGCGGTCGGCGCCGACGCCGGCGAGGCCTACCTGAAGGCACTCGCCTGCGACCCGCTCTCCGCCTACGGCGGCGTCATCGCCCTCAACCGCCGGGTCTCACGCGGGCTGGCCGAGGAGCTGCACAAGAACTTCGTCGAGGTGCTGATCGCCCCCGGCTACGAGGAGGGGGCGCTGGAGGTGCTGCAGCAGAAGGAGTCGATCCGCATCCTCGACGAGGAGGAGCGGCGCCAGATCGACCCCGCCGAGCGCGACCTGAAGCGGGTCGCCGGCGGCATCCTGGTCCAGGACCGCGACGGTGACCCGGAGCCGCGGGAGATCATGGAGGCGGTCACCGACACCGAGCCGAGCGAGGAGCAGTGGGCCGACATGCTGTTCGCCTGGACGGTCAGCCGCCGGGTCCGCTCGAACGCGATCGTGATCGCCAAGGGCGGCGCGACCCTGGGGATCGGCGCCGGCCAGATGAGCCGGGTCGACTCGGTCCGCCTCGCGGTCGAGAAGTGCCGCGACGCCCGCGGCGAGGACGCCGAGGGGCTGCTGGCCGGCTCGGCAGTCGCCTCCGACGCCTTCTTCCCCTTCGCCGACGGGCCCGAGCTGGCGATCCAGGCCGGCTCGACCGCGGTGATCCAGCCCGGCGGCTCCAAACGCGACGCCGAGGTGATCGCCGCCTGCGAGGAGGCCGGCGTGGCGATGGTCTTCACCAAGCACCGCCACTTCCGCCACTAGCGCCGATGGCGGGCGCCGATCGTCTGATCGACGCGCGGCGCCTCTGATGGACGAGCGCCGGACTACTCCGGTCGAGCTGCTCTGGGACCTCGCCTTCGTCTTCGCGATCACCCAGGTCAGCACCTACCTCGCCGACGACCTCAGCTGGGGCGGGCTGCTGCGGGGGATGATCCTGCTGGCGCTGATCTGGTGGGCCTGGTCGGCGTTCGTCTGGGCGGCCAACGCGCAGGCCGAGGACTCGCCGACGATGCAGCTGGCACTGCTCGGCGCGCTGCTGCTGATCTTCATCGCCGGGCTGGCGGTGCCGGAAGCCTTCGGCGGCGAGGGCACCCTGTTCGCGGTCTCCTACGCCGGGGTGCGGCTGATCCACCTCGGCCTCTACGTCGACGCCTCGCGGCGGGGCAACGCGCGCTGGGAGTCGATCGTCGGCTTCGCCGCCGCGACCCTGACCGGGCTGGCGCTGCTCGTCGTCGGCTCGCTCTTCGACGGCGCCACCCGGACCGTGCTCTGGACCGCGGCGCTGGCGATCGACTACGCCGGCCCGGCCTGGCTGACCCGGGCACGGCTGCGCGGCCTGCAGCGGGTCGCGGTCGCCCATTTCGCCGAGCGCTACGGCCTCTTCGTGATCATCTGCCTCGGCGAGTCGATCGTCGCGATTGGGCTGGCGGCCGACCACCGAGCGCTCGGCGCCGCCCTGGTCGCCGCGGTCGCCTTCGGCCTGCTGGCGACGATCGGCCTCTGGCGAACCTACTTCGGCGAGCTCGCGGTCGACGCCGAGGCGAGCCTGCGCCGGCCCGAGGGCGACGCCGTCCTCGCCGCCGCCGACGGCTACAGCTACCTGCACCTGATCCTCGTCGCCGGCATCGTCGTCTTCGCAGTCGGGGTGCGGATCGCGGTCGAGGCGGCGGGCGAGCCGCTGGAGGCGGCGGCGCGGTTGGCGCTCTGCGGCGGCGTCGCCCTCTACCTGCTCGGCCACGCCGCCTTCCGGCTGCGGATGGTGCGCGAGGTCAACCCGGCCGAGCTCGCCGCGGTGGTGGCAGTGCTGGTCGTCTTCGCGCTTGGCGGCGGGATCGCCGCCTGGCTGCTGATCGCAATCGTCGCCGCGGTGCTGGTGGCACTGGCCGTGGCGGAAGCGGCCGCTACGCGCTCACGCGTCCGTCAACTCGATTGATTGTAAATGTAAGTGACAGTCTGCTCGGTTGACGATACTGTCGCCCGGTGAGCGACGACCTGAAGTGGACCGAAGACCTGATCCTCCCCGTTCTCCTCGCCGAGGGGCGCAAGACCTACGGCCGCGCGATCCGCGCCAACTTCGCCGCCCAGGGCTTCGACGACATCCCCAAACTGGGGCCGCGGCTGCTCGGCGGCATGCACCGCTTCGGCTCCCAGCCGACCGACATCGCCGCTGACTTCGGCATCTCCAAGCAGGCGGCGAGCAAGCTCGTCGACACCCTCGTCGTCCGCGGCTACCTCGAGCGCTCGGTCGACCCCGACGATCGGCGCCGGATCGTCCTCGCGCTGACCGAGCGCGGCCGCGCCGCCGCGGCGGCCAGCTGGGAGGCGACCGACCGGATCGACCGCGAGCTGGAGGAGGCGGTCGGAGCGAAGGCGGTGCGGCAGATGCGGGCGACGGTCGGCGCCCTGGTCGGCCTTCGCCCTAGCTCGGCGAGTCGCTGAAGAAGCGCAGCAGGTAGCCGTCGGGGTCGGCGATCACGAACTGCTCGGTGGGAACCTCCCGCTCCTCGACCCGGTAGGTCCGCCGCTCGATCTCGAGCACCGGCTCGATCCCCGCGGCCAGCACCGTGTCGTATAGCCGCCGGACGTCGGAGGCCTCGATCTGGAGGTTGACGCCGCGACCGTAGGGCGCCTGCAGCGGAGCGGTGCGAAACCGCCGCCCCGGCCCATCCGCCTCCTCCAGCATCAGCTCGGCCCCCTCCCGCTCCAAGTAGGCGAACCGCTCCTCCGGGCGCCGATAGGCGATCCGGAATCCACAGACGTCGCGGTAGAAGCCGAGCGAGCGCTCGAGGTCGCTGACTTCGAGCTCTGGAACCAGTTTCGGCCTCATCCTGGTGGCGGAGAATAGGTCGCGACCGCCGCCGGATCACATCGAAGTCGGCGAAATAACACTCTTGCCACCGACTTGTGACGCAGTCTCGGCTTTTGTCACCCACGTGTATGCCAACGCTGCCTAGCCTCGATCCCGTCGCGGCCGCGGGCCTTGCCCCCACGAAGCGAGGTTGGCGGGTTCGACTCCCGCTCGGGGCGCTACAGTGAAAAGACGTGGGGGCAGGGCCGTTCAGTCCGGCGGCAACCTCGCTTCCCAAACGGCTCGCTCCGGCGGGCCGTTTGTTTTTCTCCCCCGGGTCGCCGCTTACCTAGAGCGGGTGCTGGGCTCGAGGCAGTGACGCGCCGGCGGGTCGGCGGGGTCGCTGACGGCGATGTCGCCGGGGGTGGGAAGGCGACGGGACGCGGAGCACTCGATCGTCTTGTCGGGACCGCCGTCGCGGGCGTAGAGGCGGTCGGCGCCGCCTTCGCCGTAGAGGGAGTCGATGCCCTCGCCGCCGACCAGGAAGTCGTTGCCGCCGGCG
The DNA here is from genome assembly GCA_963716545.1 of uncultured Actinomycetes bacterium. GTDB lineage: Bacteria > Actinomycetota > Thermoleophilia > Solirubrobacterales > 70-9 > VAYN01. The sequence continues at coordinate 756,751 of OY970316.1, forward strand.
CCGAAGATCTCGTCGCTGCCGCCGCGGCCGAGGATCACGTTCGCTTCGGCGTTGCCGGTGAGGATGTCGTCGTAGGTGCTGCCCTCGATGCGCTCGACCGAATCGTCGATCTGGCTCGCTCCAGGATCGGTCAGGCAGGCGCCGGGATAGCCGTCTTCTGGAGCGAGGCCGGCGACCCCGCCCAGCGTCGCCTCGACCCCGTGTTCGACCCGGGCGAAGGAGACGCTGTCGACCCCGGGGCCGCCGTCGATCTCCTCGCCGGCGCAGGGCTGGGCGATCAGCAGGTCCGAGCCGGACTGGCCGTCGAGGATCGACGCGTTGGTCAGCGCGTCGTCGCCCGGGCCTCCATATGCGGCGTCGCCGCCGAGGTAGCCCAGGGTGGCGTCGAGGCTGTCGTCGCCGGCGCCGCCGACCAGGGTGTCGCTGCCGTTGCCGCCGACCATCCGTGCCGAGACCGTCGCCGGGACCGAGGGTTCCTCCGCCAGCAGGTCGGCGCCTTCGCCGCCGTTGAGGAAGAGGCCGGTCGGCGTCGTCGCCACCGGGCAGCGCGCGGTTTCGGGTCCGAGCAGCGCGCAGCCTTCGCCGACCGCCATCGGCAGCCCCAGCTCGGTCAGGACCCAGGCGCCTTCGAGGAAGGAGACGTGCACCTGGATTCCCTGCTTGATCGCGAGTTCGGTGCCGTGTTCGACGATGCCGGTGAGGGCGCCGTTGCCGCTGCCGCCTGCCAGGTCGACCTCGAAGCTCGGCGGGATCACCCGTTTTTCGTAGTACAGCGCCTGCGTCGCCGCTTCGGCGACCGCTTTGTAGCCGAGGGCGCCGGTCAGCTCGCAAGATTCGGCCACGGCCACTTCGCGACAGCGGTCGAGGCCACTGCCGCCGAAGGCGGAGTCGCCCGCCCCGTTGCCGATCAGTTCGTCGATCCCGCCGCCGCCGTAGAGCCCGTTCACTTCGGCGTCGCCGCCGATCGTGTCGGCGAAGGGGGTTCCGACCACGTCCTCGACACCGGTGAGGGTGTCGTTGCCGTCGCCCGTGGCGGTGCCGGCCGCGAGGTCGACTTCTACCCCGATGCCGTCATAGCCCCTGTCGCCGCGGCCGGCGAGCGCGTAGGCGGCGACGTCGTGGGCGCCGGGGCCGCCGTCGAGGCTGTCGGTGCCGAGGTCGCCCTCGAGCACGTCGCCGTCGCCGTCGCCGCCGGAGAGGTGGTCGGTGCCGACGCCCCCGATCACCTCGTCGCCGGGGCCGGGGCCGCCTTCGAGCGTGTCGTCGCCGAGGCCCGAGTCGAGGAAGTCGGAGCCGGCGCCGCCGTCGAGGTCGTCGTTGCCGCGGTTGCCGAAGACGGTGTCGCTTCCCGGCCCGCCGAGGACGTGGTCGCTGCCGTTGCCGCCGATCACTTCGTCGTCACCGGCGCCGGCTTCTATCTTGTCGCTGCCGGGCCCCCCTTCGATCGTGTCGTCGCCGGGGCCGGCGCAGATCAGGTCGTTGGCATTGCCGCCGGCGATGCGGTCGTTTCCCGGGCCGGCGACGATCACGTCGGCGTGGGCGGTGCCGCGGATCGTCCCCTTGCCGACGATCGTCGCGGCCTTGCCGAGGCAGGTCGGTGGGGGCGGCGCCGCGGCGGCCACGCCCGGGACGGCAGCAGCGCCGGCCAGCAGCGCCGCGAGCGCGGCGGCTGGGAAGAGGCGCCGGGTTCTCCTTGCTGGCGATGTCATCCGAGAATCGGAACCCGCGGCTCAGCCGAGGTTGCGCTGGCGCTCGCTGGCGCGGCGGACGTGGGCGCAAACCTCCGCCGGGGTGTCGGCGGTGACCAGCAGCGCTTTGTCCTCGGGGCCGATCAGGCCGTTGTCCTCGAGCACGTCATCGATCCACTCCAGCAGCGGCCGCCAGTGCTCGCTGTCGACCAGGATCGTCGGGAAGTGGCTGATCCGGTCGGTCTCGATCAGGGTCAGGCTCTCGAACATCTCGTCGAGGGTGCCGAAGCCGCCGGGCATGATCACAAAGGCGCGGGCGTAGCGGACGAACATCAGCTTGCGGGCGAAGAAGTAGTGGAAGTGGAGCCGGCGGTTGACGTAGGGGTTCGGCAGCTGCTCGTGAGGGAGCTCGATGTCGAGGCCAATCGAGGTGCCACCGGCCTCGGCGGCGCCGCGGTTGGCCGCCTCCATCAGGCCCGGGCCGCCGCCGGTGATCACGCTGAACCCTTCGCGCGCCAGGCAGGCGCTGGTCTCGCGGCAGAGCTCGTACCAGCGGTGGCCCTCCGGCACCCGCGCCGAGCCGAACACGGAGACCCCGTTCTCGACGTCGCGCAGGGCGTCGAAGCCGGCCTCGACCTCGTCGTGGATGCGGGCGAGGCGCCGGTCGTCTTCCGCCTCGACGTCGACGGGGACGCGCAGCAACCGCTCTTCGAGCCTGCCCCCGCCGCTCCCAACTGGACCCGTCAAAGTGCCCCCGGCGGGATTCGAACCCGCGACGCGCGGCTTAAAAGGCCGCCGCTCTAACCGACTGAGCTACAGGGGCGCGCGACCATCGTAGACGGCGGCGACCCGATCGGTCAGGAGAGTTCGGGCAGGCCCTCGTAGGCGGTCGAGGCCTCGGCGTGGAGGCGGCGGGGGATGCGGCCGGCGCGGGCGGCGGCGGCGCCGGCGTCGACTGCGCCGCGCAGGGCGCGGGCCATCAGGGTCGGGTCCTCGGCGCCGAAGATCGCCGAGGCGGCGAGGATCGCGTCGCAGCCCAGCTCCATCGCCAGGGCGGCGTCGGAGGCGGTGCCGATGCCGGCGTCGAGGATCACCGGCACCTCGGCCCGCTCGGCGATAATCGCGACGTTGTAGGGGTTGCGGATGCCGGCGCCGGAGCCGATCGGCGAGCCCAGCGGCATCACCGCGGCGCAGCCGGCTTGCTCGAGCCGACGGGCGAGGACCGGGTCGTCGTTGGTGTAGGGGAGGACGGTGAAGCCGTCGGCGACGAGCTGCTCGGCGGCGTCGACGAGCTCGACCGCGTCGGGGAAGAGGGTGCGGTCGTCGCCGATCACCTCGAGCTTGATCCAGTCGGTGCCGAAGGCCTCGCGAGCGAGCTTGGCGGTGCGGACGGCGTCGCGGGCGGTGTAGCAGCCGGCGGTGTTGGGGAGGACGAAGAGGCCGAGCTTGTCGATCACCCCGAGCACCGAGCCCTCGGCGGCGGGGTCGATCCGGCGCAGGGCGACGGTGACGATCTCGGTGCCGGCGGCGGCCAGCGCCGACTCCATCGCCTCCAGCGAGCGGAAGCCGCCGGTGCCGGCGATCAGCCGCGAGGACCACTCGCGGCCGCCCAGCTCCCAGCTCTCGGCGCCGCCCTGGATCGCCGCCAGGACCTCGACCGCGACGCCCTCGCGCAGCAACGTCGAGTCCCACTCACCGCGGGGGACGACCTCGCCCTCGAGCGCGGCGGCGAACCCGCGGCCCCCCTCCCCCGCGCCGGCGGCGCGAGCGGCGTCGGCCAGCGTCGCCGCCTCCGGCAACTCCCGCGGCTCCCCGTTCAGCTCGATCCTCACCGCGCCACCTCGGCGGGCTCGGCGCGCCCGGCGGGCTCGGGAGCGTGGTTGAGTTTTGTGTCGCTATCCGAAACGAAACTCAACCGCTCCGGCGAGGTGGTTGGGGCCGTCGGCCAGCCGTCGCCGACGAGGCCGGTGGCAACGACCTCGGCGGTGAGCGGGGTGAGGAGGATGCCGTTGCGGAAGTGGCCGGTGGCGAGGACGAGGCCCTCGACCGCGCCGGGGCCAACCAGCGGCAGGTTGTCGGGGGTGCCGGGGCGAAGTCCGGCGGCGGCGCCGAGCAGCTCCATCTCGGCCAGCTCGGGGACGATCCGGTAGGCCTCGCGCAGCAGCTCGAAGGCGCCGCCGGCGGTGACCGCGGTGTCGAAGCCGACCTCTTCCTGGGTGGCACCGACGACGAGGCGGCCGTCCGGGCGGGGGACGAGGTAGACCCGCTCGGAGGCGACGATGCGGCCGAGCGGCGGCTCGGCGCCCTCGCGGCTGCGCAGCTCCAGCGTCTCGCCCTTGACCGGCCGGACCGGCGGGCGAGCGTGCTCGGGGAGCCAGGGGGTCTGCCCGGCCCAGGCGCCGGTGGCGAGAACGACGTTCGCGACGCGCAACTCGGCAACGCCGCCAGAGGCCGCGGCGGCGGACGCGTGCTCGCCGGCTGGCGCCGTCCGCACTCCCACCAGCCGCTCGCCCTCCCACAACCCCTCGACCACCTCGGTCCCGCTCAGCACCTCGACCCCCTCGGCGCGCGCCGCGGCCAGCAGGGCCAGGGTCAGCGCCCGCGGGTCGATCGAGGCCTCGCCGGCGGCGTGGACGCCGCCATGGAAGGACGGGGTCAGGCCCGGCTCCAGCTCGCGGCAGGCGCGGACCGCCAGCCACTCCGCCTCCAGTCCGAGCTCCCGCTGCAGGTCGTGGCGGCGGCGCAGCTGCGCCGCCTCGTCGCGGTCGAGAGCGACGTGGAGCGCGCCGTCGCGCCGGTAGCCCGTCTCCACCCCGCTCGCCTGCTCCAGCTCGGCGACGAAGTCGAGGTAGAGCTCGGCCGAGGCGAGGCAGAGCCGCAGCAGCTCCGGCTCGCCGATCGTGAACTCGCCGACCGGGGCCAGCATCCCGGCGGCGACCCCGCTGGCGCCGGCATGCGGCCGCTCGGAGCGCTCGATCACCGCCACCTCCGCTCCCCGCGCGGCGGCGCGCCAGGCGCAGGCGAGGCCGATGACGCCGCCGCCGACGACCACCGCATCGAACTTCCTATCGCTCACCTCAGTGCTCAAACCAGTTGCCTCCGCCGGCATTACCCGGATCAGGTCGGACGGTCGGCGGCCGTGTTGCCGCCCTCTCAGCCAAGGGCTCCCGTAATCCAATCCTAGCCGCCGGGCCGCCTCGGCAGGCCATAATCCGGGAATGAGCCTGGCGCCACCGGAGGGCATGGGCCCGCTGCGGCGGGAGCGGCTGCGCACCGCGCGGCTCTACCTCTGCTGCGACGCGCGCCCGCACGGCGAGGACCCGGAAGCGCTGCTGCGCGCCGCCCTCGGCGGCGGCGTCGACATCGTCCAGCTGCGCGAGAAGGAACTGGGACGGGCGGCGATCGAGCGCGCCGCCGACACCTACCGCCGCGTCGCCGACACCTTCAGCGCCCTTTTCATCGTCAACGACGACCCGGAGCTGGCCCGTGCCTGCGACGCCGACGGGGTCCACGTCGGCGAGGTCGGGGAAGTCGCCGCGGCGCGGGAGGTGTTGGGGACCGACGCGATCGTCGGCGTCTCGACCCACTCGCCGGAGCAGATCGCGGCGGCCAACGAGGCCGCGGTCGACTACATCGCGGTCGGGCCGATCTGGGAGACGCCGACGAAACCGGGGCGGCCGGCAGTCGGGCTGGAGCTGATCGAGCAGGCCGCCGCCGAGTCGCGTCACCCGTTCTTCGCGATTGGTGGGGTCAGCCCGCTGAACGCCGAGGAAGTGGTGCGGGCCGGCGCGCGGCGGCTCTGCGTGGTGCGGGCGATCAACGACGCGCCCAACCCCGAGGTCGCCGCCGAAGCGTTGCGCCGCGCCTTCAGCGCCGGGACCGAGCGGACCAGCCAGGACGCGCTCCTCGACGCGCCGGCGCCCTGGCGGGGAGTCGCGCCCGGTGGCTGAGACGAACGGCGGCGACGCTCCCAGGGAGGGTGACGGCGCACCGGCGGATGCCGCTCCGGCGCCGCGCAAGCGCAAGGCACGCGGCGCGGGCACCGCCGCCGAGCGGGCCTCCCGCCCCGACGCGCGCGAGCGGATGCGCGCCGGCTACGCCAAAGCCGAGGTGCGAAACCAGGAAGCGCGGGAAGCGCTCGACCCGCTGGCCGATGGCGAGCGGCCGCTGGTGGTGACGATCGGCGCCGTCGTCTCCGCCCTGATCGCGGTCTCGATCATCGTCGGCTACGCCGCCGGGACGAAGGTCAACGGCGAGCCGCCGAGGTTCGCCCAGGTCGCGGCCCCGGTCCTGATCATGGGAGTGATGGCCTGGGGGATGTGGCGGGCCAGGTACTGGGCGGTGCTCGGCTTCCAGTTGGTGCTGGTCTTCCTGATCTTCGCCGCCTTCTACGGACTCACCCTGCAGGCCTCGACCGTGCCCCAATTCGCCGGGACCGGCGGCCTGCTGCTGGTCGCCGGCGCCTTCTTCTTCTTCATGGTCAAGGCAATGGCGCGGATCCAGATGCCGAACCGGTTGCCGCCCGAGTAGCCGGACGGGGGGTCCGCCGCGCCGGGCTCGGGGCCGGGCGCCCCGCTTCTATAGGCTCGTAAACGCATGGCTGAGTCCTTCGACACGATCGTCATCGGCGGCGGGCCGGGCGGCTACGTCGCCGCCATTCGCGCCGCCCAGCTGGGCCAGAAGACCGCTGTGGTCGAGCGCGACAAACCGGGTGGCCGCTGCCTCAACTACGCCTGCATCCCGGCGAAGACGCTGCTGCGCACGGCGGAGATCTACAGCGAGGCCAAGGACGGCCAGGAGCTGGGGATCGTCGCCGACGGGATCAGGCTCGACTGGGACGCCCTCGGCGCCCGCCGGGCGAAAGTCTCGGAAACGCTCTCCTCGGGCGTGCAGATGCTCTGGCAGAAAAACAAGGTGACGCTGATCGAGGGCGAGGGCGCCCTCCACGCGGACGGCAACGTGGTGGTCGGCGACGACGTCTACGAGGCCAAAGCGGTGGTCCTCGCCACCGGCTCGGTGGCGCTGCCGATCCCCGGGGTCGAGTTCGGCGGCCGCGTCGTCGACACCTGGGGCGCCTGGTCGCTGCCCCAGCAACCGGCGAAGATCGCCGTCGTCGGCGCCGGCGCCTCCGGCTCGGAGATCGCCTCCGCCTACGCCCGCTTCGGCACCGAGGTGATCCTGATCGAGATGCTCGACCAGATCCTCCCGGCCGAGGACAAGGACATGGCGAAAGTCGTCGAACGCGCCTTCAAGAAACAGGGGATCGAGATTTCCACCGGCGCCCCGGTCGAGAACGTCGAGGCCTCCGACTCCTCGGTCAAGTTCACCTACGGCGACAAGTCGGCCGAGGTCGACTACCTCTGCATCGCCGGCGGCCGCGGCCCCGACACCGAGGGTCTCGGGCTCGAGGCGGCCGGGGTCGAGCTGGAGGAGGGCGGCCGCAAGATCAAGGTCGACGAGTTCCAGCGGACCACCAACCCGAAGGTCTACGCGATCGGCGACCTGGTCAACAAGAAGGCGCTCGCCCACAAGGCCGAGGAGGAGGGGGTGGTCGCGGTCGAGCACGCCGGCGGGGTCGAGACCGAGCCGGTCGACCAGGAGCTGCTGGTCGGCGCCACCTTCACCCACCCACAGGTCGCCTCGGTCGGGATGACCGAGGCCCAGGCGAAAGAGGCCGGCCACGAGGTCAAGATCGGCAAACAGAAAATCGCCGGCGAGGGCGCCGGCACCGTCTACGACGACAAAGAAGGGCTGGTCAAGCTCGTCGTCGACTCCAAGTACGGCGAGGTCCTCGGCGCCCACATCGTCGGCAACCGTGCCTGCGACATGATCGCCGAGCTGGTCGCGACGATGGCCCTCGAGGGCGGCTACCAGGAGCTCTCCCGGATCGTCCACCCGCACCCGACCGTCTCCGAGGCCGTCCTCGACGCGGCCCGCGCCGTCGACGGCTGGGCGATCCACGCCTGAGGCGACTGCAAACCGGCGCATCTCGGGGTCCTCGGTCGGGCTCCTCGGGTCACGCACTGAAGTGCGCTCCCCTCCTCGCCCTTCCCTGCGTCCCCCGACCTGCTTGGTTTTCGCCGCCTCAGAATAGGTTTTGCCGATGCCTGCCCGCGCCGCCTTCTACTTCGACCTCGGGTCGCCCTACGCCTACCTCTCCGCGGAGCGGATCAGCGGGCTGTTCACCGAAGCCGAACTGGAGCAGCCGGAGTGGCGGCCGATCCTGCTCGGCGGCCTCTTCCAGGCGCTCGGCCGCGACAGCTGGGGCAACGGCCCCGAGCGCGAGGCGGGGATCGCGGAGGTCGAGCGGCGGGCCGCCGCGCAGGGGCTGCCGCCGATCGCCTGGCCGGAGCCCTGGCCCGGCAACACGCTGACCGCGATGCGCGCCGCCACCTTCGCCAAGCAGACCGGTCGGGTCGTCTCCTTCTCCCTCGCCGGCTTCCGCCAGGCCTTCGCCGGCGGCCGCGACCTGACCGAGCCGGACAACGTCGCGATCGCCGGCGCCGCCTGCGAGCTGCACCCGCGGGCGCTGCTGAAAGCCGTCGGCACCGACGGGGTCAAGGCGGCGCTGCGGGCGGCGACCGAAGGGGCCGCCACGGCAGGGGTCGTCGGCGTCCCCACCGTGCTGGTCGGCGACCAGCCCTTCTGGGGGGACGACCGGCTCGAGCAGGCGGTTGCGGCGGCGGCCTCCGGCTAACCTGAACACGTGCCCCCCGCCGCCCTTCCCGACGCCGCCACCTGTTACGAGCTGCTGGCGCGGATGGCGCTGATTCGGCGCTTCGAGGAGGAGGCCGGAAGGCAGTACCAGCGGGCCAAAGCCGGTGGCTTCCTGCACCTGGCGATCGGCGAGGAGGCGACGATCGTCGGCACCACCTCGGTGATGCGCCCCGAGGACTACCTGATCGGCACCTACCGCACCCACGGCCACGCGATCGCCCGCGGCACCGAGCCGAAGCGGGTGATGGCGGAGCTGTTCGGCCGGGTCGACGGGACCAGCGGCGGCCGCGGCGGCTCGATGCACATCTTCGACGCCGAGAAGCGCTTCATGGGCGGCTACGGGATCGTCGGCGGCAACCTGCCGATCGCGGCCGGCCTCGCCCTCTCCTCCCAGTACAAGGGCGAAGACGCGGTCACCGTCTGCATGTTCGGCGACGGCGCCTCCAACACCGGCAACTTCGGCGAGACGATGAACCTGGCGGCGCTGTGGACACTGCCGGTCCTCTTCCTGGTCGAGAACAACCTCTACGGGATGGGGACGGCGGTCGAGCGCCACTCCGCCCAGACCGACCTCTCCAAAAAGGCCGAGGGCTATGGGATCTCCGGCCGGCGGATCGACGGGATGGACGTGCTGGCGGTGCGCGAGGGCGTCGCCGCCGGCCTGGACGCGGCCCGCGAAGAGGAACGGCCGACCCTGCTCGAGGTCGTCACCTACCGCTACCGCGGCCACTCCGCCGCCGACCCCGAGGTCTATCGGGAGCGCGAGGAGGTCGAGCAGTGGCGGGAGAAAGACCCGATCGAGAGCTTCGCCCGCCGCTGCGTCGAGGCCGGGGTGCTGGGCGAGCGCGAGGTGACCCAGGCACGCGAGGCGGCCGAGGCCGAGGTGGTGGCCGCGGCCGAGTTCGCCGAGGCCTCGCCGGAGCCGCCGCTGGACACGATGTACGAGAGCCTCTACGCGCTGACCGACTACCCCGGCGGCTGGTACGCGGTCGACGAGCGCAGCCCCGAGCCGCACCGCGGCGAGCGCGAGGCGCAGATGCCGGTGCGGGCGCGCGAGCTGGCCGAGCTTGGCGCTGCCTACGCCGAGGTCGAGGAGGAGGGCGAACGGCCGAACCCGGCGATCCACGGCGACGCCCAGGACGGCCGCGCCACTCGCCACCAGCCCGACCCGGACCCGGCGGGTGCGCAGGCGGACCCCGCCGATGCCGAACCGGCCGCCGACCGCGGCGCCGGCGAGGAGGACGAAGGCTGATGGCGGAGCTGCGGATGCGAGAGGCGCTGCGCGACGCGATGGCCGAGGAGATGCGCCGCGACGAGGCGGTCTTCGTAATGGGCGAGGACGTCGCCGTCTTCGAAGGCGCCTTCAAGGTGACCGAAGGCCTGCTCGGCGAGTTCGGCGAGCGCCGGGTCCGCGACACGCCGATCTCCGAGAATACGATTGTCGGCGCCGGGGTCGGCGCGGCGATGGGCGGGCTGCGGCCGATCGTCGAGCTGATGACGGTCAACTTCAGCCTCCTGGCGCTGGACCAGATCGTCAACCACGCCGCCGCGATCCCCTACATGTTCAACGGCGCCGCAAGGGTGCCGATGGTGATCCGGATGCCGGGCGGCGGCGGCCACCAGCTCGGCCCCACCCACTCGCACAGCTTCGAGGCGCTCTACCTGCAGGTGCCGGGCCTGCTGGTCGCCTGCCCCTCGACCCCGGCCGACGGCAAGGGCCTGCTGAAGGCGGCGATCCGCGACGACAACCCGGTCGTCTTCATCGAGCACGAGTCCCTATATGGAGTGCGCGGCGAGGTTCCCGACGAGGAGGTCGACCCGCTGCCGTTCGGCAAGGCAGCGGTGCGGCGCGAGGGCGCCGACGTCACCCTGATCGGGATCCTGAAGATGGCCCGGGTGGCGGAGGAAGCGGCGGCCACGCTCGCCGCCGAGCACGGGGTCGAGGCCGAGGTGATCGACCCCCGCACCCTGCGCCCGCTCGACCTCGACACGATCATCGAGTCGGTGGCGAAGACCAACCGGGCGGTGATCGTCGAGGAGGGCTGGCCGCACGGCGGCGTCGGCGCCAACCTCTCGACCCTGATCACCGAGCAGGCCTTCGACGAGCTCGACGCGCCGGTGCAGCGGGTGACCGGTGCCGACGTCCACATGCCGTACTCGAAACGACTGGAGCAGGCGGCGATCCCCCACGCCGAGCACGTGGTCAGCGCCGCGCTGGCGACCCTGGAGGGGGCGATCTAGATGGGGCAACTGGTGATGCCGCGGCTTTCCGACTCGATGGAGGAGGGGACGATCCTCGCCTGGCTGAAGCAGGTGGGGGATGAGGTGGCGGTCGGGGACGAGGTGGTGGAAATCGAGACGGACAAGGCGAACATGGCTTATGAGGCGGATGAGGCGGGGACGCTGACCGAGATCCTTGCGCCTGAGGGGACGACGCTTGCGATTGGGGAGCCGATTGCCGTCATTGGTGACGGGTCCGCGGCGGCTCCGGCTGCCGGCGGGGAGTCTGCTGGCGAGACTGACGGCGAGGGACCTAGCGCTCCGGCCGCAGGGCCTGTCGGGGAGGAGGGGGAGGCACTGCGGGCGGAAGGCCCGTCCTCGACCTCCCCCTCCTCCCCGCCACCCGCGGAAGGGGCCGGGGCGCCTCGGGTCAAGGCGTCGCCGGTTGCTCGCAGACTGGCCATGGAGCGGGGCGTGGACTTGGCGACGGTTGAGGGTTCGGGGCCTGGGGGGAGGATCGTCAAGAAGGACGTGAAGCTGGCGGCCAAAGGTGACGCCTCGGCGCCAGTCGCTGAGGAGGAGGGGGCGCATACCGCGGAGGCTGAGGCGCCGGCCGTCTCGTCTGCGCCGGACGCAGCCGCGACGCCGGCCGCTTCGTCGGCACCGGCCGCGGCGCCACAACCGGCTTCGCCGGAGACTGCGAAGGGGGAGGTGACTGTCGAGGAGCCGACTCGGTTGCAGGGGGTGGTGGCGCGGCGGATGGCGGAGTCGAAGGCTACGGCGCCGCACTTTTATTTGGAGGCGACGGTGGATATGTCGGCCGCGGTCGAGGCTCGGGGGAAGTTGAAGGGGCTGGCTCGAGAGGGCGAGGCGGTGCCCTCTTTCAACGACATGGTGGTGAAGGCTTGTGCGCTGGCCCTGAAGGAGCACCCGAAAGCGAACGGGGCTTATCGGGATGGGCGATTTGAGCTCTACTCGCGGGTGAATGTGGGGGTCGCGGTGGCCGGGCCGGAGGCGCTGGTGGTGCCGACGGTCTTCGATGCGGACCGCAAGGGGCTGACCCAGATCGCGGGCGAGGCGAAGGCGTTGGCGGGGAAGGTGCGGGACGGGTCGATCACGCCGCCGGAGTTGTCGGGCGGGACCTTCACGGTGTCCAATTTGGGGATGTTCGGGATCAGGAGCTTCAGCGCGGTGATCAACCCGCCGCAGGCGGCGATCCTGGCGGTAGGAGCGATCGAGGAGCGGCCGGTCGTTCGGGACGGGGAGGTCGCCTCCGCCCAGTTGATGGACGTCACGCTCGCCTGCGATCACCGGATCCTCTATGGGGCCCCAGCCGCCGAATTCCTCGCGCGGGTGCGAGCGCTGCTCGAAGAGCCGGTCGCGCTGGCGCTCTAGAACAGACGTCCAGTTCGGCGTCTGGCCTCGCTCCCGGGCCTAAGGCCCGGGCGGGAGCCCGTCGATGGGACGGGTGATGACCGCTCACCCCGCTTCGAGCTGGAAGCCGATCGCCGCCGTCGCGGTGATCGCCTTGGCCGCGATGCTGGTCTTCAGCGGCTTCCGCGGGGGTGGGTCGAGCCACGCCGGCCCCGTCAAACAGGCCCGCCTCGCCGGCGCGACGATCGAGCGCGTCAAATAGCCCGCCGGCTCAGCAGCTCCTTCCCCTCAGTCGTTCAGCAGGTCTTCTTCGCTCCGGTCATCGCGTTCCAGGCACGGCCGAGGCTGAAGTCGGCGTCGACCTTGAACGGCCCCGGGCGCGAGGCGCGGGCGACGGTCCACTCGCCGCGGCGGAGGATGCAGCCGCTGCCTTCGGTGATCGACCAGTAGGGAGTGAAGGCGACGCGGACGAGGAACTCGCCCGGCCGCTGGACGTCGAGCGAGAAGCCTTCGTGGCCGACCCGCAGCGTCCGTGCCCGGCCGAGGCCGAGCGGCGCCACCAGCGGCCGCGGGTCGCGGACTTCGTAGATCCGCCAGTGGGCGGAGCGGTAGCGCAGGTGCAGGTAGGGCGGGTCGGCGAGGACGATGTGGCGCTCGGCGACCGAGGAGTAGTCGAGCGGCGCGTCGGGGAGGGCAACGTAGGTGATCGCGTTGGCGCGCAGCCAGCGGCCGTAGCTGGCGGGGGTGAGCTGGCCTTCGTCGTAGAAGAGGTCGTCGCGGGTGGTGTCGAGCTGGCGCAGCCAGCCGCGGGCGAGCTCGAAGCTCGGCGCCAGGTAGGCGGCCTCCCAGTGGTTCGCGGTCGGCGGCACCTCGATCCGCCGGCCCTCGGCGCCGTGCCCGCGCAGCCAGCGCTCGGCCGGGCGGAAGTAGGAGGCGGAGGTGGAGGGATCGCCGACCGAGCGGGCGATCTGGGCGACGCTGGCGGTCAGCTGCCAGTAGAGGCTGCCGGCCATCGCCAGCGCCAGGACGGCGACGAAAACTGGCATCGGCACCGTCGGCCGCGGCCGCCGCGCCAGCAGCACCGCCGCCAGCACCGGCCCGCCGAAGAGGGCGCCGAGGCGGACCGCGTTGCCGCCGAGCGCGTTGGGGAAGAGCCAGATCGCGGTCGAGGCGACCAGGTAGCCGAGGATTGCTCGCCGCAGCTGCCGCTCCTCGCCGCGGACCCCGGCGGTGAGCAGCAGGGCGCCGCCGCACCAGAGCGGGATCGCGATGAAGGAGGAGAAGACAAAGGGGAACTGGCCCGGTTCGGGGAAGGCGATGTTGGGGGCGAGGGTGAGGACGAGGGCCACCCCGGCGGTGCCAAGGGCGAAGAGGTTCGGGCGGCGGCCGCGTTCGATCGCGCCGGCGAAGACGACCCCGGCGAGGAAGGCGCCGGCGACCGGGCTGGCGAGGGCGCAGGCCGCGGCGGCGGCGATCGCCAGGGCGCCGCGGCCGACCTGCAGGCCGCGCAGCGCGGCGAGGGCGAAGGCGACCCCGAGGGCGAAGGTGAGCTGGCCGTCGGCGAGCAGGGTGACGACGCCGGCGCCGAACCACAGCGTCGCCCATCGCGCCCCCTCCCCCCAGCGGTCGCGGACCAGGCGGTCGAAGAGGTAGGAGGAGGAGATCACCGCGAGCATCCCCACCACCTGCGGGCCGAGCAGGGCGGCCAGCGGCGGGAAGAGGACGCTGTAGGTGAGGGTGTAGTGGCCGCCGTACCAGTTGCCGTTCCAGATCGCCAGGCCACCGCGCTGGAACAGCTCGGTGCGGAAGACCTGGGCGGCGAGGTCGCCGACCGGCGGGCTCCAGATCAGCATCAGCAGCGCCAGCGCCGAGCAGAGGGCGACAGCGGGCAACCAATCGGGGCGGAAGGGGCGGGACTGGACCACGGGGCCTCAAAGGTTATTGCCCGCACCTGCGAGGATTTATCTCGATGAGCGCAAGGCTCCAGGTGGTCCGCCTCGGCACCGTCCCTTATCTGGACGGGCTGGCGCTGCAGAGCCGCCTCGAGGCGCGTCGCCAGCGCGAGGAGATCGGCGACGTCCTGCTGCTGCTCCAGCACCCGCCGGTCTACACCCGCGGGCGCCGCTCGACCCCGGAGGAGCTGCCGATGGGGGTCGAGTGGTACGAAATGCAGGGGATCGAAGTGCTCGACACCCTGCGCGGCGGCCGCGTCACCTACCACGGCCCCGGCCAGCTGGTCGCCTACCCGATCGTCAGCCTGCGCCCCTACGGCGACGACGTCCATGAGTACGTGCGGAACCTCGAGCGGGTGATGATCGGCGCCCTCGGCGAGTACGGGGTTGAGGCCGGCCTGATCCCCGGCGAGACCGGCGTCTGGGTCGGCTCGCGCAAGATCGGCTCGATCGGGCTGCACGTCAGCAAGGGGGTGACGACGCACGGGCTGGCGGTCAACGTCAACAACGACCTGCAGCCGTTCGAGTGGGTGGTGCCGTGTGGCATCGAAGGCTGCGCGGTGACCTCGCTGACCCGGGAGATCGGCGCGGAGCAGGGCCTCGACGCGTTCGCGGCGACCCTGGCCAGGCGCTACGGCGAGCTGCTCGATCGCGAGCCGGTCGCCGCGAGCCTCGACGAGGTCGACCCCGCGACTGGGCCCAGCGCGGCCGGCGGCTCCTCCCCCGGGGACCGCCAAGCGGCGCCCGCTAGTCTCGGTACTCCCCGATGAGCAGCGGCCCCGCCCCCAGCGAACGTGTCCACGTCACCCGCTCCCGGGCGAACCCGGGCGGCACCGCGGCCGCCGCGGAGGGGACCGTCCCGTTCAAGCGCGCCCGCAAGCCGCCCTGGCTGAAGGTGCCGGCGCCGGGTGGCCCCAACTACCGGCGGCTGAAGGAGTCGATCGGCGACGACAACCTCCACACCGTCTGCGAGGAGGCCAACTGCCCCAACGTTGGCGAGTGCTGGGAGCGCGGCACGGCGACCTTCATGATCCTCGGCGACGTCTGCACCCGCCGCTGCGGCTTCTGCAACGTGCAGACCGGCAAGCCGACCTGGAACGACCCGCTCGAGCCGCTCCGCGTCGCCAACCAGGTGAAGCGGATGGGCCTGCGCCACGCCGTCGTCACCTCGGTCGACCGCGACGACCTCCCCGACTACGGAGCCAGCGCCTTCGTCGGCGTGGTCCGCTCGATCAGGATGATGGCCCCCGACTGCAAGGTCGAGATCCTCACCCCCGACTTCCGCGGCCAGGAGATGCCCCTTGCCAAGGTGATCCACGAGCGCCCCGACGTCTTCAACCACAACGTCGAGACCGTACCCCGCCTCTACCCCGTCGCCCGCCGCGGCTCCCAGTTCGCCCGCTCCGCCCGCGTCCTGAAGATGGCGAAGGAAATGGGCGGCGCCGACGTCGTCACCAAGTCCGGCCTGATGGTCGGCCTCGGCGAGACCCACGAGGAGATGGTCGAGACCTTCGGCCTCCTCCGCGAGCACAAGGTCCAGGTCCTCACCGTCGGCCAGTACCTGCGCCCGACCGAGAACCACCTCCCGGTCGTCCGCTACTGGCACCCCGACGAGTTCGCCGCCCTCGAACAGGCCGCCTACGACCTTGGTTTCGAGTCCGTCGCCGCCGGCCCCCTGGTCCGCTCCAGCTACCACGCCGACCAGAACCTCCCCGAGAGCCACCGCGCCAACGAGCTCCTCGCCTCTTAGTCGTTCCGGTGTTCCTTATCCCGATGTGGGAGGGAAAAGGAACAGGGGAAGTGGAGCCAGCCGGAATCGAACCGGCGACCTCCTGAATGCAAATCAGGCGCTCTGCCATCTGAGCTATGGCCCCGCAGGTGGGAGTGTAGGCGCCGCGGGCGAAGGTGGCGGACAATGGCGACGCGCCGGGAGCGCTAGTCGTCGAAGTCGAAGTCCTTCGGGGGGCGCTGCTCGAACCAGGCGTTCTCGTCCTCGGGGGAGTCCTCGAGGAACTCGGGGGTCTCCTCGAGGACGTCCTCGTGGCCGGGCTCCGGCGAGCGGTCGGGGAGGCCCTCTTCGGCGCTGTCGGGCTCGGGCAGACCGTGTTCGACGGTCGGCGGGAAGGGCTCTTCGTCGGTGCGGGGGGCGTCGTGCTCGTCCGTGCGGGGCGCCTCGTGCTCGTCGGTGGCCGGGAAGTCGTGCTCGCCGGTCGCGGGGCGCTCGCTTTCCTCGCTGAACGGGCCCGGCGCTTCCTCGCTCGGCGGCTCGAGGTCGGTGGGCGCATCGTGCTCGTCGGTGCGCGGCACCTCGTGCTCGTCGGTGTGTGCCGGCAGGGGGGGGATGCCGGCGAGGGCTTCCTCGGTCGAGGGCAGGCCGGGCTCGTCGGCGAGCGGCTCGTCGAGCGCCCGGCTGAGCTCGTCGGAGAGGCGCTGGTCGCTGAAGAAGTCGTCGAATTCGTCCTCGGGCTCGTCGCTGACCGGGCCGGTCACCCGCGGTTCGCCCTGCTCGGCCGCGAGCAGGGCCTCGTCGGCCGGGCTCGCCGTCTCGGCGGTGTCGGCGAAGGTGCCCTCGACGTCGAACATTTCGGTCGGCTGGTCGGCGGTCGCGGGGCGCTCCTCGGCGGCGGGGTGCGGGGCGTCCGGATCGGGCTGGAGCCCGGCGCTCGGGTCGGCCGGGTGGTCGTCGGGAGAGGGGGTCGCCACCTCGTGTTCGCCGGCGGCCGACTCGGCGGGTGCGGACCCGGCGGCCGTCTCGCTCGTCGCGTCCTCCTCCCCCTCGGCGGCCGTCTCCTCCGCGTCTTTCTCGCTCGGCGGCGGGGGCGGCTCCTGCAGGTCGGCGATGTTCGGCATTCGCCGGCCGCCGCCCTCCGGTGAGCCGAGCTCGGCGTCCATGAACTGGGTCGGCGCCTCGGCCAGCGGATCGGTTTCCTCGCGCGAGGGCGGCCCGAAAGCCTCGTCCTCGAGTTTTTTCACCTCGGACTCGTCGGCGCCGTGCTGGCGCTTCAGTTCGAGGTGCTCTCGGATTGCGTCGTCGAGGATGCTCATTTGCCCGTCCGCGGGGAGGCTGCCAAAGACTATGCGGTTAGCGGCCGCTCTGCGAGCCAGTGGGAGCAACTTCCCAAGCCAAATCGTCCAGCTCAGGGCGAGGGCGCCCCGGGGCCGAAGCGCTCCGGGTTGGCGAAGATGCGAATCGCCTGCACCGCGCCCTCTCCGACCTCGACCGCGGTGACGTTGACGAAGCCGAACTCGGCGCTGTCCATCCGCACCCCGGGGTCGCCGTTGACGTCGACGATCGCGAACTGGATGTCGGTCGGGTAGGTGTCCTTGCGCTGGATGCCGACGAAGAAGCGGGCGATCTTCTCGGCGCCGTAGATCGGCTTGCGGGCCGCGGTGACGACCCCGCCCCCGTCCGAGTACATGATCGCGTCGGCTGCCAGCAGGTCGCGGATGCGGTCGATCTCGCCGGAGAGCGCCGCCTCCATGAAGGCGAAGGCGAGCCGCCGTCGCTCCTCCATGCTGACGCTGCGCGCCCGGGCCGGCTCGCCAGCGTGCTCGCGCGCCCGCTTGGCGATTTGGCGGGCATTGGCGGGGGTCCGCTCGACCACGTCGGCGATCTCCGCGTACTCGAGGTCGAAGACGTCGCGCAGCACCAGCACCGCCCGCTCCAGCGGGTTCAGCCGCTCCAGCGCCCCGAGCAGCGCCAGGTCGAGCCGCTCGGCCTCGATCGCCCGGCTCTCCGGCGTCTCCGGGTCGGTGACCAGCGGCTCCGGCAGCCAGGGCCCGACGTAGACCTCGCGCCGGGCCCGGGCCGAGCGCAGGCGGTCGAGCGAGAGCCGGGTGGTGACGGTGACGAGGAACGCCTCAGCGTCCCGCACCGCCTCGTGGTCTGCCCCGTTCCAGCGCAGCCAGGCGTCCTGGACGACGTCTTCGGCCTCGCCCAGCTCGCCGAGCATCCCGTAGGCGACGCCGAGCATCCGCGGCCGGCAGGCCTCGAACGGGTCGATCATGCGACCGCCGGCGCCGCCCGCCGCAGCGCCGCCGCAGCGGCGGCCGCCCCGCTGGAGATCGCCGCGTCGACCAGCCAGCCCTCCGGACCGACCCAGTCACCGGCCAGGTAGAGGCCCTCGCCGCGGTCGACCGCCGGCCGCCCGGCCAAACCAGCCGCGGGCGCCGGGATCGCCGAGATCGGAGTCATCCGCGGCAGGAAGCGCTCCATCCGCAGATCATCCCGCCAACCAGGCTGGACCGCGTCGGCCATCGCCTCCAACGTCTCCCGCGACTGCGCCGCGTAGCTGGCAAGGCTGAGCAGGACGCCGTCCGGATGGTCGGGCGGGGAGTGCCGCGAGAGGTAGGTCGGCTCCTCGATCCCGGTGGCGAAGGTGCGGCCGCGGCGCGGCAGTCGCGCGAGGCCGAGGTCGAGGACGCTGACCTCGGCCGGCGGCCCGGGCGCCACGGGTGCGTTGGCGCCAAGCAGCGACGCGGCGTCGGCCGGCCCCCCGGCGGCGAGGACCACCGCGTCGGCCCGGGTCGCGCCGCCGTCGAGCTCGACCAGCCATTCGCCGCCCTCGCGGCGCAGCCCGCGCACCGGCGAGCGGGTGGAGATGCCGGCGCCGGCCTGCTCGGCCCGTGCCGCCAGCGCGTCGACCAGCGACTGCCAGCCGCCGCGCAGGTAGCGGACCCCGGGCGCCGTCGCGATCTTCACCTGGAAGGCGGCGACCTCGGCGGGCAGCGCCTCTTGGTCGGCGACGAAGGTCCCGACCCGGACCAGCGAGGCGGCGGAGGCGCGAGCCGCGTCCGAGCGCAGCTCCCGCCGCAGCCACTCCGCGGTCGAGAGGCCGGCCAGCTCGCCCGGCTTGGTCCGCATCGTCTTGGCGAGCCAGCGGGTGAGCCCAGCGGCCCCGCTCGGGGTCCGCCGCGCCCGCCCGCCACGCACGAAAAAGGAGCGGTGGACCGCGACCGGGTTCCAGCGCGGCAGATCGATCCCCATCGCCTTCAACTCACGCGAACCGGCCCCGCCCTCATATAAGGCGTGCGGCCCCTGGTTCAAGTCGAACCCATCACGGCGCACCGAGGCGGCGCGCCCGCCGAGGGCCCCGCCCGCCTCCAGCAACCTGGTCTCGACTCCCGCTTCGGCGAGGCGGATGGCCGCGACGAGCCCGGCCGGCCCGCCGCCGACGACTATGGCTGAACTGCTGTTTCCGTTCATATCCTCTAGACGAGACAGCCCCCGCGCCTGTGACAGCGTGTTTGGGAACGGTTGAGAGTCAAGCTCCTGGCCGAATAGTCGATGAAAGCAGCATGATCGCCGAGCTTTCCCCCTCCGCGCGCCGCGGCTTCGGCCTCGCCAGCGCCCTCGTCCTGCTCGGGTTCCTCGCCTTCGTGCTCTATGTCGCCGGCCTGCTCGAAGGCGAATCGCTGTTCGGCACCTGGGTCTACTGCGCGGTGATGCTCGGCGCCTCCGCCTCCTGCCTGCTGCGGGCGGCGGCGGTCCGGGACGAGCGCCTGGCCTGGACCCTGATCGGCGCCGGCCTGCTGGTCTGGACCGGCGGCGAAATCTATTACGAGGCGGCGCTCGCGGCGACGGGTTCGGTGCCGATCCCCTCCGCCGCCGACGCCGGCTACCTGCTCTTCTACCCGCTCACCTACGCCGGCCTGATCGTGCTGCTGCGCGAGCGGATCGGCAGCTTCCCCTTCACCCGCTGGCTCGACGGGCTGATCGCCGGGCTCGCCGTCGCCGCGCTAACCGCCGCCCTCGTCCTCGGCCCGATCGCCGACGCCTCGACCAGCGGCTCCGGGCTCGAAGTCGCGACCAACCTCGCCTATCCGATCTGCGACCTCACCCTGCTCACCTTCGTCTTCAGCGCCGCCGCCTTCACCGGCTGGCGGCCGGGCTCGACCTGGTCGCTGCTCGGCGCCGGCCTCGTCGTCCTGGCGATCTCCGACGTCACCTACCTCCTGCAGTCGGCGGAAGGGACCTACGTCGAAGGCGGCCTCCTCGACGCCGCCTGGCCGCTTGGCGCCCTGCTCCTCGCCGGCGCCGCCTGGGTCGCCCCCGGCGCCCGCCGCCACGTGCACCCGCGCGGGCTGCGGGTCGCGGTGGTGCCGGTGGCGGCGGCGCTGCTGGCGATCGGCGTCCTCGCCGCCGAACGGATCGACCGCCTCCCCGCCGCCGCCGAAGTCCTCGCCCTGGTCACCCTGCTGCTGGTGATCGGCCGCCTCGGCCTCTCGCTGCGGCGCACCAACGCCAACCTGGCGAGCAGTGAGCGCGAGGCGCTGAGCGACGAACTGACCGGCCTCGCCAACCGCCGGGCGCTGATGGCCGACCTCACCGCGGCGACCGAACGGCATCCGCAGAGCGGCAGCGCCCACCTGCTGGTGATGTTCGACCTCGACGGCTTCAAGGCCTACAACGACAGCTTCGGCCACCCGGCCGGCGATGCCCTGCTCGCCCGCCTGGCCGAGCGCCTCGGCGCCTTCGCCGGCGAGCGCGCCGAGGCCTACCGGCTCGGCGGCGACGAGTTCTGCCTGCTCGGCGAATGCACCCTGGGCGAGGTCGAGCCCCTGGTCGCCGGCGCCAGCGCCGCCCTCAGCGACCGCGGCGAAGGCTTCCAGATCGGCGCCTCCCAGGGCAGCGTCCTGATCCCCGGCGAAGCGGCCAGTCGCGAGGAGGCGCTGCGCCTCGCCGACACCCGGATGTACGCGAACAAGAGCCGCGAGCGCGCCTCCGCCGGCTCCCAATCCCGCGACGTCCTGATCCGCGCCCAGCACGAGCGTCGCCCGGAGATGCTCGAGCACCTGCTCGACGTCGCCGAGCTCGCCCGCGCGGTCGCCGCCGAGCTCGGCATGGACGAAGAGCAGCGCGACGAGGTCTTCCGCGCCGCCGAGCTCCACGACACCGGCAAGATGGCGATCCCCGACGCGATCCTCAACAAGCCCGGCCCGCTCGAACCCGACGAGTGGCGCTTCATGCGCGAACACCCCCTGATCGGCGAGCGCATCATCGCTGCCGCGCCCGCCCTCGTCCCGGTCGCCCGCCTGGTCCGCTCCAGCCACGAGCGCTGGGACGGCGGCGGCTACCCCGACGGCCTCCACGCCGACCAGATCCCCCTCGGTTCCCGGATCATCGCCGTCTGCGATGCCTACGAGGCGATGTGCTCCGAGCGCCCCTACAGCGTCGCGATGCTGCCGGCGCGGGCGCTGGAGGAACTGCAGGCCGGCGCGGGGACCCAGTTCGACGCCAAGGTGGTGGAGGCGTTCGAGCGGGCGCTGGTGGCGGCCCCCAGGGGCCGTCGGTAGAGCGATCTTCAGCCGGGCGCGCTCTCGAAGAGGAGGAGGCCGCCGAAGGCCGGGCGGAGCTCGCCCTCCCGTCCGGCATACCGGCGCAGGCACTGCTCCCGCAGCTCGATCAGCCGGTAGAGCGCGCCCGTGATCAGGTCCGAGATCAGGACGAACGTGGCGGAGTCGACTCGCATCGGCAGCCGCACAAGCACGTGATCCTCGCGCCCATGAAACGTGCCGGCACGCATGGATGCGATGGCGTGGCGAAAGAGCTTGGTGACGGCCTCCCTGCAATAGGCCTCGACGTCATCCTTGGAGGAGCCCGAAACTTCCTCTGGGATCAGCAGGATCTTACGAGGGTCGTAGCTGTAGACGATTTCTTCGGTGCCCCGACGCCGCCGTCGCGAGCGAACCTCGATCGTCTCCTCACTCTTGAACCTCTTCAGCTCGTATCGAACCCTGTCGATCGGCGCTCCACATCGCTCGGCGATATCGGCGGCACCTGCGGGGCCGAGACTCAAAGCATCGAGGATCCCCCATCGCAAGGGATCGGTGAGCGCCCGGTGCCTGCCCATCTGACTGCTGGAGCTCCAGCGAACGGGACCGGACTTCTCCTCGGAGATTTTGGGCGCCATCCATCCATCTGCGGCCTCGAAGAACAGCACCGTGGCCTCGGCTGAAATTGACTCAGGATCCTCTCCCCGCCGTTCGCTGTTCGAGCGCTCGACGACCTCGATGATCGCTAACACGAGCTCTTCCTGAATCCGTCTGGCTTCCACCCAACCGCGACCGTCGAGTGGCAGCGGAAACCGGAGGACTGCGAACTCGTCGCGCCGGTAGTAGGTGCCGCTATCGACGGCCCCGATCGCGGCACGAAACATCACCCGCAGCAGCCGCACCAAGCCCTGCTCGCGAATTCGTTCCGGGACGTCTAGCGATTCGCCGTAGTGCAGGATCCCCCGTCTGAGGCTCATCGAGTACAGGTGCTCGACGACTCCACGACGGCGCGTCTCGCCCTCGCGGACGATCAGACCGCACTCCATCAGCCGCCGCAGGCGGCGACGTACTCTTGCCCCCGGAAGGCCGAGCTCGGCAGCGATTTCGGTGGCGCTGACCGGCCCCACCAGCAGCCGTGCCGTGATTCCGTCTTCGATCGGGTCGCTCATCATCGTCACCCGCCGACGTGCTGAGGCGCGCGATCCCCAAGCCGGTCCTCGACCCGGCACGCGTTTCGCGGCTTGGACGGAAGTTCCCATGACAGCGATGCTGGGCGCAATTCGCGCCCTCCCTATTTCCCTGGGCTGAGGGTATCGTTTCAATTGGCACAAACGCTGGTGAGCGGTCTAAGCCGTTCCAGTTTTCAAGCTCGCGGACCTGGCTGTCGATCCAGGCGGGATGAGGAAACTGCGCCTCGCCTTACTCGCCGTCCTTGTCCTCGCACTCGCCCTGCCCGCGGCGGCCTCGGCGCTCACCCTGAGGATCGACAACGAGAGCGGGCGCTCGGCGGAAGACGTCTACGTCACCGTCGCCGGCAACAAATTCGACGTGCCGGGGATGGCGAACGACGTGCCGAGGAAGCTGAGCGAAGTGCCCGACCCGCTGACCGTGAACACGATCGAATCCGGCCGGGTCTACGTCTCATACGGCGCCCCGGTCACCGACGGCGAACCGTTCAGCTCGCCGACCCGCTTCGACTGGGCCGAGCTGACCGTGACGCCCAACGCCGCCGACGTCGCCAACCTGACCGCGGTCGACCAGTTCGCGATCGGGATGCGGCTCGACACCTTCGGCGCCGGCGGCACCCATCTGGAATCGATCGGCGCGGCCGATTCGGAGACGATCTTCAACGCCCTGCAGCAGATCCCCGGCGGCCCACAGTCGACCGTCCGCAACCCGGCCGGCGAAATCGTCCGCGTCCTCTCCCCCACCCACTCGAGCGCCTACCCGGACCTCGGCGAATACGTCCGCTCGCTGGCGGGCCAGACGATCGCCCTGCACACCGGCATCTTCATCGCCCCCTTCGCGACGAGCGAATACACCGGCACCTTCCAGGACGACGGCTCGATCGAACTGACCGGCACCACCAACCCGACCGGCAGGGCGCCCTCGCCGATCAGCTTCTCCGGCCCGGAACTGATCGAAGACATCTACACCGGGGCCGACACCCCGAACGACGGCGAAGGCGCGATCCGCCGCGACCTCCTGGCCGGCTTCAGCGCCGGCTTCTGGGGCGGCAGGTACGGCAACGACGCGATCGGCTTCTGCTCGAACCCGAACACCACCGCGCAGGGCAGCTGGTGCCCGGACGGCTTCAACCAGCCCGCCTACGCCGCCGCCCGCTCCGGCACCTCCCCCTTCCCGACCTACGAGCAGTACGCAGCGGTGATCGCCGAACACGCCGACGAGTACGGCAACCCCTACAGCGACGCCTCGGGCAAGGTCACCGTCAGCCTCGACCAGCCGGTCGACGGCGGCCAGGTCGAAACCCTGCAGCTGACGATCCTCCCCGACTCCCCCGCCCCGCCCGCCGCGCCGCCGGCTTCCCCCACTGCGCCCGCGCCGGCCCCGGCTCCCGCACCGACGTCCCCCGTCGACTTCCGCCTCGCCAAGAAGGCGAAGGCCAAGGGCGCGAAGCTGCGCATCGGCACCATCGTCTGCGACCGCGCCTGCGGCAGCGTCCGCGCCGTCGTCAAGAAGGGCCACGCGGTGGTCGCCCGGGCCAAGCTCACGGCAAAGACGCCGCGCCGCGCCCTGGTGCTGAAGCTGACCGAGCGCGGCAAGAGCCTGCTCGCCGACCAGGACCAGCTGAAGGCACAGCTGAACGTCTGGGTCACCCCGCCCGGGCAAACCACGTCCCACATCGCCCGGCCGCTGACTGTTCTTCGCGGCGGCTGACCGAACTCAGACGCCTCGCTTCCTCAGGTTCTCCCACCATGCCTCGAAGGCCCGCCGGCGCCAGTGCGCCCCGGTGTCGAGGCCGGCGAAGGCGCGAGCGAGGTAAGAGCCAGCGATGGAGTCGATCGCCGCCACTGGGTCGAGGTCCGGGCGCAGGTCGCCGCGCTCGATCCCTCGCTCGATCAGCGCCTCCACCACCGCGCGGCGGGGGCCGAGGATCGATTCGCGGAAGGACTCGATCAGCTCCGGGTGGCGCGCTTCGGCGGCGATCAACCCGGAAACCATCCGCAGATAGCCGGGCCCGTTGGCCGGCAGGCCCTTCTCAACCGCGTCGGCGAGCTCGGCCTTCGTGTCGCCGAGGTCCGGCACCTCGAGCGGTGCGAGCTGCGAGCGGATCACCGCCGTCACCAGCTCGGCCTTGTCCGAATAGCGCCGGTAGATCGCCGGCTTCCCCACCCCCGCCACCGCCGCCACCTCGGCCATCGTCATCTCGCCGAACCCCTTCTCGGCCAGCAGCCGCGCCGTCGCCTGGATGATCGCCTCGTCGACCTTGGGGTCGAGCGGCCGCGGCACCGTCAGACCCGCGCCAGCACCGCGAACAGCAACTCGATCCGCCCGCCGGCGATGTTCTCGCCCAGCGTCGCCATCCGCTGCTCGAACTCCGGCATCAGCAGTCCGAGGTCGACGCCCTCGACCCCGGCGGCGACGAGCGGATCGCCGGCCTGGTCGGGAGCGAGCGTGGCGACCAGCGCATCGGCCCCGGTCAGCCACCGCACCGGCTCGAAGCCCGTCGCCCGCGCCAACCGCCCGACCTCGTCGGCGCTGACCAGATGGTTCTCCTCCGGCCCGTCCGCCCACGGCACCGGGTAGGCGAACTCATCCACCGCCGCCGCGGCGACCACCTCGAAGACCGCCATCCGCCCGCCTGGCGCGAGCACCCGGTGAGCCTCCCCCAGCATCGCCGTCTTGTCCTCGACGCTCGGCCACACCGCCTGGGTGACCACAAGGTCGAACCGACCGTCCCCGAACGGCAGCGCGCCCGCCTCGCCCCGGACCACCTCGATCCGCTCCAGCCCGCACCGCCGATCCAGCTCCGCCGCCAGCTCCACGAACCGCACCGTCGGATCCAGCGCGACCACCTCGGCCCCGAAGTGCCACGCCATCGTCCGCGCCGGCCCCCCGATCCCGGCACCCACATCGAGCACCCGCTGCCCCCTCTCCAACCCCGCCTCGCGGAGCAGTGCCACCGTCGCCGAGCGGCCGCGCCCATGGAATTCATCGAGCCCGGCGAGATCGTCCGAATCGATCGCCTCCACCGGCCGCCCAGCCGCCTCGAGCGCCTCGAGAACCGGAGCAAGCAACTCTCCACCGTTCGCGTAATAGGCCTGTGCCCGAGCGTCGCTCATGGCCTCGACCATAACGTAACGCCCCCGTCACGTTATGTGACAACCGTCCCACTACCAGCGGGAGCCACACCGATCCGCTGTAAACTGCGCTCCGTACCGGCGACCCCGCAGTCCCATTTCACCTGCATATCGCCGCTTACGGGGCTATAGCTCAGCTGGCAGAGCGCCTGGATCGCACCCAGGAGGTCGGCGGTTCGAATCCGCCTAGCTCCATCTCCGCTTCTCTCCTGCAAATGGGCGACTTCCGGTTTCGCGCTCCGCCCGGAAAACGCTCGAACCGGGGCCATTTTCTGCTCACGTTTCAGGCACGAGTGCCTGAAATCGGCTGGATAGGAACCGATTAGAACGGATGCGAACGGATTACCTGTTTTAAGGCGAACCCCTGTCGAGCTAAGTTGGAGAGCTGCGTCCTTATCCAAACTTATGGAGCTAAGTTTGGATAAGGTGTCGCACTCTTAGTAGGCGGTGCTACACTTGCCTCATGCCGACTACCAAGCCCCGGTACACGCTCACCGACACCGGCGAATTAAGGGAGCAGCTCGACCAAGCCCAGCGTCGCTGGCCCGAGGTGAGCGACCGCAAGGAGCTCCTGCTGAAGCTGACGGCCGAGGGTCGGAAGGCGATCGAACAAGAGAGCGCCGAGCGCATCCGCGCGGTCAAGGAGACCGCCGGAATGCTGGGTGACGTCTACGAGCCAGGAGAACTGGAGCGCCTGCGCGAAGACTGGCCGGCGTGATCGTCCTCGACGCAAGCGTCCTCATCGCCCACCTGGGTGTACGCGACGTCCACAATGAGAGAGCAGGACAGCTACTTGCCGACACTAGGGCCGAGCCCTTGGGTGCCAGCACCATGACCTTGGCGGAGACGCTGGTCGCCCCTGCACGCGCCGGCCGCCTCGAGGACGTCACTGAGGCACTTGAGCGACTGGGGATCGTCGAGCTCCCCTTGGGGTCGGAGGCACCCGCTCGCCTTGCCCGCCTACGAGCCGAGACCGGCCACAAGCTCCCCGACTGCTGCGTCCTCCTCGCAGCGCAAGAACATGAAGGCGTAATTGCGAGCTTCGATTCGGCGCTGATCGATGCAGCCTCCAAGCTTCGGCTAGAAACGTTGCACTGAGCGCTCGCGCTGAGATGTAGGCCCGGGAGTTACCCCTGAGCGTCGCTCGGCAAGAACGATCGCATTGGCCGAGCGCTTTCGGACGCACAGGCCAGCTTCGGCGTGACTGCCATCCGAGGGTCCTCGTCTGTGGCTACGAGAGAAGTTCAGAGCACGATTGCACGACGTGCTCCGGCACCGCGTCGAAGTCGCGTGGGTTCAGCTGCATCACGTACTCGTTCTCGATGTGGTAGGTCTCGTTGACGAACTTCTTGAAGGCGGCATTACCCGTGGTGGCATCTTCACCAAGCTCTGAGGCGATGCGGAAGATCTGGACCTTCTCGTAGCCAACATCAGTGTCTTCGAACTTCGCCTTCAAGACTTCCCGGTCCTTAAGTTGCGCCAACAACCCGTCGTAGTCGAAGTCGGGGATGACCTCTTTTATCTCCTCGATCGCCCGCTCGCGCGCCTCCTTACCAAGGGGTACGAGGGTCCCTTTCTCACCCTTCGAACTGGGGACGTCCCGAAGATGGAGAAGGCTCGAGAGCACGTCGTACTCCGGCCCGCGCTCGCCGTGGACCTCGTAGCGGCGGCGGAGGTATATGCACTTGATCACCGGGTCGGCCGAAGATCCAATGTTCTCGTCGCAGACCTGGGAGAACGTCATGATGTCAGCGGGCTCAATCGGCTTCTCCTCCACCTTCCCTTCCCGACCCTGAAGGAAGTGGACGGCGGGGGCGGCCGCCTGAAACTGTCCCGAAGTGGCCGTCCGGACCATGTCGATTGCAGGCTCGATGTCGTGGGTCAGGAGCAGCGTGGTGAACCCTCTGAGGCTCTGCCTACCGTGGAAGAGCTTGTGAAGGATGGCGAACTTCTTGGTCTTGTCGAAGCTCGAAACGGGATCGTCCAGGACGACGAGGTCGGGTTTCTCGCTACGTACCTGATGCATGAACAGGACGAGGGCGAAGGCGTTTCGCTCGCCGAAGCTCAGATGCTCGGCGGCCGTCTCAAGATGGCCTGCGGTGTCCTGATGTTCCAGGATCATCCGGTAGGCGGTACCACTTGACTCGATCCTGACTACGTATCTGTAGCCAGCAGACCGCAGGAACTCGTTGATCTCGTCTTCGTTTCGCTTGATCGCTTTGGCGACCCGCGTCTTCTGGATGCCCACACGCTCCTTGATGTCGTTGATCCGCTCGGCGACACGATCAAGTTCTGCGTTCATGTCTCCCACCACGCCCTGCGTGGCCTCTGAATTGAGCGCGTCGAGGAGATCGAGATCGATCTTCAGATTTTTCAGTGCCTCGTCCACGTCGGGCTCGTCACGGAGCGAGGGGAACGACAGCCCCCTGAGCGCGGTGAACTTGTCGAGCAGCGTCTCGACCTGTCCCCGCAGTCCGGCGAGGAACTGCTCTTGCTCCGGGGACAGCTCATCCAGGCTCGTCGTGATCTTCCGCAGCTGCTCGAGACGCTCGGGTATAAAGAAACGCTCGAGCTTTTCGATCACAACACGCAGCGCGTTCATGTTCTTCACCGCCGCGGACTCGTACTCCTCGGAGACCTCGACTGCGGTCTTCTTGTCAACGTCGGGCACCGAACAGAAGGGGCAGTTGTCGGACAGCTCGAGATAGCTCTTGCCCTTCGCCTGCCACGACAGCCATCCCCCTGGGTCGTCGCTCCGGAGGAATTGCTCATAGCCTCGGAGGGGCTTCGGGATGGTCGTGAGCTTGCCGCCCATGTTGAGCGCCTTGAAACCCTTGCTGGTCTTCGCGATTCCGCCGGATCGGGTGACCGTGAATGCGCTGCGTAGCTCGGTGAAACTCGCGATCACCTCATCGAGCGCCTCGTTCTCCAAGAAAAGCTTCTTAAGATCCTCGAAGATATCCTCAAGCTCTTCGATCCCCTTCTGATACTCCCGAGTGTTGATGAAGATCTCGAAACTGTTTTTGACGACCTCGTCGGGCTGGAAGACGAACTGGGCGACATAATGCTCGTCGAAGACGAGGACATTCTTGATCTCCTCGGCACCCACGACCGCTGGCGCCTCGTCGCCGGCGCCTTGTCGGTACTTGAAGGGAAGTAGGTCCCGCAGGGCATCATCATCGTTTGCGCTGAGCATGAGAGCACGCGCGATGGTGCTCTTCCCAATGCCGTTCGGTCCGTACTTGATATTGAGCGACTCGCGTTGGAGCGTGATCTCTGCCTCACTGATGCTGTTGCAGTTCGCTATTGCTATCGAGTAATCATCAGCCTGCATAGAAGGCTCGGGCTGCTGCGGCGATGGGGTGGTCTTCGCAGATGACACGAGGGTCAACTATTACACCTGCGGGCCAAAACGGTCGGCGACGTTCCTGAACGATCTCGGTGAACGCAACAGGGTTCCTTGCTTCTCCTTCACCAGCGGATGAAGGCAGCGGTCCGGCTAGTGACCAGCGAATCCCACTAGTGGAGTTTGCACTGAGCGCTCGCACCAAGATGTGGGCTCGGGGGTTACCGCTGGGCGTCGCTCAGCGAGAACGATCGCGCTGGCCGAGCTCAGGGTCTGGACCAGCTCGCCGACCGGGGCTCGCTCCTGAGCTCATATGTGGTCAGGCGACGCACCCAGGCGTCGGCGTCGCTTTCGAGTGAGGCGACGATATGCCGCGGGGCGCTCGACGGGTCTTCGGCAAGGAGGTAGACGAGGCCAACCCGGACCTCGGTGTATTCATCAATTACCAGGCGCTCAAGCGCCGGCAAAGCGGGCGGCTCGCTCATTCGCTGGCGCCAACACCAGAGCGCCGCGACCCTTACCTTCACCTTCGGATCTAGTAGCGCGAACTCTAGGCCCTCCACTGACAGGGCCTCCGATCTGCCCATGCACTGCCACGCCGCGATGCGCAAGGCATGGCGCTGGTCTAATCGCGCAGCGGAGATCGCCTTCCGAAGCCATCCCGGAGGCTCGACAGTGCTCATCTCGACCGCCGCGAAAAGAGCAGCGGCCTCGAGGTCTCCGGGCTCCGAAAAGTCCTGACCGAGCGTTTCGGCCGCCTCGAAGGCATCCGTCTCGGCTTCGACGAGCGGCCTGATCTGCTCGAGATATGGCGATGGATCGAGGGTCGTGGCCAGGGCGGCCATCCCACGAACGGCGGCGGCGCGGTTGACGAGCGGCCAGCGGTCCTCAAGGGCGTAGAGCAGAAGCTTCTCCGCCAGCTCGGTGCGCTCCACTCGCTCCGGCGAGGCCGCGGCGACCCTGCCGATCAGGTCGAGGGCGATCAGTCCGTGGACCCTCCCCTCCTCGTCGCAACCGAGGTCTGAGCGCAGGTGCGCCCTGCCGTATTCC
This sequence comes from uncultured Actinomycetes bacterium, assembly GCA_963716545.1. Lineage (GTDB taxonomy): Bacteria > Actinomycetota > Thermoleophilia > Solirubrobacterales > 70-9 > VAYN01. Next base: position 786,695 of record OY970316.1, read on the forward strand.
CTACAGGCCTCTTCGATCTCCTCGTCACCACTCCCGAGGTCACTTTCAAGAAGGGCGAGGAGGGCATAGGGATCGCCGCGAAGAGCCGCGGAGCGCACCGCGGCGCCCTCGTCGGCGTCGAGGTGTCGGGAGACCCACTCAGCTCCGAGTGGGCTTCCTCCCGGATCGGCAGCGAAGTCGGCGAGAAGAGGACGGGTCGCTTCCCGACGCCCGCAGTCGTGGAGATAGGCCAGCGACCTCGCCGCCTCTTTGGAGGCGAGACGGTTCTCGTCGCCGAGGGTCTCCTCGAGTCGGGCGGCGGCGGCCGGCAGATCCGAATCAGGGAGCGCGAAGGCGATCTGGCCGAGCGCCCCGACCGATTCGTCCAGATCCGGCGCATAGCCGCCATTGGGATGCCTCGCCCTGGTGAGCAGTTCTGGCGCGAGCTCTGCCGCGCGCTCCTCGGATGCCCAGCGGCCGATCTTTTCGAGGACGGCGATCGACGCGCGCGTCGACCACTCGGCCTCCCCGATTGGCAACTCGGCGCAGAGCCTTCGACTCGGGGCCTGCCCCGCCGCTTTGGCCGCTCTGCGGCCATCACCACAAGCGCAGTAGGCGAGAGCCGCAGCCGTGAAGTCCTCCGAGGCCAGCTCGCAGTCAGCGAGGGCGCGGTGAGCCGCAAGCCAGCCGCGCAGGTGGCCGCCCTGACGGCGGAGTCTGATCGCTCGACGGATTTCACGCCGCGACTGCCACGTTTCCTCACGAAGCTGCCAAGTGCGTCCCGCATTTTCGAGGTTCGCCGCGCGAGCCGCAAAGCTCGCCGGGTCGCCGCGCATCGAGGCGGCGACTGGCCGCCAACCCCAGCCCGAGGGGAAGAACTCGCCGTTGAGGCTCGCCGCGGTCTGAGCTGAGAAAAAGCACTCGGCCGCTTCCTCCTCGCCGTCTGCGACGCGACCCCAGAGGCCCGCGGCGCGTCCATACTCGGCTCCTGCCTCCTCGAGCTCGCCGAGGAGGGCTAGCTGGAAGGCCCAGCGGGCGGCGATCAGAGCCGCGTCGTCCAGATCGCCGTTGCGGGGCAAGGCCGAACGCCCGCGAAGCTCGGCCCAATGTGACCGGAAGTCCTGCGGGTCCTGCCGTGAGCGGGCCTCGGCGAGGAGCAACTCGAGCTCGGTCGATCCCGGGTTCTCGGCCGACGCTTCAGCGAGAAGTGCCGCCGGATCGCTGTGGTCGAGGTCGAGCTGCCATAGGCAGCCTCTCGCCAGACCACGGCGGTCGCCGGATCGAGACCGCCGTCGATCCCGCGCCCGAGCCCGTCCCGAAGATCTCGGCGGGCGCCCTCAGGGTCCTCGGTCCAGCTGACGCAGGCACCCCAAGCCTTCGCCTCCCAGCTCCGCTCAGGAGGCAGAACCTTGCGGAGCTCGCGGACAGCGAAGTCGGTTTCGACGGGGTGGGAGCCGACCAGAGCCTCGCTGAGTGCCCGGCGCCATAAGGCAAGAGCCTCCTCGACCCGGTCGGCCGCCGAAAGCGCAGAGGCCGCCCGACGCCGAAGGACGTCAGCCGGCGACGGGAAGCCGAGCTCCTCGAGCTCGGAAGCAAGTTCGAGAAAGATCTCGGCGGCACGTCCGGGCTCTGACTCGGTGAGCTCTGCGGCGAGGCTCTCGCGTGCCTGGCCGTCGAAGAGGAGGAGAACCGGTTCTCCGGCGAGGGCGACCCCCCAGTCGAGGTTGGGTAGTCCGGCGGCGGCAGCCATCCCGGCCTGCCGGTGGACGAGGTCCAAAAGCACCCGCTGTACGAGGCCGGAGAGATCGTCTGGACCGGTGAAGGAGCGATGGAAGGCGCTCTCTTCGCGCTCGATCGACTCGCGGAACTCGTTGACCGCGCGAAGCTGGGGATCAAAGGCAGCCTGCTCAGGAGAAGTGGCGTCCTTGAAAAAGAGCCAAAGCTCAGGGGCGCCGCTTCTGCGATATCGCTCAAGGGAGCGCTCCCACTCCTCGGCGAACCCCGAAGAGGACTCTCCGGTCGGAGTACCCCACCGGTCGGAGAGAATCCCGCAGAAGACGTGAGCGCGGTCGACGTCTCGGTTTATCTCGGCCTGCGGGCGGCCGGCCGTCGGTCCGATGTCCTCCCAGCGCAGAAGCTCGACGCGCCAGCCGATCCGCCGGAAGGAGAGGTTCAGGGTCTCGACCAACGAGCGCACCCGGGAGCGCTCCGCCTCGAGACCGCCTGGCGAGGCCAGAAAGACGTGGAGGGTCCGCAGGCTCTCAGTGTCCCCACAGTCCATCCGCCCAGTTTGTCAGCGACGGAGTCGCAGAGAGCAGGAGCTGCCGGGCAAGGAAGCAGCTCGACTCGGGCTCCGGATCGTCGCGCTGCTGGGCCTGGGACTTCCGGGTACATAGAGGAAGGCGGTCACCTCTTCCCAGGCCTGATCCCGTTCGAACTCCTCGACGGGGAAAGGCTTCATCGACCCGTCGGGCACAGCCGAGCCTTGAGCAGCCCTAGTCGTCGGTGGAAACGAGGACCATCACCGCTGCAATCCAGGAACGGTTGAACGCTCGTGAGGCGGAAACTGCTGATGCCGCGCCCGCCACGGCCGCAACCGGGGCACCGACCACGCTGACCGTCGCAACGCCATCGAGCAACACCTGCTTGGCTAACTCCCCCGGCAGGCTCGGCGCCAACTCTTCGACGGCCGCCCGGAATCCGCGATTCACCTCATGACCGACCCTCCTGATGAACTCATAGGCGTCACGGGGCTCGCTCTCGATCGCTAAGCGCTCGAATTCGCGTAAACGATCGCGCGCCTCCTGACTCGCTCGGTGGCTACGAAATTCCAAAACGGCCTCCCACGGCAGATTCCCGACATCCCCCACCACGATGTTCAGAGCCTCGGCACCAGCGGCCTCGGCCTCAAGACCGGCCCTGGCGATCATCGGTGAGAAAAGCGGGGTGCCGGTGAATGACGCCTCCAACGCAGTAGCGACGGCAGCGTCGCGATTGAAAGCTTCGTAGATGAAAGACCGCAGGAAGCTCTCGTGGTCAGGCATCAGCGCCCTGTCGGTGAAATCAGCGAAGTTCTGCTGACGGATCGCCTCGTAGATCGGCTCACCCATCGATCCGGGCTGCGTCTGGCCTCCGATATCGATGGTACGGACCCAATCAGGCTCGAAGGGCGAGAGCTCATCCAAGATCCCGGAGTGAAACTCGGACAGATAGCGGTGGCTAACCGTGCCCTCGAAAACAGCGCGCATCTCAGTCGCCGGGACGTCCACTTTCTCCTGCTTCCCGATCGCAAGAACCATCGGGGATCCGACTGCTTCGACCAGCCGGCTTCGCTCGACCAGCTCAGGGCTCATCGCTTCAGGCGGATTCCAGAAACTCGTGGAGCCGTTCGACGTGATGGAGGTATCGAGCATTCCAATCTCGAAGATCAACTCGTCGTACAGGACAGCCGCCTCCTTCGCCTTGGTGACGGCGTCAGGACTGCGAGGGTCGGAAAAGAGCTCCACAGCCGACCGAAGTGGGAAGAGCAGCCTCCGTCTGGTGTTCGCGTCCTGATCGCCGATCAACAGATCCTAAACACCGCATAGAAGCTGACCAACTGCGACAAAGCAGAACGCCCATCTCCGACTAGGCGAAGGGCAATCGGTTGCGCCGATTTGGCTCTACTGGCCGTTCGAGCCCAAACCCGGCCTACCCAGGCACTTCTGACCAGAAGTGCCTGGCATCCGTTCTAATCGGTTCGTATCCGTTCCTATCCACAAGGCGAACAGTCCAACGAGCCCCTCTAAGATCCCTGCAAATCGGCATATTACTTAGACCGGAACAACACGATGAGCCTGGATCGCACCCAGGAGGTCGGCGGTTCGAATCCGCCTAGCTCCATCTCCGTGAAGTCCCTGCACACGGGCCGCTTCCCGTTTCGCCCTTCGCCCCAGAAACTCTCGAACCGGGGCCGTTTTCTGCTCACGTTTCAGGCACGAGTGCCTGAAACCGGGCGGATTGGCAGGGATTAGCAGCGATTGGCACGGATTGTCACTTTTAAGGCGAACCCCTTCGGGCTAAGTTTGGCTCCTTGCGCCCTTATCCAAACTTATGGAGCTAACTTTGGATAACGGCATCCTGGACCGTCAGCGGGAAGGCTGGCCAGTGACCGCCGAGAGTTCGGTCAGCGAAGCTCCGCGGGGAACACCGAGAGGTCCTGACGCTGGGCGGCGCGATGGAGGCGGACGTCCCAGGTTGCGAAGGTCAGATCCCCGAAGTCGAGCTGGAGCGCAGCGGCGAGATGCAACGCGTCGAGGCTGCGCAGCTCCTCGCTGGAGGTCAACTCGGCCGCTCGCTCCGCCAACGGGGCAACCACCTCGACCACCTCGAAGGAAGGCCAGTCGGACAGGAATCGTTTGACGGCGCCTTTTCCAGCGGCCAGCCCCACTGCGCGGGCCGTCTCCACGTAGCCGACCCGGCAGATAGCCCAGCCATCGGCCTCCCCCATCGCCGCGACGAGCTCCTCGCTTCCCTCCTCCGCCACGTAGCGCTTGACCAGCGCGCTCGCGTCGAGGTAGAGCATCTACCGCTCGGCGTCGCGCTCGGCGAGGATGATCGCGCTGGCCGAGCGCTTCCCCGGCATGGGTCGCGGGGGCTTTGACGGGCGCGGCCGAGCGGCGGGGGTCACCTGCCCACTCGCGACGAGCTCCCGCAGGCGCCCCTCCGATGCCCTAGCCGTCGCGGGAACGATGTCTGCGACGGCTCGACCTCGGATGGTGACCCGGACCTGCTCTCCGTCTTCAACCGCACGGAGGATGCCGCTCAGGCTTGACTTCAACTCGCGGACACCGATCTCACGCATGTGGTCACATTAGCACTGATGTGACCTCCTTGGACTACTCCGTGCACTCCCGAGAAACCACATTGCGAAACCTGCTCCTGCGATAGCCGGGGCGGGTTTTAGGAACTCTGCGACCGTCTACCGCTTCTCCGAAAGCAGGAATCTGGCTTGAACAAGCCGGATTCTCGGCGGAGGAAGTCAAGTTGCGACGATCGGGCGATGCCCTGGCTCCGGGACCATGGGCCCGCCGACGACCCCTATCCCGGGCGAGCGCGGTAGCCGTACCGAGCGCTTCTGGCCCGCCCGACTCGGACGGGACGTTCAGCGCAGATCGCGAGAGGGGGCCGGCAGAGGATCGAAGCAGCAGCACCCGCCCATCAGCGCCGCCCGCTCGGTGTAGAGGGTTAGAGGTGACGACGAGGTGGCGCGGGCTTCGTCCTCGAGCTCGACAGGGTGAGACCTCGGGCCGGACGTTCCCCTCGGACGCCTAGGAGCCCAGCGCCAGCTCGATCTCGGCGATTGCCGCGGCCTCGGCCTCGCCTACCTTCTCATCACCCTTGCCCTTGGCGCCGGCGACTCGACGAGCGAGCGAGACGACGAAGCGGCGGTAGTCGGCAAGCTCCTCGGAGCTTGCCTTTGCCTCGACAAGGCCGACGGCCTCGCGGATGTGGGCGAGGCCGTGCTCGCGCATCTCCTCGGGTGAGTGCGACCGAGTCTTGTCGACGTCGGGCTTCTGGGAGACGATCTCATCAAGGAGCTCGGAGTCGCCGTGCTCCCGGCGGGCCTCCGCATAGGCCTTGGCCATCGCGATCGCCTCACGGAAGGTGCCGCCCCGTTCGGCGGTGGAGACGATCATCCCGGCGCTGGTCGGCGCCTCGCGGACCGTCTCCCACTCCTCGGGAGTGAAATCGGTGCTTCCAGTCATCGAAGTGCTCCTCTGCTTGCGCGGATCGGACCCGACCAAGCTAGCGCTTGGGGGGAACGCCGCGTGGGTTGCCAAAGGGACCGACGCGCGATGGCTCCGCCGAGGACGTCTCGGGCCTAGGGGAGCCCTACCTGCCCACGCGGTGGACGGTCATGACTGAGGCACCGATCACGACCATCGTCCACTTCCAAGTCCCACGAGAGGCGGTACGCCACGCCGGTGACGTAGAACCGCACATACATCCGGTTGCTGGCAAACCCGCCCCGCGGCAACGGTGAAGATGATCACTATTCAACTCGCTCCTCGCTGGGAGGTTACTGCTGTTTCTTCTTATCCACGAAGACGACGTGAAGAGTGCGCTTCGAGGTCACTGTGGGCGCGCCGGTGCTCTTGATCGTCACAGTGGCGTGGATGTCCAGCTTGCCCTGCTTTTCCAGCATCGCCTTGCCAGCCTTGTTGAGCTGCAGGAAGAGGGGCTTCCGCTGGCCTTCGCGGAGCTTGAGCTTCCCTTTCCCAATGAGGATCGTCTTCGCCTTCTTTCCGGCGCTCGCGCTCGCCGGGCGGAACCGAAGCCCGGCCGCCTGGCTGGCGCGGGCGGTACCGTGGCTGTTGGCCCCACAGTCCGGAGCGCCGCAGGAGACGATCATCATGTGAATCGGGCCGCCGCTCCAGAAGATCCGTTTGGTGATCCAGACGACTTTCGGTTTCTCCGCGCCGGGGTGGGGCGGCGGCAGCTGCGGGTGCAGAATCGGCCCCGTTCCCGGTCCCGGCGGCGTACCCGCCGCACTGATGACCCGCCAAGCCGGATCTCTGGCTTTGCCATCACTGGTCAAGGGCTGGGCGATGCCGGAGCCGTCGGCATTGGTTAGGTAGAGGTTGCTGGCGCCAGTCGCAGGGAGGACCGTTCCTTCGTAGACGATCCGCGAACCGTCCGGCGACCACGACGCCGAGCGGGCGTCGCCTTCGCCGGGGCTCGCCAGAGGGTGGTCGCCGCTGCCGTCGGCGTTCATCACCCTGTAGACCGTCGCACCGCTGGAAGCGGTCGACCGGTAGGCGATCCGGCCGCCGTCCGGGGACCAGGCATTGAAGGTCCACTCCGTATACGGGCTAGGCGAGACGCTCAGCGGCGTGCCGCTGCCGTCGGCGGCGGCGACGTGAAGGTCGACGTAGCCGAAGCCGCCCGAGTGATAGGCGTCGAAAGCGATCCGCGAACCGTCAGGCGACCAGTTCGGTTCGTGGCCGACGCCGTTCGCAAGTGCCTGACCCAAGCCGCCGGTCGAGGGCGCCAGGAAGACATGTTCCGGTTCGTTTTTGACCACGGCGTAGGCGATCCTCGAGCTGTCCGGGGACCAGCTCGGGTGCCGCTTGGCCCCTCCGCCGCCGATCTCGAGCGGGAAGGTGGTGGTCCCGTCGGCATTGACGACCCAGACCGAGTCGTCGCCGCTGTTGTTACCGCGGGTGTAGGCGATGCGGCTGCCGTCGGGTGACCAGGCCAGGTCGTCGATCGCCTTGGCACCCGTGGTGTAAGGGGTGATCTGCGTGGCGAGGTTGATTTCGTCGCCCGACCCCGTCGCCGCCATCACGAAGACGTTCTTTTCGCCGTGCCCGGATTTGGTGAAGTCGCTGACGAAGGCGACCTTGGTCCCATCCGGCGACCAGATCGGCTTTCCGTCGTAGCTGGTTTCGCCGTTGTCGGTGAGGTCTTGGACCGCGCCCGGGTTGGCGGGATCCATCAGGCAAATGTCGAGATCGCACTGGTAGACGATTTCGTTCGCCGCGAGGGCCGCCGGCGCCGTGATCAGCGCCAGGGCGGCAATTAGAAACACGACGACAGAGGACGAGCGGAAAGACACCGCGTGCGAGTCTATCGCCGGGCGCTCGGAGCGAGAGAGCGGCGCCCGAACATCTGCCGCCCCTGGGGCGACGTGCCGAGACCGACTTAGTGATCGCTCACCGGAATCCTAGAATTCCGGCGGCAGGCCTCGGCCCCAGGCGAAGGTGGCGCCGACTCGGTGCGCGAGACCGCGGAAGAGCGCCTCGGCGTTGCGCACGCCTTTGGACGAGGGTGCCCCGAGCCCGCCGCCGACGAAGACGAGCTCGACGCCGGCGAGGCCGCGCATCCGAGGCGCCCAGTGCTCGACGGTCCGCTCGACTTCGGCCTGGCTGGCATTGCCCAGCTCGACCCCTTCCGGCTCGAGGATCCGGGCGTCGGTGAAGGGGAAGACACGGCCGACCCCCGGCGTCTGACCGGCCAGCTCCAGAGCTTCGAGCTGCCCCGAGCCCGGAGTGCCGCGCGGCGTGTCGCGAATGATTCGTTCGAATTCGCTCTTCAGGCCAAGCGCCCGGGCGGCGTTGAAGCGCTCGGCCAGGCTCGGGTTGTGTGAAAGCGGCCCGGGCAGATCGCCGAAGTCGATCGTCGGCTTCCAGACCAGGTCGCGTAGCGGCGAGCCGGCGAAGCAGGCCGCCCACAGCTTGCGCTCGTGGGCGGCGCTGTCGAGCGCAACCGTGACCATTTCCGGCACCAGCCGCAAGCTCTCGTGACGAAAGCTGTGCGAGCAGTCGGGCAGGAGCAGGTCCAGCGGGCGGGACTCGTCCGGAGCTCCCAAGACCGCGCTGCCGCTCTGCGTTCCCCCGCCTCCGCCGCCGCACCCGGCCAGTAGGGCCAAGGCGACGGCGAGCGCGAGCAGCGACGCGGCGAGGCGGGCGCGCATCAGAAGCCCCTCACGTCGAAGAACATCTCGCGCGGGTCACGATCCCGTTTGTGGCCGTTGCTCTTCTCCTTCGGCTCGGCGACCTCGACCTCGATGTCATAGGCCTCGGGGGTGCGGCTGGTGCTTCTCCTCCCGAACTCCGTCGGCCGCGCCGCCCGGCGCACTTTGCCGTTGTCGTAGATCTGCTTGGTGGCGTTGCGTTCAGAGCGGTAGCGAGCGGCCATCTCCTTCCCGCCAGCCTCCTCGCCGGTGGCCATGGTCGACTGCCGCTCCCTGCTCGAGGCGACCTCCGCCGCCGCCGCGTTCGCCGCCGCCTGCTCGTCGAAGGCCTGCGAGTAACCGCGGCGGGCGCCGGCGTGAGCGGCGGCGATCTCGGCTTCGATGCTGACCATGTCGGCCTCGTTCTTCACGATCGCCTTGATGGCCTCGCCCAGGCGCCGGTTCAACGCACGCCAATCCGAGGACAGAGCGTGCAGGGCGACGACGGTCATCGCGGCGATGCAACCTGCCGCCTGCAGAGGGGCAAGGAAGAGGGGGTCGATGATGAAGTCGAATCCGCCCCCGTGTCCCGCGGAGATCGCCCTGAGGCTCTGGTTCTGGGAGATCGCGACTTCGTGGCGAAACCAGCCGAGCATCGCAATCGACGCGAACAGGCCGATCACTCCGATCACCAACACCCCCGCCACCAGCCAGATGCGTCGGCGCCCGGCACGGCGGACGACGACCGCCAGCAGCAACCCGAAGGCGCCATTGATCGCGGCGAAGATCGCCGCGATTCCACTCGCGGTGAGCCAGATCGCCGGTTCGTCGAGCGCGGTCTGGTCAAGCGCGCTCTTCGAGACGGCGCCGTCGAAGAGAGCGACGGCCGCCAGCACGAAGGGCAGCATCCATACCGAGACCAAGCCGCGGCGGTAGAAGGGAATCTCCGCGATCGCCTTTTCGATCCCGTCGCGGGCTTCGGAGAGGAAGGGGATGTCGACGCGACATTCGCGCAGGCGCCCCTCGGCCTCGTTGACCGAGCCCGCTTCCAGCGTCGCGTCGGTCAACTTCTTGCCCACCTTGCTGGGGCCTTCGGCGACCTTTCGCTCGTGCGGGACCCGCTCCTTCATCAGCTCGTCTTCGAGCACGGCGGTTCGGACCCGCGCCGCCTGCTTCGCCATCTCGATCGGCGGAGCACCCTCGTCGACGGTGTGTCTGTCAGCGACTCCTGCTGCACCGTCCTTGACCGCCCGCTCATCCATCATCGCGGCGAACTCGCCGGGCGTCTCATGCCCCACCCGCAGGCTCCTCTCCGCCGTACTCGTCTTCGCGATCTACATGTCTGGACATACTCCACACCCCCCTAAAGCGTCTGGCCTCTTGAACCGAGAGTTACTCTCGGCCTCCTCTCTCGCTGAATCCAAATCACGGATGGGAGGCCGCGGTCAAGGGCGGGCCCGCGATAGCGGTGCATATGCAGTGAACAATGTGAAGTTGGCCAGGAATTTGAAAGACTGGCCGCGGTGGCAGGGGTGGACGACACCATTAGAGAACTCGCGGATGAGCTGTGCTCACTGTGGAAACTCCGCTGGGATCGACCCGATGCCTTCGGCGACTTCTCCGGCCAACCGACACTGGCGAAGCTGCTGGGGTTGAGCGGCGGCTCCGGCGATGTGAAAAGGCTCCAGGATGAGCTGACGCGGATCACCGAAGAAGTCGAGCGCGAAGAGACCGCGGAAGCACCCGAGCACGACCAGTACCTGGCATACGCCTGGACCGCATATCTCAAACTCGAAGAGAAATGGGAAGGCACCCAGCTGAAGCAGCGCCAAGCTCACGTGCGGGCCAAATGGAAGACGAACCACGGCAAAGAGATCAAAAATGCGCGCAGCGTCAGGCAGAATTACGAACCTCGGATCTACGACGAGCTAGCGAGGCGGTTGCTGAGCGAGCACTCCGACGCGGTGCCGCGCCGCCGCAAACGTTCCCCCAGGATGTCGCGCCACGCAACCGCCTCCTGGCCCCGTGCCGCCCGCACACCGAAGCAGAAGCAGGACGTCCTGATCCTGATTGCCGCCAACACCAAGCGACGCGGACCGACCAGCGGCCTGGTCAAGCTGGTGCGAGAGTTCGAGCGGTACTGGCGGGCGACGCAGACCTTCATTTACTCACTGGAAGGATCACACCATGAAATCCTGCGCGCCGGCCTTCTCCACGACTACGAGGATTTTGTCGCTCTGCCGGCCGGCTTCTACGGTGGCCTGCTGTACGCGACCGAGGCCGTCGTCGCGGCCAGGGCGGAAGAGTCCCCCTGCCATGTGACCTACCTGGTCGATCCGCACGACAACAGTTCGCTCTACCCCGCGACCGCGTCGATCAAGCGGCAGTGCATTCTCAACCAGACCCCGTTCCTGACCACCTACGAGGCGGCTTCGAGGTGGTTTCGGCTCGAATGGAGCAGGAGAGCCTGCGAGGACGGGAAGAAGGGCCCGGCCCGCGAGCTCCTGGTCACGCCACCTCCAGCCGGGTTCGACCAGGAAAGCGAACTGGCCGAACACCCCGGCGTCCTCGCGCTCGCCGCCCACGACCGACATAAGCAGGCGATCATGGAGCTGGCCGATGAGCACGCGGCGCTGTTCACCGGGTACTTCCCCGAGCGCTGGTCCACGCAGGTCACCGGCCACCTCCTGAACGGAGGCTCGATCAAGGACGAGGAGTATGCGAGCGACATCCTCTACGACGTCAAAGACGCCGATCGCCAAGAAGTCCAGGAACACATCGAGGAGACGGCCACGGAGTGGAGGGAGCAGCGGCGGCTGGGCGGGCCGGGCAGCGGCGGCTGGGTGACCCAGCTCACCCGCGGTCGCGAGGGTGGCGTGATCCAACTGGCGCGCAGGGTCCTGGACGACGAGTGCGACACGGTCGTCTTCCTCGAGGACGCGGAGACGCCGGGCGATCAGGACATGGAGATCCAGGTCCTGGACCGTGCGGCCCAGCTCGCCGACGGCAGCTGCCTGCTCCTCTACGACGAGCGCTCCGCTGATCGCTGGGCCCGGAACCTCGCCCTCTGCACCGGGGAGAACGGCCCCGGGGCGATGACCCTGGTCGAGGCCTACCGTCGGGTCTTCGACGTTGAGTTGGTCCTGGTCGAGCCGGACGGGGGACTGGACCGCAAAGCGAAAGGGAAACGGAAAGCGACGGAGGCTGCTCGAAGGAGGGCTTGGAGGCGCATCGCCGCCACCGCCGCGACGCATGTCCTCGGTGTCCTCGCGACTCGCGAACGCGAACGCGACGGCGACGAGCCGGTTCGACTGGGGATTCCCTGGGGTGGCGCGATCGGCGACGTGATCGGGGAGCTGCCCGACGCCCGGGACCCTGGTGGATTGATGGGGGCGATTGGTCTTCATCGGCGGGTCGGCCGAAAGCCCGAGGGTGCCGCGGTCCACCGACCTCCCGACTCAGACGGAACCTGGCCGATGCTGGACGAGGAGCACACCCCACCGTTCAACCCCGAGGTGCTGCGGGTGATGCCGGTGGTCGGCGTCATCGGCGCCCAAAAGCCTCGGATCGAGTCACATGCTCTGGTGGCTCGAGCGGCGAAGATCCTCGGTGGCGCCGCGGTGGCGCATCCGGCTCCCGCTTTCGCCCTCAGGGGAGGAGAAGACCCCCGGCTTGCGCTGCCGAACGAGGATTGGGAGAAGCTCGACGTCCTGCTGATCACCGCCTCGCCGCTGCTCGACCGGCCGACGGACGAAGAGGACGGCCCGGTGGCGCTGGCGACCGGGCTGCCGAAAGACCTCGCGGACGACTTCGCGGAGTGCGTCTGCGCGATCGGCACCTTCTACCTCCAAGACACCGACGGCCGCGACGTCGAGGAGCGCACCCATAATTCCTACACCCATCTAGGAATCTCGAAGGAGCAGATTCAACACTTGAAGGAGAGCAATGCCGAGGTGGTCCTGGTCAATGGGGCCGACTACCGAGAGGCGCGCCGGCGAGCTGCCTGGGCGGCGTTGAAAGCGGACCTCGTCTCGACCTTCGTCACTGACGAGAAATTCGCCTGGGCGGTCCTGAACGAGGAGATCGCCGACCTCCGTCCTCCGCGCTGAGCCGCCTACGCCAAATTCACGTAAGCCTCGGAGGCAGGCACCTACGAGGGACCCTCGGCCGAAAGAATTCAACGGCGAAGGTCTCGATCGAGTGCCCGATGCTGCGATAGGTCGATCGGGCCGCAGGCGCGGCACACAGTAGGCCGGCGTCCGCCACCGAAACATAGAGTGGCTCCCTTACGCTCGCAAACGAGGCCTGCCGCTGGCGGGCCTAGACATGACAGGGGAGTAGATGCAGAACCACGAGGGTCCGTTCGAGGTCAAGCGCCTGAAGGCGGCCGCGGCGGCGATGGTAATCGCGGCGCTGCTGGTCGGGGGCGTCCTGGCCGGCTGTGGCGGCAGCGACAGCACCAGCGCCGCGACTTCGATCGAAAAGGAAGTCGAAGCCGGGACCAAGCAGGCCGAAAAGATGGCCAAAGAAGAGTCCAAGAAGGCCGAAGAAGGCGTCGAACAGGCGAAGAAGGAAATCGAAAGCGCCAAGGGCAGCGCCGGCAAGAGCGTCGAAAAGGGCCTGGAAGAAGCCAAGAAGGGGATCCAGAAGGGCCAGGAAGAGGCCCAGGAAGGGATCCAGGAAAGCAAGGCTCAGGCCGAAAAGGCGATCGAAGAAGCGAAGAAGCGCACCGAAGAACTGAGCAACTAGCGATTGGGCGAGCCCCCGGGCCGGTCGGCTCGAGGGGCTCGCCTCGCTTTCAACTGCCGGACAGGAACGCGCTAGCGCTTCCCCTTCGGCCGCGCCGTCGCCTTGGCGCTGTTCCCCTTCGCCACCGGGTCCGGCACCGCCGAGCTGACGCTGGCCTTGGCGCTGAGGCGACCGCTCGCGTGGGGGACGACGATGCGGAGCTTGACCTTCTTGCCGGCGGCCAGGGTGCCGAGCTGGCAGCTGAACTTGCGCTTCCCCTTCTTCGCCTTGGCCAGCTTGCAGGGCTTCTTCCCGCCGACCTTCTTGCCCTTGACCGCCTTCGCCGCCGCCGGGGCGACACCGCTGACCAGGACCTTGTCGGCGGCGTCGGGGCCGCGGTCGGTGACGGTGAGCAGGAAAGTCGCCTTCTTGCCGGCGACCGGCTTCTTCGGCTTCGGCTTCAGGGTCAGCCGCAGGTCGGCCGACTTGGCGCCGCCGCCGCCCGGCCCGCCTTTGCCGGGCGGAATCGTCTTCGCCGGCTCCAGCTCGAAGGCGCCGATGTCGCAGCGGGCCAGCTGCGGCCGGGCCACCCCGCGCTGATCGGTCGGCGGGCAGCCGGTGTTCGTGCCGGCGTCGACCGCCGGGCTCGAAGCGGGCAGCGCCATCGTGTCGGTCGGGCCGCCGTTGTCGGCGAGCGCGCCCAGCTGCGGATCGACGTTCTGCTTGCTCCCCGGGTCGGTGAAGCCGCAGGTGCCGTCGCTGGACAGGTTGTTGGTGGAGCTGATCAGCGCCACCGCCATGCAGTTCGACGCCATGCCCGAGGCGGTATTACCGGCAAGCAGCGTGTTGGTCAGGGCGAGCGCCGTCGACGCGCTCGGTGAAGGGTTCTCGATTCCGATGCCGCCGCCGGTGCCGCCGGCGCTGACCGAGTTGCCGGCGATCGTCGCGTTCAGCAGGGTGAGTTCGGTGCCTTCGGTGGTGGTCAAGCCGGTGCCGGCGAGCAGGCCGCCGCCCTGGGTGAGCCCGGTGCTTTCGATCGAGTTACCGCTGATCGTCGAGTTGACGATGCGGGTGTCGCCGAGCACGTAGATGCCGCCGCCGAGCGCCTCGCCGGCGCCGCCTTCGACTTTGTTGCCGGCGACGGTGCTGGCTTCGACGACCAGCGCCGCGCCGTTTTTTTCCGGCGACTCGGGCGGGGCGGAGATGCCGCCGCCGTTGAGGCCGGCGACGTTGCCGCTGACCGCGACGCCGCGGAAGGTCGCGCTCCCTTCGGAGGTGACGAGGACGCCGCCGCCGTCGCCGGCGAATTCTTCCAGCGCCGCCGCGGGGGCGCTGCCGTTGCGGATCGTCAGCCCTTCCAGAGTCGGTTCGTCGGCTTCGAGCTCGAAGACGCGGGAGGCGCCGCCGGCGTCGACGATCGTCTGCCGGGCCCCGGCGCCGCGGACGGTGATCGCGGTGCCGGCGACTTCGAGCTGGCCGAGGGTCAGGTCGTAGGTCCCAGCCGGAACTTCGACTGTGTCCGGATCCGCTTCGCCGTCCGCGGCGTTGAGGGCGTCGCGCAGGGAGCAGGTCGAGACGGTTTGGCAGCCGCCCATGTCGGCGCTGTCGGTCGTGGTGTTGACGACGAAGGTCCCGGCGCTCGCGGCGGCCGGGGCGATCAGCGCCAGCGCCGCGACGACGGCGGCCAATGCGATGCTGCGGGCTACTGGGGTCACGTCTGGATCACTGCCTTCCTACTCGCTTTTCAGTACAAGGTTCCCCTGGATACCCCTCCCCCACGCCTGGAAACCGGGAATCCAGGTACTTCTCGGTCTGGATGTCGATTTCGGCGCCGCCCGCTCGTCGCCCCAGCAAAGACCGCTTGCAACCAAGGAGGAAATGATGGGAAAGATCGTTGTCACCGAGTTCATCTCCCTCGACGGCGTCGTCGAGGACCCCGGCGGCTCCGGCGATTTCGAGCACGGCGGCTGGACCTTCGAGATCGATCGCGGCGACGAGGGCGACCGCTTCAAGCTCACCGAGCTCGAGGAGGCCGACGCCCAGTTGCTCGGCCGCGTCACCTACGAGGGCTTCGCCGAAGCCTGGCCGAAGATGAACGACGAGCAGGGCTTCGCGGAGAAGATGAACTCGATGCCCAAGTACGTCTTCTCCAACACCCTGGCGAGTGCCGACTGGGAGAACTCCACCGTCCTCTCCGGCGACTTCGCCACCGAGATCGCCCGCCTCAAGGACGAGAACGACGTCACCTTCCTCGTCGCCGGCTCCGTCACCCTGGTCCAGGGCCTGCTCGAGCACGACCTCGTCGACCAGCTCAACCTGATGGTCTTCCCCGTCGTCCTCGGCAGCGGCCAGCGCCTCTTCGGCTCCTCCGAGAAGCTGCCGCTGAAGCTCGCCGACGCCAAAACCGTCGGCGACGGGATCCAGGTGCTCACCTACGAGCGCAAATAGTCGTCCGCCCGGCAGTCCGGGGCGCCGCCGCCGTGGCGGCGCCCAATCAGGGGGCGGGCTGTTCGAAGGTGTGCTGGTAGCTGGTCTTGGGACCGCTGCCGTAGATCGGTTCGAACTTCGACTGTTCGGTGCAGGGCGGCGGCAGCAGCGACGCGGTGGTCGGCTGGCCGGCGAAGGCGTAGGTCTGGATGTTGGCGAGCAGGGCCGCCGCTTCTTTTTCGAGCAGGGCTTCGCGTTCTTTTTTCGCCGGTTCGGTGGTCGGCGTCGGCGTAGCCGCTGCTTTCACCCGTTCCTGGAAGGCTTTCGATTTCGGCGTTTCCGGGTCGAGGGCGGCGTTGACCCCGTCGCTGCAGCTGGCCGTGCTGAAGCTCGGCAGCGATCCGTTCTTCAATAGTTCGGCCCACCTCGGCGGGCTGTAGGCGCTGCTGCGGTTGACCGCGAGGCGGTTGGGATAGGAGGAGATCGTTTCGGGGTTCATGCCGCCGACCACGCGCAGGTAGTGGGGCCGGGTCGTTTCGCCTTCGGCAGTCGGCGGCAGGATTCCGTTGAAGGTGGCCGCCACGTTCGCGAAGAACGAGGGGACCTCGTGCTTGTAGAGGTTGAGGCCGACGAGGAACGGATTGAGGTTGCGCAGGAACGGTTCCAGCGACTGCAGCAGCGGCGGGAATTCGTCACGGAAGAGCTTGCGGATCGCCGGGAAGCCCGAAGGGGCCAAGCGGTTGACGACTTCGAGGCCTTCGAAGAAGGCCTTTGCTTCCGGCGCCAGCTTGGCGATCGAGACCAGAGTCGGCGAGAGCTGTTTGGCCGCCGGCACCAGCTGCTTCATCAGCGGGTCGGCGTTTTCGGAGAACTGGCGCAGGTCGGCGAGGGTCAGGCGCGACTCGTCCTGGAAGGTCGGGAAGGCCCGGAACAGCGCTTCGATGTCCTTGGCGCGCCGGGCGGTGGTCGAGAAGACCGCGTTGGAGCTGCGAATCAGGTTTGCCAGCTCCCCGTTCTGTCCGCGCAGGGCGCTGAAGGTGGTGGCGCCGTTGCGAAACAGCTGGCCGACCGCGAGCCGCTGGCTGTCCAGGGTGCGGAAGAGCTTTTCCAGTTCGGTGAAGGTCGGTTCGAACTCGCCGATCGCGTAGGAGAGGCCCTGGCCCTGGCCGTTGATCGCGACCGCCGCTTCCTGCATCCAGGACTGGAAGGCGGCGCGCGTCTTCGGGTCGAAGGTGCGGAAGATCTCGTCCAGCTGCACCGATTGGGCGAGGTTCGCCTCCGGCAGTTCGCCCTCGTCGGCCAGCTTCTTTTCCGTGTTCGACCCGGGGGTGAGTTCGATGTAGGTCTCCCCCAGCAACGTCTTGGTCCGCAAGATCGCCCGCGAGCCTCGCGGGATCGGCGCGTACTGGTCTTCGATGTCGACGGTCGCCAGCGCCTGTCTGCCGTTCGCTGCAAGTTCGATGCTCTGGACTTTGCCGACGTTGACGCCGGAGATCCGCACGTCCGACTGTTCGGCAAGCTGGGTCGCCTCGTCGAAGGGGATTTTGATCTCGTAGGGCTTCGCCTTGAACGGAGTCGGGCCGCCGAAGGTGACCCAGAGGAAGAGCAGGATGCCGAAGCACGACAGCGCGAAGGCCGCGATGATCACGAGTTGCGTGGTGCTGGGGGCGCGCTTGCTCATTTCTTCTTCTTGACGTATTCGCAGGTGCCGGTTTTGGTCGCGAAGGAGACCGGGATTTCTTCTTTACGGGGGAAGCCGATCGTTTCGAGCAGCGTCTGCAGGTATTTGTGACCTTTGCTGGTTTCGAAGCCGACGAATCCGAAGCCGAGATCGGCACCGGTGCAACTCACCAGCAGGGTTCCGCGCAGGATCGGGCCAGCGCCGTCCTGGAGGTTGAAGGCGGTGTTGAAGTCATGGTTCAGCCAGGGCAGGTAGAAGAGCGCGCTCTCCTTCCTGCCGGGCGGCTGGTAGGCGAGCTCGTTGAGGAAGGAGTTGAAGCCGCCGAGGCTGTTGCCGAAGTTCCGCACCGTCTTTTCGAACGGTTCCGAGGCTTCCGCAGCGTGGTTCAGCACCGGCCGCACTTCGCGCACGAAGGGGCGGATCTGGTCGCGGATCGGCACCGTGGTCTGGCTGAACAGCTTTTCGCTCGCCTTGAAGGCCGGGGTCAGCGCCTGGGCCTGCGGGATCAGCTTGGTCAACGAGGGGTAGGCGACTTTGGAGAAGCGGTCGGAGGCGGCGAGGCCGGCGTTGGCGGCGCGCAGGGTCGAGGGGAATTCGCGCAGCGCCGCCTGGATCGAGGCCTGCTGGTTGGCGAAGTTGCCGAGCGCCTTGTCGGAGGAGGTGACGAAGCGGCGCACCTCGGAGTCGTGCTGGGCCAGCTCGCCGGTGAGCTGGCCGAAGTCGTGGATCACTCGGGCAAGGGCGACGTGGCGGGCGGCGATCGCTTTGTTCAGTTTCCCCGTGTAGTGGACGAAGGGCTCGAAGCGGCGCAGCGCGTTGGAGAGGCGGTTGCTCTGGCCACCGATGCCCTGGGCGCCGCCAGCGACCAGCAGCTGCAGGTACTGGCGGGTGTCGGCGTCGAGGCTGCCGAGGAAGGCGTCGAGGTTGGTGTTCGGTTCGGTCTGCTGCAGGGTGAAGTTGGCGCCGGCCTTGATGTGGCCCTTCTCGGTTCCCGGTTCGACCTCGACGACCATGTCGTTGAGGCCGGTTTTCGGCCGCAGCAGGAAGCTGGCGTCGGGGTGGAACAGTTCCATGTACTTCGGCTCGATGTCCATGCCGACGACTGCGTGGCCGTCTTCGAGGTCGACCGCGGTGACCTTGCCGACCTGGACGCCGGCGATGTCCACCGACTGGCCCTGGCCCGGCGTCACCGCCTGCGCGGTCGAGAACTCGGCGGTGATGTGGTCGAATTCTTCGCCGACGAGGGGCAGCCATGACGGCAGCGAGGCCTTCTGCTGGGTGAAGATCCCGAGCATCATCACGATCCCGGCGATGCCCAGGACGAAGATCGCGATCGTGTCTTTGCGATGCCCGCGAGCCTGGCGGGTGATCCAGGCCTTGAAGTGGGTCCAGCGTTTGCTCACGGGTTCACCCCCGCGACGGACGCCGACGGCGCCCCGACCTGGCCGAGCGGACCGTTGACGTCCGGCGGCTGGTTGGTGTCACAGCGGACTTCCGGCTTCAGTGGGGGCTTCCCACCGAGCTGCGGCTGCGTACCCAGCGACTGTTCCCCCACTTTGGAGTAGTTGATCGAGTCGCTGAAGGTGGTCGGGTTGCCGGTCGGATTCGGTTCGCCGACCAGCAGCGGGCCGCCGCCCACCTGGGCCCGCCCGTAGGGTCCGTTGCCGTCGAAGTTCTGAGCGACGGCGGCGAAGTTGACCAGCGTGTAGAGGAACTCGCGGTAGTTCGGGCCGCCGGTGCTGAAGCGGTCGTTGATCACCTCGTTGCCGGTCGGGACCATGACCTGGGTGGTGCAGAGGCTGAGGCGGTTGATCTGCGGCAGCGTGTTGCGCTTGCCTTCCCGGGCGGCGCCGGCCAGGCCCGGCGTCAGCTTGGCCAGCTGCTTGACAGCTCCCAGGCCCTCCTTGCCGGTCAGCAGCGGCCGCACCTGGGCGATCCACGGTTTCGAAGCGTGGATCAGCCCCGGCAACTGGGCAACCGCCGGGGTCAGCTCGATCGCGTAGGTGCGCAACGGCGGCAGCGCCCGGTTGAGGCTGACTAGCGAGGAATGGGCGGTCTTCAGCGTCGGCGCCAGCAGGCGGACCGTGGTCGAGAGGTTGGTCGACTGGTCGGCGAGGGCGCCGGTGAAGACGTCGAAGTTCTCGATCAGCCCCTGCAGGCTTTCCTGGTCGGCGGCGAAGGCGTTGAAGGTGCGCCCGGCGCTGTCGACCAGGCGCGAGAGGTCGCGCTGCTGGGTGCCGAGGAAGGCGTTGGTGACCTGGGCGCTGTAGCGGCCAGCGGCGCCGCCGTATTTGAAGGCCCCGTTTAGCGCTTCGCCACCGCTTTTACCCCTCACCTCCGGCAGCTGGGTCTTGTCTTCGGCCGCGGTCGGCGTGTGGGTGAGGGCGTTGCCGTAGCTTTCGAGCAGCTTGCTGAGGTCGGCGCGGACCGGCGACTGCAGCGCGGTCAGGACTTCGTCGATCTGCACCGCGGTCGAGGTGCGGCTGACCGGGATCGTGCCGTCGCTAGCGAGTTCCGGCGCGCTGGGGCTGCCGGGGTCGAGTTCGATGAAGAAGTTGCCCTCGAGGAAGATCCGCGGCCGGATCGCGGCGAAGGCATCGTCGTGGATCGGCCGGCCGGCGCCGCTGACGGTGAAGGTGACCGTGGTCGCGTCGCCATCCCGTTCGCTGGAGATGACTTTGCCGACTTCCACGCCGGCGATCCGGACCGGCGAGTTTTTGGCGATGTTGGCCGAGTTGGCGAAGGTCGCCTTGACCTCGTAGCCGTAACTGGTGAAGGGAACGTGTTTGGTGAAGGCCAGGTAGGGCCCGATCGTGAAGATGAGGATGAAGATGATCGCGATCAGGACGTTGCCGGGGCGCCAGCCGAAGCGGCGGCCCTTCTTGCTCTGCTGGGCGCGGATGTCGCGCTCGGGGAGGCGGGTCATTCTTCGCCCCCTTCGCTTTCTTCGGCTTCCTTTTCCTGCTTCTTTTCTTCTTCCGCGGTAGCGCGTTTTTCGGCCTTGGTTTCGACCTGGCCGCGGGTCGTCGTGCCCCAAACTTCGGGGGCGTTACCGATCACGGTCCGGCCCGGGGCGAGCTTCTCGTTGCCCGCTTCGCAGGTATTGCCCTGGCCAGGTGCCGCCGTCCTCGGGTAGGGATTGAAATGCAGATGGTTGGCCGAGGACTGCGGGCCGCCGCCGTTGGCCGGAGAGGTCGCGAAGGTGCTCTCGCTGTTCGGCCCTTCAGGCGGCCCGAAGGAGATGAAGTTGAGCCAGTTGCCGCTCGAGTTGCCGGTTTCGGAAGCGTTCGCGATCTCTTCGAAAGTCAGCGTCCAGTAGTTGCAGATGGTCTGGGAGGGAGCGATGTACTGCAGCGCCGGCGCCAGCTGGTTGTTGGCGTCGGTCAGCAGCTGCAGGCCGGTCAGCGTCCCCGGCGCTTCCTGGAAATCGACCAGCGCCTGCGCCGTCGGTTCGAGCTGGGCGTTGGTCGCCGGGGCACCGTTCAGTGCCGGCACGCCGGCATGCAGCGCTTCGGCGATCACCGGCGAGGTTGCGCCCAGCGCCCGGGCTCCCGGCTGGAGCGCCGCGAAGAAGCGTTCGGAGTCGTGCAGGAAGGGCCGCAGCACCGGCAGGTCGGCGTTGGCCTCGTCGAGGGTCCCCGGGCTCTTCGAGATCGTTTCCTGGATGTAGGGGCGGGAGACCCGAGCGAAGGCGGCGAAGGTCTGGTCGAGGACGACGAACATCTTCGCCTGCGTCTCCGCCACCGGCGCCACCGTCGCCGAGAGGGCGGAGAGCGCTTCCCAGAAACCACCGAAGTTGGTGCTCGGCGCGGCCAACGTCCGCAGCACTGGCTGGCCTTCTTCGACCAGGCCGCGCAGCGCCCCGATCGCTTCGTTCAACTGCGGGCCGCGGCCGGCGAGCGCGTTGCCGAAGCCGGCGAGGTTCTGGCGGATCGCCTTGCGGGTTTTTTCGTCGAACATGTCGAAGAACTGGTCGATGTCGACCGGTTCCGGCTTCGCCGCCGTGACCGGGATCCGTTCGCCGGCCTTGAACCCCTGCTTCGAGTCGCCCGGGGTGATCTGCAGGAACTTCAGCCCCAGCGCCGACTTCGGCCGCACGGTGATGGTCGAGTTGACCGGCAGCGGTTCGGCGTTCTTGTCGAGGGCCAGCGAGAGTTCGGCGGCGACCTTGCCGTCGCCGAGGTTGACCGGGACGACCGACTTGACGATGCCGACCCGGGTGCCGCCGATCCGCACCTCGTTGCCTTTGACCAGCGCATCGGCGTTCGGCACCCGCGCCTTGAGGTTGTAGGTGGAGACGAAGGGCAGGCCGTTGTTGGCGTTGTAGGCGAGGAAGACGGCGACGATCAGGACCAGGGTGGTAATCGCCCCGACCAGGATCGGGCTGCTCGCCACGCCGCCGATGCCGCCCCGGTTCGGTCTCATGGGCCGAGGAGGTAGTCGAGGAGTGGGGCGGTGCCCCCGGTCGCCGAGGCTTCGCCGAGTCCGGCTTCGCCTTCGGATCCTTCTGCTGCGCCACCCGCGGCGCCATTAGTCGGGTTCGCCTGGCCGATCCCGGTCGCCGGCCCGGAGGGCGCGACGGTCGCGCCACTCTGCTTTTCGACTTTTTCGTTTTCGAATTCACGCAGCAGCAAGGCGAGCTGTTCGATGCTCGAGGAGGAGCTCGCTTCGCTCTGGTCCGCCGCCCCGACGCCGTTGAAGCGGGCGACGCAGCCGGATTCGCCGCTGGCCGTGGCGCTGTAGGCAAGGCAGGTCGAGAGCGTCAGTCGGGTGCGGCCGAAGTGGCCGTATTTGTCGAAGCCGTTGACCGAGGCGGCGGAGTTGTAAATCAGTTCGGTGAGGCCATCCCAGCCGCCGGTGGCGCGCAGGTTGGTGAACAGCTTCGCCAGTTCTTCGGTCGGCGAGACCCCGGCCTTGGCGAGGTCGCGGGCCTTGCGGATCACCGGGTCGGCTTCGGCGAACAGCGGCCCCGCCCCTTCGCCGGCGTCGCCGAGGCTCTTCAGCGCCACCGTCGTCGCTTCCGAGAACGGGGTCAGGGTGCGGGTCGCGTCGGTCAGCGCCGGCGCCGCCGAGCCGAGTTCTTCGAAGACCGGCCGCGCCGCGTCCGAGAAGCCGCCGAGTTTGCGCATCGTCAGCTTGAATTCGGTCAGGAAGCGGGGGAACTTCTGCAGCGCCGCTTCCAGTTCGGGGCCGCGTTCGGAGCTCGCCTGGCCGGCGGCACCGGCGTTGGAGAGGAAGCCGGCGACGTGGGTGCGCTCCCGCGCCAGCGGCCGCAGGATCGTCTCCGAGTCGCTCGCCAGCTGGGCCAGTTCGTTGCGCTGGTCGGAGAGGGTCTTGAAGAGTTTGTCGACGTCGCGCAGCACCGGGTTGGCCCGTTTGACCAGGACCTCGAGGTCTTCGCCGCGGCCAGCGAGGCCGGAGCCGAGTTCGTTCAGGATCAAGCGGAAGCGCTGGGCGTAGGGCAGCGTGTTGATGTCGTTGATCAGGTCCGGGTCGACGCTGGTGCCGTTCGAGCCCAGCGGCAGCAGGTACTCGCCCTTGCCGGGGCCGGATTCGATCTTTTTCAGCGGCGGCGGCGGCTTCGAGCCCGGCGCCCGCGGCAGGGTCGTGCGGCAGTCGACGAACTTCTCGCCGATCAGCGACTGCGGCCGGATCAGGCAGCTGGCGTCTTCGCGGAAGTCCTGGAAGCCGGGGTCTTCGATGTTCATCACCATGATCGCCTTGCCCGGCACCGAGACCGGCTTGCCGTCCTTGTAGGCGACGACTTCGCCGGGCCGCGAGACGCTGACCGATTCGATCGTGCCGACGTTGGCGCCGGCGACCCGGACCTGCTCGCCGTTGACCATGAAGGCGCCGTTGTCGAAGACGGCGCGGACCTCGTAGCCGCCGCCAGAGCCGCTGCCGCCGCCGGAGACGAGCAGGACCACGGCAACCACGACGGCGACCAGGAGAAGGGCTGCGATCAAGCGTCTGATCATGGTCCCGGCGGCACCTGGGAGGGATCGCATTCGGAGGCGTTGACGCCGCCGGCGACGAACGGGTTGGAGCCGTCGGCGGCGGGCTGGGTGGCGCCGCCAGGGCACGGCCGCCGGGTCGGCGGGGTGCCGAAGAAGTCGTTCTGCTGGGCCTTGCTGATCGGTTCGAGCTTGCCGCCGCCGTACTTGAAGAGGTTCTGAGCCGAGGTGATGACCCGGGCGTAGTGGCCGTTGCCGTCGTAGTAGCCGAAGATCTGGCCGAACTTGCCGACCGCGTTGAACAGGTCCGGCGTGTAGGAGCGGATGAAGTTGAGGTTCGGCTGGAAGGCTTCGACCCCGGCTTCGGCGTGGGGGAAGGTGCGCGAGGCCTGGCGCAGCACCGCCGGGGTCAGCTTCAGCAGGTCGGCGGTGTCGTTGGCGGGGCCGGGCTTCGAGACCGTTTCGCGGAAGTAGCGCGTGAACGGCACCAGCTTCTGGAAGATCGGCCGGATTTCGGCCAGGAAGGGAGCCAGTTCCTTGGTTGCCGGCTTCGCCGTGTCGACCAGCGGTTCGAGGTCGCCGAGGGCGGCGCGCAGGTTGACGAAGGTGGTGTTGCTCTGCCGCAGCACCGGCGGCAGCTCGCGCAAGCTCTGGTCGAGGGCGACGTTCTGGGAGGCGATCGATTCGAACGCCTTGTTGGCGTTGCCGACCGCGTCGGAGAGCTGTTCGCCACGGCCGGCGACCGCGGTGGTTAGCCGGCTCGAGCTGACGATAAAGCGGGAGAGGAGCGCCTCGTCGCGGTTCAGTTCGCCGGCGAAGGCGCTGGTCCGGTTGAGCGCCGGGCCGAAGTATTTATAGGCTTCGTTGGCCGCTTTCGCCTGGCCGGTGTAGATCTCCGAGTTGCCTTTGATGAACTCCTGCAGGCCTTTGCGGACCGACGGCGGGAAGGTGTTGAAGAGCTGGTCGATGTCGATCGGGGTCGTGGTCGAGCCGAGCCCGAGTTCGGCCCCTTCGTCCAAGGCCGGATCGCTGTTCGGCCCGGGGCTGATCGAGACGTAGTGGTTGGCGACGCCGGAGAGCGAGGTGGCGCGGATCGTCGCCGTCGTCCCTTCGTGCAGCTCCTGTTCGACTTCGACGTGGACTTCGGCGAGGTTGTTGTCGGTCAGGCCGATGCTTTCCACCGTGCCGGCCGGCGAGCCGCCGATCAGCACCTGGTTTTCCGGCACCAGCTGGCCGGCGTTGTTGAAGATCAGCACGTACTTGTGGCCACCGCCCCCACCGAGCAGGACGATCGCCAGCACGATCACCGCCGCGACCAGCGCTACGACGACAGCGATTCGCGCTGGGGAGAACCCCCGGCTCGCTGCCGATCCACCCTCCTCGCCTGATGGTTTGGCTGCCAACAAATCCCTCGTGCGCACGCCGAGCCCCTCCGACCCCGACGGAACGGCGAAATCGTATCCGTTGGCCCCGCCGCCAACAGCGCCGCCAGCAGGGACTTAACTCCAAATCAACGCGTTACCGTGCGGCGCGGCGGCGGTTGGGGAGTTGGAAGGTGCCTCGTAAATTCCGATTAGAGGAAACGAGCGCATGCCCAAACGTTCGATCTCGCCGGCCGCCGCGGTGGGGCGGGCGGCTCAGACGTTCAGTTTCGGCAGCACCCGCTCGAGCGGCTTCGGCAGCCACCAGATGCGGTCGCCGAGGAGCAGCATCAGCGCCGGCAGCAGGACGATCCGGACCGCGGTCGCGTCGAGCACGACGGCGATCGTGAGGCCGACGCCGAGCTGGCTGACGGTGGCGATCGAGGCGCCTGCGAAGACGATGAAGACGGCAAGCATGATCGCCGCCGCGCCGGTGATCACCCCGGCGGTGCGGCTGAGGCCGAAGCGGACCGCCTCGGCGTTGTCGCCTTCTTCGTCGTAGTGCTCTTTCATCCGCGTCAGCAGGAAGACCGCGTAGTCGATCGAGAGCCCAAAGACGATCCCGAAGATCATCACCGCCCCCACCGCTTCGACGTAGCTGTGGCCGCCGAGCGGGAAGTCGCTCGGCAGGTCGGTGAGCAGGGTGAGGACGCCGAAGGCGACGCCGACCGTGAGCAGGTTGAGGCCGACCGCGATGAAGGCCAGCGGGATCGCCCGCAGGACCAGCACCATCGCCAGGAAGGTGACCAGGGTGATCGCGATCACCACCACCGGGATCTTCGCCCGGGTGACCCTGCTGTAGTCGTTCAGCTGGGCGGCACCGCCGGCGACGCCGGTGGTGAGGTCGGCGTTCTCGCCGAACTGCTTCGCTTCGGTCGCCAGCACCTTGTTGAGACGGATCGAGCCGGGCGTGTTGAAGCTGTAGTTGGAGATGATCAGCATCGTCGCCGCCTGGCCGCCGTGCTTGAGGTCGACCGCGGCTTCGGACCGTTCGCGGTTGTAGGGGGTCGAGCCTTCGAGCGCCGAGAGGACGAAGTAGCCGGAGTTGAAGATCCCCGGCGTTTCGCGATGGACTTTCGCCGCCTGCTGGTTGATCTGCGCCTTGCCGGAGATCACCTTGACGCTCGCTTCGTTCAGCCCGCTCTGCAGCGGGGCCGAGCGGTCGGCCCCTTCGGTCAGGCCCGCTTCCAGCGCTTCGGCGCCGCCGCTGAGGCGCTTGATCCCACCGACCAGGGCGAGGGTCCCGCCGCTGAGCCGTTCGAGCCCGTCGCCCAGCGTCTGCGCCGCTTTCGAGAGTTTTTCCGCCCCGTTGGCGAGCTGGTTGCCGGCATGGTGGATTTTGTAGAGCGCCTGCGACAGCCTTGCGGCACCGGTCTGCAGGCGGGCGAGGTTGTGGATCGAGGACTGCAGGTACTGGCGTGATTTCTTCGCGTCTTCGATCTCTTCCTGCAGCTTCGTTTTCAGCCCCGTCAGCTCCGCCGGCAGACCGGTGTAGCCGCCCTCGTAGGGCTGACCGGGGGCAGCTTCGGCGTAGGGCACGCCGGTGAGCGGGTTGACGGCGGGCGCGCCGGTCGTCGGGTCGACGCCGCTGACCGCCGCCTCGGCCCGCTGCGCCGCCGCCAGCGCCGCGGCGTAATTGGGATCGGTGCGGCCGACCCCCATCGCCCCGAGCGCGCCCAGCGCCGCTTTCAGCTGTTCGTCGGCGACCGCCGCCGGCGCTTCCAGCTTCGGCAGCGTTTCGTTTGCTTCTTTGCGCAGGACCCGTTCGACCCGGCGCGCGTAGCGGAGCCCGGCGGAGCGCATGTTGACGCCGCCGACCGCCTGGATGCCGGCCCGCAGTTCGACCGCGCCGACGGCGGCGCGTTCCTCGGCTTCGGCCAGCTTGTGGGCGCCTTTGGAGAACCGTTCGAGCGCCGAGATCGCGCGCGTGCTGCCGCTGGTGGCGCGGCCGAGCCCGTTGGCGATCAGCTTGGCGCCGTTGCCGGCGCGGTCGGCACCGAGCGCCAGCAGGCCGGCGCCGTCGCTGGCTTCGCTGATCCCGTCGCGCAGCTGGGCGACACCGCCGGCGGCGACCTTGAGGCTGCGGCCGAGTTTGCCCAGTTCCTTGACCGGGCCGATGTTGCCTTCGGAGGTGAGGATCGCGTTGCCCTGGTTGCGCAGCGGTTCGGTTTTCTTCTTGATCTGAGCCGGCCCGATCACCGCTTTGACCCCCTTCAGCTGGGCCAGGTGATGCTGGAAGCGACCGAGCGCGGCGAGGTCCGTTTCGGTCGTGATCGGCCCTTCGGGAGTGATCGCAACGACCTGGAATGGGGCATCCCAACCGGAGCCGATCTGGTGGTCGACCAGTTCCGCATCCTGGCGAGCCTTGGAATCGCGGGAGAGCTGTTCGGGGCTCGGCGGCCCGGTCTTCAGCCCGGCCGTCGGCGCCGCCAGGGCAATCAGCAGAGCACCGATCACGACCGCGGCCAGCAGCGGCCGCTTGAGCACGGCGTCGATCAGGCCGAGCAGTCGCGAGCGGCCGGTCGGCGCCTTGCCGATTCGCCAGCGGTCGACGTACGGACCGAGCAGGGTGAGCAGGGCCGGGCCG
Organism: uncultured Actinomycetes bacterium; assembly: GCA_963716545.1. Lineage (GTDB taxonomy): Bacteria > Actinomycetota > Thermoleophilia > Solirubrobacterales > 70-9 > VAYN01. The sequence continues at coordinate 813,909 of OY970316.1, forward strand.
ACGATCGTCGCCACGGCGACGCTGAGGACGACCACCATCGCCACCGTCCCGGCCAGCGAGACCAGCAGCGAGCCGGGCAGGATCAGCATCGCCACCAGCATCGAGAGCAGCAGGGTGCTGCCGGCGAACATCGTCGTGCGGCCGGCGGTGCGGCGGGTGCGGCGGGCAGCTTCCCAGGGCTCGGCGCCACCGGCCAGCTCCTCGCGGAAGCGGGAGACCATCAGGAGGGCGTAGTCCACCCCGAGCGCTAAGCCCATCATCGTGCAGACGGTCAGGGCGAAGGCGTCGATATCGAACCAGCCGGTGAAGAAGTAGAGGATCCCGCGCGAGGCGGTGACGGTTATCGCTCCGAAGGCGAGCGGGATCGCGGCGGCGACCGGCGAGCGGAAGACCAGCAGCAGGATGATCAGCAGGAAGGGCAGGGCCAGCAGCTCGCCGTGCTCGGCGGCGTGGATCGACTCGTCCTGGATCGCCTTGGAGAGGGTCGCGAAGCCGGTCTGGGTCACCCGCACCGGCGCCTTCACGTTCTGCGCGAGGATTTCTTCCAGTTCGGGCACGGTGTCGTTGACCGCCGTTTTGATGTCTTTGTGGAAGTCGGCGAGGATCAGCGCCCGACCCGGCGCCGGCCGCAGCCCCTGGACAGAGCCGCGGTCCCAGGGCGAGAGCGTGCTGACTTCCGGCCCCGAGGCCCGCAGCGCTTCGACCAGTTTCGGGCCCTGTTCGTCGATCGCGTCCGCGGGGCCGCGCAGCAGGATCGCGAAGGGGGCCGAGTCGCCGAAGTGCTGGTGCAGCAGTTCGTTGGCCTTCGAGGTTTCGGTGCCGGGGATGTCGAGCGTCGTCGGGGTCAGCCGGCCGGCGACGCCGGTGCCGATCACGGCCAGCCCAGCCAGCAGCAGGGCAGCGATGATCAGGACCGCCCATGCGCGGCCCCGCCTCGAAGGCAAGCCCCTTCCATGCCGTCCCCGCCGGCTCACACTTCTTCCCACGCCCTATAGTCTTACTTGGAAGCGGGACGGGAGGGGTGGAGGGATGATTAAACATCGGTTTAGAGGGGCTGCTCTCGCATTTTTGGTCTGCGCGGTAGCGGCTGGTTTGCTGGTCGTCAATCCGGCTTCAGCACTGCGTTTGACGCTGGGGAACGTGGTCGTCGTCACCGACGGTGGCTTCTCGCCGACGACCCTGCCAAAACATAAAAATGCGCCTATCAAACTGCATGGTTACGGCCGCATCTCGACTTCCGACGGCTCGATCCCGCCGACCCTGAAAACGATCACGATCTACTTCGACAAACACGGCGAAGTCGTCACCAAGGGGCTGGCGATTTGCACCGAGGGCAAGCTCGAGGCGACGACCAGCGTCCAGGCACGCAAGAACTGCCCGAACGCGATCGTCGGCGAGGGCTACGGCGAAGCGGTCGTCAACTTCCCCGAACAGAATCCGATCAAAGTCCACTCGCCGATCACGATCTTCAACGCGCCGCCGAAACACGGCAACCCGACGGTGCTCGCCCACGCCTATCTCTCGGCCCCGGTCTCGACCACCTACATCGTCCCGGTCGAGATCGAAAAGGTTCATGACGGCCGCTACGGCTTCAAAACGGTTGCCCAGATCCCGAAGATCGCCAACGGCGCCGGGACGCCGCTCTACGGCAACCTGAAGATCGGCAAGGAATGGGTTTACAAGGGCCAGCGGCTGAGCTACGCCAACGCCAGCTGCCCGGACGGTCGCCTGCAGGCCAAAGGCGAGTTCGACTTCACCGACGGGACCAAAATGCAGGGGACGCTGGTCAAGCCCTGCAAGGGACGTTGATGCGCCCGCGGGCGCGGCTGGTCCTCCCTCTGGCGGCGTTGGGCCTGCTGCTCGCCGCCGCAACCGCTTGGGCGATCAAAGCCGAAATCGGCAATAGCTACGTCAGCGCCACCGCGGCGGTGACGCCGCGGGTGCTGCCGGCCGCCGGCAAGGGCTTGGCCCCGGTCGAACTCTCGAGCATCACCCGGATCGGAACCAGGAACGGCGGCATGCCGCCACCGCTGAAGACGCTCGAGTTCGAACTCGACAAAAACGGCCGGGTCGACACCTCCGGCATCCCGACCTGCCCGCTCGCGAAGCTGCAGAACACGACGCCGCAGCAGGCCCGTAGTCGCTGCGCCAAGTCGCTGGTCGGCGAAGGCAAGGGCGAAGCGCTCGTGCAGCTGCCGGGGACGCAGCCGGTGAAGGTCTCCTCGCCGGTCTCCTTCTTCAACGCGCCCCCGACCGGCGGCAAGCCGACGATCATCGCCCAGGCCTATGAGCGGATCCCGAAGCCGAAGACGCTGCTGCTGCCGATCGTGATCGAAAAGGTCAACCACGGCCGCTACGGCTATCGCGCCGCGGTCGAACTGCCGCCGATCGCCGAAGGCTATGGCTCGGCCACCCTGGCCGAAGCGAAGATCGGCCTCACCTTGAACCGCCACGGCCATAAGGCGGGGCTGATCGAAGCCTCCTGCAGCGGCGGTCGCCTGCAGGTCACCGGCGAAATCACCTTCGCCAACGGCGACTTCTTCCCGGCCCTGCTCACCTCGCCATGCCACTCCCCCAGCTGAAACGCGGCACTGCCGCCCTCCTGCTCGCCGCGGTCGCCCTCGCCATCGTCCTCAGTCCCGGCCAGATCGCCAGCGCCGGCACTGTCGTCTACAAGAACGTCGTCCTCCACGCCGACGGCGGCTTCCAGCCGCAGAAGCTGCCGAAGAACAGCTACGCGCCGATCTCCTTCCACGGCGAGGTCGACATCCACAACTTCCAGGGCGGTGGACGGCCGCCGGCGCTGACCGAAGCGGTGGTCGACTTCGACCGCGACGGCCGCGTCGACGTCGCCGGCCTGCCGACCTGCGGGCAGGAAGCGGTCGCGACCCTCTCCGACGCCGCCGCCCGAGCGACCTGCAAAGGAGCATTGGTCGGCGAAGGGCTGGTCGAAGCGCTGGTCGGAGCCGGCGCTTCGCCGGCAAAAGCGAAGCTGGCGATCTTCAACGGGCCGCCCCAGGAAGGCCACCCGACCGCGATCCTCCACCTCTCCTTCTCCGGCGCCTTCTCCCAGAACCTGGCCCTGGTCGCCCAAATCGAACGCCGACCCGGCGCATACCGCTACCGGGTCAGCTTCAAAGTGCCGCCGCTCGCCGCCGGCCAGCTCTCGCTCACCTACCTCAGCGTCGAGGTCGGCCGTCGCTACACGGTCGGCGGGAAGCAGCGCAGCTACGTGTCCGCCCGCTGCTCGGACCACATCCTCCGCACCCACGGCATCTTCACCTTCTCCGAAGGCTTCTTCGTCAACGGCAGCGTCGAAAAGTACTGCGCCCAGCGCTAGAAGCATCCAACCGCCTCCCCGCCGCGCCCGTCCCCGCTTCCTATAATCACCGGCCCGGGGCCGTTAGCTCAGTTGGTAGAGCAGGAGACTCTTAATCTCAAGGTCGTTGGTTCGAACCCAACACGGCCCACTCTTCGGGCGACTCGGCTGGCCGCGGCGGAATAGCGGCTATTCGCCGAGGGCGCCGCTGCCGAGGGAGCTTTCGAAGCCTTCGGGGTTGGCCGCCCCGTTCTTCTTGCCTTCCTTGGCTTCTTTTTCGGCTTTTTTGACTTCGGAGGCGAAGAGGTTGGCGAGTTTTTCTTTTTCTTCGAAGAGGTTGCCGATCTGTTCGCGTTCGAACTTGGTTTCGGCTTTCGGTTCGGCTTCTTCGCTGATTTTCGCCGCTGCCGCCTGTTCGCCGTTGAAGAGCTTGTAGTACGAGAGGTTGGTCAGCGAGTTGAGCGTCGGCTGAGATTTGGCGTAGATCTCCTGCGCTTCGGTGGCGGCTTTGATGTTCGCCTGGGCTTCCGGGATCGAGCGCGAGATCGTCGCCAGCGTGAACAGCGTTTCCGCCATCTGCGCGGCGGTGATCGGGCGCGGTTCCTTCGTCGTCTTCAGGTACTTCGACCAGGCTTCCGAGGCTTTCTCGTACTGGGCGCGCGATTCGACCGTCTGCAGCCGCTGCGTTTCGGTTTCTTCGACGTACTGGTTGCCGGCCTGGATCCGCGCTTGGGCCAGGCTGGCGAGCAGCTCGGTATTGCTCGGTTCTTTCTTGATCCGCCGTTCCAGGCTTTCGGCCTGTTCTTCCAGCGGCTTGGCCGGGTTGCTGGCGCTTTCGCTGCCGCCCAGCAGGCTGCCGATGTTGACCGGGCCGACGACGAGGAAGAGACTTCCAGCCATCAACAGGGCCAGGATCGCGTAGACGACTTTGACCACGTGGCGCCGGCGCCCGCGGATGTCGAAGACCATTCTGTTCTCGCCCGAAGCCATCTGTCTTTCCCGACTGAAGTTTTCCCCTACTGCGGTGAGGGCTCGACGGCGCTGCCCGACTCCTTTGGGCGACCCCAAACCCGTGCAATCAAGATACTCAACTCAAACAGAACGAGCAGTGGGACCATCTCCAGCAGCATCGAGATCGGGTCGACGCCGGGCAGCGCCGCGGCCACGACGGCGATGATCAGGTAGGCGTAGCGGCGGTTGCGGCTGAGGAACTCGGGGGTGGTGATGCCGAGCCTGGTCACCGCCAGGATCGCCAGCGGCAGCTGAAAGACGACGGCGCCGGCGAGCTCGGTCATCGAGAAGAAGCTGTAGTAGTCGCGGGCGCGGACCTGGACGTTGAACTGGCTGTCGTTGAAGTTGAGCAGGAAGCTGACCGCGGCCGGCATCACGACGAAGTAGGAGAAGGCGATCCCGGCCAGGAAGAGGACCGGGAACAGCAGCAGGATCGGCAGCACGGTCCTTTTCTCCGCCGGGCTGAAGGCCGGCAAGACATAGGAGTAGAGCTGCCAGAGCCAGATCGGCAGCGAGAGGATCACGGCGCCGTAGGCGGAGACGGTGAGCGTCGTCGTGAACGGCTCGGTGACGCCGAAGGTGATCAGCCGGGTGTGGTGTGGGGGCAGCGGGTGCTGGGCGATTTCCAGCAGCAGGTGGTTCTGCCAGAAGCAGAGCGCCAGGGAGACGGCGAGGACGAGCAGGCAGACGATCAAGCGCGAACGCAGCTCGTCGAGGTGCTCGACGAGCGTCAGCTCATCCTCATGTGAAACCGCCCGGACGCGGCGCGCCAAGGTGGCGCTCCCCTACGCCGACTTGTCGCGGGAGACCTCGGCCTCCCGCTCGGACTCGTCCTGCGGAGGCGCCGGGGTCGGGGTCGCGGCGGCGATCTGCGTGCTTTCGTCGGGCCGCTTCTCGTCCTCGTCGTCGTCCTCGCCCGTGATCGAGCCTTTGAACTCGCGAATGCCTTTGCCGAGGCTCTTGCCCAGCTCCGGCAGGCGTTTCGGTCCGAAGACCAAGAGGGCGATGATCAGCACGATGGCGATCTCTAGGGGGCCGATGTTTCCTGGCATCTCTGCGAATGGTAACGGCGCGGCCCTCTGGCCGGATCATCCGTCGACGTGTGGGCGCGGGCGGCCGCGGGTAACTGGGCGCCGTGGCCGGCAAGTTGGACGGAAGCGTGGCGCTGGTGACCGGGGCCTCCAGTGGCATCGGCGAGGCGACCGCGCGCGAGCTCGCCTCCCAGGGCGCGAAGGTGGCGCTGCTGGCGCGCCGCGCCGACCGGATCGAGGCGCTGGCGAAGGAGCTCGGCGAGAGCGCCCTGCCAATCGTCGGCGACATCGGCGAGCGGGCACAGGCCGAGAGCGCGGTCGCGGAAACGGTCGCCGAGCTCGGCCGCCTCGACATCCTCGTCAACAACGCCGGGGTGATGTTGCTGGGGCCGATCGAGGACGCCCCGGTCGAGGAATGGGACCAGATGGTTCAGGTCAACCTGCTCGGGCTGCTCTACGCGTCGCGGGCCGCGATCCCCCACCTGCTCGAGGCGGCTGAGTCGAGCGAGCGTCGGGTTGCCGACCTGGTCAACATCTCCTCGGTCGCCGGGCGCGTCGCCCGGGTCGGCAGCGGCGTCTACAACGCGACCAAGCACGGGGTCGGGGCGTTCAGCGAGTCGCTGCGCCAGGAGGTCACCGAGCGCCACGTCCGGGTCAGCTTGATCGAGCCTGGTGCCGTCGCCACCGAGCTCACCGGCCACAACCGGCCGGAGATCCGCGACCAGATCAAAGAGCGCTTCGGCGAGGTCGAGCGGCTGGAGGCGGAGGACATCGCCGACGCGATCGCCTACGTGGTGACGCGGCCGCGGCGGGTCGCGATCAACGAGGTCCTGGTCCGGCCAACCGAGCAGTCCGGCTAGCTGTAGCGCTGGACGACGCCGTCGGCGACCAGCTCCAGCAGGCGCCGCTGTTCGGGCTCGAAGCCGGGGCTGGCGAGCGCCTGCTTGCCGGCGGCGACCATCGTCAGCGCCCGCTCGCGGACCTCGTCGAGGGCGCCGGTGGCGGCGATCCGGTTGCAGAGCTCCTCGGCGGCGGCCGGGTCGAGGCCGTGCAAGTCGGCAGCGGCGACCGCCGGGTCGCGGGCGGTGGCGAGGATGAAGGGCAGGGTCACGGTGCCGTCGAGCAGGTCGGTGCCGCGGGCCTTGCCGGTCCGCTCTGGCGGGCCGCTGACATCGAGGACGTCGTCGAGCAACTGGAAGGCGAGCCCGACCTCGTTGCCGAAGCGGCGCAGCCGCCCGTCGTCGTGGCCGAGCAGGCAGGCGCACTCGAACAGGGTCGCGGTCTTCAGCCGGCAGCGCTGCAGGTAGCGCTCCTCGCCGATCGCCCGGTCGAAGGCGTCGTGGCGCTGGGCGAGCTCGCCGCGGGCCAGCGCCACCGCCGCGTCGGCGAGCAGCTCGACCGCCCGCGCGTCGCCGGCCTCGGCGAGCAGGGCGAAGGCGCGGGCGAGCAGCAGGTCGCCCGCCGCCAGCGCCCGCGGGCGCCCCGAGGTCGCCGCTACCGTCGGCACCCCGCGCCGCAGCGGCGCCTCGTCGAGTACGTCGTCGTGGACCAGCGTCGCCATGTGGACGAGCTCAATCGCCGCCGCCGCCCGGACCGCCTCCTCTCCTCCCCCCTCCCCCGCGCAGAGCAGGACCAGCATCGGCCGCAGTCGCTTGCCGCCGGCGGCGAGGGTCGCCTCGACATCGGCTCCGAGCACCTCGCCCTGGCCGGCGATCGCCCCGCGCAGCGCCTCCTCGACCTCACCCAGCCGCGCCGGCAGCCAGCGGCTGGAGGCGTCGAGCACCGCCGTCACCGGCGGCGGCACCGCGGAGCGCTCGCTCACCGGCGGCTTCCGCTCACCCGCGGCGGCCGCTGTGGATCGCGATGATGCCGCCGGCGAGGACCGTGTAGCGGATGTCGGTGAGGCCGGCGGCGTCCATCCGCTCGGCGAGGCCGCGCGGATTGGGGAAGCTGCGGACCGACTGCGGCAGATAGCTGTAGGCCTCGGGGTCGGCGGCAAAGCGGCCGAGCAGCGGCACCGCGCGGTCGAACCAGAGCGAGAAGAAGGTCGAGAGCGGCGGCCGGCTCGGCTGGGTGATCTCGAGGATGACCATCCGACCGCCCGGTTTCAGCACCCGCGTCATCTCGCGCAGGCCGCGACCGAGGTCGGCGAGGTTGCGGACCCCGAAGCCGACCGTGACCGCGTCGAAGCGCTCGCCGTCGTAGGGCAGCTCAAGCGCGTCAGCCCACTCGAACCGCACCCCGGCGATGCTCCGCTCGGCGGTCTTCTCGCGGGCCAGATCGAGCATCGGCTCGGAGAAGTCGCAGCCGACCACGCTGCCCCCAGGCGTTACCCGCGAAGCCAGCTCCAGCGCCAAATCCCCGGTCCCGCAGCAGACGTCGAGCGCCGCATCGCCGGGCCGCAGCTCCGCCCGCGTCGCTGCCCGTTCGCGCCAGCGATGGTGCAGCCCCGCCGTCATCACCGAGTTGAGCACGTCGTACTGCCCGGCCACCCGGTCGAACATCCGGTTCACCTGCCCGGCGAATTCCGGCGAATTCCGGTTGTCGTTGATCGTGTCCAAGGTGTTCAGGGCGCCTCGCGCCCGCGACTTCCCTGGCCTAGTCCAGCGACGAGAGGAAGTCCGCGAGCTGGTTGAGCTTCTTCTGGGGCAATTCTCTAAACGAAGGCATGATGCCCGGGCCGATTTCCAGGGAACGCACGATCGCCGCGCGCGGGATGCGGGCGCCGATGTGGGTCAGTTCGGGGCCGGGTCCGTTGTTGCCGTTCTCGCCCAGTTTGTGGCAGGCGAGGCAGCCGGAGCCGGCGACGACCTCCTTGCCGGCTTCATATTGGGGTGCCACCTTCATGTCGATCTGGGTCGGCGGGCCGGCAACCGCACCGGAGTAGGTGAGGAAGGCCATCGCCAGGATGGTCAGGACGCCGGCGGTCAGCGCCACCGGCCGGCGCTCCGGCCGGCGCTCCGGGCCGCGATCGTAGAACGGCAGCAGGAGCAGCAGCACCATGCAGATCGTCGGGATCCCGATCGTCGCGATCGGGGTCAGCTCCGGCGGTTTGATCAGGCGCAGGAGCTCGAAGAGGAAGAAGAAGTACCACTCGGGACGCGGCGTGTAGGTGGTCGTGGTCGGATCGACCTTCGGCCCCTGCTCGGCGCCCAGCAACAGCGACATCAGGATGATCACGCCGACGACAACCAGGGCCATCGCCGAGTCCTTCATCACCGCGTAGGGGAAGAACGGCTTCCCTTTCTTCTTCAGGCACCTCGTATTCCTCGAGGTAGGCCTGCTTGTCGCTCGCCTTCACGCGCTCGTCGCCCCGTTGCCGCCGTCGCCGTTGACCCGGAGGCCGTTGGAGCTGCCGTTCATGCGGCCGTTGGACTCGACCCCGGCGTCGAGCTGGGTGACCGGGATCGCGACCTTCGGTTTGTCGGCCTTGGTCCAGGGCGGCGCCGTCGTGCCCAGTTTCACAACCAGGTACATGTGGGCACCGATCAGGGCGATCAGCGCACCGGGCACCAGCAGCATGTGGATCGCGTAGAAGCGCGAGAGCGTCGTCGCGCCCAGCTCGGGCCCGGCGCGCAGGAAGTCAGACAGATAGGGGCCGACGATCGGGCCGGTGCCGTTGATGTTGATGCCGACGACCGAGGCCCAGAAGGAGCGCTGGTCGAACGGCAGTAGGTAGCCGGTGAAGGCCATCGTCATGGTCAGGATCAGCAGCACCACGCCGATCACCCAGTTGAGCTCGCGCGGGTACTTGTAAGCGCCGAAGAAGAAGGTCCGCCCCATGTGAAGGAAGATCAGGATCACCATCACCGAGGCGCCCCACTTGTGCATGCCGTGGACCAGCTGGCCGAGTGGGACGTCGTTGTTGATGTGGGCGATCGAGGAGTAGGCCTGGGTCGCGGAAGGCGTGTAGAACATCGCCAGGAAGACGCCGGTGACGGCCTGGACGATGAAGGCGAAGAGCGTCGCCGAGCCGAGCGTGTAGAACCAGTTGGTCCCTTTCGGCACCTTGCGGAAGAGCATCCCAGTGAGGAAGCCGCTGGCGCCGAGCCGCTGGTCGATCCAGGCACCGGCCTCGATCGGCGCCTCGATCGCCTTCTCGCCGAGCTTCTGGTACTCGGTCTGGCGCCCCGGGGTCGTCTTCAGGTCCTTCGGCGCCTGGCCTTTCTGGTGGCCGTTCGTGCCCGGCTTGGCCGGTTTGCGCAGTGGCGCGGGGACGATGGCGTCAAGGATTTTCGACATCAGGGAGCCGGGAAGGTAGACGGACGCGGCGGATAGAGGTATTCCCAGACGCCGCCGGTGAACTCTCCGGGGTCACGGGCGCGGACCGGGTCGAGCTGGTTGGTGACGCTGTAGCGCGGGCCGACCTCGACCTGGCCGGAGCGGACTCGGGTCTGGAAGCGGTCGAGCGGGCGCACCGGCGGGCCACCGATTCGTTTGCCCTGGAAGTCGTAGACGCCACCGTGGCAGGGACAGATGAAGTTGCCGGCGGCTTCGACGAAGCGGACCGGGCAGCCGAGGTGGGCGCAGCGGTTGGAGACCGCGACGAAGATGCCCGGTTCTTCTTCCAGTTCCGGCGAGGATTTGCGGATGTAGGCGGTGGTCTTGCCGGCATCGCCGATCCCCTCGGTTTCGGTGAAGACGACCTGGCGGTAGGTGTCCTCGACGAAGTCGGAGACCGGGCCGACCTTCTCCCAGCGCTCCTTGCCGCGGTGGAAGATCGGCGCCACCGCGAAGCCGACCGCGGGCAGGATGATCGCCGCGCCGGCGATCCCGCCGAGGGCCTGCGAGCCGACCGTCAGCGCTCTGCGCCGAGTCATCGACTCGCCCTCGAAATAGCCAGGCGGAGCGGGTTGCTCCCGCTCGCGGCGTGGCTCCTCGGCCCCGTTCATCTCTTTCGCGTCGTCAGCTGCCACAGTCGTTCCGCGTAGGGCGATGAAGTCTATTGCGTCTGCGACGCGGGCGGCTCACCGACCGGCGATCTCATAAGCGGCGGCGGTCCAGAGCGGCTCCACCTCGTCGGCCCGGCCCTCGGCATGGAGGCGGGCGCAGCGGCCGATCAGCTCCGAGAGGACGGCGACCGCGGTGGTGTCGCCGAGCCGGGCGAGACGATCGAGGCCGAGTGCATAGAGGTAGTCGCCGGCGAGCAGGGCGAGGTCCTCGTCGTGGCCGGCGAGCAGCCGCGGCTCGCCGTAATGGAGCAGGTAGCCCTCGCGGACCGCCTCGACGACGAGCGCGTACTCGCCGGGCGCGGCGGCGGCGCGAGGGCCGGCGGCGGCAAGCTGGCCGAGCCGCGGGGCGGCAGCGGCCTCGACCACGTGCGGCGAGATCGGCGTCGCCTCCTCGCACAGCTGGGCGGCGAGCAGGCGCAGCGCCTCGGCCGGGTCGCTCAAGCCAGGGCCTCGTCGAGGGCCTCGGCAACCGCCTCGAGGGTGCGGTCGACGCTTGCCTCGTCGTGGGCGAGGGAGACGAACCAGGCCTCGAACTGGGCCGGCGGCGGGTAGACGCCGCGGGCGAGCAGGCCGCGGCAGAAGCGGGCGTGGGCGTCGGTGTCGCAGGCGAGCGCGCCGGCGAAGTCGCGGACCGGCTCGGCCGAGAAGAAGAGGGTGACGAGCCCAGGCGCGGCGGCGACCTGCAGCGGCCGGCCCGTGGCGAGGGCGCGGAAGCCATCGGCGAGGCGCTCGGTGAGGACGCCGAGGCGCGCGTAGGCGGCGGCATCGAGCTGGGCCAGGGTGGCGCGGCCCGCAGCCACGGCCAGCGGGTTTCCCGAGAGCGTCCCCGCCTGGTAGACGTCGCCGGCGGGGGCGATCCGCTCCATCGCCGCGCGCGGGCCACCGAACGCCGCCGCCGGCAGGCCGCCGCCGAGCACCTTGCCCATCACGGTCAGGTCGGGTTCGACCCCGTAGAGCTCCTGGGCGCCGCCGCGGGCGACGCGGAAGCCGGTGATCACCTCGTCGAAGACGAGCAGCGCCCCTGCCTCGCGGGTCGCCTCGCGGAGGAACTCGAGGTAGCCGTCCGCGGGCGGGACGACGCCCATGTTGGCGGCGATCGGCTCGGCCAGGAGCGCCGCGACCTCGTGCTCGGCCAGCGCCTTGGAAACCGCCTCGCGGTCGTTCCAGGGCACGATCACCGTCGCCGCGGTCTGGGCCGCGATCACGCCGGGGCTGCCGGGGACGCCGAGGGTCGCCAGGCCGGAGCCGGCGTCGGCGAGCAAGCCGTCGGAGTGGCCGTGGTAGGCGCCGGCGAACTTGACCACGACCTCGCGGCCGCTGATCGCCCGCGCCAACCGCACCGCGCTCATCGCCGCCTCGGTGCCGGAGCTGGTCATCCGCACCATCTCCACCGCGGGAAAGCGGGAGGCGATCTCCTCCGCCAGCGCCACCTCGCCGGCGGTGGCGGCTCCGTAGCTGGTCCCCGCCTTGGCGGCCTCGATCACCGCCGCGGTCACCGCCGGGTCGGCGTGGCCGAGGATCAACGGGCCCCAGGAGCCGACCCAGTCCAGGTAGCGGTTGCCGTCGACGTCGAGGAGCCAGGCGCCTTCGCCCCGCTCGACGAAGATCGGGTCGCGGCCGATCTGCCGCATCGCTCGCACCGGCGAGTTGACGCCGCCGGGCAACACCCGCGTCGCCCGCTCGTAAAGCCGCGCCGAGGCCGCGCCCCCGCTCACGGCCGCATCCTCAGGAATGAGCCTCTTCCCATTCGCGGTAATCGGGGGTGAAGTAGTGCAGCCGAATCTTCTTGTACTCGGTCGAGGAGTAGAGGGTGGCGCGGTCCTCCGGGCCCATCCCGCAGTCCTCGGCGATCGAGTCGAGGACCGCATCGCACTCCTCCTTGGAGCGACCGTGGGCCATCGTGAAGACGCTGTAGGGCCAGTCCTCATAAGTGGGCCGCTGGTAGCAGTGGCTGATCCCGCGGAAGCTCGCCATCCTGCCGCCAACGCTGAGGATGTCCTCATCGGGCACCCGCCAGACGCCCATCCCGTTGGCCGAGAAGCCGGCGCGACGGTGGAAGAGGATCGCCGCGACGCGGCGGAGGATCTTGCGGTCGACCATCCCGCCCAGGTGGGCGAGCAGGTGCCTCGGTCGACATCCCGAGCTCAGAAGCGGCGGCGTCATAGGGGCGCTCGGTCGCCTCCATCGGCCCCTGCAGGGCCTTGATCACCGCTTCGTCGCGCTCGTCATAGGGCTGGGCTTCGAGCTCGCGCGGAGGCGCCGCCTCGACCGTCGAGGCGAGCGCCTCGGTCCCCCCCTCCATCTCCAGGTTCATGTTGATCTTGAACAGGGTCAGGGTCGGCAGTTCGCGCATCGACTCCGCCCCGGTCTCCGCGATCAGCGCCTGCAGCGTCCCCTGCAGGCCGAGCTCGGAGTCGGGCGGGGTGGCGATCGTGAACCAGAGGTTGAACTCGTGGGTGCGCAGGTAGTTGTGGGAGACGCCGGGGTGGGCGTTGACGATCCGCGCCGCCCGCTGCGGGTTGTCCGAGTCGACTTTGGCCGCGACCAGCATCGACTCGTAGCCGAGCGCGCGGGTATCGAAGATCGGCGTGATCTCGCGGATGATCCGGCCCTCGAGCAGCCGCCGGGTGCGGGCGAGGACGTCGTCGAGCTCCAGCTCCGCCTCCGCGGCGACCACGGCGAACGGTTCGGGGTCGAGCGGAAAGCGCGACTGCAGCAGGTTCATCAGCCGCTTATCGGTCTCGTCGAGCGGGATCGCCGCGCCGTCCTTGCGCGAGCGTGCCTTCGACTGCGGGACCTTTGGGGTCTTCACTGAAGCCAAGCTGCGGCCTCCTTCGCGTAGTAGGTGATGATCGCGTCGGCGCCGGCGCGGCGGATCGAGGTCAGGGTCTCCAGCGCCGCGGCGCGCTCGTCGAGCCAGCCGTTCTGGGCGGCGGCCTTCAGCATCGAGTATTCGCCGGAGACGTGGTAGGCGGCGAGCGGCGCGTCGAAGCGGTCCTTGAAGCGGCGGATCACGTCGAGGTAGGCAATCGCCGGCTTCACCATCAGCATGTCGGCGCCCTCCTCGAGGTCGAGCTCGGCCTCGCGCAGCGCTTCGGCCCCGTTCGCCGGGTCCATCTGGTAGCCGCGGCGGTCGCCGAATTCCGGGGTCGACTCGGCGGCGTCGCGGAAGGGCCCGTAGAAGGCGGAGGCGTACTTCGCCGAGTAGGCGATGATCGGCACGTCGGCGTGGCCCTCCTCGTCGAGCTGGAAGCGGATCGAGCCGATCCGGCCGTCCATCATGTCGCTGGGGGCGACGACGTCGGCGCCGGCCTCGGCGTGGGAGATCGCGGTTTTCGCCAGCAGCTCGACCGAGAGGTCGTTGTCGACTTCGCGGCCGCCTTCGCGGAAGACCCCGCAGTGGCCGTGCGAGGTGTACTCGCAGAGGCAGACGTCGGTGATCACGGTCAGCTCGGGATGGGCCTCCTTCAGCGCCCGCACCGCCATCTGCACGATCCCCTCGTCGTCGTAGGCGCCGGAGCCGACCTCGTCCTTGGCGCCGGGAATGCCGAAGAGGATCATCGACTCGACCCCGGCTTCGCGGACGGCGCCGGCCTCCTCGACCAGGTTGGAGATCGAGTAGCGCTCGACGCCGGGCATCGAGGGGATCTCCTCGCGGACGTTCTCGCCGGCGACCACGAAGGCGGGCTGGATCAGGTGCGCCGGGGTGAGCTCGGTCTCACGGACCAGGGCACGCAGGGTGCTCGTGCTGCGCAACCGGCGCATGCGGGTGGCGGGGAAAGCCATTGGGAAGGCGAGTTTAGGGAAGGGGTGGGGAGTCCCTCCCGGGACCCGCTCGCGTTCGCTCGCTCTAGCGCCCCGGGAGGGACTCCCCACCCCTTCTCGAGTCGCCGGTAGTTTTCCCGCGTGGAGGCTAGGGGGCTGACCAAGCGGTACGGGGATCGGGTGGTCTTGCGGGGCGTTGATCTCAAGGTCGAGGCCGGTGAATTGGTTGCGGTCATTGGGCCGAATGGGGCTGGGAAGACGACTTTGCTTTCGATCTTGGCGGGGATCGTGGCTGCGGAGGAGGGGGAGGTGCGGTCGCCTGGGGGCGCGGTTGGGTGGGTGCCGCAGCAGGCTGCTCTCTATCGGCGGCTGACTGTGGAGGAGAACCTGTTGTTGTTTGCGCGGCTGGAGGGACATGAGGATCCGCGGGGGTCGGTGGAGGAGATGTTGGAGCTGGCGGGGCTGGGGGATCGGCGGGGGGAGATCGTCGCGCGGCTCTCGGGGGGGAATCAGCAGCGGATCAATATTGCGATCGGGCTGCTGTCGCGGCCGGCAGTGTTGTTGCTGGATGAGCCGAGCGTTGGGTTGGACCCGCGGCAGCGGGCGCGGTTGTGGGAGTTCGTCTCCGGGCTCGCCGGCGGCGGGACGACGGTGATCTTCTCGACCCATGACATCCAGGAGGCGGAGCGCTACGGGGGGCGGCTGCTGGTCCTCGCCGACGGCGAGTCGCTCTTCGACGGCGGCGCGGGGGAGCTGCGCGAGGCGGTCCGGGCCGAGGCGCCGGAGGCGGCCGACCGCGACTTCGAGACCGCCTTCGTCGCCTACCTGCAGCACCGGGGGCACTGAGCGTGCGCTGGCTGCTGCTCAAGGACCTGCAGATCCTCCGACGCTCGCCGCTACAGGCGGTGCTGCTGGTCGCCTACCCGGTGCTGATCGCGATCCTGGTCGGCTTCGCGATCTCGCGCGGGCCAGAAAAGGTCCGGGTCGCCTTCTTGAACGAAGTGCCGGCGAACTCGCGGATCGACGTCGGCGGCCAGGAGCTGCCGCAGGCCAACGTGCAGGGGCGGATCTGCAAGAAAGTCGAGTGCGTCGCGGTCCACTCCAAGCAGGAAGCGCGCGAAAAGGTCCAGTCTGGCGAGGTCCCTCGCGGCCCTGGTCCTGCCCGCGGACCTGATCAACAAGATCAACTCGCTCTCGACCCTGAGCCCGGGGACGCCCGAAGTAGAAGTGATCGTCAACGAGGAGGACCCGGTCAAGGCCGGTCTGGTCAACGACCGCATCACCGCGCTGTTGGCCCAGGCGAACCTGGCGATCGCGAAGCGAATCGCCAGGGAAGGCAGCCACTACCTGGCGCTGATCATCAAGGGTGGCGAGCTGCCGCTGCTCGGCTCGAGCATCCACATCCTCGGCCTCAACGCCAGCGCCAAGATCCTCGAAGCGCTGGAACCGGCGCTACCGCGCGGGCCGCTGCGCTCGGCACTCGGCGAAGTCACCCAGTTCGCCGACCAGGCGGGCGAAAACCTCGACATCGCCGGGCCGCTGATCGACCGCCTGGCCGAACCGATCCAGGTCGACAAGGTCGTCGTCGGAGGCGAGTCGCCGCCGCTGGAAATCTTCGCGATCGCGGTCGCCGCGACCCTCACCCTGGCCTTCGTCACCGTTCTGCTCGTCGCCGGCTCGCTCGCCCTGGAGCGGGAGGAGAACGCCTTCGCCCGGCTCACCCGCGGACTGATCTCGAAAGAGGCGCTGCTGATCGAGAAGGTCCCTGCTCGGCCTCGTTGTCGGGCTGGTGGTGACCCTGCTGATGCTCGCCGGGCTGCAGATCTTCGTGCCGCTGGAATGGAGCCGCATCGGCCTCTGGCTGGCGGCGATCGTGCTCGGCGGTGCCGCCCTCGCCGCCGCTGGGGCGGCGCTCGGCGCGGTTGCCCGCGAGGTCCGCGCCGTCTCCCTGCTCGCCTTCATGGTCACCCTGCCGATCGCCTTCCTCTCGCTGATCCCGAGCGGCGCGGTCGGCGCCGGCCTCTACGACGTGATCGAGGTGGTCGCCGCCCTCTTCCCCTTCAAGCCGGCCCTGCAGGCGCTGACCTCGGCGCTCGACTCCGGTGGCGGCTCGATCGCCGGGCCGCTCCTGCACCTGGCGATCCTGCTGGTCGCCTACTCGCTGATCGCCCGCCTGGCACTGCGCCGTTTCACGGCGGTCTGACCGCTGCGGCGTCGAGGGTGGCGGCCCGGCGCTCAGTGTTCGGCGCGGGACTTCGAGTGGTAGACCTGCGGGTGCTTCCAGCGATCCCCCTGGCAGCCGGGCGAATCGGGCGAGCGCCCGGCGCCGGTCGAGTTCCCCCACAGCCCTGGCCACTCCGCCCAGTCGCCGAACTCGCGCCACTCGATCGAGTCGAGCTCGGCGCCGACCCCGTCGGCCTTGTCCCAGATCCCGGTCTCGTCGTGCTGGCGGTCGAAGTAGTTGGCGTGGGAGCCGAGCGCGACGTAGATCACCGGGCGGCCGCCGAGCTGCTCGATCTCCCACCACATCCGCGCCCCGCCGGAGTGGTGGCGTGAGGTGGTCATGCAGACGGGGTCATCGCCGCCGTAGCCGACCTGGACGAACTCCCAATCTCCCTCGTGGTCGCCGGTGACCAGCTCCTGCTTCGGGTTGTAGAGGTACCAGAGCCAGTACTGCTCCCAGTGCAGGCCGCCGGCCTCGAGCCCGCGGCGGTAGCCGGCGTTGCCGAACCGCGGTCGCAGGTGCTTCTCCTGTTTCTCGGGATCGGGCGGGAAGTTCATCCGGCCGCCGCCGGCGGGAAGCGAATCGAGCCGCGCCGGCTCGCCGCTGTCGGTTCCGTCGGCGCCGACCAGTGTCGCCGGCACCGCTTCGATGCTCTCCACCGCAATCGGCAGGAAGGGCTCGGCGCTGTCGAAGCGGAAGATCGGGTCGCGAAGGTTCGTCGGCTGAGTCATGTCTCTTATTGGTACAGGATTGGTCACCGGTAACGCTCGGAGCCTCCCCTGCGGGCGGCGGGGCGTAGGGTCGGCCGATGCGAGTCCTCTTCATCGGCGACGTGGTCGGCAGCCCGGGGCGGCGGGCGGTGCGGGAGACGATGCCGACCCTGCGCGAGCGCCACGCGCCGGACCTGGTCGTGATCAACGGCGAGAACTCGGCCGGCGGGATGGGGATCACCGAGCGCACCGCCAACGACCTCTTCGCCGCCGGCGCCGACGTGATCACCTCCGGCAACCACATCTACCGCCACCGCGAGGCCTATGAGTTCATCGACCGCGAGGAGCGGCTGGTGCGGCCGGCCAACTATCCGTCCGGCAACCCCGGCCGCGGCCACACTGTGGTCGAGGCGGCGGGGATGCGGGTCGCGGTGGTCAACCTCTCCGGCGGCGTCCGCCTCACCGTCGCCCGCTCCCCCTTCGACACCGTCGACGCGATCCTGGCGCGGCTGGACGGCGAGGTGGACGCGGTGATGGTCGACTTCCACGCCGAAGTCTCGAGCGAGAAGGTGGCGATGGGCTGGCACCTCGACGGCCGCGTCGCCGCGGTCCTCGGCACCCACACCCACGTCCCCACCGCCGACGGCCGCGTCCTTCCGGGCGGCACCGCCTTCATCTCCGACGTCGGCATGACCGGCCCCCGCACCAGCGTCCTCGGGGTGAAGCCGGAGCAGGTGCTGCGGCGGATGATCACCCAGATGCCGACCCGCTTCGAGACCGCCGAGGAGGACGTCTGGGTGATGGGCGCGGTGGTCGAGGTCAACCAGCGGGGGCTGGCTGACTCGTTCGAGCAGGTGATGGTGCCGGCTCCTCTCGCGCCGGGCTGAGCTCCCCGGCGGCGGCCTCGTCCTCCGCCTCCGGCCGGCCGAGCAGCGCCAGCGCGACCAGCCACAACGGGTAGAACCAGACGATGTAGAGGTAGAACCAGTGGTGCAGGGTCAGCTGCAGGGCGATCAGCAGCCCCGCTCCCAGCGCCGCGACCTGGACCAGCGACTTGCGGCGAGGGAAGAACGCGGTGAGGACGGCGAGCGCCGCGGTCGCCTCGAGCAGCGCCACCCGCAGCGGCTCCAACGATTCGACCTGGCCCCAGATGCTGAACGGCGAGCTGCGTCCCGCCTGGGCGCCGATCGTCCGTTCGAAGGAGGTCTTCAGCCCGGGGTCGATCGCCGGCCAGACGCAGGTAACCACCGCGACCAGGACGAAGCCGGCGGCGAACAGCGCGATCGGCTTCAACCGCTCGCGACTGCGCCATGGCGGCGGCTCCTCGCCGTCGGGCCGGTAGGTCAAGAGCATCGGCCCGAGCACCGCAGGGACGAACTTGGCGAAGGTCGCCAGGGAGAGCATCGCGCCGCGGGCGAAGGGGCGGGCGAGGACGAGCAGGGTCGCGACCAGCAGCAGCGAGATCAGCGCGTCGTTGGAGTTCGACTCGAGCACGTAGGCGGTGTAGGGGAAGGCGGCCCAGCCGAAGGCGAGGATCGCCGCCAGGCGCTTGCCCGCCGGTCCCGGCCGAATCCGCAGCCCGAGCAGGATCAGGAAGCCGAGGGTGAGGACGTCGAAGACGACGCTCGCCGCGTGGGCCGCCGGCAGGTCGTCCCAGCTGCCGGTCCAGGGCCAGATCCGCTCGAAGGGGACGTAGGCCGCGTAGTTGACCGGACCGTAGGTGTCGCCGGAGTGGATGTCTTCCGGGAAATCCCCGTAGAGCGGTTCGCCGTGGGAAATCCGGTCGGCGCCGACGACCCCGGCGTAGCCGACGTCGATCGCGCCGGCGTCGGCGAGGTTCAGCCCCAGCCGCAGGCCGAAGCAGAGAAAGGCCGCGATCAGCAGCCAGTTGGTCGACCAGACCGGGCGCAGGCCCTCGCCGCGGCCGCGGAAGCCGATCCAGAGGCAACGGCCGAGCAGGTAGACCAGCACCGGGTACTGCAGCGGCACCGAGACGCCGATTTCGCCGCGGTTGAAGAAGAAGTGGGAGACGCCGAAGCCGAGCAGGAAGAGCAGGTCGAGGTTGGCGGCGCGGCGCCAACGCTTCCAGTCGAAGAGGCCGACGAGGAAGATCGCGCAGAGCGGCAGCCAGATGATCGGCGAGTTGAGGCTGTGGCCGAAGGCGCCGGAGTAGCCGCGGGCCATCTTCCAGGCGACCTGGTAGCCGGTCCATTCCTCGGTCGCTTCGCCGCTCTTGGCGTCGACGTAGACCAGCTCGACCTCGTCGCCTTCGTGGAAGTAGGCGACTTCCCAGTGGCCTTCGTCTTCGTCGAGGGTCGCGGTCGAGAACATCTCGCCGCCGTTCTTCCCTTCCTCTTCGATCGTCAGCGGCAGCTTGTCGGCGATTTCGCTCGCCTGGGTTTCGCTGACCGGGAACTTCGGTTCGGTCGGCGGTGGGGCTTCGGCGATGGCGGCCACTGGGACGAGGAGGAGCGTCAACGCCGCCGCCAGGGCGAGGAGCACGGTCGCGGCGCGGCGACGGCTCACCTCTCCCCCACTCCGAAGTGCTCGAGCACGACCGGGGCGACGTCGCGCAGCGTCCACTGCTCCCGCTCGTCGGCCGTCTCCGGCCCGCAGCCGACGAAGAGCAGCGGGCCGAGGCTGTCGCCGGCGTGCAGGGCGCCGTGGCTGCCGCCGCCGGCGTGGGTCACCCCGCCCCAGTCGACCGCCTCGAAGCCGAGCTCGAGCGAGACGACGAAGTCGCCGGAGTGCGGAGCCGCCAGCGCCGACCAGACCCGGGCCAGCGGATCGGGGTAGGTCTCGCTGCGCAGCCGTCCCTCGGCGACCGTCGCCTCCAGCACGCCGAGCTCCCCCTCGAGCTCCCAACGCCCGCCGCGCAGGTCCTCGACCCCCTCCCCCGGGCGGAAGCGCAACTGCTCGCCGCGCCGCTCGAGGGCCGCCCACTCGCCACCGCCGAGCGGCATCCCGGGCTCCTCGCGCGGCAGCTGTCGGCCGTCCTCGCCGAGCATCCGGCAGACCAGGTCGACGCCCTCGATCTCGGCCAACCTCCTCCCCACCGCCTCGGGGTCGGCGCGCTCGCCCTCGCCGGGGAGCAGGTAGACGTGGGCGGCGCGGCCGGTCGGGCTAACCGCCAGCTGCGAGAGCTCGGGACGATCGTCGGAGGGCTGCAGCACCGACCACTCGGCGGCGAGCAGCTCGGCCAGCGGCAGGCCGCGGTGGACGTCGGTCTGGGCGTGGTCGGCGAGCAGGATTACCGCATGGCCGGCGAGGAACTCGTCGACCCCGCCGGCCTGCTCGATCAGCGTCGCGAAGCATTCGTCGGCCTTGGCGATCGACTCGACCGAGGCCTCGGGACCGTGCCGGTGCGAGTAGTTGTCGTTGTCCGGCAACGAGAGCAGGAGGAAGTCGAAGCCGTCCTCTTTCATCAGCTCGACCGCGCAGCAGGCGGCGTAGGGATCGCGGACGCCGGGGATCGAGGTCGACTTGCAGGGCACCTCGCGGCTGGCGTAGAGGTCGCCGTAGAAGAGCTCGTCCGGTCCCCAGGTGTGGTGGCGGAAGTGCAGACGGGTCGCCTCGACCGCGCGCCGCATCAGCCCCTCCAGGGTGACCTCGTGGCGGTGGCGGCCGCGGTAGATCAGGAACGGCGTGCAGGCGGTCCGCTGCCCGGCGTCGCCGAGGCTCTCGAACAGGGTCTCGACTTCCGGCGCGAGGTGGGCCAGGTTCATGTTGTAGACGAGGTCGTAGAGGGCGCGGAAGACGCCGAAGGCACGGGTCGCCTCGAGCGAGGAGCCGTACTCGACGTAGCGCCGCTCGAGCCGGTGGTACCAGTTCATGCCGCTGATGAAGTGGCGGTCGGCGCCGTGCCCGGTGGCGATCTCCGAGCAGGCGACCGGGGTCACCGAGGGGAAGCTGGAGACGCAGTCGGGAACGAGGACGCCGCGCTCGAGCAGCGCCCCGAAGCTCGGCGCCCGCCCCTCCGCCACCGCCCGCTGCAGCATGTCGGTGCGCAGCGAGTCGACGTAGGTGAGGATCAGCTTCTTTGGCTGGGCCATGCCGGGACCATCGTCGCAGCCGCGGTCCTCGGCTCCGCCGACCTCGTCAGTGGGCTAACGGAGGACGCGCAGCCCGGCGTGTTTGCGCTGGGCGCGGCGGTGTCGCGAGTAGCCGAGCCAGAGCAGCGCGATCACCACGAGGATGACCACGACCGGGACCAGCAGTGCGATCGCGATCACCACCAGGGCACAGAGGGCGACGATGAAGGCGAGCGCTCCGGACCCCGAGCCCTCGCGGCGGGAGGCGCCGGAGACGAGGTCGGAGATGACCACGCAGGCGCCGCCGGCGCCGACCAGGCCGAGCACCCCGCCGAGGGCGCCGTCGATCAGGAACCCGGCGATCAGGCCGAGCACCGCGGCCAGCAGGGTCATCCGCCCGCGGGCCGATCCGGCGGTGCCGGTCGTGCCGGCGAGCATGCCGATTGCGATTCCGATTCCGAGGTCGGTGAGAAAGTCCACGACCGAGAAAACTAGCCATCCGGGAACGCCGGCGTCGATCCGCCACACTTCACGGATGGCCGAAGTCCCGAAGCCCCGGCACCGCCGCCGCGCCCACTCGAGCGCTCGCGACCTCGAGCGCTACGCCGGCCTCTTCGCCGAGCGGACCACGGTGATGCGCTCCTCGGCGATGCGCGACCTGATGGCGATCACCGCCCGGCCAGAAGTGATCTCCCTCGCCGGCGGCCTGCCGGACACCTCGACCTTCCCGCCGCAGAGCTTCGCCGCGCAGATGACCCGGATCGCCCAGGAGTCCTCGGCGGAGGCGCTGCAGTACGGGCCGACCGAGGGCTTCGAGGAGACCAAGGACTGCATCTGCGAGGTGATGGCGGCGGAGGGGATGCTTCCCGACCCCGACGGACCTGATCGTCACCACCGGCGGCCAGCAGGCGATCGACCTGGTCACCAAGACGTTGGTCGACCCCGGCGACATCGTCATCTGCGAGGCCCCGACCTACCCCGGCGCGGTACCGGTCTTCTGCAGCTACCAGGCCGAGGTGGTGCAGATCGAGGTCGATGAGGACGGGATGCGGATCGACCTGCTCGAGGAGCTGCTGGAGAAGCTCGGTCGCGAAGGCCGGCGGCCGAAATTCGTCTACACGGTGCCGAGCTTCCAGAACCCGGCCGGGGTGACGATGTCGCTGGAGCGGCGGGCGCGGCTGGTCGAGCTCGCCGCCCACCACGAGATGCTGCTGGTCGAGGACAACCCCTACGGCCAGCTGCGCTACGAGGGCGAGCCGCTGCCGCCGCTCTACCAGCTCGACGGCGGCGACTTCGTCATCTACCTCGGCACCTTCTCGAAGATCCTCTCCCCCGGGATCAGGCTCGGCTGGGCGGTGGCGCCGCCGCCGGTGATGGAGAAAATCGTCCTCGGCAAGCAGGCGACCGACCTCTGCACCTCGACCATGACCCAGTACTTCGTCCGCGAGTACTTCGCCGAAGGCCGCTGGCGCGACTACGTCGAGGACCTGGTCGGGATCTACCGGCGGCGCCGGGACACGATGCTGGAGGCGCTGCGCGAGCACTTCCCGGCCGAGGCGACCTGGACCGAGCCGCAGGGCGGCCTCTTCATCTGGGCCACCCTGCCCGACTACATCGACACCGGCGACCTGCTGGCGAAGGCGCTGCGCGCCGACGTCGCCTTCGTCCCCGGCGCCGCCGCCTACGTCGACGGCCGCGGCGCCAGCTCGATGCGGCTGAACTTCTCCGGGGTCGGCGAGGACGAGATCCGCGAGGGGGTGCGGCGGATCGGCAAGGTGATCGACGACCAGGTCGGCCTCTACGGCGCGCTCACCGGCGAGCGGCGGCTGCCCGGGCGCGAGCCGGCCGGCGGTGGCGACGGCGAGAACGTCGTCCCCTTCCGCAAGTCCTCCGGGGAAGCCTCGGGATGAAGGTCGCGGTGCTGAAAGGCGGGCGCTCTTTGGAGCGGGTCGTCTCGCTGCGCTCCGGGGCCCGGGTCGAGGACGCGCTCGACCGGCTCGGCCACGAGGTGGTCGCGATCGACGCCGGCGCCGACATGGTCCGCCGGCTCGAGTCCGAGCGCCCCGAGGTCGCCTTTGTCGCGTTGCACGGGGCCGGCGGCGAGGACGGGACGGCGCAGGAGCTGCTCGAGATCCTCGGCATCCCCTTCACCGGGCCCGGCGCCGCCGCCTGCGCCCGCTGCTTCGACAAGGTCCTCGCCAAGCACGCAATCCGCGAGGCCGGCCTCCCCACCCCGGATTGGTTCGGCTTCAAACAGACAGCCTTCCGCGAGCTCGGCGCTGGCGACGCGCTCGGCTCGCTGGAGCCGGCGCTCGGCTTCCCGCTGGTGGTGAAGCCGAGCCGCGGCGGCTCCTCGCTCGGCGTCCGCTTCGCCGCCAGCCCGGCGGAGGTGCCGGGGGCGCTGGTCTCGGCCTTCAGCTACGACGAGCGGGTGCTGCTGGAGCGCTTCGTCGAGGGCCGCGAGCTGGCGGTCAGCGTGGTCGGCGACGAGGCGCTGCCGGTGGTCGAGGCGATCCCCGAGTCCGGCGACCGCTACGACTTCGAGGCCCGCTACGAGATCGGCCGCACCCGCTTCGAGTGCCCGGCGGAGTTGGACGATGCGGAGCGCGCCGCGGTGATCGAGGCCGCCCTCGGCACCTACCGGGCGCTCGGGCTTACCGGCTTCGCCCGGGTCGACCTGATCCTCGCCGCCGACGGACCGCAGGTGCTGGAGGCGAACGCGATCCCCGGCCTCACCGACACCAGCCTCCTCCCCCAGGCCGCCGAGGCGGCCGGAATGACCTTCGAGGCGCTGGTAAGCCGGATCCTCGAGCTTGCCCTAGCCCCAGCGGGCGTCTCCTAGAGCGAAAACCAAGCAGCTCAAGGAGGAGTGAGGGAGCGTGCTCCGCACGTGACCGAGCGACGACGCCGAGATGCGCCGGTTTGCAGCCTAGGAGTCGCCCGCTGCGAAGTCTTCGGGCGTGACCTCGTCGAGGAACTCTTTGAATTTGTCGACGACCTCCTCGGTGTCCTCGACCTCGTGCTCGAACTCGATCGCCGACTCCTCGATCACCTCCTCGGCCGCGAAGATCGGGGCCGAGACGCGGACCGCGAGGGCGAGGGCGTCGGAGGGGCGCGAGTCGATCTCGACCTCCGAGCCGGCGACCGAGACAGTGATCGAGGCGTAGAAGGTGTTGTCGCGCAGCTCCGTCACCGCGACCCGCTCGCACTTGGCGTCGAGGTTGTCGAGCAGGTCGGAGAGCAGGTCATGGGTCATCGGCCGCGGCGTCGAGGCGCCCTGCAGCTTCATCAGGATCGCCGCCGCCTCCGGATGGCCGATCCAGATCGGCAGAAAGCGGTTGCCGTCGACCGTCTTCAACAAGACGATCGGCTGCTTGCCGACCATGTCGAAGCTGACGCCGTAGATCTGCATCTGCTGCAAGAAGGGACTCCCGAACGAGGATTGACCCGGAAAAGCATACGGGGCCGAGGTGGCGGGTTCCCGGTGGCCTAATGGGCGATCCTGGATTCGAACCAGGGACCTCGTCCTTATCAGAGACGCGCTCTAACCAACTGAGCTAATCGCCCGGGGACGGCGATGATAGCGGCGCATCAGCGGCGCTTGCGGCTGAGTCCGCGGGCGAAGGCGCGGGCCTCGTCGACGTCGTCGAAGCGCAGCTCGACCGCGATCCCCTCCCCCCTCGGCCGCACGCTGACCTCGTGGCCGAGGGCCTGCTCAAGGGCGTCGCCGGCCGCCTCCAGAGCCGCCTCGGCATCGGGATCGAGCCCCTTTCGCTTCGGCCTCGACTTTGGCTGGCTAGCCAGCCGAACCCTCTCCTCGGTCTCGCGGACCGACCATCCCCCCCGGGCCGCGTCGCGGGCGAAGCGGCGTCGGACGTCGTTGCCCTCGGCACCGAGGATCGCCCGGCCGTGACCCTCGGAGAGCTCGCCGTTCTCCAGCATCGCCAGCGCCTCGTCGGGCAGCTCGAGCAGCCGGATCAGGTTGGAGATCGCCGGGCGGCTGCGACCGACCCGTTTCGCCAGGTCGGCCCGGGAGAGCTTCAGGTCGTGGATCAGGGCGTCGCAGGCGCGCGCCTCCTCGACCGGGTTGAGGCCCTCGCGGACCATGTTCTCGATCAGCGCCGCCTGCAGCCGCTCAGCCTCGGCCTGGTCGCGGACCACCGCCGGCACCTTCTCCAGGCCGGCCTGCTGGGCGGCGCGCCAGCGGCGCTCGCCGGCGACCAGCTCGTAGCTGCCGTCGGGGAGGGGACGGACGAGGAGCGGCTGGACCACGCCGGTGGCGCCGATCGAGTCGGCCAGCGCGTTCAGCGCCTCCTGGTCGAAGTTGGTCCGCGGCTGGCCCGGATTCGGCTTGATCAGCGAGACCGGCAGCTCGCGCAGCTCTCCGGTCGCGGCGGAATCGGCACTGTCGGGAAGGATCGCCGAGAGGCCGCGGCCGATGCCGCGGCGCCCGCTAGCCACGGTCAGCGAGCTCCTTCGAGAGCCGCTCGTAGGCGACGGCGCCGCGCGAAGAGGGAGCGTGGTCGATCACGGGAAGACCATAGCTCGGCGACTCGGCGACTCGAACGCTGCGCGGGATCACCGTCTCGAAGACCATCTCGCCGAAGTGCTCGCGCAACTCTGCCTCGACGTCCTGGGCGAGCCGGAGGCGCTCGTCGTACATCGTGATCAGCAGCCCGGACACCTCGAGCCCGGGATTGAGCTCGCGGCGGATCAGGCCCAGGGTCTCGAGGAACTGGACCAGACCCTCGAGCGCCAGGTACTCAGCCTGGACCGGGACGATCACCCGGTCGGCGGCGGTGAGCGCGTTGATGCTGACCGGACCAAGCGCCGGCGGGCAGTCGAGCAGGGTGGCGGTAAAGCGCTCGCGCACCGGCCCGAGGCGCTCGCGCAGGCGGGTCTCGGAGCCGTCGATTCGGGGCAGCTCGACCGCGGCGCCGGCGAGGTCGCGGGAGGCGGGGACGATCCAGAGGTTGTCCGGCCCGGCCGGCCGGGCCGCCTCGGCGACCGAGGTCTCGCCGGTCAGGCAGTCGTAGGAGGAGGGGCTGGCGTCGGCTTCGCCGCCGAGGGCGGTGGTCGCGTTGCACTGCGAGTCGAGGTCGACCAGCAGGGTCTGCTCGCCGGCGCGGGCGGAGGCGGCGGCGAGGTTGACCGCGCTGGTCGTCTTACCGACGCCGCCCTTCTGGTTCGCCACCGCGTAGACCTTGCCCATCGGGCCAGACTATTTACCCCGGCGCGGCGGCGGGAGACCGGATAGCCTGCCGACCGTGCCCGACTCCCAGGACTGGCCAGACACCCCCGCAGAGCGCGCTCGCGAGCTGGTCGAGGGCGTCCTCGACGAACTCGACCTCGACGGCGAGGTGGAGCTCGAGGAGGACGACGACCGGATCGCCCTGACGGTCGTCGGCGAGGACGACTACGGCCTGCTGATCGGCAAACGCGGGCAGACGATCGACGCCCTGCAACTGCTCTGCTACCAGGCCGCTTTCCGCGGCATGCGGGAGCGCAAGCGGGTCGTCCTCGACGCCGCCGGCTACCGCGGCCGCCGCCGCGAGACCCTCGAGGGGCGCGCCGACCGGGCCGCCGAGCAGGCACTGAGCAACAACCGGATCGTCGAGATGGACCCGATGAGCGCCCAGGAGCGCCGCGTCGTCCACGAACGGCTGAAAGAGCGCGCCGGCGTCGAGACCTACAGCGAGGGCGACGAGCCCCGCCGCTGCGTCGTCGTCGCGCCGCTCGTCTCCGAGTGAGCCGCGACCCGGCGGCGGGGCTCGACCCGGCGGCGCGGGCAGCACTGGAGACCGTCCTCGGCCTGCTCGCCGAGGAGCGAGCCTCGGTCAGCTCGGTGGTCGACGAGCGCGCCTGGCAGGTGCACGTCGCCGACAGCCTCACCGGGCTCGAGGTGGCGGAGCTGCGCGAGGCGACGCGGATCGCCGATGTTGGCTCTGGAGCTGGGTTTCCGGGCCTGGCGCTGGCCGTGGCCCTGCCCGGGGCCCAGATCGACCTGGTCGAGTCGGTCGGTCGCAAGTGCGAGTTCATGCGGCGGGCCGCGGCGGCGGCGGGGATCGGCAACGCGACCGTCCTCAACGCCCGCTCCGACGAGCCTCGCCAGGGGAGAGGGTCGGGAGTCCTACGACGTCGTCACCGCCCGCGCCGTTGGGCGCCTCTCGACCCTGGCCGAGCTCGCCGCGCCGCTGCTGCGCGAGGGGGGCGTCCTGGTCGCCTGGAAGGGCAAGCGCAACGGCGAAGAGGAAGCGCAGCTGCAGCGAGCCGCCGAGGCGCTGGCGATGGAACCGGGCGAGGTCCTCGACGTCGGCGATCGCGCCGGCTCCCGTCACCGCCACCTCCACTTCGTCCGCAAGGCCGGCCCGACTCCGGCCGAGCTGCCGCGGCGGGCGGGGATGGCGAAGAAGCGTCCGCGCGGTTAGCGCTAATGAAAGCCGCCCGGTGAGGAGCGGCCTAGATGGTCTAGCGTCTCTTGCGCTTTTTTTTCGGCGGTTTCGGTGGGGGTTTCGTTGCCGCGATCGCCGCCGCTCCTTCGGGGGTAGCCGCGACCGGCACCGGGATCACCTTTTTCACCACCAGGCCCTGGCCAATCGTCCAGACGTTGGTCGTGATCCAGTAGAGGATCAGGCCGGAGGGGAAGTTGATCACGAAGGGGACGAAGATCAGCGGCAGGATGAACATCATCGTGCGCTGCGATTTGTCCGCGGTCGCCGACATGAAGAAGCCCGAGGCGAGCTGGGTGCCGACGTAGAGGACCAGGAGGACGATTAGCTCGGCCCCGGTGGCCTTCGCGGTGAGGTCTTCCATGAAGAGGAATTCGGCTCCGTAGGCGGCACAGTGGCCGGCTTCGGGGCAACCCATGTCCGGCGGGAGCTCGTGGCGCAGGGTGTAGAAGAGGGTGATGAAGACCGGCAGCTGCGCGATCAGCGGGATGCAGGAAGCGAACGGGTTGACTTTGTTCTCTTTGTAGAAGCGCATCATTTCCTGCTGCATGCGCTGTTTGTCGTTTTTGTATTTGTTCTGCAGCTCTTTGATCTGCGGCTGCAGCGCCTGCATCGCACGCATGCCTTTGAGCTGTTTGTAGGTCAGCGGGATCAGCAGCGCCCGGGTGCAGACGGTGAGGGCGATGATCGACATCCCCCAGCTGAGGCCGACGTTGTCGTGGAAAAACTGCAGGACCGCGTTGGCGACGTCGATCAGGGGCTGCAGGATGTTCGCGGCGGGGAGCATCAGGAGGGCGCCTCCCCATGCCACTCAGCCGGGTGGACGTGGCCGGTCTCGCGCAGGCTGAAGCGCTTCGGCACCGGGTCGAAGCCGCCGTGGCTGAACGGGTTGCAACGGAGGAGCCGCCAGGCCGCGAGAATCGTCCCGCGGAAGGCGCCGTAGCGCTCCACCGCTTCCACCGCGTAGGTCGAGCAGGTCGGCTCGTAGCGACAGCGGCGCGGCCGCGAGGGAGAGATCCAGCGCTGGTAGCCGCGGATCGGCGCGAGGACGAGGCGTTTCACGTGGAACGCCCTCCGGCCAGCGCCTCTTCGAGCGAGTGCGTAACTCCGCTGGTTCCCTCGCGGTCGATCAGGTCGTTGATCTCGGAGCGGGCGACGATCACGAAGTCGTGCTTGTCCGGCAGGCGGTCGTCGAGGCTCCAGAAAGCCTCTCGCAGCGCCCGCTTGGCCTTATTGCGGTCGACGGCGTTGCCGACCTTGCGGCTGACGGAGACGCCGAGCCTGACGTCCTCGCGCTCCTCGTCTTTGCGCGGAAAGGTGTAGAGCACGAGGTAGCGGGTCGCATGGGAAGAGCCGTCGCGATAGACGCGGTCGAACTCGCCGCTGCGCGAGAGGCGCCGTCGCTTCGACGCCATTAAGGGGTGAGGCGCTTCCGCCCTTTGCGCCGGCGCCGCGCGAGAACGGCGCGGCCACCGCGGGTGCTCATCCGGGCGCGGAAGCCGTGGGTCTTGGCCCGCTTCCGCTTCTTCGGCTGATAGGTGCGCTTCATAGGAGGCGTGAGTATACGGACGCGGCCCGGAGAGGGCGTCGAAATCTTTTCCCCGGCATTTGCGGGTCGCCCCGCTGAGCGAGCAAGCCCCGTCGCTATGGTCGCCCGGCCGGTGCCCGATGACTCCCAGCGACAAGATCCCGACGCGCTTTGGCGCACCGCCCGCGACCGGCTGAAGGCCTCCGTCCCGGACTCCACCTACCGGCTCTGGCTCGAGCCCCTGGCGCCCGCCGGCGCCGATGAGGAGACGCTTTACCTGACCGCGCCGGAGAACGTGCGGACCTGGGCCGAGCGCCGTTATTCCTCGCTGATCGCCGCTGCACTGCGCGAAATCGGCGCGGTTCAGACCCGGGTCGACTTCGTCTCCGAGCGGGCCGAGGTCCCCGGCCACGAGGCCGGCGGCGGAGTCGCGCTCAACCCCAACTACACCTTCGATCGCTTCGTCATCGGCGCCGGCAACCGCCTCGCCCACGGGGCCGCGCTGGCGGTCGCCGAGGCGCCTTCGGAGGCCTACAACCCGCTCTTCCTGCACGGCCCGCCGGGGCTCGGCAAGACCCACCTGCTGACCGCGATCGCCAACTACCTGAACGAGAACGCCCCCGGACTCAGCGTCCGCTACACGACCGCCGAGTCGTTCACCAACGAGTTCGTCACGGCGCTGAAATCGACCGGCACCGAGGCCTTCAAGGCCCGCTACCGCGACATCGACGTGCTGCTGATCGACGACGTCCAATTCCTCGAGGGCAAGGCGGCGACCGAGGAGGAGTTCTTCCATACCTTCAACGCCCTGTACGAGGCGGGCAGCCAGCTCGTCCTCTCCGCCGACCGTATCCCCAGTGAGCTCTCGACCCTCGCCACGCGCCTGCGCGACCGCTTCGAGTGGGGGCTGACGGTGCCGATGGAGCCGCCGAACCTGGCGACCCGGCTAACCGTGCTGCGGCGGCTGGTGCAGGAGTCCGGGGTCGAGATCGCCGACTCGGGCGCACTTGCCGAGCTCGCCGGGCGGATCGACGCCAACGTCCGCCAGCTCCACGGCGCCCTCACCCGCGTCCTTGCCCACGCCTCGCTGATGGCGCGGCCGCTCTCCAGCGAGCTAATCGCCGAAGTGATCCCGCGCGGCTCGCGCAGCGCCGCCGCCACCTCGGTCGAGGAGATACAGCAGCTGGTGGCCGAGCGCTTCGGCATCTCCCGCGCCGAGCTAGTCGGCTCCAGCCGTGCCGCGACGCCGCTGCGGGCCCGCCAGGTCTCGATCTTCCTCACCCGCGAGTTGACCGACCTCTCGCTGCCGCAGATCGGCCGGCTCTACGGCGGCCGCGATCACTCGACCGTGCACAACTCGCTGCGCCGGATCGAAGCCGGGATCGCCGCAGACGAGGACCTCTCCCGGCGTGTGGATGAGCTGCGGACCGCGATCCACAGCCCGACCGGCTAGCGTCCCTGATGGCCGACGGCACTGCAAGAATCGACAGCTTCCACAGTCGCGTCCACAGGGGAGAATCGGCATTGGGCCGCCGATCGGCTCCCCGCCCGAGAGTTTTCGACAAGCTCTAATCCAACTCATTAAGGCAGCCATCTCTTGAAGCTCACGACCAAACGGGAAGAACTCGTCTCCAAGCTCTCGATCGTCTCCAGGGCCGTCTCCACCCGCGCCGCCACCCAGGCCCTGTCCGGAGTCCTGCTGCGCGCCGGCGAGGGCCAACTCACCCTCGCCGCCACCGACAACGACCTCAGCCTCCAGACCGACCTCGCCGCCGGCGTCGATGGCGAGGGCGCCGTTGTCCTGCCGGGCCGGCTGCTGGCCGACGTGGCGCGGTCGCTGGGCGACGCCGAGGTCGAGATCGAGACCCGCGAGGCCGAGCGAGACGTCGAGATCCGCAGTGGCGGCTCCAACTTCCACTTGCGGGTGCTGCCGGTCGAGGACTTCCCGAAACTGCCGGAGGCCGGCGATCAGCCCAGCCTCAACCTTCCCGCCGAGGCCCTGCAGCACAGCATCGGCCTGGTTGCCCGGGCTGCCTCGCGGGACGATATGCGCCCGGTTCTGACCGGCGTCTTCGTCGTCGCCGGCGGCAAGGAGATGACGATGGTCGCCACCGACTCCTACCGGCTGGCGGTCAAACGGACCGAGCTCGAGGAGGAGCTCGGCGGCGAGATCGAGGCCAACATCCCGGCCCGGGCGCTGCGCGAGCTCGACCGGATTCTCGCCTCCGAGGGCGCCAAGGCGGCGAAGATCACGCTGCTGCCGAACCTGGCGATCTTCGAGGCCGGCGCGATCACCCTCTCCACCCGCCTGATCGACGGCCAGTTCCCGAACTTCCGCCAGCTGCTGCCGGAGTCCTACGAGCACGACGTGCGGCTGCCGCGACCAGAGTTCCTCGACGTGGTCCGCCGGGTCAGCCAGCTGGCCCAGCGCAACGCGCCGCTGCGGCTCGGGTTCACTGCCGGCGAGCTGACGGTCGGCGCCGAGACGCCGGACGTCGGCGACGCCCGCGAGACGATGCCGGCCTCCTTCGACGGCGAGGATCTGGAGATCGGTTTCAACCCCGAGTTCCTGCGTGAGGGGATCGAAAGCGTCGAGGGCGACGAGGTGCTGCTGCGGCTGATCTCGCCGCTGCGCCCGGGTCTGCTGCAGCCGGTCGAGGGGGAAGACTTCCGCTATCTGGTGATGCCGATTCGCCTCAACGTGTGATGCCCGCGGGCGGGTGAGCGGCCGGTGCTGGTCACCGCGATCGAGGCGCGGCCGCTGCGCAGCCTGGAGCGGGTGCGGGTCGAGCTGGAGCCGGGGATAGTCAGCGTCGTCGGGCCCAACGGCGCCGGTAAGACCAACCTCGTCGAGGCCCTCTACTTCGCCCTAACCGGGCGCTCCTTTCGCACCTCCGACCGCCGCGACCTGATCCCCTTCGGCGGTTCGCTGGCCCGGGCCGAGGCGACGGTCCGCGACGCCGACGGGCTGGAGCGGCGGCTGCTGGCCTCGGTCTCGCGCGCCGAGGGCCGCCGCCACCTGCTCGACGGCAATCCGGCCGACCCGGCGACGATCGCCCGGGTGCGCCCGCCGATCGCGGTCTTCGCCCCCGATCGGCTCAGCCTCGTCAAGGGGCCCCCGGCCGAGCGCCGTGCCCACCTCGACGTCTTCCTCGCCGCCCGCTGGCCCTCGCGCGGAGAGCTGCGCAAGCGCTTCGGCCAGGCGCTCGCCCAGCGCAATGCGATGGTCGCCCGCCTCGCCGCCGGGAACGGGCGTCCCGAGGATCTCGGCGTCTGGGACGCCGGCTTCGCCGCTGCTGCCGCGGCCCTGGTCGAGGCACGGGCCGAGGCGGTCGCGGAGCTCAGCGCCCCGTTCGCCGCCGCCGCCGAGGAGCTCGGGCTGGAAGGCGGTGCCGAGCTCAGCTACGCGCCGCGGGCCGAAGGTGGCGCCGAGGAGATCCGCGCCGGGCTGGAGGAGAGGCGCGGGGCCGACCTCAACCTCGGCCGCTCCTCCTGGGGCCCCCACCTCGACGAGCTGAAGCTCGAGGCGGGGGAACGCTCGCTGCGTCGCTACGGCTCCCAGGGCCAGCAGCGGGCGGCACTGCTGGCCCTGCTCTTCGCCGAGCGCGAGGCGCTGCTCGGTGCCCGCCGGGTGATCCCGCTGCTGCTGCTCGACGACGTGATGAGCGAGCTCGATCCGGGCCGGCGCGAGCGCCTGGTGGCGCGGCTCGCCGACGGCGGGCAGACCGTGATCACGGCCGCCGACCGCGAGTCGCTGCCGGCGCCGGCGCTTCGTGCGGTGATCCCGATGCCGCCGGAGCAGCGCCAGGAGGCCGCCGCCGCGTGAGCCGCCGCCGCTTCCCCCGCCCCGCTGGCGACGCCTTCCGAGCCGCCCGGTCCCTGGCCGCGCCGGAGACGCCGTTGGCGGCGACGCAGGCGTCGTGGACGGCGGCGCTCGGCGAGCGCCTGGCCGCCGCCGCGACCCCGGTCTCCGAGCGCGACGGCACCGTCACCGTCGAGTGCGTGGACGCGGTCTGGGCCCAGGAGCTCGACCTGATGCAGGAGCGGCTGCTGGGGCGTCTCCGGGACGAGTTGGGGGAGCGGGCGCCGAAGGCGCTCAGGTTCCGTGTCAAAGGCGCCCGTTAGTGCAGCTATTTTGTGCATGATTTGCAGGGAAATATTTGCTTCTGCGAGGACGATCCGGGCACTGGGACTGGTATTCTTATGGCAACTAGTTTTTGCGCCCCGACCCGACCTGGATGGCGACTCAGGACGTCGGGGCTTTCTGTGTCATGTCGCTGCAGCTGAGTAGACGGAAGGGACCGCTTGCCTGAGAAGAAGAAAGCCGATTCCGGCTCCTACGGGGCCGAGGACATCACCGTTCTGGAGGGGCTCGAAGCCGTTCGCAAGCGCCCCGGTATGTACATCGGCTCGACCGGCCCTCGCGGGCTCCATCACCTGGTCTACGAGATCGTCGACAACTCGGTCGACGAGGCCCTTGCCGGCCACTGCGACGAAGTCCGCGTCGTCCTGCACCCCGACAACAGCGTCACCGTCGTCGACAACGGCCGCGGGATCCCGGTCCAGACGATGGAGAAAGAGGGCCGGCCGGCGGCCGAAGTCGTGCTGACCGTCCTTCACGCCGGTGGCAAGTTCGGGGAAGGGGGCGGCTACAAGGTCTCCGGCGGGCTGCATGGCGTCGGCTCTTCGGTCGTCAACGCACTTTCCGAGCGTCTCCACCTCGAGGTGCGGCGCGAAGGCCACGTCTGGTCGCAGGACTACGAGCGCGGCAAACCGCAGAACAAGCTCGAGCCGAGCGCCGACAGCGACGAGCACGGGACGACGATCACCTTCCTCCCGGACCTCGAAATCTTCGAAGAGATCGGCTTCGATTTCGAGACCCTCTCCGAGCGCCTGCGCGAGACCGCCTTCCTCACCCGCGGCCTGAAAATCGAATTGATCGACGAGCGCGGCGAGACCAATAGCGTCACCTTCCAGTACGACGGCGGCATCGAGGACTTCGTCCTTCACCTCAACGCCAACAAGGAGACGCTGAACCGCAAGCCGGTCTTCTTCGAGGGCGAAAACGACGCCGGCGAAGTCGAGATCGCGATGCAGTGGAACAACTCCTACCAGGAGTCGATCTTCAGCTTCGCCAACAACATCAACACCCACGAGGGCGGCACCCACATGTCCGGTTTCCGGGCGGCGCTGACCCGCACCCTGAACGCCTACGCCCGCGCCAAAGGGCTGCTGAAAGACAAAGACGACAACCTCGCCGGCGAGGACGTACGCGAGGGACTGACCGCGGTGATCTCGGTGAAGCTCCACGACCCCCAGTTCGAGGGCCAGACCAAGACCAAACTCGGCAACCCGCCGATCAAGGGCCTGGTCGAGGAGACGGTCAACCGCAAACTCTCCGAGTTCCTCGAGGAGAACCCACCGGAGGCACGGCGGATCATCGGCAAGACGATCGACGCCGCCCGCGCCCGCGCCGCCGCCCGCAAAGCCCGCGACCTGACCCGTAAGTCGGCGCTGGAGAACTCGACCCTGCCGGGCAAGCTCGCCGACTGCTCGGTCAAGGACCCGAGCTTGGCCGAGATCTTCGTGGTCGAGGGTGACTCCGCCGGCGGCTCCGCCAAGCAGGCCCGCGACCGCCACACCCAGGCGGTGCTACCGCTGCGCGGCAAGATCATCAACGTCGAGAAGAGCCGGATCGACAAGGTTCTCGCCAACAATGAGATCCAGGCGCTGATCACGGCGATCGGCACCGGCGTGCACGAGGAGTTCGACATCGAGAACGCCAGGTACCACAAGATCGTGATGGCGACCGACGCCGACGTCGACGGCGCCCACATCCGCACCCTTGTCCTCACCTTCCTTTACCGGCAGATGCCGGAGCTGATCACCAACGGCTACGTGTATATCGCCAAACCGCCGCTCTACCGCGTGAAACAGGGAAACCAGGAGACTTACCTGGAGCGCGAGTCCGAACTGGAAGAGCTGCTGCTGCGCGACAAGCTGGAGGAGTTCGAGCTCATCGACGCCACCGGCGAGAGCCGCAAGCTGACTCCGAGTCGCTGGCAGGCCTACATCCGGCGCTCGAAAGAGTACGAGGGCTGGGGCTCCTCGCTGCAGGCCGACTTCGGGCACGAGGTCGTCCGCTTCCTGGAGGAGTCGAGCCTGCTCGACGAACAGGTGGCGACGATCGCCGCGGCCCGCGACGTGCTCGGCCGCAACGATCCGAGGGAGCCGTTCGAGACCGAGGTGTTGGAAGGCTCCGACGAGCTGTTGGTGGTGAAGGCGATCGAACGCCAGTCCGGCCTCGCCCGCACCCACCAACTGCCGTTGGCGCTGTTCGAGCACAACGACTATCGCCGGTTCGCCGACGTCCACGCTTCGCTGCTGAAACAGGTCGGCCGGCCGCCGTTCGAAGTCAAGCGTGGCGAGCGCCGCAGCGCCGCCCTCTCGTTCGAGGCGCTGCGCGGGGCGGTCCTCGAGCTCGCCCGCCAGGGCGTGCAACTGACCCGCTTCAAGGGACTGGGTGAGATGAACGCCAAACAGCTGCGCGAGACGACGATGGACCCCGCCTCGCGGACCCTCGCCCGCGTCACCCTCGAAGACGCCACCGCCGCCGACACGATCTTCTCGATGCTGATGGGCGATCAGGTCGCACCCCGCAGAGACTTCATCGAGACCCATGCGAAAGAGGTGAAATTCCTTGATGTGTGAGTCGCCGGGGATCGTTCGTAGGGCTGGTAACAGTGTGAAAGTGGAGGTTCGGTGATGGCGCTCGATGCGCTGACGGGCAATATCGAGGACCGCGGGCTCGAGCAGGAGATGCGCTCGTCGTACCTCGATTACGCGATGAGCGTGATCGTCGGGCGGGCGCTGCCCGACGTGCGGGACGGGTTGAAGCCGGTCCACCGGCGGGTGCTCTACGCGATGCACGACCTCGGCATGCAGCCGACCCGGCCGTACCGGAAGTGCGCCTTCATCGTCGGCGAGGTAATGGGCAAGTACCACCCGCACGGCGACTCGGCGATCTACGACACCCTGGTGCGGATGGCGCAGGACTTCTCCCTGCGTTACCTCCTGGTCGACGGCCAGGGCAACTTCGGCTCGATCGACGACGACCCGGCGGCGGCGATGCGGTACACCGAGGCCCGCCTCGGCCGCCTCGCCACCGAGCTGCTGCGCGACATCGACGCCGACACCGTCGACTTCTCCCCCAACTACGACGAATCGACGCAGGAACCCCAGGTCCTGCCGTCGCGCTTCCCCAACCTGTTGGTCAACGGCACCTCGGGCATCGCGGTCGGAATGGCAACGAACATCCCGCCGCACAACCTGCGTGAGGTCGCCGCCGCGGTCAACGCCTACATCGACAACCCGGCGATCGACGTCGAGGGCCTGATGGAGCACGTGAAAGGTCCCGACTTCCCCGGCGGCGGAATGATGAGCCGTGAGGGGATTCGCGACGCCTACACCTCCGGCCGCGGCTCGATCCGGGTTCGTGCCCGTGCCCACGTCGAGCCGCTGAAAGGGGGCAAGGAGGCGATCATCGTCACCGAGCTCCCGTTCATGGTCAAGAAGGGCGGCGAAGGCGGGCTGATCACCAAGATCGCCGACCTCGCCCGCGACAAGAAACTCGAGGGGATCTCGGACCTGCGGGATGAGTCGGACGAACGCTCCGGCATGCGCCTGGTGATCGAGCTCAAACGCGGTGGGCCGCCGGCCAAGGTGGTTCTCAACAATCTCTACAAGAAAACCGCGATGCAGACGACCTTCGGCGCCAACATGGTGGCCCTGGTCGACGGCGTCCCGCGGACCCTCAGCCTGCTGGAGTTGGTCCACCACTACGTCGAGCACCAGCGCGAGGTCGTCACCCGCCGCACCCAGTACGAACTGCGCCGCGCCGAGGCCCGCGCCCACATCCTCGAGGGGTTGCTGATCGCGCTCGACAACCTCGACGCCGTGATCAAACTGATCCGCGCCTCGAAAGACCCGGACGCCGCCCGCGATGGGCTGATCGAGAAATTCGAGCTCTCGCGCGAGCAGGCGCAGGCGATCCTCGACATGCGCCTGCAGCGCTTGACCGCGCTCGAGGCCGACAAAGTCCGCGCCGAGCACGCCGATCTGATGGAGCGGATCGGCGAGCTGCGGGCGATCCTCGGCGACGAAGCCCGGGTGATGGGGCTGGTCAAGGATGAGCTCGCCGAAGTCGTCGAGTCCTACGGCGACGAACGGCGCACCGAGCTCGTCCATTTCGAGGGCGACGTCGGGATCGAGGACATGATCGCCGACCAGCAGATGGTGATCTCGCTGACCGCCTCCGGCTACGTCAAGCGTTTGCCGCTGGCCACCTACCGCCAGCAGCATCGCGGCGGCGTCGGGGTGATGGGGATGAACATGAAAGAGGACGATTACATCGCCCACCTCCACATCAGCTCCACCCACGACTACCTGCTGTTCTTCACCAACCGCGGCAAGGTTTACCGGCTCAAGGTCTACGAGTTGCCGGAGGGTTCGCGGACCTCGAAAGGCTCGAGCCTGCGCAACCTGCTGCCCCTGCGCGAAGGCGAGTCGGTGATGGCGGTGATCCCGACCCGGGACTTCAAGGAGAACAAATACCTCGTGTTCGCGACCGCCGACGGGATGATCAAGAAAACCGAGTTCCTCGCCTACAACACGCCGATCCGCGCCGACGGGATCATCGCGATCAAGGTTCGCGACGGCGACGAGCTAGTCCAGGTCCGCCTCACCTCGGGCGAAGACGACATCCTGATGGTCTCCCACTCCGGCCACGCCGCCCGCTTTTCGGAGGAGAAAGTGCGGGGCATGGGTCGCGACACCAGCGGCGTCAAAGGGATGAACGTCGCCGGTAAAGGCAACCGTGTCCTGGCGATGGACATCGCCCGCAACGACACCGAACTGTTCGTCGTCACCGACAACGGCTACGGCAAGCGCACCCCAGTCTCCGAATACCCGATCAAGGGACGCGGCACCAAAGGAGTCCTGACTATCCGGCTGACCGAGAAGAAGGGCGGCCTGACCGGCGCCCTGATCGTCGGCGAGCACCAGGACCTGCTCTTCATCTCCCAGAACGGCATGGTCCAACGCACCTCCGTCTCCGGCATCTCCCAAATGGGCCGCTCGACCCAGGGCGTGAAAGTGATGAACATCAAGGACGACGACCGGGTGAGCGCCGTGGCCCTGGTGGTGGAGTCCGAGGACGCGAAACCGGTTGGCGGGGAGGACGAGGGGGAAGTGGCTGTCGAGGAGGCGAGCAACGGGAACGGGGCTGCGCCGGTGGCTGAGGACGGGACTGGTGTTGATGTTGATGGGAGCGGTGAGGACGGGGGCGGCGGGTAGTCCTCGCCTACGCCTAGCACCGGCGGAGCCGGTGCAACCTTGACGGCGGCTTACGCCGCTGGACATATACAGCGAGCTGTGGAGGCTAAGGCGAGGACTACCCGCCGCCCCCGCAACGGAGCCACCACCACGCTTCAGGCCGTCTTCCAACCCCACCCCAGGGTTCGAGGCCTGAACCCTGGCTCCGGACCACGCGTCTTCCGGACCCAGCCCAGGCCCGGGGTTCGAGGTCTCACGACAGATGGTGGGCCCGCGGCCTCTCCTT
This sequence comes from uncultured Actinomycetes bacterium, assembly GCA_963716545.1. Lineage (GTDB taxonomy): Bacteria > Actinomycetota > Thermoleophilia > Solirubrobacterales > 70-9 > VAYN01. Next base: position 852,548 of record OY970316.1, read on the forward strand.
TGAGAGATTGCACCTTGGACGTGGTCAGGGATGCGGGGCACCATCTGTCAGAAGGCTGCAGGGAAGTTCATCCGTGAGACGGGGGTGGGGGTGGTCCCTCCACGCGCCTCCACAACTCGTTGCATATTCCCCGCGGCGTAAGCCGCGGTCTCCGTTGCACCGGCTTCGCCGGTGCTAGGCAAGAGGAGGGACCACCCCCACCCCCGGCAGGGATCAACTCGTGAGAACTAGGCCGCCTGCGGCAACTCGTCGGCACTCGTCGGCAAATACTGCTGCCAAGCCACCGGAATCTTCGGACTCGCCACCTGAATGAACACGGTCGGCGGCGGCGCCTTCGGCACTGAGGCCGGATGCATGTGGATCTCGCGGGGCAGCCGGTTGCCCTTGCGGCGGTTGCAGGCGGCACAGGCGGCGACGATGTTGTCCCAGTCGGACTTGCCGCCGCGGGAGCGGGGGATGACGTGGTCGACGGTGAGGCCGGATTTGGTCGAGCCGCAGTACTGGCAGGTCCAGGAGTCGCGGGCGAGGACGGCGCGGCGGGTGATCTTGCGGCGGTGGGCCTCGCGGGGGATGCGGACGTAGTTGACGAGGCGGATCACGTCGGGCCGCTCCAGGTCCATGTGCTCGGAGTGCAGGACGGCGCCCTCGCGGCGCTCGAGCAGTTCGGCCTTCTCCTTCAGCAGCAGCACGGCGGCACGTCTGAGGGTGCAGACGTTTATGGGCTCATAGGTTGCATTGAGCACCAATACCCGTGCCATGGTGCAGGAATTGTAGGGGCAGGCGGCGGCGTGCAGATTTGTGCGGCCGGGAGGCGGGCGTCGAGAGGGTCAGGCGACGGGGTAGGAGCCGAGCACGCGGACCGACTCCGCCTTGGCGCGCAGCGCCCCCAGCGCCGCCGCGACCGGGGCGTCTTCGAGGCCGCCCTCGAGGTCGCAGAAGAACATGTAGCGGCCGAGGCCCGAGCGCAGCGGCCGGCTCTCGATCCGGCTCAGGTTGATCCCGCGCTCGCTGAACTCGGCGAGCGCGTTGACCAGCGCCCCCGGGTGGTCTTCGCCGAGCTCGGAGAAGACCAGTGAGGTCTTCCAGGCGCCGGCGCCCTCGACCGCGGTCCCGGCCGGCGCGATCCAGACGAAGCGGGTGACGTTGTCGGCCTCGTCCTCGACCCCTTCGCGGAGCAGGGCGCAGCCGTAAAGCTCCGCCGCGGCGCGGGCGCCGAGGGCGGCCCAGGGGCGGGAGGACTCGCTGACCATCCGCACCGCCGCGGCGGTGCTGGAGACCGAGCGGCGTTCGACGTCGGGGAGGTTCTCGCGCAGGAAGCGGGCGCACTGGGCGAGCGGCTGGGGGTGGGAGAGGACCGCCTCGACCTCGGCCAGGTCAGTGCCCTCGCGGCCGATCAGATGGACCCGCACCCGGTAGTCATACTCGCCGACGACAGTGACCTCGTGGGCCTCGAAGGCGAGGGTGTCGAGGGTGGGGCGGACCGAGCCCTCGATCGAGTTCTCGATCGGGACCAGCGCCCGGTCCGCCTCGCCGCGCTCGACCGCGAGGATCGCCTCCTCGATCGTCGTCGTCCGCTGCGGCTGCAGGTCTTCGCCGCCGATCGCCTCGCCGAGGGCGTCCTCGGTGAAGGTGCCGGCCGGGCCCAGGTAGGCGACTCGCATCCGCCCCCGCCTATTCGAAGACGACCGTGTAGGTGGCTTCGTTGTTTTCGGAGATCGTCTCGCCGGGAACCGGCTGGGCTTCGACTTCGAGCGTGACTTCGCCGCTCGGGGTCGGGGTCAGCGGGATCGTCGCGACTTCGGTTTCGCCGGCGGCGATCTGGTCGATCGTGCCTTCGATCGTGCCCGAGCCGCTGGTCGTCACCGAGACCTGGATCCCGTTCTCGGTCGATTCGCCCTGGTTCTGAACCGAGACTTCGACTTCTGCGGTTTCTTCGGCGAGCACCGAGGTCGCGGTTTCTTCGGAGAGTTCGGTGCCGTTGACGCTGACCCCGGCCAGGCCGAGGCCGTGGGTGCCGGGGGTTTCGGCGCCGGTCGAGCCGCTGACCGCCCCCAGCGCCGAGGCGACTTTCGCTTCTTCGAGCCATTCGGTCGAGGGCAGGAAGCTCGACTTCGGCACGTCGGAGCCGCTCACGCCTTCGTTGGCGAGGAGGCCGTTGATTTCCGGCCGGACCACGGTTTCGTAGAGGACGTCGGAGGCGAGCAGCTTCTGCATCTGGCGGGCGATCGAGGCGGTCGCCTTCGCCGCCCCGGCGTCGCCGAGCGCGGTGCCCATCTTGCCGGCGATTTCGGCCATCGCGTCGGAGCGCAGCTCGTAGACGAGTTCGAGCGCGTTCTGGGCGTGGCTGAGACCGCCCGGCGCGCTCAGCCCTTCGACCCGCGAGTCGTAGCTTTCGACCGCGCTGCGGTCGGCGTCGATCTGGTTCTCGAACTCGGTGACGGTGAGGTCTTCCGGGTCTTCGAGTTTGTCGAAGAACTGTTTGCTCGTCTGCGAGGTCGAGGCGGCAATCTGTTCGACGTTGCGGGCGTAGTCGCTGAGGGCGCGGTGGGCGCGGGCGTCGAGACAGCCCTTGACCCCGAGCACGATCAGGATGATCACGACCAGGGCACCGCCCAGAGCGAGGCCGCGCCGCAGCATGATCTGCTGGCGTTCCGGTCGTCGTTTCGGGCGCTGCCGGCGCGGCCGGCGTGCTGCGGACTCCTCCAAAGGGCCAACTCTCCAGACGTGGTTGAGGGTGGGAGATTATTGACGGTCGGAGTCGCCGGCGGTGCGGATCTCGTGCCAACGGTGACTTTTTCCCATCGCGGTGCGCACCACGGGGGGCCCGCGCTCGTCCGATATGCGCTGAAACGTGCCGTTCATCGACAGGAGCCCGGCAAATCGCGGCGAACTCCGCTGGTGCATTGGTTGGCTCACTTGTCCTAGATCGGTTCCTGATCGAGCGCCGCATCGGCAGCGGCGGCTTCGGCGTCGTCTACGAGGCCTGGGACGGGCGGCTCGAGCGCCCGGTGGCGGTAAAGGCGATCGAGCAGCGCGGCGAGGCCGGTCGCCGCGTCCTCCGCGAGGCCCAGGCCGCCGCCCGCTTGAACCACCCCGGCATCGTCACCCTCTACGAGCTCGGCGAGGAGGACGGCAACGCGCTGCTCGTCACCGAGCTGGTCGAGGGCTCGACCCTGGCCCGGCTCGCCCACGCCGGCGAGCTCTCCGACCGCGAGATCGGCGAGATCGGTGCCGACCTCTGCGAGGCGCTCGACCACGCCCACTCGCGCGGCGTCGTCCACCGCGACATCAAGCCGGAGAACGTCCAGGTGACCGAAGGCGAGCCGCGGGCCAAGCTGATGGACTTCGGGATCGCCCGGCTCGCCGACGACGTGCCGATGACCGCGACCGGCGACGTCGTCGGCACCCTCGCCTACATGTCGCCGGAGCAGGCCGAGGGTCGCGCCGCCGGCCCCGAGGCCGACGTCTACTCGCTCGCGCTCACCCTCTATGAGTGCTGGAGCGGCGAGAACCCGCACCGGCGCGCCACCCCCGCCGCCACCGCGCGGTCGATCGGCGGCCGCGCCCGGGCCCTGCGCCGGCTCCGTCCCGATCTGCCGCGGGAGCTCGCCGACACGGTCGACGCCTGCCTCTCCTCGCGGCCCAACCGCCGCCCCGGGCTGGAGGAACTGGGGGAGACGATCGAGGACTCGCTCGCCGAGCTCGCCGACCACCTGCCGGGCGAGCGCGGCGGCCTGGCGCTGCGCCTCGGCGGCCTCGCCGTCGCCGCGGCCGTCGGCCTCCTGCTCGTCGTCGGCCACGGGGCCCTTCTCCCGTAGCATCCTGGCCTCGTTCCCCACTCGGGGAACCGCCGGGCCACCCGCAGAGAGGAACGACCGATCAGCCTCCTACGCAACCTCGAGAACCGGATCGAAGGCCTCGTCGAGGGGGTCTTCAGCCGCGCCTTCTCCTCCGAGGTGCAGCCGGTCGAACTGGCCCGCAAACTGGCCAAGGAAATGGACGCCCACAAGACCGCCTCGGTCCAGCGCGTCTACGTCCCCAACGAGTACACGGTCTTCCTCAGCCGCCAGGACCGCGCCAAGCTCGAAGGCTACGAGCGCTCGCTCGAGCAGGAGCTCTCCGGCTACCTGCTGGAGCACGCGCGGCGGCGCGGCTACGACCTGCTGACCCGGCCCGCGGTCGAGTTCTCCACCGACGAGCGGCTGCGGCTGGGCGAGTTCGGGATCCAGGCGCGGCTGGTGAAGCCGCCGCAGCGCGAGGGCGAGGCGCCGAGCCAGGGGGAAGAAGGCCACACGATGGTCTACTCGGCGGTCCGCGAGCGCGACCGCAGCCGGCCGAAACGGCCCGAGCAGGCGGTCGAGGCGCTGGTCTCGACCCGCGCCGTGGTCAATCTCGACGACCGCCGCTACGTGCTCGACGGGCCGCGGGCGACGATCGGGCGCTCGAAGTCGGCCGAGTGCGTGCTCTCCGATCCCAACGCCTCGCGCCGCCACGCCGAGCTGCGCCGTTCGGAGAACGGCGACTGGCAGATCGTCGACCTCGGCTCGACCAACGGGGTCAAGGTCAACGGCCGCCGCGTCGCCTCGACCAGGCTCAGCCCCGGCGACCAGGTGACGATCGGCACCACGACCTTCATGTTCGACATCGAGCAGTAGCGAGACCGCTCGGAAGCCGCCGGGGCGCGTCATTAAGGTGCGCTAACAAATGGAATACGACCCGATATCGGTAGCGCTCAAGTTCGGCTTCCTCGCCGTCCTCTATCTGTTCCTGCTGGTGATCGCGCGGAGCGCCTTCAAGGATCTGCGACGGACGGTCGCGCCCGCCTCCGACGCGACCGGCTTCCATCAGCCGGCGGCGGTCGCCGAGGTCCATCGCGGACTCGACGCCTGGCTGGTCGTCGAGCGCGGCGGCGGCCTCGAAGCCGACGGACGCTTCGACCTGATCGGCGGCATCTCGATCGGTCGCTCCAAGGACGCCGACGTGCAGATCGAGGACCGCTACGCCTCCGGGGTCCACGCCCGAGTCTTCCCGCGCGCCGACCGGTTCTACGTGGAGGACATGAACTCGACCAACGGCACTCTGCTGAACGGCGCCGGCCTGCACGGCGAAGCCGAGCTGGTCGACGGCGACGCGATCCAGATCGGCGACACCGTCTTCAGGTTCGAGACGTGAGCAGGGCGCGGCGGAGCGGGGCGGTGGGTGACGCGACGGCGGCGGTGCCGGCGCGATGACGCTGCGGATCGACGACCAGGCGGTGCGGACCGACACCGGCCGCCAGCGCAACGCCAACGAGGACTCGGTCTTCACCCGCTCGCCGCTGTTCGTCGTCGCCGACGGGATGGGCGGCGCCCAGGCCGGCGAGGTCGCCTCCAAAGCCGCGGTCGCCGCCTTCGAAGCGCCGATGCCAGCGGGACCGCCGGAGCGGGTGCTGGAGGAGACGATCCAGATCGCCAACCGGGCGATCCACGAGCAGGCCCGCCAGGACCCCGGCCTGGCCGGGATGGGGACGACGACGACGGCGGCGATCCTCGACCCCGAGGCCGAGGAGGTGGCGATCGGCCACGTCGGCGACAGCCGCGCTTACCGCTTCCGCGCCGGCAAGCTCGAACGGCTGACCCGCGACCATTCGCTGGTCGAGGAGATGCGGCGCAAAGGCCAGCTGACCGAGGCCCAGGCCGAGGACCACCCGCAGCGCTCGATCATCACCCGCGCGCTCGGGCCCGAACCGGAGGTCCAGGTCGACCTGCAGACGGTGCCGGCGCTGGCGGGCGACGTCTTCCTGATCTGCTCGGACGGGCTGACGACGATGCTCGACGACGATCACATCGCCCGCCTACTCGGGCGGGCCTCTTCGATGGAGTCGGCGGTGCGGACCCTGGTCGACGAAGCCAACCGGGCCGGCGGCCGCGACAACATCACCGTCCTCTGCTTCCGTCTCGCCGATGCTGCTGGGGCGCCAGCCGGGGAGGAGGGGGCGACGCTGATCGGGCCCAGTGCCGAGGCGGCCGGGCTCTCGGCGACCGAGGTGCGCAAACGCGCCGCCGCCGAGGCGGCGCGGAAGCGGCGCGAGCAGATCGAGACGAAGCCGAAGCGGCATCGGCTGCGGAAGGTGCTGGCGATTGCGGTACCGCTGATCATCGTCGCGGCGCTCGTGGTCGGGGCGATCGTCGGCCTGCACAAGGTCTGGTTCCTCGGCACCGACGACGCCGGCCGGGTCTCCCTCTACCGCGGCGTGCCCTACGAACTGCCCTTCGGGATCAAGCTCTACGACGAGCGCTACTCGATCCCGATCCAGACCGAAGCGCTGCCGGAACGGCGCCGCGACGCGGTCACCGGCCATGACCTCCGCTCCCGCGACGACGCCGTCGACCTGATCGAAGAAATCCTCCAGAACCAGGAGCACGCGACGGCGAAAACCGGAACGGGAAGCTCGCCTTGAGGTCGTCCGCCCGCAACCGGGAGCTGGTCGCGCTGGTCCCGGTCGCGCTCCTCCTCACCGCCGGCTTCGCCGCCGTCTTCGCCCAGGAGGACTCGAAACTCGGCAACGCCAGCCTGCTGTTCGGCGCCTACTTCCTCGCCGTCTGCCTGGCGACCCACATCTACCTGCGGATCCGCCTCCCCAACGCCGACCCCTACCTGTTCCCGCTGGTCGCGCTGCTGACCGCGATCGGGCTGGTGATGGTCTACCGAATCGACGAAAGCCTCGCCCGCGACCAGGCCAACTGGTTCGTCCTCGGGCTCGTCCTCTTCGCCCTGACGATCCAGTTCCTCAAGGACTACGAGGTGCTGGAGCGCTACCGCTACATCATCGCCTCGATCGGCCTGCTGCTGCTGCTGGCGCCGCGACTGCCGGGGATCGGCCAGCAGGTCAACGGCGCCTACCTCGGGGTCAAGATCGGCCCGCTCGCCTTCCAGCCGGCCGAGTTCTCGAAGATCGCGATCGTCATCTTCCTCGCCAGCTACCTACGCGAGAACCGCGAGGTGCTGATCGTCGGCGCCCGCCGCGTCCTCGGCGTCACCCTGCCGCCGCTGAAGCACTTCGGGCCGATGCTGGTGGTCTGGGGGGCCTCGATGTTCATGCTCGTCTTCATCCGCGACCTCGGCAGCTCGCTGATGTTCTTCGCCGCCTTCCTCGCCCTGCTCTACGTCGCCACCGGCCGCTTCAGCTTCGTCGTCATCGGGATGGCGATGTTCGTCGTCGGCGCCTGGTTCTTCGCGACCACGGTGCCGCACGTCCACGACCGGGTCGAGGTCTGGCTGCACCCCTACGCCGAAGCCCACGGCAACGGGTACCAGATCCTCCAGTCGATCTTCTCCCAGGCCGACGGCGGCCTCTTCGGCAAAGGCTTCGGCCAGGCGCTGATCACGATCCCCGGCTTTCCCAACCGGCCGCTGCTGCCGGCGGCGCAGACCGACACGATCTACGCCCTGATCGTCAACGAGCTCGGCCTCTTCGGCGCCTGCGGGCTGATCCTCGTCTACCTGCTGGTCACCGCCCGCGGTTTCAAGATCGCCCTGATCGCCAACGACGGCTTCTCGAAGCTGCTGGCGACCGGGCTGACCGCGGTCTTCGCGATCCAGGCCTTCGTCATCGTCGGCGGCGTCACCCGGGTGATCCCGCTGACCGGCGTCACCCTGCCGTTCGTCTCCTACGGGGGCAGCTCGATCGTCGCCAACTTCGTCCTCGTCGCCCTGCTGCTGCTGGTCTCCGACCGCGCCCGCCGCGAAGCGGTCGAACCCGGCGGTCGCGAAGCGCTCGCCGTGGGAGCCGTCTAGATGAACCGGCAGATCGTCAAACTCTTCGCCTTCATCGTCGTCCTCTTCGGCGTCCTGGTTGGCTTCACGTCCTACTGGTCGGTCTTCGACGCCAAGGCGCTGAAGGAAAAAAACGTCAACAAGCGGCCGCAGTTCGAGGCGCAGCAGATCAAGCGCGGCCGCATCCTCGCCGCCGACGGCACCGTGATCGCGAAGTCGATCAAGAAAGGGCAGGGGAGCAATCTGCGCTACGAACGCCGCTACCCGCAGGGCTCGCTGTACGGTCACCCGATTGGCTACAGCTATGCCGAATACGGCTCCTCGGAGTTCGAGAAGTTCCACAACGAAGAACTGGTCGGCGAAGGCTCCGAATTCGAATCGATCCTGGACGAGATCACCGGCGCCAAGCAGGAGGGCAACGACATCGTCACCAACATCGACGCCGCAGCGCAGAAGGTGGCTTTGGGCGACCTCGAGGAAGCCGGGTTCGGCGCCGTGGTGGCGATCGAACCGAGCACCGGCGAGGTCAAGGTGATGGCCTCGAACGCGCCGTATGACCCCAACCGGATCCCCAACGAAATCGAAAAGCTGAACACCAACGAAATCGAAACGCCGCTGGTCGACCGGGCCAGCCAGAGCGTCTATCCGCCGGGCTCGACCTTCAAGGTCGTGACCGCGGCGGCGGGACTGCAGAGCGGCACGATCACGCCCGACTCGACGATCGACGCACCGGGCTCGATCGAAGACGAAGGCCACATCCTCGCCAACGACTTCGAAGAGGACTTCGGGCCGATTCCGCTCGACACCGCGCTGACCAACTCGGTCAACACCTGGTTCGCCCAGCTCGGCCAGAAAGTCGGCCAAGACAAGCTGTTCGAAACGATGGAAAAGTTCGGCTTCAACGCGAAGCCGCCGATCGACCTGCCCGAAGGCGAGCTCGAAAAGAGCGGCGTCTTCGACTACGAAGAAGGGCGCTTCCTCAATCGCGACGATCCGGTCGACCTCGGCCGCGTCGCGATCGGCCAGGAGCGGCTGCTGGCCTCGCCGCTGCAGATGGCGATGGTCGCCAGCGCGGTCGGAAATGGCGGCAAGCTGATGAAGCCGCAGATCTGGAACCGGGTGATCGACCCCGATGGGCGCGTGGTCGAACGCCTCAGCCCCGACGAATACAGCCAACCGATCTCGGGCGAAGTCGCGGAAGAGCTGACCACGGCGATGGAAGGGGTGGTCAGCGAAGGCACCGGCACCAACGCGGCGATCTCCGGCGTCCCGGTCGCCGGCAAGACCGGCACCGCGGAAACGCCCGGCAACGAAGCCTGCGGCGGCGGCGAAGAAGAGAACCAGGCCTGGTTCATCGGCTTCGCCCCGGCCGACGAGCCGAAGATCGCGATCGCGGCCTCGGTCGAGTGCACCGAACAGTTCGGCAACGACGTCGCCGCTCCGATCTTCCGGGACGTCGCCGAAACGATCCTGGCGGGGGAAGAAGGGGAATGAGCGTGGGGAAACGAAGGAGGCTCGATGGCTGAGATCGCCGACGGCAGCGTCATCGACGGCCGCTATCGCGTCGTCCAGCGGATCGGCGGCGGCGGCATGGCCGACGTCTACCTGGCCGAGGACGCGCACCTGCAGCGGCGGGTAGCGCTGAAGGCCCTGCACCGCCGCTACTCCCAGGACCGCGAGTTCGTCGAGCGCTTCCGCCGCGAGGCCGAATCGGCCGCCGGGCTGCAGCACCCGAACATCGTCGCGGTCTACGACCGCGGCGAATACGAAGGCACCTACTTCATCGCGATGCAGTACGTCGAGGGCCCGACGCTGAAGCAGATGATCGAGAGCGGGCTCAGCCCCGAGCAGGCGGTGGCGCTGATCCGCCAGGTGCTCGAAGGCGCCCGCTTCGCCCACAAGCACGGGATCGTCCACCGCGACCTGAAGCCGCAGAACGTGATCGTCGACGGCGACGGTAAGGCCATCGTCACCGACTTCGGGATCGCCCGGGCCGGCGTCTCCGAGATCACCCAGACCGGCTCGGTGATGGGCACGCCGCACTACCTCAGTCCCGAGCAGGCGCAGGGCTACGACGTCACCTCGGTCTCCGACCTCTACTCGGTCGGGGTGATGCTCTACGAGGCGCTCACCGGGCGGGTCCCGTTCGAGGGCGAATCGGCGGTGGCGGTGGCGATGAAACAGGTTTCGCAGACGCCACAGCGGCCGAGCTCGCTGAACCCGCGGGTCTCGCCGGCGCTCGACGCGGTGGTAATGCGGGCCCTGGAGAAGGACCCCGGCCAGCGCTTCCAGTCGGCCGACGCCTTCATCGCCGCCCTCGACGCGGCGATGCGCGACCCGGGGGCCGGACGGGGGACGGCGAGCTTCGCGGCGCTGCCGCCGGTTGTCGCGGTGCCGGAGGAGGTGGACGAGGAGGAGGACGGGAGCAAGCGCTGGGTCTGGGTCCTGGCGGCGATCGCGGCGATCCTGGTCGGGGTGCTGATCGCCCTGGCGCTGACCCGCGACAACACCACCGACGTGCCCGACGTCACCGGCAACCCGCTGAACGTGGCGATCGCGCTGCTGAACCAGGAAGGCTTCGGAGTCGGCAAGATCACCCGGGTCGAGCGCGAAGCGGCGCCGAACACGGTGCTCGAGCAGGACCCCGCCGCCTCGCCGCCGGCCGACCAGGCCGAAGAAGACTGCTCCTTCCTCAGCTTCTTCTGCTCGAAGCCGAAGGTGGCGCTGACGGTCAGCGCCGGCCCCGGCTCCTCGAAGGTGCCGCCGCTCTCCGGCCTCTCCCAGGAAGAAGCCGAAGAACAGCTGGAAGAAATCGGCTTCGGGGTCAAGGTGGTGAACCAGAATTCGAGCACGGTGCCGGAAGGGACGGTGATCCACACCGAACCGGGTGGCGGCAACGCCGCGACCAACGGCTCGACGGTGACGATCTTCGTCTCCCGCGGCCCGAAGCTGACCAAGGTGCCGGTTCTGGTCGGCAGCCAGCGGCGGTTGGCGGTGCAGGAGATCCGCGGCCGCGGCCTGGTTCCGGCCGTCTCCGAAGAAGAAACCGAAAACGGCTCGCCCGGAGAAGTCCTGCAGCAGACGCCGAGCGCCGGCGAAGAGGTCGAACCGGGCTCGACGGTCTCGGTCGTGGTCGCCAAGGCGCGCAAGCAGGCGAAGGTGCCGGGTGTGGTCGGCGAGGAACGACGCGAAGCGGTCGAAGCGCTGCGCGAAGCCGGCTTCGGCCCCTTCGTCGAAGAAGAAGAAGTCGCCAACGAAGCGAAGATCGGCTTCGTTGTCGCCCAGAGCCCCTCCGGCGGCGAATCGGCCGCCCCCGGCTCGGAAGTGGCGATCGTCGTCGGCAAGCGGGCCGGCACCGTGCCCCCGACCGAAGAAGAAGAAGGCCTGGAAGAAGAATGAGGGTCGCCGTCCTCTCCGGCGGGCGCTCCTCCGAGCACGACGTCTCGCTGCGCTCCGGCGCCTCGGTCGCCCGCGGCCTCGCCGACGCCGGCCACGAGGTGGCAGAGGTGCGGATCGAGCGAGCCGGCGGCTGGTCGCACGCCGGCGCCACGGTCGAGCTCGTCCCCGGCCGCGGGCTGCTCGACTGCGACGTCGCCTTCCCGGTCCTGCACGGTCCCTTCGGCGAGGACGGCAGCGTCCAGGGGCTGCTCGAGTACCTCGACCTCCCCTATGTCGGCTCCGACGTCCTCGCCTCGGCGACCTGCATGGACAAGCTGACGCTGAAGCGGCTGTTCGCCCAACAGGGGGTGCCGCAGGTCGACTTCGCCGCAGTCGAGGGAGCCGACTGGTGGGGTCGCTGCGAGGAGCTGGGGCTGCCCCTCTGGGTGAAGCCCTCGCGGCTTGGCTCCAGCGTCGGGATCAGCCGCGTCACCGCCCTCTCCGAGCTCGACGCCGCGGTCGAGGTGGCGCTGCGCCACGACCCGCGGGTGATCGTCGAGGCCTCGGCGAGCGGGCTCGAGGTCGAGTGCTCGGTCCTCGGCAACGGCTCCGGCGCGGAGCTGCAGACCTCGCAGCCGGGGCAGATCGTCGCCCACGCCGACTGGTACGACTTCGAGTCGAAGTACGGCGAGGGCGGGATGGAGCTGCGGGTGCCGGCCGGGATCCCGGCCGAGGGGGCGGAGCGGGTGCGCTCGCTTGCCGCCGAGGTCTTCGCCCTGGCCGGCTGCTCCGGCCTCGCCCGCTGCGACTTCTTCGTCGAGCCCGACGGCCGCGTCCTCGTCAACGAGATCAACACCATGCCCGGCTTCACCGAGACCAGCGTCTACGCGAAGCTGCTCGAGGCCGGCGGCCTGCCCTACCCGGAGCTCTGCGACCGCCTCGTCCGCCTCGGCGTCGAGCGCCACCAGCGCGCCCGCGCCTTCGAGTTCTAGCCGCGGCGGCCGGGGGCTACTCGGTCAGCTTCACATCGGAGATTTCGACCTGGTAGCGGTCTTCCTGGTCGCGCGCCGGCGAGGCCTTGGTGAACCAGAGCAGGAAGTAGCGGGCCGGCTTGGCGACCTCGAGTTCGATCGCCTGGGTCGAGGAGGCGTCGCTGACTTCGCCCACCGGTTCGCCCCAGCCTTCGATGTCTTCGGGCGGGCCGGAGGCGCTGGCGAAGACCTGGGCGTCCCAGCCGGGGGTGGGGGTGCGGACGATCATCTCGTTCGGCCGCGCGGTCACGTCGGAGGTGACGTAGAGGCCGACGCCGGGGTCGGGGCCTTCCTTGGTGCCGGCGAAGTCCTCGGTGTCGTAGTGCTCGGTCGACCAGGCGGTGCCGGTCGGGTTGCCGTCGACGGCGAGGCCGACCGTCTGCGGTTCCTCCTGTTCGTCGCCCTCGGGGTCGTAGTCGGTCGCCGCTTCGATCCCCACCTGGGAGCCCTTGGCGCCGTTGCCGCCGCCGTTGCCCTTGCCAACCGGGCTGTTGCCATTGCCGATCAGCTGGGTCGCAACCAGGGCGCCGCCGCCGACCAGGACGATCAGCGCGATCGCCACCCACGACCAGCGGGCCCGGGTCGAGAGCTTGCGACTTTCGGGCGGCACCGCGTCGAGGATGCTGGTCGCCTCGCCGGTGCTGTGGCCGGCCCGGGCCGCCTCGACCTCGAGCGCGGTCGAGAGGTCGTCGATCATCTCGCCGACGTCGGCGTAGCGCTCGCCTGGGTCCTTCGCGGTTGCCCGCTCGACCACCAGCGCCGCCGCGGCGGAGAGCTCGGGCCGCCGCTGCTGGACGTCCGGGAGGGTCTCGTTGACGTGCTTCATCGCCACCCCGACCTGGCTGTCGGCGGTGAACGGGACCTGGCCGGTCAGCATCTCGTAGAGGACGACGCCGAGGCTGTAGACGTCGGAGCGCTGGTCGACGCCGCGGCCCATCGCCTGCTCGGGGGCGACGTAGTCGGTGGTGCCGAGGACGCGGCCGGTGGCGGTCATCCCGTCTTTTTCGAGCTGACGGGAGATCCCGAAGTCGGTCAGCTTCGCGCGGCCCTCGGAGTCGATCAGGACGTTCTGCGGCTTGATGTCGCGATGGACCATGTTGCGGGCGTGGGCGACGGTCAGCCCGCGGGCGACCTCGATCGCGTAGGCAAGCGCTTCCTGGGCGTCGAGGGCGCCGATCCGGTTGATCCGCTGCTTCAGCGTCTCGCCTTCGACGTACTCGAAGACGATGAAGGGGTGGCCGCCGTCCTCGCCGGCGTCGATCACCGCGACGACGTTGGGGTGGGAGAGCTTGGCCACCGAGCGGGCCTCCTGGCGGAAGCGCTCGAGCTGGTCGGCCTGCTCGGACATCTCCCGGTGCATCACCTTCACTGCAACCGGCCGGTCGAGGGTGGTGTCGCGGGCGAGGTAGACCGTCGACATTCCACCCGAGCCGAGTTTCGCCTCCAGCCGGTAACGGCCGGAAAGCACCGTTCCGATCATCTGCGAGCTCGTCGAGGTGGGGTCCATCGAGGTTCGGCGGTCAACATTAGGACGCATTGGCCCCAGGCGGTCGATTTGGCCATGCCCAGGCACGCAAGCGTGCAGCTTTGCGGCCGGGCGAGGGGCGCTCAGGCGTGGATCTGCTTCGGGCCCTCGACCGCGCGGCCGATCCGGGCGGCGCCGGGATAGTGCGCCCTCAGCAGCTCCAGCGCCGCCGCTTCGTCGGCGGCGGGGACGACGACGCAGAAGCCGCAGCCCATGTTGAAGACCTCGTACATCTCCTCGGCGGGGACGCCGCCCCGCTCGGCGATCAGCTCGAACAGCGGCGGAACCGGCAGCGGCGCGTCGACCTCGTAGCCGACCTCAGCCGCCAGCCGCAGCAGGTTGCCGGTGCCGCCGGAGGTGATGTGGGCGAGGCCGTGGACCTCGACCTCCGAGCGCAGCAGCTCGACGATCGGCTTGACGTAGATCTCGGTCGGCTCCAGCAGGGCGTCGCCGAGCCGGCGGCCGAGCCGGCCCTCGGGGTCCTCGCCGAGGTCGAGCCCCTCGAGCGCCTTGCGGGCGAGGGTGTAGCCGTTGGAGTGCAGGCCGGAAGAGGGGAGACCAATCACCGCGTCGCCGGGCGCGACCGCGCCGCCGTCGATGATCGCGTCAAGGGCGACGGTGCCGAAGCAGGCGCCGGAGACGTCGACCCCGTGGACCATCTCGCCGAGCTGGGCGAGCTCGCCGCCGGGGATCTCGATCCCGGCCAGGGTCGCCCCCCGGGCCAGGCCGACGCCGATCGCTTCGCAGATCTCCGGGTTGGCCCGATCGATCGCGACGTAGTCGAGCATCGCCAGCGGCTCGGCGCCGACGCAGATCACGTCGTTGACGTTCATCGCCACGCAGTCGATCCCGACCGTGTCGAGCCGCCCCAGCTCTTCGGCGATGATCAGCTTCGTCCCGACCCCGTCGGTCGAAAGCGCCACCCCGAGGTTCTCCGCCACCCGGATCACGCTGGCGTAATGCCCCGGCAGCGGCACCTGCGCGCTCGGCCGATCCAGCTCGATCGCCCCCAGCGCCCGGACCAGCCCGGCCACCGCCGAATCCGCAGCCCCCTGGTCGACCCCGGCTTTGGCGTAGGCGTCAGGCATTTGCGCCTCGCAGTTTCGCATCGATGTCGGGCACGGGGTCGAAGATGTACTGGCGGCCGTTCCTTCGTTCGTTCAGGAGGCCCCTGGACACGAGGCTCCGCAGGTCCGAGCGCGCCGTCTCGTGCGTCACGCGATGGCTCGTCGCGTGACTCGCGAACGTGTAGCGAGCGTCGGCACGACGAATGGCGTCGGTGAGGAGCGCCAACTGCCGACCGTTCAGATTGTCGTCGGCCTGCAACAGCGACTCGACGTTCCTCGTCTCGGCGATCTTCTTCTGCAGGTATACGTGGAGGTCCTCGATCGCCCGTTCAATCGTCTGCAGCTGGTTGAGCAGAAAGTAGGTCGTGTCACCGCCATCGGTCTCCGTCTCGACGAAGGCGCGGACGTATTGGCCTGGCGCTTTGCGGATCAACCGCGAGATCGGCAGGTACTCGGCGAGCCAGTAGCCACGTGCCTGCATCGCCCAGAAAAAGAGGATCCGCGCCGTGCGGCCGTTGCCGTCCTCGAACGGATGGTCGTAGGCCAGCCAGAAGTGGAGCAGAATCGCCCGCAGGACTGGATGGATGAACGGCTCGCCGTCTTCTCCTTCGTTGGCGAACTCGCACATCGCCGCCAGCCGCTCCGGCAACTGCTCGGCTGGCGGTGGGATGTGGACCGGCTCGCCGTCATCGCGGTCGTAGACCGCAACTCGCTCTTCGCCCGGCTGCTGCAGCCGGCCGGCGGCGTCAGAGTCGTCGAGAGTTCCGGCGGTGACGATCCGGTGCAGCTCGAGGACGCTCTCCGAGTTCAGGGCATTCCCCATCTCCTCGCGCATGAACTGGAGCGCCCGGTAGTTGTTGGCGA
This sequence comes from uncultured Actinomycetes bacterium, assembly GCA_963716545.1. Taxonomy (GTDB): domain Bacteria; phylum Actinomycetota; class Thermoleophilia; order Solirubrobacterales; family 70-9; genus VAYN01. Next base: position 868,168 of record OY970316.1, read on the forward strand.
TCATCAGCTCGCTGCGGTCTTTCGGTTCGCGGCCGCTCCGCAGCAGCTCCTTCGCTCGGACCCGCGAGGTCGTCGCTCCCTCCAGTTGGCTGGAGCGGATCGCCTCCTCCATCAGGGAATTGACCAAAAACCGATGTCCGGCCTCGTGCTCTGAGGTAGCCACCTCGTCCATCGCGACCTCGCCCGCCGCCCGCTGGTCGATGCGATGCAACTGCCGCAGGAGTCGGTCGGGGACCGTGTAGCCGAACCAGTCTCCGTCGACCGATCTCAGCGGGAAGCTCCTGAATTCCGCCCCTCGCGAGAGCTTTATCTTGAGCCACCACTGCTCGCTACTCAGTCCGTCCGGTGGCTCCAAGCGGCGGAGCTTGTCCCAGTGGAGATATCGGTCGCGCTGGACCCCCTCGGTAGGTGCCTGGAGAGCCGCAGCGGCTCCGTCGACGCCCAGCTGGCTAATGAGCTCCCCCGGAGATGGGGCCTTGGCTATGTACACGCGAACTCCAAATGAAATCCAAATTCATCCAAGATTTGGACATCATAGCGAAATCCAAACTGAATCCAAATTCATCCAAATTTTGGATTTAGCTGCAAAACCGCAGTTTGACGAGGACCGCGGTTGCCAGTCCTGCGCGGTAGGCGGCGTAGGGCCAGAGGGCGCGGTCGCGCTCGACCAGGCCGATCAATCCCTGCGAGGCGAGGGTCGAGGCGAAGGAGGCGCCGGCGCCGACGGCGAGGGTGCGGCGCAGCTCCCGGGTGGTGCCGCGGCGGGCGAGGCGGGCGCCCTTCAGCGCGGTGGCACCGACGATGATCGGCAGCGCCACGGTCCGCGAGAGCAGGTTGGCCTGGTCGCGGGAGAAGCGACGCCAGCGGGCTGCCGCCAGGGTGACGCCGTTGCGGGAGACGCCCGGGGCGAGCGCCGCCGCCTGGGCGACGCCGAGGGCGAGGCCGTCGGCGGGGGTCGCTTCGCCACGGCCGCGGAGCTGCTCGCGGCGGTCGGCGAGCAGCATCAGGGTGGCGCCGGCGAGCAGGCCGAAGGCGGTGGCGCGGGGCCCGCCGAGGCGCTGCTCGATCTGCCGCTCGCCGAAGTAGCCGACCGCGGCGGCGGGGAGGAAGGAGAGCGCCAGGAGCAGGGCGCGGGAGGGATCGAAGTGGCGCAGCTCCTCCCCGATCAGCCTCCGTTGGCCGATCACCAGTGCCGCCGCGGCGCCGGCGTGCAGCGCTACCTCGAAGCTCTTGCGCAGCTCCGGGTCGAGTTCCTCCCACTCCCAGCCGAGCAGCCAGGGGACGAGGACGATGTGGGCGGAGCTGGAGACCGGCAGCAGCTCGGCCGGGCCCTGGACGAGGCCGAGGGCCGCCGCCCGCCGGCCGGGAAGCCCGCCGGCGCTCAAGCCCCGGGGCCGGCGGCCGGGGCGCCGACGCGCTCCTCGCCGCTCGGCGGCTCCGCGTCGGAACCGCCGCCGCGTCGCTTGACCAGCCAGTAGACGACGAGGACGACCAGGGCCGCGACGACCAGGTAATCGAGGATCGAGAGGTGCTCGCGCCACTTTTCCCACTGGTCGCCGACCGCGCGGCCGAGCAGGCCGAAGCCGACCACCCAGGGGATCGAGCCGAGCGCGGTCAGCCAGGTGAAGCGCCAGAACGGCATCTTTGCCAGGCCGGCCGGCAGCGAGATAAAGGCGCGGACCAGCGGGATCATCCGGCAGAAGAAGACGGTGGCGTCGCCGTGGCGCTGGAACCAGCCGTCGACCCGGGCCAGGCGCGCCGGGCTGACGTGGACCAGCTTGTTGCGTTCGAGTAGGTCGATGCGGCCGAAGTAGCCGATCGCGTAGGTCAGCCAGGAGCCGGCCATGTTGCCGAGGAAGCCGGCGAGGCAGATCCCCAACAGCGTCTGGTCGCCGTTGGAGACGCTGAAGCCGGCGAACAGCATCACCGCCTCGCTGGGGATCGGAATGCAGGCAGAGCCGGCCCCCATCAGCAGGAAGATGCCGGCGAGGCCGGTGCTTTCGATCACTTCGACGCAGAAGTCGACGATCGGGCCGGTGAGGCTGGCCAAGAGGACGTGGCTCGGCATGGAGCGGAACATCGTAGGGGGAATCGCCACCGGAACCGGATTCCCCCCGTACACTTGACGCCCTCCGATGAGCCGCCTGAACCACCCCGTCTACCGCATCCGGGTGATCCAGTTGGCAGCCGACGCCCTGCTCGTCGCGCTCGCCTACTTCCTCGCCTTCCAGCTGCGCTTCCTCGACGACCCGCACGGCTGGCCGCACCGCTACGAGGTGTTGTTCGGCCAGACGGTCGGCCTGGTCGTGATCGGCAAGCTCGTCGTCTTCGCCGGCTTCGGGCTCTACCAGAAGTGGTGGCGCTACGTCAGCGGCCGCGACTTCATCCAGATCCTTCGCGCCGTCGCCGTCGCCAGCGCCCTGCTGGTCGTCCTCTTCGCGATCTTCCAGCCGGACCCGCGGCTGCCGCGCTCGGTCGAGGTCACCGACTTCGTCCTCACCCTGATCCTGATCGCCGGCGCCCGCCTCGCGGTGCGGCTGATCGTCGAGCGGCCGAGCCGCGGCGAGCGGCTGCCGAAGCGCGAGGTGCTGATCGTCGGCGCCGGCTCCGGCGGCCAGATGGTGGTCCGCGAGCTGCAGCTGAACCCGAACCTCGGCGCCACCGCGATCGGCTTCGTCGACGACGACCCGCGCAAGCGGGGGATGCGGATGACCGGCGGACTCAAGGTGCTCGGCTCGACCAAGGAGATCGCCTCGATCCTCGACGAGACCAGCCCCGACGAGGTGATCATCGCGATCCCCTCGGCCCCGGGCACCCTGCGCGGCCACGTCGTCGCCGCCTGTCGCGAGCGCGAGCTGAGCGTTCGCACCCTGCCGACCGTGTTCGAGCTGCTGCGTGGCGGCGTCCAGCTCAACCGCCAGCTGCGCGAGGTCCAGGTCGAGGACGTGCTCGGCCGCGAGCCGATCGTCCGCGAGCTCGACCGGGTCGGCGCCTACCTGACCGACAAACGCGTCCTCGTCACCGGCGCCGGCGGCTCGATCGGCTCCGAGCTCTGCCGCCAGATCGCCCAGGTCAAGCCGCGGTTGCTGGTGATGCTCGACCACGCCGAGGACAACCTCTTCCAGATCGACCGCGAGATGATCGATGAGCGCCACTTCACCAACGCCGAGTCGGTGCTGGCGGACTGCAAGGAGCCGCACCGGATGCTCGAGGTGATGCAGCGCTTCAAGCCGGACATCGTCTTCCACGCCGCCGCCTACAAGCACGTGCCGCTGATGGAGCAGAACCCGCTGGAGGCGGTCCGCAACAACGCCCTGGCGACCAAGGTCACCGCCGAAACCGCCTCCGCCTCCGGGGCCGAGCGCTTCGTCCTGATCTCCACCGACAAGGCGGTCGACCCGAAGACCGTGATGGGAGCCTCGAAGGCGATGGCCGAGTGGATCGTCGAGGCGGCCGCGGTCAGCCACCCCGGCACCCGCTTCGCCGCGGTGCGCTTCGGCAACGTGCTCGGCTCCTCTGGCTCGGTGGTGCCGATCTTCCGCCGCCAGATCGAGCGCGGCGGCCCGGTCACCGTCACCCACCCGGAGATGACCCGCTTCTTCATGACGATCCCGGAGGCGGTGCAGATGGTGATCCGGGCCGGCGACATCGGCGCCGGCAAGGGGGAAGTCTTCGTCCTCGACATGGGCGAGCCGGTGCGGATCGTCGACCTCGCCCACAACATGATCCGGCTCGCTGGCTACGAGCCCGAAGCCGACATCGCGATCGAGTTCACCGGGCCGCGCTCGGGGGAGAAGCTGCACGAGGTGCTTTACAGCGAGGGCGAGGACCCGCAGCCGACCGCGGCGCGGCGGATTTACCGGGCGGTGCGCTCGACCCCGCTCGACTCCGAGTGGATCGATCGGACCATGGCCTCGCTCGAACACCTGGTTCTGGCCGGCGACGAGGCTAACTTGGCGGAGCGAGTCGTCGAGCTGATCGCCGCACCGGGCGGCGACGCCGCGACGGTCGTCTATGACGAATAGCCTTCCCGCCTCTTGCTCGACGTCCTAAAAGAAATCGGGTCCTACGCAGGGTTGGCCGCGTTCTTCGGCCTCGCCGTCCTGGCACTGCTTTCCTTCGCCCACGGGCGGGACATCCGCCGCCTCCGCGACTGGGCCGGCTCGGCTCCCGAGCGCGACGCCGAGCGCAAGGAGTCGACTTCGGCGATCGCCGCCCAGCGGGCGGAAGAGCTGCGCGAGCTGGAGGCTGCCCGGACCGCCGAACACGAGGCGGTCGAGAACCGCGAAACCCGCCGCCAGCGGCGCGAGGAAGGACTGCCGGAACTGACCCGGAGGGAGCGACTCGGCGAGCGTTTCTCCGGCTACGGGGAGTCGTTCTCGCGGCCACTGGTTCTAGTCGCGGTGTTCGTCGTCGTTGTCCTGATCGCCGCCGGGGTGATCTACGCCGTCACCAGCTCCGGCGGCAGCACTAAGAGCGGCGGCGGTAGCACCCAGGCGGTGGCCCAGCAGCTGAAGCCGAGCGAAATCGAAGTCGCGGTGCTGAACGGGACCGCGACCCCGAACCTCGCCGCCGACGTCGGCAACAAAGCCGAAAAAAAGGGTTTCCAGGTCGGCGCCGTCGGCAACACGCCGAGCGCCTATGAAGGCAGCGTGGTGATGTTCGTCAGCGGCCACAAGCCGGAAGCGAAGAAGGTCGCCAGCCAGCTCAGCATCGAAAAGCTGCAACCGATGAACGGCGAAGTCAAAGAAGTCTCCGAAGGGGCGGACGTCGCCGTCGTCGTCGGCGAAGACAATGCCCCTACGGCGCAGTAGCCCCGCGGCGGTCGTCTTCGCGCTCCTCGTCCTCGCCACCGTCGGTGCCTTCGCCTACGCCCAGCGCCTGAAGCGCGACCCGCTGCTGATCGATCGGACCACGCTCGGGGTGCACGGGCGGCCGAGCTTCACCCCGAACGGCGACTGCGTCAACGACACGATCCGGATCCGCTTCCGCACCACCACCTCCAACGACGCCACCGTGCAGATCGTCAAGCCGGGGGGGAAGGTGGTCGTGACCCTGGCCCGCGGCGAGTTCCTCAAGCGCTACCACTTCCACACCTATCGGTGGGACGGGCGGCAGCGCGGCGGCGGGGTCGCGCCGAAGGGCCGCTACAAGCTGCGGGTCAAGCTCGAAGACGAAGACCGGGTGCTGGTGATGCCGGGGACGATCCACCTGCACCGGGTGGCGCCGAAACCGGGACGGTCCTGCGGGTGAGCGGCTTCCTCGCCGGGCTCGGCGTCGTCGTCGCGGCCCTGGCCAGCCCCGCCGCCGTGCTGTTGCCGCCGGGCCGCGCCCGCTCGGCCGCGATGGCGGTGGCGCTGATCCTCTTCCCGATCCTGATCCTCGGCGACCAGTGGCACACCCAGCAGATCGTCGACCTGCGCGAAAGCAGCGGCAAGCTCGCGGCGCTGCTGGCGGCAGGGGCGGTGGCGGTCGTCGTCCTCGCGGCGGTCTTCCGCCGCTGGCCGGTGCTGCTGCCGCTGGCGATCGTCGCCGCGCTGCCCTTCCGGGTGCCGCTGCACTCCGGCGGCGACACCGCCAACCTGCTGGTGCCGCTCTACCTGGTGATCGGCGGCGGCGTCCTCGCCGTCATCCTGCGGGACTGGTCGCGGCCGCCGCCTTCGCCCGGGCGCCTGCGCGGGCCGGTGCTGTGGCTGCCGCGGCTGCTCGCCCTCTTCGTCGTCCTCTACGCGCTGCAGTCGCTCTACTCCGGCGACTTCTCGAAAGCCCTGCAGAACACCTGCTTCTTCCTCGTCCCCTTCACCGTCGCCTACGCCCTGCTCTCAGACGTCGAGTGGGACCGGCGGCTGCTGGCGGCGACGCTGGTCCTGGTCGCGGTCGAGGCGGTCGCCTTCGTCCTCGTCGGTTCGGTCGAGTACGTCAGCCGCTCGCTGTTCTGGAACGACGCGGTGATCCGCTCGAACGAATTCCACACCTACTTCCGGGTCAACAGCGTCTTCTGGGACCCCAACGTCTACGGCCGCTACCTGGCGCTGGTCCTCGTCGTCGTCACCACGGCGCTGCTCTGGGTGCGGGACCGCCGCAACTTCTGGCTGCTCGCCGGGGCGCTGCTGGTGATCTGGATCGGCCTCGCCCAGACCTTCTCGCAGTCGAGCTTCGTCGCCCTGCTCGGCGGCCTCGCGGTGCTCGCGGCGATGCGCTGGAGCCTCAAGTGGACGCTGGCCGCGGTCGCCGTCGGCGTCGTCGGCGCGGTCCTCGTCGTGCTCTTCTCCGGCGGCTACAAGGTGCGGCTCAACATCGACACCAGCGGTCGGGCCGACCTCGTCTCCGGCGGCCTCGAACTGTTCGGCGAACGGCCCCTGCAGGGCTACGGCTCGGGCGCCTTCCAGCACGCCTACCGCGACCACTCGAGCAACAAGGACCTGCCGGTGACGATCTCCCACACCGAGCCGATCACCGTCGCCTCCGAGCAGGGGCTGCTCGGCCTTGCCGCCTACGTCGGCCTGATCGTCGTCGCGCTGTGGACGATGGGGGCGGGGATGTGGGCGCGGGCGCCGGGGCGCGAGGCGACCGTCGCCGACGCCGCCCGCGCCGCCGTCCTCGCCACCTTCGTCGCCCTGCTGCTCCACACGATGGCCTACGCCGGCTTCTTCGAGGACCCGATCACCTGGGTGCTTCTGGCCGTCGGGGCCTCGTTGGCGGCGGCGCGGCAGCGGGCGGGCGGCGGCGACGGGTCGGGCGCAGCCGCTCCGGCCGCCGCCGAGCCCGCCTAGGCTGGGGCCGTGTCCGGCTACCTGCGCCGCCTCGCCACCACCGGCGCCGCCTACACGGCGGCGAGCATCCTCTCGAAACTGATCGCGGTCGCGCTGCTGCCGCTCTACACGCGCCATCTCAGCAGGGCCGACTACGGCGCCGCGGAGCTGATGTTCGCGGCGGTCGTCACCGCCTCGATCGTCGTCCGCTTCGGCTTGATCGAGGCGCTGCTGCGCTTCTACTACCAGCCGGGCGAGGACCCCGACCGGGTCGTCCGCGCCAGCTTCGCCGCCCTCTTCTGGCTTTCGACCTTGGGGGCGCTCGTCTGCCTGCCGCTGGCGAAGCCGCTCTCCGAACTGGTGCTCGACCAGCCGGCGGCGGAGCTGGCGCGGATCTCGATCGGCGGCCTCTGGGTGCTGACGATGATGGAATTCCTCCTCACCCTGTTCCGGGTCGAAGAGCGGGCGCGGGCCTACTTCCTGACCACGATCGCCAACGTGGTGGCGACGATCGCGGTCACCGTCGTCCTCGTCGTCGGCCTCGGCGAAGGGGCGCGCGGCCTGCTGCTCGGCAGCTACGCGACCGGTGCCGTCTTCGTCGTCGGCCTCGTCGCGCTCAACCTGCGGCGACTGAGCCTGCGCCCGGACCCGGCGATGCTGCGCCGGCTCTTCCGCTTCGGCCTGCCGACGATGCCGGCCGAGGTCTCGCTCTACCTGCTCAACTTCGTCGACCGGCTGATCATCGTCCGCACGATCAGCCTCGCCGAGGCAGGCCTCTACTCGCTGGCAGTTAAATTCGCCCAGGCGATCAACGTCCTCGTCCGCGGCTTCCAGCTCGCCTGGCCGCCGCTCGCCTACTCGATCCGCGACGACGACGAGGCGCGCGCCGTCTACGCCACGGTGATCACCCTGTTCGTCGCCGGTTGCGCCTTCGTCGTCACCGGAATGTGGCTGGAGGCCCGCTGGATCGTCCGCGCCCTCGCCGACCCGAAATTCTTCGACTCCTACGAAGCGGTCGGCCCACTCGCCGCCGCGGTCACCCTCTACGCGCTCTACATGGCGATGGTCGTGATCCTCGGCCGGACCGGTCGCACCGAGTTCAATCTCCCCGCGGCGATCGCCGCCCTGCTCGCCAACGTCGTCCTCAACCTGCTGCTGGTGCCGCCGCTGGAAATCGTCGGCGCCGCGCTCGCGCTCGTCGCCTCCTACCTGGTCGTGACGGTGCTGATGTACGTCTTCACCCAGCGCCTCTTCCCGGTGCCCTACCAGTGGGCCCGCCTCGCCCGCGTGGTCGGCTCGGCCGCCGCCCTGATCGCGATCGGCGAGCTGCTGCTGCCGACCTCCGGTGTCCTCGGCTTCCTCGGCCGCGCCCTCCTCGTCGCCCTCTATCCGGCCCTGCTCTGGCTCAGCGGCTTCTTCACCGCGGAGGAGCGCGGCTGGATCGTCCAGCTCCGCCACCCGGGGCGGATCGTCGCCGGCATCGCCGCCCTTCGCGCCCAGGAGCCCGCGGTCGAAGGTGCCCTGCCGGAGGTCTACGAGGCGGAGCGCATGGACGAAGACCGCACCGCCTGACCCCCCTTGCGCTGTTCCTTATCTCGATGTGGTGTGGATAAGGAACAGCGGAACGTCAGGGACCCTGGCGTTCGGCGCGATCGCGGATGCTTTCGCCGCGCTTGGGGAAGAGCGCCTGGCGGGCATGGGCGCGGAAGATCGGGGCCGTGGGTTGGCGGCGGGCGGAGGCGACGGCGGCGCGGACGGCGTAGGCCCAGGCGGTAAGGGCGCGGACTGTGAGGGCTGCGGCACGGCCGTGGTGCTTTCGCATGTAGAGGTCGCGGTTGCGGTGGAATTCGACGATGCGGGGGAGGCCGGCGGCGAGGTCGGTGTTGAGCTGGTCGTGGTGGACCGCCTCGGCGGAGGGGACGTAGAGCTCGTGCCAGCCGGCGTCGGCGAGGCGCTTGGCGAAGTCGCACTCGTCGTAGTAGACGAAGAAGTCGGGATCGAGGTAGTCGACCTCGGCGGCCGCGGCGCGGCGGACGATCAGCGCGCTCGACTGCGCCCACTCGACCCGCCGGGTCTTCATCCCCTTGCTCTCGACGGTCAGCCGGCGGTGCAGGAAGAGGGCGCCGGCGAGGGCGGTGCCGACGCCGGGGAAGCGCCAGGCGCAGGGGGTGGGGCGGCCGGCGGAGTCGAGCAGCTGCGGGGTCGCCGCGGCGGCCCTCGGGTCGGCTTCGATCGCCGCCAGCAGCGCCGGCACCGCGCCGGGGCGCAGCTCGGAGTCCTCGTTCAAGAGCAGGCAGTAGTCGTTCTTCGCCGCTTCCAGCAGGGTCGTGTCGTTGGCGGCCTTGCCGGTCCGCCGCTGGCGCTCGATCACCCGCACCCGGTGGCCCCAGCGCTCGCGCACCGCCTCGGCCGATCCGTCCTGCGAGGCGTTGTCGAGGACCAGCACCTCGTGGACGACGCTGGGCGGGTGCGTGCGCTCGATCGCCTCCAGGCAGGCGAGCAGCAGCTCGCGGCCTTCGGTGTTCACGACGCAGTAGGAGAGCGCGGCAGGCAAGAGGGTGACGATAATCGCGTGTCTCGTGCTGGAGAAACTTCCGACATCTATTAGGCGCCGCATTGTGTCCAACGGAGTCAGACAGCGATGAGAGTCCAAATCGTCGATCCCTCGGCGTTCACGCCGCCCTACGACCGCGCCCTCGCGGCGGCGCTGGCGCGTGGCGGCGCCGAGGTCGAGCTGGTCACCAGCCGCTTCCTCTACGGCCCCGTCCCCGAGCCCGAGGGCTACGCCGTCTCCGAGTCCTTCTACCGGCGCAGCAGCGCCCGCGGCCTCGACGCCTCCGCCCGCCTCCCCTTCAAGCTCGCCGAGCACGCCGGCGACATGCTGCGCTTCCGCCGCAACGCCGACGCCGACGTCGTCCACTACCAGTGGCTGACCCTGCCGGGGGTCGACTCGCTGCTCTTGCCCTCGACCCGACCGCGGGTGATGACCGCCCACTACATCCTCTCCCCGAACCCGAGCCGTCGCGAGGTCGCCTCGACCCGCCGCGCCTTCGGCCGCATGGACGCGGTCGTCGCCCACTCCGAGCACAGCGCCGCCCGGCTCCGCGACGAGGTCGGGCTGCCGGCCGAGCGGGTCCGGGTGATTCCCCATGGCGCCTTCGACTACCTCACCCGGCTCCCCGACGAGGCGCCGTTGCCGGCCGAGCTGGAGGGGGCCGAGGGGCCGGTCGTGCTCTCCTTCGGGCTGCTGCGTCCATATAAGGGGCTGGAGGTGCTGCTGGAGGCGTTTCGGCGGGTCCCGGGCGCCGAGCTCTGGGTCGTCGGCAACCCGCGCATGGACGTCACCCCGCTGCGGGCGCTGGCCGAACGGGCCGGTGGCCGGGTCCGCTTCGTCACCCGCTTCGTCGAGGACCGCGAGATCCCGGCAATCTTCCGCCGCGCCGACGTCGTCGCCCTGCCCTACCTCGACGCCGAGCACTCCGGCGTCCTCTACACCGGCCTCGCCTTCGGGGTGCCGCTGGTCCTGACCGAAGTCGGCGGCTTCCCCGAGGTGGCGGCGACCGGCGCCGCCCGCCTCGTCCCGCCCGGCGACAGCCGCACCCTCGCCGAGACCCTCAACGAGCTGGTCGAAGACGAGGCCGCCCGCGCCGAGCTGGCCGCCGCAGCCCGCGCCGCCGCCGCCGGCCCCTACTCATGGGACGAGGCCGCACACCGCACCCTCGAGCTCTACCGCGAGCTGCTCGCCGCCTGGGGGGAGGGGGGACGGTGATCGTCGCCGCGGTCCTCTTCTGGCTCAGCGCCGGCGCCCTCGTCTACACCCACCTCGGCTACCCGCTGCTGCTGGCGGTGCTGGTGCGGATGCGGAACCCGGCGGTCGATCGCGAAATCGCTCCGACCGCGGCCGACCGCCGCGGCGCCGAGCTCGAGGACCGGGCGCTGCCGGAGTCGAGCGCCGTTCCCTTCGTCTCGCTGATCATCCCCGCCTACGACGAGGAGGAGGTGATCGCCACCAAGGTCGCCGACGCGCTCGCCTCCGAGTACCCGCGCGAGCTGCTGCAGGTCGTCGTCGCCTCCGACGGCTCCGCCGACGCCACCGCCGAGCGCGCCCGCGAGGCCGGCGCCGACCTCGTCCTCGAGCTGCCGCCGGGGGGCAAGGTCGCGGCGCTGAACGCCGCCGCCGGGCAGGCCTCCGGCGAAGTCCTCGCCTTCTCTGACGCCAACGCCGAGTGGGACCCGGGCGCCCTCGCCCGCCTGGTCGCGCCCTTCACCGACCCGAGCGTCGCCTACGTCTGCGGCCAGGTCCGCTTCGTCGACTCCAGCGGCGACAACCTCGAGGGCGCCTACTGGCGCTACGAGATGGCGGTGCGGGGGATGGAGTCCGACCTGGCCGGGGTCACCGCCGGCAACGGCGCGATCTACGCGGTTCGCGCCGACGCCTACCTGCCGCTGCCCGCCTCCGGCAGCCACGACCTCTCCTTCCCCTTCCTCTTCGCCAAGCGCGGCCTGCGCTCGCTGTATGAGCCGGCGGCGCGGGCGCGGGAGAAGATGGTGCCGACGCTGGAGGGCGAGCTGGCCCGCAAACGGCGGATGATGGTCGGCCTCTGGGACATCGTCGTCGGCGAAGGGATGGTCAGCCCGCGCGGCTACTCGCCGCTCTACCTCTTCGAGCTCCTCAGCCACCGACTGCTGCGCTACGCCAGCCCCTTCCTCCACCTCGTCGTCTTCGTCGCCAACGCCTTCTTGCTCGCCGACGGCTGGGTCTACGACCTCGCCTTCGTCGCCCAGGCGGCGCTCTTCCTCGCCGCGGCCCTGGCCCGGGCGATCCCGATCGCCCCCTTCCGCATCGCCCGCTACTACGTCGAGACCACCGCCTCGATCGCCCTCGGCCTCTGGGACCGGCTCCGCGGCGGTGCCGGCGGCCGCTGGGAGAAGGCGGAGGGGACGCGCTGATGCCGCGCGCCGTCGACCTCGCGATCGCCGCCCTGGCGCTCGTCCTGCTCTCGCCGCTGCTGGCGGTCGCGGCGATCTGGATCAAGCTCGGCAGCCGCGGGCCGGTGGTCTACCGCCAGCTGCGGATCGGTCGCGACGGCGTGCCGTTCGAGATGCTGAAGCTGCGGACGATGGTCGCCGGCTCCGACCCGGTCGGGGTCGGCACCGCGGTCCTCCGCGACGACCCGCGGGTGACCGGCGCCGGCCGCTTCCTCCGCCGCACCTCGCTCGACGAGCTCCCCAACCTGGTCAACGTCCTGCGTGGCGAGATGGCGATCGTCGGGCCGCGCCCGACCATCCCCGCCCAGGTCGACGACTACACCTCGTTTCAGAACCGTCGCCACGAGGTGCTGCCGGGGATCACCGGCTGGGCCCAGGTCCAGGGCCGCGCCGGAATCCCCTGGGAGGAGCGGATCGAGCTCGACGTCTGGTACGTCGACCATCGCTCCGCCGCCCTCGACGCTCGCATCCTCGCCCGCACCGCCGCCTCCGTCCTCAGCGGCCACGGCCTGGCGCCGGACTGAGCGACCAGACCTCCGCCTCGATCCCGAACAGCGGGTTGTGGACGGCGCGATCGTTGTGCATGCCGAGCTTGGCGGCGACCCGCTGCGAGCGTTCGTTGCGCGGGTTGATCACCGCGATCACCTCGACCCCGGGCCGTTCCTCGATGCCCCGGGCGAGCGCCGCACGCGCCGCCTCGGTCGCCAACCCGCGCCCCCAGGCGGTGGGCGCCAGCCGCCAGCCGAGCTCCGGCCCCGGCCCCGCCGCGGCGAGGTGCGGCGGCAGGTGGGCGAAACCGGCGAAGCCGAGGAACTCGCCGGCGTCGGCGGGTTGGGTCGACTCCAGCGCCCAGATGCCGAAGCCGTGCTCCTCCCAGTGCGCCAGGGCCGCCGCGTGGAAAGCGGCGACCGCCGCCGCGTCGACGCGGCGGTTGAGCAGGCGGGTGACCTCGGGGTCGCGGTTGATCGCCACCATCGGCGCCGCGTCCTCGGGCCGCCAGCGGCGCAGCAGCATTCGCTCGGTCCGCAGCTCGTCCGCGCTCATCGGCGCGGACTCTAGGGAGGCCGCCGCCCTCGACCGCCGCGGCCGCCTCGGTCGGCGCCGCCGGCGCTAGGGTTCCGGCGGTGACGAGCGACCGGCCAAAGGTGAGCCTGCGCCGCTTCGAGCCGGGTGACGCGGCCGCCGTGCACCGCTGGTTCAACAACCCGGCGGCGACCGCCTCGCTGATGGAGCAGCGCGACGAGTTCACGCTCGAGCAGGCGGAAGGCTGGGCGCGGCGGGCGATGGACGACTCGGGCGAGGACCGCAAGTACGCGATCGTCGTCGAGGGGCAGGAGGAGCCGGTCGGCTTCACCGCCCTCTACGGGCTGTTCCGCCAGACCGCGCCGGAGCTGGGGGCACTGATCGGCGACGAAGTCCGCGGCGCCGGGGTCGGCCGCCGGGCGGAGGCGCTGACGATCGCCAAGGCCTTCGACGAGTTCGGCGCCCACCGCGTCTACGGCCGCATCCCGGCCCGCAACGAGATCGCCAAGAAGACGGTCGCCGGGTTGGGCTGGAAGTACGAGGGGACGATGCGCTCGCACCTAGCGCGCGAGGACGGGCCGCCGGACGACTGCGAGGTCTGGGGAGTGCTGCCCGACGAGTTCCGGGCCGCCGCGGCGGACCTGCTCGGGTGAGCTCCGCCAGCGGCAGCGGGGAGCGGCTCCGGTGAGCGGGCCGAGCGCCAGGGCTGAGCTGCTCGAGGACGGCGGCGCGTCCGCCGTCGGGGACGACTTCTTCCGCTCGGCGCCGTTCCTTGCCGCCGAGGGCGCCACCCACACGCTGCGGATCGAGGCCGCCGACGGGGCCGAGCTGCTGGCGCCGCTGGTCGTCCGGGCGATCGGCGAGGGGGAGGAGCGCGACGCGATCTCCCCCTACGGCTACCCGGGAATGAGCGGCCCCGAGGGGCTCGTCCTCGACCCGGCCGAGGTCGACTTTGGCGCCACCGGCCTGGTCAGCGCCTTCGTCCGCCATCGCCTCGGCCCGCCGCCACTGAGCGGCGCCAGCGCCCGCAACCTGGTCCTGGTCGCCGACCCGGCGCTGCCGCGCAAGAGCCGCCCCTCCGACCGCCGCCAAATCCGCCGCAACCGCGAGCGCGGCTACTCGCTGGAGCTGGTCCCGGGCGCCGAGACCACGGTGGCGCAGCGGGCCGGCTTCATCGACCTCTACGAGCAGACGATGCGCCGCACCGAGGCCGAGCGCCGCTACTTCTTCGACCCCGCCTACTTCGACCGGGTGCTGGAGCCGCCGCGGACCTGGCTCGCGCTCGCCCACGACCACCACGGCGAGCTAGCCGCCGCCTCGATCGCGGTGGTCAGCGACGGCTACCTGCACTACTACCTCTCCGGCAGCGCCGACGCCCGCCTCTCCGACTCGCCGATGAAGAACGTCGTCGCCCTGCTGACCGACCACGCCGAAGAGCTCGGGCTGCCGCTCAACCTCGGCGGCGGCATCGCCGCCGGCGACGCCCTAGAGGAATTCAAGCGCGGCTTCGCCAACCGCGAGGAGCAGTGGACGACCTCCGAGCTGGTCTGCGACCCGGCGGCCTACGAGCGGCTCAGCGCCGGCCGTGACGCCGCCGGCTTCTTCCCCGCCTACCGCGCGCCCTGAGCCGAGTCGTGGACCCGATCGGGTGCGTGTGGGCAGCCCCGCTCAGGACTTGGAGCCGGAGCTCGGTTCTTCGGGTTCGGCCGGGGTCGGGCCGGTGAAGCGGAAGGCGTAGACCGGCTCGCCGCCGAACTTGCCCCAGGTCTGCTTGCCGAAGGCGCGGATCGCGTCGAGCGTCTTCGCCCCCTCGTACTTCGGGCAGCCGAGGATGTTGGTCCAGGTCACCGCGGCCACCTGGTAGGGCATTTCTTCGTTCGGGAAGAGCAGCGCCGCCCCGTACATCGTGTCGTAGAGCCCCTTCAGTTCCAGCTGCGCCACTTCCGGCAATTCCGGCGAGTACTCGATCTCCAGCCGCCCGTGCTCGAGCGAGTGGACGAAGTCGATCGCTTCCGGTTCTTCGAGGTAGGCGCCGTCGGCCTGCTGGAAGGGCGGTTCGACGTGGTTGCCCGAGCTCGGCGGGCTAGTTTCGTATTCGGGTGGGGTGGACCCGGGTGGGATGTGTTCGTGGCCCTCGTCCTTCAGCCCCAGTTCGAGCTTGCAGCCGGCCGCTTTCGCCGCCGCCTTCAGGTCCGTCGCCTTCGCCGGCGGCGGGATCGTGCCGGCGCGTTCGTCGGGGACGATCCCGTTGGTCGAGCCGTAGGAGGTGTTGAGGTTGATGTGGGCACCGCCGCCGTCGCTGTCCGCGCCGCCGGTGGTTTGTGCCTTGTCGTCGCCCCCGCCCGAGCTGGCGAGGATGATCACCACCGCGGCGATCGCCAGCACCACCACCGCGGCGACCCCATAGCCGAGCAGCAGCCGGTTGCGGTTCCCCTCCGTCTGCTGCGCTTCCTCTTCGAGTCGCTGCTGGCGCAGCTCCTCGCGTTTACGGTCCCCCTTCGCCATCGAGACGGGAAGCCTAGCGTCCGTCGCCGGCTGGCTCGGCGGTCTCGCCGCGGGTCCGGTCCCAGGGCCGCGAGGCGCGCAGCGAGCCCAGCACGGCGCGGGTCGCCGGGGCCCGGTTCAAGGCGTAGAAGTGGATCCCGGGGGCGCCGGCGATCAACAGCTCGGCGCACTGCTGGGCGGCGTAGGCGACGCCGAGCTCGAACTCGCGCTCGGCCTCGCCGCCGGCGGCCTCGAAGGCACTCTCCAGGCGCGCCGGGATCGTCGCGTCGCAGAGGTCGCAGATTCGTTTCGTCTGCGCGTAGCTGGCGACCGGGATCACTCCGGCCAGGATCGGCACCTCGATCCCCTTCTCCCGCGCCGCCCGGACGAAGTCGAAGTAGACCTGGTTGTCGAAGAAGAGCTGGGTGATCAGGAAGCGCGCGCCCGAGTCGACCTTCTGCTTCAGGTAGTCGAGGTCGGTCTCGAGGTCGGCCGCCTCCGGGTGGACCTCCGGGAAGCAGGCCCCGCCAAGGGCGAAGTCCCAGCGCTCGCCGATGAAGCTGGCCAGCTCCGCCGCCGAGCCCAGCCCGCCCTCGGGCTGGACGAAGTCCTCCTGGCCCCGCGGCGGGTCGCCACGCAGGGCGAAGACGTTCTCGATCCCGGCCGCGGCGATCTTGTCGAGCGTCGCTGAGAGCCCCTCGGCGCTCTCGCCGACGCAACTCAGGTGGGCCATCGTCTCCAGCCCCAGCTCCTCCTTCAGCTCCCGAGTCACCTCGACCGTGCCGTCGCGGGTCGAGCCGCCGGCGCCGTAGGTGACCGAGACGAAGTCGAGGTCCAGCTTCGCCAGCTCCCGCGCGGTCTCGAGCAGCCCAGCACGGGCCTCCTCGGTCTTCGGCGGCGAGAACTCGACCGAGAAGGTGGGCGAGCGGCTGGCGATGATCTCGTCGATGCGCATCCAGGGGAGGCTACCCAGTGCGGCGCTCGTGCCGGCCGGCCGCTAGGCGCCCGACTCGAAGCTGGGGTCGGGGTCGCGGCCGGCCGCGACGTCCTCGAAGTAGGCCTCGATCTCCTCCAGCTCCTTGCCCTTGGTCTCCGGCACCAGCTTCCAGCAGAACCAGAGGGTGAGGAGGCCGACCGCGGCGTAGAACCAGAAGGCGCCGGAGCGGCCGAGCGCTTCGATCAGCAGCAGGAAGGTCAGCGAGACGATGAAGTTGAAGGTCCAGTTCGCCATCGTGCCCAGCCCGGCCGCCTTACTGCGCACCCCGAGCGGGTAGATCTCCGCGTTCAGCAGCCAGAAGATCGGCCCGAGGCTGATCGCGAAGGAGGCGACGTAGGCCATCAGGCTGAGGATCGCCACCACCGAGGAGAGGGTCGAGCCGCCGCCGCCGACGAAGGCGGCGCCAAGGGCGACGAGGGAGACCGTCATCCCGCTGACCCCGATCATCAGCATCGTCCGCCGCCCGGCGCGGTCGAGCAGCCGCAGCGCTAGCACGGTGAAGGCGACGTTGATGACCCCGACCCCGACCGCGGCGAGGATCGAGCCGGCGGAGGAGTCGACGCCGGTGAATTCGATGATCGTCGGCGCGTAGTAGATGACCGTGTTGATCCCGGTCACCTGCTGCAGGATCGCCAGCCCGACGCCGACCAGCAGGGCGGCTTTCACCGCCGGGCGCAGCAGCTCCGACCAGGCGCCGGGCCGCTCGTCGATCGAGCCCTTGATCTCCTCCAGCTCGCGGTCGATCGTGTCCGGGTCGTCGACCCGGATCTTCGCCAGGGTGGCGCGGGCCGCGTAGGTGTCGCCGTGCATGACCAGCCAGCGCGGGCTCTGCGGCATCCGCAGCATCCCGAAGCCCAGCGCCAGCGCCGGCACGCAGCCGAGCCCGAGCATCCAACGCCAGCCTTCGCTGGCGTCGAAGGCGAGGCCGACCAGGTAGGCGACGAGGATGCCGATCGTCACCGCCAGCTGGAAGAAGCTGACCAGGCGCCCGCGGCTCTCCGGCGGCGCCACCTCGGAGATGTAGACCGGCGCGGCGGCCGAGGCGAGGCCGATCGCGACGCCGATCACGATGCGGGCGACGACGAGGACGAAGAGGCCGGGGGCGGCGGCCGAGCCGAGGGCGCCGACGCAGAAGACGACGGCGGCGATCAGGATCATCAGCCGCCGCCCGTAGGTATCGGCGGCCGGGCCGGCGATCGCGGCGCCCCCGACGGCGCCGATCGGGACCGCGGCGACGACCAGGCCCTGGGCGAAGCTGCCGAGCGCGAAGTCGGTCTTGATGAAGAGCAGGGCGCCGGCGATGACGCCGGTGTCGTAGCCGAACAGCAGGCCGCCGAGCCCGGCGATCGCCGCGGTCAGCACGACGTTGCGTCGCGCCCGTCGGGCCGAATCCTCCAGTGCAGAGCTCATCGTCCGTTTCCCCGCCGGGGAACGTACCCCGCCTGGCGGATGGTCGCCCAGGGGAAAATCTCCGCCGCTCGCGCAGCCGAATCCCGATTTTGCGGATTCACCCGTTTGGCGCCCCTTGCGCCATCGTCGGGACCTTCGTAGGTTCGCCCTGCGACCGGGAGAGACCGGCCCCCACGGAGCCAAGCGGGGGAGGGAGTCTCGAAGGTGGCGCGACGAGCTTCTAAGTGCCAAGGCTAGGCGCGAGGCAGGCGACGAGCGTCATCACCGGTCGTTTTTCGTGCGCGCGGGCACCGGGTGCCGCCCCCATCCGGCGGCACCACGCCCGCCGCGTACGACCTCTTCGCCGCAGCCCGACGCGTCCGACCAAGCACCTAGCTTCCCTGCTGCCGCGGAGGACCTGCCCCTTCCGGCGAGCGACCGGGGCGCACCGCACCGGGAGCTGGGCGTCGAACGCGATCCCCGAGACCACGCGCGCCGACTAGCCCGCCCGCTCCCTCTCCGCGCTGTTCCTCCTGCCCCCTGGGGAGCAAGAGGGACGGCTGGATGGGACCATGCACGGGTGGCCGAGGAGGTTCGATACGAGCGGGTCGGGGCCGCCGCGGTGCTGACCATCGATCGCCCCGCTGCCCGCAACGCCGTCGACATGGCGACCGCGACGGCGCTGCGGCGCGGCTACGACGAGTTCGAGGCTGACGACGACGCTCGCGTCCTCGTCCTCACCGGTGCCGGCGAGGCCTTCTGCGCCGGCTTCGACCTGAAGTCGAGCGGGCTCGAAGTGGACGACCCGGCGGGGCCGATGGGCTTCACCCGCCTGACTCCCTCGAAGCCGGCGATCGCCGCGGTCGACGGCTGGTGCGTCGCCGGCGGCCTCGAGCTGGCCCTCTGGTGCGACCTCCGCGTCGCCGGCGCCGGCGCCGTCTTCGGTTGCTTCGAGCGGCGCTGGGGGGTGCCGTTGATCGACGGCGGCACCCAGCGACTGCCGCGGCTGCTCGGCCTCGGCCGCGCCCTCGACCTGATCCTCAGCGGCCGCGCAGTCGATGCCGAGGAGGCGCTGCGGATCGGCCTCGCGACCGAGGTCGTCGCCGCGGGCACCGCCCTGGAGCGATCGTTGGAGCTGGCCGAGCGGCTCGCCGCCTTCCCCCAGGAGACGATGCTCGCCGACCGCCGCGCCGCGATCGAGGGCCTCGGGATGCCGCTCGCCGACGGCCTCGAGCTGGAGCGCCTGCTCGGCCGCGAGACCCTGGTCCAGGCGATCGAGGGCGCCGCCCGCTTCGCCGCCGGCGAGGGCCGCCACGGCGACGGCGTCTAGGTCGTCTAAGCAGCTGGTCGTCTAAGCCGGCTGGAGCTGCGCCACCGCCGCCGCTGTCCCCAGGCGGGGGAGGACGGCGACGAACATGAACTCGCCGAGCAGCTCGCGGAGGCCGCCGCGCTCGCCGGCGAGGCGGCCGTGGACGACTGAGAGGATGCCCGCCACGGTCGCCTCCGACCCGACTGTGGCCGGTTCGTCGGCTCGCGCCCACTCCAGGTAGGCGGTCGCCCGCTCCAGCGCTTCGGCTCGCCGCCGCAGGGCCCGCGGCCCCGCCGCATGGACCTCGACGATCAGCGCCCGCGCCCGCGCTGGGTCCTCTTCGAGGAACTCGAGCAACCGGCCCAACCCGGCCCGCAGCTTCTCCTCCCAGCGCTCGACGCCGCCGGCGGCTGTGGCGATCTCGGCCTCGGCCCGTGCCGCGCTCTCCTCGTAGGCGCGCAGGTAGCAGTCCTCCTTCGAGGCGAACTCGGCATAGAAGCCGCTCCGGCCAGTCCCCGCCCGCCTCGCCACCGCGGCGACGGTCGTCTCCGCGTAACCGCGTTCGCCGACCTCGGCGAGGACCGCTGCAAGGAGCAGCCGGCGCTGTGGGGACTGGAGCCTGGGATCGCTCAAAGGGGCCCGGGCCGCCAGCCCACCGGTCCGAACCTCCCGAGTCCGGTTCCGGGAACTGGTCGTCCCGAGTCGAGAACTCTAGAGGTTTGAAGTGCACGGGACACGTCGAGTGGTCGGCCTGGGGTACTCTCACGTTCGTGGCGAATCGACCGTCCACCATGAGGCCTCCCCCCGGCCGTCATCCCCTCTCGCGTGAGTTCATCGCCCAGCACCAGCGGGCGCGGATCGTCAACGCCCTGGCGGAGGAGACGGTCAGCCGCGGCTACCGCGCGATCACCGTCACCGACATCGTTCGCCGCGCAGGGATCGCCCGCAACACTTTCTACGAGAACTTCGGCTCCAAGGAAGAGTGCTTCCTCGCCGCTCAGGCACCTCGCGGTCGACGAGGCGCTGCGCCGGGTGCTCGAGGGTGCGGCCACCTCGGAGACCTGGCCGGCCCGCGTCGAGGCCGGGCTCGCCGCCTTCCTCGGCTACGTCGCCGAGGAGCCGGCGCTGGCGCGAACCTGCATCGTCGAGGCTCTCTCCGCCGGCGAGGACGCCCTCGATCGCTACGAGCTGGCGCTGCAGGCCTTCGGGCCGCTCTTTCGCGTCGGCCGCGGTGTCTCGCCGCATGGCGAGGAGCTGCCGGACACGCTCGAGGAGACGATCGTCGGCGGCATCTTCTGGATCGTCTATCAGCGGATCATCGCCGGGGACACCGAGGGGATCGAGGAGCTGCTCCCCGACTTGGTCGAGTTCGCGCTGACTCCCTACCTCGGGTCCGACGCGGCAAAAGCCGCTGTCCGCGAATAAAAAACCGCTTGTAGGTATAGAGCGCTATACCGGTATCGTCGGCCATCTTGGCCGCCGAGTCCCGCCGATCCGAGTCGAGCCACGACTACCCACCGGAGCTCTCCCGGCTACCGCCGGGAAGGCACGGCCTGCCGCGCGAGTTCGTCGTCCACAACCAGCGCGAGCGATTGATCGCCGGGCTGGCCGAGGCGGTCGCCGAAAACGGCTACTCCTCGACCACGATCGCCCACATCACCCGCCACGCGGCGGTCTCCCGTCGCACCTTCTACGAGCACTTCGGCTCCAAGGACGAGTGCTTCGTCGCCGCTTTCGACACGGTGATGGAGCAGCTCACCGAGCGGGTCGGCACCGCCTACGACGCCGAGGCGGACTGGCCCCACGCGGTCCGGGCCGGGATCGAGGCGCTGCTCGACTTCCTCGCCGCCGAGCCCAACCTGGCCCGGCTCTGCATGGTCGAGGCGCTGGTCGCCGGTCCGGTCGTAGTCGAGCGCTACGACGCCGCGATCCAGAGCCTCGTCCCCTACTTCGAGGCGGGCCGCAAGGACCTCGACAAAGAGGCGCTGTCGCGACTCTCGCCGACCACCGAGGAGGCCCTGGTCGGCGGCATGGTCTCGCTGATCTCGCGGCGGATCATCGCCGGGCGCACCGACGAGCTGCCGCAGCTGCTGCCCGACCTGGTCGAGTTCTCGCTGACGCCCTACATCGGCAGCGCCGCCGCCACCGAGATCGCCCGCAAGGGCTGAGCGAGCGCCGCCGCACCGGCCGACCCGGCCGGTAGAAACCCGGGCCGATGGAGGCCCACCGCTCCTACGAGCGCTTCGAGCAGAACCACGAGGTTGCCGGCTCTGGCATCCCACACGCGACCCGCGCCGCGATGGTCGTCGCGATCATGGCCGCCTTCCTCGCGGTCTCGGCCTTCCTCGCCAACAAGACGGTGAAGGAGGTGATCACCGGCGAGACCCAGCGGGCCGAGGCGACCTCGAAGCTGGAGACCAACCTGGTCAAGATCGACGTCGCCTCCGGCAACTCCGACATCCTCCGCACCCTCGCCGCCGGCAGTCCCCGGGAGGCCGCCGCCGCAACCGCCGCCCGCGCCCACGAGGCCCACATCGCCGGCGACCTCGCGCCGGCCGACCATGAGCTGCACGAGGAGATCGCCGACCACGAGCAGCACGTCTCCGACTACGACGAAAAGCACCTCGACTTCGAGCTCGCCGAGGTCGGGCTCGAGGTCGGCATCGTCCTCGCCTCGGTCTCGATCATCGCCCGCCGCGGCTGGCTGCTCGGCGCCGGCGGCGCGATCGCCACCGTCGGCGTCATCTTCCTCGTCATCGGCCTCAGCATCTAGCGGCCCCGAACACCGGCGTCCGGCGGACGCCCGATCGCAGCGCATCTCCCGGCCCAGGAATGGCGTCTTTGCGTCTTGTTCCGTCAATCGACTCCGTGCAGTCTCGACGGGGTGGACGCAGACAAAAGACATCGCTATCGTCAGAGGCCGGATGACGGCTGGCCAAGGATCGAATTCGCCCGCGCGGCGACCAGACACCGGATCAGCCGTGCGCGGTCGCTTTGGGTCGTTCAAGGCTGTGAGCAAGGCTGGGAAATGGACTACCAACGGTCGGAGCCACGCCTCGTGTTTGCGGGAGACGATCGCGACGGAGTTCCGCTCGAGGTGATCGTTGTCGAGAGGATCGAACCCGATCGGTTCTCGGTAATCCACGCCATGAAGCTGAGGAAGAAGTTCGAGTGGCTCTACGAGGAGTTGAGCTGATGGAAGAGATAAAGCAGAAGGAGCAGACCGAGACGCCGATCCCAGGCTGGCCAGGGATGACCGAGGAGGCCCTTGAACGCGAGGCCGAAGAAATCGAACACGACGAATTCGCGCAAGTTGACGGGATGTGGGTCATTCCCATCGGCCCCGTTTCCGGTCTCAATGACGAAGACCCATCGGACTGGCCGGAAAGCATTTCGGTCACCCCAGTTGAGCTGGAGAGGCTGCAGGACGAAGCCGACCGCCGGCAGATCTCGGTGAGAACGCTGCTCGAACAGCGGATCGCCAAAGACCCCTCCGGATAGCCCGCGGCGTCCACGCGGCGCTACGGTTGAGTCATGGAACGGGACCCGGCGCTGGAGGCGGTGTTCATGCCGGTGCGGCCGCCCAGCACCTTCGAGGAGACGGTGGAGCGGCTGGGGACGGCGATCCGGCTGGGGCTATTGGCGCCGGGGAGCCAACTGCCGCCGGAGCGGGAGCTGGCGGGGGAGCTGCGGATCTCGCGCTCGACCCTGCGGCAGGCTTTGACGACCCTGGTCCAGAGCGGTCACCTCGTCTCCCTGCGGGGGCGGACCGGGGGGACCTTCGTCGCCAAGGCGCCGCCCCTGGCCGAGCACGGCGAGGCGGCGCTCGACCAGGGCGCCTGGGAGGTGCTCGAGTTTCGGGTCGCGATCGAGTCCGGGGCGGTGGTGCTGGCGGCCGAGCGCAGCGGCGGCGACCTGGAGCGATTGGAGCGGCTGGTCGAGAAGATGGCGGACGAGGTCGAGGACTTCGCCGAGTACAGGCGCAGCGACGTCCGCTTCCACATCGGCCTCGCCGAAGCGGCCGGCTCGCCGCGGCTGATCGCGGCGATGACCGACGTGCAGGGAGAGATGACCGAGCTGATCGCCCGGATCCCCCACCCGGCCGAGGTGCTGGGGGCCTCCAATGACCAGCACCGGACGCTGCTCAAGGCCCTGCGCAAGGGCGACCGCGCCCGTGCGGTCAAGCTCGTCCGCGAGCACATGGAGGGGACCGAGCACATCCTCGCCGGCTTGCTGCCGGCTCGCGCCGGCGATCCCATCGTGGCCTGAGCCGGGCCTCCAGCCGCCCGTTTCGGCGAACCGGAATGTATTTGGTAAGGACCGTTTGACCGAATGCCTGCCCGGTGTTACGCCTCTCTCATCAACCGAGTCCGGAGGCCGAGATGAAACCGAGATGGATCGTCGCACCGCTGATGTCGGTCGCGGCTTTGATGATGCTGGGCCTTTATGCGCCTGTCGTCGCCAGCGCCGCCCACTACTGCAAAGCGAATGAAGAAACCTGCAAAGAAGCGAACGTCTATCCGACTGGGACGGTGTTCAAGTTCGCGACCGCCGCCGGCTCGCCGGCGCTGATCACCCTCGGACCAATCGGCCCGGCCGAATGCAACCTCGCGGCTGAAATCAAATCGACGTCGGCGTCGGGGGAACCCCTGCTCGGTGAAGTGACGGCGCTGGCCTGGAGCAATTGCACCATTTTCGGAAATAACTGCACCATTGAATCTCTCAACTTGCCCTATCAAGCTTCGACGACCAAGCAAACGAGTCCGCTGTTCAGCACCGAAATACGAAAACTGAAAAGTGGAGATCCGCAGGCAAAGGTCGTCTGCGGATCAATCATCAACTGCACCTACACGTCTGAAGCGGTCGCGCTGTCGGGAACCGGCGGTGCAGCGGGTGTCGCAAATTTGACCGCAACTAAATCGCCATTCAGTCCGCTCGGTACGAAATGTGTGAAAAGCACGGTGACCGCGAAACTGATCCTCTCGACTCCTGCTTCGCTTTTTGTGACGAACTGAGAAAGGCCTAGGCGCGGACGCGCTCGCCGGCCGGGTCGAAGAGCGGCTCGGTGGCGACCTCGCCGTCGACCCAGCGGCCGAAGATCTCGACCTCGACGGGGGTGCCGGGGTCGGAGCTCTGCGGCGGCAGGTAGGCGTAGGCGACAGAGCGCTCGACCGTGTAGCCGTAGCCGCCGGTCGTCACTCGGCCGACGACCTCGCCGCCGAGGCGGACCGGCTCGTTGCCGAGCGCGATCGAACCCGGGTCCTCGAGGACGAGGCAGCGCAGTCGGGTTCGCGGGCCCTCATCTTTCGCGGTCGTCAACGCATCGCGGCCGATGAACCCGCCCTCCTTGTCGAGCTTGACGCAGAAGCCGAGGCCGCCCTCGTAGGGGGTCTCGTCGGGAGTGATGTCGGAGCCCCAGACCCGGTAGCCTTTCTCGAGTCGGAGACTGTCGATCGCCCGGTAGCCGCCGGCGAGGAGGTCGTGCGGCCGGCCCGCCTCCCACAGCGTCGCCCACAGCCCGGCCCCGTACTCGGTCGGGCAGTAGAGCTCCCAGCCGAGCTCGCCGACGTAGGTCACCCGCAGCGCCCGCACCGGCACCCCGGCGACGGTGACGTCCCGCACGCTCATATACGGGAAGCCCTCGTTCGAGAGGTCGTCCGGCGTCAGTGTGGAGAGGACGTCGCGGGCCCGCGGCCCCCAGAGCGCGAAGCAGGCCCACTGCGAGGTGACGTCGGCGAGCTCGATCCCGCCCTCGGCTGGCAGGTGCCTCCGCATCCAGGCACGGTCGTGGTTGCCGAACGCGGTGCCGGTGACGATCTGGAAACGCTGCTCGGCGAGGCGAGCGACGGTGAAGTCGCACTCGATGCCGCCGCGCCGGTTGAGCATCTGGGTGTAGGTGACCTGGCCGACCTCGCGGGCGACGCGGTTGTCGCAGAGCCCTTCCAGGTAGGCGGCGGCGCCCGGCCCGGCGATCTCGAGCTTGGCGAAAGAGGACTCGTCGAAGAGCGCCACGCGCTCGCGCGCCGCCCGGTGCTCGGCGCCGATCGCCGGCGACCAGTTGCGCCCGGCCCAGCCGCGCGGCCGCAGCTCCTCGTCGCCGGCCGCCACGTTCGACTCGTACCAGTTGACCCGCTCCCAGCCCGATTTCTCGCCGAAGGCGGCGCCGTGCTCGCGGTGCCAGGGATAGGCCGGCGAGGTCCGCAGCGGCCGCCCGGCCGCCCGCTCGTGGTTGGGGTAGCGGATGTCGTAGTAGGTCTCGTAGTTCTCCCGCACCCGGGCGTGGGTGTAGGCGGGCGAGCGGTACTGGGCGCCGAAGCGGCGCACGTCCATCTCCCAGAGGTCGAGGCTCGGTTCGCCGGCGACGATCCACTCGGCCAGCACCTTGCCGATCCCGCCCGCCCCGGCGAGGCCGTGGGCGCAGAAGCCGGCGCAGACGAAGAAGCCGGCGACCTCGCTCTCGCCGAGGCAGAACTCGTTGTCGGGGGTGAAGGCCTCGGGGCCGTTGATCAGCTTGGTGACACGGATCTCCTCCATCGCCGGCACCCGCAGCTTCGAGTTCTCGGTGATCTCCTCGAAGCGCTCCCAGTCCTCTTCCAGCAGGCGGCCGTTGAAGTCGGCCGGGATCGCGTCGAGGCCGGCCGGGCCGTCGGGGAGGAAGGCCGGCTCGCTGCGGCGCTCGTAGCCACCCATCACCAGGCCGTCGCCGTCCTCGCGGTAGTAGACGAGGTTGTCGGGGTCGCGCAGGGTCGGCAGGTGGCCGCGCCCGTCGCCGCCGGATTCGCCCGCGCCGCCACCGCCTCCGAGCAGGGCCCGTGCCTCACGCACGGCCGCCAGCGGCTGGGTCACCAGGTACTGGTGGCTCATCGGGATCAGCGGCACCCGCACCCCGGCCAGCCGCCCGATTGCCGCCGCGTACATGCCGCCGGCGTCGACCACGACCTCGGCCTCGACGTCGCCGCGGTCGGTCCGCACTCCACGCACCCGGCCGTCGCGGACCTCGATCCCGGTCACCCGGGTCTCGGTGAAGACGCGGCAGCCGCCGCGCCGCGCCCCGTCGGCGAGGGCGTAGGTCAGCTGCGCCGGGTCGATGTAGCCGTCGGTCGGCAGCCAGGCGCCGCCAAGCACTCCCGCTGTCGACATCAGCGGGAACATCTCCTGCGCCTCCGCGGCGGAGATCAGCTCTAGCGGAAGCCCGAAGGTCTTTGCCCAGCCCGCCTGGCGGCGCAGCTCCTCCATCCGCTCCTCGCTCGAGGCGAGGCGGATGCCGCCGCACTCGACCCAGCCCGGGTCGAACTCGGACTCGTCGCCGAGCCGGCGGTAGAGCTCGACCGAGTGCATCATCATCTTCGTCAGCGAGACCGAGCCGCGCAGCTGCCCGACCAGGCCGGCGGAGTGGAAGGTCGAGCCGGAGGTGAGCTGCGAGCGCTCCAGCAGGACGACGTCCTCCCAACCGAGCTCGGCCAGGTGGTAGGCGAGCGAGGTGCCGCCGACGCCGCCGCCGATGACGACGCAGCGGGCGCGGTCGGGGAGCTCAGCCCGCGGCACCGGCGTCCTCCAGCAGGCCCTCGAAGCCCGGGTCTGCGACCCCTGCAAGTAGACGGTCGAAGTGCTCGCCGGCGTAGCCGTCGAAGTCGAAGTCGATGCTGGAGATGGTCCGTTGGACGACGCCCCACATCGCCTCGCGGAAGTCGGACATCAGCCGCATCAACCGCAGTGCTGCGAGCTCGGCCGGCTGCGGTTCGCGCCCGAGGTAGGCGGCGAGCAGCCGCCCCTCGGCCGCGCCGTCGAGCCCGTTGTTGACGGCGAAGTTGCCGAGGTCGAACCAGCGGCTGCCCATTCCCGCGTACTCCCAGTCGACCAGCCGGAACCCCTGCGGCGAGCGGATGAAGTTCGCCGCCAGCAGGTCGTCGTGGCAGAGCGCGTCCGGCCCGGCCCGGCTGCCGAGCGCGACCTCGATCCGAGTCGCCGCCGCTTTCGCCTCCTCGAAGGCCGCCGGCACCTCGCCGCCGCGGTCGCGGCTGGCGGCGGCGTAGTCCTCGACCAGGCGGAAGCTGTCGAAGACGGCGCCGATCGGGGTGCAGGCGTGGACCGCCCGCAGCATCTCCGCCACCTCCTCCAGAGCCTCCGGCTGGCGCAGCCGCTCAGCCGTCAGAGTCTCTCCGGGGACGAACTCAGTGACCAGGCAGCGCCCGGGCAGCACCGCGACCAGCGGCGGCGCCACCCCGCAGGCGGCCGCCCGCTCGCCGGCCTCGACCTCGGCGCCGCGGTCGGCGCCGAGCAGCTCCGTGTCGACCCCGGGCAGCCGCACCACCACCTCGCGGCCGCCGAAGCGGGCGCGGAAGTTGCTGTTGGTGATGCCGCCGCCGAGCACCGTCGGCTCGCCTTCGAGCTCGCCGAGCTCGGCGCTCAGCGCCGCCAGGGTGTCTGCGTCCAGCTCGGCCAACTCGCGGGGGAGAAGTTTCTCCAAGTTGTCATTGACACGACCTTGGGCCCCGGCTTAGGTTGCGCGGGAGCCGTTAGGTCGGCTCGGCACACCTTTTACCGCACGATCAGCCCGGAGGGAAGGTCCCGGGAGAAAGGGAGTCCGATGGAGAGCAGCGCACCACAGGTCGGCAGCGACGAGGCCCGCCTCGCCGAACTCGGTTACAAACAGTCGCTGAACCGCGCCTGGAGCGGCTTCTCCAACTTCGCGATCTCGTTCACGATCATCTCGATCCTGGCCGGTTGCTTCACCACCTACGGCCAGGCCTGGAACAACGGCGGCCCGATCGCGATCTCGATCGGTTGGCCGTTGATCTCGATCCCGATCCTGATCATCGGCTTCTGCATGTCGGAGCTGGTCTCGGCCTACCCAACCGCCGGCGGCATCTACTGGTGGTCGGGCCGGCTGGGCGGCCCGGCCTGGGCCTGGTTCACGGGCTGGTTCAACCTGATCGGCCTGGTCGCCGTGCTCGCCTCGGTCGACTACGCCGCCGCCACCTTCCTCAACGTGGTGCTGAGCCTCTACGAAGTGAACCTGCTCGGGGTCAACTTCGCCGACAGCGCCCACGTCCTCACCGAGACCTTCGGCCTCTTCGTGATCATCCTGCTGATCCACGTGACGATGAACGTCCGCAACACCCACCTGCTGGCGCGGATCAACAGCGTCTCGGTCTGGTGGCACGTGTTCGGCGTCCTCGCGATCGTGATCGTCCTGATCTTCGTCCCCGACGGCCACCAGAGCTTCAGCTTCGTCTTCACCCACCGGATCAACAACAGCGGCTTCAGCGACGGCATGTACTGGTTCTACGTGCTGCCGCTCGGCTTCCTGCTGACCCAGTACACGATCACCGGCTTCGACGCCTCGGCTCACATCTCCGAGGAGACCCACGGCGCTTCGACCGAAGCGGCGAAGGGCGTCTGGAGGTCGATCTTCTACTCGGCGGTGATCGGCTGGGTGGTCCTGCTGGCAATCACCTTCGCGGTCACCAACGTCGACGGGGCCAACGAAGCTGCCGGTTTCGCGCCGACCCTGCTGGTCGAAGCGCTGGGCAGCGGCTGGGGCAAGTTCGTCCTGATCATCTCCGTCGTCGGCCAGCTCTTCTGCGGCGCCGCCTGCCTGACCAGCGCCTCGCGCATGTGTTACGCCTTCTCTCGCGACAACGGCTTCGGCAAACAGGTCTCCTCGAAAATCTCCCGAGTGAACGAGAAGCGGGTGCCGATCTACGCGGTGCTGCTGATGGCGACGCTGGCGCTGATCATCACCCTGCCGGCCTTGAAGGGGAACGGCGAAGGCGTCCCGTTCGCCTTCTTCGCGGTCGTCTCGATCGCCGTGATCGGCCTCTACATCGCCTACGTGATCCCGATCTTCCTGCGCTGGCGCAAAGGCGACGAGTTCGAGGTGGGTCCGTGGAACAACGGCCGCAAGTACAGATGGATGAACAGCTTCGCGACCTTCTGGGTGGCGCTGATCACGATCATCTTCTGCCTCCCGTTCGTTCCCGCGGCGGTGCCGTGGAGCAGCGAATTCAGCTGGGAGTCGTTCAACTACGCGCCGCTGATGGTGGCGATCGTGTTGCTCGGCGCCGCGATCACCTGGTTCGCCAGCGCCCGCAAGCACTTCACCGGGCAGATCCGCGAGACCGACATCGAGGCGGAGCTCGGCCCCGAGCCGGGTGGCGAGCCGGCCTCGCCGTGAGGGGCCTCGGGCGAGACTCCGTAACGTTCGCCGCGTGACGCTCGAGAAGCTGCGAGAGGCGGTCGCCGCCGGCACGGTCGACACCGTGCTGCTGGCGATCGCCGACATGGAGGGCCGCCTGCAGGGCAAGCGGCTGACCGCCTCCCACTTCCTCGACGACGTCGCCGAGCACGGGGCCGAGGGCTGCAACTACCTGCTCGCCGTCGACGTCGACATGGAAACCGTCGGTGGCTACGCGATGTCCTCCTGGGAGACCGGCTACGGCGACTTCGAGATGGTCCCCGACCTGGAGACGCTGCGGCCGCTGCCCTGGCTGCCGGGTACGGCGATGGTGATGGCCGACCTGCGCTGGCACGACGGCCGCGAAGTCGTCGCCTCGCCGCGGCAGATCCTGCGTCGCCAGCTCGCCCGCCTCGCCGAGCGCGGCCTGGTCGCCAACGCCGCCACCGAGCTCGAGTTCATCGTCTTTCGCGACACCTACGAGGAGGCCTGGAAGAAGGGCTTCCACGACCTCGCCCCGGCCAACCTCTACAACGTCGACTACTCGCTGCTCGGCACCTCCCGAGTCGAGCCGCTGATCCGGCGGATCCGCAACGAGATGGGTGGCGCCGGGATGCGGGTGGAGAACTCGAAGGGCGAGTGCAACTTCGGCCAGCACGAGGTCAACTTCCGCTACACCGGGGCGCTGGAGACGGCCGACGCGCACGCGATCTACAAGAACGGCGCCAAGGAGATCGCCGCCCAGGAGGGCCACTCGATCACCTTCATGGCCAAGTTCAACGAGCGCGAGGGCAACTCGTGCCACGTCCACATCTCGCTGGCGCAGGAGGACGGTGGCGCCAATGCCTTCGCCGCCGACCAGTCGACTTTCGACCGCTTCATCGCCGGTCAGCTCGCCTGCATGCGCGAGCTGACCCTGCTCTACGCGCCCCACGTCAATTCCTACAAGCGCTTCTCGCCCGGCTCCTTCGCGCCGACCGCGATCGCCTGGGGGCGGGACAACCGCACCTGCTCGCTGCGGGTGGTCGGCGAGGGGGAGGGGCTGCGGATGGAGAACCGGCTGCCCGGCGCCGACGTCAACCCCTACCTGGCGCTGGCGGCGCTGATCGCCGCCGGCCTGCACGGGATCGACGCCGAGCTCGACCTCGAGCCGGTGTTCGAGGGCAACGCCTACGACTCCGACAAGCCGCGGGTGCCGCGCAACATCTACGCCGCCCGCGACGCCTTCGCCGCCAGCGCGGTGGCGACCGAAGCCTTCGGTGCCGAGGTGGTGGACCACTACGTCAACCGCGCCGGGGTCGAGATCGCCGCCTTCGAGGCGGCCGTCACCGACTGGGAGCGGTACCGCGGGTTCGAGAGGCTGTGAGTGGAGGAATCGACGCGGTGACTTCCGGTGGTGATTATCCGCGTCGATTCCGCAACGAACATTTGTGGGGGGCCAGGTGACCACTCCCATAGTCGGCATCTGCGCCGCGGTCGAGCGGGTCTCCTGGGGAGTCTGGGACGGCTACGAAGTGACGCTGGCGCCGCGCAGCTATGTGCGGGCGGTGCAGCGAGCCGGCGGTATCGGCATCGTCCTGCCGCCCGACGAGGCGGCGGTCGCCGACCCGGACGTCCTGCTTGACCGGGTCGACGGGCTGATCCTCGCTGGCGGCGCCGACATCGACCCCGCCAGCTACGGCGCCGAGCCGCACGCGGAGACCCGCGGCACCTGGCCCGACCGCGACGCCTTCGAGATCGCCCTGGCGGCGCGGGCGATCGAGCGCGATCTGCCCCTGCTCGGCATCTGCCGCGGCATGCAGCTGCTGAACGTCGCCCTCGGCGGCACCCTCGACCAGCACCTGCCCGAGTCGACCGGCTCGAAGATCCACCGCTCCGCCGCCGGCACCTTCGGCGAGCACCACGTCCGGCTCGCCCCGGACTCGCTCGCCTGCGGTGCCGCCGGGCTCGAGGGCTTCGTCGTCCTCTCCCACCACCACCAGGGGATCGAGCGGGTGGGGGAGGGGCTGCGGGTCAGCGGCTGGTCGGTCGACGACGACCTGGTCGAGGCGATCGAGCTGCCGGACAAGCGCTTCGCCCTCGGCGTCGTCTGGCACCCCGAGGAGGACCCCGACAGCAAGGTGATCGCCGCCCTGGTCGAGGCGGCTCGCGGAGCTGTTCCTTATCCCGATGTGGTGGGGAAAGGGAACAGCTCGTGAGCACCCTGGCGGTGATCGAGCCGGCGACCGAGGCGGTGCTGGCCGAGGTCCCGCGGGCCGGCGCCGAGGAGGTCGATG
Source organism: uncultured Actinomycetes bacterium (assembly GCA_963716545.1). GTDB lineage: Bacteria > Actinomycetota > Thermoleophilia > Solirubrobacterales > 70-9 > VAYN01. The sequence goes on from OY970316.1 coordinate 899,564, forward strand.
CCGCGGTCGCCGCAGCGAAGGCCGCCTTCCCGGGCTGGCGGGCGGTGGCGCCAGCCGACCGCTCGACCCTGCTGCGCGGCCTCGCCGCGGAGATCGAGGCCCGCCTCGAGGAGCTCGCGAGGCTGGAGGCGCGAAACGCGGGCAAGCCGATCGGCGACGCCCGTGGCGAGATCGGGATGGTGGTCGAGACCTTCCGCTACTACTCCGGCGCGCCGGAGCGCAACACCGGCCGCACGATCCCGGTCGCCGGCGGCATCGACATGACCTTCCGCGAGCCGCTCGGCGTCGTCGGCCTGATCGTCCCCTGGAACTTCCCGCTGACGATTGCCGCCTGGAAGCTGGCCCCGGCGTTGGCCGCCGGCAACTGCGTCGTCCTCAAGCCGGCCGAGCTGACCCCGCTGACCGCGCTGGAGCTGGAGCGGATCGCCCTCGACGCCGGGTTGCCGGAGGGGGTGCTGAACGTCGTCGCCGGGCCGGGCAGCGTCTGCGGCCGGCGCCTGGTCGAGCACCCCGACGTCGCCAAGATCGCCTTCACCGGCTCGACCGAGGTCGGCCGCGGGATCGCCGCCGGCGCCGCGCAGACGATTAAGCGGGTGACCCTGGAGCTGGGCGGCAAGTCGGCCAACGTCGTCTTCGCCGACGCGGACGTCGAGGCGGCCGCCGCAGCCGCCCCCGGCGCCGTCTTCGGCAACGCCGGCCAGGACTGCTGCGCGCGCTCGCGGATCCTGGTCGAGCGCTCGGTCTTCGACGACTTCCTTGCCGCCCTGCAGCCCGCGGTCGAGGGGATCGCGGTCGGCGACCCGCTCGACGAGTCGACCGCGATGGGCCCGCTGATCTCCGCCGGCCAGCGCGACTCGGTCTCCTCCTTCGTCCCCGACGACGCTCCCGTCGCGATCCGCGGCTCCGCCCCCGACGGCCCCGGCTACTGGTTCGCGCCGACCGTTCTCGCCCCGGTCGGCAACGAGGACCGCGCCGCCCGCGAGGAGATCTTCGGACCGGTCGCCTGCGTCATCCCCTTCAGCGGCGAGGAGGAGGCGGTCCGCCTCGCCAACCAGACGATCTACGGCCTCTCTGGCTCGGTCTGGACCCGCGACGGCGCCCGGGCGCTGCGGGTCGCGCGGGCGATCGAGACCGGGGTGATCTCGATCAACTCCAACACCTCGGTCCGCGTCGCCACCCCCTTCGGCGGCTTCAAGCAGTCGGGGGTCGGCCGCGAGCTCGGGCCCGACGCGCTCGACGCCTACACCGAGCTGAAGAACGTCTACTACGCGACGGGGGAGGGATAGATGCCCGGGAGGCTGGCGGGGAAGGTGTGCGTAATCACCGGCTCGGCGAGCGGGATCGGTGCCACCTCGGCGCGGATCTTCGCCGACGAGGGGGCGAAGGTGGTCGGGATCGACCTCGACGCCGAGCAGGCGGTGGGGGCGCTGACCGTCGCCTGCGACGTCTCCGACGAGGGTCAGGTGAAGGCCGCCCTCGACCGCGCCGTCGAGGAGTTCGGCCGGATCGACGTGCTGATGAACAACGCCGGGATCAACCCAACCGACGACGGCTCGGTGACCGAGACCACGCTTGAGTCCTGGCAGCGGGTCCAGGACGTCAACCTGCGCAGTGTCTTCCTCTGCTGCAAGCACGGCCTGCCCCACCTGGTCGCGGCCGGCGGCGGCTCGGTCATCAACGTCGCTTCCTTCGTCGCGGTGATGGGCGCCGCCGTCTCGCAGGGCTCCTACACCGCGTCCAAGGGCGCCGTCCTCTCGCTCTCCCGCGAGCTCGGGGTCGAGTGGGCCGCCAAGGGCGTCCGCGTCAACGCGCTCTGCCCCGGCCCGGTCAATACCCCCCTCCTGCAGGAGCTCTTCGCCGCCGACCCCGAGCGCGCCGCCAAGCGCATGGTCCACATCCCGATGGGCCGCTTCGGCGAGCCCGAGGAGATCGCCAAGGCGGCGCTCTTCCTCGCCAGCGACGACTCCTCCTTCGTCACCGCCTCGACCTTCCTCGTCGACGGCGGCCTCTCCGGCGCCTACCTGACGCCGATCCAGGTCGACTAGGCCGCGCGCGCCGCGTTCCGGCGGCGGTGCCGGGAAAAACCGAGATTAGGAATCGCCCGCTTCATCTCGCTGGGTAACGTGGTGCCGGCGGTCGACGACGACGGATCCACGGTCAACTGGGGGACGACCTGCAGCCCGAGGTCCCTCCGGCTCACCACTCGCGCCACTTCGGCTCGCCACCCATCGCGACGGCGGCGGCTTCGGCCGGGCCGAGAAAGGGCGCCAGCACCACGTAGGTAGCCAGCGGTGCCAGGGTCCGCAGCCCCCGCGTCCCGCTGGCCCGCACCCGCTCCTGCAGCACCGAGTAGGGGCCACTCTGGATCGCCTCCGGGGCGACCGGGTTCTCGAGCGGCGCGTAGTGCTCGCCGTCGGCGATGAAGCCCGCTGGGTGGATTCGATCACCAGGTCGCGCACCTCGAGCGCGGCCGCCCGCGCTGCGTAGACGTCGATCGTCGCCACCCGGGTGAACTCCGGCTCCCGTTCGAAGTACTCGAGGCAGGCGGCGACGATCGCCCGGATCCCTCCGGCCAGCTGGGGGCGGGTTTGTAGACCGGCAGCGTGGCGGCGGTGATCTCCAGCTGCTTGCGGTAGAGGGGGCGAGGAAGGCCTCGGGCGTGTCGGCGAAGGTCGCGTATAAGGTCGCCAGGGAGACGTTCGCCTCGTTGGCGATCGCCGCTAACGTCACCGCGCCGTAGTCCTGCTCGGCGATCGGCGTCAGCGTCGCCAGTTCAATTTTCCCTGCGCGGAATTGGGCAGGGACTGCGGCGGCGGCTCGTAGAGCGTCGCCAGGCGACCAGGTCCGGACCAGCGCCGGCAGCTCGGTCTCGGCGTGGCGGTGCAGGCGTGTGTGGACGATCTTCCGCAGCGAGCCGAGCATCCCGAGCGCGATCGCCGAGCAGCCCTGCCTCGATGCTGCCGACCAGGCCCTCGGCGTCGCCGACCTTGCCGGCGGTGATCGCGGTGGCGCCGTCGAGGATTGCGTCGAGCGTCGCCAGGAAGCAGTCTTCCTTGTTCTCGAAGTAGGTGTAGAAGGCGCTGCGGGACATCCCCGCCACCGCCACCAGGTCCGTGACCGAGGTCGCCGCGTAGCCTTTTTCAGCCGTCACCGCCACCGTCGTCCCGGAGAGCCGTTCGCGGTGGTTGCGCTCGACCTCCTCCTTCGAGGTCTGGGGACCCGGCGGCAGGCGCCTCTCGCGCAGCTCGCTCGACTCGCCCCACGGGAGTCCTGCCATCGCCGCAGACTAGGGCGAAGCTATTGGTTGGGCACGCTACAACGATGGCCCTGGAACGGCTCGTACTCAACTATTCAGCGCCCAAAATTACCCGACGTATATCCCTCCAGACCGCCATAGACGCCCCTCCAAGTCACTTTGAGCACCCGTTTCGGGGATAAATTAGTTGACAAACGGAATCTCGACATGGTTTGATCCCGGCGAGCTCGGTAACCGCATGTACGGCTCCTTGAAGCCGCTGCGATCCAGGGAATGGGGAAGGGAAGGCGAACCGAGCGCCGCCCCGACAGCGAGAGGCAGGGACGTGAGGGGATCGAGTGCTGTGAATGCCCAGCTTCTGAGAGGCAGCCTTCGCGCTGCGACATCGGAAGGGCGGCGCGGGCCAGACCCCCTGGCTGTTCGCGCCCGCGGGGCGGCGGGCTCCCTGTCCTGCCGCCCCGCTCCCTTTCCGCCCGTGCTCGGCACCGGCACCGCACCAGCCATCACGAAGAAGGAGCATCGATTGAGCGAGTTCGCGAAGTCCCGTCGTCGCAGTGCCGGTATCGCGACCCGGCTGCTGCTGCCCCTGCTCCTCGCGACGGTCGCCTTCCTCGCCCTCACCGGCGATGCCCTGGGGGCCGAAGTGCGTCCCTACACGGGTGTCTCCTTCGGTCCCGACGGAGCCGCTGGGTCGCAGAGCTTCGAACGGGTCCAGGGGATCACTGTCGATGCTTCCGGCAACGTCTACGTCTACGACGGCGGCGGCTCGAAGATCTACAAATTCGACTCCTCCGGAGCGCCGGCCGAATTCTCCGCCACCTCGAGCAACGCGATCTCGGGCGTCGGCAGCGGCTTCGGCGGCGCCGAATACGAGCTCGCCGTCGCACCCGCGGGGGCGCCGGCGGGCACCGCCGGCGACATCTACCTCGCCAACAACTCCGGCGAAGCGACCGTCTTCTCGCCCGCCGGCGCGGAACTGGGGAAGCTGAACGGCGAAGGCGAGACCTGCGGCGTTGCCACCGACCCCTCGGGCAACGTCTTCCTCGGCGTCTTCTCGACGACGATCCGTAAATTCGTCCCCACTGCAAATCCGCCGAAAAGCACCGACGCAGCCGGCACCGGCGCCGGCGAAAGCGTCTGCAACGTCGCCGCCGACGGCGCCGGGCGCGTCTACTTCGCCAAGTACAACGGCGGCCTTTACCGGCTGGCGACCCTGGCCGACAAAGCGCCGGCCGAAGTCGACCCGACCGCCAACACGATGGCGATCCAGCCGGGGACCAACCACGTCTTCGCCAACCGCGGCGCTAGCTTTGCCGAGTACGAGCCGGACGGCACCCTGGTTGGGGTCTCGGGTGCCGGCGAACTGAGCGAATCGCACGGGATCGGGGTCAACGCGGCGGCGACCAAGGTCTACGCCGGCACCTCGACCAAGGTGAAGGTCTTCGGCCCCTCCGTGCTCCTTCCCGACGTCGCGACGGAACCAGTCGACGGCATCGCCCCCAAAGCCGCCACCTTCCACGGCTCGATCGGGGCCGCCGGAGGCCCCCCCGCCTCCTGCCAGTTCCAGTATGTGACCCAGGAAGCCTTCGCGGCGACCGAATGGACCGGCGCGACGAGCGTCCCCTGCGATCCGACCGGCCCCTTCACCGGCACCGCCACCGAACCGGTCGAAGCCGAAGTCACCGCCCTCGCCGCCGGGACCGAATACCGGGTGCGCCTTGTCGGCACCAACTCCAACGGCGCCAATCCCAGCCCCTCCGCGACCTTCAGCACCGCGCAGGCCGTGAACGTCGCCAGCGAACCCGCGACCGAAGTCACCGGAACCTCCTTCCGCGCCAACGGCAAAGTCACTCCGGAAGGCAACGCGATCGAAGAATGCGTCTTCGAATGGGGCACCGGCTACGAATTCCAGAACTCCCTGCCCTGCGCAGAGTCGAGTGGCGAAATCGGCACCGGGAACGCCCCGGTCGCGGTCCACGCCAACGTCACCGGCCTCGAACCGATCACCCAGTACCAGTACCGGATCCGGGTCGAGAACTCGATCGGGACGACGAAATCCTCAGTCACCGAAGTGTTCACTCGAGGCGCCCGGATCATCGGGGCACTTGAAGTCGAAACGCAGGACACGAGCGCGACCTTCATCGGCAAAGTAGACCCGAACAACGATCCAACCACCTTCGTATTCGAATACGTCAGTAAGGCGGACTTCGAAGCATCTGAATTCGACAACGCCGAGGAAGCGCCGCCCGGCGGCGACTCCGCCGGCTCGGGCGAAGGCGAAGTCGCCGTCGAAGCGGAAGCTACGGATCTGCAACCGAACACTGTCTACGTGGTCCGGCTCTCGGTTTCCAATCCGGCCCAAGATGCCGTCAGCGGAGCCATCGAATTCAGAACCTTCTCGACGTCTTCGCCAGGGGTCCCCGACGGCCGCGCCTATGAGCAGGTCACCCCCGTCTCAGCTCGAGAAAAGAACGGTACGGACCTGTTGGGCAACGAATTGAACATTCTCAACACGTCGCCTTCCGGCAATAAGACGACCTACTACTCCGTGGCGGGAGCCGGAGATACCGACAACGGCATCCAGTACCCGGTCTACGTGGCTCATCGAGGCGGCGAAAGCTGGGCTTCTACCGCGGTCAACATTCCCGCGCGCGCTGGAAACTTCATCCGGACGCTGGCTTGGACCGAAACTCTGAGTGGCGCCTACGTCGCCTCGAATGGAGGGGAAGGCCCGGCAACGCTCTACCTCAAAGAATTTCCGAGTGGAAACCTGATCACGATCACCGACGAACTGGAAAACACCACTGCCGGGCCCCGGCAGATCGCCACCTCGCCGCTTAACACGGCGATCGCCGCAGAATCAAAAAATGGCGCCGTGGTCCTCTTTGAATCGGAAGCGACGCTTGCTCCCGGAGCCGCCGATATACGGCACCGAGGGAACGTCTATGCCTGGACCAAGGCAACCGGCGACATAGAGCTGGTGAGCGTACTGCCGGACGGCACGGCCGCTCCCGGAGCCGCGGCCGGACCGTGGGGATACGAACACGGGGCCAATTACGTCGAAGGTACGGAACACTTCGAATTCCAAGGAGCCAACGCCAAGTACTACACCCAAAACACGATCAACCAGGACGGGACCAAAGCGTTCTTCTCCACCACGACCGACACCCAGCAGATCTTCATGCGGGCCGACCTCGGTGGTTCGAATGGGGTGACGACGGAGATCTCCGCCTCGCAGAAGACGAACGGGGCGGGTCCGGGTGGAACCGATCCGCGTGGGCCGTTCCCGGCCGACTATCTCGGTGCGACTCCGTCGGGCTCCTATGTCTTCTTCAAAAGCCACGAGGAGCTGACGAACGACGCCCATACTGGACCGTTCCCCAGCGAAGAATTCGACCTCTACCGTTATGACACCGCGACCGGAGAACTCGAGGATCTCACCCCGACCGCGGAAGGCGCCGAAAACGCGCAGGTCCGAGGATTGGCCGGGTTCAGCGATGACGGCACCTACGCCTACGTCGTCGCCGGAGGCGCCCTTCTCCCCGGGGCGGCACCGGAAGGGTGGAATCTCTACGTTTGGCACGAAGGCGATCCGCTCCAGCTCGTCGCGCCACTAAACAGCGGCTACCCGGATGCCGAAATTTGGCTGCCGACGCGCCAACCCGGCGGGAGCATCGTAGGGGCCAAGACCGCGAGCGTAACCGCGGACGGACGGACCTTGACGTTCCAGTCCGCCCACCAGTTCGACGGCTTTCCCAATCCCACCTCCCGCAGTGAGATCTATCGCTGGGAATTCGGAGGGAGCGGACTGCAGTGCATATCCTGCAACCCCACCGGCGGTAGCACGCTCCGCGACGGATTTCTGCAGCACGGCGAAGGCGCTTTCGTTCAGCCGGACGTGCTCAAACCGGTTCTCCCCACCAACCTCTCTGCCAACGGCAAGCGGGTGTTCTTCGCCACGGCCGAACACTTGGTGGCTCGCGACACCAATGGAGTCGAAGACGTGTACGAGTGGGAGGCCGACGGCGAAGGCTCATGTCACGGCAACTCCGATAACGGCGGCTGCCTCTATTTGATCTCGAGCGGAACTAGTCCAGAACGGTCCTATTTCAGCGGTGCCAGCGCCAACGGGGACGATGTCTTCTTCTTCACCGGCCAGCAGCTGGTCGGCCAGGACAAGGACCAATACTTCGATGTGTATGACGCCCGTGTCGGCGGAGGCATCGCATCTCAGAATCCGACTCCGGTCCAGCCCTGCGAAGGCGAAGCTTGCCTGGGCGGATCTGTCGCGCCCGCTCCCAGTCAGCCCCGGGGGACGTCGACCTTCTCCGGGCCGGGCAACGAAAAACCGAAGGCCAACAAACACAAGAAAAAGAAACACAAGAAGAAGCGCAAACACCATGGCAAGAGAAAAGGCAACGGCGGACATCACAAGAAGGCCGGCCAGCCGACCGGGGAGAACCGATGACCTACCGTACCGCCGAGGAGCGGCAAGAGATGGAATCAGCGATGTGGATGTATGGAACCAGCCGGCGCTTGCTCACGATCGTCGCCCTGCTGGCCGCCTTCTGCGCCGTGCTCTTGGCTCCGAGCCGAGGGTTCGCCGCCGAAAGCAACGCGACTTGGCAGGTGATCGCCCAGTCAGAAACCTATTTCACGCCGGAAGCGGGCAACCCCGGGTTGGCGACGCCCGAATACCTCGTTCGCATCAAGAACGTGGGCTCGGCTCCGACCGCCGGGCCCTACACCGTCGTCTCTAAGCTGTCCGCGGGCGTGAGTGTCTCCTCGGCGGTCGGACTTCGTTCCTCGAGCAACCTCAGCTGCGCCGTCGAAGAAACCACGTCGACCACGATCACCTGCACCGGGTCCGAACCGGTTCAGCCTGGCCTCGGCCTCGTGTTGAACATTCCGGTCGTCCTCGACGGTGACGCCGCGAGCCCTGTGATCAACGAACTGGAAATCGAAGGTGGCGGTGTAGCGTCTGCGTCGGAAACGGTGTCGACCCCGATTTCCCTGGATCAGACCGCCTTCACCTTCCTGTCCGCGCCCAAGGGCGTGACCAGTGTCATCACGGGCGACAATGGGGAAGAAATCAGTCAGGCAGGTGCCTATCCGACCTTGGACGCGGTCGCCATCAACTTTGCCTGGCCTCGCCTGACCGCTCCAGGACCGGTGAGGCTGCCTGACGGAGGAGTCAAGAGCCTCGAAATCAATCTGCCCCAAGGGATGGTCGTCAACCCCCAGGCCACCCCGACCAAGTGCACCGAGGCACAACTGCAGGCGACGAGTTGTCCTGGTTCGTCACAGGTGGGCACCCAAACCATCGACGTCAGTCTGACGCGAGGGATTGGCTTCTTCCACGTACCGATCTACAACATGAAGGCTCCACCTGGGATTCCAGCCGTGCTTGGAGTACCGGTCGAAGAAGGTGTGTACGTCCATATCTTGGCCAAGGTTCGAAGCGAAGAAGACTACGGACTCTCTTCAGAAGTCAAGCTGATCATTTCGAAGATCGGAGTTATCGCGTTCGAAACCGAACTGTGGGGAGATCCGACCTCGTCAATCCACGACACGAACCGCGGCCAGTGCACCTACGTGTCCGCAGGTGTTTGCCCGCTGAACGCGGACGAACGTACTGAAATTCCATTGCTGGCGACTCCCACCTCGTGCGAAGGGCCGCTCGTCTCGTCCGGCTCCGCTGTCAGCTACGGCCATCCGAACGACCCCGTCAGTTCGATCACGGAGACGGCGCCGATGGAAGGCTGCAACCAGTTGCAATTCGATCCGTCGATCTCTTCACAGGCGACGACGCCTGTGGCGGATTCGCCGACCGGACTCAGCTTCGGCTTGCACGTACCGCAAACGGTCGTCAACGAAAGCTCCCAGGGCGGCGCACCACCTTTGGCGACCGCGAACCTGAAGGGCGCCAGGGTCACGCTGCCGAACGGGATGGCGCTGAACCCCGCCGCCGCCAACGGCCTCAGCTCCTGTAGCGCCGCCCAGATCGGGCTCAAGACCCCAGTCGGCCAGGCCACCCCGGCCCACTTCGACGAATCCGAAGGCGGCTGCCCGAATGAATCGAAGATCGGCTCCGTCAAGGTGAAGACGCCGCTGCTGGAAAACGAACTGACCGGCTCGGTCTATCTGGCGAAGCCGTTCGAAAACCCGTTTGGCTCTTTGCTGGCGATCTACGTGGCGGTCGAAGACGAACAGTCGGGCATCGTCGCCAAGCTCCCCGGCCGGGTCGACGCGGACCCGGTCACTGGCCAGCTGACGACTAGCTTCAGCGAAAGCCCGGAGCTGCCGATCGAAGACGTCAAACTGAACCTCTTCAACGGCGCCAGGGCGTCTCTGCAGACCCCGCTGACCTGCGGCGAACACGTGACTACCTCCACGTTGACGCCGTGGACGGCGCCCGAGGGTCTCGACGCGACCCCGAGCGATTCGTTCCAGACCACGGTTCCCCCGCATGGCGGTAACTGCCCGAGCTCCGAAGCGGACGCGCCAAACGTGCCGACGTTCTCCGCCGGTACGGTCGCTCCCGAAGCCGGTGCGTTCAGTCCCTTCGCGCTGCGCCTCGCCCGGACCGATGGCAGCCAGCGGATCAGCGCCATCGATACCACCCTCCCCGAGGGCCTGCTCGGCAAGCTCACGGGCATTCCATATTGCCCGGAGGCCTCGATCGCGCTGGCGAGATCGCGCGAAGCCCCCGAACAGGGCAAGGTCGAGCAGGCGAGCCCGTCCTGCCCGCTCGCTTCGGAAGTCGGGACCGTGCAGGTCACCGCCGGCGCCGGCATCACCCCGTTCCCGGTCGATGGCCACGCCTACCTGGCCGGCCCCTATAAGGGCGCGCCGCTCAGCATGGTGACGATCGTCCCCGCGGTTGCCGGTCCCTTTGACCTCGGCGACGTGGTCACCCGGATCGCCCTCAACGTCGGCACCTACGACGCTCAGATTCACGCGGTGAGCGATCCGCTGCCGCAGATCATCGACGGCATCCCGCTCGACGTCAGGAGCATCGAACTGAAGCTCGACCGACCCGGCTTCACGCTCAACCCGACGAGTTGTGAACAGAAGTCGATCACCGGCACCGTCACCTCACCCGCCGGTTCGGTCGCACCGCTGACCAACCGCTTCCAGGTCGGTGGATGCAAATCCTTGGCCTTCAAGCCGAGCCTCAAGCTGAGCCTCAAAGGCCCGACCAAACGTACCGGTCATCCGGCGCTGAAAGCGGTGGTGACCTTCCCGAGCAAGGGCACCTCGGCCAACATCGCCCGCGCCCAGGTCGGATTGCCCCACGGCGAGTTCCTCGACAACTCCAACATCGGCACGGTCTGCACTCAGCCCCAGTTGAAGACGCAGACCTGCCCGCCGGCCTCGATCTACGGCAAGGCGAAAGCCTGGACGCCGCTGCTCGACCAGCCGCTCGAAGGCCCGGTCTACCTGGGAGCCGGCTTCGGCCACAAGCTCCCCGACCTGGTGGCTGACCTGAACGGCCAGATCCGAGTCCTGGTCCACGGCAAAGTCGACACCGACAAGCAGGGTGGCATCCGCAACACCTTCGAAGCCGTCCCCGACGCTCCCGTGACGAAATTCGTTCTCGAAATGCAGGGCGGCAACAAGAAGGGTCTACTGGTCAACTCCGAAAACGTCTGCAAGAAGAAGCAGAACGCCGAAGTCAACTTCACCGCCCAGAACGGAAAGCTCCTTAGCCTGAAGTCGCCGATCCAGAACAGCTGCAAGAAGGCCAAGAAGGGCGGCAAGGGGAAGGGCTCGGGCGGTAAGAAGGGGAAGGGCGGCAAGAAGCGGCTCGGCTAGGGCCGGCCCCGTCGGCTGCCAGCCCTACCATTCGCGCCGCATCGGCTCGCCTCCGTTAGCGACCGTCGCCGCCTCCTCGGCGCCGATGAACGGCGCCAGGGCGACGTAGGTGGCGAGCGGCGCCATCGTCCGCAGCCCGCGTGTTCCTTTGGTCCGAATCCGTTCCTGGAGGATCGCGTAGAGGCCGCTCTGGATCGCCTCGGGCGCGACCGGGTTCTCCAGCGGCGCGTAGTGCTCGCCGTCGGCGATGAAGCGCTGGGTCGATTCGATCACCAGGTCGCGGGTCTCCAGCGCGGTCGCCCCGGCGGCGTAGACGTCGATCGTCGCCACCCGGGCGAACTCCGGCTCGCGTTCGAAGAACTCGAGGCAGGCGGCGACGATCGCCCGGATCCCCTCGGGCCAGCTCGGCGCTCGTTTATAGGCGGGCAGGGTCGCCGCGGTGATCTCCAGCTGCTTGCGGTAGAGCGCCGCGAGGAACGCCTCGGGCTTACCCGGGAAGGTCGCGTAGAAGGTCGCCAGGGAAACGTTGGCCTCGGTCGCGATCGCCGCCATCGTCGCCGCCGCGTAGCCCTGCTCGGCGATCAGCGAGAGGGTCGCGAGTTCGATCCGCTCCGGCGCCTGTTCGGGGCCCCGGCTGCCCGGGCGCGGACGTGACGATCCTTCGCGCGCCCAGGACCCCCGCACCTGCAATGGCTGCGGCGGCGGCTCGTAGAGCATCGCCAGGCGGACGAGGTCGGGGATCATCCCCGGCAGTTCGGCCTCGGCGTGGCGGTGCAGCCGGGTGTGGATGATCTTCCGCAGCGAGCCGATCATCCCGACGATCAACTCCTTCGGCATCCCGCGGCGCTGCGGGTCAGCTTCGAGCACGTTCGCGGCCAGGGTGACGAGCAACTCGACCGCGTTGTCGACGCGGGCGCGGGCCGCCTCGCCGGCGGCGTAGGCCTCGACCATCGCCAGTCGGGCCGCGTCCGGCTGGGCGACCAGCAGCTCGATGAAGGCGATCAGCCCGGCTTCGATGCTGCCGAGGAGGCCGTTGGCGCCGCTGACCCGGTTGGCGGTGATCGTGGTGGCGCCGTCGAGCAGCGCCTCGAGGGTCGCCAGGAAGCAACCTTCCTTGTCGTCGAAGTAGGTGTAGAAGGCGCTGCGGGACATCCCCGCGACGGCGACCAGGTCCTTGACCGAGGTGGCGGCGTAGCCCTTCTCGGCGGTCACCGCGACTGTCGCTCCGTAGAGCCGTTCGCGGCGGTTGCGCTCCACCTCCTCCTTCGAGGGCCTGGGCCCTGGGCGCAGGCGGCGCTGACGGAGCTCGCTCGACTCGCCCCACGGAGTCATCGTCATCGCCCGAGAGTAAGGAGAACCGGTCCTTGCGGCACTGGCTACAGATCGATAGGAATCAGTCGTACCTATTTCCGACGCCTGCGGATCCGCCCCGATAATTCGGCTTTAATCCGCGCTTTCTCGACCGGAAAGGCATCGTTGGTGCTCCCTCAGAGAGAACTGCCGGTTGACAAATCCGATCTCGCCATGGTTTTATGGCGCCTAACTCGGTAACGGTGTGTACGGCTCATTGAGCCGACTGCCGACCAGGGAAAAGGGGTCTGGGAAGGCGAACCGAGCGCCACCCCGTTCAGAGAGAGGCAGGGATTTGGCTCAGACGAGAGTTATCGATGCTCAGCTTCCGAGCGGCAGCGCCCCGCACCTGCCAATGGCCAGCGAAGGAGATGCGTTGAGAGATCCCGCGAAGTTTCGTCGAAGCCAGAAACCGCTCGCGGTCCGCATCGTCGTCACGCTGGTCCTCGCCGCCGCCGCTCTGATGGTCTTCGCGGGGAGCGCCCTCGGGGCTGAAGTCCGTCCCTACACCGGGGTCTCCTTCGGCCCGGATGGCGTCGCCGGCAGCAACAGCTTCGAACGCGTCCAGGGGATCACCGTCGACGGCTCGGGCAACGTCTATGTCTTCGACGGTGGGGCCGGGAAGGTCTACAAGTTCGACTCCTCAGGGGAACCGGCCGAATTCAGCGCCACCTCCAGCAACGCGATCTCGGGGGTCGGGGGTGGGTTTGGCGGCGCCGAATACGAGATCGCCATTGCACCCGCCGGGTCTCCGGCTGGGACCGCGGGCGACATATACGTCGCCAACAACAGCGGGGAAGCGAACGTCTACTCGTCGGCCGGAGCCAAACTCGGGACGCTGAACGGCGAAGGCGAGACCTGCGGCGTCGCCACCGACGCCGCCGGCAACGTCTACCTCGGCGTCTTCCCGGCTGCGATCCGCAAATTCGTCCCCACCGCCAACCCACCGAAAAGCACCGATGTGGCAGGCACCGGCAGCGGCCAAAGCGTCTGCAACGTCGCCGCCGACGGAGCGGGGCGGATCTATTCGGCCAGGTACAGCGGCGGGCTCTTCCGGCTGGCGACGCTGGCGGACAAAGCCCCGGTCGAAGTCGATCCAACCGCCAACACGGTGGCGATCCAGCCGGGCACGAACGACGTCTTCGCCAATCGGGGAGGCAGCTTCGCCGAGTACGAACCGGACGGCACCCTGGTCGGGGTCTCCGGCACCGGTGAGCTGAGCGAATCCCACGGGATCGGCGTCAACACGGCGGCAACCAAGGTCTACGCCGGCACCAGCACCAAGGTCAAGGTCTTCGGCGCAACCAAACTCGTCCCCGACGTCACCACCGGTGCCGCCGACGCGATCACCGCGACCGCTGCCACCCTGCACGGCACGATTGGCGCCGCCGGCGGCCCGCCGGCAGCCTGCGAATTCCAGTACGTGACCCAGGAAGAGTTCTCGAACGAAGGCTTCTCGAAACCCACGACCGCCGCGTGCGACCCGGCCGGGCCGTTCTCCGGCACGGCCACCGAATCGGTCAAAGCCGAAGTCGGCGGCTTGGTCGCCGGGGCCACCTACCGGGTGCGCCTGGTCGGCACCAACACGAACGGCTCCAACTCGACCGTGCCGCAGGAATTCACCACCAGCCAGGCGGTCAACGTCGCCAGCACTGCGGCAACCGAAGTCACCGGGGTCTCCTTCCGCGCCAACGGCGAAGTGACCCCCGAAAGCCACGCGATCGAACAATGCGTCTTCGAATGGGGCACGGGCTACGAATTCCAGAACTCGCTGCCGTGCGCGGAGTCGAGCGGCGAAATCGGCACCGGCAACGCACCGGTCGCACTCCACTCCGACGTTAGTGGCCTCGAACCGGTCACCCGGTACCAGTACCGGATCAAGGTCAAGAACTCGATCGGGACGACGATCTCCAACGTCACCGAAGTGTTCACGCACGGCGCGATCATCTTCGGCACTCCCCAGGTCGACCCGCACAGCACCAGCGCCGTCTTCACCGCGTCGATCAACCCGAACAACGACCCGACGGTCTACGTCTTCGAATACGTGACCAAAGCCGAGTTCGAAGTCTCCGGGTTCGCCAATGCCATCGAAGTCCCGGAAGGCGGCGACATCGCCGGCTCCGGCGAAGGAGAAATCGCGGTCAGCGCCGAAGCGACCGGGCTGCAGCCCGATACCGAGTACGTCTTCCGCCTCGTCCTCGACAACGTGGCCAAAGGCGCGACCAGCGAAGAAGTCTTCTTCAAGACCTTCGGCCCGGCGACGTCGGGGCTGCCCGACGGCCGCGCCTGGGAGCAGGTGACGCCGGTGACCCCGTACGAAAAGAACGGCAACAACATGGGGCTCAGCGACCTCAACGTCGCCTACGCCTCGCCCGACGGTAGCGCCACCACCTACTACGCGACCACCGGCGCCGGCAACACCGAAAGCTCGATCCAATACCCGATCTACATCGCCCGCCGCGGCGCCGACAGCTGGAGCTCGAACGGCTTCAACCTGCCGGCAAACACGGGGAACTTCGTGCTGACGATGGGCTACACCGAAGACCTCAGCGGCGGCTACGCCAACGCGTCGACCCCTGGCGTCACCTCGGGGCTCTACCTGCACGAATTCGCCAACAACAGGGTTTACCCGATCATCCACAACCTCGGCAATGGCGAAGAACGCACCTTCCCGGCGGCAGAAACTCCCGACGGCGAATACGTGCTGGTCGAATCGAACGTGAAGGAAACCTCCGACGCGATCGAAGGCGACACCAACGTCTACCTGTGGAAGAAGTCGACCGGCGAACTGAAGCTGGTCAGCGTGATGCCCGGCGGTGGGGCCGCCGGCGACGCCTGGCCGGGTCCGTGGGATTACTGGAACGAAGTCCCGACCAGCGGCGGCTCGCGGGCGGCGTACTACACGAAGTCGATCGGCACGCTCAGCCGCGACGCCTCGAAGGCGTTCTTCACCGCCAAGTCGGACTACCAGATCTACCTGCGCTCGAATCCGTTCAGCGCCGCCGCGGCGACGACGCCGGTCTCGAGCTCGCAGAAGACCAACGGCAGTGGTCCCGGAGGAACCGACCCCAATGGCGTCAAGCCGGCGGACTTCATCGAAGCGACCCCGAGCGGCTCCTTCGTCTTCTTCGCCAGCAGCTCGGAGCTGACCAATGACGCCAACACCGGCGGCGAAGACGAAGGCACCGACCTCTACCGCTACGACACCGCCAGCGGCAACCTGATCGACGTCGCCCCCGTGAGCGAAGGCACCGGTACCCGCTTCCTCGGCTTCATCGGCTCCGGCGCCGACGGCCGCAGCGCCTACTTCGTCGCCAGGTCGGTGCTGGCCGCGGGCGGGGAAGAAGGGGAACAGAACATCTACCAGTGGCGCGAAGGCCAGCCGATCAGGTTCATCGGCAAGCTCGCCCAGGGGGCCGAACCGGACGAAGTCAACTACGTCCCCACCCGCTACACCTTCAACTTCCGCCAGCAGAAATCCTCGCGGGTCACCGCCGACGGCAGGACGCTGGTCTTCTCCAGCAGCCGCGAACAGGCCGGCTTCCCCAACCCGACCGGGCGCTGGCGGATCTACCGCTGGGAAGAAGGCGGCGCCCTGCAGTGCATCAGCTGCAACCCGACGGGCAACCAGACCCGCTACGACGCGAACTTCGTCCAGGCTCCGTCCCCGTTCATCCGCCCGGACATGCAGGTCTCGATCAACACCCGGAACCTCTCGAGCGACGGCAAGCGGCTCTTCTTCAGCACCCCCGAAGGCCTGGTCGGCAACGACCTCAACGGGGTCGGCGACGTCTATGAGTGGGAGGCGAAGGGCAAGGGCAGCTGCGACAGCGAAGCTCAGAACGGCGGCTGCCTGTTCCTGATCTCGACCGGGACCAGCACCGAACCCTCCTACTTCAGCGACGCCAGCGAAAGCGGCAACGACGTCTTCATCTTCACCACCCAGAAGCTGGTGGGTCAGGACAAAGACGATCTGTATGACGTCTATGACGCCCGGGTCGGTGGCGGGATCGCTGCGCAGAACCCGATGCCGCCGGCTCCCTGCGAAGGCGAAGCCTGCCTCGGCGCCGGCACCGCGCCGACGGCTCAGCAGGGCCGCGGCACCTCGACCTTCGCCGGCCCCGGCAACACGAAACCGAAGAAGCAGAAGAAAAAGAAGAAGCACCATCACAAGAAGCACAAGCATCACGGGAAAAGTCACCACAAGCGGCATGGCAAGAAGAGCCAGCGCAACGCCGGAGGTAAGCGATGAACGTCTCAGTGCCAAAACGCCTACTGCCTCTGGTCGGGCTGTTCGTCGCCCTGCTCTGCTGGTTGCTGCCGGCCGGCAGCGCTGCGGCGATCGAAGCCAGCGCCTCCTGGAAGGTCGTGGTCCAGGCCAACCAGAGCTTCCAGTCCGGCGCCCCGGTGACGCCCAACACGCTCCCGCCCTCCTACCTCGCCCGCTTCCGCAACGTCGGCGCGGCGCCGACCCAGGGCCCGTACAAGGTCAGCGTCACCCTGCCGCCCGGCCTCTCCCTGCTGAGCGGGGAAGAGCGGTGGCGCGCCAGCGACTCGCTCGACTGCGAAGTCGTCGAAACGCCGAGCGTCACCTTCACCTGCACCGGCGAAGAAGCGATGCAGACCGGCGATCAGGTCTCCATCGTGATCCCGGTCGCGGTCGCGCCGTCGACCGCCAACCCGGTTCTCAGCACCTTCGAAGTCGAAGGCGGCGGTGTCGCCGCCGCCTCGAAGACGGTGAGCAGCCCGATCGACGGTGCCGAACCGGGGTTCGAATTCCTCTCGCCTCCGGACGGGGTCTACACCACGATCACCGGCTCCAACGGGCAGGAAATCAACCAGGCTGGAGCCCATCCGACGATGGACGCGATCGGCACCAACTTCGCCTGGCCGAACCCGACCGAGGGCGACATCCTGAGGCTGCCCGAAGGCGGGCTGAAGACGCTGGAAGTGAACCTGCCCCGGGGCGTCGCGGTGAACCCCAGCGCGACCCCGACCAAATGCACCGAGGCCCAGCTCGAGGCGTACATCTGCCCGCCCTCCTCGCAGGTGGGGACGATCACGATCACCGACGAGCTCTTCGCCTCGCCGGGCTACTTCCATCCGCCGATCTACAACATGAAAGCGCCGCCCGGGATCCCGGCGATGCTCGCTTTCGAAGTCCTGGAAGGGATTTACGTCCACATCCTCGGCAAGGTCCGCAGCGAAACCGACTACGGGCTCTCGGCGCGGATCAGCTACATCCCGGCGAAAATCGGCGTGCTCTCGTTCGAAACCGAACTCTGGGGCATCCCGACCAGCGCCGTTCACGACGCCAACCGCGGCCCCTGCTCCGAAGATCGCGCCGGGGTCTGCACGCTGGAAGCCGGCGAACGCAACGAAGAACCGTTCCTGACCACGCCGACCTCCTGCGAAGGGCCGCTGACCACGACCGCCTCGGCGGTCAGCTACGGCAGCCCGAATGACCCGACCGAGGCCAGCTCCTCGACCCAGCCGATCTCCGGTTGCAACCAGCTCGAATTCAACCCGACGATCAGCTCGCAGGCGACCACGCCGCTGGCCGACTCGCCGAGCGGGCTGAGCTTCGACCTGCACTTGCCGCAGACCGGCACCGCGCTCAGCCCGGAAGGCGAAGCGCCGCTGGCGACCGCCGACCTGAAGGACGCGAAGGTCACCCTGCCGCCCGGGATGACGATCAATCCGTCCTCCGCCAACGGCCTCGGTGCCTGCTCCCCCTCCCAGATCGGGCTGAAGACGCCGGTCGGGCAGGCACTGCCGGCTCACTTCAACGAAGTCAAAGGCGGCTGCCCGAACGACGCCAAGATCGGCACCGTTGAAGTCAACACGCCGCTGCTGGAAAACCCGTTGTTCGGCTCGGTCTACCTGGCGACGCCGCTGGAAAACCCGTTCGGCTCGCTGCTGGCGATCTACCTGGCGATCGAAGACGAACAGTCGGGGGTCGTCGCCAAGCTCCCCGGCCTGGTCGAATCCGACCCGGCCACCGGCCAGCTGACGACCTCGTTCCGGGAAAATCCAGAGCTGCCGATCGAAGACGTGAAGCTGAGCCTCTTCGGCGGTACCCGGGCGCCGCTGAAGTCGCCGCTCGCCTGCGGCGTCAAGACGACCACCACGACCCTGACCCCGTGGACGACGCCGGAAGGCCGGGACGTCAATCCAAGCGACCAGTTCCTAACCTCGGTCAACCCGCGCGGCGGCGCCTGCCCCGGCAGCGAAGCCGAGGCGCCGAACGCGCCGATCTTCGCCGCCGGCACCGTCTCGCCCGAAGCGGGCTCCTTCACCCCCTTCTCGCTGCGGATCGCCCGCCAGGACGGGACCCAGCAGATCCAGACGGTCGACACCACCCTGCCCGAGGGCCTGCTCGGCAAGCTGGCCGGCATCCCCTACTGCTCAGAGGGGGCGATCGCCCTCGCCCAGAGCCGCAACGGGATCAACCAGGGCAGGGTCGAGCAGGCGAGCCCGTCCTGTCCGGTGGCGTCTGAAATCGGCACGGTCGAGGCCGCCGCCGGCGCCGGGGTCACGCCCTTCTACGCGACCGGCCACGCCTATCTCGCCGGTCCCTACAAGGGCGCGCCGATCTCGATGGTGACGATCGTCCCCGCCGTGGCCGGCCCCTTCGACCTCGGCAGCGTGGTCACCCGGATCGCCCTCAACGTCGGCGAATACTCGGCCCAGATCCACGCCGTCTCGGACCCACTGCCGACGATCCTGCACGGGATCCCGCTGGACCTGCGCTCGATCGAACTACGGCTGAACCGCCCCGGTTTCACCCTCAACCCGAGCTCCTGCGAAACCAAGGCGATCACCGCCGCGGTCACCTCGCCGGCCGGCTCGGTGGCGCAGCTCAACAACACCTTCCAGGTCGGAGGGTGCAAATACCTGGCCTTCAAGCCCTCGCTGAAGCTCAGCCTCAAAGGCCCGACCAAACGCACCGGCCACCCGGCGCTAAAAGCGGTCCTCACCTTCCCAACCAAGGGCGTCAACGCCAACATCGCCCGCGCCCAGGTCGGCCTCCCCCACGGCGAGTTCCTCGACCAAAACAACATCGGCACCGTCTGCACCCAGCCGCAGCTGAAATCGCAGAGCTGCCCGGCAGCCTCGATCTACGGCAAAGCGAAAGCCTTCACGCCGCTGCTCAGCCAGCCCTTGGAAGGCCCGGTGTATTTGGGCGCCGGCTTCGGCCACAAGCTGCCCGACCTGGTGGCGGACCTAAACGGCCAGATCCGGGTCCTCGTCCACGGCAAAGTCGACACCGACAAACGGGGCGGCATCCGCAACACCTTCGAAGCGGTGCCCGACGCCCCGGTCTCCAAATTCGTCCTCGAATTAAAGGGCGGCAAGAAGAAGGGGCTGCTGGTCAACTCCGAAAACGTCTGCCGCATCGAACAGAAGGCCGAAGTCGCCTTCACCGCTCAGAACGGCAAGGTCTCGAAGTCGAGCCCGAAGATCGTCAACAGCTGCGGCAAGGGCAAGAAGAAGGGTGGCGGCAAGCACAAGAAGTGAGCTCCGCCGTCCGTCCTCCAGGAGCACCTCGCCACGAACATCCGACGAGTTCCTTGCTCCAGCGACGGCCGGTGAGTTAGCGTCGATTGGCGAAACCGCCTGTTTATATCTTCCAGGCGGACAGGGAAATCAGGGAACTGCAAGGAGGGCTGTTGATGGGAACCCAGTCCAGCGTCCGACGCCTGCTTGCCGCCATGGCGGTCAGCGCGCTCGGTGCTCTCGTATTCGCGGCGGCGGCGCTTGCCGCCCCGCATCACCCGAAAGGCGAATTCGCCGTCTTCGGCGACTGCCCGCTGAACCGGGCGTCGATCACCGACTGTGTTTATTCGGTGACGAACGGCGGCTCGTTCACGATCGGCAAGAAAACGGTGCCGATCAAAAACCCGGTCACCTTGCAGGGCGGCTTCGAAGGAGCGGGATCGGAAATCCAGTTCTTTGGCGCCGAGGACGGCAACACGCTGTCGAAGACCCCGCAGCCGGTGCCCGGTGGCCTGACCGGAATCACCGCACCGAAAACCTGGCCGAGATTCCTCCAGGGCCTGTTCAACGAAGAGGTGATCAACAAAGGCCTGACCGGCGTCAACGCGACGGTCGAACTCGCCGCCCCGGCGACTTCGATCAAGCTCGACACCGAAAACCTTCTCTTCGAAGAAGGAGTGGCCCTGCAGCTGCCGGTCAAGTTCCACCTCGAAAACGCCTTCCTGGGTAGCGGCTGCTACTTGGGCTCGAACGCACATCCGATCGTGATCCCGTTCACCACTGGGACCAGCGGCAAACTCAAAGGCGCCTCTGGCGAAATCACCTTCAACGAAGCGTTCACGCTGACCACGATCAGCGGCGGCAAGCTGGTCAACAACACCTATGCCGTCCCCGGAGCCAGTGGTTGCGGCGGCTTCTTGGTCGAATACCTGGTCGACCCCCTGGTCAACTCGATCATCGGCCTGCCGGCCGCGGGTGGCATCAACTCCGCCACCCTCGAAGGAAAGCTGCAGGACGGAGCCTCGAGCGCCGTCCGCGAAAGCGAAAAATAGACAGCAGGTAATGGTGGGCCGGGCGCCTCCTCGAGTTGCGACGGGGCGCCCGCTCTGCGTTTGGGGCCTGGGAGACGAGGAGATGCGAAACTCGTCGTACACATACCTGCGGCCGAGCCTGGTCCGGAACTGGCCCGATTTATCGGCTCCACAGCGGGAATAGATGGATTTCGGGAAACATGGAAGACCGCGATCTACGATTCAGGGAAAATTTCTTAAAGTCGATCTGGACATTGGTGGATGTAATCGTTTATCTTCAACCGGCCGCGCGGTAGGGACGCGGGGCGGCAGGGAAAACCAGGGACCAACAGGGGGTCGGCGACCGGAATGAACGGTGCCAACCAGAAGACGCCGCAAGGCGAAGGGGAGCATCTAGTGCCCGGCGCAAGCGCGCCGGCTACGGCATGCCTCTCCAACCCCCACATCGCGACGCAGGAAGAGGAGCAGGCTTGAGACAGCTGACGCAGGCGAACCGTTCCCGCAATGCCGAACGGGCGGGCCGAGCGCGCCGCGCCGGGCTGCTCCGCGGTGACGGGAGAGGTGCGCCTGCGACCCGCCTCGCGACAGTGCTCGTGCTCGCCCTCGGGCTCCTGGCTCTCGCTGCGAGCTCGGCCTTCGCCGCCGAAACCCGCGTCCCCACCGGGCTCGCCTTCGGGCCCGAAGGTGTCGGCCATAGCGGCGCCTTCGCCGGCTTGAAGTCGATTGCGATCGACCAGGCGAGCGGCGACGTCTACGCCTACGTCGGCAGCAACGGCGCGATCTACAAATTCGACGCCGCCGGCAACCCGGTCAATTTCGCGAAAACTGGAAACAACACGATCTTCGGTGCCGGCGGCAGGTTCAGCGGCAACAACGAATACCAGCTCGCCGTGGCGCCCCCCGGTGCGCCGGGTGGGACCGCCGGCGACATCTACCTCGCCAACAACGGTCAGTCGCTCGAAGTCTTCAGCCCGGAAGGGGAAAAACTCGAATCGCTCGCCCTCAACCGTGAGAACTGCGGCGTCGCGATCAATTCGGCGGGCCACCTCTTCACCGGCAACTTCGGCGATCAGATCCTCGAATTCACGCCCTCCGCCAACCCCCCCGTCGAAGGCGACAAAAGCGGAGAAACGAACGGCGTCCTCTCTTCGACCTGCAACATCGCGGTCGGCCCGGGAGCGATCTACGGCTTCCGCTATTTCGGCGGCGCCCAGAAGCTCTCCAGCCTCGCCGACACGACTGCCGAAGAAATCGACAGCTCCGCTTCGACGGGTGCGGTCGACCCCGTCGACGGCACGCTCTACGCCGATCGCCGCACCTCAGTGAGGCAGTACGACGCCGCCGGGAAACTGGTCCTCAGCTTCGCCAACGGGATCAGCAACTCACTCGGGATCGCCGTGCGGCACTCGACCGACCGGGTCTACGTCGCCGACAACGAACGGATCGTCGTCTACGGCTCGCCGGTGACCGTTCCCGACGTCACCACCGAAGCCCCGACCGGGGCCACCGGCACCTCGGTAACGCTCAACGGGACCGTCAACCCCTCGAACATCGCCCTGACCAAATGTGCCTTCCAGTACGGGCACGGGGAAGAACTCAAATCTTCGATTCCCTGCGAACAGGCGGTCCCGACCGACGGCAACGATCACAAAGTCAGCGCTCACCTGACCGGGCTGCCGCAGTCCGAAGGATTCAATTACCGGCTCGTGGCGGCAAACGCCAACGGGGAAAACCAGGGGTCGCCCGAATTCGCGGCGACGCGGCAAGTCGCCCGCACCGAAGAAGCGACCGGTGTCGCCGGCAGCGTCGCGACCCTGAACGGGACGGTCCTTCCCGGCGGCGAAGCGGTGACGGCCTGCTTCTTCCAGTACGGCAAGACGGAAGCCCTGGGTTCGACCGTGCCGTGCGCGCAGACCGTGCCGACCGACGAAGGCGAACACGCCGTCTCGGCCGCGATCTCCGGGCTGGAATTCGGCGCCAAAAGGTACTTCTTCCGACTCGTCGTCGAACAGGGGGGAGAAGAAGTTCGCGGCAGCACCAGCTTCCTCACCACCCCGGGGCCGGAAATCATCTTCGCCCGCACCGCCGGCGTTGGAGCCGAAGAAGCGAACGTCGAAGCGAAGGTCAGACCGCGCGGGGAAGAACTCGAATTCTTCATCGAATACGGAACCACCTCGTCCTACGACCAGGCGACTGAAAACGTCTCGATCGGGGGTGGTGAAGAAGAAGAAACGGTCGTCAGCGAAACCTTGCGCGACCTCGCCCCGGCGACGACCTACCACTGGCGCGTCGTCTTCGTCTCGGCCAACGGCTCGGTGCCCGGGCCCGACCGCGCCTTCGTCACTCGGTCGCCCTCCTCCGGTCCCGAAACGGGCTGCCCGAACCAGTCATTCCGCACCGGCCCAAGCGCCAACCTGCCGGATTGCCGGGCCTACGAGCAGGTCTCGCCGGTGAGCAAGAACGGCACCAACGTCCAGCACGACGTCAACATCGTCCGTGCCTCCTCGGACGGTAACCGGCTCACCTTCGCCTCCAACACCGGCCTGCCGGCCGCCGGCGGCGGGTCGTCGCTCAACTTCGCCGCGGTTCGCGGCGACCAGGGTTGGACGACCTACGGGCTCGTTCCCGCCGTCAGTCCGGCGGACAGCCAGAACGTCGTCCTCGCGGCATTCGATGAAAACGTGTCCGTCACCGTCAACGCCGGCCGCACCGGCCTCTATGTCGGCAATATCGGCGAAAGCAATTACCCCCTCCACGAAATCGGCATTGAAACGCAGCCGGAGATCGGGGACTTCGCCGACGACGCCAACGTCTTTACCTTCGAAACCACCAAGGCGGTCGTCCCCGGCGCGGTTGCCGGAGCACCGAACGACTACCTCTACGACCACGGCGCGGTCAGCCTGGTCGGGCGCATCCCGGCGGGAAGCGCGACCAGCTGCGATGACAGCATTGGCCCAGCCTGCGTCCCGGCATCGGGTGGGGCCTACATCGGCGCCTACGACTGGCAGAAGAGCGGCAACCCCAGCGGGTTCGGCGGCGCCAGGGGCGGCTACTACCCCGAAGACACCACCTCCAACGACGGCTCGAAGGTCATCTTCACGGCGGTCGGCAGCGGTCAGATCTACGTCCGTGAAAACGACACCTCCACCACCCAGGTCTCTGCCTCCCAGCGGGCCACCCCCGACCCGAACGGCACCAAGCCGGCCTCCTACATGGGGGCCACTGCCGACGGCTCGAAGATCTACTTCGGCAGCTGCGAGAAGCTGACCGAAGACTCGACCGCGGTCTCCACCGAAGCCGGCAGCTGCACCGAAAACACCAACCAGTTCGGCGGTGAATTCCTGCAGGGGCAGGATCTCTATGAATACGACACCGCGACCGGCGAACTCGTGGACCTGACGGTGGACCACGACTCGTCCGACCCGTTGAGCGCGGCCGTGCTCGGGTTCGTCGGTGCCTCGGCCGACGGCTCCGACGTCTACTTCGCCGCCAATGGAGCCCTGGGCACCAGCGCCGAACCGGGCACCTGCAATCTGTACTACCAGGGAAGCGGGCAATGCAACCTGTACCTCGCCCACGCAGGCCAGGTCACCTTCGTCGCTCGCCTCGAAGGGAACTACGACAGCGCCGACTGGGCGGTCAGCAACGGCAACAACGGCTCGAACCGATGGAAGACCGCGCGAGTTTCCGCGAACGGGGCCGTCCTGTTCGCATCGAAAGAAAGCCTGACGGGCTACGCGAACGCGAACTGCCCGGCCGGATTCGGCGATCTTGCTCCGTGTGCGGAGATCTACCGCTATGCGCCGGGCGAAGCGGGTCCGAAGTGCCTCTCCTGCAACCCGACCGGTGCCGCTCCAACCGGCGACGCGGAACTCGAGAGCAACGGCGAAGCGTTCGGTTCGACCATCGACACGTTGCTGCTGACCCGCAACCTCTCGAGCAACGGCAACCGGGCCTTCTTCAACACTCCCGATCAACTCGTCGCGGCCGATCAAAACCAGGTCAGCGACGTCTACGAGTGGGAGGCGGTCGGCTCGGGCTCCTGTAAGAGCGCCCAGGTTGCGAACGGATGCCTCTACCTGCTCTCGGATGGGTCGAGCTCCTCGCCGTCGTTCTTCGGCGACGCCTCACCGTCGGGCGGGAATGCCTTCTTCTTCACCGACGATCCGCTGGTTCCGCAGGACAAGGACGCGCTCGTCGATGCCTACGACGCCAGGGCCGAAGGCGGCCTGGCCGAGCAGCACGCGGCCGAAGCCGCGGCCCCGTGCAGCGGCGAAGCCTGCAAGGGCCCTGGCACCGTGGCGCCGAGCGAAAGCTCGCCCGGCAGCTCGACCTTCGCCGGGCCCACCAACCAGAAGGAAGCAGTCAAGCCCCAGTGCAAGAAGAAGAAGGGCAAGAACGGCTGCAAGAAGTCAAAGAAAAAGAAGAAGCACAAGGAGAAGGGGCAGGGCCACAAGTCGTCCGGAAAGTCCCACGGCAACCGCGGAGGTTCAAAGTGAAGATCGCAGGCCAGACGACTCGACGCCGTTCGCTGCGGGCACTCGCGGTGCTAGCCACCGCCGCCGGGCTCGCCGCCCTGGCCCCGAGCTATGCGGCAGCCGTGCCGGCGGCGCCGAGCCTGCGGGTGACGTCGAAAGTGACCCCCACCCACCTTCACCCCGGCGACATCAGCGGCCTCGGCGTCTACGCGATCACGGTGACCAACGTCGGCGGCGAAAGCACCGACGGCTCCCCGATCGTGATCACCGACGAACTCCCGGACGGAGTCACCTACGACCCCACGCCGACCGAAGGCTTCTTTCCGCTCGAGATCAGCGACGACGGCGAAGAATTCTATTCCTGCGAAGAAGGCCCGCCAGTGAAATGCGAAGCGGCGACGCCCCTGCCCCCAGGGGGACGACTGCGGATGGTGATCCCACTCGAAGTGGCGGCGAACGCCTCCGGCACCGCGGAAAACGTGGTCACCGTCACCGGTGGCGGCGTGCCGGACCTCTCGACGGTCGAAAAGGCTCCGATCACCGCCACCCCGGCCGGCCCGGGCTACCAGAGCGCCGCGATGTCCTTTGACTCCGCGGACGGCTCGCCATTCACTCAGGCGGGCGGACACCCTTACCGTTACTCGACGGAATTCTATGTGAACTCCGTCTATGACGGACACAACAATCCGCCGTTCGGCAACCCCAGGACCGTCGTCGCCAAGCTCCCGAAGGGATTCGTCGTCGACCCCAGCGCCACCCCGCAGCGGTGTACGGAGGCCCAGTTCGAGGCGAGCACTGAAAGCGATTGCCCGGACGGCTCGGCCGTCGGCTTGGTCCACCCGAACCTCGGAATCTTCGGCTGGGCAAACCCAGCCTGGAACGCGCCTCTCTACAACCTCGTGCCGCCCCCGGGGGTTGCCGCCGAGTTCGGTTTCAACCCGAACGGCTTCAACCTGTTCGTCCATCTGCTCGGCAGCGTCAACTCGGAAGGTGAATTCGAAATCACCTCGACGACCAAGGACATCCCTACGTTCGGCCGCATCGGCGGCATCGAACTCGAACTCTGGGGTAACCCGAGCGACCCGAGCCACGATCGGCGTCGCGGCTTCTGCGGCTTCCCCGCCGGCTACTACAAACAGTGCCAGACGGCCCGCATCGACTCACCGCTGCTCTCGATGCCGAGCTCCTGCACCGGCCCGGTGCCAAGCACCGAATACAGCCTCGACACCTGGCAGGAAAAAAACACCTTCATCGACACCAAGGTCTTCAGCGTCGACTCCGAGGGCAATCCGATCGGAGTCGACGGCTGCAACAAGCTCGAATTCACCCCGACCATCTCGGCCCAGCCGACGACGAACGTCGCCGACAGCCCGACCGGCCTCGACTTCAACCTGCACCAGCCGCAGGCGCCGAAGTCAGAAGCCTCGCGCGGCCAGCGGATCGGCTGCTCGCCGGGAGCGTGGAACCGCTTCGCGGCCACTCCCACCGGCTTCTCCTACCAGTGGCTGCGCAATGGCGCAGCGATCGAAGGCGAAACCGAGCGCCAGTACGTGGTCGGCGAAGCCGACGAAGGAAGCGTGCTGCAGTGCGAAGTCAGCGCTGAAAACGGCGCCGCCGGGCCCGCCCACGCGGTCAGCCCACCGATCGTGATCAGCCCGGCGCCGGCGACCAAACCGCCCGCCGCGGCGAAGCCGCTGGTCAGCCGTACGCTCAACGGAACGACCGAACAGTACGAATTCAAATGCGATCCAGGCTCCTGGAGCGGCACGCCGACGTTCGAGTACAGCTGGTACGAAAACGGAGTCGTCGCCGCCGGCGCCGAAGGCGAAATCCTCAAAGTCGACGAGTTCAAAGGCGAAGACGGAGAAGGCAATCCGCTGCCGAACCGGGTGACCGTCGTCTGCCGGGTGGCCGGAACCAACGCCGGTGGCACCGTGGTCGCCTTCAGCGCCAACTCGAGCACGGAACCGGCGCCCCAGCCCGAACTGACCGAATCGGTCTCGCCGCCTTCGATCTTCATCCCCGAAGAAACGATCCCGCTGGCGACCGCGAACCTGAAGGACGTCAAGGTGGCGCTGCCCGAGGGCATGGTCATCAACCCCTCGGGCGGCAACGGGCTCTCCTCCTGCGAAGAGGGCCAGATCGGCTTCCTGCAGGGCGGGGAGGGGATCCACTTCTCCGAATCGGCGCAGACCTGTCCCGACTCGGCCAAGATCGGATCGCTCGAAATCGTCACGCCGCTGCTCGACCACCCGATCAGCGGTGCGGTCTACGTGGCGAAGCCCTACGACAACCCGTTCGGCTCCTTCCTCGCGATCTACCTCGCGGTCGAAGACCCGGTATCGGGAGTCGTCGCCAAGTTCGCCGGCAAGGTCGACGCCGACCCGGCCACCGGACAGCTGACCGCGACCTTCACCGAAAACCCGGAGTTGCCGATCGAAGACATCACCCTGCACTTCTTCAACGGCGCCCGCGCGACGCTGACCAGTCCGCTTGCCTGCGGTAGCCACACGACCAGCTCCGAACTGGTCCCGTGGTCCACCCCCGAAGGCAACACCGTGAGCCCCGCGGACAGCTTCACCCTGACCAACTCGGCGGCGGGAGGCTGCGCCGGCTCCGAAGCGCAGGCGCCGAACACGCCAACGCTCAGCGCCGGCACCCTCGCCCCGCAGGCGGGCTCCTTCAGCCCCTTCCTGCTGAAGCTGGTCCGGGGCGACGGCACCCAGCGGATCGCCGGCATCGATACGACGCTGCCGCTCGGTCTGACCGGCAAACTCGCCGGCATCCCCTACTGCTCGGAGGGCGCGATCGCGCTCGCCAGGAGCCGTGAAGCGCCCAATCAGGGACGGGTCGAGCAGGCCTCACCGGCCTGCCCGGTCGCAAGCGAAATCGGCACCGTCACGGTCGGCGCCGGCTCGGGCATCACGCCGCTCTACGTGACCGGCCACGCCTACCTTGCCGGCCCGTACAAAGGGGCCCCGTTCAGCATGGTGATCGTCACCCCGGCGGTGGCCGGCCCCTTCGACCTCGGCGCCGTGGTCACCAGGGTCGCCCTCAACGTCGGCGAATACTCGGCCCAGATCCACGCCGTCAGCGATCCGCTGCCGACGATCATCCAGGGCATCCCGCTCGACATCCGCTCGATCGCACTGAAACTCGACCGGCCCGGGTTCACGCTCAATCCGACCTCCTGCGAAGTCGGCGCGATCACCGGCACGGTGACCGCGGCCACCGGCCAGGCGGTCACGGTCAACAACCGGTTCCAGGTCGGCGGCTGCAAGCAGCTCGGCTTCAAGCCGGGGCTGAAGCTGAGCCTGAGAGGCCCGACCAAACGGACCGGCCACCCGGCGCTGAAGGCGGTGCTCACCTATCCGAGCAAGGGCTCCTACGCCAACATCGCCCGCGCTCAGGTCGGCCTGCCCCACGGCGAGTTCCTCGACCAGAGCAACATCAAGACGGTCTGCACCCAGCCGCAGCTGAAGAGCCAGACCTGCCCGCCGGCCTCGATCTACGGCCACGCCAAAGCCTGGACCCCGCTGCTCGACAAGCCCCTGGAAGGGCCGGTCTACCTCGGCACCGGCTTCGGCCACAAGCTGCCCGACCTGGTCGCGGAACTGAACGGCCAGATCCGCGTCCTGGTCCACGGCAAAGTCGACACCGGCAAGCAGAAGGGAATCCGCAACACTTTCGAAGCGGTGCCCGACGCTCCGGTCTCCAGGTTCGTCCTCGAAATGAAGGGCGGCAAGAAGGGCCTGCTGGTCAACTCGGAAAACATCTGTCGCAGGCCGCAGAAGGCCGAAACCGCCTTCACCGCCCAAAGCGGCAAGTTCCTGAACCTGTCGACGCCGATCGGCAACTCCTGCAAGAAGGGCGGCCCGAAGAAGGGCAAGGGCGGCAAGAAGGGCGGGCGATGAGGTCGCTGACCTGGCGCGATTCAGCCTGCGAGGAAAGTCAGGAGATTTTGAATAAAATTGGTAAGCGTACGTTCCTTTACGAGCGGTTGCAGCATGAGGTACTGTGGATGCCGCTGAGAGCTTGGTGACTTCGGCAGGGGATAACAAGCGGGGCGCTGGGACCGCCCGGCTGGTCGCATCGGTAGCCGCGACTGGCGCACTCCTGCTCGCAATCTTCGGCGCCACCTCCCCGGCCCTCGCGGCGGGGCCGCCGATCATCGTTTCGACCGCGGTCGAAGGCGTCTCAGCCACGGGAGTGACCCTGCGGGCGGCGATCAATCCGAACGGCCTCTCGACCACCTACCGCTTCGAATACCTGACCGAAGCCGCTTACCTCGCGAACCTCAAAGCGTCGCGCGATCCGTTCACCGGGGCGACGGTCAAACCAAGCGCGGGCGGCAGCGCAGGCTCCGGTACGACCCAGGTAACGGTCAGCCAGCATCCAACCGGGCTGACGCCAAACACCGCTTACCGGTACCGCGTTGTCGCGCAGAACTCGGCCGAAAAAGTGGTCGGCGTGGCGCGCCCCTTCGGTACCCAGGAAGGGACCAACGTCTTCGAACTCCTCGATCACCGCGGCTGGGAGATGGTCTCGCCGATCGACAAGAACGGCGGCTCGATCTCGCTGCCGGGCACGATCTTCGGCGGCGGCGTGTTCCAGGCCTCGAGCGGCGGCGGCTCGATCGCCTACAGCTCCGCCGACGCCTTCGGTGCCGGCGCCCAGGGCGCCCCCTCCGGCAGCCAGTACATCGCGACCCGAGGCGAAGGCGCTTGGAGCACCGCGAACATCACCACCGCGGTGCTCTCGGGCAGCTACGGCAATCGGCCAAACGGCGTCCCCTACCAGCTCTTCGCTCCGGACCTCTCCCGCGGGCTGCTCTCCAACGGCGAACGCTGCCGCGGCGAAGCCGGCGGCGAATGCAAGGTCGCCAACCCGCCGCTACCCGGCACCGGTGCTCCGAGCGGCTACCGCAACTACTACCTGCGATCCGGCTCGGGGAGCTTCACCTCGATCCTCACCTCGGCCGACCTCTCGCACACCACCCTGACCGCGGCTCAATTCGAACTGCGCTTCGCCGCCGCCTCCCCGGACCTCTCCCACGTCGTCCTTGCGAGCTGCGCGGCGCTCAGCAACGGCGCGACGGAAACCGCGACGCCGGGGACCTGCGAAGCCGCCGACCGCAACCTCTATGAGTACTCCGGCGGTTCGCTGGTGCCGATCAACGTCTTGCCGGCGGGGACGACGACCACCCCCGGCGCCGCGATCGCCGCGCCCGCCGCCGCGGTCTCGGCCGACGGCTCGCGCGTCTACTGGACCGAGGGCGGGAATCTCTACCTGCGCGAAGGCTCGGTCAGCAAGCAGGTCGACGAAAGCCTCGCAGGCGGCGGCGAATTCCAGACCGCCTCGAGCGA
Organism: uncultured Actinomycetes bacterium; assembly: GCA_963716545.1. Lineage (GTDB taxonomy): Bacteria > Actinomycetota > Thermoleophilia > Solirubrobacterales > 70-9 > VAYN01. The sequence continues at coordinate 930,363 of OY970316.1, forward strand.
CGGCGCCACCGCCTACCTGACCAAGGAAGGCAACCTCTACCGCTACGCCGCCGCCAGCGGCACGCTCTCGCCGCTGGTCTCAGACGGCACCGTCACCGGAGTGCTCGGAGCGTCGGCGAACGGCAACGTCGTCTACTACCTGACCAGCGCCGGGCTCTTCGTCAGGACCGGCTCCACCACTACGGAAGTCGCCGCCGGCGCCGACGCCACCAACGCTCCGCCGGCGACCGGGACCGCCCGGGTCTCCTCCAGCGGCAGCTACCTCGTCTTCACCTCCAAGGCCGAACTGACCGGCTACCCGAACGAAACCGAAACCGAGGTCTTCCGCTACGGGCCCCTGCCCGGCGGCGGCATCTCGACCCTCACCTGCGTCTCCTGCAACCCGACCGGCGAAAGCCCGAACGGCCCGGCGACGATCCCGGGCGCGCGGACCAACGGCAACCAGGAAGGGGCGACCCGGGTCTACAAGCCGCGGGTCCTCTCCGCCGACGGCAGCCGGGTCTTCTTCGACTCCGCCGATGCGCTCGTCTCCCAGGACACCAACGGCCGCACCGACGTCTACGAGTGGGAGGCCGATGGCTCCGGGACCTGCGCCAACGCCGGCGGCTGCATCGGCCTCGTCTCCAGCGGCCGTGACCCGCTGGTCTCGACCTTCGTCGATGCCAGCGAAAATGGCGACGACGCCTATTTCCTCACCAACGCCTCGCTCTTTCCGCTCGACCCCGGGTCCTACGACATCTACGACGCCCGAGTCGGCGGCGGCTTCACGGTGCCCAGCGAACCGATCCCCTGCGTCGGCGATGCCTGCCAGGTGCTCCCCGAAGCACCCGAAGACCCGACTCCCGGAACTCTCGTCCCGAATGCCGGCAACCCGCCGCTGACGGTCGCCGGCAACGGCGGCAAATCGAAGGGCAAGAAGAAGCACAAGAAACATAAGAAGAAGAAGGGCAAGACCTCGAAGGGAAGGCGGCGATGAAGCGCGCGAGCCTCGTCGGGACCGTGCTCGCCGTGGCATTGGCGCTGGCGGCGCTGATCCCCGCCGTGGCATCGGCTGCTTTCGGCTTTCGCGCCGGCAACGAAGGCTTCTCAACCGTGGCGCGGGAAGAAGACGGTTCGGTCGACCACCAGGCCGGCTCGCACCCCTACCGGCTGACGACGACCGTGAACTTCAACCTCGCCGGCGAAAATCCCGGCGAACCCGGGGTGCCGTTCACCGAAGGCGACCTGCGCGACCTCAGCCTGGCGCTGCCTCCCGGCCTGATCGAAAATCCCTCCGCGGTGCCGCAGTGCTCGCAGGCGCTGTTCCACACCGCCCGCGTCTCGCCGTTCGAAGAAAGCCGCTCCGGGGAGAGCTGCCCGGACAAATCGCAGATCGGGGTGGCGACGGTGTCCTCCTCGCAGCCTGGCGGCGAACGCAGCTTCGGGATCTTCAACCTGCAGCCGCCCCCGGGCGCCCCCTCGGAGATCGGCTTCAGCCCGTTCGGCTCGCCGATCGCCTTCATCCCGGAAATCAGCCAGAACGGCGGCGAATACCAGCTCACCCAGCACGCTCGCAACATCTCCCAGCTGGCCGACATCAACGGGCTCAAGCTCACCCTCTGGGGCACGCCCTGGAACCAAACCCACAACTACCAGCGGGGCAACTGCCTGAACGAGACCGACCCGGGCAGCCCGTGGAACATCAACTGCGACACCGGTTCGCCCCAGCAGTTCCCCCCCGAGGCCTACCTGACCCTGCCCTCGAGCTGCCAGCGGCCGCTGGTCTACACCGCGTCGGCAACCTCCTGGCAGCAGCCGGCGACGGTCATCAGCCGTGAATTCACCCACTTCAACGAAGGCGAACCGGTGAAGCTCGAAGGCTGCGGCTCGATCTCCTTCGCGCCGACGCCGCGGGCGCTGATCGCCAACCCGCGCGCCTCCTCGCCAAGCGGCTTCGACTTCAACCTCGACGTCGGCAGCGAAGGGCTGCTGCGGCCGAAACGGCTCAACCCGTCAGCGGTCAAACGCGCGATCGTCGCGCTGCCGAACGGGATGACGATCAACCCCTCCGTCGGCGCCGGGCTGCTCGGCTGCACCCCCGCTCAGTACGCGGCGGAGACCGTTTCCTCGCTGCCCGGAGCGGGCTGCCCGAACGGCGCGAAAATCGGCGACTTCACGGTCCAGAGCCCGCTGTTCGAAAAGACCGTCGAAGGTTCGCTCTACCTCGCCCAGCCCTTCGACAATCCGTTCGGGACCCTGATCGGGATCTACCTGGTCGCCAAGTCGCCCGAACGCGGCGTCCTGGTCAAGGTCGCCGGCAAGCTCGACGCCGATCCCGGCAGCGGCACCCTGACCGCGACCTTCGACAACCTGCCGCAGCTCCCGTACACCAACCTGCGAATCCACTTCCGCGAAGGCCAGCGCAGCCCGCTGACGACCCCCTCGGTCTGCGGCAACTTCAACACCGGGATCGATCTCGCCCCGTGGAGCGGCTCCAGTGGCGACGTCAACGGCTCCTCGCCGACGCCGATCACCAGCGGGGTCGAAGGGACGGCCTGTCCCCAGGGGACCCCGGCCTTCAACCCGCAGGCCCAGGCCGGCAGCATCAACTCCCAGGCCGGCGCCTTCACCCCCTTCTACATCCACCTCACCCGCCGCGACACCGAACAGGAGATCACCTCCTACTCGACCGTCCTGCCGCCCGGGCTGCTCGGTGAAATCGGCAACATTCCCTACTGCTCCAACGCGGCGATCGAAGCGGCTCGCCGCCGCGGCGGCTTCGAAGAGCTCGAACGCCCGTCCTGCCCCGCCGACACCCAGGTCGGCCACACCGTCTCCGGCTATGGAGTCGGCCCGGCGCTGAACTTCGCCGACGGCGGCCTCTACCTGGCTGGTCCCTTCCACGGCTCGAGCTTCTCGATCGTGGCGATCGATTCGGCCACGGTCGGGCCCTTCGACCTCGGCACCGTGGTGGTGCGCTCGGCGATCAACGTCAACCCGCAGACCGCCAGGGTCTCGCTCGACTCCGCCGGCTCGGACCCGATCCCCCACATCATCGACGGGATCCCGATCCACCTGCGCGACATCCGCATCTACATCTCGAAAAATCACTTCACGGTCAACCCGACCTCCTGCGACGTCTCCTCGGTCGCCTCGACCCTGACCGGCTCCGGCGCCGCCTTCTCCGACCCCGCCGACGACACCAGCGCCGCCGCGGTCGCGCCGTACCAGGCCTTCAACTGCGGCTCGCTGCCCTTCGAACCGCAGCTGAAGCTGCGCTTGCGGGGCGGCACCGTGCGCGGTGACTTCCCCTCGCTGCGGGCCGAAGTGCGGCCGCGGCCCGGCGACGCCAACATCGACTCGGCCAAGGTCACCCTGCCGGCGTCGGAGTTCCTCGAACAGAGCCACATCAAGACGATCTGCACCCGTCCTCTGTTCCAGCGCGAACAGTGCCCGGCGGCCTCGGTCTACGGCTCGGCCCAGGCGTTCACGCCACTACTGGCCCAGCCGCTGGAAGGAAACGTCTACCTGCGCTCGGCCCCCGAACGGAAGCTGCCCGACCTGGTCGCCGATCTGCACGGCGGCGGGCTCGGATTGCGGATCGAAGTCGTCGGCCACATCGACTCGGTCCACGGCGGCCTGCGCGCCACCTATGAAACCGTCCCCGACGCCCCGGTCTCGCGCTTCGTCTTGAACCTCAACGGCGGTAAACGCGGCCTCCTGGTCAACTCGGTCGACGTCTGCGAAGAACCCCAGCACGCCGACGCGCTCTTCGTCGGCCACAACAACGTCGGGATCCATTTCAAGCCGAAGATGGAAGTCAACTGCCGCAAGTCGAAGCACGCGAAGAAGAAGAGAGGCCGATGAAAGCGAACCGCCTGACCGGAGCCCTGCTCGCCCTGCTGCTGGTCTGCCTGGGGCTGGCCGCTCTGGCCAGTGCCGAGGTCGTGCAGAAAGGCAACGTGCGGGTCAAGTTCGACGGTCAGCTGACCCCGAAGGCGTTGCCGCGGAGCTCCGAAGTGCCGGTCCACGTCTCGGTCGCGGCGAACATCTCCGCTCTCGACGCCGCCAACCCGCCGCGGCTGAAACAGATCTCGATCGCGATCAACAAAGCCGGGCGCTTCCACCCCTCGGTGGTGCCGGTCTGCACCGTCCGCGACATCCAGCCCTCGACCACGCAGAACGCGCTGAAAGCCTGCGGCGAATCGCTGATCGGGACCGGCCAGTTCGCCGCCAAGGTGCTGCTAAAGCAGCAGGCCTCGTTCCCCCAGTCCGGCAAGCTCTATGCCTTCAACGGCACCTACGAAGGCCATCCGGCGATCCTCGCCCACGTCTATGGGACCGAACCGGTGCCGACCTCCTTCACGCTGCCCTTCGTGATCACCGAACGGGGGGGCGAACTGGGGACCGTCCTCACCGCCAAGCTCGCGGAAATCACCGGCAAGTCCGGCTACATCACCGAACTCTCGTTGAACCTCGGCCGCACCGTCGGCAAGCGCAGCTACCTGAGCGCCAGCTGCCCGGCGCCGAAGGGAATCAACTCCGCCCCCTTCCCCTTCGCCCAGGCGACCTTCAACTTCGGCTCTCGGCAGCTGAAGTCGACCTTGACCCGCACCTGCAAGGTGAGGGGATGAAGCGTTCCCTCGCACTGGCGCTGCTGCTGCTGGGCGTGTCATGCCCGGCGGCCCTCGCCGCCGGCCCCGGCAGAGTCGAAGGAACCGTCACACCGGTCGGATCCGCCCAGGAAGTCGAAGTCTGCCTGGTCGAAACGGCGCCCTCGGAAACCTGCACGGTGCCGGCGGCCAACGGCGCCTACGTGCTCGCGAATCTCAACCTCGGGCCGCAGCGGATCGAGTTCCTGCCGAGCAATCGCAGTGGCCTGATCCCCCAGTACTACGACCACAAGAACCGGCTCGCCGAAGCGGCGACGATCTCCCTCACCGCAACCTCCCCGACCGTAAAAAACATCAACGCCGACCTGATCGCCGGCGCCACGATCACCGGCCAGGTCACCGCCCAGGTCGGTGGCACCGCTCTCGCCGGGGTCGAAGTCTGCGCCAAATCGGTCGCCTCGCCACCGGTCCGCAGCTGCGGGGAAACCGGCGCCACCGGCGCTTACGAACTCCACTCGTTGCCGTCGGGCAGCTACAAGATCGGCTTTTGGGGTCGCGGCAAAAGCGCCGAATACCAGCCCCAGTACTACGCCGGCAAAACCAGCTTCTCTCAGGCCACCCCGGTCTCGGTCACCAACGGCGCCGAAACCGCCGGGATCTCGGTTGAATTGGCCAAAGGATCGGAAATCGCCGGCACCCTGCGCGCCGCCTCGGGCGGGGCGAGCGTCCCCGACGTCTCGGTCTGCCTCTTCGCCGCCGCCTCCTCCTCACCGGAACGCTGCGCTTACTCCGGCCCCACCGGGGCCTACCGCTTCCAAGGCCTGCCCAGCGGGGCCTACCAGGTTGGCTTCTCGCTCAGCCTGGCCGAGGTCGGCGGCGAAGGAGTGGCGGGAGAAGAAGACGGCTTCCTCACCCAGTACTTCCACGGAGTCGCCAACCGCTCCGAAGCCCAGACGATCTCGCTGATCGCCCCGGCAGCCGCCACCGGGGTCGACGCCAGCCTGCAAGCCCCGCCCACCCCCGCGCCCCCGCCGGTGCCGCCGGTGGCGCCGGTGGCGATCGTCCCGGCCGCTCCTCCGGTCGCCGTGCCGCCGGTCAAGAAGGGCTGCAAGAAGGGCTTCCGCAAGCAGAAGGTCAAGGGCAAGACCCGCTGCGTGAAGCTGCACAAGAAGGGCAAGAAGAAGTCCAAGGGCGGAGAGAAGAAGCCCAAGGGCGGCGGGAAGCACAAGAAGTAGGCGTTCCCCCGTCGAACCCGCGTGCGGCTAGTCACAGAACCGCGCGTACATATCAGTTCCCCCTCAACCGACTGGTTCGTAGCCGGTTTTTCTCTTGCTAGAGCGCCAAGGGCGAGCATGGAAGAGGCTGCTCGACGATTCAGCCGAAATTTCTCAAAGCCGGTCTGGACACGAGAGTATGTAATCGTCTATGTTCATCCTCGCCTCGGTCAAGGGAACCGGGGCGTCAGGGAAACAGGGATCTACACAGGGGAAGGCGCCGCGCTCGTGAGTGACCGGCAGCCGGCCTCTCCGCAGAGGAGAAGGGATGGGTTTGAGCGATTTCGCGAAGGGCAACCGGTTCGGCCACACCGCCGTTGAGGGGAGCTCGGCGGTCGCGTCCGCGCCCCGCGGCAACGGGAGAGGTGCGCCCGCGCTCGCCGGCCTGGCCGCGCTGGCCGTCGTTCTGCTCGCCTTCTTCGCCACGGCGGCCCGGGCGGCGGAAGGACCACACGCCGAAGCCGAAGCGGCGACCGAAGTGAGCGCCACCAAGGCGACCCTGAACGGGAAAGTGAACCCGGAAGGCGTCGCGGTCACCAGCTGCGAATTCGAACTCTACGGCGAAACCGTCACCAAAAAGCCCTGCCAGGGGTCGATCCCGACGGACGGCAACGACCACCACGTGAGCGCTAACTTCACCGGCCTCAAAGCGGGCAACTTCTACTACTTCCAGTTGGTCGTCAAAAACGCCGAAGGGGAAACCGTATCCGGCAACTCCTTCCAGGCCGCGGAACTCGCCCGCACCGAAGCGCCGACGAACGTCACCGGAACCGGGGGGACGATGAACGGGACCGTCCGCCCGGAAGGCGAAGCGATCGAAGAATGCTTCTTCGAATACGGAGGGCAGGGCCACGAATCCGAATTCAAAGCGCCCTGCGCCCAGACGGTGCCGACCGACGAAAGCGCTCACCCGGTCAGCGCCCAAGTGAGCGGTCTCACCCCGGGCACCTACTACCGCTACCGGCTGGTGATCAAGCAGGCCAGCGGCGTGACCAACGGGCAGAGCGAACTGCTCTTCACCACGGGCCCGACCCTGGTTTACGAGCGGGCTCAGGCGGTCGAAAGCGAAAGTGGAGCGCTGACCGGGAAGCTCTTCCGCAACAAAGAACCGACCGAATACCACTTCGAATACGGGCTCACCGACTCCTACGGCTCAAGCACCCCGACCTTCACCCTCGCTCCCGAAGACCTGAAACCCGGGGAACAGGAAAAGCCGGTGGTAGTCGCCGAAACGATCACCGGCCTGACTCCCAGCACCGCCTATCACTGGCGGCTCGTCCTGGTCAGCGCCGGGGGGAGCATCGTCGGTCCTGATCGGATCTTCACCACCCGGCCGCCGACTCCGGCGCCGCGGACCGACTGCCCGAATCAGGAATACCGCACCGGCTTCTCCACCGACCTGCCGGACTGCCGAGCCTATGAGCTGGTCTCGCCGCCGAAGAAGACCGGCAACGTCTTCGTCCCAAACGGCCTCCAGGGCTCCTGCATGCTCTGCCTGCCGGGAGAACTCTCGAACCCCGTCCCGATGCAGTCCGCCCCGGATGGGAACACGATGACCTACCAGGGCGACCCCTTCGGCCCGAACCTCTCCGCCTCGCCGAACCAGTACCTGGCTCGCCGTGGCGCGACCGGTTGGGAAACCGAAAGCCTCAGTCCGCCAAAGGTAACGGGGAACGAATACGGCGGTTACAAGGGAATCTCGCCCGACCTCGGGCGTGGAGTCGTCTACCAGTCGAGCCGTAAACAGATCTCGCCGGCGGCGCCGGTCGGCTTCGCCAACCTCTACTTCCGCGAAGGCAACGGGGAATTCCAGCCGTTGATCACCACCGCGCCGCCCTCCTACCAGCCGCGCGACGAACGCTTCGCCCTGTTGTTCCAGGGCGCCAACGTCGGCAACGGCTCAGTTCCCGGCTACACGGACCTGATCTTCACCGCCAACGACGCCCTCACCGGGGCGGTGCCGAACGTCGCCCCGGCGGCGCCTGCCGTCGAAGAATCCGAAAGCAACCTCTACCAGTGGCAGGGCGGCAAACTCACCCTGGTCAACGTGCTTCCGGGCAACACCCAGGCCCAGGCAAACGCGAAACTCGCGGCCAGCCCGTTCGACCATTCGATCTCCGACGACGGCAGCCACGTCTTCTGGACCTCGAACGATGAACTGTTCGTCCGCATCGACGGGACCGAAACCCAGAAGATCCTCGACGGCGGCGAATTCCTCGGTGCCTCCGCCGACGGTTCGGAGGCCCTGCTCAGCGACGGCTGCCTCTACTCGCTTGCCGACGAATCCTGCAAAGACGAACTGACCGAAGGCAAAGGGGAAATCACTGGGTTGCTCGGTTCCGCGCAGAACCTCTCGCACATCTACTTCGTCGCGACCCAGGTTCTGGCCGGGACCAACAGCGAAGGCAAGACGCCGGTCGACGGGAAAATCAACCTCTACGTCTGGGAAAACGGCACCACCACCTTCATCCGCAGCTACGTCGAAGAAGGACAGGGACAGGCCAGCGAGACCACCGCACGAGCTTGGCGGCGGGTCTATACCCAGCGCTTTGCACAGGTCACCGACGACGGTAACTTCCTCGCCTTCAGCTGGGCGCCCCACCTGACGAACTACGACAACGAAGGTCCCTGCGAAGGCAACTTTGGGACGCTCGAATTCTACGACGGCCCCTGCCTCGAGGTTTACGTCTACGCGGCGGCCAAGCACCGGCTCAGCTGCGCCTCCTGCAACTACGTCACCGGCCAGACTCCGCTCGCCCTCTCGAACCTCAGCCGGCCGCGCGAAGGCACCCTGATGGCCGCGATCAAACTGCCGGGCAACCTTGCCCGCAGCGGCGGCGGCAGGCTCTTCTTCGAAAGCCAGGACACCCTGGTGCCGCAGGACCGCAACGGCCACATCAGGGATGTGTACGAGTGGGTCCCCGAAGGGATGGAAGGCTGCAGCGACTCGCGCGGTTGCCAGTCGCTGATCTCCAGCGGCACCAGCCCGACCGACGCATCCTTCGTCGATTCCTCGCCCGACGGGAGGAACGCCTACTTCGTCACCCGCCAGCAGCTCCTGCCGCAGGATCAGGACGAACTGCTCGATCTCTACGACGCCCGCATCGATGGCGGCTTCGCCGACACCACCCCGATTCCGTGCCGCGGCGAAGAAGCCTGCAGAGGTCCGGCGGCCGAAGCGCCGGCGGTGCAGACCCCGTCCTCGTCGACCTTCGCCGGCCCGGGCAACCCGAAGACGAAGCCGAAGAAGAAGAAGCACAAGCACAAGAAGAAGCATCACGGGGTTCACAAGAAGCACGGCAAGGGGAAGAAGCACTCGAAGCGATCTGGCAAGGGCAACCGCGGAGGTTCCAAGTGAAAGCGCGCACCTACTTCCGGGTCCTCGTCGGCCTCACCCTGGCCTCGGTGGCACTGCTGGCGCCGGCGATGGCCCGGGCCGACTTCGGGATCAAGAGCTTCCGGGCCACCGCTACCGACCGCGAAGGGAACCCCGAGTTCCAGGCCGGCGCCCACCCCTACAACTACACGATCGACTTCCGGATCAACCAGACCGGCGAAAAGCCGGACGGCATCATGCGCGACCTCGACGTCAGGCTGCCGCCCGGGCTGGTCGGCAACCCCCGAGCGGTGCCGGTCTGCCCCTCCTCGAAGTTCGACGGCGCGACGCCCCAGTGCCCGCCGGACACCCAGATCGGAGTCGCCAGAGCCGAAATCGGTGGCGGCTTCCTCAACCTCTTTTTCCCGGTCTACAACCGGGTGGCGCCGGTCGGCTATCCGGCCAGCTTCGGGTTCAGCCTGTTCGGCGAAAACAGCTTCCAGGAAGCGTCGGTGCGGACCGGCGAAGACTACGGAATCACCATCGCCGACTTCACGATCCCCACCGGCCTCGACCTGGTCGGGATCAAGGAGACGATCTGGGGGGTCCCGGCCGATCCGGGGCATGACATCCAGCGCAGCGAAGAAGCCTTCAATGGCAACGTGCCGCTTGCCTCGGACGTGCCCCCGCGGCCCTTCCTGACTCTGCCCCCGTCCTGCACCGGAACGCTGACGACCACGATCAGCATCGACGTGCTCGAAAACCCCGGGGCCTTCGACACGAGGTCAGTGCAGTCGCAAGGCCTCGACGGCTGCAACAAACTCGAGTTCAAACCGGCGCTCTCGGCGAAGCCGACCACCAACCTGAGCGACAGCCCCACCGGCCTCGACGTCAATATCCACCAACCGCCGGCGACTGAAACCGAACCCGCCAAAGAAGGTGGCGAGTTCTGCGGCCCGGGGTTCTGGAGCAACGAGCCGCGGCTCTACACCTACCAGTGGCTGCGCAACGGCGAACCCATTCCCGGCGCGAACTCCAGCCGCTACCAACCGACCGCGGAAGACGCCGGCACGGCGCTGCAGTGCGAAGTCACCGCTGAAAGCGATGAAGGCTCCAGCAACAGTGCAAGCATCCGAGTGAAGGTCCCGCCGGCGCCGAGCGGGGAAATCCCCCGCCTGAGCCTGACGAGGATCGGCCTGACCAGGAGCGTCGAAGGCGCGCAGACGACTTACTACTGCGAAACCGGGCAGTGGAGTGGTGAACCGACCTATTCCTACCGGTGGTACTCCGAAGGGGAGCCGCTTCCCGGGGAGACGGGCGAAACGCTGGTGGCGCCGACCGACGAATTCCCGCCTAACGCCCAGTGTCGTGTGAAGGCGGAAAACGCCGACGGCGCGGCTGTCGCCTACACCAACTACGAGGAAATCTTCGAACAGGCTCGGGAACCGGGTGCGCCCGACTGGCAGCTGACCCCGGAAATCTACGAACCGATCGAAGAAGCGCCGCTGGCCACCGCGAACCTCCGCGACGCGAAGGTGACCCTGCCGCCCGGCATGGCGATCAACCCCTCGGCCGCGAACGGCCTCGGATCCTGCGACGAGGGCCAGATCGGCTACCAGCCGAAGGACGGCAAGGTCCGCTTCTCCGAAACCAGGCAGGAATGCCCGAACTCGTCGAAGCTCGGGATCTTCGAAGCGGCGACCCCGGTCCTCGACCACGAACTCGAAGGCGGCGTCTACCTCGCTAAGCCCTACGACAACCCGTTCGGGTCGCTGCTGGCGATCTACTTGACGGTCGAAGACGAAAGGACCGGGATCTTCGCCAAGCTCGCGGGCCGAGTCGACCCCGACCCGGCGACCGGCCAGTTGACCGCGACCTTCACCGAAAACCCGAACCTGCCGCTGGAAGACATCGACCTGCACCTGTTCAACGGGCGCCGGTCGGCGTTGACTACGCCGCTCGCTTGCGGCAAGAGCACGACGACGGCGGACCTGACCCCGTCCTCGAGCCCGGAAGGGGTCGACGCGAACCTCAGCGACTCCTTCGAAACCTCGGTCCCGGCCACCGGCACGGGTGCCTGCCCGACCAGCGAAGCGACGGCGCCGAACACGCCGAGCTTCAACGCCGGCACGGTCGCCCCGCAGGCGGCCTCGTTCAGCCCCTTCCTGCTGCGCTTGGTCCGGGCGAACGGGACCCAGCGCTTCTCCTCGATCACCACCAGCCTGCCCGAGGGCCTGCTCGGCAAGCTGGCCGGCATCCCCTACTGCTCGGAGGGGGCGATCGCCCTGGCAAAGAGCCGCGAAGCGCCGAACCAGGGAGCGGTCGAGCAGGCTTCGCCGAGCTGTCCGGCGGCTTCTGAAATCGGCACGGTCCAGGTCGGCGCCGGCTCCGGCATCAGCCCGCTCTACGTCTCCGGCCACGCTTACCTCGCGGGCCCCTACAAAGGCGCCCCGTTCTCGATCGCGGTGATCACCCCGGCGGTCACCGGACCGTTCGACCTCGGCACCGTGGTCACCAGGGTCGCCCTCTACGTCGGTGAATACTCGGCCCAGATCAACGCAGTCTCGGATCCGCTGCCGCAGATCATCGCCGGCATCCCGCTCGACCTGCGGAGCATCGAGCTGAAGATCGACCGGCCCGGCTTCACCCTCAACCCGAGCTCCTGCGAACAGAAGGCGATCACCGCCACCGCGACCTCGGCGAGCGGCCAGGTGGCGCAGCTGCGGAACAGCTTCCAGGTCGGCGGCTGCAAGGAACTCGCCTTCAAGCCGAAGCTCGCTCTCTCGCTTAAAGGCCCGACCAAACGCACCGGCCACCCGGCGCTAAAAGCGGTCCTCACCTTCCCAACCAAGGGCGTCAACGCCAACATCGCCCGCGCCCAGGTCGGCCTCCCCCACGGCGAGTTCCTCGACCAGAACAACATCGGCACCGTCTGCACCCAGCCGCAGCTGAAATCGCAGAGCTGCCCGGCGAAGTCGATCTACGGCAAGGCCAAGGCCTATACGCCGCTGCTCGATAAACCGCTCGAAGGACCCGTCTACCTTGGCGCCGGCTTCGGCCACAAGCTGCCCGACCTGGTCGCCGACCTGAACGGCCAGATCCGGGTCCTCGTCCACGGCAAAGTCGACACCGACAGGCGCGGCGGGATTCGCAACACCTTCGAAGCGGTGCCCGACGCCCCGGTGAACAAATTCGTCCTCGAACTGAAGGGCGGTAAGAAGCAGGGTCTGCTGGTCAACTCCGAAAACGTCTGCCGCACGGCCCAGGTCGCCGAAGTCGCCTTCACCGCCCAGAACGGCAAGGTGACGAAGCTGAGCCCGAAGATCGTCAACAGCTGCGGCAAGGGGAAGAAGGGGAAGAAGGGCGGGAAGTAGTCCCGCCCTTCTTCCGCTCACTCGGAGCGGAAGGGCAGGCGCAGGAACAGCGCCAAGCTCTCGAGCCGCTCGGGCTCGAGGTTGCGGCAGCCTCCGATCAGTGAGAAGCGGAGGATCGAGACGACCCCGTCGACCAACAGCCCGGCCATGGCCGGCGGGCGTCGCGCGTCGCCGGGAGGGTTCTCGCGGAGCAGCGCGGCGAAGCGGTCGAATCCCTCGAGCTGCAGCTCGAGGGCGCGACTGCCGGCGGTGGGGGCGTCGATCAAGCAGGCGCGGGCGATCGCCGGGTTCTCGTCGATCCAGCCGAGCGCCGCCGCCAGCCCCTGCATCAGGCCCTGTTCGGGGTCCGAGCTGCGCTCGCAGGCCGCTTCGGTCAGCTCCGTCACTTCCCCGAAGCCGCGTTCGAGCAGGTCGACGAAGAGCTCCTCCTTATTGCCGTAGCTGTCGTAGAAGGTCGCCCGGGAGGACTTGGCGAGGGCGACGATCTCGTCGACGGTCGTCGCCGCGTAGCCGTTGGCGGCGCAGGCGGCGGCCATCGCGTCGGTCAACCGCAGCCGGCGAAAGCGCAGAATCACCTCATCGCTGAGTCTCGGGCGATTCATCGCCCCTCCCTGATTACCTGGGTCCCTGTCCCTGAATCCCTGCGAAGTTAAGAATATCCAATTACCTGCTGTTTGGAGCCGCAGCCAAGCGCGCCAGCGGAACGCAGTCGGTGACAGAGCGGAATCACCAGTTCAAACCGCGCCGCTGTGCGGTGCAGCTTAGATACGCTCTCTTACAGAAACCATGACAGTTTGGTCGAGAAACCTGTCGGCAAGCCGTTTCTGGCGACGCGGCGTGGATATGGTCCGCGCCCGATGACCGCGACTCCCTGGGGCGACGCCGACACTCTCAGGGAACGCCAACTGCGTCCCGGCCCAGGCGTGCCGCGCGAGGTGGTCGAGGAAAACCAGCGCCAGCGCCTCTACGCGGCGACCGTCGCCGAGATCGGCGGCAAGGGCTATCTCAACGCCTCGATTTCCGACGTGATCGACGTCGCCGGCGTCTCTCGGGGCACCTTCTACAAATACTTCGAGGACAAGGAGAGCTGCTTCCTCGCCACCCTCGACGAGATCATCGCCGACGCGGTGACGCTGACCGAGGCGGCGGTCGCCAAGGAGGAGGAGCCGGAGGCGCGGCTGCGCCGCGCGGTCACCGCCTTCGTCGACCTCGCCGTCGCCCAGCCGGACGCGGCCAGGCTCTGCATCGTCGAGGCCTACGCGGCGGGGCCGGCGGCGGTCCGCAAGGTCGATGGCGCCCTCGACCAGTTCGTCGTCGTCGCGCGGCGGATGATGGAAGGGGTGCCGGCGCTGCAGGGGACCCCGGAGGAGATGCTGCGGGCGATGATCGGAGCCCTGCGCAAACTGATGCAGAACCGGCTGCAGCGCTCCGAAGAGGAGCGACTTCCGGAGCTGGTCCAACCGTTCCTCGAGCTGATCTTCTCCTGGGCGCCGCCGCCGCGACCGCTGCGCGACTCCTGGGCACGGTCCCGCCGGGAGGAGACCCCCGTACCGCCGCCGCTCGACGCCGCCGAGCGGATCGAGCGAGCGACCGTCGAGGTGGTCGCGCGCAAGGGGTTCGGCGCCGCCGCGATCGCCGACATCGCCGGCGCCGCTGGGGTCTCCAACAGCACCTTCTATTCGATCTTCGACGACAAGACGGCCGCCCTCGCGGCCAGCCTCTACCGGGCCCGGCTGCGGATGACCGCCGTGGTCCTGCCCGCCTACCGCAACGCCCGTTCCTGGCCGGAGGCGACCCGGGCGACGATCCTCGCCGGGCTCGACTTCCTCGAGCTCGAAACGGACCTGGCGCGGCTGCTAACCACCGAGGTCTACGGAGCGGGCGCCGCCGCGCTCGAGGTCCGCGACACCGCGATCGACGCCTTCGGCTCGCTCGTCCGCGAGGCCCCTGCCGGCGACCCTGACAACCCGGTGCTCGCCGAGGCAATCGAGGGTGGCGCCTACTCGCTGTTCGCCGAATGGGTCCTCGCCGGTCGCTCGGGGGAGCTGCGCGGCCTGGCGCCGCTGCTCACCTACATCGTCCTGGTTCCCTTCCTCGGCGCCGAGGACGCGGTCGAGGTGGCCAGCGGTGGCGTCCCCGGCGAGTCCCAGGACTAGATCGCGTCGCGCCCGGGGGGCGGCGACTCGTAGACGCCGAGGGCGACGCTGGCGACGAAGCCGTCGGCGTCGGACTCGGCTTCGCGCTCGACGCAGCGCTCGCGGACCGCGACGACGTCCTCGTAGAAGCGGTTCCCGAGCGCGACCAGTTCGTCCCAGCCCTCGGCGTCGACGTTGACGTCCACCCAGGCGAGGTGGCGGTCGACCCGGGCGTCGATGCTGCCCGAGTCGAGGGCCTGGACCAGGTCGCCGAGGATGATCTGGGAGATCGCCCGCGAGATCCGATCGCGCTCCAGCGGGTCGAGCCGCCGCCAGTCGTCCTCAGTGAAGACCAGCGCCAGGCTCTTGCGGTAGATCCGTTCGGCCGGTCCGCGCGGCCGCTGCCGTTCTTCCTGGACCGTGACCACGCCTTCCTTCTCCAGCTCGCGCAGGTGGTAGGCGACGGTCCGCACCGGCTCGTCGAGGACCTTGGCGATTTCGCCGGCGCTGGCGGAGCGGTACTGGAGGACCGACCAGGCGCGTGAGCGAACCGGATGGCGTAGAGCGCGAAGGAAAGTCTGCGTGAAGGCCGGGTCCATGTTCGGATCATGCCGTATCTCTCTCTTGCACTGCTTCCGTACCGAATGGAGCGCGCGCCTCAGTGGCGAGCAGGCGGTACGGTCGCCCGGTGCCGAGCGTCGACTACGAGGAGCGCGGACGGGGCTACGCCGAGCGGCGGCGCGAGGACCCGCGGATCGCCGCCCATATCCACGCCGCGCTGGGGGAGGCGGAGACGGTGCTGAACGTCGGCGCTGGCGCGGGGTCCTATGAGCCGCGGGACCGCTGGGTGCTGGCGATCGAGCCGAGCGCGACGATGCGGGTGCAGCGGCCGGCGGGAGCGGCGCCGGCGATCGCCGGCAGCGCCGAGGCCCTGCCGCTCGACGACGACGCGGTGGCGGCGGCGATGGCCTGCGTGACGGTGCACCACTGGCGGCAGCGGGCGGTCGGGCTGGCGGAGATGCGGCGGGTCGCCCGCGGCCCGGTCGTCGTCTTCACCTTCGACCTCGAGGCGCTGCCGGCCTGGCAGCTGGACCACCTGGCGCCGGCGCTCGCTCTCGAGCGCCCCCGCTTCGGCACACCGGCCGAGGTCGCCGCCGAGCTGGGGGGCCGGACCCGGATCGAGACGATGCCGACCCCGGCCGACTGCAGCGACGGCTTCTTCGAGGCCTACTGGAATCGACCCGAGGCGCTGCTCGACCCCGCGGTCCGCGCCTCGCAATCGATCTGGGCGCTGCTCGAGCCCGGGGTCGAGGAGGCGATTGTCGCCCGCCTCGACGCCGAGCTCGCCTCAGGGGCCTGGGACGCCGAGCACGGCCACCTCCGGGAGATGGCCGTGCTCGACGGGTCCCTGCGGCTCGTCGTCTCCGAGCCCTAGACGATCTAGCCCTGCAGCTTCAACGTCCCGGTCGCCGGCTGGGTCGAGGCGGTGCCGCCGGTCGGGGTGAAGGAGACCTGGACCTTGAACGGCAGCTTCCCGTTCGAGTTGAGGGCTTTCAAGCCCCGGCCGGTCGGCTTGATCGGAACGACGACCGTGCCGGCGGCAGCCGCGGTAACGCCGGCCGCCTTCACCACCTTCTTTTTCTTCTTCGCGTCGACCGCTTTGACCACACCCGGGCCCGGAACGGTAAGGGTCAGCTTCGCCGTCCCTTCTTCCTTGTTCAGTTTCAGTTTGCCCTTGGCGAAGACGTTGCTGGGCGCCGGCGGAGCCGGAGGCGGCAACGGAGTGCTGTTGATCGCGACATCGTCGATCGCCGCGTAGTTTTCGTCATCGGCGTAGACAGTCGCCGCTCGCAGGCGCACGGTCTGCCCTGCGAAGGCGCTGAGGTCGGCGCTGAAGTGGGTCGCCGGGATTTCTTCCGGACTGCCGGTGTGGGTCGCGAAAGCGGTTGCGAGGATGTCGCTCGGGTTGGTGGTCGTCAGCGGCGCCGTCGGTTTGATCACGTCGACGAAGTCCTGCTGGTTGTCGATTTCCTGGGTGATGTCGAGGGTGTTCGGCGATGGAGTGACCATCGGGGCGAACGATTCGTAGCGGAAGGTGCCGGTCAGCAAGTGAGTCGCGGACGGTTCGAGTGCGACGTCCTGGTAGAGGATCACCGTGTTGGGCTGTTCCTCGGGCCGCACTTCATTGGTGCCCGAGCCGGCGGCGAAGTTCCCACCCAGGATCCAGGGGCTTCCAGGCAGTTCTTCAGCGACGCTGTAGATGTACCACTTGGAGTCATTGTTCTGGCTGAAGGTCTGCCAGCCGCTGAGGGTGCCGGTCTCGAAGTTGCCGTTGACGACATTCGCCGCCGTGGCCGAGCCGGCGCCGGGGACGGCGAGAGCGGCGATGGCCAGGGCGAGCAGGACGCCGGTTCGGCGGGCTCTGCGGACGTTCACTTATGCCTCCTGGTTGCGAGAGAGTGCGGGACGGACCCGGCCAGCCTATCCGCGCTCCGCGGCGGCGTCGAGCCAGCGGCGGCAGAGGTCGCGACCGAGCTCGGCCCAGGCTTCGAATTTCGCTTCGGTCTCGGCGCCGAGCGCGACGGGGTCGACGCCGATCCGCACCGCGTCCGGGTCGGAGCGGTAGTCGGCGATCCAGGCCGCGGCGTCGGTGGCGCTGACCTCGGGGTGGAACTGCAGGACCCAGGCGCGCTCGCCGAGTCGGGCGGCTTGGGCGCAGACGGGGCTGCGGGCCAGCACCGTCGTCGCCGCCGGCAGCCCCATCTCGTAGCTGTGCCACTGGAAGGCCTCGAAGCGCGGCGCCAGCGGGGCGAGCAGCCGATCATTGCTACCGGCCTCGGTCAGCTCGACCGGGTGCCAGCCGATCTCCGGCGCGCTTGCCCGGGCCGGCTTCCCGCCCGCCGCCGCCGAAACGGTCTGGGCGCCGAGACAGAGGCCGAGGAGCGGCGTGCCGCGGTCGAGCAGCTCGGCCAGCAGCCGACCCTCGTCGGCGAGCCAGGGCAGCCCCTCGCCTTCGTCGGCGTTCATCGCGCCGCCGAGGACGAGGACGGCGTCGTAGCTGTGCGGGTCGGCTGGCGGCGGCCCCTCCGGCAGCAGCCACTCGTCCAGCTCGTGGCCGGCCTCGCGGATCGCCGCGGCGAAGACACCGGGGCCGGCGTCGGGCTGGTGGACGATCGCGAGGACGCGCACCGGGCGCTCGCCTCAGCGAGGCGCCGGCAGTGCCGAGCGCATCGCGAAGTAGCCGGCGGCGCTGGGGTGGATGCCGGTGTCGCCGCTGATCACCCAGGGCGGGCCCTTTGGCACCGGCCCGGGGCAGAAGGAGAGGTAGTGCAGTCCTTCCAGCTCGTCCTGGGTGGGGTTCGACTGCACGCTCGGCCCGTCGACCGGGTATTCGAAGTAGCCGCAGGTGTAGGTGGAGGGGTAGACCGGCGCGATCGAGATGCCGACGTTGAAGTGGGGCGGCGCGATCACCTGCAGCCGGCCGGGGCTGACTTCGGCGGCGACGCTGGCGATTTCGCGATTGAGCAGAGCGCCGGTCTCGGCGATCTGGGTCGAGGTGTAGGCGAGCGCCGAGGAAGGGATCGTGGTCGGGTACTGCATCAGGTAGATCGTCGCGCTGGTGTTTTCGACCAGGTCCGAGTAAAGCGCCTTCAGGTGGGTCCGCAGGGCGACTTCGCGGAAGTTCCGTTCGATGCATTCGGCGAAGCCGCCGAGGATGTCGGAGTCGATCGCGCAGCCCATGTTTTCGGCCCCGAAGAGGAGGTCGGAGAGCAGCGGGTTGGCGCCGATCGTGATCAAGACGTAGTCGGGGTCTTCGGCCTCGACCCGCGCCGTCGTTGCGTGCAGCTGGCCGCCCGGTGCCCAGTCCTTCGGTTCCGAGCCGCTGACCGCGAGGTTCTCGTAGTTGGTGATCCCGTTCGCGTTCGCCCACTGCGCCGCCCAGGAGACGTTGTTGGCGAGCCCGTAGTCGGGCGCGTATTCGAGCACCTTCGCCGAGTCCGAGGTGACCGCCGAGTTCGAGGAGCAGGCGTCGACGTAGGTGCCTTCGCCCGGCTTGCATTCGTAGAGGCTGAGCAGGGGCATCGGCCGGCCGTTGTCGTAGTAGCCGAAGCCGGCGGTGACCGAGTCGCCGATCGCCCGCACCACGGCGGTCTGGGCGGTCCCGACCGACACCTGGGCGTAGGCGGGGATCGGCGTCGCTGCGGCGGCGGAGATCGAGCCGGTGCCGACCGGAGTGCCGGCGAGCTCGATCGCCTCGGTCCCCCGGCTCCTGCCGGCGCGGACGAAGAGGCGGCCGTGGCGAACTTCGGCGTGCCCGTGGTCGGGCTGACGGCGGACTCGCCAGCGCACGGTGGCGGTGCAGTCGGGCAGCGGCAGCGAGAGGGCGCGACCCGGCAGCAGGTGGCGCCGGGGCAGGCTGCTGCAAAGCCGCCCGTTGCCAGGCCCGGTGCTCGCGGTGGCCGCGTCGAGGTGGTCGCTCGAGCGCAGCTCGGGGACGCCGTCTTCGTTGACGTCGACGATGCCGCCGGCGTGCACCCGGACGCGCAGCTCGCCGCTCCGCACCCGCCGCGCCAGCGACGGCCGCAGCCGGATGCCGTGGACGAAGGTGAAGCGGCGCTCGCCCACCGGCGCCTGCGGCGGCCCGGCGCCGACCCGAACCGGGATCGAGACGGTGTAGAGCGGCAGCTCGATCCCGCGGCGGCGCAATCCCACCTTGATCCTCACCACCCGGCCGGCGAAGGCAGTCGGGTAGTGGACGGGGACGAGCAGCGTCGCTCCTCCGTTCGGGCCGGTCGACGCCAGCGTCACCCGACCGATCTGGACCTGCGCCGTGGTCAGGTCCGGCGCCTTCGGCTTCGGCCCGGCGGCGGCGAGGGTCGGCAGCGCCAGCAGGGCGATCAGCCCCGCCACCAGCGCCAGCGTCGTCCGCGCCCGGGAGCTCATGGCTTCCCCTTCGCGAACAGCCAGCGGTGGAAG
Organism: uncultured Actinomycetes bacterium; assembly: GCA_963716545.1. Lineage (GTDB taxonomy): Bacteria > Actinomycetota > Thermoleophilia > Solirubrobacterales > 70-9 > VAYN01. Next base: position 950,031 of record OY970316.1, read on the forward strand.
AAGCGGGCCAGGTGCCTGCCAGAGACTTCCTCGGCGAGGTCGGTGAATTCGCCGATGTCGCCGCTGGCGTGGCGATGCTGGCGCGCCCACGTCTTCAGCAGCCGCAGGAACGGTCCGGTGCCGATCTTCTCCCGCAGCGCCTCCAGCGCCATGCCGCCGCGCACGTAGGTCGAGGTCGCGAACAGGTTCTTCGCCTGGCCGGGGTGGCCGGACGGCGGGTCCCAGAACTTCGTCTTCGAGGCGGGCACCCGGTAGAGCCGCTGGAAGATTTCCGCCGCGGTGCGACCGCCGTGGCGCTCCGCGTAGTACCACTCGGTCCAGGTCGCGAAGCCCTCGTTCAGCCAGATGTTCGGCCAGCGCTTCAGCCCGACCGAGTCGCCGAACCACTGGTGGGCGGTCTCGTGGACGACCGTGGTCAGGTCGGGGGCGAAGGCGTAGATCGGCCGGCTCTGGGTCTCCAGCGCGTAGCCGAGCTTGGGGGCGTCGTCGACGATCGAGCCGGCGGCATGGAACGGGTATTCCCCGTACACCGAGCTCTCGAAGCGGATGATCTCCCCCAATCGCGCCAGCGGCCGGGCAGAGCGTTTGGCCAGCTTCGGGTCGACGAGGGTCCAGGCTGGATGGCCGTAGAGCGTGGAACGCTCGAGCTTGCCGCGGCCGATGTCGGCGACCGCGAGGTAGCTGCTCATCGGGTTGGGTTCCGACCAGCGGTACTCGATCCGGCCGCCGCCGCGGCGGACTTCGTACAGGTTGCCGTTGGCGACGGCGACCAGGGGCGCCGGCACGTCGAGGGAGATCTTGAAGCGCGCCTTGTCGGCGGGGACGTTGTTGCAGGGGATCCAGGCGGCGGTGCCCTGCGGCTCGCCCACCGCGAGGGCGCCGTCCGCGGTCGGGTACCAGCCCTCCGGCGAGCCATCCGGATCGATCACCTTGCGCGGCTGGCCGTGGTAGGCGACCGAGACCCGGAATTCGCTGCCCTTCGGGATCGGCCGCGACGGGGTGACGAGGAGCTTCTCGTGGCCGCGGTGGAACTTGGCCATTGCGCCGTCGACTTCCGCCTTGTCGACCGTCAGGCCGTCGAGGTCCAGGGAGATGGTTCGCAGCCGTTGCCGGGCGCGGGCGTGGACGTCGGTCGTCGCCTCGATCCGCTGGCCGCGTGGCTGGTAGACGATCGCGACTTCATAGAGCTGGGCGTCGTAGGAGACAGTGCCGGTGTGAGGGAAGAACGGTTCGCGCCCCGGCTCCTGCGGCGCCGCGCTCGCTGCCCCGGTGTTCAGCGCCAGCGCCGCCAGCACCGCCGCCGAAGTCAGGGCGAGGGATCGGGAAAGGAGGCGGCGGCCGGGCACCTGCGCATCGTAGAGCGGCCGGGTCGCCTCCATACAATCGGCGGATGGGCGTGGAGGAGATGGTCGAGCTGGACGGCGGCGCCTTCCTGATGGGCACCGAGGACCCCGACGGCTTCCCCCAGGATGCCGAGGGCCCGGTCCGCGAGGTCGTCCTCGAGCCCTTCCGGATCGATCGCTGCGCCGTCACCACCGAGCGCTTCGCCGCCTTCGTCGCCGCCACCGGCCACGTCACCGAGGCCGAGCGCTTCGGCTGGTCCTTCGTCTTCGCCGGCCTCCTGCCTCGGGACGTCGGCGAGACCCGCGGCATCGTCGGCGCCGAGTGGTGGCGGCAGGTCTTCGGGGCCGACTGGCGCCATCCCGAGGGCCCGCGCTCGGACCTCGACGGTCGCGCCGAGCACCCGGTCGTCCACGTCTCCTGGAACGACGCCCGCGCCTTCTGCAAATGGGCGGGGACTCGACTGCCGAGCGAGGCCGAGTGGGAGTACGCCGCCCGCGGCGGCCTGGTTGGGAAACGCTTCCCCTGGGGCGACGAGCTCGAGCCCGGAGGCGAGCACCGGATGAACGTCTGGCAGGGCGACTTCCCCCGCCGCAACACCCTCGCCGACGGCTATCTCGGCACCGCCCCGGTCGACAGCTTCCCGGCCAACGGCCACGGCCTGCACAACATGAGCGGCAACGTCTGGGAATGGTGCGCCGGCGATTTCCGCGACGTCCGTGGCGCCGTCCTCGGCAAGGCGATCCGCGGCGGCTCCTACCTCTGCCACCACTCCTACTGCAACCGCTACCGGGTCGCCGCCCGCACCTCCAACACCGCCGACTCCAGCTCCGCCAACACCGGCTTCCGCTGCGCCGCCGACATCTAACGGGGTGAAACGTTCGGCGCCCTGCCGGACATGAAGGGGTGATGGGCAGGAACGACACCGCCGACGCGCTGCCGCGGGAGCTCGCCGAGGCGCGCTTCTCGCGTCTATATAGAGACCACGAGCGCGAGGTCCTGCGCTACGCGCTGCGCCGCAGCGGCGAGCCCGAGGACGCCGCCGACGTCGTCGCCGAGACCTTCCTCGTCGCCTGGCGGCGGCTTGCCGACGTTCCGGCGGGGGAGGAGGCGCGACTCTGGCTCTACGGGACGGCGCGGCGGGTGCTCGCCAACCACAGTCGGGGGATCCACCGCCGCACCCGGCTGGCCGAGCGGTTGCGCGACGAGCTGCGGCGGCAGTTGCCCGCCCAGCCGCCGGCTGAGGCGAGCGGGGTACTGGAGGCGCTGGCCGGACTGCGGGAGGGGGACCGGGAGCTGCTGATGCTGGTCGGGATGGAGGAGCTGAGCCCCGGCGACGCCGCCAAGGTGCTCGGGGTCTCGGCGATGACGGCGCGGACGCGCCTGCACCGCGCCCGCCGCCGCCTGCGGGCGCGGCTGGAGCTGGAGGCGGGGGAGAGCAAGTCGAGCGAGATGGAGGTTGGTGGGGCGCGATGAGGCCGGGCGAGATCGATCGAGAGCTGCGCGAGGCGGACCCCGCCTCGGAGCGGCGGATGGCTTGGCTCGAGCTGGGCCCGGCGGAGGCGGCGCTGGGCGAGGAGATCGTCACGGCGTCCACGGACGACGAGCGCTCGCCGGGCGGCGCCCGAGCGGCGACGAGTGCCACCCAATCGACGGGCGGCAGCGAGCTTCTGCACGGGGTGGCAATGCCCTGGCCGGGTCCGGGCCGCCGCCGGCGCAGGCTCTTCGGCCTGGCCGGGCTTGCCGCCGTCGCCGCGGCGGTCGTGGTGCTGCCCTTGGTCGGCGGCGGCGCCTCGGAGTCGCCGTCAAAGGCCTACGGCGCCGACCTCGTCCGCTTCGCCGAAGCCTCGCCGCTGCTGCTGCTCGAAGCACCGGGCTGGCGGGTCCAGAACGCCAACGACGAACGGCGCCGCGAAGGGGTCGAAGGGTCGATCGAATTCGTCACCGGCAAGCCGATCCCCTACGAATCGATCACCTACCTCGGCGACCCGCAGCGCCCCCGCGAGAAGGGAATGTTCCCGCCGCGGACCCGCCAGCGCCGGGTCGAACTGTTCTGGCACCAGGGCAGCCTCGCCCAGTGGGTCGGGATGGCGCGGGGGAGCCTGCACCCGCACGGGCAGCGCTGGGTCGAACTGCCGGTTCTCGACACCACCGCCAAGGTCGACACCCGGGCCGAGTTCTTCGTCAATCAGGGTGGCCCCGGCAACCGCCAGATGGTCGCCTTCTGGAAGGAAGGCGATTACGTGCTCGAACTGCGGGCCGCGGTCCCCGACCAGGCCGCCTTCGAAGAACGGCTCGCCTGGCTGAAGAAGGTCGACCTGGACGCCTGGCTCGAAGCGATGCCGCCGAAAGTCGTCAAAGCCGGCGACCACGACGCCGCGGTGCGGGAAATGCTGCGGGGGATCCCGGTGCCGAAGACCTTCTCGCCGTCACGGGTTCCCGACGAAGGCCTAACCACGGCCCGCTACCAGGTGGGTGCGAACGTGACCGGCACCGTCTCCTGTCTGTGGCTGCGGCAGTGGGGCGCCGCGCGGCGCAGCGGCGACGTCGCCGCCGAACGCGAAGCCGACCGGGCAATGGCGACCGCGAAGGACTGGAAGATTCTGCGCCAGATGGTCAAGGACGGCGCCTATCCCCAGGTGATCTGGGAACTGGCGCCAGCGATGCGGCGGGGGTATTGGGAATGGAACCATCGCCGCCGGCGCCTGCTCCCACATGCCGAAGGCCTCGGCTGCGCCCGCCTCGGCCTGCCGCTGCTGCCGCGGAAGATGAAGCTGCAGCGCGAACGCGGCCCGCCGGCGCCGCCGCGCTAGCCGTCGGCGGGCCGGGTGACATCAGTAGTCGATCAGCGCCCCGGCGCTGACGTTGACGGTGGCCGCGGTCATCGTCCGTGCCTTCTCGGAGGCGACGAAGGCGGCGACCGCACTGACGTCGGCAAGGGTCGCGGCGCGGCCGAGCATCGTCGCGTCGACGAGGCCGCCCTCGATCTCGCCGCGGCGGCCGCCGAGCTCGGGCGGCAGCGTCTCCGGGATGCCGCCGGTGCGCAGGGTCACGAAGCGCACCCCGTCCTTGCCGAGCTCGGTGCTGAGCTGGCGCCGCAGTGCCTCGACCGCCTCGAAGGCGACCAGCAGGCCGCCGAAGTCGTGGCCGCGGAGGTCCGCCCCGGCGCTGCTGCCCCCGAAGGCGAGGATCGCGCCGCCCGCGCCCGCCGCCATCCGCCGCGCCGCCGCGGTCGCGGTGAGGAAGGTTGAGCGGATCGCCTTCTCGACCGGCTGGACGAACTCGGCGTAGCCCATCTCCACCAGCGGCGTCCCCTGCACGTCGTCGATGTCGACCAGGTTGGCGGAGACGTCGACCGAGCCGGCCTCTTCGGCGACCCCAGCGACGAAGGCCTCGACCGCCGCGGCGTCGGTGGCGTCGACCGTCGCCGCCTCGGCCCGACCGCCCTCGCCGCGGATCGCCTCGGCCAACGTGGCGGCGCTCTCACCGCCGCGGCTGGCGACGAACACCCGCGCTCCCTCACCGGCGAAGCCGCGGGCGAAAGCGCCGCCGATCGCGCCCGCCCCGTAGACCACCGCGTTCTTGCCCTCAAGCAGCATCTCGTCCTCCTCTGACTCGTTTTCACCCCTGAGACTGCCGCCGCAGCCCCGACTCATCGATTCCCGTTTACCCCGCTCGGGTAAGTGGTCCCAGTCCAAACGCAGCGCTAGGAGGAAAGATGAATTCGAGGGCAGACAGAGGCGGCGGCATCGGGGGGCTATCGCTCGGCGGGATCGTGGTGATCATCGGGATCGTGCTGATGTTCGTCGCAAGCGTCTGGATCGGGCTGATCGTGCTGCTGGTCGGACTGATCGCCTTCGGCGGCTTCGCCCGCGGTAAGTGGTACTGAGCGGGGCGGTCTAGAGGTCGAACTGGGCGCGGTTGGCCTCGGGGACGAGGCCCGCGTACTCGCGGTGGCGTCCGATCCAGCCATTGACGAACGGGCAAAACGGCAGCACCGCGAGGCGGCGCTCGCGGGCGTCGTCGAGCGCCGCCCGCACCAATTTGCCGCCGAGGCCCTGGCCCTCGAAGCGCTCCTCGACCTCGGTGTGGATGAAGGCGACCAGGCCGGGGCGCTCGCGGTACTGGAGGAAGCCGGCGAGCTCGTCGCCGACCCGGATCTCCCAGCGGCTCCCGTCGGCGTCGTTGCGAATCTCGACCTGGGGCTCGGCGGCGTCGCTCACCGCCCGATCCTAGAGCGCGGGTTAGTCCCGGTTCGCGCAAGCGGATTTGCGAACTCCCCTGTTTAGGAACTCATGCGGTATAAGGCCGCATCCGACGACTGAGAGAACCATTTGGGGAACAGCTGCGAGCGAAGCTGCGCGAGGCGCTGGGCGACCGGGTCACCCGCGCCTGGCTGGTCGCCGCCGCCGGCCTTGTCGCGATCCTGGTGATCGCCACGCAGCTCCACCACTAGCCCGCCGGGCGCCCGCCGGAGCGGTCGCTTAACTGCGCGGGGTGGAGCTGCTGCACTCCGAGACCCTGGTCGAGACCCACACCGTCGACGTCGTTCGCCGCCACTACCGGCGCCAGGACGGGACCGAGGTCGACCGTGAAGTGGTCCAGCATCCCGGCTCGGTCGCGATCCTCGCCCACGACGAGGAGTTCGTCCACTTGGTCGCGCAGCCCCGCGAGGTGGTCGAGGAGGACCGGCTGCTGGAGCTGCCGGCGGGAACGCTCGACGTCGAGGGCGAGACCCCGCTCGAATGCGCCAAGCGCGAGCTCGCCGAGGAGGCGGAAATGGCGGCGGCCGAGTGGCGCGAGCTGCAGCTCGTCTACACCAGCCCCGGGGTGCTCTCGGAGCGTGTATGGATCTTCGCCGCCACCGGCCTCTCGCCGGCCAGCGGGGAGCGGGACGCCGACGAGCAGATCGAGATCATCCGCCTGCCGATCGCCGAGATCGCCTCGGCGCTGCCGGACCTCCGCGACGCCACCACGGTGATCGGCCTGCTGATGCTCCTGCGCGAACGCGAGGGCTGACGAACGCGCCCTAACCCGTTCCGCTGTTCCTTTTCCCGATCTGGTGTGGATAAAGAACAGCGCTAGAGGGTGGAGCGAAGGTGGGCGGCACGCTTGGTCAGGTAGTCGCGCTCGGGCAGGCTGTTGGTGCGGGCGGCCGCGGCTTCGTACTCGGCGATCGCCTCGGCGCGCTCACCCTTCATCTCCAGCAGGTGGGCTCGGGTCGCGTGCAGCCGGTGGTGATCGCCGAGCTCCGCTTGCAGCGGTGCCAGGCGCTCGAGGCCGGCGTCGGCACCGTGCGCCATCGCCGCCGCGATCGCCCGGTTCAGCTCGACCATCGGGCTCGGCGCGACCCCGGCGAGCAGGCCGTAGAGGGCGAGCACCTCGGCCCAGTCGGTCGCCGCGGCGCTGGGGGCGCGGTCGTGGACGGCGGCGATCGCCGCCTGCAGCTGGAACTCGCCGACCGCGCCGTGGCCGACCGCCTCGCTCAGCAGCGCCGTCCCCGCGGCGATCTTCTCCCGGTCCCAGAGCGAGCGGTCCTGCTCCTCCAGTGGCACCAGGGCGCCGATCGCGTCGGTCCGGGCCGGGCGGCGGGCGTCGGTGAGGAGCAGCAGCGCCAGCAGCCCGGTCGCCTCCGGCTCCTCGGGCCGGGCGGCATGGACCAGCCGCGCCAGGTGGATCGCCTCCTCGCTGAGGTCGACCCGGGCCAGCTCGGCACCCTCGCTTGCCGCGTAGCCCTCGTTGAAGATCAGGTAGACGACCCGCAGCGCCGAGCGCAGCCGCGCCGGCAGTTCGTCGGGGTCCGGCAGCGCGAAGGGCTCCGGCGATTCGCGGATCGTCGCCTTCGCCCGGCTGATCCGCTGGCCCATCGTCCGCTCCGGCACGAGGAAGGTGGCGGCGATCTCGGCGGTGGTGAGGCCGCCGACCGCCCGCAGGGTCAGCGCCACCGCCGAGGCGGGGGAGAGGGCCGGGTGGCAGCTGATCAGGATCAGGACCAGCGAGTCGTCGTCCGAGCCGGCGGCGAGCGCGTCGATCGGACCGGCCAGGACCGCCTCGGCCGGGTCGGGCCCCGCCGTCGCGACCTCGCTGCGGTCCGCCGCCACCTCCTCCTCGCGCCGCCGCCGCGCCGACTCGCTTCGCGCCCGGTCGGTCAACCGTCGCCCGGCGACGTGGACGAGCCAGGCCGCCGGGTTCTCCGGCGGCCCTTCGCGCGGCCACTGCGCCGAGGCCTCGAGCAGCGCTTCCTGGACCGCGTCCTCGGCGTCGGCGAAGCCGCCGAAGCGGCGGGTGACGGCGGCGAGGGCCCGTGGCGCCGCCTCGCGCAGCAGGCCCTCGACCTCGTTCCGGTCGCTCATCGGCTCAGTGCTCGATCGGGCCCATCACCTCGCGGACCTCGATCGCCTGGCGGATCGGCGCCCCGCCCTGGGCCGGCGCGGCCGAGCCACGGGCGGCGATCTCCAGCGCCCGCTCCAGCGAGTCGACGTCGATCATCCGGTAGCCGGCGAGCAGCTCCTTCGACTCCGGGTAGGGCCCGTCGTGGACCACCGTCTCGGCCCCATCGGAGACGACGAACTTGGCCAGCTCGGGCGCGGTCAGCGCCTGCGCCTCGACCAGCTCGCCGTTCTCCGCCAACTCGGCGTTGAGGTGCCCTTCTGGAACTGGATGTGGGCGTCGATCTCCTCCGGCGTCCACTCGCCCATCGGCCGGGTGCCCTCGGGGACTCCGCCGTAGTCCTGCAGCAGCATGAACTTCATCGCTTCCTCCTTCTCCGTCGCCCCGCTCTTCGGGGCGTTCACCAGTGTGTCGGAGCCGGCTGCCGCGTTTCGACATCGTCCGTCGAAAATTCTTTCCCGCGGCCGAATTGCCGCATACCATGCGGTCGTTTCGTCAATCGTGGAGAGGGGAGACCGGGTGAGAGCGAAGTCTTTGGTTGGAGCGCGACTCGCGCGATCCGTCCTCGGATCGGTTGGGGTCGCGGCGGTGCTGCTGGCGCTGCCGGCGGCGAGCGGGGCGACGACGCCTGGGCTGAACGGCCGCATCGCCTTCAACCGCCTGACCAGGTCGAACGAAGGCCCCGGAGGCTTGACCAGCGTCTGGTCGATGAACCCGGACGGCAGCGCCGCCACCGCCCTGACCGCGCCGGGCACCAGCGAGGGCGGCGCCTACTCGCCGGACGGCACCCGCCTCGCCTTCGAAACCGAGGGCGGCGTCTCGGTCGCCGCCGCCGACGGCTCCGGCGCCCACCAGCTCGTCGAAAGTCACCGTCAGAAACACGACTCGATCACCTGGCAGCAGAACTACGTCACCCCCGAAAACGAAACCATTCCCTGGGTGAAGATCGAAGAAGAAAGCGAGACGATCGACGAACGCTACGAGCCGACCTTCACCCCCGATGGCTCGAGCCTCGCCGTCGTCCACTTCACCGGCACCATCGTCTTCCGCAACTACTGCAGCGTCACCGCCGACGAAGAAACCGCATGCGACGGCAACTACTTCCACTTCGCCTTCGACTGTCCCGGATGCGGAACCGGGATCGAAGCCATCGACGCGACGACCGGCGCCGCTGGAGCTGCCCTCCTGCCGTTCGCCGACGAGGTCCTCGTCAGCGACCCCGAATTCTCCGCCGCGGGGGCCCTCGTCTATGGCAGCGAACCGATTCCGCTCGAGCGGACGGCCTCGCCGGAACGGAGCATCGTCATGCTTCCCGCCCCCGGCGCCACCCCGGCTCCCGTCGCCAGCGGCGAAGCGGTCTTCGAACCGACCTTCTCCCCGGACGGGACCCGCGTCGCCTACGTCGCCGATTCCCACCACGTCGGGATTGTCTCGACCGGTGGCGTCCCGGTCGGTTCCTTCGAAGCCCCGAAGCCGCTTGCGGGCGACGGCAGGTGGGTCGTCGAATCGCCGGTCTTCTCACCGGACGGGACGCTGATCGCCTTCGCCGACCTCGGCCGCCCGGAATCCTCGACCGGCCCATACGAAGATGGCGGCGTCTACCTCGCCCACCCCGACGGCTCCGGAATCGTCCAGGTCCAAGGCCAGGCGCAACGGCCGACCAGCTGGCAGGCGCTGCGCCCAGCCGCGCCGCCGCCGGTCCGCGCCCGTGCGCAGCGGGGCAAGAAGAAGCTGAAGCTGAGCCGCAAGGGCATCGCCGTGGTCGGCAAGGTGGTCTGCGGTTCCAGCCCCTGCGCTCTGAAGGCGACCGAGTCGAAGCTGAAGCTGGGGAAGAAACGCTCCGGAGTTAAGGCGATCCTGCCGAAGTCCTTGGCAGCCGGTGCAAGTGGGCAGGTGAAGGTGAAGGTGAAGGGCAAAGCCCTGGCGTCGCTGAAGGCGAGGCACGGCGGCAAGCTCCTGCTCACCGTCGCGGTCGGCGAAGGCGGCGGCGCCGAGAGCCTCGCCTTCTCGCCTAAGCTGCTGCCGCCGGCGCCAAAGAAGATGGACAAGGGGAGGCATTGAGATGAGTGTGGAGTCTGCGAGCGGAGCGCGACTCGCGCGGCTGGTGCTCGGGGTTGCCGCGGTCGCGGCGGCGCTGCTGGCGCTGCCGGCGGCGAGTTCGGCGACGATGCCGGGTCTGAACGGCCGCATCGCCTTCAACCAGCTGGTTCCCGGGGAAGGCGGGAACGAACTCGTCGGGATCTGGTCGATGAACGCCGACGGCAGCGGCGCCGGCCGGCTGAGCAGCCTCGAAGGCTCCGACTCGGCCATCTATTCCCCGGATGGCGGTCGCATCGCCTTCGAACATGAGGAACAGATCTGGGTCGCCGCCGCCGACGGCTCCGGGGCCAGGGTCCTGATCGACAACGCGGACCACACCGAAACCAGAACGAGGTGGGAGCAGAACGTCGAAAACCCCAACACCCACGAAACCTTTCCCTGGGCGAGGATCGAAGAACACCGCGATTCTTTCGACGGCAGGTTCGGCCCCAAGTTCTCTCCCAACGGCGGCGCCCTCATTGTCGACCATTTCATCGGCACCGAAATCTCCAGTTTCATCTGCAAAGTCTCGGGCGACGAAGACGATGACTGCAATTTCGAAGAAGGAAAAGAAACGATTTTTTCCGAAGAAGATTGCGAAGACTGCGGTTCCAGCATCGAAACCATCGACTCCAATACCGGGGCGCCGCTCGCGACCCTGGTCCCGAGGGTCGTCGGCCTCTTCAACTACGGCCCGACCTACTCCTCCACTGGCGCCATCGCCTTCAACCAGCAGGAAGAAGACTCGGACGAGGAAAAGATCGTGGTGATCGCCTCGCCCGGCGCACCGCCGGTCACCGTCGCCTCATCTAACGGCTTCGCTGGCGAAGCCGACTTCTCGCCCGACGGCACTCGCCTTGCCTATGTCCTCAACGACCACACGGTTGCGATCGTCGCGGCCGGGGGCGGCGCCGTCACCACGGTGAATCTGCCCCAACCCGATCCCGGCCTCGATCGCTGGTTCGCCGCCGTCCCGATCTGGTCCCCGGACGGGACGCGCCTCGCTGTCGGCGACTACGGCTTCGACCAAGAAAACAACCGCCTCGGCGGCGTCTACACGATGGCCCCCGACGGCGCCGGTCTCACCCAGATCAGGGGTGACGGCGCGACCCCGACCTCCTGGCAGCCGATCCCGCGCCCACCGGCGCCGGTTACCCCCGTGGTCCGTCCCCGCTCCGTCAAAGGCAAGGCGAAGCTGAAGCTGAGCAAGAAGGGCGTCGCCGTGGTTGGCAAGGTCGTCTGCGGCTCCAGCCCCTGCGCCCTGAAAGCGACCAAGGCGAAGCTGAAGCTTGGCAAGAAGAGCTACGGCGTCAAAGCCGTGCTCGCCAAGTCACTGACGCCCGGTGCCACCGGGGGGGTGAAGGTGAAGGTCAAGGGCAAAGCCCTGACCGCGCTGAAGGCGAAGCAAGGCGGCAAGCTCGCCCTCACCATCGCGGTCAGCGACGCCGCCGGCAGCGAGAGCCTCGCCTTCGGCCCGAAGCTGCTGCCGCCGGCGGCGAAGAAGAAATAGGGAGACCGGCGGCGGTTCCGAGGGCGGCCATGCGGCCGGCCCGATCTTTTGCTGCCTTGAAACTTTCTGTCTGAGGTATATTCTCAAAACACATGCGAACATACGTTCGTATGGAGCTCGCTTGCGTCATTGACAGCCGCATGGCGACTCCGACGCGCCCGGGCCCCGGGGGGCCTCGGCCCGGGCGCGACGTTCTTCCCGATCCGGTCGCCGCCGGCGAGGCGACCGAGGCGCTGGTCCGGGCCCTGGAGGGGATCGGCGCCGCGGTCGAGTCGGAGCGGGCGGGGGAGGCCTTCTTCGCCGTCGACGGGTTGCGGGGGATCCACGGCGGCGACCGCGAGGGGGTCGTCTCGGCGGTACGGGAGGCGGTGGGCGAGCGGGTGCGGGTCGGGGTCGCCCCGACTCGGCTCGCCGCCTTCGCGATGGCGCGGCGCGACGACGGAGGTGCGGTCGAGGAGGATGGGCTGCACGCCTTCCTGGCGCCGCTCGCGGTCTCGATCCTGCCGCCGCGGCTCGACGCCGAGGCACCCGAGGCGGCCGGCTTCGTCAGCTCGCTGGAGCGGCTCGGGATCGGCACTCTCGGCGCCCTCGCCCGGCTCACCCCCGACCAGGCCGCCGACCGCTTCGGCCGCCTCGGGCTGCAGGCGCTGAGCCTCGCCCGGGGCGAGGACGCGCCGCTGCGCCCGCGCGAGCCCTACGAGGAGCTGGCGGAGCGGATCGAGCTGCCGGAAGGGACCGCCGGGAGCCAGCTCGACCGTGCCCTGGAGCTGCTGGTCGACCGGTTGCTGGCGGCGCCGCAGCGCCGCGGCCGCACCCTGCTCGGGATCCGCCTCGGGGCGCTCCTCGCCGGTGGCGGCAGCTGGAGCGTCGAACAGGGACTGGGCCGGCCGACCGCCTCGGCGCGGGTGCTGCGGCGGCTGCTGGCGCCGCGGCTGGAGGCGCTGCCGGGGCCGGCTTCGGCGCTGCGGCTGCGGGCGCTTGGCTTCGGCCCGCCGGCCGCCGACCAGCTCGAGCTCTCGGTCGGCGGCGACGAGCCGCGCCGGCGCCGGCTCGGCGCCGCGGTGCGGGAGGTCCGCGCCGCCCAGGGCGCCGGAGCGCTGCTGAAGGTGCTGCCGGTCGAGACCGGCTCCCGCGTCCCCGAGCGCTGGGCGATGCTGACCCCGTTCCCGGAGCTGTGAGCGCCGCGGTCGCCAAGCGTGGGCGGGGCCCCGCCGGTCGCGTTCGGGGCGTTCGCCGCGGCCCCGCTGCGCACCGCCTCTACGAGCCCGAGCCGGTCGCCGTCCGCGCCGCGCCGCCCCCCGGCCGCGAGCCGCTCGCCGTCGCCGGCGTCGCGGTCGAGTCGGCCCGCGAGTACTGGGTGGTCGAAGACCGCTGGTGGGAGCCGGCGCCGCTGCGCCGCGCCTACTTCGAGCTGGCCCTCGCCGACGGCCGCGTCGCCGTTGTCTTCCGCTGCGCCGAGCGCGGCCGCTGGTTCCGCCAGCGCGCCTGAGTGGGTGGGCCGATGGCGACGCCCCCATATATAGAGCTGCACGCCCACTCGGCCTTCTCCTTCCTCGACGGTGCCTCGACCCCGCTGGAGCTCGCCTTCGCCGCCGAGGCCCAGGGCCACGCGGCGCTGGCGCTGACCGACCACGACGGCGTCTGGGGCTCCCGCGAGTTCGCCGAGTCCTGCGCCACGCTCGACCTCCGCCCAATCACCGGTGCCGAGCTCACCGTCGCCCTCGACTCTGAGCCCGGCCGGGACTCGGGAGCCCGCGCGGGCTCGAGCCCGCCGCCGCCGGAGCTGGTCCATCTGACGCTCCTCGCCGAAACCGCCAGCGGCTACCGCAACCTTTGCCGGCTACTCACCGCCGCCCACGCCCATACCCGCGACAACACGCCGCGGACCGCGATGCAGCCCTGGGCCACTCTGGAGCAGGTCGAGGCCAACGCCGAGGGGCTCGTCTGCCTCTCCGGCTGCGCCCGCGACGGCGTCCTCGCCGGCTCCTGGGAGCGCGGCGACACCGCCCGCGGCGAGCGCCTCGGCCGTCGCCTGCTTGGCGCCTTCGGGCCGGAGCGCTTCCGGGTCGAGCTGCAGCGGCCCTTCTGGCGCCGCGACCGCGCCCGCAACCGCTGGCTCGAGCTGCTCGCCTCCCGCCTCGGCGTCGCCGCCGTCGCCACCGGCAATGTCCACTGCCACGACCGCCGCCGCGCCCACCTGCAGGACATGCTCGTCGCCGTCGGCCTCAACCAGACCCTCGAGGAGTCCGAGCCGCGTCGCCGCGGCAACGCCTCCTCGGCGCTGGTGGCGCCGGCGGAGATGGCGGCTCGCTTCGCCGAGCACCCCGCGGCGGTCGCCGAGACCCTGCGGCTCGCCGAGCGGCTCGAGTTCGACCTCGCCCGCGACCTCGGCTACCGCTACCCCGAGGCCGAGGACGCCGACTTCGTCCTCGCCGAGCTCTGCCGCCACCACCTCTTCGAGCGCTACGGCGGCGGCGGCCTCTGGCGCCGGGCGGAAGAACGCCTGCGCGAGGAGCTGGCGACGATCCGCGGCCTCGGCCTCTCCGGCTTCTTCCTCCTCCACCACGAGCTGCTCGAGCTGGCCCGCGAGGTCGCGGTCGAGGTCCGCGGCGACTCCGCCGCCCGCAAGCTGCTGCCACCCGGCCGCGGCCGCGGCTCCAGCGTCAGCTCGATCGTCTGCTACCTGACCGGCCTCTCCCACATCGACCCGGTCCAGAACAACCTCTTCTCCGGCCGCTTCCTGCAGGAGGGGGCGACCTCGATGCCGGACATCGACCTCGACTTCCCGCGCGACATCCGCGCCACCCTGATCCCCCGCATCCACGAGGTCTACGGGGCGGAACGCTCGGCCCTCGTCGCCGCCTTCCCGACCTACCGCCCGCGCGGCGTCGTCCGCGACTTCGGCAAGGCGCTGGGGCTGCCGCCGGCGGAGATCGACCGGGTGGCGAAGACGGTCGGCTTCCACGAGACGAAGGGAGAGTTGGCCCGCGACGTGGTCGCCGCGATCGGCGCCGAGCGCGCCGCCTCGCCGCGCTGGCGGGCACTGCTCGAGCTCTCCGGCGAGGCGATGGGGCTGCCGCGGGGCGCCTCTCAGCACTCGGGCGGGATGGTGATCTCGACCGAGCCCTTGATCGACGTCTGCCCGGTGGTGCCGGCGGCGATGGCGGGCCGGCAGATCGTCCAGTGGGACAAGGACTCCTGCTCGGACGCCGGCTTCCTCAAGATCGACCTGCTCGGGCTGGGGATGCTCTCGGCGGTCGAGCGCTGCGTCGATGAGATCGCTGCCGCCCGCGGCGAGGAAGTCGACCTCTCGCGGATCTCGATGGACGACGAGGAGACCTACGAAGCGATTCGCGCCGCCGAGACGACGGGGGTCTTCCAGATCGAGAGCCGGGCGCAGATGCAGATGCTGCCGCGGACCCGGCCGCGCAACCTCGACGACCTCACCGTCCAGGTGGCGCTGGTCCGCCCGGGGCCGATCCAGGGCGGCGCCATCCACCCCTACATCGAACGCCGCAAGCGGCTGCGCGCCGACCCCACCTACGAGGTCCCCTACGAACATGAGCTGCTGCGGCCGGTGCTGGAAGAGACGCTGGGGACGATCGTCTACCAGGAGCAGGTGATCGAGGTGGCGATGGCGCTGGCCGGCTTCAGCCCGGCCGAAGCCGAGGGGCTGCGGCGGGCGATGAGCCGCAAGCGCTCCCAGGAGGCGATCGAAGAGCACTACGGCAACTTCATCGCCGGGGCGCTCGCCAACGGGGTGCCTCGGGAGGTCGCCGAACGGGTCTGGGCGCAGATCCAGGGCTTCTCCGGCTTCGGCTTCCCAAAGGCTCACTCGACCGCCTTCGGCCTGCTCGCCTACCAGTCGGCCTGGCTGCGGATGCACTATGGGCCGGAGTTCCTCTGCGCGCTGCTGAACGAGCAGCCGATGGGCTTCTACCCGCCGGACTCGTTGGTCCACGAGGCGCAGCGGCGCGGCATCCGGGTGGTGCCGCCGGACGCCAACCGCAGCCAGGTCCTCTGCCACGTCGAATCGCCCCACCGCGGCCAGACCTGGCTGCGCGGCGGCTCGGTGGTGCGGGTCGGGCTCGGCTACGTCAAGGGGGTGCGGCAGGAGGAGATGGAGGCGCTGGTCGCCGAGCGCGAGCGCGGCGGGGAGTACCGGGGCGTCGCCGAGCTCGCCTCGCGCTCGGGGGTGGGGCTAAAGGGCCTCGAACTGCTCGCCTATGCGGGGGCGCTCGACGGGGTGCCGCTGGGCGAGGGCGAACGGCGGCGGGCGCTGTGGAAGGTGGGGGTGACCGGCAACGGCCGCGGGGCCAGGGCGGGGACCCAGCTGGCGCTGCCAATCGAGCCGCCGCGCTCGCCTGAGCTGGAGCCGCTGGGGGAGTGGGGCGAGGTGATCGCCGACTACCGCTCGACCGGGATGTCCCTCGGCAAGCACCCGATGGAGCTGATGCGCCCCCAGCTCGACCCGAAGATCCTCACCAGCCGCGCCCTCGCCGAGGTCAATGACGGCGCCATCGTCGAGGTCGCCGGCATGGTCACCGCCCGCCAGCGCCCGGAGACCGCGAAGGGGATCGTCTTCATGCTGGTCGAGGACGAGCGCGGCAACGTCAACCTGATCGTCCCGCCCCCGGTCTACGACAGCGCCCGCACCGTCGTCCGCGCCGCGGCTCTGGTCCGCGCCCGCGGCCAGCTTCAGCGTCGCGAAGGCACCACCAACGTGTTGGTGACGGAGATCGCCGAGCTGGAGCGGATGGATGAGCACGCCGCGGGCGTCGGGGCGGGAGCCGATGCTCCCAGCGACGAGCGCACCGCTCTGGCCGAGCCAACCCGCCGCGGCCGCGAGCGCTTCGCCGAGCCGGTCCCCGCACCGACCCGCCCCGCCCGCCGCGAACCCGCCGGTGCCGAGCCCTCCCGCCGCGAGCGCGAACTAGTCGTCGCCGAGCTCCGCGAGGTCGCCCCCGCCGGCCACAGCTTCGGCCGCCGCGGTCGCTGAGCTTCGCCCCCGTCGGTTACCTTCGCCGCATGGCGACCGAGGCCGACGTCCGCGAGCTCGCCCTGGCGATCCCCGGGGCGATCGAGAAGACCTCCTATGGCACTCCCGGCTTCCGCGTCAACGGCCGCCTCTTCGCTCGCATCCGCGAAGCGGGCGTCCTCGTCATCTGGGCCGAGTCCGAGGAGCAAAAGGCCTTCCTGATCGAAGGCGAGCCCGAGAAGTTCTTCACCATCCCCCACTACGACGGCCACCCCCACGTCCTCGTCCGCCTCACCGCCGTCGACCGCGAAGAGCTATCCGAGCTGTTCGCGGAATCCGCGCGCTTCCGCAGCCGCTAGGGCCCGACCCGCAGGACGATCTTGCCGCCGCCGTGATGGTCTTCGGCGGCGGTGTGGGCCGCGGCGGCATCGGCGAGCTCGAAGCTCGAGTCCACATGAACCTGCAGCCGCCCCGACTCGATCAGCGAACAGAGGCCGTCGAGGCCGGTGGGGTCGGGCTCGACCAGGATGCCGGTGGCGCGCTGGTGGCGCTCGCGGGCGGCCGCGGCGAGCTCCTCGTCGACGCCGCCGGGGACCGAGACGAGGGTGCCGCCGGGGCGCATCGCCGCCAGTGAGCGCTGGCCGTAGCTGCCAGTGAAGTCGATCACGGCGTCGAGCTCGCCGACCCGTTCCTCGAAGCGCTCGGAGCGGTAGTCGATCACCTCGGTGGCGCCGAGGCCGCGCAGCCACTCGGCCTGCTCGGCGCGGGCGGTGGCGAAGACCTTGGCGCCCCGGGTTCTGGCGATCTGCACAGCAAGGTGGCCGACGCCGCCACCGGCCCCGTGGATGAGGACGTCATCGCCATCCCGCAGGGCGATCGTGTCGACGACGATCTGCCAGGCGGTAAGGCCGGCGAGCGGCAGCGCCGCCGCCTCCTCGAAGGAGAGCGCATGCGGCTTGGCGGCGAAGTGGCGCGAGGGCGCGGTGACGTACTCGGCGTAGGCGGCGGCTTCGCGCGGGAACCAGGGCATCCCGAAGACTTCGTCGCCGACCTGGAAGCGGGTGACCCCACGGCCGACCGCGCTGACGATGCCGGCGACGTCCCAGCCGACCGTGAACGGCGGCTCGCCGAGGACCGGCGCCATGCCGCTCCCTTCGCGGGTCTTGAAGTCGACCGGGTTGATCCCGGCGGCGTGGACGCGCACCTGGATCTCGGTCGGGATCGGCTCCGGCGTCGGCCGCTCCTCCAGCGCCAGGACCTCGGGACCGCCGAAGGAGTGCTGGACGATCGCGCGCATCGGGGCCGATCATAGGTCTCCGCTAGCGTCGCCGGCCTTGAGTCTGTTGAGGCGGATAGCGGTCGACGTCACCCCCCTGCGCGATTCGCGCGACTTCCGCCTCCTCACCGCCGGCTCGCTGATCACCGGCCTCGGCACCCAGGCGACCCTGGTCGCGCTGCCCTACCAGGTGTTCGTCGTCACCGGCTCGGCCTTCCAGACCGGGCTGATCGGTGCCGCGGAGCTGGTCCCACTCGCCGCCGGCTCCTTATATGGGGGTGCCCTCGCCGACCGCTTCGACCGCCGCACCCTGCTGCTCGCCTGCCAGCTCGCCCTGGTCGCGGTCGCCGCGGTGCTGGCGGTTGCCGCGCTCGGCGACGAGCCGCCGGTCTGGCTCCTCTATCTCCTCGCCGCGGCGATGGCCGGCGCCTCGGCGGTCGAGCGCGTGGTCCGCGCCGCGATCGTCCCCAACACGGTCAGCCCCGAGCGCCTGCGCGGCGCCCTCTCGCTCACCTACGGCCTCTACCAGTTGACCCAGGTGGTCGGGCCGGGAGTCGGTGGCCTGCTGATCGCCGCCTTCGGCATCTCCGTCCCCTACACGGTCGACGCGGTCAGCTGCCTGGGGATGGCCGGTGCCGCGGCGGCGATGTCGGCGCAGCCGATCGCCAGCGACGTCGTCCACGAGCCGGTCCTGCGCTCGATCCGCAGCGGCCTCTCCTTCGTCCGCCGGCTGAAAGCGCTGATGGGCAGCTTCGTGATCGACCTCTCGGCGATGACCTTCGGGATGCCGCGGGCGCTCTTCCCGGTTCTCGCGATCACCGTCTACCACGCCGGCGCCAGCGGCACCGGGCTGCTCTACGCCGCGGTCGCCGCCGGCTCGACCGTCGCCGCCCTCACCACCGGCTGGCTGCTGCACGCCCGCTTCCTCGGCCGCATCGTCCTTGCCGCGGTCGCCGCCTGGGGCGCTTTCATCGCGGTCGCCGGCCTGGTCAACTCGATCTGGCCCGCGGCGGCGATGTTCGCGCTCGCCGGCGCCGCCGACAGCGTCAGCGCCGTCTGCCGCTCGACCATCTCCCAGACCCTCACCCCCGACCGCATGCGCGGGCGGATGAGCTCGGTCTTCAGCCTCGTCGTCGCCGGCGGCCCTCGCCTCGGCGACGTCGAGTCGGGCACGGTCGCGGCCCTTACCTCTCCAGCCTTCTCGGTCGTCTCCGGCGGCCTCGCCTGCCTCGCCTCGGTCGGCATCATCGCCGCCGCCTTCCCCCAGCTCGCCGCCTACGACGGCGACGCAGTCGGCACTGGCGAGGTCGGTGAGGACGACCTGAAGTTGGCGGCGGAGCGAGTCGAGGCCGCCGAGCTGCAGTGAGTCGTCGGTGACTTATTCAGACATCCACAAGCTGCCGCTGTTGGGTGCAGTTGCCGTGTAGGAAGCACTCCAAGTTGCCGATTTCGGACAGAGGGTTCCGGCCCGATCAAGCACTATTCCGCTGGCATTGATCAGCATCGGCGCACCACCGGTCATGGTCATCCCAGCTTTGCTGGTGGTGAAGAAGCAGTTGATCAGAGGGCTGCATATGACTTGGAAGCCAGGGTTGGAGCCGGACAAGTTGGATATGTATAGAGGCCCGTTCATCCCTCCGGGCGTATTGAAGAGTTCGACGTTAGCCGGAATTCCGACGGAAGTAACGGTGCAGGTCGTACCCGAGGAGGTTTTGCAGCCAGTCGAAGCGAGGGCCGTGAGTTCTGCGGCCTGACTGCTTATCGCTGTTCCGAAGGTGGGGTGAAGCGTCGCGGTAGAGCTGCTGCAGACCACCGTTGCAAGAGTGGTCGACAACGTCCAGCTGGAGGATTTCAAGCTCACCGAGGTACCAATCGGAACGGCACTGGTGCACGGTGTCGTGTTGGTCGAACAGAGCACCGAGCTAGCCGACGCCGATGAGCTTCCAACGGAGCCGATGAGCGAAATGACGGTGAGCACGCTCACCGTGAATAGAACTGATGACTTCCGCATCGCGTCTCCCCTCGTGGTCGGAGCCTTTTCCTACCACGGGTTTCGGGACTGGTCAAAAACTCTGATGCGTTCGAGCGCGAGATGCCGAGGCCACGGTGCGTGCCGATGGGATTCGTCTATTACCCTGCTCGAACTAGACCGACGATCGCCTGCTGAGCCCCGGGCAGCGCGCGCGCCGCCGCCGGCCCGAGGATCCGCCGCCACAGCGGCGCCAGTGGACCCTCGACGTAGATCGTGTTGACGAGGCGCACGCCGTCGCCGTTCGCCTCGACCAAGTGCCGGTGCCCCGTCCGCGCGCCCGGCATCCGTGCCTCGTCGGTGAACAGCCGCCCCTCCTCGAACTCGACGACACGAAAGCGCAGCCGTAGGCCGGTGCGAAAGACGATTCGTGCCTCCGTGCCAAGCGCCAGCGGGCCCTCCAGCCGGGCGCTGCGGATCTCGGCGTTCCAGCGCGGCCAGGCCGCGGCATCGACGTAAGCCCGCTCCCAGACCGCTGCCGGCGTCACCTCCGCCCGCAGCTCACTCGAAGTCTCCCAGCGGCTCACCAAACTGCCTCGACGTCGTAGCTCCCGACCCACGAGTCGTCGGAGACCAACGGCAGCCCCTCTACCGTCGCCTGGGCGACCAGCATGCGATCGAACGGGTCGCGGTGGTGGGGCGGCAAGGCCGCGACCATGTCGGCGTGGCGCGGCGCGATCGGCAGCAGCTCGACCCCCGCCTTTTCGATCTGGGCGAGCATGTCATCGGGCGCCTCGAGCTTGCCGAGCCCACGCTTGATCGCCGCCTCCCAGATCGTCGCCGCGCTTACCACCGGGGCCGCCCCCTCGGAGCCGAGCGCCGCCAGCGCCCGGCGGCTGATCCGGCTCGGTTCGCCCGCCATCCACCACAGCACCAAGTGGGTGTCGAGCAGGTAGCGCAAGCGCGCTCAGCCGTTGACGCCGAACCGCTCGGCGACGTCGTCGGGCAACTCGTCGAAGTCTTCGGCGATCCGCACGCGCCCTTTCCAGACTCCGGCCAGGGCGGCGAACCCACCTGCCGGTCGCTCGGGGACCAGCCTCACGGCTGGCACTCCACGCCTGGTCAGGACGACCTCTTCGCCGGCGAGTGCCTGCTCGACCAGTTGCGAAAGATTCGTCTTCGCCTCGTGCATACCTACGGTCTTCACCATCATCGCGGGGACCTTACACGATCTAGCTAGATCCCTAGCTAAAACGAAAATTCGCTAGCGTCGATCCATGCCCCGGCTCAACATCGCCGCGCCCGAATTCGACTACGACCCGACCGACCCTGACGGCTTCCGCGCCGGCGCCGCCGTGCTGAAGAAGCTGACCGGGGCGACCGAGTCCGGGATCACCGTCTACGAGCTGCCGCCCGGCCAGGCGGTCTGTCCCTACCACTACGAGCTTGGTGAGGAGGAGTGGCTGATCGTCCTCGCCGGCAACCCGACCCTGCGTACGCCGGCGGGCGAAGAGCGGCTCGAGCCCTGGGACGTCGCCTTCTTCCCGCACAGCCCCGAGGGCGCCCACCGGATCGCCAACGAGACCGAGGAGACCGTCCGGGTGCTGATGTTCTCGACCGTGGTCACCCCGACCGCCACCGTCTACCCCGACAGCGACAAGGTCGGGATCTACACCGGCGATCCGGAGTCGGAGGTGATCGCGCGTCGGCGCGACGCGGTCGGGTACTACGTCGACGAGCCCGGAGTCGACTCTCCCTGAGCCCGCATGACGACCTCCCCCGACACCGTGATCCCCGACCAGACCTTGCTCGACGCGGCGCGGGGCGGCGACGAGGGAGCCTTCGAGCGGCTGATCGCTCCATATAAGGGGGAGCTGCACGCGCACTGCTACCGGATGCTCGGCTCGCTGCACGACGCCGAGGACGCGATGCAGGACGCCCTGCTGCGGGTCTGGCGCAACCTCGATTCGCTCGCCGAGCGTTCGGCGCTGCGGGCCTGGCTCTACCGGATCGCCACCAACGCCTGCCTCGACCTGATCGCCCGCCGCAAGCGCCGCATCCTCCCCGCCGACTACGGGCCTGCCGCGGACCCGGACCAGCCGCCGGGGGTGCCGGTCGTGGAGGCGACCTGGGTCGAGCCCTATCCCGACGAGGCGCTCGGGGTCGAGGACGGCCGCGCCGCTCCCGAGGCCGACTACGAGCGTCGCGAGGCGGTCGAGCTCGCCTTCGTCGCCGCGATCCAGCACCTGCCGGCCAGCCAGCGGGCGGTGCTGATCCTGCGCGAGGTGCTCGGCTTCTCCGCCAAGGAGGTCGGCGAGACCCTGGAGACCAGCGTCCCCTCGGTCAACAGCGCTCTGCAGAGGGCCCGCAAGACGGTCGAGGAGCGGATGCCGGAGGAGAGTCAGCAGCGGACGCTGCGCGCGCTCGGCGACCGCCGGCTACGGCAGATCGTCGAGGACTACATGGAGGCGATCCGCGGCGGCGACGTCGCCCGCCTCGTCTCGATGCTGACCGAGGACGTCGCCTGGTCGATGCCGCCGCTGGCCTCCTGGTACGGGGGGCCACGCGGGGGGATCGCCGAGGTCGAGGTCTTCCTCCGCAACGGCCCGCTCTCCGGCGAGTGGGACTGGCGCCACGTCCCCGCTCGAGCCAACGGCCAGCTCGCCGTCGGCACCTATACCTGGGTCGAGGAGGAGTCCGCCCACCTGCCGTTCTCGCTCGACGTGATCACCCTCGAGGGCGAGCGGATCAAGGAAGTGACGGCGTTCGTCGTCCGCGTGGCTGACGTTCCTGATGGCTATGCTGCCTGGCCGCGGTTCTCCTCCGCGCCCCGTTTCGTCCACTCCGTCTTCGAGCGCTTCGGCCTGCCGACTCGATTCGAGGAGCAGGCCGGCGATTAGTTTTCGCTGTCCCAGCAGTCCCACCCACATGAACGCGAACGACACCACCCTCAGCTCCGCCGAACCCCAAGCCACCGAGGCTCCCGCCGACGACCGCCGCTGGCTGGCGCTCTACGTCCTCTGCGCGGCGATGCTGATGATCGTCCTCGACGCGACCATCGTCAACGTCGCCCTGCCCTCGATCCAGGACGACCTCGGCTTCAGCCAGTCGAACCTGGCTTGGGTCGTCAACGCCTACATGATCCCCTTCGGGGGTCTGCTGCTGCTGGCCGGGCGACTCGGCGACCTGGTCGGCCAGCGCCGCGTCTTCCTCGTCGGCCTGACGATCTTCACCCTCGCCTCGCTGCTCTGCGCCGCCTCGCCGGCCCAGGGGGTCCTGGTCGGCGCCCGCTTCATCCAGGGCATCGGCGGCGCCCTCGCCTCGGCGGTGATCCTGGGAATGATCGTGACGATGTTCCCGCGGCCCGCCGACCAGGCGAAAGCGATCGGCGTCTACGGCTTCGTCGCCTCTGCCGGCGGCTCGATCGGCCTGCTGCTCGGCGGCGTCCTCACCGAGGCGATCTCCTGGCACTTCATCTTCATCGTCAACCTGCCGATCGGGATCGTCGTCGGCTGGCTGGCGCTGCGACTGGTCGAGAATCCGGACGGCCTCGGCCTGCACGAAGGCGCCGACTTCCCCGGCGCGGCGATGGTCACGGTGGCGCTGATGCTCGGTGTCTTCACGATCCTGCAGATCACCGAGTGGGGTTGGGTCGACGCCCGCACGATCTCCGGCCTCGTCCTCGCCGCCGTCCTGCTCGGGCTCTTCATCCGCCGCCAGGCGAAGATCACCAATCCGCTGATGCCGCTGCGGCTGTTTCGCTCGCGCAACGTCGCCGGGTCGAACGCGCTGCAGGCGCTGCTGGTCGCCGGCATGTTCGGGATGTTCTTCCTCGGCGCGCTCTACCTGCAGCGGGTGCTCGGCTACAGCGCCCTCGAGGTCGGCCTCGCCTTCCTGCCGACCACCGTGGTCATGGGCGCTCTTTCCCTCGGCTTCGCGGAAAAACTGATCATGCGCTTCGGGGCGCGGACGACGGTGATCCCTGGCGTCTCCCTGGTCGCGATCGCGCTAGTCCTGTTCGCGACCCGGACGCCGGTCGACGGCGACTACCTGACCGACCTGCTGCCGCCGTTCCTGCTGATCGCGGTCGGGATCGGCACCAGCTTCCCGGGGATCATGACCCTGGCGATGTCGGGGGCGACCCCGCAGGACGCCGGCCTCGCCTCCGGGCTGGTCAACACCTCGATGCAGGTCGGCGGCGCGATCGGCCTCGCGGTGCTGGCGACGCTCTCCACCGAGCGCAGCGAAAACCTCATCGCCGGCGGCACCTCGACCGCCCAGGCGCTCACCTCCGGCTACCACCTCGCCTACCTGGTCGGGGCCGGGCTGGCGGTGATCGCGGTGCTGATCGCGATCTTCGTGATCCAACCGGCGCCGGCCGCCTCGGCCCATCCGAGCGAAGCCTCGGCCGAGCCCGAGGGCGCCTGAAGCACCCCCCGTTCGGGGATTCGTCCAGCCGGGGCTAATCCAGGCGACCCCGGCTACCGATGTAGGGGCATGCCGGTCCAGCCGCCAAGGCCCCGCAGCGCGGTCGACATCGCCAGCGAGCGCGCTCGCATGGGCCGCGTCTCGGGAATCCTCTGGATCGTCTCCGCCTGCGTCGCCGTCGTCTGCACCTTCCTGCCGGGCGCACAGCACGGCGGCGTCGGCTGGGTGCTCGGCCTCGCCGCATTCGTCCTCCTCTACGGAATCGGTAGCGTCACCGGGGCGATCCCCTGGCAGAAGGCCTCGATGGACCAGCTGGCGCTGGGGATGGCATTGACGATCCCGGTCGTCGGGCTGGCGATCTTCCTCACCGGTGCCTCCCTCAGCTTCATCGAGCCGCTGCTCGTCTGCTCGCTCCTCTACGCCGCCTTCTACTTCCCGCCTCGCTGGGCCTGGCCGCTGACGGTCGAGCTGCTGCTCGCTGCCGGGACCCCCCTGCTCTACGACGGCGACGCGATCCACAATGCCTACCTGCCCCGCTACCTGGCGCTGGCGGTCGGCTACCTGGCGGCGACCTGGGTGATGGTCGGTCTCAAGTCCCGCCTGGTCGGCGCCGAGCAACAGCAGCGCGACTTCGCCAACCGCGACCCGCTCACCGGCGTTGCCAACCGCCGCGCCTTCGACGACGCCTTCCGCCACGAGCTCTCCCGCCGCAACCATCCCGGCCGCCGCGACGCCGATGCCGCTGCCCTCGCCCTCTTCGTCATCGACCTCGACGACTTCAAGGGCGTCAACGACCACCTCGGCCACCCGGTCGGCGACGCCGTCCTCTGCGAGGCCGCCACCCGCACCGCCGCGATGGTCCGGGCCGACGACACCCTCGCCCGGATCGGCGGCGACGAGTTCGCCGTGATCGCCCCCGGTGCGGGCGAAGCCGGCGCCCGCAACCTCGCCGAGTCGATCCGCACCTCCCTCTGCGCCGACACCGGCGAATCCTCGACCCCCGCGCCGCACGCCTCGATCGGCTGGGCGGTCTACCCCGAGGACGGCAGCGACTATGCCTCGCTGATGCAGGTCGCCGACCAGCGCATGCTCCGCTCGAAGCCCAGCACCCTGGTCGACACCAACCGCCTGCGCTCCTAGCGGTCGCTCAGAGCTCGCGCTCGTAGAACAGCATCGAGGGCCCGTCCGGGGAGATTTCCCGGTTGGTGAAGCCGCTGCTCTCGTACAGCCCCCGCGCTTCGACGTCGGTCTCGCCGGTGTTGAGGTCGATCCCGGTCGCCCCGGCCCGCCGCGCCTCCTCCATCGCCGCCTCCAGCAGCGCCCGCCCGATCCCCCGCCCCCGCAGCGCCGGCACCACATAGAGCTCCTGCAGGTGCGCTTCCGGCTTGCCGGTCCAGAGCGCCGTCCGGTAGCGCAGCACCGCGAGCCCATCGGGCCCGTCCCCCGCCAGCAGCGCCGTCGCCTCGCCGCTCGCGAGCAGCCCAGCGAGGATCGGCGTCAGCGCCTCGACTCCCGGCGTGAAGTCGTCGTACTCGGTGTTGAAGTCGTGCAGCAGGCGCGCGAGGTCCGCCGCGTCTCGCGCCTTCGCTTTGCGTGCCTCGGTGGCAGGTTTTGACATCCGCTGAGCATAGGAGGGCGAAGCTCGCGACTGAAATTCTGGCCCAGTACTTGCAGTCAGGAAAATCTGATTATATTGTGTCCATATGGGAGTGGCTCGGGGAATAGCGATAGCGGCGGCACTAGTTCTGGCGATGATGTTTGCGGCAACCGCCGCGATCGCAGCGCCCACCGGACTATGCAAGGACGTCGAATGCCGGCTCCTGACGCTTTACCCGAGCGGAACGACGGTGAAAGCGGCGACCAACGCAGGTAGCCCGGCGACGATCGCCGTCGGAAAACTCGGTGAAGTCGAATGCGGCTCCACTGTGGAACTGAAATCGACCGCCGTTTCGGGAACGCCCTTGCCGGCGAGCGTGCCATCGCTCGGCTGGAGTGGCTGCAAGGTCGTCGGAAGCGAACAGCTCTGCACCGTGAGCTCCGTGAGCCTGCCGTTCGGCGCGAGTCTCAGCGCCACGACCTCGGGGAATGGAACCGTCAGCCTCGAATCGAACGGAGAAGGGGGAGACCCCGGTGTCTCGGTCGCATGCGGCAGCGTCATCAGCTGCACCTTCTCCGCAACCTCCTTCCCTCTCAGCTTCACCGGAGGGGCAGCGGGCACCGCAAAACTGACCGCGAGCTCGGTGACGCTGCCCAACCGAACGGGTTCGAAATGTGGAAGCGGCGCCACCCTCACCGCCGGCTGGGTCGTCTCCGAACCGTCCCCGACCTTCCTCTACCCCCCTGAACCGACTCGCCTCTGCAAAGTGAAAGAAACCCACTGCTCCAGCGCCAACACCCTCGGCTCCGGCACCGCTCTCAGCTGGGCGACCGCTGCCGGCGCACCGCTGAAAATCGAAAACTCGCTCTCGACCATCGAATGCGCGGGGAGCATGGCGGGGAAAATCAACGCGAGCTTCGGCGAACCGATGCTCGGGGAAATCACCTCATCGAGCCTCACTGGCTGCGTCTGGGGCTTAGGGACCTGCACCGCCACCGCGGTGAACCTGCCCTGGTCAGCCGGCTTCCAGGAACTGGGTGTCCTCGGAAACGGTTCGGTCACTCTTTCGCCCGGGTCCAAAGGCGGCAACCCCGGCTGGACTTTCGTCTGTGGTACGTCGCTCAATTGCACCTTCTCCGGCTCGTCCCTGACTGCCGTCGTGACCGGCGGGAAAGCGGCAGAAGGAGCGATCGAATTCTCCAAAGTCTCGCTTTCCTCCAGCGGGTCCAAATGCACCACGAAACAGACGCTGAGCGGGAAGTTGCTGCTCGGCACGCCTGCCGCCGGCTACTGGCTGACCCGGTGAAAGCCGGGCGCAAGCTCGTCCACCCGTCCAGACGGCCTGGAAAGGATGGGGGACGGGTTTGGGGGAGAGAGATTCTGAGCATTAGGTACTCAGGGATATACGGGTGGCACAGACCGCCCCAGGGAAGGAGAAGTGCATGAACCAGTCAATTTCCAGGCGGCTGCCGATGGCGCTGGTGCTGGCGGTGGTCGCGATGCTCGCCGGCCTCGTCGATGCCGCCACAGCAAGCGCCGCCAACTACGTCTCGCTCGGCGACTCCTACGCCGCCGGGCCACTGATCCCGAATCAGCTCTCACCGCTGGGCTGTCTCAAGTCCGATCACAACTACGCCCACCTGACCGCGCCGAGCCTCGGCCTGACGCTTCGTGACCCCAGCTGCAGCGGTGCCACGACCGTTGACATGACGCAGACGCAGAATGTTGAACCGGGACCGAACCCGCCCCAGTTCAACTCGCTGGACTCGAGCACCTCGGTCGTCTCGCTAACGATCGGCGGCAACGACATCGGCTTCTCCGAAGTAGCCGAGAGCTGCATCACGTTGAACCCGTTCTCGACGCCATGCAAGGACAAATACGACGCCGGCGGCCACGACCAGCTGGCCGAACGGATCGCCAACACGGCACCGAAGGTCGCCGCCGTGATCCAAGGCATCCACAGCCGCGCGCCCAACGCCCGTGTCTTCGTCACCAACTACCCGTCGATCTTCCCCGCGACGGGATCGGGCTGCTGGCCACAGCTGCCGATCGGGTTCGGCGACGTGCCGTATCTGCGCTCGACCCAGATCGGGCTCAACAACATGGTGGCCCAGCAGGCTGCCGCCAACGGCGCCACCCTGGTCAATTGGTACAACGCCAGCCTCGGCCACGACGCCTGCAAGTCGCAGTCGAATCGCTGGGTCGAACCGTTGATCCCGGGCGAACTGACCGCCCCGCTGCACCCGACCAAGGCCGGGATGCAGGGAGCGGCAAACCTGCTCATCGCCGCAGCGAAATAGCCGCTGTTCCCCGGTCGGCTCCGTGCCGGCCGGGGAGTTCCTCGCTTGGCCGTCCCGCTGCGGTGCCGGCGCTGCAATATTGGGTCGATGCGAATTGCCAGCCTCGTCCCCTCGGCGACGGAGATGTTGTTCGAGCTCGGCCTCGGCGGCAGCGTCGTCGGCGTCACCCACGAGTGCTACTGGCCGCCGGAGGCGTCGAAGCTCCCGCACCTGACTTCGACCGTCCTCCCCGCGGGACTTTCCGCCGGGGAGATCGACGCGGCGGTGAAGGAGATCGTCGGCGAAGGACGAGCGCTCTACGGGCTCGACGAGGAGCGACTGACCGAGTTGGCGCCGGACCTGATCGTCACCCAGGCCGTCTGCGAGGTCTGCGCCGTCTCCTACGAGGACGTCGTCTCGGTCGCCGCGCGTCTACCGGGACCGCCTCGGGTCCTGCAGCAGGATCCGAGCTCGCTCGGGGAGTTCCTCGATGACGTCACCCGTCTCGGCGCCGCGGCCGGGATCGAGGACCACGCCGCCGAGGTCCGGTCGGGGCTGGAAGATCGCCTCGAGGCGGTCCGGTCCGCCATCGTTGCCGCGCCGCGCCCCCGCGTCGTTGCCCTCGAGTGGCTCGACCCGCCCTTCGTCGGTGGCCACTGGCTGCCGGAGATGGTCGCGCTCGCCGGCGGCGAGGACGTCGCCGGGCCGGCTGGTCAGAAGTCGCCGCAGGTCGAGTGGGGTGAGCTCGAGCGACTGGCGCCTGACTTAGTCGTCGTCATGCCCTGCGGCTGGTACCTCGACGACTCGCGGGCTCAGGCTCTCGAGCATTGGGACCGGATCGCCGCGCTCGGCGCCGGCCGCGTCTTCGCCGTCGACGCCGCCTCGACCTACTCTCGGCCCGGACCGCGCCTGGTCGACGGCGTCGAGCTGCTCGCCCATCTCATGCACCCGGACCTGGTCGCGCCTCCCGACGGGATCGGCTTCGCTCCGGTGGCGCCGCCAAGCCGGGTCTGACCGCAGTGCCCCGGGGCGAGGCGGCCCACGTCAGCGACCGCGTACGCGAGGCCTGTGCCTGGGTCTGCTCGCGAGCCCGCTCGGTGCGGATCGACGAGGATCGCATCGGCGCCTACGCCGCCGAGCTCCCGGAGCCGCCCCCCGCCGCGCTCGATCCCGAGACCGCGCTGACCGATGGCGACCGCGAGTCCCGCGCCGCCTTCTGGATCTGCCTCGACGCGATCAACTTCGGCTCCGGCTGGTGGCCGACGATCCGCAAGCTCCCCGGGCGCAGCGGCTACCTCACCGTCGCCGCCGGCGTCGCCGAGCAGTTCCGCGAGGTCGGCCCCTGGGCTCCAGTCGAGCTCGCCGAGATCGACGCCCCGGCGATCGCCGCGATCCTCGGCCAGGACCCCGACCATCCGTTGATGGCTGACTTCGCCGCTTCGCTGCGCGACGTCGGCACCCGTGTTACTGCCGAGTACGACGGCAGTTTCGCCGCGGTCGTCGATGCCGCCGCAGGCTCCGCGCCGGCGCTTGCAGACCTCCTGTCCGGTTGGGACGCCTTCGCCGACGCCTCTACATATATGGAGCGCGAGGTCCCCTTCTTCAAGCGCGCCCAGATCGTCGCCGCCGATATCGCCCGAGCCGCCGTCGCTCCCCTCGTCGATCTCGACCGGCTCACCCTCTTCGCCGACAACCTGATCCCCCACGTTCTCCGCGTCGACGGCGTGATCGAGGTCGACCCTGGCCTCACCGCCCGGATCGAAGCCGGCGAGCTGCTCGTCCACGGATCCGCCGAGGAGGTTGAGCTCCGCGCCGCCGCCGTCCATGTCGCCGAGCTCCTCTCCGCCGCCCGTGCCAACGCCGGCTTGCCTCACCTCAATGCAGCTCAAGTGGACGCCGCGCTCTGGCACCGCGGGGCTGCCGCCCGCTATAAGGACCGGCCACGCCCGCGTTGTCGGTGCACCGCCTACTGAGACCAGACTGCCGGCGCCGGTCCCTCCCTAGACTCAGTCTCATGCCCTCCAAGTACGCGGTCAAGAATTTGATGGAGATCGACGACCTCGCCGCCGACAATCCCGAACGCGAGATCCGCTTCTCGCGTAAATACCTCGACTCGGAAGAGCTCGGCGTCACCTATCAGCGCTTCGCCCCCGGCTACGTCGCCACCGACGGCCATCGCCATGGCTCCCAGGAGGAGGCCTACGTGGTGATTGACGGCTCCGGCGCGATCAAGCTCGACGACGAGCGGATCGAGCTGAAGCAGTGGGACGTCGTTCGCGTCGCCCCCGAGGTCGCCCGCGGCTTCGATGCCGGCCCCGACGGCATCGTCTTGATCTGCGTCGGCGGCGACAAGCCCGAGGGTGGCGACGGCTCGATCGTCAAGGACCGCTGGGCCGCTAACTGAGCGCCGGAGCGGGCGAGCGTTCCGCCCCGTCGCCTGTGCCCGCCTAGGTGTGACCCGGGCCGTCGTCGTTCCCGTGGCCGCCGTGGTCGTCGCCCTGGTGGTGGCCGTGGTGCTTGCCGTGGTGGTGATGGTGCTTCTCACCGTGATGGTGCTCCTGGTGGTGGCCGGGAGCGTCGTCGGCGCCGTTGGCGGCCAGCGCCGTGCCGGTCCCGCCGATCGCCAGGACGGCCGCCGCGGCAACCGCGGCTGCGGTTCGCTTCAACATCTGTCCCTCCTTCGTTGGACGAGTGGGCGCGGCCGATTGGCCGCATTGGACCGGGGGTACGGGAGCCGCGGGTGGCGGGTTCAACCGCCGCCGCGGATTAGGATCGAGCGATGAATCCCCCGCAAGAGAAGAAATCGATCAACTGGCGCGCCTGGACCATTGGGGTCCTGATCGCCCTGGTCGTCATCGTCGCTCTGCAGAACTCTCAGGAAGTCTCGGTCGAAGTCCTCTTCGCCAGCTTCAACGCGCCGCTGATCGTGATGCTGCTGATCTTTGCCGCTCTCGGCGCCCTGATCGGCTACATCGCCCCGGTCGTCCGCCGCCACCGTCGCGACGAGCGCCAGCATGC
Organism: uncultured Actinomycetes bacterium; assembly: GCA_963716545.1. Lineage (GTDB taxonomy): Bacteria > Actinomycetota > Thermoleophilia > Solirubrobacterales > 70-9 > VAYN01. The sequence continues at coordinate 980,896 of OY970316.1, forward strand.
CAAGGAGCTGGAGAAGAAGAAGTAGGGCGAAGGGCTAGGCGGCGGCGAGCGCCGGTCGCGCGAACAGCTCCGGCGAGGGGATCCCGATCACCTTGCCACGGAACCGCTTGCGGGTCCCGTAGACGACCCAGGTGGTGTCGATTTCGCCGATCTCCTGCTCGAGCCGCAGCTCGTCCGGGTGCGCCGCCAGGTGCTCGAGGTGGGTCAGCCCCGCCTCGTAGCGCCCGGCCAGCAGCTCTGCGGCGACGATCGGCTTCGACTGCACGTCGATCACCTCGTCCCAATCGGCCAGGTCGACGTAGCCTGAAGTCGCGGGAACGAGGCCGAGAGTCCTGGGTCTCTCGACCTCGCGGCGGCCCAACACCGCCAGAGCCTTCGTCGGGTAGATGAACGTGTCGACGACGAACACCTCGGCCCAGTGCCGCTCGGTGACCTCGTGCACCTTCGGGTGCGCGCTGCACTGAATCAGGTACGCGTTTTCTTTCCCACGGATCCTCTCCAGCCCGTCGAGGAAATCGCCGATCATCTCGATCTCGAAGTCCTCGACCCCCTGGAAGGCCATGTACTCGATCGCGGCCCGCTCGTGGCAGGTTCCCGACGGTCCGAGGGTCACCAGCGTGACCATGCCCGAATTGTCTCCGCCCGGCTCCATCCCGTTGCGCAAGAGTAGCTGAGCGCACAAGGAAGTCAAATGTAATTGACGGCTCCGACGCAGGGCATCGCTCAGGCGACGCGCAGCGTCCGCTGAGCCTCCGTAAGCCGCCCTACTCCCGCATCGAAGCCGACTCGAGCACGCCGAGGATCTGCGTCACCCGGCAAACCAGCAGCCGCTCCTCGTCGATCTCAACCCAGACCCCCGCGGAGGCCGGGAAGACGACGTGGTCGCCGATCTCGACCGGCATCTCGACGCCGGCGTTTGCCCACCAGTCGAGGCCCGGCCCGACCGCCAGCACGATTCCCTGTTCGGGCGGCGGTTCGTTGGTGCCGGGCGGGACGACCAGCCCGGAGCGCCGCACCCGGCCGGCGTCGAGCTCCTTGATCACGATCTGGTCGAACAGCGGCCGCAGCTGATGGCGGACGGACTCGACCGGGTCGGGTCGTTGCGCGGTGCCCATCGCCTAAGTTTGCCGGATGCCGCCCCCGGCCACCGGCCACGCCCGCCGCCAGCTGGGCATGGCCGCGCTCGCCCTCGGCGCCCTCGGCGTCGTCTTCGGCGACATCGGCACCAGCCCACTGTACGCGCTGCAGACCGTCTTCTCCGCCGATCACCAGGCGGTGAAGCCGACCGAAGCCGACGTCTTCGGCGTCATCTCGCTGGTCTTCTGGTCAATCACGCTGATCGTCTCGATCGAGTTCGTCGTCTTCATCATGCGCGCCGACAATGACGGCGAGGGCGGGATCCTGGCGCTAATCGCCAAGGTCGAGGGGGCGCCGCTGCGCAGCCGCCGGGTCAAGGCAACCCTCGTCGGCCTCGGCCTCTTCGGCGTCGCCCTCTTCTACGGCGACGGGATCATCACCCCGGCGATCTCGGTCCTCTCCGCGGTCGAAGGAGTGAAGGTGGTGGCGCCGAGCCTCGAGCACCTGGTGGTGCCGATCACGATCGCCGTCCTCGTCGGCCTCTTCGCGATCCAGCGCTTTGGGACCCGCGTCATCGGCCGCGTCTTCGGCCCGGTAATGGTCTTCTGGTTCGGCGTCATCGCCCTCGCCGGTCTCGCTCAGATCGTGCCGCACCCGGAGATCCTCAAGGCGCTATCTCCCCACTACGGGGTCGAGTTCTTCGGCAACCACTTCGGCATCGCCTTCATCTCCCTCGGCGCGATCGTGCTCACGATTACCGGCGCCGAGGCCCTCTACGCCGACATGGGCCACTTCGGCCGCGAGCCGATCCGCCGCGCCTGGTTCCTCGTCGTCTTCCCGGCCCTGATCCTCAACTACATGGGCCAGGGCAGCCTGATCCTGGAAACCCCCAGCGCGATCGACAACCCCTTCTTCCTCCTCATCCCCCACTGGGGACGGGTGCCGATGGTCTTCCTGGCGACGATCGCCACCGTGATCGCCTCCCAGGCGGTGATCTCCGGCGCCTTCTCGGTCACCCGCCAGGCGGTCAATCTTGGCTTCCTCCCCCGGGTGACCATCCGCCACACCTCCTCCCACGAGATCGGCCAGGTCTACGCGCCGGCGGTCAACTGGTTCCTGCTGGCCGCAGTGATCGCTCTCGTCGTCGGCTTCGAGAGCTCAACCCGCCTCGCCAGCGCCTACGGCATCGCCGTCACCGGCACGATCACCGTCGACACCCTGCTCTTCCTCGTCGTCGTCAAGACCCTCTGGAAGAAACCGAGCTGGCTGGTCGCCCTCGGCGCCCTCGTCTTCTTCACCGTTGACCTCGCCTTCCTCGGTGCCAACCTGACCAAGGCCGCCCACGGCGGCTGGTTCCCCCTCTCGGTCGGCCTCGTCATGTTCACCATCCTCAGCACCTGGCGCCGCGGCGGCGACACGGTCCAGCGCCGCCGGGTCGAGCAGGAGGGCTCCCTGAAGACCTTCGTCGCCGACCTCCACCAGCTCGACCCGCCGGCAGTCCGCGTCCCCGGCACCGCCGTCTACCTCAACGCCCGCCGCGAAACCACCCCCCTCGCCCTCCGCAACGGCGTCGAGCACAGCCGCGCGATCCACGAGACCGTCGTGATCATCTCGATCGAGACCACCAAAGCCCCCCACGTCTCCGAGTCCGAGCGCCTCACTCTCGACCACCTCGGCTTCGAGGACGACGGCATCTCCCACCTCACCGCCCGCTTCGGCTTCATCGACCCTCCCAACGTCCCCCGGCTCCTCCACCTCGCGATCGAGCAGGGCATCGAGGGCGACGTCGACCCCGACACCGCCGTCTACTTCCTCTCCCAAGTCTCGATCGTCCCGACCGGCGAGCCCGGCATGTGGCCCTGGCGCAAGCGCCTCTTCGTGGCGCTAGCGCGCAACGCGGCGAGCCCCGTCGACTACTTCAAGCTCCCCGGCGACCGTACGGTCAGCGTGGGGTCGCAGATCGAGTTGTGAGCCGCGGGTCTCACGATCCGGCAGCTCGCATGAAAACTGGCCGCCGCCGAGAGCGGGCGGCCAGCAATCCTGGCGGGACGGGTCTTTGCCGTCTAGATCAGCCCTTTTCGATGAAGACCGGAGTCGGTTCCGTGATGGTGTAGGTAGCGGTCCATTTCGCTTTGGTCGGGAATCTAGACCCGGAACCGCCGGCGAGTTCGATCCCGTTGGCAGTGAAGGTTCCGGCACCAGTTTCGGAACTCTTCGCCGCGAGCACAGCGGACGAGGTGCTGAAATCGCAATCGATGATCGCACCACATTCGCCCTTGTCCCCTGGGGTGGTTCCGCCGGACTTCGGCGTCACGGTGAAGTGCCTTTTGTCGATGCGGTCCAAACGACAGGCGCAGCGTAGGGAGGCGCCTGCGTGGTTACTGCGCGGGTCTGGAGAGGTCCCTTCGCGGTCGCCGCGAGGGTCTTGCCTACAGCTTCCGAATCGCAGATTGGTGTGTATGCACCCTGCGCATTGCTGCAACTAGGCAAGTTAGCCCGGAGTCCTGGGAGTTGCGGATCGAAGTTACTCGCAGGATCTTTAGAAACGGCCACCGCTCCGCAGAGAGCGGTGGCCGCCGCCTGATCCGTTGGCACGACCGTCGACCGTGATGGTCTGGTCAGCCTTTCATTGTAAATTTCGCACTCGGTTCCGTGACGCCATAGATAGCGCTCCATTTCGCCGATTTCGGGCATTTGCCGCCCGTACCAACTGCGAGTTCTATGCCAGCGGCCACGAGGCTTCCGACGCCCGCTTCGGTGCTAGAAGCCGCGAGATTGGCTTCCGCGACACTGAATTCGCAATTGATTACGGTGCCGCAGACCACGGTGGCACCCGGCTTATTGCCGCCTGCCTTCTGCGTGACAATAAAATTGCCGACTGTGGACGCGGTCCAGACAATTGAAGCGGCATAGGGTGGCGCATTCGTCGCCACCGTGCAGCCCTGAGCGGTGCCTTCGACGATGCAGTTGGTGAACGACAGCGCAGTGATTTCCCCAGGCAATGGGGCCGCGCCGGGAGTCGCCGCCGAGGTGGTTTTACCCTGTGCTTCGGAGTCGCAGATGATGTTGGAAAGGTTGGTCACTAATTTCGCCGTGCGCGTTCCGCCGGTTTTGGCTTTGATCACCGTGCCGCTCGGAAAAGATTGCCCCGAGGGACAGACGTTGGTGGCCATGTTGCCTTCTTTGCACAACGCCGTCGCCGAGGCGCTACCCACGCCGACGAAGGCGGTCAGGGCAGCGGCAGCGATGACCGCCAGCCCAAGGATCTTCAGGTGATTCATGATGCTCTCCCACTCTGGTGCATAGGGTGCACCTTGTTGCACTGCCGCAGGTAAGCAAGAGGACACCTCCCGGTCCCGGGAACTTTCGCCCTTGGACTTACTCGCGGAGCCGCCAATCGGACGGCTGCGGACGGTTTATCAGCCGGTTAGGTACTGGTCAAGTTTCCTTGAAAGTCGGAAGAAGATCGCCTGCGCCGACGAATTTACGGTCACCCGCTAAAGAGGTGAACGCGTAGCTGCCCGAATCTCCCGATCTCTCTCTCTCTCTCTCTCTCTCTCTCTCTCTCTCTCTCTCTCTCAGGTCATCCTTCTTCGAAGAACGGGGGCGACGGTTCCGTCACATTGTAGGTTGCGCCCATCTCGCCGATTTCGGGCATTTGGCGCCGGCACCCACGGCAAGTTCGATTCCACTCGCAGTAAATCTCGGGGCATCCGCTTCAGTGCTTGAAGCAGCAATCGTAATTTGTTCTGTATTACGCTCGCAGTGGAGGATGGTGCCGCATACGCGGTCGCGCCGGGCACGCTACCGCCTGACCCCTTCGCAAACTCCGCGGCGACCAATGTGACTGCGGTCCAAAATAGCTTCCCAGCCACGGAGGTACGTTCGTCGTTACGGTGCACGTCTGCATGGTACCTCGACAATACAGTTAGAGAACGACAGAGAGTAAGTCCACCTGGCAGTTCGCTTGCGCGCGCCGTTGCAGCCGACGTGGCTTTGCCTGCATTTGTGAGTCGCAGAGGACGTTGGCGAGCCTCGTCGCGAGTCTTGCCGTTCGTGTCCCACTCGTCATTCCCTGTGTTACCGTACCGCTCGGTTATGCATTGGTGCCGACGTTGGTGGTCATGTTGCCTTCTTTGCACAACGCGTCGCCAAGGCGCCACCCAAGGCGACGATGGCTGTCAGGGCAGCGGCAGCGATGACTGCCAGCCGAAGGAGCTTCAGGTGTTTATGCCTTCTCCTACTCTGGTGCGTAGTTCTGCACCTTTATCAACCAATTGGTCTTAGACGGGTTACCAGTCGTTTAAGTGGCGGTCAAATGGGCCTGAGCGTAGGAGTGGGGAGTGAAGATGGTTCGTTGAGATACCGATCATGCTCCTTCGGTGAGCAGCAGCAAATGGGCTGAAACCCAAGCGCCAAGTACCCCAGGCACGGTTGACGGGGTCGGACTAGCGTTGGCCGGAAGGAAGACTGGCACGGGCAGTACGGATCGCGAAGCGTCCCGGCCCGCATTGTCCGCCCTCTGAATTGTCATTGCTGAGGCGCAGCCAGCGTCAATGTGCAGCAACAAGAACGGCAGAACCGCTCTGGGGAGTCGCTTCATCGCGATTCTTTGGCCGGCGAGTGCGTACTCCTGTACCTGGTGCACGTGCAGGTATGGCATGCCCATCATGGATCTCACTTATGACATCCTCGGATGGCCCGTCGGTGCCAAGCTGCCGAAGCGCGGCCACCGCCTAAGACGGTGGCCGCGGATTCAGGCGTGAATGTCAGCCGGAACTACATTCGCCTTAGCCTTTTTCGATGAAGACCGGGCTCGGTTCGGAGACGACGTACGTCGCGGTCCATTTGGCCGATTTCGGGCATTTAGTCCCAACACCGACGGCGAGTTCGATACCGCCAGCGGTAATGGTTCCAAGGCCGGCTTCGGTTGAGGCAGCGCTGAGGGTAATCGGGGTTTTGTTGAATTCACAGTTGATTACCGTGCCGCAAACCACACTGGCGCCCGGGTTGTTGCCGCCGGTCTTCGTCGAGACGACAAAATTCCCAACTGTAGAACTGGTCCAAGTGATTGACGCGTTGTACTTCGGAGGGTTGGTCGTCACCGTGCAGGTCTGCGTCGTGCCTTCGACAATGCAGTTGGTGAAGGAAAGCGCGGTAATTTCACCAGGCAAAGCAGCAGCCCCGGCGGTGGCGCCGGAGGTGGTTTCGCCAACCGCTTCGGAGTCGCAGATGACCGTCGCGAGACCGGTCACCAGTTTCGCCGTCCGCGTTCCATTGGTTTTGGCTTTAATGACCGTTCCACTAATATAGGATTGGTTCGACGCACACGTGTTGGTGGTCATGTTGCCTTCTTTGCACAACGCCGTCGCCGAGGCGCTACCCACGCCGACGAAGGCGGTCAGGGCAGCGGCAGCGACGACCGCCAGCCCGAGGATCTTCAGGTGTTTCATGCTTTCTCCTTATTCCGGCGCGATGCACCGGGTTGCGTTGTCGCGGCGGAACGTCTCCCGTCTGGGGGGCACCCCGCGGCGACCCTGAGGCCGTCAAGTCGACGACCGCCGGAGATCTATCAGTCCTTTAGGTACTGGTCAAGTTCGTCTGATTAAGTATGCGGATCTCGGCCGCGATAGTCGCTACAGGCCGCTACAGGCACAAAAACGGCCACCGCTCGACAGGAGCGGTGGCCGTCACAGCCCGACCGTTCAACAGACGGCCGCGATGTTGATCTGACTCAGCCTTTTTCGATGAAGAGCGGAGTCGGCGACGAGAGGTTATAGGTAGCGGTCCATTTCGCTGATTTCGGGCATTTCGTGCCAGCACCAACAGCGAGTTCGATGCCGCTGGCCACGAGGCTTGCCGCACCAGCTTCGGTGGACGTGGCAGGCAGGGTGACTTCTTCTTTGTTGAATTCGCAATTGATAATCGTGCCGCAGACAACCGTGGCACCCGGTTTGTTGCCGCTGGCGCTTTTCTTGACCTTGAGGTTGCCAGCTGTCGAACCGGTCCACGTGGCTTCCGATGGCCACGGACTCGCATTAGTGGTCACGGTGCAGGTCTGCGACGTGCCTTCGACAATGCAGTTGGTGAAGGAAAGCGTGGTGATTTCACCGGGCAGGACAGCCGCACCGGAGGTCGCGGCCGAGGTAGTGTTGCCAATGGCTTCGGAGTCGCAGATGACCGTGGCGAGACTGGTCACCAGTTTCGCTTTTCTCGTCCCAGCGGCGCCGGTGTTTCCTTTGATCACCGTACCGCTCGGATATGCACTGGTGCAGGTATTGGTGGTCATATTCCCCACTTTGCACAACGCCGTCGCCGAGGCGCTACCCACGCCGACGAAGGCGGTCAGGGCAGCGGCAGCGACGACCGCCAGCCCGAGGATCTTCAGGTGTTTCATGCTTTCTCCTTATTCCGGCGCGATGCGCCGGGTTGCGTTGTCGCGCGTGAGTTGCTGCGAGGCCCAGCGAACGGCTTATGGCCTAACGCTCTAGTGAGGCCTCCGGCGGTTTGAGTACCGCCCTCACGCATCCGAGCGGCCTACCCGCTCGGCGGAGGTAGTAGTAGCAGCCGATCTATGAGCAGTCAAGAACTTCCGAGTTCTCAGGACCTCTTCTGTGGCCGGGCAAAATCGCCTCGCAAATCAGGAACGGTAGAGGTGCCTTGACAAGTCGACGCTCTTATAGGTAGCCTCATAAAAGACGTTCAAGTACAGGGAAACGCATGGGCAAATTCTTGAAGTTGTCCAGCGTAAAAGCCGTTTGGGAACGGGAGGGGAAGAATGGGACGACCCAGAGTTGGCAAGACCGCTGGTCCTTACGGCCGGCAGCATCCGAAAAGCTGGCATCGCGCTGCCAAGAGGTGTGCTGGCGCAATCGTCGTCGCGGCCTTCGTCAGCGCGGTGATGGCTTCGTCAGCGCCGGCAGCAGAAGTCCGGCCTTTTCTAAGCGAATTGACCGGGGCCGCGACGCCCGCTGAAGAATTCGGTGAGGCATGCGGCGCTTTCGTAGACGAAAATGGCGATCTTTACGTCGCCAACTATGGGACGTCTTCCATTGACATCTATGGCCCGTCTTTCCAGTACCTGACCTCGATCGAAGACGAAAACGGCCCATGCAGCGGCGCAGTCGATTCCGAAGGGAATGTCTACGTAATGGACTTCAATTCGCGGACGGTCGTGGCCTATGAACTTGAATCAACCTTCCCTCCCACGGCATCAGCCACCTACTCCGATCCGACCACTATCGATGCGAGCGGGACGAACAACTCGGTGGCGGTTGATCCGGCGGACGACACGGTCTACACGACCCGCAAAGAACCTGTTGGTGAGGTCGCTCACTTCGAATCGCTCGCAGAAGGTTCTGAATTGATCGACGGGGAAATCGGCGCTGGTGAACTGAATACGCCATGGGGTTTGGACGTCTACGGCGCGACCGGAGACGTTTATGTGACGTCTCATGCTCTGGAACATGATGAAGTCAAAATTTTCGACTCGGCAGGACTCCTGGTCGAATCCATCGACGGTTCGACCTCTCCTGACGGTCCGTTCCCAGGTGGAGAAGCAGCCAGTCTGACGTTCTTCAACGGATACCTCGCGGTCGACCAGGGAACCGGCAATTTTGTCGTGCCGCAGATCGAAGCGCACGGAGTCATCGACGAATTCGAACCTGACGGCTCGTTCGTGACGCAGTTCGGCATCGCGCAGAATCTTGAAAACGCTGAACCATCCGACCTCGCCATTGACAACTCGGGTGGCGCGAACGACGGGGACGTCTATGTAACGAGCGGCGCCGGTACCTCGACTGTCTACCGCTATGGCCCATTGGGAGAAGAAATCACTGAAGCACCCCTGTCGGTAAACAAAGCCGGTGCCGGCTCCGGCAGGGTGAGCAGCACGCCAGCAGGAATCGACTGCGGAAGCACCTGCTCCGCTGGATTCCCAATTGGGGAAGAAGTCACCTTGACGGCCGACGAAGAAGAAGGATCGACCTTCGAAGGCTGGACCGGATGCGAAAGCGACGTCGAGAATGAATGTACGGTGACCGTGTCAGCCGACACTACCGTCACCGCGACGTTTGACTTGAAAGAAGAAGCAGCCCAGACCACCCAGCTGTCGGTCAGCAAGTCTGGCACGGGACAGGGCTTGGTGACCAGCTCTCCGGCCGGCATCGACTGCGGCTCGATCTGCGCCGCGAGCTTTCCCCTCGGGGCCAAAGTAATGCTGACGGCGGCTCCGGCACCCAACTCCCGATTCGCCGGATGGTCTGGCGCCTGCGACGGGTCCGGTCCCTGTGAAGTGACGATGTCTGCTGCTCAGGGTCTGTCTGCGAATTTCGAAGCCATTGAGCCGTCCAAGACCTGTCCCGCGGACTTGGCGCTCTGCCCGCCTTCGACCGCGATCCTGGCGAGCAAGAAGGCACCGGTCAAAGGTGGCAAGGCGTCTGTGAGTTTCACGTGCCCGGGGCCAGGAGCCTGCAGCGGCTCGCTGAAGCTGACCGGCAAGATCACTACCGGAAAAGGGAAGAAAAAGAAGTCCAAGATGAAGACGGTCGGCTCCGCGTCCTTCGCTCTGGCGGGAGGCGCGTCGGCGACCATCCAAGTCAAGCTGACCGGGGCTGCCAAGAGTGCTCTCAGGGCAGGACCGCTGAATGCCAGGGTCTCCGGCTCAGGGATTCAGACTGGTCAAGTGAAGCTCAAAGCTTCTGGGGGAAAGTAAGTGCGTCAAAGTCGTCGACGCAGCCGCTTCCTCGGCAGCAACAGGCTGGGCGTCGTCGCCGGCCTGTTGCTGCCTCTATCTCTGGCGTTTCCGACCTCGGGTGCAACGGCAGCCGGATGCCTTAACGAAGCAGCGCGGTCGGGACTGTCCGAGAGGCTTCCCGATTGCCGGGCCTACGAGGTAGTCACTCCCGATACGAATGGGACGCCGCCCGTCTCGCTCGTTGGTGCCGAAGTCAGCGATCCTTTCGACACCTGGATGGCATCCCCTGCTGGCGATAGCCTGATCTTCGATGCCAACAACGGTGCAATTGGTGGCAGCAGGGGAAACGGAAAATCCGACCAGTACCTTTCAACTCGGACCGTCAACGGCTGGACTACGAGCAGCGTAGGACCAACCGGTGCTGAAAGCGGGGGCCCAGCAGTTGGCGGAACGGCCGCGAATCATGGTAGCTCCTTCTGGTACGTTTACGAAGGTGGCGGGGGAGCTCTGGCAACGTCAACCCCTCACAATTTCGCGACCTACACCCGCGATCCGGACGGAGTATTTAACCCGACTGGTTCGGGAAGTCTAGGGATTGACCGCGAAGCCTTCGGACTTTGGATCTCGCCCGATAGCGACCATGAAATCTTTAGGTCGACTGTGACCGAAAGTTTGCATGGCAAGGAATCGATTCCACTCGAGCCGGCCGCCGCTCCCTCTCCCCTTGTCTCGATCTATGACCGAACCCCGTCGTCGACCTCCGTTGCATCGCTGCTACCGAACGACGTTACTCCCTCGTCCAGTGCTCGCTACGTAGGCGCCTCAGCCGACGGTACGGGAGCGTTTTTCGAACTCAACGGAATGACCTTCGAGCGCAGGGATGCCAAAACCCAGCTGATGGAAGCCGCTCACCCGCAGACCCGCCTTAACTGCAGCTCACCGGAAGTCAGTGGCGGCGGGAACTCTTATAACTGGCTGCAGAACGGGACGCCAATTCCGGAGGCGACGGAACAAGCCTATGTAGTGACGGGAGCTGACGCGGGCACGAATCTGCAATGCCAGATTACGGTGTCAGGATCGACCACTTCGATATCGACGCCACCTACCGAGGTGGCGCCTGTCCCCAGCGAGCCGTTCGAAATGCTGAAAGCGCCGACGGCATCTGGTCCTCCTAGTCCGAGCGCTGGCAGCGTTGTTACTTGCGAATCGGGGCAATGGACGGGCTCCCCGGTCTTCGAATACCAATGGTTCGCGAACGGCGCTGAAGTCCCCGGCGCGACCAGTGAAACCCTGACTCTCACTGGATCGGAGGTCCCGGCCGCTCTCCAGTGTGAGATCTTTGCGAGTGCCGGCGGCCAGCGGCTCGTCGCGGTATCGTCTGTACTGGCTACGAATCCAGCACCTCCTGGTCCGCCGAAAAAGCCAATCGTCGAAGTTGGCGGAGCGTTGGTAGCCGGGACGGGCGGACAGACTCAGTCCACTGCGAGCATTTTTGCCGGCTCTTCTTCTGACGGGAGTCGATCATTCGCAGTCAGCGGGGGAGGAATATCAGGGGGATTCAAAGAACTGTGGGCTTTCAATTGGGCAAGTGGAGCGCATACGCTCGTAGCTGACGAAGGCGCCATCTGGGTCACGAATGTCTCGGAAGACGGTAGCCACGTCTTTTTCATTTCTTCGGCCGTCCTAACCGGAGGAGAAGAAGGCCCCAGTGGCGCGGTTGCTCAGGCGGGGGAAAGGAACCTATACACGTGGGATGAAGGGTTGACGCAGTTCATAGCCACTGTCGGAGCGGCTGACGTGTTCGGCTTTCCTGGAAACGCCATAGGGCTTGGCGCATGGGTCTCTGGATTCGGACCCGAGGTGGGTGCTCAGGTTGGACCGGCCACTGACCCATCACGCTCAACGCCAAACGGCAACGTATTGGTATTTCAGTCACAGGCCAATTTGCTGCCAAGTTATGACAGCGAAGGCAAGTCGGAGATATTCCGATATGACGAAGACGCCGACACCTTGGAGTGCGTCTCTTGCAACTCTTCTGCAACCCCGACGAGTGGAGCCTGGCTGGAGTCGGTCAACAACGGCCTCGTCGAATCGCCTACTACCGCGCTAACCCATATTCCGAATGTTTCGCCGGATGGCAGCGCAGTCTTCTTCCAAACTCCGGAAAGCCTTCTAGAGGCGGATAAGAACTCGACCTGGGATGTGTATGAGTGGAGCGAACAGGGCCTTTCGTTGATAAGCAGCGGTGAATCGGCTGAGCCCAGCTTCTTGTTTGGGATGTCCGCGGATGCTTCTGACGTGTTTTTTACCACCTACGCGACGTTGGCTGAGCAGGACGAAGATGGAGGCGGACCTTCGATCTATGACGCCAGGATCGATGGCGGCTTTGCGCCGGCGGTGGCGCCACCCGAATGTGACGAAGAAGCCTGCCTGCCACCGCTCAGCCCTTCGCCAATACTTTTGTCGGCAATCACTGCTCAGGCCCAGCCTGAAGGGAATTTCGTTCCCGGTAAGCCAAAACCGAAGAAGCACAAGCACCGGAAGCAGAAGCATCATCGGAAGAAGAAGAACAAGCAGAGAACCGGTGGCCACTCCAGCACTGCACGGGATCTGGGCACTTTAAAGGGACGGGCCGGACTGTGACCCGGCGTCATTTGTTGGGCCGAGGCCCGATAGTAAGCTCGATCCTGATCGTCGTGATCACGGCGGCGGTAGTAGCCTCGCTTCCGGCTGCAGTGGCAGTTGCCGGCTCGCCTTCCGAATATGGACTCGAAGGCGTCACCGCGGCGATCGCCAATCCCACGGCTGGTGCACATAGCGACGTCTCGGTCAAGTTCGCGATCAAGCAGGATCCTTCGTCGCCGGCTGATTTCAACAAAAACCACGAACCCTACGCGACGACGCGAGACGTGAAAATCGCTATGCCACCCGGCCTCTTGGGCAGTCTCAACGCCGTCACCCAGTGCACTCCTGAAGAATTCTTCTCGACGAACTTCGACGCCTCAGGTGCGGCGGAAGCGGCTGGCTGCCCCTTGAGCTCGCAGGTGGGTACCTCGAGGGTCGTCCTTTACTCGATCAAAGGCAGCTTCATCGAGCCGATCTATCTGCTCACGCCAGGCCCCACCGGAGTCGCCCGTCTCGGCCTGTTCGCACAGACCGTCCCTCTGTTCGTCAACGTGCGGGTGCGATCGACCAGCAGCACGGAAGACGATTATGGACTGACGGCATCATTGGAAGGCCTTGCCTCGAATGCCCGCCTCCTTAGTTCGGATACCACGCTCTGGGGAGTGCCTGGAGCGGCGAGCCACAACACCAAAAGGCTTCTGCCTTTCGAAAGTGCGAACCAGAAATCATCGTCACCCTCGCGCCCGTTCGGACGGCCCGAAGAGCCCTTCCTTAGCAATCCGACCGAGTGCGGGGTCCCGCTCCAATTCAGTATTAGTGCCGACAGCTACCAGATCCCGGGCTCTTTTTCGACGCTTCAAGCGCCAGTCAGCTCGATGTCGGATTGCGGAGGAATCGATTTCGCCCCGACGCTCTCGGTCAGCCCAACCGTGAAGACGGCCGAAACTCCGACCGGGCTGGAAGCACTGTTGAAGATCCCGCAGGACGAAACGCCCGATGGGCGCGCGACGGCCCAGCTAAGGAATGCCTCGGTCACCCTTCCCGACGGAATGGGGATCTCGGCCAGCGCGGGTGATGGCCTGCAGGCGTGCGACGCCACTCAGGTTGGCTATCTGCTGCCGCACGCTGCGGAATGTCCGGATGCGTCGAAGATCGGAACGGCGACGTTCGACGTGCCGGCGCTGCCGCGACCGATTCATGGCGCGATCTATCAGCGCACCCCGGAACCCGGTCATCTGTTCCACATCTGGTTGGCCGCGGATGAACAGGGCGCTCATGTCGTCCTCCCGGGGGAGATCCAGGCCGATCCGCGGACCGGGCAGATCACCTCGGTGTTCGTCGACAACCCCCAGGTTCCGCTCCGTGAACTGCAGCTGAAGTTCCGCTCCGGGCCGCGGGCGCCGTTGGTCACTCCGGCCAACTGCGGGAGCTTCGCGACGACCTACCGGTTCGATCCCTGGTCGGGCGGGAATCCGACCCTCGGCGAATCGAAGATGACCATCGATGGCGGCTGTCCGGATGGCACCTTTTCCCCAGCTTTCGCTGCCGGTACGACCAACAGCGCTGCCGGCGCGTTTGCAGGCTTTACGATGAACCTGAGCCGCACTCCAGGTCAGCAGAATATCTCGGGGCTGGAAGTGACCTTTCCACCGGGCCTGTTGGCCAAGCTGGGCGGCGTACCGCTCTGTGGCGCGGCAGAAGCAACGACCGGTGCTTGCCCTGCGGGATCGAAGATCGGAACGACGACCGTCGCGGCTGGTCCCGGCCCGAATCCTCTCTGGGTCCCCCAACCCGGGAAGGATCCGACCGCGGTTTATCTCGGTGGTCCCTACAAGGGTGCGCCCTACAGCGCGGTCGTCAAGGTTCCCGCGGAGGCCGGTCCCTTCAATCTGGGCACGGTGGTCGTGCGGGCGGCTCTCGAGGTTGATCCCACGACCACGCAGGCGACGGTCAAATCGGATCCGCTGCCTCAATTCCTGGAAGGGGTTCCCGTGTCATATCGCGACATCAACGTCGCGATCGACCGGCCTGGGTTCACCCTGAATCCGACCGACTGCGAACCGCTTGCGGTCGGGGCGACCGTCTCCGGCTCTCTCGGGGCCATCGCGCATCCCAGCGACCGCTTCCAGGTGGGTGGCTGCAAGGGCCTGGGCTTCAAGCCCAAACTGAAGTTCTTCTTCCGTGGCCAGACGAAGCGGATCGGTCACCCGCGCTTCAAGGCCGTCTTAACCCAACCCGGTGGCCAGGCCAATATCGCGCGCGTCTCAACGCTGCTCCCGAAGACCGAGTTCATCGACCCACAGCACATCGGCAATGTCTGCACGCGTGTGCAGTTCGCAGTCGAAGCCTGTCCCAAGAAGTCGATTCTCGGTACTGCCAAAGCCTGGACCCCGCTGCTGGATCAGCCGCTTGAAGGCAAGGTCTACTTCCGCTCCAACGGATCTGAACGGGAATTGCCCGACATCGTTGCCGCGCTGCGAGGGGCGATCGACGTCAACCTCGTCGGTTGGGTGGATTCGGTCAAGAAGAAGGGCTCAGAAAGCTCTCGAGTCCGCAACATCTTCAACTCCGTCCCCGATGCTCCGGTCTCGAAATTCGTGATCGAACTGAACGGCGGCAAGCAGGGCCTGCTGCAGAACAGCCGGGACCTCTGCAAATCCAAGAATTCGATCGACCTGAAGATGCGCGCACAAAACGGGCGCACGCTCGAATCCCACCAGCGCGTCTCGGCGCCATGTGGGAAGAAGAGCAAGAAAGGTTCGGGAAAGAAGAAGTAGCGGCGTTTGAGGGGTCGCAGGCGCTTGAGTCGGCGACTGCCGACGGCGCTGACCTTCATAATCCGCCGCTATGCCTGGCGTGGTCATAGTCGGTGCCCAGTGGGGCGACGAGGGGAAGGGCAAGATCACCGACCTGCTCGCCGAGAGGGCGGGAATGATCGTGCGCTTTCAAGGGGGAAATAACGCCGGGCACACGATCGTCCGGGACGGGCGGGAGTACAAGTTTCACCTGATCCCGTCGGGGATCCTCCACCAAGACAAGATATGTGTGATTGGCAACGGCGTCGTCGTCGACCCGCGGGTCCTGCTCGGCGAGGTGGACGACCTCAAACGCGCCGGATTAGGCGTCAGCAACTTGCGGATCAGCGCCAACGCCCACCTGATCATGCCGTATCACGTGTTGCTCGATACCGCCGGCGAGACCAAATTGGGGAAGAACTCGATCGGGACGACGCGTCGGGGAATCGGACCCGCCTATGCCGACAAGGCGTTGCGCCTCGGGATCCGCGTTCAGGATCTGCTCGACGAGAAGATTCTCCGGACCAAGATTCGCGCCGCGCTCGAGCCGAAGCAGCAGGCACTCCGCGAGCTCTCCGTGCAGCGCCGCAAACTGCGTCGCCAGGCAGGCGAAGACACCAAGGCAACGTCCCTGGACAGCCTCGGTGGCGTGCCTGATCCGCGGATTGATCTGCACGCGATGGTCGAGGATCACGTCAGCTACGGCCACCGCCTCGAGCCGCACATCGCCGACACGGCACGCCTCTGTTGGGACGAGCTCGACGCAGGCCGCACGGTGATATTCGAGGGCGCGCAGGCAACCTTGCTCGACCTCGATCACGGCACCTATCCCTTCGTCACCTCCTCAAACCCCGTTGCGGGCGCTGCGACCGTCGGCGCCGGCGTCGGCCCGACCGACATCAGCGAGGTCTGGGGTATTGCCAAGGCCTACGCGACCCGGGTCGGTGCGGGGCCGTTCCCAACCGAGCTCCACGACGAGGTCGGTGAGCACATGGTCGAGCGCGGGCGCGAGTTTGGCACCACCACCGGCCGCCGCCGGCGCACCGGTTGGATGGATCTGGTGGCGCTCCGCTACGCGGTCCGGCTCAACCGCATGGACTCTCTCGCCATCACCAAGCTCGATGTGTTGAGCGGGATCGGCCCGCTCCGAGTCGCGGTGCGTTACCGCTCGAAGGAGGGCGCGATCCTCGAGAGCTTTCCGTACCACCAATCCATCCTCCACTCAGCGACGCCGGAGTACGAGGAGCTGCCGGGGTTCGACGAGGATCTGAGCGAGTGTCGGGAAGAATCCGACTTGCCCGAAGCCGCTCGGGAGTATCTGCGCTTCGTCGCCGATTTCGTCGGCGTTCCGGTCCGACTCGTCGGCGTCGGACCGGACCGCTCGCAGACGGTTCGCCTCGACCCTTAACCGCTTAACCGATCAGTTCTTCAGCAAGGAGCGAGTTCACTCTCCACTGGCCGGCTTCCTTTTCCATCGGCATCGCCCAGTCTTTGCTGTCGTTGCCGTGATAAAAGGCGAAGCCGGTCTTGCCTTGGACTCGAAGGGCCACCACGGAACCTCTGAGGTTGTCGCGGAGGATTGACTGCGGCGCCAGCTTTCCTTGCGCTCCCAGCGCGACGCCGCAGGGGGAATTCTTCACGGAGGCGGGGCCTTCGGACTTGAACTGCTTGATCGCTGCCTTCGAGAGGGTGGCGCACTGGCCCGCCCAGTCGTGGTCGGAGCGGGTCTGCAGGGTTCGCGCAACGAGTCGGCTGGCTTCTTCTAGCTCCGCCTGGCTTGCTTCTTTGCCAAAGGTGACGGCGCTGTTTTCGTTGTTGAATTCGGCGAGGCTGCCGCTGTTGTTGGCCGTGGAGCTCGATGACGATTCAGACGCGCTTCCGCCACCGCAGCCGAGGACCAGCAGCGAGATCACGAGACAGGCGAGGGCGGTTCCCAGCAATCGCTCCACAGTGTCCTGACTATATCAATAAATCTTGTTCGTTTCTCCAGCGAGACCAATCGCGACAAATTGTTTTCGACAGCGGAATAGCGCTCCTTCGGGGCCGTTTGGGGTTTATGGTGGAGGACGGGACAGGTCGGTTTGAGTTTCCGAGAAGTTGGTAGGTTGACCGGCCAGAGGGATTGCAGCACGAAACCACGCAAAGGTTCGACGGCCTGGGCTCCGGAGGGGCCGGCCGCAAAGGAGAGAGACACGCAAATGCGCAAGTACTTGACGCTGACCATGGCCCTGGGCGCGCTGATCGCGCTGACGGCTGTCGGCTTCGCCAGTGCGGCCGGCGAAGGTCCGAGCAAAGTCGTCGTCGGCAACCTGGAAGTGATCGCCAACGGTGGCTTCTCGCCGAAGGCGCTCTCGAAGACGACGCCGACGCCGATCTCGCTGACCGCTTCGGGCGAAATCAAAACCCTCGACGGCTCGCAGCCGCCGCCGGTGAAGGAAGTCATTCTCGAAACCGACAAAAACGGCTCGGTGAACGTCAAGGGCTACCCGACCTGCAGCGCCGGCAAGTTGCAGGCGACCGACACCAAGACCGCCGAAAAGAACTGCAAGTCGGCTCTGATCGGAACCGGTCAAACCACCGCGCGGGTCGCGTTCCCGGAACAGACCCCGATCAACGTCCCCTCGAAACTGCTGGTCTTCAACGGCGGTGAATCGGGCGGTACGACGACGATGTACATCCACGCCTACTTCTCCGCACCGGTGAGCGGGGCGATCGTCACGACCGTGAAAATCAAGAAAATTCACAAAGGCCGCTTCGGCCTGCTGGCCACCGCGTCGATTCCGAAAATCGCCAACGGTGCCGGCTCGGTCACCAAATTCAACCTGACGATCAATAAAAAATTCACCTACAAGGGCAAGAAGCAGAGCGTCCTCGCGGCGAAATGCACGGACGGGAAGCTCCAGGTTCATGTGCTGGCGAAGTTCTACACCGGCGAATCGGCCCAGACCGAACTCATCCGGACCTGCACGCCGAAGGGCTAAGCGAAGTTCGGACACGAGTCTCGAAAGGGGCGGCCGAAAGGCCGCCCCTTTCTTTTGCCCGGCCCGCGTTGAGTCTCGTCCAGCCTCCTCAGTTTCGGTCCCGGTAGGCAGCGGCTGGTCATGCGGTCGGCGCTCCCGTAGGCTGCGGCCGATGCGTCGGCACGCGATCAAGTTCCTCTCCGTGTCGCTCGCCGGTTTCCTCGCCGCTCTCTCCATGGCGGTGCTCGCGCCGCCCGCCGGAGCCGCGGGCGTGCCCTGGGGCCTCGGCTGCGAGCCTCCGGCGCCAGGGGCCGAACGCACCAGCGCCAACTGCGGCGCCGAGCTCGTCGACGGCCGCGCCATCGCGCCGCCATTCGCGCCGCTGCTGGTGAAGCGAGTGATCGCCGCCGCCAACCACATCGACGGGCGTCCCTACGTCTGGGGCGGCGGCCATCGCAGCTTCGAGAGCAAAGGCTACGACTGCTCCGGCGCGGTCGGCTACGCCCTCCACGGAGCCGGCCTGCTGGCCACGACGATGGTCTCGGGACAGCTGGCCCACTGGGGAGAACCGAGGGACGGCCGCTGGATCACCATCTACGCGAACAATCACCACGTGTTCATGGTCGTCGCCGGGCTGCGCTTCGACACCCGCGACGACTTTCCGGGTGTCAGCGGCCCGCGCTGGAAGCGCGCCGCGCCCGATCCTCGGATCCTCGCCAACTTCGTCCCCCGCCACCCCCTCGGCCTGTGAGCACGATCGTCTTCTTCCCAGAGGGCGCCTTCGGGCCAACCAACAACTGCGTCGGCATCGGTGACGTCCTCCGGCGTCGTGGGCACCGGGTCGTTTTTATCGTCGAGGAGTCGTTTGCCGGCACCCTTGAGGCACAGGGGTTCGAGGAGCGGCTGATGCGCTTGACGCCGCCGCGGGAGACCGAGGAGGTCCCCGGTCAGTTCTGGAAGGACTTCATCCGCGACACCGCGCCGGTCTTCCGCAAACCGACGATCGACCAGCTCGGCGAGTTCATCGCGCCGACCTTCGAGGCCCTGTTCGACGGCGCCAAGTACGTCGACGACCGCCTGCTCGAGATCTTCGACGAGGTCCAGCCCGACGTCGTTGTCGAGGACAACGTGGTCAGCTTTCCCGCGCTGATTTCCTCCGGCATCCCCTGGGTGCGGATCATGTCCTGCAACCCTGCCGAGCTTAAGGATCCCGAGGTCCCGCCCCCGTTCTCCGGGCTCCCCACCGACGACCGCAGCGGCTGGGACGAGTTCTGGGCCGCCTACGACGAGGCGCTCGACCAGCTCCATGGTGACTTCAGCGAGTTTTGCCAGCAGCGTGGCGCGCCGCCCCTGCCGAACCGGGACTTCATCCACGAGAGCCCCTGGCTCAACCTCTATCTCTATCCCGAGGCCGTCGATTACCGTCGAGAGCGCCCTCTCGGGCCCCGCTGGCACAACCTCGGCGCCTGCGTCCGCGCTACTGACGAGCCCTGGCAGCTACCGGACGAGCTCGCTGTGGGCGACGATCCCCTCGTCTACCTCAGCCTCGGCAGCCTCGGCTCCGCCGACGTCGAGCTGATGCGCAAACTCGTCGCCGAGCTCGCCGACGCCCCCTACCGCGTGATCGTCTCCAAGGGCCCCCAGGCCGAACAGTTCGACCTCGCCCCCAACATGGTCGGCGCCGAGTTCCTCCCCCAGACCGCGATCCTCCCGCAGGTCGACCTGACGATCACCCATGGCGGCAACAACACCGTCACCGAGTGCCTCTACTTCGGCAAGCCGATGGTCCTGCTCCCGGTCTTCTGGGACCAGCATGACAACGCTCGACGGATCGACGAGGGGGGCATCGGGCGCCGCCTGGACACCTACGGGCACAGCAGCGATGAATTGCGCGAGGCGATCGCCTCGATTATGGCCGACGGCTCTTTGCGCGAGCGGCTCGGGGCGATCGCGAAGGCTTTGGGTGATTCGCTCGGAACGAGGCGGGCCGCTTTGTTGATCGAGAGCGCCACCGTCGAATAGCCTGCAAATCAAGCTTCTTTGAGCAATAGCGGCACCTATAGTAGGAAGCTCCGGCGGCCTACCCGCCGGGTTGCGTTGTTGCGCGCCGGGGCGCTCTCCTTGCGACCCCGGCGCATTTCTCCAGTTTCTCTTCTTAGGACCGCTCGCTCGCTCGAGTGGGGGCTTTCTGGTGGACGTATGTCCCACTCAAATACCCAATAGTTGCCATTGACTTAGCGGAATTGATCCAAGATGATCGACTGGACCGGTTGTGCCAATTAGACCGGCAAGTCCTACTAGTAGATCTCAAGGGAGGAAAGATGAAGTCGAAGCACTTCTCAGTGCTCGTCTTGGCAGTGGGCGCGGCGCTCCTGATTACCGCGCTGTTTGCCTCCGCCGCACAGGCGAAAGAACCGGCGCCCGGCTATTCGCAGTTCGCCGGCTGTCCGAGCCAAGAAGAAAACTCTGCAGTTTTCTTCTGTCTCAGGAACACGATCAAGAGCGGCAACCTGAAGCTGGGCAACAAAAACACGCCGATCGAAAACCCGATTGTCCTGTCGGGCGGGGTTGATTTCGAAGGCAACTTCAGCTTCAACAGCAAAGGCGGCCTCAGCAAAGCGAAACAGAAAGTCCCGGGCGGCATCATCGGCCTCACCGGCCTCACCTGGCTCGCGGAATTCCTCGGCATCGAAGCTCTGACTCTGTACGCGACCCCAGAACTCGCTGGCAAAGTCGGCAACCCGCTCGCGGAAACGGTGAGTCTGCCGCTGAAGGTGCATCTCGAAAACTCGACCGGCGTTCTCGGGCCGAGCTGCTACATCGGCTCCAACACGAACCCGATCAAACTGAACCTGACGGAAGGCACCACCTCGCCGCCGCCGCCGAACAAACCGATCAGCGGCCATCCCTACACCGAAGAAGTTGAAAACGAAGCGCTGGGGATCGTCACGTTCAAGAACATCAAACTGGTCGACAACTCGTTCGCTGCGCCTGGCGCCAGCGGATGCGTCCTGACGCTGTTCGGCTTCATCCCGATCAGCATCAACGGCCTCGTCAACACCCAGTCGGGCCTCCCCGCCGCGGCCGGGACGAACGAAACGGTCCAGAACGTGGACTCTGAAATCACGCAGCGGGGTCGGGTCTACCCGTAGGTGATCGAAGTCCCTCCGAACGAGCAGTCGTTCGGCTCAGTGTCAAGCGCGCGGCCTCTGGGCCGCGCGCTTTCTTTGTGGGACGTGGTCTAGGCCTGGACCCGGTGGTCGGGCCCGAACAGCGGCAGCGGGTCGCCGCACATCTCGATCAACCGGGAGACCGTGCGCCGGCCGATCTGCTCGCCCAGCTCCCGCTCGCCCTTCATGATGTCGCCGCTGGCGTTGCTGGTGATCAGCACCGACCGCTGGTTCTCGTAGCGCTCGTTGATCACCGCGTAGAGTTGCTCGACCACCCAGTCGGTGTGGCGCTCGGCGCCGAGGTCGTCGATGTAGAGGAGGTCGACCGAGGTCACCCGCTCGAAGAAGGCGTTGTAGGCGTTCTCCGACTCCGCTTCCTGGAAGGTCTGACGAATCCGGTTGAGCAGCTTCGGCGTGAAGTAGATGGCGACGGACTTGCCGGCGGCGAGGGCCTGGCTGGCGACCAGCATCCCGAGCGTCGTCTTGCCGGTGCCGGTGTCGCCCATCAGCCACAGGCCCCGGCCCTCGGCGAGGTTGCGGTCGAGGTTCTCGCTGAAGTCGCGGGCGGCCTGGACGACATGGCGGCTGGTCATGTCCCGCGCCATGTCGGAGACCGGGGGGCGGTCGAAGGAGACGCCGCGGTAGCGGGCGGGGATGGCCGAGGCGACGCCGCGACTCTTGCCGCGGCGGAGGCGCTGGGCACGGCACTCGCAGGGGCGGGCGACGTCCTCGGGGCCGAGGATCCAGCCGGATCCGTCGCAGACGCCGAGCGGGCAGGCCTGTTCGCGGAAGGGCTCGGAGCGAGCTATCGCCGGCATCAGCGCGCGCCCCGGGGGGGCGCATCGAGGAGGAGTGCGGGGGTGGACGAGAGCGCGCGCATCTAGAAGTCGGGGCCGGCGGCGCTGGCGTCGGCGAACGGCGCCTCGTCGCCGACCGGCTGCTCGATCGGCGCTTCCTGGCCGGAGTGGTCGGCGAATTTGGGATAGCGGTCGAGGAAGACGAGCTTGCGGGTCCCGATCGGGCCGTTCCTGTGCTTGGCGATGATCAGGTCGGCGAGCCCGTCCGGCTCGTCCTCGGGGTCGCGGTAGTAGTCCTCGCGATAGAGGAAGGCGACGACGTCGGCGTCCTGCTCGATCTGGCCCGACTCGCGCAGGTCGGAGAGCTGCGGCTTCGGCGGGGTGCGCTGCTCGGGAGCGCGGGAGAGCTGGGAGATCGCGACGACCGGGACCTCGAGCTCGCGAGCGAGGATCTTCAGCCCACGGCTGATCTGGCCGACCTGCTCGACCCGGTTGGCGCGGGGGTCGTCGGAGCGCATCAGCTGCATGTAGTCGAGGATGATCAGGCCGAGGCCGCCGCGGTCCTGTTCCTGGGCGTGCAGGCGGCGCGCCTTGGCGCGCAGGTCGAGGATGCCGAGGTCGGAGGAGTCGTCGAACCAGAGCGGCGCTTCCTCGAGTTCGTTGCAGGCGCGGACGACCTTCGGCCAGTCGCGCTGGGAGACCTGGCCCTTGCGCAGCTTGTCGCCCGAGATCCGCGCCCGGCAGGCGATGAAGCGTTGGGCCAGCTCGACCTCGGACATCTCGAGCGAGAAGAAGGCAACCGCCTTGTTGCGCTTGACCGAGACGTTTTCGGCGATGTTGGCGACCAGGGCGCTCTTGCCCATCGCTGGGCGGGCGGCGACGATGATCAGGTTGCCGGGCTGGAAACCGCCGGTGACCGCGTCGACGTCGCGGAAGCCCGACGGGGTGCCGGTCATCTCGACCTCGCCGGTGGAGAGCTTCTCCAGCCGGTCGATCTCGTCGTGGAGGATGTCGCCGAGGATGCGGAAGTCGGAAGCCTGCTCTTTGTGGGCGACTTCGAAGAGCAGCTTCTCGGCCCGCTCGGAGAGCTCGCGCGGTTCGCCGTCGCGCTGGTTGACCCAGCCCTGGATCTCCTGACCGGCGCCGAGCAGGCGCCGCAGCAGCGAGTTCTGTTGGACGATCTCGGCGTAGTGCTTGGCGTTGCCGGCGGCCGGGACTTTCGCCGCCAGCTCGGAGACGTAGTGCTTGCCGCCGGCGGCGGCGATCTGGTTGCGCTGGGTCAGCGCCTCGGAGACGCTCAGCTCGTCGACCGGCTTCGAGGCGGCGTAGAGGTCGTGGGCGGCGTCGAAGATCGCCCGGTGGCGGTCGAGGTAGAAGTCGCCGGCCTTCAGCTTCACCTCGTCGATTACCCGGGTCAGAGCTGGCTCGGCGACCAGCATCGCGCCGAGGACGGACTCCTCGGCCTCGATGTTCTGGGGCGGGACGTGGGTGGTCGGTGGTTGGGGCATCGAGTCCAGTAAAGGGGGCCCGGCGGCGGAATTTGCGGGGGTCCGGGCCGGCCGGGGGCGCTGGGGTCAGCAAACCAGATCGGCGTGCGCCTTTTGTCACGCCTCCCTGCATTTCGCGGGGAAACGCGTGACGCTTCCGTTACAGGTCCGGCGCTATTTCGGCCCGTCGCTCAGACCGGCGCGACGGCGACGGCGACGCCGTCGTCGATCAGCTCCGCCTCGCCCCGCCGCAGCATCCGCAGGGTGAGGATCGCGGCGCTGAGGATCGCCGTCGCGCCGAGGCTGACCTGGACGCTGAGCAGGCCCTCGCGGGTCCAATAGACGTCACGGAGGTCGAGCAGCAGTGCCGCCTCGTCGAAGGTAAGGCCGATCCCGACACCCATCGGCACCGCCAGCCGCTGTTCCAACTCGTCGTCGGCGGTGAGCAGCGCCGCGGTGCCGCTGCCGAAGGCGAGGAGGATGCCGGGGACGAAGTGATGGATGTGGCGGCCGCGGATCGAGAGATCGCGGAAGGGACCGCGGCGGCTGCGGATCCGCCAGGTCGAGAGGCGGACGAGCGCGAAGGAGCCGAGGAAGCCAGCGAGCAGGTTGAAGAGCACGGTCTCCGAGCGTGGGGCCGCCGCGTAGCCGCGGACCGCGACCTCGACCGTGTCGATCGCCGCCGCCGGGGCGGACTCGAGCAGCGGCTCGTCGCCGCGACGCTCGCTGGTGCGCCGCCCGAGCAGGCGGCCGAACTGGTCGACGAGGACGGCGCCGGCGCCGCCGACCGCCATCACCGCGAGGCCCAGGGTGACCCGCTCGGACCGGTTCCAACCGGACCGGCGCCGCAGTCGGACCGCTACTTCTCCTCGGCGATGATCGTCTTCACCGCGGCGACGTTGCCGTCGGCGAGCTCGATCTCGACCATGAAGGTGCCGACTTCGCGCAACGGCTGCTCGAGCCGGACTTTGCGTTTGTCGATCCGCAGGTCGCGGGCGTCGCGCAACGCGTCGGTGATCTCTTTCGCCCCGACCGAGCCGAACAGCTTGCCGTCCTCGCCGGCCCGCTGATGGATCGTGAGCACGGTTTTGGAGAGCAGTCCGGCCGCTTCGGCTTCGCGCTCGGCCCGGGCCTTTTCGGCCCGTTCGGTCGCCTCGAGGCGGCGCTGCGCCTCCTCGAGGGCGGCTGCGGTCGCCGGCTGGGCCAGCTTGCGCGGGACCAGGTAGTTGCGCAGGTAGCCCGGTGAGACGTCGACCGCCTGGCCACGCGCGCCCAGGGACTCGACGTCCTCGAGCAGGATCGCCTGCGCCATCAGCGCTCTCCGACGTACGGCAGCAGGGCGATCTCTCGCGCCCGCTTGACCGCCACCGAGAGCTGCCGCTGGTGGCGGCGGGAAAGCCCGGTGACGCGCCGGCCGCGAGTCTTCCCCTTATCGGAGAGGAAGCGTCGCAGCAGGTTCAAGTCCTTGTAGTCGACGACCTCCGAGTTGATCCGCGTGTATTTGCGCGGACGGGCGCGATCGGCGCCACGCCGGCCGCCGCCGCGGCGGCTGCTCGAAGACGTCTCTCTTGCTCCTCTAGGTGCCATAAGCGAAGCGGAATGGTACAGGTCGGGCGCCGTTCGCGGCGCCCAGACCCGCCCTCAGTGGCTGCTAGAAGGGGATGTCGTCTTCGGAGCCGCCGCCGCCCCCACCGGAGCCGACCGCGGCGCCGCTGAAGTCGGAGTCGTCGACCGGGACGTCGCTGCGGGGGGTGAAGCCGCCCCCGTCGCCGCCCGGGGCGCCCTGGCCGCCACCGTCGCGGGAGCCGAGGAACTGCACCGTGTTGGCGACGATCGAGACGGACTGGCGTTTGCCGCTGCCGTCTTTGGCCTCCCACTCGCGCCAGTCGAGGCGGCCTTCGACCGCCACCGGACGTCCCTTGGACAGGTAGGTGGAGCAGTTCTCCCCCTGGGCGCCCCAAACCGTGACGTCGAAGTAGTTGGGCTTGTCGACCCATTCGCCGCTGGCGCCGTCTTTGCGGCGGCTGTTGACGGCGACGCGGAGCTCGCAGACGGCGGTGCCGCCGCCGGTGTGCCGGAGGTCGGGATCCCGGGTCAGGTTCCCGGTAATGACCACGACGTTGACGTTGGAAGCTGCCAAAGCACTCATCCCCTCTGAAGTTCGTTTAGCTGGTTCCAGTCTAAGGAGCCGACCGGCGCGGGTTCTCCCCCCGGGATTCCGGGAAGCCGCAAATGGCGGGGAACGGTGGCGGCGGCGCGGAGCCCGGGGAGGGCGCTACTCGTCGTCGTCGCGGCCGGCGCCGTGGGCGCTGCGCTCACGCGGCCCGGGGGCGGCAGTCGTCGCCGGCGGCACGATCGTCGGCGCCCCCGGCTCGACTTTGAAGATGCGGAAGCGAAGGACGCCGTCGGCGATCTTCAGATTGTGGTCGAGCGAGTCGAGCAGCGGGCTCTCCGCCTCGAAGCGGAGCCAGCGGTAGTCGGCCTCGGTGCGCCGGTTGATCTCGTAGGCCATCTTGCGCAGACCCCAGGAGTTCTCCTCCTTAAGGCTGCCGGAGGCCTCGATTTCGCCACGGGCGTTTTGCGCCAGGGCGTCGCGCGCCGGGGCGTCCAACTCGGGGTCCAACATCAGGACCAGCTCGTATTCGCGTGCCGCTGCCAAACGGCGAAGGACTATAGCGGCGCCAAGCGCTCGGGGCGCCCTCAGTGCGGCGCGAACTCGGCCGAGCCGTCTTCGGGGCTCGGTGGCGGTGCCGGAGCGGGAGGCGGTGGGACGTACATGGGTTCGGGTGGCGAAGGGGACACGTAGGCCGATTCCGGCGCGGTCGGCGGTCGCAACTGCGGGGGAGTGGTCGCGGGTTCGGGCGCCCGGTGCGTGCGGTCGCTCGGTTTGGGGGCGCGACGGGCGCCGTCGTCTCGCTTGACGCGTCGGTTCGCCCGCACCAGGCCGGCACCCCCGGCAGCTTTGCCTTGCCCTGGAAGCTTGCGATCGGGATGCCGGTGCCGTCGCCGACCATGGCGGCTGGTCCCGCCGCTTGCGGCATGCGACGCGGTGCGGCGTCGGATCGGGTCGGGTCGGGTCTGTGGCGTGGACTCGTCGGCGGGACGCCGGGCGACGCCGCGGAGGCCGACGTCGTCGCCGAGCGGCGATGGGGAGGGGGCGCGGAGGAGGCCGGGCAGGGCGCCCAGGGTCGCGACGACGGCCACCACCACCGCCGCGACCCTGGCGACGCCCTTCCAGCGGATCCGAACGGAACGCATGGACGCCTAAGCGACGGAGGTCTCGAGACTCTCCCCCCGGCCGCCGGGAGGAAGGCGGAGGTTGCGCGGTCGGCCCGCCCTAGACCGCGGCGTTGCGCAGTTTCTCGATGTCGGCGAGCTGGTCGTCGACCCAGTCGCCGGGGTCGCGGCTGAAGATGATCTGCCGCAGGCCCTCGATCCACTCGCGCTTCTGCGCCGGGTCCATGGTCAGGGCGCGATGGATCGCGTCGGCCTGCTCCTGGATGTCGAATGGGTTGACCGAGATCGCGTAGTCCCAGAGCTCCTCGTGAGAGCCGGTGTTCTCGGAGAGCATCAGCACGCCGTCGCGGGTATTGACCGCCGGCGCCTCCTTGGCGACCAGGTTCATCCCGTCGAAGATCGAGTTGACCATCAGCAGGTCGTAGTGCTTGTAGCGGGCGACGGCGTCGTTGAAGTTCTCGTAGATGCGCAGGTCGATCGGCATCCAGTCGGTGGTCCCGTGGCGGTGGTTGACGACCGCGACCAGGGCCTCGATCCGCTCCAGGTACTCGGCGTACTCGGGCACGTCCTGCCGCGAGGGCTGCAGGTGGGCGATGAAGGTGACCTCTTCGCGGAACTCGGGGTGCTGGGAGAGGAAGGTGTCGAAGGCGGTGAAGCCGCGCAGGACGTTCTTCGAGAGGTCGGCACGGTCGACCCGGATGATCAGGTATTTGCGACGGCGCTCCAGCACCTCGCGCTCGGCCTCGGCCACCTCCGGCGATTCGGCCGCCCGCTGCAGCCGCTCGGCGTCGATCCCCAGCGGGTAGGCGCGGGCGAGGGTGCGGCCGCCCTCGTGGCGGACCTCGCCGGTCGCGTAGTCGACCTCCGCTTCCAGCAGTTCGTCGCAGCAGCGGAGGAAGTTGATGCAGTAGGCGACGGTGTGGAAGCCGATGATGTCGTTGGCCAGCAGGCCGTCGTAGATCGCCGCCCGGATCCGCGTCGGCAGCACCCGCCAGCTGTCCGGCTGGGACCAGGGGATGTGGACGAAGTGGTGGAGGAAGACGTCCGGCCGGGCCTCGCGGATCATCCGCGGCGCGGTGTAGAGGTGGTAGTCGTGGAGCATCACCAGCGGGTCCTCCTGGCCCTCGATCTGGCGGACGACGGCGTCGGCGATGTCCCGGTTGACCGCCTGGTAGCCGTAGTCCCAGGCGTCGAGCTCCTCCTGGCGGATGTCCGGCGCGTTGGAGAGGTCCCAGAGGTAGTGCTGGATGAACCAGAGGATCGGGTTGGCGATCACGTTGTAGAAGCGGTCGTAGGCCTCGGGGTCAGAACCGACCAGGCAGACGCTGTAGTCGATCCCGTTGATCGCCAGCTGGGCCTTGCCGCCGGATTCCTCGGAGACGGCGATGTCCTCTTCGGTCATCGCCGAGGCGATCCAGAGGGCGTCGCGGTGGCGGACCAGGCCGGAGAGGGCGGTGACGAGGCCGCCACCGCCGCGGCGGACCGTGCGGTTGCCCTCGTCGTCGAGTTCGAACTGGGCGGGGCCGCGATTCGAGACGATGATCAGCGGCGAGGAACTCACTGCCGCGGAAGGTTACGGGGTCGGCCCGGGCGGGCCACGGAGCGGCGCCGGACGGTCGCCGCCGTTCAGCCTTCGAGCTTGGTGAACAGCTCGAGCCAGTCGCGCAGCAGACGCGGCGAGAGGAACTCGCGGCGGGCGTGCTCCTTGCCCTCGCGGCCGAGCGTTTTGCCGAGGCCGGGATCGCGGAGGATCTCGAGCGTGCGTTCGGCGCACTGCTCGGGCGAGTCGACGAGGAAGCCGGAGACGCCGTCCTCGATCTGCAGCGGGATGCCGCCGACGTTGCCGGCGATCGTCGGCCGCCCCTTCCAAAGCGCCTCGGTCACGGTCAGCCCGAAGCCCTCGCGGATCGACTTCTGCAGGACCACGTCGGACTGCGACTGGAAGGCGTTGACCTCGATCGCGCCGACGTTGTTGAGGTTGGAGAGGATCTTGATGTCCGGGTCGTTGTCGGCGTATTCGTAGGTCTTCTGGAAGTACTCGCGGCCCTCGGGGTCGTCGGAGGCCATCGAGCCGACCATCGCCAGCTGCGCCTCCGGCACCTGCTCGGTGACCTGGCGATAGGCGTCGATGACGCCGATCGGGTCCTTCCACGGGTCGAAGCGGGAAACCTGGGTGATCAGCGGCCGCTCGACGTCGATCCCGAACTGCTTGCAGACGAAGGCGGCGTCTTCGGGCGAGAAGGCCATGTTCTTCGGCGAGAGCGGGTCGATCGCCGGCGGGACGATGTTGACCCCGGCGCGGGCACCGTCCATCGCCGCCGGCACGTAGGTCGGCATGTGCCAGACCGAGGCGTCGTACTCTTCGATCAGCGGCAGCAGGCGCTCGATCGGGTCCGGATTCGGGTTCGAGAGGTCGATGTGGCAGCGCCAGATCCAGTGCTTGCCCTTCTCCGAGGCCCCGCGGCGCAGGCCGATCGGCTGCGGGTCGTGGACGATCACCACGTCCCAGTCACCCTGCAGGCCCTCGGCGTTCATCTGGTTGATCTCGTCGAACAGCTCCCACTGCTCGGGCGAGAGCGACTCGGGCGCTCCCTGGAGGGAGTTGTGGAGGAGCTTGGTCGCGTTGAAGAACTCCTCTTTGCCGAAGATCACGTGCCAGTGCGCGTCGAGGCCGATGTCCCGCATCAGCGGCACGATCGTGTAGAGGATCTCGGAGACGCCGCCGCCGAAGGCGGTGGCGCTGACGTGGAGGACGCGCTTGCCCTTCAGCGGCTCCGCCAGCTCGCGGATCCGCTCCGTCGTCTCCTTGCCGACTATGTGGGTGTAGTCGGAGAGGGTCTTCTGGCCGAGTGCGACTTCCTGAAGCAAGCGTGGAGTTCTACACCTAACCGCGGCGACGTGCCTCGCAGGCGTCGCAGCCGCCTGATTCGCGCGGCTGCCAGCAGCGCTCTAGCCGGCGCCGCTGCTGGTGTCCGGGCGCTTGCCGAGGGTGACGGTGACATCCTTGCGCTTGCCGTCGTGAATGATCGTCAGCTTCACCTTGTCGCCCGGCTGGTGTTCGGCGATCAGCTGCGCCAGGTCGTCGGGTTCGATCACCGGCTTGCCTTCGACTTCGACGATCACGTCGCCACCGATCCGGTAGGGCTCGCCCTGGAAGACCATTTTGCCGTCGCCGCCTTCGAGCCCGGCCTTCTGCGCCGGCCCGCCGGGGACGACTTCGGCGATCAGGCCGCCGAATTCGGTGTCCAGGTTCAGCTCTTCGGCCAGCTGCGGGTAGAGCGCCTGGCTGGAGACGCCGATGTAGGCGTATTCGGCGGAGCCGTTTTCGCGCAGTTGCACGATCGAGCGTTTGATCGCCGTGGTCGGGACGGCGAAGCCGACTCCGTCGTTGGCGCCGGAGTTGGTCTCGATCTGCTGGTTGATCCCCTCGACTTCGGCGTTCGCGTTGAGCAGCGGGCCGCCGGAGTTGCCGGGGTTGATCGAGGCGTCGGTCTGGATCGCGCCGTCGATCTGAAACTGGGTCAGCGATTTGACCGAGCGGTCAGTGGCGGAGACGACGCCGACCGAGAGCGACTGCTCTTCGCCGAAGGGGCTGCCGATCGCCGCCACCGGCTGGCCGGTCTTGAGGACGTCGTCGTCGCCGAGCTTCAGCGGGTGCAGCTGCAGGCCGTCGGGATCGACTTTGAGCAGGGCGACGTCGGCGAAGGGATCGAAGCCGACGATTTCCGCTTCGACCACGTTGTGGTCGGGGAACTCGACGAAGACTTCCTTGGCGGGGGTGCGGGAGCCGCCGCCGCTTTCGTCGGTGACGACGTGGGCGTTGGTGACGATTTCGCCTTCGTCGTTGAGGACGAAGCCGGAGCCCTCGGCGGCCGAGGAGGCGCCGAAGATCGAGCGGATCGTGACCACCCCGGGGGCCGCCTCTTCGAAGACGCGGGCGGCGTCGAATTCCGGTGCGGCGGTCTCGACCGCGACTTCGGGCGCCGGCGCGGTGACTTCGGTCGTCACCGTCGTCGTTTGCGTTTCGCCGGAGTCGTGGCCGGGCGTGGCGTTGCCGGAGCCGCAGCCGGCGAGCGCCAGCAGCGCCGCGCAGGCGAGCAAAGCGAGGAGCGCCAGTGGCGCCCGCTGGCGGCTCACGACGCGGCTCCGGCCGCCGGGCGAGCGGAGGCCGGGACCCCGGCCTCCTCGCGGGCGCGCGGGAGCTGCACGGTGAAGCCGGTGTAGCGGCGGTTGGAGTCGAGCGAGATCCGCCCGCCCATCCGCTGCGCCAGCTCGCCGGCGATCGCCAGGCCGAGGCCCGAGCCGCCGGCCGAGTCGCCGGTGTAGAAACGCTCGAAGATCCGTTTCTGCACTCGCGCGGGCACGCCCGACCCCTCGTCGGAGACGGTCAGCTCGGCATGGCGTTTGGCGTTCTGCGTCGACACGGTGACCTTGGTGCCCTCCGGCGTGTGCGTGAGGGCGTTGTCGAGGAGGATACGGATGATCTGCCTCATCCGATCAGGGTCGCCCACCGCGACCGCCGCCCGTTCAGGGGTTCGCAGCTCCAACCGCGAGCCGCGCAGTTCCGCCCGCGGCCCGAACTCGCGGGTCACCTCGCGGGCGACGTCGCCGAGATCGAAGGGCCGGCGGCGGATCTCGACCGCCCCTGCGTCGAGCTGGGAGAGGTCGAGGAGATCGGTCGTCAGCTTGGTCAGGCGCTCGATCTGGGCCCGCATCTCGCGCACGAACTCCTCGCGCTCGGCCGGGCTCGGGTCCTCGTCCTCGAGCAGCTCGACGAAGCCGCCGAGGCTGAAGATCGGCGTCCGCAGCTCGTGGGAGGCGTTGGCGATGAACTGTTTGCGGGCGCTGTCGAGCTCGAACAAGCGTCGCTGCATCTCGTTGAAGGTGCGGGCCAGGGGCGCCAACTGCCCGGTCGAGGCGACCGGGATCGTGGTTTCGAAGTTGCCGTCGGCGACCTTTCGCGCCGCGTCCTGCAGCCGCCGCACGTTGGTCACCGCCAGCTGCGCGTAGTAGGCGCCGAGGAGGGCGGCGATCCCGGCCGCGACGAGGCCGCCGATCAGGATCTCCCGCTTGACGTCGCCGAGGCCGGCGGCGGCACCGCCGATCGAGACCGTGAAGGCGTAGACGATCAGCGCCGTGCCGAGCGAGACCCCGACCGCCGCGAGGACGATCCGCCCGGCCAGGGTGTTCAGCCGCGGCCCCCGCCCCACCGCTACTCCTTGAAGCGGTAGCCGACCCCGCGCACGGTGAAGAGGAACTCGGGCAGCTTCGGGTCGGCCTCGAGCTTCTCGCGCAGGTGGCGGATGTGGACGTCGACGGTGCGCGGGTCGCGGTAGTCGGAGTCGCCCCAGACGTGCTCGAGCAGGGTCTCGCGGGTCAGCACCCGGCCGGGCGAGCGGGCGAGCGCGCCGAGGATCTCGAACTCGACGTAGGTGACCTTGACCTCCTCGTCGCTCAGGGTGACCATCCGTCGCTCGAAGTCGATTTTCAGATCGCCGGAGGAGATCGGCGCTTCGTCTTCGGTCTCGGCCCCCATCCGCGAGCGCCGCAGCGCCGCTTTGACCCGGCTGCGGAACTCGCGCAGGCCGAAGGGCTTGGTGATGTAGTCATCGGCGCCGACCTCGAGCCCGGCGACCTTGTCGGTCTCCGAGCCCTTGGCGGTGAGCATGATGATCGGCACCTGGCTCTTTGCCCGCAGCGCCCGGCAGACCTCGACGCCGTCGAGGCGCGGCAGCATCAGGTCGAGGATGACGAGATCGAAGCGGCCCTCGTCGAAGCGCCGCAGCGCCTCGCCGCCGTCGAGCGCCGACGTAACGTGATAGCCGTCCTTGCGCAGCGGGTAGCTGAGCAGCGTCTGAATCGACTGCTCGTCGTCGACGAGGAGAATGCGTGCCGTCCCATTGGCCACCCGTCCAAGATTAGACCCGCGCCGGTTGGACGCATGTGCGAGTACCAAGAACTAAGGTCTTTTCGTGCCTCGCCGATAATCAGTATCGAATGGAGCCACAAGAACTGAAAAGCCTCGTCGAGTCCGGTGCCTACAAGCCCGACCCCTCGCAGATCGCGATGGCGATGCTGCGGCGGCGGGCGGTCAGGGAACTGCTGGTCCCGAGCCCCGCTTCGCCTGCAGTTGATCGAAGCCGGCCGCTCGCAGCTCTCCGTTCCCGGGCAGCCTGATCTCGACCCCCGCGCCGGCCGCGACCTCCCCGACCTGGGTCAGGGTCGTCTCCGCGGCGCCGCCGACCAGCGTCGTCGCCTCGGCCAGGCGCCCAGGCGGCAGCGCCGCCAGCAGCTCGTAGTCCTCGCCGCCTGAGGTGGCTAGCTCCAGCGGCTCGATTCCCGCTGCCGCGGCGACCTCGGCGACGCCCTTTGCCAGCGGCAGCGCCGCGGCCTCGATCCGCATTTGGGCGCCGGAGGCGGCGGCGAGGTGGCCGACGTCGCCGCCGAGCCCGTCGCTGAGGTCGATCATCGCCCGGGCCCCGGCGCCGGCGAGGATGCGCCCGGTGCGCAGGCGCGGGCGGGGCTCGAGCTGGCGGGCGCGCAGGCGCTCGGCCGTGTCCGCGGCGACGACCTCCGCGAAGGCCGGCTCCTCGAGCAGCAGTAGGCCGGCCGCGGCGCCGCCGAGCTCGCCGCTGACGACGAGCAGGTCGCCGGGCTGGGCGCCGCCGCGAGTTACGAAGTCCTCCGGGCCGGAGGCGTGGCCGACGACGGTGATGGCGAGGGTGAGGGCGGGGGCGCGGCTGACGTCGCCGCCGACGACCGCGGTCCCGGTCTCCGCGGCGACCCGGGCGATCCCGTCAGCCAGCTCCAGCAGGTAGGGCTCCTCGAGCTCCTCCGGCACCCCGAGAACGACGTAGGCCTCGCCCGGTTCCGCCCCCATCGCCGCCAGGTCGGAGAGGGCCGTCGCCAGCGCCTTGGCGCCGATCTGGGCCGGGCTCGCGGCGCCCCGGTGGAAGTGGACGCCCTCGACCAGGGCGTCAACCGAGGTCGCGGTAGCGCCGCCGGGAACGGTGACCGCGGCGTCGTCGCCGCTGCCGAGCCGGACCCGGTCGCCCGCCGCCGGCAGGCGCTGACGCAGCTTCGCGAGCAGCTCGAACTCGCCCATCGGTCCAGTCTCCCAGACCCCGGGCGGCTCTCTGCGCGGCCCGACCGCAACAAGTGGGCGCCCCGCGCGTCACTAAGGTGCGATGGACGTGGAAGACCGCCAACCACTTCTCCACCGGATCGGAGAGGCGGGCGCGAAGATCGGGAACAAGCCGCCGCGCAGTCGCGGCGTCCGCCTCGCCGTCCAGATCGGCCTCGCCGTCCTGATCTTCGGCTTCCTGGTCCTGACCGTGATCGACCAGTGGTCGGAGATCCAGAGCGAAGGCGTCCACTTCCACGTCGTCTGGCTGATCCCGGCGCTGGTGATCCTGCCCTTCTTCTACGTCTTCAGCGCCCTCGGCTGGGACCTCACCCTGCGCTACCTCGACCACGGGATCGGCTTCGGCCGCGCCCAGGTCGCCTGGGGGCAGCCGCTGCTGGCGCGCTACGTCCCCGGCAGCGTGCTCTACGTGCTGGGACGGGTGCTGCTCTCCGAGCGGGCGGGGGTGCCGCGGCGGATCACGATCGCCTCGATCGTCTACGAACAGGCGATCTCGGCCACCTCGGCGATCGTCGTCGCCGCCTACTTCATCATCCAGCACCCCGACCTGCAGGGGGACCCGATCCGCTGGGCGGTGCTGCTGCTGATCCCGCTGGCGATCCTGATCCTCCACCCGCGCGTCTTCGGACCGCTGGCGAACCGGGCTCTGCGCGCCTTCGGGCGCGAACCGCTGCCGGCGGTGATCCCGCTGCGTGGGGTGCTGGCGCTGATCGTCTTCTACTCGGCGAACTGGGTGGTGATCTCGTTGGGGATTTGGTGCACCGCCCGCTCGGTCACCCACATCCCCTTCCATGACGTCCTCCTGGTCGGCTCGGCGCAGGCGATCGGCTACTTCGCGGCGCTGGTGACGGTGGTGCTGCCGGCCGGGCTGGGGGCGCGCGACGCTGCCTTCGCTTGGGCGGTGAAGGCGGCGGTGCCGGGTGGCAGCTTCGCCCTCGGCTCGCTGATCTCGATCGCCGTCCGCGGCGTGATGACCGCCGGCGAACTGATCTACGTCGGCGCGGTCACCGCGCTCGGCCGCCGCGAGGGCTGGGCGATCCACACCGGCATCCTCCATCCGAGCCCGGAGGAGCAGGAAGCGGATCGCGATGCGGCCGCGCCGGCGCCGGAGATCCTCTAACGGCGCGTCAGCGCCTCGCCGCCCAGCGGGGCGCTAGAGCGGGATGCGGGCGCCGAGCTGGTAGGCGGTCAGCGCCAGGGTGAGCAGGACGAGCGGGCGATCGCGGCAGAGGGCGACCAGCGGCAGTGGCCAGACCAGGTACCAGGGCAACAGCCAGGAGGTCGCCAGCAGCAGGCCGAGCCCGGCCCAGGCGGCGGCGCGGACCCAGTCGAGGCCGCGAGCGGTGCGGACGAGCAGGTAGGCGAGCAGCGCCGCGTAGAGGGCGAGAGCGACGACGCGGACCACGGTCGGGTCGAGGCCACCGAGGCGGGCAACGGTGACCGGGATGCTCATCTGGCTGGTCCGCCCCTGGTTTTCACCGGCGAGTCCGAAGGCGCCGAGCCAATGCCAGTCGAAGGCCAGGTAGGCGGCGAAGGCGACGAGCAGCGCCGCCGCCAGGCCGCCGGCGAGGAGGCGAAGCAGGGAGCTTTGTCGCTTTATGGCGGGAGAGCCGCCAGAAGGCGACACGTCCTCGCGCGCCGCCGCGACGAAGGCGAAAGGGGCGACGAACGCGGCCGAGGCCTTGATCGCGATCGCGCCGACCAGCGCGGCGCCGGCCCAGGCCTCGCGCCGGCTCAGCAGCGCCGCCACGCCGAGGGTGGCGAGCAGCATCGCCAGGCCGTCGTTGTGGGCGCCGCCGACGACGTGGACGAGGACCAGCGGGTTGAGGGCGACGAAGGCCGCCGCGCGGAGCGGGTCGACACCGCGTCGGGGCGCCAGCCGCGCCACCAGAACCGCCAGGCCCAGCACGGAGGCCGCGGCGACCGCCTTCAGCACCGCCACCGCGGCATCGACCGGCAGCCAGGCCAGGGGATAGCTGGCGAGGGTGAAGAGCGGGCCGTAGGCGCTGGTGGCTTCGGTCCAGGTGACCTCGGCGTAGGCGGGGTCGGCGGGCACCGCGTCGGGTGCCGCGACGTAGGGGTCGAGGCCGTGGTGGACGCCGAGGCGGGCGTAGTCGACGTAGCTGAAGACGTCGTGGGAGAGCAGCACCGGGCAGAGGGCGAAGGCGAGGACGAAGCCGCCGATCAATCCCCAGACGACCCGGCCGCCCAATCGCGGTGCGTAGAGCAGCACCGCGAGATAGGCGAGGAAACCGGCCCAGACCAGGCCGAAGGCGAGGCCCGGTGCCACGGCGCCCTTATTTCCCTGGTTCTGACCCGGTGGCCGCGCCGCCCCCGACTTCGGGCAGCGGCGGTGGCAGCGGCGCCGGTTCCTGCCCGGCCCCCGGCGCGTAGGCGCTGGGGTCGTATTCGTTCGGGTCGTAGCCGCCGACCGAGGCACTGCCAGGCAGTTCCTTTTCGACCCCGTCGCCGACCGGGTTGACCCCGTCGCCTTTGTCGCCGGGGGCGCTGGCGGTGAACTCACCCGTGTAGGGCGCCCATTCGACTTCGCCGCTCGGTTCTTCGAATTCCTCGCAGGGGACTTCGCCGTTCGAGTAGACCTTGTTCCAGATTTCCGCCGGGAAGGTGCCGCCGAAGACGATGATCCCGTGCACGCTGGTCATCGAGATCTCGTTCGATTCGGGGTAGCCGACCCAGACCGCGGTCGCCAGGTTCGGCTGGTAGCCCGAGAACCAGGCGTCGGTGTATTCGTCGGTGGTGCCGGTCTTGCCGGCCGAGCCGACGCAGCCGGTGTAGGCGGCGGTGCCGGTCCCTTCGGTGATGTTGTCGTGCAGCAGGCGGGTCACCTGGTAGGCGACCGGCCGCGAGAGCACCCGTTCGGGCTTCGGCCCTTCCGGGTGGTCGACGTGGCCGCTGGGGAAGACGACCTTCTCGATCGCCACCGGGTCGTGGTGGATACCGCCGGAGGCGAGGGTCGCGTAGGCGTCGGTCAGCTCCAGCGGCGAGACGCCAAGCCGCAGGCCGCCGATCCCCTCGGCCGGGATCCCGTCGAGGTGGGTGGTGATCCCCATCGACTTCGCCGTCCGCGCCACGTTCTCGGGGCCGACGTCGAGGTCGAGCTGGGCGAAGACGGTGTTGTCGGAGGTGACCGTCGCCTGCTGCAGGTTGACCCGCCCCTGGTAGCCCTCGTCGGCGGTGTGGACTTCCCAATGGCCCCAGCGGGGCAGGTTGAGGTCCAGCGGTTTCGAGTCGTAGTAGGTCGTGTAGGGGTCGATCCCCTGCTTGATCGCGGTGGTGAGGACGAAGGCCTTGAAGGTCGAGCCGGGCTGGCGGTGACCCTGGGCCGCGAGGTTGAACTGGCTCTCTGCGTAGTTGGAGCTGGAGACCATCGCCTTGATGTGACCGTTGCGGGGGTCGATCGAGACCAGCGCCGAGGCCGGGTCGGTTGAGTAGGGGAGGGTCGAGGCGGCCGCTTCTTCGCCGACCTTCTGGAGCGGCAGGTCGATCGTGGTGTGGACCTGGAGGCCGCCGCGGCGGACCGTGTTGACCCCGTAGTGGGTGAGCAGCTTGTCCTCGACGTAGTCGAAGAAGTAGGGCTGGCGGTGGCTGAAGAAGTCGTCGGAGACCTTCAGCTGCAGGCCGGCGTGGATCGCCGCCTGGGCCTGGGCGGCGGAGACGAAGCCGAGCTTCGCCATCTTTTCCAGCACCTCGTCGCGGCGCGCCTTGGCGGCCCCGGCGCTGGTGATCGGGTTGTACTCGGAGGGGGCCTGGGGGAGACCGGCGAGCAGCGCCACCTGCGGCAGGTCGAGCTTCCAGACCGGCTTCGAGAAGAAGATCTTCGCGGCGGCGCCGACCCCGACCGCGGTCGAGCCCTCGACCGTGCCGTAGGAGGCGATGTTCAGGTAGGAGCCGAGAATTTCCTTGCGGGTGTGCTTTTCGGAGTACTCGAGCGCCAGCTTCGCCTCGATGATCTTGCGTTCGAGGTTGCGTTCGGGATCCTGGATGCAGAGGTTGCGGACCAGCTGCTGGGTGATCGTCGAGCCTCCCTCGACCGCTTCGCCGGCTTCGAGGTCGGTGATCGCGGCGCGGAGGATGCCCTGGGTGTCGACGCCGCCGTGTTCGTAGAAGCGCTGGTCCTCGATCGCCACCGTCGCCAGCTGCAGCCGCTTCGGGATCCGTTCGATCGAGACCGGCTGGCGAACGACGCTGGCCGAGATCACCCCCAGCTTCCTGCCGTCGGCGGCGTAGACGGTCGAATTGCCGCCCTTGTCGATCGGCTTGCAGGTCGAGAGCGAGGGCGCGTCGGCGGCGACGTTGAGGACCCAGGAGGTGACGGCGATCGCGGCGATCGCGAGCACGGCGAAGACGCCGCCCCCGACGACCAACAATTTCGTCCCGATCCCACCTCGCCGGCGCCCTCGGCGCCGGTTCCGCGCCGTCATCGCTCAGAGGGTAGTGCTCACGCCTCCCGGTCGGCGCCGGCGCGGTTGTGGATGACCCCTTCCAGGAGGAGCTGGTTGGGGATGACGAAGCTGGTGCCGTCGCCGGGGTCGAGGTAGGTGTAGGAGAGGGTGATGTCGGTGACCCGGCCTTCGGTCCCTTCGAAGGTCACCAGGTCGCCGATTCGGAACGGCTGGGAGACGCCGATCTGCATGCCGGCGACGAGGTTGCCGATCGTGTTCTGGGCGGCGAAGCCGACGATCAGGCTGATCACCGCGGTCGAGGCGAGGATGCCGGTGGCGAGCCGCTTCAGGTCGGTGAACTGGTTGATTGCCAGCAGCGCCAGGATCACCAGCACGGCGGCGATCGCCAGCCGCCGCAGCAGTCGCAGCCGGGTCCGGGTCAGCGGCGAGACCTGTGAGACTTGCGGCGCCATGACGAGCAACCTAGCCGCGAGCCCAGTCGGCGAAGAGCGCCCGCCCCGCCTGTCCGGCGCCAACTGGGGGCCCTGGACCGCCCTGCTCGGCGTCGTCCTCGCCCTCGCGACCGGCGTCGTTCTCTCGCTCCCCTTCGCCGCGCTCGGCAGCAAGGGCCACGGCGAACTGACGACCTTCGGCAACATCGGCGTCCAGCTCGGCACCGAGCTCGGCTTCCTGATGGTGCCGATGGCGATCGCCGCCCAGCACGGGGCGGCGACCTTCGCGCTGATCCTCGCCCGGCTCGGGTTGCGCAAGCCGAAGCTCTCGGCGCTGAAATGGATGGGGCTGGCGGTGCTCGCCTACCTCGTCTTCGCCGCCGTCTACACGGCGGTCTTCGGGGAACCGCACCAGAAGGACATCGCCGAAGGCTTCGGCGCGGTCCCGATCCAGATCCTGATGCTGGCGATCCTGGCGCCGATCGCCGAGGAGACCTGTTTCCGCGGCTACCTCTACGGCGGCCTGCGCTCGAAGATGGGGGTACTGCCGGCGGCGCTGATCGGCGGCCTCGTCTTCGGCGCCCTGCATGCGCTGACCGGGATAACCGCGGTGCCGCCGCTGATCGTCTTCGGGATCCTGCTCTGCCTGCTCTACGAGAAAACCGGCTCGATCCTGCCGGGAATCGTCCTGCATATGTTGAACAACTGCATCGCCCTGCTCGGCCAGTAGCATTCCCGGCCTCGTGATCCGCTCCCGTCTCGTTTTCCTGCTCGCCGTCTGCGCCCTGTTGGCGCTCCCGGCCGCGGCGGTCGCGGCGCCGGCGAAGGGGAAGAAGAAGCCCGAACCGGCTCCGAACGCGACGGTCAAGGTCGAGGTCGGCCACCTGCATGGCGGCGCGGCGCCGATCTTCGACACGGTGCCGGTCGAGGGCACGGTCTCGCTCTACGTCCCCGGCGAACGGGTCGAAGTCGTCTTCTACCTGAACGGCAAGCCGCTGGTCCGCCATAAGGTCGCGGTGCAGCCGGGGCCGCACGGAACCGGCACCTTCTCCTCCAGCATCGTCCTCCGCGAAGGCGGCAAGTACGCGGTCGAAGCCCACCATGCGGCGACCCCGGAGCTCGGCGCCGACAGCAGCGCCCGGAAGAGTTGGAAGGTCAGCTTCCCGGCGCTGAAGCGGGGCGAGTGCTCGAACGTGGTCCACGGCTTCAAAGCCGCGATGGCGAAGATGGGCTACGTCTCCGGCGGCGGCAAGTGCTTCAACGGCCGGCTCGGCCGCGAGGTCCTCGCCTACCGCAAAGTCAACGGCATGGACCGCTCCAAAAAGGCCGGCGCCGACGTCGTCAAGGCGGTCTTCAACGGCAAGGGCGGCTACCACGCCAAGTATCCGAGCGCCGGCGAACACGCCGAGGTGCCGCTCGATAAGCAGGTCCTCGTCCTGCTCAAGGGAGACGAGCCGTTCGCGATCTACCCCGTCTCGACCGGCAAGCCCTCGACCCCGACGATCACCGGCCATTACGAGTTCTACCGCCAGGAACCGGGCCTCAACTCGGAGGGCATGTACTACAGCTTCTACTGGCACAACGGCTACGCCGTCCACGGCTACCACGAAGTCCCCAACTACGCCGCGAGCCACGGCTGCGTGCGGACCTTCATCGAAGACCAGCCGCGGATCTACGAACAGCTGCATTACGGCGAGTCGATCTTCGTCTTCTGAGGCGCTCCGGGAGGGGCGGCGCCTGACCGGAAATGGCTGGGCCAGACGCCGTCATGCGGCGTCCTCAGTCGCCTGAATAGCGCTGCTATTCAGGCTCCCTGCGTCCTTGCCTGACGACCTCTGGCCGGCGCCATTTCTCGGCCATCCACCGCCCCTCCCTGCGCTGAATTTCTGTTACGTGAGGGGCGGTGGTCGCTGGCTGTCGCCGAACGGTGGTGTGGCTGATGGAGAAACTAGGATGCGGCCATGCCGAACCTCGAGGCCGCCAAGAGCACCCTGCTGACTGAGCTGCGGGAGTACTCGTTGGTGTTGGGGGAAGTGACGCTTTCGAGTGGGGCGGTGGCGCAGTACTACGTGGATGCGCGGCGGGCTTTGATGCGGCCGGCTGGGTTTCGGGCGGCGGGGGAGTTGATCGCGGCGCGGGCGAATGAGTTGGGGGTGGTTGCCGTGGGGGGGCCGGCGACGGCGGCGATTCCGCCGGCCTGCGCGGCGATCGCGGTGCCGGCGGGCGCCGGGCTGGTTGCGTTCTTCGTCCGCGGCGAGAAGAAGGAGCACGGGCTGCAGCGCTGGGTCGAGGGGCCGGTCGAGGCGGGGCTGAGGGTGCTGGTGGTCGAGGACACGGTGACCACCGGTGGCTCGACCGCGAAGGCGTTGGAGCGGGTCGCGGAGGAGGGGTTGGAGGTTGCCGGCGTCGTTGCCGTGGTCGACCGCCTCGCCGGCGGCGGTGAGCGGATCGAAGCCGCGGCGGACGCTCCCTACTCGGCGCTGGTCACGATCGACGAGATCTACCCGGACCGTCCCGACCGCGGTTAGCGGCCGCGTCGCCTAGCGGGCGGGGCGCTCGAGGGCGAGGACGCCGTAGCGGCGGCCGCCGGGAATCGCCGCGATCAGCTGCGTGCGCAGCTTTCCGCGCAGGGCCAGCACCGCCCGCCCGCCGGCGCTGAGCGGCACCGTGTAGGCGTGGGAGTGGCCGCCGGCGAGGTGGAAGGCGCGGCGGCCGAGCGAGCGGGTGACGACTTTGACGCGGCGGTGGGCGGCGACCCGGAAGCGGGTGCGCAGCGAGAGGTAGCCCGGGCATTCGGTCCCGGCCGGCCAGGCGCAGGACATCCGCACCTTGACCCCGCCGCGGACCGCGCGCAGGTCCGAGAAGGTGATCGCGACCGGGACCCTGGTCGGCTTGCAGCCAAGCAGGGTGTCCGCGCCGGGCGAGATCCCGACCGCGTAGACGCAGACCGCTTTCGTCCCTGCGGCGGTAGTCGCGAAGCTGGAGTCGAAGCCGTGGGCGGGGCCGGCTTCGGGGTGTTCGGCGGCGACGTCCTTGCGCGTCTGGGTCGCCACCGGGCCGAGTTCGTATTCGCTGGCGCCGGGAGCACCGGCCTTGCCGCCGACCGAGACGCGGATCGCCAGTGGCGCGGTCGGCAGGTTTGGGTCGAAGGCCCAGCCCTTGACTCGGATCGTCCCCGGGGCGGCGCGGCTGAGGTCGAGGAAGCCGACCGGGTCGTCTTCGCCCGGCGCCCCCGAACCCGAGGCGGTGGCGGCGTCGACGTAGTCGTTGTCGATGTTGATCGTGATCCCGCCGTAGGTCTCGTTGTGGCCGCCCGCGTACTGGTGAATGCGCTGGTGCAGCGCCCAGCCGCTCGCCGGCAGCTGCGGGTCGGCGGTGTTCTTCTGGTTGTTCCAGTTGGCGGTCCAGATGTCATCGGGGAGGCGGTATTCGCCGCCGACCTGGTCGGCGAGGTCGGCGATTCCCGAGGAGCTGGAGCTATAGACGCCGGAGAGGTAGCCGAGCGCGTGCAGCTTGTCGGTCCAGGCCTGCTCGAAGGCGAGCACGGCGCTCGTCGCGGCCGAGGTCTGCGAGTAGGACTCCATGTCGAAGTAGATCGGGCTGCCGGGGCCGATCCCGACCGTGGCGGCCTGGGCGACGGCGTCGACCGCGGCGGAGGTGCCCTGGGCGACGGCGCTGGAGCTGGAGAGCTTGGCGCAGCTGGAGCAGCTCGAGGTCGGTGCCTGCAGCCCGACGTAGGTGGGGATCAGGTGCCAGCCGGCGGCGGTCACTTCCTCGACCCAGGCTTCGGTCAGGTTGGGCTGCGAGCAGGCGCGGTTGGCACCGCCGACGTAGACGCCGATCGCCCGGTAGGGGGATTCGGCCCAGGCGTCCATCGAGCGGCTGGAGGGAGTGCTGCAGGCATCGAAGCCGAGGCCGGTGAAGACCTCGCCGCCGGCCGAGGTGGTGGCACCGCTGCTGCTCGGGGCCGCCAGCGCCGAGATGCTCGCTCCGGGCCGGGGTTCGACCAGGATCGCCCGCCTGGCGCCAATCGCGTCCGCCGGGCAGCGCTGGTGGCTGGAGGGGGTGCCGAGGTAGACCGCGCGGCGGTCGAGCCGCACGCAGGTGCCGGGGTGCCGGGCCAGGCGAATCACCGGCCAGGTCCGTGGCGCCTTGACGCTGTGACCCGCGAAGTCGATCGTCCGTTCGGCCGGCGGGCCGAGCGCGGCCCGGTCGGGCGCCGCGCCGGCGCCCAGGGCGTTTGCCGCGAAAGCGCCGAGCAGCGCCGCCAGTGCCAGCATTAGGGCAGCGCCGAACGCGCCTCTCACGGCCGCGCTGGTTCCTTTCCTGGTCGCTCTCACTCGCACGTCTCCTCGCTGAAACGGTTTCGGCGCCGGGAAGTTGCTCCCTGCGCCGCAAGTCCTACGGCTCCCACCCGCCGCCGGATGAGTGCCCCGAGCTGGATTCGAACCAGCGGCCTATCCCTTAGGAGGGGATCGCTCTATCCAGCTGAGCTATCGGGGCGGGACGCCGGAATTGTGGCTGACGGGGGTGGATTGATGGAAGTCGGCACCCGGATGACACGGAGATGCGACTTTCTCCACCCACGCGTAGGACTTTTCCTGGCAGGTTTCTTGCATGAGCAGATTGCAGGCAGTCGACGTGTCCTCCGC
Source organism: uncultured Actinomycetes bacterium (assembly GCA_963716545.1). Classification (GTDB taxonomy): domain Bacteria; phylum Actinomycetota; class Thermoleophilia; order Solirubrobacterales; family 70-9; genus VAYN01. The sequence continues at coordinate 1,024,390 of OY970316.1, forward strand.
AGTGGTTAATGTGGAGCACATGTCCAAGATGATTCAGGTCAGAAACGTGCCGGATGACGTCCACAGCGAGCTGAAGCTGCGAGCGCTGAACGAGGGCATGTCGCTCTCGGACTTCTGCAAGCGCGAGCTCGAAAAGCTCACCACCAAGATGAGCAAGGCCGAGATGGCCGACCGGTTCTACAACCGCAAGCCGCGCTCGACGGGAATCAGGACCGCCGACACGGTGGCCTTGATCCGGGAGATGCGCGGCGACTGATGCCCGTCGTCGACGCCTCGGTGCTGGTCGAGTACCTGGTCGACGCGCAGGGCGCGAAGGCGGCGGCCGTGCGTCTGATCCCCGAAGGAGACCAGCTCTGGGCGCCGCACCTGATCGACGCCGAGGTCGGCCAGGCGCTTCGCGGCCAGGTCCGTCGGCGGGAAATCGGGACGGCGCGCGCCCAGGATGCGCTCACCGAATTCGCCGAAATGCCGGTGCAGCGGGTCGAGCACGACCCGCTGCTCTACGGCGCCTGGGCGATGCGGGAGAACGTCAGCTTCTACGACGGCCTCTACCTGGCGCTGGCACGGATGCTGGACCAGCCGCTGCTCACCTTCGACGCACGTCTGGCGCGGGCGGGGTCGCGGCGGGCACGGGTCGAGCTGCTCGATCCCGACGAGTTCTGAGCCGGGGGCTGCCGCTCGGCCACGGCCCGGACGCGCTCAGGCTTCGTAGAGGCTCTCGGCGGCGAGCTCCAGCGCCCGCTGGCTCCACAGCTTCACTTCCATGAAGACGTCGTCGCCGTAGCCCTCCAGCGCATCGAGGCCGAGCAGGGTGAAGCGGTTCTGGGAGATCGGTTCCTGGTCGACGGTCTCGGCGTCGAGCTCGGCGGTGGCGGCGACGGCGCCGCGGACCAGCGGCCGGCCCCAGACCAGGGTGACGGCGCCGGCGCGGCCGCTCTCCCCCTGCCAGCGGCCGATCACCTCGTCGTTCAAGTCGATTCGCCAGTCCGGGTTGTCCTCGGCGAGGACGTCGGTGAAGTCGGCCTTGGCGCGGAAGTCGCCCGGCTCGCCGTCGACCGGCTGCACGTAGGAGACGTGGCCGAATAGCTCCAGCTTCCCCTCCTCGCTCTCGGTCTTGACCGAGGCCGGGACCCAGACCCGCCCGCCCCAGGCGCGCTCCGGGAACCAGTCGATCTCGCCCGCCGGCAGCGCCCCTTTCGGCAGGTCGGCGACCGCCTCGCAGGCGGCGGTGAACTCCTCCGTCAGCCGCTCGGCGAAGCGCCCGTGGGCGATGCCCTCCTGGCTCGAGTCGGCGATGAAGCGCGGGATCGGTCGCGGGTTCGGGGCCACGCGCTGACCCTACAGGGGCGCCGTGGCAGCGCCCGCCGGTGGCCCCGAGCGGGCTGGCCGCCAGGGGCCCGAGCGGGCTGGCGGAGCTAAGCGGCCTGGGGGACCGCGGTCGGGTCGCGGCGCAGCAGCAGGCCCGCCGCCAGCGCCCCGGCGGCGCAGACGCCGGCGCCGATCATGAAGGCGAGCCGGTAGCCATCGGTGAGCGCCTCGGCCGGCCCGGTGCCACCGCCGAGCAGGCCGTTGGTGTGGGAGGTGGCAAGGGTGGTCAGCACGGCGAGCCCGAGGGTGCCACCGATCAGCCGCGAAGTGTTGACGACGCCGGAGGCGAGGCCGTTCTGGGCCGCCGGCACGCCTTTGACCGCGATGATCGTCGCCGGCACCAGCGACCAGCCGGCGCCGAGCGCGGTCAGCATCCCGCCGGGCAGGATCGCGACCTCGTAAGCGCTGGTCGGGGTGACCGTGGCGAGGACGAGGAAGCCGGCGGTCGCCAGGCTCATCCCGAGGATCAGCACCGGGCGCACACCGAAGCGGTCGACCAGCTTCGGCGCCGTCGCCGAGCCGGCGAAGATCAGCAGCGTCATCGGCAGGAAGGAGACGCCGGCGAGGAGGGCGTCGTCCCCCTGCACTTTCTGCAGGAAGAGGGAGACGAAGTACCACATCCCGAACATCCCGAAGAAGAGCAGCGCGACGATCAGGTTGGCGGCGCGCAGCTGCGGCATCTTGAAGATCGTCAGCGGGATCAGCGGGTCGCTGGCGACCCGACCCTCGACCAAGGCGAAGGCGGCCAGCATCGCCAGCCCGGCTGCCAGCGGCGCCAGCACGCCGACCGCGCCCCAGCCGAGCGAGTCGGTGCGGACGATGCCGAAGACCAGCGCGGTGAGGCCGCCGCTGATCAGGACCGCGCCGGCGAGGTCGAACTCGCGCTCCTCGTCGGCCGGGGCGGTGTGGGGGATCAACCGCCGCGCCGCGAACCAGACCGCCAGCCCGACCGGCACGTTGAGGATGAAGATCGCCGGCCAGTCGAAGGCCTGGGTGAGGAGGCCGCCGAGCAAGGCCCCGGCGGAGCCACCGACGCCGCCCATCGCCGCCCACATCCCCAGTGCCCGGTTGCGCTCGGCGCCCTCTGCGAAGGAGGAGGTGACGATCGCCAGGCTGGCGGCGGAGATCACCGCGGCGCCGAAGCCCTGCAGCGCCCGGGCGCCGATCAGCAGGCCCTGCTGCTCGGCCAGCGCGCAGACCAGCGAGGCGGTGGCGAAGAGGCCGATGCCGACGAGGAAGACCCGCCGCCGCGAGAGTAGGTCGCAGGCGCGACCGGCGAGCATCAAGAAGCCGGCGAAAGCGAGCGTGTAGGCGTTGACGATCCACTGCAGCCCGGTGTCGGAGAAGCCGAGCGAGGTCTGGATCGAGGGCAGGGCGACGTTGACGATCGAGATGTCGAGGATGACCATGAACTGCGCCAGGCAGACGGTGACGAGGAGGGCGTCGGAGCGGCGCAGCTTCATCGCGGATCGAACGGGGTAGACGACGAAAAGGTGAGATCCATAGTTCGACGATCACCGTACCCCAAAGTACGACGATCGTCGTATGATGCGTCCGTGGAGTTCGACCACCCCGACCAGAGCGAGTTCGACCTCTCCGCCGTCCTGCACGCGCTCAGCGACCCGCAGCGGCGGACGATCGTTCGCGAGCTGGCCGCCGCCGCCGAGCCGCTGCCCTGCGGCCGCATCGACCTCGAGGTCGGCAAATCGACCCGTACCCACCACTTCCGCGTTCTCCGCGAGGCGGGTTTGATCGAACAGCGCCGCGAGGGCACCCGCAAGCTGACGACGCTGCGCCGCGAGGCGCTCGACGCTCGCTTCCCGGGTTTGCTCGACGCGGTGCTCGCGCCGGTCGCCGCTTAACTCAGAGGCATTCGCGCAGGTCGGCGGCCGCCTTCTCGGGTGGGTAGACGTTGATGTCGATCCCGGTGCCGAGCTCGAAGCCGGCCTTGATCGTCAGCCGCGGCGCGATGTCGACGTGCCAGTGGAACTGCTCGGCGCCGCGGGGGGCGGTGCGGACCCAGAGGTTCAGCTCCGGCGCCTCGCCGAAGCGCTCGGCGAGGACGCGCATCGCGGTGCGGAGCATCGCCGCGCCGGCACCGTCCTCGGCGAAGCTCGCCGCTTCGCGCCGCGGCAGCACCCGCAGCTCGAACGGCGAGCGCGAGGCCCAGGGGCAGATCAGCGCCGCCTCGTCGTCGATCGCGACCAGCCGCTCGCGTCGCCGCACCTCCTCGACCAGGACGTCGGAGAGGAGGCCGGAGCCGGTGGTGCGTTCGGCGTAGGCCCCCGCCCGCTCGCGCTCGCGGGCGACCGCCGCCGGGACGAAGGGCAGTGCATAGAGCTGGGCGTGGGTGTGCTCCAGCGAGGCGCCGGCGCCGCCGCCCTCGTTGACGATCAGCTGCACGTAGGAGGCGTTGGCGTGGGCGCGCATCCGCTCGCGCCAGGTGGCGACGGCCGCGTCGAAGCCGGCGTCGTCGAGCTCGGCCATCGCGGTCAGGTGGCGGGGCGAGTTGATCAACACCTCGTGGGCGCCGGTTGCCGGGCGGGAGGAGAAGAGGTCGGGTTCGCCGGCCCGGCGCGAGGCGAGCAGCGGGTCGCCGGGGGTGGAGAAGGCACCGGCCTCGGCACCGGGGCTGCCGGCCGCGGGCGCCGCGGTCGTCGTTCCGACCCCGGGACCGCCCGGGTCGATCCCCTCATCGCCCCCGGCGCTGCCCAGGGCCGGATAGAGGTTCGGCACCACCCGGGTCAGCCAGCCGCCGCTCTGCGGCTCGCCGCCGTCGGGGCGCAGGGCGTAGAGCTCGGGTGGGGTGCGGTCCTCGTGGCCCTCGCAGAAGGGGCAGTTGTCCGGTCCCTTCGGCTCGCTGCGCTTGGCGGAGAAGTTGTCCGGCCGGGCCGCCCGGCCGGGGGCGAGGATCGTCCTCAGCCCGCTCAGCTGGTCGATCCGGATCTCGGGGGAAGTCGAGTCGGTGGCGCTCAGGAGCGGGAGGGTGGCAGATCCGCGGAGGGGTCCGCGCCCTCGTCGCCGGCGTCGTCAACGACGGCCGGTCCGCTGCTGCCGGCGGGCCCGCCGGCGTCGCCCGGGGCACCGCCGCCGGCCAGCGGGTCCGGCGGCACCTCGGGGCGCGGTCCCTCTTTCGCGCCTCCCGGCGGTCGCGGCGGGCGCGCAGTTCCGGCGCCGGCGGTGCCGCGGCCGAGGAAGGGCTCCAGCACGTCCATCGGCAGCGGGAAGACCACCGTGGTGTTTTGGTTGGAGCCGATTTCCAGCAGCGTCTGCAGGTAGCGCAGCTGCAGCGAGGCCGGGTTGGTGCTGATGATGTCGGCGGCGTCGGTGAGCTTCTGGGCCGCCTGGTACTCGCCCTCGGAGTTGATGATCTTGGCTCGCCGCTCGCGCTCGGCCTCGGCCTGGCGCGCCATCGCCCGCTGCATCTGGTCGGGAATCTCGACGTCCTTGATCTCGACCGAGGTGACCTTGACGCCCCAGGGCTCGGTCGACTCGTCGATGATTTTCTGCAGGTCCTCGTTGAGCCGCTCGCGGTCGGCCAGCAGCTGGTCGAGCTCGGCCTTGCCGAGGACCGAGCGCAGGGCGGTCTGGGAGACCTGCGAGGTGGCGACCAGGTAGTTCTCGACCTCGACCACGGCTTTGTTCTGGTCGACGACGCGGAAGTAGGCGACGGCGTTGACCCGGCAGGGGACGTTGTCGCGGGTGATCACCTCCTGCGGGGGGACGCTGAGGGTGACCGTTCGCAGCTCGACCTTGACCATCCGGTCGATCAGCGGGATCAGCAGGATCAGGCCCGGCCCCTTGGTCGCGATCAGGCGGCCGAGGCGGAAGATCACCCCACGCTCGTACTCGCGCAGGACCCGTACCGAGGTCGCGGCGACGATCAGCCCGAAGAAGAGAAGAACGATGACGATCCCGCCGATTGCCGCACCCATCAGTTCCTGCTCCCTCCGCTCGTTTGGACCGGTCGCGATGCCGTGCGCACGACCAGCGTCAGCCCGTCGACCGCCTCCACCTCAACCCTATCCCCGGCGCGCGCCGATTCCGAACCCTCGGCCAGCCGCGCCGACCAGATCGCGCCGCGGGTGAAGGCGCGACCGCCGTCGGTGCCGATCGCGGTCCGGGCTTCGGCGACGGTGCCGACCATCTCCTCGGTGCCGCCGCGGACCGGCTGGTTGCGGTGGGCGTCGTAGACCTTGCGGGCGACGAACCAGAGGCCGATCCCCGAGGCGATCGAGACCGCCACCAGAGCCCCGCCGACCCAGTCGGCGGTGGTGCCGCCGGTGGCCAGGGCGATGATCCCGGCGGCGAGCAGGCCGGCCACGCCGATCGCGCCCAGCGCCCCGCCGGTCGGCAGCAGCGCCTCCGCCGCCAGCAGTGCGACCCCGACCAGAGCGACGATGACGTAGGCGTCCATGCCTCCGATTATCCGCTTCCCAGCGCGTAGAGCTTCAGGTCCGCTTCCATTTCGGCTTCGTGGCCGTAGGCGCCCTGCTTGACGAAGGCAAGTTCGCCCTCCGCGTTGTAGAAGGCGGTGTCGGGGAAGCCGATCGCGCCGATCGAGCGGGCGATTTCCTTGTCCGGGTCGTTGTAGCTCGGGTAGGAGAGCGGCGCCTCTGCGAGGAAGGTTTCGGCGCCGCTTTCGGAGTCTTCGGAATTGATCCCGATAAAGGCGACCCGCTTGCCGTAGCGGGCGGAGAGGTTCTGCAGGTCGGGGAACTCGAAGCGGCAGGGGCCGCACCAGGAAGCCCAGACGTTGGCGACGACCGGGTAGCCCTTCAGCGCCGCCAGCCGGGCTTCGAAGGCTTCGTTGCCGCCGTCGAGCAGCTGGTCGGCTTCGCCGTGCAGCTTCGCCAGCGGCGCCGGCGCTCCGGCCAGTGCCTGCTTGTAGTTCGGGTGGGCGCCGCCGTAGTCCTGGCTGTCCCCGGAGGAGCCGCAGCCGGCCCAGACGAGGGCCGCGAGGACCGCCGCGAAAAGGGCCGCGATTGGTGCTTTGTGCCTGGTCATCCGCTCCGTGATTAGAATACGGACGAGTTTGGTCCGCGGTTCGCGGGCCACTGAGATCTCCGGGGGGACGGAACACCCGCTCTCCGCAGCCTCGTCACCACTTGCCCTCGTCGCACGTCTCGTGTGTCGCCGGGGGCCGAAACCCAGAAGCCATTCATGGCCAAGACCAGCGACGTTGCCGCTGACGCGGCAGTTCTCTCAGGCGCCGACATCGAGCGGGCGGCCGCGTTCGCCCGCGAGCCCTTCCTGCTCGAGGGCGAGGGCCCGGAGGCGCTGGCGCCCGGCACCGCCCGCCGTCGCGCCCTCAACGCCGCCCTGGCCGAGCTCGACGCCGGCGCCGAGAACCCCTCGATTGAGTGGCGTCGCGATTTCTCTCTGCTGCTCGGGCTGGAGCGGCTGCTGGCCGATGAACCGCCGAAGCTGCGCGACGGCGCCGAACTGAACCCCCACCAGGTCGACGCCCTCGCGGGCACCCTGGCCGAGCTGATGGCCCAGCAGCAGGAGATGACCGACGCCGAGCGTCGCAACGGCGGCGCTGCCGAGGTCGAAGCCGAGCAGGCCCCCGAGGACGATGCCGATGGAGCCGGCCTGGATGGCGAAGACCCTGACCTCGACGACGAGGACGAGGAGGAAGACGAGGAGCCGCAGGACTGGCAGGAAGCGGCCGCCGAGGAGGACGAGGAGGTGGTCGAGGAGGCCCCCGACGACCCTGGAGCCTCGCGCCGCTTCTGGTTCGAGCACGCGACCGGCGCCGGCAAGACGGTCGCCGCGGTCGGCTTCATCGACGCCACCCGCACCGGCGGCGTCCTCATCCTCACCCACCGCCGCAACCTGGTCGACCAGTTCATCGGCGAGATCTCCGACCGCGGCTACAAAGAGCGGTTGCGCCCGCCGCTGCTCGGCGACCGCGACGACCCCGACGGCCCGGTCACGGTCGAGACCTACCAGTGGTTCGTCCGCAACCACAAGAAAGTCTCCGACGCCTATTCGGTGGTGATCTGCGACGAGGCCCACACCGCCCTCGGCGAGAAAACCAGCGCCTGCATCCGCCAGTGGGTCGGCCCGGTCTACATCGGCATGACCGCGACCGGGGCGCTGATCGCCCGCCACGTCGCCGACCTCTTCCCGACCCAGACCTCGCGCTTCGACCTGATCCAGGCGGCCCGCCGCGGGGTGATCTCGCCGCTGCGCTGCCTGCGGATCCCGCCCGGCCCGGGGGTGCGGACGATCGCCAAGGTGCCGCTGCGCAAAGGCGAGGTCGACCAGGACTTCGACCAGGAGGAGCTGGCGGCGCTGCTCGACCAGGCGCCGTTCAACGTCGCCATCGCCGACCTCTACCGCTCGCGCTTCCGCAAGGTTCCCGGGGTTCTCTACACGGCCGGCGTCCAGCACGCGAAGAACGTCGCCAAGGCCTTCCGCGACGCCGGCATCAACGCTCAGGCGGTCTCCGGCGAAACGCCGAAGCGCGAGCTCGCCGAGATCCTCGCCGGCTTCGAGCGCGGCGACGTCGACGTGCTCTGCAACGCCCAGCTGCTGGCCGAGGGCTGGAACAGCCCGCGGGCGACGATCTGCATGCACCTGGCGCCGACCGCGTCGCGGCGGATCTACCAGCAGCGAGTCGGTCGCGTCACCCGTCGGGCGCCGGGCAAGGAGGCCGGCCTGGTGATCGACTTCGTCCACCCGGCGACCACCCACGACGAGTCGATCGTCACCCTGCACAGCCTGCTCGACCGCGACGTCTACCGCGGCGGCGCGATCGTGGTCGGGCCGGTGCGGCGCGGGCGCGGCCGCAAGGTCCGGGTCGAGCGGCGGATCGTCCCCGTCTCCGACGTCGAGGAGAAGCGGATGGAGGTGCTGGAACGGGAGATCTGGCGGATCGCGGTCGAGAACCTCGACTACCCCGAGCAGCACGCCTGGGCGGCGCTTGCCGGCGCTCGGGTCAACACCCAGGGCTGGCGGCGGGCGCGGGCGATGCTGCAGAACGACCGCACCAAGGAGCTGCGTCGTCGCTTCCTGCTCACCTGCGTGCAGCGCAACCGCAACGCGCAGCTGCGGCTGAAAGCGCTGGGGGAGATCGCCGACCTCGCCGACGGCGACGCCTTCGACGACGCGATCGACATCGTTGGCACCTGGAGCCGCGAGGACAAACGGGCGGGGACCAAAACGCTGCTGCAGGCGCTGGTCGATAAGCGGATCGGCCGCCGCGACCAGGCCCAGGCGTGGGTCTGGCGGCTGGCCAGCTACACCCGCGAACTGCACGAGGAGTACGCGGTGCAGCGCTGGCCGGAGACGAAGCGGCTGCTCGGCCTGCTGGTCAACTCCTCCGGTCGGGCCCACGGGCGCAACGCGCGCCGGCTCGTCCACGCGGCGCGCAAACAGGACCGGCGGCTGGCGGTGGCGCTGCTGGCGGCAGCCGTCTCCCACACGCCGGAGGGCGAGGAGGTGCTGCGCGGGGCGCGGATGCGGATGGCCCGGAAACCTTCAGGAGTCGCGCGCGAGCTGTTGCGGAACTTCCCCAAAGGCGGCAAGAAGCGGCGGCGGCGGGGGAAGCGCAAAGACGGTGAGGGTTCGAACGGAAATGGGAACGGCGCGGGCGAGCGCCGGGCCGCGGGGCCTGTCGAGGAGGATGGGGAGGCGCTGCGGGCGGAGGGCCCGTCCTCGACCTCCCCATCCTCCTCGTCACCCGCGGCTGGGTCGGGGGACGGTGAGGGCTCGGAGGTGAAACCGGCGCGGAAAAGGCGGCGGCGACGCAAACCCAAAGCCCAGTCTCCTGAGGGTGGGTCAGGTGAGGGTGAGGTGGACCTCGCCGGCGCCGAGGGCGATCCGGTTGCCGTCGGGGCCGACGACGAGTAAGTAGCCGCGTTCGTCGACGCCGTCGGCGACGCCGGAGCCGTTCTCCCAGTAGATCTCGCGGCCGCGGAGCACGTCCCGCTCGCGCCAGGCCGCCAGCACCTCGGCGGCGTCGGCATCCACCCACCGCCCCAGCCGCTCGCTCAATACCGCCGCCGCCCGCGCCGAGGTCGACCCAGCTCCGGAGGGGAAGAGGGAGGTGGCGGTGTCGCGGAGCTCGGTGGGGAATTCGTCGGGCGCGATCGCGAGGTTGAGGCCGACGCCGATCACCGCCCAGCCGTCCTGGGGGCGGGCCTCGATCAGGACTCCGGCGAGCTTGCGGCCGCGGAGGTGGACGTCGTTCGGCCACTTGACGCCGCACTTCGCGCCGGGGGCAAGCGCCTCGGCCGCCTCGCAGACCGCCAGCGGGACCGCCAGCGGCAGCATCGCGTCCTCTTCGCCCAACGGTCGCAGCAGCGCCGAATAGAGCAGGGCGCCGCCCGGTGGGGCCGTCCAGCTGCGTCCCTGGCGGCCGCGGCCGGCGGTCTGCTCGGCGGCGGTGACGACGGTCCCGCCCGGCGCCCCCGCCGCCGCCAGCTCGCGGGCGCGCGTGTTGGTCGAATCGGTGCTCGCGTAGTGCCGACGGGGCGTCCCGAACGGCGAGCGCGGTTGTCGTTTGTCACCCACAGGGTTACAAGTAACAACCGCACCGGTTGGCGGCCGTCTGGCTCACGACTCAGCGGGCGGCATCGGCGAGCAGGGCGGCGAGGAGGCCGTCGACGTCGTGGCGCTCGGCCTCGACCGCGACCTCCAGGCCCAGCTCGCGGGCGGTCTCGCTGGTCACCGGTCCGATCGAGACGACGCGGGCGCTGCGGGGATAGCGATCGCCGAGCGCCTCGAGCAGGTTGCGAACGGTCGAGGAGGAGGTGAAGGTGACGTAGTCGGCCCCGGCGGCGGCGGCGATCGCCTCCTCGTCGGGCGCCTCGCGGACGGTTTCGTAGAGGGCGACGACGTCGACCTCGGCGCCGCGCTCGCGCAGCGCCTCGGGCAGCACGTCGCGAGCCTCGGCGGCGCGAGCGACCAGCACTCGCTTGCCCTCGACCTCGATCCCGGCCAGCGCCTCGACCAAGGCCTCGGCGACGAAGCGCTCCGGGACCACGTCGGCGGCGACGCCGTGGCGGGTCAGCTCGCGGGCGGTGCCGGGGCCGATCGCGGCGACGGTGGCGCCGGCGAGGGCACGGGCGTCGCGGCGCGCCTCGCGCAGCGCCTCGAACAGGAGTCGGACGCCGTTGGGGCTGGTCAGGCAGACGAGCGCGTAGTCGCCGATTCTCGTCGCTGCTGCGGCGACCTCGGCGCGCGCGGTCAACGGCTCGACCCGGATCGCCGGCAGCTCGACCACTTCGGCGCCGAGATCGCGCAGGGTGGCGGCGAGGCCGCTGGCCTGGGCGCGGGCGCGGGTGACGACGACGCGGCGCCCGTGCAGCGGCCGCCGCTCCAGCCATTCGAGCTCCTCGCGCCGGGCGGCGACCGCGCCGACGACGATCAGCGCCGGTGCCTTCACCTGCTCCCGCGCGACCGCCTCGGCGATCGTTCCCAGGGTCGCGAGGACGGTGCGCTGGCCGGGCCAGGTGCCGCGTTCGACCGCGGCGGCGGGCTCCTCGGGGTCGCGGCCGCCCGCGATCAGCGCCGCGGCGTTCTCGCCCAGCCGTTTCACCCCCATATAGAAGACGAGGGTGCCGGGGAAGCGGGCCAGCGCCGGCCAGTCGAGCGCCGACTCCGGCTTCTCGGGATCCTCGTGGCCGGTGACGAAGGCGACCGCGGAGGCGTCGTCGCGGTGGGTGACCGGGATGCCGGCGTAGGCGGTGGCGGCGACGCCGGCGGTGACCCCGGGGACGACCTCGAACTCGACCCCTGCCTCCCGCAACGCTTCGCCCTCCTCGCCGCCGCGGCCGAAGACGAACGGGTCGCCGCCCTTCAGCCGCACCACGCTGCGCCCCTCGCGGGCCGAGGCGATCATTCGCTCGCCGATCTCCTCCTGCGGCACCGAGGGAACCCCCGGCTGCTTGCCGACGTAGACCAACTCGGCGTCGGCGCGGGCGCCGGCGAGGGCGCCGGGTGGGATCAGGCGGTCGTAGTAGACGCTGTCGGCGGCGGCGATCAGCGCCAGCGAGCGCGTGGTCATCAGGCCGGGGTCGCCGGGGCCGGCGCCGACCAGGTAGACGACGCCGTGCCGTGCCGCGGAGCTGCGCCGCGAACCGCCGGCCGCCCCGCCGCTCGAGCCGGGCACCGAGCCGCCGCTCACGGCGGCCCTCCGGCCATCGCCGCTGCCTGCTCGAGCAGCTCGGCGGCGCCGGCGGCGAGCAGGCGCTCGCCCAGTTCGCTCCCCGCGGCAAGAGGCTCGTCGGCGTCGGCCTCGATCCGGTCGCGCAGCCACTCGCTGCCGTCCGGCAGCCCGACGAAGGCTTCGAGGGTCATCGACTCGCCGTCGACCCGGGCGTGGACGCCGATCGGCGTCGTGCAGTCGGCCGCCAGCGGCGCCACCGCCGCCCGCTCGGCGGTCAGCTCCAGCAGCGCCCGCTCGTCGCCAATGACCGCCAGCGCCCGCACCGTCTCCTCGTCGCCCTCCCTGGCCTGTAGCGCCAGAGCGCCCTGGCCCGGCGCCGGCACCATCTGCTCGACCGGGATCGCGAAGGCGACCTCGCCGTCGCGGCCGAGCCGCTTCAGTCCCGCCAGCGCGAGGACGACCGCGTCGACCTCGCCGTCGGCGAGCTTGTGCAGCCGAGTATCGACGTTGCCGTGAAGCTCCTCGACCCGTAGGTCCGGTCGCGCCGCCAGCAGCTGCGCCCGGCGCCGCAGCGAGGCGGTCCCGACCCGCGCTCCCTCGGGGACGTCGGCGAGCGACCTGCCGGGGCCGACCCAGGCGTCGGCTGGGTCCTCGCGCGGCGGCACTGCGGCGATCTCCAGCCCCGGGTCGGTCTCGCCGGGCAGGTCCTTGGCCGAGTGCACGGCTGCCTCGGCGCGGCCCTCGAGCAGCACCCGCTCGACGCCCCGGACGAAGCGCGACTTGTCGCCGAAAACGCCGTCGGCGGCGGCCTCGACCAGCTCCGCCCCGCCGAGCAGCTCGGCCACCGTTCCGGCCTGGGTCAGCGCCAGAGTGCTGCCCCTCGTAGCCAGCCGCAGGGCCACGGGCCCTCAGCCGTGCTTGCGGCGCAGCTCGGTGACGTTCTGCCGCCCGGGCGCCTCCGCCTCGGGCTCGGTCTCGACGTCGAGACCGAAAAGTTCGCGCAGGGCGCTGAGGTACTCGTAGGCGTCGTCGGAGCCGGCGGCACGGCGCATCCGCAGGGTCGGCTCATGGAGCAGGCGCGAGGCGACGGCGCGGGCCATCGTCTCGACCCGCTCGCGGTCGGCGTCGGACAGGTTCTCCCAACGGGTCTCGTTCTCGGCCAGGACCCGCCGCACAACCTCCTCGCCGCGACCGCGCAGGGCCGCAATCGTCGGCACCACTTCCAGCGAGGCGAGCCAGCGCTCGAAGCGGTCGAGCTCGGCTTCGATGATCAGCTCGGCGCCGCGGGCCTCGGACTCGCGGCCGGAGGCGTTGCGTTCGACGATCTGCTGAACGTCGTCGATGTCGAAGACGGAGACGCCCTCGATCTCCCGGCAGGCGGGGTCGATGTCGCGGGGGACGGCGATGTCGATCGCGATCAGCGGCCGGCCGCCGCGATTGTCCATCACCGCCGCGAGGCTTTCGCGCTCGACGATGTGGTGGGGCGAGTTGGTCGCCGAGACGACGATGTCGGCGTCTTCCAGCTGTGTCGGCAGCTCGTCGAAGCGGACCGCGGTGCCGTTGAAGCGCTGGGCCAGGCCGATCGCCCGGTCGTAGTGGCGGTTGGCGACGAAGACGGTGGCGACGCCGCGGGCGACCAGCGCCCGGGCGAGGAGCTCTGCGGTCTCGCCGGCGCCGACGACGAGCACCCGCTTCTCGGCCAGGTCGCCGAGCGAGCGCCGCGCCAGCTCGACCGCGACCGAGGGGATCGAGACCCCCTTCTCGCTGATCGCCGTCTCCTGACGCGCCCGGCCGCCGGCGGCGAGGGCGCCGCGGAAAAGGCGGTTGAGGATCGGCCCGGTCGAGCCCTCGACCAGCGCCAGCTCGTAGGCGCGTTTGACCTGTCCCTGGATCTCGGCCTCGCCGAGGATCATCGAGTCGAGCCCGGCGGTGACCCGCAGCAGGTGTCGCGCCGCCTCGGCGGAGCGGTGCGAGTAGAGGTGGCCGAGCAGCTCGGTGGGGCGGATATCGGCCTGGCGGCTGAGCACGCCAAGCGCGGTCGACTCGGCCTCGACCGGGTCGGAGACGATCAGGTAGAGCTCGGTCCGGTTGCAGGTCGAGATCGCCGCCGCCTCGTGGATCCCCGCAGCGGCGGTGAGGTCGCGCAGCGCTCCGACCGCGCGGCCCTCGGTCAGCGAGAGGCGCTCGCGCAGCTCCAGCGGCGCCGTCTTGTGGGAGACGCCGAGGGCGAGCAGCTCGGACATCAGGCGCGGACCTCGTCCTCGGCGGCGGTCGCCCGCGGCCCGGCGGTCGCCTGCGTGTCGGCGCTCGGAGGGGCGGTCTCTTCGGCCTTGCGCTGCTCGGCGACGCCCGCGACTTCGCGCAGTTCCTTCTCGATCCGCTGCAGCTTCGAGGCCATGATCCCGACGTAGACGACCAGCAGGACGACGAAGACGATGTAGGCGCCGGCGACGTACTTGCCGGCCTCGTGCAGCGGCAGCGCCGGGGCCTCGGCCAGCAGGGTCGCCAGCATCAGCTCACCTCGGGGGCGATCCGCGAGCTGGCGCCGGGGCCGGGCGCGTCGAGCGCTCGCCGCAGCCGCTTCACCTGCCCGGAGGCGCTCTTCGCCGCCAGCTCGAACTTGACCAGGGTGACCCAGAGCAGCGCCACCGCCGCCCAGCAGCAGAGGAAGGTGATCAGCATCGAGTTCGGCAGCCCGCCTTCGGAGGTGGCGAAGACGCGCGGGTGGACGAGGCTCTGCGCCATCCGCACGGCGAGGAAGTTGAGCGGCACGAAGGCGCCCGCGGTGACCGCGAAGACCGAGGCGTAGCGGGCCTGGCGGTCGCGGTCCTCGATCGCGTAGCGGAAGGGGTAATAGGTGCAGTAGAGGAGGAAGACGATCAGGAAGCTGACCAGGGTCGGCTCGTCCCAGACCCACCAGTGGCCCCACGAGGCCTTCGCCCAGATCCCGCCGGTGATCAAGACCGCGACGCCGAAGATGATCGAGATGTGGATCGAGACGTAGGAGTAGGCGTCCCACTTGGCGTTGCCGGTGCGCAGGTGGGCGATCGCGAAGATCCCACCGACGACGAAGCCGATCAGCGCGGTCGAGGCGAGCGGCACGTGCAGGTAGAAGATCTTCTGGATGAAGCCCTGGTCGGCTTCCAGCGGCGCGTAGAAGAAGACCAGCGAGAAGCCCACGGCGAACATCGCCACGGTGGCGATCGAGAGGGGCTTCAGTCCTTTGCCGTACATGCTTGGGAGCGCCGTCGGGGACCCGGGCGGGTCAGTCCTCCAGAAGGAAATCGAAGACGGCCCACCCGATCAGGGCGAAGATCAGATCGTATAGACCCAGCACCATCAGCCAGGTCCCGAAGCGGTGGTAACCGGGACCGCCCAGGACCAGCAACGGCTGGGTGGCCCCGGTGGCGGCGATCATCAGCGGCACCACCAGCGGCAGCAGGACCAGCGGCACCAGCAGGTCGCGGGCGCGGGAATTGACCGCCATCGAGGAAATCAGCGTCCCGGTCGCGGCGAGCCCGAGGTCGGCCAGCACCAGGACCACGACCAGCGGCCCCAGCGCCGCCCAGGAGTCGAGGAAGAAGACGGCGAAGATCGGCACCGCGATCAGCTCCAGGGCCGCCAGATAGACGATCAGGGCCGCGCACTTGGCGGCGAACAGGGCGCTGCGGTCGATCGGCGCCAGCCGGATCGCGTCGAAGCCACCCTCCTCGCGCTCGGCGACGAAGAGGCGGTTGATCCCGAGCACCGCGGCGAACAGCAGCGTCGCCCACAGCACCCCGGCGGCGAGGCTGCCGGAGAGCTGGGTCCGGTCGAGCCCGAAGCGGAAGATGATGAAGGTGGTGACGGCGAAGAGCGCCATCGCCGGCAGCGACTGCAGGGTGCGCAGCTCCGAGCGCAGGTCCTTGCCGACGATCGCCGCGAAGGCGACGCGCGAGGGGGTCACGGGAGCACCGCCGGGGAAGTCGCGGTCGGGAGGCTCACGAGACCGCCGCCATCTCGCCGATTCCCAGCCGCAGCACCTGGTCGGCCTCGGGCAGGAAGCGCTCGGGGTCGTGGGTGACGACGACCCGGGTCGCCCCGGCGCCGGGGCCGATCAGCTCGCGCGCCGCCTCGCGCCCCTCGGCGTCGAGGTTGGAGTCGGGCTCGTCGAGCAGCAACACCGCGGGGCGGTGCAGGACGCAGCGGGCGATCGCCAGGCGCTGCCGCATCCCGGCCGAGAGGTCGGCGACGCGGTCGTCGCCGCGGCGGTCCATCCCGGCGGCGGCGAGGACCGCCTCGATCCGCTCCTCCGCGGCAGCGCCGGAGAGCCCGTGCAGGCGGGCGTGGAAGCGCAGGTTCTCACGCCCGGAGAGGTCGCGGTAGAGCAGCGGCTCGTGGCCGAGATAGCCGATCTTGCCGCGCAGCTTCCAGGCCTCTTTCGGCAGCGCGAAGCCGAGCACCCGGACCTCGCCGCCGCTCGGGCGCAAGAGCGTCGCCAGGATTCGCAGCAGGGTCGTCTTGCCGGCGCCGTTGGGGCCGAGCACGACCAGGGTCTGGCCGGCGGCGAGCTGGAAGCCGACGCCGTCGAGCGCCGGGCGGTCGCCGTAGTCGCGGCGCAGCGCCGCGCAGGCGATCGCCGCTGCGGTGCCGCCGTCGGGCGCGGGGGTGGACGAGCCGGGCTCGGGCATCGCCCCCGATTCTCCCGCTTCCGCTCCGGAAGCAGCTCAGAAGCAGCTCAAATAGGCTGCCGCAGCAATTTCGGGCTCCCGCCCGTTCGAGAACAGGAGAAGAGATGAGCAGACGCGCCACCACGCTCGCCGCCCTCGCGCTCGCCGCGCTGGCGCTGGCGGTGCCGGCCGCCCTGGCCGCCCCCCACCCGGGCCAGACGGTCGAATTGAAGTCGACGATCACGATGAATCCCTACGGCAGTGCCGGCAAGGTCAGCTCGTCGAACGCCAACTGCACCGAGTCGCGCACGGTCGTGATCAAGGAGGTCGGGGTCGGCAAGATTGGCTCGGCGACGACCAGCAGCACCGGCTCCTGGAAGGCCGAACCGAAGTACAAGGGCGACGTGCCCTTCAAGGTCTACTCGGAAGTGAAGCCGGTCAGCCAGGGCACCGCGGGAACGATCTACAAGTGCCTCGGGGCGAAATCGAACACCCGGACGATCAGCGGCGGCTGAGCCGTCCGCATCCGCGACGCGCGCTCGGTTCGGCGCGCGTCGCGCTCAGCGCCCCAGGGTGCGGCGGCCGATCTTCAGCAGCGGCCCCGCGCCCTGGCGCAGCGCCTTCCCCCGCACCTCGCCTTTGCCGTAGAGCAGCTTCGCCGAGGAGCGCACCGCTTCGCCGAGGGTGCGGTCGTATGGGTGCCACCAGAAGTCCCGGGTGAAGCCCGGCTCCCAGGCATTCATCTTGATGTTGACGCACTCGTAGAAGCCGAATTTGGAGTGCGAGCGGCCGACCCCGGAGTCCTTGACGCCGCCCCAGGCGCACTGGCAGGCGCCGTGGCTGAACGAGTGGTCGTTGATCCAGACCATCCCCGACTCGATCCGTCGGGCGATCCGCTCGCCACGCTTGCGGTCCCCGGTCCAAACCGAGGCGCCGAGCCCGAACTCGGAGTCGTTGGCCAGCTCGATCGCCTCCTGCTCCGAGTCGACGACGACGATCGGCAGCACCGGGCCGAAGATCTCCTCGTTCATGATCCGCATTTCGTGGGTGACGTCGGTGAGCACCGTCGGGGCGACGAACTTGCCCGGCAGGCCAGGCACCTCGACCGGGCCGCCGCAGAGCTTGCGGGCGCCGGAGCGGACCGCGTCCTCGATCAGCTCGACCACGATCTCGTACTGGGAGTCGGCGGTCATCGGCCCGATCTCCGTCTCCCACTCGAGCGGCGGGCCGAGCCGCAGCCGCTCCGCCTCGCGGGCAACGCCGGCGACGAAGCGCTCGGCGACCTCGCGCATCACGTAGACCCGCTCGATCCCCGAGCAGGTCTGGCCGGCGTTAGCAAAACCGCCCCAGACGATTCCCGAGACGGCGTTGTCGAGGTCGGCGTCGGCGCAGACGATCGCCGGGTCCTTGCCGCCCAGCTCCAGCACCGAGCCCTTGAGCTCGCGGGCGCAGACCTCGCCGACCTTACGACCGACCTCGACCGAGCCGGTGAAGAAGACCTTGCCGACCGAGGAGCGAGCGAGCGCGTCGCCGACCGCGCCGCCGCCGTGGACGACACGGACCAGACCCTCGGGCAGGCCCCCCTTCTCGAACACATCCTTGATCCGCTCACCCAGCAGCGGCGTCAGGCTGGCCGGCTTGAGGACGACGCCGTTGCCGGCCATCAGCGCGATCGCGACCTCGCCGAAGGGGATCGACCAGGGGTAGTTCCAGGGAGCGATCACGCCGACCACGCCGATCGGCTCATAGGAGAAGTGGCCGCTCTTGGAGAGGGTGAAGGCCTGGGTCATCCGCACCTTCTCGTCGGCGAGGATCTTCGGCCCCGCCTTCGCGCACCAGTGCAGCGCGTCGACCGTCGGCAGCAGCTCCATCGTGTAGGCCTCGGCCCGCGGCTTGCCCTGCTCGCGAACCAGCAGCTCGGCGACCTCGTCGAGGTCTTCGAGCAGCGCGTCGGCAGCGCGCAGCATGTAACCAGCGCGGGTCTTGGCCGGCAGCTCGGCCCAAGCCGGCTGCACCCGGGCGACGTCGTCGACGACCGCCTGCACTTCCTGCGGGGTGATCGTCGGGACCGTGCCGACCAGGGCGCCGGTGGCGGGGTCGAAGGACTCCAGGGTTCCCGGGGTCGACGTGGACGCGGATGACGGGGCCTGCGTTGCGCTCTCCATTGGTCGATCTTACGGTGGGTGGAGGGAGTTGGGTGAGGGGTCTCCGGACAAAAGCGGGGAGTGTCCGGAGACCCCTCACCCAACTCCCTCATACTCAGGCGCAGTGGCTGATCAGCTCTTCGATACCGGGCCGGGAGATGGGCCCGAGGTGCGCCGGCCGGCTGGGGAGGAGATTCCGCGGGATGCGCCTCTGGCGGTGAGGATGCGGCCCCGGACGTTGGATGAGATGGTCGGGCAGGAGCATGTGGTGGGGGAGGGGTCGGCTTTGCGGGCGGCGATCGAGTCGGGGAAGCCGCACAGCTCGATTCTCTATGGGCCGCCGGGGGCCGGGAAGACGACGCTGGCGCGGATCGCCGCGCGGGAAGCGGACGGGGCGTTCGAGGAGGAGTCGGCTGTGAATGCCGGCAAAGCTGAGATCCGCGGAGTGATCGAGCGGGCGCGGGAGCGCCGGCGCGGCAACGGGCGGGCGACGATCCTCTTCCTCGACGAGATCCACCGCTTCAACAAGGCCCAGCAGGACGCGCTGCTGCCGGCGGTCGAGGAAGGACTGCTGACCCTGATTGGGGCGACCACCGAGAATCCCTACTTCGAGGTCAACTCGGCGCTGATCTCCCGCGCCCAGGTCTACGAGCTGAAACCGCTCGAGCCGGGCCAGGTCGAGGAGCTGCTGCGACGGGCGATCGGCGACCCCGAGCGCGGGCTCGGCGCCGACCCGCCGCGGGTGTCCGACGCGGCGCTGGAGATGCTGGCGCAGCGCAGCGGCGGCGACGCCCGGGTCGCGCTGTCGGCGCTGGAGCGGGCGGCCGAGCGGGGCGGCGGGGCGGAGGTCGACGTCGCCGCGGTCGAGGACGCGCTGCAGCGACGGGCGATCGACTACGACCGCCGGGGCGACCGCCACTACGACTTCATCTCCGCCTGGATCAAGGCGACCCGCGGCTCCGACGTCGACGCCTCGCTCTACTACCTGGCGGCGATGCTGGAGGGCGGCGAGGACCCGCGCTTCATCGCCCGGCGGATGGTCATCCTCGCTTCCGAGGACATCGGCGAGGCCGACCCGCAGGCGCTGCTGGTCGCCGACGCGGCGGCGCGGGCGGTCGACCGGGTCGGCCTGCCGGAGGCGCAGCTGAACCTCGCCCAGGCGGCGATCCACCTGGCGCTGGCGCCGAAGTCCAACGCGGCGACGATGGCAATCGCCGCCGCCCGGGCCGAGGTCCGCGCCAACGGCGCCAAAACCCCGCCCGACTATCTGCGCGACGCCCACTACCCCGGTGCCGCCGCGCTCGGCCGCGGCACCGGCTACCGCTACGCCCACGACGAGCCGGGCGGCGTCGCCGATCAGCAGCTGCTCCCCGACGAGCTCGCCGGCCGGCGCTTCTACGCCCCCACCGAGCGCGGCTTCGAGGCCGAACTCGGCCGCCGCCTCGCCGCCCTGCGCGAGCGCTTCGCCGCCGGCCGCGGCAATCAGGAGAAGCGACAAAAAGGGGAGTGATCCCTGCGCAACTCCTTTCGCGAAGCAGTGTTTAGAGAGTCGGCCCCCCCAAGCTAGTAGCCAGGGAGAGCCGAAACACCGGCCGGAGGCCTGGACTGGGGGTCTCCGGCCGGGTTAGACGACAGGGGGAGAGGACGCCGAGCTGATCTACCTCGGCGTCCTCTGTCGTTTCGGAGCGGTCCCGCCCGGACGCGGACGGAGTGCGCGCGGAGCCGGCTGGCTACCCTGCTCTGATGAGCGAGAAGCTGCGGCTGGGAGGGATGGCGCTGCGCAACGGGCTGCTGATCCACGGGCCGACCCACTGGGCAGCCGCGGTCCGCCGCCCCGACGGCTCGATCGAAGTCGCCTCCGAGCGCAAGCCCGAGCTGGCGCCGAAGCTGGTCGCGAAACTGCCCGGGCTGCGGGGCCCGGTAAAACTCGCCGAGGCGCTGGTCGTGCTGCCGCTGGTGCGGCGGCGGATGCGCTCGGCGCGGATGCCGTTCGAGGACTGGCGCGTGGCCGGGGCCGTCGCCGGCACCCTCGCCCTCAACTCGGCGGTCCGCCGCGCCGGCCGACCCTCGCCCCTGCGCGAGGGGATCGTCCAGGCGATCGGCGCGGTGCCCGCGGTGGTGGCGCTGCTCGACCGCGACCTCGCCGCCTACCACGGGATCGAGCACAAGGCGATCGCCGCCTACGAGCAGGGGGTCGAAGACGTCGGCGCGGTGCCGAAGGAGCACGACCGCTGCGGCTCCAACCTGATCGTGCCGATGATGCTGCTCTCCGCGGCCGGCACCCTGCTGCTGGAGCGTCTGGTCGAGCGGCCGAGCCAGGCGGCGCGGGCACTGGTCGGCCTCGGCGGCGCCTCGGTCGCGGTCGAGATGTTCGCCTGGTCGGACCGCCACCACGGCGAGCCCCTGGCCGAGGCCTTCCACACCCCCGGCCGCGAGATCCAGCGCCACCTGGCGACCGCGGAGCCGAGCCCGGAGCAGACCGAGGTCGGCCTGGCGGCGCTGGCGGAGATCCTCCGCGCCGAGCAGTCGGCATAGACTCCCCGCCGTGTTCGGAAGGATCGATCACGTCGGAGTCGCCGTCGAGGACATCGACGCCGGCCTGGCGCTCTACGGCGAGAGCTTCGCGATGCCGCTCGTCCACCGCGAAACGGTCGAGGAGCAGGGCGTCGAGGCGGCCTTGCTGGATGTCGGCGACGGCCACGTCGAGCTGCTGCGGCCGCTCGGCCCCGACACCCCCGTCGGCAAGTACCTCGCCAAGAACGGGCCCGGACTGCACCACGTCGCCTACGCGGTCGGCGACATCGACGCGACCCTGGAGAAGTTGAGGGAGGCCGGGATCGAGCTGATCGACAAGACCGCCCGGGTCGGCATCCGCGAGAGCCGCGTCGCCTTCCTGCACCCCCGCTCCACGGGCGGGGTCCTGACCGAGATCGTCGAACCAGCCGGAGGACACTGATGGCCGAAGCACAGCGCGTCGAGATCGGATTCGAAGGCGGCCAGGTGATCAGCGCCCGGCTCGTCGAGGACGACCTCAAGGAGCCTGCGAAAGCAGCTCGAAAAGGGCGGCTGGCACGACCTCCACACCGAGGACGGCGTGATCAGTGTCCACGTCGGCAAAATCCAGTTCCTGCGGGTGGCTTCCGGCGCCAGGGGCGTCGGCTTCGGCACCGTCGACTGAGCGGCTCCGCGCCGCTCAGCGCACCACGGTCGCCAACCAGCGCCCGTGAGCGTGCGAGACCTCGACCTCGATCCCGAAGCACTCGGAGAGCGCCGGGCCGGTCAGCGTTGCCTCGATCGGGCCGGCGGCGACGGCGCGGCCCCCGGCCAGGAGCAGCGCGTGGGTGCTGCTCGCCGGCACCTCCTCGGGGTGGTGGGTGACGGTCACCGTCGGCAGCCCCGGCTGCTCCTCGGACATCGCGTCGAGCGAGGCGACCAGACGCTCGCGCGAGGGCAGGTCGAGGCCGGCGGTCGGCTCGTCGAGCAGCAGCAGCTCCGGCTCGTCCATCAGCGCCCGCGCCAGCAGCAGCCGCTGGCGCTCGCCCTGCGAGCAGTTCTCGTAGCGGCGCTCGGCAAGCTCGGCGGCGCCGACCGTCTCCATCAGCTCTCGGGCCCGGCGCCGGTGGGCCTCCTCGATCCGGTCGTGGAGCAGGGCGATCGAGCCAAAGGCGCCGGTGAGGACGACCTCGAAGGCGGTGAGTCGGCCGCGGATCCGCCGCGCCAGCCCCGGCTCCAGGCTCCCGATCCGCTCCCGCAGCCGCCGCATGTCGACCCGGCCGAGGGTTGCGCCGAGCACCTCGACGCTGCCCTCGGAGGGATGGGAGACGGCGGCGGCGAGGTTCAGCAGCGTCGTCTTGCCGGCCCCGTTCGGCCCCATCACCACCCAGCGCTCGCCCATCCCCACCCGCCACTCGATCGCGTCGAGCAGGACCGCGCGGCGCTGTTCGCCGGCGACCCAGCGCCAGACGCGGACGCCGCGCATCTCGATCGCGGCGCTCAGGACTCGCGCGGGGCGTAGCGGTGGTGGATGATCAGCGCGTTGCCGTCGGGGTCGCTGAAGAAGGCCATGTGGCAGACGCCGGAGTCGAGCACGTCGCCGTGGAAGGAGACGCCGGCTCCCTCGAGCCGGGCCTTGGTCGCCTCGACGTCGTCGACGTGGAAGGCGATCGGGTGGCCGCTGGGGGCGAACTCGCGGCCGATCGAGGCGGCGTCCATCACCTGCAGGGTGACGCCGCCGGTCTCGAACTCGCCGGCCGGGATTTTCCCGTAGTCGACGGTGTGGTCGAGGCCGAGCACCTCGCCGTAGAACTCGACCGCGGCGGGGTAGTCCTTGACGAAGACGGTGATGAAGTCGACGCCGCTGACGTCGGCGGCGCTCACTCGCCCAACGCCTTGGCGAGCAGGTCGCGCAGCCCTCGCCGCTCGGGGCCGCTGAGGTTGCCGAGGACCTCGTCCTCGAGCTCCTCCAGCCGCCGCTCGCCGTCGGCCAGCGCCTCCTGCCCGGCGGCGGTGATCTCGACGATGTGGCGGCGGCGGTCGGCCGGGTCGCGGCGGCGCTCGACGTAGCCGCGCTCGTCGAGGTCGTTGAGCAGGAGCACGCAGTTGTTCGGGTCCAGCATCAGGGTCTGGCCCAGCGCCGCCTGCAGGCAGCTGTCGTTGTCGCGCAGATGCTGGAGCGCGATCAGCTGCTTCAGCCGCATCCCGATCGCGTCCTCGTCGGCGCGCCGGTAGACGACCTTGGTCAGCTTGGTCAGCAGGCCGACCGATCCGGTCGCCTGCTGTGGGTGTGTGGTCGCTGGGTTCATCGCTAAATCACCAACTCTTCACACATTGTACTCCCCTTAGAGATAATCCTTGTTATAGTGATCGTCCATGGCACAACTTCTATCTAACAGCCTAACTCAGCCACAGTCCTCCACCGACCGGTCCCGCTGGACCGCCCTCGTCGTTCTCTGCGTCGGCATGCTGATGATCGTCCTCGACGCGACGATCGTCAACGTCGCGCTGCCCAGGATCCAGGACGACCTCGGCTTCTCGCAGTCGAGCCTCGCCTGGGTCGTCAACGCCTACCTGATCACCTTCGGTGGTCTGCTCCTCCTCGCCGGCAGGCTCGGCGACCTGATCGGCCGCCGCGACGTCTTCCTCGCCGGCCTCGCCCTCTTCACCGCCGCCTCGCTGTTCTGCGGCCTCGCCCAGTCAGAGGCGATGCTGATCGGCGCCCGCTTCGTCCAGGGGGTCGGCGGCGCCCTCACCTCGGCGGTGATCCTGGGCATGATCGTGACGATGTTCCCCGAGCCCGGCGAGCAGGGCAAGGCGATCGGCGTCTACAGCTTCGTCGCCTCGGCCGGCGGTTCGATCGGCCTGCTCGCGGGCGGCGTCCTCACCGAGGCGATCTCCTGGCATTGGATCTTCTTCGTCAACCTGCCGATCGCCGTCTTCACCGGGATCTTCGCCCTGCGGCTGCTGCCGCGTGACGCCGGCGTCGGCCTCGCCAAAGGCGCCGACCTGCCCGGTGCCGGGCTGATCGTGGGGGCGCTGATGATCGGCGTCTACGCGATCGTCGAGGCCTCCAACTACGGCTGGGGCTCGCTCCACACGCTCGGCTTCGGCGCCGCCTCGGTGGCCCTGCTGGCCGGGTTCGTGGTCCGCGAGGCCCGCGCCGCCAACCCGCTGATCCCGCTGCGGATCTTCCGCTCGCGGAACCTCTCGGGGGCGAACGCGATCCAGGCGCTGATGGTCGCCGGGATGTTCGGGATGTTCTTCCTCGGGGCGCTCTACCTGCAGCGGGTGCTTGGTTTCACCTCGCTCGAGGTCGGTCTCGGCTTCCTGCCGCTGACCGCGATCATCGGCATCCTCTCGCTCGGCTTCTCGGCGAAACTGAACATGCGGTTCGGCCCGCGGGCGACGTTGATCCCGGGCCTGGTCTCGATCGGCGCCGGCCTGGCGCTGATGTCGCAGATCTCCGTCGGCGGCAGCTACGTCGCCGAAGTCCTGCCCTCGATGATCCTGATGGGCATTGGCGCCGGGCTCTCGTTCCCGTCGATCATGACCCTGGCGATGGGCGGCGTCGCCCCGGCCGAGGCGGGGCTCGCCTCCGGCATGGTCAACACGACGCTGCAGATGGGCGGCGCGATCGGCCTCGCCGTGCTGGCGACGCTCTCCACCAACCGGACGGCCAACCTGGTCGCCGGCGGCGAGAGCGCCAAGGCGGCGTTGACCGGCGGCTACCAGCTCGCCTTCCTGATCGGCGCGGTGCTGATCGGAGTGGCGTTGGTCCTCGCCGCGGTGGTGCTGAAGCCCGGCGCCGTCGGGCAGGAGGCGAAGGTGGGTGGCGAGGAGCTCGCCGAGCCCGTCTTTTCCTCCGAGGCCGCCTAGCTCCCTCCCCCACAGTCCCCCCAAAAAGAGAGCCCCCGCCGCCCGCCTCGCGCGGTGCGGCGGGGGCTCTCGGCCGTTGGTCAGGCGTAGTCGAACGATGAGTTTCCCCCGCCCGGTCACCGCTTATGTAGGTTCGTTCAATCAGGGAAAAGGCGGGGCATCGGCAAGTGGACGATGACTGGGAATGGGATGAGGCGCATCGGATCTGTCTCCGGATCGCCTACCGCTACGCGGGGGACCGCGGTGAAGCGGAGGACGTCGCCCAGGAGGCGTTGCTGCGCGCCTGGAGGCGGCGCTCGACCCTGCGCGACGCCGGCCGCCGCAACCAGTGGCTGGCGACGATCGTCCGCAACGAGGCCTTCCGCCAGCGGGCCCGGGTGCGGCCCGAGCCGAGCGCGACGATCGAGGCGCTGGAGGGGGCCGAGGACGAGCAGGTCATCGCGATGGTCGAGCGCGCCGACCTGCAGGCGGCCCTGCGCCGGCTCTCCAAGCGGGATCGGGTGCTGCTGGCGATGCGCTACGGCGAGGACCTGACACAGCCGGCGATCGCCCGCCGCCTCGGCATCCCCGAGAACACGGTCAAGGTGCGGCTGCACCGGGCCCGCGACCGCCTGCGGCGCGCTTACGCCGCCTGAATCGCCCCGTTTGGCCGCCTGTACACCAGGGCGAGCGGGGGCGGGGGAAGTTCGGACCGCTGGATAACGACGCGACGGCGGTCTGGTCTCACTATTCGGTAGGTGAAGACAGCGCCGCGACAGATTGTGGCGTTCGGGGGCGGAGGGTTCTCGATGGAGTCCGGAAACCCGCTCCTCGACGACTACGTGCTCGGCCTCTGCGAGGCGGAGCGGCCGCGGGTCTGCTTCCTGCCTCAGGCGTCCGGCGATGCCGACCACTACATCGTCCGCTTCTACCGCGCCTTCTCCGCCCACCGCTGCGAGGCCAGCCACGTCTCCCTCTTCCGTCGCGAGCAGGGGCCGGAGGACCTGCGCCGCCACCTGCTCTCCCAGGACCTGATCTACGTCGGCGGCGGCAGCGTGATCAGCCTGCTTGGAGTCTGGAAGGCGCACGGGATCGACACGATGCTGCGCGAAGCCTGGGAAGCGGGGGTGATCCTCTGCGGCCTCTCCGCCGGCTCGCTCTGCTGGTTTGCCGAGGCGGTCACCGGCTTCCACGGGGAGCCGCAGCGGCTCGAGGGGCTCGGCCTGCTGCCCTTCTCCAACTGCGTCCACTACGAGCCGAACGGCGAGCGCCGCCAGTCCTACCACCGCTTCCTGCGCGAGGGAATGCGCCCCGGCTACGCGGCCGAAGACGGCGCCGCCCTCCACTTCACCGGCGAAGAACTCTCCCGGGTCGTCTCCTCGCGGCCGCAGGCCCGCGGCTACCGACTCGACGTCACCGGGCAGAGGGTGGTGGAGATGCGGATCGCCACCACCTTCCTCGGCGACAAGGGCGTCGCGCTCTCGACCGCGGTCCCGGAGGCGCTCTCGACCGCGGTCCCGGCCTGATGGCGGTGGTGGCGCCGGGAGTCAACGGCGCGGCACCCTCGGCCCCGGCCACCGCGGTCCGCCGCATCCTCGCCCTCGGCGGCCACGACTTCACCTCGCGCCCGCCCGATCGCGCGGTCTGCGAGCTGCTGCTGCGGCTGGCCGGCGAGCGCGGCGGCGAGCGGCCAAAGATCTGCATGCTGCCGACCGCCAGCGGCGACCCCTCGGAGCAGATCGGCCGCTTCTACGCCGCCTTCGGCGAGCGCTCCTGCGAGCCCTCCGATGTCTCCCTCTTCCGCCTCGGCCGGCAGCCGATGGCGCTCCGCGACCACCTGCTCGAACAGGACCTGATCTACGTCGGCGGCGGCAGCATGGTCAACCTGCTGGCGGTCTGGGAGGCCCACGACATCGCCTCGATCCTCTCCCTCGCCTGGCGCCGCGGCATCGTCCTCGCCGGCCAGAGCGCCGGCGCGATGTGCTGGTTCGAGGCCGGGATCACCAAGTCCTCCGGCCGCCCCCTCGCCGCCGCCGGCCTCGGCCTGCTCGAGGGCAGCCTCTGCGTCCACTACAACAACGAGCCCGAGCGCCGCGCCGCCTACCTGGCGGCGGTCGGCGAGGGGATGCCCTGCGGCTACGGCCTCGACGACTACGCCGGCCTGCTCTGGGAGGGCGAAGGCACCCCCTCCGCCGTCACCGCCCGCCGCGGCGCTCGCGCCTACCGAGTCTGCGCCCGCGAGGACGGGGTCACCGAGTCACCGCTCCCCGCCCGCTTCCTGCCGGCCCCCGCCCCGGCCGCCCTGCGCGAGGACATCGCCGAGTTCCGGCGGATCAAAACGATGCGC
Source organism: uncultured Actinomycetes bacterium (assembly GCA_963716545.1). Classification (GTDB taxonomy): domain Bacteria; phylum Actinomycetota; class Thermoleophilia; order Solirubrobacterales; family 70-9; genus VAYN01. The sequence goes on from OY970316.1 coordinate 1,051,369, forward strand.
AAGCGAGCCGGCTGGCTCGGCTGAGAGCCGCCGACCTCAGAGGCCCGCCCGGCTGCGCGGCTCAGCCCTCGCCGGCCATCGGCGGCGCGGTCGGGTCGGAGCTCTCCTCGCCGAGGCTCTCGCGGGCGATGTACTCCTCGGCCAGCAGCAGGTTGTCGCGCGAGCGCTCGACCACGTTCAGCAGGTCGCCCATCAGCGAGACCTCCTCGACCTGCTCCTTGACGAACCACTGCAGGAACTGCTCGGCGCGGTAGTCCTTCAGGTCGCGGGCCAGCTCGAACAGGGAGAAGATCTCTTCGGAGACGCGTTTCTCCTGGGCGAGTGCCATCTTCACCGGCTGGGAGCCGTCGGCGTAGGAGGTCTGGACCGACTTGATGTCCGGGATGTGGACCTGCTCGCCGGTGTCGAGCAGGTACTGGACCATCATCATCGCGTGCTCGCGCTCCTCGAGCGCCTGGCGGTAGAAGAAGGCAGCGAGGCGGGGGAGGGTCTCGGCGTCGTAGAAGACGGCGGCGCCGACGTACTGCTGCGAGGCGGCGAACTCGTTTGAGATCTGGGCGTTCAGGGCATCGGCGAACTTGCGGTCGGGTTTGACGCTTTTGCGGGCTTTTTTGGCGGGTTTTTTTGGCGCCATCGGGGCTCCTTCGGGGTCGCGGGGGGACGGTGGACGGACCGCCTCAACGTAGCCGAAAGCGCGAATTTGGTCGGCCGAAGCGGGCGTCAGGGAAGCCGAAGCGGGAGTTCGGGCGGCCGAAGCCGCGGCCCGGCGCTCAGGCCTGCCAGCGGAAGCCGAGCGGCTCGATCGCCGGCGCCAGCGGGCTCGATGGCAGCCCCGGCCTGGTCGCCTGCTCGGGGTCGTTGTAGCCCGAGGGGGCGACGTCGTTCGGCGTCTCGGGGTGGAAGATCGCGGCGAGGTACTGGATCTGGCCGCGGCCCGGGCCGAGCTCGGTCTGGCCACCGCCGTAGGCGCCGACGCCGTGCTCCTCGCACCAGTCGTAGGCGGCGAAGAGGTTGGAAATCGGACCGAAGCGCGATGGCTTGACGTTGACCGTCTTTGGCGGCGACCAGGGCATCGCTTCGATGTCGGCGACCGAGTGGATCGGCGCGTCCCAGGTGACCCGCTCATGGACCGGGTCGAGCAGCGGTTTGGTCTCCTCGGTCACGTCTGGGTCCTCCAACCAGGCGTCGGGGAATTTCTCGATCAGCTTCGCGTAGAGCTCGGGGTCGGTGACGACGTCGACCGGGGTGCCTTTGTAGAAGCCCTTGAGGTCGAGCGAGTCGACTGCGCCGGTCTCGACCAGGGCGTCGATCAGCTCGTCGTCCCAGTCGTTGACCGGGTCGAGCTTGAAGCGCAGGGTCGGGTAGACCTCGAGCCGTTTCAGCACCGGCTCGATCGAGGACTTCTCGGCGGGGTCGAAGCCGGCGAGGCGCATCGAGTTGACGAAGTTCAGCGGCCGTGGCTCGCGGCCCAGCAGCTCGGCCAGGTTGGTGTCGCTCTGGCGCAGCGCCAGGTCGAGCGCCGCCGACTCGAAGGCCCAGCGGCGGTAGTCGCGGGAGATCTCCGCCCGCTCCGGCTCGCCGGCGGGGAAGAGGTCGATCCCGTCCAGCTGCTTCGAGAACTCGTCGAAGCTGCCGGAGTGGGCGAGGCCCTCCGGCGGGCCGTGGCTCTGCTGGCCGATGTGGTCGACGGCGTCGTAGACGACGTCTTCGCCGACTCCCTCCTGGCCGCCGCCCGCCAGCTTCACCACCGTGGTCAGCCGTTCGAATTCCCCGAGGCTCAGTTCCAGCCCCTGAAAGGAGCAGGACTCGACCTCGAGCGGCAGGTCGCGGACGACGTCGTAGGAGGCCATGACGAAGACCCTAACGTCCCGCCATCGTCGGCCGGTGAAGATCTAGGAGCGGGTGACCCGGAGCGTCTTCAGCTCGCGGTCGGAGCCGCCGCGGACGTAGCCGCCGTGGGCGACCGACTCGCGGATGTAGGCGAGCGTCTCGGCGGTGAGGCGCTCGCCGGGGAGGACGTTGGGGATGCCGGGCGGGTAGGCGGCGAGGCCCTCGGCGGCAACGCGACCGGCGGCGGCGTCGAAGGCGACCACCTCCTGCGGGCCGAGGAAGGCTTCGCGCGGGGTCAGCACCAGCTCGCCCCAGGGCGGCGGCGGCGCCAGCTTGTCGGCCGGGTCGCGCCGCACCTCCAACTCGGCGACCGCTTTGGCCAGCCCCTCGACCAGGCGCCTGCCAGCCTCGGCCGCCGGCTCGCCGAGGCCGAAGATCGCGACGACGACGTTCTCCGAGTAGAGCTCGAGGTCGAGCCCCGCCGTGTAGAAGGCGGCTTTGGCGAGGCGGTAGCCGTCGGAGCCGGTGCCGCGGACGTCGATCGCCAGCCGCAGCGGGTCCCAGCCGGCGATCCCCGGCCGCCCGACCATCCGCTCGTCGAGCACCTGCAGGCCGTCGATCTCGGTAATCGCGGCGCGGGTCTCGTGGACCGCGCGCAGCGTCTCGTCGAGCAGCTCGACTCCGTGCACCGCGGCCTGGCGCCGGGCCGCGTCGAGCGAGCCGGAGAGCAGGCCGCTGGGGCTGGTCGTTTCGACCAGGCTGACGCAGCGGTCGACCACCGCCGGGTCGAGCCGGCCGCCGTGGCCGAGGTGGAGCATCGCGGCCTGGGTCAGGCTGCCGACGATCTTGTGGGTCGAGGAGGTGACCAGGTCGGCGCCGGCGGCGAGCGCGTCTTGGGGCAGCTCGGGATGGAAGTGCAGGTGGGCGCCCCAGGCCTCGTCGACCAGGATCGGTAGGCCGCGGGCGTGGACGATCTCGGCCAGGGCGGCGACGTCGGCGCAGGCGCCGAAGTAGGTCGGCGAGACGACCATCGCCGCGACCGCGCCGGGGGTCGCGTCGAGTGCCGCTTCCATCGCCTCCGGGGTCAACCCGTGGGCGATCCCCAGCTCTTCGTCGAGCTCCGGTGAGACGAAGGTCGGCCGCATCCCGGAGAGGACGAGGCCGTCGATCACCGAGGAGTGGACGTTGCGCTGGACCACCACCTCGTTGCCGTAGTGGGCGAGCGCCATGCAGGCGGTGTGGTTGCCCTGTGAGGCGCCGTTGACGAGGAACCAGGAGCGCTCCGCTCCCCAGGCTTCGGCGGCGAGCAGCTGCGCCTCCTGGAACGGGGTCGGTTCGGGCCCGATATCGACGCCCTCGGTGACCGAGGGGATGTCGTTGACGAGTCCGGTGGTCCCGACCAGCTCGACCATCGCCGGGTCGGCCCCGATCCCGCCCTTGTGGCCCGGCACCTGGAAGCGGCCGGGGTCGAGCTCGCTGTAAGCGAGGAGGGCGTCTACGTAAGGGGTTGCATCCTGCTCACGATCAGCCATCCGGGCGAGTCTAGACTGCCAAGCAGTGCTGCACACGCGCCTCGGATACTGGATCGAGGAGGCGGGGCCGGTCGAGCCGGCGCCACCTCTCGCAAGCGCGGTCGAGGCCGATGTGCTGGTCGTCGGCGGCGGCTTCACCGGGCTCTGGACCGCCTGGTACGCGAAGCAGCTGGAGCCCGAGGCGCGGGTCGTCGTGCTCGAGGCGGAGGAGGTCTGCGGCCACGGCCCGAGCGGGCGGAACGGCGGCTTCTGCAACGCGATGTGGCTCTCGCTCGGCTCGATGCGGGACCGCTGGGGGGCGGAGGCGGCGCTGGCGATCGGGGTCGCCGCCGAGCAGGGGGTTGGCCGGATCGGCGCCTTCTGCGAGGAGCAGGGGGTGGACGCCTGGTGGCGCCCTGGCGGATACCTCCAGACCGCGACGGCGCCCGCCTACGACGGCGCCTGGCAGCGGGCGGTCGACGCCTGTCGCGAGCTCGGCGTGCCGGAGGCGATCCGGCCGCTCAGCGCCGCGGAGGTGCGGGAACGCTGCCAGTCGCCGGCCTTCCGCGCCGGCGCCGTCTGCCCCGGCTCGGCGACGCTGCAGCCGGCGCGGCTGGCGCTCGGCATCCGCCGGGCGCTGCTCGAGGCCGGGGTCGAGATCTATGAGTCGAGCGCGGTGCGCGACTTCCGCGAAGGCGGCGACGGCGTCGAGGCCCGGACTGCATCCGGCGGCAGCGTGCGGGCGCCGCGGGCGGCGCTGGCGATCGGGCCCGCGGCCAAGGGCGCTGGCGGGCCGCTGCGCGGCCGCCTCACGGTCGCCTCCTCCCACATCCTCCTGACCGAGCCGGTGCCGGAGCTGCTGGAGGAGATCGGCTGGACCGGCGGCGACGCGATTACCGACTGCCGCTCCCTCCTGCACTACTTCCGCACCACCCCGGACGGGCGGATCGCCTTCGGCTGGGGCGGCGGCCGGATCGCCTTCGGCGCCCGCACCCGCGGTCGCTCCGAGGTCGACGCGGCGGTAATCGCCACCAGCACCGAGCACCTCCACGACTACTTCCCCGGCCTCCGCGGCAAGCGCATCACCCACGCCTGGGGCGGCCCGATCGACGCCTCGCCGACCCACCTGCCGACCGTCACCTCGCTGCAAGCCGGCCGCGCCTTCGCCGCCGCCGGCTACACCGGCAACGGCGTCGGGCCCTCCAACATGGTCGGCCGCACCCTCGCCTCGCTGGTCCTCGACCGTCGCGACGAGCCGGCCGGGCTCGCCTTCGTCGACGGCGCCTCGCCGCGGGTCCCGCCGGAGCCCTTCCACTGGGTCGGCGGCGAGGCGATCCGCCTTGGCATCCTCGCCAAGGAGGAGGCCGAGATGGCCGGCCGCGCCCCCGGCAAGGTCGCCAGCGCGGTGGCCAGGGTGCCGGAGCTGCTCGGCTTCCACATCGGCCGTTGAGGAGGCCGCCCGCCGGCGCCATTACCGTCGACAGCTGAGATGAGCACGGCCGAACCGCTCACCTACCGCCGCCCGCAGCCACCGCCGAACCGGCGCCCGCTCTGGCCCTGGCTGCTGGTGGCCGGCATCGTGCTCCTGCTGGCGTTGGCCGCGGTCGTCCGGGCAGAGACGAAGGCGACGCCGGACGTGGTCCTCCAGCGCACCGCCCCGCGCCACCTCCCCCAGCCGGGGAAACCCTTCCACCCGGCCTGGCCGGCCGAAGGCGAGGCCGCGGTCGCGGTCGAGGGGCTCGGCAGCGTCGGCGCCTCCGGCGGCCAGAAGCCGGTGCCGATCGCCAGCGTCGCCAAGGTGATGACGGCCTACCTGACCCTGCAGCGCTACCCGCTGGATGCGGGCGAAGATGGCTTCTCGATCCGGATCTCCAAAGCCGACGTCGCCGACCTCAAACGCCGGATCGCCCTCGACCAGTCGGTGGTCGACGTGAAAGCGGGCGAGGTGCTCACTGAGCGCCAGGCGCTGGAGGCGCTGCTTCTCCCCTCGGCCAACAACGTCGCCGCGCTGCTCGCCGTCCATACGGCCGGCAGCGTCGGCGGCTTCGTCGCCGAGATGAACGCGACCGCCACCGAAATGGGGATGGATTCCACCCACTACACCGACCCCAGCGGCTTCGACGAAGGCACCGTCTCCACCGCCGCCGACCAGCTGAAGCTGGCGCGGGAGGCGATGGCCGACCCGACCTTCGCCGAAATCGTCGCCCTGCCCTCGACCGTGCTGCCGGTCGCCGGCCTCGTCCCCAACTACAACGAACTGGTCGGCCACGAAGGCTTCGTCGGGATCAAGACCGGCTCCGACGAAGCGGCCGGCGGCTGCCTCCTTTTCGCCAAGGAAATCGAAGTCGGCGGTCGCACCCTGACCGTGCTCGGCGCCGTCTTCGGCCAGCACGACGGCGAACTCGTCCAAGCTGCCCTAGCCAGCGCCAACGGCCTCGCCGCCTCGGTCGCCGACGCGGTTCGGGTCCGCACCGTGATCCCCAAGGGCACCAAGGTGATGCTCGCCCGCGGCCCCGACGGCAGCCAGGTCGCCGCCGTCACCACCCGCCCGGTGCGCCAGCTCGGCTGGCCCGGGATGCCGGTCCGGGTCAAGCTCCGCACCTTCCCCCCGGGCCACTCCATCTCCCAGCGCCAGCGCCTTGCCACCCTGACCGCGACCGGCACCAGCACCGTCCGCGTCCCCGTCGCCGCCGCCCGCGACCTCTCCGAACCCGACCTGCTCTGGCGCCTCGGGCACCTGCCCTGAGACGAACCCTGCGTTCGACTTTGACGCCCCTATAGGGGGTCGAAAGTCGAACGCGCGTCACCAGCGGGTGGTGACCACCTTTTTGCGGGTGTAGAAGTCGACCGCGTCGCTGCCGTTGGCGTGGAGGTCGCCGTCTATCGAGTCCTTCCAGCCGCTGAACGGGAACCAGGCGACGGGGGCGGGGACGCCGATGTTGACGCCGAGCATTCCCGCCTCGACCCCCCAGCGGTAACGGCGGACCGCCTCGCCGGACTGGGTGAAGATCGAACCGGCGTTGCCGTAGCGGGAGCCGTTGACGAACTCGAGGGCGGTGTCGAGGTCGTCGGCGTCGACCAGTGCCAACAGCGGGCCGAAGAGCTCCTCGCGGGCCAGCTCGGACTCCGGCCCGGGCGCGGTGGCGATCGTCGGGCCGAGCAGCGTCCCGGCGGGCCCGGCGTCGGTGCTGCGGCCGTCGAGGAGGATCTCGGCACCCTCGCGCTCGGCCCGGACGATCGCGTCGGTGACCCGGTCGCGGGCGGCGTCGGAGACCAGCGGGCAGACCTCGACTCCCTCCTCGCCGCCGGGGCCGACGCGCAGATCTGCGGCGGCGGCGACCAGCGCCGCGCGGACCTCGGCCCGCCGCGCGTCGTCCCCGACCACCACACAGACGGAGCCGGCGAGGCAGCGCTGGCCGGCGGCTCCGAAGCTCGAGCCCATGATCGCCGGCACCGAGCGCTCGAGGTCGGCGTCGGGCATCACCACCAGCGAGTTCTTCGCCCCGCCCAGGGCCTGCACCCGCTTGCCGTTGCCGGCGGCGCGCTCGGCGACGAAGCGCGCCGTCTCCGCTTTGCCGACGAAGGAGATCGCGTCGATCCCCGGATGGTCGAGGATCGCGGTGACCGCCTCGCGGGCGCCGTGGACGAGGTTGACGACGCCGGCGGGGATCTCCGACACCGCCTCGACCGCTTCGACGATCAGCTGCGCCGGCCGCGGGTCGGCCTCGGAGGGCTTGAGGATGAAGCTGTTGCCGCAGGCGATCGCGTAGGGGAGGAACCAGAGCGGGATCATCGCCGGGAAGTTGAACGGGGTGATCGCGGCGACCACCCCGACCGGCTGGCGGACCATTTCGACGTCGACGCCGCGGGCGACCCCCTCGAGGTTCTCGCCCTTCAGCAGGTGCGGCACCGCCGCCGCAGACTCGACCGACTCGATCCCGCGCCCGACCTCGCCGGCGGCGTCGGAGAGGGTCTTGCCCATGTCGGCGCAGACCAGCGCGGCCAGCTCGTCGCGGCGGGCGAGCAGCTCCTCACGCAGCCTCAGGACCGCCCGCGCCCGCACCGGCGCCGGGGTCGCCCGCCACTCGGGCCAGGCCGCCCGTGCCGCCGCCACCGCGGCGTCGACCGCGTCGGCGCCGGAGAGCGGCACCCGCGCGGCGACCTCGCCAGTCGCCGGGTCGACGTCGTCCAGCGCCTCTGCGGCGCCGGCATCGGCCCAGCGGCCGCCTACGTAGTTGCGCAGCGTCGCCGCCGCGGTCTCGATCGTCTCGGACATCGGTACCTCCAGGTTGTCAGGTAGCCGCCGCGGTCCCCAGGGCAGGCAACGGCGCCTCCTCCTGGTCGGGCCGCAGCGAGGCCATCTTTTCGGCTCGGCGCTGCTGCCAGGTGGTGAAGCCCATCGCCAGCACAGTGATCCCGAAGAGGATCATCGCGATGCAGTTGACCTCGACCGGCACCCCGCGCTGGAAGGCGCCGAAGATGTAGAGCGGGAAGGTCACCGTCGTCCCCGAGTTGAAGTTGGAGATCACGAAGTCGTCGATCGAGAGGGCGAAGGCGAGCATCGCGCCGCCGAAGATGCCGGGCAGGATCAGCGGCAGCGTCACCAGCCGGAAGGTCTCGAACGAGTTCGCGCCGAGGTCCCGCGCCGCCTCCTCGAGTCGCCGGTCGAAGCCGATCAGCCGCGAGCGCACGACGACGACGACGAAGCTGATGCAGAACATCACGTGGGCGATCAGCAGCGTGGTGAAGCCGAGCGCCGGGCTGCCGAGGATGAGGAAGAAGGAGAGCAGCGAGGAGCCCATCACGATCTCCGGCGTCGCCATCGGGATCACGATCAGGAAGTTCGCCGCTCGCCGGCCGAGGAACTGGTGGCGGACCAGGGCAAGCGCCATCATCGTCCCGACCACGGTCGAGATCAGCGTCGCCAGCAGCGCCAGCTTGATCGAGGTCCAGAGGGCTTCGTTCAGTTCGGGGATGCCGAAGACGTTTTCCCAGTGCTTGAGGGTGAAGCCGACCCAGGTGAAGTTGTAGCGGCCGGCCGGATCGTTGAAGGAGAAGAGGAAGATCACCGCGATCGGGACCAGCATGTAGGCGATCACCAGCAGGCCGACGATCAACACCGAGTGCTCGCGCAGCCAAGCCCAGAATCGCGCCGGCGCGGATCGCCGCCCGCTCACAGCGCCGCCTCCTCGCCCATCAGGGCCTCTGAGCCGGCGAAGCGGATGTAGATCAGGACGACGACCAGGATGATCGCCATCAGCACGAAGGAGAGCGCCGCCGCCGCCGGGTATTCCTGCTGTTTGAGGTAGAGCGACTGGATCACGTTGCCGATCATCTGGCTGTTCGAGCTGCCGAGGAATTCGGCGTTGACGTAGTCGCCGGTGGCGGGAATGAAGGTGAGGAGCGTCCCCGCCACCACGCCCGGCGCCGAGAGCGGCAGGGTCACTTTGAGGAAGGCGGTGGCGGCGTTCGAGTAGAGGTCTTTCGCCGCCTCGATCAGTCGCGCGTCCAGCCGCTCGAGGCTGGCATAGATCGGCAGCACCATGAACGGCAGGTAGTTGTAGACGAGCCCCGAGATCACCGCCGCGGGGGTGGCGAGGACCTGGTGGCCGGAGGTGATGTGGAGGAAGTGGAGTACGTCGACGACGGGGCTTTCGTCGGAGAGGATCGTCACCCAGGAGATCGTCCGGATCAGGTAGGTGGTGAAGAACGGCGCCACCACCGCCAGCAGCATCGCGTGCCGCCACTTCCCGGCCTTGAAGGCGATCGCGTAGGCGAGCGGGTAGGCGAGCAGCAGGCAGATCACCGTCGCCAGCGCCGAGTACTCGAAGCTGCGGAAGAACTGGGTGTCGTAGAGGCTGAGCGCGTCCGAGTAGTTCTGCCAGTGCCAGTTGAAGTGGACGTAGGTGATCAGGTTTTCGGCCAGCGAGAGCCGGGCGAGGAAGAACAGCGGGATCAGGAAGAAGACGACCAACCAGGCCGCCCCCGGCGCCAGCAGGCCGTAGGCGTTCGCGCGGCGTTTCAGCGTTGCCATCGACTCAGCCGTTCAGCACCGCGTTGAAGGCCCGGTTGATGTTCTGTTCTTCTTCCGGGCTCGGCGAGGGCTGGATCGAGCAGTTCTTGGTGAACGAGGCCGGCGGGAAGATCAGTTTGTTGTTGGCGACTTCCGGTTCTTCCTTGAGCAGGACTTCTTTGGTCCCTTCGACCGGGCTGACGTAGTTCACGTAGGCCTCGATCTGGGCCTGGTGGACCGGGTCGTAGACGTAGTTGATGAAGGCCTCGGCGGCGGTCGGGTTCGGTGCCCCGACCGGGATCACCATGTTGTCCGACCAGAGGATGCAGCCTTCTTCGGGCATCCGCCATTCGATGTTCGGGTTGTCGGCCTGCAGCTGCACCGCGTCCCCGGACCAGCCGATCACCGCGACCGCGTTGCCGTTGGTCAGGTCGCTCGCGTAGTCGTTGCCGGTGAAGCGCCGGATCTGCCCGGATTCCGCTGCGCCCTTGATTTTTTCGATCGCCTTCAGCCAGTCCGCTTCGGTGGCGTGTTCGACATCGACGCCTTCGCACTTCATCACCAGCGCCACCGTGTCGCGGAGTTCGTTCAGCATGTCGACCTTGCCCTTGTACTGGGGGTCGAAGAGGTCGCAGATCGAACGTACGTCGGGTGCCTTTTCCTTGTTGACGATGATCCCGGTCATCCCCGACTGCCAGGGCGCCGCGAAGTCGCGGCCGGGGTCATAGGAGACGCCGCGCAGGTTGTCGACGAGGTTTTTCTCGAAGTTCGGGATCCCCGCCGGTTCGAATTCCTGCAGGTAGCCGAGTTCGTGCATCTTCTTCGCCATCCAGTCGGTGACGACGAAGATGCTGCGCCCACCCGACCTGCCTTCCGCCAGTTCCGGCCGCAGCTTGGCGAAGAACTCTTCGTTTGAGTTGACGTCTTCGACGTACTTGACCGAGACGCCGGTTTCGTTTTCGAAGTCGCCGACGGTTTTTTTGTCGATGTAGAGCGGCCAGTTGGAGATCGTCAGGTCCCCCGAAGGCTTGGCTTCGACCTTGACCTGGTTGCCGGCGCCAGCTGCCGCCGCCTGCGCGGGAGGTTCTTCGATGCCGCTGCCGCAGGCGGCGAGCGCCACGGTCGCGGCCAGCGCCGCCAGGGCCAGGACAATTCGCGCGACGTACTTCATGCCGTCACCTCCGTCTCCGTCTCCGTCTCGGTCTCGGCGTCTGGCTCCGCGGGCGCGATCTCGTCCTCGTCCTCGTCGATCACCACGTGCATGTGCTCCGGCTCCCAGCTGAGCACGACCCGAGCGCCGCCGCCGGGCAGGCGCTGGCGTTCGGACTCGTCGGCGTTGGGAACGAGGACGGTCATCCGCACCCCCTCGGCGACGTCGACGACGATCTGGGTCGAGGTGCCGAGGTAGACCGAGCTCTCGACCACGCCCTCGACCGAGGGCGAGCCGGGGGCGACCGCCGCCGCCTCGGCGAGGTCGATCCGCAGCTTCTCCGGCCGCACCACGGCGGCGCAGCCTTCGCCGGCCTTCAACTCGCCGGTCGCGGCCGCCACCTCGGGGCCGTGGTCGAGCTGCACCCGGCCGGGTGCCGACACCTCCGCCGGCATCAGGTTGGAGACGCCGATGAAGCCGGCGACGAAGCTCGTCGTCGGCCGCTCGTAGACCTCCTCGGGATCGGAGACCTGCTCGACCCGGCCGCGGTTCATCACCGCGATCCGGTCGCTCATCGTCAGCGCCTCCTCCTGGTCGTGGGTGACGTAGACGAAGGTGATCCCGACCTCGCGCTGGATCTGCTTCAGCTCGATTTGCAGGCCCTTGCGCAGCTTCAGGTCGAGCGCCCCGAGCGGCTCGTCGAGCAGCAGCACCTTCGGCAGGTTGACCAGCGCCCGCGCCAGCGCCACCCGCTGCTGCATGCCGCCGGAGAGCTGCGAGGGCCGGCGACCGGCCTCCGCGGCGAGCCCGACCCGGCGCAGCTCGGTCGCCACCCGCTCGGCGATCTCGTCCTTGCCGACGCCGTTCCGCTTCAGCCCGAAGGCGACGTTCTTCTCGACGCTGAGGTGGGGGAAGAGCGCGTAGCTCTGGAAGACGGTGTTGGTCGGCCGCTTGTGCGGCGGCAGCCCGGCGACGTCCTCCCCCTCGATCTCGATCGCCCCCTCCGTTGGCTGCTCGAAGCCGGCGATCATCCGCAGGGTCGTCGTCTTGCCGCAGCCGCTGGGGCCGAGCAGGGTGAAGAATTCGCCCCCGCCGAGGTCGAGGCTGATGTCGTCGACGGCGGTGAAATCGCCGAAGCGCTTGGTCACGTTGCGGAGCGAGACCGCACCGGCGTCAGGCATCGGCGGGCACCACCAGTACCGGTCGGTCGGCCAGGTGCAGGAGCTTGTTCGGCGTCGATCCCAGGATCATTCCTTTCAATGGTGGCTCGCCGAAGCTGCCGACGACGATCATCCGCGCGTCGAGCTCATCGGCCGTTTTCATCAGTGCGTCGGTGGCGCGCTCGGCGACCAGGCGGACGTCGATCTCGGCGCCGCGTCGCTGTGCCTGCTCGCGTGCTTCCCGGGTCACCTTCTCGCCCAGCTCCTCGATCGCCTCCTCGTGTTCGGCGATCTCTCCGCCCCAGATCCCCGGCGGCGCGTAGCCGAAGACGACGGTCACCGCGTCGCCCAGCTCGGCGGCGATGTCGAGCGCCTGGTCGAGTGCCGCGACCCCGCAGGCGGAGCCGTCGTAGCCGACGACCAGGCCGGCCACCTAGAGCTCCTCCTCGGCTTCCTCGGCGACCGGCGGCGGCGCCGTCGCTTCGCCCTCGAGGAAGCCAGCAGGAACGACCTGCGGGCGCAGCTTGAAGAAGGCCGGCACCTTCCGCCACTGGATCACCATGAAGAAGATCCCGAGGAAGAGGAAGAAGACGGCGATCACCAGCGGCGGCCCGATCCCGAACCAGGAGTTGCCCGATTCGGAGTTCGCCGGGTCGGAGAGTTCGATCCCGTTCTTGATCAGCAGGTAGAAGAGGATCAGGCCGCCGACCGTCGGGCCGACGCCGATGAAGAAGAAGTTCTTGATGCTGTGCAGGAGCTCGCGCCGGTAGTAGATCGTGCAGGCGAAGCCGGTGATGCCGATGTAGAAGGCGATCATCAGGCCCAGCGCGGCGAGGCTGTCGAAGAGGATGTCTTCGCTGACGATGGTCAGGCCGACGTACCAGGCGATCGAGAGGCCGCCCATCAGGATCGTCGAGACGTGCGGAGTGAGGAAGCGGGGGTGGACCTTGCCGAGGCTCTCCGGCAGCGCGTGCGCCCGCGCCATCGAGAGCGTCGTCCGGGCGGTCGGCAGGATCGTCGTCTGGGTCGAGGCCGCGGCTGAGGTCAGCACGGCGATGATCAGCAGCTTGTCCAGGGGCGAGCCGAAGACTTCGGTGCCGAGCGAGGAGAGCACGTCTTCCTGGTTCTTGACCAGGTCGGTGACGCCGGCGTAGGACTGGGCGGCGACGGCGACGATCAAGTAGATCGCGAGCAGGATCACGGTGCTGATCACGGTCGCTTTGCCAGGCGCCTCGCCGGGGTCCTCGGTCTCCTCGTTGACGGTCGCGGTCGTGTCCCAGCCCCAGTAGATGAACACGGCGAGCAGCATTCCGGCGGAGATCTCGCTGGGGCTGAGCGAGAACGGGTTGATCCAGGAGAGGCTGGGGTGAATCGAGGCGGCGGGGGCGGAACCGGCGTAGACCTTGACCAGGGCGACGATCGCGAACAGCGCCAGGGTGAAGATCTCCGCCGCCAGGAGGCCGACCTGGGTGCGGGCGGAGAGCTCGATCCCGATCACCACGATCGAGGTCATGATCACGATCCAGACGACGCCGACGGCGGTCACCGCGACCGTCGATTCCGCCGCCGCCGTCCAGCCGAACAGCTCGAAGCTGTAGAGGCCGGCGATCTGGGCCAGGTTGGCCATCACGATCACGTCGGCGACGACGATTGCCCAGCCCGCCATCCAGCCGAGCTGCGGGCCCATCGCCTTGGTCACCCAGGAGAAGCTGGTGCCGCAGTCCGGATCGGCTTTGTTCATGTAGTAGTAGCCGCCGGCGACCAGGAACATCGGGATGAAGCTGATCAGCAGGATCGCCGGCGCCTGCAGGGCGACCGCGGCGGCGACGAAGCCGAGGGTGGCGGCGAGGCTGTAGCCGGGCGCGGTCGAGGCGACGCCGATCACGACCGAGGAGACGAACCCGATCGCGTTCTTCTTCAGCCCCTTGTCTTCGACCCCCGTCCCCGGCGATTTGTCAGCCGCCGGGGTTGGGATCGCCGCACTCTCCATGGGCCGACCGTAAGCCCCTGCGCAGCAGGGCGCAAGTGGCAGATGTCCTAAAAGGAGGAATTCGGTTTGTACTTCGCGTACAAGGCGCCGTCCAGGCCTTGACCTAAGAACCACTTGCGCCTGTGCCAGACTGGCCTTAGCTTTGTCCATATCGTCGTAGCGCGAGAGGAGAGCGGAATGTCCACCGTGTCGCACGCCCCGTCGGGCACCGAACTGCAGGAGATGGCCAAACGCCACCTCTGGATGCACTTCTCGAGGATGGGGGGGTACGACGCCGAGCACCCGATCCCGATCATCACCCGCGCCGACGGCTGCTACGTCTTCGACGACGCCGGCAACAAATACCTCGACGGCCTCTCGGCGCTGTTCTGCGTCAACGCCGGCCACGGTCGTACCGAGTACGGCGAGGCCGCGGCGCGCCAGGTCGAAGAGCTCGACTTCTACACGCTGTGGAGCTACGCCCACCCGCGGGCGATCGAACTGGCGGCCCGGGTCGCCAGCCTCGCCCCCGGCGAACTCAACCGCGTCTTCTTCACCGACGGCGGCTCCGAGGCGGTCGAGTCGGCGCTGAAGCTGGCCCGCAACTACCACCGCGTCCACGGCAAAGGCCAGAAGCACAAATTCATCGCCCGCGAGGTCGCCTACCACGGCACCTCGCTGGGGGCGCTTTCGGCGACCGGGATCACCGAGCTGCGCAACCAGTTCGAACCGCTCGTCTCCGGCGCCTGCCACGTGCCGAACACCAACGTCTACCGCTGGCCCGAGGACCGCGACCCGCTCTGGGCGGCCGACGCGATCGAGGAGCGGATCGTCTTCGAGGGCCCGGAGACGGTCGCCGCGGTGATCGTCGAGCCGGTCCAGAACGCCGGCGGCTGCTTCGTCCCGCCCGACGGTTACTTCCAGCGGGTGCGGGAGATCTGCGATGAGTACGACGTGCTGCTGATCTCCGACGAGGTGATCTGCGCCTGGGGCCGCCTCGGCCACTACTTCGGCTGCGAACGCTTCGGTTACCAGCCGGACATGATCACCACCGCCAAGGCGCTGACCTCGGCCTACGCGCCGATGGGCGCGCTGATCGCCTCCGACAAGCTGGCCGAGCCGTTCATGGAGGGGCACGCCTCCTTCGCCCACGGCTTCACCTTCGCCGGCCACCCGCTCGCCGCGGCGATCGCGATGGCCAACCTCGACGTCTACGAGAACGAGGACCTCTGCGGCCACGTGCTCGCCAAGGAAGACGAGTTCCGGGGGATGCTGGAGTCCCTGCGCGACCTGCCGATCGTCGGCGACGTGCGCGGCGCCGGCTACTTCCAGGCGATCGAGATGGTCAAGGACAAGGACACCAAGGAGACCTTCAACGAGGAGGAGTCGGAGCGGCTGCTGCGCGGCTTCCTCTCCGCCGAGCTCTACAAGCGCGGGCTGATCTGCCGCGCCGACGACCGCGGCGACCCGGTGATCCAGCTGGCGCCGCCGCTGATCGCCGACAGCCAGCAGTTCGAGGAAATGCACGACGTCCTCCGCGGCGTCCTCACGGACGCCTGGGAGCAGGTGGTCGATTCCTCCGGCGGTACCTCCCGCCCGCAGACCGGGCGCGGGGGAACCGGCCTGTAGGGAGGCGAGGTGCTCACCGTCCAGAGCCTGCTCGACGAGCTCGACCTCGAGCTGGCGGCCGGGCGCACCGGTGCCGGTGCGCCGGTGCGCTGGGTCCACATCTCCGAGCTGCAGGACCCGACGCCATGGCTCTCCGGCGGCGAGCTGATGCTGACCACCGGGATCCCGCTCGACACCGCCGCCAAGCAGCGCTCCTTCGTCGACATCCTCGCCGACCGCAACCTCGCCGGGCTCGGCTTCGGCACCGGCTTCAGCCACGCGAAGCTGCCGGCGGCGCTGGTCAAGGCGGCCGAGGCACGGGACTTCCCGCTCTTCGAGGTCCCCTACTCGACCCCGTTCATCGCGATCACCGAGAAGGCCTTCGCCCGCCTCGTCAACGAGCAGTACGAGGTGCTGCAGCGAGGGATCGCGGTGCAGCGGCGGCTGGAGCGGCTGGTGCTCGAGGAGCGTGGGCTGGAGGAGATCGCGGCGACGATCGCCAGCGCCGTCGGCGGCACCGTGGCGATCCTCGACGCCCGCGGCGAGCGCCTCGCCGGTCGCGGCTTCCGCCGCCAGCTCTCGACCGAGGCGATCGCCGGCATCCGCCGCGAGGCGCTCGGCCACTCCGGCGACGGCCACCCGTTCGTCCCCTCGCATCCCTCGGTCGCCGGTCGGGCCCTGGCCCACCCGGTGATCTCGCCCGGCGGCGGCGCCCCGCAGGCCTGGGTGGTGATCGTCCGCGACTCCGGCGGCCTCGGCGACTTCGAGCGGCTGATCCTGCAGATGGCGGTCGCGGTGGTGGCGCTGGAGCTGATGCGCCGCCGGGTCGCCCGCGAGACCGAGCGGCGGCTCGCCGGCGACGTCCTCGCCGCCGCCCTCGGTGGCCGCATGGACGCCTCTGAGCTGCGGCGCCGGCTGGAGCCGTTCGGGATCGGCGAGGAGGCCGCCGTCCTCGTCTTCGCCCTCGACGGTCCCGGCAGCGCCGCCGGGGTGCTGGAGCGGGCGCTTGGCGCCGAGGGCGTGCCGGCGGTCGTCGCCCCGCACCCGGCCGGCGGTCGCGAGCTGCTCTGCGCCGTCGTCGACGCCGCCGACCGCGACCCGCTCGAGGTCGCCGCGGCGGCCCGCCGGGCGCTGAGCGCGGAGGGCGCCGCCGTCCGCGCCGCCGCCAGCCGCACCGAGGCGCCGGAGAAGCTCCGCCATGCCTTCCACGAGGCCCGCTGCGCGCTCGAGGCGACCGCCTTCGACAACGGCTCCGCCCCGGAGGTCGCCTCCTGGCGCGACCTCGGCGCCTTCACCCTGCTGCTCTCGATCCAGGACGACGAGGCGCTGCTGCTCTATTGCGACAGCGTCCTTGGCCCGATCGAGCGCGGCGACGAGGAGTACGGCGGCGAGCTGCTGCGCTCGCTGGAGGCGTTCATCGAGCAGAACGGGCAGTGGGAGAAGGCCGCCCGCGAGGTCTACTGCCATCGCCACACCCTGCGCTACCGGATGCGCAAGGTGGAAGAGCTGACCGGGCGCGACCTCTCCCGCGCCCACGACCGGATCGAGTTTTGGCTGGCCCTGCGAGCGAGGGAGTTGGTGGCATGAAGATCGGAGTACCGACGGAGATCAAGTCCGACGAGTACCGGGTGGCGATCACGCCGGCCGGCGTCCGCGAGCTCGCCGAGCGCGGGCACGAAGTCCTGATCCAGGCCGGCGCCGGCCTCGGCAGTGCGATCCCCGACGAGCGCTACGAGGCGCAGGGGGCGAAGATCGTCGCCGATGCGAAGGGGGTCTTCGACGAGGCCGAGATGATCCTCCACGTCAAGGAGCTGCAGGCGGAGGAGATCGCGATGCTGAGCCCGGGCCAGCTGCTCTTCACCTACCTGCACCTGGCGCCCGACCCGGAGCAGACCCGCGGGCTATGTGACTCGGGGGTCACCGCGATCGCCTACGAGACGGTCGAGGACGCCCACGGGCGGCTGCCGCTGCTGGCGCCGATGAGCGAGGTGGCGGGGAAGATCGCCACCCAGGCCGGCGCCTTCATGCTGGAGAAACCGCTCGGCGGTCGCGGCATCCTGCTCGGCGGCGTCCCCGGCGTCGCCGCGGCCAACGTGATGGTGATCGGCGGCGGCGTGGTCGGTATGAACGCCGCCTTCATCGCGATCGGGATGGAGGCCGACGTCTTCGTCTTCGACCGCTCGATCGACCGCCTGCGCGAACTCGACGTAACCTTCGGTGGCCGCTGCTCGACCGTCTACTCGACCACGCTGGCGGTCGAGGAGATGCTGCCGCAGGCCGACATGGTGATCGGCGCGGTGCTGGTCCACGGGGCGCGGGCGCCGTACGTGATCCGCCGCGAGCAGCTGAAGCTGATGAAGCCCGGGGCGGTCCTGGTCGACGTCGCGATCGACCAGGGCGGCTGCTTCGAGACCTCGCGCCCGACCACCCACGCCGAGCCGACCTTCGAGGTTGACGGGATCACCCACTACTGCGTCGCCAACATGCCCGGCGCGGTGCCGATTACCTCGACCGGCGCTTTGACCAACGCCACCCTGCCCTACGCGATCGCCCTCGCCGAGGAAGGGGTCGCCGGGGCGATCAAGCGCGACCCGGGGCTGCGGCCCGGTGTTAACGTCGCCGGCGGGAAGGTCACCCATCCGGCGGTGGCGGAGGGAGTGGGTATGGAGTACACGCCGGTCGAGGAGGCCCTGGGCCTCGGCGGCCGGGAGACCGCGGGCGCCTCCTAGGCGCGACCGGACATCGACGACCACAGGAGATTCAGATGAGCACCTACGCGGTAGTCAATCCAGCCACCGGTGAAACGGTCAAGGAGTTCCCGGAGATCTCCGACGCCGACCTGCGCGCGGCGATCGACCGCGCCGACGCGGCCTCCAAGGGCTGGGGCCAGAGCTCGACCGTGGCCGAGCGCGCGGAGCTGGTTCGCAAGGTCGGCGAGCTGCATGTGGAGCGGCGCCAGGAGCTGGCCGAGATCATCGTCCGCGAGATGGGCAAGCCGGTCGAGCAGGCCCTGATGGAGGTCGACTTCTGCGGCGAAATCTACGGCTTCTACGCCGACAACGCCGAGAGTCTGATGGCCGACGACACGATCGAGCTGGACGAGGGCGAAGGCACCGCGGTGGTCCGCCGCAGCCCCTTCGGGGTGCTGCTCGGGATCATGCCCTGGAACTTCCCGTATTACCAAGTGGCTCGCTTCGCCGGCCCGAACCTGGTGATCGGCAACACGATCCTGCTCAAGCACGCGCCGCAATGCCCGGAATCGGCCGCGGCGATGGCGCAGATGTTCGACGACGCAGGCTTCCCCGAGGGCGCCTACAACAACATCTACGCGACCAACGAGCAGATCGAGTGGGTGATCGCCGACCCGCGCGTCCACGGGGTCTCGGTGACCGGCTCGGAGCGCGCCGGGGCGGCGGTGGCGGCAATCGCCGGCGCCAACCTGAAGAAGGTCGTGCTCGAGCTCGGCGGCTCCGACCCGTTCATCCTGCTCGGCTCCGATGACGTCGGCAGCGCCGCGGAGGCGGCGGCCGAAGCGCGCCTCGACAACACCGGCCAGTCCTGCAACGCCGCGAAGCGCTTCATCGTCGCCGAGGGCCTCTACGACGAGTTCATGGAGAAGTTCAAGCAACAGCTGGAAGGAGCGAAGCCGGGCGACCCGACCTCCGAGGACACCGCGGTCGGCCCGCTCTCCTCCGCCTCCGCCGCCGACCGGCTCGAGGACCAGGTGAAGCGGGCGGTCGCGAATGGCGCCGAGGTGATCGTCGGCGGCAACCGCGACGGCAACTTCTTCGAGCCGACGATCCTGGCCGGGATCGAGCCCGGCTCCGAGGCCTCCCAGGAAGAGTTCTTCGGCCCGGTCGCCCAGGTCTACAAGGTCGCCTCCGAGGAGGAGGCGGTGGAGCTCGCCAACCAGACCCCGTTCGGGCTCGGCTCCTTCCTGATGACCACCGACTCCGAGCAGGCCGAGCGGGTCGCGAACCAGATCGAAGCGGGGATGGTCTACGTCAACCTGGTCGGCGCCGACGCGGCGGAGCTGCCCTTCGGCGGCTTCAAGCGCTCGGGGTTCGGCCGCGAGCTCGGCCGCTACGGGGCGGACGAGTTCGTCAACAAGAAGCTGATCCGCAGCGCCGCCTGAGCGCACCCGGATGAAGCTGGCTGCGGCGATCGCGGTGCTGGCCGCGCTGATGGTGCTGGCCGGTGCCGCCGTCGCCGCGACCCCGAAGGGGAAAGGTGGCGGCGCGCCCACCTGCCATGGGCGGCCAGCGACGATCGTCGGCACCGACGGGGACGATGTCATCCACGGCACCCCCGACCGCGACGTCGTCTGGGGCGGCCCGGGGAACGACCGCATCTACGGCAGCCTCGGCAACGACCTCATTTGCGGCGGCCCCGGCGCCGACCTGATCCACGGCGGTCGCGGCAACGACGACCTCGACGGCGGCGCCGGCAACGACGACCAGGTGTACGGCGACCTCGGCGACGACCAGGCGAACGGCGGGGCGGGGAGCTACGACGAGGTTGGCGGCGGGCTCGGCATCGACGTCGTCAACGGCGGCCCCGGCGCCTACGACCTGGTTCACGGCGACTACGGCTTCGACCGAATGTCGGGCGGGGCCGGCGGCGGCGACATCGCCTCCTTCGCGACCAAGGTCGCCGGCGGCAAGGGCACCGGCGTTTGGGCCTCGCTGCCCGCCCACCGGGCGCTCGGCGACGGCCACGACGAGCTCTTCGGCTTCGAGAGCATCGAAGGCTCGGCCCTCCGCGACACCCTGATCGGCAACAAGCAGGTCAACCAGCTCGACGGCGGCGCCGGCGACGACCACATCCGCGGCGGCGGCGGTGCGGACGTGGTCGACGGCGGCCAGGGCAGCGACCGCTGCAGCGGCGCCAAAGGTCGGACCATCTCCTGCGGGAAGGAAGCGGCGCCGGTTGGCTCGGCCTACGTTCAGCTCGACCCGGCGCTCGGCGGCGGCGCCGGGCTGCAGGTGGTCGGCGGCGCCGGCCGCGACGGCATCGTCGTCGCTTTCGGCGAGGCGAGCGACCGCTTCGGCGTCAGCTCGACCCGGGCGCTGGCGGCCGGGCCCGGCTGCGAATTCGCGACCGCTGACCTCAAGTCGGTCAGCTGCGCCGCCGACGGGCCGGCCCGCTGGCTGATGGCCGACCTCGGCCCGGGCGACGACGGCCTGCGGGTGCAGGGGTCGCTGCTGGCGGTCGGGCTGGTACGGATCGCCGGCGGCCTCGGCGACGACGTCATCCACGGCGGCCCCGAGGACGACCTGATCGAGTCCGGCCCCGGCGCCGACAAGCTCTACGGCGGCGCCGGTGCCGACGGCCTGGTTGGCGGCGTCCCCGGCCCCACCTACCTCTACGGCGGCCCCGATGGCGACCTGCTCGCGGCCGGCGGCGGCTGCTCCGGCGGGGCGCTGGTCGGCGGCCCAGGCCGCGACGACGCCTCCTTCGCCGAGGTTGGCACCCATCCCGGCATCCTCGAGGTCTCCTTCCCCCTCCATTCCGCCTGGCTCCTCGACACCCCCGGCTGCGCCCGCGTCCATCTCTCGCCCAGTGACGAGGACATGGAGGGCAGCTTCGGCCCCGACGTCCTCGTCGGCAACTCCCGCGCCAACGCGATCCTCGGCCAGCCCGGCCGCGACATCTTCATCGGCAACGGCGGCGACGACGTAATCGACGCCCGTGACGGCCACGCCGACCGCTCGATCCAATGCGCCCCCGGCCTCCCGCCCCACCCCAAGCCGAAATCGAGAGGCGGAGGCCTGACCAAGCCCACAGGTCACCCCGAAGGCCGAGGCCTCACCGACCCCTTCGACCCGCCCCCGTTCAACTGCGCCATCGTCAAGCACGGCACCCCCGTCCCCGGCCTCAACGGCTAGTCCCAAACACCGCCATCGTCCCCGACTGCGGGGGGAGAGAAGGGAACCTGTTGCTGCTTGTAACCCTGTGGGTGACAAACAGCAACCGCACGCTGGCGAGGGACCGATTCGGCACAAGCCCCTGCTGGCACTAGCGACTAGGCAGCACGGAGTCGTGTCGACCCGGCAGCTGAAGGCGCTGGGGTATTCGCGGAATTCGGCGTCGAAGGCGAACGGTGTCGGCAGGTTGAAGCGACTACATCGAGGCGTGTATGCCGTCGGCCACACGCGATTGACCTGGCACGGCAACTGCATGGCGGCGGTGCTCGCTTGCCGCCCCTCGGTAGCGAGCCACTGGTCTGCCGCGTGGCTATGGGGCTTCATTCGCTCCGCTCCGAGCTCGATCCACCTCACCGTGCCGACGAAACGGCATCAGAAGGCCGGCTTCCACCTGCATTTTTGTTTGCTTGCCGAAGCAGATACGTCGAGGGTCGACGGGGTTCCGGTGACCTCTTGGCCGCGGACGTTGCTGGACCTCGCGCCGTTGGTGCCGGCGGAGAGGCTCGGGAAGTTCCTGAAGCGGGCGGAAGAATTGAAATTCCTCGACTTTCGGCAGCTCGACGAGTTGCTCGGGAGGTCGCGCGGCCATCTCGGCCACACGGCGCTGCGACGTGCCGCCGCGGATTACCGGCCGCGGGTGCGGGTGCTGCGCTCGGACGTCGAGCGGGACTTCCTCGAGGTAGTCCGCGCCGCGGGTCTGCCGCTGCCGGCGACGAACGTCTTCGTCGGCCGCTACGAGCTCGACGCCTACTGGGAGGCGGAGCGCTTCGCGGTCGAAATCGACGTCTTCGCGACCCACGGCTCGCGCGACTCCTTCGAGCGCGACCGGCGGCGCGAGGACGACCTGCTGCTCGAAGGGATCGAGGTGATCCGGGTCACCGACGTGCGGCTCGAACGCGAACCGGCTGCCGTCGCCGTCCGCGTCGCCGCTCACCTGCGGCGGCGACGCGCCGCGCTCACCCCGGGCCGGCAGGCGCGCCGACCCGGGGCTTGAGCGCCTCAGCGCAGGTCGAAGCGGTCCAGGTTCATCACCTTCACCCAGGCGTCGACGAAGTCGGCGACGAACTTCTCGCCGGCGTCGTCGGAGGCGTAGACCTCGGCCAGCGCCCGCAGCTCCGAGTTCGAGCCGAAGACGAGGTCGGCGCGGCTGCCGGTCCACTTCGGCGCCCCCTCGACGCTGCCCTCGAACGTCTCCGCGCTCTCGTCGGTCGCCTTCCAGGAGACGCCCGGGTCGAGCAGGTTGACGAAGAAGTCGTTCGTCAACTGCTCCGGCCGCTCGGTCAGGACGCCCTGCCGCGAGCCGCCGCTGTTCGCGCCGAGCACCCGCAGGCCGCCGAGCAGCACGGTCATCTCCGGCGCGCTCAGGGTCAGCAGGTTGGCCCGGTCGAGCAGTAGGTACTCGGCCGGCAGCCGGTGGCCGCCGCGCAGGTAGTTGCGGAAGCCGTCGGCGGTCGGCTCCAGCGGTGCGAAGGAGTCGGCGTCGGTCTGCTCCTCGGTGGCGTCGCCGCGACCGGGGGCGAAGGGGACGGTCACCGTGTGGCCGCCCGCCTCCGCTGCCCGCTCGACCGCCGCGCCGCCGCCGAGCACGATCAGGTCGGCGAGCGAGACCCGCACGCCGCTGCCGTTCTGGCCGTCGTTGAACGAGCGCTGGATCCCCGCCAGGGTCTCGAGCACGTTGGCGAGCCGGTCCGGGTCGTTGACCTCCCAGCTCCGCTGCGGCTCCAGCCGCACCCGCGCGCCGTTGGCGCCGCCGCGCTTGTCGCTGCCGCGGAAGCTCGCCGCCGAGGCCCAGGCCGCCGCGACCAGGTCGGCGACCGAGAGCCCCGAGGCGAGGATCTGCTCCTTCAGCGCCGCCGCGTCGCCTTCGCCGATCGGCTCGCCCGCGACCGCGATCGGGTCCTGCCAGATCAGCTCCTCCGTCGGCACCTCCGGCCCGAGGTAGCGGCTCCGCGGGCCCATGTCGCGGTGGGTCAGCTTGAACCAGGCGCGGGAGAAGGCGTCGGCCATCTCCTCCGGGTGCTCGAGGAAGCGGCGGGAGATCCGCTCGTAATCCGGGTCCACCCGCATCGCCAGGTCGGTGGTCAGCATCGTCGGCATGTGGCGCGCCGCCGGGTCGTGGGCGTCGGGGACGTTCGCCTCGCCGTCCACCGGCTTCCACTGCGCCGCTCCGGCCGGGCTCTCGGTCAGCTCCCACTCGTGGCCGAAGAGGGTCTCGAGGAAGCTGTTGTCCCACTTCACCGGGGTCGCCGTCCAGGCGCCCTCGAGGCCGCTGGTGATCGTCGCCGAACCGTTGCCGCTCTCATACGTGTTGCGCCAGCCGAGGCCCTGCTGCTCCAGCGAGGCGCCCTCGGGCTCGGCCCCGACGAACTTTTCCGGGTCGGCGGCGCCGTGGGTCTTGCCGAAGGTGTGGCCGCCGATGATCAGCGCCGCCGTCTCCTCGTCGTTCATCGCCATGTTGGCGAAGGTCTGGCGGATGTCGTGCGCCGCCGCCGCCGGGTCCGGGTTGCCGTTCGGCCCCTCCGGGTTGACGTAGATCAGCCCCATCTGGACCGCTCCCAGCGGTTTCTCCAGCTCGCGCTCGCCGCTGTGGCGCTCGTCGCCGAGCCACTCGGTCTCCGGGCCCCAGTAGACGTCTTCGTCCGGCTCCCAGACGTCCTCGCGGCCGCCGCCGAAGCCGAAGGTCTCAAAGCCCATCGACTCCAGGGCGACGTTGCCGGTCAGCACCATCAGGTCGGCCCAGGAGAGCGAGCGCCCGTACTTCTGCTTGACCGGCCAGAGCAGCCGCCGCGCCTTGTCGAGGTTGGCGTTGTCGGGCCAGGAGTTGAGCGGTGCGAAGCGCTGCTGTCCGGCCCCGGCGCCGCCGCGGCCGTCGCTGACCCGGTAGGTGCCGGCGCTGTGCCAGGCCATCCGGATCATCAGCGGGCCGTAGTGGCCGTAGTCGGCGGGCCACCATTCCTGGGAGGTGGTGAGGACCGCGGCGATGTCGGCCTTGACCGCGTCGAGGTCGAGCGCCTCGAAGGCCGCCGCGTAGTCGAACTCGCCGCCGAAGGGGTCGGCCTCGACCGGATTCTTGGCGAGAATCTTGAGGTTCAGCCGCTGCGGCCACCAGCCCCGGTTGCCGCCGCCCTCGGTCGGCTCGGGCGCCCGCTCGTGGGCGACTGGGCAGCCCTCGGTCGGGTGCTCCTCGTTCATCTCTCCGACGACGGCGTCGGGCTGGTCGTGATGCTCAGGCACTGGCTTCCTCCGGAATTCGTGATTGGCAGTCGGGGCAGGTTCCCCAGTAGACGACCTCGGCCTCGACGATCTCGTAGCCGTGGTCTTCGTTGGGGGCGAGGCAGGGTGCGGCGCCGGCGGCGCAGTCGACGTCGGCGATCGCGCCGCAGGAGCGGCAGACGACGTGATGGTGGTTGTCGCCGACCCGCGACTCGTAGCGGGCGAGGTGCCCGGCGGGCTCGATCCGCCGCACCAGGCCGGCCTCGGTCAGCGTCCGCAGTCCGTCGTAGACGGCCTGCACGGAGACCTCGGGCAGCCCCTCGCGGGCGGCGGCGACGAGCGTGCCGGTGTCGGCGTGCGGGTGGTCGTGGACAGCGGTCAGGACCGCCATCCGCGGGCGCGTCACCCGCAACTCGGCCCCGCGCAGCTCCCGCTCCATCTCCACCACCGTCGGCACCCGATGCAGTATTCCTAATTTGGAATCGATCCGAGTTACGGCCCTGTCAACGACCGTGCCAATTCCGGCTGCGCGCCTCCGAATCGATCATCTAGGCTCCAAGCGATGGCACGGAAGAGCGCGACCGGCGAGGAGGCGGCGGCAGTCGCCGCGGCGATCGCCCGCTTCGAGGCCGAGTTCGCGGCCGCCCCGGCGGCGGCGCCGAACCAAGCGAGCGCCTGGCAGCGAGCGGCGCTGCTGGAGGGCGTCGCTGCGAAGGAAAGCCCGCTGGACTCAGGAGGAGGAACCAAGTGGCAGTCGTGAAGATCATCGAGCTGGTCGGCAGCTCGAAGACCTCGACCGACGACGCGGCGAGGCAGGCACTGAACCAGGCCGAAGGCTCGCTGCGCAACATCCGCGCCGTCGACATCGTCTCGACCGGCATCCGCGGCGAGAACCTGGACGAGTACCGGGCCCACGTCCGGGTGGCGTTCCTGGTCGAGGGAACGGAGGTCGACTGATGGCGGAGGAGACGCAGGGTCCGGAGGAGGGCGTGCGCGAGGTCTCGCGCGACGAGGCGCGGGAGATGGTCGCCGCCGGCGCCCAGTTGGTGGACGTCCGCGCCGACCACGAGTGGGAGGCGGGCCGGATACCCGGCGCCGTCCACCTGCCATTGGACGAGCTGGCGACCCGCGCCGGCGAGCTCGACAAGGATGCGCCGGTAGTCCTCTACTGCCGCGGCGGCAACCGCTCCTCGATGGCGACCGCCGCCCTGGCCGAGGCCGGCTACGACGCGGCGAAGCTCTCCGAGGGGATCGTCGGCTGGGAGGAAGAGGGCCTGCAGCTGGAGCCTGAGGACGGCTACGCGGCCGAGTCCGGGGAGGCCGCGGCGGTGCTCGAGGCGCGCAAAAAAGCCGCTCAGGGCTAAATACCTGAATTCCTGTCAGGTTTTGCTACATTGCTCCGCATGGAGCTAGTCGTCGCGGAGCAGAAGGAGCAGCGGGGCAAAGGCCGGGTCGGCACCGTCGAGAACCCGGAGACCTACGAGAACGTCCCCGGGCACATCATCCCGATCATCGAGCGCGAGTTCGACGACTTCGACAACGAAGCCGAGAAGTTCCTCGCCGAGCAGCTGCCGGAAAACGAGTTCATCGGCTTCCGCCTCAAACAGGGCGTCTATGGGCAGCGCCAGCCGAACGTGCAGATGGTCCGGGTCAAGCTGCCGATGGGCGGCGTCACCCCCGACCAGATGGACGCCTTCGCCGAGGTCGTCGAGCGCTGGGCGCCGCTGGTCAAAGGCCACGTCACCACCCGCCAGAACATCCAGATCCACCACGTGCCGCTGCGCGATATGGAGGAGCTGCTGCGGGTGATCGCCGAGGCCAAACTCTCCAGCCGCGAGGGCTGCGGCAACACCGTCCGCAACGTCACCGGCGACCCCTGGGCTGGGGTGGCGCCGGATGAGATCTTCGACCCGACCGCTCATGCGACCGCCTACGTCCGCTACTTCGTCCGCCACCCGACGACGCAGCTGATGCCGCGCAAGATCAAGACCGCCTTCAGCGGCTCCGACGAGGACCGGGCGATCACCGGCATCCACGACATCGCCTTCATCAGCCGCGAACGGGACGGCGTCAAGGGCTTCGAGGTCCGGGTCGGCGGCGGCACCTCGATCATGGCCCGCGTCGCTCCGACCCTCTACGAGTTCGTCGAGGCCGACAACGGCGACTACCTGAAGGTCGCCGAGGCCGTCTTCCGCATCTTCGATCGCCAGGATTGGCTGCGCGTCAACCGCGCCCGCGCCCGGATCAAGGTCCTGGTCGACAAAATCGGCATCGACGCCTTCCGCGAGCAGGTCGACGAGGAGCTCGCCGGCGAGTGGGTCGAGGAGCGCGAATTCGGCCCCGAGCTGGTCGAGCGGCTGCGCTTCGACGACGACGAGGAGCGGCGTGCTCCCGAGGTTCGCCCGTCCTCGGCTTCGCCGAACGGCGACCGTTCCGAGTTCGAGCGCTTCGTCGCCGCCAACGTCCAGGCGCAGCGGCAGGAGGGCTTCTCCGCGGTCGAGGTGAAAATCACCCGCGGCGACCTCACCCCGGAGCAGTTCCGCGGCCTCGGCGCGATCATGCGCGAGTTCACCGGTGGCAGCGCCCGCTCGACCGTGCAGCAGAACTTCGTCCTGCGCTGGGTCCGCGACGAGAACCTCTACGACGTCTGGGCCCGCCTGGTCGAGCTCGGGCTCGGCGAGCCCGGCGCCCGCGAGATCACCGACGTCGTCTCCTGCCCCGGCACCGACAGCTGCAAACTCGGGATCACCAGCTCGATGGGCCTCAACCGCGCGGTCCAGGAGCGGCTCGAAGCGATGGGCATCGAGGACGAGCTGACCAAGAAGGTGCACGTGAAGATGAGCGGCTGCCCAAACGGCTGCAGCCAGCACCACATCGCCAACATCGGCTTCTACGGAGCCTCGCTGAAAGTCGGCGGTCGCCAGCTGCCCGCCTACATCCCGCACATCGGCGGCAACTACGAGGGCGGCGAGGTCATTTACGGCAAGCGACTGAAATCGCGCCTGCCGGCCAAACGCGTCCCCGAGGCGGTCGAGCGTTGGGTGCAGATGTACGAGGCCGACCGCGACGAGGGCGAGGAGTTCAACGCCTTCGCCGAGCGAGTCGGTGCCGAGAGCTTCGAAGCGAAGGTCAAGGACCTGACCCTGCCGGTCGAGTTCAGCCTCGAGACGATGCAGCAGTTCATCGATTGGAACCGCGCGACTCCCTACAAAGTGGAGCGCGGTGAGGGGGAGTGCGCGATCTGAGTCGCGTTCGATTCCGATTCGACAGCCAGATATGAAGCCTCCGCCCGCGACCCTCTCCGGCAATGTGCCGACAGCGACCGACCTCGACCAGGAGGCGATCGCCGCCGAGCTCGAGGACGCGACCGCGGCCGAGACGATCGAGTGGATGTTCGACACCTTCGGCCAGGACCACTACATCGCCGCCTCGTTCCAGAAGACGAGCTCGGTGACCGCCCACCTGGCGAGCACGATCAACCCGGAGGCGCGCTTCTTCTACCTCGACACCGACGTCCTCTTCCCGGAGACCTACGAGACCCGGGACCGGCTCGAAGAGACGCTGGGAATCGAGTTCGACCGCTACCACAACATCTCGCTCGAGGAGCAGGCCGCCGAGTTCGGCGACGAGCTCTGGAAGCACGACCCGGACGCCTGCTGCGGCCTGCGCAAGGTCGACCCGATGCGGCGAGCGCTCGACTCGGTCGAGGTCTGGGCCGCCGGCGTGCGCCGCGGCGACTCGGCCAGCCGGGCGAAGACGCCGAAGCTCGGCTGGGACCGCAAATTCGGCCTCTGGAAGGTGAACCCGCTGGCCAACTGGAGCGAAGCCGACGTCTGGAACTACATCCACGAGCATCAGCTGCCGTACAACCCGCTCCACGATCACGGTTATCCCTCGATCGGTTGCACTCACTGCACCAAGCCGGTCTCCCCCGGCGGTTCCTCGCGCGACGGCCGCTGGGCCGGCCTGGCGAAGACCGAGTGCGGGATCAACTAGCTCCTTTCGTTTACTCTGCGACCGTTGTCCGGTGAGGCAAGGGAGAAGGAGCGGGGGATGAGGCGGAGCGGTACCGGGGTTCTAGTTGTCTTGGCGATCGCAGCCGCGGCACTGATGCTGCCGGCGGCGGCGTCGGCCTTCGCGCCGCTGTCGAGCTTCGCCGGCTTCGGCGTAGGCGCTGGGCAGGTCAACGTCCCGGGCGGGATCGCGGTGGCGGCCAACGGCGACGTCTACGTCGCCGACCTCGGCAACGAGCGGGTCGACGTCTTCAACCCGGACGGCAGCTTCGACTTCGCCTTCGGGGCCTCAGTCGCCCCCGCCGGCGGTGACCTCTGCACCGCCGCCAGCGGTTGCGTCGCTGGGAACGCCGGCGACGCCGCAGGCGAGCTGGCGACGCCGGCCTCGGTCGCGATCAGCCCTTCCGGCGACGTCTTGGTGGCCGATGAGAACAACAACCGCATCGACGTCTTCAGTGCCGGCGGCGCCTTTCTATTCGCCTTCGGCAAGAAGGTCGCTCCGCCCGGCGGCGATGTCTGCACGCCGACGATCGGCTGCCAGGCCGGCGAAGCGAACGGCGGCGGCGAAGAAGGCTCAGCTGCCGGCGGCATCGTCGAACCGAGTGGGCTGACCGTCGACACCGGCGGGCGGATCTACGTCGCCGACAGCGGCAACGACCGGATCGACGTCTTCGCCTCGCTCGGCGAATTCCTCTTCGCGCTGGGCACCGAAGTCAATCTCACCGACTTCTCCAACCGCTGCACCGCCGCCAGCGGCTGCGAGGTCGGGACCGAATTCGAATTCGCCGGCGGGGTGGAAGTGCCCCAGGACGTGAAGCTGCTGCCCGGCGGCCTGCTCGCGGTCAGCGACGGGAATCTGCGGAGCACCGAAAACGCGCCCGCGGGCAACCGCCGCATCGACGAGTTCACCATCGACGGCGAATTCGTCCGTGCCTTCGGCGCCGGCGTCGACTCCTCGATTGCAGGCGGTGACATCTGCACCCTCGAATGCCGGAGCGGCGTGGCGGCGCCCCGGGCGGGCGCCCTGATCGCCCCGTCCCACCTCGCGGTCGACGCGGGCGGCTCGATCTACGTCGGCGACATCGGTCTCGACCGGGTCTCGCAGTTCACCGAAAGCGGCCAGTTCATCCGCGCCTTCGGCGCCGGCGTCCTCGATGGCGCCCCCACCTTTGAGGTCTGCACCCTGGCGAGCGGTTGCGTCAACAGTCCCGAAACGACGGTGAACGGGGCAACTCCGGACCCCTTCGGCCTGGTGCTCGACTGCAGCGGCAGCCTCCTCGTCGCCGAGAGCGCCGAAGAATTCGCCCGGCTCGAGCGCTTCGGCGAGCCCGGCGCCGCGATCCCTCCCTGCACCGGCGCCAATGGCGGCAAGTCCAACTCGCCCGAACTCAAGCCGCTGCCGATCCAGCCCTCCAACGACTTCAAGTTCGGCAAAGTCAAGTACGACCGCAAGCAGGGCACCGCGACCCTGCTGGTCAAAGTCCCCGCCGCCGGCAAGCTGCTGCTCAAAGGCGGCGGCATCGCCAAGCGCAAGCTCGCCGTCCGCCGGCCCACCCTCGCCCGCCTCCCCGTCCGCGCCAGCGGCGGGGCCAGGCACGAACTCCAGAAGGAAGGCAAGGTCCGCCTCCGCGCCAAGGTCACCTTCACCCCCACCGGCGGTCTCCCGCGCACCAAGGCCAAGAAGATCGTCCTGAAGAAGAAGCGCTAGCGGGCGAGTCGTTCGAGGGCACTCGCGGTCCTCTTCTAGCCGGCGCTTCAGCCGCTTCTGGAAATCCTTGTCGGCACGCCGCGCCGCGATGTGGCTGTCGATCGCCTCGCGGACTGCCTCGGAGACGGGGACGTCGTCCGCGCGGGCGACGGCCTCGAGAGCCGCCGCCTGGTCGGCGGGAAGGCGAAGGCTCATCGCTTTCGTTGGGGAAGAAGCTTTACCGGTATCCATTGACGGATTGGATTTTATCAATGAAACCAGTCATAGCAAAAGGATATTGATATATACCGCTATTAGAAATATCTTTAATACATGGCCTCCCAGCAATTGGAAATCGCCGAACTCTTGCTGATCGCCGAGGCGATCCTCGCCGAATCAGCGGAGCGATTGGCGAGGATGATCCTGCTGCCGAGCGCGGAGTCAGCGCTGGCGGCTCCGTTCGCGAGCTTCGATGGCGTCGACTTCTACCCTGACCCGGTGGAGCGGGCGGCGATCTGCTGCTCGCGGATCGTGCGCAACCACCCGTTCCCCGACGGCAATAAGCGGGTCGCCTACGAGTGCATGCGGGAGATGCTCGAACGGGCCGAGATCCCTTGGCCGCGGCCGAGCGAGGATGTCGATGAGATCGCGACGATGGTCGAGCGGCTGGCCGGGCGCGAGGTCTCCGAGCAGGAGTTCGTTGCCTGGGTGCGCAGGCGGACCGAGCTGGAGAGCTAGCGGGGGACGTCCGCTACGGGCGGGTCGGGACGACGGGCTCGCCGAGGCCGAAGGTGTCGTAGGCACCGAACTCGCTGAAGGTCTTGTGGGTCGGGCCGTGGTAATCGGAGGATGCCGTGGGGACGAGTCCGAGCTCCTCGCAGAGGGAGAGCAGGTGCTTGGTCTGCTCCTCGGTGTGGCTGGGGTAGAAGGCCTCGATCCCGTCGGGTGAGAGGGAGCGGACGAGGTCCTCGACCTGGGCCGGGTCCTTGACGTCCCAGTAGGGGTGAGCGATGACGGCGACGCCGCCGGCGTCGCGAATCAGCTCGACCGCCTGCTCGGCGGTCGGCCAGCGGCGCGGCACGAAGGCCTTGGCGCCGGGAACGAGGTACTCCTCGAAGAAGGGGCCGAGGTCGCCGGTCGCGCCGGCGGCGCGGGCGATGTGGGGGCGGCCGATCGAGTCGGCGGCGCCGGCCTCGCGGATCGCGTCGTCGAGGGTGAGGTCGAAGCCCTCGCGGCGGAGGTTCTCGACGATCTCGGCGGCGCGGGCACGGCGCTCCCCCTGGGCGCGCTCGCAGGCGGGGGCGATCTTCTCCAGGTCGATCCAGTAGCCGCAGACGTGGAGGTCTTCGGCGTAGCGGTGGACGCAGGACATCTCGATCGCGGGCACCAGCTCGATCCCCGCCGCGTCGGCAGCCTCTTCGGCCGCGGGCACCCCGGCGACACCGTCGTGATCGGTCAGCGCCAGGGTCGTGACGCCAGCCTTGGCGGCTTCGGCGACGACGCCGGCCGGCTCCAATTGGCCGTCGGAGACGGTCGAATGGGACTGCAGCTCGATCAGGCTCATCGGCGCAGCCTAGCCGCGGCTCAACAAATAGACTGCGCCGCCGTGTTCCAGAAGGTCCTGATTGCCAACCGCGGCGAGATCGCCATCCGGGTCGCGCGGACCCTGCGGGAGATGGGCATCGTCTCCGTCGCCGTCTACTCGGAGATCGACCGCGACGCGCCGCACGTGCGCGCGGCCGACGAGGCCTACCTGATCGGCCCCGCGGTGCCGAGCGAAAGCTACCTCGACATCGGCAAGATCATCGCCGCCGCGAAGGAGGCCGGGGCCGAAGGAATCCATCCCGGCTACGGTTTCCTTGCCGAGAACGCCGAGATGGCTCGCGCCTGCGACGAGGCCGGGATCACCTGGATCGGGCCGCCGCCGGAGTCGATCGAAGCGATGGGCTCGAAGACGAAAGCGCGCGAGATCATGGCCGAGGCCGGCGTGCCGATCGTCCCCGGCTCGACCGAGGTCGCCAAAGACCTCGACGAGGCTCGGGCGCAGGCCGACGAGGCCGGTTACCCGGTCGCCTGCAAGGCGGCGGGCGGCGGCGGCGGCAAGGGCTTCCGGGTGGCGATGACGCCGGATGACTTGCAAGATGCGTTCGAGGGCTCGGCCCGCGAAGGCGAGAAGTTCTTCAGCGACGATCGCGTCTACATCGAGCGCTACCTCGAGGACCCGCGCCATGTCGAGGTCCAGGTCCTGGCCGACTCGCACGGCAACGTGATCCACCTCGGCGAGCGCGACTGCTCGATCCAGCGCCGTCACCAGAAGGTGATCGAGGAGGCCCCGGGCCCGCACGTCGACGCCGAGATGCGCGAGCGGATCGGCAAGATCGCCACCGACGCGGCAGCCGCGGTCGGCTACCGCGGCGCCGGCACGATCGAGGGCATGCAGGTCGGCGAGGAGTACTTCTTCCTCGAGATGAACACCCGGGTCCAGGTCGAGCACTGCGTGACCGAGATGGTCACCGGCGTCGACATCGTCCGCGAGCAGATCCTCGTCGCCGCCGGCGAGCCGCTC
Organism: uncultured Actinomycetes bacterium; assembly: GCA_963716545.1. Classification (GTDB taxonomy): domain Bacteria; phylum Actinomycetota; class Thermoleophilia; order Solirubrobacterales; family 70-9; genus VAYN01. Next base: position 1,084,016 of record OY970316.1, read on the forward strand.
TCGATCTCCCAGGACGACCTGGAGATGCGTGGCTGGTCGATCGAGTGTCGGATCAACGCCGAGAACGCGGCGAAGAAATTCGCCCCGGCGCCGGGCCCGATCGGCGAGAGCTACCGCGAGCCCTCGGGGCCGGGGGTGCGGGTCGACTCCGGGGTCGAGGGCGGCTCCGAGGTGACGCCGATGTACGACCCGATGGTGGCCAAGCTGGTCGTCTGGGACGTCGACCGGGAAAAGGCGACGCGGCGGATGCTGCGGGCACTGGGCGAATACGACTCCGGCGGCCTGACCACGCTGATTCCTTTTCACGAGGCGATCCTCGACACCGACCAGTGGCGGAACGGCGAGACCTGCCGCGACCTGATGGAGGACACCGAGTGGCTGAAGTCGACCGCTCCGGCCGAGGCGGCACCGCCCGCCGAAGCGGAGGAGAAGGAGGTCGTCAGCCGCGATTACAAGGTCGAGGTCTCGGGCCGGCTCTTCGACGTCACCGTGATCGGCGAGGCCGTCGCCGGGGCGGCGACCACCGCCGCCGGCGGTGGTCGCAAACCGCCGAAACGCGAGCGTTCCGGCGGCTCCGGGCCGAGCGCCTCGAGCGAGTCGCTGCCCTCGCCGCTGCAGGGCACGGTCTTGAAAGTCGCCGTCGCCGAGGGCGATGAGGTCGCCGAGGGCGACCTGGTCTGCGTGATCGAGGCGATGAAGATGGAGAACGAGATCACCGCCCACCGCGGCGGCAAGGTCACCGCGCTGAACGTCGCCGAGGGCGGCGCGGTTGGCAACGGCGATGTCATCGCCGTCATCGAGTAGCTCTCCTTAAGGAAGCTCTGCCACCATCGCGGGCGATGGCCCGTGAATGAGCGACGCGACCCCGATGCTCTCCAGGCGCTGGAGAGCCGGCGCGCCGAGAGCACTCGCGCGATCCTGCTGGCGCCGCTGCTGGCCCTGCTGCTCCAGCCCTTCCTGCTGATCGCGCTGGGGAACGAAAACGTCGGCTGGCTGGCCCGGCTTGCCGTTCTCGCCGCCGCCTGGGGAGCGCTGCTGGCGGCGATCTGGACGATGTTGCGCTCGCGGGCGCGCGAGGCCCAGTTCGAGGCCGAGCTGGAGGCGGCGGGCATCGAGGGGCTGCGCCCCGAGGCGTTGCCCCGGCCGCGTCACCACGAGCCACCCGAGCCGCCGCCACCGGCCCCCGGCGTGACCGGTTTGACACCTCCGCCGCCCCGCGAGCCGGTGACGCCGAAGCTGGAAGCGGCGCTGGCACCCGCGGCCGACGGGGACCCGGTGCCCGAGACGGGGGAGGAGTCACTGCCGCCGGAGACCGGCGAGGAGCAGCTGCCCGGGGAGTCGCCGCTTCCAGACCCGCCGCCGACGTCGTCGTCGGAGGCCGGGGAACTGCCACTGCCGGAGGGCACCGAGGGCGAGGCCGAGACCGAGGTCTTCGCGGCGGAGAGCGAGACCGAGCTGATCGAGGAGCCGGGAGCGGAGCCGCGCCCGGCGGCGGAGATCGAGGAAGGCGAGCCCCAGGAGCAGCAGCCGCAGGCAGACGAGCCGCGCCAAAAGCGACGCGGTGGGCGGCCCAAGCGCGAGCGCGAGCCCTGGGTTCGCCGCTGGGACCATCACGTCGTCTGGTGGGCGTCGGGTCCCGAACACGCCCGGCCCTACATGGCCTGGGCCCTCGCCCTCGGCCTCTTCGCGGTCGCCGACCTCGCGGTCTTCCTGGCGACGATCTAGCCGCTCGGAATCCTCACCATCGTTCCGCTGTTCCTTTTCCCGATCACATCTGGATAAGGAACAGCGCAAGGCGATGCACCTGCGCGACGACGGCTATTTGCCGGGTTTCGCGCCCTGTCCGTGCTGTTTCTGCGCTTCTTCGCGAATCTTCTGTTCGCGTTCCCGTTCGCGCTGTTCCTTTTCGTGCTGCCGTTTGATCTTCAGCTGCTGGTCGCGGGTCAGCGGCAGCGGCGGGGTCACTTCGGAGCAGGTGCGGCCGGAGCAGTCCTCGAGCCGGCGCAGCTGGTCGTGGAGGAAGGCGCGGATCGGGTCGTAGTTCTTGTCGCGGACGATGTTGTTGAGCTCGTAGGGGTCCTTGGTGATGTCGTAGAGCTCTTTCTCGCCGTCCGGCCACTCGATGTACTTGTAGGGGCCGAGGCGGATCCCCTCGTAGTCTTTCGGCGGCGCCACGATCGAGGCGCTGGCGCCGTTCCCCGCCACCTCGCGGCGGTCGCGCCGGGCCGAGCGCGGCACTTTTGGCAGGGCGCTGGGCGGCCGTTCGTTGATCTGCGCACCGCCGCCTTCGGTCCCCGCTGCGACGCCTTCCGGGGCCGAGGCCGGGCCGCCGCCGTTCTCTTCGACGTCGTTGGTCTGGACGAAGGACTCGAACAGGATCGGTCGCCGGCTGCGCAGTTCGGGGTCTTTCATGTACGGGGTCAGCGAGCGGCCGTCGATCGATTTGTCGGCTTTGGCTCCGGCCAGTTCGAGCACGGTCGGGGCGATGTCGATGTTCGCCGCCAGCTCGCCGGTGTGGGTCCCCGGCTTGATCCCCGGGCCGCGGATCAACAGCGGCAGGTGGGTCGAGGGCTCATAGGCGAGGAACTTGCCGCCGGTCAGCCGGTGCTCGCCGTAGAAGAAGCCGTTGTCCGAGGTGAAGATGATGTAGGTGTTGCGCAGGCGGTGGAGGGCGCCAAGCGTCTGGATCACGCTGTGGACGCCTTCGTCGATCGAGCGCAGCGACTCCAGCGCCTTCTGGTAGTAGGTCCGGTAAGTGTGGATTTCCTGCAGCGAGAGGTAGGGCGCTTCGCGGATGAAGCGGGGCTTGTCGTTGACGTTGCCCTCGTTGAAGCCCTGTTCCCGCGAGTGCGGATAGGGGGCGCCGGCGAAGGTGCCGTAGTGGCGGGTCGCCGGCTCCGGCCCGGCCGGGCGGCGGAAGTCGCCATGCGGAGCGGTGTAGTCGAGCTGCATGTAAAAGGGCTGTTCGGGCGAGGTGCCGAGTAGCTCTTCGTCGGCGATCCGGGTGAAGACGTCGGTCTCATACAGGCAGGGCTGGCCGTCGAGCGGCGCGGTCGGGCAGCCGAAGTCGTCGCGCTTGCCGTATTCGCGGGTTTCCCAGCTGCCGGAGTCGCCGAAGGGGCCGTCGAGCTGGCCGTTGTCATTCAGCGTGTAGCCGTAGTAGTAGTGGTGAGTGTCGGCGCTGAGGACGGTATGCCAGGCGCTCCAGCCGGGCGGCACTTCGGTCCCGGTGTCGAACGGTTCGTCGCCGTAGCCGTTCAAGAACTTGCCGACATGGATCGTCCGGTAGCCGGCCCCCTGCAGCCAGGTGGCGAGGTTGTGGCTGAAGGCCTGGCGGGCTTTGAAGCCGGTGTAGCCGCCGTTCGGCGGGACGTTGCCGCGGTCGTTGTGATTGTGCGCGTAGCGGCCGGTCAGGAGGCTGACCCGGGAGGGGCAGCAGAGCGGGTAGGAGACGTAGTAGCGATCGAAGGTGACCCCTTTTTCGGCCACTTCGGAGAGCGTGTAGGGCATCGCCTGGACGACCAGGCCCGGGGTCGGTTCGATCGCCGCGTAGAGCTGGTCGAGGGTCTGGTCATCGGTCTGGATGACGACGAAGCTGGGCCGCTGTTTGGCCGAGCCGTTGGCCTTGCCGGGGCTGGTTTCGGCGCTCGCGGCGGCATCGTCGGCACCAGCCGGGCCGTCGTCGGCTGCCACCGCCTGGGCGCGCCCGCCGAGCGCCAGCGCGATCGCGGCGACGAGCACCAGCAGGCTGGCTGCGAAAGCGAGCCTGGCGAGCGCGACCGCGCGTGAGTTGTGGCTTGGCTGGGGCTGAGGATGCATCTGCCGTCGGGGAGTGGGCACTGAACAACAACCGGCTCCCGCCGCCGGAGTTGCGCCGTGAAGGCTAGGGCCCGCCCAGGACGCGCCCGGGCCGGCTCAGGACGCGCCGAGCTTTTTCGCTGCTTCGCGGAAGTTCTTGACCGTGGCGCCGGGGGCTTTGCGCCCTTCCAGTTTCTCGCCATGGCGGTTGACCCAGATCACCGGGACATTCATTTTCAGCAGCGGCGCGACGTCGGTGGTGTAGTCGCAGCCGATGTGGAGCCAGCCTTTTTTGCCGCCGATCCGCCGCGCGCACTCTTTGAAGTGGACCGGGTCCGGCTTGTAGGAGCGGACCTGCTGGGCGGTGACGACGAGGTCGAGTTCGGTCCGCAGGTGGCGGCGCGAGATCCCCAGCAGTTTGTCGTCGATGTTGCTGATGATCCCGATCTCGTACTTCTTGCCGAGCCGGTCCATCGCCGCGTTGGCCTCGCGGAAGGGGAGCCAGTAGGCGACGCTGTTGGGCAGGAACTGGGCCCGCGAGGGCTCGATTTCCCAGCCCTGCTCGCCGGCGACTTTGACGATCGTGCGGCGCAGGACCTCGGCGTAGAGCTCATACGAGCCGGCCATGATTTCCGCCTGGACCTCGAAGAAACGCTCCAGGAAAGGCCCTTCTTCGAAGCTGAAGCCGTCTTTGTCGGCCTCTTTCTTGACCGCCTCGACGATGCCTTTCTCCCAGTCGATCAGAGTGCCGTAGCAGTCAGTCGTTACCCATTTGATGTTTTTTAGACTTGGAAGGGCCACGGGAGAGCGCGGCATTATGCCATTCGGATAGGGTCTCGCGCCGCGCCCTTATTTAAAGGGGCGCACCTCCCTCCCCATGGACCTCCTCGAGTATCAGGGCAAGCAGCTGTTCGCCGCGCACGGGATCGCCGTGCCGAGCGGCGAGGTCGCCGACACCGTCGACGAGGCGGTCGCGGCCGCCGGGCGGATCGGCTACTCCTGCGCGATCAAGGCTCAGGTCCTGATCGGCGGCCGCGGCAAGGCCGGCGGGATCAAGATCGCCAAGGACGAGGCGGAGGCGCGCGAGTACGCCGACGCGATCCTCGGCATGGACATCGTCGGACCGCACGGCGAGGGGCCGTTCCGGGTCGATCAGGTCTGGATCGAGGCTGGCTCCGACATCGCCGAGGAGTACTACGCCTCGATCATCCTCGACCGCGGCGAGAAGAAGCTGCTGGCGATGGTCTCGGCCAAGGGCGGGATGGACATCGAGCAGGTCGCCGCCGAGAGCCCGGAGGCGCTGGTCAAAGAGCACATCGACCCGACCAGGGAGTTCGACGCCGCCGCGGCGCGGCCGATCGTCGAGAAGGCCGGGCTCGCCGAGGACGCTCTCGACGCCGCCGCCGAGGTGCTGGCGCAGCTGGCCGAGGTCGCCCGCGAGGAGGACGCGACGCTGATCGAGGTCAACCCGCTGATCGTCACCGCCGACCGCCAGGTCCGCGCCCTCGACGCCAAGGTGACGATCGACGGCAACTCGCTCTTCCGCCACCAGGAGCTGGCCGAGGTAGCCGACACGGTCGAGGACCCGCAGGAGCAGATGGCGAAGGAGAAGGGCCTCACCTACGTGAAACTCGACGGCAACGTCGGGATCCTCGCCAACGGCGCGGGGCTCTGCATGTCCACGCTCGACGTCGTCGCCCAGGCGGGCGGCGCGCCGGCCAACTTCCTCGACGCCGGCGGCGGCTCCAAAGCCGAGGCGATCGTCAACGCCCTGGAAGTGATCAAGAGCGACGCCAAGGTCTCGGCGATCCTCTTCAACATCTTCGGCGGCATCACCCGCTGCGACGAGATCGCCAAGGGGATCGTCACCGCCTCGCAGCAGATCGACCTCGGGATGCCGCTGGTCGTCCGCCTCGACGGCACCAACTCCGCCGAGGGCCTGGCGATTCTCGCCGAGGCCGACCTGCCGAACCTGCACCAGGAGAAGACGATGCTCGACGCCGCCCGGCGCGTGGTCGAGCTGGCGGGAGGCGGCTCGTGAGCATCATCGTCGACGAGGGAACGAAGCTCGCCGTCTCCGGGCTGACCGGGCGCGAGGGATCCTTCCACGGTCTGCGCAACAAGGCTTATGGGACCGACCTCGTCGCCGGGGTCACCCCCGGTAAGGGCGGTCAGGACGTCGAGGGAACGCCGGTCTTCGACACGATCAAGGAGGCCGTCACCGAGGCCGGCGCCAACACCTCGATGATCTTCGTCCCGGCGCGCTTCGCCGCGGCGGCGATCGACGAGGCGATCGACTCCGGGGTGGAGACGGTGATCGCGATCACCGAGGGGATCCCGGTCCTCGACATGCTCAACACCTACTGGAAGGCGCAGGAGGCCGGGGTGCGGCTGATCGGCCCCAACTGCCCCGGCGTCCTCAGCCCCGGCAAGGCAAACGTCGGGATCATCCCCGACAGCTTCTTCGACCCGGGCCCGATCGGCGTCGTCTCCAAGAGCGGGACGCTGACCTACCAGATCGGCAACGAGCTGAAACAGGCCGGCACCGGCAACTCCTCGATCGTCGGCATCGGCGGCGACCCGATCGTCGGTTCCGACTTCATCGACATCCTCACCCTCTACGAGGCCGACCCCGACACCGAGCTGATCGTGATGGTCGGCGAGATCGGCGGCGACGCCGAGGAGCGGGCGGCGGAGTTCATCGCCGCCGAGGTCTCGAAGCCGGTGGTCGCCTACATCGCTGGCTTCACCGCCCCGCCCGGCAAGCAGATGGGCCACGCCGGGGCGATCATCTCCGGTTCCTCCGGCACCGCATCGGCGAAGAAAGAGGCGCTCGAGGCAAAGGGCGTCCGGGTCGGCGAAAGCCCGACCGAGACCGCGGCGATCGCGGCCGAAGTCCTGCGCTCGCTGTAGTCCCCGGAACCCCGCCCGGCCAGGGGTCGCGGAGCGCGGAGCGTTGCTAGTGTCGAAGCCGATGGCCAACGAGACGATTTCCTTTGCCCGCGGGGCTCCGAGCGCCGACATCCTGCCGCACGACGCGGTCCGGGAAGCGGCGGCGCGGGCGCTCGCCGACGACTGGCAGACCGCCCTCTCCTACGGGGTCGGGATCGGCCATCCGGGACTCTGCAAATGGGTCGCCGAGCGCCACGGCGGGCTCGATCCGGCGCAGGTGATGATCGCCAACGGCTCGCTCGAGGCCGGGGCGCTGCTGTTCCAGCACCTGGTTCAGCCGGGGACGCGGGTCGCGGTCGAGCAGCCGACCTACGACCGCACCCTGCTGCTGCTCCAGCAGCTCGGTGCCGAGCTGGTGCCGATTCCGCTCGAGGACGACGGGCTCGACGTCGGCGCGCTGGAGGCGGCGCTGGCCGCGGGGCCGATCGAGTTCGCCCATGTCATCCCCAACGCCCACAACCCGGCTGGCTGCACGCTCTCGCTGGAGAAGCGCCGGCGCCTGGTCGAGCTCGCCGCCGAGCACGGCTTCTGGATCTTCGAGGACGACCCCTACCGGGAGCTGCCCTTCGAGGGCGAGCCGCTGGAGACGATGCTCTCGCTCGACCAGGGGGGCCGGGTGATCCACGCCTCCTCCTTCTCGAAGACGGTCAGTCCCGGCGTCCGGGTCGGCTACCTGGCCGGGCCGGCAGAGGAGATCAAGAGGCTGGCCAAACGCGCCAACGAGCTCTACATCTCGCCCAACATGCTGGCCGAGTCGATCGTGCTCGAGCTCTGCCGCTCCGGCGCCCTGGACGAGAACATCGTCTTCGTCAAAGGCGAGCTGAAAGCGCGCTGCGAGGCGCTGGTCGATGCCCTGCGCGAGCAGATCCCCGAGGCCGAGTTCGTCGTTCCCCAGGGCGGCTACTTCCTGTGGCTCGACCTCGCCGAGGGCACCGACGCGGTGGCGCTGCTGGCCGAGTCGAAGGTGGAGGGCGCGACCTTCGTCGCCGGCCCCGACTTCCTGCTCGAGGGCGGCACCAACAGCCTTCGCCTCTCCTTCGCCCCGGTCCCGGCCGACCAGGCCGCCGAGGGCGTGCGCCGGATCGCTGCCGCGCTGGAGCGCGTCCGCGCCGGCTCGCCGGCCTAGCGGCGACTGCTCCCCCGAACGGTCCTCCCGGCCGGCGAAGGTCGGCCCGGCGGCGCCGGGCTGCGCGGTTGGAGCCACCGACCGCGTGCCCGACGCCACCGAACCGTGGGGTGGCAAGTGGGCCTGACTGGGCCCGTGGGAAAGCTCTCAACCACCCCCTACGACCCGCCCCCAACACCGGATCACCGATTCATACAAATCGTTTCGCTGGCGCTGAATTTTGATCCGGGCCGCCGATCCCCCGCGTAGTGGACCTGCAGATGGGCAAACCAGCGAGGAGGCAATTGGAGATGTCCGAGACGAAGGAACGCGAGACTCAAACGGAGGTACCGCGCCGGGGAGCAATCGCCCGTGCCGCGGCGGACCCCGTTTCGCGCCGCAAGTTCATGGCACTGACCGGTGGTTCGGCGGCGCTCGGCGCCTTCCTCACCGCCTGCGGTTCGAGCAGTGACACGACCGGCGGCACGACGGCGATGAAAAGCACCACCGAATCGAGCGGCGGGTCGGAAACCGAACAGTTCGGCAAGGGTGACATCGGCATCCTCAACTACGCGCTTACCCTCGAGTACCTCGAGGCGGCCTTCTACGCCGAAGTCGGCAAGAGCGGCCTGTTCAAGGGCGACACCCTGACCGTGCTGAAGAAGTTCGGGCAGGAGGAGGCCGAACACGTGCAGGCGTTGACCGCGGCGGTGAAATCGCTCGGCGGCAAGCCGGCCCCCGAACCGAAAACCGAATTCCCGCTCGAAAGCGCGAAGAAGGTGACCGAACTCGCCGGCACGGTCGAGAACCTCGGTGCGGCCGCCTACCTCGGTCAGGCCGGGAACATCAAGAGCCCGGAAGTGCTCGCTTCGGCCCTGGCGATCCACAGCGTCGAGGGGCGCCACGCGGCAGTCCTCAACTCGGTGCTCGGCACCTCGATCACCCCGGACGGGGCGTTCGCGGTCCCGGCCGACGCGAAGACCGTCCTGAAAGCAGTCGAACCCTTCATCGTCGGCTGAGCCGAGCGAGCGAAAGAGGAGAGAAGCCATGAATCCAGAGGCAGAGATCCGACAGACGCCCGCGGTCGCCACCGACGGGCTCGTACATCCAGAGTTGGCGGCGGTCACCGTCGACGACGACAGCGGCGACCTCTCGCGCAGCGAGGTGATCCTCAAGGGAGCACTCGCCGCGGGGGCCGTCTACGGCACCTTCATGATCGGTCCGTACGTGCGCAAGGCGTTCGCGATGACGGGCGGCGGCGACGTCGAAATCGTCAACTTCGCGCTCACGTTGGAGTACCTCGAGTCGACGTTCTACGCGGAAGCGATGAAAAGGGTGAAGGCGAAGGGCGAGCTGAAGAAGCTGATCCCGCTGCTCGCCAGCGACGAGAAGCAGCATGTCGAAGCGCTCGAAGGGACCGTCAAGAAACTCGGCGGCAAGCCCGTCAAGGAGCCGAAGTTCAACTTCGAATACTCCGACGAAAAGGGCTTCCTGAAACTCGCCGCGGTGTTCGAGGACACCGGCGTCAGCGCCTACAACGGCGCCGGCCCGGCGATCAAGTCGAAAGAAGTGCTGGCGGCGGCCGGCTCGATCGTCCAGGTCGAGGCCCGTCACGCGGCGGCGATCCGCAGCCTCAACGGCGAAGAACCGGCGCCGCAGGCGTTCGACGAACCGCTGGAAGAAGCACAGGTGCTGAAGGCCGTCGAACCCTTCATCGCCTAGGGGCGGGAAGGCACCGGCGAGGCGGATAGGCGACGATCGCACGATGACGGTGAGACGGGAGAAGGCCGAGCGGCTGGCTGATGAGGAGCTGATGCCGCTGATCGGGAAGAAGGACCCCGAGGCCTTCGCCGTCTTCTACGACCGTCACGGCGGCGTCGCCTATTCGCTCGCCTATCGAATCGTCGGCGAGCGAGGAGCGGCGGAAGACGTGACCCAGGAGGCGTTCATCTCGATCTGGCGGAGCGGCGCCAAATTCGACCGCACCCGCGGCAGCGTCCGCTCCTGGCTGCTCTCGATCGTCCGCAACCGCGGCATCGACTTCCTCCGCTCCAAGGCCGGCAAAGCGCCGAACCTGAACTTCGACGACGACGCGATCCTCGAGCAGCGCCCGGCCGAGGAGATGACCGACGAGGAGGCGATCCGCCGCGAGACCGCGCAGGAGGTGCGCGGCGCCCTGCACCAGTTGCCGGGCGACCAGTCGCAGGTGATCCAGCTCGCCTACTTCGGCGGTTTCAGCCAGTCGGAGATCTCACGGATGCTGAACCTGCCGCTGGGCACGGTGAAGGGCCGGATGCGCCTTGGCTTGGAGAAGATTCGCGGCGAGATGGCGGAGGGACTGGCATGAGCGAGCACGAGCGCTGGCGCGAGGACGTCGCCGCCTACCTGCTGGGGGCGCTCGACGACGACGAGTTGAGCGCCTTCGAGGGCCACCTCGACGGCTGCGAGAAGTGCCGCATGGAGCTGCGCTGGATGGAGCCGGCGGCGGCGGCGCTGCCGGAGACGGTGAAGCGCCTGGAGCCGCCGCCGCAGCTGCGCGCGGCGCTGATGAAAGAGGTCCGGGCCGAGGCCCGCGCGGCGGAGCGCGAGCGCGCCGCGAGCAGCGAGGAGCGCTCGCAGACGAGCCTCCGCGGCTGGCTCTCCCGCCTCGGCGGCGGCCGCTTCGGCTGGCGACCGGTGATCGTGGTCGGCGCGGTCGTCCTCGCCCTGGTCGCGGTCGCCGGTTACGAGGTCGGCAGCGGTGGCGGCGGCAAGAGTCCGAGCCAGCTGACCACGATCCCGGCACCGAAGGCGGTCGAAGGGGTGGATGCGAAAGTCATCACCGACGGCAAGCAGGGCGTGATCCGGCTGACCGACGTCAAGCAGCTGCCCGACGACCGCGTGCTCGAGGCCTGGGTGATGCGGGGCGGCGAAGTCGAACCGGTGCGGGCGCTCTTCGTCCCCGACAAGGCGGGACACGCGGCGACCACGATCGCCGACATGAAGGGCGTCGAAGAGGTGCTGGTGACGCGGGAGCCGAAAGGCGGCAGCGAGGCGCCGACCTCGAACCCGATCGCGAAAGTGCCGATTACCAGCTAGGCGCTCAGCGGCCGTAGCGGTCGCTGGAGAGGACCAGCTGCTCGGGGATCGCCGCGCGCGGCGGCGGCGCCGGGTCGGCGCGGACCGAGACGGTCTCGGCGACGCTGCGGCTGACCTGGTGATCGCCGTTGGCGGAGACGATCGTGACGCTCTCGGAGTCCGAGCTCTCGACCATGCCTTCGACTCCCGGCTCGAGGCCGGCGCGGCGCAGGTAGTGGAGCAGCTCCTCGGCCTCGTTCTCGAAGCGCAGAACGGTGACGTCGGCGCCGACTTCGACATCGGCCAGCAGCGAGCCCTGCTCGCGGATGCCCTCGACGATCGGGTGGCCGTGGGGGCAGGTGGTGGCATCGCCGATCGCCGCCCGCATTTTCTCCTCCAGGACCGGCGACATCGCGTGCTCGATCCGCTCCGCCTCCTCGTGCACCTCGTCCCAAGGGATGTCGAGGACGTCGGTGAGGAAGCGCTCGATCATCCGGTGACGGCGGACGATGTAGCTGGCGTGCTTACGGCCGGAGTCGGTGAAGGAGAGCGATTTGTTCGGGTTGCGCTCGACGTAGCCGTCGTCGATCAGGCGGCCGACCATCTCGTGCACCGTCGGCGGCGAGAGCTGCATCGCGCGGGCGATGTTGGCGCCGGTCATCGGCAGCCCCGCCTCCTCGATCCAGAACATGATCTCCAGGTACTCCTGCTCGGCGACGGTGGCGTTCTCGGCCGACAACTGCGGGCTCCTTCTTCTTAGGCTTCCCTAATATGTACGTCGTGACGGCGATTCCGACATCCGTACGGCGCCTCTGGCCACTTTACCTGGGCGCTGTCCTCGCCGGCCTGGTTGCCTGGAGCGCGCTGAGCGCCCACGGCGGCGTCCCCGACCCGACCGATTCCTCCCATCTCAGCCGCGGCGCGGTGGTCCTCGACAGCGGCCTGCTGGTCTTCCGCGAGGGGCTGGAGACGATCCTGGTGCTCGCCGCGGTCACCGCCAGCATGGGCGGCGCCGCCGCGGCCTACCGGCGGCCGATCGGGCTCGGCGCCGGCGCCGGCCTGCTGCTCACGGTCGCCACCTGGTTCCTCGCCGCCTGGGTGCTCGGCCAGCTCGGCGCCGGCGGCCTCGCGGTGCAGGCGGCGACCGGGCTGCTGGCGGTAATCGTCCTGCTGGTGGTGATGAACTGGTTCTTCCACAAGGTCTACTGGACCGGCTGGATCTCCAGCCGCAATCGCCAGCGCAAGCGCCTGCTCGACCGAGCCGGCGTCGACGGCCGCCGCGCGACCCTGATCGGGCTGATCGTCCTCGGCGTCACCTCGGTCTATCGCGAGGGCTTCGAGGTGGTGCTCTTCCTCCAGAACCTGCGGCTCGGCTACGGCTCCGGGGTCGTGCTCGAGGGGGCGGGGATCGGGTTGGCCCTGACCCTCCTGGTCGGGGCGCTGACCTTCCTCGCTCATCGCAAGCTCCCCTACAAGAAGATGCTGGTGGCGACCGGAGTGATGCTCGGCGTCGTCCTCATCGTCATGGTCGGCGAGAGCGTCCAGGAGATGCAGCTGGCCGGTTGGCTGCCGACGACGACGGTGCAGCTGGCGATTCCCGGTTGGGTCGGGCTCTGGCTCGCGGTCTTCCCGACTGTGGAGGGGCTGGTCGCTCAGGTGCTGGCGGCGGGCCTGGTGCTCGGCTCCTACTTCGGCGCCCAGTACCTGAAGGTCCAGCGACCGCGTCGGCGGGCGCTGGAAGCCGAAGCGGCGGCGCCCGCGGCCGCTTCCGCGGCGAAGCCTGCGGCCGCTGCGAACGGTGCTGCGGCGGCCGCCGCGAACGAGGCGGCTCGCCCTCAGGCCCTCTCGACCAGGGTCGAGACGACCGCCTCGTAGACGCCCTCGCCCATCTCCCCTTCGGTGACCGTGGCGTTGGGGAAGGAGGGCAGCGCGGCGCGCAGGCCGGCGTCGCGCTCGACGCCATTGGCGACGACGAAGAAGCGCCCGACCGCGGCGGCGACCTCGAGGTCCTCGACCGAGTCGCCGACGGCGATCGTCTGCTCCCGCTCGTAGCCGCGGGCGCGGGCGTGGGCGGCGACCGCGGCGCCCTTGGAGACCTGGTGCGGCACTAGGTGGTAGGCGTGGGTGGGGCCCTCGACCGCCGCCATTGGGGTGCCGATCGCGCCGTTGTCGAGCAGCCGCAGGTCCGTTTCGCCGCGCTCGGCGAGCAGCGCGTTGGCCTCCTTGACCTCGACCTTGCCGCGGAAGAGGTGGGAGAGGACGCGGCCGTGGTGCCAGGGCGAGTGGTACTCGAGACGGCCCGGGAAGCGCTCGAACAGGGCCCGCGGGGTGCCCCTGGCCTCGATCTGCTCGTAGATCGTCCCCTCCTCGCTGGGGGCGAAGTCGCCGGTCAGCAGGGTCGTCTCGCCGTTGATCGCGAAGGCGCAGCCGGCCTCGTAGATGTAGGAGGTCTGGCCCATCAGCCGCGCCGCCTCGTGCACCTGCGGCTCGCGGCGGCCGGACATGATCACCACCTCGGCGCCGGCCCGGTGGCAGGCCTCGAGCGCCCGCGCCTGGGCGAGGCTGAAATTGCCCTCAGCGTCGGCGAAGAGCGAGGCGCGGTGGCCGAGCAGGGTGCCGTCGAGGTCGGTGTAGACGCAGCGCAGGGCCACGGCCGCAGCCTATTCCGCGCCGAGCGGGTTCGGGCGCAGGCCCCGGCGGAGGCGTCGGCTATACAGGGAGGGTGAGCACGGAGCGCACCTGGCGGCTGGCCGGCCGCGACCTCGACCTCTCCTCGCCGCGGGCGGCGGGGATCGTCAACGTCACCGTCGACTCGATGTTCGAGGGCGCCCGCAGCGGCACCCCGGAGCAGGCGATCGCCGACGGCCGCGCCCTGGCGGCGGCCGGGTTCGAGATGCTCGATGTCGGCGCCGTCGCGGCGAAGTCGGGCCCGCCGGTGGGAGTCGAGGAGGAGGCGGCGGCCCTGCTGCCGGCGGTCGAAGGGCTGGCCAGCGCGCGCGTGGTTGACCTTTGTTCTCCCATACGAAACGAAACTCAACCACGCTCGGGCGGCGGCGTGCCGGTCTCGGCCGACACCTTCTCGGTCGAGGTGGCGCGGCAGGCCCTCGACGCCGGAGCCGCCGCGGTCAACGACATCTCCGGTGGCTCGGAGGAGATGTTCGACCTGGTCGCCGAGCGCGGCTGCGGCTACGTGCTGATGCACATCGAGGGGCCGCCGCGGGTCGACCGGCCCTGGCGCGAGTACGGCGATGTGGTCGACCACTTGCGCGCCTGGTTCGAGGCCCGGATCGAGCTGGCCCGCGAGCGCGGCGTCGACGAGCGGGCGATCGCGATCGACCCCGGCCTCGACTTCGACCTCTCGCCCGCGCAGGACCTGGAGATCCTGCGGCGGCTGGGCGAGCTGCGGGCGCTGGGCCTGCCGCTCTACGTCTCGCTCTCCCGCAAGGACTTCATCGGCGCCGTCCTCGCCGGCTCCTGGGAGAAGCGGCTGCCGCCGAGCGAGCGCGAGTGGGGGACGGTCGCCGCGGTGGCGCTGGCGGTCCGCGCGGGCGCCGACGTCCTCCGTATCCACGACCGCAGCTCCCTCCAAGCGATGCGGGTCGCGGCGCTGATCGAGCGCGGCACGTTTGTGGGCGATGGAAGCGCGGTGGGCGCTGAGGCAAACGGCGACGCCGGTGCGGGCAGCGCCGGCACAGTCTCGAGACCCGACGGCGCCCCCGCGGGGAGCACGCCGTGACCCCGCGCGGCGGCTCGCTGCTCGGCCCGCAGTGGAACCTCGCGATCGACCCGGCGCGCCGCGATGGCCGCGTCGTCGCCGAGAGCGCCGAGGAGGAGCGGAGCTCCCAGCCGGCCCCGCTGCCGAAGTCGCTCGACCCCGCTCTCGTCGAGGCACTCGGGCGGGCCGGGATCGAGTCGCTCTACTCGCACCAGCGCGCCGCCTTCGAGCTCGCCGAGAGCTCCGACCTGGTGATCACCAGCGGCACCGCCTCGGGCAAGTCGCTCGCCTTCAACCTGCCGGTGCTGAACGGGATCGCCGCCCAGCCGAAGCGCCGTGCGCTCTACCTCTACCCGACCAAGGCGCTGGCCCAGGACCAGGCGCGGAAGCTGGCGCAGCTGCGGCCGCCGGGGCTGCGCGAGGCGATCTACGACGGTGACACGCCGAAGGAGGAGCGGCCGGCGATCCGGCGCAAATCGAACCTGATCCTCACCAATCCGGACATGCTCCACGTCGCGGTCCTGCCGAATCACAAGAAATGGGGCGACTTCCTCGCCAACCTCGAATGGATCGTGGTCGACGAGGCCCACACCTACCGCGGCGTCTTCGGCTCCCACGTCGCCAACGTGCTGCGGCGGCTGCGGCGGCTGGCCCGCGCCTACGGCTCCGCGCCGCGCTTTTTGCTCGCTTCGGCGACGATCGCCAACCCGCTCGAGCTGGCCGAACGGCTGGTCGGGACCGAGTTCGAGCTGATCGACGACGACGGCGCCCCGCGTGCTGGCCGCGACCTGGCGATGTGGAACCCGCCGCTGATCGACGAGGCGAGCGGTACCCGGCGCTCGGCCCTGGGCGAGGCGGCCGACCTGCTGGCGGAGCTGGTCAGCCAGGGGGTGCGGACGATCTGCTTCCTCAAATCGCGGCGCGGGATCGAGCTGATCCAGCGCTTCGCCCGGGAAAACCTCGAGCGGCGCGGGAAGCCGGAGCTGGCGGCGCGGATCGCCCCCTACCGCGGCGGCTACACCCCGCAGCAGCGGCGTGAGATCGAGGAGCGGCTGAGCCGCGGCGAGCTGCTGGCGGTGGTCGCGACCGACGCCCTGGAGCTGGGGATCGACGTCGGCGAGCTCGACGCGGCGATCTGCGTCACCTTCCCCGGCACCGTCGCCAGCCTGCGGCAGATGTGGGGACGGGCGGGGCGGCGGCGGCGCGGGCTGGCGGTCTACGTCGCCGGCCAGGACGCCCTCGACCAGTTCTTCTGCCGCCACCCGGAGGAGTTCCTCGGGCGGCCGGTCGAGGCGGCGATCCTCGACCACGGCAACGACCAGATCGCCTCCCGCCACCTCTTGGCCGCCGCCTACGAGCTGCCGCTGGGGGACGAGGACGAGGAGATCTTCGGCCCCGGTTGGCGCGAGCGGGCGGAGCGGCTGGTCGCGGCCGGGGAGCTGCGGCCGCTAGGTGGCAAGCTGGCGCCGCGACGGCCGGAGTTCGTTGCCGGGCGGATCGCCCTGCGCTCGGCCTCGTCCGACTCGGTCGCGGTGGTCGAGCGCGACTCGGGCGAGATGCTCGGCCTGGTCGAGGCCGAACGGGCCTTCACCACCGTCCATCCTGGCGCCGTCTACCTCCACCTCGGGCGCTCCTACGAGGTCGAACGGCTCGACATCGAGGAGCGCCGGGCGATCGTCTCGCGCTTCGACGGCGACTGGTACACGCGGCCGAAAAAGGAGACCGAGGTCTTCATCGAACGGACCCGCGAGCAGCGCGAGGTGGCCGGGGTGCAGCTCGCCTTCGGCGAGGTCTCGGTGACCGAGCAGGTGATCGCCTTCCAGCGAGTCTCGATCTCCGAGCAGGAACCGATCGACATCGTCGCCCTCGAGCTGCCGGAGCAGAGCTTCGTCACCCAGGCGCTCTGGTACGTGCTACCGCAGCGGCTCGCCGGAGCGCTGCCGCCGGACGCGCTGCTCGGCTCCCTGCATGCGACCGAGCACGGGCAGATCGCCGTCCTGCCCCTGATTGCGATGTGCGACCGCTGGGACATCGGCGGCCTCTCCACCAACGTCCACTTCCAGACCGGCCGCTCGACGATCTTCATCTACGACGGGCACCCCGGCGGGGTCGGGATCGCCGAGCGCGGCTACCGCGAGTTCGAGCGGCTGCTGGGCGACGCCGAGCGGCTGATCGCCGAGTGCCCCTGCGAGAGCGGCTGCCCCTCCTGCGTGCAGAGTCCGAAGTGCGGCAACCTGAACGAACCGCTGCACAAGGCCGGGGCGCTGGAGCTGATGGGCTCGATGATCAACGCGGCCGGGGCGGAACGGCGGGCGGCGTGAGCCCGGAAGCGGCGCGGTCGCGGCAGGTGGCGGTGATCGGCGCCGGCGGGGCCCGGCCGGGGTCCGAGGCATGGGAGCTGGCCGAGGCGGTCGGTAGAGGGCTCGCCGAGGCGGGCATCGTCCTCATCTGCGGCGGTGGGGGCGGGGTGATGGAGGCGGCCTGCCGCGGTGCCGCCGCGGCCGGCGGCGAGTCGATCGGGATCGTTCCCGGCGAGCGGCTCGACGACGCCAACGCCTTCTGCACCCGCGTCATTGCCACCGGCATCGGGCAGGCCCGGAACCTCGCGGTCGTCGCCTCCGGCGAGGTGGTGGTCGCGGTCGGCGGCGAGTGGGGGACGTTGTCGGAGATCGGCCACGCCCGCGCCCTCGGCCGCACCGTCGTCGCCTTGCGCAGCTGGACCCTGAGCGGCCGCGAGGCAATGGCCGACGCCCCCGGCGTCATCGTCGCCGACGATGCCGGCGAGGCCCTCGCCGCGGCCCTCGCCGCACTCCCCTAGTCGCCTGCGGTTGTCGCTTGTAACCCACAGGGTGACAAGCGACGACAACCCCGTTACGGCTCTGTGTCAGTCCTCGCGGAAGAGGCGCGCCATGATCACGGCCGAGCGCAGGCTGCCGTCGCGGCGGCGGTAGTGGTCGCGGCGCAGGCCCTCCCGCTCGAAGCCGGCGGTTTCGTAGAGGCCGATCGCGGCCTCGTTCTCGGGGAAGACCTCGAGCTCGACCTTGTGGGTGTCGGCCGGGCGGCCGGCCAGGGCGGCGTCGATCAGCATTCGGCCGCCGCCGCGTCCCCGCCAGGGCGCCAGGATCCACATCCCCAGCGACAGCACCCCCTCTGGGCCGGCAGGGTGGAGGCCCACGCAGCCGATCAGCTCGTCGCCGGCCTCGAGCACGAAGACGGGGTGCCCGTCCTCGAGGGCGAGCCGGAACCGTGCGGCGAGGTCGGCCTCGCTGGCCTCCGCCTCGGTCGCCAGCCAGATGCCTTCGTCGACGACCTGCTTCATTCCCCGCCCGAGCGGGCCGGAGTCGACGATCGCCGCCGGGCGCACCTGCATCGGCCGAGCATAGGGAGGCCCGGCTGAGACCCCGTCCTAAGATCGGTCGATGCACGAGCAGCGGGTCCGCGACGAGTTCACCTACCAGGCCGAGAGCTTCTCCCGCAACCCGGTCGCCCTGCGCGACGACACCCTCGCGGCGCTGGTCGAGCTGGCGCCGGCCGATCCGGAAGCGCGCTGGCTCGAGGTCGCCTGCGGGCCGGGTCTGGTGGCGCGGCGCCTGGCCGCCCGGGTCGGCGAGGTCATCGGCGTCGACCTCACTCCGGCGATGGTCGCGAAGGCGAGCGCCGAAGCGGAGCGCGAGGGAATCGCCAAGGTTCGCTTCGAGGTCGGCGACGCGACCGCCCTGCCGTTCGAGGACGCGAGCTTCGACGGCGCGGTCACCCGCTTCAGCCTCCACCACGTCCCGGCGCCGGGACGGGTCCTGGCCGAGATGGCGCGAGTCGTCCGGCCCGGCGGTACGGTCCTCGTCCTCGACCACCTCGGCGACGAGGACCGCGACGCCTTCGCCTGGTCGGCCGAGATCGAGCGCCTCCGCGACCCCTCCCACTGGGCCTCGCTGAGCGCGACGCGCCTGCGTGAACTAGCCGCCGCGGCGGGCCTCGAAGCGGAGCGGGTCGAGACCGCACCGCTGGCGATCGAGTTCGAGGAGTGGCTCGGCCGGGGCTCCGGCGGCGAGGCCGCGACGGCGGTGATCGCGAGCTTGCTTGCCGAAGCGCCGGACGGGGCGGAGTGCTTCCGCGTCAGCGGCGAGCCGCCGGCGCGCACCCTCCACCTCCGCGCCCTCACCGGCCGCTGGCGCCGCCCCTAGCCCGACCATCGCTGCATCTCTTTTAGGGCCTATGGCACCTAAAAACGATGCAGCGGCGCGCTCCACCGTTGCATCACTTTTGGTCGCCATGGCAACCACGATCGATGCAGCGGTGATCCGGCCAGAGTTCCCGCAAGGTGAGGACGGCGAAGGCGTGGGGCCAGGCGAGGGGGGTGGTCGAGCTGGGGACGCCGGTGCGGGCGTCGACGCGCTCCGGCAGGGCACCGGCGGAAGTGGCGGCTCGGCGCAGGTCGGCGAGGAGGCGAAGGGCGGCCGCGTGGTCGCGGGCTGCCGAAACGGGATGCCCGCGCTCGGCCCGGGCGATGCCTACGGGCCGCTGCCCGGCTTCACGGGAGAGCGCGGCGAGCGACCAGGCGGCGGCGGCGGTCGGGGCGGCCCAGGGATCGCCGCCGCCGCTCCAGCCCGTACCGGGAGTGATCCCGAAGCGGCCGCCGCCCCAGGCGAGCGCGAGCAGCGTGCGTTCGGCGGCGGGTCGCAGGGCGGGCAGGTCGAACGGCCGCACCGCCCAGGCCGCGGCCGAGTCGAGTCCCGAGCCCGGATCGTCGGCGCGGCGGACGAGCCCCTTCGAGGCGGCGAACCCCCTCAGCAGCGTCTGTTCGGCTCGGCGGGAGGCCGGTGCGGAAAGCGATGCACCGTGGAGGCGTTGCGCTGCAGGGGCTCGCCGCGGCGCGGCGGACGACGCTGACCCGGCGTCCGCCGCGTTGCCGCCGGCTTCGATGCCCGCGGCTGCGATCGCGTTCCCCAGGTAATCGCCCGGGGCACCCTCTTGATAGTCGGGCAGTTCCCGCCACGATCCAGGTGCCCTGGGAAGCGGCCGTAGCCCGGCGGCCCGAGCGGCTACCGCGATCCAGCCGGCAGCATCGCCCTGGGGTCCGCGACCGGGGACCGGTGAGCCGTCGCCCTCGAAACGAGCCGCCGCAATCGCCGGCGCCGCTCCTCCCCTGTCTGCCTGTCTTTCCGTCCCTCCAAGTCGCAACAGGAACCGCGCCACCCGCCGGGCTTCGCCCCGGTAACCGGCCGCCGCGTAGGCGAGTGCCGCGGTGGCGGCGTCGCGAGGCCAGACGTAAGCCCAGCCGTCGCGGGCGCCGGCGGCGACCGCGCCGCTGCGGCGCTCGGTCAACGCATGGAGGACGAGCAGCGAACGCCGGTACATCGCCCGCGCCCAGCGTGGCGCGCCGGGACCGAGGGGTCGCGCCCGGCCGAGCCAGCGGCGGTCGCCCGTCGAGGCGCGCCGGAGGTTCGCGGCGACGCTCACCTTCGTGTCGCCGCTCGGCCCAGGATCGGCCGCTCCGCTGCCGGCCGCGCAAACGATCGTCAGCTCCGCGTCACCACCTCGCGCGTCGCAGCGGGCACCACCCCCGACATCCACCGAGACCGAGGTCACCGGCGCGGCACCGCCGCCCTGGCCTTCACCCGCCCATCGTGCCGTCACCCTCACCGCCAGCGCCCCTCCGCTCGCAGCCGCCGTCTCCACCACCCGAGCCGCGCCGAACTGCGCCACCGTCCGCACCACGTTCGTCCCCGCCAAGTAGCTCTGCCGCACCGAGTCCGCCCGCCACAGCGGTAGCGCCGGGCCGCCGCCGATCCGCACCCGCGGCACGATCCCGGTGTCTGCCGGCACCGTCCCGGCCGCCTGGCGCGCCGCCGGGTTGTCGATCAGCGCCGGGCCGGCGGGGCTCGGGCGCAGGTCGACGACGTCGCCGTAGGCGTCGAGCGCCGCGGTCATCCCGCCGTCACCGCTCACCGCGGTCCCCAGGAAGGGCCGCGGCAGTCCCGGCAGCGGCGGTGGGGTGCGGGGGTCGGCGTCGGAGCCGCCGGAGACCAGCACGGCGGCGGCCGCCAGGGCGAGGGCGACGACGGCGGTTGAGCGGAGCGCTGCCACGGCCCGAATGCAAGCAGGCGACGGCGCCCTCTCTGCCATGCTGCCCCGCGTGAACCTGATCTTCATCCCCGCCTGGAACGAGGAGGAATCGGTGGCCGCGGTCGTCGCCGACGTCCGCGA
Organism: uncultured Actinomycetes bacterium; assembly: GCA_963716545.1. GTDB lineage: Bacteria > Actinomycetota > Thermoleophilia > Solirubrobacterales > 70-9 > VAYN01. The sequence continues at coordinate 1,104,847 of OY970316.1, forward strand.
GAAGATCCCCGGCGCCGACATCCTCGTCGTCGACGACGGCTCCACCGATCGCACCGCCGAGGTGGCGCGGGCCGCCGGCGCCCGGGTCGCCAGCCTCCCCTTCAACCTCGGCCTCGGCGCGGCGCTGCAGACCGGCTACCGGATGGCCTGGCAGGAGGGCTACGAGTACTGCGCCCACCTCGACGGCGACGGCCAGCACCCGCCGGCCGAGGTCAAGCGCCTGCTCGACTGCCTGGTCGGCGGCGACGCCGACCTGCTGATCGGCTCCCGCTACCACTCGCACGAAGGCGAGCGCGCCGTCGACGAATACAAGCCGACCTTCTCGCGACGGCTCGGGATCAGCCTCTTCCGCACCCTGCTCACCCTCACCACCCGCCAGCGCTTCACCGACACCACCTCGGGAATGCGCGCCGGCAACCGCCGCGCGATGGCCCTCTTCGCCGACTCCTACTCGCCCGACTTCGGCGAGATCGAGTCGCTGCAGCTCGCCCTCCGCGAGGGCCTCACGGTCGAAGAGATCCAGGTCACCTTCCTCCCCCGCGAGGGCGGCGCCTCCTTCCTCACCCCGCTGCGCTCGGCCTTCTTCATCTTCAAGAACGTGATCGTGCTGCTGGTCGGCCAGTTCAAGCCGCGTACCGGCGGCGTCCGCTCGCCCGAGCCCTGAGCCGGTCGCCCATCCCGCCGCCACCGCCGCTCCACCCCGGCGCCGCTAGCATTGCGCGTCGCGGCTGGGTAGCTCAGTTGGTAGAGCACACGACTGAAAATCGTGGTGTCGCCGGTTCGATTCCGGCCCCAGCCACTGCGCTCGGTGATGTTCGAAGTCGATGATCGGTGATGATGGTTCGATGCCTCAACCGCTGATCGAGTTTCCGGCCGACGACTCTGCCCGGGCGCTGCGCTTCTGGCGCGGCCTCCTCGGAGTCGAGCTGGCGCCCCGCCCGGAGACGGCCGGCCAGGGCTGGGAAGCCGACGCCGACGGCCTCCGCCTCGGCGTCCACGAGCGTGGCCGTGGGCCTGGCGACACCGGTTCGCTCGCCTACTTCACGGTCGAGGACATGGAGGCGGCGCTGGCCAGCGTCAAGGACCTCGGCGGCGCGGTGATCCATCCCGGCGAGCGCTGGTCGATCTGCCGCGATTCCGAGGGCACCCCCTTTGCCCTAACCGCCGCCTAGAGCGAGCAGGAACGCTTGAGCGATCCCCTGGCGGGTAGCGGGGATCGGCTACATTCGGGATCGAGGCTTGAGCGGGTGGCGGGAGTTCGCCCAGGCAAGCACTCAAACACGGAGGAATAAATGTCTGCCCAGAACCACGTTCGGGCGCGCACGTTCGCGTGCTTCGCCGCGATTGCCGCGCTCGGGGCGCTCGCGATCGCCCCGACTGCCGGCGCTAGGAGCTTCGGTCACGGCGGCGCCAATGGCGTCGGCAACACCTACCTGGCGCTCGGCGACTCGCTCGCCTACGGCTACCACCAGGCCCAGTTCAAATCGGAACTGGAAAACACCGGCAAAGTCAACCCGGCCAACTTCAACGACGGCTACGTCGACGACTTCGGCAGGGCGCTGAAGCTGTTCAACCACAAACTCCAGATCGTCAACGACGGCTGTCCTGGGGAGACGACCGAAACGATGATCAAAGGCTCCGGCGCCTACGGTCCGGAATACTGCGCCGGCGGCCCGACCGGAAGCCCGTTCCCGAAGGCCTTCCTGCACCACTCCTATCCGGGCACCCAGCTCGAAGACGCGCTGGCGGTCGCCAAAGGACCCGGCGTCGGCACGATCACGCTGGACATCGGCGCCAACGACATCCTCCAGTTCCTCGGCCACACCTGCGGCTTCCCGGCGACGTTCACCTGCAGCAACGAAGAAGTCGAAGCCGAGATCGGCCACGTGGTGAAAAACGTCGGCTTCATCCTGGCGCAGCTGCGAGCGGCGGCACCGCAGGCGAAGATCATCTTCGTCTCGCAGTACAACCCCTATCCGACGGTGCTGCAACCGGAAGGGACCGGAGACGCGACGGTCGAAGCGCTGAACGGCGCGATCAAGAACGTGGCGGCGAACTTCGGCGTCGGCTTCGCCAACACCGCGCGGGCGATCAACTTCTCGGGCACCCACGGCGGGCCGGAAAAAGGAGACATCCGCACGGTCTGCGCGTTCACCGCGATGTGCCCCGGGGGCACCTTCCACCCGGCGAGCCCGGAAGCCGACATCCATCCGACCAAGCTCGGCTACGGCGTGATGGCGGGGGTCATCGGAGCCACCTACCTGGCTCACTAGCCGTCGAATCAGTCTCACCAGGCACCGCTCCGCCGCCCGAGTTTGGCGGAGCGGTGACCCGGTTACCTCTCGAAGTAATGAGGGGCAGGGCGGCGGGTGGAATCGGAGCGGCGGCCAGCGCGGTTGCACTTGCCTTGGTCCTGCTCCTGGCGACGGCGGCGGCGGCGCCCGCCTCTGACTGGGCCGGCCACCCGCTGAGCGGGGAAGGGTCCGAATCGCAGCTGTTTGGGATCTCCTGCCCGAACGCCTCGCTCTGCGTCGCGGTCGGCGGCAACAACACGATCGCCTCCTCGGTCAACCCGCTCGCCCCGGGCGACTGGAAGTCGGTCTACGTCGCCGAAGGCGTGACGCCGGGCAACCCGAACCAGCGACAGCTGAAAGGCGTCTCCTGTCCGTCGGCCCAGCTCTGCGTAGCGGTCAGCTTCCTCGGCCGGATCCTCACCTCGACCGAACCGACCGGCGGTCCCTCCGCCTGGAGCGTCGCCGACTTCGCCCCGACCGGGCCGAACATCCACTTCTACGGCGTCTCCTGTCCCAGCAACGGGTTCTGCGTCGCGGTCGCCGGCGGCGGCACGATCGCGACCTCGACCGACCCGACCGGCGGCGCGGGCGCCTGGACCGTCACCCATCTGCCCGCGCCGCTCGAACTGCGGGCGGTCTCCTGCGACTCGCCCTCGTTCTGCGTCGCCGCCGGCGACAGCGGCACCGAGATCAGACCGCTGCCGACCAACCAGGCCGAGGTCGTCAGCTCGACCGCGCCGGCCGCCGGACTCTGGCAGCAGACCGAACTGCCCGGCTCCCACGGCGGCCTCTTCGGCGTCTCCTGTCCGACCACCAGCTTCTGCCTCAGCGGCGACATGTTCGGCACCGTCGTCGGCACCACGGCGCCGCTCGGCTCGGCCGCGGGCTGGACCTCGTTCAGCAGCGGCGTGACGGTGCAGATCACCGGGGCGAGCTGCGGCTCGCCCAGCTGGTGCCTGATGACCGACAACAACGGCGACGTGCTCACCTCGGCCGAACCACTGGCCGGCACCCGCGCCTGGACTGTCCAGAACCTGATTCCGTTCTCGACCGAACCGCTAATCCGCAACGCCCTCTTCAGCGCCTCCTGTCCGAGCATCGGCTTCTGCGCGGTCGGCGGCACCGGCGAAGTCCTGACCAGCGTCGACCCGACCGCGCCGCCGCCCCCGACGGTGCCAAAGGGCGGCAATGCGAAGAAGACGAAGAAGCACAAGCTCCGGCCGAGGCGCCCGCGGGTTCTGCTGCTGCCGGGCCAGTCAACCGAACAACCGGTCGTCCACGGCAGAGCGTTCCTGCAGTTCCGCTTCCACGTCAAGCGGAAGTTCCAGGTTCGCGGCTACGTCTGCTCCTTCGACGGCAGCAAGATGCGCCGCTGCCGTTCGCCGCAGCGCTTCCGGGTCGGCCCCGACCACCACCGCTTCAGGGTGCGGGCGGTCGGCTGGACCGGCCTGCGCGGCCCGGTGGCGGGCGAGCCGGTCTGGGTTTGCCGCCGCGCGGGCCCGACCGGCGGCTGCCGCCACCCGTCTAGCTGAGGATGACCTCGGCGTCGTGCCGCGGGGTCTCGGTGATCGCGCGGCGGTAGTCCGGCTCCGACGCCGGATCGGACGGGCGGAGGTCGCGTCGTTTGACCAGCTCGCGGAGGACGACGGTCATCTCGAACTGGGCGAAGGCGGCGCCGAGGCAGCGGCGGATGCCGCCGCCGAAGGGGATCCACTCGTAGGTGCCGGGTTTTTTGCCGAGGAAGCGCTCGGGGCGGAAGGCCGCCGGCTCGGGATAGATGGACGGGTCGCGGTGGACGAGGTGGATCGCGGGGACGACGCGAGCCCCGGCCGGCAGCTCGTAACCGCCGAGCTCGACCGGCTCGGTCAGCTTGCGGATCACGATCGAGATCACCGGGCGCAGTCGCAGCGTCTCCTCGATCGTCGCCGTCATGTAGGCGTCCTCGCCGGCCAGCGCCTCGGCCCGCAGGCGCTCGAGCTTCTCCGGATGGCGGACCAGGCGCTCGACCGCCCAGGCGAGCGAGGTCGCGGTGGTCTCGTGGCCGGCGACCAGCAGGGTCAGCAGCTCGTCGCGGATCTCGACGTCGCTCATCGGCGAGCCGTCCTCGTGGCTGGCGGCGATCAGCAGTGAGAGCACGTCCTCGCGCTCGGCGACGTCCGCGGCGGCGCGGCGCTCGCCGATCTCGGCGGCGATCAGCTCGTCGACCGCCTCGACCCGCCGGCGGAAGGCCGGGATGCGGTGGATCCGGTTGGGGCCGAGGGCGAGGATCGGAGCGAGGAAGCGGGGGTCGGTGGTGAGGTCGAGGAAGTCGCGGAGGGCGACGCGCATCGCCTCGCTGCGCTCGCCGCCGCGGACACCGAAGACGGTCTCGAGGATGATCTCCAGGGTGATCGCCTGCATCCGCGGGCGCAGCTTGTAGGGAGTGCCGCTGGGCCAGGCGTCGATCTCGCGGCCGGCAATCTCGGCCATCGTCGCCGCGTAGGACTGCATCCGCTCGCCGTGGAACGGCGGCAGTAGTAGGCGGCGCTGGCTGATGTGGCGTTTCTCGTCGAGGACGAGGACCGAGTTCTCGCCGAGCAGCGGCCGCAGGATCTGGTTGCCCTCGCCGGCGTGGAAGACCTTCGGGTCACCGGTGAAGACCTGCTTGATCAGGGCCGGGTCGGAGAGCACCACCCACTCGCCCTCATACGCGATCCGCATCGTGAACATCGGGCCGAAGCGGGCGCGGCTCTGTTCCAGCATCCACTGCGCGTGCCGTGACCAGATCGCCGTCTGCAGCCCGCGCGGCATCCGCGGCCCGGGGGGCAGCCCCCGCACCAAGTCCTCGCTCCCGCCCCCGTTCGCCGCCGGGGCCGCGTCTTTCAGCGTCGCCTCCATGGCTCCGTCCAACGTATCGCCGCGCGGAGCGGCCGATGTGTGACGTTCGTCGCCGAGCGGTAACGTCGGACGGACGATGACAGTCGACGGTCCAGCGCGATGAGCCGCCCCGCTTTCTACGCGCTGCGGCCCGGTGGCGTCCGCGACCTGGTCAACGTCATGCACCTGCCGTACACGGTGTGGAACGTCAGCAACGTCGCGATCGGCGCCGCGGTCGCCCAGCACGTCTACCCGGTGCGGGTGGCCGCCGCCATCGCCGCCTTCTTCCTCGCGGTCGGGATCGGGGCGCACAGCCTCGACGAGCTGAACGACCGCCCGCTCGGCACCCAGCTCTCGGACCGCGCGCTGATCGCCCTCGCGGTGGCCGGGATCGGCGGCGGCCTGGCGATCGGCGTGGTCGGCGTCTTCGTCGTCTCGCCGACCCTGATCCCGCTGATCCTCTTCGGCGCCTTCATCGCCCCCGCCTACAACCTCGAGTGGTTCGGCGGCCGCTTCCACAGCGACCGCTGGCTGGCGATCTCCTGGGCGGGGTTCGCAGCCTTTACGGGTTGGTGGGTGAACGCGCTCGGCGTCCACTCGGCCGGGGAAGCCGTCGCCGCGGCTGGCGTCGTCGTCGCCTGCGCCTTCCTGGTTACCGCCCAGCGCCGCCTATCGACTCCGGTCCGCGAGCTGCGCCGGCGGACCGCGACGCTGCAGGGCACCCAGACGCTCACCGACGGGACGGTCAAGACGCTGGGGCGCGAGGACCTGATCGCGCCCCTCGACGGAGCCCTCCGCGCCCTCTCGGTCGCGGCGCCGCTGCTCGCCGTCGGTTTGCTCGCGGCGCGCCTGTAGGTCGGTTCGGCCTCAGCTAATGGCCACCGCCGAACCGAGGCTGCGCCACAATGAGCCGATGGACCAGGTCGAGCGCGGGGAGCGATTCGCGGAGCTGCACCGCGGCGAGCCGTTCCTGATCCCCAACCCCTGGGACGCGGGCACGGCCCGGCTGCTGGAGACCTTCGGCTTCGCGGCGCTGGCGACCAGCTCGAGCGCCTTCGCCTTCACTCGAGGCAAAGCCGACGGGGAGGTCGAGCTGGCGGAGCTGGTCGAGCACGTGCGCGAGCTGGTCGAGGCGACCGACCTGCCGGTCTCGGTCGACCTCGAGAACGGCTTCGGCGCGACGCCCGAGCAGGCGGCGCGGGCGATCGAAGCGGTGGCGACGGTCGGCGCGGTCGGCGGCTCGATTGAGGACTGGGGATCGGAGGAAGGAACCTATGAGGCGGGCGCGGCAGCCGAGCGCGTCGCGGCGGCGGCCGAGGCGGCGCGGCAACTGCCCTTCCCCTTTATGTTGACCGCGCGCTGCGAGAACCAGATCCGCGGCAACCCCGACTTCGACGACACGATCGCCCGCCTGCAGGCCTACGAGGCCGCCGGCGCCGACGTCGTCTACGCCCCTGGCCTGCGCGAGCTCGACCAGATCCGGGCGCTCGCCGACGCGACCGAGCGCCCCCTCAACGTCCTCGCGGTCCCGACCCTCAGCGCGGCGGAGATCTTCGCCGCCGGCGCCCAGCGGATCAGCCTCGGCGGCTCGCTCGCCTGGGCGACCCTGGAGGCGATGGGGCAGCTGGCCCAGCAGGTCCGCGACGGCGACCTCTCCGGCCTGCGCGGCGGCGGCCAGGTCGCCGAGTGGCTGCGGCGCGACTGAGCGCTGAGCGGCCCACCATAGCTAGGGGCTCTCGCTCGCCCGCGAGATCAGCTCTGCTGTGCGCCGCGAGAGCGCCAACGCCCGGTCCTGTTCGACGATCGGCAGCGCCACCAGGAAGACGAAGCTCGGCATCATCCGCGGCAGGTGGTCGGCGTTGCCGGTCATCAGTTCGCCACGGATCACCATCTCGGCGCCGTCGAGGGCCGCCAGCACAGCCTGCGGACGAGGACCGTCGGGGCCGAAGCCAAGAGCGGCGGCGATCTTCGCCAGTCCCATGCGCAGTCGGCCGGCCAGCGCCTCGTCGGCGGGGATGAGAATCCCCGCCATCAACCCTTCCTCGGCAAGGGGCGAGCGGGCGCCGAAGGCGGGGAAGAGACCCGTATAGCCGAGCTCGGCGCAGAGCTCGTCCGCAATCCGCACCAGCCCACCGCCGTAAGCCGCTCCCGCCACGAGCGGAAAAGCTACCCTGTCTCGAGAAAAGAAACGCCATTCATTTTGGCGGGCGGAGAGTTGCTCGCGGGCCCGATTCGAATTCAGTAGATGGACGTTCTTAGGTCGGAGGGAGGAGCGGATTCCGCTTCAGCGCTTGAGAAGCGCGATTCTCTGGGGGGGATACACGATTACTCCACCAATCCTGTGTCCGCTCCCAGTATGCTCGTGTCCATGCGCGCACTCCCGGGACGGCAGACACGTGCCAGCTTGGACGGCCCGCCGGCCGTCGTCACCAGAGCCAGCGCCCACGCCGACCAGCGCCGTCGGATTCTTCGCGCCGTCGGGGAGTTGGTCGGCGAGCGTGGCTATGGCGACGTCACCGTCGAGCTGATCGTCAAACGCGCCCACGTCAGCTTCAAGACCTTCTATAAGCACTACCCGGGCAAGGAAGAGTGCCTGCTCGACCTCTGCGAGAGCGTCTTCGGTGCGACCGAGCGCAAGGTCCGCGAGCGGCTCGTCGCCGAGCCGGGCGCCTGGCCGGCGCAGGTGGCGCTGGCCCTGCGCTCCCTGGTCGAGCTGATCGTCGCCGAGCCGGTCATCGCCCGCGCCGTGATCGTCGAGTCGCCGACCGCCGGTCCGGCGGTCGGCGAGCGCTACGAGCGGGCGACAGAGGCGCTGGTGCCGCTCTTCCGCGCCGGTCGCGAGCTCAACCCGCGTGGCGACGAGCTGCCGGAGCGGATCGAGGAGACGCTCGCCGGGTCGATCTTCTGGTCCGCCTACCAGCGGCTGATCGTCGGCGAGGCGGAGCAGCTCACCGCCTCGCTGCCGGTCCTCACCGAGCTCGTCCTCCGCACCTATCTCGGCCAGTCCGAGGCGAGCCGGGTCGCCCGCGGTGGCGACCGCGAGCTGCAGCCGGCCCTCGCCTGAGGCCGGGAAGCCCGCCCGCGGTGCCGGCACAGCGGGAGGATCGGGGGGCGGAGGTGGCGACCGAGCTCGGGCCGCTGCCCGCCGGCCACCACGGCCTCAGCCGCGAGCAGATCGCCGACTCGCAGCGCGAGCGACTGCTCGCCGCGATCGCGCAGGAGGTCGCCGCGCATGGCTACCGGGGGACGACGATCACCGACGTGGTCAAGGTCGCCTCGGTCTCGACCCGCGACTTCTACGAGCTTTTCGACGGCAAGGAGGACTGCTTCCTGCTCGCCTTCGAGGCGGTGCGCGACCACCTCGAGCTGCTCGCCGGCGAGGCGGCCGCCGGCAAGGACGATTGGCCGGGTCAGGTCGTCGCCGTCCTCCGCGCCGGACTCGAGTTCTTCTCCGCCGAACCGGAGCTGGCCCGCCTCTGCCTGGTCGAGTCGGTCAGCGCGACGCCGCAGATCGCAGTCCGCTTCCGCGAGGCCGTCCTCGCCTGCGTCCCCGCCCTCGCCCGCGGCCGCGCCGCGCTCGCCGACAGCGACTCCCTCCTGCCCGAAACCGAGGATGCGATCCTCGGCGGCATCGTCTCCCTCGCCACCCGCTCGATCGTCGCCGGCGACGCCGCGAAGCTGCCGGAGCTGCTGCCGGACCTGGTCGATTTCGCCCTCACCCCGTACTTGGGGGCGGGGCGGGCGGCGGAGCTGGCCGCCGCGGCCGGCCGCCGGCAGTAGCTCAGCGTCCTTTGGCGACGCAGGCCCGGTGCGAGGCCCAGCCAGCCGAAGAGACATACTCAAACGCGGCCTTGCTCCTGTCCACCACCACGGGTAGGCGGTCGTTCTTGACAGATAAAAACTGAGCAAAACCTTCAGAAAAGATCACTTGCTTACTTGTCCCAGGTGTGCTTCGATGCTCACGTCCGTCAGGGAAAGGGCGGACGGGGATACACATGGAAAGCGGACCCTTCCACAGGGGATGTTCACGGATGGCAGGGGTCCTTGGATGAGGAGAGCAATGAGGGACGTCCGATTCGCACGCTTCGCGAACGCTCACGCCAATGCCGGAATTGCTGGAGCTCGGGCCGCGATGCCTTCGTTCAGCGCTCGTCTTGGGAGTGGTGCGCGCACGCTCCGCTGGCCCCTCGCCCTCGCCCTCGTTCTTGTCGCGATGCTTTCGTTCTCGGTAGCCCTGGCCTCGGCCGCGGTTACCCACCCATACACCGGCGTCTCCTTCGGCCCTGACGGCGTCGGTGGCACGGAAAGCTTCGAAAAGGTCGTCAGCGTCGCGGTCGCTCAGGGGTCGGGGGACGTTTACGTCCTCGACGGCAGGGCCGCGAAGGTCTACAAGTTCGACGCGGCTGGTAAACCGTCGAATTTCTCCGTCATTGGAAGCAATGTGATCGAAAACGTCGGTGGCTTTGGGTACGGAGCCGAAGAGCAGCTCGCGGTGGCGCCGCCCGGAGCTCTTGGCGGAACGGCCGGCGACATCTACGTTGCGAACGCTCAAGGACTCGTAATTTATGCCGCCGATGGCAGCAAACTGGGCGAAATCTCGGAACACAGTGTCTGCGGTGTCGGCACCGATCCCGCTGGGAATCTCTACCTCGGGCTCGAGTCGGGAAAGCTTCTAAAGCTCACTCCCAGCGAAAATCCACCTTCGGCTGGAGACGTGACGGATGAAAGAGTCATCCAGCCCGAACTCCCAGCTTGCAACGTAGCCGCCTCGAGCAGCGCGATCTATTCTGTAGTGCCTTCCTTCGACCCTGCACTTTTCAAGCTGAAGACGTTTCAGGGTCCGACCGAAACGTTGTTGCAAGAATCGCTCATAACGGTGGCGGTCGAACCGAGCACGGGCAACCTGCTCGCGAACCAGCGCGACCACGTGAACTTCTTCAACGACGCCGGCGAACTCATCGACAAATTCGGGCGTCGCGTTCTGAAGGGCGAATCGTATGGCGTCGCAGCCAACGGCGCGGGGCGGGTCTTTGTCGGCAATGAAGACAAGGTCGCCATCTTTGGCGCGCCAACTGCCAGCCCGGAAGGCAAAGTCGAAGACGCGACCGAAGTCGGCGTGTCCAGGGCGCAACTCAACGGGAGCGTGAACCCGGACGGGCAGACGATCACTTCGTGCGAATTCGAATACGAATCGGAAGGCGTCGTCTCGTCCGCAACGTGCCAAGGATCTCTACCCGCCGATCACTCCGATCATCCGGTGACCGCGCAGCTGACCGGTCTGTCGCCGCACTCGTTCTACCTGGTCCGTCTCGTGCTCAAGTTCTCGGGCGGCACGGTCTACTCCGCGACGGACTCGGAATTCACCACCTCGGCGACCGCTCAGACCAAACCTGCGACCGAAATCACCGGCACCAGTGCGAAGTTGAACGGGAGCATCTCTCCTGAAGGGGCTACCCTCACCGCCTGTACCTTCGAATACGGCGAAACTGAAGCCTACGATCAGGAAATCCCTTGTGTGGGAGCGATCCCGGCGGATGAAGCCGCGCACGCGGTGAGCGCCTCGATCAGCGGACTCAGGGTCGGTGGCAACCTCTACCACTATCGGGTGGTCATCCACAACGGTGGCGAAACCTTTGCCGGTTTCGACGAAACCTTTCAAACCAAAGGCGCCTCGATCGAACGAGAGACCACCCGCTCGGTCGGCAGCACCGAAGCGTTGGTCGAAGCCCGACTCAACCCGCGTGGGCCGGAAGCAAGCTACTTCGTCGAATGGGGTGAAACCAGCACCTACGGCAACCGGACCGACGAAGCCTTCCTCGAGGCGGGCGAAGAACCATTGCCCCAGCAGCTGGTCATCGCCGGTCTCCAGCCGAATACGATTTACCATTTTCGCTTCGTCGCGATCGACGAATTTGGCGAGACCGAAGGCCCAGACAGGACGTTCACGACGTTCCCGGCGGGCGAAACCGGGTCGTCCTGTCCGAACGAAACCTTCAGGACGGTTTCCGGGAGCTGGCTGGCGAATTGCCGCGCCTTCGAACAGATCACGCCAACCGAAAAGAGCGGTGGGCAGGCGGAAGCCGTCTTCACCCTGCTGCAGGCGGCTCCGAACGGGGAATCGATGACCCTGGCGAGCCAGGCGGGCCTGCCGGGAGGCCAGGGGGCGCAGGACTTCCCCAGCTTCATCTCGGTCAAGCATGGCGAAAGCTGGTCACTCAAAGGGCTCCTTCCGCCGGCCTCCGTCGGTGAAGAAGCCTTTTACCTGGGGATGTCGGTTGACACGAAGACGATCGTCACCGAAGCCGGGGAACCGGGACTTGGATATGGAATCTTCGCGCAGGACCGGGAAAGCGGTGAAATCAAGACGGTCGTCCCGTACCAGCCGAAACACACCTGCGGTTTCGGCCCCTGCGTGGTCCTAGTTGGAGGGAGTGCCGACGGGTCGGTTTTGATCCTCGAATCGCGGTTGCCGCTGACCAACGAACCAATCAGCGGACAGACGCAGGTCTACGCGTGGTACCGGAGCACGGGTGAAACCAAGCTGGTCGGTGTCGACGAAGCCGACGCGCGGCTCAAAGGTGGGGCCATCGCCGGTCCGTACAACTGGTACAACGGCGACTTCGAAGGCGGCGGAGTCCTCCAGCACATGTACGACGCCACGGTGAACGGCGTCTCGCCGAACGGCAACGTGGTCTTCTATACGGCCGCCCAGGGAGACCAGCTCTACATGCGGACGGGAATCGTCAGTGGCAATCCACACACGGTTCGCCTGTCCGCATCGCAGCGGACCGTTGGGGAAACTGAAGAAGACCTGCCGGCGATCTTCCTGGCCGCCTCCGAAGACGGCAAGCGAGCCCTGCTGATGTCGCAGCAGAAGCTGACCAACGATGCGACCACCGGTCCGTTCGACGAAGGCCGCGACCTCTACAGCTACGACGCCGAAACCGGCGACCTGACCGACCTCGTCCCGGACACGGAAGACGAAAACGGGGCCCGTGTGCAGGGGGTCCTGGGAGCCAGCAGCGACGCCCGGTCGATCTACTTCGTCGCCCTCGGTGACCTTGCCGAAGGCGGCGTCACCGGCCAGAACAACCTCTACCACTACTTCGAATCGGCAGGCCAGCCGCACATCGTCTTCGTCAAACGGTTGGCGGAAGGCGGATTCGGCGGGCTCGGGTTCAACGACTCCAGCGACTGGTCGCCATTGGCGATCGAAACGGGCTCCAACACGGGTGCGCCGCGGACCGCCCGCGTCTCCGCCAACGGCAGCTCGGTCGTGTTCACGTCGGTGCTCCCCGAAGAAGGGTTCGACAATCGTAAACCCGGCTGTCTCTCCAGCGGCGAAAACTCCGAACCCTGCCACGAGGTCTTCTTCTACTCGGCCCAGACCAATCGGGTGCACTGCATCTCCTGCAACACGACCGGGACCAGGGTGGAAGGCTCGGCGGGTCTGCAGACGGAATTCATCAATGCCTTCACCGGTGGCGGGGGCACCCTGCCGGCGCGGCTCTCGCATAACGTGAGCGCCGACGGGACCAAGGTGTTCTTCGAGACGCCCGACGCCCTCAAGGGGCGTGACGTGAATGGCAAGAAGGGCTGTTCGTTTGCCGCCGGGGGGTACGGGAGCAGCTGCCAGGACGTCTACCAGTGGGAAATCGCCGGTACTCCGGACTGCCCTACTGCCGAAGCGAACGGTGGCTGCCTCTCGATTGTGTCCAGTGGCCAGGAAACCGGCAGCAGTTTCTTCGGCGAAGCTGACCCGAGCGCGAAGAACGTCTTCATCTTCACCGCCTCGCAGCTGGTCCCAGCTGACCGTGATCAGCTTTACGACGTCTATGACGCGAGCGAAGAGGGCGGCTTGGCGAGCCAGTACGCGGCGCCGCCAAACCCGTGCACCAGCCAGCCCGCCTGCGGCGGACCGACCGTTGCTCCGACGCCGACGGCGACGCCTGGGACCTCGACCTTCATCGGGCCGGGGAATCCCACGCCCAAGGCCAAGCTGTGCCCGAAGGGTGGCAAGACGAAGGGCGCCAAGAAGTGCAAGAAGCACAAGAAGCACCGAAAGGGTGCGCAGACCCGGAGCGGAAACAAGGCTGACAAGGGAGGAAGCAAATGAAGCTCCTGGTGACCAGGAGAAAGGCGACAATCGGTGCTCTCGTGGCGCTGGCCGCGACCTTCTCCGCGATCCTGGCCACCGGAGCGGATGCGACGGCGCTGCCGGCGTGGAGGATCACCCAGATCGCGGCGCCTTCCACGTTCAAGCCGGGCTCCAGTGCACCCGCTCAGCCAAGCGCTGGGGAAGCCTCGCCGCAGTACGAGGTCGTCTTCACCAACGTCGGCGGCGGGACCGAAAACGGAGAAATTACGGTCACGGATGAACTGCCGGCCGGGGTCTCGTTTTCGACGAACCTTCCCGAACTCAACCGCCATCCCTGCGATGCGCCGGTGGGCCAGACCGTGACCTGCCATTCGACGCAACCGCAGCCGCCCGGCGAATATAACGTCCTCTCGGTACCGGTTTCGATCTCACTTCAAGCCATCGGCCCAGTAGAAAACCGGGTGACGGTTTCCGGCGCCAACACGGGCGTGGTCACCAGTGTGATCAAGACTCCGGTTAGCGATGATCCGCCGGACTTCGACCTGCTACCCGGCCAGGAAGGGATCGGTGGCACGGCGGATGCGGAAAACGGCCTCGCTGACACTCAGGCGGGATCGCACCCGTTCGGGGTCACGCTCGAAACGAACGTCACGGTCAAGAAGCGCGAAGGGGTGGTCTCGGCGCAGAGCATCGTCCCCGCCGAGCCACTGCGCAGCATCGGCTTCAACCTGCCCGCCGGTTTCGTGGTCAACCCGCAGGCGACTCCGAAGCTCTGCACGGAGGCGCAGCTGAACAGCAAAAACAACGGCGAAGGGTGTCCCGCGGAATCGCAGGTGGGGAACATCTCGATCAACTTCGGCAACCTCGTCGGCGTCGGGCCGGGTGGGCTTTCGCTGTACAACATGCAGCCTCCCCATGGCAAGGCCGCCGAGCTCGGCTTCAACCTGCTCGGGACCCTGGTCCATATCACCGGCGGAGTCAACGGCAACTTCCACCTCGTCGCCCGGAGCACCGACATCCTCGCCAAGGTCGGGATCCTCGGTGCGCGCGTGAGCCTCTGGGGTGACCCATCAGATGAACGCCACGACCACCGACGCAACGGCAACGGCTGCTCGCAGTGCTCGGTGCCGCCGATGGAAAAGCCGTTCCTGACGATGCCGACCGCCTGCCACGAACCGCTACCGATCGGGGTCTCGGTCTCGTCCTGGCTCGGGACCGAAGCCGAAGGCAGCGTTCTGATGGAAGACCTCGAAGGCAACCCCTTGGAGACTGAAGGCTGCAACGCGCTCTCGTACGCGCCGGAAATCTCTTCCCAGGCCACCACCAACGTCGCGGACGCGCCAACCGGATTGACGTTCGCGATCCGACAGGCGCAGAACGAATCGATAACCGGCCTTGCGCCGGCCGCCCTGAAGGACGCCCGGGTGACGCTTCCCGAAGGGATGACCGTGAACGCGGCGGCCGCCAACGGCCTCTCCTCGTGTTCGGAGGAACAGGTCGGGTATCAGCCCTCGGAAGGCAAGGTGAGGTTCGACATCGCCCCGCAGAGCTGTCCGAACGCGGCGAAGGTGGGAACGCTGGAAGTGACCACCCCGCTGCTCGGACACAAGCTGCCAGGTTCGATTTACGTCGCCAAGCCGTTCGACAACCCGTTCGGGTCTCTGCTGGCGCTGTACCTCTCGATCGAAGACGAAGAATCCGGGGTGATCGTGAAGCTCGGGGGGAAAGTTGAACCCGACCCGAGCACGGGCCAGCTGACGGCGACCTTCACCGAAAACCCGCAGCTGCCCCTCGAAGCGATCGAACTGCAGTTCTTCAACGGCCCAGCGGCGGCGCTGAAGACGCCGCTTACGTGCGGAACCAAGACCACCACGACGACCATGACTCCCTGGTCGACCCCGGAAGGCGTCGACACTCATCCGACCGGGGAATTCAAGACGGAAGTCCCGGCGGTGGCCGGGGCCTGTCCGTCGTCGGAAGTGGAGGCGCCCGCTGCCTTCAACTTCACGGCGGGGACGGCCAGCCCGCTCGCCGGTGCCTACTCGCCGTTCGTGCTGCGGCTGGTGCGCAGGGACGGCACCCAGCACATCGCCGGCATCGACACCACCCTGCCCGAGGGCCTGGTCGGAAAACTCGCCGGCGTGCCCTACTGCCCCGAGTCGGCGATCGCCCTCGCCAAGAGCCGCGAAGCCCCTGAACAGGGCAAGGTCGAGCAGGCGAGCCCGAGCTGTCCCGCCGCCTCGGAAGTCGGCACCGTGCAGGTCACCGCCGGCGCCGGGATCACCCCGATCCCGGTCGGCGGTCACGTCTACCTGGCCGGTCCGTACAAAGGCGCCCCGCTGAGCTTTGTCGTGATCGTCCCGGCAGTCGCCGGACCCTTCGACCTCGGCAGCGTGGTCAACCGGGTGGCGCTGAACGTCGGCGAATACACCTCGCAGATCCACGCGGTCAGCGACCCGTTGCCGACGATCATCCAGGGGATCCCCCTGGACGTGCGGAGCATCGACCTGAAGCTGACGCGTCCGGGGTTCTCCCTCAACCCGACCTCCTGCGAAGCCAAGGCGATCGAAGGTGCGGTCATCACCCAGGCCGGCCAGGCTGCGCCGCTGAACAACCGCTTCCAGGTCGGCGAATGCGGGGCCCTCGCCTTCAAGCCGAAGCTGAAGATCAGCCTCAAGGGCTCGACCAAGCGCACCGGCCACCCGGCGCTGAAAGCGGTCCTGAGCATGCCCGCCGGTGGCGCCAATATCGCCAAAGCCCAGGTTGGCCTCCCCCACGGGGAGTTCCTCGACAACGGCCACATCGGCACCGTCTGCACCCAGCCGCAGCTGAAAGCGCAGACCTGCCCGGCGGGGTCGATCTACGGCAAGGCGAAGGCCTGGACGCCGCTGCTCGACCAGCCGCTCGAAGGCCCGGTCTACCTCGGCACCGGCTTCGGCCACAAGCTGCCCGACCTGGTCGCCGACCTGAACGGCCAGATCCGCGTCCTGGTCCACGGCAGAGTGGACACGGACAAGCGCCACGGCATCCGCAACACCTTCGAAGCCGTTCCCGACGCCCCGGTCTCGAGGTTCGTGCTGGAAATGAAGGGGGGCAAGAAGGGGCTGCTGGTCAATTCCGAAAACACCTGTCGCAAAGCCCAGAAGGCGGAAGTCGATTTCACCGCCCAGAACGGCAAGGTGCAGACCTTCGAGGCCCCAATCGCCAACGGGTGCAAGAACGGCAAGGGGAAGAAGGGGCACCGGAAGGGCGGCGGCAAGCGCGGGGGTTGAGCCGGGGCTCTCAAACCGCGCTAAAACGCTCGGGGCGCCTAGCCCCGAGCGGTGCAGGCAGCGTCGCCATACCGCTACGCTGATCTCAGAGTTTGCTCTTGATTGGGACGAGAGCCAGGGGTGATTTCTGAGAAACGGGGAAATGCAGCCGAGGGAGGGGACGACCCATCCGGTGTGGCGCCGCGGCGCCGTCTTTGCGGTGTGCGTGATCGTCGGCCTGCTGTTCGCGGACACCGCCTCTGCCGCCGCCGGCCCCACTCCCCTCTGGCAGCTCGGCGTCACTTCCCAGCCGACCAACCTGGTGCCTGGCAGCCCGAACGAACAGATCTTTCTCATCACCGCGACCAACGTCGGGGCTGCCGACACCCAGGGCCCGATCACGATCGAAGACGAATTGCCGGTAGGGCTGACGCCTCAAGCCGGCGATTGCGAAGTGGTCGGGCAGCGCGCCAAATGCATCGTCACCGAAACCGTCCACCCCGGTCGTTTCGCCGTGGCTTTCATTCCGGTCACCGTCGAACCGGCCCTCGCTGCGACCTCGCTCGAGAGCGTCGTCTCGATTCGGGGTGGCGACGCGGAAGCTGCCGAAACGACGCTCGAGACCGAGGTCAGCGCCTCGCTGCCGAGTTTCGACTTCCTTCCCCAGCCCGTCGGCCTCGACGCGCTCCTCAATGGCCCGAACGCCGTGCCCGTCTTTCGGGGCGGCGAAGCCCCCTACCAGCTCACGATCGACACCCGGTTTCCATCCAGGTCGGTCTCCGGCCTGCGCAACGTCGGTCACCCGCGCGACATCTCGGTCGACCTGCCCCCAGGCCTGGCCCTCGACCCCGCCGCGACTCCGCGCTGTCGCGAGAGCCAGCTGACCTCCGGATCCTGCCCGCGCGCCTCGATGGTCGGGCGGATCACCGTGACGACTGCCCTCGGCACTCCCACCTTCGAAGGCAGCGCGCTCTACAACATGGTGGCCCCGGACGGTTCTGCGGCCAGCCTGGGTTTCGAACCCGGGAAGATCGGCATCTACGCCCACCTGCTCGGCTCGCTCCGAGGAAACGACTTCGGGCTCACCGCCGGGGCCGGCAGCATTCTCGCCAAGTACCCCTTTCTCGGCATGAAGCTGCAGCTCTGGGGCAACCCCTCCGACCCCGCGCACGACCAGCTCCGCGGCGGGCCGGTCGAAGCTCTGTCCCGGCCGCTGCTGACGATGCCGAGCTCCTGCGGCCCACTCAGCCTCACCGCCCGGGCCGACAGCTGGGAGAGCCCGGGAGCGTTCGTCACCCGCACGGCGCCGATCGAAAACATCTTTGGTGTCCCGGCCGAAGTCGAAGAATGTGCCGGCAGCCTCGACTTCGACCCGATGCTGTCCGTGAAGCCCTCGACCTCGGTCGCCGACAGCCCGGCCGGCCTCGACGTGTCGGTCGAAGTTCCCCAGGGTCTCGTTCCAACCGGAGCGACGGCCTCGAGCCTGCGCCGGGCCGAAGTCACCCTTCCCGCGGGGACGTTCGTCAATCCCGCCGCCGCCTCCGGTCTCGCCGCCTGCACCCCGGCGGAGATCGGCCTGGCGACGCCGATTGGCCAGTCGCCCGCCCGGTTCGACGCCGGCGCCGTCACCTGTCCCGCGGCGTCGAAGCTCGGCACCGTCGAAGCCGTCACGCCGCTGCTGGAAGACGAAACCGAAGCGGGCAAACCGGTACCTCACCCGCTCACCGGCTCGATCTACCTCGCCCAGCCGGGCCAGAATCCGTACAGCTCGCTGTTTGCGGTCTACGTCGCGGTCGACGATCGCGAGACTGGGGCCGCGGTCAAGCTCCCCGGCGAGGTCGAGCTGGACCCAGTCAGCGGGCGCGTGACGGCGACTTTCAGTGAACTGCCGCAGCTGCCGTTCGAACGATTCAAGCTCGACTTCTTCAACGGCCCGCAGGGGCCGATCAGGACGCCCGCCGTGTGCGGCGAATCGGCGACGCGGGCCGAGCTGACGCCCTGGTCCGGGGCGGCTCCTACCGGTAGGGAGGATCGCTTCGCGATCGTGGCGAACCCGTCCGGAGGGAACTGCGTCACGGCCCCCGATCGACAGCCCAACGCCCCCCGATTCGACGCCGGCACGCTTGCGCCCCAGGCCGGTCATAGCTCTCGCTTCGTCCTTCACCTCGCCCGCGCCGACGGCAGTCAGGAATTCGGCGCGCTGAACCTCGACCTGCCGCCCGGGCTCACGGGTGTTCTCGCCGGCACCTCCGCCTGCCCAGAGGCGGCGCTCGCCGCCGCGGCGACCGAGACCGCGCGCGAAGAGCAGGCAAAGCCGTCGTGCCCGGCCGCCTCGCGGGTCGGCCACGTCGCGATCGGCCTCGGCGCCGGCCCGACGCCCTTCCAGACCGAAGGTGGGGTCTACCTCGCCGGTCCCTACCGCGGGGCGCCGCTTTCCCTGGCAGTGGTCACTCCGGCGGTGGCGGGTCCCTTCGACCTCGGCACCGTCGTCGTCCGCGTCGCCGTCTTCGTCAACCCGGTGACCGGTCGGCTCAGCGCCAGGAGCGATCCGCTTCCGCGCCTCCTCGCCGGCGTCCCCCTCGACGTGCGCACCCTGACGCTCGAACTCGACAAACCCGGCCTGATCCTCAACCCCACCTCCTGCGAACCGATGAGCGTCGACGGCGAAGCGATCTCCACCAGCGGCCAGATGGCGCCGACGCAGAGCCGCTTTCAGGTCGGCGAATGCGCCGCGCTCCCGTTCAAGCCGGCCCTCTCCATGCGATTCTCCGGTGCTCTCGGCCGCAACGGGCACCCGGCGCTCCGCGCCGTCCTTCGCACCAAGGCGCGTGGCGCCGCGCTGGCGAGCGCGAGCTTCGAGCTTCCCGCCGCCGAGCTGCTCGACCTGCGGCACCTCGACAGCCTCTGCCCGCGGGGGACAGCGGTCGACGAATGCCCCGGCTCCTCCCGGCTCGGCTACCTCCGACTCCGCAGCCCGTCGCTGGAAGAACCGCTGGTCGGCCCGGTCTACCTGCGCGTCCCGAGTCACCGGCTGCCAGACCTGACGGCCGAAGTCAGCTCCGGGCCGTTCCGCTTCCTCCTCCGCGGTCGCACCATCGGCGCCGCCGGGCGGATCGGCGTCAGCCTCGGTGCGCTCCCGGACCTGCCGCTCTCGAAGGCGGTCCTGACCCTCGCCGGCGGCCGCCGCGGCATCGTCGTCAACAGCCGCCCGCTCTGTCGTGGCACCGGAGTTGCCGCCGCGAGCATCACCGCTCACAACGGCAAGCGCCGCGAGCTCCGCGTGCGCCCGCGGCTCGGTCCCGCCTGTTGACCCCGCACAGGACTGTTTCCTCCAGAAAACGAAGCTTGCCTTCGAGGTCTGCTTCTGCTTTCATCGGGTCGCGTGAGCGCTACGCCGCGCCGTAAGCTCGGCCGCGCCCGCCGCCGTGCCGCCGCCATCCTCGCCGCGACCCTGCTGGCGGTCGCCGTCCTGGGGATCATCGGCCTCGACGTCGAGGGCCACCTGCGCCCGACCTCGCTGGCGATCGGCGGCACCTCCTCGGCGCGTGGCGAAGAACTGGCGCGAAACCATTTCGGCGCCTCCTCGCCCTTCGCGGTATTGCTGCGGGGGCCGGCCGGGGCGGTCGAGAGGGAGGGCCGCCGCCTCGCCGTGGCGCTGCGCCGGGAACCGGACGTGACCGTGATCTCGCCCTGGGACCCGGCCGCCGCCGCTCACAAGCTGCCCGCCCCGCCGGCCGGGGCCTCGCCGGAGGATCCCTCGCGGGCGCTGCTCATCCTCGACTTCCACCAGCCGCTGGGGGAGGCGATGAAGCACACGGTGCCGCGGCTGGAAGAAGTCCTCGCCGCTCGAATCCACCCGCCGGTCGAAGCGGTCCAGTCGGGCTTCGCGACGATCTCTCGCTCGCTCCAGCACGAATCCCTCGCGGCGGCTGAGCGGGCAGAGCTGATCGCGGCGCCGCTGCTGCTGATCGTGCTCCTGCTCGTCTTCCGCTCGGCGCTGGCAGCACTGATCCCGCTCGTCTTCGGGGCGATGACGGTGCTGGCCGGGCGCGGGGTCCTCGTCTTCCTCACTTCGCTGATGCCGATCGACGCGCTCTCGCTGGTGGTCTGCACGATGATGGGCCTCGCCCTCGGGGTCGATTACTCGCTGCTGATCGTCTCCCGCTTCCGCGAGGAGCTCGCCGCCGGCAGCGACCCGGCCCGCGCCGCGGCGCGGACCCGGCGCAGCGCCGGCCGGACCACTGCGGTGGCGGGCGGCACCCTGTTCTTCTCGATCTTCCTCTCAGCCTTCTTCCAGCCGGGCACGCTGCTGGTCTCGCTGGCAGCGGCGCTGGCGACGGTGACGGCGCTGGCGGTGCTGATCGCCTGGGTGACGCTGCCAGCGCTGCTGACCCTGCTGGGGCCGCGGATCAATGCCGGGCGGATCGGGCGGCTGGCGCCGGGCGGGCGCTCGCGGGTGGCGGCCGCCGCCGCCGCCGCGCTGCGCCGGCCGGCGGTGGCGGCGATCGCGATCGCGGTGCCGCTGCTGGCGCTCTCGACTCCGGCGCTCGCCTTCGACACCGGTTCGCCGGGGGTCGACGAGCTCTCCTCCTCCAGCAGTGCTCGCCAGGACTCGGAAGCGATCGCCGCCGCGGTGGGCCCCGGCTGGCAGGCGCCGTTCGTGCTCACCGTCGCTGCGCACCACGGCTCAGTCGCTGCCCGGCACCGGCTCGAATTCCTCGCCGCGACCCAGCACCGGATCGAAGCGACGGCCGGCGTGAAGACGGTGATCGGCCCGGCTGGGATCGCCGGTGCCGCGCAGCCGCTGCGCTCGCTCGCCTCGCAGCTGCGCTCCGAAGGCGACGGCTCGGCCGGGCAGTTGACCCGGCTCGGGCCCCGCCTCAAGCGCGCTTCGGGGGCGGTCTCGGAACTGCGGGGCGGCCTCGACGAAGCCGCCGCCGGGGGTGGCCTGCTCGGCGAAGGCTCGGCCCGCGCCGGCGAAGGAGCCGAACGGATCGCCGGCGGCCTCGGCGAAGCCCGCAGCGGCGGCGCGCGCGCCAGCGACGCGCTCGAACGCCTCGCCTCCGGCTCGAGCAAGCTGGCGAAGGGGCAAAAAGACGCCTCGGCCACCGCCTACAACCTCTCACTCGGGCTGGGCACGCTGCTGCCGAACCTGAGCGGCCAGGGTGTGGTCCGGGCCCGCAAGCTGGCACACCGCCTCGAAGGTCGGGCGGCGCGCGACCCCGCCTTCGCCCCGGCCGCCCACGAAGCCGCGATCCTCGCCTCCGTCCTCGCCTCCAACCGCGAAGAACTCGCCCGCCTGCGCGGGCAGGCCGCCGCTCTCAACGGCGGCCTCGGCAAGCTCTACAAGGGAGGCAAGCGGATCCACGGCGGTTCGGTCCGGCTCGCCGAAGAAGCCCGGCGACTAAGCGGTGGCCTGGACGCGCTCGACTCCGGCGCCGAACGCCTCGCCGGGGGCCTGGGTGAGTTGCGCGGCGGCGCCGAAGCACTCAGCGGCGGCCTCGCCGAAGGCTCACGTCGCGCCCTGCCGCTGCAGCAGGGGCTGAACCGGGCTGGCACCCGGGTCGCCCACGCGGCGGTGCCGCTGAAGCGGCGGCTGGCGCAGCTCGAGCGAGTCTCCCCGGGCCTCTTCGGCTCCGGCTTCCTCGCGGTGGCGGCGATCGACGGTGCCGGCCCGGTCCGCCGCTCGCTCGCCGCCGAGGTGATCAACGTCGGCGGCGGCGGCACCGCCGCGCGCTTCCTCGTCGTCCCCCGCTCCGGTTTCAACAGCGCCGGCTCGCGCCGCCTCGGCTCCCGTCTCGAGGCGCTGGCGACGGCGATCGACCGCCGCCCCGATTACAGCGCCGGCGTCGGCGGCGGCGCCGCGGTGCTGAACGACTACGGCAGCGCGACCAAGTCGCGGCTGCCGCTGGTCGTCGGCTCGATCGTCCTGATCACCTTCCTGATGCTGGTGGCGCTGTTGCGGGCGCCTCTGCTCGCTGCCCTCGCGGTCGGCCTCAACCTGCTCTCGGTCGCCGCCGCGATCGGGGTCGTCACCCTCGCCTGCAAGATCCCCGCCGGCTACCCGCTGGGGGGCCACAGCTACATCGACACGGTCGGCGCCGCGGCGATCTTCGGCGTCACCTTCGGCCTCTCGATCGACTACGCCGTCTTCCTCCTGGCGCGGATGCGCGAGAGCCACCGGCGCGGCGAGGACAACCGCACCGCGATTCGCTTCGGGCTCGACCGCACCGCGGGCGTGATCACCGGCGCTGCGGCGATCATGGCCGCCGTCTTCGCTTCCTTCGCCGCGGCGCCGGTGGCGACGGTCAGCCAGATGGGGCTGGGGCTGGCGGTGGCGATCCTGCTCGACGCGACGGTGGTGCGGATCGTCCTACTGCCGGCGCTGATGCTGCTGATCGGCGAGCGGGTTTGGAGCACACCGGCGTGGCTGGACCGGCTGCTGCCGGGGGCGGCGGCGCGTACCGCGGAGGCGGCGAGCTGATGCGCCCGCTTCGCACCAACTTTCCCACCCGGGGTCGGGTCCTACAGCTGGCTGCGACCCTGCTGCTCGCGTTCGTCGTCTTCGTGGCTGCTTCGCGCGCGGCGGAAGCACCCACCCGCTCCGAATACGTCTCCCAGCTGGAGAAGGCCTGCAAGCCCGGGTCCGAACAAACCGAACGGGTCGTCCGCGGCGTCCGCTCCGACGTCCGCCACGAACGACTGGCGGTGGCCGGGCGCAAGTTCGCCCAGGCGGAAAAGATCTTCGCCCGTACGGTCCGCTCGATCTCTGCCGTGCCGCGACCTATCGCCGACCGCGCCGTGCTCAGCCGCTGGTTCTCGGCGCTCGGGCAGGAGCAGCTCTACCTCGGCCAGATGGTCTCGACGCTGCGTCGCGACGACGTCGCCGGCTTCCAGCGGGTCTCGGCCAAATTCATCCATGAGGGCAACCGCGCCAACAACGCCGTCGTCTCCTTCGGCTTCGACTACTGCTCCTTCAAGCCGACGAGGTTCCAGTGAGGCGGCGGGCGGCGCGGATCCTGCTGGCGGCGTCGCTGCTCTCCCTGCTCGCCTGCGGCTGGCTCGCCGGCGGCCGGGCGGGAGCCGAGCGCACCGGCGGCGGCGGGGTCATCGTCTCCCTCGATGGCTCGATTTCCCCCGACCGGCTGCCGCGCCAGGGCGCGGCGCCGATCTCGCTGAGGTTGGTCGGGTCGGTGAGCGGGACGGCCGGGAAGCCGCCGCCGCGGCTGGCCCGGATCGACGTCGCCTTCGGCGCCCGCGGCGGTCTCGACGCCGCCAGCCTGCCGGTTTGCCCGCGCGGCCGGCTGCGCAACGCGACCCCGAGCGAGGCGCTGGCCCGCTGCGGCGGCGCCCTGGTCGGGCGCGGCTCGGTCGTCGCCGAAGTCCCTCTCAACCCGGCCGAACCGCTGAGCGCGCGCGCTTCCGCCCTCGCCTTCAATGGCCGCTCCGGCGGCCGGCCGGCGATCTGGTTGACGGCCTACTCCGCCTCCCCGCCGGTCGCCTTCGTGCTGCCGCTGTACCTGCAGCGGACCCGGGATGGCGCCTACGGCACGGCGCTGCGGGCGCCGGTGGCCGCCGCCCTCGGGCGCTGGCCGCGGCTGCGCTCGTTCGACCTCACCCTCGGCCGGCGCTTCCGCGTCGACGGTTCCTGGCACAGCTACCTGAACGCCGCCTGCCCGTTGCCGCCGCGCTTCCACCGGTTCTCGATCCCGCTCGCCCGCGCGACCTACCGCTTCTCCGGCGGTCCGACCCTGTCCACCACGATCCTGCGCGAATGCCGCGTCGGCGGATGAGCGCCGAGGCCACGATGCTCGTCTCCCGCCGCAGCCGGAACCTTCCCGGCGGCTCCGTTCGCCTTTTCGCCACCGCGGCGCGGCGCTACTGGCTGCGGGTCTTTCCCGCCGCGCGCTCGACCCAACGGCAGCTGCTGACTCGGGCCGAGGCGATTCCCGACCCGAAGCTGCGCGCCGACGCCCTCGCTTCGCACCGCGAAAAGGGCTCGAACTCAGAGGGGCTGGCGGCCCTTGCGGTGCTGGCGCCGCCGGGGCTGCAGGCGCCGGTCGCCCGCAGCCTCGTCGCCTACCAGTTGATGCTCGACTACCTCGATGGCGTCTCCGAGCGTCCCAGCGACGACCCGCTCGCCAACGGCATGTCCCTGCACCGTGCCTTCGAGGTCGCCCTCGACCCCGCGGCGCCGCTGCCGGACTTCTACGAGCACGCCCGCGAGCGCGAGGACGGCGGCTACCTCCGGCTCCTGGTCGAGACCTGCCGGGCGCCCCTCTCCGAACTGCCTTCCTACCGAGCGGTCCGGGCCGGGCTGCTGCGCCAGGGCCGCCTCTGCCGCGAATCGCAGGCGCTGAACCACGCTCTGCGGTTCGCCCCGGTCGACGAGCGGGTGGACGAGTGGGCGGCCAGGACCGCCGCCGAGGCGGAGCTCGAGCCGGGCTTCGAGTGGTGGGAGTTGATCGCCGCCGCCGCGGCGTCCTCGCTCTGCGTCGGGGCGTTGCTGGCGCTGGCGGCAACTCCGGCGGTCGGCGAGGCCGACGCCCGCCAGGTCGAGGGCGCCTATTTCCCCTGGGCCAGCGGCCTCAACGCGCTGCTCGACTCGCTGATCGACCTCGACGAGGATCCCGTCGAGGCCAGCCACCTGCGCCGCTACGAGTCGCACGAGCGGGCGGCGGAGCGCCTGGAAGCGTTCGCGCGGGGGGCGCGCGAACGGGTCGGCGCCTTGCCCGAGGGCCGCCTGCACGAAGCGATCCTCGCCGCAATGGGCGCCCTCTACCTGATCCACGAGAGCGCCTGGCGGCCGGGGCGGGAGCCGATCTCACTTGCCGTCTACGGTGCCCTCGGCCCGCTCGCCCGGCCGTCGCTGATGGTCCACCTGCTGCGCCGCCGCGGCCGCGGCGGCCGCGCCCTGCTTGCCGCCGGGAGACGCACCGGGGCGCGGCTGTGAGATACATATCGACCTAACCGTGTCCGACCCCCAGCCAACAGATACCTGGCGCCTTCGCGAGGCCTTGCTCGACCTCTGTGTGGAGCGTGGATACGAGGGCCTGGAGCTCGAGGACCTGCTCGAGCGCGCCGGCGTCGGGGAAGAGGAGTTCCATCGTCTCTATCCGGACATGGACGCCTGCTTCGCGGCGGTCCTCGGTGAGGTCTACGCCGAGTTCTTCACCCAGGCGCAGGAGGCGGTTGCCGGCGAGAGCGGTTGGCGCGACCGAATGCGGGCCACCGGCTACGCGCTCCTGCGCTTCCTCCGTGCCGACGAGCGGGTTGCCCGCCTCGCTGCGGTCGAGGTCCAGTACGCCGGCGAGGGGGCCCAGCAGCTCTTCCTCGAGACCTTCAACCGCCTCGTCGACCTGATCGACGAGGGCAGCGCCGAAGCCAGCGGCCCGGACTCGCCCAGCCGCGCGACCGCACTCGGGGTCGGCGGCGTCCTCTTCGCTCGCCTCCAGGAGGCGGTGGCAGAGGGGGAACTGGAGCGCGAGGAGGAAATCCCGCAGTTGATGTACGCGGCGGTGTTCCCTTACCTGGGCGCGGAGGCGGCCGAGGAGGAGCTCCACATTCCGCCGCCGCCGGAGCGCCCGGCGCCCTAGCCGCGTGGTACTCAGCGCCGCGGCGTCGGGCTGTTGGCGACGGCCACCGCTCGCTCGGGTCCGACGAAGCCGACCAGGGTGATGTAGGTGGCAAGGGGGACGACTGCCATCAGGCCCTCGGGGCCACTGGAGCGGAGCTGCTCGCGCATCAGTGCGTAGACCGTCGCCGCGATCGCCTCGCCGGCGATCGGCGGCGCCTGCGGGTTCTCGGCAAAGCCCGGAGCCAGCATCGCGGTCAGCGGGTCGATCGCCCGGTCGCGCCGCCGGCGCGCCTGCGGGCCCGCGGCGTATGCGCCGACCAGTGCCAGGTGGGCCATCGCCGGCTCTGCGGCGAAGTAGGAGCAGATCGCCTCGTAGAGGGCTCGAACCCCCAGTTCCCAGTTCTCTGCTCGCCGCGCCGCCGGCACTGCCAGTGCCGTGATCTGCGCCCCGCTCATCTCCAGCGCACCAACGACGGCATCACGTTTGTCGGCGAAGTGGGCGTAGAAAGTGCTGAGGGAGATAGCTGCCCGTGCGGCGATGTCGTTGGTGCTCATCTCTCCGTACCCCTTCTCGGCGACGATTTCCGCGACCGCGCTGGAGATCCGTTCGGCCGGGGTGTAGCCCTCGAACGGGAAGCGCGCCACGCCGCGTTGGCGCCTCGGCGCCTGCAGGGGTCGCGGTGGGGGAACGATTGCGTTCGTCCATTGCCAGAGTTCTGGCGCGAGACCGACGAGAGCCTTCTCTTCACCGCGGCCAAGGCGACTGTGGACCAGCTTGCGAAGGCCTCTCGCCAGCACCCTCGCGAGCGTCATGGCCTCAGGGTGCCTGTTGCCGCCCGCGTCGCGTAGAGCCTCGAAGGCGCAGACCAACGCGTCGAGGCCTCGGTCGGCCACCTCCTCTCCCCGGGCCCCGGCGACGTGCAACTCCACGAAGCAGGCCCGCGCTGCCGCCGGCTCCGCAGCGCAGAGGCCGAAGAAGCCTTCGAAAGCTTGCTGCGGTTGGAGCTGGCCGCCATTCGCGTCGGTTGAGTCCAACGCCCGCAACGCCAGCTCGCCCAACTCCGAGGCGGCCGCGGTGAGGCACTCGGACTTATTCGCGAAGTGTTCGTAGAAGGCGCTGCGCGAGACGCCGCTGAGGCTAACGACGTCGGCGACGGTGGTGGCCTCGAACCCTTTCTCGGAGACGGCCGCGACGATTGCCGCGAAGAGCCGCTCGCGTTGGTTCCTTGCCACCTCCTCGGGCGGCGTGCCGCCACCTGGATAGAGCCGGCGTTGCCTCAGCTCAGAGGTGTTCCCCCACGGAGTGTTGATCGCAACGCCCCCGTTTTCGAAATCACTCAAGCGGCACTCACCCTCTCTCCCGGAGTGCCTCCCGCGGAGGCGCAGTCTATCCCCTTGGTCCGAGGCCACAGTTGGCGCTGGCCACTCGATCCAGCCGCTGTCCCGCCACCCCTCTCCCTGTCCTTTCCAGCTTATGGGTTCAGAGACTATCTTCAGAAAACCTTACTTGCCTTCCTCGCCGGAATCTGCGAATCTCCGCGGCGAGCCTGCCGCCGGCCCTTACCCTGGGGGCGTCTGGCAGGGGGTCACTCGGGTATCCCTCCCGCAGTGACGTTAGGCGCCCTGATCGCCGGGCCTCGGTCCTTCGAATCGGCGCCGCAGCATGGACCGACCGGGCGCCAATCGGGATCCCTGTCCCGGGCGTTCGGCGGTCCCTGCGCGCTAGGCGACCCGCGCCCGCGCCTGCGGTGCCACCGTGGCGGCGGTCTCGCCGGCCCGCGGCGCCCGCCAGATGGCGTCGCCGCCGTGCCGCTCGCAGACGATCCGGCGCTCGCCGGTGGCGGCGACGAGAGCGCGGTGGGAAGGCGAGGACGGCCTCGGCGGCATCCTCCGGCGGCTCGCGCCGGAAGGACCGCTCAGCGCGGCAGGCGGCGCAGCAGGGTGACGCGGCGGACCGCCGTCGCCGGCTTGCGGTCGAAGGCGGTGTAGGTGAACCGCAGGGCGACCTTCGCCCGGCCGCTTCGGCGAAGGCGGGTGGCGGCGCCGCCGCGGGCGACGATCGGTACCCGCTCGGTGCCGTAGGCCGGCTGCCGTGCTTGCCAGGGATGGACCCCGCCGCCGCCGAGCGAGAGCTTGCCGCTGGCCGGCAGCCGCAGCAGCAGCTTCGCGGTCCCGGTGCGGAGGTTCCGCTTCAGCTTCAGCTTGCCGACTTCGAAGTCGGTGGTGCGGAAGATCCCGTTGATATAGACGTCGCCGGAGAGGGTCAGCCGGCAGGGGTTGACGAGCGCAGCGGCGGCTCCGTCCGGTCCCGGGGCGCAGGGGACCGGCCCGGCGTTTTTCGGGTTGGTGATTTCGGCCAGGCTCGGCGGGCCGGGCGCCGCGCCCGGGACGCCGGAGGAGCTCCCCGAGGGGAAGCCGCCCACATGCCAGTAGATGAATTCCATATTGGGGCGGCTCGGCGAGCCGGTCAGTGAGACCGAGGTGCCGCGGGGGAAGGCAGCGCCGCAGGTCGGCGGGCAGGCGATGCCGGGGGGCGAGCTGACGATCAGCCCCTGCTCGCCGAAGCTGGTCGCGATCAGGGTCTGCATCCGGGTCCCTTCGAGGACGAAGGCCTGGTCGGGTTCTGCCGCCGTCGCCGGCAGGCAGTCGCGGCGCTCGGCCCAGAGGTATTTGCCGCAGCCGAGCGTTTCTTCGGATGGGTCCACCCAGTTCGCCGGGTAGCCGGCGCCGGCGGCGCTGGTCAGCCAGCCCCACGGTTCGGCGGCGTCAGAGCGGGAGCTGACGGAGACCCAGTAGCCGCCTTCGCGCAGCAGCGGCGCCCCGGTGATCGGGATCGTCCCGTCGGGCGCGGCGGCGACTCCCGACTCCTGGAAGTCGGGATTGCCCGGGATCCCGGTCGAGCTGCCGGTGTCAGCGTGGTAGATGCTCGATGCGTCGTAGATGGCGACGTCGTAGCTGCCGTCGGCGCGGGTGCCGGAGGGGCGGATCGCACTCAGCGACCAGTGCTCCCCGGCCGGGACGAGGATGTCATCGGCGGCGAGTGGGGTGCCGCTCGGTTTGCCGCCGGGCCCCTGTGAGGGGACGCCGGTCGCGGCGGGGCCCGGCCGCTGTTCGACCAGCACTTCGGCGCCCGCGCCGCTGGCGAAGGCGAGACAGCAAACGATCAGTCCCCCGATGATCAGCGCCCGCATCGCCCTAAATATAGGAGGCTGCATCGAGTGAAAGTGACGCGGCACCCGTTCCGCAAGCTGGGCGCGATCTACGCCGGCGGCGTCGCCGGGGCGTTGATCCGGGTCGGGCTGGCGCAGGCGTTCCCGCCCGGGCCCGGCAGCTGGCCCTGGCCGACCTTCGCAGTCAACCTTCTCGGAGCGCTGCTGCTCGGCTACTTCTTCGCCCGTTTCCGCGACCACCCGGCGGAGAGCCTCCACCATCCCTTCCTCGCCACCGGAGTCTGCGGCACCCTGACCACCTTCTCGACCCTGCAGCTGGAGCTCTACGAGATGCTCGACCGCGGCGAAATTGGGCTGGCGCTGGCCTACTGCGCGGCGACCCTGGTCCTGGGCTGGGCGGCGCTGCGGTTGGGGATCGCCCTGGAGCGGGAGCAGTCGCGGCGCGAAGCGACGGTGGCGGGGTGACGCCGCTGGCCTGGATCGCGGTCGGGCTGCTCGGCGGCGTTGCCGCGGCGGCCCGCTTCGTCCTCGACTCCGAGGTCTCCGCCCGGGTCGGGTCGGTCTTCCCGCTCGGGATCCTCTTCGTCAACCTGCTCGGCGCCCTCGTTCTCGGCGTCGTCGCCGGTTCGACCCTGGGCGGGCCCACCGCGATCGTGGTCAGCGGCGGCGTGATCGGCTCCTTCACCACCTTCTCGACCTGGGTCCTCGACAGTCACCGGCTCGACGCCGCCGGCCGCGCCGACCTCGCCTGGGCGAACATCGCGGTCTCGCTGCTCGCCGGCCTCGGCGCGGTCGCGCTCGGGCATTGGCTCGGCACCCTGCTCTAGCCATAAATCCCAGCTATTTGGGCATTTTTGAGGGCGAGGGAGGCGCTGAGACTCCGTCCGAGCGTTTCCCTACCTTGGATCGGGATGACTGAGCAGACGCAATTCGAGGCGCTTCCCGGGCTCCCCCCGGACCTGGTCGCACCAGCGCCGGAGACCGCCGCGCGCGAGCTACCGGCACCCGAGCCGGCGCTCGACGGCGACCCCGGCCCCGAAGCCGCCCTCGCCGCCGAGCCGGCCACGGCGCCCGAGCCCGAGTTCGTCTTGGAGCGAGTGGCGCTGCGCGACCTCGAGGACGGCCAGCGGGTCCGCGGCGTCTACGCGGTGCGGGCGCGGGAGCTGCGCCGCAAGCGCAACGGCGACGCCTGGCTGCGGCTCTCGGTTGGCGACGCGACCGGCGCCGCCGAGGCGGTCTGCTGGGACTCGGCCGAGGAGCTCTTCGCACTCTGCGGCAACGGCAGCGCGGTTCACGTCACCGGCGTCTTCGAGATCTCCGAGCGCTGGGGGCCGAAGATCAAGATCGCCGAGCTGCGCTGCGCCGAGGCGGGTGAGTTCGACGCCGATGAGCTGGCGCCCGGCTCCGACGTCGACGTGGCCGAGCTGGAGGCCGGCCTGCGGCAGCTGCTGGCGACGATCCACGACCCCGAGCTAACGATGCTGCTCGATCGCTTCTTCGGCGAGGGCTCGGAGACCTGGGCGCGGCTGCGCGATGCGCCGGCGGCGAAGGTCTATCACCAGGCCTACCGCCACGGCCTGCTCGAGCACGCGCTCACGGTCGCCCAGACGGTCGCCGCCGCGGCGAACATCTTCCCCGGCCTCGACCGCGACCTCGCCGTCACGGGAGCGCTGCTCCACGACATCGGCAAGTGCCTCGCCTACAACGACGACCCGCTTGCGATCGACCTCACCGACGCCGGCCGGCTCGAAGGCGAGATCCCGCTCGGCTACTACACGGTGCGCCGCGAGATCGAGGAGATCCCCGGCTTCGACCCCGCCCTCGCCCAGGCCCTGCTCCACATCATCCTCAGCCACCACGGCTCGCTCGAGCACGGCTCGCCGGTGGTGCCCGCCACCCGCGAGGCCGTCCTCGTCCACATGGTCGACAACCTCGGTGGTCGGCTGGGCAGCTTCGACCGGATCGAGCGCAACCTCCCCGCCGGAGAGTCCTGGTCGGGCTTCGACCGCGCCCTTTCCGGCTCCGCCTTCTTCGGCGGTCGCGGCGAGGACTCGGCGGCGGCCGAGAGCCCGGCGCCGCGGCGTCGCGCCGCCTGAACTGCCCTCGACCCGGCTCTCCGGTCGTTTCGTGCGCCTTTCGACCCGCTTATTTGGCTGAATTGGTGCTGTAGCGTATTGTCTTGTTGCAGACAAAAAGCTACGCTAGGATTGTGCTGGAGATGAAGGAGACTTGGACCGACGAGCGCCTCGACGACCTCAACGGCAAGGTCGATCGCGGCTTTGAGAAAGTCGATCAGCGCTTCGACAAGGTCGAGGAGAAAGTCGACCGGCGCTTCGACAAGGTCGACGAGAAGTTCGACCGCGTCGACGAGCGGCTCGCGCGGATCGAGTCGAAGCACGACGTCCACGACGACCACTTCAAGGAAATGCGCGAAACCTTCGTCAGGCTGGAAAAGACGATGCTGCGGTTCGACGACAAGCTCGACCGCATGTACTACACGCTGGTGGCCGCGCTGGTCACTCTGCTCGCCGCCTACTTCGGGGGATTCCACCCCTGAGTCACCTCCGCGGCTCGCGACCCTAGAGGCTCGCCCTAGAACTTGACCGTGCAGTGCTGGATCTTGTGGACGTTGCCGTCCGCGCGGCGGATGCACTTGACCAGCCGCTTCGGGCTGGCGGGGGCGCCGTCGATGTGGGCGACGTGGAAGGAGCGCCTGATTTCGCGCTGGACTTTGGCGTTGACTTCGCGGATCGTCTTCTGGACGTCGACCGGGGCGCCGCCGGTTCCGCCGAAGTTGTCGAAGCCCTTGCTGATGTTGTCGTTGGCTTCTTTGGAGATCTTCTCGGTGGTGTCCAGCGCCGGCCGGATGATGAAGAAGTAGACCGCGGCGAGGATGCCGACGGTGACTCCGAGTCGGATGATGCCGGAAGACAGGTTCCCGAAGAGGTTGCGCAGGACTTCCATGGCGGTGGCGGCAGACTATCCTGCGGACCGTGGCAAAGGACACCGAGAAGCTGATTCGACAGCTCTCGCTGATCTCGTTCCTGATGGCCCAGGGGAGGCCCGTCTCGGCGTTGGAGATCAAGCGGGAGGTCGAGGGCTACAGCGATATGAACGACGACGCCTTCGCGCGTCGCTTCTACGCCGACCGGGCCGAGCTCGAGAGCCTCGGCATCCACCTCGGCGTCGAGAAGCCCGGCGAGGGCTTTTTCGAGGCCGAGCTCTACTCGCTGCCGCCGGAGAACTTCTACCTCGACCCGATCGAGTTCACCGCCGACGAGCTGGCGGCGCTCTCGACGGCGCTGATGCTGCTCACCGACGACGGCTCCGCCGAAGGCGGCTTCGCCTACGCCGAGCCACTGCGGCTGGCGCTGCAACAAGTCGCCTGGGGACACCAGAACCCGCTCGAGGGCGAGCCGGCGCCGGTCGAGATGGCGATGACCGCCTCCGCCGGCGGTCGCGACCTCTCGCAGCGGCTGTCGAAGATCGAGACCGCGATCTCGCGCCGCAAGACGATCGAGTTCACCTACTACACGATGGAGCGGGGCGAGACCGAGAAGCGCAAGGTCGATCCCTACCACCTGGTCTTCCGCGGCGGGCAGTTCTACCTGATCGGCCTCTCGCACGAGCGCGAGGCGGTGCGGGTCTTCCGGCTCTCGCGGATCCAGGGCAAGGTCGGCTACGCCTCCAAGGCCGAGCACGACTTCTCGCCGCCCGAGGACTTCGACCGCCGCGACTACGGCAGCCGCGCCGACTGGCAGCTCGGCGAGACCCTGGGGACGGCGCAGATCTTCGTCCGCGAGCGGATCGCCTGGCTGGTCGAGCGCGACTTCGGCTCCTACGGCGAGGTCCGCAACACGAAGAAAGCCGACAACGCCCCCGGCAAGGGCAAGGTCTTCGAAACCAAGTACGCCTCACCGCGCGAGCTGATCGCCTGGGTGCTTCGCTGGCGCGCCAACGCCGAGGTGCTCGGGCCCGAGGATCTGCGCGAGGAGGCCGAGGCCCGCAGGGCGACGCTGCTGAGCCGGCACGCCAACGGATTCAAGGCGGCCGATGTCGTCGACCGGCCGCTGCGCGAGGTGCCCCGCCGCGGCCGCGCCAACGGTCGCGGCGAGTCCTCGATTCGGCCGGAGCGGTTCGCCCGCCTGGTCACCCTCGCCGGCCTGCTGATCGGCGCCGCCAAAGCCGGCGAACGGCTGCAGGTGGCGGAGCTGCGCGACCGGCTCGAACTGACCGACGAGGAGCTGCGCGAGGACGTCGAGCTGCTCAACGTGGTCAACTTCGGCGGCGGCACCTACGTCCTCTACGCCGAAATCATCGGCGGCGAGATCGAGGTCGACTCCGAGCCCTACGGCGACAACTTCGCCCGCCCGGCGCGGCTGCTGCCGCTGGAGGCGAAGGCGCTGGTGGCGGCGATCGACCTCTTCGGCGACCACCTGCCGCAGTCCGACCTGCAGAGCGCCCGCCGCAAAGTCGTCGATGCGCTCGGCCACGATCCTTCCGAGGAGGGCCTCGAGATCGCCTCGGCCGGCGGCGGCGACGCCAAGGTCGCGCGCCAGGTCAACGACGCGATCGCCGCCAACCGGGTGCTGGAGATCAAGTACTACAAAGAGAACGAGGACCAGTTCACCGACCGTCGGATCGAGCCCTACCGGCTGCAGAACGGGCATGAGGGCTGGTACGTCGCCAGCTACGACATCGCCCGCGACGGGCTCCGCCACTTCAAGCTCGACCGGATCAAGGAGGCGACGGTGAGCGAGCAGCCGTTCGAGCCGCGTCCCGACATCGAAGAGCTGGCCGGATTGCAGGAGTGGATGACCCGGGGCGAGATGCCGACCGCCGAGGTGGCCCGGGTCTGGGTCTCGCCGGAGCGGGCGCGCTGGTTGCGCGAGGAGCGCACCGTGGTCGAGGAGCTCTCCGACGGCGCCGTCGTGGTCGAGCTGCCCTACGCCGGCAAGCCTTGGCTGGTGCGGGAGATCCTCCGCGGCGCCGGCGACCTGGTCGTGCTCGAGCCGCAGGACGCGCGCGAGGCGATCGCCAAAGAGATCGCCGACTGAGGTCGGCGAACCGGGGCTCGTAATCGTGCAGGCCGCCGCCGCTCCCGGCCATCCCGAGGTGCTGCGGATGCTGGCCCCGAACCCGGGGCCGATGACGCTCGAAGGCACCAACACCTACCTCTACGGCTCCGAGGGCTGCGCGGTGATCGACCCCGGCTCGGCCGCCGACTCGCACCTGGAGGCGATTCGCGCCGCTGCGGCCGAGCGCGGTGGCATCGAGGTCGTCCTGCTCACCCACAGCCACGCCGACCACGCCGAGGGCGCCGATCGACTCGGCGCCGAGGTGGTGCTGCCGCGCGAAGGCGAGACCTACGCCGGCCTGCGGGTCCTCGCCACTCCCGGCCACGCCGCCGACCACGTCTCCTTCCTCAGCGACGACGGCGTCTGCTTCGCCGGCGACCTGGTGCTCGGCCTCGGCTCGACGATCGTCCCGCCCGGCGGCGGCTCGATGGCCGCCTACATGGAGAGCTTGCGGCTGCTGCGGGCCGAGCCGATCAGCCTGATCTGCCCCGGCCACGGCCCCTGGGTGACCGACCCGGAGGCGAAGCTCGACGAATACCTCGGTCACCGCGAAGCCCGCGAGCGGGCGCTGGTCGCGGCGCTGGCGGCGGGGGAGCGCTCCCGCGCCGCCCTCGTCGCCGAGGTCTGGAGCGACGTCCCGGTCGAGCTGCTACCGATGGCGGCGATGGCGATGGAGGCCCACCTCGAAAAGCTCGAGGAAGAAGGCCGGCTGCCGGACGAGCTGACGGCCTAGCCGCGGGCCGGCGGCCGCCGACGCCGCCCGCTCAGCCGCCCAGGTAGCGGGCGATCGCGTAGCCGCCGCCGCTGCCGAATTCCGGCCCACTGACGCCGCCGCCGACCAGGATCCGCTTCCCCGCCGTCAGCACCTGGGTGGCGAAGCTGTCGGTCGGGCCGCCGAAGCTGGTGGTCAGCGAGCCCCGGTGGCCGAAGCCACGATCGGTGGTGCCGTCGGCGTTCAGCCGGGTGACCAGGAAGAGCGAGCGCTTCAGGCCACTCTTCGTCGATTTCGAGACCCCCTTCTTCAGCCTGCCGGCAAGGACGATCCGGCCGCCCGAGTCGAGCGCCAGCGCCGACAGCGAGCCGTGCTTGGGAAGGAAGACGTCGACCTTGCCGGTTCGCCTGAAGCTCGGGTCGGCGGCGCCGCTCGGCAGCAGCCGCTCGATCGTCTGCACCCGCACCCGGTGGCGCTTCTTGCCCTTGCCGACGTAGATCCGGTAGGGCTTGCCCATCAGCAGGACCTTGCCGGTCGGGGCCACCGTCATCGCCGGGGGGAAGAGGAAGTCGATGTTGCGAAAGCCGAAGGAGCCATAGCCCGAGTCGACGTTCCCGCCTGGGTCGATGCCGATCAGCACCGACCCCGACCCTTCCTTGCCGGTGCAGACGGGGCCGGTCGTGGCGAGCGCCAGGAAGCCGTTCGGCCGCGTCGCGACCTGCCCCAGCCGGGAGAGGCCTTCGACCAGGTGGAAGCCGAAGCTCGGGTCGATCGCGCCGCTTTCGGTCAGCCGGGTGACGAACCCCTCCGAGTCGACGTAGCTCGCGCAGTGGGACAGTTCGGTGACGACGCCGCCGCTGAGCAGGATCTGGTCCTGCGAGTCGATCGCCAGGCTGGCGATCCCCACCGAGTCCCCCGGGTATCTGCCGCCCGCCGCTTTCGGCGCCGGCAGGCCGAAGTCGGTGACCAGGGTGCCGCCGCTGCCGAAGCTGGCGTCGGGGCTGCCGTCGGCGTTGAAGCGCATCACCTCGGCCGAGCTCAGCACCGGGTCGGGGCTCGAGTTGAGCTGCACCGGACGGGTCACGCCGGCGAGGACGACCCGGCCGGCGGAGTCGACCGCGGCGGCGGCAAGGACGAAGACCGCGCCGGGCGTGGGCGGGACCCTCACCACGCCGCTGCTGCCGAAGCTCTTGTCGAGCCTGCCGTCGGCGAGGAAGCGGACGATCTTGGTGGCGCCGGCGACGACGAGCTTGCCTTCCGGCGCCCGTGCCATTTCGAGGTGGCCGGGGGTGAAGGAGAAGGGCAGCGTGTACTGGGCGCCTTCCGAGCCGGTGTTCCCGGCTGGGAAGGCGAAGGTCGCCTTGCCGCCCTTGCCGAAGCTCTTGTCGAGGGCGCCGGCCGTCGCCGCCGGCTTGCCCTTCGGCTTTCGCGCCAGTGCCGGCTGCGCCGCGAGCGCCGCCACCGCGCAGCAGGCGAGGACGAGCGCCGTCAGCCGCGTCCCGCGCCGATGCCGTCCACCCGTGCCCATGCCGCAGTCTCTCCCCGCCTTTCGTCGTCCGGAAACCCGGGTGCCCCGGAAACTGGCCGTGCAGCCAAACCTGATACACAAGAAGAGATGAAGCGGTCGCGGGGGTCGGGGGAGTCGAGCATCAGGCGGGCGGCGAAGGCCGGAGCGGTTGCCGGCGCCGTCGGTACCGCGAGCGCCGCTGCGGCGACCGCGATCGCCTGGCAGCGACTGGCACGGCGGCCGTTGCCGAAGACGAAGGGGACGATCCAGCTGCCGGCGCTCTCGGCGCCGGTGAAGGTGCGACGCGATCGCTGGGGGGTGCCCCACATCGAGGCGGAGGAGCGGATGGACCTGCACTTCGCCCAGGGCTTCTGCCAGGCCCAGGACCGGATGTGGCAACTGGACTTCTATCGCCGCGTCGTCTCTGGCCGGGTCTCCGAGATGGCGGGGCCGGAGACGCTGCCGATCGACCGGCTGATGCGGACGCTGGGGGTCCGGCGGGTGGCGGAGCGCGAGGTGGAGCAACTGGAGCCGCGCCTGCGCGAGCTGCTGGAGCGCTTCTGCGCGGGAGTCAACGCCGGCGCCGCCGCGGCTCCGGCGCCGCCCTTCGAGATGCAGCTGCTGCGGCTGCCGGCCTGGGAGCCATGGGCGCCGGTCGACGTGCTCAGCCTCGGCAAGCTGCTCGCCTTCGGGCTCTCGACCAACTGGGAGCGGGAGCTGGTCCGCGCCGACATGGTCCGCGAGCTCGGGCCGGAGCTGGCGGCGCGGCTCGACCCGACCTACCCGCGCGACAACCCGGTCGTCACCCAGGAAGCCTGGAGCGGCGACGGGCTGGCGATCGTCGCCCAGATCGACGCCGTGCGGCGGGCGATGGGCTTCGCCACCGAGGCCTCCGGCTCGAACAACTGGGCGATCTCCGGAGCCCGCTCGGAGACCGGCTCGCCGCTGGTCGCCGGCGACCCGCACCTGCCCCCGAGCATGCCGGGCATCTGGTACGAGATGGAGCTGCGCCAGGGCGGCCGCTTCGTCCGCGGCGCCAGCCTGCCGGGGATGCCGAGCATCTACATGGGCCAGAACAACGATGTTGCCTGGACGATCACCAACGTGATGGCCGACGTCCAGGACCTCTTCGTCGAGCGGATCGAGGGCGACGAGTACCTGTTCAAGGGCGAGCGCCGGCTGCTCAGCACGATCGAGGAGGAGATCCCGGTCAAAGGCCAGGCGCCGGAGCCGATCACGATCCGCTCCACCCACCACGGCCCGATCGTCAACGGCGCCCTCGGCGCCGACGAGGCCGAACCGCTGGCGATGGCCTGGACCGCGCTGGGCGAATCGACCGCCTTCGAGGGGATGTTCGGGGTCCTCGACGTCACCTCCGGTCCCGAGCTGGTCGCCAAACTCGAGGGCCACACCTCGCCCGCCTCGAACATGGTCTGGGCCGATGCTAATTCGATCGGCTACAAGCTGATCGGCCGGCTGCCGCTGCGCGAAGGCAACTGTCCCGACCTGCCGAAGCCGGGCTGGAGCGGCGAATTCGAGTGGACCGGGACGGTTCCCTACGACGAGCTGCCGGAGACGATCGACCCGCCCTCGGGCTTTCTCGTCACCGCCAACAACCGGATCGTCGGCGACGACTACCCGCACCACATCACCAGCGAGTGGCTCGACGGCTTCCGGGCGCGGCGGATCGAGGAAATGATCGGCGAACGCGAGCGCCACGACCTCGACGACTTCGAGCGGATGCAGACCGACGTGCTCTCGCTGCCCGGGCTGGAGGCGGCGAAGCGGCTCGGCCGGCTGCACCCGAGCGGCCAGCGCGAGCGCTCGGCGATCGAGCGGCTGCGGGTCTGGGACGGCCGGCTCGACCCCGACACCGTCGCCGGGACGATCTACCAGGCCTTCATCCTGCGCCTGGCCCGGGAGGTGGCGCGGGCGGTGATCGGCGACCGCGACCTCTCCGAGCGCTGGCTCGACCGCGCCGACAACGGCTTCACCCCCCACAGCACCTCGCCCTGGCGCTGGCACTCGCACCTGATGAAGCTGTGGGAGGAAGAGGACCCGCGGCTGATCGGCCGGCCCTGGGAAGACCTCGCCCTGGAAGCGCTGGCTGGCGCCCTCGACGACCTCGGCGAGCGCTTCGGCCCCGACCCCGACGGCTGGCGCTGGGGCAGCGTCCACGAGATGGAATTCCCTCACGCGCTCGGCGAAGCGAACCCGCTGCTGAACCGGCTGCTGAACCGCAAGCTGCGCGCCGGCGGGGCGCAGGAGACGGTCAGCCAGATCGCCTACGACCCGAACGACCCCTACAAAGCGGTCTGGGCGCCGAGCTGGCGGATGGTCGCCGACCCGAGCGCGCCCGACCGCTCGCGCTGGCAGATGTTCACCGGCCAGTCCGGCCACCCGGCCAGCAAGCACTACGACGATCTCCAGGCCGACTGGCTGGCGGGGAAGACTCAGCCGATGTGCGGCGAGGGCCCCTGGGCCGAGTTGACCCTGGCGCCCTAGCGCCCTAGTTCGATTGCATCCCCTATGAGGGGGACGATGCGTCGCGGGCGAGCGCGGCGAGGCCGGGGTCGCGTTCGCGGGTGACCGCGGTGACCAGCTCGACGATCGGCTGCGGTGCCTTGTGGGGAGAGCCGGCGTCGAAGGGCGGCTGGGGGTCGTACTCGATCGCCAGCTGGACCGCCTGGGCGACCTCGGGGCCGGCCTCGCGGGCGACCAGCTCCAGCGCCATGTCGATGCCGGAGGAGACGCCGGCGGCGGTGACGACCTTGCCGTCGAAGACGACCCGCTCGGAGATCGGTTCGGCGCCGTAGGCGCTGAGCGGGTCGAGGAAGAGCCAGTGGCCGGTGGCGCGCTTGCCCTCCAGCAGGCCGGCGGCGCCGAGGACGAGTGAGCCGGTGCAGACCGAGGTCGTCCACTTGGTCCCGGCGTCGAGGCGGCGCAGCTCGGCCAGGATCGCCTCGTCCTT
Organism: uncultured Actinomycetes bacterium; assembly: GCA_963716545.1. Taxonomy (GTDB): domain Bacteria; phylum Actinomycetota; class Thermoleophilia; order Solirubrobacterales; family 70-9; genus VAYN01. The sequence goes on from OY970316.1 coordinate 1,144,361, forward strand.
CAGCAGGGGGCGGTTGCCGGCGCCACCGGGGACGAGGATGACGTCGGTGGACTCGACCTCGGCCAGGGCGCGGTCGGCGCGGAGGCCGAGGGCGCCGCCGTCGGTGCGGACTTCGCCGGCGGCGGGGCCGACGAACTCGACCTCCCAGCCGGGGACCGTGTTCAGCACCTCGTAGGGGCCGATCGCGTCAAGGGGAGTGATGCCATCGAAAATCAGGATCGCGGTCTTCATGGCCGACATGTTGGCGGCTGCCGGGGCTGTGCGCCAGCGGCAGGAAAGACAATGTTCGCTAGATTCCTGCCAGATGGGCGGGAAGCGGGAGCGGCAGCGACGGCACCGGGTCGTCGCCCTCTGCCTGGAGGGGATCGTCGCCTTCGACCTCACCGCTCCGGCCCAGGCCTTCGGACTCGCCCACGGCGAGGACGGCTCGCCGCTGTATGACTTCTCGACCTGTTCGATCGGCGGCGAGGCGGTCCGCAGCCTCAGCGGCTTCGACGTCGTCCCCGCCGCCGGGCTCGGCGCCCTGCGCGCCGCCGAGACCGTCGTCGTCCCCGGCTACGCGGCGGTGCAGGCGCCGCCGCCGCGCGAGGCGGTCGAGGCGATCCGGGCCGCGGCCGCGCGGGGGTCGCGGGTGATCTCGATCTGCACCGGCGCCTTCGCGCTGGCCCACGCCGGCCTGCTCGACGGCCGCGGCGCCACCACCCACTGGGCCTTCGCCGAGGAACTGGCCTGGCGCTTCCCGGAGGTCGAGGTCGAAGCCGAGGCGCTCTACGTCGACGAGGGGCCGGTCAAGACCTCGGCCGGGCTGAGCGCCGGAATCGACCTCTGCCTGCACGTGATCCGCGAGGACTTCGGCACCCTCGCCGGCGCCCGCGTCGCCCGCCACATGGTGGCGCCGCCGCAGCGCCAGGGCGGCCAGGCCCAGTACTTCGAGGAGCTGCCGGCCGCCGGTGCCGGCGCGGGGACGCTGGAGCCGACCCGGGGCTGGGCCGAGGAGCGGCTGGAGCGGCCGCTGGACGTCGCCGCGCTGGCCGACCACGCGGGGGTCAGTCCCCGCACCTTCGCCCGCCGCTTCCGGGCCGAGACCGGGGCGACCCCGTTGCAGTGGTTGCTGGGGCGGCGGGTGCTGGCGGCGCGGCGGTTGCTGGAGGAGTCCGACCTGCCGGTCGAGGAGGTCGCCGAACGCTGTGGCTTCGGCAGCGCCGCCTCCCTTCGCGACCACTTCCGCCGCTCCACCAGCACCACTCCGACCGCTTATCGGCGCTCGTTTCGAGTAACGGTATGAAAAGCGTCGGATTTCGCCTACGAAACGCACACTAAGGTTCGTTGATCGTCGGATACTAATTTTAGGTAGTACCGGTCACCATCCTCTCTCTGTTCGCGTCAGCGAGTCCGATCCACAGGTCGGAGACGAAAATGCGAAGTGCAGAGGCAACCCAAGAACCGAACTACCAGGATTGGTCGCTCCCCCAGCGGCCCGAGCGAGATCTCGAGCAGCTGGCCAGGCGTCTCGAGATCCGCGTTCCCGGCATGCGCGGGCACTCGCGCCGGGTGGCGGTCTACGCGGCGCTGACCGCGAAGCGGATGGGGCTCGACGACGCCGAGGTGGGCCGGGTGCGGAAAGCGGCGGCAGTCCACGACATCGGCAAGGTCGAAGTGCCGGCGGAGGTGCTGAACCGCGAGGGCCCCGTCGACGACCAGGAGTTCGTCCGGATCCAGGAGCACGCGGTGGCCGGCTCCCGCATCGTCTCCGTCCTCGGCGACGAGGAGCTGACCGCGATCGTCCGCCACCACCACGAGCGCTGGGACGGCTCCGGTTACCCGGACGGGCTGGGCGGCGAGGAGATCCCGCTCGGCGCCCGCATCGTCGCCGTCGCCGACACCTTTGACGCCGTCACCACCACCCGCCCCTACCAGCCGGCGTTGGAGCACGGGGAAGCTCTGGAGCTCCTCGAACGCGAGGCCGGCGGCCACCTCGACCCCCGGGTGGTCGCCGCCTTCCGCGTCCACTGCTCGGGGTTGCGCGGGGTGCTGATGGCGGTCCGGCCCGGTTGACCCGGTCGCCGACACCGCCACTTAACTTCGCCGCCGCCCGGGTCGACTAGCTTTGCGCTGGTGAGCCGGCGCGACCAGATCGTCCTCGACCAGAACGAGCTGCTCGAGTTGCTGGAGGCCGAGCGGGTCGCCGTCATCGCCAGCAACGGCCCGCGCGGCTGGCCCCACTCGATGCCGCTCTGGTTCGTGCCGCGCGACGGCGAGGTCTGGATTTGGACCTACGCCAAGTCGCAGAAGGTCCGCAACCTCGAACGCGACCCGCGGGCGACGGTCCTGGTCGAGGCCGGCGAGCAGTACACCGAGCTGCGCGGTTGCATGATCGAGGCCGAGGCGGAGATCCACGACGACTTCGCTACCGTTCTCGGCTTCGCCGAAGAGCTGACCCTCCGTTACGCGGAGGGCATCTCCGAGGTGAAGGGGGACGCCAAGGCGGCGTTGGAAGCGCAGGCCCCGAAGCGCGTGGCGATCAGGTTCGTGCCGAAGCGGACGGCGAGCTGGGATCACCGCAAGCTCGGTGGCCGCTACTGAGCCCGCCTGCGGGTGTTCCCTCTCTAAGCCGCCCCACCCTCCGGAGGACCAACCAAACTTGAGCAAGCGAATCGCAGTCGCCCTCGCCGTCGTTGCCGCGCTCGGCGCGGGACTCTTTTTCCTGGCCCGGCCGCAGGGCTCCGAGGCGGTGCCGACGCCGCGCGCCCCGCAGGGCTTCTTCGGGGTCGGGCCGCAGACGGCGCTGACCGAACAGGACGCCGAATACATGGCCGCGGGGGGGATCGAAACGGTGCGCTGGCCGGTCGCCTGGTCGGCGGTGCAGCCCTCCAAGCGGAGCGGCTACAACTGGTCCGGGGTCGACGAAACGATGCTGGTCGCCGCCCGTAACGGGCTGCAGGTGCTGCCCTTCCTGGTCGACACCCCGCACTGGGTCGCCCGCAAGGGGACGACGCTGCCGATCGACAACGCCAAGGAGCGCCAGGCCTGGACCTTGTTCGTCGAAGCCGCGGTCAAACGCTACGGGCCCGGCGGTGAATTCTGGGCCGAGCACGCGCCCGGCGCCGTCCAGTACGAGGAACCGATCCGCAAGCCGCTGCCGGTCCGCGCCTGGCAGGTCTGGAACGAGGCCAACTTCTTCTACTTCGCCTATCCGGCCTCGCCGCAGCGCTACGCGCGCCTGCTGAACATCACCTCGCCGGTGATCAAACGGGTCGACCCCGGCGCCAAGGTCATCCTCAGCGGCCTCTTCGGGGCGCCGACCGCGAAGGGCGCGCGGGGGATGCCGGCAGCCGAATTCCTCGCCGACGTCTACGCGATCCCGGGGGAGAAGTCGAAGTTCGACGGCGTCGCCCTGCACCCCTACGCGCTCGACACCGAAACGCTGGAAGAACTGGTCGAAGAACTGCACGAAGTAACGGTCGAAAACCACGACCGCGTCCCCCTCTACATCACCGAGATGGGCTGGGGCTCGCAGAACGACTTCAACACGGTTGCCTTCGAGCAGGGGGTGCAGGGGCAGGTGCGGGAGCTGAAAGGCGCCTACGCCTACCTGCTGGCGAACCGGACCAGGCTCGACCTCAAATCGGTCTTCTGGTTCTCCTGGAAGGAGCCTGCCGGAATCGTGCAGCTTCTGCGACTCGGTCGGCCTCTTCAAGGCCAGCCTCAAGATGAAGCCGAAGCCCTCCTGGCGCGCCTTCGTCGGACTGACTCACGGGCGCCTGCGGCCCTGAGCCGCAGCGGTTCGGTCAGCCGCCAGGAGCGCGAGCCGGTGAGCTCGGCGAGGCGTTCCTCGGCGGCCTCGGCGCGGGCGAGCGCGTCGGCGGTCTCGAGCAGGCCGAGTTCGCGTTCGCCGCGCTCAACCACCGGGGCGACGATCGCCTCCAGGTCGGCCCGGCCGAGCCGCCGCATCGCCCGCAGGTAGGAGCGCCAGACTGCGAGCGAGACCGGCTCGGCCAGGGTCACGGTCAGCAGCGGCGTCACGTCGAGCTCGGCCGGGAAGGTCTCGAACTCGCCGCGGACGCCGAGCGCCTCCAGGGCCAGCATCGTCCCCAGGCACTTGCGGCAGCGGCCGCAGTTGTAGGCGCCGCCGGTGTTCTTCCAGCAGACGCGCAGGGAGTGGCGGGCGGCCTCCTCGCCGGCCAGCAGCTCGACCCTGGCGAAGCGATCGAGCCGGTTGCCGTGGTCGACGATCTCGACCGCCTCGCTGGAGAGCAGCTGGTCGACCATCCGCGCCGGACCGTAGGTGACCTGGTTGACGAAGTCGGCGTCGGTGGCGATCAGGACGCGGTCGAACACGCCGGCGAAGGTGTGGGCGATCCCGCTCAGCGGCGAGGCGCAATAGGCCTCCCAGCAGATCAGCGGGTCGGAGAGGCGGCGGACGTCGGTCTCGACCACGTGGAAGCGCTTGCCGAGCGCCGCCGCTGCCTCGGCCAGGACCGGCTCGACCCGCTCGGCGAGGCCCTCCTGGTCGGGCAGCAGGTGGGGGACGAGGTCGACCCCGCGGACGAAGACGAGGTCGGTCACCTCGGGTTCGTCGAGGACGGCGGCGAACGAGTCGACCCCGCCGCTGAAGAAGGCGGCGACGCGGCCGCTCGGGGTCCGCGGCTCGACCGTCCGCCTGTCGGCCTCGATCTCGACTTCGCGCAGCGGCGCTTCGCCGAAGTTCCAGCCGTGCGACCAGGCCGCCTGCAGCGAGCAGAAATCGGCGGCGCCGCGCAGCAGCTGCGGGCTCAGCTCGGCCTCGATCCGCAGCCGGCCGCCGCGCCGCATCGCCGGCAGCAGGACCAGCGGCAGCAGCGCGTCGGCGTTCGGGGTCACGTCCTCCTCGCCGCGGACCGTGACCCGCCGCGGCTCGCCACCGAGGCGGGCCTCGAAGGAGAGCTCGCCGGGGGCGATGACGACGTCGGTGACCACCCCCTCGGCGCTCATCCCACTCTCGCCTTCGCCCGCGAGCCGAGCCGCCGCAGCGGTTCGGTCAGCTTCCAGCTATTCGATCCGAGCAGCTCCGCCAGCTGCGCCTCGGCGGCGGCCTCGCGGTCTTCGGCCTGCTCCCGCTCCTTCATCCCGAGCGCGACTTCGCCCCGTTCCAGGGCCGGCTCCAGGCGCGCCGCGAGGTCCTCGCGGTCGCATTCGCGGAGGCCGGCGAGGAGGTCGCGGTAGAGGACGATCTGGATCTCCCGAGTCGGGGTGAACTCGGCGAAGACGTCGAGGTCGAGCTCGGGCGGGAAGCTGGTGAAGTGCTCGCGCACCCCGAGCGCCTCGAGGGCGAAGGTGGTGAGGTGGCACTTGCGACAGCGGCCGCAGTTGTAGCGGCCGCCGCGGTTCTCCCAGCAGACCCGCAGCGAGCGGCGCGCGCCGGGCTCCCAGGCGAGCAGCCGGGTGCGCTCGAAGCGGCCGAGGGCGCCGCCCTGGTCGACCACTTCGAGCCGCTCGCTCGACCACAGCCGATCGACCATGCGGGCGGGGCCGATCGTCGGCTGGGTCAGGTGGTCGCTGTCGGTGGCGATCAGGACGCGGTCGAAGAGCGGCTCGAAGAATAGGGCGATCGCCGCCATCGGCGAGCCGCAGTAGGCCTGCCATTCCAGCTCGGTCGCCTCGCCCAGCTCACGCACATTGGTCTCGACCACGTGCAGGGTGAGGCCGCGTTCGGCGGCGACCTCGCGCATCGCCGCCTCGACCTCGGGGCCGAGCCCGCGCTGTTCGGGCAGCAGGTCGGGGACGATGTCGAGGCCGTGGACGAAGATCAGGTCGGTCAGCTCCGGCTCGGAGAGGATCGTCGCCCAGGAGTCGACCCCGCCGCTGAAGAAGGCGGCGACGCGGCCGGTCGGGGCGCGCGGCTCGACCGGCCGCCGGCCGGCTTCGACCTCGACCTCGCGCAGTGGCCGGCCGTCGGCCCAATCGCCTGACCAGGCGGCCTGGATCGCGCCGAATTCGGTCGCCCCGCGGAGCACCCGCGGGCTCACCTCGCCCTCGACCCGGAGCCGCCCGCCGCGGCGCATCGCCGGCATCAGCGCCAGCGCCAGGGCGGCGTCGGCGGGCGGCGTCACCGCGGTCTCGGTGCGGACGTGGACTTGGTGCTCGGCCCCGGCGATCCAGGCCCGGAAGGAGAGCTCGCCGGGCTCGCGGCGGACCTGCCAGAGGACCTGGTCGTCGCCGAGGAGCTGGCGCCGCCGCGGCGGTGGGGCCGCGGTGGCCGCGGCGGCGAGGTCGTCGAAGACGGCGGCGAGCTCGCGCTCGGCGCCGGCGCGCCGCTCGGCGAGGGCGAGGGCGCGCTCGCGCAGCGCCGCGCCACTCGCCGGCCCGGCGGGATCGAGGCCAGCCACCAGTGCCGCCGCGCTCGCCGCCGGGTCGCCACCCGTGGCGAGGGCGAAGGCCGGCGGCAACTTGAAGTCGGCGAGCAGGCCGCGGGCCTTCTGCGCGAAGTAGTCGTTGTCGGCGACCAGGGCCGCCGGCGTCGCCGCCATCAGCGCCGCCAGGGCGACGTGGAAGGAGCCGCTGAGGGTGAGGTCGGCGCCGCCGATCGCCGCGGCGACGGTCTCGGGCTCGCCCGGCCGCAGCACCAGCGGAGCCGCGACCGTCGCCCCGGCCTCCTCCAGCGCGGCCGCCATCCGCGCCAACGCCGGGCGCTCGTCGATGCGGCGGTCGAGGTAGGCGACCAGTGGCCGGACCAGCACCTCCCGCCCGCGACTGCGGCCCAGCTGCGCGACCACCTCGCGGTAGAGGTCCAGCACCGCCTCCGGGCGCTCGCCGGCCCACTCGTGGACGCCGAAGTGAGCGTTCACCCTCAGCGGCCCGCCGTTCGCCGCGGGGACCCTCGCCGGGGTCAGCTCGCGCAGTAGGCCGACCGCGTCGTCGCCCCAGCGGCGGGCCCGCTGCGGGCCGGCGAGGCGCTCCAGGGCCGCGGCTGAGTCCTCGTCGCGGCCGCCGAGCAGCTCGAAGCCGGTGAGACCAGTGGCGGCGGCCGGGTCGAGCTCGGCAAGCCAGGCGGGGTCGACCTGCAGGCCCGAGGCGACCCGCAGGACCCGCTTCGGTGGCGCCGTGCTCAGCAGTTCCTCGATCGCGGCGAGCATCGCCAGCTTGCGCTCGCCCCAGGCGCGGTTGAGGAAGCCGCCGCCGTAGAGGTAGACCGCCGCCGCGGCCGGCGGCGCCAGCCGCAGCGGCGCCGCACCGCTTGGCGCCGCTTCGCCAAAGAAGAGGGCGTGGGGCGGGACCGAGCGCATCGTCGCCGCCAGCTCGCCGTGCTGGGCGGCGAAGCCGGCCTCCAGCACCGGCAGCGCCAGCAGCTCCCCGGACTGCGGCTCCAGCAAGCGCGTCGCCGCTTCGAGCAGGGCGAGGTCGCCGTAATTGCCGGAGCCGTCGTAGCCGCCGACGAGGAAGGCGACCGCTCGTGCCTCGCCCAGCGCCGCCGCGGTCTGCGGGTCGGCGAAGAGCGCGGTCGCGGGCACCTGGCTGACGCTATCCGACCGCCTGCGTCGCCGGCCCGGGAGCCAGCCGGCGCCAGCGCTGCGGCGGCATCCGCTCCGCGGCGACGGCGAGGGCGGCGGCGAAGCCGGGCGGCGGCGCCAGCGAGACGACCGCCGGCCGCTCCGGGCCGCCTGCGGGGTCGGTCCAGATGCCCTCGCCGCGGCACTTGGCCTCGGCCTCGCGCCGCGCCCAGGCGGCGTAGAAGAGCTCGTGCCGGCGCTCGGGCGGCGCTTCGCGCACCGCGGCGGTGGCAGCCGGGTCGAGGGCGTGGGGGGCGAGGGCGAGGACGTCGCGGTCGCGGTCGAGGCGCTCGACGTCGACTCCGACCTCGGTCGAGGCGAGCGCGATCAGCGCCAGGGCGCCGGAATGGCTGAGGTTGAAGCGCGGCCCGTCGCCGGCAAGCCGCGGCTTGCCGCCCGCGGCGACCTCGATCGCGACCGCCGCGGGGTCCTCGCCGAGGCGGGCGCCGAGGACCGCGCGCAGCGCCCAGCGGGCGGCGCTCCAGCGCCGCTGCAAGGCATCGGTCGCGAGCCGCTCGGCCCGTTCGCGCTCCTCGCTCGGCAGGCCCTCGGGGCCCGGCCAGCCGGCGTCGAGCTCGGCGATCCAGAGCTCGACCGCGCTCACCGCACGGTCGCCGGCGCGAGGGCCCGCTCGACGCAGTCCTCGAGCCCGGCGGCGAGCTCGGCGACGGCCGGCTCGCGCAGCATCCCGACGTGGTCGACGTCCAGCGGCAGCTTCTCGACGCCATCGAGCGCTCGCGCCTCCCAGACCTCGAAGAAGGGGCGCAGGCCCATGTCGTTGGAGGTGAAGACGGTGACCCGGCCCGGCCAGGGGCGCGCCCGGTAGCTGGCGCGGGCGTTGCGGGCGGCGGCGAGGACGTCGACTTCGGTGCGGTGGCGGGCGTCGGGCAGGCGGCGGTCGAGACGGCGTTCGAGCGCGTTGACGGCGCCGACGTAGGCCGACTCGCCGCGCTCCCGGGCGGCGGCGAGGGCGCGCCGGCCGCCGCGGCCACCGAGCTCGCGGGCTTCGCGCCAGGCCAGCTCGGCCCGTCGGCGGCGCGGCAGCGGCGTCGCCGGCGGCGGCAAGAGGGAGGCGTTGAGGCCGATTTCGAGCCCGTCGCTCCAGGCCCAGGCGAGCAGCCCCGCCGCGCTGGCGCCCTCGGGGTCGGGGAAGGCCTCGACCAGGGTCGGGTGACTCTCGCGGGTCGCCAGCAGGTAGGCGTTGAGCCCGCCGCCGCGAGGCTCGCGCAGCAGCGCCGCCAGCTCGGCCCAACCCGGGCCGGAGACGGGGTCGGCGGGCAGGCAGCCGCGGGAGCGCCAGAAGCGGTCGATCCCGAGGTCCCAGGCGACGCGGCGGCTGGGGCGGCAGTGGGGCGTCGGCGTCGGCAGCAGTAGCCGCGGGTCGATTTCCGGCACGCCGCCTTCCCAGCCCCACCAGGCGAGTGCCGCGGCGTCGGCGCCGAGCGGGTCGGGCATCGCCGCCTGCAGGTCCGGCCGGGCCTGGGCGAACTCGTGGAGGTAGCGGGAGACGCCGGGCGCCAGTGGCTCGCGCAGCCAAGCGAGCAGCCGCTCCTCGCCGCCGGGCTCGGCCGGGTCCGGAGCGGGCTGACCGGCCCGCTCGGCCCGCAGGGTCGCCACCTCCATCACGTCGTCGAAGGTGACTCCGGCGATCTCGTACGGCCCGTTCGGCGGCGGGTAGGAATCGAGCGAGACCAGCAGCGGTACCTCCTCGCCTTCCTCGCGCAGCCGCTGGGCCATCTCGTAGACGACGGTGGCGCCGTTACAGCGCCCGGCCAGCAGGTAGGGGCCGTGCGGTCGCACGGTGCGGATCGCCGCCAGGTAGCGCTCGGCCATCGCCTCGATCCCGGCGTCCATCGGGCGGCGGCCGTCGAGGCCGCTCGGCTGCAGGGCATAGAGCGGCTGCTCGGCGGAGAGGTTGCGGGCCAGCGGGCCGAAGCCGACGATGTTGCCGTCGCCGGCGCTGACCACGAAGAGCGGCGGCCGCGAGCCCTCCGGCTTCAGCGCGATCAGCGGGTTCCAGCTCTCGCCCCCGTCGCGGCCGGACTCGCCGATCCGTGCCGCCAGCCCGCGCGGGGTCGGCGCTTCGAAGACCAGCGCCAGGGAGAGGCGGCGGCGGGCGATCGCTTCCAGCCGCGAGAACAGCTCGACCGCCAGCAGCGAATGGCCGCCGAGGGCGAAGAAGTCGTCATCGACGCCGACGGGAGAGACGCCGAGGACCGCTTCGAAGGCGGCGACGACCTCGCGCTCGCGGTCGCTGCTGGGCGCCGCCGCGGTGGTGGCGGCGGTGGCGAGGTGATGGCGCTCGGGCGCCGGCAGCCGCTCGCGGTCGAGCTTGCCGTTGGCGGTCAGCGGCAGCCGCGGCATCGTCACCCAGGCGCTCGGCAGCATCGCCGCCGGCAGGCGCGCGGCCGCGTGGCCGCGCAGCTCGGCGGGGTCGAGCTCGGCCCCCTCGGCCGCGACCAGGTAGGCGACCAGGGCGGTTTCGCCGCGCTCCTCGCGGGCGTCGACGGCGGCGTCGGCGACCCCGGGGTGCTCGCGCAGGACCGCCTCGACTTCGCCCGGCTCGACCCGGAAGCCGCGGATCTTCAGCTGGCGGTCGGCGCGGCCGAGGAAATGGAGGAGGCCGTCGGCGTCGCGGTAGACGCGGTCGCCGCTGCGGTAGCGCCGCTCGCCGGCGGTCTCGGGGAAGCGCTCGGCGCTCAGCTCGGGGTCGTTGCCGTAGCCGCGGGCGACGCCGTCGCCGCCGATCCAGAGCTCGCCGGCGACCCCGACCGGGGCCGGGTGGCCGGCGGCGTCGCGAACCTCGCAAACGGCGCCCTGGACCGGTCGCCCCAGCGGCACCGGGCCGTCCAGCGCGTCGCCGGGGCGGAGCTCGTGGGTGAGCGCGAAGACGGTGGTCTCGGTCGGGCCGTAGCCGTTCAGCAGGCGCCCGTCGGCGGGCAGGGCCGCCAGCGCCTGGGCGACGTGGTCGGGGGAGAGGACGTCGCCACCGGCGAGCAGCTGGCGGACCCGGCCGAGGCACTCGGGGCGGCGGTCGACCAGCTCGTGGAAGAGGCCGGCGGTCAGCCAGAGGGTGTCGACCCCGTCCTCGGCGACGGCGGCGGCGAGCGCGTCGGGGTGGGGACGCTCGGCCAGGGTGACGACGGTGCCGCCGTTCAGCAGCGGCCCCCAGATCTCCAGCGTCGCCGCGTCGAAGGCGGTGGAGGCGGCGTGCAGGGTCCTGGTCCCGGGGCCGAAGGCGGCGAAGGCGGGGTCGTCGAGGAGGCGGACGACGTTGCGGTGGGTGACCTCGACCGCCTTCGGCGAGCCGGTCGAGCCCGAGGTGTACATCACGTAGGCGAGGTCCCTCGGGACCGTTCGCGGCCGGCTCGGCGGGCGCCGCCTCCAACGCCTCGGCGATCGTCAGCGCCCGCACCCCCTCCGGCAGCTCGACCTCCTCGTTGCCGATCAGGGCGAGCTCGGCGCCGGCGTCGGCGAGCGCGGCGGCGATTCGCTCGGCCGGGTGGCCGGGGTCGAGCGGGACGTAGGCGGCGCCAGCCTGCAGGACGCCGAGGTGGGCCGCGACCGAGCCCGGTGAGCGCTCGCTCAGCAGGCCGACCCGATCGCCCGGGGCGACTCCGGCGGCGGCGAGGGCGCCGGCGATCCGCCCCGCCCGCTCCAGCAGCTCGGCGTAGCTCAGCTCCTCGCCGCCACCGCGCACCGCGACGGCGGCCGGCTCGCGCTCGGCGGCGCGGCGGAGCAGGTCGGGGATCGAGGCGGCGCGGTCGTAGTCGCCATCGCCGCTCTCCCAAGCGCGCAGCTCCGCGGCGCCCTCGTCGCCGAGCAGCCCCAGCGAGGAGATCGGCGCCTCGGGGTCGGCGGCGATTTGCTCGAGCAGGTGCGCGTGGTGGTCGGCGAGCCGGGCGGCATCGGCGTTGCCGAGCAGCTCCGAGTGCTCCCAGACGAAGAACGGGTCGGCGTCGCCATGGTCGATCCCGATCACGTTGACGTCGGCCTTGGCGGTGTGGTTGGAGATCGTCTGGACCAGCTGGTGCTCGAGGCCGCTCCAAACGACCGGGCGCGGCGGCGCGTCGTCGAAGGAGAAGAGGGTCTGGATCAGCGGCGAGCGGCCGGCGCGCCGCGGCGGCGCCAGCTCCTCGACCACGGAGTCGAAGGGGACGTCGGAGTTGGCGAGGGCGCCGAGCACGGTCTCCCGCACCCGGCCGAGCAGCTCGCGCACGCTGGGGTCGCCGTCGAGCCGCACCCGCAGCGCCACCGTCTCCACCGTCATCCCGATCAACTGCTCGGCGGCCGGGTCGCGGCGGTTGGCGAGGCCGCTGCCGATCTGCACCTCCTCGACCTCGCCGAGGCGGGCGAGGAGGATCGCGAAGGCGGCCAGGCAGACTTGGAAGAAGGTGACCTCGTTGGCGGCGGCGACGCCGCGCAGCCGCGCCGCCAGTTCCGGGTCCATGCGGCGGCGGGTGGAGCCGCCGGCGAAAGTCTCGCGCGCTGGCCGCGGGCGACCGGGGGAGAAGTCGAGCAACGGCGGGTCGGGGTCGAGAGTGCGGCTCCAGTAGTCGAGCTGGTGCTGGCGCAGCTCGGGGTCGAGCAGCTCCCGCTCCCAGCGGGCAAAGTCGCTCATCTGCACGCGGAGCGGCGCCAGCCGCGGCGCCCGGACCTCGACCCGGGCCGAGTAGAGCTCGGCCAGCTCGTGGAGGAAGACCGTGAACGACCAGCCGTCGTGGACCGCGTGGTGCTCGACGTCGACCAGGGTCCAGCGCCGCTCGCCGCGGCGGATCAGGGTCAGCCGCAGCATCGGCGCGGTCGCGGTCGAGATCCGCGCCATCACCCGCTCGCGTGCCGTCGCCGCCCAGGCCCGCTCGTCGTCCCGCAGGTCGACCAGCTCGAACGGGGTCGCGACCCGCTCGCGGACCAGCTGCACCGGTTCGCCGTCGCGCTCGACCAGCTCCGTGCGCAGCACCTCGTGGCGCTCAATCAGGTCGGCCAGGGCCCCCTGCATCGCCGCGGCGTCGAGCTCGCCCTCGAAGTGGACCAGGCAGGCGAACTGGAAGGAGGCGCTGTCGGGGTTCATCCGCTCGAACAGCCAGGCGCGGCGCTGGGCGAAGGTCGCGGGGGCCGGCCCGGGCTCGCTCGAGCGGACCAGCGGCGGCCTGCCGCCGCCCGCGGCCGCCACCTCGATCTGCGCCGCCAGCCCGCGCGGGGTCGGCGCCCGGAAGACGGCGGCGATGTCGAGGCCGGTGCCGAGCTGCTCGCGCAGCCGCCCGAGCAGCTGGATCGCCAGCAGCGAGTCGGCGCCGAGGTGGAAGTAGTTGTCGTCCGCCCCGACCCGCTCGACCCCGAGCACCTCGGCCATCAGCTCCGCGACCAGCGCGGCGGTCTCGCCGGCGGCCGCGGCCTCCTCGCCGCCCGCCGCGCGACGCGGCTCCGGCAGTGCCCGGCGGTCGACCTTGCCGCGTTCGGTCAGCGGCAGCTCCGCCAGCACTTCGATCTGCCCCGGGACCATGTAGGCGGGAAGGCGCTCGCCGAGGTGGCGGCGCAGCTCCTCGGGGTCGAGCTCGACCCCATCGGCGGGCTCGGCGTAGCCGACCAGCCGCTTGTGGCCCGCAACGTCCTCGCGGGCGACGACGGCGGCGTGGCGGACGCTGGGATGGAGCCCGAGCACCTGGCTGACCTCCCCCGGCTCGATCCGGTAGCCGGCGATCTTCACCTGGTCATCGACCCGGCCGAGGAAGGCGTAGTCGCCGCTCGGCAGGCGGCGGAGGATGTCGCCGGAGCCGTAGATCCGGCCGCTGCCGGAGAAGCGGTCGGCGCGGAAGCGGTCGGCGGTCCGCTCGGGGTCGCCGCGGTAGCCGCGGGAGACGCCGGCACCGCCGATCCAGAGCTCACCGGCCTCGCCCTCGGCGACCTCCTCGCCAGCCTCGTCGAGTAGGTGGTAGGTGTAGCCGGGGATCGGCCCGCCGAGCGGAACCGGCCCCGCGGGCATCTCGCCGATCTCGAACTCGGCCGACATGATCGTCGTCTCGGTCGGGCCGTAGCCGTTCAGCAGCCGCACCTGGGGATGGGCCTCGCGCAGCGCCGCCGCCGCGGCCCGCGGCATCACGTCGCCGCCGGCGGAGACGATCCGCAGGCCGCCGAGGTCGGCCAGCGCCGTCCCCACGACCTGGCCGAAGAAGCCGGCGGCGAAGTACGCCCAGGTGACCCCGCGCGCGCGGATCAGAGCGCCAACCGCGGCCGGGTCGGGTCGCCCCGCCGGGACCAGGACCAGCTCGGCCCCCGCCGCCAGCGCCCCCCAGATCTCCAGCGCCGAGAGGTCGAACTCGGTCGGTGCGATCGAGAGGCAGACGTCGTCGGGCTCGGGCAGGGTGGCGATCTCGGTGCCGAGCAGGTGGCGGATCTCGGCTTCGCCGATTTCGACCCCTTTCGGCACCCCGGTCGAGCCCGAGGTGAAGAGGACGTAGGTGAGGCGGTCCCGGTCGGGCAGCGCCGGCGCCCCACCGTCGCCGGCGGCGAGCAGCTCGACCTCCAGCGGCGCCGGATCGGCCGGCAGCCTGGCGATCGTCTCGCGGCCACCGATCGTCACCGCCGGCGCGGCCAGGCCGACCAGGGTGCGCAGCCGCTCCGGCGGGCTGTCGGCGCTGATCGGCACGTAGGCGGCGCCGGCGCGGACCGCGCCGAGGATGGCGACGAGGTTGCGGATCGAGCGCGGCAGGCAGACCCCGACCAGGTCGCCCTCGCCGATCCCGCGCTCGCCCAGGGCGGCGGCGACGGCGGCGGAGCGTGCCTCCAGCTCGGCGTAGGTGAGCGTCACCTCGCCCTCGCGGACCGCCACCGCCCGCGGCGACTCGGCGGCATGGCGGCTGACGATCGAGGCGAGTTGGGACGAGAGCACGGGTGCCCCCAAACTTACCGCTGCGGCACCGCTCGAAGGCGCCTCAGCGGTGGACGCCGGGGGGAAGGTGGAGCGTCGCCCGCCCCTGCTTGCCCGGCCGCTTACGCGGCTTGCTGTGGTCGACCCGGATCTTCAGCTTGCGCGAGGTGGCGGCGACGTAGGCCGCGTCTTCGCCGATCGCGGCGCGGAAGCTGACCCCGTGGCGGATCTTCGGCCGGAAGCGGGCCGAGCAGGCGCGGTCGAGGTGGCGGGCGGCGAGAACGATGCCGCCGCGGTAGAGCTTCACCGCCTCGCCGCGCCGCCCTTCGCAGGGGGAGACCCAGGCGGTGATCAGCGCCCGGCCGTTCTTGCGGACCTTGTTGCGGACGGCGCGGATGCCGACCGCCGAGGGCCCGCGCGGCTTCGTCGGCGCGGTGGCGGGGGCGCAGGCGTTGGCGGTGGGCCCGACCAGGCGATAGACCGGGCCGTCGCCGGAGACGGCGTAGAGGCGACCGCAGCTGTCTTCGCCGAAGGAATTGAGGTTTTCCACCTTGAGCCCTTCGAAGCGGTCCGAGGCGTTCGGTTCGGCCGGCGCGAAGGAGCGCAGTTCGCCTTCGCAGAGGTCGCCGTAGAGGTAGCGGCCGTAGAGGCTGCCGAGGCTGGGGTCGCGGACCAGAAAGCCGCCGATGATCGCGCAGCCGTGGGCGGCGCCACCGCCGGGATTGAGGTGGGGGTAGGTGAAGACCGGCGCGGTGAAGGCGCTGAGCGGCAGGGTCGCGCACTGCGGTTCGTCGGTGGACGGCCCTTTGACGCTGCCCTCGCGGCAGTTCCAGCCGTAGTTGGCGCCGATCCCGAGCCCGGGCGGAGGCCCGTAGTCGACCTCCTCCTGGGCGCTCTGGCCGACGTCGCCGATCCAGAGCGCGTGGGTGAGGCGGTCGAAGGAGAAGCGGAAGGGATTGCGCAGGCCGAGGCTGAAGACCGGGCTGGCCTGGCCGGCGGGCACGGTGTAGGGGCTGGCGCCGAGCGGTTCGGGGTCGATCCGGAGGATCTTGCCGAGCAGGCTGTTCGGGTCCTGGGCGTTGTGGTGCTGGTCGTCGCCCCCGCCGCCGTCGCCGGTCGAGATGTAGAGCAGGCCTTCGGGGCCGATTTGGAGCTGGCCGCCGTAGTGGTTGGTGTCTTCCGGGTGGGGGATGGTGAGCAGGTTGCGCAGGCTCGCCAGCGGCGCCACGTTGCCGCTGGCGCGCATTTCGGCGACGTGGATCGAGCCCGGTTCGGCCTGGTCGGTGTAGTCGACGAAGAGCCGGCCGCTGCTGTCGAAGTCGTTGGCGAAGGCGACCGAGAGCAGCCCCTGCTCGCCGTTGCAGCAGCCGACCAGCGAGCGCAGGTCGGCGAAGGTGCGCTGGGTCCCGCTCGTCGCTTCGACGACCTCGCCTGCGCGCTCGACGACGAAGAGGCGTTCGGGGTTGCCGGGGTCCGAGGTGACGTAGATCGGCGCTTCGAAGCGGCCGATCGACTGCAGCGTCGCGGCGCCGGCGGTACCGGCGCCGAGTGCGGCGAGGGCGGCAAGCGCCAGCACCAGGCCGGCGAGCGCCCCGAGGGTGGCTCTCCCTGCGCGACTCATCGGCCTCCAAGGTAGCTGAGCCGCCCCACGGACCAATAGGATCGGACCAATGTCCCAAGCTTCGACGGGGGGTCCGGCCTGGCTCGTTCTCCCCACCTACAACGAGGCGGAGAACGTCGAGGAGATCGTCGCCGCCGCCGTCTCGGCGCTGCCGCAGGGCTCGCGGGTGTTGGTCGTCGATGACGGCTCCCCCGACGGCACCGGCGAGATCGCCGACCGCATCGCCGCCGCCGAGCCGGCGGTCGAAGTCCTCCACCGGACGGTCAAGGAAGGGCTCGGACCGGCCTACATCGCCGGCTTCCGCCACGCCCTCGGCGCCGGCGCCGGCCTCGTCCTGGAGATGGACGCCGATTTCTCCCACGACCCCGCCGACCTGCCGCGGCTGATCGCCGCGGTGCAGGGCGGCGCCGACTTCGCGATCGGCTCCCGCTACGTCGCCGGCGGCGGCGTCGCCGGCTGGACCGCCGGCCGCAAACTGATCAGCCGCGGCGGCAGCGCCTACGCCCGGCTCCTGCTCGGGGTCGACGTCCGCGACCTCACCGGCGGCTTCAAGTGCTTCCGCCGCGAGGTGCTGGAGGCGATCGACCTCGGCACGGTCGAGTCGAAGGGCTACGCCTTCCAGGTCGAGATGACCTATCGGGCGCTGCGCAGCGGCTTTCGGGTGGTCGAGGTGCCGATCGTCTTCCACGACCGCCGCGCCGGCGACTCGAAGATGAGTCGTCGGATCGTCGCCGAGGCGGCCTGGCGGGTCCCCCTGCTTCGATACCGTCGCGGATCTTGACCCGCCTGCTCGTCACCGGCGGTGCCGGCTTCGTCGGCTCCAACCTCGCCGTCTCCCTCGCCGCGCGCCACCCCGAGTGGGGGGTGGTCGCGCTCGACAACCTCTACCGCAAGGGCTCGGCGCTGAACCTGCCGCGGCTCGAGGCGGCCGGGGTCGAGTTCGTCGAAGGCGACGTCCGCGAGCCGGGCGACCTGGCGAAGCTGCCGGAGCTCGACGCCCTGGTCGAGTGCTCGGCCGAGCCCTCGGTGATGAGCGGGGTCGACGGGGACACCGGCTACCTCGTCGGCACCAACCTCACCGGCGCCTACAACTGCCTCGAGCTGGCCCGCCGCGACGGCGCCTTCTTCGTCTTCCTCTCCACCTCGCGGGTCTACCCGGTCGCTCCGCAGGTGGAGCTGGCGCTGGAGGAAGCCGAGACCCGCTTCGAGCTCGCCGCCGAGCAGGCGGTCCCCGGGGTCGGCCCGCGGGGGATCTCCGAGGACTTCCCGCTGGAGGGGGCGCGGACCCTCTACGGCGCCACCAAGCTCGCCGCCGAGCTGCTGATCGAGGAGTACCGGGCGGGGCTGGGGGTGCCGGCGGTGATCGACCGCTGCGGCGTCATTGCCGGCCCCTGGCAGATGGGGAAGGTCGACCAGGGGGTATTCACCCACTGGATGCTCGCCCACCACTTCGGCAACCCGCTCTCCTACATCGGATTCGGCGGCGAGGGCAAGCAGGTCCGCGACCTGCTCCACGTCGAGGACCTGGTCGACCTGGTCGAGCGCCAGCTGCTCGCCCCGCAGGCCTGGGACGGGCGCACGGTCAACGTCGGCGGCGGCCGCGAGTGCAGCCTCTCGCTGCGCGAGACGACCGCGATCTGCCAGCGCCTGACCGGCAACGAGGTGCCGATCGGCGCCGTGCAGGAGACGCGCGCCGGTGACGTCCCTATATATCTGTCGGACTGCGAGCGGATCTTCGGCCTCGACGAGTGGCGGCCGCGGCGCGGCGCCGAGCAGGTGCTCGCCGACATCCATGAGTGGATCGCCGCCGACGAGGAGCGGATCGCCGCGGCACTGAACATCGAGACCCCCGCTGGGGAGAAGGGTTGAGGAAGAGATGCCGGTAGCGATCATCACCGGAGCGGGGGGCCTGATCGGCTCCGAGGCGGTCGAGCACTTCGTCGGCGAGGGCTTCGACGTGGTCGGGATCGAGAACGACATGCGGGCCGAGTTCTTCGGGCCCGAGTCCTCGACCGCGCACGTGACCGAACGCCTGGTCGACGAGCACGATTCCTTCCATTGGGAGAACGCCGACATCCGCGACGCCGACGCGGTCGAGCGGATCTTCGCCGCCCACGCCGGCCAGATCGAGCTGGTCATCCACACCGCCGCCCAGCCCTCCCACGACTGGGCCGCCAGCGCGCCCCAGGTCGACTTCGGCGTCAACGCCAACGGCACCCTCAACCTGCTCGAGGCGGCCCGCGCCCATTGCCCGGAGGCGCCGTTCATCTTCACCTCGACCAACAAGGTCTACGGCGACACCCCGAACCGGCTGCCGCTGGAGTCGCTGGAGAAGCGGCTGGAGCTGCCGCGCGATCATCCCTACTACGAGGGGGTGCCGACGACGATGTCGATCGACGCCTCGACCCACTCGCTGTTCGGCGTCTCCAAGGCGGCCGCCGACCTGCTGGTCCAGGAGTACGGCCGCTACTTCGAGATGCCCACCGTCTGCTTCCGCGGCGGCTGCCTGACCGGCCCCCAGCACGCCGGCGCCAAGCTGCACGGCTTCCTCGCCTACCTGATGAAGTGCACCGTCACCGGCACCCCGTACACGGTCTTCGGCTACGAGGGCAAGCAGGTCCGCGACAACATCCACAGCGCCGACCTGATCGCCGCCTTCGACGCCTACCGCAAGGCTCCCAAGGCCGCGGCGGTCTACAACATCGGCGGCGGCCGCTTCTCCAACTGCTCGATGCTGGAGGCGATCGAGGTCTGCGAGCGGGTCAGCGGCCGAGAGCTGCAGTGGGAAATGGGCGAGGAGCCGCGGATCGGCGACCACCGCTGGTGGATCTCCGACCTGGCCCCGTTCGAAGCCGACTACCCGGAGTGGCAGCTGCGCTTCGGGATCGAGCAGATCCTCCAGGAGATGTACGAGCAGAACCTCGAGCGCTGGACGGCCGCTCCGGCATGAAGCTCTCGGTGGTGATGCCCGCCCAGAACGAGGAGGGCGCGGTCGGGCAGTCCGTGAAAGGGCTGGTCACGACCCTCGAGCGGGAGGGGATCGACTACGAGGTCGTCGTGGTCGACGACGACTCCGAAGACTCGACCGCGGCGGTGGTCGAGGCGATCGGGGCCGAGAACCCGCGCGTCCGCCTCCACCGCTCCCACTATGAGCGCGGCTTCGGGATGGCGATCCGGGCCGGCCTCGACGTCTTCAGCGGCGACGCGGTGGCGATCTTCATGGCCGACTCCTCGGACGACCCGGAGGACCTGATCGCCTACTACGCGCTGCTGCAGCGCTTCGATTGCGCCTTCGGCTCGCGCTTCATCCCCGGCGGCCACGTCTACGACTACCCGCGGCTGAAGTACGTTTTCAACCGCCTCGCCAACGGCTTCATCCGCATCCTCTTCCGCCACGGCTACAACGACACCACCAACGCCTTCAAGGCCTACCGGCGCGAGGTGATCGAAACCGTCCAGCCGCTGCTCTCCAAGCACTTCAACCTCACCGTCGAGCTGCCGCTGAAGGCGATCGTCCGCGGCCACACCTACGCCGTCGTCCCCAACAGCTGGACCAATCGCACCACTGGCGAGGCGAAGCTGGCGATGAAAGAGATGGGCTCCCGCTACCTCTTCATCGTCCTCTACGTCTGGCTCGAGTCGACGCTCTCCCGCGGCGACTACCAGGTCCGCGGCAACTAGCCGCCGCGGCTCGCCAAGGGCCTATGGGGCCTGCTCGGCGACGAATCGCTCGATGTCCTTGACGAGCAGGACCAGGTGCATCGGGTCGGTCGGCGAGGCTTCGAAGCCAAAGGCTTCGTAGAAGTCCTTCGCCTCGGCGTGCGCGTGGACGACCACCGCCCGGATTCCGACCGCCTGGGCGGCACCGAGGCAGCGCAGCAGGGCGTCCTGGAGGAGCGAGCGGCCCAGCTCCTTCCCCTGAAGCTCCCGATCGACCGCGAGGCGGGCGAGGATCACGACCGGAACAGAGCGGCCCGACGGCTGACCCTTCAGCAGGCGGGGCGTTCCATCCTCTGGTTCGACCTGCCCGACGGCGAGGGCGTAGTAGCCGACGACCCGCTCGCCGGCCGTGCTGACGTAGACCCGCGCTGAAGCCGCCGCCTCGGCGTGGCGGGAGTAACGGTGAAGCCAGCTGTTCAGCGACTCCTCACCGCAGTCGAAGTCGCCGAACTCGTGCTTTCCACGAAGCGGCTCCGGTCGCGTGTAGCCCATGGTTGGGGGCTACTCGAAGACGCTCGGCTTGGAGAAAAGCGACTTCAAGCCGTCTGGGACCTGCGGCGGCCGGTCGAGCAGGTCGAGGAACTCATCCCAGGCGGGCTGCTCGATCTCGAACCGGTTGCGGTCGGCGAGGATGCGCCTGGCCTCCGAAACCGCGGCAAGGCGGACGAAGCTGGTGAAGCTCGTCTCGGCTGCCTCGCTGGCGGCTCTCACCAACGTATCCTCGGAGTCCGCGACTCGCAGGTCCCAGCGACGGTCTCGGGTCTCCCCGGTCTTACTGCTGCTCACCGTCCGAGTCAGTGTACAGACGTTGTACGGACAGCCGGCTTATTCCGGCAACGTCGGCGCCGTCTTGCGGACCCAGACGGTGACGATCCGGCCGTCGGGGGCTTCGAAGGCGCGGAATTTGCGGAAGTCGGCTTTGACCGCGGCAGCTTCGGCTTTGCTCTGGGTGACCAGCGGCGGGAAGTCTTCCTTTTCGCTGCTCATCGTCACCAGCGCCGTCGGCAGGCCGAATTCGGGGTCGGTGAGCTGTTTGTAGTAGTTGGCGACCGAGTCGGTCGGTTCGGCGTTCAGCTGGGTGAAGGGGATGCCGGCGTGGTGGCGGAGCAGGGCGGCGACGCCGACGCTGTTGGTGCTGACCTCGCGGTTACGAGAGGCGAAGGCGACCACCGGGTAGATGCCACCGGGGCCGATCGGTTCGGCGAAGAGGTCGGCGAGCTCGCCGTCGAGCACGGTCCAGCCGCGGTCGGCGTCGGTGAAGCGGTCCTTCGGGCCGGGGACCTGGGTGCGGATCGAGGCGACCGCGTGGGGTTCGCCGTTGACCCAGGCGACTTCGCCGAACGGCGGCATTTCGACCAGGCGCTGCTTCGAGAGGTCTTCGGAGAGGTCGGCGGAGGCGACCAGGTTGACCAGGCCGATCGCGGCGACGAGGACGGCGACCGGGACGATCGCGCGGCGGACATAGCGCAGCGCGACGACCGCCAGCGGCGGCAGCAGCATCGCCAGCGGGAAGGTGAAGCCGTTGCCGCCGTTGCGGGAGCTCATCAGCGCGGCGAAGCCGGCACTGAAGACGACGGCGACGGCGAAGGCGTCGGAGCCGAGGATGTGGAGCAGGGCCGAGCGGCGGTCGCCGGCGCCGGCGACCCGGCGGACGGCGACGACGACCAGGGCGACGAGGCCGACGAAGAGCAGCGCGGCCATCGGCGCCAGCAGGTCGGAGACAGTCATCGTTTCAGCAACGATCTTCAGCTTGTCCCAGGAGACCGGCGCGTGCTGAGCACCGTAGTACTGGCTCTGCGAGCCGTAGCCGAAGTTGGTCAGGTATTCGTAGACCGGGGTGATGTTGCGCCAGTACCAAGTGATCGTGACGAGGAAGCCGGCGACCACGGCGAGCAGGAAGTTGAGCGCCCGCGTCCCGTACTCGCCGCGGCCGCGGACGAGGATCAGCAGGGCCGCGGCGACCGCGACGCCGGGGACGAAGGCGACCGCCATCGTCCGCGAGAGCAGCATCAGCCCGACCCCGACGCCGACCAGGATCGACCACCAGCGCCGCCGCATCGCGTCGCTGCGGACGAGCGCGTAGACCGCGAGCGAGAGCGAGACCGCGGTCGGCAGGGCGAAGATGTATTCGCGGGTGAAGAGGATCAGGCCCTGGCTGGTGGCGACGGCGAGGGCGGCGATCGCGCCCAGCTTCGGCTCGCTGAGGCGCTGGCCGATCCCGTAGCTGAGCATGACGAGGACGACCGCGAGGGCGACGAGGACGCCGAAGCCCTGCATCACCCCGGGGCTGAAGATCAGCACCACCGAGGTCAGGAACGGCAGCAGTGGCGCGTTCGGCGTCTGCATCTGGATCGCCTCCCACCAACCGTGGAGGCCGTTGCTTTCGAAGCCGAGCCAGTCGACCAGGGCGATCTGGGTGTAGCCGTTCTCGTCGACGTTGAAGGGGAAGCCGTGGCGGTTTTCGGCGATCCACCAGACGTTGAAGGCGGCCAGCAGGAGCGCCCCGGCGAAGACGATCAGGCCCCACTGCAGGGCGCTGCTGGTGGCGACCGCGTCGCGGAACCGCCTCACCGTCCCGCCGCCTCCTGCAGCAGGCCAAGCACCTGGTTGCCGTAGCGGGGCAGGTCGTGGCGCTCCGCGACCAGCTCGCGGGCGGCGGTGGCGACCGCCTCGCGCTCGGCGGCCGAAGTCGAGAGGGCGCGGTCGAGGGCGGCGGCGAGGGCGCCGAGGTCGCGCGCCTCGCAGAGCCAGCCGGTGCGGCCGTCCTCGATTAGCTCCGGCAGGCCGAAGACGTCGGTGGCGAGCACCGGCGTCCCCCAGGCCATCGCCTCGAGCACCGTCCGCGGCAGCGACTCGACGTCGGAGGCGCAGACCAGCAGGTCGGCGATCCCGTACCAGGCGTCGACGTCGGGGGTGATCGGAATCAGCTCCATCCGCTCGCCGTGGGTGGCGACGCCGATGAACGCTTGCAGCGCTTCGGAGTCGGCGTCTTCGCGACCGCCGACGAAGGCCAGCCGCGCCCGCGGGTGGCCGCCGGCGACGAGGTCGAAGGCCTCGGCGAGCATCGTCTGGGCCTTGCGCGGCTCGACCGTGCCGACGCAGACGACCAGCTCGGCGTCCTCGGGGATCCCGCGCTGCCGGCGCTCGGCGGCGCGGTCGAAGCCCTCGCGGCGGGAGTCGATCGGGGCCAGGTCGAGGCCATAGGGCAGGGTGACGCAGCGCTCGGCCGCTGCCATCGCTTCGAAGATCCGCTTCGTCGCGTCGGCCTCGAAGACCAGCTTCGCCGCTCTCCCGACCGCGGCTTCGGCCCGCTCCAGCACCGCCGGGTCGCTGCCGGCCCAGAGGGTGTGCGGCTGGAAGCTCTCGTGGATCGCCCAGACCACCGGGATCTCGATCATCTCCGCGGCGACGACGGCGGGGAGGAGCTGCAGGGTCGCCGTGTTGACCAGGGCGACGTCGAATTCGCGGCCCTCGGCCCAGTCGACCATCTCCTCGACCCGGCCGACGTGGGCGGAGAGGTCGTCGTAGGGGGCGATGCCGGAGACGTGGACGGGGATGTCCATCGCTTCCAACTCCTCGCGCAGCATTCCGTCGAGAGCGGTGAAGACGGTGAAGTCGACCTCCCCCGACTTCGCCATCTCCCGCAGCAGGTCCATCAGGTAGAGCTGGGCGCCGCCGAGGTTGAGCTGGTGGGTGACGACGAGGACCGAGAGCGAGCGCTTCTCGGCCGGCCGGCCGGTGCGGGCCGGCGGTGGGTGCTCGCCCGGGTCGGGCTCGGGCTCGGGCAGGACGTCGAGCTCGGCGGCGACCATCTCGAAGGTCTCGCCGGCGGCGCTGGTCGCCCGCACCGTCATCGTCGGCCGCCCGCCGGGCGGCCCGAGGTCGATCTCCTCGTTCAGCTCGAAGCCGGCGATCGCCGCCTGCGGCGGGTCTTTGTCGGCGACCAGGTCGGGGCGGGGGAGCCCGAGCCGGGCCCGCCCGGCGACCCGCCCGTCGATCAGCACCTCGACCTTCGCCGTCGGCCCCGATTGGAACAGCGCCCAACCCTTGACCACGGTCGGCTTGCCGCCGCCGACCTCGCCGCCGTCACCGGGGGCATCGAGGATGCCGTCGGCGGCCGGTTCGACCTTGATCGGCGGCAGGAAGTTTTCCTCCGGCTCGGCGCCCGCCGCCCACAGCCGCCGCATCGCCCGCAGCCGCCAGCGCAGGCCGTTGAGGTGCTCCTCGCGGCTCTTCACACCGCCTCCGGCCTTGTCGCCAGCCAGCGGTGGGTGCGGGCGATCCCCTGCTCCAGTGGCGTCGGGTCGAAGGCGATCAGCTCGCGCAGGCGGCCGATGTCGAGGACGATCTGGCGGACTTCGAAGCCGCGGGCCTCCTTGCGGTCGACCCGCGCCTCCTCGCCGACCTCGCGCTCGGCCAGCTCCAGCAGGTCGTTCAGAGCGGTGCCCTGGCCGGAGCCGACGTTCAGCACCTGGGGCCCGCCCTCGACGCCGACCAGGTCGCCGATCGCGCCGGCCACGTCGCCGGCGTAGACGTAGTCGCGAACGGTGTCGCCTTCCCCGAAGATCTCGACCTCCTCGCCGCGCTCGATCCGGTCGAGGAAGGTGACGACGGCGCCCTGGCCGCGGCCGGGCGCCTGGTGCTCGCCGTAGACGGTGGCGCAGCGGAGGATCCGCACCGGGGTGGCGAAATGAGCGGCGTGCGCCAGTACCCACTCCTCGGCTTCGAGGTGGAGCTGGCCGTAGGCGCCGGCCGGGTTGGTCGGCGCGTCCTCGGCGACCGGGACCGTGGCCGGATCGCCGTAGACGGTGCCGCCGGAGGAGAGGTAGGTGAGGCCGACGCCGGGGCGCTCGCGCAGCGCCGCCAGCACCGCCCGCACCGGGCCGAGGGTGAGCGCGGCGTCGCGCCTGGGGTCGCGCTCGGAGGCGGCCGGGAGGAGGCCGCCGGCGCTGTAGACGACATCGCCGACGCCCTCCAGGGCCTGGGCCAGCAGCCGATCGTCCTCGGCGCTGCCGAGCAGCAGGTCGCCGTCCCCGATCAGGTGGGAGACGGCCGTCGGCTCGTGGCGGGTGAGGACCCGCGGGGCGCGGTTCGTCGCTGCCAGCTCTTCGACCACATGGGAGCCGATGAAGCCGCAGCCGATGACGAGTATGCGCCCCTGCCGGCCCGGAGATGGGGCGGTCGACACGGTCCGCAGGCTACCGATTCGGTCGCTGCCCGAGTGGCTGGCCCACGCCTAGGACTTGCGGCCGATGCAGAGGAACTGCTTGCCGAGCAGGCGCCAGGCGGGCGGCGTCTTCAGGTAGAGCCGGGTCAGCGCCGGCGAGGGCGGCAGGATGCCGCGGAAGGAGTAGGGCAGGTAGCGGGGGATGATCCTCTCCGGCTCGAAGCCGGCGGCGTAGAGGTGCTCGCCGATCGCGACGTGGGTCAGCGCCACGTAGTGGTCGGCGCAGTCCCAGTACTCGCCCGCGCAGTAGCGGTAGTTCGGGCCCATGATCGCGATCCGGCCGCCGGGCTCCATCGAGTCGCGCATCTTTTCCAGGAAGGCGGCGATCGCCTCCTGGTCGTAGAGGTGCTCGAGGAAGTTGGAGACGTAGACGCCGTCGAAGTGGTTCGCGGGCAGCTCGGCGTCCATGATCGAGGCGACGATGACCTTGGTGTCCGGCTTGTACTCGGCCTGCTCGTAGGCGACCGCGTCGACCGCCCAGGTCTCCTTCGCCGGCACCGCACCGATGAACTCGCCACGGCCGGCGGCCGGGTCGAGCACCTTCTGCGGCCGCCCCATCAGCTCGTGGACGTGGGGGCCGATCTGCTTCCAGACGGCGACACGGCCGTCTTGGTCGATGTCGCGGAAGCGGTAGGCGTAGAGGCGCTCGAAGTTCACGTCACGGGCTCCTTGGGTCGGCGCCGGCGTCGCAGCGGACGCCTCCGAATCGCCCAGACGAAAGGCGAGCGGATGCGCGGCGACTCATGGCGCAGGTTGGGGTTGGTGTAGGGGTCGGGCACGGTCGTCTCCGCCCAGCGGCGGCGCAGAGTCTCCTTCTCCCAGTCCTCGACGTCGGTCGGCCGGGAGGAGGACTCGAAGTGGTAGAGGACCGTGTCGGGGTCGAAGACACTGCGGAAGTTGCTGGCGCGCAGCTTCAGGCAGTAGTCGACGTCGTTGTAGTTGACCGGCAGCCGGACGTCGAAGCCGCCGACGCCCTCGAAGACCTCGCGCCGGGTGATCAGGCAGGCGCCGGTCACCGCGAGGCAGTCCTGGACGACGACGGCGCCATTGGCGTAGCCGCGGTAGTCGCGCGAGAAGCCGTAGTAGGGGTGGCCGGGGAGGCCCTCGGTGAAGCGGATGCCGGCGTGCTGGATGCGGCCGTCCTGGACCAGCAGCTTGGCGCCGACGGCGCCGACCCCGGGCAGCTCGGAGTGCATCACCAGCCGCTCCAGCCATTCCGGAGTGACGACCTCGATGTCGTCGTTCAGCAGGAGCAGGTGCTCGCCGTCGGCCGCCGCGGCGCCGAGGTTGATCTTCGCCGAGAAGTTCCAGGGCTCCGCGTACTCGACCAGCTTCAGCCGCTGCCCGGCCAAAAGCCGCAGCCGCTCCAGCACCGCCGGGTCGGTGTCGGCGTCCTGGACGACGACGATCTCGTAGTTGGAGTAGCTCGAGCGCTCGAGGATCGAGCGCACGCAGTGCTCGACCAGGACCACGTTCTCGTAGCGGACCTCGCGCACGGTGCCGCGGGTCGGGATGACGATCGAGACCTTCGGCTGCTCCTCGCCGAGGTCGGGCCGCAGGCGGTAGACGCCGGCGTCGCCGGGGTCGCGTTCGGAGCGGGCCCGCATCCCGATTCGCTCGAGGTGCTCCTGGATCGCCAGTTTCGCCGCCTCATACGCCCACGGCTTCGCCGCTTCGCCGCCGGCGGTCGAGGCCTCGTGGATGCGCCAGTGGTAGAGGACGCGGGGGACGTGGAGGACGCTGCGCGCCCGCTCGGTCGTGCGCAGGACCAGGTCCCAGTCCTGGGCGCCCTCGTACTCAGCGTGGAAGCCGCCGACCGCTTCGACCAGGTGGCGGCGGAAGACGCTGAGGTGGCAGGTGTACATCTGCGCCCGCATCCGCTCCGGCGACCAGTCGGGCTTGAAGAAGGGGGCGGAGTGGCGGCCCTGGAGGTCGATCTTGTCCTCGTCCGTATAGACGTAGTCGGCGTAGGGGTCGCGCCGCAGCGCCTCCTGGACCAGGGCGAGGGCATCGGGGTGGAGTTCGTCGTCGTGGTCGAGCAGGGCGAGGAACTCGCCGCGGGCCATCTCGACCGCGTCGTTGGAGGCGGCAACGATGCCGCCGTTCTGCTCGCGCCGCAGCAGCCGGATGCGTTTGTCTTCGGCGGCGGCGCCTTCCAGCATCGCCAGCACGTGCGGGCTGGGGGAGAGGTCGTCGACCAGGCAGAGCTCCCAGTCGCCAAAGCTCTGGGCCCGGACCGACTCCAGCATCGCCCAGAGGATCTCCGCCGGGGTGTCGTAGACCGGCGTCAGGATCGAGAAGCGGGGCGGGCTCACCGCGAGAGCAGCCCGCGGGCCCGCCGCAGGACCCGGCCCAGCAGCCTGAACAGGCGCGGCGCCCGGGCCTGGATTCGTTTCGCGATCCCGATCAGGAACTGGGCGTGGGCTTCCATCTCGGCGGCGTGGCCGCGGGCCTCGCCGATTTCCTCCTCGAGGGCGACGAGCCGGTCGCGGAGCCGGGCGAGCTCCTCGTCGCGCTCCGCCAGCTCGGCCTCGTAGCGTCGCGCCGCCGCGCCGGCCGGCTCCTCGGCGGGGGTGAAGAGGACGGCGTCGGCGGCGAGCGCCGACCAGTCGGCGGCGAAGTCGCGGACGTAGCCGTGGCGGGCCAGGGCCGCCGCCGCCTCGGGGTCGGCGGGGGCGAGGAGGACGCGGTCGGAGGCGGCGCAGAGCGTGGCGACCTCGGCCTCCGTCGGCGGCTCGGAGCCGCCGATCCGGATCGCGATGTCGTAACGGCGGCCGGCGCTCGTCTCGGCGTCGCCGGCGACGACCTCGGCACCGCTCGCGGCGAGGCGCTCCCCGAGCCCGTTGGTGGCCGGGCCGGCGAGGAGGACGGAGCCGAGGCTCAGGTCGCCGGCGATTCGCTCAGCCATCGCCCGCGAGTCTAGCGTCGGGCCATCTGCGAATCTTCGCCGCCGTGGGTTCCGAGGCGGGCATGATCATTCGCGCCGGCGGCGCCGCCTAGTGGGCGGCGCCCAGCTACTGCCGCTGTTGCTCCTCTACCTGGTCCTGATCGGGCTGCCGGCCGCCGCCGCGGCGCTGGGGGCGGCCCGGCTCGGCGTCTCCTCGCTGCCCCTGCTGCTCGGCGTCGCCCTGGCCGGCTCGGCGGCGAGTGGGATGCTCGCCTTCGGGGCCTACCTCTGGGAACCGGGGATCGGCGAAGCGTTCTCCTACCTGCTCGCCTTCGGCTCCGCCGGGGCGGTGGCGTTGCTGCTCTACGAGCGACGGATCCCGGTCCCGGTGCTCCGCGGCCTGGCGGTGCCGCTGGCGCTGTGGGCGTTCGGCTCGACCTTCCTGCTCTTCCTCGGGTTCATGCACGGCGGCACCGACCACGCCGTCACCGTCGCCTCGACCCGGTTCACCGGGCAGCTCCCCTCCGACAACGAGATTCCCCACTTCTACGCCGAATGGTTCTTCGCCCACGGCCACTTGGCCCCGGCACCGATCTACCCGCCGGATTGGCTCTCCTCCGACCGGCCGCCGCTGCAGGTCGGCTACGTGCTGGCGGTGCACCCGTTCGGCTGGGACCACACCGGATTGCGCTACGAGGTGGTCGGCCTGGTCCTGCAGCAGCTCTGGATCGTCGGCCTCTGGGCCCTGCTCCTCGCCGCCGGCCTCGCTCGCCGCACCCGGGCCCTGGCGATGGTTGCGGTCCTAGCCAGCGACGTGGCGATCGTCAACGGCTTCTTCGTCTGGCCGAAGCTGCTGCCGGCGGCGCTGCTGCTAGCGGCGGCGGCGATCGTGCTGACGCCGCTCTGGAAGACGCTGCGCGGCAACCTCTGGGCGGCGGCGCTGTTCGCGGCGCTCTGCGGGCTGGCGATGATGGGCCACGGCGCCAGCGTCTTCGCGATCCTGCCGCTGCTGGTGGTAGCGGCGCTGCGGGGGCTGCCGAGCTGGCGCTGGGTCGGCGTCGCCGTCCTGGTCGGGGCGGTGACGATGGCGCCCTGGTCGGCCTACCAGAAGTACGAGGACCCGCCGGGCAACCGGTTGACCAAGTGGATGCTCGCCGGGGTGACGAAGATCGACGACCGTGGCACGGTCGAAACGATCGAGGACTCCTACCGCGAAGCCGGGTTCGGCGGCGCCCTGCACTACAAGGCGGAGAACGTCGTAACCATCGCCGGGGGCGGGCCGATGGCCCACGAACTGGCGAGCTGGTCGGGCGCACCCTATTTCGACCCGCGGCTGAACAGCCTGCGCGCGGTTCTCTTCCTCAACCTGCTGCCGGGCTTCGGCCTCTTCCTGCTGGCGCCGCTGGCGATGGCCTACGCCCGCTGGCGCCGCCCCCGGGCCGGGCCGGAATGGCGCTTCGGGGTGCTCGGCTTGGGTTTCGTCGCTCTTGCGACGCTGATCTGGGGGCTGCTGCTGTTCGGCGACCTGCCCTCTCGGGCGGTGACGCACGCCGGCAGCCTGGCGGTGCCGATCATCGGCTTCGCCGCCGCGGTCGCCGGATTGCGCGCGGTCTATCCGCGCTTCGCCGTCGGCCTGGTCGCGACCCAGGTGGTGCTGATGCTGCTGATTTACGTGCCCGCCCTCACCCCCGAGCCGGGGTCGAGCGTTTCGCCCCTGTGCCTGGTGCTGGCGGCACTCGGCCTGCTCGGCTTCGGCTGGGTCGGCTGGCGCGAGGGCGGGCCTGGCGAGGCGGCCGCGGCGGAGTCCGAACCCACGGCCGCGCCGGCCGACCTCGACCCCGCCGCCGCATAGACTCGCCCGCCGCATGGTCAGTTCACGCCTCCGGCGCTCGCCCGACCTCCTGCCGATCGCCCTGCTCGCCGTCGCGATCGCCGCCGCGGCGGTGCTGCTGATCTGCTGGGCCGCCGGCCTGACCTTCTTCCAGGACACCTGGGCCTTCCTCATGCACCGGGCCGATTGGAGCCCGCACTCGCTGTTCCAGCCCCACAACGAGCACATCGTCGTCCTCGACGTGGTGATCCAGAAGCTCCTGCTCGAAATCTTCGGGATGACCTCGGCGATGCCGGAATTCGTCGTGATGACGATCCTGCTCTCGCTCGCCGCGACGCTCCTCTTCGTCTACGTGCGGCGCCGCGCCGGAGCCTGGCCGGCGCTCTTCGCCGCCGTCCTGCTGCTCTTCGCCGGGCCCGCCTGGCAGGTGCTGCTGTGGCCGTTCGAGATGGTCTTCGTCGGCTCTATAGCGGCCGGGATCGCGATGCTGCTGGCACTCGACCGCGAAGATCGCAGGGGCGACGTGCTCGCCTGCGTCGCCCTCGTCGTCTGCTTCGGCTTCTCGACCCTGGGCATCTCCTTCGCCCTGGCGGCGATCGTCGAGTGGCTGCTCGCCTGGCGCCGCCGCGGCTGGCGGCGGGCTTGGGTCTGGGTCGTCCCCCTCTTCCTCTTCGCCCTCTGGTACCTCGGCTGGGGGCATACGGCGGAAAAACACGTCACCCCGCGCAACGTCCTGCACGCGCCCGAATACCTCGCCGAAGGCGTCGCCTCCTCGCTCTCGACCCTGCTCGGGACCTCGAACGTGAACGTGCTCGGCCAGGGCAGCCCCGGCTGGGGCTGGGCCTTCCTCCTCGCCGTCCTCGCCCTGGTCGGCTGGGGACTGGTCCGCCGCCACCGCTTCTCCGCTTCGGTGCTGCCCTCGCTGGTGGCGCTGGTCAGCTTCTGGCTGCTCGCCGGGGCCAACTACATCGTCGGCCGCGAGGCGATCTCGAGCCGCTACGCCTACGCCGGCGGCGCCCTCGTCCTGCTCGTCCTCGCCGACCTGCTGAAGGGCGTGCGCCTGCCCAGCCGCCGCTGGACCCTGCCCCTGCTCGCCCTGGCCGGCGTCGTCGCCCTCGCCGCCGCCGTCGCCAACCTCTCACCGCTGCGCGAAGGCCGCGACCTCTTTCGCGAACAGACCGTCTTCACCCGCAGCGACCTGGCGGCGATGGAAATCGCCCACCGGACGATCGCGCCCAGCTTCGAGCTGGCGCCGGAACTCGCCGGCACCGGCTCGCTGATCGACGTCTTCGCCGACGAATACTTCCCGGTCCGGCGCGACCACGGCTCGCCCGCCTACGACGAAGCCGAACTCGCCGCCGCCGCCCCCTTCGGCCGCAAACAGGCCGACATCGTCCTCTCTCGCGCCCTCCCGATCGCGACCGAAACCCTGCTCGGCGCCCGCCTCCCCTCGACCGCCGGCTGCACCCGCGTCCCCCCGCACGGCCGACCCGTCCCGATCGGCCCGGGCACCACCCGCGTCGCCCTGCCGCCCGGCCCCCACGCCGACTTCGCCCTCGGTCGCTTCGCCGTGAAGGGCGAATTCCCGGTCGTCACCGAAGGCGCCCGCGGCGATTCGGTGACCAAGCTGAAGATCCCCGCCGACACCTCCCCTCGTCCCTGGCAGCTGAAGGTGGCGTCGAGCGCGCCCGCCTGGGTATGTCCACCTAAGTGAGCTTCCGCTTCAAGCTCGGTCTCTGGGCCGCGGTCTGGGCCCTGACCCGCTTGTTCATGGTCGCCCAGGTCGGCTTCTGGGACCACCGCGGAATCGACTTCCAGGACGTCAATTTCTTCCACTTCTGGTCCGACACGATCGCGGTCGAACACCGGATCCCGACCGAACCGAATTGGCAGTACCCGCCGGGCGCCGCCTTCCTGATGCTGGCGCCGCGGATCGGCGGCGGCGAATTCGGCACCTCCTTCGTGGTCACCATGCTTGCCGTCGACCTCGTCGGCCTCGGCCTGGTCATCCTCCTCGCCCGCCGCGGTGGCCGCGACCTCGGCGTCTGGACCTGGCTACTGGCGATCCCGGTCCTCGGCACACTCGGGGTGCTGCGCTTCGACCTGGCACCGACGGTGTTGGCGATCGCGGCCCTGGCGGTGCTGGGCCTGCGGCCGCTCTGGTTCGGCGCTCTCGCCGGGCTCGGGGCGATGGTGAAGGCCTGGCCGCTCCTCGTCCTCTTCGGCGAGTGGGACCGCCGCCGCCTGCTGCGCTCGATGCTGGCCGCCGTCGGAGTGGCGCTGGTCGTCTTCCTCGTCGCCCAGCTCGCTTTCGGCCACGCCGGCGGCTTCCTCACCAACCAGGACGACCGCGGCCTGCAGGTCGAGTCCGTCGCCGCCTCGCCCTGGCACCTGCGCGAGATGATCGACGGCACCGCGGTGCCCGAGGCCGAACGCTTCGGCACCCAGGAGATCGTCACCAGCGCGGGCGACACCGTCGCCAACGTCCTCGACGTCGTCGCCTTCCTGGCCCTATTTGCGGCCGCCGCCTGGTGGTGGTTCCGCGACCGCGCGATCCGCCGCGGCCGCGAGGACCTCGCCGACCCCGACCTCGCCCGCGACTTCGTCTTCGCGGTCGTCCTCCTCTTCATCGTCACCAGCCGCGTCCTCAGCCCCCAGTACCTGATCTGGATGGTCGGCCTCGTCGCCGTCGTCCTCAGCTCCACCCGGACCCGAATGCTGCGCCCCGCCCTAGTCGTTCTCGGCGCGGTCGTCCTCACCGCCGGCCTCTACCAGGACTCGGCCAACTTCGTGATCCGCAACCTCGCCCTCCTGGTCGCGGTCATCGACGCCGGCTGGATCCTGGTCGGCGCGCTGCGCGCGCCGAGCGAGGCAGAGGCCGTGAGTCGAGTCCCTCGCGCATAGCGAGCAGTCGACTCGGGAGGATTGGTCAGCCCAATTCTACTTTCGGAAAAAGCAGTCGAATCCGAGGTTTCGAACCCGCCGACTGAGCGACCCCCCACAGCGGGAACCTCTGGCCGAAAGCCAAGAACAGACGGCTGGCCACCGCCCTCGGCCCACCTGAAGAATTGACAGGTTTCCGCCCGTGATGGTGTCGTAGCGGCCGTATCAACGCCGGCGAGGGGCCGGTGGTCAATGG
Source organism: uncultured Actinomycetes bacterium (assembly GCA_963716545.1). Taxonomy (GTDB): domain Bacteria; phylum Actinomycetota; class Thermoleophilia; order Solirubrobacterales; family 70-9; genus VAYN01. The sequence continues at coordinate 1,177,180 of OY970316.1, forward strand.
GGCAAAAGTCAGGGGCAGGGAATTGAAGAGCAGGGACTTCATCGAGAAGTTTGCAACCGCATTTCGATCTGGCAGTTGGCGACGCGCCTCTCTCGGATGGCCTCCTCGCGCTCTCGGGCGGTCGGCTGTCCTGGCGATCGTCGTGGGTCTGGTTTTCGCAGCCTCTGCCTCTGCTGCTCGACACCCCTTCCTAGGGACCTTCGGCCCGACGAGCCAGCCCACCTTCAGCGCCGCCACTGCGCTCGCCGTCGACGAGTCGACTGGCGACGTCCTCGTCGCCGACCGGGAAAGTCAGACCCTGAGCAGGTTCACCCCGGCCGGGGAACCCGCGCCGTTCAGCGCCCTCGGGACCAACGTCATCGACGGACTCGGCGGCGCCGATGAAACCCCGGCTGGAGGGCTCTTCTTCAACACGACCGAAGGCTCGGTCTTCGAACAGCAGATCGCGGTCGACAACTCGACCGGCCCAACCGGCGGCGACATCTACATCACGCAGGCGGTCCACGTCGAAAACGCCCCTCCCCTCAAGCGCATTTACATCTTCAAATCCAGCGGCGAATACGCCGGCCAGCTCACCGAAGCCGGGGGCGAAAAATTCCGGGAAGCGTGCGGGGTGGCGATCGACCCCTCTGGCGCGGTCTACGTCGGCGACTACAGCGGCGGAGTCAAAAAGTTCATCCCCTCCGGCCCGGTCGTCTCTGACTCCGACTACGCGGCCACCTTCACCAGCGTCAGCGAACCCTGCACCCTCTCGGCGGGAGCAGGCGCGAGCGACGGCTCGCTGTTCGTCGGCACCTACCGTGGGCCGATCTCGAAGGTGAGTGCCGAAACCGGCGAACTGGAATACGTGGCTGCCGAAGGCCAGCACACCACCAGCGCGGTGGACCCCGCCACCGGCCGGCTGCTGGCGGTGAGCGAAGACAAGGTGGAAGACATCGACGCAACGGGCGGTTCGCCCACCGTCCTCAGCGTGTTCAGGACCCCGGCTCTGATCGAAGGCATCGCGGCCTCGGGCAAAAGCGCGCGTCTATACCTCGGTGACTCCACGGCTGAAGAACGCAGGCACGGGGCTTCGGAGCTCCGCGAATATGGCCCGCTCGCGCCGCAGGCGCCGCTGATCGAAGAAGCGCAGGTGAACGAAGTGTTCGCCGGCGAAGCGATCATCGCAGCGCAGATCGGTGCCGAAGGCAGCCCAACCACGGTCACGGTCGAATACGGCAAGACGACCGCCTACGGCCAGACGAGCGAACCGGTGGACGCCGGCGGTCGCGAAGCGCTTCGCGAAATCACCCCCCACCTCACCGGGCTCGAACCGGGGACCTACCACGCTCGCATCGTCGCGACGAACGGGATCGGCACCAGCGTCTCCGGCGACTTGGTCTTCAGTATCCCGACGCAAACCGCCATCGGGCAGAGCTGCGAAAACGCCGCACTGCGGATCGGACCATCGGCCAAGCTGCCCGACTGCCGAGCCTATGAGTTGGTGACGCCGGTCGAAAAAGAGGGCATCGACATCGAACCGAGTGTCGATCTCGCCCTCGGGAGGAACGAAGTCGACCAGGCGAGTCTCAGCGGCAACGCGCTTACCTTCACGAGCTCGCAGGGCATCGGCGAGACCGAAGGGACCTCCTACTCTCCGCAGTACCTCAGCACGAGGTTGCCCGAGGCGGGCTGGCAGACGCGCTCGATCACGACCAAGCAGGGCCACTCGCTGCTCGAAGCACCTTTCCGGGTGACCTTCGAATACCTCGACTTCACCCCCGACCTCTGCCACGGGGTGCTGCAGAACTTCGCCGCCGAACCGATCGCCGAAGGCACCCCGGAATACGGCAACCTTTTCGAGCGCGACCTCTGCGAGGCGGGGGACCCGGTGATGGGCCTGACCCCGGGGCAGGTCGGGCACGAAGATCCGTCGAGGGAGTTCCCACCGCAGCCGGGCGGGATCAGCGATGACGGCAGATGCGTTGCCTACTTTCCGATCGAAGGGCAGGACGGATTGCCGGCGGCAGAACAGGAAGGAGTCCGCGAGCGCTGCGACGGCGTTACCCGCCAGGTGAACATCAAGCCCAATGGAGAACTGACCGAAGTAGCGAAGGTGGGGTCGATACCCTTTGCCTCCTACGGGCTCGAATACACGGTTCGCTACGCCTCTCAGGCCAACGCTGTCTCGTCAGACGGCTCGGTCGTCTATTGGACCGGTAGAAGCCTCTTCGGGCCGGACCCAGCGGAAAGCCTTTGGGTCAGGGTCAACTCCGACCGGCCCGCGAGCGAAGTGAATTCGGCAGGCGAATGCACGGAACCCGAACGGGCTTGCACCTACGATGTTTCGAGACTAATCGCCGGGAATACCGAAGCGACCTTCCTAGGGGCGTCTACGGACGGCTCGACAGCCTACTTCTCAACCGGTCAAGAAGGAAACGACGAAGGTCTCTTCAAGTACTCCCTCGCCTCGAAATCGGCCGAAAAGGTAGCCGGGGGGGTTCCCGTACTAAGCACTTTTACGGACACCAACGCACAGCCGGTCTCCCTGTACGGCGTCCTGGGCTCAAGCGAGGACGGCAGCCGGGCCTACTTCATCTCGACCGAAGCGCTCGCCGGGGAAGGCGTCAAAGGGCATGAAAACGTCTACCTCTACGACGCCGACGCGGCGGGGTCGAAAACCCGGCTCGTCGCGACACTGGGGCCGGAACGTAATTACTCAAAGAGCGTCCCGATCCAGTCTTCTCGCGTCTCACCCAGCGGTCACCAGCTCCTCTTCCAGGCGGACGCCACCTTGGCGGGCTATGACAACGTGGACGCCAGGGAAGGGGTACCGGCGACCGAGGTCTACCTCTACGACGCCACCGCAAACGGAGGCGCCGGGCGCCTCAGCTGTATCTCCTGCAACCCTTCGGGTCAGCGTCCCCGGGCCTACCGGCCGGTGATCCACCGCGAACCCGCCCACTTCATCGTCTCGGGCGGCATCCCCCGCCCCTACACCGCCTGGCACGGCGCCCGGGCGATCAGCGAAGACGGCACCGAGGCCTTTTTCGAAAGCGTCGAACGGCTCGTGCATGGCGACACCAACGGCGCCGTCGACGTCTACGAGTGGGCGGAGCTGGGTACCCACGGCTGCACCACTGACGTCGGGGGCTACAGCGGGTTCGCCAACGGTTGCCTCTCCCTGATCTCCTCCGGCGAAAGCGCGACCAATTCGCGACTGGTGGATGCCACCGCGCAAGGTTCAGACGTCTTCTTCGCGACGAAACAGTCGCTGCTTCCCCAGGACCCCGGCCTGGTCGATATCTACGACGCCAGGGTCAAAGGCGGCTTTCCGCCTCCCCCGGGGCCGGCGCCGGCTTGCGAAGGCGAAGCCTGCCAGGGCCCGATCAGCCCCCCCGCGGCCGTCACCCCCGCCTCCTCGGCCTATCAGGGACCGGGGAACGTGAGCTCCAAGCCCAAGAAGAAGAAGAAGCAGAAGCACAAGAAGCACCATCGGACACAGCATCAACGCCACGGCAAACACAAACAGGGCAGAAACAGAGATCGCGCCCACCACGGCAGGAGGCCCTGATGAAACGCGTAGTGATAATGGTGTTCGCCGCGGCGCTGATTTCCTGCGCTCTCACTACCTCCGCCCAGGCTGCGTTCGGAGTGAAACAGTTCGAATTCGATCTCAGCGGTCAAGGAAGCCCGGTGGTCCAGGCTGGATCGCATCCGTTCGGTGTCGAAAACAGGATTGCTCTCAACACGCGTCCTGATCCGAAATCTTTCGAAATCACCGAAGGGGAAATCCGCAACCTTCAGGTCGACCTTCCCCCGGGTTTGGTTGGGAGGCCCGGCGTGGTCCCGCAGTGCCCGGAAGCAAATTTCAACATTGCCCATGGCGAACCGCCTTACCCCGAATGCTCAGATCTGTCCGTCATCGGCACCGTCGTGGTGAGACTTCTCGAGGTCTACCAGTCGGGTCCGCTGTACTTCTCCGAGCCGGTATACAACTTGGTTCCAGGCCCAGGTTCGGTGCAGAAGATCGGCTTCAATGTACAGGGTCTCGTTCCCGTGGTGATCCAGTTCTACGTGAGTCAGCAGGCCCCGTACCACGTGGTCGCCAAACTACAGAACATCAATCAGACCGCACCTCTGTTCAGTGCAAGGCTGAACATCTGGGGCAACCCCGCTTCCCCTGAACATGACGGTGAACGAGGACACTGCATATCGACCTTCGAAGGGAGGGCTGAAGACCAGCTCGCGAAGATCGAAGGTTGCAGTAGTCCGTCAACGTCACCGAACCTGCCCTACATCACCCTTCCCACCACCTGCAATCCGCTCACCGCGAGCTACTCAGCCCGCTCCTGGGAAGGGGAAACGGCTTCTGGCGACACTGACGTCGATCCGCTTCGGGGCTGTGAACGACTCGGCTTTTCGCCGACTATCTCGGCCGCTCCGACGACCAAAGCCGCCCAATCGCCAACTGGGCTCGATTTCGGGCTGAACGTCGCCGACGAAGGGCTGGAAGATCCCAAAGGTGTCGCCCAGTCCGACATCCGCAAAGCGGAAGTGACCTTGCCCGAAGGATTCACCGCGAACCCATCGCTCGCCGAAGGGCTGAACACCTGCGGAGAGGCTGACCTCGCACGCGAGACCATTACCTCGGAAGCAGGGGAAGGATGCCCTCCGGAATCGAAGATCGGCTCGGTGGAAGTGCAGACGCCCTTGCTCGAAGAATCGATCGACGGCGCCCTGTATGCCGCGACCCCCTACGAAAACGAAGCGGGCGATTCGCTCCTGGGTCTCTACATGGTTCTGCAGAACAAGAAACTCGGAATCTCGATCAAGCAGCCGATCAGGGTCGAACCGAATCCTCTCACCGGCCAGCTGGTCGCAATCGCCGATGAACTCCCGCAGCTTCCGTTCAGCCACTTCAAGCTGCACTTCCGGGAGGGAACCAGGAGTCCGCTCGCTTCGCCACCTCTCTGCGGCGAATTCGACGCAAAGGCAACTTTGACTCCATGGTCCGGTGGCGAACCAATCACCACGAGCTCGAAGTTCACCCTGATTTCCGGCCCCGACGCCAGCCCCTGCCCGAGTGGCGGCACGCCGCCATTCCGTCCGGGCCTTTTGGCTGGCACCGTCAACAACGCGGCTGGCCAGTACTCGCCGTTCTACGTCAATCTCACCCGCAAGGACGGCGAACAGGAGATCACCCACTTCTCGACCAAGTTGCCGCCGGGTGTGATCGGCAAGCTGGCCGGGATCCCCTACTGCTCCGACGCGGCGATCGCCGCTGCGACGGCGCGAACCGGTCCCAACGGCGGACAGGAAGAGATCGACTCCCCGAGCTGTCCTGCGGCATCGGAAATCGGCCACACCCTGGTCGGCGCCGGAGTCGGGCCGAGCCTCGCCTACGCGCCGGGGAAGATGTACCTGGCCGGTCCCTATCGCGGCTCCCAGCTCTCGCTGGTCGCGATCACCGCCGCCAAGGTCGGCCCCTTCGACCTCGGCACCGTAGTCGTGCGCTTCGCCCTGCGGATCAACCCGGAAACGGCCGAAGTCTTCGTCGACGCCGCCGGCTCAGACCCCCTGCCCCACATAATTAAAGGCATCCAGGTCCACCTGCGCGATATCCGCGCCTACATCGACCGGCCGAATTTCGTCCTCAATCCGACCTCCTGCGAACGCACCTCCACCGCCTCGACGGTGCTCGGCTCGGGAACGAACTTCGTCTCTGAAGCAGACGATCAGCCGATCACGATCACCAGCCCGTTCCAGGCGGCGAGCTGCGCCAGCCTCGGCTTCGCTCCGAAGCTGAAGCTGGCCCTGAAGGGTGGGACCAAGCGCAACCAGAACCCGGGGCTGACCGCGGTGGTGACGCCGCACGCCGGGGACGCCAACATCGGCTATGCCCGAGTGACCCTGCCCCACTCCGAGTTCCTCGACAACGCCCACATCAAAACCGTCTGCACCCGGGTCCAGTTCAACGCCGGCGGCGGCAATGGGGAACAGTGCCCGGCCGGCTCGGTCTACGGGCGGGCCGAAGCGGTGACGCCGCTGCTCGAACAGCCCTTGAGTGGGCCGGTGTTCCTGCGCTCCTCCTCACACCAGCTGCCCGACCTGGTGGCAGCTCTGCACGGGCAGCAGATCAACATCGACCTCGACGGCAAGATCGACTCTCCCAAGGGTGGTCGCATCCGCACCACCTTCGAAGCGGTGCCCGATGCCCCCGTCACCAAGTTCACCCTGCAGATGTTCGGCGGCAAGAAGAGCCTCTTGGTCAACTCGACGAACCTCTGCAAAGGAACCCACAAGGCGATCGCCGAATTCAAGGGCCAGAACGGCAAGCCCGACGACTTCACGCCGGCCCTTCAGACCAGCTGTGGGAAGAAGGGCAAGGGCAAGAAAGCCAAGGGCAGGGGCGGCAAATCGAAGCGGTTGGCGGCTGCCTATCTCGGCCCGATCCGCGCCTGGTAAGAGCCTGAAAGGTGAGGCGGCGATGGCTCCTCTTCGCACTGGCGGCAGCGCTCCTCTTCGGCGGCGTCGCCCTGACCGACGCCGCCGTCGTGCAGCGCGGCAACCTGCGGATCACGGTCCTCAGCCAGGTCGAGCCCTACAAGCTGCCGCGCCACGGCACCGCGCCGATCGCCGTTTTCGTCTCCGGCCACATCGCCACCCCGAGCAAGGAAACGCCGCCGCAGCTGCAGCGGATGACGATCGAGGTCAACAAGCACGGCCTGCTGCAGTCGCGCGGCCTGCCGAAGTGCACCCTGGCGAAGATCCGCACCGCGACGACCGACAACGCGATCGCCCAGTGCGGCGACGCTCTGGTCGGCTCCGGGCGCTTCTATGCCTCGGTCGTCTTCCCTGGCCAACGGCCCTACCCGACCCGCGGTCGCCTGCTGGTCTTCAACGGGGAGCAGGGCGGTAAGTCGGTGATCTTCGCCCACATCTACACCGAATCGCCCTTCGCCACCTCCTTCGTCATCCCCTTCGTGCTGAAGCACGTCAACCATGGTCCCTACGGGACCGAACTCTCGGCCTCGCTGCCGGCGGCCCTCGGCGAATGGGGCTTCGTCGACCGGATCAAGCTCACCCTGCGGCGGAAATACCAATTCGGCGGCAAGGAGTTGAGCTACTTCAACTCCGCCTGCCCGGCGCCGGAGAAAGCGAAGACGGTGACCTTCCCCCTCGCTCGGGCCAGCTTCTTCTTCGCGAACGAACCGGCGATCTCGCTGACCGTGACCAAGAGCTGCCGGGTGGCGGAATGAGCCGCCGGGCGCCGCTCCCACTGGCGGCAGTGCTGCTCGCCGCTTCTCTCTTTGCCCTCGCCGCCAGGGCCCGGGCAGACTACGACCCGGTCGCCTCCGGGCAGACCAAGCTGCGCCTCGACCCCGCCTTCGTCAAGACGATGAAGCAGAACGGGGTCGCCCTCAGCGCCGCTGCTCCGGCGAAATTGCGTGGCACGACAGTCGTATTCCCGGCGATCGGCGGCAAATTCGACCCGACCACCGCTCGCGGAACGGTCGAACACGAAGGCGCCCTGGTGCTCTCGGCCAACGGCGCCAAGGTCCCGATCAAGGCCTTGAAGCTGCGCACCGCACAGAAGTCCTCCCCCTTCCTCGGCAAAGTCGGCGGCAGTCAACTGAAGCTGGGAATCGTCAAGGGCCTGACGATCAAGCGCCTCGGTTTCGGGGAGACGGTCAGCGCCCCCGGCTTGCGGCTCTTGTCCAAGGTGACGACCCGCCTCGGCAAGAAGTTGAAGCTTCGCAAGGTCTTCAACAGCGACCTGATTCTCGGCAACCTGACCACGACCACCGCGCCCAGCACCGTGACCGTGCTGCAAAAAGGGGCTGCGACTCTCACCCTGGCGCCTGGATTCGTCGCCAAGATGCAGTCGCTCTTCGTCGCGATCAACCCCGTCTTCCCCGCCGAACACCAGGGCGCCGTCTTCACCTTGCCGATCTTCGGCGGCGACATCGCCCTCGACGCCTCCCAGGGGCGCCTTGACACCCTCGGCTCGCTCGAATTCCTCCAGCTCGGCGGCGGCCAGGTGTTCTGGCGCGAAGCGGGGATCTCCCTCGACGCTCTCATCCTCGAACCCCAGCTCGAGATCGAGCCCAGCCCGCCCTATCCGGGCAAGGTCGGCAGCGCCCCCGTCGCCGCGCTCGCCGCGGCCGCACCCGTCGCCGCCGACCCGAAGGCGCTGACGGTGAGCGCCTCATACGGGCTCACCCTCGGCGCCGGAGCCGCGGCGACCTTCAACGAAGCCTTCGCCAAGCCGCAGGGGAAGGACGGGGTGTTCGTTCCCGGCGAACCAACTGGCTCACTTTCGTTTGTGGCAATGGGTCAGTAGTAGAACCGTTCGTACTGACTGTCATCTACGGCCGGGTGCACAACTCAGCTCACCGTGCGTCAATTCCCGGTGTATTTGGTGTGAGTACACGCCGCCGCTGGTGCTGTTGATCAGCCTGAAGCTGACTGACACTTTAGTAGAAACTGTCTTACTTTGGAACCGGTGAAAATCACCTTCCTTCAACGTTTAGGATGCAGTTCATCAGTGGGGAGTGATTCACTCGACGGGGCCCATTGATGCCTAACAAAGTTACGCATAACCATGGGAGGATTCTGTGAAACATCGATCCGTTGCACTGCTTGTTGGCATGATGGCGAGCGTCGCGGTGTGCATGAGCTTGGCATCGGCGGCAAGCGCTGCTGAATATCAGAGCGAAGCCGAAAAGACCTATATAACTGGCGTCAATTCTGGAGGCATGCAGTTTACTTTGGGCGGCCTTCCCTTCACCTGCACGAGTTTTACCTCGACGGGCGAAGTGCAGGGAACCTATTCCGCCGGCACCAAAACGTATAAGGCATCGAGCATCCTGTTGTCTCCGACTATCAGTGGATGCAAGACTGGCGGTCAGACGGTGTTCGTCGAATCGAACGGTTGTCAGTTCGAACTTACGGAACCCCATGCGTCAGGCACGGTCTTCGCGCTGAATCCGTTTGTCATTAGTTGTCCAGCGGGCAAAGATATGGTGTTCAATCTCAAAACGGGGGGTTGTCTCTGGCACGTAGGTGCGCAGAGCATCTCTTCAGCGTCTACAGTGAAAAATGTTGGCACCGGGAAAACTCGGAGCCTGGAAGTAACCTTCGGTATCCATACTCTGGAATATTCCACGGAATCTGGCGGGGTATGTGGCAAAGGTTCGCTCCATGAAGGTTCGATGGGAGTGGTTGAGAACCTGACCGGCTTTCGGGATAAACTCCATAAAGAACAAGTAGGTTTGTTCATCGGCTAGCGATGGGCTCTTCCCCCGCCGCATCGCTTTACAGGGCGACGCGGCGGGGGACTAAGTTGTAGTGGGTCGCGATCGCCCGGCCACGGAGAACCACGAGGAGGACTAGCCGACTTTCTCCACGTTGCCCGGAACCCTCTTGCCGTCCTAGAGGTCCTCGGCGATCCGCGGCGCATCGCGGTTGAAGATCCAGACCGCGAAGGCGCAGACGCCGAGGAAGACGAGGAGCTGGGGGATCAGCCAGACCATGCCGCCGGTGATTTCGGCGACGGAGGCCTCGCCGGGTTGACCACCATCAGCCGCTCGAGGGTGGGGTTTTCGAGCAGGGTGATCGGATAGAGGACCGGGCCGGATCTCCCCGGCGCGATGAGGGTGGCGGCTAGCTGAGCTCGCTCGAGACGGAGACGCCAGGGAGGCCGGCGAAGCCGTTTCGGTCGGAGCTGATGACCACCCGCTCCCGGGCCTGGGCGGTCGCGGCGATGATCAGGTCATGGGCGCCCCGAGGTGTGCCTTTTCGGCGGACGTGGGTCAGGAGGGCTGCGTGCGCTTCGGCTACGTCGAGGTCATAGGGCTCGACCGTAACCGCATCTAGGACAGCCGCGACAAAGCGCTCCCGCTTTTTTCTCCTGCCGCCTTTCGCGATCTGGACGCCAACCAAGAGCTCGGCGACGGTTATCGCTGCAATGGCGACGTCATCGTCGTCGGCGATCACCTCGCTCAGCAGATTGCCGCCTCGCTCGGCGTCGACCAAGACCGTCGTGTCGAGGATCAGCCGCGCCAGGGGTCTTTGAGCGGGTCGATGGCATTTCTCAGGCCTTGCAGGTCACCTGCCCAGGCCGAGTCTGGGGCGTTGACTCGGAGCGCCTCCTTCAACGCCCTGCCGGTCCCGCCGCTGGCGGGTCCGATGGTCGCGATCGCCCGACCATGCCGAACCACGACATACGAATTGCCCGCTTTCTCCACGTCATCGAGAACCTCCGAGAATCGCCGGGAAGCGTCGGTGGCGCTCAGCTGCTTCACCAAATCAGATTATCAGATTCCTACAGTGCCCTCGGCGATCCGTGGCGCGTCGCGGTTGAAGATCCAGACCGCGAAGGCGCAGACGCCGAGGAAGACGAGGAGCGGGGGGATCAGCCAGACCATGCCGCCGGTGATTTCGGCGACGGAGGCCTCGCCGGGGTTGACCACCCAGCGCTGGATTTCGTTGAAGAGGGGGGCGAGGGGGTTGATCACCATCAGGCGCTCGAGGGTGGGGTTTTCGAGCAGGGTGATCGGATAGAGGATCGGGGTCAGGTAGAAGAGCACCTGGGCGAGGACGGCCCAGATGATCGCCACGTCGCGGAAGCGGACGAAGAGGACCGAGAGCATCGTCGCGATCGCGCTGACGAAGATCAGGTAGGTCGCCAGGGCGGGGATGAAGAGGAACCAGCTGAGGGTGGGGCTGATGCCGAAGGCGAGGACGAAGATGAAGACGATGATTAGGTTGAGCAGCAGGTTGAAGAAGGCGGTGAGGACGGTGGCCAGGGGGATCACCAGGCGCGGGAACTGGGTCTTGCGGACGATCGCCTCCTGGGTCACCACTGAGGTGACCGCGTTGGTCGTCGCTTCGGTGAAGAAGGAGAAGAGGACGATCCCGAAGAGCAGCACCACCGGGTAGTGCGGGGTCTGGGAGCTGCCGAGTTTCACCACCTTGGTGAAGACGAAGAGGAGGACCGCGAAGAGGAGGAGGGGGCGGACCAGCGACCAGAGGTAGCCGAGCACGGTGCCGAAGTAGGTCCGCTTGAATTCGGTCACCGCCATCAGCCAGAGCAGGTCGAAGAAGCGGCGACGGCCGCCGCCGAGGGCCGAGGGGCCGCGGACCTCGCGCAGCTCCGGCGCCGCCTCGACCCCGGTGGGGGCGGTGGGGACGGCGGAGCTCACGAGGCCTCCGGGGTCTCGAGGGTCGCCTCGATCTCGTGCGGCAGGGCCAGCACCCCGCGCGAGCCGCTGCTGCCGAAGACGAGGAAGTCGAGCGCGTTGTGGCTGTAGAGGCTGACGTCGCGGCCGCCGGAGACGTGGCGCTGGACGCCGCAGTGGATGAAGTAGCGGCCCGGCGCCAGCGGGTTCTCCAGCTCGCTGGCGATCTTCACCCGCTGCCCGGGGGCGATCCGGTTTTCCGGCTCGTCGCTCTCGACCGGGACGCCGAACTGGAAGATCCCCAGCCCGTCGGCGTTGGCGAGGATGAAGCCGACGCCGAGTTCGGTCGCCTCGCGGTCGACCTCGAGCTCGCAGCGGAGGCGGATCTGCGCCCCCGCCTCGACGTTGTTGACCCGGGCGCCGGACTCGTCCTCGAGCCAGGCGTCGAGCAGATGGACGCCGTCGCCCTCCCCGCGCGGCGCCGGGGCGCCGTCGCCGCCGGGGGCCGGGGCGGCGCGGCCGGCGTCTTCGAAGTTCAGCTTCAGGTAGGCGGCGGCGATCTCCGCCGGGTCGCCGATCGTCTGGATCACCCCGTCGGAGATCAACATCGCCCGGTGGCAGTAGGCCTCGACGGTCGCCATCTCGTGGGTGACGAGGACGATCGTGCGGCCTTCGTTTTTCATCCGCCGGAACGCGTCGGCGCACTTCTGCTGGAAGGAGGCGTCGCCGACCGCCAGCACCTCGTCGATCAGCAGCACGTCGGCGTCGGCCTGCAGCATCGTCGCGAAGGCCAGCCGGACCAGCATCCCCGAGGAGTAGTTCTTCAGTTTGAGGTCGACGAACTCGGTCAGTTCGGCGAACTCGAGCACCTCGTCGAGGCGGCCCTGGGCCTGCTGCGGGGTCAGCCCCATCATCACCCCGTTGAGGACGACGTTCTCCCGCGCGGTCAGCTCGACGTTGAAGCCGACCCCAAGCTCGATGAAGGGGGCGAGGCGGCCGGCGATGCGGATCCGGCCGGCGTCGGCCCGGTAGATGCTCGCCAGCAGCTTCAGCAGGGTCGACTTGCCGGAGCCGTTGCGGCCGACGATGCCGAAGAACTCGCCCTGGAAGATCTCGAAGGAGATCCCGCGCAGCGCCCGCAGCTCGCGGTACTCGGAGCCGGAGAAGACGTTCAGCGCCCGCTCTTTCAGCGAGTCGATCCGGTGCATCGGGATGCGGAAGGACTTCTCCAGCCCCTCGACCACGATCGCCGGCGGCCGCTCGCTCGGCGGCAGCGGCTCCGCCGGGCGCTGGATGTCGGCGATCAGGCTTTCGGTGGTCGCCGGCGCCGCGCTCGTCTCGACGTGCTCAGCCACGGAACCGGTGGAGGAGCGCGCGCGCCTTGCGCTCGGCGCGGGCGGCGAAGGTCGCCGTCGGCGCCGGGGCGGGCGGGGCCGCGGGCGGCGGGTAGGCGCCGGCCTTGCGCAGCACGACCATGTACTCGATCCCCTGCTTGGCGCTGGCCTCGAGGTCGAAGGCTTCGTCGTTGCGGGCGCGAATCTCGAGGATCAGCTGCAGGAACTCGGCCTGGGTCCAGACGTGCATGTGGATCGAGTAGGCGTCGGCTTCGAGCGCCCGGGCGCGCTCGATCGTCCGCTCCTCGCTCTCACCGCCCTCGATGATCACGAACCGGGTCCACTCCTCGTAATGGGCGGCGCGCGAGCGCTCCGGGCCCTGCTCGTAGTCGGCGACCATGTGCTCCAGCGGGGTCACCTCGCGGCGGAAGTCGAAGGTGTAGCGCTTGTCCGGGACCGCGTAGAAGAGGACGCCGCCCGGGCGCAGTTTCGAGAGGTGGGTCTCGATCGTCGCGATCGGGTTCTCGGTGTGCTCGAGGAAGTGGTTGGCGACGATGAAGTCGACGCTCTCCGCGGCGATCGTCGCCAGCTTCTCGCCGTCGTCGACGACGTCGACCGGGGTCAGGTCCCAGTCGCGCAGCTCCGGGTACTCGCGGCGCAGGTCGTCCTCTTTCATCCGGTCGACGTAGCGGGCGCGGGCGTTCGGCGGCAGCGCCAGCGGCTGGTGCAGGGGGCCGATCTCCAGCCCTTCGCCGTTGAGGAAGCGGGCGGCCAGCTCGCGGCGGGCATCGAAGTAGATCGGCGGGCTGGCGGCGGCGCTCTCCGGCCCCGCCGCCTGGCGGACGTCGCTCATAGGCCTGGAGGCTACCCTGCGGCCATGCGGTCGGCGGTGGTGATCCCGAGCTGGAACTCCGCTGCCCTGCTGGGGCGCTGTCTGGACTCGCTCGCCGGGCAGGGGCAGGCGGAGACCTTCGTCGTCGACAACGGCTCACGCGATGGCACGGCGGAGCTTCTGCGGGAACGGGGCATCCCCCACGTAACCCTGCCCGAGAACGTCGGTTTCGCCCGCGCCGTCAATCTCGGCGCGGCGCGGACGAGCGCCGAGGCGGTCCTCTCGCTGAACGCCGACACGGTCCTGGAGCCGGGGGCGCTGGCGGCGCTGGAGGCGGCGCTCGGCGCGGACCCGGCGCTGGGCGGGGTGCAGCCGCGGATCCTGCAGCTGGAGGGGGAGGCGGGCGCGGGTGCGGCGGGAGGGACCGGCCCGGGCGGAGCCCCCGGCCCCGAGGCCGCCGCCGCGCGCCTCTACAGCGCCGGGATGGCGCTGCGGGCCGACGGCCGCGCGATCGAGCTCGGCGCCGGCGAGGCGCAGCGGCCCGAGCGCGGGCGCTCGGCCGAGGTCTTCGGCGTCTGCGGCGCCGCCTGCCTGCTGCGGCGCGAGCTGTTCGCCGAGCTCGGCGGCTACGACGAGAGCTACTTCGCCTTCTACGAGGACGTCGACCTGAACGTCCGCGGGCGAATCGCCGGCTGGCGCTTCGGCTACGTCCCCGAGGCCGTCGTCTGGCACCTCGGCAACGCCACCTGGATGGCCGAGGCGCCGCGGCCGGGCGCCTGGAACGCCCGCCTCGTCGCCCGCAACCGGATCGCCACCCAGGCCAAGTTCATGCCGGCGGCGGCGCTGCCGCGGATCGCCGCGGTCGAGGCCGGGGCGCTGGCCAAGGCGGCCGGCGAGCGCCGCTTCGGCGCCACCGCCCGCGGCAAGCTCGAAGGGCTGCGGCGGCTGCGTCGCTCGCTGCGGGAGCGCCGTCGCCTCGCCGCTGCCGGTGACCTCGCGCTCGCGCGCGAATGGCTCGGCCGCATACGTTAGGTCCGACATGCGTCTCTGCCTCGTCTCGACGCCCCTCGCGGCCGGCGCTCGCAACGTCTACTCGCCGCGCCCGCTGGCGGCGGCGCTGGCGCGCGATCACGAGGTGACCGTGCTCCACGTCGGCCCGCCGCCGCCTGGTGGCCCGGCCGCCGGCGTCCGCGAGCGAGCGGCCGGCGACGAGGGGCTCGCCGGCGTCTCCTTCTCGACCGCCGAGCACGGCCAGTCGGCGCTGGCGATGGCGGCGATCCGCCGCCTCTACGATGCCGCCGAGCCGCCTGACTACGTCGAGTTCGCCGACGCCGCCGCCCCGGCCCTGGTGGCGCTGCAGGCGCGAGCCGCCGGGGAGCCGCTGCTGGCCGCGGCGACGATCGCCGTGCGGGCGGCGCCGAGCGGCGAGCTCTGGCGGCTGCACGAGGGCCTCGGCCGCGGCTCCGCCCCCGGCGCGGTCCGGGTCGCCGAGCTGGAGCGCGAGCTGCCCTGCGCGAGGCCGACCTGCTGCTCGTCCCCGGTGCCGCCACCGCCGAGCTCTACGAGCGCTTTTACGCGGTGCCGCTGCGCGACGGGGCACCGACGCCGCTGCCGCCCCTGGCAACGGCGCCGCCGCCGCATCAGCTGGGACCGGAGGAAGTGGGGGAGTCCGCCAGGCGGTCGCTCGAGCCGACCGGGGAGGCTGAGGTTGGCGCCCGCCGTCGCCAGGCCGGCGAGCCGCTACGGCTGCTCTGCCTCGGTCGCCTCACCCGCGCCAGCGGCGCCCTCGACCTCCTGGAGGCGCTGCTCGGCGCCGACACGGACGGCTGGGAGCTGACCCTGGCCGGCGCCGACAGCGCGACCGCGACGACCGGCGCCTCGATCGTCGCGACCGCGGCGGCGATCGCCGGCAGCGACCCGCGGTTGCGGATCGAGGGCGCCCCCGACGAGACCCGCTTGGCCGAGCTCCTCGCCGACCACGATGTCCTCGTCGCCCCGCGGAGGCTGCTTGCCGACGCCGGCCCGGCGCTGCGGGCCGCGGCCGGCGGCCTGGCGCTGCTGGCGACGCCGGCCGCCGACCTGGCGCCGCTGCTCGGCGACGGCCGGTTCGGCTGGCTCGCCGAGACCGCCGGGGCCGGGGCGTTGCGGCGCGCCCTGGAGCCGCTGCTCGCCGACCCCGATGGCGCCCTCGCGGCGCTGGCCCCGCCGGCCGAGCGTGCCGCTCGTGCCCGCGAGCTGGCCGGGCCCGAGGCGGCGCGCGGTGCCTACGAGAAGCTGCTCGCCGAGCGCCCCGCGGCGCGGACTCAACCCGCCGCACCCGGCTCCCTCGCCGCGCCCGCCGCGTCTTCCGCACTCGCCGCATCTTCGGCCCCTGGCGCCCCCGGCCCGTCCGTCGGCGCCGCGGGTCCCCTGGTCACCGGGGTCGTCCCCTATTACGGCGCCCACGCCCACGTCGAGGAGGCAGTCGCCTCGCTGCTCGCCCAGACCCACGAGCGGCTCGAGGTGCTGATCGTCAACGACGGCTCCTTCGCCCCCGAGGACGCCGTCCTCGACCGCCTCGCCGCTGACCCCCGGGTCCGTGTCGTCACCCGGGTCAACGCCGGCGAGACCTCGGCCCGCAACCTCGGCGGCCTCCTCGCCCACGGCGAGTTCGTCGCCCTTCTCGACGCCGACAACGCCTTCGAGCCGGAGTTCGTCGCCCGGGCGCTGGCGCTCTACGCCAGCCGCCCGGACGTCGCCTACGTCACCTGCTGGCTGCGGATGATCACCGCCGCCGGCGAGCCGGCCGCGGTGCCGAGCGGCTTCGCCCCGCTCGGCAACCGGGTCCACGCCGACGACGAGCTCAATTTCGACGGGGATACGCTCTCGCTGGTGCGACGCTCGCTGTTCACCGAACCCGCGGGCCGCTTCGACCCCGAGGGGGCGATGCACTCCGACTGGGAACTCTGGCGGCGGCTGCGCGCCCAGGGCCGCTACGGCGCGGTAATGCCGGAGCCGCTGGCCCGCTACCGGGTCCGCCCCGATTCGCTGATGCGGTCCTACTCGGGCCGGATCAAAGACCTCGGCTGGCGGGAATCCCTCGATCGCCGCGAGCTGTTCCGCGCCGGGGTGGAGCTGGGCGCCGATGGCTGAGGACGACGCCGCGCGCCTGCGCGAGCTCGAACGGATCAACTCCGAGCTGGCGGCGGAGCTGCGCCGACTCGCCGCCGGCCGTGCCCGCGAGCCGCGCCGCGGTGCCGTCCCGACCGGGCGTGAGCTGCGGCGGATCGGCGACCGGCTGGCCGCAGCCGAGGACGAGCTCGCCGAGCTGCGGCGGCGGAACGATGAGCTGGAGGAGCACAACCGCGAGCTCGGCCTCTCCCTGCACGAGCACGCCGAGTACGCGAAGCAGCTGGGCGGAGAGGTGCGGCGCCTGGAAACGGGCCTGGTGGCGCGGCTGCGGCGCGCCCTGCGCTCGCGGCGCTAGCCGCGCCGGCGGTGCCCTCGCCGGCGACGAGCGATCTCAGCCGCGCCGGCGGCGGCGCAGGGCCAGCGCCTCGCGGGCGCCGATCGGCAGCAGCGGCGCCGCCCCGACCTCGCGCCGTTCCAGCCCGCCGGCGTCGCGCCAGCCGCGGACCCGGCCGCGCAGCCCGGCCGCGGTGCGGTCGCGGACGACCTGGCCGGCGCTGAGCACCCCCTCGACCGCGAGCGCCCGCAGCGCCGTCGCCGGCCGCGCCGTCACCCCGTAGCGGCGCAGCATGTAGCCGCGGCTCCAGCCGGTGCGCTCGTACTTGCCGCCGCTGGCGGCGCCGAGGCTGGCCGAGTAGGCGTGCAGCGCCCGCGCCTCGCCGGCGAGGCGGCAGCGACCGCCGCCGCCGGCGATCCGCAGGGCCAGGTCGAGGCCCTCGTAGTAGAGGAAGATCCGCTCGTCGAAGCCGCCGACCGCGTCGAAGGCGGCCCGCGAGTAGAGCGCCGCGCCGCCGGTCGGGCCGAGCGGGTCGGGGGCGGCGAGGGCCCGCTCGACCGGTTCGCCGTGCAGGTAGTCGAAGCCCATCAGGGTGCGGTCGGCGACGACCCCGGCGGAGTCGATCAGCCCCGGGGCCTCGCGCTGGGTCATCACCCCGGCGACCATCTCGGCAGCGCCGGAGGCGGTCTCCAGGAGTGCCTCGAGGAAGCGCGGCTCCGGTTCGGCATCGTCGTTCAGAAGGATCACCGGGTCGGCTTCGGGGCAGGCGGCGACGGCGCGGTTCAGCGCCGGCCCGAAGCCGAGGTTCTCGCCCAGCTCGATCAGCGCCACCTCCGGGTACTCGTCGCGCAGCAGCCGCGCCGAGTCGTCGCCCGAGCCGTTGTCGACGACGACCACCTCGGCCGCGCGACTCTGGCCGCGCAGGCCCTCGAGCGCCAGGCCGATCCGCCGCGCGCCGTTGAAGTTCGGGATGAAAACCGTGGGCCCCACAGGTCCTTTCGATCGTCAGTAGGGTTGCAGCCTGGCATGGAGCCTTTGAAGGGACTGATCCTCTCGGGCGGTGCGGGAACGCGGCTGCGCCCGATCACCCACACCTCGGCCAAGCAATTGGTGCCGGTGGCGAACAAGCCGGTGCTGTTCTACGGCATCGAGGCGCTGGTCGACGCCAGCGTCACCGAGATCGGGATCATCATCGCCCCCGAGACCGGCGACGAGATCCGCGCGGCGGCCGGCGACGGCTCCCAGTTCGGCGCGACGATCACCTACATCGTCCAGGACGAACCGGCCGGGCTGGCCCACGCCGTCCTCACCGCCGCCGACTTCATCGGCGACTCGCCCTTCGTCATGTACCTCGGCGACAACCTCCTCCGCGACGGCCTGCGCGGCCTCGTCGCCACCTTCCAGGAGGAGGACCCGGAGGCGCTGATCCTGCTCACCCCGGTCGACGATCCGCAGTCCTACGGGGTCGCCGAGCTCGACGGCGAGCGGATCGTGCGGCTGATCGAGAAGCCCAAAAACCCGCCCTCGAACCTCGCCCTGGTCGGCGTCTACCTGTTCAAGTCCTCGATCTTCGACGCCGCCCGCAGCCTCGAGCCCTCCTGGCGCGGCGAGTACGAGATCACCGAGGCGATCCAGGCGCTGATCGACAAAGACATGCCGGTCCGCTCCGAGGTGGTGCGGGGCTGGTGGAAGGACACTGGCCAGCTCGCCGACATGCTCGAGGCCAACCGCCTGATCCTCGACGAGGTTGAGAGCGACCTCGCCGGCGAAGTCGACGAGGGGTCCTCGGTGGAGGGCCGGGTCGTCGTTTCCGCGGGGGCCAAGCTGATCCGCTCGACCGTCCGCGGCCCCGCCGTGATCGGCGCCGGGGCGAAGATCGAGGACGCCTACATCGGCCCCTACACCTCGATCGGCGAGGACGTCGAGGTGAGCCGCTGCGAGGTCGAGCACTCGATCGTCCTCTCCGGCTCGGTGGTCGAGGACCTGCCGACGCGGATGGAGGCGAGCCTGCTCGGCCGCAACGTCAAGGTCACCCGCTCGAGCGGAGTCCCCAAGACGCTGCGCCTGCTCGCCGGCGACAACTGCGAATTCGAAATCGTCTAGGGCTGCGCGACGAGCTCGAGGATCTTCCGCCGCTCCGGCTCGCTCAGCAGGCCGGCGAGGGGAGAGTTCTGGCGCAGGACGTGACCCCTCGCGTCGTCGGCGCTGATCACCCGGCGGATCTCGCTGATCGACAGGGCGAAGACATCTCGCCAGGCCCTGGCGTACTCGGGGTCGATCTTTCCGGCGTCCGCCCATCGGGAGACCTTCCGGTCGGCCTCGTCGATCGTCGATCGCCGTAGCCGCGGCGCGATCTCTCGGTGATAGGCGAGGCTGCGCAGCTCCGCGAGCCGGTGCCGGTCAGCCGAGCCGAGCTCGGCGGCAAGGGAGGGGTCCGGGCGCATCTTCGCCGCCCGCTCTCGTGCCGCCGTCATCACCGGCTCGAGCATGTGCAGACGACGACGCCCCGAGCTTCGCCTTTCCTCGACCTGGTCGTGGAGGTCGAGCAGGGCCGGAATCGGGACCTCCCGGCGACCTCGCGGGGAGAGAACGACGGGGACGTCGCCGGAGTCGACCCAGTTGTTCAGGGCGGTGTGGCTGACCCCGAGTAGCTCGGCGGCCAGGCTCCGCGAGACAGTTCCGCCCAGATCCTCTTCGAGGTCTTCGCGGACGTTCGCGATCTCGGGGTCGGGGTTACGGTGCTCGGCTCGCCGCAGCCGGGCGATGTTCTCCAGGAGCTTCTTTCTGTCTCTGGCGGCCACGGAGGGGAAGTTTAAGCGAATGTTTCCGAAATACATGGTTTTCCGCAAGTTTGGCGCGGTCACGCCGTGGCGCGAGGCGAGCGATCTCGTAGCCGAGCAGTCGCTGGAAGTGCTGGTTGCCGGGGCCGACGAAGTAGGCGTCGCCGCTGTTGGTGAGCAGCACCGCGCAGTTGCCGCAGAGCCGCTCGACGATCGCGGTGTGGAGGAGCCAGCGGGCGTAGGGGGAGCTCGAGACGAGGCCGTGGAGCAGCGCCGCCTCGCGGTCGACCGAGAGGATCGAGCTGGCGACCACGGTGCCGTCGGAGTCGCGGACCAGCCACTCCTCCACCGGGCCCGGGGAGATGTGGTCGGCGCGCAGGTCGCCCGCGCCTGGGGTCCAGCTGGCGAGGGTCGAGGACTCGATCCGCAGGCCGGCCTCGTGGGCGCGGCGGACGTTGGTGCGGACCGCCTGGCGCCGGCGTCCGCGCATGTACTGGGAGAACTCCGGCGGCAGCGGCAGCACGCCCTGGGCGCGGCGGTATTTCCAGCGGCCGCGCTCGCGGATCGCCAGGTGCTCGCCGATCATCCGGCCGGCGGGTGACGGCGTTAGCCGGACCGTCACCGAAGGCAGCCGCAGGCGGTACCAGGTCAGCCGCGGCGAGCCGGCCCGGGCTCGCAGCCAGATCCCTCGCAACCGCCGCGGTTCGCGGTCGGCGATCTCGCCGTAGGCCGCGATGATGCGGCAGGCGCGCAGGAACTGGGGGCTTCCGTATCCGGTCTCGGGCATGGGAACGCGGGGATTCTTGCTTAGTTCATCAACTTAGTCCAGAAAGGCGATGCGGACGGCGCCCGCATCGTTCGGATGACTAGCCTGTTGCGGCCCTTGGAACCGATGCGGAACGCAGGGAAGAGACGATGAAGCTGCTGGTCACCGGCGCGGCGGGGATGCTCGGCCGCGACCTGATGCTCGCCGCCGGCAACGCCGGCCATGACGTGGTCGGCTTCGGCCGCGCCGAGCTCGACGTCGCCGACGCCGACTCGGTCCGCCGCCGGGTCGAGGCGGAGAAGCCCGACGTGGTGATCAACAGCGCCGCCTGGACCGACGTCGACGGGGCCGAGACCGCCGAGGGGGAGGCCTTCGCGGTCAACGGCACCGGCGCCGGCAACGTCGCTGCCGCCGCGGCCGAGGTCGGCGCCGCGGTGGTCCAGATCTCCACCGACTACGTCTTCGACGGCGCCAAGCGGGCGCCCTACGTCGAGTCCGACCAGCCGGCGCCGCTGTCGGCCTACGGCCGCACCAAGCTAGCCGGCGAGGAGGCGGTCGTCGCCGCCAACAAGCGCCACTTCGTCGTCCGCTCGGCCGGCCTCTACGGGGTCGGTGGCAACAACTTCGTGGCGACGATGCTGCGGCTCGCCGCCGACCACGGCGAGGTCCTGGTCGTCCGCGACCAGGTCGGCTCGCCGACCTACACCTGGCACCTCGCCTACGGGATCGTGCGGCTGATCGAGGGGATCGAGTACGGCATCCACCACATGGCCGCGGCCGGCGAGTGCTCCTGGTACGACTTCGCCCGCGAGATCTTCGAGCAGGCCAAGGTCGACACCAAAGTCCTCTCGGTCTCGACCGAGGAATTCGGCCGACCGGCGGCGCGGCCGCCATACTCGGCCCTGACCAGCCAGCGGGAGCACGCGATCAGGCTGCCCTCGTGGCAGGACGGGCTCGCCGGGTACCTTGCCCAACGAGAAGCGGAGGAAGCTTGAGATGAGACTTCTGGTCACCGGAGCGGCGGGCTTCATCGGCTCGACCTACGTGCGCATCGCCAGCGCCGAGCACGACGTCGTCGTCCTCGACAAGCTCACCTACGCCGGCCGGCCGGAGAACCTGCCGGAGGGGACGGAGCTGATCGAGGGGGCGATCGAGGACCCGGCGATCGTCCGCGAAGCGATGCAGGGGGCCGACGCGGTGGTGAACTTCGCCGCCGAGAGCCACGTCGACCGCTCGATCGACGACCAGGACGCCTTCGCCCGCACCCACGTGATCGGCACCGGCACCCTGCTCGACGCCGCTCGCGAGCTCGGGGTCGAGCGCTACGTCCAGGTCTCGACCGACGAGGTCTACGGCTCGATCGACTCCGGCTCCTTCACCGAGACCTCGCCGCTCGACCCCTCCTCGCCCTATTCGGCGACCAAGGCAGCGGGCGACCTGCTGGTCGCCGCGCACGTCCACACCTACGGGATCGACGCCTCGATCGTCCGCGGCTCGAACAACTACGGGCCGCGCCAGTACCCGGAGAAGCTGATCCCGCTGACCATCCTGAACGCCCTGCACAAAGACACGCTGCCGATCTACGGCGACGGCAAGCAGGTCCGCAACTGGCTCTACGTCGAGGACTTCTGCCGCGGCATCCACACCGTGCTGGCGAAAGGCGAGGCCGGCCAGGCCTACAACGTCGGCGGCCCGGACGAGTGCGAGAACCTCGAGGTGGTGAAGCGGGTGATCGAGCTGACCGGCGCCAACGAGTCGCTGATCGAGTACGTCAAAGACCGCCCGGGCCACGACCGCCGTTACTCGCTCTCATCGGCGAAGTTGAAGGAGCAGCTCGGCTGGGAGGCCCAGGTCCACTTTGCCGAGGGCCTCGAGAAAACGGTCAACTGGTACCGCGACAACGAGGACTGGTGGGGGCCGATCCGCTCCGGCGAGTACCGCGAGTACTACGAAAAGCAGTACGGCCGGGCGCTGGGCTAGTGCCGGCGGCACTGCCCACGAAGCTCGACGGGGTGGTCCTGGTCGAGCCGGTCGTCCACGGCGACGAGCGCGGCTTCATGGTCGAGAGCTTCCGCCGCGACAGCTGGGCGGAGATCGGCATAGACGCCGAGTTCGTCCAGCACAACCACTCGCGCTCGCGGCAGGGGACGCTGCGCGGGATCCACTTCCAGACCGCGCCGGGGCAGGCGAAGCTGGTCCGCTGCGCCCGCGGTCAGATCCTCGACGTCGCCGTCGACCTGCGCCGCGACTCGCCCACCTATGGGCAGTGGGAGGCGCACGTGCTCGACGACGAAAAGCACCACCAGCTCTACGTCCCGATCGGCTTCGGCCACGGCTTCGCGGTGCTCAGCGAGCTGGCCGACGTCACCTACCTCGTCTCCAGCCTCTATGACCCGGCGACCGAGAAGGGGATCGCCTGGGACGACCCCGGGGTCGGGGTCGACTGGCGGGTCGCCGAACCGCTGCTCTCCGAGCGCGACAAGACGGCGCCGCGGCTGAGCGAGATCGCCGACCAGCTGCCCTGGTAGTCGCGCCGACGCGGGAATAGGCTGCGGCGCCGAGTGATCTCGCGGCGCAACATGCGGCTGACGCTGGCGGCGATGACCCTGGCCAGCTCGATGATCCTGGTCGACCAGACCGCGGTGCCGCTGGCCGCCCCGCATGCGGTCGAGGGCCTGAACGCCTCGATCTCCGATGGCCAGTGGCTGATGACCGCCAACATCCTGCCGCTGGCGGCGCTGATGGTCTTCGGCGGCCGGCTCGGCGACCTGTTCGGGATGCGCCGCGTCTTCCTCTTCGGTGCCGTGGTCTTCGCCCTGGCGACGACCGCGATGGGCGCCTCGCAGGACATCACGATGGCGATCGCCGCCCGTGCCCTGCAGGGGGCGGGAGCGGCGCTGATGATGCCGACCGCGCTGGCGATCGTCAGCGCCGTCTACCCGGACGAGGACAAGGGCTCGGCGCTGGGGATCCTCGCCGGCGCCTCCGCCTTCTTCGCCGCCCTTGGCCCTGTCCTTGGCGGCGCCCTGACCTCGATCGACTGGCGCCTGGTCTTCCTGATCAACGTGCCGCTGGCGCTGATCGCGATCGCGCTGACCCTGCGGGCGACGCCGAAGCTGGAGCCGAACCCGGACGCTTCGCGGGACCTCGACCTGCCCGGCGTCGTCACCTTCGCGGTCGCGATCGGAGCGCTCGTCTTCGGGCTCAGCCAGGGCGCCACCGAAGGCTGGACCGACCCTCAGGTGCTCGGGCCGATCGCGCTCGGGGTCCTCCTGGTTCCGGTCTTCATCCTGGTCGAGCGCCGCGCCGCCAACCCGATGATCGACTTTGCACTGTTCCGGCACGAGAACTTCCTCGCCTCCAACGTCAGCCAGCTGCTGGCCGGGATGGTCGAGCTCGGGCTCGGCTTCCTCACCCCGTTCTTCCTCCTGCTGGTGGTCGGGGTCTCGCCGGCGGCGGCGGGGGTGGCGCTGATCCCGGCGACGATCCCGATCGTCCTCGCCGGCCCGCTCGCCGGCAAGGCCTTCGACCGCTTCGGCGGCCGCTGGCCCCTGGTCGTCGGCTTCCTCGTCCTCGCCGCCTCCGGCGCCGTGCTGGCGGTCTCGGTCTCGAGCGAATCGGCGGTGGCGCTGATCCCGGGCCTGTTGCTGCAGGGCCTCGGCCTCGGCATCGTCCTCACCGTCAACGACCCGACCGGGCTGACCGCGGTGCCGGCCAAGGACAGCGGCGAGGCGGCGGGAATGATCAACACCTCCGAGCAGCTCGGCGGCGCCCTCGGGATCGCGATCCTCTCCGCAATCGAGCTCGGGGTGAACTTCCACACCCTGGATTCGAAGCTCGCCGCGCAGGGGGTCCACCCGACCCATGCCCAGACCGAACACGCTCGCGAGCTGATCGTCCAGGCCGAGCAGTCCGGCCTCAACCACGTCGACAGCGGTGGCCGCCTGCTGGAAATCATCCGCCCCGACGTCGTCGCCTCCCACGTCGCCGCCTTCCAATGGACCTTCGGGATTTCCGCTGGGATCGCTCTGCTCGGGGCCTTCTTCAGCCTCGTCCTGGTCCGCAAGACCGACCGGGTGAAGACGGGCGTATTTAGCCGCCGCTCGCGCTGGATCTCGGCCAGCAGCGGCCGCTCACCGGCGATCACCCGGCGGCCCGCCCCCAGCCCGGGCGAATCGGCGACCGGCTAGGGCGCCCCGGCGCCGCCGGGGATGGCGTCACTAACCTGCGCGCCGATGCGCGACGAGGCGATCTATCTGGCCAAGGCGGCCGCTCGCCGGGCCCGCTACGGCCCCGGCGACTGGCTCGCTGCCCGCCGCCGGCCGGCCGGGGCGCCGCCGTTGCCGCCGCGCCACCTCGCCTTCGTCGGCGCCGGCGACTACGAGGCGACCGGGCGCCAGTTCCTCGGCTTCTTCCGCGAGCTCGGCGGCCTCGGCCCGGGCGACCGGGTGCTCGACGTCGGCTGCGGGGTCGGCCGGATGGCGATGCCGCTGACCGGCTACCTGGAGGGCGGCTCCTACGCCGGCTTCGACGTCGGCCGGGCAATGGTGCGCTGGTGCCGGCGCGAGATCGGCGGCCCCCACCCGAACTTCGAGTTCGCCTGGGCGCCAGTCCACAACGGCAAGTACAACCCCTTCGGCGACGTCGACGCCGGCGAGTACCGCTTCCCCTATCCCGACGGCGACTTCGACTTCGCCTTCGCCACCTCGCTGTTCACCCACCTGCTGCGCGACGAGGCCCGCCACTACCTGGCCGAGACGGCGCGGGTGCTGCGTCCCGGCGGTCGCTGCCTGCTGACCTTCTTTCTGCTCACCCCGGAGGCCGAAGCGGAGCTCGCCGCCGGCCGGGCGACGATGCCCTTCGCCCACCCGATCCCCGGTGGCCTCACCACCGACGCCGCCCAGCCCGAGGAAGCGACCGCCTTCCCCGCTGCCGACCTTCGCGCCTGGTGCGAGGAGGTGGGGTTGCGAGTGGTCGAGCCGATCCACTTCGGCGTCTGGTCGAACACCCCGGGGTCGGAGACCCTGCAGGACATGCTGGTCGCCGAACGCGTCTGAGCGGCCACCGCGACTTTTTCGGACCGACGCGGTTTCAAGCGTCGGTATGGGGAGGGTGAATCGCAGCCGGATCGCCGACGGGTTGGACCGCGCCAGATTGCTGCTGCCGGCCGAGCGGCTGCGCGAGGAGTGGCTGGTCCACCGCGCCCATGAGCGCCTCGCCTGCGGCCCCGACGGGATGCCGTTGCCGCCGCCGCGGCTGCGCCTCCTGGTCGACGGTCGCTCCGCCGATGCCGGCCACTACTTGCGGATCGGCCGGCAAATGTTCGCCGCGATCCGCGGCGCCGCGGCGACGATGGGCCGCCCGGTCGAGGAGCTTGGCGCCGTCCTCGACTTCGGCTGCGGTTGCGGCCGGGTCGCCCGCCACTGGCGCGCGGTCGAGGGCCCCGAGGTCCACGGCTGCGACTACAACCCGGCCCTGGTTGACTGGTGCGCCGGCAACCTCTGTTTCCTCCGCGTCGACCGCAACCGGCTGGCGCCACCGCTGCCCCAGGTCAGCGGCAGCTTCGACCTGATCTACGCCCTCTCGGTCTTCACCCACCTCGAGGGGGAGCTGCAGCGCGCCTGGCTCGAGGAGTACCGGCGCCTGCTCGCCCCCGGCGGCCTCTTGATCGTCAGCCTGCTCGGCGAGCGCTTCGCCCACCGCCTCGAAGGCGACGACCGCGGCCGCTTCGACCGCGGCGAGATGGTGGTCCAGCGCCCCCGGATGTCCGGCCGCAACCTCTGCAGCGTCTTCCATCCGCGGAGCTACGTGGAGAACGACCTCCTCGCAGGCTGGGACGACGTCACCGGCTTCGATCTGGGCCGGCCCGACCTGCCGATCGCCCAGACCGCCTACGCGGCCCGCCGCGCCTAACCGGCGCCGTCGGATCAGCCGATCCCCGACCCTGGGCCGCGAGCGCCTGATGAGAACGTAGTTCTTCCCGCATACCGGGTGGAAATACGTTCTCACCTCGGACCCGCAACCAGGTGTTCGCCGGCCCGGTTGGTCCTGACGATCCCGGACTACGGACGCCTCGCTACCGCCCGCGGACGGCCGTGATCCCCAGGCTGACCGCGAGCTTGGCGCCGATCCCCGCGTAGACCGCCGCGTTCAGCAGGGGGTTCGCCTCCGGCGCGTCGAAGCGGCGGTAGAAGCGGCCCATGCCGCGGTGGAAGGCGATCTCCTGGCGCGGGGCCCGGCGGCGGCCGCTGGAGCCGCCCTTGACGTGGAGCGCGGTCCCGCCCGGCTCGTAGAAGACCTTCCAGCCGGCGTCCCAGAAGCGGTGGCACCAGTCGAGGTCCTCCATGTAGAGCCAGTAGCCCTCGTCGAGCAGGCCGACCTCGCGGATCGCCTCGGCCCGGCAGAGCATGAAGGCGCCGTTGACCGCGTCAACCTCGCCCGGGTCGTCGTCGCCGAGCGCAGTCGCCCGGTACTGGCTGAGCGCGGCGCCAGCGCTCTCGCGGCGGCCGATCCCGGTGAAGTGGGCGAGGGCCGAGAGGGGAGTCGGGAAGGAGCGCTTGGCGGCGTGGTCGAGCTCGCCGCTTTCGGTCACCAGCTTGACCCCGACCATGCCGATCCGCGGGTCGGAGCCGAGCCGGGCGAGGGCGGCGTCGAGAGTGCCCTCGTAGACCTCGGTATCGGGGTTGAGGAGGAGCACGGCAGGCGCGGTCGAGCGCCGCAGCGCCAGGTTGTTGGCGGCGGAGAAGCCGACGTTAGCGAGCCGCTCCAGCCGCACCTCGGGGAACTCCGCGGCGACCATCTCCGGGGTGCCGTCGGGGCTGCCGCTGTCGACCACGGTGACGCTGGTGGTGGCGCTCCGCGCCGGGTGCTCGCGGAGGCTGGCGAGGCAGCGCCGCAGCAGCTCCGGCGCGCCGTGGCTGACGACCACGACCTCGAGGCCGGGGGGCAGGGCGGCGGTCACGCCCGGCTCAGTGGGCGCCTTCGCCGCGGACCACGGCCCGTGGCGTCCGCATCAGGATCGCCAGGTCGGTCAGCAGCGAGAGGTTGTCGAGGTAGTCGCGCTCCAGCGCCAGCCGCTCCTCGAAGGTGAGGTCGCTGCGGCCGTAGACCTGCATCGGCCCGGTCAGCCCGGGCTTGATCGCGAGCCGGCTGCGCTGGCGCTCGTCGTAGAGGGCGACCACCGACTCCTCCTCCGGCCGCGGCCCGACCAGCGACATCGTCCCGCGCAGGACGTTGAACAGCTGCGGCAGCTCGTCGAGGCTGGTCCGGCGCAGCCAGCGGCCGGTGCGGGTGACCCGCGGGTCGTCGATGATCTTGAAGGCTGGCTGGTCGAGCTTCTCGAGGTCGATCAGCTCCGGCAGCAGTTCCTCGGCGTTGACCACCATCGTCCGGAACTTGATCATCTGGAAGGGGGCCCCGTCGCGACCGGCGCGGCGCTGGCGGAAGAAGACCGGGCGGCCGGTGTCGAGCAGGATCGCGATCGCGATCCCCAGCATCAGCGGCGAGAGCAGCAGCAGCACCAGGGCGGAGATGAGGACGTCCATGCCGCGCTTCATCGCCTGGGTCGAGCGCGGCGGGTCGCTGAAGCGGAAGTCGAGGACGGGCAGCTCGGCGAGCCGGTTGAGCTCGATCCCGGGACCGAGCAGGCCGAAGTGCTGGGGCAGGAAGGTGAGCGCCAGGCCGGCCTCCTTGCACTCCTCGATCAGCCGCTCGGCGGCCGACTCGCTCATCTCCTCGCCGGCGGCGACGACGCGCTCGATCTCGTGCGCAGAGGAGACCTCGGAGATGTCGGCGATCGAGCCGAGCCGGGGCAGCTCGCGGGCTTCCTCGCCGGGGTCGGGCGAGAGGTAGCCGACCAGCCGCAGGCGCGCCTCGGGGTGGGTGGAGATGCGGCGGGCGACGGTGTCGGCGGCGGCGGCGGGGCCGACGACGAGGCCGGCGGAGACCCCGGTCAGCCGATGCCAGAGGAAGCGGATGACGCCGCGGGCGACGAAGCTGCCGACCAGGGTGCCGACCCCGAGCGCGATCGCCGATTTCGGCGACAGCGGCCCGACCGGGGAGATCGCCAGCAGGGCGTCGAGGACGAGGGTGCCGACGACGCTGACCGAGATCAGCCCCGGCACCTCGTCGAGGGTGCTGTGGCGGATCCGCCGGTGGTCGTTGTCGTAGAGGCCCTGGAGCTTGACCACGACGATCCAGGCGGGGCTGAAGAGCATCGCCCAGAAGAGGTCGCCGACGTCGGTCGAGGAGGTGGCGGCGGTGACCGCCAGCAGGGTCGCAACCAGCGCCCCCCAGTCGCCGAGGGCGAGCAGCCGTCGCAGCAGGGCACCGCGGCGGCGCGAGGCTTCAGCCCCCATCTGCGGGCGCGGCGGCCGGCCGGAGTCCGGGGCTGGAGAGTCGCCACCCGGCGCGCCAGCGCCGCCGCGCGAGACCCGCATGCCGCCGGCCTCGGCGGCGCGGCGGGCGCGCTCGGCTTCGCGCTCCTGGCGCTGGACATCGGGGGTGCTCATCCGCAGCCGTCCCATCCTTCGCTCAAACACGCTTCCAGGGGATTCAGTTCGCGTGCCTTGGCCAGGTCGGCATTCGCCGCCGCGGTGTTCCCACCTTCGTGCATGGCCTTGCCACGCAGGTAATAGAGGGTCCAGTTGCGGTCCTCGCGGTCGATCGCCTGGTTGAAGCGGCTGACGGCGCCGGCGTAGTCGCCCTCCGCCTGGGAGAGCAGGCCAAGCTGGATGTAGGGGCTGGTCGCCCAGGGCTCGATCGACTTCGCCGTGTTCGCGTCGTCGACGGCGCCGGCGATGTCGCCGTTGCGGGCGGCGTCCTTGCTCGATTCGAGCTCGCGTTCGACCAGCAGCGGCCCGACCAGGGCGATGATCGTCACCCAGGCGACGACCAAGCCGACCGCGGTGATCCCGACCCGGCGATTTCCCTGCGGGCCGCCGTTCTCCCCGGCGCCGGCGGCGGCACGTTCCCGGACGACCTGGGCGCAGCGGCCGGCCAACAGCACCCCGCCGGCGAGGAAGAAGACGGCGCCGAGCGCGGCGATCTCCCAGAACCAGTCGATCGCGGCGACGACGGCGAAGGCGAGGCTGATCGCGAAGAGGGCGGCGAAGAGCTCGCGCTGGGTGCCGCTGGCCCGGCGCCAGGCCTCGAAGCCGCTCCAGAGCAGCAGCAGGACCATCGCCAGGACGAGCAGGCCGCCGACGACGCCGAGCTCGGCGAAGGCCTGCAGGTAGAGCGAATGGGCGACGAGGTTGGTGATGTCTTCGTGGCGCAGCCGGTCCCAGGCGAAGCGGTAGGTCCCGGCGCCGATCCCCTCGACCGGTTTTTCCTCGAAGGCGTCGATCGCGACGCGGAAGAATTCGTGGCGGCCGGCGCCGGAGAGTTCGCCGAAGTGGGCCGAGGGGGTCGCCGGCGAGGCGTAGTCGGAGCTGTTGAACTGGTCCCAGGCACGGCCGCCGACCGCGACCGCGACGCCGATCGCGACCACCGCGGCGACCAGGGCGACGCCGCCGAGGACGCGGCGGTCGCGGGAGAGCTCAACCGCGCGGCCGGTCAGCCCGCCGCCGCGGCGCTCGATCGAGCGCAGGCCCCAGAACAGCAGCAGCGCCAGGACGATTCCGGCGAGGAGGTAGAGGGCGACCGCGACGCCCTGTCCCACCACGTGGGGGGTGGCGACGTTGTCGGCGAGGGCGGTGCGGTCCTGGATCGCCAGCACCGCCGGTACCGCCCCGATCGCCCCGGCCCCGAGCGCGCCGAGCAGCCAGAGGCGGTCGTGGGAGAGGGCGATCAGGCAGATGCAGGCGACCGCCAGGGCGAGCAGGCCGCCGCGGGAGTAGGTGACGTAGATCGCGACCAGCAGCACCGGCAGCGCTCCGACCGCGATCCAGCGCAGGGCGGTGATGAGCGAGCGGCGGCTGAGCCAGAGGCAGAGGCAGGCGCCGAGGGCGAAGAGGACCGCGTTGGCGTTCCAATAACCGAGCGGGAAGCGCAGCCTGGCGCCGCTGCCGAGTCCTTCTTCGACGGCGATGAAATGGGGAAAGAGGCGGCTGCCGAGCCCGACCGCGGCGATCGCGATTATGGAAACGGCGATCCCTTCACCGAAACGTTGGCGCCTTTGCTCGGTTTGGGCGATCAGGAAGGCGGCAACGAGTACACCGAGGTAGACGAGGACCCGGTCTGCCTCAGTGACGCTGAGCTCAATCGACCCTGACCACAGAGACGAGAAAGCGGAGAAGAGCGCCAATGCACCGATCACCCCAGCGGCCCAATAGAACGGCTTCGCCAGCGTCGCCCGCGACGCGGCGCCGAGGGCCAGCAGGATCACGACCAGGAGCCATACCGCCAGGCCGGCGATGTGACGTTCGCTCACCAAATAACCACCACCGGTCAGCGCCAGTGGCACCAGTAGGGCGGGAGGCGCAAGAAACGCCGCCGTTTGCTCTAGTCTCTCGCGGAATGCATCGGCCCCGCCCCCGTCGCCGTAGCTCGGTCCCACGCGTTCTCTCGCTTCTGTCAGTGCTTGCTGTGCTGGCATTTGCGCTACTTCCTGGGCTTGCCCAAGCCGAATGCGTGACTTCCGCCTGTCGCAATTACGAAGAGCAAGCGGTCCCGAGTCTCGAAACCAAGGTCAAGCAGGCTCATCCGCAGAAGCATCATCAAGAAAAGACCGATCCGGGTGCCGAAAGTTCCGGCGTGCCCCCCTCAGAAGGTGGCGAAAGCGGAGAAACCGGCGAAGAATCCGAACACTCTACGGCTACCGGTGGCACGAGCGGCGACCATGGTGACACGGGTAACGGTCAGCAGGGCCACAAGCAGGGCGCCAGCAACAAGGGTGGCAAGCCAAGCTCCGACGGTAAGCAGGCGATCGCCAACGCTTCGGGCAAGGGCCCGCAAACGACGCCGCTCGAACCGAATTCTTCTGGGGACAGCGGTGGCGGTTCCTCGCCGCTGGTCTGGATCATCATCGCGATTGCCGTGCTGGCGGCGATCTCGATCGGTGCCTTCGTGATCCGCCAGCGTCGCCAGGGTGGCGAAGGCGGCACCTCCGTCTCGCCCAAGGCGAGCTGAAACCTCCGATGTCGAAAGCGAGGAAGTCGATGAGGAAGTCGCGCGCGCTCGCGCTGGCCTTTGCCGGGACGCTGCTGTCGCTGATGGCCTTTGCCTCGGCGGCGCAGGCGGTCCCCGCCACCTTCTGGGGAGTCGTCCCGCAGGCCGTTCCGAGCGAGGAACAATGGGAGACGCTGAAGACCGGCGGGGTGGACAGCGTCCGCATGCCGATCGACTGGAGCGAGATCCAGCCGATCCGCGGCGGCGCCCTCAACCTGGCCGAAATCGACGCCCTGGTCAAACGCACCTCGCAGGCCGGGATCGAGGTCCTGCCGTTCATCACCAACGCGCCGAAATGGGCAGTGCCGAGCGTCGGGGTCGCAGGCACCGGCGGCGCCGTGAAAGTACCCGCCCACCTGCCGGTCTCCGGCACCGCGGCGACCGCTTGGGCCTCGATGCTGAAAGGCCTGGTCGCCCGCTACGGCCCCAACGGAACCCTCTGGGCCGACAATCCGACGGTGCCGAAACGGCCGATCCGCAACTGGCAGATCTGGAATGAGCAGAATTTCCGCTACTTCATCGCGAAGCCGAACCCGGTCGAATACGGGAAGCTCGTGAAGAACTCCTTCACGGCCCTGCGCAGCGCCGATCCTGGCGCCCAGGTGATCCTCGGCGGGATGTTCTCGCGACCCAAGGGCGGGCGGCGCGAAGCCGGCAAGCGGATCGCCAATCCGACCAGTCCGGACTGGTTCGCCTCCTACTTCCTCTCGCAGCTCTACAAGACCAACCCCGGGATCAAAACCAGCTTCCAGGGCGTGGCGCTGCACCCCTACACCGGCAAGTACACGGAACTGACCCCGGAGATCGAAGAAATCCGCTCGGTCCTGACCAAGAACAAGGATGCCGCCAAGGGGCTCTGGATCACCGAGCTCGGCTGGTCCTCGCAGCCGCCGCCGGCGAACCCGCTGCAGAACATCTTCGCCAAGGGTTTGAAGGGCCAGGCCCAGCAGCTGCGCGGCGCCTTCTCCCTGCTCAGCGCCAAAGCCGCCAAATGGCGCCTCAAACGGGTCTACTGGTTCTCGGTCGACGACCTGGTCGATGCCTGCAACTTCTGCGACGGCTCCGGCCTGTTCAAAGAAGGCTTCGTCCCGAAGCCGGCCTGGACCGAATACACCAAGTTCGCCGGCGGCACCGCCTAACCGCCCGTCCGCGCCGCCAGGCCGTGCGCGCGGTCCCGCGCGCGGGACCGTGGTTGAGTTTCGTTTCGGATAGCGACACAAAACTCAACCACGCCTCGCGGCCGCCCGGCTGGCGGGCCGGCGGGGGCGGGTGCGTAAGATCGGTGGGTTGACCGCCAAGGCGAAACGAGGGACGAAATCCGATCCGCTGGCGCCGTTCAGCGCCCCGGTGCGGCGCTGGTTCGAAGCCTCCTTCGAGGGGCCGACGCCGGCCCAGGCGGGCGGCTGGGCCGCCATTTCGGGCGGCGAGCACGCGCTGATTTGCGCCCCGACCGGCTCCGGCAAGACCCTGGCCAGCTTCCTCTGGGGAATCGACAAACTCGCCCGTGAGCCGGAGCGCCTCGGCAGTGGCGTCCGCCTCGTCTACGTCTCCCCCCTGAAGGCGCTCTCCTACGACATCGAGCGCAACCTGCGGGCGCCGCTGAAAGGCATCGGCGCCGAGGTCTCCGTCGGCCTGCGCACCGGCGACACCTCGCAGAAAGAACGGCGGGACATGGCGAAACACCCGCCGGACATCCTGATCACGACGCCGGAGTCGCTCTACCTGATGCTGAGCAGCTCGGTGCGGGAGATCCTCACCGGGGTCGAAGGGCTGATCGTCGACGAGATCCACGCTGTTGCGCAGACCAAGCGAGGGTCGCACTTGGCGCTGACGATCGAGCGGTTGGAGCAGCACGTTAGGGACGCGGCGGTTGGTGGCCCGGCCGCGACGGCTGCATCTAACGGCGAGGGTTCCAAGGTTGGCGGCAAGGGGCCGATGCGAGCTGATGAGACGTATGTCCAGCGGATTGGGTTGTCAGCTACGCAGCGGCCCTTGGAGCGGATTGCGAAGTTCCTGGTCGGGCCGAAAAGGAAGTGCGAGATCGTCGATGCGGGGCATCGGAAGGACCTCGACTTGGAGATCGTGGTGCCGGTCGATGACATGTCGGATCCGGGGGCGCCCGCCTACCCGAGCGAGGATGGGCCACCGCCGACGGAAATCGAGCCGAGCGCGCATGTGCGGTCGATTTGGCCGGCGATCTACCCGAAGCTGCTCGAGCTGGTTCAGAAACACACCTCGACGATCGTCTTCGTCAATAACCGACGGGCAGCGGAGCGGTTGGCAAAGCGGCTGAACGAGTTGGCCAATGGCGAAGGGGAGCAGGAGCTGCCTGCAACCGAGCACGCCGGGCACGGCGATCCGCTTCGACACGAGGACACCGGCGAGGAGCAGCCCTACGTCGAGATCGCCCGCGCCCACCACGGCTCGCTCTCCCACGAGGAGCGGACGGTGGTCGAGGAGATGCTGAAGTCCGGCCAGCTCCCCTGCCTGGTCGCCACCTCCTCGCTCGAGCTGGGGATCGACATGGGGGCGGTCGACCTGGTGATTCAGGTCGAGTCGCCGAAGTCGGTGACCCGCGGCCTACAGCGGATCGGGCGTGCCGGGCACGGGCTGGGGGAGACCTCGAAAGGGCGGATCTTCCCCAAATACCGCGGCGACCTGCTCGAGTGCGCGGTCGTCGCCCGGCGGATGCGCGAAGGCGAGATCGAGGAGACGACGATCCCGCAGAACCCGCTCGACGTGCTCGCCCAGCACCTGGTCTCGATGGCCGCCCAGGGGGAGTGGGAGGTCGACGCGGTCGAGGCGCTGGTCACCCGTACCGAGCCGTTCCACGAGCTCTCCCGCGAACAGCTGGAGAACGTCCTCGACATGCTCGACGGCCGCTACCCGTCCGACCGCTTCGCCGAGCTGCGGCCGCGGATCGTCTGGGACCGCACCGAAGGGACGATCCACGGCCGCAAAGGGGCCCGCCAGCTGGTCGTCACCAACGCCGGCACGATTCCCGACCGCGGCCTCTACGGCGTCCACCTGCCGGACGGCCGCCGGGTCGGCGAGCTCGACGAGGAGATGGTCTACGAGGCCCGCCCCGGCCAGGTCTTCCTGCTCGGCTCCTCCTCCTGGCGGATCGAGGAAATCACCCGCGACCGGGTGATCGTCACCCCGGCGCCGGGCGCCCCGGGGGCGGTGCCGTTCTGGCGCGGCGACGGGATCGGCCGCCCGGCCGAGCTAGGCAAGGCGATCGGCGCCTTCTCCCGCGAGGCGGTCAGCAAGGAGCCGGCCCAGCTGGCGAAGGAATACGACCTCGACGAGCGCGCCGCCAACAACCTGGTCAGCTACCTGCGCGAGCAGCAGCAGGCGACCCGGGTCGTCCCCTCCGACGAGTCGATCGTGGTCGAGCGCTTCCGCGACGAGATCGGCGACTGGCGGCTCTGCGTGCTCTCGCCCTTCGGTGGCCGGGTCCATGCCGCCTGGGGCTTGGCACTGGCGGCGAAGATCCGCAACGAGCGCGACCTCGAGGCGGACGCGATCTGGTCCGACGACGGGATCGTCATCCACCTTCCCGACGCCGACGAGGCACCGAGCGCCGAGATCGTCCTGATCGACCCCGACGAGATCGAAGACCTGATCGTCGGCGAGCTCTCCGGCTCGGCCCTGTTCGGCGCCCGCTTTCGCGAGAACGCCTCGCGCTCGCTGCTGATCCCGCGCGCCTACCCGGGCAAGCGCACGCCGCTCTGGCAGCAGCGGCTGAAGAGCCAGAGCCTGCTCGAAGTCGCCCGCGACTTCCCCCGCTTCCCGGTCGTGCTCGAGACCTACCGCGAGTGCCTGCGCGACGTCCTCGACCTGCCCGCCCTCGACGACCTGCTGCGCAAGCTGCACTCGCGCCAGCTCAGCCTGGTCGAGGTGGAAACGCCGACCGCCTCGCCCTTCGCCTCCTCGCTGCTCTTCGACTACGTCGCCACCTACATGTACGAGGGGGACACCCCGAACGCCGAGCGGCGGGCGGCGGCGCTGGCCCTCGACCGCGACCTCCTGCGCGAGCTGCTCGGCCAGGAGGAGCTGCGCGAACTGATCGATCCCGAGGCGCTGGAAGAGGTCGAGGCGCAGTTGCAGCACCGCACCGAGGCCGGCCGCGCCGGCGACCGCGACGCCCTCCAGCAGATCCTCCGCAACCTCGGCGACATGCGGCTCGAGGAGTGCGTCGAACGGGTCGAAGAGGGCTACTCGGCGCAGTCGATGCTGGACAAGCTGGTCGCCGAGCGGCGGGTGGCGAAAGTGCGGATGGCCGGCGAGGAGCGCTACATCGCCGCCGAGGACGCCGGCCTCTACCGCGACGCGCTCGGCGTCCCCGAGCCGGCGGGTCTGCCGGAGACCTTCCTCGAGGAGCACCCCGACGCGATGCGGGCCCTGGTCCGCCGCTACGCCCGCACCCACGGTCCCTTCCCAACCCACCAGCTCGCCGCCCGCTACGGCGTCGACCCCGGCCCGGCGCTGCGCGAGCTCGAGGCCGAAGGGGCGATGGTCCGCGGCGAGCTGCTGCCCGGTGGGACCGAGCGCGAGTGGTGCGAGTCCGACGTCCTGCGGCGGGTGCGGCGGGCGAGCCTGGCGCGGCTGCGCAAGGAGGTCGAGGCCGCCGACAAAACGGAGCTCGCCCGCTTCCTGCCGAGCTGGCAGAACGTCGACGCCTTCCGCCCCGCCGGGGCCGGGATCGACCGCCTGCGCGAGGCGCTGGTGCCGCTGCAGGGGGTGGCGCTGACCCCGAAGACCTGGGAGGCCGACGTGCTGCCACGGCGGCTCGGCACCTTCTCCCAGGGTTGGCTCGACGAGCTCTGCACCTCCGGCGAGCTGGTCTGGATCGGCGCCGGCGCGCTCGGCCGCTCCGACGGCCGCGTCGCCCTCTACTTTCGCGAAGACGTCCGCCTCGCCGGGCCGCCGCCGGCCAACGGCAAGCTCGAGATCCCGGCCGGCGAGGTCCACGAGGCGATCCGCGAGCGGCTCGCCTCCGGCCCCTCCTTCTGGCTCGACCTGGTCGCCGACCTGCCCTTCCAGCGGGAGGAAATCCACAACGCGCTCTGGGACCTCGCCTGGGCCGGCGAGGTGACCAACGACGCCTTCGCGCCGCTGCGGGCGCCGCGGCTGCGCGCCGTCGCCGCCTCTGAGCGGCCCGGTCGCCGCTTCGCCCGCCGCCGCGCCAACACCGGCGCCGCCGTCCAGGGCCGCTGGAGCCTGACCGCGCCGCTGTTCGCCAACGCCCCCGGTCCCGGCGCCCGGCTCCGCGCCCAGGCCGAGCTGATGATGGAGCGCTACGGGATCGTCACCCGCGAGACCGTCCTCGCCGAGGGCGTCCCCGGCGGCTTCTCCACCCTCTACGCCGAGCTCGGCAACCTCGAGCTGCTGGGGACGGCGCGGCGCGGCTACTTCGTCGAGGGGCTTGGCGGTGCCCAGTTTGCCCTCCCCGGCGCGGTCGAGCGGCTGCGCTCGCTGCCCGAAGCCGACGGCTCCTTCCTCGTCCTCGCCGCCACCGACCCAGCCAACCCCTACGGCGCCTCGCTGCCCTGGCCGAAGCTCGAGGGCGGCCGCCGCCCCGGTCGCACCCCCGGCGCCCACCTGCTGCTGCGCGACGGCGAGCCGCTGGTCTTCGTCGAGCGCGGTGGCCGCGGCCTGCTGCGGCTGCGCGCCCTGGACGAGGGCGAGCTGGGCGAGGCGATGCGCGCCCTCGCCGACGCGGTCGTCGCCGGCCAGCTGCCGAAACTGGCGGTCGAGAAACTCGATGGCGAGGCGGTGATCGGCTCCGGCCACGAGGAGGCGCTGATCGAGGCCGGCTTCAGCCGCGGCCCGCGCAAACTCACCGCCACCGCCCGCTAGTCCAGGTTCGCGTCTCGGCACTGTGATGCGCCTTCGATGGCGCAAACGTGCGCTTTCCGTAACTGGGTAGTTGCTGCTTGTCACCCACAGGGCTACAAGTAGCAACCGCGGTTGGGGGATACTTCCTCGTGTGTCCGACGGGGAGCAGAGCACGGTCGAGCTGCTGAAGAGCGCCTCGCTGTTCGCCGACCTCGAAGCCGAGGAGCTGGAGCGCTTCTCCCATGTCGCCGTGCCGCGCAGCTTCCCCGCCGGCACCCGCGTCTTCCACGAGGGCGACAGCTCCGACGCCTGTTACATCGTCAAGGAGGGCAGCTTCCGGGTCACCCGCGAGCACTCCGACGGGCGCGCGATCACCCTCGCCACGCTCGGCCCGGGGGAGATCTTCGGCGAGCTGGCGATGCTCGACGGCGACAAGCGCTCGGCCAGCGCCGAGGCTCTAACCGACGGCGAGCTGCTGGCGCTGCCGGCTGGCGACGTCCGCTCGCTGCTCGCCCGCCACCCCGAGATCGCCCTGAAGCTGGTCGCCGGGCTGGTGCGGCGGCTGCGCGCCGCCAACGTCCGGCTCAGCCGCCAGTCCTTCCAGACCGTCCCCAGCCGGGTCGCCGGCATCCTCGCCCAGCTCAGCCGCGAGGGCGGCGACGGCAACGGCGGCGAGGTGACGATCCGGATGAACCAGACCGACCTCGCCCAGCTCGCCGGCACCTCGCGCGAGTCGGTCAGCCGCTTCCTCGCCGAGCTCGAGCGGGCCGGCGTCGTCCGCTCCGGCCGCGGCCGGGTGACCGTGCTGGAGCCACCGAAGCTCCGCAACTACATCTACTGAGGTGCCGAACTACGAGGCCCGGCGGGCGGCGATGGTGGAGAGCCAGCTGCGCCGACGGGGAATCTGGGACGAGCGGGTGCTGGCGGCGATCGGGCAGGTGCCGCGCGAGGAGTTCGTGCCGCGGCGCGCCCGCCACCGCGCCTACGCCGACTCCGCCCTGGAGATCGGCGGCGGCCAGACGATCTCCCAACCCTGGGTGGTGGCGGCGATCTGCCAGGAGCTGGCGCTGGAGGGGGAGGAGCGGGTGCTCGAGGTCGGCACCGGCTCCGGCTACTCGGCCGCGGTCCTCTCGCTGCTCGCCCGCGAGGTGGTCAGCGTCGAGCTCGACCCGGAGCTGTCCCGGGCGGCGCGGCGGGAGCTGGTCCGACTCGGCGTCGACGGCGTCCACCTCGAGGTCGGCGACGGCTCCCGCGGCGACCCCGAGCGGGCGCCGTTCGCGGCGATCGCCATCCACGCCGCCTGCCCGGAGCCGCCGCCGGCGCTGCTGGCGCAGCTGGACGAGGGCGGGCGGATGGTGGCGCCGATCGCGGTCGGCGGTGAGGGCGACGGCCGAGGGGAGATGCTGACCGTCTTCCACCGCCACGGGCGGGAGGTCACGACAGCGGAGGTCTCGCCGGTCCGCTTCGTGCCGCTGCGCGGCGCCGGTGACTACCCCGACGGCTGAGCCGCCGGACGACCTCAGCAGCTGATCGGCTTCGGGTCCTTGCCGGGGTCGCGGACCGATTCGTCGGTGCCCGGGCCGCAGTCGATCGTCTTGTCGTGCTGGCCGTCGGCGGCGTCGAGGAAGTCGTTGCCGCCTTTGCCGATCAGGGTGTCGGCGCCGAGGTGGCCGAGGATCGAGTTGTCGCCGTCGTCGCCGATCAGCACGTCGGGTCCGTCGGATCCCTCGAGGCTCTCGTTGTCGGCGAGGACTTTGTCCGGGGTGGCGCAGCCGGGAGGGCCGCCGGTGCCGCCGAGTTCGACCCGCAGGCTGTCGTTCGAACGGGCGTAGGAGACGGTGTCCTCGCCGGGGCCGCCGTCGAAGGTGTGGCCCTGGCAGGTGACCACGGAGGAGACCAGCAGGTCGTTGCCGGGGCCGCCGAAGAGCTGGTCGGCGCCGGGGTCGGCGTAGAGGACGTCGGAGCCGCCGCGGCCTTCGAGCACGTCATTGCCGTTGTCGGGGCCGTTGTAGTTCTCGCCCGCTTCGAGCACGTCGTCGCCTTCTCCGCCGACGAGGTGGTCGTTGCCGGCGTTGCCGTTGATCCGCACGTGGGCGTTGGTGGGGATGCTGGGATCGACGGTGATTTCGTCGTTGCCGCCGAGTCCGGTGACGACGATCAGGGCCAGGCCCGGTTCGCCGGGGCAGACGACCGCGGTCGCGCCGGAGTTGACGCAGCCGCTGGCGGTTTCGGTATAGACCGGGCCGTTGTCGGTCACGGTCCAGCCGGCGGCGCTCAGCGAGAGGTCCATCGCGTCGTTGCCGCTCGAGCCCTGGACGACCAGGCTGGAGCCGTCGAGGCCGCGATTGAGGACGACGAAGGCGCCGCCGGGGGGCGGGCCCGCTTCCGGGCCGCAGGAGCTTTCGACCGCGAAGCCGGTGCATTCGTCGGAGCCGGGGCCGCCAAGCGCTTCGCCGCCGCCACCGCCGCTTTCGAGGTCGTCGTTGCCGACGCCGCCATCGAGGGTGTTGTCTTCGCCGTCGCCGACCAGGGTGTCGTCCTGGGGCGAGCCGACCACATCCTCGAAGTCGGCGAGCTGGTCGTGGCCGTCGCCTTTGGCTTTGTCGAGGGCGAGGTTGACGCTGATGCCGCCGCGGGTGGCGCTGGCGTAGGAGACGATGTCGCCGCTGCCGGGCCCGCCGGAGAGGGTGTCGGTGCCGGCGTCGCCGCGGACGATGTCGCCGTCGCCGTCGCCGCCGGTGGCGAAGTCGGTGCCGGAGCCGCCGAGAACTTCGTCGGCGCCGCCGCCGCCGTCGAGGTCGGCGTCGTCACCGGGGCCACCTTCGATCCGGTCTTCGCCTTCGCCGCCGAGGATCTTGTCGTTGCCCTTGTCGCCGAGTAGCCGGTCGTTCCCTTCGCCGCCTTCGATCTTGTCGGATCCCTGCTGGCCGTCGATGAAGTCCTCGCCCGGGCCGCCTTCGAGCTTGTCGGGGCCCTTGAAGCCGAGCATGAAGTCGTTGCCGGAGCCGCCGTGCTCGACGTCGCCACCTTTCGAGCCGGAGAGTTTGTCGTCCCCGCCGCCGCCGGCGAGCATGTCGGAGCCGGTTTCGCCGAGCAGCTGGTCGTTGCCTTCTTCGCCGTAGAGCGAGTCGAAGCCGCGGCCGCCCTTGAGGATGTCGTTGCCCGGGCCGCCGCAGATCGTGTCGTTGCCGTTCGGGCCGCCGCTGATCTTGTCGTTGCCGCCACCGCCGTAGATCACGTCGGAGGCTTTTTTGCCGACGATCGTGTCGTTGCCCGGGGTGCCCATGATCGTCACTTTCTTGCCGCCGCAGGTCATCGCCGCCGCCTTGCCGGCGAGCGGCAGGAGCAGAAGCAGCACCGCGGCGAGTAGCGCCGCGCCGAGCACTCGGCGGGCGGGGATCGAAGTGATGGTTCTTGCCTGGCTCACGGCTAGTTGCATCGGAACGCTCGACGAAAAACTGAAACCGACTCGGACAGGCGTCTACCCCTGGAAATCTCGCGCACACAGGCCTGAACCCGGGGCGGGAGCCAGGATCACGCGGGTCGGCGGTTTGATCGCGGAGGTCCGCTAGGCGCTGCGCCGCTCGGTTTCGAGCGCTTCGCGCCGGCGCCGCTCGTCGCGCTCGCGCA
Organism: uncultured Actinomycetes bacterium; assembly: GCA_963716545.1. Classification (GTDB taxonomy): domain Bacteria; phylum Actinomycetota; class Thermoleophilia; order Solirubrobacterales; family 70-9; genus VAYN01. The sequence goes on from OY970316.1 coordinate 1,218,082, forward strand.
GCCAGCCGTCGACGTCGTCGGTGTCGATGAAGATGATCGCCGGGCCCTCGCCCGCTGCGTAGTGAGTGATTTCCTCGGGTTTCACTTCGCGTAGGTATTCATCGAAGTCCCCTGGCTGAGGGTCCGGGTCGGTCCACGGATCCCGATGTGTTTTGTCTGCGCTCATCTGCCGATGATCCTACGCTCATCCGAATCCGAGTTCCAGCCGGTAATGACGATCCAGGTCGTCGGCTCGTGGGTTCTTTCGATCACCAGGGTAAGGACCCGGCCGCCATGCGTCACTCCGACGAGCAGCTTGCGTCGGCCATCGCGTGATCGAGGGTTCGGCACGATGTCGCGTTCGTCATCGAGGATCTGGAGCACTTCCAGCTTCGAGATGCCGCGCCCATCCAGCTTGCGCTCCGGAACAGGCAGGACGAGCAGCTCGTTGACGACGTCGGGTGGCACTCACGCCCAAGGCGTCGGACGCCGCCGTCTCTCCCCTCAGCCATCCCGCAGCGCCCGCTATTTGGGCACGGGCGTGGCAGACTGGCCGGGTGGCGGCCCGGAAGCTCTCGTTCGACCCGATAGAGGAGGCGCGCCGCCAGTGGGAGGAGCACTGGAGCGGCGAGGCGGCGACCGAGATGGTCGCGGTCACCTCGATCATGCGGGTGCACCAGATCCTGATGGCGCGATTGAACGAGTTGCTGGAGCCGTTCGGGCTGACCTTCCCCCGCTACGAGGCGCTGATGCTCCTCTACTTCAGCAGCCGCGGCTCGCTGCCGCTGGGCAAGATCGGCGAGCGGCTGCAGGTGCACCGGACCAGTGTCACCAACACGATCGACGGGCTCGAGCGGGCCGGGCTGGTGCGGCGGGCGCCGCACGAGAGCGACCGGCGGACGACGCTGGCGGAGATCCTCCCGGCCGGTCGCGAGACGGCGGCGGCCGCGACCGAAGCGCTGAACGGCGCCGGCTTCGCCACCGCGCCGCTGCGCGAGGCCGAACTGGCGGAGTTGTTCACGACCCTGCGGACGCTTCGCGACGGCGCCGGGGACTTCGAGCCGTGAGCTCCGTCGCAACAGCTCGACGCGAGCCCGGCCGCCGGGCCGCCGCGAACTTCCGCGATCGCCCCACCGAGCGGGGGGAATCGGCGTCGCGCCTTGGTCCGCGGCGAAATACGTGCTATTCCTACTATCTGTGAGTCGCGCTTCCCAAGAGGGTTCCGGAGAGCGCTCCTCTTCCGCCGCGCGCGAAGAGTGGCGCCGCGCCTACGAGGCGAAGCCCGAGCGCGACGCCGAGTTCTCGACCGTCTCCGGCAAGGAGATCGAGCCGCTCTACGGGCCGGAGGACCTCGATCCCGGACTCGAGGAGCGGGTCGGCACCCCCGGCTCCTATCCCTTCACCCGCGGCCCCTACCCCTCGATGTACCGGGGGCGGCTCTGGACGATGCGGCAGTTCGCCGGCTTCGGCACCGTCGAGGAGACCAACGAGCGCTTCCAGTACCTGCTCGACCACGGCCAGACCGGGCTCTCGACCGCCTTCGACATGCCGACCTTGATGGGCTACGACTCCGACCACGCCAAATCGCTCGGCGAGGTCGGCCGCGAGGGCGTCGCCGTCGACACGCTCGCCGACATGGAGGAGCTCTTCAAGGGAATCCCGCTCGGCGGCGTCACCACCTCGATGACGATCAACGCGCCGGCGGCGATCCTGCTCGCCTATTACGTGCTGGTCGGCGAGAGCCAGGGCGTCCCGGCGGAGAAGCTCGGCGGCACGATCCAGACCGACATCCTCAAGGAGTACATCGCCCAGAAGGAGTGGTGCTTCCCGATCGACCCGGCGCTGCGGCTGATCACCGACATGATCGAGTGGTGCACCGAGAAGATGCCGCGCTGGCACCCGGTCTCGATCTCCGGGTACCACATCCGCGAGGCCGGGGCGACCGCCCAGCAGGAGCTCGCCTTCACCCTCAAGGACGGCTTCACCTACGTCGAGGAAGCGATCGAGCGCGGCCTCGACGTCGACGACTTCGCCCCCCGCCTCTCCTTCTTCTTCAACTCGCACATCGACTTCTTCGAGGAGATCGCCAAGTTCCGCGCCGCGCGGCGGATCTGGGCGCGCGAGCTGCGCGACACCTACGGCGCCAAGAAGGAGGAGTCGATGCGGCTGCGCTTCCACACGCAGACCGCCGGCGTCTCGCTGACCGCGCAGCAGCCGCTCAACAACATCGTCCGCACCACCACCGAGGCGCTGGCCGCGGTGCTCGGCGGCACCCAGTCGTTGCACACCAACTCCTACGACGAGGCGCTGGCGCTGCCGACCGAGGAGGCGGTGCGGGTGGCGCTGCGGACGCAGCAGATCCTCGCCACCGAAATTGGCGTCACCGACACCGCCGACCCGCTCGGCGGCTCCTGGTTCGTCGAGAAGATGACCGACGAGATGGAGGCCGCCGCCTACGACTACTTCGCTCGCATCGACGAGCTCGGCGGCATGGTCGAGGCGATCCGCCGCAACTTCCCCCAGCGCGAGATCGCCGACGCCTCCTTCACCTACCAGCAGGAGCTGAACGAACGGCGGCGGATCGTCGTCGGCGTCAACGACTTCACCCAGGAGGACGAAGTCGACCCGGAGATCCTGCGGATCGACCCGGCGCTGGAACGCAAGCAGATCGACCGCCTGGCGGCGACCCGGGCCGGGCGGGACTCGGCCGCGGTCGAGGCCGCGCTCTCGGCCCTGATGCAGGCCGCGGCGACCGACGCCAACCTGATGCCACCGATCATCGAGGCGGCCCGGGTGCAGGCAACCGAGGGCGAGATGGTGGCGGCGATGCAGGAGGTCTTCGGGACCTACACGGAGCTGCCGGTCTTCTGATGGCGGTGGAACGGGTCGCGGTCCTCGGTGGCGGCCTGATGGGTTCCGGAATCGCCGAGTCGGTCGCCCGCGCCGGGCTCGAGGTGGTCGTCCGCGACCTCGACGAGACCGCGGTCAACGGGGTGCGGCGGCGGCTCTCCGGGTCGCTCGAACGCGCCGTCGCCGGCGGCAAGATCGAGGCCGGCGAGCGCGAGGCGATCCTCGGCCGGATCGAGTTCGCGACCGAGCTCGGTGCCGCCGCGGGGGCCGACCTGGTGATCGAGGCGGTGCCGGAGAACGCCGAGCTGAAGGCGCGGATCCTCGCCGAGGTCGCCGGCGTGGTCGGCGAGGAGGCGCTGATCGCCTCGAATACGTCGTCGATCCCGATCGCCCAGCTGGCCGCCCACGTCGCCCGCCCCGAACGCGTCCTCGGCCTTCACTTCTTCAGCCCGGTGCCGGTGATGCGGCTGGTCGAGATCGTCGTCGCCCTCGACACCAGCGAGGAGACGACCGCGGTGGCGCGCGAATTCGCCGCCCGGATCGGCAAGAGCCCGATCGAGACAAAGGACCGCTCGGGCTTCGTCGTCAATATGCTGCTCGTCCCCTACCTGATGGCGGCGATGCGGATGTACGAAGAGGGCTTCGCCTCGGCCGAGGACATCGACGAAGGGATGAAGCTCGGCTGCGGCCACCCAATGGGGCCGCTGACCCTCGCCGACTTCATCGGCCTCGACGTCCTCTACAGCGTCTGCGACTCGCTCTACGAGGAGTTCAAGCGCTCCGAGTATGCGCCGCCGCCGCTGCTGAAGCGGATGGTCGCCTCGGGCCGGATCGGCCGCAAGGCCGGCCGCGGCTTCTACGACTACAGGGCGTAGGCTGGCTCCGATGGCCGAGGAGCGCCTGCAGATCAACCGCGACGGCGGCGTCGCCGAGGTGCGGCTGGTCCGGCCGGAGAAACACAACGCCCTCGACCCGGCGATGTTCCGCGCCCTGCGGGACGCCCAGGCGGAGCTGCGGGAGGACCGCTCGGTTCGCGCCGTCGTCCTCAGCGGCGAGGGGCCGAGCTTCTGCTCCGGGCTCGACCTCGCCGCGGTCGCCGCCGGCGAATTCGACCCCACCGAGCTGGTCGAGCGACCCGCCGACGAAACCGCGAACCTCGCCCAGACCGCCGCCTGGGGCTGGCGGACGCTGCCCGTGCCGACCGTCGCGGCGCTGCACGGCGCCTGCTTCGGCGGCGGCCTGCAGCTCGCTCTCGGCGCCGACCTGCGGATCGCCGCGCCGGACGCGAAGCTCTCGGTGATGGAGATGAAACTCGGCCTGATCCCGGACATGGGGATCGGCCAGGCGCTGCCGCGGCTGGTCCGCGACGATGTCGCCCGCGAGCTCACCTACAGCGGCCGCGTCTTCGACGCCGAGGAAGGCGCCCGGCTCGGCCTCGTTACCCGGCTCGACGCCGAGCCGCGGGCGGCGGCGCTGGCGCTGGCGGCGGAGATCGCCGGCCGCTCGCCGGAGGCGATCGTCGCGGCCAAGCGACTCTTCGAGGAGGGCTGGGGCGAGCCGCCCGAGCGCGAGCTGCGGCTGGAGACCGAGCTGGTCCAGACCCTGCTCGGCTCGCCGAACCAGCTGGAGGCGGCGCGGGCGGCGATCATGAAAGAGACGCCGGACTTCGCCGACCGGAAGGACTGAGGGAGCCCTGGCCGAGCCGCGGCCACGGGCGGCAGCGACCGAGCCGCGGCGGGTCAGGCGTGACCCGGGTTCCCCGGAGCTGCGGCGGGTCGGGGTGATCGGGGCCGGAGCGATGGGCTCTCTCTACGGCGGGCTGCTGGCCGGGGCCGGAGTCGAAAGCTGGCTCGTCGGCCGTTCGGCCGCCCATGTCACGGCGATCGAGAGCCGCGGCCTGCTGCTCACCCACGATGGCGAGGAGCGGCTGACTCGGCCGCGGGCGACGACAGACGCGGCCGCCGCCGGCGAGGTCGACCTGCTGATGGTCTGGGTCAAGTCCCAGCACACCAAGGAGGCGCTGGCCGCGGCGGCGCCGATGATCGGGCCGCGGACGCTGGTCGCCAGCTTCCAGAACGGGCTCGGCAACGCCGAGAAGATCGCCGCCGCGGTTGGGCCCGAGCGAGTCGTCTACGGGGTCAGCACGATCGGCGGGGTAACCGAGGGGCCGGGCCGGATCGAGCTGACCGACGCCACCTGGGAGGGCGGCGGCACCACCTGGATCGGCGCCCTGGAGGGCGAGCCGGCGCGGCTGGAGCCGCTGCGGGCGCTGTTCGAGCGGGCCGGGATCAACACCGAGGTGCGGGCGGACATCGACGTGGTGGTCTGGACCAAGCTGGCGATGGCGGTGCCGATGAACTCCCTGGCGGCGCTGACCAGGCTCGACATGGGCGGGGTGCTCGACGACGGCGGCCTCGACGGTCTGCGGCACCGGATGGCGGCCGAGATCGTCGCCGTCGGCCGCGCCCGCGGCGTCGAGCTCGACTTCGACGCGGTCCTGCGGGCGGCCGAGGAGACCTACGCCGCCGCCCGCGGCCACCTGCCCTCGATGCTGCAGGACGTCCTCGCCGGCCGCCCGACCGAGATCGACGCGATGGCCGGCGAGGTCGTCCGCGAGGGCGAGCGCCTCGGCGTCGCCACCCCGGTGACCGAGATCGTCTGGCGCCTGGTCGCTGCCGCCGACCACCCCGAACCGGACCGCGCCGCCAGCCCGGCCTAAAGGCGCCAACCGCGACCGGGCGCCCGGGCGCACGCGGGGCGCACCCGGCGTGGTTGACCTTTGTGTCGCTATCCGAAACGAAACTCAACCACGCGGCGGTGGGGTGGGGGCGTGGGGCTGGCGGACCATCGACGGCTCGATCGCGGCGACGTCGGCGGCGCCGAGCAGGGTCATCGTGCGGCGGGTCTCCTCGCTGAGGATCTCGATTACGCGGGCGACGCCGGGCTCGCCGGCGGCGCCGAGGCCGAGCAGGTAGGGGCGGCCGAGGAGGACGCCGGAGGCGCCAAGGGCGAGCGCCTTGACCACGTCGGCGCCGCGGCGAATGCCGGAGTCCATCAATACCTCGGCCCGCCCGCCGACCGCTGCGACCACCTCGGGCAGGACCTCGATCGGGGCGATCGAGGTGCCGAGCTGACGGCCGCCGTGGTTGGAGACGACGACCGCGTCGGCGCCGCGGGCGACCGCCTCGCGGGCGTCGTCAGCGTTGAGCAGGCCCTTGATCGCGAGAGTTCCCGGCCAGCGCTCGCGCACCCAATCGACCGCCGACCAGTCGAGCGAGGTGTCGAGTTCGCGGGCGACGTAGGCGACCAGCGACTCGCGCTTGGCCGGGTCGTCCTCGGGCCCAGCCGCGGCGCTGCCACCTCCCGCGGCTCCGCCGCCCTCACCTCCCGCCGCACCGGCGAAGTTGGCGAAGCCGACCTGCTCGCTGCGGGCGAAGCCGAGCGCCCAGCGCGGGTGCAGGAGGCCGTCGAGGAGGACGCGGGGGCGGATCGTCGGCGGGATCGTCAGCCCGTTGCGGAGGTCGCGCTCGCGCAGGCCGGAGACCTGCGAGTCGACGGTGAGGATCAGCGCCTCGCAGCCGGCGGCTTGGGCTCGCCGCAGCAGGCCCGCGCAGACCTCGCGATCGCGGACCATGTAGATCTGGAAGATCGGTACCGGGGCGGCGGCGGCGATCCGCTCCAGCGGCACGCTCGACATCGCCGAGCTCGCGTAGGGGATTCCCGCCGCCGCGGCGGCGCGGGCGACCGCCGGCTCGCCGGCCGGGTGGACGAGACGGGTGAGGCCGGTCGGGGCGAGGGCGAAGGGCGCCGTCGCCGGCAGGCCGAGGAGCTTGGTCCGGGTGTCGGGGGTGCCGGCGCCGCGCAGGGCGCGGGGGACGAGGGCGATCGCGTCGAGGGCGGAGCGGTTGCGCCGCAGCGCCACCTCGTCTTCGGCCCCGGACTCGACGAAGTCGAAGACGCTTCGCGGCAGCGTTCGCTTCGCCGCCCGCCGCAGGTCGGCGACGGTGTGGGCGGAGGCGAGCACCCGCTCGACCCGGCTCGGCGCCGGCGGGCGCAGGTCGAAGTGAGAGAGGAGTTCCCCGGGGCGGATCGGCCAAGGGTAACGAGGTTTCTCAACCAATCGGTTGGGGAGGCTCGATAGGTTGGAGGAGATGAGCGACGATGCCCACCGATCCGGTGCCAGCGACCCGCGCTTCCTCGAGCTCGCCGGCGCGGACAACGTCCGCGACCTCGGCGACCTGCCGACCGCCGACGGCCGCCGCACCCGTCGCGGCCGCATCCTCCGCTCCGACTTCCTCGTCTCCCTGCGCGAGGCCGACGAGGAGGCGCTGCTGCGCCGCTTCGGCCTGCGCCGGGTGATCGACCTCCGCACCGCGGCAGAAATCGAGTCGTTCCCCGGGCCCTGGGAGGAGCACGGGGTCGACGTGGTCCGCGCCTCGCTGCCGCTCGACCCGGCCTTCGCCGCCACCGGCACCGAAGACATGATCGGCCTCTACCTTTCCTTCGTCGCGCCGCCGGCGCCGGCGGTGACCGCGGCGCTCGCGGCGCTGCTCGACCCCGAGGCCCAGCCGCTGCTGATCCATTGCGCCGCCGGCAAGGACCGCACCGGCGCCCTCGTCGCCCTCGCCCTGGAGCTGCTCGGGGTCGAGCGGGGGACGATCGGCGCCGACTACGCGCTCACCCACGCGCGGATGCCGACCGTGATCCGCCGGCTAGAAAAAGAAGCCGGGCGAGTGCGGGCCAGCACCCTGCCCGAGGTGATGTACGGGGCGGAGACGGCGACGATCGAATCGTTCCTCGCCGGCGTGGAGGAGCGCTATGGGGGAGCCGCCGCCTGGGCCCGGGCGCAGGGGATCGCCGACGACACGATCGAGCGCTTTCGCGCCGCGATGCTGACCTGAGCGGGCGGAGTGGACCGCCGCGCCGCTGGTGTGTCTCCCAACCAACCAATCGGTTGATAACCTGGGCGAGATGAGCAGCAATGACGCCAAGCGTCCCCCGATCCTCGACCTCGAGGAGGACTCCACCGTCCAGCTCAGCCTCGAACAGCGCTTCGAGATCCTCCACAACATCTTCAAGCACCAGTACTTCGCGGTCTACAAGCTGATCGGCGAGCGTTTTGGCTGGCAGGTAGCGAACGAGATGTCGGCCGAAGTCGCCGACGAGGCGACGCCGATGCTGGCCGAGGCCTACCGGCGCAAGTTCGGCCTCGAGGGCGAGCGGGCGGCGCTGGTCTCCCAGGTGCTGCAGGCCGAGTTCCAGGGCGAGGGCTCGGAGGCGAAGGTCGTCGAGGAGACGCCGGAGCGCGCCGAGATCGAGGTCAACTGCACCTTCGGCGACGCCCTGCAGAGCCGCCGCTTCAAGGACGTCCCGATCGCCAACGGCCTCTGCGAGCAGGGCTGCCGGCAGTGGCTGAAGGACATCGCCGCCACCGTCGACCCGGAGCTCGACGCCGAACGCGACACCTGGATGGGCGACGGCGCCCCGCGCTGCGTCTACCGCATCTTCGCCAAGGGCTCCGAGCCGTCGAGCCCGACCCTGACCGCGGCCGAAGACCCGCGCGTCCCCAGCTGAGAGGAGCAGAGATGGCAACGAACGAGGCGCTGATTTTCGACGCCGTGCGGACCCCGCGCGGCAAGGGCAAGCCGGGCGGCTCGCTGCACACGACCAAGCCGGTCGACCTCGTCGTCGGCCTGCTGCACGAGCTGCTCGGCCGCCACAACGGCCTCGACCCGGCGCGGATCGACGACCTCGTCCTCGGCTGCGTCTCCCCGGTCGGCGACCAGGGCTCCGACATTGCCCGCACCGCGGTGCTGAAGGCGGGGCTGCCCGACGTCGTCGCCGGCGTCCAGCTCAACCGCTTCTGCGCCTCCGGCCTGGAGGCGGTCAACGTCGCCGCCCAGAAGGTCGCCTCCGGCTGGGAGGACATGGTCTTCGCCGGCGGGGTCGAGTCGATGAGCCGGGTGCCGATGGGCTCCGACGGCGGCGCCTGGATGAACGACCCCGAGACCAACTACGAGACCGCCTTCGTCCCCCAGGGAATCGGCGCCGACCTGATCGCCACCGTTGAGGGCTTCAGCCGCGACGAGGTCGACGCCTACGCGGCGCGCTCGCAGGAGCGGGCGGCGGCGGCACAGGCCGAGGGGCGCTTCGCCGGCTCGGTAGTGCCGGTGACCGACCTCAACGAACGGGTGGTCCTCGACCACGAGGAGTTCATTCGTCCCGGCACCACGGCCGAAACCCTGGCGGCGCTGAAGCCCTCCTTCGCGAAGATGGGCGAGCTCGGCGGCTTCGACGCGGTCGCGCTGCAGAAGTACCACTGGCTGGAGCGGATCGAACACGTCCACACCGCCGGCAACTCCTCCGGGATCGTCGACGGCGCCTCGCTGCTGGCGATCGGCAGCGAGCGGGCCGGCGAAGAGATGGGGCTGCGCCCGCGCGCCCGCGTGCTCGCCACCGCGGTCACCGGCAGCGACTCGACGATCATGCTGACCGGCCCCGCGCCGGCGAGTCGTAAGGCGCTGGCCAAGGCCGGCGTCGCGGCGGAGGACCTCGACCTGGTCGAGATCAACGAGGCCTTCGCCTCGGTCGTCCTGCGTTTCGTCCGCGACCTCGACCTCGATCTCGAGAAGGTCAACGTCAACGGCGGCGCGATCGCGATGGGCCACCCGCTCGGCGCCACCGGCGGAATGATCCTCGGCACCCTCCTCGACGAGCTCGAGCGCCAGGACAAGAAGCTCGGGCTGGCCTCGCTCTGCGTCGGCGGCGGCATGGGCATCGCCACCGTGGTCGAACGCGTCTGAGCCCCGGCCCCTCGAAACCAGGAGAGAGATGAGCGAGCAGCACGGCACGATCCGCTACGTCCGCGACGAGGACGGCGTCGTCGTCCTCACCCTCGACGACCCGGCCCAGTCGGCCAACACGATGAACCGCGACTACCGCGAGTCGATGGCCTGGGCGATCGAGCGGCTCGAGGCCGAGCGCGAGGACGTCGCCGGTGTGGTGATCGCCTCGGCGAAGAAGAGCTTCATGGCCGGCGGCGACCTGGGCGACCTGGTTAACGTGAAGCCCGGCGACGAGGACGAGGCGATCGAGCTGGTCGCGCCGGTGAAGGAGCAGCTGCGGCGGCTGGAGCTGCTCGGGCGGCCGGTGGTCGCGGCGGTGAACGGCGCCGCGCTCGGCGGCGGACTGGAGATCGCGCTCGGCGCCCACCACCGGGTCTGCCTCGACGCTCCGCACGTCCGCCTCGGCCTGCCGGAGGTGACGCTCGGCCTCTGCCCCGGCGCCGGTGGCGTCGTCCGCACGGTGAGAATGCTGGGGATCCAGGAGGCCCTGCTGAAGGTTTTGCTCCAGGGTCAGCGGCTGCGGCCCGCCGAGGCGCTCGAGATCGGGTTGGTCGACGAGCTGGTCGGCAGCGAGGACGAACTGCTGCCGGCGGCGAAGCGCTGGATCGCCGCCAACCCCGAGGCGAAGCAGCCCTGGGACCGCGACGGCTACCGGATCCCAGGCGGCACCCCCGCCGACCCGAAGCTGGCCGCCAACCTCGCCGCCTTCCCCGCCAACCTCTCCAAGCAGCTCGGCGGCGCCCCCTACCCGGCGCCGGCGGGGATCATGGCCGCCGCGGTCGAGGGCGCCCAGGTCGACTTCGAGAACGCGCTGGCGATCGAGGAGCGCTACTTCGTCCACCTGGCGACCGGCCAGATTGCCGAGAACATGATCCGTGCCTTCTTCTTCGACATGCAGAAGGTGAGCGGCGAGCGCCCGGTCTCGGCCGGGGCCGAGGTGCCGCCGATCGAGAAGGCCGCGGTGCTGGGCGCCGGGATGATGGGCGCGGCGATCGCTTACGTCTGCGCCGAAGCCGGGATCGAGGTGGCGCTCCTCGACCTCGACGCGGAGGCCGCCGCCCGCGGCCGGAGCTACTCGGAGAAGCTGCTGGCGAAGGCGGTCAAGCGCGGCCGGGTGAGCCAGGAGCAGGCCGACGTGGTGCTGACGCGGATCGTCGCCGGAGCGGACTACGCTGCCGCCGACGGCGCCGGTCTGGTCGTCGAGGCCGTCTTCGAGGACCCGGCGGTGAAGGCCGAGGTGCTGGCGAAGATCGAGCCCCACCTCGATCCCGACGCGCTGCTCGCCTCCAACACCTCGAGCCTGCCGATCACCGCGCTGGCCGAGGGCGTCTCCCGCCCCGAGGACTTCATTGGCCTGCACTTCTTCAGCCCGGTGGAGAAGATGCCGCTGCTGGAGATCGTCAGGGGCGAGCGCACCTCCGACCGCACCCTGGCCCGCGCCCTCGCCGTCGCCAAGCGCCTGCGCAAGACCCCGATCGTGGTCAACGACAGCCGTGGCTTCTTCACCAGCCGGGTGATCGCGACCTTCATCAACGAGGGGATCGCGATGCTCGGCGAAGGCGTCCCGGCGCCCTCGGTTGAGCAGGCGAGCCGCCAGGCCGGCTACCCGGCTCCGGTCCTGCAGCTCTCCGACGAGCTCAACCTCGCCCTGCTGCGGCGGATCCGCGACGCCGGCCGCGTCGCGGTCGAGGCCGAGGGCGGCAGCTGGCAGCCGCACCCGGCCGAGGCGGTGATCGACAGGATGGTCGACGAGCTGGGTCGCGAAGGCCGCCTCGCCGGCGCCGGCTTCTACGCCTACGAGGACGGCAGACGCACCGGCCTCTGGGACGGCCTCGCCGAGAACTTCCCCCGCGTCGCCGAGCCTCCGCCGCTGCAGGAGCTAGAGGAGCGGATGCTGTTCGTCGAGTCGCTGGAGTCGATCCGTTGCCTCGAAGCGGGTGTGATCGAGTCGGCCGCCGACGCCAACGTCGGCTCGATCCTCGGCATCGGCTACCCCGGTTGGACCGGCGGCGTCCTCCAGTACGCCAACGGCTACGCGGGCGGCCTGCCCGGCTTCCTCACCCGCGCCCGCGAGCTGGCGGAGCGCTACGGCCCCCGCTTCAACCCGCCGCCGCTCCTGGTTGAACGCGCCGAGTCGGGAGCCCGCTTCGCCGACGAGCAGCTAGCCCCAGCCTGACCCTTCGTCTTTTGTAACCCAGAGGGTGACAAAGGACGAACGGTCAGGCGCCCGCCTGGGAGGCGACCCGGGCGGCGAGCTGCCGCTCGACCGCGGACCATTCGTCGGCGAGCACCGAGTAGACGGCAGTGCTGCGCCAACGGTCGCTTGGCGTCCATTTGACCTCGCGGAGGACGCCGTCGAGCCGCGCCGGTAGAGCCTCGAGGGCAGCCCGCGAGCGCTCGTTCAGCTCGTCGGTGTGGAATTCCACCCGCCGGCAGCCGAGTCGCTCGAAGGCGTGGCGCATCAGCAGCAGTTTGCACTCGGCGTTGGCGCCGGTTCCCCAGGCGCTCGGGGTGAACCAGGTCCAGCCGACCTCGACCGCGCGATCCGCCGGCCGCAGGTCGCAGAAGCTGGTGCTGCCGATTGCCTCCCCGGCGCTGGTCAGGACCGCGAAGCGCGCCTCCCGTCCCGCCTCGACCTCCGCCCAGCGCCTCCTCCAGCCAGGCGTGGAAGCCGTGGCGATCGACGGCGGGGTTGAACGGCCACCACCGCCAGATCTCCTCCGGCCGCGCCGCCTCGTAGAGAGCTTCCTCATGCTCGAACGAGAGCGGCTCGACGACGACCCGCTCGCCGGTCAGCGTCGGTGCCAGCTCATCCCACATCGCACCCATCCTGCCGCGCTCAGGTAACGGAGCCGCCCTGTTCGCCCTCGATGCTGTCGAGGACCGAGCGGGCTTTCTCGGCATCCTCGGGGCGGACGGCGATCTGTCGACCGCCGAAGAGCGGGCCATACGGGTCTCCGGCGTTGGCGATGCCGAGCTGGGAGCCGGTTTGGTTCGAGACGAAGCTGGCGATGCCCTCTGCCTCGAGCCGACCGTGGATGATCTGCGCCTCGAGGTCGTTCTCGGCCCAGGCGACGTCGACGAAGTCGGAGCTCGACGAATCCCCCTTGCGGTCACGTTTCCACATCGGAAGAGCGTAACCGGGCCAGGCTGCGGTTGCTGCTTGTAACCCTCTGGGTTACAAAGAACGACCGGCCCTAGCGTTCGAGGGCGGCGAGGACCTCGGGGCGGCTGGCGGCGAACTCGAGACGGCGAATGCCTTCGGGGTCGACGCGCTGCAGGGCGGCGAGCTCCTCGGCGGTGGGACGCGGGGTCTCGGTCATCTCGGGGGCGGCCTCGATCTCGAAGCCGGTCCGCGACTGGACCTGCTCGAGGGTGACGCCGGGGTGGAGGGAGCGGACGCGGAGGCGCTTCGGCGCGGCGCCGAAGTCGAGCACGGCGAGGGGGGTGACGACGGCGACCGGGCCGCCGGGCGGCAGGCCGGCTTCGGGGCGCCATTCGGAGCCGTCGTCCCAGCCGCTGCCGGTGCGGAAGGCGAGAGGCTCGGCGAAGACGCGGGGGGAGTGCTCGGTGACGTAGAGGCAGATCCGCCGGATCGCGTTGATCGCGTCGCCGACGGCGATGCCCTGGAAGGGGAGGGGCGGCTTGCCCTCGCGCTCGGCGCGGCTGACGTTGACGTTGCCGAAGGGGTCGATCTGCAGCGGTCGCAGGAACTGGAAGAGGCTGTTGCCGCGGAGACTGAAGTTGACGATCTCGGTCTGCGACATGTGCGCCGCGGTGCGGTCCAGGAGGCGGACCGGGTCGATGATCGCGTCGCGGAGGGAGCGGTTGGCGGGGCTGACGCAGCCCTGGATCCAGAACTCGACGTTGGGCGCGTGGGTCTCGAGGGCGAGGAAGAGGGCCGCCCCGGCGAGCGGCACCGAGGCGCCGTGGGAGGCCCAGTCGCCGTCGCGGACCAGCCGCGACATCGCGCACGCCATCAGGTTCTCCGGCGCCAGCGGGTCGAGGGCGGCGCTCGCCTGGCCGCCGCTGGTGCTCTCGTCCGGCCCGCCGCTCACGCCGCCACCGCGAAGACGTACCGCTCGAGGTACTCGTCGAAGCGACCCTCGCGGGCCGCCGGCAGGTACTCCTCGCGGATGTGGGCGCGGTCGACGCCGTAGAGCGGGTGCAGGCCTCCCGGTGCCGCCCCGCGTGGCAGGTGGACGACGGCGTCGACCTCGCGCGAGATCAGCTGCACCCGGTCGGGATCGACCTCGCCGATCTCCTCGGCGCAGACGACGATTCGCTGCGCCGAGTGGGCGACCAGGGCGTCGACGTCGTACATGAAGTCGAGCGGGCTGGCCAGTTCGGCGTTGCCGGCACGGTCGCAGCGGACCGCCTGGATCACCGCCAGGTCGAGGTCGAGGGCGCGCACCGCCAAGAGCGGCGTGCCGGTGTAGGGGCACCGGACCTCGGCGAGGCCGAGGCCCTTCGCCAGGTCGTTGCGGCGCGAGGTGGTCCAGGGGATGTAGGGGAGGGCCATGTTCGAGGCGCGGAAGGCGGCGGTGATCAGCCACTCCGAGTACTCGTTGACCTCGATCTCGCCGGCCGCGGCGGCGCGCTGGAAGTGGGGCGACTGGCCGAGGTCGTCGAAGCCGACGTAGGAGGTGCTGAGCGCGGCGACGGCGCCGCCGCCGATCAGCAGGTCGGCTTCGATGCCGCTGATCACCCCGCAGACGTGGAGGCCGCCGCGATCCTGGCGGAGCAGCTCGGCGGCGAAGCCGACCGGGCGGCGGAAGAGGCCGGTGCTGCCGCCGAAGCCGACCCGCTCGCCGTCGGCGACCAGGCCGGCGGCCTCGGCGAGACTGGCGAGCTTGTCGACGGCCATGGCGTGCGCTTCGCTCAGGCGCTGTCGCGCTCGCCGGCGGCGCCGCTCTCCGCGGCCCAGGCTTCGTAGGTGGCCAGCTCGGTTGGCGGGTCGGGGTCGGCGATCGGCGCCTCGCCGCGGATCACCCGGCCGCTCTCGCCGTCGATCGAGACCGTCTCGCCCGCTCGCAGCACCGTCGCCCCGGCCCGCAGCTCGCCCGCCTCGGGGTCGAGCTCGAGTTCCTCGGCGCCGCAGACGCAGGGCCGGCCGAGGCCGCGGGTCACCACCGCGGCGTGGCTGGTCTTGCCGCCGCGCAGGGTCAGCAGGCCGCTGCAGGCGATGATCCCTTCGAGGTCCTCGGGGCTGGTCTCGGCCCGGACCAGCAGCGCCTTCTCGCCACGCTCGGCAAGCGCCACCGATGCGGCGCTGTCGAAGGCGAGGGCGCCCCCGCCGATCCCCGGCGAGGCGCCGACACCGGTGGCCAGCACCGCCTCCGGGTCGAGCCGGCTCGGGTCGAGCCGCGGCGCCAGGATGCTCGCCAGCTGCTCCGGCGCCACCCGCGCCAGCGCCTCCTCCCGCGAGATCGTCCTTGCCTCGGCCAGCTGCACGGCGCTGACCACTGCCGCCCGAGCCGAGCGCTGGCCCGGTCGCGCCTGGAGCAGCCAGAGCCGGCCGCGCTCGACCGTGAACTCGATCTCGCAGAGGTCGCGGAAGCTGGTTTCGACCCGCGCTGCCAATCCGGCCAGCTCGGCGTGACATTCGGGCAGGGTCGCCGCCATCCCGTCGATATCGGCGGTGTTATGGGAGCCGGCGACGATGTCCTCACCCTGGGCGCGGCCGAGGAAGTCGCCGTAGAGGCCGGGGGCACCGGTCGAGGGGTCGCGGGTGAAGACGACGCCGGTGCCGGAGCGCTCGTCGCCGTTGCCGAAGACCATCGCCTGGACGACGACCGCGGTGCCGGTGTCTGCCAGCTTGTTGAAGCGGCGGTAGAGCTTCGCCCGGCTGCTGTTCCAGCTCTCGAAGACGGCGGCGATCGAGTCCTCCAGCTGCGCTCGCGGGTCCTCCGGCAGCTCGCCCTCGGGGACCGATGCCGCGTACATCTTCTGCAGCCGCTCGAAGCAGTCGCGCCCGAGCTCGGCGTCGCCGTCGTGGGCGGCGACGAAGCCGTCGAGCGTGCGCGGCGAGAGGCCGACGTTGAGGATCGTGTCCATCATCCCCGGCATCGAGACCGGGGCGCCGGAGCGGACGCTGACCAGCAGCGGGTTGGCGGGGTCGCCGTAGCGGCGGCCGAGCGCCGCCTCGATCGCGGCGATCGCCGCGTCGAGCCCCTCGCGCAGCGCCGCCGGCAGTCCGCCCTCCGCGGCGTAGGCGGCGCAGGCGTCGGTGGTGATCACGAAACCGGGGGGCACGGGAGCGCCGAGTGCCATCATCTCGGCAAGGCTCGCGCCCTTGCCACCGAGCAGGGCGCGATCGGGATCGAGCTCGGGGGACAGCAGTCGGATCGGGGTCTCCTCACCCGCGACCGCCGCCCGGCGGCCCTCTCGACGCTCCTCCGTCATGCCGGCTAGAGTAACAACCAGCCAAACGGTTGGTTGGTTGCTAGTCTGAGGCCCGCCGGCGAAGGGAAGCCGGTCAGGGAAACGCAGTCGGAGGAAGGAGAGAGATGGCCTACATCTGCGGAATCGACGTTGGCGGCACTTTCACCGACTGTGTCGTGGTCGACGACGAGGGCACGGTCACCCTCGCCAAGTCCTCTTCGACGCCGGGCGACTTCGCCCAGGGGATGCTCGACGCGATGGGCGTCGCCGCCGGCCGCCTCGGGATCCCCGAGGACGAGTTCCTCGGGCAGGTCAGCGCCCTCTTCCACGGCACCACCGTCGCCACCAACGCGATGGTCGAGCGCAAAGGCGTCGACTCGGCGATGGTGATGACCGTCGGCCACGGCGACGGGCTGCGGATCATGCGCGGCGCCGGCCGCACCGCCGGCCTCTCGCCGGAGGAATACCTGCAGATCTCGCGGGCCAGCAAGCCGGAACCGATCGTTCCCCGCCGCCGCACCGTCGAGGTCCACGAGCGGGTCGACGCCAAGGGCCAGATCGTGGTCGAGCTCGACGAGGACGACGCCCGCGGGAAGATCCGCGCCCTGCTCGGTCGCGGCGTTCGCAGCGTCGGCGTCTGCCTGCTCTGGTCGTTCCGCAACCCGGCCCACGAGCTGCGCGTCCGCGAGCTGGTCGAGGAGGAGGCCGACGGCGAGGTCTACGTCACCCTCTCGCATGAGCTGATCCCGAAATGGGGCGAGTACGAGCGCGCCGCCGGCACCGCGATCAACGGCTACATCGGCCCGCTGGTCCGCGACTACGTCCTCGACCTGCGCGAGAAAATCGGCGAGCGGGGGATGAACGGGCCGATCTTGATCATGCAGGCGGGCGGAGGCCTGGCCGAGGCCGGCCGCGTCGTCGACGTCGCCGTGCAGACGATCGGCTCCGGCCCGGTCGCCGGGGTCGCCGGCTCCAGCCGCTTCGGCGCCCAGGTCGACCACCCGAACGTGATCTGCACCGACATGGGCGGCACCACCTTCGACGTCGGCCTCGTCGTCGAGGGCTCGCCGATCCGCCGCGCCTCCTCGATCCTGCAGCAGTACGAGTACAGCCTGCCCCAGGTCGACGTCCGCTCGGTCGGCGCCGGCGGCGGCTCGATCGCCTGGGTCGACCCGGTCTCGAAAGCGCTCCGGGTCGGCCCCCAGAGCGCCGGCGCCGACCCCGGCCCGGCCGGCTACGGCAAGGGTGGGACCGAGCCGACCGTGACCGACGCCAACGTCGTCCTCGGCTACATCGACCCCGACAACTTCCTCGGCGGCGAAATGAAGCTCGACGCCGAGCGCAGCCGCGAGGCGCTGGGGGTGCTGGCGAAAGAGGTCGGCATGGAGACGACCGAGCTGGCCGCCGGGATCGTCCAAATCGTCGAGGCGCAGATGGCCGAGCTGATCCGGCAGATGACCGTGCAGAGCGGCTACGACCCGCGCGACTTCGTCGTCTACGCCTACGGCGGCGCCGGCCCGACCCACGGTGTCGGCTACGCGGCCGAGCTCGGGGCGAAGGCGGTGATCGTGCCGCTGCTCGACCTCGGCGCCGTCTGGTCCGCCTACGGCGTCGCCTCCTCGGACCTGGTCGAGCTGGTCGAGCGGACCGACATTATGCGCCGACCCTTCGACCTCGACCGCTTGAACGCGACCCTCGAGGAGGCGGCGAAGGTGGCCGAGGAACGGCTGCTCGAGCAGGGCGTCGGGGCCGGCGACGTGGAGATCATCCGCCGCGCCTTCGTCCGCTACACCGCCCAGATCAACGAGGTCGACGTGATCCTCAACGACGGCCCGGTCGACGAGGCCGGGGCGGAGCGGATCGTCGCCCGCTTCGCCGAGCGCTACGAGCAGCTCTACGGCAAGGGCTCGGGCTTCGCCGGCGCCGGGATCGAGATCGTCACCGTCAGCGCCGAGGCCCGCGGCCGCCTCGCCGCCCAGAGCGCGGTCAAGGCGCTGCCGGGCGAAAAGCCGGACGGGCCGCCGCAGGAGACCGGCCGCCGCGAGGTCTTCTGGCCGCGCCAGCGGCAGGCGATCGAGAGCGCGATCGTCGCCGGCGAGTCGCTCGGCCCGGGCCACGAGGTCGAGGGCCCGGCCGTGATCGAGCTGCCGCACACGACGATCGCGGTGCCCCCGGGATACAAGGCGGTGGTCGACGAGCTCGGCGACTGCGTGATCGAGCTTTAGAGGAGGAGGGACGGATGAGCGCAATCGAGCAGCTGAGCCCCGCGATCGAGTGGAACGAGGCGACCGACGGCTACATCGGACCGAAAGACCGGCAGACGACGGCGCCGCTGCACCGCGACTCCGACGACGGGATCGACCCGATCTCCTATGAGGTGATCCGCCACACCCTCTGGAACATCAACATCGAGCACGGCGAGGCGATCCTCAAAGTCTCCGGCTCCCCGGTCGCCCTCTACTCGCACGACTTCAACCCGGCGATCACGCTCGAGGACGGCGAGCTCGTCTACTTCGGCCAGTACGTCCAGCACCTCTGCGGCGGCGCCCCGGCCGGGGTCAAGTGGACGCTCGAGAACCGCGACAAGAACCCGGGGATCAACGAAGGCGACGTCTTCCTCACCAATGACCCCTGGATCGCCTGCAACCACCAGCTCGACATCGTCCTGCTCAAACCGGTCTTCTGGGAAGGGGCGATCTTCGCCTGGGTGACCAGCACCCTGCACGCCTACGACCTCGGCGGCACCACCCCGGGCAGCTTCTGCCCCGACGCCCGCGACATCTACTACGAGCCGACCCCGATCCCGCCGATCAAGATGGTCGAAGGCGGGGTGCTGCGCGACGACATCGAGCAGATGGTGCTGCGCAAGTCCCGCCTGCCGGAGCTGGTCGGGCTCGACCTGCGGGCGATGAACGCCGGCCTCTCGATCGCCGAGCGCCGCCTGGTCGGGCTCTGCGAGAAGTACTCGGCCCCGGTGGTGAAGGGGGCGATGAAGCGGATCTCCGACAACTCCGAGGAAGTCTTCCTCTCCCGCCTGGAAGACATTCCGGACGGCGTCTGGCGCGACCGCTCCTACATGGAAATGGCGCTGCCAGGCGACCGCGGCATCTATGCGGTCGAGCTCTCGGTGACCAAAGAAGGCGAAACCCTGACCTTCCGCAACGACGGCACCGACCCCCAGGTGGGCGCGATCAACAACACCATCGTTGGCTTCAAGGGCTCGATCATGACCGGGCTGATCGGCGCCTTCCTGCACGACCAGCTGTTCGCCTACGGCGGTCCGATGCGCCACATCAAGTTCGAGCCGACCCCGGGGACGATGACCTGCGCCCGCTTCCCGGCCGCGGTCAGCTGCGCGCCGAACACCTCGATGCTGATCGTCCTCGGCCAGGCCAACTCGGTGATTTCGAAGATGATGTCCTGCTCGAAGAACCCGGCCGACCGCCGCGAGGCGACGGCGAAGTTCGGCGGCAGCCAGTTCCCGATCCTCTCGATGGCCGGCACCGACCAGTGGGGCGGCCCCTTCGCCACCGTCCTGCTCGACGCGATGATGTCGGGGATCGGCGCGATGGAGTTCCGCGACGGGGTCTCCACCGGCGGCTATCCGTTCGACCCGAAAGCGATCGCCCCCAACGTCGAGTTCAACGAGCAGCAGTTCCCGATCATCTACCTGCACCGGCGCGAGCTGCCCGACTCGGCCGGGGCCGGCCGCTTCCGCGGCGGCGCCTGCGCCTCCTGGGCCTACGTCCCCCACGAAACCGAGGAGATCGCCCTCGCCTCCTCGGCCGGCGGGGTCTGGGCCCCCACCGGGACCGGGATGTGGGGCGGCGGCACGGCGACGACGATGCGCTTCACCCTGGTCTCCGACTCCGACACCAAGCAGCAGTTCGCCGAGCGCCACATCCCCAGCGAGATGGACGAAATCGGCGGCGACACGCGCTACATCGAGCCGAAGGAGACCGGGATCGTCCAGGGGCCGGACGACGTGCTGCAGATCCACTACCCGGCAGCCGCCGGCTACGGCGACCCGGCCGAGCGCGACCCGGCCCTGGTCGCCGCGGACGTCGACGAGGGCTACGTCACCCCGGCGGGGGCGCTGCGCGACTACTTCGTGGTCGTCAGCGAGGAGGACGGTGAGTGGACCGTCGACGCCGACGGCACGGAGGAGGCGCGGGAGGCGGAGATGGAGCGCCGCCGCAGCTCCGCCGGCGAGTCGCCGTCCGCCTCCGAGACTCCCTCAACCTCCGAGGCTCCCTCCGGTCATGCGACGCACGCGACCAGTGGCTCCGGCGCGGTCGAGCTGGCCGACGCGGTGCGGATCGAGATCGACGGCGGCAGCGCCGTGTTCAGTTGCCAGTCCTGCGGTCACGAGCTCGGCCGCGACCTGTCCGGCTACAAGGCCGGCGCCCGCAGCGACGAGCGCGAGCTGATCGACGCCGTCCCCGGCTTCGTCCCCAACGACAGCGAGGAGGCGGCCGAGCTGGTCCTGCGCGAGCACTTCTGCCCGGGCTGCTTCCGCCGCCTCGACGCCGAGATCGTCCGCCGCGACGACGACTCGCTGGTCGACGTCGAGATCTGGTCGCCGGCCCCGGGGTCGGGCTCTTGAGCGAGGCCGGCACCCTGGCCGGCTGCGGCGAGCGGGTCTCCGGCGCCGGCGAGTTCGCTGGACTCGTCGCCCGGGCCGAGAGCGTCGCCGACGTGCTCGAGTTGGCGAAGGCGGACCTCTCCGGCACCGTGCTGCTGACCGAGCAGGCGGCGGCCTCGGCCTTCGGCCCGATCCTGCCCCGGGTCGCCGGGGTGATCTGCCTGCGCGGTGGCCCCAGCGCCCACCTCGCGATCGTCTCCCGCGGCCTGCAGCTGGGCTGTGTGATGGGGGTCGAGCTGGAGGCCGAGCTGAATCCGGGCGACGCGGTCACGGTCGATGAGGACGGCAAGGTGTGGGTGCGCTGATGGACCACCGCGAGGCGACCGAGCTGATCTCGCGCTTCTCCGCCGACCTGACGGCGACGACCAACCGCGAGCGCCGGGTGGCGATGTCCTCGCCGCTCTACGACCTCCAGGGCCGCTCCTCGCTCGGCTTCCTCGTCTCCCACGACATCGGCCCCGAGCTGGTCCGCCGGATCGAGCGGGCGGCGCCGGCGGAGGCGGTCGGCGAGCGGATGGGGGACCTCCTCACCCGGCCCTACTTCCTGCAGCTGTTCATCCTCTTCGAGGGCTACCTGATGGGGCGGGAGATGCGCCTGGTCGAGAGCGGCGGTTTCGCCGACGAGGCGGCGGCCGCGCAGGACGCCGAGGACACCACGCTGCTGACCGACTGGTTCGCCCGGGTCTGCTCGACCTACCGCGACGACGAGCTCCTCTTCCCCGGCGCCGAGGTGCTCGACGAGCCGGTCCTCGACGCCGCCCAGCTCGCCGCCCTGCAGCCGGGCCCGGCCTTCGACGAGGAGACCGCGCAGCGCGCCCAGCGGGCGATCGGCACGCTCGAGCTATACGCGTTGACCGTCCACGGCGAGCAGCGCGACGGCAACTTCGACCACGGCCCCTATCCGGGCCCCGAGGGCCGCACCCTGGTCTTCCACGAGGTCAACGACCTCGACAACGACTTCCTCCCCTGGGTGGAGCAGCCGCAGCGGCTCGGGGTCGACGCGGTCGGGGTGCTGCGCTCCTTCGCGCCCGGGGTCGAGATCGTCTTCGACCTCTTCGGCACCTCCAGCGTCCACCCCTCGGGCTCGCCCTTCGAGCAGCACGCCCTGCTGGTCCGCGAAGGGCCGACGGTGCGCGAGCTGCCGCTGGAGGAGTTGGAGGAGATCGCCGGGCGGGCGGCGACCGCGACGGGGGAGCTGTTCGAGCGGATCGCCGGCTGGGACGAGGAGTTCAAGACCGCCTACGGGCGGCCACTCTGGCTGAACCACTTCGCGCCGCTGCTGCGGATTGCCGGCGCCCCCGACTCGGAGCTCGAGTGGCTGCGCGAGGCAGGCGCCACGGCCGGTCCCCAGGACGTCCGCGCCGTCGCCGGCACCGGCGCCGACACGGTCTGGGCCCGGCTTGCCGCCGGCGAGGAGATGTTCACCCCGGTGGGCGGGGTGGAGGCGCGCTCGTGAGCGGGCGAGCGGCGACTGCGGTGGAGGCGAGCTCGTGAGCGTCGCCGAGCGCACCGCGCTGCAGCGCGTCTTCGCTCCCGAGGGCGTCGTCGTCGTTGGTGTCACCGAGCGCGAGACCAACCTCGGGCTGCGCTTCACCCGCGCCCTGCAGCGCCACGGCTTCGCCGGCGACCTGGCCGCGGTCAATCGCGGCGGCCGCGAGGTCGAGGGGATCGCCGGCTTCGAGAGCGTCGCCGAGGTCCCCGGCCGGGTCGACCTGGCGGTCGTCTCGGTCCGCGCCGACTTGGTCGAGAACGCGATCGCCGAAGCCGCCGACGCCGGCGCCGCCGGCGTCCTCCTCTTCAGCAGCGGCTACGCCGAGGTCGGCGGCGACGGAATCGAGCGCCAGCGGACCCTGGTCGAGCTCGCCCGCGAGTGCGGCGTCCGCCTGCTCGGGCCCAACTGCGTCGGCTTCGTCAACGTCCGCGGCAAGGTCGCGCCGATGGCCTCCGGCTTCGCCTACCGGCCCTCGATTGAGCCCGGCAGGCTGGCGATCGTGACCCAGTCGGGCGGCGTCGCCGGGCTGCTCGGCGAGCGCTCGCAGGACCTCGGGATCGGCCTCTCGCACGTGATCACCACCGGCAACGAGGGCGACGTCACCGCCGCCGAGATCGTCGAGTTCCTCGCCGCCGACCCGGAGACCGACCAGATCGCGATCTACCTGGAGGCGGCCCGCTCGCCGGAGCGGCTGACCCGGGCGCTGGCGACCGCGGTCGAGGCCGGCTGCGGGGTCGCCGTCTTCAAGGCCGGCGCCGGCGAGCGGACCGCAGCAGCGGCAGCCGCCCACACCGGCTCGCTGGTCGGCGACGACGCCAGCTTCGACGCGCTTTGCCGCCAGACCGGCGCCTGCCGCGTTCACGACCTCGACGACCTCTTCCTCGTCCCGCCGATCGTCGCCGCGGTCGGCAAAGCCGGGCCGCGTGTGGGTGTGCTCTCGATCTCCGGTGGGGCCGCCGTCTCGGTCGCCGACGCCTGCGAGCGCGAGGGCCTGGAGCTGCCGCCGCTCTCCGAGGAGACCGCGGAGAAGGTCGGCGAGATCGCCCCCGGCTTCGCCTCGCGCCAGAACCCGGTCGACATTAGCGGCACCTTCGTCGTCGCGATGGAGCAGTTCCAGAAATCGCTGGAGGTGCTGGCGGGGGCGCCGGAGTTCGACGCCGTCGCCCTGGTCCAGACCGTCCATCCGCCGGAGCTGGCCGAACGGATCGCCGACGTGATCGTCGCCGGCGCCGACCCCTCGCGCGCGGTCGTCGTCTGGATCGCCGGCAGCCAGAGCGCGCCGGCGCGGGCGAAGCTGCGCCGGGCCGGTTTCGCGGTCACCGAGCGGGCCGGCGCCTGCGCGCTGGCTCTGCGCGCCGCTCGCGAGAACGCCGAGCGGGCCGCCGCGGCTGAGCATGACCGCGAGAGCGACGGCCGCCCGGTCGCCGCCCCGGAGCTGGTCATCCCCGACCCCCAGGCCCCGGCGCCCGCTCCGCAGCGGCCCTCGGAGGCGATCGCGGCGCTGGCCGAGCGCGGCGCCCCGGTGGCGCCGATGGCGGTCGTCGCCGACGCCGAGGCGGCGGTCGCCGCCGCGGCCGAGCTCGGCTACCCGGTGGTGCTGAAGGCCGACGCGGCGGAGATCTCCCACAAGACCGAGCGCGGCGGCGTCATCGTCGGGATCGCCGACGAGGCGGCGCTGCGCTCGGGTTTCTCCCGCCTCGAAGACGCCGGCCTCACCGACGGCGGGGCGCTACTGCAGAAGGCCGTCGCCGGCAGTCGCGAGCTGCTGCTGACCGTCCGCCGCGACCCGGTCTTCGGGCTCGTCCTCGTGCTCGGCTTCGGCGGCGTCCTCACCGAGGCGATCGGCCGCGCCGCGGTCGTCCTGCCGCCGCTCGGCCCCGAGGGGCTGCGGGCGGCGATCGCCGCCGCCGGGATGGAGGAGCTGGCGGGGGAGTTCCGCGGCGCCGCGCCGCTCGACGTCGACGCCCTCGCCGCGCTGGCGAGCGCCGCCTTCGAGCAGGCGGTCGCCCTCGGCGGGATCGAGCACTTGGAGATGAACCCCGTGATTGTCGACGGCGAGGGGCGGCCCTGGGTCGTCGACGTCCTCGTCGATCCCACATAGAGAGGAAGCCCCCCGCATGATCCAGGACGTAGACGACTACCCGTTCCACCAGAGCGCCAAGACGTTTTCCGAGCCGATCGTCGACGACGTGCGCTGGTTCGACCGCTACTGGCACATGACCGGCGACCTCGAGCGCGGCATCTGCCTGATCACCGGCTTCGGCACCTACCCGAACGCGAAGCGGATCGACGCCTACGCGATGCTCTCCGACGGCAAGCGCCAGTGGAGCCTGCGGGTCGGCCGCGAACGCGACCCCGACCCGATGGACATCGACGCCCACGGGCTCTCCTTCGAGCTGGCCGAGGCGATGAAGAGCTGGAACCTGAAGCTCGACGGCTACGAGGAGCTCGGCTTCGACCTCCGCTTCGACAGCCGCTTCCCGCCCAACTACCTGCCGCCTCTATATGTAGAGCGGGAGGGCAAGGTGATCATGGAAATGGGCCACTACGCCCAGGGCGGCGAGCTGACCGGCTCGCTGCAGGTAAACGGCGAGAACCTCTCGGTCGACACCTGGGCCGCCCAGCGCGACCACTCCTGGGGCCGCCGCCCGCCTTCGGGCAAGGTCGCCTCGGGAATCCACGTCTGGCTGCCGGCCCAGGTCGGCGAACGCGAGATCTGGGTCTGGTTCCGCGAGAACGCGACCGGCGTGCGGCGCGGGCTGGAGGGGTTGATCCGCCACCGCGACGGCCGCTCCTGGAAGGTCGAGGAGGTCGAGCACGAGATCGAGGTCAAAGAGGAGGTGGCGCCGCACCGCCAGCTGGTCCACGCCAAGCTCACCCTGCATCTGGAGGGCGGCGAGACGATGGAGGTCGAGGTCGAGCCGCTGGCCCCCGTCTTCATCGTCGGCGGCGGCTACATCGATGGCCCCGACGGCGTTGCCCAGGGCACCTACGAAGGGGCGACGATGACGCCCTGGACGATCGACGACGACGGCCGCGAGGAGATCCCGCTGGGGATCATCGACCACTTCTCCCGGGTCACCGTCGACGGCGAAGTCGGCCAGGGGATCTTCGAGCTCTCGCTCGGCAAGTACGAGCCGCTCGGCCTCGGAGCTCCCGAGGAGCGGTAGCCCGATGGCCGCCGAGAGCGAAGCCCTGCTGCTGCACGCGCTGCGGGTCAGGGGCGCCGCCGGTGCCGCCGACCTCGAGCTCGCCAGCGGGGTCGAGGGGGCGGCGGCGCGGGTCGAGCCGCTGCTCGCCGCCGGCCTGGTCAGCCGCGCCGGCGAGGGCGAGGGCGCGATCCTCGGCCTCACCCCGGCCGGCCGCGCGCGCGACGCCGAGCTGGTCGCCGCCGAGCTCGGCGCGGACGGCCGCGAGCGCCTCGGCGCCGCCTACGAGGACGACTTCCTCCCGGTCAACGTCGAGTTCAAGGCACTCTGCGCGCAGTGGCAGAGCGAAGGGGAGAGCTTCGAGCTGCTCGAGCAGCTGCTCGGCCAGCACGAGCGGGTCGAGCGCTTCCTCACCACCGCCGCCGAGCCGGTGCCCCGCCTGGGCCGCTACCGCGAGCGCCTCGGCGCGGCTCTGGAGCGGGTCCAGGACGGCGACGGCGAGGCCCTGGTCGGGGCGATCGGCCCCAGCTACCACAACGTCTGGTTCGAGCTGCACGAGGACCTGATCTCGACCCTCGGGCGCAAGCGCGCCGACGAGGAAGGCTGAGCTCGCGCACGCCGTAGAGCTTCGTCGTCTCTATGACTACAAACCTCTACGGCGCCACTCAGAATCGCTTGCATGTAGTACTCTACCAATCGGTTGGTTGACTACAGATTCTTCCCCTCAGGGGGAGTGAAGGGAGACCCGTGGGCATCACCAAGTTCGATCACATCGGCCTCATCGTCGATGACATCGACGGCGCGATCGAGCACTTCCGCAAGCTCTTCGACTTCGACGATTCCGAACTCGTCTACGAGCGCGATTACGAGGACGTCGACCGCGACACCGGCAAGGCCGACGTGATGCACGCGGCCCTGTTCCCAGTCGGCGAGGTCTACTTCGAGATCATCGAGCCAGTCAGCGAGGGGCCGATGAAGGAATACCTCGACAAGACCGGCGGCGGTATCCACCACATCGGCATCACCTCCGACGACATCGTCGGCGAGTGGAAAAAGCACGCCGCCGACCGCGACGGCGTCGGCGTGATCGAAGACCGCCCGCGGGTCGACAAATTCGACGTCAGCTACTGGTTCCTGCACCCGAAGAAGAACTACCGGGTGCTCTGGGAGGTCGACTCGGCCTGGGCCAAAACCAGCGTCAGCGACATGACCCCGATCGAGCCCACCCCGGACTGGGAGAAAGAGCTCGGATGAGCTCGTTGGAGGGGCGGCACGACGCCGTCGTCATCGGCGCCGGCGTCGGTGGCCTGGTCGCCGCCGCGCGGCTGACCATGGCCGGCGCCCGGCCGCTCCTGATCGAGGCCGAGGAGGTGGTCGGCGGCCGCTTCTCGACGATCGAGGTAAACGGCTTCAAGGTGCCGACCGGCGCCGTCGCGATCGAGACCACCGGGCCGTTCTGGGAGACCTTCGGCGAACTCGGGATCGACCCCGAACTGCGGGTCCCGGACCCGCCGGTGATGGTCCACGTGCGGGGCAAAGACCTGAAGCCGGGCGCCGCGGTCTGGCAGCACATGATCAAGCGGGTGACCAAGACCGCCGGCAAGGTCGCCGAGAACATCGCCAAGGCGCGCGAGGGCGAGGAACCGGGCGACGAGATCACGCTCGAGGAATGGGCGATGCGCTACACCAAGTCGAAGACCCTGCTGAGCATGTTCCAGGGGCTGGCGGCGGCGATCTTCACCGTCAACGCCGACGAACTTCCGGCCGGCGTCTTCTTCCGCCTGCTGCGCGAGACCGGCGGCTACAAGACCTACGGCTTCGCCCCCAACGGCAACGTCGAGATCGCCAAGGCGATCGCCGCCGAGGTCGAGAAGCGCGGCGGCACCGTGGTCACCGGCGTCAGCGCCGAGGCGATCGAGTTCGAGGGCGAGCGCGCCGTCGCGGTGCGCGCCAAGGGGCCCGACGGCGAGGTCCGGATCGAGGCCGACGCCGTCGTCTCCAACCTTGGCCCGCGCCAGACTGCGCGCCTGGTCGAGGGGCCCGAGGTCGAGGCCGCTTTCGCCGAGCGCGCCGCCCCGGTTCAGACCACGGCGCTGCTGGCGCTCGCCTTCTCGACTGAGGAGGAGGTGGTCAAGCACCCGGGGATCTGGAACTTCACCGACACCGAGCGGCTCTGCAACCTCGCCAACCTGACTGCCACCTGCCCCGAGCTGGCCCCGCCCGGCCGCAAGCTGTACGAGGCCTACTCGGCGCCGCGGCCCTCGATCGGCGGCGAATTCGACGAAGCCGCCGAGCGCGAGCTGCTCGAAGCCGACCTGCGGGCGCAGATCCCCGGCTTCGCCGAGGCCGAGGTCGTCCTCTTCAAGGCGATGCGCGGCGACCGCGCCCCGGCCCAGCAGTCGGTCCCCGGCCGCGACCCGGAGCCGACCACGCCCTCGCCCAACCTGGTCGAAGTCGGCGACGGAGTGAAGCCCTACGGCTGGATCGGCACCACCGCCTGTGCTCAGACCGCCCGCACCGCGGTCGACGCGCTGATGTCCGGCGCGCCGCTCGAGGGGGCGGCCCGGTGAGCGGCGCCAACGGCAGCGCCGGCGCTGGGCTCGGGGGCAATGCCGGCTACCGCGCCGACGTCCTCGCCTCCCCGGCTGAGCTGGTTGCCGAGATCGAGCCCGGCGCCACGGTCGGCCTCGGCGGGCTGATGAACACCTGCCACGCGATGCCGCTGGTCCGCGAGCTGATCCGCCAGGGCCAGGGCGACCTCCACCTCGTCGGCCTCGCCTCCGGGCTCGAGGTCGACATGCTGATCGCCGCTGGCCAGGTCCGCCGGGTCTCGACCCCGACGATCTCGGCGGAGACGATCCAGCCGATCGCCCCGGCCTTCCGCCGGGCCGCCCAGCACGGCGAAATCGAGGTCTTCGAGTGCGACGAGGGGATGATCTACGCGGCGCTGCAGGCGGCCGCGCAACGGGTCTCCTTCGCCCCCTGGCCGGTCGGGATGGGGGCGTCCTACCCGGACGTGAATCCGGGGATGGAAGTGATCGAGTCCCCCTACACCGGCAAGCCGGTGGTGGCGATCGAGGCGATCCCGGTCGATTTCGCCTTCGTCCACACCGCCCGCTCGGACCCCTTCGGCAACATCCAGGTCAACGGCGGCGGCTTCGGCGACCGGGCGATGGCCCGCGCCGCTCGCCGCGTCTTCGCCACCGTCGACCGCCTGGTCGGCAACCACGAGATCCGCCGCGACCCGAACAGCACCGCGATCCCCGGTGTCGACGCCGTCGTCCACGCTCCCTACGGCTCGCACCCCTTCGCCTCGCCCGGCCACTACATCCACGATGAGGCGGCGATCCGCGAATACCTCGACGCCGGCAACGTCTGGCTGCGGGAGGACGACCGCGGCCCGCTCGACGCCTGGTTCGAGAAGTGGGTTCGCGGCCCCGAGAGCCACTACGAGTACCTGGGGGCAGTCGGGATCGAGCGGGTCTGCGGGCTCGAAGAGGGACTGCACTACGGCGAGGCGGCGCGGCTGCCCGAGGAGGCGAAACTGTGACCGTGACGACCGGCGAGTACGCGATCGACGAGCTGCGCGCCTGCGTGATCTCGCGCGATTTCGAAGACGGTGAGCGCGTCTTCCTCGGCGCCAACGTCAACATCGGCCGCGCCGCGGTGCTGCTCGCGCACCGGCTGCGGGCGCCGAACATGAAGGTGATGCTCGGCCTCTCCTGGACCAACATGATCGACGAGCGCGCGGTCGGCCTGCACCCGGACTCGACCGACTTCCGCGACGCTCGCTGGGCCGAGTGCTACGTCAACCTCGACACGATGATCAACAGCTACCGCTTCTTCTCGACCACCTTCGTGATCAGCGCCCTGCAGATCGACCGCTTCGGCAACTCCAACCTGATCGGCCTTGGCGAGGACCACAAGGAACCGAGGCTGCGGGGGCCGGGGGCGATCGGCTCGGTCTCCTCGACCGCCTACTGCGACCGCTTCTACATGACCCCGCCGCGCCACGTGAAGGAGATCTTCGTGCCGAAGTGCGACTTCATCTCCTCGGTCGGCTGGGGGGAGGGCGGCGCCACCGCCCGCACCGACCTCGGCCTTCCCGGCGGCGGCCCGCGGTTCTGCGTCACCCCGCTCTGCGTCTTCGATTTCGAGAGCGAGGACAAATCGATGCGGCTGCGCTCGGTCCACCCCGGCCACACGGTCGAGGAGGTGCTGGAGAACACCGACTTCGAGGTCAACGTGCCCGATGACGTGCCCGAGACCGAGCCGCCGCGGCCGGAGGAGCTGGAGCTGCTGCGTGGCTCGATCGACACCCGCGGCCTGCTCCGCGAGGCCGGCTGAGGCGGGCACCCCCGAGGGGCCTACCGCCCGGTGGGGTAGATAGGGTCCGCGACGGGAATGGCGCCGAAAAAGAAAACCAAACGCGATCAGAAACCCTTGTCGCCCCGGCGGCGGGAGCTGCTCGACGAAGCGGCGCGCCTGTTCTGCGAACGCGGCTACGGCGGCACCTCGATGGACGACGTCGCCAACGCGGTCAACCTGACCAAGGGCACGCTCTACCACCACTTCCCGGGCAAGGCCGAGATCCTCGCCCAGATCTACGACGAAGCCGCCGACTTCGTCCTTGCCAACACCCACGACGTGCCGGCCGACACGCCGGCCCCCGAGGCAATCCGCGCCCTCGTCCGCAGCGTCCTCTCGCTGGTCGAAGAGCGCCGCAACCAGGTCGTCCTCTTCCACCAGGAGATGCCCTGGGTCGAGCAGTGGCTGCCGGCCGCCGACGCCCGCCGGGTGCGCCACAAAATGCGCGAATACGTCGACTACGTCGAGTCGGTGATCCAGCGCGGCATCGACGCCAAGGAATTCAAGAAAGTCGACGTCCACGCCTCCGCCCAGGCGATCATCGGGATGGCGACTTGGACCTACCGCTGGTGGGAGCCGGGCGACGGCCGCGACATCGACACCCTCACCGACCTGCTCAGCGGCATCTTCCTCCAGGGCATCGCCAAGAGCTAAGCCCCGAGCTGTTCCTTTTCCCGATGTAGTCGGGATGAAGAACAGCGGAATACGATCGAGGCGTGCCGGGGCTGGTGATCTTCGACTGCGACGGGGTGCTGGTCGACAGCGAACCGGTCTCCAACCGGGTGCTCGCCGAGGCAATTCGCGAGGCGGGGGTGGAGATCGGCGCCGCGGAGGTGGCGCGGGAGTTCGAAGGCATGCGGCTTGCCGACATCGCCGCGGAGGTGGGGGAGCGGCGCGGGGCGGCCTTGCCGGAGGGCTGGATCGCGGAGTTCGAGGAGCGGCGGGCGGATGAGTTCAGGCGCGGCCTGGAGCCGATTCCTGGCGTCGACGAGGCGCTGGAGCGAATTTGCGCCGCCGGCATCCCGGTCTGCGTCGCCTCGCAGGCGAGCCGCGAGAAGACCGAGCTGACCCTCGGCCTCACCGGCCTCGCCCGCCACTTCGAGCCCGAAGCGCTCTTCTCCTCGCGAATGGTCCCCCGCGGCAAGCCGCATCCGGACCTCTTCCTCCTCGCCGCAAGCGAGATGGGCCACGAGCCCGAGCGCTGTGTTGTGGTCGAGGACGGCGTCCCCGGCGTTCGGGCCGCCGTGGCCGCCGGCATGCGCGCCCTCGGCTACGCGCCCGGCAGCCGCGTCGACGCGGAGGACCTCGCTGGCGATCGTGCTGCGCTCCTCGCCAGCGAGGGTGCCGAGCCCGTCGCCGGAATGCACGACCTCCCGGCACTCCTGACCACCTAGGTCCCTTTCCGCTGTTCCTTATCCCGATGTGGTCGGGATAAGGAACAGCGCAGCGGCGTGGAGGCGTCTCGGCAGACTCTCAACCAATCGGTCGGTTGGTTTGGTACGGTGGCCGTAGGGATGGAACTGGGACTGAACCTTGCGATGACCCATTGGGACACGGGGGCCGAGCCGAACGTCGGTCTCGCCCAGGAGGCCGAGCGGCTTGGCTTCTCCTCGGTCTGGACCGAGGAGGCCTACGGCTCCGATGCGGTGAGTCCGCTGGCCTGGGTCGGGGCGCTGACCGAGCGCATCCACCTCGGCTCCGCCGTCTGGCAGGTGCCCGCCCGTACCCCGGCGATGGCGGCGATGACCGCGGCGACGCTCGACGTCCTCTCCGAAGGGCGGCTGCGGCTCGGGCTCGGCGCCTCCGGCCCACAGGTGGTCGAGGGCTGGCACGGGCAGCCGTTCGAGCGGCCGGTGGGGCGGACCAGGGAATACGTCGAGATCGTGCGCAAGATGCTGGCCCGGGAGGAACCCGTCAGCTACGAGGGTAAGGAGTACCAGCTGCCCTACAAAGGCGATCGCGGCCTCGGGCTCGGCCGGCCGCTGAAGCTGATCATCCACCCGCGCCGCGCCGAGGTGCCGATCTACCTCGGCGCCCTCGGCCCGAAAAACATCGAGATGACGGCGGAAATCGCCGACGGCTGGCTACCGATCTTCCTCGCCCCCGACTCCTTCGACGAGGTCTTCGGCGAGCCGCTGGCGAAGGGGTTCGCCGCCGCCGGCAACGGCAAGGCGCCAGGTGACGGCTTCGACGTCGCCCCGATCGTCTCGGTCGTCGTCGGCGAGGACGTCGACGAGTGCCGGCGGCCGGTGCGGGAGAAGATCGCCCTCTACATCGGCGGCATGGGCGCCGCCAAAAAGAACTTCTCGAACCAGCTGATCCGCCGCTTCGGCTTCGACGCCGAGGCCGACGAGATCCAGACCAAGTTCCTCTCCGGCGACCGCGACGGCGCGGTCGAGGCAGTCCCCGACGAGCTGATCGACGCGGTGGCGCTGTGTGGGCCGAAGGAGCGGATCGCCGAGCTGCTGCCGCGCTGGCAGGCGACCCCGGTGACGACCCTGATCCTCGACACCGACGACCCGGCGGCGATGCGGACGATGGCCGAGCTGGTCCTCGGCGCCGACGCCCCGGCCGGCGACGGGGCTGCGGCGTGAGCAAGGTCTGCTCGCTGGGGGAGGCGGTCGCGGCCGTCCCCGACGGCGCCCACATCGGCTTCGGCGGCGGCGGCGCCGGGATGCGCCGGCCGGTCGCCTTCGCCCGCGCTCTCGCTCGCAGCGGCACGAAAGGCCTCCACGTCCACCACATGCTCGCGGGCCTCGAGACCGACCTGCTGATCGGCGCCGGCGCCGTCGCCTCGACCAACTGTGCCTACCTCGGCCTGCTCGAGTACGGCCAGGCGCCGAGCTTCCAGCGCGCCGCCAGCGCCGGCGAGATCGAGGTCAACGAGTACAGCGAGTTCATGTACATCGCCGGCCTCCGCGCCGCCGACATGGGCATCCCGTTCATCCCCTGGCGCACCCCCTGGGGCTCGGAGACCGTCTCCCACCTCGGCGCGAAGACCGTCGCCGACCCCTACTCCGACCAGGAGCTGATCGCCGTCCCGGCGACCGAGCTCGACGTCTGCGTGCTGCAGGTCGAGCGCGCCGACGAGGACGGCTACGTCGAGCTGCCCGGCGAGCCGGACCTGATCTGGGACTACGACCACCTGGTCGGCCGGGTGGCGAAGACGACGATCGTCTGCGCCGAGGAGGTCGGGCCGATGCGCGACGTCGCCCGGGTGGCGCTGATCGGCCGCGAGGTCGCCCACGTGGTCGAGCTGCCCGGCGGCGCCTGGCCGACCGGCCTGCACCCCCGCTACGGGGCCGACGCCGCGCAGATCGTCGGCACCTATCTGCCCGCTTCTGCCGCCGGCGGCGCGGAGCTCGCCGCCTGGATCGCCGATGCCGAACCGAGCCCGGGGGCCGTCGGTGCCTGAGCCCGCCGCCGCCGCGACCCCCGCGCCCGACTACGAGGTCGACGAGCTGATGTGCGCGCTGATGGCGCGCCAGATCCGCGACGGCGACTGGGTCAACCACGGCGCCGTCGTCCCGCTCGCCGGCGCGGCGCTGATGCTGGCCCGCCACACCCACGCGCCGAACCTCGACTTCTTCTACCTCGGCACCGTCTTCAACTCGATCGACCCGGCCGAGCACGACCTGGCGGAGATGATGTTCGACCCGCGCCTGGCGATGACCACGAGCCGGGCGCTGATTACCCACTACGACATCCTCAGCCACACCCTGCGCGGGAACTGCGACTTCCAGTTCCTGCGGCCGATCCAGATCGACCGCTTCGGCAGCGTCAACGTCAGCGTCATCGGCGACCCGGCGCGGCCGAAGTACCGCTTCCACGGGATCGCCGTCGCCGACGCGATGGTCCTGGTCGACCGGGTCGGCCTCTACGTCACCGAGCACGACCCGCGGGTCTTCCCCGAGCAGCTCGCCTTCCGCACCGGCACCGGCCACGTCGAAGCCGGCGCCTGGCGGGAGAAGGTGGGGGCGCCCGGTCGGGGCCCGGTCTCGATCACGACCCCGCTCTGCGTGATGGACTTCGAGACGCCGGACCGCGGCGCCCGCCTGCGCTCGCTGCACCCGGGGGTGAGCGTCGAGGAGGTCGTCGCGGCGACCGGGTTCGAGCTGGCGGTCCCCGAGCAGGTGCCGGAGTCCGCGCCGCCGAGCGCCGAGGAGCTGCGGGTCCTCCGCGAGGTGGTCGACCCGCTCGGCACCCGCAAGACCGAGTTCAAGCAATGGCGGGCCGAGGCCAACGCCCGGCTCGCGGCGGCGCGGGCGGCGCGATGAGCAGCCGGGCGGAGCGATGAGCAGCCGGGAGAGACGATGAGCGCCCGCCGCACCCCGGTCCGCGTCGACGAGGAGGCCGCCCTCGACTACGTCCAGGACGGGATGACGATCGCGATCGGCGGCTTCAACACCGCCGCCCACCCGATGCCGATCGTCCGCGGGCTGATCCGCCGCGGGGTTCGCGATCTGCGCGTCGTCGGCGGCACCATCGCCGGGCTCGAGCTGGACCTGCTGATCGGCGCCGGGGTCGCCTCCGAGGTCGTCACCAGCTCGGTCACCGGCGAGGCGCTGGCCTCGATCGGCCCCTTCTTCCGCGCCGCCGCCGAGGCCGGCTCGGTCAAGGTCTGGGAGAGCGACGAGGGGATCCTCTACGCCGGCCTGCGCGCTGCCGGCCAGGGCCTGCCTTCGCTGCCCTGGAAGGCCGGGGTCGGCAGCTCGCTGCCGGAGCTGAACCCCGACCTCGTCCCCTACGAGGACCCGATCACCGGCGAGCAGATGCTGGCCGTCTCGGCGATCGAGATCGACGTCGCCTTCATCCACGTCTCCCGGGCCGACGTCTACGGGCTCGGCCAGCACACCGGCTCCGGCTTCGGCGACCGGTTGCTGCACCGAGCCGCCAAGCAGACGGTCTTGACGACGGAGAAGCTGGTCCCCAACGAGCAGATCCGCGCCCGCGCCTTCGAGACCTCCGTCCCCTACGCCGACGCGGTCCTCGCTGCGCCCTGGGGCGCCCACCCGTTCTCCAGCCCCGGCCACTACCTGGTCGACGAGGAGCACCTGAACGAGTACCTGGCCGCTGCCAATGCCGCCCGTAAGGGCGATCGCGCCGGCTTCGACGCCTACCTGGAGCGCTACGTCACCGGCCCCGCTTCCCACGTCGACTACCTCGAGCGAATCGGCGTGCGGCGGCTGCTGGAGCTGGGGGAGTGGGGATGAGCGCCCTGCCGGCGGCAGAGCGGGAGCGCCGATGAGCGAGCCGGAGTTCAGCCGCGGCGAGCTGCTCGCCGCCTACTTCGCCGCGCAGATCGAGAACGGCGACCGCGTCTTCGTCGGCGCCAACCTGCCGGTCCCCCGGGCGGGCAACCTGCTCGCCCACCTCACCCACGGGCCCGACATCAAGGTTTCGATCGGGATGGTCTCGACCAACCTGCTCGACGAGCCGGAGCTGGAACCGTTCAAGTTCTCGACCGACCACCGGATGAGCCGCTGGGCCGAGGCGGTGGTGATCCACAACGACATCTTCGACGCGCCGCGCCAGACCTCGGACCTGTTCTTCGTCGGCGGCATCCAGATCGACCGCTTCGGCAACACCAACCTGATCGGCCTGAAGAAGCCAGACGGGGGGGAGGGGATGGCACTGCGCGGCCCCGGCACGCTCGGCACCGCCTCGATGGCCTACTACGCGAAGCGCTACTACGTCTACTCGCCGAACCACGACCCGCGCACCTTCGTCCCGAAGGTCGACTACATCTCGGTCTTCGGCCACGGCGAGGGCGGCGACCACCGCGCCCGGCTCGGCCTCGACCGCTTCAACGCCGGGCCGACGGCGGTGATCACGCCGCTGGCGATCCTCGACTTCGAGACGCCGGAGCGCTCGATGCGGATCCAGAGCGTCCACCCAGGAGTCACGGTCGAACAGGTCAGGGAGGCGACTGGCTTCGAGCTGGCGGCACCGGACGAGGTGCCGGAGACGCCGGCACCGAGCGCCGAGCAGCTGGCGCTGCTGCGGGAGCGGATCGACCGCGACGGGCTGCTCGCCGATGCCTGAGGCGGGCCGCGGGTCGCCGCGCGGGGTTGTCCGCCGCGGAGCGATCCGCTACGGTGAGCCCGGGTCAATCAACCGGTTGGTTGAGTGGAGGAATTGATGAGTGAGATCGGGAATCGGATCGGCCGCGCGGCCGAGTCGTTGAAGGGAATCGGAACGGGACAGCCGCTGCCGGCGGGAGGCCCCGCCGACGCCGCTGCGGCCGAGAGTCGCCCCCGCGACTGGCGCACCAAGGCGGCCGACCTGGCCGAAAACTGGGGCGTGATCGTCGTCTTCATCGTGATGATCGTCGTCTTCAGCCTGCTCAGCCCCGACGTCTTCCCGACCTGGCGAAACACCCTCAGCATCCTCGAGCAGGCGAGCATCGTCGTCCTCCTCGCGGTCGGCCTCACCTTCGTCCTCGCCGCCGGCGAGTTCGATCTCTCCTTCCCCTACGTCTTCACCCTGGTCAGCGGGATCACCGTGATCGCGATGACCAAGTGGGGGCTGGGGGCCGTCCCCGGGGTCCTGGTCGGGCTCGGCGTCGGCGCCGCCACCGGCTTGATCAACGGCCTCTTCGTCGCCACCCGCCGCGCCTCCAGCT
Source organism: uncultured Actinomycetes bacterium (assembly GCA_963716545.1). Classification (GTDB taxonomy): domain Bacteria; phylum Actinomycetota; class Thermoleophilia; order Solirubrobacterales; family 70-9; genus VAYN01. Next base: position 1,254,419 of record OY970316.1, read on the forward strand.
TCATCATCACCCTCGCCCTCGGCACCGCCTACACCGGGCTGATGTACGGGATCGCCGGCGAAGGGCCGATCACCGCCGGGATCCCGAACTCGTTCATCGACATCACCACCTTCGAAATCGGCGAAATCACCCTCGAGGTGATCGTCATGGTCGTCGTCGCGGTGGTCGCCGGGATCGCCCTGCGCTCCAGCATCTTTGGCCGCCACGTCAAAGCGACCGGCTCCAACCCCGACGCCGCCGCCGTCGCCGGGGTCAAGGTCTCGGCGATCCGGGTCGGCTGCTTCGTCGTCCTCGGGCTCTGCGTCGCCGTCGCCGCGATCCTGCAGACCTCGCTCTCGGCGGCCTTCTACCCGACCGCCGGCCAGGGCCTCTTCCTGCCGCCCTTCGTCGCCGCCTTCATCGGCACCTCGGTCCTGGGACGCGGCCAGTTCACCGTCTTCGGCACGGTGATCGGGGCCCTCTTCATCGGCACCCTGCAGACCGGGTTGCTGATGCAGAACATCCCCTCCTGGGTGATCTACGTCGTCCAGGGAGCGGTTCTCCTCGCCGCGGTCCTGGTCGCCGCCCAGACCCGGAGTCGGCGCCGGTGAGCGATCCGGCGCCGGCGCTGGGTCGGGAAGCCGCCCCCGCGGCGGCCGTCGGGCGGCCCCACCTCTCGGCCCGCGGGCTGAGCAAGCGCTACGGGCACCTGCAGGCGCTCGAAGGCGCCGACCTCGACCTCCGCCGCGGCGAGATCGTTTCGCTCGCCGGCGCCAACGGGGCCGGCAAGAGCACCCTGGTCAAGATCGTCTCCGGGCTGGTGACGGCGGACGAGGGCACGGTCGAGATCGACGGCGAGGAGCTGCAGGGCGGGATCGCCGCCGCCCGCAAGGCCGGGATCGCCGTCGTCCACCAGGAGCTCAACCTCGTCCCCACCGCCAGCGTCGCCGAGAACATCCTGCTCTGGTCGCTGCCGCGCCGCGGCGGCTTCCTCAGCCGCGCCGAGATGCGCCGCCGCGCCGCCGCCGTGCTCGACGACCTCGGGGTCGAGATCGACCTCGAGATGCCGGCCGCCCACTGCACCAGCGTCCAGCAGCGGCTGGTGATGGTCGCTGCGGCGCTCTCCCAGGAGGCCAGCGTGCTGATCCTCGACGAGCCGACCGCGGCGCTGCCGCCGGACGAGTCGCGCCACGTGCTCTCGATCGCCCAGCGCCTGCGCTCGCTCGACAAATCGGTCGTCTTCGTCTCCCACCGGCTGGAAGAGGTGCGCTCGATCTCCGACCGGGCGATCGTGATGCGCGACGGCCGCGTGGTCGAGGAGCTGGTCGGCGAGGGGATCCAGGTCGACCGCCTGATCGAGCTGATCGGCGGCCGTCGGGTGGCCGAAGCCGATGCCGCCGCGGCGGCCCACGCCCACCCGAAGGACCACCAGGTCCTGGTCGACGTCCGCGGCCTCGCCGGGCCGCGGGTGGCGCCGCTCGACCTGCAGGTGCGGGCCGGCGAGATCCTCGGCGTCGCCGGCCTGGTCGGCTCCGGTCGCAGCGAGCTGCTGCGGCTGCTGGCCGGGGTGCAGGCCCCGGATGGCGGCGAGTGGGCCCAGGGCGAGGGCGAGGAAGTCGGCTATATCGGCGAGGCCCGCTCGCACTCGGTCTTCGCCGACTTCGACGTCGCCGCCAACATCTCCCTGCCCAGCCTCGGCCGCTTCCGCCGCGGCGGGGTGCTGGTCCGTCGCGGGGCCGAGCTGCGCGGCACCCGCGAGGTGATGGAGCAGCTGAACGTGAAGGGCAAGCCGAGCAGCCCGATTTGGTCGCTATCGGGCGGCAACCAGCAGAAGCTGCCCTGCTCGGCCGCTGGCTGATGTCGGGGGCGCGGACGCTGGTCCTGGACGAGCCGACGGTCGGGATTGACGTCGGCGCCCGGGCCGAGGTCCACGCGCTGCTGCGCGCCGCCGCCGCCGACGGCCGTGGTGTCGTCGTCGCGATCGCCGACCCGAAAGAGCTGCTCAGCCTCTGCGACCGGATCATCGTCCTCACCGAGGGCCGGGTGACGCTGGAGGCCGAGTCCGAGTTCGACGAAGGCAACGTCGTCTCCGCCTTCTACGCCCACAAGCAGCAGGCCTAGGCGGAGCCGCGGTGTTCGTCCCAACCGACGATTTCTTCTGCCACCAGATCGCCCAGCCGCACGTGCGGGTGCAGCTGAACGACACGAGCTGGGCCGAGCGCGCCTTCTTCACCGTCTCCCACCCCGACCGCCTCGCCCTCGACATCGGCATCTCGATGTACCCCAACAACGATGTGATCGAGAGCTACGCGGTGGTGGCGCTGCCGAACGACCGGCAGGTCTCGCTGCGCGCCTCGCGCAGCCTGATGGAGGGGCGCTGGCCGCTCTGGGCGGGGCCGGTGCGTGGCGAGGTGCTGGAGCCGCTGAAGCGCTGGCGCCTGGTCTGCGAGGAGAACGAGGCCGGGGTCGAGTTCGATCTCGAATACGTCGCCCGGGCCTGGCCGCTGGAGACGAAGATGCCGACCCTGGTCAAAAAGGGGCGGCTGATGTACGACAACGTGATCGTTTTCCAGCCGGGCCGCTACAGCGGCTGGGTCGACGTCCGCGGCGAGCGCTTCGAGCTCGACGGCCTGCCCGGCAACCGCGACCGCAGCTGGGGCGTCCGCGCCAGCGGCGAGGGCCGGATCGCCCGCGGCCTCGTCTGCACCCTGTTCGCCGAGTTCGACGACGTCTCGATCCTGGCGATGATGTACGAGCGCTTCGACGGCACCCCGGTGGTCCGCTCGGGGGCGGTCACCTATGACGAGGGCGAACGGGTCGTGCCGATCGCCGAGTTCGCCCACGACCTCGTCTTCGACCACGACAGCCGCCAGGTCACCTCGGCCCGGATCACCCTCAAGGACGAGGAGGGGGAGACCTGGGTGGTCGAGGGCGAGCCCTCCTTCCGGCTCTTCCTCGCCGGCGGCGGCTACACCTCCGACGAGCGTCGCCGCGGCCACCTCGGGGCGCCGTTCTGGACCGAGGACTGGGACCTCTCGGACCCGGCGACGATGCGCCGCCACGACAACCTCAACGACAACGTCTGCCACCTGCGCTGCGGCGAGCGCCGGGGTCACGGGATCGTCGAGACTCTGCTCGGCGCGCACGAGCGCTATGACGTCGCCCCGCTCTAGCGGAAGCGCGCACCGCCCGAATGGGACCGCGCATCCATTCGGCGAGAGCGCCGGACACGCCGCCGTCGCCTCCCGCCTCGGCGCCGACCCGGCTGCCGTCACCTACAAGCAGCTCGCGCGCGGGGTCACCCACGACACCCTGATCGTCAGCGTCGCGAGCGAGCCGGCGGCGGTCCTGCGCCTGGCGCCCTCGCGGCCGGAGGTGTTGCCGCGGCTGCACCCCTGGCAGGAGGGCGAGCTGTTCGAGCTGCTGAAGGGGTCGAACCTGCCGGCGCCGGCGGCGCTGATCGTCGACCGCGACGGCTCCGAGCTCGGCTCCCCGGGCCTGCTGATGAGCTACCTGGCGGGGGCCAACACGATGACCTGGGAGCAGATGCGCGAGCGCGGCGGCGAGGGATCCGGCGAGGACGCCTTCGCGACCATGGTGCGGATGCACGAGCTGCCGGTCCCGGAGGGCTGGCCCCAGCGCGAGGAGGGCGAGACCCACGTCGCCCGCGAACTCGCCGGCACCGCCCGCCTGCGCGAGGAAGCCGGCGCTGGCGCCCCGCCCGAGCTGCCCCTCGCCCTCGAGCGCCTCTCGGCCTCACCGCCCGAGCCGACCGGCCCACCCTGCGTCGTCCACGGCGACTTCCGCCCCGCCAACCTGATGGCCGCCGCCGGCCGCGTCACCGGCATCCTCGACTGGGAGATGGCAAGCACCGGCGACCCGCTCTGCGACTTCGGCGTCTCGACCATGCGCGAGTGGGGCACCTGGATGCCCGACGAGGAGCTGCTCGCCGCCTACGGCAAAGCCCGCGGCCTCGACCCCGACCCCCGCTCCCTGCGCTGGTGGCGAGCCCTCGGCTACGCCAAGGTCGTCGCCTTCCTCGCCGCTCGCAAGGCCGACGGCTGGCAGGGCCCCGACATTCGCCCCTGGGCCGAAGGCCTCGACCGCGCCGTCGCCGAGTGGTCTGACTAGGCCGCCCGGTGCTCGTCCGCATAATTGCGGGTCGCAATTTGCACGTCGAATTGCATCCCTGGTTAATCGAGATGTATAACGTCTCAAATCGAGATGTCAGACATCACGAGCAACGAGGATGCGGACCGCCTGCTTGGCGCGCTGGGCGAGCAGCTCGCCGCCGCCGGTAAGCGCTTCGAGCTGATCGTCAACGGTGGCTCGGCCCTGCTCGCCCTCGGCCTAATCGAGCGCTCGACCCGCGATATCGACATCGTCGCCTTGCGCACCGGCGAGGGTCCGGTCAGCGCCGAGCCTCTCCCGCCGTCGCTGCGGGAAGCGCGCGACCACGTCACCCGGGACTTCTCGTTGGCGCCGGACTGGCTCAACTCCGGCCCGACCAGCCTGCTCGACTTCGGCCTGCCCGAGGGCTTCCTCGAGCGGCTCGAGCGGCGCGATTACGGCCCCGGACTGACCGTCTTTCTCGCTTCGCGCTACGACCAGATCCACTTCAAGCTCTATGCGGCGGTCGACCAGGGCCCCGGTAAGCACGAGCGCGATCTCCGTGCGCTCGACCCGAGCCCCGCGGAGTTGCGCGCGGCCGCGGCCTGGGCGCGCGACCACGACGCGTCGCCGGGATTCGCCGCGATCCTCGACCAAGTCGTCGACCATCTGGGAGCGGGGGATGGGCCCCGGCGAGCTTAAGGACAGGCTGCAGCGCCGGCTCGCCGGCTTTCTTTGGAGCCAGTGGGGCCAGATGGGGATGCCGGCCGCTTCCTCCTCGCCCTCGCCCTGGGCGGCGGACCCCGAGGCCTTGGCGCTGACCAGCCTCGAGGTCGGTCGCGAAGACCCGCGCCTCTTCGACGAGACCCTCGATTGGCTACTCGTCAACGAGCGCCTGGCCAGCGGGCAGCGCCTGCGCAACCTGGCTGTCGATGCGGCTGACCGCGCGCTCGCCGACGCCGCTTCGGCCTGGGTCTCACAGTGGCGTCGCAAGAGCCGGTGGCCCGAGCCGGTGCCACCGCCGAGTGAGGTGGGCGAGCCGCTCTACGTCGGTGTGCGGCAGCCGCTGGGAGCGGTCGACCCCGCCTTTCTCGCGGCCGGCCTGCTGAAGCCCTTGCGCGAGCCGGACCGCCGCTCGCAGTCCCCAGACCTGCTCGTTCCGATCAATCTCGCGTTCCGCCTTCGCAGCGTGCTGGGCGTCGGCGCTCGGGCCGAGGTCGTCCGCGTTCTGCTCACGGTCGACGCGCCGAGGACGACCGTCCAGGCACTTGCCGTCTCGACCGGCTACGCGAAGCGGAACGCCCAGGAGGCGGCGGCGGCCCTGCGAGCCGCCGGCGTCGCCAGCTCGAGCAGCCTCGGCAACGAACAGCGCTTCGAGCTCGATCGCGGGCGCTGGCTCGGCCTGTTGGGGTTGGAAATGCCGCCGCGCCACGTTGACTGGCCGCAGTTCCTCCATGCGATGCGGGTGTTGCTGCGCTGGCTGCGCGACAACGAGAGCGCGGGCCTCTCCGAGTACATGCTGGCAAGCGGTGCCCGCCAGGTCCTGGAGGAGGTCGGCGACGACTTCCGTTTCGCCGGCATCCCGGTGAGCGCCGCCGGCCCCGATGGCACGGCCTACTGGCAGCACTTCGAGCAGGTCGTCGAGGATCTGCCCTACGTCTAGGTTCGACCACGAAAAAGCCCGGGCCCCTTGCGGGGCCCGGGCTGGGAACTGCGCCCGGCGGGAGAGCGCGGGCTTGGTGGGGGGTGGGGGCTAGGCTTCTTCGCCGCCTTTCGGCCCGCAGTCGGCGCCTTCGCCGTATTTGCCTTCTTCCCAGTTCTTGTGGAATTCGGCGGCGTTTTCCGGCAGCGGCCATTTCAGTTCGCCGGCCGGCGGCGCGTTTTCTTTTTCGATCACCTCGTACTTGAGGGGGCATTCTGCGAGCGCTTCGGGGTTGATTTCTTCGTCGTTGGCGAAGTGGTTCGCCAGCTGGTCCATCGCGATCAGCCCGGTGTGGTCGAAGTTGGCCTCGATCAGCGCTTTCACCTGCGGGTTGCTCCGCAGTTTTTCGACGTTTTCGGGCCCGGCGAACCAGGTGTAGATCTGCGTCGATTTGTTTCCGGTGCTTTCGAGGACTTCGATGGTCGGTCCCATCATGTAGTCGTAGACCAGCCACATCGCCGAGAGGTCGGGGTTGCCCGAGAGCATCGAGGAGGCGATCTTCTTGGTCCCCTGGATCGGGTCGGCGAGGTCGCCTTCCTGCTTGTCGACGACTTCGACTTCGGATCCTTCGAGCACTTCTTCGCGCGCTTCGGCGCGGGTGATGCCCGAGGTCAGCTGGCCGATTTCCATCGCCGCGACGGTGCCTTTGCCGCCCAGGTCTTCGACCATTTTTTCGGTCAGCAGGGTCGACATCAACGGCTCGTCCTCGGTGTATTCGGCGAGGTAGAGGGAGTCTTCTTCGACTTCGCCGCCGATCACGATCGCCGGGATTTCGGCTTTTTCGGCGTTGAGCAGGGGCTGCCGGATCAGCTTCGCGTCCTCGGAGCCGAGCACGATCGCGTCGACCCCTTCGTTGACGGCGTTTTCGACCGCGGTGGCGACTTTGCTCTGGTCGCCCTGGGCGTTGGTGAACTTGAGTTCCCAGCCGAGGGCTTTCGCCGATTCTTTCATCTGACTGACGTTGCGATTGGTGACCTCGTCGACGGCCGCCGGCTCGACGTAGGCGATCGTCTCCTTCGGCACGGTCGCGCCGCCGCCTGACGAAGCTTCCGTCGAACTGGACGATTCGCCGCCGCCGCTGGTCGAGTCGCTGCCGCCGCCACAGCCGGCGACGATCACTGCCGTCGCGATGGCCATCGCCATCACCAACAGCACGAGCCCTCTGGGCTTCCTTCGGTCCACCTTGACCCTCCTCTGTTGAACAAGAGAACTTCGCTCCGGAAAGCCGAAAAGGGTCTCCCACAACCCTCCCAACCAACCTTTCGGTCGAGAATGTACCAGGGACAGGGCCAACTGACCAGCCAACCGGTTGGTAGGGTTACGAAATCGGGTTGAGGCAGGACCAGGGAAGGAGCACCGGGGAATGGCGGATTACAGGATCGGGATCGACATGGGGGGCACCTTCACGGACGCCTTCATGGTCGGCGAGGACGGCTCCAGCTACGTCGAAAAGGTCGACACCCGGCCCGCCGACCTGCTGAGCACGACCCGCGACATCGTCGACGGGCTCGCCGCCAAAGCGGGGCTGAGCGCCGAGGAGCTACTACCGCGGGTCGACCGCTTCATGCTCGGCACCACCCTGACCACGAACCTGCTGGTCACCCAGTCCGGCGTTGCCGCCGGGATGCTGACCACCCGCGGCCACCGCGACGCCCTCTACGTCGCCGGTGGCGCCCAGGGCAAGATCGCCGGCCTCTCCGACGACGACATCCGCCACTCCGGCGCCCTCGACAAGCCCCAGCCGCTGGTCGCCCGCGACCGCATCGTCGAGATCGACGAGCGGATCGACTACAAGGGCGAAGTCATCGTCCCGCTCGACGAGGAGGCGGTCCGCGAGGCGGCGGTCTCGCTGCGCGACGCCGGGGTCGAGGCGATCGGGATCGGCTTCCTCTGGTCCTTCCGCTACCCCCAGCACGAGCAGCGGGCGGCGGAGATCGTCGCCGAGGTGGCGCCGGAGCTCGACGTCACCCCCTCGCACGCCCTGGTCGCCCGGCTCGGCGAGTACCTGCGCTTCTCCTCGACTGCGATCAACGCCTACTGCGCGCCGGTCCTGCGCAAGTACCTGGAAGAGCAGACCGCGGCGCTGCGAGACCGTGGCCTGAAGGTGGAGCCGCTGATCATGCAGGCCTCCGGCGGCGTCATTCCCGCCTCCCGCGCCGCCGAGGTCTCGCTGTTCAGCGTCGACTCCGGCCCGGTCGCCGGCGTCGTCGGCGCCAGCGAGCTCGGCGGCCGCGCCGAGCAGCAGAACGTGATCTGCACCGACATGGGCGGCACCACCTTCGACGTCGGCCTCGTCCGGGGCGGCGCTCCGATCACCGCCGGCTCCGGCGTCGCCCACCGCTACCCCTTCTTCGGCCAGATCGTCGACGTCTCCTCGATCGGCTCCGGCGGCGGCAGCCTCGCCTGGGTCGACGAGGTCTCCGGCCTGCTCAAAGTCGGCCCGCAGTCGGCCGGCGCCCACCCGGGCCCCGCCTGTTACGGCCGCGGCGGCGAACGCCCGACCGTCACCGACGCCAACGTCGTCCTCGGCTTCCTCAACCCCGACGCCTTCCTCGGCGGCGAGATGGCACTCGACGTCGCCGCCTCCCAGCGGGTGATCGACGAGCACGTCGCCCAGCCACTGGGGATGAGCACCGAGGGGGCCGCGCAGGCGATCTTCCGCATCACCAACGGCCACATGGCTGACTTCCTGCGCAAGAAGACGATCGAGAACGGCTACGACCCGCGCACCTTCGACCTCTTCGCCTACGGCGGCGCCGGCCCGGTCCACGCCACCGCCTTCGCCCGCGAGCTCGGCGTCAGCCACGTTGTCGTCCCGCTCGGCAACGTCGCCTCGGTCTACTCGGCGCTCGGGGTGCTCACCTCGAACATTCGCTACGTGCTGGAGCGGGCCGAGTCCGCCTTCGCGCCCTTCGACGGCGCCCACCTCGCCGCGGTCTTCGCCGAGTTGGCCGAGGAGGCGAAGCAACTGCTCCGCGCCGACGGCGTCGCCGACGCCGACATCGACCTGCTCTATTCGGTCGACCTCCGCTACGTCGGCCAGATCTTCGACGTCGAGCTCAGCCTCGACGGCCCGATCGCCGACGACGCCGGCGCCGCCGCGGTGATCGACCGCTTCGACGCCCGCTATGACGAGCTCTTCGGCGAGGGCGCCGGCTTCCGCGAGGCGGGGGTCGAGCTGCTGATGCTGCGGGTCACCGGGGTCGGCCGCACCGAGCCGCTGGCGCTCGGCGCCGGCGACGGCGGTAGCGCCGACGCCTCCGCCGCGACCAAGGGCAGGCGCTCGATCTACTGGGACGGCCTCGGCCGCACCGAGACCGAGACCTACGACGGCGCCCAGTTGGGCACCGGCGCCGTGGTCGAGGGCCCGGCGGTGATCGAGCTCGACCACACCTGCGTCGTCCTCCATCCCGGCGACCGAGCCGAGTGGGGCGAGGCGGGGACGATCGAGATCGGGGTCGCGAAGGCGGCCGAGAACGCGGCGACCCCGACGGCCGCCTGAGAGGAGGAGGAACCGTGAGCAGCACGACCGCCGATACCGAGAAGGTCTTCTACAACGGCGCCCCGGCCCGTGAGGAGCTCGACATCGCCGAGGACCTGGCGCTGTTCGAGCTCGCCGACCCCGAGGCGGCGTTAGCCGACCTCGACCCGATCACCTACGAGGTGATCCGCCACCGGATCCAGCGGATCGACGAGGAGCAGGCGAACGCGATCGCCCGCGTCTCCGGCTCGCAGGTGGTGACCGCGGCGCAGGACTTCAACGTCGTCGTCGCCGACGAGGTCGGCAACGTCGTCGCCGTCGGCACCTACGTGCTCTGGCACGGCGTGATCCTCGACATGCTGATCAAGGCGGTGATCGAGATGCGCAGCCGCGACGTCGGGATCAACGACGGCGACATGTTCCTCGTCAACGATCCCTTCCTTGGCGCCGGCCACTACAACGACGTGGCGATCCTCTGCCCGATCTTCGAGGACGGCAAGCTGATCTCCTGGACCGGCTCGATGCTGCATCAGCTCGACGTCGGCGGCAACGCCTTCGGCAGCCTCTGCACCGCGGCCACTGACCCCTTCGAAGAGCCGCGCCCGTTCCGGCCGGTGAAGATCGCCGAAAACGGCCGCGTCCGCCCCGACATCCTCGACATCTGGCTGAGCCATTCGCGACTGCCGGACTACCTGGCGCTCGACCTGCGCGCCCAGGTCGCCGGCAACATCGTCGCCGGCCGGCGGATCAAGGAGGTGATCGCCGAATACGGCGCCGAGACCTACGCCGCGGTGCTGAAGAAGATGATCGACGAGGCCGACGTGCGCTTCCGCGAGCGGCTCCGGACGATCCCCGACGGCAAGTGGCGCCACGTCGAACACGTCGACAAAGCGGCGATCGGCGACGACCGGATCCACAAACTGCAGCTGACCCTGACCAAGGAGGGCGAGCGGCTGACCTTCGACACCACCGGCACCGACCCGCAGGTGGGGATCCTCAACTGCTCCCACGGCGGCTTCCGCGCCGGCACCCTGTTCCCGATCCTCCAGTACCTCTGCTTCGACCTGCCCTGGGCCTCCAGCGGGATGCTCCGCAACATCGACTACGTCAGCGAGAAAGCGACGATCGTCCACGCCGAACCGCCCGGCCTCGTCTCCTGCGCCGGCGCCACCGGGATCTACCTCTCGATGAACCTCGCCCAGCAGTGCGTCAGCAAGATGCTTTTGGCCAGTGACGAGCTGCGCGACGAGGCGGTGGCGATGAACATGAGCTCCTGGACGCTGATGATGCTCTCCGGCGTCAGCCAGTACGGCGACCCGATGCTGGCTTTCATGATGGACCCGATGGCCGGCGCGGTTGGCGCCCGTCCATACAAGGACGGCGTCGACACCGGCGGGATCATCCACTCGCCGCAGAGTCAGGAGCCCGAGGTCGAGCTCTACGAGCAGCAATATCCGCTGCTCTACCTCTACCGGCGCGAGGAGCCGGACATGGGCGGGGCGGGGCGCTGGCGCGGCGGCACCGGGATCGGGATCGCTTACATGCCCCACGACGCGCCGGCGCCGATCACCACCCAGACCCTCGCGAACGGCGTCGCCTTCCCCAACAACCAGGGGCTGGCGGGTGGCTATCCGGGCGGCACGATCCGCTACCGGATGCAGCGCGGCAGCAAGGCCAAGGAGGTCTTCGCCTCGGGCACGATCCCGACCACGCCGGAGCAGGTCGGCGGCACCGAGGAGACGCTCGACTTCAAGGGGATCTCCGACCAGGAGGCCGACGACGTCCTCTTCGTCAAATCCTCCGCCTCTGGCGGCTACGGCGACCCGCTGGAGCGCGAGCCGGAGCGGGTCGCGGTCGACGTTGCCGACGGCTACGTGACCGCGGAGACGGCGGCGCGGATCTACGGCGTCGCTCTCGACGAGGGCGTGGCGAACGACGAGGCGAGCGCGAAGGCGCGCGAGCTGATCCGCGAGGAGCGCCGCTCGCGCTCCCGCAAGGGCGAAGGGAGCTGGGCATGGCACGACTAGTCAGCGAGTACCTCGAGCTCGAGGCGGGGCGGCTGCGCTGCTCCCGTTGCGGCGAGGACCATTGCGACGCCGGCGAGAACTACAAGCTCTGGGTGCTGCAGGACCGCGCCCCGGTTACCGACGTCCCCGGGGTCGGCGACCCGGCCCCCTACGAACTGGCGGAGACGCTGGAGCTGCGCCGCTACTACTGCCCCGGCTGCGCGGTCCAGATCGACACCGAGGTGGCGCTGCCCCAGGACCCGCCGCTTTGGGACATCGAGATCGGAACCGGCGGCGGTGCCTAGCGCCGAGGCGGTGGCGAAGCCGCACCTGGCCGGGGTGCTGGCGCCGCGGCGGATCGCCGTGGTCGGCGCCTCGCGCAACCCGCGCAGCCTCTCCGCCCGCTACCTCGACCACCTGCAGAAACACGATTTCCCCGGGGAGATCGTGCCGATCAACCGCAGCGCCGACGAGGTCCGCGGCATCCCTGCGGTGGCCTCGCTGGAGGAGGTCGAGGGACCGCTCGACTGCGCCCTGATCACCGTCCCCGACGAGGCCGCCTTCGAGGCGGCGCGGACGGCGGCGCGGCTGGAGATCCCGCTGAACGTGATGTTCACCGCCGGCTTCGGCGAGGCTGGCGAGGAGGGCAAGGCGCGCCAGGCCGAGCTGAGCGCGATCTTCGCCGCCTCCCCGAGCCGCCTGCTCGGGCCCAATTGCCCCGGCTTCGTCAACGCCACCGCCCGCACGATGGCCTCGGTCAACGCCTTCGTCGGCGGCCACGAGATCCCCGCCGGCGGGGTCGGCATCGTCGCCCAGAGCGGCGCCGTCGGCGGCCTCGTCGCCGAGCGCGTGCTCGATCGCGGCGCCGGCATCTCGCAGATCCTCTACACCGGCAACGAGGCCGACGTCGAGGTCGGCGAGGCGGTCGAAGCGGTGGCGATGCAGCCGGAGACTCGGGTCGTCGCCTGCTACGTCGAGGGCTTCAGCGACCCCGAGCGGGCGCTCACCGGCTTCGCCCGCGCGGCGGCCACCGGCACCCCGATCCTGGTCCTCTCGGTCGGCCGCTCCGACGCCGGCCGCGAGGCCGCCTCGCTGCACACCGGCAAGCTGGTCGCCGTCGGCGCGTCGGAGCGGGCGGCCCTGCGCCAGGCGGGGGCGATCATCGTCGACGAGCTGACCGACCTCGCCGAGGCGGCGGCGGCGCTGTCGACCGGGGCGCGCCGCCGCGGCGGCAAACGGGTCGGTGTCGTCTCCACCACCGGCGGCCTCGGGGCCCTGCTCGCCGACCGCGTCCGCGAGTCCGGCCACGAGCTGCCGGCGGCGCCGGCCAGCGTCCAGTCGGCGCTGGAGGAAGTGCTGCCCTACTACGCCTCGACCCAGAACCCCTGCGACCTCGCCGACGCCCTGACCACGGTCGACGACCTGCTTCAGCACGCCTGCCGCGCCTTCGCCTCGAGCGGCTCCTACGACTCGCTGCTGATGACGATGGCGGTCCACCCGCATTACCTCTCCGACGCCCTGGCCGAGGACATGGTCGCGGCCGCGGCCGAGATCGAGCTGCCGCTGGCGGTGCTCTGGCCGGGCGGCTCGATGGGCGTCGAGGCGGTCGCCAAGGCGCGCGCCGGCGGGGTTCCGGTGCTGGAGTCGGCCGGCGCGGTCGGCGCGGTGCTCCGCGGCTGGGAAGCCGAGGCGCGCGAGCCGGCGGAGCGTCCCGCGCCCGAGCCGCTGGCGCAGGCCGAGGGCACCGGCGAGAGCGAACTGAAGCAGGCGCTGGCGGGCGCCGGGCTGCGAGCGCCCGAGGCGCGCCTGGTCCGCTCGGCCGAGGAAGCCGCCGCCGCGCTGGAGGAGCTCGGCCCGTCCGCAGTGATGAAGGGCCACGACCCGGCGCTGGAGCACAAGGCCGCGCTGGGTTTGGTCCGCCGCGGCGTCTCCGGTCCCGCCTCGGCGGCCGCTGTCTGGGACGAGTTCCAGGCCGCCGCCGCGGCGGCGGGCCGCGGGCTGGCCGAGGTCCTGATCGAGCGCCAGGAGCAGGCGCTGGGCCTGGAACTGCTGGTCTCCGCCCGGCGCACCCCGCTGGGGCTGGAGCTGATGGTCGGCCCCGGCGGCTCGACCGCCGAGCTGGCGGCGACGCGACCGGTGCGGCTGGTCCCGCTGGCGGCCGGAGAAGTCGACGATCTCGCCGCCGAGCTGGGCGTGCCGGAGCGCCTGCTGGAGCCGCTGGCGACGGCGCTCGACGCGGTGACTCGGCTGGCGCTCGCCTACGGCGAGGAGCTCGAGGTGCTCGAGGTCAACCCCGTCCTGCTGCTCCCCGAGGGCCCGCTGGCGCTCGACGCCAAGCTGCGCACGGCGGGCGGCGCGTGAACCCTGCCGAGGCCGACATCGGCGCGGGCGGCGCTGCGGCGGGCGGCGACCGCGCCGCCGCTGGCGCTCCGCCGGCCGAAGAGCTGCTCGGCCGCTTCAGCGTCGCCGTCGATCAGTTCCTCCGCCGCGCCGGCAAGTCCGGCCATACCTCCGGCCTCTTCGACATGCGCCGCCGCACCCTGATGGGCGTCTACGCCTTCTTCGACCACCTCGACTGGGCGCTCGATGTGCTCGACGCCCACGCCACCCCGGAGCAGATCGGCGCCGCCGGGCGCGGCCTCTGCGGCGAACCGTTCAGCGCCCAAATCCACGGCGTCCTCTGGGGCCAGCTCTTGGCCCGCGAGAACGAGCTCGGCCTCGGCCGCGACGGCGGCCCACCGGAGCGGACCGCGCGGGTGATCGAGTGGTGGGGGAGGACCGCCGCCGCCTACCGCCACGGCGACGCAGCCGACCTCCCAGCCGGCGCTCCGCTCCTCCCCTGCGAGGACGGCGACACCCAGCCGGCGGCGCCGGCCGATGAAGTGCTGGCAGCGATCGAAGCCCACGGCATCCCCGCCGCGGAGTTCCCCGGCGCCGGCGAGGCGACCGCGGCGCTGCAGCTCTACAGCTACGTAATCCGCGGCGAGCAGCGCGGCACCACCTATTACCACGGGCCCTATCCCGGGCCGGACGGCTCGATCCTGGTGGTCGAGGAGTTCACCCGGATGCGTCACAGCGAGCTGCCCTGGGCGTCGCCGGTGCTGCCGCTCGACAGCGTCTGCTCGGTGGTCGAACTCGACGGCGTCGCGCCCCGCTTCGACCTCTTCCAGGGGATGGCGACCGACCCGGTCGACTACCGGGCGCGGATGCGCCGCACCTGCCTACTCACCTGCGACGACGGCGCTCCGCGGCCGGTCACCGAGGAGGAGCGCCAGGCGATCCTCAACGTCACCGCGAGCGAGCGCGAGCGCGTCTTCCGTGCGCAGCTCGGCTGGGACGAGCGCTTCCGCATGACCTACGCGGTCTACCACTACCTCGACTTCATCGACCCCTTCTTCCGCGCCGCCGGCTGTGGCCCCGCGGTGATGGCGGAGGCCCGCGCGCGCTTCGAGGCGACGATCCGCGAGCGCATCGACGAGGTCGCCGAAACCGAGCCGATCCCGGTCTGGGAGCGTCTCTTCGGCCGCAGCGGCGCCGACCTCTTCACCCCGCTCGAGCCGGTCGGGAGCAACCGTGGCTGAGCGGATCGGCGCCGGCACGATGGTCTCCGGCGGCGCCGAGCCCGCCCGCGGCCGCTTCGTCGCCCTGCTCGACGTCCAGGACCTGATGAAGGCGATGGACGCCCCCGGCGACGACAAGCTCGTCGCCTACCTCGAGCACCCCAACGTGACGATGATGGCCCCGATCCAGACCCGCCTGGCGGCGATCGTCTGCGCCAACGGCGACGAGCAGGCCCACGTCGCGATCGTCTCCCGCGAGCTCGGCCTCCCCTGCGCGGTGCAGCTCCGCCTCGACGGCCGGGAGCCGAGCGAGCTCGCGGGCCAGCCCGTGGTCCTCGACTCCGACGGCACCCTGACCCTCGACGATTAGGCGGCGCGACGACCCCGCGGTGCCGTGGTCAGAAGCCGAAAACGGTTCCCGCTGGAACCGAAATCGCCAGATCGGGCAATACACCTGTGGATGGACCCGCAGGCCCCCGACAGCGAGCTGATCGCCGCCTCCGCCGCCGCGCCGCCGGAGTTCGCGGCGATCTTCGACCGCCACTTCGATGCCGTCCACGCTTATTTGCAGCGCCGGATCGGCCCCGACCTGGCCGAGGAGCTGGCCGCCGAGACCTTCCTCGTCGCCTTCGACGGCCGCGCCCGCTTCGACTCGGACCGTGGCGAGGCCCGCCCCTGGCTGCTCGGCATCGCCACCAACCTGATGCGGCGCCACTGGCGACGCGAGGCGCGCGAGTTCCGCGCCTACGCCCGCAGCGCCACCGACCCGGTCCTCGACGCCTTCGACGGGGTCGAGGAGCGGCTCGACGCCTCCGGCGAGCGGCGGCGGTTGGTCGAGGGGCTGGCCGAGCTCTCGGGGCCGGAGCGCGACGCGCTGCTGCTGGCCGCCTGGGCTGACCTCTCCTACGCCGAGATCGCCACCGCGCTGGAGGTGCCGGTGGGGACGGTGCGATCGCGCCTCTCGCGGGCCCGGGCGCGGATCGGCTCGGCGTTGGGCGGCGGGGCTGGCGAGGCGAGAACTGCGATCGAGACGAGGAAAGGGTGAGCGAGATGAACGAGATGGACCTCCTGCGCGAGCTGCGGGCCGAGCTGCCCGCGGCGCCGGCCGAGGCCCGGGCGCGCGCCCGGGGCCTGCTGGTCGCCCACTTCGAGCGGGCGGAGCGATCCGTGCCGCGTCGCCAAGGCGCCCTCGGATGGCTGCGGCATCGCTTCGCCCCGCAGCACCTCGGTGGCTCCGAGCGCTTCGCCTGGCTGCGCTCCCGCCGCCGCCTGCTCGCCGCCGGCGCCTTCGTCGCCGTGCTCGCCGCGGCTGTCCTCGTCCTCGGCGTCTTCAGCGGCGACAGCCGGGTCGAATCCGCGGTCGCCGCGGCGCTGCACCGGACCGCCGCCGTCGCCGAAGGTGCCGCCGGCCCGGTCGAAGCGGCGCCGGGTCCCGGCCAGTTCTTCTACGAGAAGACCGAAGTGGTTGCCCTGGAGGGCTGGACGCCGCACGGCCACGTCGGCACCAAGGACGAACCGCGGACCTTCACCGACAAGGTCCCGAACGTCTACCCGAACGCGCCGCTGGCGCTGGTCCCGACCGTGGTCGAGAAATGGATCTCACCGGACGGGACGATTCGCCAGCGCGAAACCCTCGGCGCGGTCCATTTCCTCGATCCGGCGGCCCAGCGCCGCTGGGAAGCGGCCGGCTCGCCGCCGCCCTGGGCCTTCGACCCGCGCTGGCAGGACTCGGTCCGCGACCGTTCCGGCAACCTGGTCAAGGACTTCGTCACCCGCAAATGGGCGCCGGACGTCAGCTTCCCCGACCCGAAGCTGATCCCGACCGACCCGAAGGCGCTGCGAGACGCGCTCGAACATGGCCGGATCAAGCCACCCTGGGTCTTTGACGTCACCTATGTCGGCGGAGTTAGCCGGAACGAGCAGACGATCCAGAGCCTCTTCGCGATCCTCGAAAAACCAACGGTGACGCCGGCGATTCGCGCCGCCGTCTTCGACGCCCTCGCCGAAATCCCCGGCACCACCCTCGAGTCGAACGCCCGCGACGTGACCGGCCGCCGCGGCTCGCAGCTCGCCCTGGCGTCGAACGACGGACTGCAGCGGATCTTCGTGTTCGACCCGAAGACGGCCCGCCTGCTCGCCGAGGGCGAAACGATCGTCAACCCGAAGGCGTTCATGCCCTCGGCCCCGACCGGCACCCCCTTCCGCCAGGTCGCCTACCTGGCCTCGGGCGTGGTCGACTCGACCGGCGAAACCGCTCCCGGCGCCGGCGGCCCCGTCGCCACCACCGACCCCGCCCGCGAAAAGTGACCCGCCGCGGCTAGAACGAGGCGAGCTCGAGCAGCTCGCGCTCGCGGACCACGTAGCGGTCGTGGGCGCCGAGCAGGGTCTCGACCACGCCGTGGCCCTGGCGCTCGCCACAGCGCATCCGGCAGATGTTGTCGTTCAGCTCCTCGACCCGCTCCAGCACCTGCGGGTCGGCGGTGTCCCACTTCTCGGTCCAGAGCGGTTCGCCGAGGTGGCCGCGGCGCCGCGGGCCGGCGGTGTAGCCGGCGCCGGAGAGGTAGAGGCGCATCGCGGGGTCGACCTCGACCTCCCAGACCCGCTCGCGGGCATCGGTGAGGACGAAGCGGCCACGCTGCAGCTGGCGGCTCTGGTGGTCGAACTCGAAGTCGTGCTCAACGGCGACGATCTCGACCAGCTCACCGCCCTCGTGGCTGACCGCGCCGTCGATTCGCACCGGGGTGCCGTCGCGGCGCTCGTGGACGATCACCATCAATGCCAGGTCGTCGAACTCGGCCGAGAGCCAGGCGAACATCCCCCGCGGCACCTGCCCCTCGCCGCTGGAGCGCAGGCCCCAGGTGCGGTCGCGGTGGCCGGGGACGCGGTCGACCTCGAACCGCTCGCCCTCGATCGAGACCCAGCCGCTGTAGCGGCCGGTCTGCAGCAGGTTGACGTTCTCGTAGACCAGCCGGTTGCGGCGGTAGATCGTCGGGGAGGAGGTCTCGAAGGGGTCGCAGCGGGCCTCGTAGACGAGGTCGTACTCGATCCCACTCTGGTTCGGCCCGGCGCGCAGCCGCCATTTGGTCAGGGGGTCGAGGACGTCGAAGGTGAACGGCTCGACCGCCAGCGGCCAGCGCCCGGCGGAGAGGTCACGGGAGGCGCGCAGCGACCACTGCGGGCCGTCGGGGACGGTGGCGATCGCGTAGGCCTCGAGCACGTCGCCGTTGGGGAAGAGGGAGACGCCGACGTCGAGCGCGAAGCGGTCGGGGTCGGAGAGCGGGAAGTAGGCGCGCTCGGCCCAGCTCGGGTCGTTGTGGAGGACGCGGACGTGCGGCGCGACCAGCTGGTGGCAGAAGAAATCGTCGGTCTCGGTCAGCACCCGGGCTCCTCTTCGTTGTCAACCAAACGATTGGTAGAGTAACGGAATCGAGGCGAAGACCCCACGCCGAGACGGCGCGGTGGCCCTGCTTCGCCACGGCGAGGCGGCCACCGGAGACGCCGGCGTCGGCCGTGTTTTGACCGGGCGCGGCCGGCGCCAGGCGCGCGCCGCGGGTACCTGGCTGAAGCCGCTGGGGCTGATTCGGCTGCTGGCGACGGCGACCGAGCGGGCGCAGGAGACGGCGGAACTGCTGGTCCCCGGCTTGAAGCTGGAGGTGGCAACGGGGATGGAGGGCCTGCGGATCGGCGGCGACGAAACGCCGCTGCGCGGAGTCGAGGCGCTCAGCGTCCCTTATGAAGAGCCGGAGCGGCGACCGCCGGGCGGCGAATCCCTCATCGATCTGCAGCGCCGAGCCGTTCTCGGCCTCGCCGGGATCGCCGCCGGCCCCGAGACCGACTCCGCCGCGGATGCGGTCGCGCCCGGGGCCGTTGCCGTCGTCGCCCACCGCTTCGTCTGCAACGTCCTCGTCGCCGCAGCGCTCGGGGTGGAGCTGAGCCGCGCCGAGGCGCTGCTCCAGGACCCCTGTGCGACCAACCTCTACGCGCCAGGCGAAGAAGCCGACGCCGTCGCCAGCTCCGCGCCGCGCCTGCTGACCGTCAACGTCGGCGCCGCCGACCCGCTCCGCCTCGGCCCCGACGGCCGCCGTCTCCCCGACACCGAGACCGCGGTCGAGGGCCGTCGCTACCTGCTCGCGGTCGAGAAGGGGAGCGCGCCGCCGGCCAGCCGGTGCGATTCGGGTGGCGAGGAACCACCGGCAGCCGCCGGGCTGCGCGCCGCCGCTCGTCTGCTCGCCCCGGCGATCGAGGCGCGAGTCGAGCTCCTGCCTCCAGCGGAGCTCGCCACCGCCGTCGCCGAGGCGGCCGATCTCGGCCCAGCCGCCGCCGAGCGCATCCCGGCTCCACCCGGCTCGGTCGCGATCCTCGACCGGGCCGCCGGCCGAACCTGGGTCCGCTGCCTCGGCTGGGATCCTGCCGCCCCGGCTCGACTGGCGGAGCGTGGTTGAGTTTTCCGTTCCATAGGTACGGAAAACTCAACCACGTCACGTTGGCGCTCAGCTCTTCGGTTCGTAGCCCTCGGGCCGGTAGCGCGGGTGGATTCCGCGGCCGACCTCGACGTAACCGTGGCCGACCCGGTCGCCCTCGCGGAAGCGGGAGCCGTGGTCGGTCTGGCCCTCGAGCCGCTTCGCCACCTCGAGGTCGGTGAGGTCGAAATCGTCGCTGCCGGGCAGCTTCGAGTCGGGGTCGGGGCTGTAGCCGACGCCGCTGAGGAAGAGCCGCGTCTCGGTCACGAACTCCAGGGTCCGCTGCTTTCCCGACTCCATCTCCAGCTCGAGCCGGCCGCCGTCGGTCCAGGCCTCGGCGATCCGCAGCTCGTGCTCGGCGCCGACCACGTTGTCGACCTTCCCGTCCGGGGTCATCGCCCAGCCGCCGGTGTAGGCGCGCCGGCCGGAGGCGGTCTCGTGCAGCAGCACGTAGAGCGATTCGCCCTCGAACTCGGCGGCGACGAAGACGACGAAGCCGCGGGTCGGGGCGCCGTCGTGTTTGCGCACCCCCCAGCTGCGGTCGCGGAAGCCGGCGCGGTCGCGGACCTCGTGCTCGGTCCCGTCGAAGACCACGGTGCCGTTGAAGCTGCCGCTCTGGAAGAACGACATCGAATGGGTCAGCAGCACCCCGTCCTTTTCGATCAGGGTCGGGTCGTGGGCGACCGGCGGGAAGCGGGCCTCGAAAGTCAGGTCGTAGGCGAGCGGGAAGCCGGGCTCGTCGAGGACCAGCCGCAGCCGGCCGAAGGACTCCTCGACCGCCAGGGTCAGCGGCCCGACCGCGGCCGCGTCGGGATCGTCGCCACGGGCGAACTCCGGCATCGTCCGCAGGCAGACCTCGCGCCCCGGCGTCGCCGCCGCCGCGAACACGGTCCAGTGGCCGGCGTGGCGGTAGAGCTGGCGGCCGGCGTTGATCGTCAGCCCCTCGTTCACGTGCAGCAGGAAGTAGGCGCGCTCGGCCCAGCGCGGGTCCTCGTGCTGGGTGACCGCGCGCGGGGCGACGAGCTGGTGGCCGAAGGACTCGTCGAGCGGGGTCAGCAGGGCGGGGTCCACGGCGCCATCCTAGACAATCTCCCAATCAACCAGTTGGTTGGTACGCTGGGAGACATGCGCCGCGCCGGCTTCGAACCCGTCCATGAGGACTTCCGCGAGTCGGCCCGCCGCTTCGTCGCCGAGGAGCTGGCTCCGAACCACATCGCCTGGGAGGAGGCCGGCACCGTCCCCCGCGAGGTCTTCGCCAGGGCGGGGGAGATGGGGATGCTCGCCTTCGAGGTGCCGGAGGAGCACGGCGGCGTCGGCCTCGCCGACTTCCGCTTCAACCAGGTCTTCGCCGAGGAGGTCTCCTACGCCGGGGTCACCGGCAGCGGCCTCGGCATGGTCCTCCACAACGACGTCTGCATGCCCTACTTCGGCGAGTACGGCAACGAGGAGCAGCGGGCCCGCTGGCTGCCGGGAATCGCCTCCGGCGAGCTGATCACGGCGATCGCGATGACCGAGCCTGGCGCCGGTTCCGACCTCGCCGCGATGCAGGCCAGCGCCGAACTCGACGGCGACGCCTACGTCGTCAACGGCACCAAGACCTTCATCACCAACGGCGTCAACTCCGACCTCGTCATCGTCGCCGTCAAGACCGACCCCAAGGCCGGCCACCACGGCATCTCCCTGCTCGTGGTCGAACGCGGGATGGAGGGCTTCGAGCGCGGCCGCAACCTGGAGAAGGTCGGGATGCACGCCCAGGACACCGCCGAGCTGTTCTTCTCCGACGTTCGGGTGCCGGTCGAAAACCGGCTCGGCGAGGAGGGTCGCGGCTTCCTCTACCTCGTCTCCAACCTCGCCCGCGAGCGGCTCTCGATCGCCGTCTCCGCGGTCAGCGCCGCCGAGGCCGGCCTGCGCTGGACGCTCGACTACGTCAACGACCGCGCCGCCTTCGGCAAGCCGATCTCCGCCCTGCAGACCATCCAGTTCGCCCTCGCCGAGATCAAGACCGAAGTCGAACTGGGGACCGTCTTCGTCGACCGCGCCGTCGCCGAGCTGAACGCCGGCACCCTCTCGGCCGAGGACGCGGCGATGGCGAAGTGGTGGTGCACGGAGCTGCAGGGCCGGGTGCTCGACCGCTGCCTGCAGCTGCACGGCGGCTACGGCTACATGAGCGAGTACCCGATCTCCCGTGCCTGGGCCGACGCCCGCGTCACCCGCATCTACGGCGGCACCACCGAGATCATGAAGTCGATTGTCGGCCGCTCCCTTGTCGGGGGCGCCGGTGGCCGCTGAGCCGCCGGTCCTGGCCGAGCGCCACGGCTCGGTCCTCCTCCTCACCCTCAACCGCCCGGACCGGATGAACGGCTGGACCGAAGACCTCGAGGACCGCTACTTCGAGCTGCTCGACCGGGCCGAGGCCGACCCCGAGGTGCGCGCCGTCGTGCTGACCGGCGGCGGCCGCGGCTTCTGCGCCGGCGCCGACTTCGACGACCTCGCGACCTTGACCGAAGGCGGCTCATCCGGAATCAGCGGCAAACGCCCGCGCTGGCGCCCCTACCTCTTCCCGAAGCCGCTGATCGCGGCGCTGAACGGGGCGACCGCCGGCCTTGGCCTGGTCCAGGCGCTCTACTGCGACGTCCGCTTCGCCGCGACCGAGGCAAAGATCACCACCG
Source organism: uncultured Actinomycetes bacterium (assembly GCA_963716545.1). Taxonomy (GTDB): domain Bacteria; phylum Actinomycetota; class Thermoleophilia; order Solirubrobacterales; family 70-9; genus VAYN01. Next base: position 1,276,386 of record OY970316.1, read on the forward strand.
CCTTCTCCCGCCGCGGGCTGATCGCCGAGTACGGGATCGCCTGGATGCTGCCCCGCCTCGTCGGTGCCGGCCGCGCCCGCGACCTGCTGCTCTCCGGCCGCGTCGTCAACGGGGCCGAGGCGGCTGAGATCGGCCTGGTCGAGTCGGCGGTGCCGGCGGAGGAGCTGCTGCCGGCGGCGCTCGCCTACGCCGAGGAGGTCGCGACCCAGTGCTCGCCGGCCTCGGTCGCGGTGATCAAACGGCAGCTGCACGAGGCCGCGGAGGGCGCCTTTGTCCCTGCCGCCGAGGCGGCCGAGGGCCTGCTCCACGAGTCCCTGCGGCGCCCCGACCTGGCCGAGGGCATTGCCAGCTTCAGCGAGCGCCGCGACCCCGACTTCCCGCCGCTCCCCGACGGCCTGGCGTGAGCCGCCTAGGCGCCGCCGCTCGCCCGCAGGTTCTGGCCGGTCACCCAGCGGCCCTCCTCGGAGACCAGGAAGGCGACCACCGCGGCGACGTCGGCGGGCTCGCCGAGCCGGCCGAAGGGCGACTCGGCGGCCAGCCGCGGCAGCCCCTCCTCGCCGGCCGAGCGACGCAGCAGGTCGGTGTCGGTATAGCCGGGGGAGACGACGTTGGCGGTGATCCCGCGCTCGCCGAGCTCGGTCGCGGCGACCGCGGTCAGCTGCTCCAGCGCCCCCTTGCCGGCGACGTAGAGGCCGATCCCGCGCGACGCCTTGGTCGTGTTGATGGTCGAGATCGTGACGATCCGACCGCCGTCGCGGAGCCGCCGCGCCGCCTCGCGCAGCAGCACGAAGTTGGAGCGCAGGTTGACCTCGAAGACGCGGTCGAAGCTCTCGTCGTCGAGCTCCGCCAGCTCCCCGTGGCCGCCGATCCCGGCGTTCAGGACGAGCAGGTCGAGCCCGCCGAGACTGCCCTCGGCGGCATCGAAGAGCGCTCGCGCCGCGCCCGGCGTCCCCAGCTCGGCCTGCTCGGCGCGAGCGGAGCCGGCCAGCTTCGCGCCCGCCGCCTCGACCTCCGCCGCCGCGGCCCGGTCGCTGGCGTAGCCGAAGACGACCGCAGCGCCGTCGGCGGCGAGCCGTTCTACTATCGCCCGGCCGATCCCGCGCGAGCCGCCGGTGACGAGTGCCGTCCTGCCGCCCAGCGGCGCCGGGCGACGGCTGAAATCGAAGAGCTTTGGAGGAGACACGATGGCTGACGCTACCGCGACCGAGACCACCCCAGCCCTGGGCGAGACCTACGAGATCCCGCAGGAGGCGCGCGACCTGCGCGACATGGTCCGCCGCCTCGCCCAGGAGCAGATCGCGCCCCGCGCCGGCGAGATCGACCGCAAATCGGAATACCCCTGGGACGTTCGCGAGCTGCTCGCCTCCCACGACGTCCTCGGCCTGCCCTTCTCGGAGTCGGTCGGCGGCACCGGCACCGGCACCCTGGTCCTGCAGATGGCGGTCGAGGAGATCGCCAAGGTCTGCGCCTCCTCGGCGCTGATGCTGATGGTGCAGGAGCTCGGCACCCTGCCGATCCAGCTCTTCGGCAGCGAGGAGCAAAAGCAGCAGTGGCTGCCGAAGTGCGCAAGCGGCGAGTGGTCGCCGGCCTTCTGCCTCTCCGAGCCCGAGGCCGGCTCCGACCCGGCGGCGATGCGGACCACCGCGGTCCGCGACGGCGACGAGTGGGTGCTGAACGGCCAAAAGGCCTGGATCAGCAACGCGACGATCGCCGACTTCTACGTCGTCTTCGCCACCACCGACCGCGAGAACCGCCGCACCTCCTGCTTCGTGGTCGAGAAGGACCGCGAGGGCTTCGACCCCGGCGCGCTCGAGCACAAGCTCGGGATCAAGGGCTCGCCCACCGGCTCCCCTAGCTTCACCGACGTCCGCGTCCCCGCCGAGAACCTGATCGGCGAGGAGGGCAAGGGCCTGCGGGTCGCCCTCGGCACCCTCGAGCGGACCCGCCTCGGTGCCGCCGCCCAGGCGGTCGGGATCGCCCAGGGGGCGACCGACTACGCCAACGAGTACGCCAAAGAGAGGATCGCCTTCGGCAAGCCGATCAACACCCTGCAGGCGATCCAGTTCAAGCTCGCCGACATGGAGACCGGCACCGCCGCCGCCCGCGAGCTCCTCTACAAAGCCTGCTCGAAGGCCGACAAGCCCCAGCGTCCCGCCGACCTCGGCAAGTGGACCTCGATGGCCAAGCTCTTCGCCTCCGACAACGCGATGAAGGTCACCGTCGAGGCGGTCCAGGTGCTCGGCGGCTACGGCTACGTCAACGAGTACCCGCTGGAGCGGATGATGCGCGACGCCAAGATCACCCAGATCTACGAGGGCACGAACGAGATCCAGCGGGTCGTGATCGCCCGCGAAATGACTGGCTAGGGCCCGCTCAGGTCAGTTTCTCCACCACGTCCCGGAGGGCCGCGGTGGGTTCGTAGGACGTGTTGCGTCCCTGCCCCGACTGAGCGAGCAGACCGGCATCGAGCAGACGGCGGAGGTCGTTGCTGGCGGTGGCGGTGGAGACTTCGGCCTCCTCGGCATAGCGGCGGCGGTCGCTGGTGCCGGCCAGCGCCTGCTCGAGGGCGATCGCCAGCCTTTCCGGCCAGCCGCGCTCTTCGAGCAGGGCCTCGAGGCGCTCCCAGCGGTTTGCAGCGGCATCGACCAGCCTCAGCCGACGCTTGGCAAGGTCGAGGTGGGCTTCGACGCAGAAGGCGACCCACCGGGAGGTGTCCCGCTCAGGATTGAAAGCGCCGCCCTGGACCTCGCGCAGCGCCGCGTAATAGCGGGGCGTGTGCTCGCCGAGGTACTCCTCGATCGAGAGCAGCTCCGGCGTCGTCTGTCCCTCGCGGGCGAGGACGAGCGACTGCAGGATGCGGGCGAGCCGGCCGTTGCCGTCGGCAAACGGATGCACTGAGATGAGATTCAGGTGGGCCATCGCCGCCCGCACGACGATGTTCTCGTCGGGGTCTGGGTCGGCCAACGATTCGACCACCTCGTCGATCAGTCCGGGAACCAGGTCCGCGTCGGGTCCGCGGAACTCCAGAGTTCCATCCGCGGCAGTCACTCCTATCGGCCCGGTCCGCCATCGGCCGGGGCGCTTGTCGGTCTGGAATTCACAGGCGTCGAAGTGGAGATCGAGAATCACCCGATCAAACCAGCGGAAAGATGGATCGTCGGCCAAGACGGCCACATGGTTCATCGCGCGCGCGTAGCAAGCAACGGCCAGTTGGTCCTCGTTTTCGGGCTGGCTGGGAGGCTCACCGGCGCTGAGGCGGGCCGCTTCGGCGGGGCTCACCGTGAACCCCTCGATCGAGGTCGAACTGCCAACGGCCGCGGCTCGAGCGCTGCGCCGCAGCCGACCGACCCAGCGAGCCGGCCTTTCGACTTCCCGCGTCAGGGTTCGCCGAAGCTCGTCGAGCTCGTCCAGGTCTCGTCGCAGGGTCTCGGTGATTGGCGGAGCGGAGAACAACATGACACAACTATACGTTTAATCGTACAAACGAATAGCCAATTAATCGTCTGAAAGATAAACGTCGCTCAGCCAGCGGCCGCTTGGGCACGCTTCAGCTGCCGCGCCGAAAGCTTCCACCTGCTCTGCAGCTTCGGTTCGATCTCCGTGGTTTCGCAGGCGGAATCGGAGACGCAATCGCCCCAGGTGTTGGCCGCTGCGAGGTAGCCGTCGAAGCTCTGCTCGGCGCTCTCGGCGGCGCCGGAGAGGCAGGCGAAGCTCATCGCATCGACCGGGATCCGGTCGTAGATCTTGCGCAGGACGCCGAGTTCGGAGACGTACTGTTCGTAGGAGACGCCGACGACGAGGTTCTTCCGCAGCCCTCCCAGGTCGGCGAGGAACTGGTCGAGCTGGGGGCCGCAGGGGCCGGCGTCGATTACCGCGTTCGCATTGGCCTTCGCCCCCTTCGGGCTATCCGTCGCCGAGCCCGATTCCTTCGCGCCTGGGTGCGCAGTGGCGCTCGGGTCGCCCGCCGCCGGGCTCGATTTCGCCGCCGCCGCCGTGCCCGCAGTGGTCCCGCCGCCGGTTGACTGGCCGCTCGAGCCGCCGCCGCAGCCGCCCAGCGCCAGGGCGAACACCGCCGCCCCCAGCGCCAGCGCCAGCAGGGCCCGCCGCCCCGGTGCGCTACAAACCCGGCGATGGCGCACTCGTTCAGCGCGCGGGGGAGGGCGGTCGCCGCCGCGATGGCGACGCTCCTGGCCGTGCTCGTCTTCGGCGCGCTCGCTCCCGGCGCCCGCGCCGCCGAAGGCAACGGCGGCGTCCTCGTCGTCGGCGACAGCCTCGAGGAACTGACCTCGCCGCACCTGGAAGAACTGCTGCCCGGGGTGCCGCTGACCATCAACGCGGTCGGCGGCTCCAACAGCTACGAAATCTTCGACCTCTTCCAAGAAAGCTATGACCCGTCCCAGTCGGTGATCGTCTTCGACGCGGGCACCAACGACAATCCCGCCTATCCGCAGATTCTCGCCGAAAACCTGCAGAAGGTGACGGCCGAGATCGGTGACCGCTGCATGGTCGTGCCGACGATCCACGGCTTCACCGTCAACGGCATCGACAACCACGGCAAGAACCGGGTCGTGCACGAATTCGCCGCCTCGCGGCCGGGGACGCAGACGCCGGACTGGGCCGGGACGGTCAACCGCGACCCCTCGCTGCTGCTCGAAGACCACCTGCACCCGAACGAAGAAGGCACCCAGATCCGCGCCGAACTGATTGCCGAAGGCATCCGCAACTGCCTCGCCGGAGCGGAAACGAGCTTCATCCCCGGCGCCGGGCCGGAAAGCGCCGCCGCCGAAGCGAACCTGGCCGCCGCCGCGGCCGAAGCGAGCGCCGCGGCGCCGCGGCCGAAGACCGAGCACCTGGCGCTGGTCGGCCGCGTCGCCGGTGCCCGTGAAGCGGCCCTGCGCAAACTCGCCGCCGAAGTCGCCGCCGCCCCCGGCGCGCCGGCGATGGTCCACCTGCTCGCCGCCGCCGGCTAGCGAGCGGCGCAGATACGCTCTGTCCCATGTCAAGCGGCGTCGCCGCCACTCGTTCACCCGGCTCGGAAAAGCTTGCCGTCTCGATCGCCCAGCGGATCGTGCGGCGGATCTGCGCCGAAGAGCTCGCCGAGGGCGTGCAGCTGCCGCCCGAGGCGGAGATGCTGGCTGAGTACGAAGTCGGCCGCGCCTCCCTGCGCGAGGCGCTCCGCATCCTCGAGGTACAGGGGCTGATCTCGCTGAAGCCTGGCGCCGGCGGCGGCCCCGTCGTCGCCCGGGTCAGCTCCGAGGACTTCGGCCGGATGTCGGCGCTCTACTTCCAGGTCGGCGGAATGACCTTCCGCGAACTGCTCGAGTCGCGCCAGATCATGGAGCCCGTCCTCGCTCGCCTTGCCGCCGAACGCCGCGGCGAGCGCCCGGAGCTGGTCGAGGAGCTGCTCGCCGCCGCCCGGCCCGAGGACATCGCCGACGAGGATGCCTACCACCACTCCAACGTCGAGGTCCACCGCCTCGTCGCCGCCCTCTCCGGCAACAACATCCTCTTCCTCTTCTCCCACTCGCTCGAGGCGGTCCTCCACGACCGCCTCACCCTGCTGAAGGCGCCGCCGGAGGTGCGCCAGGCGGTGGTCGACGCCCATGTGCTGATGGCGAAGGCGATCGCCAACGGCCACGCGCGCCGTGCCGAGACCCTGATGCGCGAGCACATGCTCGGCTACACCCGTTTCCTCCTGCGCCGCTACCCGGAGCTGATGGACGAAGTCGTCGACTGGCGCTGAGCGCCATCGGCGGCCGACTGCTGGCACCGAGGCCCGACCGCGGTTGACTTTTCCATGCCTATGGAACGGAAAAGTCAACCACGCTTTCGCATCGCTCAGGGCGCCTGGGCGCCGGCGCGCTCCAGCGGCTCGATCGCGGCCGGGTAGAGCTCGCGCAGCCAGGCCGCCGGGTCGCGGGCCAGCGGGTTGAGCACGAACTTGGTCGCGCCGACGGCGAGGAAGCGTTCGAGCAGCTCCCGCGTGGCCGCGGCGCCGACCGCAACGTGGTCGGCTCGGTCGAGCCCCGGCCGCAGCCGGTCGAGCAGCAGGTCGCCCGGCGCCGGCAGTTCTTCCTCGTTCGGCGCGCTGAAGATCGTCGCCCCGTAGTGGTCCTCGTCGATCGTCCGACCCGCCTCCTCCGCGGCTGCCCGGATCGTCGCGATCCCCTCGCCGACCTGCTCGGGCGAGGCGAAGGAGGCGAGCCAGCCGTCAGCGATCCGGCCGATCCGCCGCAGCGCCGCCGGCGCCCGGCCGCCGAGCCAGAGCTCGATCCGCGGCCGCGTCGGCCGCGGCGCCAGCCTCACCCCGTCCAGGGTCCAGAACCGCCCCCGGTGGGTGACCGGCTCGCCGCCCCAGAGCGCCTTGATCACCGCCACCGACTCCTCCACCCGCGGCCCCCGCTCCGCCTTCGCCACCCCGGTCGCCTCCAGCTCCCGTGGCAGGTCGACCCCGAGCCCGCCCGCCGGCAGCTGCCGCCCGCCCGAGAGCACGTCGACCGTCGCCAGCTCCCGCGCCAGCACCAACGGATTGCGATGCGGCAGCACCAGCACGTTCGTTCCCAGCTTCAGCCGCTCCGTTCGCGCCGCCACTGCGGCCAGCATTGGCAACGGCGCCACGCTCCCCAACCGCCCCGGCGAGTCGTTCAGCCACAGCGAGTCCCACCCAACCTGCTCCAGCACCTCGACCATCTCCCAGAACCCATCGCTCGGCGGCCCCTCCGCCAGCGGGCTCAGCCCAACCCCGACCCGCACGCTCAACCGCCCAGCAGCCATCGCCCGACCCTACGCCTTTGGATTTTCCGGCCAACGAGTTCGGCGACGGGGGAGAGATCGACGCGCGCCGTCCCTTGATGTGGGGTGCCGACGATTCGATTTGTCGATTGGACCTTCCACGCTGCGATGCGTTGCGCCCAGCGCAAACTCAGCCCGGCCGAAGTCGAGGCTGTGGTTCGCCGCTGCCAGTCTTCGCGACTGCCGAACGTGGGCCGCGCCGACTGGCGTGCCTTCGGACGCAGTGCCGACGGCGGCCGCTTCGTCGTCCTCTACGACTGCCCGGTCGCCGGCGATCCGCGTCGAGCGCGAGTGGTCACGATGTGGACAGAGCGCTGACAACAAGCCTCCAGACTGGCAGGAGAAACATATGCGTCCTATGCTCGAATCCGTGACCGACCGCTTCGCCTATTACGACCGCGACGCCGACATCGCCTGGCTGCCGACCGGGGCAGCCGTGAAGGTCGTCAGTGAGGAGATGGATTGGGGCCTGGTCGATCACGACGCTGCTTCCGACGCAGTGGTCGCAATCGAGGTATGGGCGGCGAGCACGCGGTTGCCGGCGGAGGTGCTAGCGGCGCTGCCCGAGCCGGCGGAATCGCCGGGCGCGGCCGCCTGACGATCGCCGAGCGGCTTAGCGGAAGGCGTCGATGCCGGTGAGGGCGTGGCCGATGACGAGGGCGTGGACGTCGGCGGTGCCCTCGTAGGTGACCACGGACTCGAGGTTGTTCATGTGGCGGATCACCGGATACTCGAGGGTGACGCCGTTGGCGCCGAGGACCTGCCTAGCGTTGCGGGCGACGTCGAGGGCGGCGTCGACGTTGGCGAGCTTGCCCATCGAGACGTGCTCGGGGCGCAGGCGGCCCTCGTCCTTCATCCGGCCGAGGTGGAGGGCGAGCAGGGTCGCCTGGTTGACCTGAGTCGCCATCCGCGCCAGCTTCGCCTGCTGGATCTGGAAGGAGGCGATCGGCTTGCCGAACTGGACTCGCTCCCCGGCGTAGGAGAGCGCGGCTTCGAAGCAGGCGCGGGCCGCCCCGGCAGCTCCCCAAACGATCCCGTAGCGGGCCTCGTTGAGGCAGGAGAGCGGGCCGCGCAGGCTGTTGGCCTCCGGCAGTCGCGCCGAGTCGGGCAGGCGGACGTCGTCGAGCAGCAGCTCCGAGGTGATCGAGGCCCGCAGGCTCATCTTGCCCTCGATGTCCTGGGTGGTGAAGCCCGGCGTGCCGGCGGGGACGAGGAAGCCGCGGACGCCCTCGTCGGTCTTCGCCCAGACCACGGCGACGTCGGCGGCGGAGCCGTTGGTGATCCACATCTTCGAGCCGTGCAGGACCCAGTCCTCGCCGTCGCGGCGGGCGGTGGTCCGCATCGAACCGGGGTCGGAGCCGGCGTCGGGCTCGGTCAGGCCGAAGCAGCCGATCGCCTCGCCCGCCGCCATCAGCGGCAGCCACTGTTGCTTCTGCTCCTCCGAGCCCCAGCGCCAGATCGCGTACATCGCCAGCGAGCCTTGGACCGAGACGAGGCTGCGGATCCCCGAGTCGCCCGCCTCCAGCTCCATGCAGGCGAGCCCGTAGGCGGTCGCCGAGGCGCCGGCGCAGCCGTAGCCCTCGAGGTGCATGCCGAGGACGCCGATGCCGCCGAGCCGCGGCGCCAGGTCGAGCGGGATCTTCCCTTCCTCGAACCATTCGCCGACGTTCGGCACCACCTCTTTGCTGACGAAGGCGCGCACCGTGTCACGGATGTCGCGCTCCTCGTCGGAGAGCAGCGCGTCGATCGCGAGGAAGTCCTGCGGGCGGATCTGCGGCGGGGCGGTGGCGGAGGCCATCACTAGCATCCAAGCACAATGGGCTCCGCCCTCCGCGAGCTTCGCATCCTCGACTTCTCCCGCGTCCTCGCCGGTCCGCTGGCGACGATGGTCCTTGCCGATCTCGGCGCCGAGGTGACCAAGGTCGAGCGCCCCGACACGGGGGACGAGACCCGCGCCTGGGGGCCGCCCTACGACGCAGAGGGCGAAGCGACCTACTTCCAGGCGGTCAACCGCAACAAGCGCAGCCTAGCCCTCGACCTCCGCGACCCCGGCGACCTCGCCGAGGCGAAGCGGCTGGCCGCCGAGGCCGACGTCCTGGTCGAGAACTTCCGCCCCGGGGTGATGGAGCGGCTCGGTCTCGGTTACGAGGACTGCGCGGCGGCGAACCCGCGGCTGGTCTACTGCTCGCTGACCGGCTTCGGTTCCTCCGCGACGGCCGCGGCTTTGCCCGGCTACGACCTGCTGATCCAGGCGATGGGGGGGCTGATGAGCGTCACCGGCGAGCGCGGCGGGCCGCCGCTGAAGGTCGGCGTCGCCCTGGTCGACGTCGTCGCCGGGCTCTTCGCCGCGGTTGGCGTGCTCGCCGCGCTCCGCCACCGCGACGCCAGCGGTCGCGGCCAGCGGGTCGAGGTCGACCTCTTCTCCTCGCTCTTGGCGGCGCTGGTCAACCAGTCCTCCGGCTACACCGTCGCCGGCGCCGTCCCCGGCCGGATCGGCAACGAGCACCCCAGCATCGCCCCTTACGAATCGCTGCCGAGCGGCGACGGCGAGCTCGTCCTCGCGGTCGGCAACGACCGCCAGTTCGCCGCCCTCTGCGAGGAGCTTGGGCAGCCGGAGCTGGCCGCCGACCCGCGCTTCGCGACCAACCCGGAGCGGGTCGGCAACCGCGCGGCGCTGCGCGAGCGTCTGGTCGCGGCGCTCGCCGCCCGCCCCGCCGCCGAATGGGCGGAGCGGCTGACCGCCCGCGGCGTCCCTGCCGGCGCCGTCCACGACCTCGCCGAGGCCTTCGCCTTCGCCGAGCGGATCGGGCTCGACCCGATCGCCCTGGTGCCGCGGCCGGAGGGCGGCGAGCCGGTGCCGCTGCCGCGCAACCCGATCCGCCTCTCGGAGACGCCGCCGAGCTACCGCAGCGCGCCGCCGCGGCTGCCCGAGCGCGGAACGTAAGATCAGCCGGCCGGCGCGGGAGCCGGCGCACGATGAGCGAGAGCGAGACCGCACCGATCTGGGAGCCGAGCGCGGCGGCGGTCGAGGCCGCCGGCATCACCGAGTTCGCCCGCTGGCTCGCCAGCGAGCGCGGGGTGGAGGCCGCCCAGCGCGGCGCCGGCGCCGAGGGCTACCGCGAGCTCTGGGAATGGTCGGTCGCCAACCTCGAGGAGTTCTGGGCGGCGGTCTGGGACTACTTCGAGATCCTCTCCGACACGCCCCCCGAACGGGTCCTGACCACGCACGAGATGCCCGGCGCCGAGTGGTTCCCCGGCGCTCGCGTCAACTACGCCGAGCACGTCTTCCGCGAGCGCGACGACGATGCCGTCGCGGTCATCCACACCTCCGAGACCCGCCCGCTTGCCGAGGCCAGCTGGGGCGAGCTCCGCGCCGAGGTCGCCCGCGTCGCCGCCGGCCTGCGCCAGCTCGGGGTGGGGGAGGGCGATCGGGTCGTCGCCTACCTGCCGAATGCGATCGAGGCCACCGTCGCCTTCCTCGCCGCCGCTTCGATCGGCGCCGTCTGGTCCTCCGCCTCGCCGGACTTCGGTGCCGACTCGGTCGTCGACCGCTTTGCCCAGGTCGAGCCCAAGGTGCTGATCGCGGTCGACGGCTACCGCTACGGCGGCAAGGACTTCGACCGCCGCGAGACGGTCGAGCGCCTGCGCGAGCGGATGCCCTCGCTCCAGCACACCGTCCTTGTCCGCTACCTCGACCCCGAGGCCGAGCTGCCGGGCGCGGTCGCCTGGGAGGGACTCGGCGGCGACGGGCCGCACCAGCTCTCCTTCAACCGGGTCGATTTCTCCGCCCCGCTCTGGGTCCTCTACTCCTCCGGCACCACCGGCCTCCCGAAGGCGATCGTCCAGAGCCAGGGCGGAATCCTGCTCCAGCACCTGGTCAAAGTCCGCCTCCACATCGACGTCGGCCCGGCGGACCGCTTCTTCTGGTTCACCACCACCGGCTGGATGATGTGGAACGTGGTCGTCTCCGGCCTGCTCGGCGGCGGCGCCGTCGTCCTCTTCGACGGCAACCCCGGCTACCCCGAGATGACCCGGCTCTGGGACCTCGCCGCCGCAGCCGGGGTGACGATCTTCGGCACCTCCGCCGCCTTCGTCTCGGCCTCGATCAAGGCCGGCGTCCACCCCGGCGAAGGCCGCGACCTTTCGCGCCTGCGCGCAGTCGGCTCGACCGGCTCGCCGCTCGCGCCGGAGGGCTTCGACTGGCTTCTCCGCGAGCTGGGAGGACATATCTGGCTTTTCTCCACCTCCGGCGGCACCGACGTCTGCGCCTCCTTCGTCGGCGGCGTCCCGACCCTGCCGGTCTACCGCGGCGAGCTGCAGGCGCCCAGCCTCAGCGTCGCCCTCGCCGCCTTCGACGAGGACGGCAACCCGGTCCAGGGCGAGGTCGGCGAGCTGGTCGTGACCGAGCCGATGCCCTCGATGCCAATCCGCTTCTGGGGCGACGATGACGGCAGCCGCTACCGCGTTGCCTACTTCGACGTCTACCCCGGTGTCTGGCGCCACGGCGACTGGATCGAACTGACCGAGCACGGCGGCGCCGTCATCTACGGCCGCTCCGACTCGACGATCAACCGCGGCGGCATCCGCATGGGGACGAGCGAGATCTACCGGGCGCTGGAGACGGTCGACGAGGTGCTCGACCAGTTGGTCATCGACCTGCCGCGGCAAGGGACCGACGGCTGGATCGCCCTCTTCGTCGTCCTCCGCGAGGGCGCCGAGCTGGACGAAGGCCTCGAACGGAGGATCGCCGCCGCGATCCGCGAGCGCTGCTCCCCCCGCCACGTCCCCGACGCGGTCTTCGCGATCGACGAGGTCCCGCGCACCCTCTCCGGCAAGGTGCTCGAGGTGCCGGTCAAACGCATCCTGATGGGCGGCGACCCGGAGCAGGCGGTCAGCCGCGGCTCGCTGAAAAACCCGGCCGCGCTCGACGTCTTCAGCCGGTTCGCGCAGCAGTTCGCCGCGGCGAACTAGGCAGCGCTTGCAGCTGAGGCCGACTAGCGCTTGACGACGACTCGCGGCGGCGCCTCGGCGGCGGCCTCGCAGCGCCCCTCGCGGCCGGGTCGCAGCGGCGGCGATTCGAACCCGCACGAGTAGTCCTCGCCGAGCCGCTCCGGGGTGTCGCCGTCGGGCTCGGCCTCGGTGTGGAGGACCTCGGAGGAGATCGTCAGCCAGGCGAGCAGGCCGCCGAGCGCCGACATCACCGCGCAGATCACCACCGCGACGTGGAATCCGTGGGTCATCTTCGCCGGGTCGTAGAAGGCGTCGCCGGTGATCCCGGCGGCCAGCGGCAGCACCGCTACCGCCAGCAGGCTGCCGACTCGGGCAACGGCGTTGTTGACTCCGGAGGCGATCCCCGAGTGGGCGGTGTCGACGGCGGCGAGCACGGTCGCGGTGACCGGGGCGACGACCAGGGTGAGCCCGAGGCCGAAGACGACGACACCGGGGAGGACGCCGGTGAGGTAGAAGGAGCCAGCGTCGAGCCGGGTCATCAGCAGCAGGCCGGCGGCGATGATCAGCGGGCCGAGGGTGAGCGGCAGCCGCGGGCCGATCCGCTGCGCCAGCGCCCCGGCGCGGGCGGAGAAGGCGAGCATCAGCAGGGTCACCGGCAGCGAGGCGGCGCCGGCCTCGATCGGGGTGTAGTCGAGCGAGATCTGCAGGAAGGAGACGAGCAGGAAGAAGTAGCCGCCGAGGGCGGCGTAGACGACGAAAGTGACCGCGTTGGCGGCGCTGAACTGGCGCGAGGAGAAGATCGAGAGCGGCAGCATCGGGGTGGCGGCGCGGCGCTCGCGCCAGAAGAAGCCGACGATCGCGGCGACCCCGCCGACCGCCCCGATCAGAACCGTCGCCGAGGCGCCTTTGTCGGGCACTTCGATCAGGGCGAAGGTGGTGCCGGCGAGGCCGAGCGCCGCCAGCGCGGCGCCGCTGATGTCGATCCGCCCGCTGGCGCCGGGGTCGCGCGTCTCCGGGACGTGCCGGGTCGCCGCCCAGGCGACGAAGATCCCGATCGGCAGGTTGATCACGAAGATCGCCCGCCAGGAGATCGCCCCGATCAGCCAGCCGCCGAGCAGCGGCCCGAAGGCGGTGGCGACGCCGCCGAGCCCGGACCAGGCGCCGATCGCCCGCGCCCGGTCGGCCGGCCGGAAGCTGGCCTCGATGATCGCCAGGCTGCCGGGAGTGAGCAGGGCGCCGCCGATCCCCTGCAGCAGCCGGGCGCCGATCAGCGTCTCCACGTTCGGTGCCACCGCGCAGAGCAGCGAAGCGACGGTGAAGACCCCGACCCCGATGACGAAGATCCGCCGCCGCCCGTAGCGGTCGCCGAGCGAGCCGCCAAGCAGGATCAGCGAGGCCAGGGTGAGCAGGTAGCCGTTGAGGATCCACTGCAGGGCGCTGGTCGAGGCGTCGAAGTCGCGGCCGATCGCGGGGAGGGCGACATTGACGACGGTGCCGTCGAGGAAGGCCATCCCCGAGCCCGCGACCGTGACGACGAGGAGCCAACGGCCCGCGGCACTCTCGAATGCCGCTCCACCTTTCTCCCCGCTCTCCACGGTCCGATCCTAGAGGGGGACTACGGCTGGGTCAGAGGGTGCGGGAAGAGCGGCTGGCGCTCAGCGGCCGGCGAGCCCCGCGGCGAGCGCCGCGGCCAGCCGCTCGATCGCGCCGCCGCCCTCCTCGGCGTGGGCCGGGTTGAGCTCGGTCACGGTCAGCGCCGCCAACCGCGGCGCGGCCAGCAGGACCGCCAGCGCTCGCAGCGCCGCCTCGAACGGAACCCCCTCGTTGCGGCCGGGGTTCTCGGAGAGCGGCGTCTCGGCGAAGTCGACGACGTCGACGTCGAAGTGGACGACGATTCGGTCGCAGCTGGCTTCGAGCGAGGCCAGGGCCGCCGCCGCGGTGCCCTCCGGGTCGGCGGCGAGCGCCGCGCCCTCGACCACCTCCAGCCCCAGCCGCTCAATCGCCGCGCGCTCGTGCGCGGTCGCCTGCTCCGGCCCCCAGCCGAGGACCAGCACCTGGTCGGGTGCCAGCAGCGGCGTCACCGGCCCGATCTCCGCCAGCTCTGCCCGCACCCCCTCCTCGCCCAGCAGGTGGGCGATCCCCATCCAGTCGAGCGCCCCCTCGTGGACCGAGTCCGGCGTGTTGAGGTCGGCATGGGCGTCGAAGTAGAGGAGCCCGACCCGCTCGACCGAGCCAAGCCCATCCGACTCCTCGAAGTCGGTCAGCGCCGCCTCCAGCTGGCCGGAGACCGTCCCGACTCCGACCGTGCAGTCGCCGCCGAGGACCAGCACCACCTCGGCGTCGCCGCCCGCCGCCGCGACCCGCCCCGCCGTCTCCCGCGCGATCTCGCCGACCAGCGCCGCGTGCTGCGCTCGCGGTTGCTCGCGGTCCGGCCGCCAGCGCCACACCGCACGATCGCCCCGGTCGTCCACAGCGGCCCCGGCCGCCTCCAGCTTCTCCACCAGCCCGGCCTCCCGCAGTGCCGCCGGCGCCAGCTCCTGTCCCGGCGCGAAGGCCCCCGCGCTCGTCGGCACCCCCACGATCGCGATCCGTCTCCCCATCCGCCGCGTCCTACCCCTTGCGCTGTTCCTTATCCACACCACATCGGGATAAGGAACAGCGCAAGGGAGATCACCCGGCCAGCTCGGGCGGCAGGGCTTTCGGCCCGTCGGGGTACATCCACTCCAGCAGCTCGGCGCTCATCTCCAGCGTGTTCGCCGCCTCCTTCGGTGCCCCGACCACCAGCCACAGCGCCTCGCTCTCGGTGTCGTTGAAGACCTGCCGCACCGACTCCGGCTCGACCACCAGCGCGTCCAGCGGCGCCAAGGTCAGCAGCTCCTCGTCCACCCGCACCCGCCCCTCGCCCTCGAGCAGCACGTAGATCTCCTCCTGCCCTTTGTGCCGGTGCCTGGTCGACGCCTGCCCCGGCGCCAGCCGCCACAACCGCGCCCCCAGCTCCGCGGTCTCCAGCTGCTTGCCAAGGTCGGTGTTATCGACCCCCATCTGATTCGAAGGCCGCCAAAACGCCTCCGCCGCCCTCAAGACTCGATGCGCCATGCTCCGATTATCCCCCGTGAATCTCTCGCGCGGAATCGGCGCGTGAATCGGCGCGAACTGCGCACCACGTGTATGCCCGACCGACCTACGGTCGAGTGGTGGCCCGGATCAGCTCGTTCTACGGCGTCGGAATCTGGATGTATCACCGCGAGCACGGGGCACCGCACTTCCACGTCAGGTACGGCGGCGAGAAGGCGTCGGTGGCAATCATCGACGGGAAGCTCCTCTCCGGTTCCTTGCCGCCACGGGTGCTCGCCAGAGTGCGCAAGTGGGCGCGATTGCACCGCGCTGGGCTGATGGAGAACTGGGAGCGGGCGCGGCTGCGGCGGGAGCTGAAATCGATCCCACCGATGCCTTAACCTCGCCGATATGACCGATCTGTTCGACGTCATCGAGGTTCAGCCGCTGGGCGACCATCGTCTGCGCGTGCGCTTCGAGGACGGGCTCGAGGGCGAGATCGATTTCTCGACCGAGAGCTTCGCCGGCGTCTTCGCGCCGCTTGCCGACCCCCGCTATTTCGCCCGGGTCGAGATCGCCGGCGGCACGATCGCCTGGCCGAACCGGGCCGACGTCGCCCCCGACACGCTGCACGGCTGGATCGCCTCAGGGTTGCGCTCGGTCCCGCTGGCGCCTGAGCTCTAGCCGCCTCAGGCGTCCGCGGCCGCGTCTTCGGCGTGGAAGCGGTGGAGCAGGGAGCGCTCGTCGTCGCGGTGGGGGAAGAGGAAGAAGACGACGGCGGTGCCGAGGAGGACGGCGATGATGCCGGCCAGGTAGGTCCAGTCGCCGCCGTCGAGGAAGGACTGGCGGGCGGCGGTGGCGATCTGGTGGGCGTACTGGGGGTACTGCTGGGCGGTGGTGGCGGCGGAGGAGAAGGACTTGGTCAGCTCGTTCTGGACCCGTTCGGTGACCTGGCTCGCTTCGGGCGAGGAGGCGATCTGCTTGCTGAACGAGGAGGCATAGCCGGCGGTCAGCAGGGCGCCGAAGATCGACTGCAGGATCGCGCCGCCGAGATCGCGCTGGAGGTCGGCGGTGCCGGAGGCCATCCCCGCCCGCTTGACCGGGACCGAGCCGGTCAGCGAGCGCGAGGCAGGGGTGCCGGCGAAGCCGACGCCGACGCCCATCAGCAGGTAGCCCAGCCCGACCACCCAGTAGGTGGCGCCCTCGTCCCAGAGGACGAGCATGACGACGAAAGCCAGCAGGCAGAAGAAGTAGCCGACGAGCAGGGTGAAGCGGGAGCCGTGGCTCTCGACCAGCTTCGCCGAGCGGGGGGCGACGAGGACCATCCCGATCGCCCCGGGGACGATCGTCAGGCCCGCTTCCAAGGTCGAGTAGCCGAGCACGTTCTGGACGAACTGCTGGCCGATGAACATCCCGCCCATCAGCGAGCCGAAGACGATGATCCCGGCCAGCGCCGCCACCCAGAAGGTCCGGCGGGAGGCGATCTTGAGGTCGTAGAGGGGGACCCTGGCGCGTCGCTGGCGGACGACGAAGGCGACCGCCGCGGCGAGGGCGATCACGCCGAGCTCGATTGCGGTCGTCCCTTTGCCCGGTTCGGGCGCCAGGTTGATCGCCAGGACCAGCGCCCCGACCAGGGCGATCGAGAGGATGCCGCCGAGGTGGTCGACGGGCTCGGTCGTCTCGTTGACGTGGGCGGGGATCAGGCGCCAGGCGAAGAACAGGGCGAGCGCCGCGAACGGCGCGGTGACGATGAAGACCGAGGACCAGTCGAAGCCTTCGAGGAGCGCCCCGGCGAGCAACGGCCCGAGCGCCGAGATGCCGCCGCCGATCGCCGACCAGAGCGCGATCGAGCGGGTGCGTGGGGCGCCGCCCCAGAGCGCGGTGATCAGCGCCAGGGTGGTCGGATAGGCCATCCCGGCGGCGACCCCGCCGAAGACGCGGGCGGCGAAGAGGATCTCGATCGAGGAGGCGGTGGCGGCGAGGATCGAGGCCGGGATCGAGAGCGCCATCCCCAGCAGCAGCATCTGCTTGCGCCCGTAGCGGTCGCCGACCGCGCCGAGGTAGAGGACCGAGGCCGCGAGGCCGAGCGAGTAGCCGACCGCGACCAGGTCGACCCCGGTCTGGCCGGCGTCGAAGGCCTTGCCGATGTCCGGCAGGGCGACGTTGGCGACCGAGAGGTTGAGGTTGGCGACCCCGGCGACGAGGATCAGCGTCGCCAGCACGAGGCCCGCTCGGCGCGGACTCTCGTCCTTCACTAGACCTCGATCCAGGTACCGCGGGGGCCGAGGTTGCGCAGCGGCGTGCCGCCGACGTCGCTCTCGCAGCCCCATTCCTCGTGGATGTGGCCGCAGACGGCGAGCCGCGGCCGCTTCTCCTCGATCGCCGCCAGCAGCGCCGGGCTGCCGAAGCCGCCGTCGCAGTGGCCTTGCGGCGGCGAGTGCAGGACCAGCACCGCCCCCTCGGGGCAGGGAGCGATCATCGCGCTCGCCTCCTCGTCGGAGAGGTCGAAGCTCCAGTCCCAGGGCGTCGTCGGCACTCCAGCGCCGAGGCCGAAGAACGGCACCCCGTCGATCTCGGTCCCCTCGCCGTGCAGCACCGTCGCCGCGCCCCAGCCGGCCGCCGCAGC
This sequence comes from uncultured Actinomycetes bacterium, assembly GCA_963716545.1. Lineage (GTDB taxonomy): Bacteria > Actinomycetota > Thermoleophilia > Solirubrobacterales > 70-9 > VAYN01. The sequence goes on from OY970316.1 coordinate 1,293,808, forward strand.
GCGCAACGCCTCGGCGGTCTCGTTGTTCCCCGGCACCAGCACCGTTGGCGTCTCGATCTCGCTTAGGGCGTCGATCGTTTCCTCCAGCCCCTCGTGGACCGAGGCGAAGTCGCCGGCGCCGATCACGACGTCGGCGTCGGCCGACATCTCGACCAGCTTCGCCCCCTGGTCGAGGTCGCGGTGCAGGTCGCTGAAGGCGAGCAACTTCACGGCCGGCAGGCTATCCGCTGCTGCCGCCGGCGTCGATGGTGCCCACGCCCCGCGCCGCCGGTAGGCTGGCCCCCGTGGGACCGCTGGCGGGGATGAAGGTCGTCGAGATGTCCGGGATCGGGCCGATCTCCTACGCCGGGATGATGCTCGCCGACCTCGGCGCCGAGGTCACCCGGATCGACCGCCCCGGGGCCAGCAAGCAGAGCTGGGGTGCCTCGCCGGTCCTCGACCGCGGCCGCCGGGCGATCCAGGTCGACCTCAAATCGCCCGAGGGAGTCGCCCGGGTGCTCGACCTCGTCGCCGACTCCGAGGCGCTGATCGAGGGCTTCCGCCCCGGGGTGATGGAGCGGCTCGGCCTCGGCCCGGAGGAGTGCCTGGCCCGCAACCCGGCGCTCGCCTACGGCCGCATGACCGGCTGGGGCCAGGACGGCCCACTCGCCCTCACCGCCGGCCACGACATCACCTACCTGGCGATCTCCGGAGCCCTGCACATGATCGGCGAGCCTGGTCGCAAGCCGGTTCCCCCGGTCAACCTGCTCGGCGACTTCGGCGCCGGCGCCACCTTCCTCGCCTTCGGCGTCCTCGCCGCCGTCCTCCACGCCCGCGCGAGCGGCGAGGGGCAGGTAGTCGACGCGGCGATCGTCGACGGCGCCGCCAGCGTCACCGGCATGCTGCACGGCTTCCTCGAGCTCGGCGGTTGGCGCGACGAGCGCGGCGTCAACCTGCTCGACGGCGGCGCCCCGTTCTACGACACCTATCGCTGCGCCGACGGCGGCTGGATCGCGGTCGGGGCCCTGGAGCCGCAGTTCTACGCGGCGCTGCTGGAGGGCCTGGAGCTGGCCGACGACCAGGCCTTCGCCGCCCAGCTCGACCCCTCCACCTGGGCGGCGATGCGCACCCGGCTCGAGCAGAAGTTCGCCGAGCGCTCCCGAGACGAGTGGGCCGAGCTCTTCGCGGAATCCGACGCCTGCGTCGCCCCGGTCCTCTCGATGGCCGAGGCCCGCGAGGACCCCCACAACCGCGCCCGCGGCAACTTCGTCGAGATCGACGGCGTCCGCCAGCCGGCCCCGGTGCCGCGCTTCTCGGCTACGCCGCCGGCGACGCCGACCCCGGCTCCGGACCCGGCCGCGGGCTAGGTCGGGTCGTTCCCGGCTCCGCGCCGGGCCGTTGCTCAGCCCGCCGCCGCTGCGGCCACGGCCTCGCCAGCCGTTCGCGCCAGCTCCGCTTCGGCCCCACCGGTTCCTCCTCCGCCCGGACCGAGAGGTCGAGGTAGAGGAAGGTGTGGCCGAGGGTGACGTAGGGGACGAGCAGGGCGAAGATCAGCGAGCCGATCAGGTTGATCCAGAGCAGCGAGAAGTTGAGGAAGATCAGCGCGAAGCCGACCACCGGCCCGGCGGCGACGCTGAGCAGGAAGAAGAACAGGGTCACCCGGGCGGTCCGCCACCAGCGCCCGCGGACCAGTTCGCTCGAGGCCTTGAAGGCGCCGCGGAAGCGCAGGTCCTCGAAGAGGATCAGCTGGGCGACGAACTGCCAGCCGACCAGCTTCCAGAGCGAGAAGGGGAGCCCGACGACCGTGATCGCCATCGCCGTCACCCCGAGCGTGGCGAGGATCTGGGCGCCGACCACCCGCCAGAAGCGCCGGCCCATGCCGCGGTAGCCGGCGGCGAAGCTCGGCCGCCCGCCTTCGTCGACGATCCGCACGCAGACGATCACCGCGGCGGCGACGATCGCCGCGGCGACCGGCCGGCCGAGGAATTCGATCAGGTCGGCGAATGCCAGGTTGAGGCCGGCGCGGTTGCCGACGTCATGGTCGCTGGAGAGCGCCTGGGCGAGCAGGTTGACGCCGCCGACCACCGGGATCGCGGTCAGCCCGATCGGCAGCACCGCCCGCCAGTAGCGCCCGTAGAACTGGCGCGCCGCGCGGACGATCTGGCCCAGCGCCCGCCGCCGCCGCAGCTGCTCCAGCTCGACCGGCCACCAGCGGGTGGCGAAGGCGAAGAGCAGGACGAGGGCGAGCAGGACGACGATCGTCAGCACCGCGGCGAGGTGGGATTTGATGTCGAGGTTGATCAGTTCCGAGGCGGTGGCGACGGCGCCGCAGAAGGCGCCGGTCACCTGCGGGCCGACGATCGAGCCGCCCGGCAGCCGCGGGCTGGTCGAGCGCTGGGCTTCCATCCAGGCGAACGGTTCGCGCCACTGGTGCTTGGTCTGCGGCCCGGTCGGGCCGTTGTTGAAGCCCTTTTCGCGTTCGCCCCAGCGGCCGTCGTAGGTGAGCCAGGAGAACTCGCCCGTCGGCGGCGCCGTTTCCGGCAACAGGACCGGCCGCAGCTTCAGTTCGCGCAGCGGTTCGGTGGTGTTGTCGCAGCCGACCCCGGAACCCCCCTGGCCGTTCTGGACGTAGACGGCGGAGTCGTAGAAGGTCGCGTGCGAGCCGGCCGCCGGATAGACGACCGGGTGCGTCCCTTCCTTCTGCACCTTCGAGTCGTCCCAGTTCGCCCGCTCGCCGCCGGCGTGCTGGAAGACGATCATCTCGCCCGGTTCTTCGCCCTTGCGCAGTGCTTCGGCGGGCGTTTCGGAGCCTTCGAAGGCGAGCTGCATCCCCTCCCAGTCGCCCTCGTGGAGGTCGTTGAACTGGTTGAAGTACCAGAAGAACCAGTACTGCATGACGAAGCCGGGGTGGTTCGCTTCGCGGGCGACGTGGGCGTAGGTGATCGCCGGCGCCTTGCCTTCTTCGAGCAGCTTCTTGAACGCCTTCGAGTAGACGCAGGTGTCGCCCAGCGCCTCGCCTTCGAGGTTCAGGTAGTAGCCGTCTCGAAGGCCGGCGACGTCGGCGACGGTCGGCGCCTTGGCGATGTCTTCGAGCTTGCCCTTACCGCCGCCGGGCGGTTCGACGTAGTGCTGCAGGGTCACCGTCGGGTTGCCGAGCATGGTGTCCACCGAAGTCGGCTGGTACTGCTCGGCCGAGGTTTCGCATGGCGGGTGCTGCTCTTCGCGCAGCATCGCGATCGGCACGTACTTCTTCGCCAGCGCTTCGGCCACCGCTTGCCCCGGTTCCGGTGCTCCGGCTGCGACCAGTCCTTCGGCGCCGGCAGCCGCCGGCGCGGCGAAGATCAGCAGCGCCAAGGCCGCGATTCCCACGACGAGCGAGCGCGGGCGAGTCACCCGCGGGAACGTACCAGCGCCGCGCGGCGCCGTCAGCACAGCGGCGCCGGCGGTCGCGCGCGGTTAGGCCGCGCCGGTCGGCGCCGCCGGTTCTTCCTCGGGCGGCGGTTCTTCGACTTTGCCGGCCGGCATCCATTTCAGCGCGACCACGAACGCCACCGCCATCACCCCGGCGAAGCAGTAGAAGACGACCTGGGTCGCGTCGGCGAAGTCCTGGGGAATGTTGGCGACGACCTTGCCGACCGCGCCGCTGACGTGTTCGGGGGCATTTTCGGCCGAGGCGCTGCCGGAGCTGATCGCGCCGGCGATCTGGTCGGCGACCCCCTTCGGCGCCCCGTGTTCGGCCGCCGTCGCCTCCAGGTTCGACTTGTTCTGCAGGATCAGGATCGAGCCGAGGATCGCCAGCCCGAGGCTGGAGCCGAAGTTACGCACCGTCTGGGTGATCCCGGTCGCCTCGCCGTAGCGGCTGCGCGGCACCCGGTTCAGCGCGTCGGTGTTGGCGGGGGAGAGGACCAGCCCGACGCCGGCCCCGGCGATGACGATGTAGTACCACTGTTCGGAGACCGAGAGGTGGTCCATCGAGTTGCCCCAGAGGTAGAAGCCGACCGCCGCGACCGCGCAACCGGCGACGACCGCCGGCCGGGCCCCGGCGCGGTCGAGGATTTTGCCGCCGTACTGCGAGGCGGTGGCGAAGCCGGCGAAGAAGATCAGCAGGTAGAGGCCGGTTTCCGAGGCCGATTCGCCGAGCGATATCTGGGCGTACTCGCTGGCGAAGAAGAACAGCGGGATGAACGGGATCATCAGCAGGAAGAGGATGATGTTGTCGACCGCGAAGGCGCGGTCTTCGAAGATCCGCAGCCGCAGCAGCGGGTTCTCGATCCGCAGCTGGTAGACGACGAAGTAGGCGAGGATCGCCAGGCCGATCACGATCGCTGCCCAGGTCTTGACGTCGCCCCAACCCCAGATCGCCGACTGCTGCAGGCCGAGAACCAGCAGCCCCATGCCGCCGGAGACGAGCACGGTGCCACGGTAATCGAGCTTGGCCGGGTGCTTGGTGTCGTCTGGCTGCGCTTTCCAGGTCAGGATCAGGGCGATGATCGCGACCGGGATGTTGACCCAGAAGATCGCCCGCCAGGTCCACTCGGTCAGGTAGCCGCCGGCGATCGGGCCGACCGAGGTGAGGCCGCCGGCGACGGCGAAGAAGATCGCCATCGCGCGGCCGCGTTCGCGCACCGGGAAGGCCTCGAGCACGATCGCCAGCGCCGCTGGGAACATGATCGCCGCGCCGGCCCCCTGGATGATCCGGAAGACGATCAGCCAGGCCTCGGCGGCGGACCCGGTCGGGGTGGCGCCGCAGAGGGCGGAGGCGGTGGCGAAGATGATCACGCCGAGGACGACCATCTTGCGGTGGCCGGCGATGTCGGCGAGGCGACCGCCGAAGGCGAACAGCGCCGAGAGCGAGAGTAGGTAGCCGTTGATGATCCACTGCACGCCGGTGGCGGAGAGGTCGACGTCCTGCTGGATCGTCGGGATCGCGATCGCGACGATCGTCTGGTCGATGAAGGTCATCGCGACGGCGAAGATCATCGCCGCCAGGATCAGTTTGCTGTTCTTGCCGCTCGCTTCCATCTCTCTCTTTCGCTCGAACCGCCTTTCCCCAAGCGGCTTTTGACCCCTATCGGCTGATTCCTGCCCGCGGTTGACCCCGTCCGCCGGGCGCTGCGACGGCGGTCCGTTTCGGTAGGGTTCCCGCCGTGCCACCCGTCTTTTGGATCGGAACCGGCCTCGGCGCCTGCATCTTCGTCATCGCGACGATCTCCGGCGCCCGCTCGCGCAGCGGCACGGTCGGCAGCGGCGCCGCGATCGGCCTGATGATGGGCCTGATGCTCGCCTTCCCGCTGATCGCGATTGGCCTCGCGTCCAGCTGACGTGGGCGACCCCGCCGACGTCCCCGCGCTGCGGCTGAACGACGGCAACGAGATTCCCCAGCTCGGCTTCGGCGTCTTCCAGATTCCGCCCGAGGACACCCAGGAAGCGGTCGAGGAGGCGCTGGCGACCGGCTACCGCCACCTCGACACGGCAGCCGCCTACCGCAACGAGAAGGGGGTCGGGGCCGCCGTCGCCGCCTCGGCGATCCCCCGCGAGGGCACTCTTCGTCACCACCAAGCTCTGGAACAACGCCCACGGCCACGACAGCGCCCTGGAAACCGTCGAGAAGAGCCTCGGCCGGCTCGGCTTCGAGTACCTCGACCTCTACCTGATCCACTGGCCGGTTCCCGGCGCCGACCTCTACCTGGAGACCTGGAAGGCCTTCGAGCGGATCAAAGCCGACGGCCGCAGCCGCTCGATTGGGGTCTCCAACTTCCGGGTCGAGGAGCTGGAGCGGTTGAAGGCGGAGGCCGAGGTCGTCCCGGCGGTCAATCAAATCGAGCTCCACCCCTACCTGCAGCAGGAGGAGCTGCGGGCCTGGCACGCCGACCACGGCGTCGTCACCGAGGCCTGGAGCCCGATCGCCCAGGGCGCCGTCCTCGACGACGGCACCGTCGAGACCGTCGCCGCCCACCACGATCGCACCCCTGCCCAGACCGTGCTGCGCTGGCAGATCCAGCTCGGCAACGTCGTCTTCCCCAAATCGGTGACGCCGGAGCGGATCCGCGAGAACTTCGAGATCTTCGACTTCGAGCTCTCCGAGGACGACATGGCGGCGATCGCCCGCCTCGACCGCGGCGAGCGCACCGGGCCCGACCCCAGCACGTTCGAAACCAAATAGGCGATGGCCGCCAACGTCTCGCCGGCCGGCAAGGCGCGGCTGCGGCGGATCAACCTCGTCTCGGCGACCGCCTTCGTCCTCGGCGGCTCGCTCTTCGCGCTCGGCGCCGCGCTCGCCCAGGGCGACGTCGGCGGGCCTCGCCTCGCCGCCTCGGTCTACCTCCTCGGCGGCTTCTTCTTCACCACCGGCGCCTATACCGGCCTGCTGCTGGTCGCCAATGACCCCTTCGGCGACGACCCGGACGGGATCCTGCGGACGCCGCCCTGGCGCTGGTGGTCGCTGGAGCCCGGCCGGCTCGGCTGGGCGAGCGCGGTCACCCTCTTCGTCGGTACCCTCTTCTTTGCCGTCAGCCTGCTCGACGCGCTGATCGGCGACCTCAGCGTCGCCCAGCAGCACCGCCTCGTCTGGTCGCCGGAATTCGTCGGCTGCATCCTCTTCCTCGTCTCCGGCCAGCTGGCCCTGACCGAGCTCTGGCGGGGGCGGCGGCGCTGGCGCCGCGACCGCCTCGGCTGGGCGGTGGCGATCGTCAACCAGGCCGGCTCCGCTCTCTTCGTTGTTGCCGCCTTTGCCGCTTTCGTGCGGCCGGACTCCGGCGACGCGCTCGCCGTCGGCGTCGCCAACTGGGCGACCCTGACCGGCGCTCTCTGCTTCGCCGTCGCCGGCGGCCTGCAGGAGTTCGAGCAGCCTTAGGTGATCGATCATCTAGGTGACCGAGGCCTCACATTCCCTTGTAGGGGGACGTTCTCCCAGTCAGATGGAGACGATCGCCGAGCTGCCGCCGGATCTGCCGGGCAAGCCCTTCCTGGGCAGCGCCCTGGCAATGCAGGCCGACACCCTCGGCTTCCTGCGGGAGGCCGAGCGCCACGGCCCGCTAGTCCCGTTCCGGATCGTGCGGCAGCGCTGGGTCCTCGCCAGCCGCGCCGAGACGATCGAGGAAGTCCTGCTCGACCGCGCCCGCGCCTTCGAGAAGCCCGACTCGATCTACGGCGCCGGGCGGATGATCTTCGGCAACGCGCTGACCGGGATGAAGGGGGAAGCCTGGCGCCAGCGGCGTTCGCTCGTCGCCCCCGCTTTTCATCGCCAGCCGGTCGAGGCGGCGGCGATCGTTGCCGCGACCGACCGTTGGGCGGAGCGGCACGCGCCGGGATCGCGGTTCCGGATCGACCGGGAGCTCGAGGAGCTGATGGTCGAGGTCGCCTTCACCAGCATGCTCGGCTCCGACTCGCGGGACACCGGGCGGCTCGCGGAGCCGATCGGAGCGGCACTCGCGGCGATGGCGAAAAGGGTGCAGCTCGGGGTCCCGATCCCGGATTGGGCGCCGCTGCCGGTGGTCCGGCAGATGCGCAGCAGCGTCGGCGAGGTCAATGCCTTCATCGACGCGGTGCTGGCGCGGCGGCAGGCCGAGGGTGAGCTCGGCGACGACCTGCTCGGGCAGCTGGCGGGAAACGGCGACGCGGCCCTCGACCCGGCATCGGCGCGCGACGAGGTCGCCGTCGCCGCCGCGGTCGGCGGGCATCAGATGTCGATCGCGCTCGCCTGGACCTTCTACCTGCTCGCCCGTCACCCCGAGCAGGCTGAGCGGCTGCGGGCGGAGGTCGATTCGGCGCTCGGTGGCGAGCGCCCGACCCTCGACTCGCTCACCGACCTCCGCTTCGGTGCGATGGCGCTCGAGGAGAGCATGCGCCTCTACCCGCCCTTCTACCTGATCGGCCGCGAAGCGCTGCGCGACACCGTCGTCGCCGGGACCAGGATCCCGGCGAAGACGACGATCGTCCTCAGCCCCTGGGTGACCCAGCGCCTCGAGCGCTACTTCGAGGCTCCCGACGAGTTTCGCCCCGAGCGTTGGGACGGCGACCTGGCGCGGCGCCTGCCGCGTGGTGCCTACTTCCCGACCGGCGGCGGCGGCCGGCTCTGCGTCGCCCAGAGCTCGCTGCGAAAGCAGATGCTCCTGGTCCTGGCTTCGCTGCTGCAGCGCCACCGGGTCGAGATCGACCCGAAGCAGGCGGTCGAGCCGCGGACGACGACGTCGCTGGAGATCAGCCGCGGGCTGTTCGGGTCGCTGCATCGCCGCGGCTGACCGCCGTTCCTTGCGAGGATTGGCGGATGGCCGACGAGCGCAAGCAGGTCGCGCCACGCACCGACCGCGAGCTGCCGGGAGTCTGGCGGCTGAAGCTGCCGCTGCCGTGGCCCGGGGTTCCCCACGGCAACGCCTGGGCGCTCGCCGCCGACGGCGGCATCGTCCTCGTCGACACCGGCCTCGGCGGGCCGGGGCGGATGCGGGCGCTGGAACTGGGCCTGGCCGGGGCCGGTTTCGGAGTCGAGGACGTGCGGCTGCTGGTCTGCACCCACTCGCACTCCGACCACTACGGCCTCGCCGGGCCGATCACCGAGGCGTCTGGGGCGGAGCTCTGGATGCACCCGGCCTGGGGCCACATCCGCCTGCTCGCCTCCGACCCCGAGGCGGCGCTGGAGCGGCGGATCGAGGTGGCGCAGCAGAGCGGGGTGCCGCCGGCGGCGCTGGAGCGCTACCGCGAGACCCGCTCCGACGACACCGGCGTCGACGAGCTGCGCGAGCCCGACCGCGACCTCCTCCCCGGGGTCGAGGTCGAGACCGACCTCGGCGCCTGGCAGATCTACGAGACCCCCGGCCACGCTCCCTCGCACGTCGTCCTGCACCAGCCCGAGCGCAAGCTGGCGCTCACCGGCGACCACCTGCTTGGCCGCAGTGTCCTTTTCTTCGACTACGGCCACACCCCCGACCCGGTCGGCGAGTACCTGCGCGGTCTGGAGGAGATCGAGCCGCTCGAGATCGAACTCTGCCTGCCCGGCCACGGCCGCACCTTTCGCGACCCGGAGGCGAAGATCGCCGCCGCACGCCAGCAGATCGCCGACCTTGAAGGCCGGGTCCGGGCGGCGCTGGAGGGCGGCGAGCGGACCGCCTTCGACGTCGTCCGCACCGTCGTCGGCGAGGAGAACCTGACCCCGCTCTCCGGTGGCTGGATGCTGCAGATCGTCCTCGCCTTCCTCGACCACATGGCGCTCACCGGTGCCGTCGAAGCAGTCGACGGCAGCGACCCGAAGCGCTGGAAGCTGGCCTAGCTTGCTCGAGCGCCTGGCGCAGCTCTGGCATCGCGGCCTCGCCTCGCTGGAGCGCCACCTCTGGTCGCAGGGCAACCGGATAGCGGTCGTCGCCCTGCTGGCGATCGGCGGCGTCCTCCTCGCCGGCCTGCTCGGCTACGAGCTGCTGAAGCGCCCGGGCGACGTCCACAACCAGCAGGCGATCGAACGGTTCGTGCCGGAAAAGCCGCCGGCGCCGCAGCAACCGAAACCGAACCGGGGGATCAGCTGGCCCTTCTTCGGCTTCGACCGCGCCCGCACCCGTTACCTGCCTGTACAGGGGGTGAAGCCCCCCTACGAAAAAATGTGGCGCTACACGCAGCGCCCGCTGCTCGAGTTCCCGCCGATCTACGTCGACGGCCGCCTCTACGCGGTCAACAACTCCGGCTTCGCCTTCTCGCTCGACGCCCGCAACGGCCACAAACTCTGGGAACGGCGGATCGGCCACCTCAACGCCTCCTCGCCCGCCTACGCCCGCCACCGCCTCTACATCGTCAATCTCGACCCCGGCCACATCGTCAAGCTGAACGCCCGCACCGGCGCGATCATCTGGAAACGCTCGCTGCCGGGCCGGGCCGAGTCCTCGCCGGTGGTGATCGGCCGGACCGTCTACTTCGGCTGCGAAAACGGCGAGCTGATCGCGATGAGCACCGGCCGCGGCCAGGTCCGCTGGGCGACCCAGCTGGGCGGCCCGGTGAAGTCGGCGCCGGCCTATTCCGACGGCCGACTCTACGTCGGCGACTACGGCGGCTACATGAACGCGGTCGACGCCAAGAGCGGCGAACTGGTCTGGCAGAGCGGCTCGCTCGGCCCCGGCTTCGGCGGCTCCGGCCAGTTCTACTCGACCCCGGCGGTCGCCTACGGGCGCGTCTACGCCGGCAACAACGACGGCCGCGTCTACTCCTACGACACCTCCGACGGCGCCCTCGCCTGGTCCTATTCGACTGGCGGCTACGTCTACTCCGGCCCCGCCGTCGCCTCGACCGCGCACAGCCCGCCGACCGTCTTCATCGGCTCCTTCGACGGCAACATCTACGCGCTCGACGCCAAGGACGGCTCACTGCGCTGGAGCCGTTCCGCCGGCGGCCAGGTGGTCGGCTCGCTCTCGGCGGTCGGCAACATCGTCTACGTCGCCGAGTTCACCAACAAGACCACCAGCGGCTACATGATGCGGAGCGGCAAGAAAGTCTGGACCTACCCGAAGGGCACCTACACGCCGGTGATCTCCGACGGGCGCCGGATCTACCTCACCGGCTACTCGAGCATCACCGCGCTCCGACCCCACCGGGCGGCGGTGGGGGTAGGCGCGGGGCGTCCGGCGCGAAGTTCGGGAAGAGCCCCGAGTGCAGCCGCGATCGCAGCACTGAAAGCGAAGAGGAGTAGTTCTGGATCCGGTAGCTCGAGGAGCTGCCGAAGTCCTGGTAGTAGACCAGCATCTTGCAGCGCGGGTGCGCTTCAACCCAGGAGAAAAGCCGTTCGACGAACGCCGGGTCATCGCCCGATTCGACCCCCCACTCGGTTATCGCGAAGGGCTTGCTCCCATAGCGCCGGTAGAGGTGGGTCAGCGCGCTCCATTCCGGATAGCCGGCGTAGAAGTCGGTGCCGGCCCAGTCGACCCAGCGGTCACCGGGGTAGAAGTAACGGGGCCGGTTCTGGGGCACGGTCGGCGAACCCGCCGGCAAGGGACTCCAAACCAGCGCGACCGGCGCCTTCGGCAGGCCGCGAACCGGAACGGTGAGGCCGGTCAGCCCGGCTTCGTGCAGCCGCAGGTTGATCGCGTGGCGGCTGCCGCCGCCGTGGACGATCACGTAGATCCGGCGGAAGGCGAGTTTGTACCAGCGGGGCGCGTCGGCGGCGCTCTTCAATTTGCCGCCGCAGTCGTAGGCGGCGTAGACGTTGAGGCAGCGGTTCGGCTCGCCGAGCGGCCGCACGTAGGCGGCCAGGTGCTTGGAGGCGAACAGCCGGTTGAGCCGGATCAGGTATTCGTCGCCCTGGCCTTCGGCGATCTGCTGCAGGCTGATCAGCTCGTGGCCGTCGTTGTTGTCGGCGGTGGTGATGTGGATCATCGGCCGCGCCCGCGCCGTCTGCCAGCGCCGGATCGAGTCCGGGAAGTCCGAGCCCCAGGTCCGGAACGACTCGATCACCGCCGGGTGCTTGTCGACCGATTCGGAGAAGTGCCCGAAGTCGGCCATGTTGCCGGTGTCGGAGACCCCGAACCAGACGTTCCTCCCGTTCGGTTCCAGGATCCCCGCCGAAGCGCTCCCAGCCCACGCGAACAGCGCCGTCACGAGGACGGCGAGCAGGGCGGCCGCGACCGCGGCCCGGGGTTTCAGCGCGGAGTCGAAGCTCATGCCGGGTTACAACAGGCGAGGCTCGACATGCTCGCAACCCACCCCCGTCGCCCCACCCGCCGCACCGCTCCCTGCAAGCCCCCTTGCGCCTAGGCACCCGTCAGGGTTCTTGCTGCATCAGTTTTAGGTGCCATAGGCCCCAAAAGTGATGCAGCGGAAAAGTGGGTGCCCGTCGATGGGGTAGGCGGATGCTGGCGACGGGGCGCGCGGGCCGGCGACCGTTAGGCGGCGAGCTGCTCGCCGTCGCCGCCGGTCTCGCCGGCGAGCTGCTCGGGTCCGCCGCCGTCGGCGAGAAGCGCCAGCACCTCCGGCGCGAACTTCTCGATGAAGGCGGGGCCGACACCGGAGATCGCCAGCAGATCGTCCTCATTGCCGGGCCGGCTGGCGGCGATCGCGGCGAGGGTTTTGTTGCTGGCGACGGTGTAGGCCGGTTTGCCGTCGGCGGCGCCGAGGCGCCAGCTCTTCAGCGCCTCGAACAGCGGCGCGTCGGCAGGGGAGAGGTCGGGGGCTGGCGCCGGCGAGGAGGAGCGGCCGGACTTCGTCTTGCGGACCGCGATCGTCTCCGGGTCGGGCAGCCAGGACTGGACGTCGCAGACGTCGCAGCAGCGCTCCAGCGGCGCCCCGGCCTCGCGGTCGGAGAAGTGGTCGAGGAGGGAGCGGCGGCGGCATTTCTCGTCGTAGATGAAGGCCTTGATCGCGTGGTAGGCGCGCCAGCCGCGCTCGTGGGCGATCGCCATCTCGGGGTTGTTCTTGCGCTGTTCGTTGAAGCGGACGAGGCGGCCGAGGTCGGCCTTCAGCGCCAGCAGCACCGCCCGCGAGGGCAGCCCGTCGCGGCCGGCGCGGCCGGCCTCCTGGTAGTAGGCCTCGACCGAGGTCGGGATCGTCATGTGCCAGACCGAGCGCACGTCGGCCTTGTCGACGCCCATGCCGAAGGCGTTGGTGGCGACGATCACGTCGAGGTCGCGCTCGCCGCCGCGCATGAACCGGGTCTGCACCGCGGTCCGCTCCTCCGGCTCCATCCCCGCGTGGTACGCCCGCGCCGCGATCCGCGCTTCGCGCAGCAGCTCGGTCACCTCCTCGGTGTCCTTGCGGGTCCCGCAGTAGACGATCGCCGGCCGGTTCGCCGGGTCGCTCAGCCCGGCCTCGAGCACGGCCTGCCGCCGCGCCTTCGAGCCCGTCCCTTCCAGCGGCACGACATCGAAAGAAAGGTTCGGGCGATCGAAGCCGCTGCGAACCTGCAGCGGCTCGACCATCTCGAACCGCGAGGCGATCTCCCGCGCCACCGGCACCGTCGCGGTCGCCGTGCAGGCCATCACCGTCGGCCGCCCCAGCCGCTCGGCGATCTGCGGCAGCCGCAAGTAGTCGGGCCGGAAGTCGTGCCCCCACTCGCTGACGCAGTGCGCCTCGTCGACCGCCAGCAGGTCGATCCGCCGCGCCTCCAAGGCCTCCAGGAAGGCGCCCGAAGCGAACCGCTCCGGAGAGCAGTAGACGATTCGGGCCTCGCCGCTCCGCACGTCCTCCAGCGCCGCCCAAGCCTCGTGCTCCTCCATCCCCGAGGAGATCATCGTCACCGGCTTCCCCGCCGCCGTCAGCCGCGACCACTGATCCCGCATCAAGGCGATCAGCGGCGAGACCACGATCGTCAGGTCCTCGGTCGCCAACCCCGGCAGCTGGTAGCAGAGGCTCTTGCCGCCCCCGGTCGGCATCACGATCAGCGAATCGCGCCCCTCCAGCGCCGCGACCACCGCCTCCCGCTGCCCCGCCCGCCAGGACGAATAGCCCAGCTCGGCGAGAAGCTCATCGGCCCTTTGCCCATTCGTTTCCATGGACGAGCCAGGCTAGGGAGCGGAGCGGCGGACTGGGCTAACGAATCTCGCGAATTGCGGGAGACGACGGACCCGAGGGGGGCGAAGGCACGAGCCCAAGTCTTGGGCTCGTGAACATGCCGAGCTCCGACCGCGACGGGGAAGGTCGCCCGTTCGAGCGATCTACGCGCGCTGCGGCGATCGCTTCGTGATCCTGGCGATCGCCGCAAAGAAGAATCGCCTTCGTTCCGCTGTCGCGGACGCAGGGGAGCGCTTAAAGGGCTATCGTCCCCGTTGATAATAAACTCATTATCAGGAGAAGAATGATGGCAGCGCAGTTCAAGACCTTCGACGAAGTCCTTGCGGAAGAGGCACGGAGAGATCCTCGCTTTCTCCCCGATTGGCAGCGGTTGGCCCCAGCGCGCGAGTTCTCGATAGCCCTCCTCCGCTACCGCGCCGATCACAAGCTCAGCCAGAGAGCTCTAGCGAAGGAGCTCGGTGTCTCCCAGCCTCGCGTCGCCAAGTTGGAGTCCGGCGAGCACAATCCCGATGTCGGCACGATCATCAACGCCGTGCGCCGGCTCGGCATCGAGTTCGTCATCGATATCGCCCCCGCGGGCCGGGCACCGGCGTTCGTCAACGCGAAGGCGCGTAAGCGCGACGCCATCGCCCACGACGACGTCGCCGTCCTCGTCGCCTCGGGCTAGCTCGACTCGTCGCCGCTCTGCCCTTCGCCGGAGACGATCGTGGCGGGGACCTGGCTGAGCTTTTCGGCCAGCCCGTCGATGCCCTGGGCGAGCTTGCGGGTGTCGGCCTTGGTCAGGTCGGTGTAGAGGACAAAGCCGACGTCGTCGCCTCGTTCGTAGGGCTTCAGCGAGGCGTAGACCTCCTTGAAGTCGGCTTCGATCTCCTGCGCCAGCTTCGGGTCCGATTCGCTCAACAGCGGCTCGACCGATTCGAACGCGACCTGGCTGCCTTCGACGTTGGCCTTGAAGTCGACCAGGTCGATGTGGGAGTAACGCTCCTCCTCGCCAGTGATCTTCGAGGCCGAGACCTCGCCGAGCAGCTCGTTGGCGCCGTTGGCGATCTGGGTCGCCTGCAGGTCGACGTTCTTCACTTCCGCTTCCAGTTCTTCGACGTCGGCCTGCAGCTGTTCGGCGACCGGCGCCATTCCCTTGGCGGTTCCTTCTTCCCAGAGTGCTTTCTCGATCCGGTGGAAGCCGCCGAATTCGCTCGGCGGGACGTCGTTTTCGCGGGCGTCGATGCGCGGGTCGAGGTCGCCGAAGCTCTCCGCCACCGGCTCGATCCGCTCGTAGGGGATGCGCGCCGCCGGGTAGAGCTGCTTCGCCTTCGCCACGTCGCCGGCGACCACCGCGGCCACGAAGGGCTTCGTCTTCGCGGTCAGTTCGGCGGTGTTTTCCTCCAGGTAGTCGCGGTAGGAGGCGATCGCCTTTTCGACTGCGGGGCTTTCGGCGCCCTGCAGCTTGCCGGTCACGGTCAGCGTCCCGTCTTCTTCGGAGCCGCCGTTGCAGCGCAGCGTGTATTCGCCTTCCTCCAGGGTCAGCGAGAAGCTGCCGTTCAGCCCTTCGGTCAGGTTCTCCTTCTCACCGAGGATCGTTTCGCCGTCGAGGACCTCGATCTCGGTCACCTTCGAGCTTTCCGATTCGACCTCGAAGTTGATCGGGCCGGCGGCGACCTTGGCGTTGTGCGGGTCGCAGCCTTCGTCGGTGATCTTGAAGCTCATCGCCTTGGCCCCCGGAGTGGTGTCATCGCCTCCGGAGCCGCAGGCGGCGGCGAAGAGGGAGAGCAGCGCGGCGGCTGCGAGGCACAGCACGGCGCGGACGAGCGAGCGGTTCATCGGTTCAAAGCTCCTTTTGGGGTTCCTGAGAGACCACGAGTTAGGGCAACCTAACAAAAACCGACGAACTGGGTCGGGTTTGGCCGCCGGTGCCGAGCTAGGCGAGCAGGCCTTCGCCGACGTAGCCGCCCGGCTTCGCCCCCGGCGGCACCGCGAAGAGGCCGCTGCCGACGTGCTTGATGTACTCGTTCAGCGCGTCGAACTGGCCCAGCCGCTGCTGGATCGGCACGAACTGCTTGGCCGGGTCGCGCTGGAAGCAGATGAAGAAGAGCCCGGCTTCGAGCTCGCCGAGGCTCTCGTCGACTCCGTCGGTGAAGGAGTAGCCGCGGCGGAGGATCCGCTGCCCCTGGTTCAGGGTCGCCGAGGCGAGCCGCACGTGGGCGTTTTCAGGGATCACCGGCTGGCCGTTCTTCTGTGCCTCGAGGTCGAGTGGGTCGAACTCGCCGCTCCCGGTCAGCGGCGCGCCGCTGTACTTGAAGCGCCCGATCGTCTGCTCCTGGTCTTCCAGCGAGGAGCGGTCCCAGACCTCGAGCAGCATCCGGATCCGGCGCGTGACCATGTAGCTGCCGCCGCGCATCCAGGCCTGGTCGCTGTCGTTGCCGACCCAGACGAAGCGGTTCATCGCCGCCGTGTCCTCGGCGCGGATGTTGGCGGTGCCGTCCTTCATCCCCATCAGGTTGCGCGGCGTGTCCTGGGAGCGACTGGTCGTCGAGGTCCGCCCGAAGCCGAGCTGGGACCAGCGCATGACCACGGTGCCGCGGCCGATCCGGGCGAGGTTGCGAATCGCGTGGAAGGCGACCTGGGGGTCGTCGGAGCAGGCCTGGACGCAGATGTCGCCGCCCGATTCGAGCGGGTCGAGCTGGTCGCCGGGAAGCGGCGGCAGCGGTGCCAGCGCCGCCGGGCGGCGGCCACCGAGCCCGAGCCCTCGTTTCTCGAACAGGCCGGGGCCGAAGCCGAAGGTGACGGTCAGCGAGGAGGGGAGGAGGCCGACGGTCTCGCCGGTGTCGTCAGGCGGCGCCAGCTCCATCTCGTTGACGTCGCCGATCAGTTCGCCATTGGACATTTCGCTCGCCGCCTTGGTCCACTCGCGGAGCATTTCCCGCAGCGCGCCGGGGTCTTCGCTGACCAGGTCGAAGGCGGCGAAGTGGAGGCGGTCCTGGGCGGGGGTGTCGATCCCCGCCTGGTGGGCCCCGTAGAAGTCGACGGTCCCGGTGCCTTCGGCGTCGGCTTCGGCGGTCTCCTGGCCGACCAGGTAGCCGGCTCCGCCCAGGCCAACGCCGGCCGCTCCGACTCCGGCGGTCTTCAGCAGGCGACGGCGCGAGAACGGCACGGCGGCCGCCTAGGCCGGGTTCTGGACGCCGCCGCGAACGCCGACGTCGGAGCCCCGGCGCCGCAGCCGCAGCGAGCGAGGCCAGAGCACGAAGAGGGCCATCGGGATCGCGTAGCCGAGGTAGAGAACCGTCTCGGCGATCGTCATCGTCGGCCGCAGCCCGAGCATCCCGGTCAGCAGCGATTCCGAGATCTCACCCGGCTTGACCAGCCAGGTCAGGTCGACCGCCTGGCCCTGGAAGCTGGAGATCCAGCCCGCCTCGTTGGCGGTGTGGGCAGCGGTCGCCAGCAGGCCGGCAGCGACGAAGACGAGGACCAGGCCGGTGATCCGGAAGAAGCGGCTGAGGTTGATGCTGACGCCGCCGCGGTAGAGGCCGATCCCGATCAGCACCGCGGCGAGCAGGCCCAGCACCGCGCCGGTGCCGGCGGCGGTGGTGTCGGTCGCGTCCTGGAAGGCGGCAAGGAGGAAGACGGAGGTCTCGAAGCCCTCGCGCAGGACCGCGAGGAAGGCCATCGCGACCAGCGCCATGGTCGAGCCGTTGGCCAGCGCCGAGGCGGCCTCGCCCTCGAGTTGGACCTTGATCCCACGCGAGTGGCGGGTCATCCAGATGATCATGTAGGAGACCATCGCCACGGCGACGACGCCGACGATCGTCTCCAGGCCCTCCTGCTGTTTCTGCGGCAGATCTTCGCCGGCGACGTTGAGGCCGACGCCGACCGCGGTGCAGAGCAGGACCGCGATCCCGACCCCGACCCACATCTGCCGCAGCGCGTCGCGCCTTCCCTCCTTGACCAGGAAGGCGGCGATGATGCCGACGATGAGAGACGCCTCGACGCCCTCTCGCAGGGTGATGACGAAGGTGGGGATCATTAGGTCGCCCTAATCAGGGCGACCGAAAACCTAGCACGGCGCTAGGAGTTGGGCAGCCAGGGCTTGGCCCAGGCGGCCTTGCCCTTGGTCAGGTGCTCGGCCTCCGCCGGTCCCCAGGTCCCGGGCTCGTACGGATGGACCGGCCCCGGCTCGTCGAGCAGCGGCTGCACTACCCGCCAGGTCTCTTCGATCGCGTCCTGGCGCGTGAACAGGGTGTGGACGCCGGCCAGGGCGTCGCCGAGCAGGCGCTCGTAGGGCTCCGGGTCGGTGCCCGGCTCGCGTTCGAAGAGGACCTCGAGGTCGGCGGGCTCGAAGCCGTCGGAGTCCGCCCGTTTCTGGAACATCCGCATCCGTGAGCCCGGCTCCGGCTCGATCCGGAAGCTGATCTTGTTCGGCTCCGGGGTGCGGCCGTGCCCGACGCCGAGTTCCGGCGGGCGGCGGAAGACCGCGGTCACTTCGCTGACCTTCGCCGGCAGGCACTTGCCGGCGCGGACGAAGAACGGCACCCCGCTCCAGCGCCAGTTGTCGATCTCCAGCTCGACCGCCGCAAAGGTCTCGGTGGTCGAGTCCGCGGCCACGTCCTTGACGTCGAGGAAGCCCTCGTACTGGCCGCGCACGTAGCGCTTCGGGTCGGCCGCCCGCATCGCCTTGAACAGCTCCAGCTTCTTGTCGCGGATCGAGTCGGTGTCCTCGGCGGCGCCGGCCGGCGGCTCCATCGCGATCAGCCCGATCACCTGCAGGGCGTGGTTCTGGATCACGTCGCGCATCGCCCCGACCGCGTCGTAGAAGCGGCCGCGGTCCTCGACCCCGAAGTCCTCGGCGATCGTCATCTGCACGTGGGAGATGTAGTTGCGGTTCCAGACCGGCTCGAGGATCGAGTTGGCGAAGCGCAGGTAGGTGATGTCCAGCACCGGCTCCTTGCCGAGGTAGTGGTCGATGCGGAGGATCTGGTCCTCGGCGAGCACCTCGCGCAGTTCGGCGTTCAGCTTGCGGGCCGATTCGAGGTCGTGGCCGAACGGCTTCTCGATCACCACGTGCCCGTGCTCGACCAGCCCCGCCTTGCCCAGCCCGGCGACCACGGTGGCGAACAGCGAGGGCGGGATCTCGAGGTAGAAGACCGGCGCCTCGCACTTCCCCAGCGCCGCCTTCACCCGCTCGAAGGTCGCCTCGTCGGAGTAGTCGCCCTGGACGTAGGAGAGCCGCTTCGCCAGTCGCTCGAAGACCTCCCCGTCGACGTCCTTGACGCTCCCTTCGACCGCTTCGCGGGCGTGCTTGCGGAGCGCCTCGTCGTCCCAGTCGTCGAGTGCGACCCCGACCACCGGGCACTTCAGCTTCCCCGCCTTCTCCATCCGGTAAAGCGCCCGGAAGGTCATTTTCTTCGCCAGGTCGCCGCTGATCCCGAAGATCGCCAGCACGTCGGCGGCGCGGTCCTGGTGCTGTGCGGGAGGCTCGGCCATCGGCCGCGCAGGCTACTCCAGCGCCGGGCGACCCATCGGCATTTCGTCGAGGTTGCATTCAGGCGCGCGGTGACCGCCGCCGCGACGAGTCTGCGATAAGCGTCGAGTAGCGAGTCCGTTCGCAGACTCGCGAAAGTACGATGCGCTGGCGGGCCCGCCCGCGACCCTTTTCCTGCAGCACAACTTCGGAGGTCTCGGATGCAACTCGGAATCGTCGGCCTCGGACGGATGGGGGCCAACATGGCCAGGCGGCTGATGCGCGACGGTCACACGATCGTCGCCTTCGACGTCAACCCCGACGCGGTCAAGCAGCTGGAAGGGGAGGGGGCGACCGGCGCCAGCTCGCTGGAGGATCTGGCGGCGAAGCTGAAGCCGCCGCGGGCCGCCTGGATGATGGTGCCGGCGGGCGAGATCACCGAGAAGACGATGGAGGGGCTGGCCGGGGTGCTGGAGGCCGGCGACGCGATCGTCGACGGCGGCAACTCCTACTACCGCGACGACATCCGCCGCGCCGCCAAGGTCGGCGAGCAGGGGGTCGACTACGTCGACTGCGGGACCAGCGGCGGCGTCTTCGGCCTCGACCGCGGCTACTGCCTGATGATCGGCGGCCCGGACCGGGCGGTCGAGCGGCTCGACCCGATCTTCGCCAGCCTGGCCCCGGGGGTTGAATCGGCGGAGCGGACGCCGGGGCGCGACGGCGATGTATCCGAGGCCGAGAACGGCTACCTGCATTGTGGCGAGAACGGTGCCGGCCACTTCGTGAAGATGGTCCACAACGGGATCGAGTACGGGATCATGGCCGCCTACGCCGAGGGCCTGAACGTGCTGAAGAACGCCAACGCCGGCAAGGTCCAGCGCGAGGCCGACGCCGAGACCGCGCCGCTCGACCATCCCGAGTACTACCAGTACGACCTCGACCTCCCCGAGGTCGCCGAGGTCTGGCGACGCGGCAGCGTGATCGGCTCCTGGCTGCTCGACCTGACCGCGGCGGCGATGGTCGAATCGCCCGACCTCTCCGATTTCGCTGGCCGCGTCTCCGACTCCGGCGAGGGTCGCTGGACCTCGATCGCGGCGATCGACGAGGGTGTGCCGACCCCGGTCCTCACCGCCGCCCTGCAGGAGCGCTTCTACTCCCGCGACCTCGGCGAGTTCGGCGACAAAGTGCTCTCGGCGATGCGCAAGCAGTTCGGCGGCCACGACGAAAAGAAAGGCTGAGGCCGGCGCGATGGCGACCGAGCTGGAGGTCTTCGAGCGCGAAGGGGAAGCGGCGCGGCGGGCGGCCGAGCTGATCGCCGAGGCGGGCGCTGCGGCGGCGGCCGAGCGCGGCATCTTCGGCTGGGCGATGAGCGGTGGCCGCTCCCCCTGGGCGATGCTGGCGATCCTCGGCGACCTCGAGCAGATGCCCTGGGATCGCACCGAGCTGTTCCAGGTCGACGAGCGGATCGCCTCGCCCGGCAGCGAGGACCGCAACCTCACCCACATCATCCTGGCGCTCTCGATGGACCACCAGTCCTGCGTGCGGCCGATGCCGGTCACCCAGCGCGACCTCGCCGCCGCGGCCCACGACTACGAAACCTCCCTGCCCGAGCGCTTCGACCTGATCCACCTCGGCCTCGGCCCCGACGGCCACACCGCCTCGCTGGTCCCCGACGACCCGGTGCTCGAGGTCGACGACCGCCGCGTCGCCCTGACCGAGACCTTCTACCAGGACCACCGCCGGATGACGATTACCTATCCGGAGATCACCGGCGCCCGCAAGGTCCTCTGGCTCATCACCGGCCCCGACAAGGTCGACGCCCTGCAGAAGCTCCTCGCCGAAGACCCCTCGGTCCCCGCCGGCCGTGTCCGCAACGACGACATGATCATCGTCGCCGACCGCGCCGCCGCCCCGGACGCCTGAGCGCGCGCCGCTAAGTGCGGCCGAGCCGCCGGACGATCTCGCGCAGCCGCTCCAGGCGCGAGTTCGACTCGCCGACCATCGAGACCAGCCAGGCTTCGACTTCGGGCAGATCGAAGGGGTCGGTGGCGACGAGGATCTGCTCGATGTCGATCCAGTCCTTGGGGCGATCGAACATCGCCTTGCAGACCGCCAGGTGCTCCGGGGCAAGGACCGGAATCGTGCCGCCGGCGAAGGGGAGGCGGCGGGCGGCGCGGCGCATCTCCTCGTGGAAGGGGTCGTAGGCGAAGAAGAGGTCGACCGGGTTCCGCTCCCACCAGAGCCGGACCTGCCCGTCGCGCCGCAGCGCCGCCTCGTCGGCGCCAACGTCGACTCCGAGCGGTTCGAGCGCGTCGCGAATCTCGGGCCAGCGCTCGACCGGGACAAAGACGTTGACGTCGACGTCCACCGTTGCCCGCGGCTCGGCGTAGTAGGCGAGGGCGAGGGCACCGCCGATCGCGTGCGGAACGCGGGCGGTGCGGAGCGCCTCGTGGATCGCGGTCACCTTCTCCGGCAGGGAGGGCACGGGCTCAGCCGCCGCTGTCGAGCCGGGGGAAGCCGATCTGAGGGGGGCGCATTTTGAGCGGCAGGGCGTCGGCCAGCTCGAGCAGTTCGCGCAGGGCCTCGCCGCGACGCTCGGAGCTGACGCCGATCCACTGGCTTGCCGCCCGCGCCTCGTCGCTGACGGCGAACTCCGCCGTCATTGCGCTGTCGACATCCATAGCTGCCGCCGCCGTCGCGCCACCGGAGTCCGGAGCCGGCTTCGCTTCGGCGCGCCTGAGCCGACGCAGGCCGTCGGGATCGCCGGCGCCTTCGCGTCGCTCCTGACGGCCGAGGGCGTCGAGCAGTAGCCGACGCAGCATCGGGTCCAGCTCGTCGCCTTTGGCGAGGCGGCGCAGGGTCTCGGCGGCGGCGCGGTCGACCGGCTCCGGCGCGACCGGCGCGCCGGCCCGCAGCGCCGCTTCGCGTAGCTCCTCGGCGTCGGGCGGCGTCGCCGCTTCGGAGCGCTTGCGGGCGCGCTCGATCGCGGCCCCGTCGAGGACGCGGAAGCTGGCGAGGGTGCGGCTGCGCGGCCCCGCCGGGGTCGCCCGCGACTCCCGCACCTCGAAACTGCCACGTCGATTCGCCGTCACATAAGCCATAGTGGGTAAAGAGTACCACTATGTACCACGGTGTTCACTATCCCCTAAAGTGCCTGGCTAGATGGGGAATTCAGGGACTGTCGGCAGTGCTCCGGTCGCCCGGGCCGGGACCGTCGAGGTGCTCGTCGGGCTGCTGGCCGAACTCGACGAGGCGACTGAATCGGGTGTCTTCTACGACCGGGTATGCCGCGCGGTCTGCTCGCTGACGACGATGAAGCGGGCAGCGCTGCTGCTCCACGACCCTGCCTACGGGGCGGTGATCCCGGTCGGCTCGCACGGGCTCGACCCGGCCCTGCTGAAACTGGTCGAAGGGACCCTGGACGAGACGCCGATCGCCCAGCGGGCGCTGGAAGAGGACCGGGTGGTGGAGATCTCGGGAGGGCTTGCCGGGCATGTGCCGGGCCGCTACGCCGGGTTCGCCGACACGCGGACGCTGACCTGCACCCCGATCGCCGCGGCGCGGCGCTGGCTCGGGGTGATCTTCGCCGACCGCGGCGGCGAGGACTTCACCCTGGAGCCGGTCGAGCGGGAGACGATGCTGACCCTGGGCCGGCTGGCGGCGCTGACCGCCAGCGTCGAGCACTCGACCGAGCAGCGGGAGAGCGAGCGGCGGCTGGCCGAACGCGTCGAGCTGACCCGCGAGCTGCACGAGAACGCGATCCAGCGGCTCTTCGGCGTCGCCCTCGCGATCGGCTCCGAGGAGGGGCTGACGGTCGAGCAGCGGCGGCGTTGCCAGGAAGAGCTGCGCTCCGTCGTCACCGACCTGCGCACGGCGCTGACCCGCCCGGTCGCCGCCCCTCGCCCGGGCCGCCCGCCGCAGAGCCTGGCCGTGGTCCTCACCCGGCTGGTCGAGCGGCGTCCGCAGCTGCGGCTCGACTGGCAGGGCGGGGTGGTGGTGCCCGAGCACCTCGAGCCGCTCGCCCACGACGTCCTCACCGAGGCGCTGCGCAACGTCGACCGCCACGCCGACCCGAGCGTGATCGACGTGCGCGTCTCCTCCGACGGCCAGACCTTCGCCCTGGAGATCGAGAACGACGGCGCCGGCGAGGGCCGCGCCACCCGCGGCGGCGGGCTCGGGCTGCGGCTGGCGGCGCTGGAAGCGCTCCGCTACGAGGGGCTGGTCGAGTTCGGCTCCTCCCCCGGCGGCCGCTGGCGGGTCCGCCTCGTCGCCCCCGCGGTGGAGTTGGTCGACGAGCCGGCGCTGGCCGCCGCCGCCAACGAGAGCGTCGGCTGATGGCGTCGGACGGCAACCTCCGCGTCCTCGTCGTCGACGACCACGACGTCGTCCAGTGGGGCTTCCGGCTGCTGCTGGAGCGGCAGAAATGGGTCGAGCGCTGCCTCGCCGCCTCCAACGGCGCCGAAGCGGTCGAGACCTGCCGCAAGGTCCAGCCCGAGGTCGCCCTGGTCGACATGCTGCTCGGCAGCGAGTCCGGGGCCGAGGTCTGCGAGGAGATCCGCGCGGTCAGCCCGGGCACCCGGGTGCTGCTGATCTCCGGCGCCGGGGTGATCTCGCCCTCGGTCGCCCGCTCCGCCGGCGCCTCCGGCTTCATCTCCAAGGACTGGTCGGCGGTCGACGTGGTCAAGGCGGTGCGGATGGTCAGCCTCGGCACCGAGGTCTTCGCCGACGCGGCGCCGCTCGACTCGCCTTTGTCGGAGCGCGAGCAGGAGGTGCTCTCGTTGATCGCGACCGGGGAGACGAACAAGGAGATCGCCGAGGCGCTGCACCTCTCGCCGCACACGGTGAAGGAGCACACCAGCGCGATCTACCGGAAGCTGAACGTGCGGAATCGGGCTGAGGCTACGCGGCAGGCTCAGCGGCTGAAGATCCTCGTTTAGCGGGACGGGCGTCCAGAGGGACGCTCGCCTGAGGGACGCCTCACCTCGAAAGGTGAGGGGGAGACGGGGGTGCCTCTCCCGTGCTCCCTGGGCAGTTTGCCGTGAAGTGCGCTGGCTGACGACGTCAGGTGCTCAGGTGCAAACAGCTAACGCCGGTCCGCCCGGGAGAGGCACCCCCGTCTCTCACTCGCGATCGAGTTGCCAACCCCGGGGATCCGCTGCGAGCCGCGGCGGGAGGTTGCGCGGCCGTGCGGGTCCCGGACCGTGGTTGACTTTTCCGTTCTATAGGTACGGAAAGCTCAACCACGCCTGGTCGGACCTTGGCAGGGAACGGTGTAGAGGTCGGTGTAGAGCCAAATGCGGCCCCCCAGACGTCGCCTAAGATACCCCGATCGTCGGGTGGTTCGGTGGGTCTGGTGTCACTTGCGCCGGGGCCGGGACCACTATCCCTACGGTGTCAATGACGACCTCTTCCCCCGCCATCACCTTCCCTGGACAGGGCAGCCAGACCGCGACCATGGCCGCGGTAACGGCTGCCCAGCGACCCGACCTGCTGGCGCGGGCGCGGGAGGCGCTTGGGGTGGATCCGTTCGACGCGATCGCCGAGGGGACCCACACGGCGCAGCCGGCGCTCTTCATCGCCAGCCTCGCTCACTACAGGCAGGCCGGCGAACCCGCGGGGGTCGCCTACAGCGGCCACAGCCTCGGTGAGCTGGCGGCGCTGGTCGCTGCCGGGGCGCTGGCGGCGGAGGCCGGGCTGGAGCTGGCGATCGTCCGCGGCCGGGCGATGGAGGACGCCGCCGACGGCCGACCCGGGGCAATGCTCGCCTCGCTCGGTGGCGACGAGGAGAAGGTGCGCGAGATTGCCTCAGAGCTGGGGCTCACGGTCGCCAATGAAAACGCGCCTGGCCAGCTCGTCCTCTCCGGCGACGCCGAGCCGATCGGCGTCGCCCGCAAACAGGTCCGCACCGAGGCCGGCGCCAAGGCGATCCGGCTGGCGGTCGCCGGCGCCTTCCACTCGCCGCTGATGGAGCCGGCGATCCCCGCCTACCGCGAGGCGCTGGCGGCGACCGAGTTCACGCCACCCCGGGCGCCGGTCTTCTCCTGCACCACCGCGACGCCGTTCGCCGAGGACCCCCGCGAGGGACTGCTGGCGGCGCTGACCGAGCCGGTGCGCTGGACCGCGACGCTGCGGGCGATGCAGGCAGCGGGCGCCGATGCCTTCCTCGAGACCGGCCCCGGCGACGTCCTCACCGGGATGGCGGTGCGCACGCTTCCGGAGGTCGAGGCGCGTTCGCTCGCCGAGGCCAGAGACGCCGCGGCCTCGCTCGCCGAGGTGGGGGGCGCGGCAGACTCGACGACCGAGCCGGAGATCGTCGATGCCTGAGCCGCTCGCACTCGGCGCGGTCGCCGTACCGGCGCCGCCGCAGCCGCGCGGCTCGGAGATCGCCGGGCTCGGCGTCGCCCTGCCGGAGACGGTCGTCCCCAACGCGCCGATCGCCGCCCGGCTCGGGATCGACGAGGAGTGGATCGTCCGCCGCACCGGGATCAGCGAGCGCCGCTTCGCCGCCCCCGGTGAGCGCCTCTTCGAGTTCGGCGCCGCCGCCGCCGAACGGGCGCTGGCCTCGGCCGGGATGGTGGCCGGCGAGGTCGACCTGGTCGTCGTCGCGACGACCTCGAACGACGACCTGATGCCCGGCGCCTCGCCCCGGGTCGCCCACGCGATCGGCGCCGAGCGGGCCGGGGCGATCGACGTCAACGCCGCCTGCACCGGTTTCGTCTCCGCCCTCGCGGTCGCCTGCGGGCAGATCGAGTCGGGCCGGGCCGAGAACGTCCTCGTCGTCGGCGCCGACCTGATGAGCCGGATCACCGACCCGGCCGATCGCGGCACCTCCTGCCTCTTCGCCGACGGCGCCGGCGCCGTGGTCATGCGCGGCGCCGCCGCCGGCCGCGTCGGACCGGTCGTGCTCGGCGCCGACGGCGCCCACGCGGACCTGATCCTCACCCCGCGCGAGACCGGGCTGACCGTGATGCAGGGCCACGAGACCTTCAAGCACGCGGTCGACCGGATGGCCGAAGTGACCCTGCAGGCGGTCGCCGCCGCCGACCTCGGGCTGGCCGACGTCGACGTCTTCGTCTACCACCAGGCCAACGCCCGGATCCTGCGCTCGGTCGGCGAACGGCTCGGCCTCGACGGCGAGCGGGTGCTCGACTGCATC
The DNA here is from genome assembly GCA_963716545.1 of uncultured Actinomycetes bacterium. Lineage (GTDB taxonomy): Bacteria > Actinomycetota > Thermoleophilia > Solirubrobacterales > 70-9 > VAYN01. The sequence goes on from OY970316.1 coordinate 1,319,871, forward strand.
GCCCGCTTCGGCAACACCTCCGCCGCCTCGATCCCGGTGGCGCTGGAGGAGGCGCGTCTGGGCCGTGGACTCGCCGCCGGCGCCAAGGTCCTGATCGCCGCCTTCGGCGCCGGCCTCACCTGGGGCGCGACCGTGGTCGAGTGGGGGACCGGGGAGGTGCCCGCGCATGCCTAGGCCCGAGGGTGTCGCTGTCGTCACCGGCTCCTCGCGCGGGATCGGCGCCGCCACCGCGAAGGCGCTCGCCGCCGACGGCTGGCCGCTGCGGGTCAACTACCGCGAGGACGCCGATGGCGCCGAGCGGGTCGCCGGGGAGATCCGCGAGGCGGGCGGGACCGCCACCGTGGTCCGGGCCGATGTCGCCGACGCCGAGGCGCTCGCCTCGCTCCTGAAACCCGGCGACGACGGCCCGGTCCTGGTCCTCGTCAACAATGCCGGCCTGCGCCGCGACGGCCTCTCGCCGCAGCTGGAGGACGAGCAGTGGCAGGACGTGATCGACGTCAACCTCACCGCCACCTTCCGCGCCACCCGGGCGGTGCTGCCGGGGATGCTGCGGGCGCGCTTCGGCCGCGTCGTCAACGTCTCCTCGGTGGTCGGCCTGCACGCCAACCCCGGCCAGGCCAACTACGCCGCCTCGAAGGCCGGCGTGATCGGCTTCACCAAGACGGTCGCCGCCGAGGTCGCCCGCCGCGGCGTCACCGTCAACGCGGTCGTCCCCGGGCTGATCGCAACCGACCTCGCCGAGGAGGTGCTGGAGGGCGACCTGGCGAAGGCGATCCCGGCCCGCCGGGTAGGCACGCCCGAGGAGGTCGCCGCCTGTATCCGCTTCCTCGCCTCCGAGCAGGCCTCATATGTGACCGGGACTACGCTCACCGTCGACGGCGGGCTCAGCGCCTGAACCACCCCGAAGAACAAGGAGAACAGATCGAATGGCAACCCAGGTAAGCAACGAGAACGTCGAGAAGACGATCTACGACGGCCTCGTCGAGCTTGGCACCGAGCGCGACCAGCTCTCGCGCGAGGCGACCCTCGAGGACCTCGACGTCGACTCGCTCGACCTGGTCGAGCTGGCGCAGATCGTCGAGGAGGAGTACGGCGTCGAGCTCAAAGGCGACGACGTCAAGGACGTCAAGACCGTCGGCGAGGTCATCGACCTGGTGGTCTCGAAGGCGTCGTGAGCCGTCGCGTCGTCATCACCGGTGTCGGCGCCGTCACCCCGCTGGGGAACGGCGCGCCCGCCCTGGTCGACCGCTGGGTCGCCGGCGAGTCGGGGATCGAGGACGGCTTCGGCCGCTGCCTCGAGTTCGACCCGTCCGCTTTCCTCTCGAAGAAGGAGGCGCGCCGCAACGACCGCTTCGCCCAGATGGCGATCGCCGCCGGCGACGAGGCGATCGCCCAGGCCTGGGGCGAGGGCGGCGAGCTGCCGTACGACCCCTACCGGGTCGCCTGCGTTATCGCGACTGGGATCGGCGGCCTGGTCTCGCTCGAGCGCGAGCAGGAAAAACTGATCACCAAGGGCCCGAAGGCGGTCTCGCCGCTGGCGGTGCCGCTGATGATGGCCAACGCGGCGACCGCCTCCGTCTCGATGCGCCACGGTCTGCAGGGCCAGAGCTACGGGGTCGTTTCCGCCTGCGCCGCCGGCTCGCACGGGCTCGCCGACGCCTCGCGGATGATCCGCTGCGGCGATGCCGACGCGGTCGTCGCCGGCGGTGCCGAGGCCTGCATCACTGGCGTCGCCACCGCCGCCTTCAGCGCGATGGAAGCAACTTCCGCGAGCGGGGTCTCCCGCCCCTTCGACGCCCGCCGCGACGGCTTCGTGATGGGCGAGGGGGCGGGGGTCCTGGTGCTCGAGGAGAAAGCTGCCGCGGAAGCGCGCGGGGCAACGATCCTCGGCGAGCTGCTCGGCTACGGCTCGACCTCCGACGCCCACCACCTGACCGCGCCCCAGCCGGAGGGCGAGGCCGCGGCAAAGGCGATCACGCTGGCCCTCGCCGACGCCGGCATCGCCGCCCCCGAGGTCGACTACGTCAACGCCCACGGCACCTCGACGCCGCTCAATGACGCCGCCGAGACGAAGGCCATCAAGGCGGCGTTGGGAGAGCGGGCCGCGGACGTCCCGGTCTCCTCGACCAAGTCCTCGATCGGCCACCTGCTCGGCGCCGCCGGCGCGGTTGAGGCGATCGCCACGGTCGAGGCGCTGCGTCGCCACACCGCGCCGCCGACGATCAACTGGGGCGAGGCCGAGGAGGGGCTCGACCTCGACTACGTCCCCAACCAGTCGAAGCCGATCGAGGACGGCGAGGGGCCGCTGGTCGGCATCTCCAACTCCTTCGGCTTCGGCGGCCACAACGCCGTCCTCGTCCTCGCCGCCTGATGACCGCCCACTGCCGACAATCCACCGCCTGATGGCCACCGTCGCCGGACATCCCCCCGCGGCGACGGCGGCCGAGACGCCGCTGGAGCAGCTCGAGCAGCTCTGCGACGCCGGCAGCTTCCGTCCCCTGCGCAGCGCGGTCAGCTCGCTGCGGCTGGGCGAGCGGGCGACCCCGGGCGACGGCGTCGTCGCCGGCGCCGGCGAGGTCGAGGGCCGGCCGGTCTTCTGCTACGCCCAGGACCCGCGCTTCCTCGGCGGCTCGCTCGGCGAGGTCCACGCCGAGACGATCGTGCGGACGCTGCGGATGGCCGGCGACGCCGGCGCCCCGGTGGTCGGCTTCGTCCGCTCCGGCGGCGCCCGGCTGCAGGAGGGCCACGCGGCGCTGGCCGGCTACGGGCGGATCTTCCGCGCCTCGGTCGAGCTCTCGCGCAAGGTGCCGCAGATCTCGATCCTCAGCGGCATCTCGGCCGGAGGCGGCGCTTACTCGCCGGCGCTGACCGACTTCGTCGCGATGACCCGTGACTCGCGGATGTTCCTCACCGGCCCCAAGGTCGTCGCCGAGGCGATGGGCGAAGAGATCTCGATGGAGGAGCTCGGCGGGCCCAAGGTCCACGGCCGCAACGGCGTCGCCCAGATCGTCGCCGCCGACGCCGAGGAGGCGATCGAGCGCGCCCGTCACCTGCTCGGGCTGCTGCCGCAGCGGATCGGCGGGCCGCTGCCGTTCGCCGAGCCGGTCGCACCCGACGGCACCGACCCCGGGATCTACGTCCCCAGCGAGCAGCGCAAGGTCTACGACGTCCGCGACGTCGCCGCCGCGATCCTCGACGGCGGCAGCTTCCTCGAGCTCTCGCCGCGCTGGGCGCCGAACATGGTCACCGGCGTCGCCCGGCTCGAAGGCCGACCGGTCGGCCTCGTCGCCAATCAGCCGCGGGCGCTCGGCGGGGTGATCGACGCCGCCGCCTCGGAGAAGGCGGCGCTCTTCGTCGAACAGTGCGATCGCTTCCGGCTGCCGCTGCTGGTCTTCGTCGACACCCCCGGCTTCCTGCCCGGCCGGCGCCAGGAGGAAGGGGCGGTGATCCGCCACGGCGCCTCGCTGCTGCGCGCCTTCGCCGGCGCCAGCGTGCCGAAGCTGACCCTGGTCCTGCGCAAGGCCTTCGGCGGCGCCGCGATCACGATGAACTCCAAAGACCTCGGCGCCGACCTGGTCTTCTCCTGGCCCGGCGCCCAAATCGGGATCATGGCGGCGCGGCAGGCGGTCGGGATCGTCCACGGCCGGGCCCTGGCCGCCGGCACCGGCCCCACCCGCGATGAGCTCTCCGACCTCTACGCCAGCGAGCACCTGACCGCTACCGCGGCCGCCGCCAGCGGCTGGGTCGACGAGGTGATCGACCCGACCTGGAGTCGCGACCGGCTCGGCTGGGCGCTGCGCTCGCTGGGGGGGCGGTGAGGATCCGCTCCTTCGCGGCCCTCGGCGACAGCTTCACCGCCGGGCGCGAATCCGCTGAAGGGGAGCGCTGGCCGGACCGGATCGCCGCCGGGCTGCGGGCCGAGGAGCCGCAGCTGCGCTACGCCAACCTCGCCGTCGACGGCGCCGGCTCGGCCGAGGTGCTGGAGCAGGTGCCGGCGGCGCTGGAGCTCAGGCCCGAGCTGGTGACGGTGATCTGCGGCGCCAACGACGTCCTGCTCACCACCCGGCCCGACGTCGAGGGCTACGAAGAGCGCTTCGCCGCGATCCTCGAGCGGCTGCGCGAGGGGGCGCCGGAAGCGGCGATCGCCACCGCAACCGCGCCCGAGGCCTGGCACTTCATGGAGCTGCGGCCGCGGACCGAGGCGCGACTGGCGGCTGCGACCGCGGCACTGAACGCGGCGACCCGGGAGATCGCCGCCCGCCACGATGTCTTCTGCCTGCCGGTGGCCGGCGACCGGCGGCTCGAAGACCCGGATAACTTCTCCGCCGACGGCCTCCACGCCTCGCCCACGGGGCACGAGCTGATCGCCCGCGAAATCGCCCGCATCTTCGAGCGCGAGCTGGCGATCGAGATCGACCACGAGGCCGTCCTCGGATGATCCTCGACGGCAAGAAAATCCTCGTTACCGGCGTCGTCAACCGCCGCTCGATTGCCTTCGCGATCGCTCAGCGCGCCCAGCAGGAGGGCGCCGAGGTGCTGCTGACCAGCTTCGGCCGGGTGAAGCGGATGACCGAACGCTCGGCGGCGCGACTCGACCCCGAACCCGAGGTGCTCGAGCTGGACGTCAACTCCGACGCCGACATCGAGGCGCTGCGCAGCGAGCTGGGCGAGCGCTGGGGCCGGGTCGACGGCGCCGTCCACGCGATCGCCTTCGCCCCCGGCGACGCGATCGGCGGCGACTTCCTCGCCACTCCGCGCGAGAGCGCCAAGCTCGCCTTCGAGACCAGCGCCTACAGCTACAAGGCGCTGGCCGAGTGCGTGGCGCCGCTGATGGACGACGGCGGCGCCCTGGTCGGGCTCGACTTCGATGCCAGCGTCGCCTGGCCCTCCTACGACTGGATGGGCGTGGCGAAGGCAGCTCTGGAGTCGGTCAACCGCTACCTCGCCCGCGAGCTCGGCCCGCGCCGGATCCGCGCCAACCTGATCTCCGCCGGCCCGGTCCACACCGCCGCCGCCTCCGGCATCTCCGGCTTCTCGGACCTCGAGGCGCTGTGGGGGCAGGCGGCGCCGCTCGGCTGGGACCCCGAAGACGCCGGCCCGGTCGCCGACGCCGCCCTCTTCCTGCTCTCCGACCTCGCCCGCGCGACCACCGGCGAAATCCTGCATGTGGATGGGGGATTGCATGCGGTGGGCGCGGCGCAGCCGCCGGTCTCGGCCGACGAGGCGCCGGCCGACGAGCCCGACGGCGACTAGCCGCTCAGCACCTGGTTCGAGAGGAAGAGGCCCTCGGGGTCGTACTTCGCCTTCGCCACCCGCAGCCGCTCGACCTTGTCCGCGGCGAACGCGGTGTCCGGCGCCACCGGGTTGAGCGAGAAGCTGCGCAGGCGGCCGACGCTCCAGGGCTCCATCGCCGCCTCGAGGCGCTCGACCGTGTCGAGCACCGGCTGCCGCGCCCCCGGCTCGGGGACGATCCCGACCGCGAACTGGAGGAAGCTGCCACGCAGGCAGTCGAGAACGCCGCCGTCGGTATCGGGGCGGCTGAGTGCCCCGCCGGTGTGGCGCAGCTCGACCGAGACCAGCGGCGAGCCGGAGTCCGGGCCGACGGCCGCGACCCAGGCGTCGATCGCGGCGTCGTCGAGCTCGCCGAGCAGCATCCCGTCGCCCAGCGCCGGACCGGGCTCGGGCGGGTCCATGTGGAGGCCGGCGATCCCGGCCGGCGGCTGGCTGGCGAAGGTGTCCATCGCCGGGCCGAGCTCGCGCAGCGGCGCCAGCACTTCGGCCCCCTCGCTCTCCTCGCCGATGTGGACCGCCTCGACGATGGCGAATTTCTGGCCGCGCATCGGCTCCGGGATCTCCTCGAAGGGCGGGAAGGCCAGCAGCCGCCCGACCGAGGTCGTCTCCTCCGGCGCCGAGTCGGTCCACTCGCGGTAGGCCTGCAGCACCTCGCTCGCCCGCTCGACCGGGAAGAACAGCGCTCCGGCGTAGACCGAGGCGATCGGCAGCAGCTCGAAGCTCAGCGCGGTGACGACGCCGAAGTCGCCGCCGCCGCCCCGCAGCGCCCAGAACAGCTCCGGCTCGCTCTCGGCATCGACGGTCCGCAGCTCGCCGCCGGCGTCGACCAGCTCGAAGGAGCGGACCGCGTTGCAGGCGAGGCCGTGCTTGCGGGCGTACCAGCCGACGCCGCCGCCGAGGTGGTAGCCGGCGACGCCGACCGTCGGCGTCGAGCCGTGCCGCGCCGCCAGGCCCTGCTCGGAGGCGGCGGGGACCACGTCGCCCCAGAGGGCGCCAGCGCCGACCGTCGCGGTCCGCGCCTCGGCGTCGATCTCGACGCCGCCAAGGCCGCCGGTGCGGACGAGGACGACGTCGTCGAGGGCGCCGAGCGGGTCGGCGCCGTGGCCGGTCCGCTGAGCGCTGACCCGCTTACCGTCGGCGGCGGCGCGCCGCACGATCTCGGCAACCTCCTCGGCACTCGAAGGCAGCGCGATCGCCTCCGGTCGCTGGTCGAGCAGCAGATTGAAGGCGCCGCGGTTTTCGTCATAGGCCGGAACGCCGGCGCTCAAAAGCTCACTGGACATCGGTCATCTCTCCTGAAACTCGGGGTTGGACGGGAGGGCGCGGACGGGGCGGGGCGCCACGGCGCAAACTACCCATCCATCGGGCGAGGCGCCAACCCCAGCCGCCGACTTGGATCGACAGCGAAACTTGCGGCGATCACGCGACTTAGAGTGATGCCGATGTCTCGTCTGCTCGCCCTCTTCGCCTCAGTCCCCCTGCTCCTCGCCGCCGTCCCCGCCGCGGTCGATGCCGCCCCGACCTGCTTCGGCAAGCCGGCGACGATCGCCGGCCACGGCGCGCTCACCGGGACGAAGCGGGCGGACGTGATCGTCGGTGGCCCGGGTGCCGATCGAATCCGCGGTGGCGGCGGCAACGACCGGATCTGCTCCGGCGGCGGCGACGACGAGATCGAAGCCGGGTCCGGCAGCGACCGGGTCGAAGCCGGGCCGGGAGATGACGCAGTGGTTGGCGGCAACGGCAGCGACGAAGTCCGCGCCGGCAACGGCTCCGACACGGTCCGCGGCAACCGCGGCAACGACCGCCTCCTCGGCGAAGCCGGGCCGCGGGACTTCCTCGACGCCGGCCTCGGCGACGACACGCTCGACGGCGGCGCCGGGGAAGCGGATCAGGTGATCGGCGGCCTCGGCAACGACCACCTGGCCGGCGGTGAAGGCGACTACGACCTGCTTCGCCCCGACTACGGGCGCGACACGATCGACGGCGGCGCCGGCCTCCACGACACCGTCTCCTTCGCCGTCTCCGGCCGCGACGTCGTCCGGGTCTCCGCCAACGAACGGGTGGGTGGCGGTGTCCAGGTCGACCTCGCCACCGGCGCCGTCGTGGGTGATGGCGAAGACACCCTGACCGGGATCGAGGACGTGATCGGCACCGCCTTCGTCGACACGATCAGCGGTGACGCGGAAGCCAACGTCCTCTACGGCGGCGGCGGGATCGACGAACTTCAGGGCGTCGGTCCCGGCGACAGCGCCGACGGCGGCAGCGGCCTCGACCTCTGTCGCGGCTTCGAAGCCACCAGCTCCTGCGAGCTGGACGGCCACACCGGCTACAAGGCCGAAGCCGAAGCCGCCTTCCTGGAAGCCCAGCACGCCGGCGGCAGGTTCGAAGCGCCGCCACCGCGACTCGAAGTCGACCTCGCCGGCGGCGCCTCTGCCGGCAGCCTCACCGCGGTCGTCGACCGTCCCTACGCCTTCGGCGATGCCTTGAGGCCCCGCCCTGGTGTCTCGGTCGTCGTCTCGTTCGCCGAAGGCGCTTTCCTGCTCACCGCCGGCGGGATCGAAGTCGAGCCGGGGGACGGCTGCCAACCGCTGTCCCCGGGGCTCGTTCGCTGTCCAGTCGCCGGCGCCCCCGAAGCCGTGCTGATCTCCGGCAGCGGCGGGGCCGACGTGCTGCGGATCGACCCCAGCGTGCCGGACACCGTCAGCGCCCTGATCAGCGGCGGTTTCGGAACGGATCTGATCGAAGGTGGCAGCGGCGACGACATCCTCGACGGCTTCTCGGACTCGGGCCGCTCGGTGATCCGCGGCGGCTCCGGCGATGACTCCCTCACCACCGGCGCCCTGCTCGAAGGCGGACCCGGCTCGGATCTGCTCATCGCCTCTCCCTGCGATGCCCAGAAGGTCGATGGCGGCGCCGGGGTCGACAGCGTCTCCTTCGCCCGCAGCGTCGGCGTCGACGCCGAAATCGGTGGCTTCGCCAGCTACCACGGGGGTGAAGAAAACGGCCTCGGCCAGGGTCCCGGCTGCACCTCGTACGGTCACCCCCTCGTCGGCGCCGAGACCGTAATCGGCAACTCGGTCGAGAGCATCGAGGGCAGCCCGCACGACGACGTCCTGGTCGGCAACGGCGCCCGCAACATCCTCCTCGGCCGCGGCGGCGACGATGTCCTCCAGGGCGCCGGTGGCGACGACTTCCTGGTCGGTGGACTCGGCGTCGACAGCTTCTTCGGCGAAGCCGGTGCCGATCGCCTCTACGCCCGCGACGACGCCCCCGACAATCGGCTCGACTGCGGTCCCGAATCGCCCGGTGACGTCGCTGCCGTCGATCCCGCCGACCCGAAGCCGCGCCACTGCCGCACCCTCGGCGGTCCCTAGATGGTTGATTCCACGGCCAGGCACGCCCGGAGGACGCACCTGGGTGCGAACGTAGTTATGCCCGGATAGCGGGAATAACTACGTTCTCATCGCGGCTCGGCTTGTTCGGGCTCGATCCACTTGACCAGACACGCCCTCGGTCGCACTTCGCAGTGGGGTCAATCATCTAGGCGCTCAGAGGGCGGTGTGGGCGACGGAGTCGCCGGTGCAGACGAAGAGGTCGCTGGTCATCGAGGGCGGGAAGAGGCCGTGGGCGGCGACGCCGGGATCGGCCTCGAGGCGCGCCGCGAGGGACGCCGGGTCGTCGAGGCCGGGGCCGCGGTAGTCGGCGATCACGCCGCCGTCGGGGGATGGGGGGACGTCGCGGACGGCGACGTCGTCGCCGAGCCGCGCCAGGGTCGAGGCGGCGCCGAAAGCGAAGATCTCCAGCGGCACCGGTCCGGCGAGCTGCTCGACCGGCTTGCTGGAATCGCCGATGACGACGAAGCGCTCGGCCGCGGCGGCGACGATCTTCTCCCGCAGGTGGGCGCCGCCGCCGCCCTTGATCAGCCAGCCGTCCGGGGTGACCTCGTCGGTCCCGTCGATCGCGATCTCCAGCCGGTCCAGGGAGCTGAACTCCTCGACCGGGATGCCGAGGGAACGCGCCTGGTCCTCGGTCGCGACCGAGGTGGCGACGCAGCGGATGCCGCTGAGGCCGCGGGCGGCGATCGCCGGCAACAGGTGGGCGACGGTCGAGCCGGTGCCGAGGCCGACGGTCATCCCGCTTTCGACCAGCTGGGCCGCCGCCTCGGCGGCGAGGCGCTTCTCCTCGTCGGTTCCGCTCACCGCGCGCACTTTATGGCCATACTGGTTGGCGCGCCGTCCAAGAATGCGGCGTCATTCATACGAACTGACGAACAGATCAGGAGTGATTCAGGAGCGATGACCATCAGCACCCCAACCCAGGACTACAAGGTTGCCGACCTCGGCCTCGCCGACTTCGGCCGCAAGGAGATCTCGCTGGCCGAGGTCGAGATGCCTGGCCTCATGCAGACGCGCGAGGAGCTTGGGGACAAACAGCCGCTGAAAGGCGCCCGGATCACCGGCTCCCTGCACATGACGGTGCAGACCGCGGTGCTGATCGAGACCCTGGTCGCCCTCGGCGCCGAGGTCCGCTGGGCCTCCTGCAACATCTTCTCGACCCAGGACCACGCCGCCGCCGCGATCGCCGCCGCCGGCATCCCCGTCTACGCCTGGAAGGGCGAGACCCTGGAGGAGTACTGGTGGTGCACCGAGCAGGCGCTCTCCTGGCCCGACGGCGAGGGCCCGAACATGATCCTCGACGACGGTGGCGACGCGACCCTGCTGGTCCACAAGGGGGTCGAGTTCGAGGCCGCCGGCGCGGTGCCGGACCCCTCGACCGCCGACTCCGAGGAGTTCCGGATCGTGCTCGAGACCTTGCAGCGCGGCTTCGCCGAGGACGACGGCCGCTGGACCCGGATCGCCGCCGCGATCCAGGGCGTCACCGAGGAGACCACGACCGGCGTTCACCGGCTCTACCAGTTCGCCGCCGAGGGCAACCTGCTGTTCCCGGCGATCAACGTCAACGACTCGGTCACCAAGTCGAAGTTCGACAACCTCTACGGCTGCCGCCACTCGCTGATCGACGGGATCAACCGCGGCACCGACGTGATGATCGGCGGCAAGGTCGCCGTCGTCTGCGGCTACGGCGACGTCGGCAAGGGCTGCGCCGAGAGCCTCCGCGGCCAGGGCGCCCGCGTCATCGTTACCGAGATCGACCCGATCTGCGCCCTGCAGGCGGCGATGGAGGGCTACGAGGTGAAGCGCCTCGAGGAGGTCGTCGGAGCAGCCGACATCTTCGTCTCGGCGACCGGCAACAAGGACGTGATCACGGTCGAGCACATGGCGGCGATGAAGCACAACGCGATCGTCGGCAACATCGGCCACTTCGACAACGAGATCGAAATGGCGGCGCTGGAAAGCTCCGGCGCCGAGCGGATCAACATCAAGCCGCAGGTCGACGAGTGGCGCTTCGCCGACGGCCACTCGGTGATCGTCCTCTCCGAGGGCCGGCTGCTGAACCTCGGCAACGCCACCGGGCACCCGAGCTTCGTGATGTCGAACTCGTTCACCAACCAGGTGATCGCCCAGGTCGAGCTCTTCACCAAGACGGGCGACTACGAGAAGCAGGTCTACGTGCTGCCGAAGCACCTCGACGAGAAAGTCGCGCGCCTGCACCTGGCGGCGCTGGGAGTCCACCTGACCGAGCTCTCGCCCGAGCAGGCCTCCTACCTCGGCATCCCCGTCGAGGGCCCGTACAAGTCCGACCACTACCGCTACTAGAAGCGGCGCCGGCGCGGTGGAAGCGCGGCTCTGGCTGACCGGCCCGGGCGGCGCGGCGCCGCGCTCGCTGCCGCTGGCCGGCGAGCGCACCGTGGTCGGGCGCTCGCCGGAGGCCGACGTCGTCCTCGACGATGACGCGGTCTCCTGGAACCACCTCGAGATCGAGCGCCGCGGCGAGGTGCTGATGGCAACCGACCTCGACAGCCGCAACGGCACCGCCCTGAACGGCGAGCCGCTCGACCGCCCGCGCCGCCTCCGCGACGGCGACACCCTGATCGTGGGGGCGCACCGGTTGGAAGTGCGGACGGGGGCGCCGACCCCGGTGGGGATGACCGTCGCCAGCGGCGAGCCGGCGGTGGCGCTGAGCGAGGAGGAGCGGGCGACCGCCGCCGCCCTCGTCGCCCCCTACCGCCGCGAGGGCGCCTTCGCCGGCCGTCCGGCCACCCGCGCCGAGCTGGCCGAGGAGCTGCACGTGTCCGAGCGCACCGCCCAGCGCCGCCTCGACGCGCTGGCGGCCAAACTCGACGTCTCGGGTGAGGCGGGCCGCGAGCGCCCGCGGCTGGTTGCCGCGCGGGTCATCGAGCTCGGCCTCGACCGACCGCGCTGACGGGCCCTCCAGCGCAGCGGTAGGCCGGGAGCGGGTGCCTCCCGCCCTGACAAACGACCCCCTTTCGGGGGTCGTTTTGAGTATCCGCCAGTTCGGGAGGCACCCGCCCCCGGCTTCGAGCGAGGGAGTGGCTCGGACCGGGTCAAAGGTGGCCCGGGTGGGGGCCTGGGTGTCGTATGCGGGATCGGTCCTGAGGCCGACCATCGGTGAACAAGTTGAACTCACCGAAAGGAAACGCCATGAAGCTCACTCACAAGGTTCGCGCTCTTTTGATCTCCTCGTTCGCCGTGCTGGGGTTGGTGATGCCTGGATTCGCACACGCGGCGCCGAAGGTTGGGGCGGTTGTGTTCTCGAAATATTCGACCTCGGGCACTGGCTCGGACGCGGTGGTCAAAGGCGGGTTGTTCGCGGTGCGGGAAGGAAGGTTGAATCAGCTGACTGAAGATCCGGCGGATACGGAACCGGACTTTTCTCCCGACGGGACGACGATCGCCTTCGCCCGCGGCGGGCACATCTTCTCCGTGCGGCCCGATGGGTCGGGGCAGCGGCGGCTGACCAGCGGCACTACGGTCGACAGCCGGCCGATCGTTTCGCCGAACGGCCGCTGGGTCGTCTTCCAGCGCAGCGCCTCCGAAGGCGCCCCCGGCGACCTCTACACGGTCGGAATCAACGGCGGTGGCCTGCATCCGCTGACCACCGGCGCCAACGGCGACAGCGAAGCGGCGGTCACTCCGGACGGCAAGGCGATCGTTTTCGTCCGTGCCGCTGAAGACGCCGCCGGCCACGTCAACGACGACCTCTACTCGGTGCGACCGAGCGGCACCGGCCTCGCCCGGCTGACCACCACCGCCCGGGTCGACGAGTTCGCCCCCCGCCCGTTCGCCGGCGGCTACGTCTTCAGCCGCGGCGACGACTCCGAAACGCCGGCCGCCTACGCCGACGTCTACACGATCAAGCGCAACGGGACCAAGATCAAGCCGCAGGTCAAAGGCGTCGGCTCGGCTTACGTCGAAGACGTCTCGCCCGACGGCCACTCGCTGATCTTCCGCCGCGACCAGGGTCTCTGGGCGAAGCGGATCGGCCCCTCGAAGGCGCGCAAGCTCGCCGAGCTGCCCGATGGCTCGTCGACCAGCACCGTCTTCTCCTCCGACGGCAAGCTGGTGGCCGCCTTCGTCGAAGCCGAAGGCGAGCAGCGGCTGGTCTCGATCAGCTTCCTCCACGGCGGCGAGACCAACCTCGCCGAAGGGTTCGGAATCGAAGACGGCGACGGCACCACGCTCGGCCCCGTGATCGCCTGGCAGCCCACTCCCGGGCGCTAACCGGACCGGCAGCGCCCCAGGGGCACCCTGACCCCGCTTGCGCTGTTCCTTATCCCGATGTGGTGTGGATAAGGAACAGCGCAATGGCGCCCACCGGCCCGGGTCGCGCGGATTCTGGCGGTGGCCCCGTCAGAATCCGCGCGATGCCGGCGCGCTTACAGGTTGGTTCCACCGTTGCGGGCTACCGCGTCGACGACTTCATCGCCCGCGGCGGCATGGGGGTCGTCTACCGGGCGACCCACCTCGGGCTCGAACGGCCGGTGGCGCTGAAGGTGATCGCCCGGGAGCTGGCCGAGCGCGGCGGCTTCCGCGAGCGCTTCCTCCGCGAGAGCAGGCTCGCCGCTCGGCTCGACCATCCGGCGGTGGTGCCGATCTACGACTCGCGCGAGGTCGATGGCGAGCTGCTGGTGGCAATGCGGCTGGTCGAGGGGGGAGACCTGCGGCGGCTGATCGAGCGCGAAGGGCCGCTGCCGCCGGAGCTGGCGACCGAGCTGCTCGGCCAGGTCGCCGATGCGCTCGACGCCGCCCACGGCGCCGGCATCGTCCACCGCGACGTCAAGCCGCACAACGTCCTGATCGAAGGCGAGCGCGCCTTCCTCTCCGACTTCGGCCTGGCCAAGGCGCTGGACGAGTCCGGCGCCGCCTCCGGCGCCTCGGTGGTCGGCACCGCCGCCTACATGGCGCCGGAGCAGTGGCATGGCGGTCAGGTCGGCCCGCCCGCCGATGTCTATGCGCTCGGCTGCGTCCTCTACGAGTCGCTGACCGGGATCACGCCCTTCGAGCGGCGCGACGCCGACACCGAGCCGGAGATCCCCGGCGGGCTCGAGGAGGTGATCGAACGCGCCGTCGCCCCCGACCCAGCCGATCGCTTCCACAGCGCCGGCGCCCTGATCGCCGCCGCCCGCCAACGCCAGGGCTCAGCCAGCCGCCCGACCGCCGTCCTCTCCGCCGAGAGCGCCGCCCGCACCGCGCCGCTGGGCGGCTCGGCGCGACGGACCGCGCCGCTCGGCTCGGCCCGCCGGACCGCACCGACGGGCGCGGCCGCGGGTCGTCCCCGCACGGTCTCGCTCGGCCCGCTGCGGCTCTCTCGCCGTGCTCTCGGCTTCGCTTTCGCCGGCTCGGCCCTGGTCGCGGTGGCGGTTGCCGTCGCCCTTCTCCTCCTCGGCGGCGCAAGCGTCGAAGTCTCCGCCCCGATCCAGGTCGGCCGGCCGCCGCTGCGGGTCGCCGCCGCCGGCCCCGAGACCTGGGTGACCAGTGAGCGCGACGGCACCCTGACCCGGCTCGACCCCGAAAGCGGCGAACCGGTGGGGACGCCGTTGCGGCTCGGCACCGGCATCTCCGGGGTCGCGATCGGCGGCGGCTCGGTCTGGGTCACCGACCCGAAGGGGGGAGAGCTGCTGCGGATCGACGCGAAGACCGAACAGGAGACCGAACGGATCGAGGTCGGCGGCGAACCGGGGGCGGTCGCCTTCGGCGACAACCGCGTCTGGGTCGCCGACGAGGGCGGCCGCGGGATCACCGCCGTCAACGCCCAGGGCGGCGGCATCTTCCGCCGCCACATCGCCCCGCGGGCGGCGCCGCTCCGCCTCGCGGTCGGCGCCGGCGGCCTCTGGGTCTCCAATGCGACCGCCGGCAGCCTCCGCCGGGTCGACCTCGCCACCGCCCACGTCGACCCGCCGATCGCGGTCGGCCGCGGCCCCGCCGGAGTCACCGTCGGCGGCGGCGACGTCTGGGTCGCCAACAGCCGCGGCGGCACCGTCACCGAGGTCGACCCCTCGATCGGCGCCGTCGTCGGTTCGCCGATCGAGGTCGGCGGCCGCCCCGGCGGCATCGACGCCGGCACCGGCTACGTCTGGGTCGCCAGCGCCGCCGAGGACACGGTCAGCCGCATCGAACTCGGCAGCGACCAACGGGCGGGCTCGCCGATCGACGTTGGCCCCGAACCGGGCGCGGTCGCGGTCGGCGGCAGCGCCGTCTGGGTGGTCAACAACGGCGACGGCACGGTCACCCGGATCGAGCCCTGAATCGGACCCCCGCCGGACGGGTAACCGGGGTTCATCCGCCCGCCCGCTCGCAGTGACTAGGATCGGCCCATGACCTCATCCCAGATCGACATGGACATCGACACCCTCTGCATCGACACGATCCGCACCCTCTCGATCGACGCGGTCGAGAAGGCGAACTCCGGCCACCCGGGGGCGCCGATGGCGCTGGCCCCGGTCGCCTACGAGCTCTGGCAGAACCACCTGCGCTACGACCCGGCCGACCCAACCTGGCCGAACCGCGACCGCTTCGTGCTCTCCAACGGCCACGCCTCGATGCTGCTCTACTCGATGCTCTACCTGACTGGGGTCAAGCAGGTGGACGACGACTACGCGGTCACCGACGAAGCCGCCGTCTCCCTGCAGGCGATCGAAGACTTCCGCCAGCTCCACTCGCGCACCCCCGGCCACCCCGAGTACCACTGGACCTCCGGGGTGGAGACGACGACCGGGCCGCTCGGCCAGGGGATCGCGACCTCGGTCGGGATGGCGCTGGCCTCGAAGTGGCAGGCCGAGAAGTTCGGCGCCGACCTCTTCGACTACGACGTCTACGCGCTGGCCGGCGACGGCTGCCTGATGGAGGGGGTCTCGCACGAGTCGGCCTCGCTCGCCGGGCACCTCAAGCTCGACAACCTCTGCTGGCTCTACGACAACAACCACATCACGATCGACGGCGCCACCGCGCTGGCCTACGACGACGATGTGCTGACCCGCTTCGAGGGCTACGGCTGGAACGTGCTGCGGGTGGGGGACGCCAACGACCGCACCCTGCTGGCGCGGGCGCTGGAGCGTTTCCGCGAGACCACCGGCCGGCCGACCCTGATCGTCGTCGACAGCCACATCGGCTACGGCTCCCCGAACAAGGAAGACACCGAGTCGGCCCACGGCGAACCGCTCGGCGAGGACGAGGTGAAGCTGACCAAGGAAGCCTACGGCTGGCCCGCCGACGCCCAGTTCCTCGTCCCCGATGGGGTCCTCGAGCACTTCGCCGAGGGTGTCGGCAAGCGTGGCGCCGAGCTGCACGCCGAGTGGAAATCGAAGCTCTCGGACTCTGGCCACGAGGACGTGGTGATGACGATGCAGCACGTCGCCCTCCCCGACGGCTGGGACTCCGACCTGCCCAGCTTCGACGCCGACGAAGAGAAGGGCCTGGCGACCCGCAAGGCCTCGAACAAGGTCCAGAACGCGATCTCCGAACGGGTCCCCTGGATGATCGCCGGCTCCGCCGACCTCACCGACTCGACCTCGGTCCGGCTCGACTTCGACGGCGTCACCAACTTCGAGCCGGGCGAGTTCGGCGGCCGTCAGATCCATTTCGGGATCCGCGAACACGCCGCCGCCACCGCCTGCAACGGAATGGCCCTGTCGAAGCTGCGGCCGCTGTGGTCGACCTACCTCACCTTCTCCGACTACGGCCGCCCCGGGATCCGCCTCTCGGCGCTGATGGAGCTGCCGGTGATCCACCTCTTCACCCACGACTCGATCGGGCTGGGCGAGGACGGGCCGACCCACCAGCCGATCGAGCAGCTGGCCTCGCTGCGGGCGATGCCGCACCTCGACGTGATCCGCCCCGCCGACGCCAACGAGGTGACCGAGGCCTGGAAGGTCGCGGTCGACCGCGAGAAAAACCCGGTGGCGATGATCCTCACCCGCCAGAACGTGCCGATCTTCGACCGCAGCAAGTACGCCTCGGCCGAGGGCGTGCAACGCGGCGGCTACGTGCTCGCCGAGGAGGAGGGCGGCGACCCGCAGCTAATCCTCATTGCCACCGGCTCCGAGGTGCAGCTGGCGCTCGGCGCGCACGAGAAGCTGAAGGCCGAAGGCGTGCGCTCGCGCGTCGTCAGCCTTCCCTGCTGGGAGCTCTTCGACCGCCAGGACGACGCCTACCGCGACCAGGTGCTGCCGAGCGACGGGGCGCCGCGGCTGGCGATCGAGGAGGGCTCGACGCTCGGCTGGGAGCGCTACGTCGGCTCCGACGGAACGATCGTCGGGATGCACACCTTCGGCCAGTCGGGCAAGTACGCCGACGTCGAGGAGGAGTTCGGGTTCACGGTCGACGAGGTCGCCGAGGTCGCTCGCGAGACGATCGAGAAGGGCGGCAAAGTGAAGGTCGAAGCGATGGAGAAGGAGCAATGAAGCCGACGCAAAAGCTGCACGAGCTGGGGCAGAGCCTCTGGCTCGACAACATCACCCGGGCGATGCTCGGCGACGGGACGCTGGAGGGCTACATCCGCGACCTCTCGGTCACCGGGCTGACCTCGAACCCGTCGATCTTCGACAAGGCGATCTCCGGCGGCTCAGACTACGACGAGCAGATCGCCGAGGACGGGCCAAGCGCCGATTCGACCGAGGAGCTCTTCTTCAAGCTGGCGATCGCCGACCTCTCCGATGCGACCAAGCTGTTCGCCGAGGTCCACGAGCGGACCGACCACGTCGATGGTTGGTGCTCGCTCGAGGTCTCGCCGACGATCGCCGACGACGCCGACGCGACCACGAAGCAGGCGGCGAAGCTGCACGGCGACGCCGCCCGCGACAACCTCTACATCAAGATCCCCGGCACCCCCGCCGGGCTCGGCTCGATCGAGGAGTCGATCTACGCCGGGATCCCGATCAACGTCACCCTGCTCTTCGACGCCGACCAGTACCTGGCCGCCGCGGACGCCTACATGAAGGGGGTCGAACGGAGGATCGCCGAGGGCAAGAACCCGGCCGTCGCCTCGGTCGCCTCTATCTTCATGTCCCGCTGGGACGTCGCCGTCGCCGAAGACGCGCCGGCGCAGCTGAAGAACAAGCTCGGCCTCGCGGTCGGCGGCCGCGCCTACAAGGCCTACCGCGAGCTGCTCGAGTCGAACCGCTGGCTGCGCCTCGCCAACGAGGGCGCCCGCCCGCAGCGGCTGCTCTGGGCGAGCACCGGGACCAAGGACCCGGAGGCCTCCGACACCCTCTACATCGAGGGCTTCGCCTCGCCCTTCACGGTCAACACGATGCCGGAGGGCACCCTCAAGGCCTTCGCCGACCACGGCGAGGTCGGCGACCTCTTCCCGCCCGACGGCGGCAACTCCGAGCAGGTGCTGAAGGAGTTCGAGGAGAACGGCTTCGACGTCGCGGCGCTGGCCCAGCGGCTCCAGGACGAGGGCAAAGAGGCCTTCGTCAAGTCCTGGGAAGAGCTGATGTCCTCGATCGAGGAAAAGCGCGGCGAGGTAGCCGCGGCGTGAGTCCCGAGGAGGGCGGCGCCGGTTCCGGTTCCGGGCTGCGGGAGACCGCCGCCTGGGGGCAGCTCGAGTCGCACTTCGCGGCGATCCGCGAGCAGCACCTGCGCGATCTCTTCGAGGCTGACCCCGAGCGCGGCGAGCGGCTGGTCGCCCAAGGTCCCGCCGGCCTCTTCCTCGACTTCTCGAAGAACCGTGTCACCGACGAGACCCTGATGCTGCTCGGCGAGCTGGCCCGCGAGCGCGGGGTGGAGGAGCGCCGCGAAGCGATGTTCCGCGGCGAGCACATCAACGTCTCCGAGGACCGGGCGGTGCTGCACGTGGCGCTGCGGATGCCGCGCAACCGCTCGCTCGTCGTCGACGGCGTCGACGTGGTCAAGGAGGTCCACGGGACGCTCGACCGGATGGCGGCCTTCGCCGAGCGGGTCCGCGGCGGCGAGTGGCGTGGCCACACCGGCAAGGCGATCAAAAACGTCGTCAACGTCGGCATCGGCGGCTCCGACCTCGGCCCGGTAATGGCCTACGAGGCGCTCCGGCATTACTCCAAGCGCGAGATGACCTTCCGCTTCGTCTCCAACGTCGATGGCACCGACTTCGTCGAGGCGACCCGCGACCTCGACCCGCAGGAGACCCTGTTCGTGATCTCCTCGAAGACCTTCACCACGTTGGAGACGATGACCAACGCCCGCTCCGCCCGCGACTGGGTGCTGGCCGGGCTCGGCGGCGAGGAGGAGGCGGTCGCCAAGCACTTCGTCGCGGTCTCGACCAACGCGGAGGAGGTCGCGAAGTTCGGGATCGACACCGACAACATGTTCGGCTTCTGGGAGTGGGTCGGCGGCCGCTACTCGATGGACTCGGCGATCGGCCTCTCGACCATGCTGGCGATCGGCCCGGCCCGCTTCGAGGAGATGCTGGCCGGCTTCCATGCGATGGACGAGCACTTCCAGGAGGCGCCCTCGGGCTCCAACCTGCCAATGCTGATGGGTCTGCTGAGCGTCTGGTACGGCGACTTCTTCGGCGCCGAAACCTGCGCGGTGCTGCCGTACGACCAGTACCTGAAGCGCTTCCCCGCCTACCTGCAGCAGCTGACCATGGAGTCCAACGGCAAGCACGTCACCCTCGACGGGGCCCGCGTCGACTACGACACCGGGGCGATCTTCTGGGGCGAGCCGGGGACCAACGGCCAGCACAGCTTCTACCAGCTGCTCCACCAGGGCACGCGGCTTGTCCCCTGTGACTTCATTGGCTTCGCCGAGGCCCTCAATCCGCTTGGCCGCCATCACGACATCCTCACCTCGAACGTCTTCGCCCAGGGCGAGGCGCTCGCCTTCGGCCGCACCGCCGAGCAGGTGCGCGAGCAGGGCACTCCGGAGGAGGTCGTGCCGCACCGGGTCATGGAGGGCAATCGGCCCTCGAACACGATCCTCGCCCAGCGGCTCGATCCGGAGACCCTCGGCGCCCTGGTCGCCCTCTACGAGCACAGCGTCTTCACCCAGGGTGCCGTCTGGGGAATCGACTCCTTCGACCAGTGGGGGGTCGAGCTGGGCAAGGAACTGGCCCAGGCGATCATCCCCGAGCTGGAGTCGGCCGAGGAGCCGCGGCTCCGCCACGACAGCTCGACCAACGCCTTGATCCGCCGCTACCGCAACGCTCGCGACGGCGTCTAGCGCCGCCGCGCGACGCGCCCGATCGAACATTCAGTGAGCGATTCCCTCAGTGAAGTTTTCCCGTAGCTGAGGGCCGGCCCGGGGAGTAGCGTTGCGCCCATGCTCTCGCTCGACGCGCTCCCGCTGGCCGCGTCGGCCTCCAATCTGCTCGCCGCCCGCGAGCAGATGGCGTTCACGCTCGGCTTCCACATCGTCCTCTCCTGCCTCGGGGTGGCGCTGCCGGCGACGATCCTGGTCGCCAACTACATCGGCCTGAAAAAGGGCGACGAGGCGGCCCTGGAGCTGGCCAAACGCTGGTCGAAGGCGATGGCGGTCACCTTCGCCGTCGGCGCCGTCACCGGCACCGTCCTCTCCTTCGAGTTCGGCCTGCTCTGGCCTAACTTCATGGATCGCTTCGGCGCCGCCTTCGGGGTCGCCTTCGCGATCGAGGGGATCTTCTTCTTCGTCGAGGCGATCTTC
The DNA here is from genome assembly GCA_963716545.1 of uncultured Actinomycetes bacterium. GTDB lineage: Bacteria > Actinomycetota > Thermoleophilia > Solirubrobacterales > 70-9 > VAYN01. The sequence goes on from OY970316.1 coordinate 1,340,183, forward strand.
CTGGCGATCTACATCTACGGCTGGAAGCGGCTCTCGCCGTGGGCCCACTTCTGGTCCGGGGTGCCGATGTTCGTGACCGGGATCGGCGGGGCCTTCGCGGTCGTCGCCGCCAACTCGTGGATGAACCAGCCGCAGGGCTTCACCCTCGACGCTGCGGGCAAGGTGACCGACGTCGAACCGCTGAAGGTGCTGATCAACCCCGCCACCGGCTACGAGGTCCCGCACATGATCCTCGCCGCCTACATGGTCGTCGGCTTCCTCGTCGCCTCGATCTACGCGGTCGGGATGCTGAAAGGGCGGCGCGACCGGTTGCACCGCCTCGGGTTGCTGATCCCGCTGACGATTGGGCTCGTCGCGACCCCGATCCAGCTCTTCGTCGGCGACACCGCCGCCCGCGCGGTCGCCGACCACCAGCCGGCCAAGTTCGCTGGCATGGAGTGCATCCAGGAAACCGGCGGCCACCAGACCGAGTACGTCGGCGGCATCTGCACCTCGAGCGGGGTGGTCGCGGCGATCCCGATCCCCGACCTCGACTCGCTGCTGGTCGGCTTCAGTCCCGATTCCAAGGTGACCGGGTTGAACGACATCCCGCGCGACGAACGGCCACCGGCGAACACGATGCTGCACCTCGCCTTCGACGCGATGGTCGGGATCGGCTCGGCGCTGCTGCTGCTCGGCGTCTGGCTGGGGTGGTCGTGGTGGAAAAAGCGCGACATCCCGCAGACCGACTGGTTCCTCCGCGTCGTCGCGGTCAGCGGCGCCGGTGCGGTCCTGGCGCTCTGGTGCGGCTGGATCGTCACCGAGGTCGGCCGCCAGCCGTGGATCGTCCAGGGCTACATGAAAACCTCCGAAGCGGTGACCGAGGCGAGCGGGATCTGGTTCACCTTCGGCCTGGTGCTGCTGCTCTACGCGGCGATCGGGACGGCGGCGATCATGGTCCTGCGCTCGATGTCGCGGCGCTGGCGGGAGGGCACCGAGGAGGGCGGCGAGGACGTCGCGGGCCCCTATGCGCCGCCGACGGCGAGCGGCGAGGCCGGCGCGTGAACCCGGCAGTGGGGGAGGGGCGGCGATGAGCAAGGCCGACGCCGCCGCGGCGATCCTCTGGGTCGGCGCCACCTTCTACGCCCTCTTCGGCGGCGCCGACTTCGGCGGCGGCTTCTGGGACCTGGTCGCCGGCTGGGACGACAAGGGCGCCCGCCCGCGCGAGCTGATCCAGCGTTCGCTGACCCCCGTCTGGGAGGCCAACCACGTCTGGCTGATCTTCGTCCTGGTCGTCCTCTGGACCGCCTTCCCGAGCGCCTTCAGCGCGATCTTCACCACCCTCTACGTGCCGATTACGCTGGCCGCCTTCGGGATCGTCCTGCGCGGCTCCGGCTTCGCCTTCCGTAAGTCGATCGTCGGCCTGCGCGAGCGCCGCTTCGCCGGCGCCACCTTCGCCCTCTCCTCGGTGGTGACCCCGTTCTTCATGGGCACGGTGGTCGGAGCGATCGCCGCCGGCCACGTCCCTGCCGGCGGGGACGGGGACGCTTTCTCGAGCTGGATCCAGCCGTTGCCGCTACTGATCGGCGCCATGTTCGTCGCCACCGGCGCCTACCTCTCGGCGGTCTTCCTGGTCGGCGACGCCGGCCGCCAGGGCGACCAGGATCTGCGCAGCTACTTCGAGCGCCGGGCACTCGGCGCCGGTGCGGTCGCCGGCGCCTTCGCGGTCGCCGGCCTCTTCGCCCTGCACTCCGAAGCCCGCTACGTCTTCGACCGCCTCGTCGACCAGGGGCTGCCGCTGGTGATCGTCTCCGGCCTCTGTGGTCTCGGCCTGCTCGCCGTCCTCCTCCGCGGCGGCAATCGCCTGTTGCTGCGCCCGCTCGCCGCCGGCGCGGTGACCGCGGTCGTCTGGGGCTGGGGCGTCGCCCAGTTCCCCTACCTGCTGCCGACCAACCTCCGGATCGACCAGGCGGCGGCGCCGGACGCGACGATGGACGTCGTCTTCGTCGTCTTCGCGATTGCCGCCGCCGTCGTCCTGCCCTCGCTGGGCCTGCTCTACGCGCTCACCCAGCGCGACCTGCTCGAGCACGACTAACGCCGACGGGGAGGGCACGCCGGGCCGGGGTTGGGGCTCCCAACCGAGCGGTGGGCAGCGCTCAGTCCTCAAGTCGGGTGGGCGCCCGTCGATGCACTCGGATGCCGAACCCGCGCTCCGTCCAGCCGTCCCATCCCCTCTTCTCAGCTCGGCTGCGTTTCGGGGTCGCCGCTCTGGGCCTAGCGATGGTGGCCCTGATGGCCGCGCCGGCGGCCGGCTCCGCCGCCGGGCCGGCGCCGCTCGTGGTCAAGCCCTCGCCGGTCGTCGCCCCGACCACCGCGGTCGGCACCAAGGCGAACTTCGAAGTGACCTTGGAAAACCCCGGCGAACAGGCGCTGCTGGAAAACATCCAGCTCGAAGGCCCCGGGTTCAATGACTTCGGCATCGACTTCTTCGGCTGCGGCAAGGTGGTGGAAGCCGGCAGCTGTCAGATCGCCTTTCATTTCCTGCCGACCAGCGCCGGCACCAAGGAAGTGACCGCGCGCCTCTTCTTCGCCACCGAACGCCCGCAGGAGACGTTCACGATCACCGGCACCGCGGCCGCCCCGAGCCTGACCTTCACTCCCGCCAGCCACGACTTCGGCGTCCTGCGGCGCAATTCAGAAGAAGAAGCTCAGTTCTCCTTCGCGCTCGAAAACTCCGGAGTCGTCCCGGTCCAGCTCAACAACCTCTTCGTCTCCGGCTCCGGCAACAGCGCCAACCAGTTCCAGTTCAACAGCAGCGATTGCAACGGCACCCTGCAGCCTGGGGAAGTCTGCTCGGTGCCGGTCAGCTTCAGGCCGAACGAAACCGGCAGCTTCGACGCCCAGCTGCGCGCCAGCGCCGGCGGCGAAGAATTCAGCGCCGAGCTGACCGGGGTCGGTGCCAGGCCCGAAGTGACGGCGAACCCGGATCCGGTCGCCTTCGGGTCGGTCGGGGTCGGCGCTCCGGCGCAGACGCGGACGGTCACGGTGACCAACACCGGCCTCGTCCCGACCGCCTTCTTCATCGCCATCGTCGCCGGCGGCGACGCCGGCAGCTTCCACGTCGCCAGCGAGGACTGCACGATGGTCGAACTGGACCCGGGCGACTCCTGCCAGGTCAGGCTCGCCTTCGCCCCGACCGCGACCGGCACCCGTACCGCGCGGCTGGCGATGTTCGGCGACGACGACGGCGGCCTGCAGGTCGAGCTGAGCGGCGAGGGCGAGGCCGCTGCGGTCGGGATCGCCCCCACCGGCTTCGACTTCGGCGCCCTCGCCAGCGGCCGGCGCAGTGCCCCCCACACCTTCTCCCTGGTCAATTCCGGCTCGACTCCGGTCGCCATCTCCTCGGCGCAGATCTCTGGCCCCAACCTCGACCAGTTCGCGCTCGCCGGCGACACCTGCACCGGCGTGACCCTGGCGCCCGGGGCCGGATGCGCCGTCAGCGTTCGCTTCGCTCCCGATGCCGTCGGCACCGACTCGGCCAGCCTGCGGGTGGTCGGCGAGGGCACCGTGCTGATCGCCCCGCTGGCGGGCCAGGCCACCGTTCCCTCGACTTCTCCGCACTTCCGCTGGAGCGGTTTCGCGGCGCTGCGGGGCGGCAGCGCCGGGCTCGGCGACGTCCGCTGTGCCGCCGGCGCCCCCTGCCTGGTCAACCTGGACGTCAGGCTGCGTGTCGCCGCGGGCGGCGGCGTTCGCTCGCTCGCCCTGCCGCGAGAGGCGACCGAAGTCGCGCCCGGGCGCACCGGGCAGATCGTCGTCGCGCTGCCGGCCCGCGCTCGCGCCCTGCTGGGCTCCGGTGCCGCCAGGCTCGTCGTCCGCGCCCACTGGGCCACCGGCGCGCTCCGCGGCCGCTCCGGCGCCCGCCTCACCCTGAAATAGCCCGACGGCTAGGCTCGCCCCGATGGCCGGCGAGATCGAAACCGTCCTCTGGGACATCGACGGCACCCTGCTGGTCACCGGCGGCGCCGGCGCGGTCGCCTGGCAGCGCGCCTTCGAGCAGCTGCACGGGGTCGAAGCCAACATCGAGGAACACACCTCGGCCGGGATGACCGACCCCGAAATCGCCGCGATCATCTTCCGTGAGGTGATTGGCCGCGACGGCAGTGAGGCCGAGCGGGCAAAGGCGATCGCCGGCTACCTCTCCCACCTCGAGCAGGCCGTCGCCGAATCGAGCGGCTACCGGGTGATGCCCGGGATCGAAGAGATCCTGCCCCGCCTCGCCGCCGCCGGGGTCCGCCAGGGGATCGTCACCGGCAACATCGAAGCCGCCGCCCAGATCAAGCTCGCCCGTGGCAACCTCAACCGCTACTTCCAGTTCGGCGGCTACGGCTCCGACGCCTCCGATCGCACCGAGGTGACGAAGAAGGCCCTCGAGCGCGCCGCCGAGGTCGCCGGCGCCCCGCTCGACCCCGCCACCGCGATCTCCGTCGGCGACACCCCCCGCGACGTCAGCGCCGGCCACGGCGCCGGCATCCGCGTCGTCGGCGTCGCCACCGGCTCCTACACGGTCGACCAACAGCGCGAGGCCGGCGCCGACTGGCCGATCGCCGACGTCACCGCCGGCTTCCCCCTCTAGGGAGAGGACACTCGGGTTTACACTGCCCCCATGGCAACCGCAGCGCGGAAAGTCGAGCTCACCGTCGGAGAAGTGATCGAAGTCGACGGCAAGCGCTATGAGGTCGTCACCGACCGCAACGGCGATCTCACCTTGGAGCCGCCGATCACGACGATGTCGGAGCTCGATCGCAGGTGGGGGACCGAGCCGGCTTCCCAGGACGAGTTCGACCGACTCACGGCTGACGATCCCCGCGACGACGAGGGCTAGCGAAAAGTTCGTTCGGGGGTATCCAGCGGATTCGGCTTTATCTTCGAAGCATGGAGACGAGGCATCCGCTTGATCGAGTTCCAATCGAATTTCGGGAGCCAGTCTGGACCGAAGAGGTTGGCCGCCTTTCGCCGCGGGCGAGTGGCCGCCTGCAGGCAGAACGGGCCAGGAGGGAAATTGAGCGTGGCAACCCAACGCTTAAATGGCGAGCATGCAGCGATTCCGGTCGCGATGGCACCAACCTGTCGCTCTGCCGCAAGCTGTACGTTCCTTTGGGAGCGGAGGGCTCCACGGCGGCGCCCTTCGGCTTCGTCTTTCGGCTTACCGGCACGCCGGCAGGTGCCGCCTGGGTGATGGTTGCTTTCGGCGAACGGCATCCGGGCAACTCGCGCACCCGAACTGTCTACGAACGCGCTCACAAGCGCCTGCACGGACGCTATCCGCAGTCACCCCGTTAGGGGAATTCAGCGCTTTCGAACCAGTCGACCCAGTGGCCGCAGGCGGCGGCGAGGGCGACTTCCTTGTGGGGTTCGGCGGGGACGGCGACCAGCTCGCCGAGGTAGGCCTTGCCGTCGTAGCCGGTCAGGGATTGGAGGCCGGAAGCGTCGGCGGTGCTGAGGGTGAACTTCACCTTCCCGCCCTTGCTGGCGAATTTGCCGGCGGGCCAGAACTGGCCGTTGTTGCCGAGTGAGATCGTGTTCGGGCGCTCGCCGTCGAGGGCGGCGATCAGCGACTGCTGGAAGCCCGGCGCGGTGAGGGTGAGGCCGAAGGGGGAGAAGTACTGGAACGAGAGGTTCCAGGTGCCGGCCGGCAGGTCGAGGGTCTGCGAGGTCGATTCGCCGGTGCCGAGGATGCTGCCCACGTCCCAGGCCTCTTTCGGCCCGATCACGGCGCCGGGGAAGAGGCCGGCGCGGCCGGCGTTGTGGAAGAGGGCCTTCATCTCCGGCGCCGAGCAGTCAGCGAAGGCGCCGGCCTCGGTCCCCTCGAGCAGGACGTGGCGGTGGGTCGAGAGCTTGCCGCCCTGGTTTTCCCAGAGGACGTAGTCGGCGGTCATCGCGACCCGCTTGAAGTTGGGCGGCGCCTGACTGTTCCAGGCGGCGCGGCCGGTGATCACGTAGGGGAAGCGTTCGAGGGTGCCGCGGTTGAAGGAGTCGAAGTCGATCGGGCTGTAGGCGTCGCCGGTGTCGAAGGGCTTTTCGGTGTTGGGCGAGACCGCGTCGTCGGGGAACTCGACCAGCGGCACGTGGGTGTCGGCGCCGAGCAGCTCGTAGGCGGCGTAGCGGTCCTGGCCGGCGTAGAGGACCGGCTTGCCGTGCAGGATCGGCAGGAAGGCCTCCAGCTGGCCGCCGTGACCGGCCGGCCCGACCGGCGCATCGCGGAGGACGAGGAAGCTGGAGTAGACGGCGCCGGCGCAGAAGACGACTGCGAGCAGCGCCCAGGCGGCCCGCAGCAGCGGGTTCCCGGCGGCGGCGGGCGCCGATCGCGCCGGGGCGCCCGCGGGCGTTTCTCGCGTGCCCGCGCCCCCCTCACGCGAGCCCCACCGCAGTTCGCTCAGCAGCGGCCGCAGGGCGACCAGCATCGCCAGCGGCGCGATGATGATCAGCGCCTTCGCCTGCGAGTAGTCGCCGCTGGAGGGCAGCGAGGCGAGGTAGAGGACGGCGCCGGCGGCGAGCCCCAGCGGCACCGCGTACTCGCGCCGGCGCACCCACCAGGCGACCCCGACCAGCAGCGCCAGCACCGCGATCGCCCCGGCCAGCCCCGGCAGCTGGGCGCTGGCGGCGTCGAGCCGGTAGTTCGACGCCGGCCAGATTCCCAGCGCCTCGACCGGCGAGACCGGCCCGTAGGTGTTCGAGCCGGCGACTTTGTTGAAGCTGGAGCCAAAGCCGAAGGGGCCGAAGAGGGCGAGGAAGGCGAGCCCGGCGAGGACCAGCAGGGCGAGGATCGTCAGCGGCCGCAGCAGGAAGCGCAGCAGCGCCCGGGGCCGCAGCGCCCGTCGCACCGGCGCCAGGGTGAGGCTCCAGAGCGCCAGCGTCGCCACCGGCCAGGCGAGCCCGGCGAAGCTGTAGGCGAAGAAGATGCCGGCGAAGATCGCCAGCGGCGGCAGGGCGAAGCGCAGGCGCGCCCAGCGGTCGCCGTCCGGCGCCCCGGGGGCGGCGAGGAAAAGCGCGAAAGCCAGCACGAAGAGCGCCTCGGCGGTCTCCTTGAAGGCGGCCTGAGCGAAGTAGGAGGCGGCGAGGTAGGGGACGGCGACCAGGGCCGCGCCGAAGACCCGCTTCCACGCCGCCAGGCCGGCGAGGGCCCCGAGCGCGGTCAGCGCCGTCATCACCCCGATCGCGATGATCTCGCCGACGAAGGCCTGGCCCAGGTTGATCCCGGGAACGACGGCGGTCGCGACCGCGAGGCCGTGCGGCCCGAGTGGGTAGCCCGGGTCGGGCGCCGGGCCGAAGCCGCTGCGCAGCCACTCGGCCCAGGCGAGGTGGAGGCCGAGGTCGTTGTTGAAGCCGACGCCGAGCAGGCCCCAGCGGCCGCTGACCGCGAAGGGGATCGCGAGCACGAGGCCGACCACGACCGCGGCGGCGACCCCGACCCCGAGCGCACCCGGCGCCGCGTAGCCCCGCCGAGCCCAGCAGACCGCCGCCGCCAGCGCGATCAGCAGGGCGATCGCCAGGGTCGCGCTGGTCCCGTGCCCGGGCAGCCGGGCGAAGAGCCCACCGGCGGTGAGGATCGCGCCGAAGCCGATCGCCGGCTCCAGCCAGGACCACTCCCGCCGCCCCGCCAGCGACAGCAGCGCCCGTCCGACGATGAGTGAAGCGGCGCAGATCAGCGCCGCCGCGACGTAGGTCCCGATCATCAGGCCCGCCAACTTATGCTCTGCGGGGCTTTCAGTACTTCTCGGCGGCCCGTTCGAGCACCGGCCGCAGGTCCTCGCCGCGCAGCGGGTGCTCGTGGCCGGCGCCGACCACCCGCGGCTGCAGCGCCGCCAGCTTCCGCACCGAGGCCTTCGCCTGCTGGTGGTCCCAGGCCCAGGCCGGGTAGGGAACGCTGGCCTCGCCCTCCGGCAGCGGTTTCAGCCGGGCCGAATCGACCTGGTAGATGGTGTCGGAGACGAGCGCTACCCGGTCGCTCTCGCGCCAGAGCCCGATCAGCCCCGGCGCGTGGCCGGGGAAGTGGAGGACCTGGAAGCCGGCGACCTCGTCGCCCTCGGCGACGGTGCCGGCGATCTTCACCGCGCCGCCGTCCCAGCGCCGCAGCAGGAAGGGGTAGAGCCAGCGCACCCAGGCGACCGGCAGCTCCGAGAGGTTCATGTAGGGGGCGATCGCCGCGTCCGATTCGGCATCGGCGACTTCGTCGGGGTGGCAGAAGACGGGGACGTCGAGGCCCGGGGCGGTGCCGCGGTGGTCGGCATGGGCGTGCCCCAGCACCACCCGCTTCAGCCCGCCCAGCTCGGCCGCCGCCGCCCGCGCCTTCTTGGTCATCGACTTGGTCCCGGCATCGAAGGCGACGACCCCGTCGCCTTCGCGCAGGAAGTAGATGTTCATCGCGCCGCGGAAGTCGCCGCTCAGCAGCCAGACTCCCTCGGCGACTTCCTCCGTCAGCGCCATCGCCCCACCCTAACCGTGGTGGGTCGGGTCGGCTAGCGTTCGCCCCGTGCCCGGCCTCTGGAAAGCGGGGATGGTGGTCCTCGTCCTCTGCCTCGTCGCCTCGATGGCGATCGCGATCGTCCGCCTCTCGACCACCCCGACCGAGACGATCGGCGCCGGCTTCCACGGCCTCCCTAAGGGGTATGAATTCGAAGGCCGCGTGGTCGGCGGCGGCCAGCCGCGGAAATAGCTCACGCAAGGTCCCCGCGGGCGCGGTTAGTATCGCCTCCGGCAGAGCGACCGAGCGGAGGGAGGCGGGCGTGTTCACTCGCATCGTGGTTGGTACGGACGGTTCCGATACGGCGGCGAACGCGGTCGGCCAGGCGGTCGAGCTGGCGAAGCTCTCGAACGCCTCGCTCAGCATCGTCAGCGCATACCAGGCGGCCTCCGCCCGGCGCGGTGGCTCCGACGCGATCGAGGCGCCGGCCGACGTCCAGTACGAGCTCGGCCCGCGCGAAGACGTCAACTTGCTGCTCGAAAGGACCGCGGCCGAGGCTCGCAAAGAGGGGATCGAGGTCCAGACCCACCCGGTCGAGGCCGACCCCGCCGACGCCATCCTCAACGTCGCCGAACAGGTCAAGGCCGACCTGATCGTGGTCGGCAACAAAGGCATGACCGGGGCCCGCCGATACCTGCTCGGCAGCGTCCCCAACAACATCTCCCACCACGCTCCCTGCTCGGTGATGATCGTCCGCACCACCTGAGCGCGCTCGCGGCACGATCGCCTCAGCGCCGCCGCGCCAGCACCGCCGGGTCGGTGGCGCGGGCGACGTCGATCAGCCCGGCGCCTTGCTGGGACCGCGGCAGGCCGAGGCTGCGGGCGGTCTTGCCGAGCCGCCGGGCGACCGCGGCGACCCGCGCCTGTGGCGTCTTCTGCGGGCCGAGGACGCCGCTGGCGAGGACCAGCGCCGCCGCGGCACTGACGTGGGCCGCCGCCATCGAGGTGCCGACGTAGGTGCTGGGGATCGCGAAGGTGCTGGTCGAGCCCGGCGCGAAGGTCACCTGGTAGATCGGCCGCGAGGAGATCGAGGCGCAGCCGGCCGCCGGGGTGCCGCCGCCCGGCGCCAGCAGGTCGATCGCGGTGGCGGCCAGCGAGTAGTAGCCGAGGCAGCCGCCCTCGGTGCTGCCACCAACGGCGATCACCCGCGGTCCGGTCGCCGGCTCGGAGACGCAGCCCTCGGAACCGAGGTTGCCGCCGCTGGCCAACGTCACCACCCCGTGGGCGTAGGCTTCCCGCAGCGCTTCGTCGACCGTCGGCACCTTCTTCCGACAGCCGAAGTTGAAGCTCATGTTGATCACTTGGGCGTGGTGGGCAACGGCGAAGCGAATCCCCTTGGCGATCGCAGCCGCGTCGCCGCGGCCGTGCGAGTCGAGCACCCGCACCGGCATCAGCTTCACCCCGTAGGCGAGCCCGGTCAGCCCGATCCCGTTGTCGGTCTGCTCGGCGATCGTGCCGGCGACGTGGGTGCCGTGGCCGTTCTCGTCGAGCGGCAGCCGGTCGTGGTCGACGAAGTCGTAGCCGGGGACGAACTGTTCGGCGCTGAAGTCGGGGCTGCGCCGGTAGTCGGCGCCGAGGTTGCGGTAGGCGACCCCGGTGTCGAGGACGGCGACGGTGACCCCGGCGCCGCCGGGGCGGCCGACCGCGGCGAGGTTGCGCCAGGCGCCGATCGCGTCGATCCCGCCCGGGGAGACCGGCAGCTTCGCCGTTTCGGTCCCTTCGTAGGGGAGGAAGTCCCACTGCTTGACCGCCCAGCCGCCGGCGGTGGCGGCCGCTTCGGAGGCGCCGCCGAGCGTCCCCGGGTCGTCCGGCAACGGCACTTCGGTCGTCGCCGAGGCGGTGGCGACGTAGTTGGGGACGGCGTAGTCGACTCGCGGGTTGGCCCGCAGCGAGGCGGCCGCGGCGCGCACCCCGACCCCATTCGGCAGGCCGACGGCGTGGGCACGGTGCTCGCCTTCGAGCTTGACCAGGAGCTGGCGCGGGGCGAACCCGTGGGCCTGGGAGAGCCCGATCGCCGGCCGGGCCGAGGTCGCCGCGGCGCTCGCCGCGGGCGCTCCCGGACCCGCCGCGAGCAGCGCGACGCCGAGCGTCAGGGCCGCGACCAGGGCGGCGAGGATCTTCTCTAGCTTCTTCATCGGCGAAAATCAGGCCGGGCCGCTCATCGCGAGCGTCCGGTCCTCAACTAACACGCCCGGCCCCGTGAAGTTGTTCGGCAGATACTCCCCGAATCGATGAATTCCAGCCCACCGCCCCAGCCCCTTCCCCCCGACGACGCCACCCTCGCCACCCACCAGCGCGGCATGGAGCTGGCCCTGGAGCAGGCGCGCCGGGCCGAGACCCACGGCGACGTCCCGATCGGCGCCGCGATCCTCCGCGGCGGCGAGCCCCTTGCCGCCGCCGGCAACGAGCGCGAGCTGCGCCGCGACCCCACCGCCCACGCCGAGGTCCTGGCGATCCGCGCCGCCGCCGAGGCGCTCGGTGGTTGGCGCCTCCCCGGCACCGTCCTCTACGTCACTCTCGAGCCCTGCGCGATGTGCGCCGGCGCGATCGTCCTCGCCCGCATCCCCACCGTCGTCTACGGCACTGCCGACCCCAAGGCCGGCGCCGCCGGCTCGGTTCTCGACGTCCTCGCCGAGCCCGCCCTCAACCACCGCCCCGAGGTCCATCGCCGGCGTCCGCGCCGACGACTGCGCCGCCCTCCTGCGCGCCTTCTTCGCCGGTCGCCGCGTTTGACGCGTCCCGTCGGCCGCGTCAGACCGGCTCTGCACCGTGCTCGACCGCAATGAAGCGGAGAGGGTGGGATTCGAACCCACGAGGCGAGTTAACCCCGCCCACGCGATTTCCAATCGCGCTCCTTAAGCCACTCGGACACCTCTCCGGGCTACCGCGCAAGCCTAGCTGGGGCGCTACTCTCCATGGCCGCCCGTCAGGGCCCTGGAGGGGTGCCGGAGTGGTTGAACGGGGCAGTCTCGAAAACTGTTGGCGTCGCAAGGCGCTCGTGGGTTCGAATCCCACCCCCTCCGCTTGACCGGCCTTATCGCCGCCCTTTTTGGCGAGGGGGCTGGGGGGAGTCCGCCTTGCGCAGGAGGGCGACCAGCTGCTCGACGAAGTCGCCGTAGAGGCCGTGGCGCACGGCGTCCGGGCTGACCAGCGATTCCACCGCCAGACCGATGCCGAGGGCGCGCAGGACGAGCGCCAAGTCCTCGGAGGAGAGCGCCAACTCGACCCCCGCCTCCTCCCGGTACTGGGCGATGTAGCGCGAGATCGCCTCCCGCATCGCCGCCGAGCGAGTGCCAAACCGCCGCGCCAGCTCGGGGTCGCGATCGGCTTGGGCGATGAACTCCATGTGCAGGAGGACGGACTCGCGGTCGTGGGCGAGGCGGTCCATCCACTGGTCGGCAAGGGCGCGAGCCCGGACCTCGAGCGGCGCCTCGGCGGGAAGCGCGCTCTGGGTCTCGGCCAGCTCGCGCACCCGTTCGGCCATGTAGTCCTCGAAGACGGCGAGGAACAGGTCGGCCTTGCCCTCGAAGTTGGAATAGACGGCGCCGTGGGAATAGCCGGCCGCCTCGGCGATCTCCTCAACCGAGGCACCCTTGTAGCCGCGGCGAGAGAAGACGCCGGCCGCGGTCGCGATCAGCTCGGCCCGGGTTCTGGCCTGCTTCTCGGCACGACTCTCTCTTTTCCGTGGGGCCGACATTCAGATTGCATTCATAATTCGAATGCTGATAGTAATTCAAACATGAAGGACAGATCGCTGCCCCATCTCTTCGCCGCCGCCGGGACCAGGCGCGGGCTCTGGGGCCTGGCGGCGCTGACCCTGGTCAGTGGCGCCGCAATGCTGCCGGCGATGCGAACGATGGCCGACCACGGCGCGTCGTTGATCGCCTTCGAGCGAGCTGGCAGCGTCTCGAGCAGCCAGGAGATCCTCAGCGAGTGGGGCTCGGCGGGAAAGGCGGCGATGTGGTGGCAGCTCGCGCTCGATACGCCGTTCCTGGTCGGCTACGGGCTGTTCCTCGCCGGTGCCTGCGCGGCGGTCGCCCGCCGGGCCGAGGCTGCGGCGATGCCGCGGCTCGAGCTGGCCGCGGTGGTAATTGCCTGGTTCGGCCCGATCGTCGCCGCCGGCGATTTCGCTCAGAACGTCTCGCTTGCCTTCGTTCTGAGCGGGGACGTGGTGCAGCCGTGGCCGCGAATCTCAGCGGTTGCCGGCTCCCTGGCGTCGACCGTGGTGCTCCTCGTCGCGGCGCTCTTCGCGCTCGGAGGCGCTTTCCTCACCCGCCGCCGCCGGCCCGCCGGCGCGCCCACGACCTAAGCGAGGGCGACGAGCTCCTCCCTCGCCGCGTCGTGGCCCTCGTAGGGGAGGACGACGAAATACATCAGCGAGGGGAGGAGGGCGCCGAGCTCCTCGTGCTCGCCCTTGCAGAGGCGTGCGTAGAGGACGGCTTCGACACCGCCGACGATCCCGGCGGCGGTGATCGGCGAATTGGGCGGAGCGTCGGGGAGGAGTTCGCGGGCCTCGGCGTCGAGGCAGGAGGCGAAGCCGTCGAGCAGGGCGACCCGGCGCAGGGCGGCCTCGGGGCTGGCGGCGCGGGCCTCGACGACGAGGGTGCGGGCGGCCTCCGGGTCGGCCGTGGCGTAGGCGAGGATCGCGCCGAGGGAGAGGCGGAGGCGGTCGCGCCAGCCCTCGCCCTGTGCCGCCGCGGCGGCAACCCGGGCGCGGACTCGGTCGGCCGACTCGTCGAAGGCGGCGAGGAAGCAGTCTTCCTTGTTGGTGAAGTGGTCGTAGAAGGTGGGGCGGGAGACGCCGGCGAAATCGATCACGTCCTGCACGTTCGTTTCCCGGTAACCGAGGATCGAAGCGGCGCGAAGCATCGCGGCGAGCAGGCGCTGGCGCTGGACCGCGCGGATCAGGCCGGAGGGGAGCTTGCGGGCGCCGGGGGGAAAGCGACCGTCGCTGTCCGCGAGCAGTTCGATCGCCTCGTCGACCTGATCAGAGGGCCAGTCGTCCCCGATTGCCGCGAGCAGTACCTGTGGGGTCAGTTGGATTCGATTTGGAGACACCGGGAACTCACAAGTTTTCATGGAAAACTCAATAAGTTTCGCCACGGTACCAGAACAGAGGGTGGTTCGTTTGTGAAGAAGACGAGACTGAGGCTATGCTTGGAGACATGCTCCCACTGACGCCTTGGGAGCATCGGTGAGTCCGATTCGGCCTGCCATTTCGCATGAGTTCGTCGCGGTGCACAAGCGCCGGCGGATGATGGGCGCGATGGCCGAGCTCTGCGCCGAGCGCGGCTACGAAGCGACCAAGATCGCCGACGTCGTCGGTCGCGCAGCGGTCGCCCGCAAAACCCTCTACGACAACTTCGACGGCAAGGAGCAGCTCTTCCTCGCCGCTTTCGAGACCACGGTCGAGGAGGCCGCCCATGCGGTCGAGGCGGCCTGCGAGGAGGCCGGCGGCGGCGAAGGGACCGAAGCTCGCGACGCCCGGATCGAAGCCGGCCTGGGCGCCCTGCTGGACCACCTGGCCGCGCAACCGGCGGCGGCGCAACTGGTGATGGTCGAGGCGCTTTCGGCCTCGCCGGCCTCGGCGGCACGCTACGAGGCAGCGCTGAAGCGGTTCGTCGAGATGCTGAGGCGGGCCGCGGTGCGTCGTGCCGAGCTGCCGCAGACGCTCGAGGAGACGCTCGCCGGCGGCGTCGCCTGGGTTGTTCAGCAGCAGGTCCGCAGGGGGGATGCCGCGACCCTTCCCGAATTGCGACGGGAGCTGGCGAATTTCGTTCTATCCCCGTACCACGGTGTAGAGAATTCAGGCCGATGAGTCACGCCGCAGACGTCACAGTACGCTGGCAGACTTCATTAGGTAATGGATCGGCTCCCAAGAGGACGGCACGGACTTTCCCCCGAGTACGTCGCTCGTAACCAACGCGAGCGGCTGATCGCCGCCCTCACCGAAGTGCTCTACGAAGTTGGATACCAGAAGACCACCGTGTCACTGATCGGCGCCCGCGCCGCGGTCAGCAAGAGTGACTTCTACAAACACTTCGAGAGCAAGGACGACTGCTTCTTTGCCGCCTACGACGCCGCCGTCGCGCGGCTGCGCGAGAGCGTCGGGGAGGCCTGCCAGCGCGGCGGCGAGGAGTGGCCGGCGCGGGTGCGGGAAGGACTGGCGACGCTGCTGCGCTGCTTCGCCGTCGACCCGCCGCTGGCGAGCATCTGCCTGGTCGAGGGGCTGCGCGTCGGGCCCTCGGTCTATGACCGCTACCAGGCGGCGGTCGAGGGCTTCGTCAACCTCCTCGGCGAGCACGCCCCCGCCGGGCCCGGCGGCGCCGAGGTGCCGCGGGCGACCGACGAGGCGATCGTCGGCGGCCTCGCCTCGCTGCTCGGCCGCCGCGTCCAGGCCGGCGAGACACAGACGCTGGAGTCGCTCCTCCCCGAGGTGCTCGAGTTCGCCTTGACGCCCTACCTCGGCACCGCCGAGGCGCGGCGAATAGTCTCTGCCGGGTGAGCGAGGCCGGCACCGCAGGCGGGACCGCGGCCCTCGGGGCGCCAGGGGCAGGAACCTCGCGCGGAGTCTTTCCCTCGCAGGCGCTGGAGCAGGCGATCGAGCGTGAGTGGGTCAGCTCCGGCGAATACAAGATCGGCCGCGAGGCGATCCAGCCGGCCAGCATCGATCTCCGCCTCGGCGACCATGCCTGGGCCCTGCGCTGCTCCTTCCTCCCCGACGTCGACTCGACCGTCGAGGAGAAGATCGAGGGGCTCGCCTTCCAGAAGCTCGACCTCCGCGACGGCGCCGTGCTCGAGCGCGACCGGCCCTACCTGGTGCCGCTGATCGAGGAGCTGGCGCTGCCCGAGGACGTCCGCGCCAAGGCCAACCCGAAGAGCTCGACCGGCCGCCTCGACGTCTTCACCAGGGTGATCACCGACCGCCACAACCGCTTCGACGACGTCCGCGCCGGCTACCGCGGCAAGCTCTACCTGGAGGTGGTGCCGCGCTCGTTCGCGATCCAGGTCCGCCGCGGCCTCTCGCTGAACCAACTCCGCCTCGCCCGCGGTGACGTCCGCCTCGACGACGCGACGATCCGCGAGCTGCAGGGGGTCGAGCCGCTGGTCTACCTCGACGGCGTCGCCGTCCCCCAGGACGAGGTGGCGCTCGCCGACGGGCTCTTCCTCAGCCTCGACCTCTCCGGGCCGGAGGACCGCGTGGTCGGCTACCGGGCGAAGAAGAACAGCCTGCCGATCGACCTCGCCCAGATCCGCGCCTATCGCTGGAACGACTTCTGGGATCCGGTCTATCCAGAGGCGGGCGGGAAGATCGTGCTCGAGCCGGAGATCTTCTACCTGCTGCTCTCGGCCGAGGGGGTGGCGGTCCCGCCGCGGATCGCCGCCGAGATGGCCGCCTACGACCCGACCGCGGGCGAGCTCCGCACCCACTACGCCGGCTTCTTCGACCCCGGCTTCGGCTACGACCCGAGCGGCGCGCGCCCGGGCAGCCGGGCGGCGCTCGAGGTGCGTGCCCGCGACGTCTCGTTCATGGTCGAGCACCGTCAGCCGGTCTGCAAGCTGGCGCTGGAATGGACCGAGGCCCCGGCCGAGCGCCTCTACGGCGTCGACCTCGGCTCCAACTACCAGGGCCAGGTGACGATGCTCTCCAAGCACTTCCGCGAGCAGACCGCCGGCGCCTAAGCAGGAAACGCCGGGACCAACCGCAACGGGGTCTAGGTGACGGCCTCGGCCTCGAGCTCGCGCATCAGCGTCCGAGCGCGGCGGCGGCGGGCGACCAGTTCGGCCTCCAACGTGGCGAGCTCGTCGCGGCGGGCGCGGACCATCTCCAGCTGCCGGGTCGAGTAGGTGAGCAGCTCCTCGAGGATCTGGCGGCGGCGGACCGGGTCCTCGACCACCTCCTGCCACTCGCGCCGCAGCGCCGCCCGCGCCTCTTCGGCCTCGACCAGGTCCTTCAGCCCCTCCAGCGAGACGCCGAGCAGGCTCTTCAGTCGCAGCAGCTCGGTCAGCCGGGTGACGTCCTCCTCGCGGTAGGAGCGGTGGGCACCGGGCTCGCGGCTCTCGCTCGGGACCAGCAGGCCGATCTCCTCGTAGTAGCGGATCGTCCGGGGCGTCGTCCCGGCCAGCTTCGCGGCCTCGCCGATCCGCAGCTCGCGCGGTTCCGCCGGTTCCGGACCGGCGCTCACGGGGTCGCCTCGATGTCCTCGAGGATCGCCTGCTCGACCGCCTGTGCCCGCGGCTCGCGCGCCTGGCGGGAGGCCTCGGAGGCCTTGCTGGGGCGCAGCATCGAGACGCCGGCGCCGACCACGGAGACCGCGGCCAGCACCCAGAGCGCCTTGTGCATGTTGGCGATGAAGGGGTCGAGCTGGGCGCTGGTCAGGCCGGAGGCGAGCCCGGAGAAGATCTTGAAGAGGACCGGCTTCGGCACCGCGGCGGTGACGATTGCCAGCACGAAGGCGATCGAGATCACCGCGCCGGTGTTCTGCAGCATCGTCCGCGCCCCGGCGGCGATGCCGCGGCGCTCGGTCGGCACCGTGCCCATCATCGCCGCGGTGTTCGGCGAGTTGAACATCCCCGAGCCGACTCCCACCAGGAGCAGCCAGAGGCCGCCCTGCCAGTAGGCCGAGCCGGCCTCCAGGGTGGTCATCAGCGCCAGCCCGGCGGCGGTGACCAGCATCCCGATCGCAGCCAGGGCGCGGGAGCCGTGGCGGTCGGCGTAGATGCCGGCGATCGGCGAGGCGACGAGCATCCCGATCGCCATCGGCGCCAGTTTGATCCCGGCGACGATTGGGTCGTCCCCCTGCGCTCCCTGGTAGTAGAAGACGAAGATGAACATCAGCGCGAAGCGCGAGAGTCCGTTGATGAAGGCGGCGCCGGTGGCGGCGGCGAAGAGCCGGTTGCGGAAGATCTCGAGGTCGAGCATCGGTGCCTTCCCACGGTGCTCGATGAAGACGAAGAGGGGGAGGAGGACCGCGGCGACGGCCAGCGAGCCGATAACCAGCGAGTCGTTCCAGCCGCTGATGCCGCCGCGAGAGATCCCGTAGACGAGCCCGGTTAGGCCGATCACGAAGGTGACGGTGCCGACCACGTCGAGGCCGCGCTCGGAGTCACGGCGGGAGAGGTCGCGGAGGATCAGCCCGGCCCAGGCGGCGCCGGCGAGGGCCAGCGGCACGTTGAACCAGAAGACCCAGTGCCAGGAGATCGCCACCAGGGCGCCGCCGAGGACCGGGCCGAGGACGAGGCCGATCGCGGCGACCATCGTGTTCGTCCCCATCGCCAGCCCGAGCTCCTCGCGCGGGAAGGCGTCGGTGACCAGGGCCGGGCCGTTGGCGAAGATGAAGGCGCCGCCGATTCCCTGCAGGATCCGCCAGAGGATCAGCTGGGTGCCGTCGGCGGCGAAGCCGGCGCCGAGCGAGGCGGCAGCGAAGATCAAAAAGGCGGCGACGAAGGCCTTCTTGCGACCGAAGAGGTCGGAGAGGCGACCGGCGGTGAGGACCAGCACGGTCGAGGAGATCATGTAGGCGAGGATCACCCAGACCAGTTCCAGCAGGCTGGTCCCGAGCGCCCGCTCGAGGTCCGGCAGGGCGATGATCAGGGTCCCCGAGTTGGTCGCGACCAGCAGCATTCCAAGGCTGGTGCAGGAGAGAGCCCACCACTTGTAGTTCGGGTGGTCGGCGTCCACCCCCGTCGGTCGCTTCAAGCTGTTTCTTACGTTCACGTCAATTAGATTAGCAAACCTGAGACCGAGTCTCGGGGCAGGAAGCTGGCGCCACCAGGGCTGGCCCCGTAGGGTGGCGGCGTGGGGGCGGCTGAGAACAAAGCGACGATCGAGCGGTTCTACGCGGCGTTCGCGGCGCTCGACGGCGAGACGATGGCTGTTTGTTACGCCCCCGGCGCCCACTTTCGCGACCCCGCCTTCGGCGACCTCGACGGTGAGCGGGCGGGGGCGATGTGGCGGATGTTGACCGGCCGCGCCAAAGACCTCGAGGTCGAGCTGCACGAGCACGACGCCGACGAGGCGACCGGCAGCGCCCACTGGATCGCCCGCTACACCTTTTCGACCGGCCGCCACGTCGTCAACGACATCCAGGCCAGCTTCCGCTTCGCCGCCGACGGCCGGATCGCCGACCACGTCGACGAGTTCGACTTCCGCCGCTGGGCCGGCCAGGCGCTTGGCCCGGCCGGCAACCTGGTGGCGGTGCTGCCGCCGCTGCGCTCTCGGGCCCGAGCCAAGGCGCTGGCCCAGCTCGACGCCTTCGAAGCGACCTCGGCCGCGGCCTAGCCGGCCCCGGCGCGCCGCCTAGGGGACGTCTGTCGGCGGCTCCAACGGTTCCAACAGGTGCAGCCGCTGTGCCGCCGGCGTCGCCAGCACCTCTTCTTCCTGTCGCCGCAGCAGCCCAGCCGCGATCAGCTCCTCGATCGCCGCGGCAACCGCTGGGTCAGGTCCCATCGCCCGCACGATCTCGTCGTAGCTGAGCGTCAGCGGCTGCTCGACGATCACGAATGCCAACACCTCGCGCTGTAGCCGCAGCGCCTTCGCCCGCTCCTCTCGGCCCGTTCTTCCTGCCTCACTCTCCATCGTCGCCTCCGAATTTCCATGTCCTGGGCCTCCCGCCCATTCTTGCATCATGTGCGAACATATGTTCGTATGAGGAACGAACTCCCGTGAGATGGGACGAACAGCGCGTCGAGAACGACATGCGCCTCCCGGGGGTCGGCGACGGCACCGTGATCCGCACCTTCGACGCCCCCGAGGCGATGGGGATCAACTTCCACGAGGTCCGCGCCCGCTCGGCCCTCAACCACGTTCCCGGCGACAGCTTCGGCTTCTCCTGGACGATCAACCCGTACCGTGGCTGCACCCACGCCTGCGTCTTCTGCCTCGGCGGCGAGACGCCGGTCCTGGTCCCGGGGGGAGGAAGCCGGCCGCTGGCCGAGCTGCGGGCGGGCGACGCCGTGATCGGCAGTGAGGAGGGGGCCTCCGGTCGCCGCTTCGTCGCGACGAAGGTCGAAGCGCATTGGTCAACGGTAAAGAATTCCTATCGGGTTGTGTTTGAAGACGGACGGGGTATCGAAGCGAGCGCCGAGCACCGCTTCCTGACCGAGCGGGGCTGGCGGCACGTCGCCGGAGCGGGGCCGCTCGAGACGGGCGACGGAGCCTCGTCGAGGGGCCCGCTCGCAATCGGCGATCGTCTCCCCAGCCCCGACGGCGCCACCACGGTCGCCGCAATCGAAGTGCGAGACGAGTCAGCGGAGCTGTTCGACATCACCACCGGGAGTGGGGACTTCGTCGCCGCCGGGGTGATCAGCCACAACTGCTTCGCCCGCCGCACCCACACCTACCTCGACCTCGACGCCGGCCGCGACTTCGAGCGCGAGATCGTCGTCAAGGTCAACCTCCCGGAGCTGGTCCGGGCCGAGTTGGCCCGCCCGAGCTGGCGCCGCGACCTGGTCGCCCTCGGCACCAACACCGACCCCTACCAGTGGGTCGAGAGCCGCTACCGGATGATGCCCGAGATCCTCGACGCTCTCGCCGCCGCCCGCACCCCTGTCTCCGTCCTCACCAAGTCGCCGCTGGTGATGCGCGACGTCGCCCACTTCGAAGCGATGCGCGACGCCGGCCTCAAGGTCTCGGTCAACCTCTCCGTCCCCACCCTCGACGAGGCCGCCTGGCGCGCCACCGAGCCCCACACCCCCAGCCCCGCCGCCCGCCTCGACGCCGTCGCCGAGCTGAGAGAACGCGGCATCGACTCCGGCATCCTGATCGCCCCCCTGATGCCCGGCATCAACGACTCCCCCGACCAGGTCGAGCCAATCGTCCAAAGAGCAAAGGAAGCTAACGCCACCTTCCTCGGAGGCGTCGCCCTCCACCTCCGCGGCGAGGTCAAGGACGTCTTCTTCGCCTGGCTCAAGGAAAAACGCCCCGACCTCGTCCCTCAATACCAACGCCTCTACGCCCAGCGCACCTACATGCGCCAGCCCGACCGCCTCCGCACCACCCGAGCCCTGGACACCTGGGGGAATTCCCGCATGCGCTCGTCCCGCGCCGATCTCGACCCGGACCGAGGCGACAGCCGGCCTCGAGACAACTCCGAGCGGGGGGGTGGCGAGGGGGGAGATGCCGAGCACGTAAGCCTCGCGCGCAGGCGTCTCCCCCCTCGACAGGACCCGCCCGCCCAGAGCTCCCTCTTCTAGACCGCCCGGGCTACCCGCTCCTAGCCGCCTTCGTCCAGCTGCCCGTACTTGCAGTCCCCGGCCGCTTTGTCGTCCCGAAACCTGTGGAACCGAGCCCCATGCCTGATCCGTCCACCCGCGGCATGGTCATAGCCCACCTCGATCACCAGCTCCGGCCGCAGCTCGACCCACTCCAGATCCCGCCCGCTGTCCCATCTGCTCGGCTCGCCGCTGCCGGTCTCGCCCGTCTCCAACGGCGCCAACATCGCTCGCATCGACCGTTTCGCACTGGCCGAGAACCCGGAGATGTGCCCGACGTTCCGCAGCACGCCGCCGTCGTAGAGCCCGAGGATCAGCGACCCGACCGTGCCCTCCTCTTTGCCCGGCCGCCAACCCATCACCACGCAGTCGATCGTCCGCTCCCGCTTCACCTTCGCCATCCCCTTGCGTTTGCCGGGGATGTAGGGGGCGTCGAGCTGCTTCGCCATCACCCCCTCGATGCTGGCCAGCCACCTCTCCGCCTGGGCCTGGTCGGGGGTCAGCGGCGTCAGCTCCAGGTCGGCCTCCGTGGCGATCCGCTCCAGCCGTTCGCGGCGCTCGCTCAACGGCGCCTCGAGCAGCGATTCGTCGCCCTCGGCGAGCAGGTCGAAGACGACCAGGCCGGCCGGGATCTCCTCCGAGAGCAGCTTGATCCGCGACTCGGCCGGGTGGATCCGCTGCTGCAGCAGGTCGAATTCGAGCTCCCCCGCAGCGTTGCGGACGACCAGCTCGCCATCCAGCACCCAGCGCCCCGGCGCGAACTCGAGCTCGGGGAAGTAGCGCAGCAGCGCTTTGCCGCCACGCGACTGCACGTAGACCTCGCCGCCGTCGACGAAGACGATCGCCCGGAAGCCGTCGAGCTTCGGCTCATACGCCCACTCCTCGCCTTCCGGCAGCGCTTTGCGGGTCAGCGCCAGTTGCGGCTTGATCGGCGGCTGCAGCGGCAGGGACACGCCCGCCAGGCTACCCGGCGCGCGGGTTCAGCCGGCCGAGCCGGCGCGTTCGCGGCGCGCCTGGCTCTCGCGTGGGTCGGCGATCGGCACCGCCGCCAGCAGCTTCTTCGTGTACTCGTCGTGGGGGCTCTCGCAGACCTGGTCGGCGGAGCCGTGCTCGACTACTTTGCCGTGGTTCATCACCGCGATCTGGTCGGCGATGTGGCGGACGACGCCGATGTCGTGGGCGACGAAGAGATAGGTGAGGCCGTACTCGTCCTGGAGGTCGTCGAGCAGGTTGACGATCTGCGCCTGGATCGAGACGTCGAGCGCCGAGACCGGCTCGTCGGCGACCACCAGCTTCGGCTCCAGGGCCAGCGCCCGGGCGATCCCGATCCGCTGCCGCTGGCCGCCGGAGAACTCGTGCGGGAAGCGGTTGTAGTGCTCGGGCGAGAGGCCGACCCGCTCCAGCAGCGCTTCGACCCGGGTCCGCAGCTCCTTGCCGGAGGCGACTTTCTGGATCTTCAGCTGGTCGCCGACGATCTGGCCGACCCGCTTGCGCGGGTTCAGCGAGGCGTAGGGGTCCTGGAAGATCATCTGCATCTCGCGCCGCAGCGGTCGCAGCTCGCGGCGGCCAAGGCCGGTGATCTCGCGCCCTTCGAACTTGACCGAGCCCGAGGTCGGCTTCAGTAGCTGCAGCACGGCTCGACAGGCGGTCGACTTGCCGGAGCCGGACTCGCCGACGATCCCCAGCGTTTCGCCTTTGTTGACCGAGAAGCTGACCCCGTCGACCGCCTTCACGTGGTCGACGGTGCGGTCGAACAGCAGGCCGCTCTTGATCGGGAACCACTTGACCAGGTCAGTGACCTCGAGCAGCGCCCCGCCGCCGGCGGGCGCGTCCGTTTCCGGGGCGGGGGTCGCGGCGGTCATGCGGGAGCCTCGAGGCCGATCCGGCCCTCGACCTCGCGCCGCTGGCGCTTCGTCTCCGGCGAGAGCCAGCAGCGGTCGCGGTGCTCCTTATCCTCCGGCAACCGCGCCTCCAGCGGCGGCAGCTCCGAGCACTTGGAGAACTCGTGCGGGCAGCGGGGCGCGAACGGGCAGCCCTTCGGCAGGTTCAGCAGCGATGGCGGCGAGCCGCTGATCTGCGGCAGCCGGTGCGGCCGCGGCTGGTCGAGCCGGGTCAGCGAGCCGAGCAGCCCCCAGGTGTAGGGGTGCTGGGGGTCGTAGAAGATGTCCGCGAGGGTGCCCTGCTCGACCACCCGCCCGCCGTACATCACCAGCACCCGGTCGGCGACTTCGGCGACGACGCCGAGGTCGTGGGTGATCAGGATCGTCGCCAGGCCGCGGCTCTTGTTCAGGTCCTCGATCAGGCTGAGGATTTGGGCCTGGATCGTGACATCGAGCGCGGTGGTCGGCTCGTCGGCGATCAGCACGCTCGGTTTCAGCGACAGCCCCATCGCGATCATCGCTCGCTGGCGCATCCCGCCGGAGAATTCGTGCGGGTAGTCGTCGACCCGGCGCTCGGCGTCGGGGATGCCGACCGCGTCGAGCATCTCGACGGCGCGCTCGCGGCCGTCCGACTTGGAGATCGATGAGTCGTGGGCCCGGATCGCCTCGACGATCTGCTTGCCGACCGTGTAGACCGGGTTCAGCGAGGTCATCGGGTCCTGGAAGATCATCGCGATCTCGGACCCGCGGAGCCGCTGGTAGTCGGATTCGGACAGCTCGGTCAGCTCCTCGCCCCGGAACCGGACCGACCCCTCGATCCGCGAATTCGGCGAGCGGGTGAGGCCGAGCACGGTCTGCGCGGTGACGCTCTTGCCGGAGCCCGACTCGCCGACGATCGCCAGCACTTCGCCCGGTTCGAGCTCGAAGGAGACGCGGTCGACCGCCTGTACGCGACCGTCTTCGGTGGCGAAGCCGACCCGCAGGTCGTGGACCGAGAGGAGGGGAGGGTTGGCAGCCATCAGGTCGCCGAGGTCCCGAGTCGGATGCGCGGGTCCAGGTAGGCGTAGGCGATGTCGACCAGGGCGTTGAAGAAGACGATGAAGAAGGCGCCGAAGATAGTGATCGCCATGATGATCGGGAAGTCCTGTTTGCCGATCGCTTCCGCGGTGTAGAAGCCGACGCCTTCGATGTTGAAGAGCGACTCGGTGACGATCGCCCCGCCGCCGAGCACCGCGCCGAAGTCGAGCCCGAACAGGGTGACGATCGGGATCAGCGAGTTGCGCAGCACGTGCCGGGTCATCACCCGCCGGTTGGAGAGGCCCTTGGCACGGGCGGTGCGCACGTAGTCCTCGTTCATCACGTCGAGCATGCTCGAGCGCAGCACCCGGCTGTAGAAGCCGACGTAGAGGATCGCCAGGGTGATCCAGGGAAGGATCAGGTGGGTGAACCAGGCCCACGGATCTGAGAGCGGTTCGTACCCCGAGGCGGGGAAGATTTCGAGTTTGAAGGTGAGGTAGTAGAGGAAGATCGAGGCCAGCCAGAAGACTGGCATCGAGATCCCGAGCAGAGCCAGCACGGTCAAGGCGCGGTCGGTGAGTTTGCCTGCCCGGATCGACGATAAGTAGCCGAAGAGGACGCCGAAGCTGAGCCAGATGATCGCCGCGCCGATGCAGAGCGAGAAGGTCGCGGGTAGGCCTTCGACGATCCGTTCGTCGACCTTTTCGCCGGAGCTGGTGTAGGAGACCAGTTCGTTCGAGAAGATCAGCTTCATCTGCGTCCAGTACTGCTCCGGCAGCGACTTGTCGAAGCCCCACTGCTCTTCGACGCTCTTGACCAGCTGCGGGGTGGCGTTTTTGCCGGCAATCCGCTGCGCCGGGTTGGTCGCCGGGACGACGTTGAAGATCAGGAAGACGAGAATCGAGATCGCGAACAGGACCGCGACCATCCCGAGCAGGCGCCTGACGATGAAGCGCAGCATCAGATCGGGTTGTCCAGCTCCGCGGCGGACCCTGCGCGGGCCTCGAAACGGACTTTCGATTTCGGGTCGAGGGCGTCCCGGAGACCGTCGCCGAAGACGTTAATCGAGAGGACCGTGAGCAAGATCATCGTGCCGGGGATGATGGTCAGGATCGGCTGGCTGTAGAGGGCGCCGAAGCCTTCGGAGATCATCGTTCCCCACGACGAGGAGGGCGGCTGGACGCCGGCGCCGAGGTAGGAAAGGGTCGCCTCGAGCAGCATGTTGTTGGCGATGTTGAGGGTGAAGAAGACGATGATCGTCGAGATCAGGTTCGGTGCCAGCTCGACGAACATGATCCGCAGCGCGCTCGCCCCCTGGGCGACCGCCGCCTCGACGAACTCTTTCTCGCGCAGGGCGAGGACTTCGCCGCGCAGGGGTCTAGCCATGTACGGCGTGTAGACGATCGCGATGATCAGCGTCGGGATCCATAAGGAGCTCGACTTGATGTGGATCGGCCCGACTACCAGCCCGCCCACGGCGAGGACGATCCCGAGAGAGATGCCTAAGAGGACGACGGGGAAGGACCAGATCACGTCCATCACCCGCGAGATCACGGTGTCGGTGACGCCGCCGTAGTAACCCGAGAGCAGGCCGAAGATGACGGCGAGGATGGTGGTGATGATCGCCGCGACGATGCCGATGAAGAGCGAGGCACGGCCGCCATAGAGCAGGCGGACCATCTCGTCCCGGCCGAGGTGGCCGTCGGCGCCGAGGAAGAACTTGCCGCCGGCTTCGAAGTACTGCGGGCCGATCGCCTTGCCGCTCGGTTCGACGACTTCGCGGACTTCGCCGTTGACGTGGAGTTTCTCCAGGGTGTGGGTCTGATTCGGCCCGGTTTCGGCGACGTCGTTGGCCCAGACCGGGGCCAGCAGGCAGGCGACGACGATCAGCAGGAAGACGAGCAGCGAGAAGCACGCCAGGTAGTTCCGGCGCAGGCGCCGGAAGGCGAGCTTCCAGGGGCCGGCGCCGGCCGTGCCGCCGTCCCCCTCGGCGGGGACGGCGAGGCCGGCATCCGGCTCCGCCGCCCCCGTGAGGCTGGGATCAGGCTCGACGGCCACGGTCGTTTGGAGGGCGTCCTTGGCTTACTTGAATTCGAAGCTCGTCAGATCCGCCTCGAACGTGGGGTTCCAGACCACGTTTTCGAGGTTGATGTCTTCCGAGACGAACAGCGACAGGGTCCGGGTTCCGTACGGGGCCCAGGGCGCTTCTTCCATGTATTTCTTGTCGAGTTCGGCGTACTGTTCTTCCTGCGGGCCTTCCAGCTTTTCTTCACCCAGTTTGTTCTGCAGGGTGTCCAGTTCTTTGTTCGCCGTGTAGGAGAAGTTCTGGTTGTTGGTGGGCTGGATCGTGGCGCCGTTGAGAAGGAAGATGAAGTCGTTCGGATGGGGATAGTCCTCGAACCAGTCCGACCAACCGGTGTCCAAATTCGGCGTTTCTTTGTTGCCGATGATCGTGAAGTAGTTGTCGGCGTTGATGATCTTCAGTTCGGCGTCGAACCCGAGTTCTTTGAGGACACTCTGGTAGTAGGTGCCGGCGTCGTTGTTCGGACTCTCCGTGTCGGTCCAGACCGTGATTTCCTTATCCGACGGGTTCGCTTCTTTGATCAGTTCTTTCGCTTTGGCCAGGTTGTGCGGGTACAGTTCGAGTTTTTCGTACCCCGGCAGCCCAGGCGGGAAGATCTGCTGGGTGCCTTTGATCTGGCCGGTGTAGATCCGTTCGAGCGCCGCCGGATCGACCGCGTAGTTGACCGCTTCGCGGACTTTCTGGTCGTTGAACGGAGCTTTTTCGGTGTTCATCCAGAAGTAGTAGGTCGAGATCGTCGGCTCTTCTTTGAACTGCGAGCCTTCGTACTGTTCTTTGACTTCCTGGTAGCGATCGGTGGGCGGCGGATCGAAGATCCAGTTGAGCTTGCCCTGCTCGATGTAGTTGACCTGGGTCGACTGGTTGCGAAGGACTTCGATTTCGATCTTGTCGACGTGCCCGGAGGGCAGTTCGGTCATCTGCTTGCCGTTGACTTTCGCCCAGTAGGGGTTCCGTTCGTATTCCCAGCCTCGGCCCGGCTGCGATTTGGTGATCATGTACGGGCCGGTTCCGGGGGGCGGGTTCGCCGACTGGTCTTCCTCCGGGGTGTTCTGCGGCACCGGTGCGACGAACATCAGCGCCAGCTCGTTTTCGAAGGTTCCGCGTGGCTTGTTGAGGCGAATGACGATGCGCCCGGTCGCGTCGTTGGCCGAGATGCCCGAGATGCCGCCCTTCTTGGTTTTGGCGAACTGTTCGGCGCCGGCGATGTCGGTGTAGAACGGCGAGCCGCCGGAGTTGGTCAGGAAGCAGCGTTCGACCGCGAATTTGAAGTCGCTGGCTTTGACCGGTTCCCCGTTTGAGTATTTGAGTCCCTTACGGAGGAAGAGGGTGTAGGTCTTGCCGTCTTTGGAGACTTCGGGAAGCGCTTTCGCCAGGCCCGGGATGATTTTCGAGCCTTCCTCGCCTTCGGCGTGCTGGTAGGTGAGGAGCGGGATGTAGACGTTCTGCATCGCCGTCCAGCCCTCGGCCGTGTAGGAGATCTGCGGGTCCATGTAGTCCGGGAACGAAGTGTAGGCCCCCTTCAGGGTGCCGCCATCGTTGCCGCCGCCTTCGCTTTCACCCCCAGTGCTCGCTTCGGAGCCGCCCCCCGAGCTGGTCGAGTCGCTGCCTCCACCGCAGGCGACCAATCCAACCGAGAGAACCGCTGCAAGTCCCAAAATCGCGAATACCAGCGAGAGCTTCTTCAACGTCAGACCTCCGAATCGGACCGGGTTATGCCTCCTGGGAGCAACTCCACCACAACCTCGTTCCCCTCGTCAAGCGGGTTTGAAACCCCATTGGTTGTGCGATCAGACCATTTGCCTGCGAGGACGGGAGCGACGAAGGCGACGATTGCGAGCACCCCGAGCCCGGCGACGAGGAAGGTTGCGCGCGGCGAGGCGACCGCGGCGATCAGCCCGCCGACGGCGAAACCGACACCCGGCATCGCCGCTCCGATCGACTCCAGCACCGCCATCACCCGGGCCTGCATCGCCGCCACCGTCATCTCCTGCACGGCGCTGATCGCCGAGACCCACTGGACTCCGTTGCCGGCCCCGCCGAGGACCGAGGCGGCGCAGGCGAAGGCCAGGGTCGGCGCCGCGGCGAGGCCGACGTAGCCGACGCCGACGGCGATCGTCGAGAGCGCCAGCAGCAGCGCCAAGGAGGCGCGGCGGACGGCGGCGAAGATGAAGCTGCCGAGGACCATGCCGCCGCCCCAGCTGGCCAGCATCAGGCCGTAGCCGGAGTCGCTGGTGCCGAGCGTCTGCTTGGCGTAGATCACCTCGACCGGGATCACCGCGGCGAAGAAGACGAAGGCCGCCCCCTGGGCGATCAGCAGCCAGCGCAACGCCGTCTTCTCGCGCAGGTAGGCGATCCCGGCCCGGACTCGTTCGCGCATCTGCCCCTCTTCCGGTTCGGCCCGCGGCATCGGCCCGGCGGTGACGAGGATCCAGCCGATCGCGTAGAAGGAGGCGGCGTTCAAGAAGAGCGCGGTCTGCACCCCGAAGCCGGCGACGATCAATCCGGCGAGGCCGGGGCCGAAGGCGGCGCCGGCGGTGAAGGAGACGTTGAGTAGGGCGTTGCCGGCCCGCAGCTCGTCGGTCGGGCCGAGCAGCGAGGCGACGACGGAGCGGGTCAGCGCCCGCCCGGTCAGCGCCAGGGTCCCGTCCACCGTCGCCACCGCGATCACCGCGGCGAGGCTGAAGTCAGAGGCGAGCAGGGCGAGGGTGCCGAAGGCGGCGGTCTCGCCGCAGTAGATCACCGGCAGCACGTAACGCGGCGGTGGCTTCTCGGCCCGGGTGACGATCAGCGGCCCGACCAGGGACGGCAGGAAGCGGGTGCCGAGGAAGAGCCCCGCGGTCGCCAGGGGGCTGTCGGTGGCTTCGAAGACGAGGACCGAGAGGGCGACGATCCCCATCCAGTCGCCCAGCTCGTTGATCGCGTAGGTCGCCGCCAGCCGCCGGAACAGGGGCCGCCGCAGCGGCGCGATGAGGCCTCGATTAGCCATTCCCTCAAGCATCGGTTACCCGCCGCTGCCGGGTGCCCGTACCCAATTTATGCACAAGATTTCCTGCAGTTGCACAAGTTTCGGCGAATCTGTGCTACAAACTTGCCAGTCGATTTTGGAAGTTGTTTCAAAGCCAGCGCAAGTTATTGGGCTTCAACCCACGGAAGGAGCGATTTCAATGGGCTACCGCCACAACTAAGCATCGCGCGAGCCACCGGCTCGCATAAATCTTCAGGAAAGGCGCCATATAGGCGCCTTTCCGCTTTTCGGGAACGTCTCCTGCCGCATCCCACCGGGCTCCCTCGCTGCCTGGCCATCGCCGACCGCATCCCGGCCTTGCAAGGCCGGGGCCATTCGTCCGGCGCCGTTTGCGGCTCTGCGAGGCGTCTTTATGCTGCAAGCGGCGCAGATCAAGCTGACCGCGCAGGGAACCGATACTAAGTGCGGAATCAGCATGGGGGCCGATCCATCCGGTCCTCCGCGGACCCAATGGTTAGAGATCGACCCACCCCCCCCGTCCTGGCCGGCCAAATCGCCGGATTCGGCCTCGCGCTGGTCGGAGTCGTGCTGCTCGCCCCCGAGGCGAACTGGGACCTCGCGCTGCTGGCGATCCTGCTCGGCTTCTCGATCTTCAGCGACCTCACCGCGGCGACGATGGGCCGGATCAGCATCTCCGGCAGCTTCCTCGCGATCGTCCTCGCGATGGTCTTCCTCGGCGGTGCCCCGGCCTCGCTGATCGGGATCCTCACGATCGGGGTCGGCTGGCTGCGTTGGCGCGAGGACATGCAGAAGTTCATCAACAACCTCTTCACCTACGCGACCTTCCCGCTGGTCGGCGGCGCCGTCTTCCATGCGGCCGTCGTCCAGTTCGGCCTCAGCGACACCGACACCGGCTTCTACGCGCTGATCTTCGCCGTCTTCCTGCTCGCCCTGGTGATCAACTTCACGATGATCGCCACCTACGCCTGTTACCTGGAACGCAGCTCGTTCCTGACCCGGGTCCGCACCGCCTTCCTGCCGCTGCTGCCGTCCGAGCTGATGGCCGCCCTGATGGCGGTCGGCGTCGCCTACCTCTACAGCCAGGTCGGCATCGCCGGGGTCGCCCTCTTCGGCATCGTCCTCGTCACCTTCCAGTACCTGCTCGGCGCCCTGCTGGTCTCCCAGCAGCGGGCCGAGGAGCTGGAGAAACGCTCCAACCAGCTCGCCAGCTTCCAGGTCGGAGTCCTCTCGGCGATGCTGCGCACGCTCGACCTGCGAGACCAGATGACCGCCCGGCACTCGGCGGCGGTGGCGCGCTACTCGCGGGCGATCGCCCAGAAAGCGGGCCTCTCGCGGCAGGAAGAGGAGCTCGTCCACATCGCCGCGCTGCTGCACGACATCGGCAAGTTCATCCTCCCCGACCGCATCCTCAAGGCCAACGTGCCGCTCACCGACGAGGACTGGATGCTGATCAAACGCCATCCGCAGCAGGGTGCCCGGGTGGTTTCCTCGCTCGACGGCTACGGGCCGGTGGCGGAGATCGTCCTCGCCCACCACGAGCGGATCGACGGCAAGGGCTACCCGCGCGGCCTCTCCGGCGAGGAAATTCCCCCGCTCTCGCGGATCATCTCGGTCGCCGACACCTACGACGTGATGACCGCCCGCGACTCCTACCGGACGCCGATGTCGAGCCAGGACGCGATCATCGAGCTGCGGCGGGTCGCCGGCAAACAGCTCGATGCCCGCTTCGTCGAGGTCTTCATCGAACTGCTCGACGGCAAGGACGTCTCCTTCCAGCACGGCGAGGCGGCCGACTTCGAGAAAGAGCTGGCCCTGGAATCGCGGATCGCCGAGACGGCGAGCCCGGGCGACGGCGGCAGCCGCTTCCAGGTCGCCGGCGTCAGCTCCTAGCGCGCGATACGGTTGCCGCCGATGCGGGCGGTCACTTTCCAGGCGCCGGAGGAGGTACGGGTCGAGGAGGTCCCGGAGCCCGAGCTGCGCGCGCCTGACGACGCCGTCGTCCGGGTCGAGGCGAGCGGCATCTGCGGCTCCGACCTCCACATCTACCACGGCCGCGTCCCGGTCGACCCCGGCTTCACGATCGGCCACGAGTTCGTCGGCACCGTCCTCGCGGTCGGCCCGGAGGTGACCCGGGTCGGCGTCGGCGACCGCGTCCTCGGCACCTTCCACGTCGCCTGCGCGACCTGTTCCTCATGCCTGCGCGGCGAGTACCACCGCTGCCGCCGCGGCCGCACCTTCGGCCACGGCAGCCGCCTCGGTGACCTCCAGGGCGCCCAGGCCGAGCAGCTGGTCTGCCCCTGGGCCGACGTCAACCTGCGGGTGGTCCCGGAGGGGATGAGCGACGACGTCGCCCTCTTCGCCGGCGACGTGATGGGGACCGGCTACCACGCGGTCGCCCACGCCGGGATGAAGCCCGGCGACTCGGTCGCCGTCCTCGGCCTCGGCCCGGTCGGGCTCTGCGCGGTGCAGGCGGCGCTGGCCGGCGGGGCCGTCCAGGTCTTTGCGATCGACACCGTCGCCGAGCGGCTGGAGATGGCCCGCTCCTTCGGCGCCACTCCGGTCCACCTCACCGAGGAGGACCCGAAAGCCGCGATTCGCGCCGCCACCGAGCACGGGGTCGACGTCGCCGTCGACGCGGTCGGCGACCCGCAGCCGCTGGCCCTCGCGGTCAGCCTCTGCCGTGACGCCGGCGTCGTCTCCGGGATTGGCGCCTACGCCGGTCGCGGCGAGGTGCCGCTCGGGCTCGCCTGGCTGAAGTGCCTGGAGCTGCGGCTCGGCCTCGCCAACGTGATCGCGCACGTCGACCGGGTGCTCGGCTTGTTGGCCGCCGGCAAGCTCGATCCGACGCCGCTGGTCTCCTCCCACATGCCGCTCGACCAGGCGGCCGAGGCCTACGCGATCTACGACCGGCGCGAAGCGCTGAAGATCGTCCTCACTCCTTAACCCCGGATCAACCGGCACTTAATCGCCGGCTAACCACCGGTACCCGCGAGGTTCTTAGGGTCGGTGTCGGGATGGCGCAGGAAGGGTCCGCTGGGGCGGCTCAAGCGGTAGTCAAGGGCGCGACCGGCAAGGTCGGCGGCCTCTTCGAGCAGGCCGGCTCGATGATGATCCTGACCGCGCGGACGCTAATCTCCGCGGTGCGGCCGCCGTATCCGTATGGCGAGGAGCTGGTCGAGCAGTTCTACTTCGCCCTGAAGCTCTGCTGGTTCCCGCTGCTGGTCTCGACCTTCGCCCTCAACCTCGGCGCGCCCGGGCTGCAGGCGGCGGGGCCGCTGCAGATCTTCGGCGCGCTCGACCGGCTCGGCGGCTTCTTCGTCCTCACCGCGATCCGCTGGATCGGCCCG
Source organism: uncultured Actinomycetes bacterium (assembly GCA_963716545.1). Taxonomy (GTDB): domain Bacteria; phylum Actinomycetota; class Thermoleophilia; order Solirubrobacterales; family 70-9; genus VAYN01. Next base: position 1,372,209 of record OY970316.1, read on the forward strand.
GTGGTGACCGCGGTCGTCGTCAACGGCGTCGCCGGGACCGCGATCACCGCCGACCTCGGCGCCCGCAAGATCCGCGAGGAGCTCGACGCCCTGCAGGTGCTCGGCGTCGACCCGATCAAGAACCTGGTCGTGCCGCGCTTCCTCTCGCTGATGGTGGTGACGGCGCTGCTCGACATCTTCGCGATCGTCTTCGGCCTGACCGCCGGGATCGCCGCTGAGCTGCTCTACCACCAGTCCCTCGGGGGCTTCTTCGCGACCCTCTTCTCCAACGCCTCGGTCACCGACCTCTGGGGCTCGGTCCTGATGTGCACGATCTTCGGCGCGATCATCTCCGTCGTCTGCTGCTACAAGGGGATGAGCGCTTCGGGCGGCGCCGCCGGGGTCGGCCGGGCCGTCAACCAGGCGGTGGTGATCGCCCTGGTCGGCGTCTTCGCCTTCAACTACGTCTTCACCGCGGTGCTGCTGGCGACCAACCCGGAGCTGCAGACGATCCGATGAGGGGCGCCGCCTCGGGATCCTGGTTCGAGGTGCCGCTCGGCTGGCTCGAGTCGTTCGGCGAGATCGCCCGCTTCGGCAGCCGGGTCGCCGGGCTCGTCTACTCGGGCCGGGCGCTGCGCTTCTTCGGCGAGGTGCTGCGCCAGTCCGGGATCCTGATCTTCGGCTCGGCCCTGATTATCTGGGCCTTCGTCTTCATCCTCGGGCTCCAGTGCGGGATCCAGGGCGCCTACTTCTTCCGCGCCCAGGGAGTGCCGAGCTACGCCGGTCTCTTCGCCGCCTTCTGCGACCTGCGCGAGGCGCTGCCCTATGCCTTCGGCTACATCCTCAGCGCCAAGGTCGGGACCGGGATCGTCGCCGAGATCGGGGCGATGCGGATCTCCGACGAGATCGACGCGCTGGAAGTGATGGGGGTGCCGCCGATCACCTTCCTCTGCGCCTCGCGGTTGCTGGCGACCTGGCTGGTGCTGCCGTTCGTCTACCTGGTCGGGATCGCGGTGATGTACTCGGCCAGCTACCTGGCGGTGGTCAAGCAGGTCGCCGACGTCTCCTCCGGCGGCTACTCGCTGATTTTCTGGATGTTCCAGGACCCGACCGACGTCTTCTTCAGCCTCGTCAAGGGGATGGTGATGGCGACGGTGATCGTGCTGGTCGGCTGCTACTACGGCTACACCGCCTCGGGCGGGCCGGTCGGTGTCGGCACCGCGACGGCGAAGTCGATGGTCTTCAACATCGTCGCCGTCCACATCATCGGGATGCTGGGGACGCTGGTCTTCTGGGGCGCGAACCCGCGGGTGCCGATCGGCGGCTAGGCCGGCAGCCGGTAGCGGCTGTAGGTGTCCTCGACCCAGCGAAAGCCGGGGCGGGGGCGGACCGAGTCGATGAACTCGGTCAGCGGCGCCGGCAGCGGGATGTCCTGCGGCAGCGGCGCGTGGGGCGGGCCGACGATGGGATAGAAGAGCGCCGCGGCGGTGAGGTCGGCGACCGTGAAGTCCTCGCCGACGAGGTGGACGCCGTCGCCGCGTTCGAGCTCGGCCTCGAGCAGGTCGAAGGCGGCGAGGACGTCGGCGCGGGCACGGGTGGCGGCCTGCGGATCGTGGACGCCGTAGCGGGCGGCGGTGAGGCCGCGGGCGTAGGTCCCGAGCAGGCTGGTCATCTGCTGGAAGGGGCGGCCGGGGGCGGAGTAGGCGCCGACGCCGCCGAGCAGGCGCGGCTCGCGTCCGAGCTCGTGGAAGACGACGAGCCGGGCGCTGGGCCCGAGGTTCTCGTCGAAGCTCTCCTCGAGGGCCAGGGCGCGGCGGCGCTGCTCGGGATCGGCGGGGTAGAGGCTGCGCTCGGGGAAGCGCTCCTCCAGGGCCGCGATCGCCGCGGTCGAGTCGGCAAAGCATTGGCCGTCGAGCTCCAGTAGGGGCAGGGTGTAGGAGGCGCCACGGCTGCGGGCCAGCGCCAGCGGTATGTGGATACCGGGCAGCGGTGCGCGGCGGACGTGGTCGACGCGCTTGTGGTCGAGGGCCCAGCGAACCTTCTCGCTGTAGTGGGAGACCGGCAGGTGCCAGAGCAGGGGCATCGCTGTCAGGATAGGCGCGATGGCGCTGCTGGGAGATGACGAGGTCGAGGCGCGGCTGGCCGAGCTGGACGGCTGGGAGCGCGCCGGCGATGCGATCGAGAAGACCTTCGAGAACGGCGACTTCGTCGGCTCGGTGAAGTTCGTCGACGCCCTGGTCGAGCCGGCCGAGAAAATGGGCCATCACCCCGACCTGGAGATCTCCTGGGACAAGGTGAAGGTGACGATCACCAACCACGCCGAGGGCGGCCTCACCGCGGCCGACTTCGAGCTGGCGACGAAGCTCGACGCGCTGCGTTAAGCGGCCTCGCGCTCGAACAACGCCACCAGGGCCTCGCCGCAGCCGCGCCCGGGGTCCTTCTCCGGGTTGTAGCAGCCGAGCGAGGCACCGGCCAGGGCCTCCGAGGCGAGGAAGGGGTGGATCGTCGCCCGCAGCTCGTCCCAGTCCATTCCACCGGCGAGCAGGTAGTCGGTGGCGGGGAAGCAGGCCGGGTCGAGGACGTCGACGTCGAAGTGGAGCCAGAAGGGGCCGCGCTCGGCCAGCGACTCGGCGATCCGCTGCGCCGCCTCGCCGGGGCCGGCGCCGCGGAGCTCGGCGACCGAGGCGGTCTGCGGCGGGGTGGTCAGGTCCTCGGGCTGGACCGAGTCGTGCTCGCGCGACTCCTCCTGGTCGCGGAAGCCGACCAGGGCGGCGCGTTCGCCGCGCGTCGCGGCGCCGCCGCAGGCCTCGACCCAGGCCGCCGGGCCGAGCCCGAGTGCCACGGAGACCGGCATGTCGGCGGCCTCCCCGGTGGGGGAGGTGACGCCGTCATAGAGGTCGAGGTGGCCATCGAGGTGGACGAGGCCGATGCCGCCGAGGGCGTCGCGGGCGCCGGCCAGCGCTCCGGGCAGCTCGGCGCAGCAGCCGCCGGCGAGGAAGGGCCGGCCGCCGTCGCCGACCTGGCGGGCGACCTCGGCGCGGATCGTCCGCGTCGTCGCCAGCACCTCGGCGGCGGCGAGCAGGCCGGTCTCCGGGTCGCGCTCCTCGCCGCGGATGCGGACGCTGAGGTCGCCGGCGTCGGCGCTGCCGAGGGCGGCGGGGAGGCCGAGCTCGCGCAGTGCCTCCGGCGCGTGCTCGGTGCCGCCGCTGCGGCCGACGGAGTCGATCGGCACTCCGGTGAAGGTCAGCGGCTCCACTCCGAGAGACTCCCCGGCGGCCGCGGCTGGCAAACTCCGGGCCCGATGGCGAAGCGACGGAAGCCGAGGCGACCGCGGGGGCAGGTCGAGACCTCCTCCTACACCGACCCGGAGGGCAACGTCCTCGTCCTCCGCCAGAGCCTCAGCCGGATGACCGTGATCAAAATCGGCGAAGGGCCGCGCAGCGAGGCGGCGACCACCGACGACGCCTGGCGGCGACGCTCGGAGCTGCTGTTCGAGCGGCTGGCGGTGAACTGGGAAGTGGCCGGGCTGCCGTTGGAAGACCAGCAGATGCTGCTCGGCCGCTACCGGATGTCCGACCCCGACACCCAGCGCTGGGTGCGCCAGACGATCGACCAGCACCTGCAGGAGTTCATCCCCGAGCTGATCGGCTGAGCGGCGGCGGCTCCACCGCTGGGCGGCGCGCTAGCGTCGGGGCGTGCCCGACGAGCTCCGCATCGACTCCTCGCTCTCGATCCCGCTGGCGGAGATCGAGCTGCGCGCCAGCCGCTCCTCAGGCCCCGGCGGACAGCACGCCAACGTCACCGCCTCGCGGGTCGAAGCGGTCTTCGAGGTCGAGCGCTCGCGGGCGCTGGACGAGCGGCAGCGGGCGCGGCTGCTCAAACGCACCGGGCCGGTCGTCACCGCCGTCGCCCAGGACGCCCGCGGCCAGTTCCGCAATCGCGAGCTGGCGCTGCAGCGGCTGGCGGCGAAGATCGCCGCCGGGCTGCGGGTCGAGCGGCGGCGCCGCGCGACCCGGCCGACCGCGGGCTCGCGCCGCCGCCGGCTCGAGCAGAAGCGGCGGACCGGCGAGCGCAAGCGCGGCCGGCGCCCGCCGAGCTCCGAAGACTGAGCGATGAGTTCAGGGCCGGCCGGCGGTCCCACCCAGTAGAGCGAAACCAGAGGAGGATTCGAATGCTGAAGGAGAGCAAGGCATACAGCGGCATCGGTGTCACCGACCTGGAGGCGGCGCGCCGCTTCTACGGCGAGACGCTGGAGCAGGAGATCGAGGTGCTCGACCAGGAGCACGGATTGATGACGATGCACCTGAGCGGCGGGGACGGCGACCGGCCGACGCTGATCTACCTCAGCCCGGCGGCGAGGCCCGCGAGCTACACGGTGCTGAACTTCCCGGTCGCCGAGGTCGAGGCGGCGGTCGACTGGCTGGCCGAGCGCGGAGTCGAGTTCGAGCGCTACGAGGGAATGGAGCAGGACGAGAAGGGGATCAACCGCGGCGGCGGCCCCGAGATCGCCTGGTTCAAAGATCCGTCGGGGAACGTCCTCTCGGTCATCGAGCAGGAGTAGCGGGCAGCTCGGCCCGCACCCGCGGCGCCACCTCGGTCGCGAACAGCTCGATTGAGCTCATTACCGCCTCGTGCGGGAGGGTGCCGACGCTGAACTGGATCAGGAAGCGGTCGTGGCCGAAGAGGCGGTGCTGGGCGAGGATCTTCGCTGCCACCTCGTCCGGATCGCCGACGAAGTTGGCGCCGTCGGGCTCGCGGCTCGCTTCGAAGTCGGCCCGGCTCAGCGGCGGCCAGCCGCGCTCGCGGCCGATCCGGTCCATCATCAGCGCGAAGGGTCCGTAGGCGGTCTCGGCCGCCTCGGCGGAAGTGGCGGCGACGAAGCCGTGCGAGTTGATGCTGAGCGCCTGGCGCGGGTGGCCGGCGCGGGCCGCGGCCTGCGCGTGCAGTTCGGCGTAGGGGGCGAAGCGCTCCCAGGCGCCGCCGATGATCGCCAGCGCCATCGGCAGCCCGAGCGCGCCGGTGCGGATCGCTGACTCGGGCGAGCCGCCGACCGCGACCCAGACCGGCAGCGGCTCCTGCAGCGGCCGCGGGTAGACGCCGCGGGCCTCGATCGAGGGGCGCAGCCGGCCCTCCCAGCTGAGCTCGGTGCGCTCGCGGATTGCCAGCAGCAGTTCCAGCTTCTCGGCGAAGAGCGCGTCGTAGTCCTGCAGGTCGTAGCCGAAGAGCGGAAAGGACTCGACGAAGGAACCCCGCCCGGCCATGATCTCGGCCCGGCCCCCGGAGAGCAGGTCGAGGGTGGCGAAGTCCTGGAAGACCCGGACCGGGTCGTCGGAGCTGAGCACCGAGACGGCGCTGGTGAGGCGGATCCGCTCGGTCCGGGCCGCCGCCGCGGCGAGGGCGACGGCCGGGGCGGAGACGGCAAAGTCGGGACGGTGGTGCTCGCCGACGCCGAAGACGTCGAGGCCGAGCCGATCGCCCAGCTCGATCTCCTCCAGCAGGTCGGCGAGCCGCTGCTCGGCGCTGACGGCCGGGCCGCCGTCAGCGGTCGGGGTCAGCTCGGCGAAGGTGTAGACACCCAGTTCCATCGTCTTGGGAGATGATGGCGGCTTGGTCGGCGAACGCACTGAGGAGGGGATGGCGGCGCTGACCCTGGAGTCGGCGGCGGCCGGTGGCATCGTCGCCACCTTCGTCCCCGAGGCGGGGATGATCGGCAGCTCGCTGCGCCATCGAGGGGAGGAGCTGCTCGGCCAGCGCGGCGGGCTCGCCAGGTACGTCGGCTCCGGCTCGACCATGGGGATTCCCTTCCTCCACCCCTGGGCGAACCGACTCGGGTCGGATCGATTCGAGCTGGCCGGACGTGAGGTCGACCTCGGGCTCGAGGGGCTGCCGCTGAAGCGTGACGGCGCCGGGCTGCCGATGCACGGGCTGCTGACCGCGATCGGCGGCTGGCGGGTCGAGCGCCATCTCGAGACCGAGGATGGTGGCGAGCTGGCGGCGAGCTTCGACTTCGGCGCCCACGTGCTGCTGATGCGGGCCTTCCCCTTCGCCCATCGAGTCGAGCTGCTGGCGCGGCTCGACGGCGCCAGCCTGGAGATGACCACGACGTTGATCGCCAGCGGCGAGGACCCGGTCCCGATCGCCTTCGGCTTCCACCCGTACCTGTGTCTGCCGGGAGTGCCGCGGGCGGAGTGGGTGCTGGCGGCGCCGGTGAGCGAGCGCCTTCGGCTCGACGAGCGGATGCTGCCGACCGGCGAACGCGAACCGGCGGCGGTCGAGCCCGGCCCGCTCGGCGAGCGCCTGCTCGACGACGCCTTCCTCGCCCCGGCCGCCGGCGAGCCCTTCTCCCTCTCCGGCGGCGGCCGGCGGATCGAGCTGCGGCTGGGGGAGGGCTATCCGTTCTGCCAGCTCTACGCGCCGGGCGACACCGACGCGGTGGCGATCGAGCCGATGACGGCGCCGACCAACGCCCTGGTCTCGGGCGAAGCGTTGCGACTGATCGAGCCCGGCGAGCGCTTCAGCGCCAGCTTCTCGATCTCGATCGCCGACGAGGCGCGGTAGAGGTCAGGGGCGCTATAGACCCCTAACCTCTACCGCGCTCAGTGCATCAGCTCCGCGACGGCGTCGCGCCGGTAGTCGAAGATTTGCTCGACGTCCCGGTCGACCAGCAGGGCAGCAGCGAGCATCCCGAGCGGCCCGAACGGGATCGCGTAGCGGACCCGGTCGCCGATGATCGTCGCCCCCTCGCCGTCCGGCTCGAAGTAGTGCGTGTGGTGCCAGAGCGCGTAGGGCCCGCTGAGCTGCACGTCGACGAAGCGCCGCGGCGGCTCCCAGACTTCGATCCGCGTCTTCCATCGCACCGGCACCCCGTGCAGCTTCAGCCGGTACTCGATCAGGGTCCCCGCCTCCATCTCGATCGGCTCCGGCGTCGTCACCCGGAACCCCAGCCACGGCGGCGTGATCCGCTCCAGGTTCCGCGCGTCCCCGTAGAACTCGAACGCCTCGGCGATCGGCAACTCCACCCTCTGCCGCCGTTCGAGTGTCTTGATCGCCATTCGGACTCCGCTTACCCGGCGAGACTGCATTTGACCGCGTATATCCGCGGGGTTACTGCGACCTCGATTCAGGGCGGAGGAAGTCGCACTGGCCGGGATGCGCAAACCGGGTTTGACCGGGCTGATAATTTGCACCGCGAGCCGATGGCTTAGAGGGCACGACGCGAGTCCTCCCCTCAACGCTTGGAGCTCAATCCACTGTCACCGACCTGCGGGTCGCTCACAAAGGAGAATGCACATGTTTCGCGTCGAGAACGCGGATTTCATCGCGGACAAGCTCGCTTCCGAGCTGCTTCCCGACCAAGAGCAGCGAGAGGTCTACAAAAATGCCGAAGAGGCCGTAGATCGTCGTATGCGAGCCGAAGGCTCGCATACGACTGGTCGCGTCGAGTTTGATGTCGACTGGGCCATGCACGAGGGCGCGGGGAAGTGGTTCATTTCGTGTGCGGATGACGGGGACGGCATGTCTCGGTCGGAGCTAACTCGCTACATGACCACGCTTGCCGTACAGGGTGCGAATCAAAACCAGTCCATCGTTGGCAACCAGGGGATGGGCCTCAAGATCGCCGGACCGACCCGCCACAAAAACGGGCTTTTGATCAGGTCGCTGAAGGATGGCGAGAGGACGATGGTGCAAATTGGCTGGAACGGCCACGAGTATGGCCTCATCCCGCTCGGTGCCCAGGGCGAGGAGGTTGTTCCCGTTGAGGATGGGATGTTCCCCGAGTTCATTCTCAAGCGGGGTTCCGGAACGGTCGTCACCTTCCTGGGAAACGAGGGATCCGAGGACACGTTCCTCCCTGCCGGGCGGGCTCGGGGCTGGCTATTCAAGTACCTGCATCAGCGCTTCTTTCGGCTCTCTGACGGCAAGGCCGAAGTGCTGGTACGCGTGCCTACGGGAGACGAAGACGACTGGCCGGATAGTCGAGAGGCCGCAGATGAAAGACAGCGAAAGGAAGGAGGTAAGTCCTTCAACCTTTCGAAAGTTCGCGGCACCGGAGCAATCTGGGACGACGCGGCCGACAAGCAGGGAGATGGCTATCGGGATTCGCTTGACGTTCCGGGAGAGCCTGCAGCTGACATTCCGGCTGCTCGGATCCATTGGTGGATCCTCCCAACCGGTCCCGGTAGCGACGTCTCCACCCGTACGGCGAGCGGCGGGAGTATTTCAGTTCTTTTCCAAAACGAGTTGCACGATTGGAGACTCAGCAATCAGGCCAATCCATATTTCGCTCGGATGGGCATTCTCTTCGGTAAGACCCGTATCGGTTTTATTCTGGAGCCGCTCGGTACCACTATCGCATCCGACTTCGCGCGGGCGCATGTGCTCGTTGGCGGTACGCCAGTACTTGAGTCTGATGCTTGGCTGACCTGGGCTGAGCAGTTTCGCGCTGAAATGCCGGAAAAGATCAAGGAGACGATGGCGGAGGAGCAGGCTCGTCTCGAGGTCGAGGACCCTGATCGCGCCCGGCGTATACGAGACCGCCTCAAAGACGTAATGCAGCTCCTTCGACCTCGCCGCTTCAAACGTGACAAGAACGGAAGGTTAATCGCCAGTGGTCCATCGGTGACTGGCCCGGGGAGCGGCAATGGTCCCATAGCGGAGAGGCCAGTCGGCCCGGGACGCCGAAGGAATACGAGTTCAACCCGCGGAATCGGCGCTGTGTTGACGCAGATAGACGGTGCCGATTTAGAGGCTGCCACCGAAGTCTTTTCGTTACTCCAAATATCTCCGCAGTGGGTAAGTGAGGCGGAGGCTGATTCTTTCGCAATCGTGCAAGGAGAGGGAAAGGGACTCCACGATCGAGCCGCTGCACTCGCTGGCGAGGACGGTGCGACCGCCGGAATCCTTCTTCTCAATCGGGATTTCCGTGGATACCAAGCAATTCTCGCGACGATCAATGAGTGGGCAAACCCAGACGGAGATGAGGACGTGTCGAAAAAGGTCGAGACGTTCGCTCAGGAGTGGGTCGAGCAGAAGATGGTCGAGGCTGTCAATGGGCTTCGTCAACTTGAGAACGGATCGACCTGGACGGCGACCAACTTCGATGATGCGCTCTCCCCGGTGGCACTGACTGCGGCATTCATGGCGGATCGATACCACACGCTGCGAGAGATAAAACGGCAGGTCGGACCCCTGCGTCAGGCAGTTACCGCCTAGAGGTGTGTCGAGATAACCTAGATCGTCGCTCGACGTAGGCTCATAGAAAACCCTGACCAATGAGCGCTTCGACCAAGACCGTGGTCAGAAGGGGAGGCGCGACGTTGCCAATCATCTGCGCAAGCTGTCCTCTTCTAGCGACTGAGTCGAACTTGAGGTAGTCAGGAAGGAACTGAAGTCGTGCGGCCTCATGAGGGGTCAGCGTTCTTGGCTTCGATGGATGGACATAGCGTCCTTGTCCCATCGAACCAAAACCGCTGGTGATCGTCTGCGCTGGGGCGTCCCAGCGCAGACGTCCGTACATGGAGCGATAGGAATGGTCAGACTGGTGGCAGATCGGCCGTAGCTCGTTTGGAAGGTTGAACTCGTCGTTTTCATGGAGCCATTCCATCCGCTTCTGGTTCGCAGCCGATGGAGTGGATGCCGTATTGAATAAAGACTGGCCAGCGCACTCAACGAGATCTTCGATTGCCCAGCTCAAGTCTCTAATCGGTGTCAATGGAAGTGTCCATTTGAAGTCCTGTTTTTTCGTTGCAATAAGTACGTGCCGAATTCTCTTTTGAGGTACACCAATTGTCGAAAGGTCAATTCTGCGGGCGACAACGTGGTAGCCGAGCTCCTCGAGGACAGAGGTACAGCGGTTTACCGATGAGCGGCGGTCGCTTCCAACGCCGCGAACGTTCTCGACAATCACCGCTGTGGGCTGGAGGATTCGAGTCACTCGACCTACGGCTAGATAGAGGTCGTTCCTGGGGTCATCGTGCCGAGTGTGATTGTTCAAGGCGGAATGGCCCTGGCACGGGGGCCCGGCCAGTAGCAGAGGCCCCTTGCGGATGCCTGCGAATAGCGATTGCTCCTTCGAGGTGACCTCACTGCTTACGGTACCGAGGGCGTCTGAAAGATCGGCAGATTCGATGCAGCGGTCGGGGACTCCAAGCGACTGCTGGAGCACGGAAAGAGGGGCATCGTTGCTATCGATCGCTAGCGCGAGGCCCGCCCGCTGTCCGGCCCTGCGCGCTCCCTCTATAGCTCCGATGGTAAGTCCGCCCAGGCCCGCAAATAGGTCAACGATCTCGAAGTCCGGGCCGACAGCCGGGGTGGGGGCCTTTCTGCCTTTCAGGAAATTCTGATCGGCCCGTTTCCGGGTATCGACTGCGAGATCGAGGTCAAGCTTATGCTGACCTCGATGGGAGCTAGCGATGGCCATCGGCAGAAGAATCGCAGGCAAAGCGGCGGTGGCGAGGAGCGGCCACCGGCTGTTCCAGGATTGCGCCGCAGGATCATGCAGGCGAATCGTCGTCGTGACACGAATCCGGAGCTGGCCGTCCGATCTTTACTCCACCGTCGTGGCCTTCGATTTCGGGTCGATCGGCCAATCCGGGTTCCTGGGAATCGTCCCATTCGTCCCGACATAGTCTTTCCAGGTTCCCGTCTAGCGGTCTTCATCGACGGATGTTTCTGGCACGGCTGTCCTCGTCACGGCACTCTTCCAAAGAAAACGAATCGCGCTTACTGGGTTGAGAAGATCAACCAGAACAAGGCTCGAGATGATCGCCATCGGGTCGTGCTCGAAGCGGCGGGATGGACGGTGATCCGTGTTTGGGAGCACGAGGATCCCGAGGTCGTTGCAGACCTTGTGCAGGCCGCCGTTTCGGAGTCTTAGCCGGCCGGTGGTGGCCCGAGTACCGGTTGAGGTCTTGGGCTAGCTGCAGTTGACCGGGAAGTCGGTGCCGGTGACGCGGAACGAGGCGCCGGGCTTGTACATGACGAAGGCGTAGTTGACGAGCTTCAGCTTCCAGCCTTCGAATTCGTGCATCAGCAGCTTCGGGCGGCCGGGGTGCCGGCTGGTGTCGCCGACGCATTCGTAGAGCTTGCGGATGTTGGCCGGCTTGCTCAGGTAGGTGCCGAGCGCCCGCACCACCTTGCAGGCTTCGGCGACGCTGACGCCCTTGACGTTGACCGCCTCCTCGCCCGTGGTCAGCGGGTGCTGGCACTCGTGCACGACTGGCTTGGCTGCGCTGGCCGGGGCGCTGGCGAGCATGAGGACGGCGACGAGCGCGAGCAGGGCCAGCGCGGCGGCGCCGAGGGCGGACTTGAGGCGGAGCGGAGCGGAGTTCATCGGCGGCAATATCGCGGCCCGTCCGGACGCTATCCGCCGCCGAGGGAGAACACGTGGCCGGGGCTGATCACGACGGTGATCGCGTGGGCGATCAGGGTGCTGAGCTGGTGGCCACTCGGCGGGTTGACGTTGCTGTTGACGAGGACCACCATCGTCGCCGCCTCGGCCGGGAGATAGACGGTGAGGGACTCGTAGCCGGGGATCGAGCCGTTGTGGCCGATCCAGCCGTTGACGTCGAAGAGGGCGAACCCGTAGCCGGCCCCCGCGAGGCCGCCGGCGGCGGGGAGGAAGCGGAGGCGCTGGCGCTGGGTCGCCGGACGCAGCAGCGAGCCGGTCGCGACCGCCTGCGCCCAGGTCTTCAGGTCGCCGACGGTCGAGACCATCGAGGCGGCGGCGCCCGCCCAGGAGTAGTTCCAGCCGACCGTGTCGGCGAGCGCGCCGTTCGCGGTCTGGTCGGTATAGCCGTCCGCATGGGCGCTGGGGATGGAGGCGTCGGGCGCGAACGAGGTCTGGGGGAGCTGGAGCGGGTCCAGGATGTGGCGGGTGACGTAGGCCTGGGCCGATTCGCCGCTCGCCGCTTCGACCACCAGGCCGAGCAGGACGAAGTTCGTGTTCGAGTATTCGAAGCGCTGCCCGGGGGCGGAGAGCGGCGGCTCGCGAAAGCTGTAGGCGAGCAGCTGGCGCGGCCGCCACTGCCGATGAGGATTGGCGAGGAAGGCTTCCGACCAACCGGTCGCGGCGAAGTCGACCAGGCCGGCGCGCATCTCACCCAGCTCGCGGATCGTGATCTTCCTCCCGCTAGGGACGCCCTTGACGTAGTCGCCGACCGGATCGTCGAGCCCGACCTTGCCTTCGTCGACCAGCTGCAGGATCGCGGTCCCGGTGAAGGTCTTGGTCTCGCTGCCGATTCGCAGGTGGAGGTCGGGCGTCATCGGCGCGCCACCGATCCGGCGGACCCCGAACCCCTTCACGAGCGGCTCCTCGCCCGGCTGCCAGACGCCGACGATCGCGCCCGGCACCCGTTCGCGCCGAAGGACCGCGCGGACCGCCGCTTCGATCCGCGCGGCGCGGCCGGCAGTGGCGGCCTCGGCGCTCGCCTCGTTCCCAGCCGGGGCGCCAGCCGCGAGCACGGCCAGCGCCGCGATCGTCGCGGCCACCAAGCGCCGCTTCGTCCTCCGTCCGCTCATCGTCTCTGTCGCTAGATCCTGCCCGGCGGTGCGGCTGGCCGGTCGCGAGCTAGGAGCTCGGCGGCTTCAGCTTGGCGGCGCGGGTGAGGCTGGCGCCGGCAGTGCCCGGTGCGGTCAGGCTCGCGATCACCTTGACTTTCACGGCACCGGCCGCGCGAAGCGCGTCGGAGGACTTGCCGCTCAGCTGCAGCTTCACCGGAGCCGAGCTGCCCGCCGGAAGGGTCAGCCCGGTCGAGCCGAGGGTGGCGCCGCCCTTCGCCGCCTTCACGGTGACCGAGCCCGAGCAGGTGGCGCCGGCGGAGGGACAGCTCGCGGTGATCCCGGCGACGAGGGTGAGGCGACCCTTGGCGCCGCCGGCGACTTTCACCTTGCCGGCGGCGACGAGCTGGGCCGGAGCGAGGGCGGGTGGGGCAATGGATGGGACGGGCGGGGGCGTCGCCGGCGGAGTGCCGCCGCCGCTGGGCGGCGTTTTGGTCGGCGGTTCTTCCGATGGCGGTTCTTTGTCGCCGGGCGGTTCTTCGGTCGGAGGTTCTTCTGGTTTCGTTTTGGTCGCGTCGGCCTCGACCGCGCCGGAGTCGCAGGGCGGCGCGGCGGTGCGGAAGTAGCCGCGCTGGTCGAGTTCGGAGCAGGGGCCGCCGCGGTCGATCGCGGGGCTGCCGGGGTTGGGAACCTGGGTCCTAGTCAGGCCGCCGTTGGGGACCAGCGTGCCGAGGTTGGGGTTGATCGGGTGGTCTTTGCTGCCGACGAGGTCGGTGGGGGCGGTGAAGCCGCAGTCGAATTCGAGGTTGCCGCTGTTGCCGAGGATGTTGCCGCCGCCCGACGTCGCACCGCCGAAGCAGTCCGGGTTGCCGTTGCTGCTGACGGTGTTGGTGGCGATGATCGTGCCGCTGATTTTCCCGGCCGGAACCTGGATGCCGCCGGCATCGAAGGAGGCTTCGTTTTTGGTGATCGTGAGGTTGGTGATCGTGGCAACGGGAAGCCTTGGGTTGTCGGAGAAGTCGCCGGCGAAGATTCCACCCCCGGTACCTATCTGCACGGTTTCGCCCTTAGCCCGGTTGGCGGTGACGGTGCTGTTGGTCATCACCAGGCTGGGGGCAGATTCGGCGGCGGCGACTCCGCCGCCGAGCGCCCGCGATTTGCCATCGGCGCTGAGCTCGGCGACTTCGTTGCCGGTGATCGTGCTGCCGAGGACGATCAGTTTCGCCAGGGCGCCGCGGGAGTAGATGCCGCCGCCCAGCACCTGGGCTTTGCCCTGGGTTTTGTTGAAGTCGATTTCGCTGTCGCGGACGGTCAGTTCGGATTCGTTGAGGACGCCGCCGCCGCCACTTACTTCGCTCCCCACGTCGCGGAAACCGCCAGTGATCTCTACTCCTTCGAGGGTCACCGCCCCTGCGGTCGGCAGCACCTGGATCGCCCGGTCGGCGCCGGTCGGTTGCACCGGCAAGGTGTTGCTGACGGCGTCGATCTTCGCCAGGCCGGGACCGCTGCTGCGGATCGTCAGCGGGCCGGTGATGTCGAGGTCGCCGCGGACATTGGTGTCGTCGACGCCGTGCAGTTCGAGTTTGTAGGTCTTGCCGCCTTCGAGCAGGATCGTGTCGGCGCCGGCGTCGTCGCCTTCGCAGCCGAGGTCCTCGGCGGTGTTGGTGTTGGCGGCCCGGATCGCGTCGCGCAGGGTGCAGCCGATGTCGTCGATGGAGCCCTGGTCGAGATCCTGGGTCGTCACCGGCGTGATCGTCGCCGCGCCGGCGCCGGTGGCAGCGAGCAGCAGGACGGTGGCGGCGAGGGCGGCTGCCGAGGCGGCTAGCGGCGCGACCCGGTGCCGCCCGCCGCGCTCCCTCAAACCGGCAGTTTCTTCGCCTTGACGCGGCACTGTTTGCGCGCTTCGGCGGTTTTCTTCTTCTTGCACTTGGCCAGCGCCTTGGCCCGCTTGCCGGTCTTCTGCGGCCCGATCACCGGTGCGGGCCCAGGCACCGGGACCGGCACCGGCACCTGGACGACGACCGGCGGGCTCGGGGCCGGCGGTGCGGGCGGCGGCGCCAGGTCCACCTCGAGGTTGAGCGTGAATCCGGCCATCGTGAATCCGAACAAGCCCACGGCGTCGTCGGTCAGGAACAGCTTCCAGTCGCCGTCCGGAGAAATCCCCTTGAAGGAGGAGAGCTGGGTACTGAATTCGCCGCTAGGTCCCTTGCGGACCGAAGTCATCGTCTATGCCTTCGTAGTTCGCCGGTCGATACGCCTTGCGCGCCGCCGGGCAGGTGAACTGGGGAACGAATTCGGGCGCGGATTCGTCGAAGGTCCAGTCCTGCGGCGGTTCCGCCGGTCCGCTGCCGCAGGCATCGGACATCAGCACCACCTGGGCTCCGTTGGGACCGACGAGCGCCATGTCGAGGTCGGAGGTCGCGCTGAGGTCGAGAGCAGTCAGCGTCACCTTCGTCACCGTGCCGTCGATCCCCGAGACGCTGACGGTGCCGGGATAGTGGTTCGCCGGGCCGAACGAGTTCGCTTCTTCGTTGCTCGTTTGGCCCGCGACGAATCCTTCTTCGTTAGTGAACGAGAAGCTCTGCGCGTTGGCGGCAGCGGGAAGCAGCGCTGCGAGCAACAGCACGAACGACACCGGGACGAGACGGCGCAGGACGGACAAGACCCGGCCACCCTACATAGTCCCTGCCCGCAGCGAAACGGCAATTCTCAGTACGCCTACCGCCCCCGAGCCTGCTCCAGGTTCGACCGATGGGGGCCCGAGAGCCAGTCCGCCGCCTCTAGGCGGGGGTCGACCGGTTCCGCTCCCCGCCGCAGCGCCTCGACGTAGGCGCGATCGGCGGCGAGCCGGGCCGCCACCTCGGGACCTTCGGCGACGGAACCGTGGCCCGGGGCCACGACGTCGACCTGCCCGGCGACCTTGTCCAGTCGATCGAGCGCCGTCTCGTAAGCGCCCACCTGATCGTCCTGGCGAGGGTCGAAGAGGGGGATCAGCACGTCGGAGAGCATGTCGCCGGCGAGCAGCACGCCGCGGTCCGCGAGCAGGATCGCGGCGTGGCCGACCGCATGTGCGCGGTGCTCGATGATCTCGCCCGGCACCGGCCCGCCGTCCTCGGGCAGCGGAGTGAGGAGCGCGACCAACTCGAGCGGGACGCCCGAAGCTTCCGCCGCCGCCATCTCCTGCGCCCGCTCCCGGGCTTCGGAGGCAACCTGCGCGCAGGCGGCGGTGGCGTAGCGCGGCCCCTCGCCGAAGCGGGCATGCCAGAGCAGGTGGTCCCAGTGGGGATGGGTGGAGAACCCGGCGACCACCGGGGCGTCGAGCCCGTCCAGGTCGTTCGCGAGCTCGTCCAGCTCCGAACCACCGATGCCGGGATCGACCACGACCAACCCATCCCCTCCGCGCACGATGATGGAGTTGGTCCACATCCACTCGCTCTGCCGGACCCAGACGCCGTCAGCCACTTGGGTCAGCACCGTCTCACCCCGTCGAATTCCACCGCCTGCTCCCTGTCCTTCGAGTGCTCCGAATGGGCACGGCTGGTTTCGAACCAGCGACCTCTCGCGTGTGAAGCGTTGCGGGGGCTGTGGCGCAGTGGTTACTTCAGAAGCATCCCGCCCGTGCAGCGAAACTCGGTTTGTGACGCTCGGCTCCGTCCGGAAGCGTTCGGCAATGTTCGACCCCACGGATGACCCCACCTCCGCGTCGCGGCGGTCATGTCGCGGCGTGGAGCTGCGTTAAATCAGGCGGCTCCGTCGTCGCCTCAGAGTCGGCGACGTTCGCAAAGACGAAGGCCGCGCCTTCGACGGCCGGTGCGACCTCCACTAGGGACTGGGCGCGTAGCGCAGTATCCGATCCGCCCCGACCCTCGCGCCGGGACGGGACCGCAGGGGTTCGCCGTCGGCCATCGATAGCTCGCACGATCGGTCTCCCAGTCTGCAAGAGGCGTAGCCGCCGACCTGAGATGCCTGGTCGAGAAAGTCGAAGGCACTAGATCCCGACTCCGACCTCGCCGCCATCGGCCAGAGCCATTCCCCCTCCCGCGCCATCGCCCGGACCCAGAGCCCAGCGAGCGCTGGCGTCATGACGACGTATCTTTCACCCGTGCGCGCATCGCGCTCGGTGGAACTCGATCCTCCAGGCGCGCTTCCGGCCCTCCGCGCCAGCACGACCGTTCCCGCGGCGCTCTGGAGCAGGTAAATGTCGCCACCTCCGACGAGGAGGTGGAGGGGGACGCCACGCAGGGATCCATCGCGAGCGAGCCTCAGGGCGACTCCGGCTGCCTCTCCGAGCAGAACCGTGCCCCGCCGCTCGTCGGCGATGCCAAAGCTCCTGAGGCTGCCGTCGACCGTCCCCACGACCGTCACGACTCCCTCGCGTGCGCTGATCTTCGTTGCCGGCAGGGGGCAACCCGCGACCAAGGCCCCGTTCGTCAGCCACGCTTCGCGGAGTTGGGTCAGGCCCGGCGAGGTCGCTCTCCCCGACCACGGCCCCCCTGCTCCGCAGAGCTCTTCGTAGGTCGGCGCCGAGGCCGCCGGTAGCTCCCGGGCGTCCGCCCGCATCGCCGGCGGCGATGCGTCGGGCGCACGGAGGAACTCTGCGCAGACGCTACCTATCGAGCTTCCCACAGAGAAAACCGCGGCCAACGCGATGATCGGGCCCAGTATCTGCACCACCCCCGGTGCATAAACCTGCCGCGACCAGGTCGCTCGCAAGAGTCCGAGGACTAGTAGTAGGGCGAGCGCGGCCAGCGCGACGCTCCCGACCCATAGCACCGCCGCCGCGCCGAGCAGACCGGTCGCCGCCAGCCACTGCGCGGGGCGGGAGCGCAGCGCGAGAGGGACCCCGTTCGTCTCGATGAGCCGCGACGTCGGCCACCACAAGCTCCGCCGGACCCACCAGAGAAAGAGGGGTTCGAAGGCCATGCGCGGATGGCGACCCGTTGCAAACTGCCGCACGCCGACGGAAAAAAGGATCGTCGCGAGCGTTAGGAGCCCCGCGGCCACCGCCAGCCCGATGTTCAGGGTCCACTCGTTGGCCTGACGGAGCGGGAGGAGGGCACTCGCCAACGCCGCGAGCGACCCGACCACGACCAAGCCCCGTCCAAACCGCAGGCTCCGCACCTGCGAGGACTCGACCGCAGCCTGCAATTGGTCGATCCGCGCGGTGCGGACCGCCAGCCGCTCTTCGACCTCCCTTAGCTCTGTTAGGGGTGCCCTTCGCCGCTCAGCCATCTGCCTCGTCCTCATCGTCCTCAGGGCGCTCCTCAGACTCGGAGTCCCCCCTCCCCTGCGAGACGAGTGCCTCAAAGAGTTCGCGGTTCAGCCGTTGGACGCGCCGCAGGCCCTCGCGGGTCTCGGCGAGCTCCTCGCGCAGCTCTTCGGCCGTGCCCTCGTCGGCCCGTACCTGTCGGGAGGTGATGCCGCTGCTCGAAACCTCGAACTCCATATCGGTGACGCCCATCCACGAGAGCAGAAACAGGCCGCAAGCGCTCACCCCGAACCACTCGATCAGCATCGTCCACGCCTGCGAGTGAACCGTCTGCAGGAGTGGCGGCAGGGGCTTAAAGAGGACGGCGACGAGTGCGGCGATCACGATCGCCGTTAACGACGCGACCTGAGTACCCGAGAGTTTCCTCACCGTAACCTGAATCTTATCTGAGCTACATCGATCGGTGACGACGTTTGCTCGCGAACTCAAATTGGACCCGCGGCCTCGCGGCTTGCAGGGGGCGGGGGCGCAAGGTCGCGCTACAACGTTCGGCTTCTCTTACTGCCGCGGCCCGACGGTCGCGGCTTCTTCGAATCGCCCGGCCCCGTGAGACCGCAATTCGCCATTTGCATCGCCGCGCTCACTTTCCAGCGCTCCCGGCGATGACTGAATGCTCTGAGATGATCACTCGATGGCTGGATCTGCGGACCACATAAAGGCGCTGTTGAGAAGTCACGCTGAGGGCGACGACAGGTCGTTCTATGCCGTGATGACGCAGATCGCCGCCCAAGAGGCAAGGCGCGGTCACAACCGCCTCGCCGGTGAACTGAAGCAGGCGATTGAGGGCGCCAAAGCGGACCCAGTCGCTAGCAGGACGGTGACCCCCATCGCCCGGCCGCGCGGCGATCTCGCCGACCTCGTCACAGCAGACTTCCCTGAAGTCTCCCTCCATGATCTCGTGGTCCCCGATCTCCTCCTCGCCCAGATCGAGGAGGTGATCACGGAGCAGCGCCAGCGCCGGCCGCTCTCGGAACGCGGCTTCGCTCCGGTCCACCGGCTCCTTCTCGAGGGTCCGCCCGGAACCGGGAAGACGATGACCGCCTCTGTCATCGCGAAAGAACTATCCCTGCCGCTCCTCACCGTTAGGCTCGACAGTCTGCTCAGCAAATTTCTCGGGGAGACTGCCGCAAAGCTGCGTTTGGTCTTCGACGCCGTCAGAGATCAGCGCGCCGTGTACCTCTTCGATGAGTTCGATGCCCTAGGTGCGGACCGTGGGGGAAACGACGTCGGTGAGGCCCGCAGGATCCTCAATTCTTTCCTGGTGTTCCTCGACCAGGCTGGCCCGGAGAGCATCGTCGTGGCGGCGACCAATCACACCGAGATCCTCGACCGCGCGCTCTTTCGTCGTTTCGACATGGTCATCCATTACGAGCTACCCGAGGCCGAGCAGGCACGGGAGGTACTACGGGCGAGGCTCGGCCCGATGGGCAGGGATCTACGCTTCTCGCGGATCGCCACCGCGAAGCAGGTCTCGGGCCTGAGTCACGCCGAGCTGGTGAAGGCCGCGGAGACCGCCGCCAAGCAGGCGATCATCAGGGGCGACGAGAGGGCGGAGGACCCCGACCTCTCTGCCGCACTCGCTGGTCGTCGCTCGGCGCGCAAACGCAAAGACCGCTGATGGAGGCAGGAGAGATACTCGCGCACCTTCTGGTGCGCGACCGGGCAGACACTCGCGATTTCACCCGGTCCGGTCGTGGCGATCCCAGGGTACGTTGGGTGGAGGCCCGGACCCACGGAGTGTCGATGCGCGGTCAGTTGGATGCAGCGCTCGATGAGGTAGACGAGGAGCGCCAAGCCGTCGATCTCGACGAGGAGGGGTTGCGCGCCGTCGGATCGATCGTTGTGCTCGAGGGCGAGGACCCGGCTTACCCGCTCCGGCTCGACTCGCTTGAACAGCTCTCCCGCCATCGAAAAAAGCCGAAGGTCCCGAAATGGCTCGTGCTCTCCGTTCTTCCGGCGGGCGACGGAGCGGATGATCTAGAACGCGCCCAAGTGTGGATCTCCGACGCTTATCGCGGCGCTTTCCTCGCTCAGTTTGAGAAGTACGTCGAGACCGCCGAGGATGAGGGCAAACCGAAAAACGCAGAACTTGTCGCGAACGTCGGGCGAATCCGTCGCGGGGTACTCCGCGATCTCTGGCAGTCCAACGGCGAGCCGCCAACGAGCGGCCGACATTGGTGGGAGCTCTGGCTCCGTCGCGAGGTGGGCGCCGCGGACCTCCTGCGTCGCTATGCCGCCGATCGCGGGTTGCGGGTCGTCGAGCGGGCGCTGGGGCTCCGTGATCGGGTCGTGGTGTGGGTCGAGGCCGACTGGCAGGGCCTTGAGGCGCTTCCGTTCACCTCAGTCCCGGTGGCGGAGATCCGCCGCCCCGAGTTCGTCGACACGGTCGAGGACTTGACGAGGCCCGACCAGGAAGAGCTCGCCGAGGATCTCGCAGAGCGCCTGCTCCCAGCGGACGAGAATGCCCCGGCGGTATGCCACCTCGATACCGGGATCAGGAGAACTCACGTCCTCCTGAGGGGGTCGCTCTCCGAGGCCGACGTGCATTCAGTGGTGCCGGGTCCGATCGGCGATGCCCAGAACCACGGCACGCAGATGGCCGGGCTCGCCCTCATCGGTTCGCTCGACGACCCGTTGCTCGCCTTGTCGACCGTTCACCTCAGGCATCGCCTTGAGTCGGTGAAGCTGCTACCTGACTCCGAGAGTGATGCCCACGACCCGCTCGCCTATGGAGTTGTCACCGCTGAGGCGGTCGCGCTCCCAGAGGCCACGGTTACCAGACAGCGCGTCTTCTGTATGCCGATTACCAAGGAGTCCGAGCGTCCAGGCGAGCCGACGCTCTGGTCGGCGTCGGTCGACGCGCTCGCCGCCGGGGTCGACATCGACTCCTCTGACGACGGGATTTCGTTACTCGGCGCGCCCGACCCGGAAGCCGCGAGGCTGATCGTCATTTCGGCGGGAAATGTGGTCGATTTCGACGCGGCGGAATATCTTGCCGTCTGCGACCTAGCGCAGGTGGATGAACCGGCGCAGGCATGGAACGCGCTCACGGTTGGCGCTCACACCGACCTCGACGAGCTACCCGCCGATCCAGCCTTCTCTGGCTGGTCAGTGTTGGGAGAGGTCGGGGACCTCTCCCCCCACAGCCGTACGTCGGTTGGCTTCCCGCAGCGAAAGTGGCCCCTTAAGCCGGATATCTGCATGGAGGGAGGAAATGTCCTGACCGACGGGGTTAACGATTTCCACGAGAGCCTCCCCCTCCTCAATGTTCGGACCACCGACGCGCGAGACGATCTCGCACTTTCTTCCACCTTCGCGACCAGCGCGGCGACGGCCCAGGCGGCCCGGCTCGCGGCGGTTGCTCGTGCGTCCTATCCGGCCTTTTGGCCCGAGACGATCCGTGGGCTGCTGACGCACGCGGCGGAGTGGACCCCGGCGATGCGAACCCGGATCGACTCGACGCCGAAAAAATCCGACAAGCTTTCGCTGCTCAGACGCTATGGCTGGGGAGTTCCGACGGAGGAGCGAGTTCTCGCCTCGGCGCGGAATGCGGTGACGATGGTCGCCCAAGACGAATTTGTCCCATTCGAGGGTAAGGACTTCCACGCGCGGCACCTTAGGCTTCACAGACTTCCGTGGCCGGTCGAGGTTCTGCAAGAGCTCGGCGCGGCCGACGTCTCCATGAAGGTCACGCTCTCCTACTTCATCGAGCCGAACGCTGCGCGCCGTGGCTGGCGCCGCCGCTATAGCTATCCATCCCACGGGCTTAGGTTCGAGATCCGTGGGCGGGCCGAGACGACTGATCAGTTCCTCGCCAGGGTCAACCGGCAGGCCAGACAGGAGGAGGAAGAAGCCCGGCCCTCGGGAGGCGCTTCTAACTGGGTGGTCGGCCCGTACCAACGAAACGTCGGCTCACTGCACCAGGACATCTGGGAAGGGTCCGGGGCCGACCTCGCCCAGGTTGGCGTGCTCGCCGTCCATCCGGTGGGCGGCTGGTGGAAGAACAGTAGGGACAAGTCACGCGTCGACCTTCCGGTCCGCTACAGCTTAATCGTGTCGCTCCGCACCCGGGAGCAGGGGGTTGACCTCTACACCCCGATCCGGGTTCAACTTGAGCTGCCTATCGAGGCGGCCGTTTTGGCAACTTAGACATTCTTCTGTGCGCCGCGGAAGCCCCGCCCCGACAGCGACTCTGCTCTTCATTTCGGCCCGAAAGCCAGGGAGTCATTTCCCACCGTGATCGCGCCGCCGCAATTGATCTTCGGGCTGGATTTCGACGCCAGCGACCTCTCGCATGAGTGAGGATGCAGGGTCTGATCATTAAGCCGTCTTCCGCTGAATTTGGCTTCGGGAGCGGGTTGGCAGGATTTGCCTCGCTCTGCCTGCGGTGTTTGGCGGCTTGGCTTGACCCCACCACTGACCCCACGGCGTGCTGGAGGTTCACGCAGGCTTCGGCCCACATCGGCGAATTGTCAGCTCTCATGCGGTTCCGGGCTATGGGCACGGCTGGTTTCGAACCAGCGACCTCTCGCGTGTGAAGCGAGCGCTCTCCCACTGAGCTACGCGCCCTCGGCGGTTGATCTTACGACGGGCTCGCCAGGCGGGGGCGGACGCGGCCTGGCGGACGTTCAATGAGGGACCGGATCGGCCTTGAGTCCAGGTCGGTATGGGACCGGTATGAGAATTTTAAGTAGGGATTCCTGCCTACCGAAAAGTGGGGTGCTGTGCGTTCCTGGACCAACAAAAAAGGAGCATTGTGACTAGAACGCAGAACAATCCATTGCGGTGGGTAACCGCGGCAGGGGCCGTCATCCTGCTCCTCTTCGTAGGGGCGGGGTCCGCTCGGGCCGCGAGCTATCCGGTGGGTGGCGGCAGCTTCTCGGGGGGACTCGAAGGCTGGTCCGCGACCAAAACCACCTGCAACGTGTCGATCATCAACCTCTGCAAAAGTGAAGCCGTCTATGACGGGGCTGAAGGAAACCCCGCCGGCTCGCTGGAGCAGAAAACCGAAACGCTGCTCGGGGCCGCCGGCCTCCTGGCCGGCGAAGTGACGGTCGAATCGCCGACCTTCCAGGCGGTGCAGGGCGGCTCGGGAACGGTGCGGGTCGACCGCGCCTACGAACCGGGCGGGCTGCTGAAACTCGCCAACTCCGTCGCCTACAAAGTCTCCTTGGTCGACAAGACCTCGGGCTCGGTGACCAAAGCGGTCGAAGAAACGGTGACCGCGGCCTCGCCGTTCGCCACCGAGACCGGCAGCGTCACCCTGGTGGCGGGCCACACCTATGCGCTGCGGATCGAATCGACCACCAGCGCCCTGCTGGAACTGCCGCTGCCGTTGCTGGCGAACACGTTCGTCCACTTCGACAACGTCTCCCTCAGTGGGCCCGGGAGCAACGAAGAGGAAAAGAAGAACGGCAAAGACGGCAACAACGGCGGTGACGGCGGCAGCGGCTCGAACGGAGCCAACGGCCTGACCGATTCCCAGCTCGCCACGCTGCTGCAGTCGAGCCTGGTCGGCCCGGCGACGTTGAGCGGCAACAAGCTCAGCGTCAAGGCCAAGTGCCCGACCAAGGTCGGCGTTGCCTGCAAGGTCACCCTGCAGGGGCTGCTCTCGAAGAAGAAACCGGCGACCGGTACCCGCTCGGCGAAGGTGGCCAAGAGCAAGACGAAGAAGTTCCTGCTCAGGGTCAAGCCCGCGGCGAAGAGCAAGCTGACCTCGAAGAAGAAGCTGCTCTTCAAGGAGACGGTCAAGGCGGGCACCGCCAAGGCGACCGTCTACAAGGCGCTGAAGCTGGTCCGCAAGTAGCGGCGCTTCAGGTGGCCGGCTGCGGCCGGGCGAAGGGCTCCTCCTCGGTGGAGGGGCCCTCGTCCGGCCCGCCCCCTTCGGCCTCCTCGCTCCGGCGCAGGGCCAGCCCGACGAAGGGGTAGACCAGGGTCGAGAGCATCGCCGCCCCGACCAGCCCGGCGGCGGTCGAGGGTCGCATCTTGCCGGCGTCGACGGCGATCGAGGTGATCGCCACCACCAGCGGCAGCGCCGTCGCCGAGTAGAAGCCGAGGGCGAGGCGGTTGCGGAGGTCGAGCGTGCGCCGGTAGAGCAGCAGCGCGGGGGCGCCGCGGACGATTAGGAAGAGGGCGAAGAACATGAACAGCTTGGCGATCGCTTCCGCCGAGCCGAGCGCTGCGAGGTCGAAGCCGACGCCGCTGGTGACGAAGAAGAAGGGGACGAAGAAGCCGAACCCGACCGCGGTCAGCTTCGACTCGAAGACCGCCAGCTCGTGGCCCTTCAGCGCCGCCCGGGTGATCAGCCCGGCGACGAAGCCGCCGAGCAGGACGTCGAGCCCGAGCGTGCTGGCGATCAGCACCAGGCCGAAGACGAGGACGACGGTGATCCGCACCGCCAGCTGGCTCGAGGCCTCGAAGGTCCCTTCCAGCGCGTTCCAGCCGCGCCCGGCGGCTCGCACGCTGAACAGCGCCACGGCAATCGCGAGGACGACGAAGGCGATCAGGATCGCGCTCTCGTGCAGGGGGCTCTCGGTCGAGAAGAACAGCGTCACCAGCAGGATCGGCCCGAACTCGCCCGCGCCGCCGGCGGCGAGCAGGAAGGTTCCGAAGCGGGTCTTCAGCTCGCCGTTGTCGCGAAGGATCGGGATCAGGGTGCCGATCGCCGTCGTCGACATCGCCGCCCCGGTGTAGAGGAAGGAGACGATCACCCCGGTGCCGGCGAGGATCGCGCCGATCCCGAAGGCGAGGCCGACCGAGAGCACCCAGCCGAGCCCGCCGAGCTCCATCGGCGCGCCCTTGATCCGTTCGAAGTCGATCTCGTAGCCGGCGAAGTAGAAGAGCATCCCGAGGCCGAGGTCGGAGAAGAATTCGGTGAAGTTGTCGACGTGGGCGAGGTGGAGGACGTGAGGACCGATCAAGATCCCGAGGACCAGCTCCAGCACCACCACCGGCGGCGCCCAGGCGCGGGGGACGATGGTGACGATGACCGCGGCGATCGCGGCGACGACGACGACGGCGAAGAAGGAACCGGTGTCGACGTGGATGTCGGCGAGCGGGGCGGCCAGGAGCACGGTCAAGAGCGCCAATCCTAAGCTCGTCGCGGACGGTGCGGCAAGGATTCCTCTACGATCGGCGACGGACCGTGCTAGGCGGGGAATCAGCGGTGCCCTATAACCCGCAATCCGCTCTAGCGGGGCCGAATTCCCGTTCCGAGGGGCTGGCCGTCGGGGTCAGCGCGTCGCGGCGGCGTTGACGGCCGGGTCCTGCGCGACGTGGGCACGCGAACCAGGTCAGGTCCGGAAGGAAGCAGCCTTAAGCGGATGCCGCGGGTGCCGCAGGCGAGCCCGGCCTGAGCCATAAGCGACGAACGCGCCCGGTGACCACGCTTCAGAGGCGGGTGCACGGTCCGTTTTCGATCTTCTCGCCAGCGGCGAGGGGTCGAAAACGCCTACGCGAGAACGGCTTCAGTCGATCAGACGATTGCGCATCCGGCTGACCGCGAAGAACCAGGTAACGGCGGCGAAGGCGACGAGGAAGGCGAAGCGGGCGAGGTCGACCGCTTCGAAGCCGAAGCAGCCGCCGCGAACCAGTTCGACCAGCTGGTGCAGCGGGTTCGCCTGGGCGACGATCCGCACCCCCTCGGGCAGGCCGTTGATCGGGAAGAAGGTGCCGGCGACGAGGAACAAGGGAGTGACGAACAGCGCGGTGACGTAGTTGAACTGGTCGATCTTGGCGACGATCGCCGCCATCGTGATCCCGAAGCCGGCGAAGCCGCAGGCGGTGGCGAAGCTGAAGAAGGGCACGAGCAGCATTCCCCAGGCCGGCTCCAGTCCCCAGAAGAAGGTGACGATCAGCGGCACGCAGCCGTAGACGGCGGAGCGCAGGGCGATCCAGAAGATCTCGGCAGTGACCAGCTCCTCGATGTCGACCGGGGCGGCGAGGATCGCGTCGTAGGTGTTCTGGAAGCGGTGCTTGACGAAGGTGCCGAACATCGCCGGCAGGGCGGAGGAGAAGATCACCGCGGTGGCGACCATGCCGGTGCCGACGAACTGGATGTAGGGGTGGCCTTCGACTTCGTCGATCAGGGTGGCGCCGAGCCCGAGCCCGAAGGCGAGCAGGTAGACCATCGGTTCGAGCACGCTGGAGAAGGTGGTGCCGCGCCAGTAGGTGCGGAAGTTGGCGACCTCGCGCGAGACGACGCCGGCGATCGCCGCCGGTTCCAGCCGCCGCATTGTGCGATGCGGAGGCACCGGGCGCTCCGGGGTCCCCGTCGCGGGGGCGCCGGCGCTCACTCCGCCTCCTCGCCGGTGAGCAGGACGAAGACGTCCTCGAGCGTCGCTGCCCGCACCACCGCGTCCTCGGGCACCTGCCCGTGGTCGGCCTGCTCGGAGCCGACGATTGCGATCGCCGGGCCGGCGGCGCGGACTCGCAGCCCCGCCCCCTCGGCTTCGCGGCGCAGCTCGACCAGCCGTTCCGGCGGCGCGTAGACCTCGGCGGTCTGGCGGCCGGCGTGCTGGGCGATCAGCTCGCCGGGGCGGCCGCGGCTGATGATCTTGCCCTGGTGCATCACCGCGACCTCGTCGGCGAGGCGTTCGGCCTCCTCGATGTAGTGGGTCGACATCAGGATCGTCGTACCGCGTGCTTTCAGCTCGCCGATCAGGGTCCAGAGCTCGGTGCGGATCTGCGGGTCGAGGCCGACGGTCGGCTCGTCGAGCAGGACCAGGCGCGGCTCGTTGACGAGGCCACGGGCGAGCAGCAAACGCCGCCGCATCCCACCGGAGAGCTTCTCGACCGCGTCGCGGCGGCGCTCGGTCAGCCGGGCGATCTGCAGGCAGCGGTCGACCGCGGCGGGCACGTCCTTGACCCGGTAGAGCCGGGCGTAGACGGCGAGGTTGTCCTCGACGGTGACGTCGATGTCGAGGTTGTCGAGCTGCGGCACCACGCCCATTTCCATCCGCGCCGGCTTCGACTCCCTCGGCAACTCGTAGCCGAGCACCCGCAAGGTGCCTTCGTCGGCGATCGCCTGCCCGGTCAGCAGCCGCATCGTCGTCGACTTGCCGGCCCCGTTCGGCCCCAGTAGTCCGAGGCAGATGCCTTCGGGAACGTCGAGATCGAGCCCGTTGACCGCCGTGATCGGTCCGAAACTCTTCACTACTCCCTGCAACTCGATTGCCGCCATCCCAACACCACCTAATCAGGTCTTGGCCGCCGCTGTCTGCGAGGATGCCCGCCGTGCTCGACGAGCGTTGGATCAGGTCACTGCACGTCGAGTCGATGCGTCGCGAGGACCTCCACCGCGAGCGCGACGAGCACGTCCTCTTCCAGGCCTCGACGATCGGCGCCCTGCTCGACGGCGCCTTCGACGGCGACCTCAGCTTCGCCGAGCTGGCCGAGCACGGCGACCTCGGGCTGGGAACGCTGAATGGGCTCGACGGCGAGATGATCGCCCTCGACGGCGAGTTCTTCCGCGCCGACGTCGACGGTCGGGTGCGGCCGGTCGGGCCGGAGGAGCTGACCCCCTTCGCGGTCGTCACCGAGTTCGAGCCGAGCGTCGAGGCGAGGCTGGGGGAGGGGCTCGATCATCCGGCGCTGCTGGCGGCGCTGGACGGGCTCGTCCCCGCCGGCGCCTCCTCCTGCACGGTCCGGCTCGACGGCCGCTTCGAGCAGGTCCGGGCGCGTTCGGTGCCGCGCCAGAGCCCGCCCTACCGGCCGCTGGCCGAGGTCGTCGCCGATCAGCACGTCTTCGAGTTGGCCGAAGTAGAGGGAACGATGCTCGGCTTCCGCTTCCCCGCCTGGGTCGAGGGGATCGAGGTCGCCGGCTACCACCTGCACTTCGTCTCTGCCGACCGCGAGCGCGGCGGCCACGTCCTCGGCTCGCGCTCTTCCGGCCTGCGTGCCCGGCTCGACCCCTCCGACGACCTCCACGTCGAGCTGCCGCCGGCGGTCGACCTCGCCGACCCCGACCTCGCCGCCGAGACCCACGCCGCGATCGTCCGCGCCGAGTCCGGCTGAGTCCTACCTGCAGTTGCCGTAGACGATCCAGCTCTCGTCGTGGGCGACTTCTTCGAACCCCGGCGGCGGTTTGGCGACGCTGAACCGGGTCGGGTCGTTGGGGTCGAGGATGAAGTTGTGGATCACGAAGGAGTTAGCCGGGGCGACGTAGTAGCCGGCTTCGGCCAGCTTCGCCTTTTCCTCGGCGCTGGTCCCGGCCTCGCTGGCGCTGACGATTTCGGTCGGCTTGACGTCGAGGCCGAAGGCGAGCCGCGGCACCGCGCGGTGGTTCGGCACCGCGACCGGGCCGCAGAGCGGCTCGAAGGCGCCGGCGTCGACCAGGTCGGAGAGTTCGTTCTCGATCTTGCCCTGGTTGGTGAGGTCGGTGTTGACCTGGGAGTCGAGGTCCCATTGATTCGGCAGCCAGACGAGGAACATGATCAGGACGAGGCCGGCGAAGAATTGCCAGCGGCGGCGCCAGGGGTGGCCGGGTTCGAGCAGGCGCCAGCCGAGCAGGGCGACGGCGACGAAGATCGCCAGGATCGCCGCGGCGAGCATCGTGTAGCGGGCGAGGATCGCGAGGCCGGCGGCAGCGAGGAAGGCGAAGGCAAGCAGGGCGAGGACGATGGCGGCGACGCCAAGGGCTGAGCGGCGGGGAAGGAAGGCGAGGCCGAGGACGACGCCGCCGGCCGCGCCGACCATCCCCGGCCACTGCAGGACTTCGCCGAGCGCCCGCGGCCCGTAGAGGACGAGGTCGACCGGGCCGGTCTTCCGCTGCAGCGTTTCGACCGTTTCCTGGGTGCCGGTCAGCGAGTAGAGCGGGTCGCCGGTGGTTATCGCGTCGAAGATGATCCAGAGCAGCGGCCCGGCGAGGGCGAGCAACGCCAGCCAGGCGAGCGCGGCGGCCGACCGCTCCCCTCGCCACCCGACCTCCCACGAGCCGATTCCCGCCAACCGTCGAAACCCCGCCGGGTCGTTGACGGGACGATTTCGGAGCTCCTGATGGAGAAATCGTCCCGTCGACTTCGAGGGGCCGCGGCGCAGTTCGAAGGCCAGCCAGAGCCAGTAGACGATTGCGAAGCCCCAGGCCTCCGGCCGCAGCAGCCCCGCCGGGACCAGCAATGCCAGCACCGGCCAGCCGGCCCGCGGCTTGCGCGCCTCTATATAGAGAGCGCCGAGGCAGAGGGCGATGTAGGGGAGGTCGATGTAGGCGCGGATGCCATTGGAGAGGAACGGCGCCCGGGTGAGCACGATCGCCGCCGCGACGGCGCCGATCCAGCGGTCGAACCAGCGCTCGCCGAGGCTGTAGACGAGCCAGGCGATCAGGCCCAGGGAGACGTAGGCGAGGACCATGATCACGGTGATCGGCGCTTCGCCGAAGGGCGAGGTGACAAGGCCGATCAGGTCGGTCAGCGGGTGCGGCGTCGGCGGCAGCGCGGCGCCGTAGTCGGGGCTGATCCCGTGCGCCAGTTCGCGCCCCCAAACCAGGGCGTAGATCGTGTCGTAGTTGGGGAAGCCGACCGGGAAGACGGCCAGCAGCACCGCCGTGACCGCGGCGACCCAGGTGGCCGGCACGAGCCAGCTGGAGACCCTCGGTGGCACGCGGGCACGGTACCGGGGCCGCCCGCGGAGGCGCCGCGAGGGCGTGGATAGACTCGAAGGAGATGGCCGAGTCGACCTCCCTCTACCGCCGCCACCGCCCGGGCTCCTTCGACGAGGTGGTGGGCCAGCAGCACGTCGTCCGCACCCTCCGCAACGCGGTCGAGCAGGACAAGGTGCACCACGCCTACCTCTTCGTCGGCTCGCGCGGGACCGGCAAGACCTCGATGGCGAAGATCCTCGCCCGCTCGCTGAACTGCGAGCGCGGCGGCCCAACCGTCCACCCCTGCGGCGAATGCGAGTCCTGCGTGACGATCGCCGCCGGCACCTCGATCGACGTGATCGAGATGGACGCCGCCTCCAACCGCTCCGTCGACGACGTCCGCGACCTCCGCGAGCGGGTCGCCTACGCGCCCGCCGGCGGCCACTGGAAGGTCTACATCCTCGACGAGGCCCACATGCTGACCAAGGAGGCCTGGAACGCCTTCCTGAAGACGCTCGAGGAGCCGCCGCCGCAGACCGTCTTCGTCCTCGCCACCACCGAGTCGCACAAAGTGATGGCGACGATCGCCGACCGCTGCCAGCGCTTCGACTTCCAGCGGCCCAGCCTGGAGCAGATCTCCGAGGTGCTGAACCGGGTCGCGGAGGCGGAGTCGATCGAGCTCGACGAGGGCGCCGCGGCGATGATCGCCCGCTCCGCGACCGGCTCCTTCCGCGACGCCCTCGGCACCCTCGACCAGCTGGTCGCCTTCGGCGGCGCGCACGTCGAGCTCGACTCGGTCCTGGAGATGCTTGGTGCCGCCGACGCGGAGCTGCTCTTCGAAGCCGTCGACGCGGTCGCCGAGGAGGACCCCAAGGCCGTGCTGCTCGGGGTCGAGAAGATGGCCCGCTCCGGGCGCGACCCCTCGCAGTTCGCCCGCGACCTGCTGGCGCACCTGCGGCACCTGTTGATCACCCAGACGACCGGCGAAGTGCCGACCTCCTTCGTGGTCACGGCGACCGACACGGCGCGGCTGCAGGCGCAGGCCGGTGCGATCGGGGCGGCGACGCTGGTGCGGACGATCGATGAGCTGGCGGCGGCGCTGACTGCGATTCGCGAGGGGGATGAGGCGCGGTTGGCGGTGGAGATCGCCTTGTTGAAAGCGGCGCGGCCTGATCTGGATCCCGGGACCGAGGGACTGCTGCGCAGGATCGAGCGGTTGGAGAAGGGGCTGCCGGACGGGGGCGGACGGGGCGCGGGTCCTGTCGCTGCAGGGGACCCACCACCCCCTCCGGTAGCTAAAGCTTCCTCGGGGGTGGTACCCCCTACAGCGCCACCCGCGCCAGCCGCGCAGCCATCTGACTCGGTTTCTCCAGCCGAGCCGGCGGCCTCCGGGCCGGGTAACGAGTTCGGCGACCCAGGGCCGGAAAGACCTCCGTTGGACGATCCCGACCCGTCTGAAGAGGAAGAGGCGGAGCCGGCTCCGCAGTCTGCCTCCAGGACCGAGCCGGCGCCGTCTCCGGCGGAGACGAAGGAGAGTTCGGCGAGCCCTGAGATTCGCAGCGGAGACTCGGGGGAAGGGTCTCCCGGAACTCCGCGCGAAGTCGCGCCGGGAGACCCTTCCCCCGAGGCGCCGCCGAGCCCTGAGGTCCCTGCAGGCGACCTCTCCTTCGAGGAAATCGTGCGGGTCTGGCCGGCGGTCCTCGATGAGGTGGCGAAGAAATCTCCAGCCTTGGCCGCCACCTTCGACGGGGCTCGGCCGGTGGGCTTCGAGGACGGGACTCTGACCGTCGGTTTTCCTCCGGACCTGAACTTCAACAAACGGAAGGCCGAGTCGCCGGAGCGGCGCGATGCCGTGGCCGCCGCCTTCGAGGTCGTCGTCGGGACGGCTTTGAAGCCGGTCTACGCGACTCTCGAGGAGGGCGAGGCTCCGCCGGACACGGCGGCGCCGGGGACCGTCGACGAGGATGCGATCCTGGAGCAGCTGAAGAGCACGTTCAATGCGGAGGAGGTCGGTTAGGTGGCGAATGGACCCGGGGGCTTCGACGTCAACGCCCTGATGAAACAGGCCCAGCAGATGCAGGCGCAGATGCTCGAGGCGCAGGAGAAACTGAAGGACGAAACGGTCGAGGCGAGCGCCGGCGGCGGCATGGTCAAAGTCAAGATGGGCGGCGACCTGACCCTGCGCGAGATCGTCATCGACCCCGAGGCGATCGACCCCGAGGAGGCGGAGATGCTGGCGGAGATGGTCCAGGCGGCCGTCAACGAGGGCCTGCGCGCCGCCCAGGAGCTGGCCGGCTCGAAGATGGGCGACGTCACCGGCGGGCTCGGCGACGCCGGCGGCCTCGGCGGGATGCTGGGAGGCTGAGCGCGGCTTGAGCACCGAGGGTCCGGCGCCGCTGGCGCGGCTGGTCGCCGAGCTGGCGCGGCTGCCGGGGATCGGCCAGCGGACTGCGCAGCGGCTCGCCTTCCACCTGCTGCGGGCACCCGACGAAGAGGCGCTGGCGCTGGGCGAGGCGATCCGCGAAGTGAAGGAGAAGGTCGGCCTCTGCGAGGAGTGCTTCAACCTGGCCGAGGGGCCGCGCTGCCGGATCTGCGCCGACCCCCAGCGCGACCGGACGACGATCTGCGTGGTCGAGGAGCCGGCCGACGTGATCCCGATCGAGCGGACCCACGAATACCGCGGCCTCTACCACGTGCTCGGCGGGGCGCTCTCGCCGATCGACGGGATCGACGCCGAGGACCTGAAGATCGCCCAGCTAGTCCAGCGGGTCGGCCGAGGTGGGGTCGAGGAGGTGGTCCTGGCGACCAACCCGACGACGACCGGCGAGGCAACCGCGATGTACATCGCCGACCAGCTGCGGGGAACCGTGCGGGCGACCCGGCTGGCCAGCGGGCTGCCGGTCGGCGCCGACCTCGAGCACGCCGACGAGGTCACCCTCGGCAAGGCCCTCGCCGGCCGCCGCAGCCTCGACTGAAGGTTCCCGGGCTTACCGCAATCGCGTCCGGCTGGACATACGTCTGTGGACGAGTGTCGCGCCGCAAATTGCGGATTTTCGGTCCCATGGCGTCCGGCTCTTGCATCAGATTCCCGACGTGGCAGTCGATTCGCGGACAGGGGATGGGTTGGCGGAGTCGCCGGCGGGGCGCCTCGCCCGCGAAGCCTCGGCCAACCACGTGCGCCTGCTCGGCAGCCTCCGGGCCGAGCTCGGCGGCGAAGAGCACCACGAGGAGTTCGCCGATGCGGCGGAGCGGCTGGCGAGCGAGTTCGGTGCCGTCACCGCCGCCGCGGTCGACGCCGCCTATGCGACCGCGCCTGGGGCGGAGCGGCTGCCGTGGTCGCCGCCGGAAGAGCTGCCGAGCCTCTACCGGCCCGGTCACATGCGGCGCCGGCTCGACCAGCTGATCGAGACCCACCGGCGCTACGAGCACCCCTTCGTCGTCGCCGTCTTCGACGCCTCCGGCCCGGGGATCAAGGGCGACGCCGAGGTCCGCGAGACGGCGCTGGCGATCCTCGGTGCGGCACTGCGCGACGCGATCCGGATCATCGACGAAGCCTTTCGCCTCGAGGAGGACGCGATCTGCGTGCTGGCGCCGAACCTGGGCACGGTCGAAGGGATGCAGATGGCGGAGCGGCTGCTGGGGCTGCTCGACGAGCTGGAGAAGGCGGGCGGGCTGAAGATCGCGGTCGCCGCCGGCGTCGTCGCCTGCCCCGACCACGGCAACGACGCCGACTCGCTCCTGCACAAAGCCGATGCGGCGCTCTGGCGCGCTCGTGCGGTCGGCCAGCCGGTCGGAATCGGCGCCTTCGCCACCCCACGTTGAGGCCAGCCCACCTTCAGACGGCGAGGGAATCGGGTGGCCCTCCCGACGAGCTCCCGCGAAGCGGCGGCGGGAGGGCCACCCGATTCCCTCGCTTGCAAGATCGCTCACATTTCCGGCGAACTTGCCGATAACTGCCGTAAACCTGCAAATCGTGGGGGAGAATCTCGCCTGAAGCGCGAAGGAACCACCTGCAGATGCCCGGAATCAGAACCAACGCCGCAGCCGAAGTCCTCGGCGTCAGCCCCAACACCCTGCGCTCCTGGGAGCGCCGCTACGGATACCCGACGCCGAAGCGGACGGTGGGCAACCACCGCAACTACGAGCTGGTCGAGCTGCAGACGCTGCGCGACGCCCTTGCCGACACGGGCAACATCTCCTCGGCGATCCAGCTGGCCCAGCAGCGCCAGGCGGCGCCGGCCGCCGACGGCAGCCTGCTGATCGCCTTCGAGAACTTCGACGAGGCCGCCGCCGACCGCGCGATCGAGGAAAGCCTCGCGGTCCGGCCGCTGGAGCGCACGGTCGAGGAGCTGCTGCTCCCCGCCGTCGACCAGCTCGCCGCCGACCCAGAGCGCGGGGCCGAGCTGGAGTTCGCCGCCCGCTGGGCGACCGGCTGGCTGCACGGCGCCCGCCGCCTCGCCTCCGCCGCCTCGCGCCCGGCCGGGATCCTCTTGCTCGATTCGAGCCGCGGCATGGACGCCGAGGCGGTCCACGCCCAGGCGCTCGACCTCGCCCTGCGCCGCGCCGGCTTCCGGGTCCTCGTCCTCTCCGACGAGCTCGGCGAGGAACGGATGGGCCGCGCCCTCGGCGCCCTCGAGCCGACCGCGATCGTCCTCTGCGGCCCCGGCGCCGACACCCCGACCGCGGTGAAGCTCGTCCGCCGCATCCGCGACCTCGGCTTCGACGCGCCGCTGTTCGGCTTCCGCGCCAGCGGCCTGATCGGCGACGCCGTCCCCAGCGCCGGCGAACAGCCGAGCCAGGTGACGGCGATGCTGAACGCCGACCTCCGCCGCCGCGCCGCCCAGGCCTTCGCCTAGACGGCGCGGGGCCCGCCTAGAGCGAGCCGAGCGTCTTCTGCGCGGCCTTCAGCACCACGCTGGGGAGCGGCGCAAAATCAAGCGAGGCGCCGAACTTCTGCCCTTTGGTGATCGCGTATTCGACGAACCCCTTGACGTCGGCCTTCTGCGAGGCGTCGTGGGGGACGATCGCGTAGGTGAAGGTCGAGATCGGGTAGGCCGTCGGCGCGCTCGAGGGCGGGTCGACGATGCTGATCGCGTTGTTGGCGGGGACGCTCTTCAGGGTCGCCGCCGCGGCGCCGATGTTCGAGAGGTTCGGGTACTCGAACTTGTGGGCACGGTTTTCGATCGCCGCCGCACCAACGCCGGCGGCGATCAGGTAGGAGGCGGAGATGTAGCCGATCGCGCCATTGGTCTTCTGCACGGTCGCGGTGACGCCGGCGTTGCCTTTGGCGCCGACCCCGGCCTTGAAGCCGACCGTGGTCGAGAAGCCGACCTGGCTCTTCCAGGCGCCGCTGACTTTCGAGAGGAACTGGGTGAACGCGTAGGTGTCACCGGAGCCGTCGGAGCGGAAGACCGGGGTGATCTTCGTGCCCGGCAGCTTGGTGCCCTTGTTCAGCCCGGCGATCTTTGGGTCGTTCCACTTCTTGATCTTGCCGAGGTAGATTTCCGCCAGGACCGGGCCGGAGAGGTTCAGCTTCTTCACCCCGGCGAGCTTGAAGCCGACGCCGGTGGCCGAGAGGGCCCCAGGGGATCTGCACGCAGCCGTCGCAGGCGGAGGACTGTTCGGGGGTCAGCGGCGCGTCGGAGGCGCCGAAGTCGACGGTCCGCGCGGTGATCTGGGCGATCCCGGTGCCGGAGCCGACGGCCGAGTATTTGACCCCGGTCCCGCCCGATCCTTCGAAGCCGCCTTTCCAGTTGGCCAGGACCGGCGCGACCAGGGTCGAGCCGGCGCCGGTGATTTCGGCTGAGGCGGCGCTCGCCCCAATGGCGCCAAAAGCGGCGGCAATCGCGGTCAGCGCGACCAGCAGCCCGGCCGTCCGTGTGCGGATCAAGAGAAGTTCCTTTCGTTGCGGTTGCCCTGCGAGGGCCGGCGTTCGCCAGCCGGGTCAGGTTCGCCCGCGGACGGACCGGTCGTGTTTTCGTCCAGTGAACCGTTCGTAACGAGGTTGCATCGAAGAAGTGACAGTCACAAAAAAGAGACCGGCACAGGGCGGGTCTGCCCTGTGCCGGTCTCGTGTACCGCTTCAAGCGCCAGAGACGCCGTCGGCTGCGCCTAGAGCGAGCCGAGTGACTTCTGGGCGGCGCTCAGCACCACCTTGGGCAGCGGGGCGAAGTCGAGCGCCGCGCCGTATTTCTGGCCGATCGTGACCGCGTACTTGACGAACGCCTGCACGTAGGGCTTCTGCGGGGCGTCGTGCGGGACGATCGCGTAGGTGAACGTCGAGATCGGATACGCCGTGGTCGCCTTCTTCGGTGGGTCGACGATGCTCAGCGCGTTGCTCGCCGGCACCTTCTTCACCGTCGAGGCGGCGCTTTCGATGTTCTTCAGGTTCGGCAACTCGAAATTGCCGGCGCTGTTTTCGACCGAGGCGGCACCGAGGCCGGCGGCGATCAGGTAGGACGCCGAGATGTAGCCGATCGCTCCCGGGGTCTTGGTCACCGTCGCGGTGACGCCGGCGTTGCCTTTGGCACCGACACCGGCTTTGAAGCCGACCGTCGTGGCGAAGCCGACTTCGCTGCGCCAGGCGGGGCTGATCTTCGACAGGTAGTTGGTGAACGCGTAGGTGTCACCGGAGCCGTCGGAGCGGAAGACCGGGGTGATCGCCGTGCCCGGCAGCTTTGCGCCCGGGTTGACCGCCTTGATTTTCGGATCGTTCCACTTGGTGATCTTTCCGAAGTAGATCCCGGCGAGGATCTTGCCACTCAGGTTGAGTTTCTTCACCCCCGGGACGTTGAAGCCGATTCCGGTCGCGGACAGCGCCCAGGGAATCTGGACGCAGCCGTTGCAGGCCGCCGCTTGTTCGGGGGTGAGGGGAGCGTCGGAGGCGCCGAAGTCGACGGTCCGCGCGGTGATCTGGGCGATCCCGGTGCCGGAGCCGACCGAGGCGTATTTCACCGGAATGCCTTCTTTGATTTCGAAGCCGGACATCCAGTTGGCCATCAGCGGCGCGACCAGAGTCGAGCCGGCACCGGTGAGCCCGGCTGCGGACGCGCCTGCCACGGGGACGGCCCCCATACCGCCGACCGTCGCGACCAGCGCGATGAAGAGACCTAGCACCCTCTTGCGAATCAAAGGGAATCCTTTCTCGTGTGTGAACCGATCTCGCGTGAGCGGCGCGGGAGAGCGCAGCCAAGCGACGGCAGATTCACCGAGTAAGGAGCTCAGGGTGTGTCGATCCTGTGAATGATTCGAGGAAAAGATGTGAAAGGAACCCCACTTTTTTGTAACGAGCGATCACGGCATAACCAAGTTGTTTCAATCTTGTGAAAATTGCGGTCGCCAGTACCAATCGGGGTGGGTTTCTGTTCTACGCTGCCGCCGATGAGCGCCACGGTCAGTCCGACGGAAGTCCGTCGCGTCCCCGGCCGCGGCCCCGGCCTCGCCCGCAAGCGACTCGACCGTTTCGGCGATCGCGCCCTGCTGGCGGTCTGCGGGGCGGCGGCGCTGCTGGGGGCGGCGACGATCGTCGCGATCGCCTACCAGGTGATCCACGGCGCTCAGCCGGCGATCAGCCAGTTCGGCATCTCCTTCCTCTGGGAAACGACCTGGCAGCCGAACTTCGGTGAATTCGGCGCCGGCAGCCTGCTCTTCGGCACCGCGGTCAGCTCCTTCTTCGCACTCCTGCTCGGTGCCCCGATCGCGATCTCGATCGGCCTCTATCTCAGCCTGCTGGCGCCTAAAAGCGTCCGCGGCGTGGTCTCGCCACTGGTCGAACTGCTGGCCGCGGTGCCGAGCGTGATCCTCGGCTTCTGGGGGATCCTCGTCCTCGCCCCCTTCGTCCACACCTCGATCGAGCCGGTCCTCCACGACACCCTCGGCTTCATCCCGATCTTCGGCGAGCCGGAAACGACCGGTTCCAGCGTCTTCACCGCGAGCCTGATCCTGACGATCATGGTGGTCCCGATCATCGCCTCGATCTCACGCGACCTGTTCGCCGCCGTCCCGGGCGAGATGCAGGACGGTGCCAGCGCCCTCGGCGCCACCCGCTGGGAGGTCGTCCGCGGCGTCGTCATCCCCTCGACCGGCTCCGGCCTCGTCGCCGCCAGCCTGCTCGGCCTCGGCCGCGCCCTCGGCGAGGCGATCGCGGTCGCCCAGGTGATCGGCGCCGGCTCGGAAATCCACGCCTCGCTGTTCAAGACCGGCGACACCCTGGCGGCGCGGATCGCCAATCAGTTCCCCGGCGCCCTGACCGAACTGCACAGAGCCTCGCTCTTCTATTGCGGCGTCATCCTCTTGGCGATTGGCCTCGCCTCCAACCTCGCCGCCCGCCAGATCGGTCGCCGCTTCGGCTACGCGGGCGGAGCGATGCGATGAGCCAGCCCAGCTTCGACCCGACCGCGCCGTTGACGCCGACCGGCAACCTGCGGCGGCGCCAGCTGGTCAGCAAGCTGAGCGAGTGGGGTGCGACCGGGGCGGCAGTCTTTGCCGTCGGCGTCCTCGCCTTCATCATCTACACCGTCGTCGCTCGCGGCTCGAAGGCGATCAACCTCGACTTCCTGATCAAGGGGTCCCCGCAGGGGATCGGCCCCGAGCTCGTCGGCACCGGGATCATCGTCGCCGTCGCCACCCTGATGGCGGCGCCGCTGGGTGTCCTGATCGCTCTCTACGTCAACGAGTACGCCGGTCGCCGCACCGCCAACCTGGTGGAAACGACGCTGGACGTGATGAACGGGCTGCCGGCGATCATCGTCGGCCTCTTTGCCTTCGCCGTCTTCGTCGACCACAAGTCGCAGTCCGGGTTCGCCGGTTCGGTGGCGCTGGCGATCATCATGCTGCCGCTGATCGCCCGCGGCAGCCAGGGGGTGCTGGCGCTGGTTCCCGGCCACCAGCGAGAAGCCGCTGCGGCGCTCGGCGTCGCCCGCTGGCGGGCGGTGCTGACGGTGATCCTGCCGAGCGCGCTCGGCGGCATCCTCACCGCCACCGTGCTCTCGGTCGCCCGCGCCGCCGGCGAGACCGCGCCGCTGATCTTCACCAGCTCGATCGGGGGGACCGCCGAATACTCGTTCAACCCCTTCCAGCCACTGCCGAACGTACCGGTGCGGATCTTCACCCTCTCCGAAGAAGCGAATCCGGAAGGTTTCACCGAAGCCTGGGGCCTGGCCCTGGTGCTGATCGCCTTCATCCTCGTCGCCAGCCTCGGCGCCCGCGCCGTGCTGGCTCGTAGCAAAAGGAAGATGTCCTCTTGACCGACCCGCAGCAGCTCCGCCCGCCCGCCGCCAACACCCCACCCCGGATGCGGATTCGCACCGGCCCGCTGACCCAGCCCGAGGGAGCCACCTCGGTTAGCGGCGAGGGCCACTGGCAAGTCGCCCCAGAGGTCGTCTTCGACTCCCGCGACGTCTCCGTCTTCTACGGCCGCAAGCAGGCACTGACCGGGGTCTCGCTGGCGGTCCGGCGGGGACAGGTGACCGCCCTGATCGGTCCCTCCGGCTGCGGCAAGACGACCTTCCTGCGCAGCCTCAACCGAATGAACGACTCGGTGCCGAGCTTCCGCATCGAGGGCCAGATCCTCTACCACGGGCACGACATCTACGGCGGCAACGTCGACCAGGTCGAGGTGCGGCGGCGGATCGGCATGGTCTTCCAGAAACCGAACCCGTTCCCGAAGTCGATCTACGACAACATTGCCTGGGCGCCGCGCAACCTGGGGATGCGCTCCGGGCTCGACGAGCGGGTCGAGAAAGCGCTGCGTGGCGCCGCCCTCTGGGACGAGGTCAAGGACCGGCTGAAGGACAGCGCCCTCGGTCTCTCCGGCGGCCAGCAGCAGCGGCTCTGCATCGCCCGGG
This sequence comes from uncultured Actinomycetes bacterium, assembly GCA_963716545.1. GTDB lineage: Bacteria > Actinomycetota > Thermoleophilia > Solirubrobacterales > 70-9 > VAYN01. The sequence goes on from OY970316.1 coordinate 1,411,375, forward strand.
CGATCGCGATCGAACCCGACGTGCTGCTACTCGACGAGCCCGCCTCGGCCCTCGACCCGATCGCCACCGGGGCGATCGAGGACCTGATCCACAGCCTCAAAGGCCGCTTCACGATCGTCATCGTCACCCACAACATGCAGCAGGCGGCCCGGGTCGCCGACCGCACCGCCTTCTTCAGCCTCGAGTCGGGGCAGGCGGGGGCGATCGGGACGCTGATCGAGTTCGATGACACCGAGACGATCTTCGGCTCGCCGCGCGACCCGCGGACCCGCGACTACGTCACCGGCCGCTTCGGCTAGCCCACCGTTCACTTTCCCCTCCCTAGGGGGGACAAGTGCAAAAGTTCGGCCGGGTCTCAGCGCTGCAGGATCGAGTCGCCGCTGACCTGCTCCAGCAGCGGTTTGCCGCACTGCCAGCAGAAGGTGGCGCCGCTGGAGTGGGGGGCGCCGCAGGACTGGCAGGTGCCGGCGGTGCCGGTCTCCTCCATGCGGACGATCCGTTCGACCTCGTTCAGTTCGGCGTCGGCGTCCTGGAGCTCGACCGCTTTTTTGACCAGCACCTCGACCTTGATGCTGTTGCGGATCGTCATCTCGTAGGCGAGCCCGCCGAGATCCCACTGCAGCTCGGCGACGCGGGCGACGAGCTGGTCGCGGCGGCGCTGCAGATCGACGACGAACTCCTGGCCGAAGGCAGCCTGAAGCGCCTGGCTCTTGCCGTTGGCGGCGGGAGGAGCGCCGGGGGGCGGCGGTGCGCCGGGGGCGGGTGGCGGTGGGACCTTGGTCGCCCCCTTGGCGGCGCGGCGGGCGGAGGCCGAGCGGATCTTCGGGGCCTTGAGCTTCATTCGCCGAAGAAGTTGCCATTGAATTCGCCGCTGTCCGAGCAGCCGGCCGTGCCCTTTTCGCAGGAGCCGCCGACTTCCTGGGTGGGCGGCGGCAATTTGACGTCGCCGCCCGGCTTCAGGACTTCTTCGGCCGCCTTGCTGGTGCCACTCGAGCCGGTTTCCACTGCTTCCTTTTCGCCGCCTTTCTTCTTCGAGGACTTGGCGCTCGATTGCTTGCCTTTGGCCGACTTGGCGCCGGCTTCGGCGGTTTCCGAACCGCTCGCCGGGCCGCCGCCTCCTTCGACCTTGATCACCTGCGGGGTCTGGGCGGCGGCGTTGCCGGAACCGCTGTCTTCACCGGAGCGACCGATCAGCACCCCGACCCCGATCGCCAGGACCAGGGTGGCGACGCCGGCGACCAGGGTGGCGCTCGGCGAGAGCCGCCTGGCCGGCGGCGGCGAGGACGGCGGCGCGGCACCGGCAGCGGCGCGCGGTTGCTTCACCGAGTCCATGAAGACGACCGCGTCCATGAATGGCAGGCGGGGATCGCCGCGGCGATTGCCGCAGGCGAGGCAGTAGCGCTGGTCCGGGGCCATCCGCGAGCCGCAGGTCGGGCAGGCGTCGCTGTGGGAGGCGACGGTCGCCGCGGTCGGCACCGGGTCCGGCGGCGGTGGGGGCGCCCCCGGGGCGGGCGGCGGCGGCGCGTTCAGCGGGATCTCCGGCGGCGGCGCTTGAGGGGCGGCTGCGGGCGGTGGGCCCGGTGGCGGCACGGGTGCCCCGACCGGTGGCGGGCTCACGGGCGGCGGGCCGGTCGGCGGCTGCTGGCCCGGCGGGGTGACGGGGGGAGGGGCCGGGGTGAGCCGCTGCGTCGCCGGCTCTGCTGGATCGGGGCCGGCAGTCACGAGGGCATCTTCAGGCCGGCCCCGGGGGCCGGTGTTTAAGAGTTGTGAACGGAAATCGGCCCTGGATGGGAGCCCGGCGGGACCAGGATCTTCACAACCCGGTAACGGGTCCGCTCGATAATCCGCCGCCCCGGTGCCGACCCGAGATCGCGACAACGACGACCCTTCGCGCGGCGCCTCCTGCCGCTCCTGCGGCGCCTCCTTCGCCGCCGACCAGCGCTACTGCCTCGAGTGCGGCGCCCGCCGTGGCGAGCTGCCGGCGGCGGTCGCGGCGCAGGTTGCCGTACTCGCCGAGCGCGGGCGCGGTGGCGGCGCGGGGGCGCCGGTCGACGGGGCGGCGACCGAGCCCGTCGCGGCCGCCTGGTTCCCGAGCCCGCGGGCGGCGGCGGTGGCGGTGATGACGATGCTGGCGCTCGGGGTGATCATCGGCTCGGCGACCAGCCAGGTGGCTGAGAGCGCCGGCCTGCAGCCGATCGTCCTGCAGCTGGCCGAAGAAGAGGCGCCGGCGCCGGTCGAAGAAGAAGCGATCGCGGCAGCGCCGACGGAATTCGAAGCGCCAGCCGAACCGGCGCCGGCCACGGTGCTGCCGGAAGAAGTGATCGAAACGCCGCTGCCGGAAGAACCACTGCCGGAAGAACCGACCGAAGCGCCGGCGCCGCTGGAACTGCCGCCGGAACTCGAAGAAGAAGAACTGCTGCCGGAAGTGAAGCACCTGTTCGTCGTCATGCTCGGCGAAAACGGTTACGAAGAAGCCTTCGGCAAAACCTCGGCCGCGCCCTACCTCGCCAAGGTCCTGCCCGAACAGGGCGAGCTGATCAGCAACTACTACGCCGTCGCCAAAGGTCGGCTGGCAAACGAAATCGCCCTGCTCAGCGGCCAGGGCCCGACGCCGGAAACGAGCGCCGAATGCCCCGTCTTCGCCGACGTCGTTCCCGGCACCGAATCGGCCGAAGGGCAGATCGAAGGCAACGGCTGCATCTACCCGGCGGGGACCGAATCGCTGCCGGGCCAGCTCGAAGCCAAAGGCCTCTCCTGGAAGGCCTACGCCGAGGAAGCGGTCCCGGGCGTGCCCGACCCGCCCAGCTGCGGCCGCCCCTTCGGCTACTTCCACGCGCTGCTCGACAAGCCCGAATGCATGGAAGACCACTACGCCGGGCTACCGGCGCTGGAAGCCGACCTGAAGGACCCGAAGGTGACGCCGACCCTCTCCTACGTGCTGCCGGACGCCTGCCACTCCGGCGGCGTCACTCCCTGCGCCCTTGGGGCGCCGACCGGCCCGGTGGCAACGGAAGAATTCCTCAAGACCGTGGTCGCCGAGATCGTCAAGTCGAAGGCCTACGCCGAAGGCGGGTTGATCGCGATCACCTCGGCTGAGGCGCCGCAGAGCGGCCCTGCCCTCGACGAAAGCTCCTGCTGTGGCAACCCCGAATACCCCAACCTGCCGCCGCCGGCGAGCGCCCCGGTCAGCTCCGGCCCGGTCAAACCGAACGGCGGCGGTGGCCGCGTCGGCCTGTTGCTGCTGTCGAAATTCGTCAAGCCGGGGACGGTGAACGAAAGCAGCTACTACAACCACTACTCGTTGCTGCTGACGATCGAGGAACTGTTCGAACTGGAACCGCTCGGCTACGCCGCCGAACCCGTGCTGACCGGCTTCGACACCACCGTCTTCAACGCGATCTCCGCCGCTGGCGAAGAAGGTGAATCGACCGTCGTCGAACGGGCCCCTTAGTCGACGATCGGCGCCGCCGCGGCCTCCTCGATCCCCGCCGCGGCCATCGTCTGCAGCAGCCGCGTCACCCCCTCGGTGTCGAGGTAGGCGTGGACCGAGGTCGCCTTGCCCCAGCGCAGGTGGATCCAGTGGGCGCCTTCGTTGACGTAGGGCGTGCCGTCGGCGCCGACGCCGCGGTCCGACCACTGGATCGAGACGGCGGTGTCCCAGGGCCAGCCGCGCACGGCGACCTCGTGGACCTCGAAGGAGAGCTCCGGGATCAGTCGGTAGAGGCGCTCGAACCAGCGTTCCATCGCCGCCCGCGAGTGGCGCTCGCCGCCGAGCGCGTTGTCGCCGGGGAAGGTGTGGTGGACGTCGGCGGCGAGGTCGGCCGTGGTCTTCTGCCATTCGCCGGCGGAGAGCGCGGTGAAGATCCCGCGCGCTTTGCTCTTCACGATCGCCCGGTAGATCACGCGGCTTCCACCCCGCCGGCCGCCGGCTCCGGCTCGCCCACCGGCCCCGACTCGGAGATCCCCAGCCGTCTGTGCAGTCGGCGCAGCGGCGCTGGCGCCCACCAGTTCCACTTGCCGAGCAGCTCCATCAGCGAGGGGACGAGCAGGGCGCGGACGATGCTGGCGTCGATCAGCACCGCCAGCGCGGTGCCGACCCCGTTCTCCTTGATGAAGATGATCTGCGAGGTGGCGAAGGCGCCGAGGGCGACGGCGAAGAGCAGCGCCGCCGCGGTGACGATGCGGCCGGTCCGCTCCAGACCGATCGCCACCGACTCGGAGTCCGAGGCGCCGTTGTCGCGCGCCTCCTTGATCCGCGAGAGCAGGAAGACTGCGTAGTCGGTGGAGAGGCCGAAGGCGACCGCGAAGAGGAGCAGTGGCATCGTCTGCTCGATCGCCCCGGGGCTGGTGTAGTCGAGCACCCCTTCCAGCCGGCCGTCCTGGAAGGTCAACACCAGCAGGCCGAAGACGGCGCTGAGGTTGAGCGCGTTCATCAGCAGCGACTTGACCGGCAGCACCACCGAGCCGGTGAAGAGGAAGAGGATGATCAGGGTCGCGGCGATCACGATCGCCAGGGCGATCGGCAGGTGCGAGGAGAGGCTCCCTTGCAGGTCGAGGAAGTCGGCGGTGCCGCCGCCGACCTTCGCCGTCGCTCCCGGCGGCGCCGGCAGCTCCCGGATCGTGCTCACCGTCGCCTGGCTCGGTTCGGAGACGAAGGGATGGGCGGAGATCGCTTCGATCGCGGTCACGCCCCCGTGCAACGGCCGCGGCGGCAGCACCTGGGCGACGCCGGGGACCGCGGCGACTTCCTTCGCGAAGGCCCCGGCCTGGGCCGGCGAAGCGCCGTCGAGCGAGACGAAGATCGGCGTTTCCCGGTAGGGCGGGAATTCGCTCGAGACCTGTTCGTAGGCGACGCGGGCGCTGGCGTCCTTCGGCAGCACGCTGGCGTCGACCGTGTTGAACTTGATCGCGAAGAAGGGCAGCCCGAGGAGGACCAGGAAGAGCCCGCTGAGGCAGGCGATCGGCAGCGGCCGGCGCATCACGAAGCGCGAGAGCCGGTACCAGAAGCCGCTCTCGGCGGGCCGCGCGTCGGCGTCGGCGCGGCGCTTGAGGAAGGCGGGGGCGAGCGAGTTGACGCGGTGGCCGAGCAGGGTGAGGATCGCCGGCAGCACGGTCAGCGAGATCAGCGCCGCGAACAGCACCACCAGCGCCCCGCCGAGCCCCATCGAGTAGAGGAAGCGCTGAGGAAAGACCATCAGCGAGGCGACCGAGACGGCGACGGTCAGCGAGGAGAAGAAGACGGTGCGCCCGGCGGTGGCGAGCACGCGCCGCATCGCCGCCGGCCCGGGGCCGTCCTTGGCGATCTCCTCGCGGTAGCGGGAGACGATGAAGAGGCTGTAGTCGATCGCCAGGCCGAGGCCGAGCGCGGTGGTCAGGTTGAGGGCGAAGACCGAGATCGAGGCGAATTCGCTGGCGACGCGGAGGATCAGGAAGGTGCCGACGATCGCCAGGCCGCCGATCAGCAGCGGCAGCAGCGAGGCGACGAGGCTGCGGAAGAACAGCAGGCTGAGCAGGAAGAGCAGCGGGAAGGCGAGCATCTCCGCCTTCTGCAGGTCCTTCTCGACCTGGGTGTTGACCTGTTCCTGGGCGACCGAGGGTCCGCCGACGATCACCCCGGGCTTGCCTTCCAGTTCGGCGGCGATTTCGCCGCCGATGTCCTGCACTTCTTTGTCGCCGGTCGGCTTCAGGGCGACGACGAAGTAGGTCGACTGGCCGTCGTGGCTGACGAAGGCGGGCGAGCGGGTGTCGTAGAACCCGGTCACCGAGTCGACGTCGGAGCGGCTTTCGACCTGGCGTTCGAGCCCGGCCACCCGCGCCCTGGTCGCCGGCTTCGCCACCGGCGCGTCCTCGACCACGGCGACGACCGAGGGCGAGCGCAGGCCGGCGTCCTCGAGCTGGTTCTCCGCCTTGACCGATTCGGAGGAGGGGTCTTCGGCCCCGTAGGGGTCGAGCCGGTTGGCGACGCCGCCGCCGAGCGCTCCGGCGAGGACGAAGAAGAAGACGGCGCCCGCGACCACCCAGCGGGCACGGCGGCCGGCGAAGCGGGCGAGGGCGTCGAACATCAGCCCCGCGCCCCCGCCGGGGCGATCGTCTCGGGGACCGCCTCGCCCGCCCGCAGCGACTCTTCCATCCGCCGGCACCAGTCGGCGAACCAGGCGCTGAACTCGATGCCGCCGCGGAGGACCATCAGCGAGTAGGGGTCCTCGACCGCCGCCCCGGCCTTGTCCGGCTCGAAGGAGCGCAGCCGGGCGTGGATCTCTTCGCGGTGCTCGCGCATAGCGCGCAGGATCGCCACCGCCTCGGCGGGCTCGACCGCGGCGGCGAAGAACAGCTTCAGCAGCCCCTCCTCGCGCATCTCGAAGACCTCCGGCGGCTCCCGCAGCCAGGCCTTCAGCTCCGCTTCGCCGTCGGCGGTGACTTCGTAGACGGTGCGCCGGCGGCCGCCGGTCGAGGCGTCGGCGCCGATCACCAGGCCGGCCTCGGAGAGCCGCCGCAGCTCCGGGTAGATCTGGCCGTAGCTGGCGGCCCAGAAGAAACGGGTCGAGTTATCGACGGAGGCCTTGATCTCGTAGCCGGACTTCGGCCCTTTGCGGAGCATCCCGAGGATCACGTAGGCGGTTGGGCTGAGCGAGTCCATCGCTGCGTCAATGTATCACGCCGATATATCAAGAAGATGTGAAAGCCCATCGCCTATTGCCGCAAATAACCTTGAGACAATGGCGGAGAGATTCGTATTCGCGGACGAGGCCGGGAACTTCGACTTCAGCTCCAACAAGGGGGCGAGCCGCTACTTCATCGTCACCACCGTGACCATGGGCGAGTGTCGGACCGGCGACGCCCTCGCCCACCTGCGGCGGACCTTGACGTGGCAGGGCATCAATCTCGCCAAGCCGTTCCACGCCACCGAAGATCCACCTGCGGTCAGGGCGGCGGTCTTCGACCTGCTGAAGCGGGCCCCGATCCGCGTCGACGCGACCGTGCTCGAGAAGCGCAAAGCCGAGCCCCAGCTTCGCGGCGAACTGGAGCTCTACAAGATGGCGTGGTTCCTGCACTTCAAGTTCGTCGCGCCGCGAGTCGCGACGTCGCAGGACCGGCTGCTCGTCGTGGCTGCGAGCCTCGGTACGAAGAAGACGAGGCGACTGTTCAGCGCCGCCGTCGACGATGTCGTCGCCCAGGTCTCCCCGGCCCGGCATCGCGTGGCTTTCTGGGCGGCCGACAGCGATCCGTGCATCCAGGTCGCCGATTACTGCAGCTGGGCGGTGCAGCGGGCCTGGGAGCGGGGCGATCGCGCCTACCTGGAGCTGCTCGGTAACAAGGTCAGATCGAACAAGGACATCTGGCAGCTCGGGCGGACCTATTACTGATCCACAACTACTAACGGCCCCCAGACGGCTATCTGCCGAAGCAGAAGACCCCAGGGGGTCTTATCGCCATAAGGAGACCGTAGTAGTAGAAGTACGGTAGCTAGAGAGTCGGACGCTGTCAAGAAAAAAACGAACAGGTGTTCCCATAGCAAACCGCTTCATAGAGCCGAAAGAGGCGACACGCGGGGCGAAGGGGACGAGGAAGGGGAGGCGCATGGCGCTGGACCAGAGCAAGGTTGGGAAAGTGGTCGCCGAGCAGATGGAGGCGATCGAAGGCGACTACGGCGACGACTGCGAGATCGGCGACGTCTGCACGATCGTCGAGGTGGTCGGGCCGCACGGCTCCCACGTCCGCGTGCGCAGCAGCGACATGCGTCCCCACAGCGGCCTCGGCCTGATCCGGATGGCCGAACAGGCGATGCTCGGCAACCTCGGCGGCGGCGGCCCCAGCTGAGCGTTCCGCTGTTCCTTATCTGGACTATTCCGACATAAGGAACAGCGCAGGGAGGGGGTCGCTACCCTCAGCCAATCGTGAGCGCTGCGGGCAAGGACATCGTGGTGATGAAGTTCGGCGGCACCTCGGTCGCCGGCGCCGAGCAGATCAAGCGCGCGGCGGCGCGGATCGTCGGTGCCCGCGAGGACGGCCACCAGGTCGTCGCGGTGCTCTCGGCTCGCGGCAAGACCACCGACGAGCTGGTCGAGCAGGCGCACGAGATCTCCGAGCGCCCGGTCGCCCGCGAGATGGACATGCTGCTCTCGACCGGCGAGCGGATCTCCTGCGCGCTCTGCGCGATGGCGATCCACGACATGGGCCAGGAGGCGATCTCGCTGACCGGTTCGCAGGCCGGCATCGTCACCGATTCGACCCACACCAAGGCGCGGATCATCGACGTCCGTGCCGACCGCATCCGCGACGCCCTCGACGAGGACCGGATCGTCCTCGTCGCCGGCTTCCAGGGGGTCTCGACCCAGAGCCGCGACGTCACCACCCTCGGCCGCGGCGGCTCCGACACCACCGCGGTCGCCCTGGCGGCGGCGCTGCGGGCGAGCGTCTGCGAGATCTACACCGACGTCGCCGGGGTCTACTCGGCCGACCCGCGGATCGTCCCCGACGCCCGCAAGCTGACCCAGGTCTCCTTCGAGGAGATGCTCGAGATGTCGGCCTCCGGGGCCGGGGTGCTGCAGCTGCGCTCGGTCGAGTACGCCCGCAACCACGGGGTGCGAATCCACTGCCGCAGCAGCTTCGAGGACGGTCCCGGTACCCTCGTCGTCTCCGAGGAAGAGACCATGGAGCAGCCTTTCGTCACCGCCGTCACCCACTCCAACGCGGAGGCCCGCGTGACGCTGACCGGCGTCCGCGACGAGCCCGGCGTCGCCGGCCGCATCTTCACCGCCCTCGCCGAGGCCAGCGTCAACGTCGACGTGATCATCCAGAACGAGCCGGTCGGCGGCGACCAGCTCGCCGACCTCTCCTTCACCGTCGACCGCGACGAGCTGCCGGTCGCCAGAGAGGTGATCGAGAACCTCGGCGGCGTCTCGCTCAAGGTCCGCACCGACGAGCGGATCGGCAAGGTCTCGATCGTCGGCGCCGGGATGCGCTCGCACCCGGGCGTCGCCGCGAAGGTCTTCCAGGTCCTCGGCGAAGAGAAGATCAACATCGAGATGATCTCCACCTCGCCGATCAAGATCAGCTGCGTCATCTCCGCCGACCGCGTCACCGACGCCGTCAACGCGCTGCACTCGGCCTTCCAGCTCGGCGAGGACGCGATCCGCCCGGAAGACCCGACCGACCCCGGCCAGCGGCCGACGGTCGCCGGCTGACGCCACCGTTCATGCTTGGACGATGAGCGGCGACGGCTACAGAGTCGGAGTGCTGGGCGCGACCGGGCTGGTCGGGACGACGATCCTCGAGCTGCTGGCGGCGCGCGACTTCCCGGTCGCCGAGCTGCGCCCGCTCGCCTCCGAGCGCTCGGCCGGCAGGGAGATCGAGTGGGGCGGGGGCAGCGTCACCGTGCAGCAGCTTGGCGAGGAGACGATCGGCGACCTCGACCTGGTGCTCTCCTCGGCCGGCGGCTCGGTCAGCGCCGAGTGGACGCCGAAGATCGTCGCGGCCGGCGCGGTCGTGGTCGACAACACCAGCTACTGGCGGATGAAGGAGGACGTTCCGCTGGTCGTCGCCGAGGTCAATCCCGAGGCGCTCGACGCTCACAAGGGGATCGTCGCCAACCCCAACTGCTCGACCATGCAGATGGTCGTCGCGCTGAAACCGCTGTATGACGAGGCCGGGATCGAGCGGCTGGTGATCTCCACCTACCAGGCGGTCTCCGGCACCGGCAAGGCGGCGGTCGACGGGCTGCTCGAGGAGGCGCACTCGATCCTCCACGGCGGCGAGCCGCAGGCGACCGTCTACCCCAACCCGATCGCCTTCAACGCCCTCGCCCAGGCTGGGAGCTTCGCCGCGGGCGACGACCACACCGACGAGGAGCGCAAGCTGATCAACGAGACCCGGAAGATCCTCGGCGACCCCGAGATCCGGGTCAGCGCCACCTGCGTGCGGGTGCCGGTGGTGACCGGCCACTCCGAGGCGGTCAACGTCGAGACCCGCGAGCCGCTCGAGCCCGCCCGCGCTCGCGAGCTGCTGGAAGCGGCGCCGGGGGTGCAGGTGGTCGACGACCCGGCCTCCTCGCGCCTGCCGATGGCGATCGAGGCCGCCGGCCAGGACGACGTCTTGGTCGGCCGAATCCGGCGCGACCCCGGCAACGAGCGGGCGCTCGACCTCTGGGTCGTCGCCGACAACCTCCGCAAGGGCGCCGCGACCAACGCGGTGCAGGTGGCGGAGCTGCTGGTCCAGCGCGACCTGATCTGAGCGCTTGCTCCTGGGTCTCGCGGCGGCCCGCCGGGTTAAGCGGCTGCTACTTCGAAGTAATTTTTCCGGTAAATAGGATAGAACTAAGTTGTGTCCTGGTACCGAACCGTTCTCAGCGGCCTATCCGTGCTCTGCCTGCGCTCCCTCTGCACGCGGGCTGAGTCGCCGCAGCGCGAAGGGCGCGACCAGCGTGGTCAGGATCGACATCCCGACGACGACCCCGAAGAGCTCGGCGTCGACCACGCCCTCGGCGGCGCCGATCGAGGCGACGACGATCCCGACCTCGCCACGGGGGACCATGCCGACGCCGACCACCCGCGCCTCGCGAGGGCCGAGCGCGCGGCGCGCGGCGAGGTAGGCGGGGACGAGCTTGGCCGCGGCGGCGATCACCGTGATCGCGGCCAAGAGCAGCAGGGCGTGGCCGTTGAACAGCGAGCCGAGGTCGAGCTCGATGCCGATGAAGGCGAAGAAGAAGGGCGGGAAGAAGGCGTAGAGCGGTCGTACTTCCTCCTCGATCGAGTTCACCTCCTTGGTCTCGGCGACGATCATCCCGGCGAGGAAGGCACCGATCAGCGCCGCCAGGCCGATGCCGGCGGCGAAGGCGGCCAGGCCGAGGCAGAGGAGGACGGCGGGGAGCAGCGGCGAGTCGGCGAAGCGGGGCGCTTTCAGCAGCTGCGGGCGGGCCGCCAGCAACCGGGTGCCGCCGAGGGCGATGAAGGCGACGAAGACGATCGCGACGGCCAGCGAGAGGACGATCTTGTCGATGTCGACGCCGCCTTCGGCGGCCATCCCGACCGCGACCGAGAGCAGGATCAGGGCGAGGATGTCGTCGACGACGGCGGCGCCGAGGACGGTGCGGGCGGCGCGGCTGCCAGCGATCCCGAGCTCGAGGAAGACGGCCGAGGTGATGCCGGCGCTGGTCGCCGCCAGGGCGGCGCCGAGGAAGACCGCGGTCTCCGAGCTTTCGCCGAGGGCGAGGCCGAAGCCGAGGCCGCAGGCGAAGGGGAGGACGACGCCGGCGCTGCCGACGGCGAGCGAGGTGGCACCGACCTCTTTCATCTCCGAGAGCCGCGTCTCCAGGCCGACCCAGAAGAGCAGGAAGACGACGCCGAGCTCGGAGAAGACCCGCAGCACCTCGGTCACTTCGACCAGGCCGAGGACCGAGGGGCCGATCAAGACGCCACCGAGGATCTCGCCGACGATCGCCGGCTGGCCGATCCGCTTGAACAGCTCGTCGCCGAGCTTGGCGGCGAGCAGGACGAGAAAGAGGTCGGTGAGGACCGCGCCGGTGTCGGAGGCGGCGAGCGGGAGGGCGAGGAGAGCGATTGGGGCAGGCTACGCGGTCAAGCGGAGACCGCCGGAAAGAGGGAGAAAACTTTTCCTGTAATTCCAGATCAAGAAAGTGTAGAATCACCCCCGGTGCCGAGCTCGACTTCGACTTTTTCCACACTAAGTGGTCCGGGGACCGGTGGTACCATCGCGTCGAGTCGCGAGCGTAGGGCGCTCCGCGACGGAGGAAAGGTCCCCCAGGTGTTAGAAAGCAAGAAGGTGTCCGGCGCCCGACTGTCGAGTGGGAAGGCGCCAGACGGAACGACCACAGGCCTCGAAGTGCGCGAGGTCGGTCTCTCCGAGTTCTGCCTCGAGGCGGCGACCCGGCTTGGCGCCCGCCGCGGCGCCGCCAGCGGAGCGGCCGCGGCGATTCGCTTCTACCTCGACCCCGCCAGCGAGCGCCGCCTCGGCTGGCGCGTCCCGGACTTCCAGCGCGGCGCGGTGGCGGCGACGAGCACAGCGGCGATCGAGGTCCCGTTGGAGCTGCGCGACTGGGCCCGGCTCGAAGCGGAGGCCGCCCGCCAGGGAGTCTCCGAGCAGCAACTGATCCGCCACGCGGTCAACTACACCGCCGCCCAGCGCGACCGCGTCTCCCGCGGCGCTTCCCGTGGCGCTTAGCTAGCCGACGCTGTTCGGCGCCACCACCGGGGTCGCGCCGAGCTCGACCAGGGCACCCTGGAGATTCAGCCGGCCGCGGTGATGGAGGCCATGGATCGAGCTTTCCGTTTTGCCGAGGATGCCGGCGATCTCGACCGGTGAGAGGCCGAGGATGTGCCGCAGCACCAGCACGTCGCGCTGCTCTTTCGGCAGGCCGTCGAGGGCGTAGCGGATGTCCCGCTGCCTTTCCTGGCCGACGTGGCCGTGATCGCCGCGGACCTCGACCTCCTCGGTTGGCACGGCACGGCGGGCGCGCAGGAAGTCGAGCGCGCAGTTGCGGGCGACGCGGAGGATCCAGGCCGCGAACGGCACCTCGCGCGGTTCGTACTTGCCGATTGCCCCGATCAGCTTGACGAAGACGTTCTGGGTGATGTCTTCGGCCTCGTGCTGGTCCTTGATCATGCTCTTGACGAAGCGCAGCACCTCGTCCGAGTAACGCACGTAGAGGAAGTCGAGGGCGTCCATGTCGCCGCCCTGCGCGCGCTCGATCGCACCACGCACGATCCGCGTGTCCGACACCACTCTCGCATTACTCCCGCTGCTGACACTGCTCCTGCTGGTCCCCACCGTGACCGCCCCCGCTTGACTGGTTCTCAACTTAAATCCACCTTGCTGGTCTGGCTCAGCACTTTCGATCCACACAGCGCGCATCTGATCGAAGTCCGAAACGCGCCTTGTTAAGAGAAGGGAAAAATTCGTCCAAAAATCGTCCTTTGCGCTCAAGTCCGCGCAGAAAAGATAGGGCGCCCTGCCCGAATGTAAAAGCCTAGTCGGTAATTCGTCCATAAATCAAGGACACCGGGGAGAGAATTTCGCTCTGGGCCTTGGCCCCCGTGTCGGGGTCGCGCAAGCCGGCGGCCCCCCGGGGCGTTGTCGGAGCGTGAGTTTCAACGCGATCAGCCTCTACCGACTCGCCCGAGCGTCCAGGCCGCTGCCGCTCGTCCCACGTTTGTTCGAGGCGCTGACCTTCCTCTTGTTCAACTGCAGCATCCCAGTCTCGGCGGAGATCGGCGAGGGGACCCGCTGTGGCCATCGCGGGATCGCTGTGGTGATCGATCCGCGGGCGCGGATCGGCCGCCGCTGCCTGATCCGGCCGCAGGTGGTGATCGGCGGCTCCGGCGGTGAGCGCTCCGGGGCGCCGACGATCGGCGATGACGTCGAGATCGGCGTCGGCGCCAAGATCCTCGGTCCGATCGCGATCGGCGACGGGGCCCGGATCGGCGCCAACGCGGTGGTCCGCACCGACGTTCCCGCGGGCGCCGTGGCGGTCGGGGTCCCGGCGCGGGTGATCGAGTCAATCTCGGCAGGGGCCCCGGGCTGAGATGGGCCGCGGCTGGGATGACCTGATCCGCTTCGAGCGGCTGCCGGCGGAGGGCGAGGCGGACCGCGAGGTGCTCTTCGTCACCAACATGTGGCCGGACGACCTGCGGCCCTACTACGGCTCCTTCATCCACTCGCAGGCGCGCTCGCTGGCCCCCGCCGGGGTCGGGGTCGACGTCGCCTACGTGCGCGGTTTCCTCGGCGCCCACGCCTACCTGAAGGCTTTGCTGGAGCTGCCGCGAGCCGGCCGCCGCCGCCCCTACGACCTCGTTCACGTCCACTACGGCCACACCGCCGCCGCTGGGATCGGGATCGTCAAGCGGCCACTGGTCGTCTCCTACTGCGGCGAGGACGCTGCTCGGCGCCCCCCGCGGCGACGGGATCTCGCTGAAGAGCAGGGTCGAGGTCGCGGTCTTTCGCCAGCTGGCGCGGACCGCGACGATGACGATCACCAAGTCGCGGGAGATGGAAGAGGTGCTGCCGGCGCGTGCCCGCGGGCGCAACCGGGTCCTGCCCAACGGCGTCGACCTCGATCGCTTCGCGCCGCGGCCGCGCGAGGAGGCGCGGCGCGAGCTCGGCTGGAGCGAGGAGGAGAAGGTGGTGCTCTTCCTCGGCAATCCCGAGGACCCACGCAAGAACGTCGACCTGGCCCGGACCGCGACCGGCCTGGTCGCGGCCGAGCGACCGGAGGTGCGGCTGGAGATCGCCTGGGGGGTCGAGCCGGACCAGGTGCCGACGCTGATGAACGCCGCCGACTGCCTCGTCTTCCCCTCCCGCTCGGAGGGCTCGCCGAACGCGATCAAGGAGGCGATGGCCTGCGCCCTGCCGATCGTCTCGACCGCGGTCGGCGACGTCGCCGAACGGCTCGATGGGGTCGCCGACTGCTACGTCCGCGAGCCGCGTCCCGACGCTTTCGCGGCCGCGCTGCGAGAGGCGATCGACGCCGACCGGGCGCCGGCGGCGCGGGCCGCGGTCGAATCGCTTGGCACCGGCGCGGTCGCGGCGGCGCTGCGCGAGATCTACGAGGAGGCGGGCCGGCTTGCCGCCTGAGTGGCCCAGTGCCCGGGTCGGCGGCGCCCGCTTCGGCGCCGTCACCGAGGCGCGGGCGGCCGAGGAGATCGTCGCCGGCGCGGCAGCCGGTCGCGGCCTCTGGGCGCTGACCGCGAACCTCGACCACATGCGCCGCTACCGGGTCGACCCGGAGGCGCGAGCGCTGATCGACGAAGCCGACCTGGTCGTCGCCGACGGCGCGCCGCTGGTCTGGGCGAGCCGGCTGGCGGGGACGCCGCTGCCGGAGCGGGTGACCGGCTCGAACCTGGTCTGGTCGGTCAGCGAGCTGGCGGCGGCGAGCGGCCAGTCGATCTTCCTGCTCGGCGGCAAGCCGGGCTACGCCGCCCGCGCCGGGGCGATCGTCGCCGAGCGCTACCCGGGCCTCGAGGTGGCCGGAACGAGTTGCCCGCCGCTCGGCTTCGAGCGCGATCGCGAGCAGATGGAGCGGCTGCGGGCGGAGCTGCGCGAAGCCCGGCCGGGGATCGTCTTCCTTGGCCTCGGCTTCCCCAAGCAGGGCCTGCTGATCCGCGAGCTGCGCGGCGAGCTGCCCGCGGCTTCGTTCATCGGCGTCGGCGGCAGCTTCGACTTCGTCACCGGCGAGACCGCGCGGGCGCCGGGCTGGGTCGGCCGGCTCGGGCTCGAGTGGGTCGTCCGGCTCGCCCAGGAGCCGCGACGGTTGGCCCGCCGCTACCTGGTCGAGGGGATCCCGTTCGCGCTGCGGCTGCTGGCCGGCGCGGCCGGCGAGCGGGCGCTGCGCGCCAACGTCAACAGGTAGCGGCCGAGGACGCCGAAGAAGCGAGTGGCGCGGGAGCGGGCGTGCGCGCCGCGACCATGGACGGCACGACCGTGGACCGCGTTCTTGTCCAGGACCGCCCGCGAAGGCAGGAGCTGGCGGCGGACGAAGCCGCCGAAGCCGCCCGGCGGCGCCAGCAGCCCGTCGACCAGGCCGCGGTCGGCGTAGAGCTGGGCGGCGGCGCTGTCCGGCTGGGGGTTGGGGTTGGCGAGACGGGCGGCGATCCGTTCGCGCCGGCTGGCGGCAGCGGGGCCGAGCACGGCCTCGGCGGGCAGGCCGACCACCTGGTCGGCGACGCGGGCCGCGACCCGCAGGGGCCGTGCCAGTGGCGGGTAGGCGGCGATGATCGGGTCCAGCGCCGCCGCCGGCAGCTCGGCGCCGAAGCGGTCCCACCAGGCGCCCAGATCGGCCGGCAGCCGCAGGTCGATGAAGCCGTCGCGGGCGTAGTAGAGGAGCAGGGCGGCGAGCTCGTCGGCCGGCTCGGGACGCCATCCGGGCGCGGCGCCGGCCGGCGGCAGCAGCCGCTCCTCGGCGAAGCGCCGCTCGTACCAATGGATTCGCCAGTGCAGCTCGACCGGCGGCCACTCGCCGGTCTCGTGGACGAGGGCGAAGTGGAGCAGCGGCAGGCCGTCGGCGCCGACCGGGTCCTCGGGGGCCGCGTAGCCGAGCGGGCGGACCGTCGCCACCGCCTCGACGAGGCGAGCGGCCGGGACCAGCAGGTCGATGTCGCTGGAGAGGCGCCGTCCCGGATCGCCGTAGATCGCCTCGCTCAGGGCCGGGCCCTTCAGCGGCGCCGAGGGGATGCCGGCGGCGGCGAGGGCGGCGGCGAGTTGGGCCGAGATCAGGTCGAGGAAGGCGCCCTGGCGGCGGCCCTGCTCGAGCGCCTCGGCGACCGCCGCCTCCAACTCCGGTTCGGGGCCGCAGAGCTCAGGAAGCCGCGGCCCGATCAGCGGCAGCAGTTTGCGCGCCCGCAGCTCCCGGGTCAGCTCCGGCCAGTCGATCGCGGCGGCGAGCTCGCGGCAGCGCGCCCCCGAGCGCTCGCGGCGGGCGGCGGTGCCGGCGGCGGCAAGCATCAGCTCGGCCGCGGCTTCTGTGCGGGCGATCCCACTCATCGCTCTTCCCGTCTCCCCGTCATCTCAGATGTTCGTGGTCCCGGCCACACTCAGATCATCGCGGCAAAAAGATTGGAAAGGGTTCGTGAAAGAAACCGGCGATCCCTCGCGTTGGCGGAAAAGATGCTGGGGAACGAGCGAATCAGGGGGGGCCGCCGCCCGGTGCTGCGCGCAATGGTGCTGGCGGTCGCGATGCTGCTGCTCGGCGCCGGTGCCGCGCGTGCCGCCGACCCGATCGAAGGAATCTGGTCCTTCAACGGTGGCCAGGTCGCGATCAAGCACCAACCGAACGGCACGTTCATGGGTACGGTCGTCAAAGACACCAAGTTCACGATCTGCATCCACCCGGCCGGCGAGGCGATGTGGACGAACATGGTCAAGCAGCCAGACGGCTCCTTCTACGGCTTCCACCAGTGGTACTTCGGCGGCATCGACGGCCAGCCGTGCGCCAAGAACCCGGAATTGGGGCTGACCGCCTGGCGGGTCCTGCCCAGCGGCCAGGGTTCGAAATTCCTCCGCGTCTGCTTCAGCAGCCCCGGCAGCGGCGTGCAGCCGACGATCGGCCCGGAAGGGGCCGAGGCGGGTGCGGACGCAGGTTGCAGCGACTCCGAACTGATCTCCGAACTGCCCGCGGTCGACGGCAACCCGGCCAAGTACATCGAACTGCCGGGCAGCCCCTGTGGCCGCAAGAAGCTGAAGGTGAAGCTGAAAGACCCCGAAGGCGACCCGATCAAGAGTGCCAAGGTCTTCCTCAAGAGCGGCGGCGTCAAACGGGTCGCGAAGCTGAAGCGCAAGGGCCCCCGGATCATCGCCACGCTCAGCCTCACCGGCCTGCCCGGGACCAAGGTCAAGGTCTTCGCTTCCTTCGAAACGCTGCTGGGCCAGCGGGTCAAGCGCTCGAAGACGTACTCGACTCTCTGCGGCGCCAAGAAGCATCACAAGAAGCACAAGCACGCTGGCTGAGCGGTCGCGCTTGCGGGCGACGGCCACCGGCGCGCCTCAGTAGCCGAGCCGCCGGCCGACGCTGCCGACGCCGCGGCGGATCGCCAGCCGCTCCGCCGCGTTCAGCGGCGAGGCGCCGGAGCTGCCGCTGATCCGCCGCTCCAACACCGAGCGGTCGACCGGCGCTCCCAGCACCGCCTCGAGGCGGTGCAGCGCCGGGTTGCCGGGGACGAGATCCTCGTAGCGGACCAGCTCGGCCCCGGCCTCGTCGCCGAGGGCGGCGAAGCTGCCGGCCAGCTGACGCCACATCCGCGCGTAGGCGGCGGCGGTGCGCACCTGCTGGTCGGGCCAGCGGCGGTACCAGCTGCGCCAGCTCTTGTAGGAGGCGTAGGCGTCGAAGGGGTCGCGGACGAGGAAGAGCAACTTGGCGCGGGGGAAGAGGAAGCGCAGGTAGAGGCCGTATTCGGCGTCCAGCCGGACCTCCTTGAAGCCCCACTCGAGTGCGTCGGCTTTCGCCTCGGAGCCGAACAGGGTGCGAAGCAGGGCGCGATGTGACTCGACCAGGGTCGGGAGCGGCGGGTGCAGGTTGGCGGTCCAGCGGTCGGCCGGGTCCCAGCGCTCGCCGAGCGCGGCGACGTCGTCGGGCATCGGCCAGGCGGCGGTGACGGGGCGCAGCGAGTCGGCCAGGCGGGTGACGATTTCGGAGCGGGCGTACGGCTCCCCCCAGAGCACGTAGGCGCCGCTGGAGTTGACCAGCCGCTGCAGCAGGGTCGAGCCACTGCGCCAGCCGGCGCTGAAGATGAACAGCGGTGCCTCCTCGGCCGGCGCCAGCTCGGTCCCGCAGCGCTCGGCCACCACCTCCAGGGCCCGGCGCAGCGGCGTCCGCAGCAGGCGTTCTTCGCGCCGCCGCTCGCGCAGGGCGAATGGGGTTCCAACCACCAGGTCGAGCCCGGTGCGCTCGAAGATGCTCGCGGCGCGCCCCATCGCTCAGGCCTTGGAGCCGGCCAACGGGCTCCAGAGCAGCATTCGGCTCAGCGCCGGCGAGGCCGGAGCGACGTAGGAGGCGGCGGTCTGGACGTAGCGGCCGGCCAGCACCCGCAGGGCGACGAAGTAAACGACCGGGGCCATCGCCGAGAGCACTATCAACCGCGGCACCTCGCCGAGGTAGGGCTCCAGCAACGGTCGCGCGATGACGATCGCGGCGACCATCAGGGCGCCGCAGCCGACCGGGACCAGGACCAGCTTCAGGTAGTCCCACCAGGCGAAGCCGACCGCTCTCTTGACCAGATAGACCGGCAGCGGCGAGAGCAGGTAGCCGCGAATCACGTAGGCGGCGGCGACCGCGGCGATTCCCCAGTGGGCGGCGATCGCGAAGCCGATCACGTTGGTGGTCGCGTTGGCGACCGAGATCAGGAGCGCCTGGCGCGGCTTGCCGATCGAGAGCAGGACCGAGCCGCTGAAGTAGATCGCGGCGTGGAGCAGGCCGATGAAGGCGAGGATCTGCATCACCTCGACCGAGGGCTCCCACTTGGCGCCGAAGACGACCGGGATCACCTCCGGCGCCAGGGCCGCCAGGGCGAGGAAGACCGGGGTGGCGATCGCCGAGCTGATCCGGGTCGCCATCAGGTAGGCGCGGCCGACCCGGGCAAGGTCGTCCTGGATGCGGGAGAAGGTCGGCAGGGTGACCGCGTCGATCGTCCGCGTCATCACTTCGGTCAGCATCAGCAGGATCCGGTAGGCGACCGTGTAGTAGCCGAGCGCGGTGGTGCCGAGGACGCCGGCGATCAGCAGGTCGTCGCTTTGGCGATTGAGGAAGTTGAGCAGGTTGATGCCGACGACGTTGACGCCGAAGCCGAAGAGGTCCTTGAAGCGGTCCCAGCGGACTTCGCGGCCCGGCCGCCAGGGGACGGCGATCCAGATCACGATCGTCTGGGCGATCGCCGTCGCCAGCAGCTGGTAGACGAGCGCCCAGGCGCCGAGGCCGGCAACCGCGGCGGTGACTCCGACGACGCCACCGGCGGCGGCGCCGAACATCGTCCGCGCCGCGAGGCTGCGGAAGCGCAGCTCGCGGCGCAGGATCGCCTCGGCGACGCTGGCGAGGCCGGTCAGGGCCAGGGTCGGCGAGAGGCCGCGGAGGATCGGCGCCAGGTGCGGTTCGCCGAGCAGCGAGGCGGTTGGCCCGGCGAGGGCGAAGGCGACCACGCTGAGCGCGATGCCCATCCCCAGACAGCTCCAGAAGGCGGTGTCGAGGTGCCCCGGCTCCAGCACCTTGCGCTGGATGATCGCCTGCGAAAAGCCCTGTTCGACGAAGACTTCGAGCAGCGAGACGAAGACCGCGGCGAGGCTGACGAGGCCGAACTGGTGCGGCGAGAGCAGCCGGGCGAGGACGAGGAAGACGGCAAGCGAGATGATCCTCATCCCGATCGTCTGGAGCGTCGACCAGGCGACGCCGGAGGCGGCCTCGCGGCGGAGGCTGCGCTTGGGTTTCTCCGGCGAGGACTCGGTCACGGCTAGAGGAAGGGGATCCGGTCGAGGGTGTCGCGCTCGGCGGCGACCGCGTCGAGGACGAGCTGGCGCTCGCTCGGGTCGAGCCGTCGCTCCAGCTTCGCCGCGTCGTCGTTGACGATCGCGCCGGCGACGCCGCGCTTCCAGGGCTCGGCGCCCATTACTCGGCCGAGGCGCTCGCCGCGGGCCGCCACCATCGCCGCCACCGTCGCCGCGTCGGCCTCGAGACCGAGGAATTCGCAGAGCGGCGGCAGCACCTCGTCCGGGGCGGCGACGAGGCGCTCGTAGGAGACGAAGGCGTCGGCCGGGCTGCCGGCGCGGGCGGCGGCGAGGCCGACGTCGGCGCGCCAGCGCTCGGCGCACTCGGCGAGCGGACGCTGGCCGCCCCACTCGCCGGCATGGTCGTGGGTCACCTCGCGCAGCGAGGGGATCGTGCCGGTGCCGTCACGGACGATGTGGAGGAAGCGGGCGTCGGGGAGGAAGCGTTCGATCTGGTCGGCGTATCGGAGGTGGCTCGGGGTCTTCTCGATCCAGAGGCTGGCCCCGGCGGCTGCCCCGGCGCGGTCGAGGCGATCGGCGAACTCGGCGGCGCAGGCGGCGAGGCGGCGCGGGGGGCCGGACTCGGGCGGGGAGCCGAGGCCGAGCTCGGCGAGCCGCTCGAAGGCCTCGCCGGCCTGCCGCGAGGAGAGCCCGAGCTGACGCATCAGCCGCCGCCGCGGCGTCGCCAGGACGAAGAAGAAGGTCTCCGGAAAGGAGGCGACCTCGGGGTGGCCGAAGAGCATGCTCTGCAGCAGCGTCGTCCCCGAGCGCGGGCAGCCGACCAGGAAGACGCGGGTCGCGGCGGCGTCGCCGGAGCGGCGGGTCGGGCTCGGAGCATGGAGCGCGGGCACGTCGTGACAACGGCCGAGCGGCCCCGATTCTGCCGCTGGTGCGGCGAAAGGGCGGGGCGGTGGCGACCGTTGCCGGGGCATGAGATGTTGGGTTTTCCCCAGGCCGGACCCGAACAACCCCTACCAGGCGCTGCTCGCCGCCTCGCTCGCCAGCCGCGGGGTCGAGACCCGGTCGGGGCCGAAACTGACGCCGCTCTGGGCGCTGCGGGTGCCGCGCGGCGATGCCGTCCACCTCCACTGGATCGAGTTCCTGATCCACTACGACCGCGGCGCGCCCTGGCTGCGCAGGGCGGCGATGGCGCTGCGGACGGCGAACCTGCTGGCCTCGCTGGCGCTGCTGCGGCTGCGGCGGGTGCCGGTGGTCTGGACCGTCCACAACATCGCCCCGCACGAGCCACGGGCGCCGCGGCTGGAGCGGCTGGCGATGCGGCTGACCGGGCGGCTGGCGAGCACCCTGCACGTGCACTCGCGCTGGGCCGGCGAGCGGGTCGTCGCCGAGCTCGGGGTCGATCCGGCGAAGGTGATGGTCGGACACCACGGCAACTACCTCGACTCTTACGGCGGCGAGAGCTCGCGGGCGGAGGCCCGGCGGCGCCTGGACCTCGCGCCGGAGGCCCGCGTCTACCTCGCCTTCGGCGCGATCCGTCCCTACAAGCGGATCGCCGAGGCGATCGCCGAGTTCGCCTCCCTCGCCGACCCCGAGGCGGTGCTGATCGTCGCCGGGCGGGTCAAGGAAGACGCGTTGCGGGCGCGGATCGAGGCGGCGGCCGCGGCCGATCCGCGGGTGCGGCTGGACTTCGGATTCGTCCCCGAGGCGCAGGTCGCCGAGCTCTTCGCCGCCAGCGACGCCGCCCTGCTCAACTACGCCGAGGTCTTCTCCTCGGGAGCGCTGATGGCGGCGCTTTCGACCGGGACCCCGGTCGTCGCCCCGGCGCTCGGGACGACGGCGGAGATCGCCGGGCCGCCGGCGGTCGAGGCCTTCGAGCCGGGCGAGCTGGCGGCGGCGCTTGCCCGGGTAGTCGGCGGTGACCCGGAGCGGCGGCGGGAGGCGGCGCTGGCGGCAGCGCGGGCCTGCGATTGGGACCTCGTCGCCGCGCGTCTCGCCGCTGCCTTCGGAACTTCCGGTGGTCGGTAAAAGGGACCAAAAGGAATCGACCGGTGGCGCCGTTGCAGTTGGTGTGGACAGATATACCGCCTTCGGTCTCGCCCTCCAATCGGAGTTCCCGCTGCCCGGGATGGAGCCGCGAGAGGGGGAGGGGCTGCCGGGGTTGGAGCTGCGCCTGGCGGCGCCCGGCGAGCTCGACGACGCGGTCGAGCCGGCCTGGGAGTGGCAGGGCGCCCTCGGCGACGGCGAGACGCTGACGATTGCGGCCGGCGCCACCGGCGAGCTGCTGTTCGGCTACGGCGCGCTCGCCCACTATCTCTGGGAGCCGGCCGACTCGACCCTGCGCTGCGCCCCCCGCGACCCCGCCGACCCGGCCTGGCTGCGGGTCCTGCTGCACCGGGTCCTGCCCGACCTCAGCATGGCGCTGGGGCGCGAGACCCTGCACGCGACCGCGGTCGAGGGGCCGGCCGGGGTGATCGCCGTCGCCGGGCCGAGCGGCAGCGGCAAGTCGACCCTGGCGGCGGAGCTGGTGCGCCGCGGGCGGCCGTTCTTCACCGACGACGTACTGATCCTCGAGGCGGGGGAGGGCGGCGTCGTCGCCCACCCCGGCAGCCCCCACGCGAACTTCGACCTCGAGGGCCCGGCGGCCACCAACGCCGAGGGCCTGGGCGAGATCCTCGCCACCCTCGCCGGTGAGCGCTGGACCGCGATCGCCGACCACGCGACCGCGCCGCGGCCGGTGGCGGCGGTGGTCGCCCTCGACCGCGGCGGGGAGCCGGGGGCGCAAGCACTGGAGGCGGGCCCGCTGGCGCTGGCCCCGTTCATGATCGGCCTGCCCGAAGCCGGTCCGGAGCGCGAAGCTCGCCGTTTCGCCCTTTTCGCCGACCTCGCCGAGGAAACGCGGCTGCTGCGCCTCGGCCTCGACCTCGAGGCCACCCCGGCGGCCGGCGCCGACGCCCTCGAAGCGGCACTCGAGATCGAGCGCGTCCCGGTCGGGAGCGCCGCGTGAGCTCGACCGAGGCGCTGCGCACGCCACCCTCGCCGGTGCCGAGCGCGTCCGGGTCGCTGCCCGACTCTTCGTACCCGCTGTCCCTGGTTGGGGTCGGCAAGCACTGGCCGAGGATGGATAAGCCGGTGCTGCAGGACGTCGACCTGCGGCTCGACATCGGCACCACGACCTGGATCGGCGGCCGCAACGGCGTCGGCAAGACGACGATGCTGCGGATCGCCGCCGGGCTGATCGAGCCCGACTCCGGCCGCGCCCAGGCCTGGGGCCGACCGCCGCGCGACGACCGCGCCCGCTACCACCGCCTGGTCACCTTCATGCCGGCCGGCGACCGCGGCCTCTACGCTCGCCTCACCGCCCGCCAGCAGCTCGACTTCTGGTCGCGGATCGCCCTGGTCCCGGCCCGCGAGCTGAAGCAGCGGGTCGAGGGGACGATCGAGGACTTCGACCTCGGCGAGCTTGCCTCGCGCCGGGTCGACCGGATGTCGATGGGGCAGCGGCAGCGGCTGCGGATCGCGATGGCCTTCATGTCCGAGCCGGAGACGGTGCTCCTGGACGAGCCGCTGAACAGCCTCGACGACCGCGGCGCCGAAATCCTCGACCGAGCGATCGAGCGCCTGCTCGCCCGCGGCGGCTGCCTGCTCTGGTGCTCGCCGACGGGGGAGCGGCTGGACCGCGACTTCGACGCCCACTGGCTGCTCGAAGGCGGCAGGCTGGTGCCGGCGTGAACCGGTTCGTCCTCCACCTCCGCGCCTTCGGCGCCGTGCTGCAGCGCGACCTGCGGATCTACATCAGCTACCGCACCCGGCTGGTCAGCCAGATGCTCACCTCGCTGTTCAGCCTGACGCTCTTCTATTACATCTCCCGGCTGGTCCACGTCTCCGGCTTCACCTCGCCGCAGGTCTACTTCGGCTACGTCGTCGTCGGCATCGCCCTGATCGGCGTCCTCTACTCCTGCTTCTCGATCGCCGAACTGGTCCGCGGCGAGCTCGTCGCCGGCACCTTCGAACGGCTGCTGCTCTCGCCCTTCGGCGCGGTCCGGGGGATCGTCGCGATGGCGCTCTTCCCGATCGCCTTCTCGATCTTCCTGGCGGCGATCACGCTCGGGATCGGCGCCGCCGTCTTCGACCTGCAGCTGCACTGGTCAACGGTGCCGCTGGCGCTGCCGGTGGCGCTGCTGGCGCTGATGGCCTTCCTCCCGGTCGGGCTGCTGTTCGCGGCGCTGACCGTGGCGACCAAGCAGGGCAACGTCGGCACCACCTGGCTGATCGCCCTGATCTCGATCGTCGGCGGCCTCTACTTCCCGGTCTCGCTGCTGCCGGAATGGGCCGAAATCGCCGCCAAGCTGCAGCCGTTTACGCCGGCCACCGAACTGCTTCGCCACCTGCTCGTCAACAGCCCGATCCTGACCGATTCCGGGACCGCCTTCGCGAAGCTGATCGGCTTCGTAGTCGTCCTGGTCCCGCTCTCGCTCTACGTCCTGAGGGCGGCGATCCGGTACGGGCAGCGCCGCGGCACGATCATCGAGTACTGAGGGGAGAAAGGGAAGAGATGGAGCCAGAGGTCACGAAAGAGGTCGAGCTGGAGTCGCTGCTCGACGTGCGGGTGTTGGTGCCCCAGCACGTCGTCTACCGCAGCTTCCCGACCGAGACGGTGATGCTCAACCTGCAGACCGGGCGCTACCACGGGCTCAACCCGACCGCCGGCGAGATGCTCGACGCGATGGCCAAAGCGAGCTCGGTGCGGGTCGCCGCTGCCGACGCGGCCTCGAGCTACGACCAGCCCGAATCGACGATCCAGCGCGACATGTGCGAGCTCTGCCGGGTGATGCTCGACCGCGGCCTGATCGAGGTCGGCGCCGAGGATGAGGCCTGAGCCGGGTCGCGCCCGTCTCGCCGCCGAGGTCGTCGCCGCCTACCTGCGCGCCGCCCGCGAGCTGCGCCGGGCGCCGATCGAGGACGTCGTCGCGCGGCTGCGCCGGGGCCCGGCCACGGTCGCGCTGGGAGGGGGAGAGGAAGACGAGGCGCGGCGGCTCGGCTACATCGTCGTCCGGGTGATGCGCCGGCTTCCCGGCGACACCCGCTGCCTGCGGCGCTCGCTGGTCCTGCTGCAGCTGCTCGCCCACCGTGGGATCGACTCGGAGCTGGTGATCGGCGCCCGCGGCGGCCCCGACTTCCTCGCCCACGCCTGGGTCGAGCACGCCGGCCGCCCGCTGCTCGACCCCGGCGACGGCACCTTCGCCCGCCTCGTCACCCTCTGAGATGGAGGCGCCGCTGCGGGCGACCGTCTTCGGCCTCGACGTCGGCGCTCCGCGGCCACTGCCCTTCCTCGAGCGGGCGACGGCGCCGCCGACCGGGCGGCCGCTGGAGTTGACCCTGCCGGAGGGCGGGGTCGGGCCGATCCCGGACGGGGCGCGGCTGATCGCCGACGAGCGGCTGCCCGGCGGCGCGGTCAACTTCCAGGTCCACGAGGGCGAGGAGGGCCTGCGGATCGGCGGGCCCGGCTACGGCACTTCGGTCCTCGCCGCCGACGGCCGGGCGCTTGCCGGGGCACCGGAGGCGGACGGGCTCGGCGCCTGGCAGCGGCTGCTGGTCTCCCAGGCGCTGCCGCTGGCGGCGACCCTGCAGGGGCTGGAGGCGCTGCACGCGGCGGCGGTCGTCCGCGACGGTAGGGCGATCGCCCTGACCGGGCCCTCCGGGGTCGGCAAGACCTCGCTGGCGCGAGCGCTGGTCGCCCGTGGCGCCGAGTTCCTCGCCGACGACGTGCTGGCCCTCGAGCCGGTCGTCGGCGGGCCGCCGCTGGCCCACCCCGGCGCGCCGATCGCCGGGGTCGATCGCGGCGCCGTCGCCAGCCTTCGCAGCGCCGGGGGACTCGGCGGCGGCGTCCTCTGGGGCGACGGCCGCGAGCAGGTCGAAGCGGTCGAGCTGGCGCCGGCGGCGGCGCCGCTGGGCGCGCTGTTCTTCCTCGAGCGCGACGAGGCGGGGCCGGCGGAGCCACGCTTCGAGCCGGTCGATGACCCGCGCCTCGTCCTCGCCTCGACCTTCGTCCTGCTGCTCGAGGCGCCGGGCCGGCTGGGCCGGCTGCTCGACGTCGCCGCGGCGGTGGCGCGGGGGCGCTGCGAGCGCGTCCTCGCCGGGCCCGCGGTCGGGATCGAGGAGCTGGCGACGGCGATCGGCGAGCGGGCGGCGCGATGAGCGGGGCGATCGCCGGCCTCTTCGACCCCGCTGGCCGCGCCGACCCCGAGGGCGCCGCGGCGGCGCTCGGCGCCGACTCCTGGCGCTTCGACGAGGGCCCGTTGCACCTCGCCTGCGCCGGCGGCGGCGCGGTCTCGCCGCGGGCCGCCTGCGCCCTCGACGGCTGGATCGACGACGCCGCCGAGCTGGCGGCCGGGCTCGGCTCCGGCGCGCCCGCGGGGGCCGGCCCGGAGGAGCTGCTCGCGGCCGGGCTGCGGCGCTGGGGGGACGAGCTGCCGGCGCGGCTGCGCGGCGACTTCGCCTTCCTTGCCTGGGACCGCGAGGCCGGCCGCGGCCTGCTCGTCCGCGATCAGCTCGGCGCCCGGCCGTTCTTCCTCCACCGCCGCGACGGCGTCCTGCGCTTCGCCTCCGAGGTGCGGCTGCTGCTGGCGATGCTGCCGACCCGGCCGTCACCCGACCCGGCCGCCGTCGCCGCCTGGGTCGCCGCCGAGGACGCCCCCGCCGACTCGACCCTGTTCGCCGGCATCAGCCGTCTCGGCGCCGGAACCGCCCTCGCCCTCGGCCCCGGCGGAGTCGGAGAGCGGCGCTATTGGCGGCCGCGCTTCCAGCCGCTCGAGATCGACTCGGAGGAGCTGACGGCGCGGACCCGGGCGGCTCTGGAGCGCGCCGTCGCCCGCCGCGACGAGGGCGAGCTGACGGCGGTGCTGATGAGCGGCGGCCTCGACTCGGCCAGCGTCGCGGCCCTCTGTGCGGCGGTACCGGGGCGGCCCCCGGTGACCGCTTGCTCGGCGACCTTTCCCGACCACCCGGCGGTCGACGAGGCGGAGCTGATCGCCGAGCTCGGCCGCGAGCTGGGGCTGCGGTCGATCGAGCAGCCGGTCCATGCCGGCGGCATGTTGGCGACCGCGGTTGAGCACCGGGCCGAGTGGCAGCTGCCGCCGGCGAGCTGGGGCGACGGCTGGGCGCTACCGCTGCTGCGCGCAGCCGCCGCGGCCGGGATCGGCTCGGTGCTCGACGGCGAAGGCGGCGACGAGGTCTTCGCCCCGCGCGCCCAGCTGTTCGCCGACGAGCTCCGCCACGGCCACCCGCTGCGGGCGCGGGCGGTGCTGCGCAGCATCCCCGGCTACGGGCTCGGGGTCGGCCGCCGCGACGTCGCCCGGGTCGCCGCCAACCTCGCCCGCGGCGCCCTCCCGCACGGTCTCGAAGCGGCCGCCCGGCGCCCGGTCCGCGGCCGTGCGGTGCCGGCCTGGCTGCGGCCGCGGCTGCGCCGCGAGCTCGCCGCCGGGCTCGACCCGGGCGCCTGGAAGCGGCTCGACGGACCGCGCTGGTGGGCCCGCGTCGCCCACCAGCTGACGGTCGAGGTCGAGGCGGGGGGGATGTTCGAGGCGCGGCGGCGGCGAGCGGCGATGGCCGGCCTGGAGACCCGCCACCCGCTGCTCGACCTCGACCTGGTCGAGCTCAGCCTGGCGGCGCCGCCGCGGGCCTCGCTCGACCCGCGCCTGAACCGGCCGCTGTTGCGGGAGGCGACCGCCGGCCTGCTGCCGGACTCGGTGCGGCTCCGGCCCGGCAAGGCCCGCTTCGACAGCTACCTGGTCGACACCCTCGCCGGCGCCGACGGCGAGGCGCTGCGGCGGCTGCTCGGCGACCCGGCGGCGGAGCTGGGCGCCTACGTCGATTTGGGGGCGATGCGGGCGGAGCTGCTCGGCGGCGAGGCCGAGCGCCACGACCCGTTCGCCTGGATGTATCGTGCCTGGCGGCTCGCCAGCGCCGAGATCTGGCTCCGCGGCGAGGCCGGGAAAGTTGTCGGAAACCTCCCCGCCGCACCCTCTTTTTCCCGCTATGGAGCGGTTTGAGAGTCCTATCCGACCTTTTTCATCCTTGACGGTACCCGGCGTCTGCCTAGACTTCCGGCATCGATTAGGAACTCGCCTGGCATTTCGGCTCGGCGGGGGAAGATCACCAAAGAGCCATAGGAGCATCTGAATGAACAACAGCAAGGTCTATGAGGCGCCGTCGGTCACCGACTACGGCAGCCTGCAGGAGCTGACCGCAGCTTGCGCCAAAGGTTCCGGCGGCGATGCCTTCGCCCCCACCGGTTCCTTCGGCGGTGAAAGCTTCGGTACCAGCAGCCCGATTTACAGCTGCACCTCGAAATAACCAGGTCCCGAGTTCCGTAAGACTTGGAGTTTCGGAGAGGGCCGCGCAAGCGGCCCTCTTCTTTTGCCCGCTTCCGCGCCGCCCCGGACCGCGGGTGGAGGGTGGAAAAAAGTCGGAGGTTTCGCCCTCCCCATAAGTAGTGGCGCCGCCGCGGCGTTCACCTCTGCGTGACGACTTCGGCGAAGGAAGAGACGATCGCCCCCCGGGAAGCTGAGACCGCGGGCGTCGTCCTCGTCTCCGCCGAAGGTGCCGACGACGCGGTCGCGGCGATCCTCGAGGAGCAGGGCCTTCCCTACGAGGCGGTCGCCGGCCCCGCCGACATCGACACCGCGGCCGCCCCCGCGGTGGTCGTCCTCGCCGTCCCCGGCGCGCTCGCCGCGGCCCGCGCCGAGCTCGAGGCGCTGACCGCCGCCGTCCCGGCGGCCGCTGTGCTGGTCGTCTGCGAGGAGCTCCGTCCCGGCGAGCTGCGGACGGCGCTCGGCTCCGGCGTCGCCGGCGTCGTCCTGCGCGGCCAGGCCAGCTCGACCCTGGGCCCGAGCCTCGAGGCGGCCCGGGTCGGCCAGGTGGCGGTGCCACGCCAAGGCGCCCGCCAGGTCGAAGCGGCGGCGCTCTCGCCGCGCGAGAAGCAGATCCTCGGCCTGGTCGTGATGGGCTACATGAACGGCGAGATCGCCACCCAGCTCTTCCTTGCCGAAAGCACGGTGAAGAGCCACCTCTCCTCAGCCTTTGCGAAACTCGGCGTCCGCTCCCGCAACGAGGCGGTGGACCTGATCCTCGACCCCGACCGGGGCCTTGGGATGGGAATCCTGGCGCTCGGCGGTGAGCCGGTGCCGACCGGCAGCGACGCGGACGAATGAGCGGCGCCCTCGGCACCGAGGCGGAGCCCGCCGCGGCCGCCGTCGGCGGAGGGATTCGCGCCGCCCACCCGGTCGAGCTCGACCCGGCGCCCTTCCGCCTCCGCCTCCATGACTCCGAGGCCGGGCGCCTCAACCTGCGCCGCGACAAGCTGGTCCGGCGCGCGCTGCTGGTCGCCGACGTGGTCGCCTTCGTCGCCGCGCTGCTGATCCTCTCCGCGGTCGCCGGGCGGCCGCTGCAGATCACCCTGGTCAGCGTCGGCGGGCTGCTGGCGCTGGTCGTCGGGGCGAAGGTCTTCGGCCTCTATGACCGCGACGAGGCGCTGGTCCACAAGACCACCCTCGACGAGGCGCCGAAGCTGTTCCAGGTGGCGACCCTGGGGGCGCTCTGCGCCTGGCTCGCCGGCGGCTTCGTCGTCGCCGGCGGCACCCTCGACCGCGCCGAGGCGCTGCTGCTCTGGACGTTGCTGTTCGTCTTCCTGGTGCTCGGCCGCGGCGCCGCCCGGGCACTGGCCCTGCACTGGGCCCCGGTCGAGCGTTGCCTCTTCATTGGCGACCGCGCCGCCGGCGAGACGATCAAGGCGAAGCTGGGGGATGGAGGCCTAAAGGCGCGGCTGGTGGCGGCGATCGAACCCGCCGACGTCGGCGCCTGGTCCTCGGGCGGGTACCACATGCCGCGCCTGACCGAGATCCGCGACCTCGCCCGCTCGCTCGACGTGCAGCGGGCGATCATCGGCCCCGACGCGGTCGAGCCGGAGGAGATGCTGGACCTGATCTGCAGCCTGGAGACGGTCGGGATCAAGATCAGCGTGCTGCCGCGGATGCTCGAGGTGGTCGGTTCCTCGGTCGTCTTCGACGACCTCCACGGGGTCACTCTGATGGGGATCAAGCGCTTCAACCTGACCCGCTCCTCGAGCATCGTCAAGCGCGGCTTCGACCTCGCCGCCTCGCTGCTGGGGCTGGTCGCGGTGGCGCCGATCATGGGCGCGATCGCGCTGGCGATCCGGCTCGACAGCCGCGGCGGCGTCTTCTTCAAGCAGCGTCGGGTGGGCCGCGGCGGCGAGGTCTTCGAGGTCTACAAGTTCCGCACCATGGTCCCCGAGGCCGAGGCGATGAAGGACGGGCTGCGGGGGCAGAACGAGGTTGACGGCGGCCTCTTCAAGATCGCCGACGACCCGCGGGTGACCCGGATCGGGCGGTTGCTGCGGAAGACGGCGCTGGACGAGCTGCCGCAGCTCTTCAACGTCGTCCGCGGCGAGATGAGCCTGGTCGGGCCGCGGCCGCTGGTGGTCGACGAGGACCGCCTGGTCAAGGGCTGGTACCGGCGCCGGCTCGAACTGACCCCGGGGATGACCGGCCCCTGGCAGATCCTCGGCCCGGCCCGGGTGCCGCTGCGCGAGATGGGGGCGATCGACTACCTGTACGTCGCCAACTGGTCGCTCTGGGGCGACTTCAAGATCCTCGCCCGCACGGTCGGCCACGTCTTCGGCGGCAGGGGCCTCTGAGCCGGCTTCTGCTCTGCCGCAATCCGGCAGAGGGCGACCACGGCGACCATGGCCAGGCTCCAGAGGACGATGAGCGGCGCGGCGATCAGGAAGGCGGTCGAATCGAGCATCTCGCTGCCTCCATCGGTACCCGCCGCGGGCGACTTGAGTCGGGTCAGCGAACGTGCGAAAGAACTGCCGTGTCAGCGGAGTTGAACCTGTGATGCGAGGAAGGTCGGAGGGCTAGATGGAGCGGCAGGCGGAAACCATCCAGGTCGGCGATGCGCTGCGGATCGTCCGGCGCCGGGCGCCGCTGGTGTTGCTCTGCGTGCTGGTCGTCGCCGGCGCCGCCTTCGCCTACTCGCACAGCCAGGCGAAGGAGTACAAGGCGACCGCGGCGCTGGAATTCGGCGGCAGCAACTCGCTGACCCAGCGCATCCTCGGCGGCGAATCCTCGGGGACCACCGCGCAGACGATCCAGCAGGCGACCAACGAAAAAATCCTCGCCCTCGGCGAAACCCCGGCCCGCACCGCGCAGAAACTGGGAATCAGCGAAGCCGCGGTTCGCGGCGCGGTCACGGTCGAAGGGCAGGGCGAATCGAACGTGGTCGGAGTCACCGCCGAAGCAGGCTCGCCGACCGCGGCGGCGGCGATCGCCAACACCTATGCCCGCCTCTTCGTCGCCGGCCAGAAGAACCTCACCCGCAGCTCCCTGCACCAGGCGCTGAGGCTGGTCGAAAAGCAGATCGGCGAACTGCCGCCGAAACAGCGCTTCGGCGAGGCCGCGGTGGGGCTGCAGACCCGAGCCCAGAACCTGCGGCTGTTGGAGAAGGTCGAATTCGGCAACGTCAAGGTGATCGGCGCGGCGCTGCCGCCGTCGAGCCCGTCGGCGCCGAAGACGAAGAAAAACGTCGCCCTCGGCGCCCTGCTTGGGTTGTTGATCGGCCTCGGCCTCGCCTTCCTGCTCGAGCGCGGCGCCCGTGGCCGTTGGCTGCGCGACCGGCCCGAGCTGGAAGCGGCCTACGGGGTCGCGGTGCTTGGCGCGGTGCCGGTCAGCGAGGCGCTGGCCGGCGGCGAGCGCGGCGCGCGGGCCCGCTCCGAAGGCGCCGACACGACCGCCCGCGAGGCCTTTCAGATGCTGCGGGCGCGGCTCCGCTTCGCCGCCTCCGGCCAGCCGGCGCAGGCGATCCTGGTCGCCGCCGCGGCACCCGGAGAGGGAGCGACCACGGTCGCCCGCGGCCTCGCCGAAGCCGAGGCGCGGGCCGGCGGCAACGCTCTGCTGATCGACGCCGACCTGCGCGAGCCGGCGCTCAGCGCTCAGCTCGGCCTGGCCTGGGAGCCGGGGCTCTCCGACGTCCTGCTCGGCCGCACGGCGGTCGGCGAGGTCGTCCGCACGGTCGAGCTCGAAGGCGGCGACGAAGTCGGCCCGGGGCCGCGGATGAGCGTCGTCGGCTGCGGCACCGCCGCCGCCTCGGCACGCGAGGCGCTGCTGGAGAGCGGCACGATGGCCGAGGTGATGCGCTACGCCCGCGGCTACTACAGCCTCGTCGTCGTCGACTCGCCGCCGCTGGTGACCCAGGCCGACGGCCTCTCGGTGCTGGCCGCGGTCGACGGGATCGTCGCCGTCAGCTGGCTCGGCCGCAGCCGCCGCGACCTGGCCGAGCAGCTGCGCCAGATCCTCGAGATCTCGCGGGCGCCGCGACTTGGCCTGATCGCCAACGGGGTCAAGTCGGAGCTCTCGCCGCCGGCCCCGCGGCCGGCCCCGCCCGCCGGCTCCGCGCCGAGCGCCGACGCCGACCGCGCCCGGGTCGGGGGAGAGGGCTGATGGCCCGCGCCCTGGTCACCGGCGCCGCCGGCTTCATCGGCAGCCAGCTCTGCGAATCGCTGCTCGAGGACGGCTACGAGGTCACCGGGCTCGACAACTTCAGCGACCACTACGCCCGCGAGCTGAAGGAAGCGAACCTGGAGACGGTCGAAGGCTCATCCTTCTTCCGGCTGGTCGAAGAAGACCTCAACGGGCCGCTGCTGCCCAGCCTCGTCGCCGAGTCCGACGTCGTCTTCCACCTCGCCGGCCGACCGGGGGTGCGCGACTCCTGGGCCGACTTCGACGACTACGCCGCCGCCAACATCGTCGGCAGCCGCTCGGTCTTCGAGGCCGCCGCCAAAAACGGTGTCCGGGTCGCCTATGCCTCCTCCTCCAGCGTCTACGGCAACGCCGCCTCGCTGCCGGTGACCGAGTCGACGCCGCTGGCGCCGATCTCCCCCTACGGAGCCAGCAAGGCCTCCAGCGAGGTGCTTGCCGGCGCTTACGCTGCCTCCTACGGGCTCGACGCCGTTGGCTTGCGCTACTTCACCGTCTATGGCCCCCGCCAGCGCCCCGACATGGGGCTCTCGAAGTTCATCGAGGCGATCGTCGCCGGGCGCTCGATCCGGCTCTTCGGCGACGGCATGCAGCGCCGCGACATGACCTACGTCGGCGACATCGTCGCCGGCACCCGCCTCGCCGCCGAGCACGGCCGGCCCGGCGTCTCCTACAACCTCGCCTCCGGGAGCCAGCGGCCGCTGCTGGACATCCTCCGTGAGCTCGGCGAGGTCCTCGACCTTCCCCTCCACCTCGCCCACGAGGAGGCGAAGGCGGGAGACGTCCGCGACACCCACGGCGATTACGCCCTGGCCGCCGCGGACCTCGGCTACGAGCCTCGGGTCTCGCTGCGGGAGGGCTTGGCGAATCAGGTCGCCGAGGCCGAGCGCCGCCGCCCGGTGGCTGCGCGGGCCGAGAGCTCCCAGCCGGTATGAGCGTTTGGACGTCGCAGCGGGGGTGGGTCGACTGGCGCCCCCCCGCGGCGGGGCGTTGGGAATTCGACCTCGGCTCGCGGGCCCGCTTCGAGTTCGACCCGCGGCTGGCCCTGGCGACGCTCGGCCTCTGCGTGCTCCTGGCCGTCCAGGGGGTGCTGGTCTCGAAGTCCTACCTCTGGGCGGCGCCGGTCCCCTGCCTGCTGTTCATCGCCCTGGCGACCGAGATCCCGATCGTCCCCTTCACCGGCGCCCTGATGACGGTGCGGGTGCTGGTCGACGACGTCGCCTCCAGCAACAGCCGCTACTCCAGCTCGCTCAGCTTCACCGCGCTGATCGCCGGCCTCTTCATCCTGCTCGCCGCCGGCCTGATCATCCGCCGCCGCCGCGGGCTCGGCGTCGCCGTCCTCGCCTGCCTCTGGATCGGGACCTGGACCAGCCTCGCGGTGCTCGACCACGGCGCCTCCGCGGTCACCGTCCGCGAGGGGATCCGCGAGCTCTCGATCGTCGCCGTCGGCTTCCTCGTCTACAACTCGCGCGGCGCTCTGGACCTGCGCACCGTGGTCCGGATCGTCCAGGTCGCCGGCTTCATCGCAGCGCTGCTGGCGCTGTTTCAGCTCGGCACCCACAGCGGCACCACGGTCGGCGGCTTCGTCCGCTCCTACGGCACCTTCGCCCATCCCAACGACGCCGCCGTCTACTTCGCCGTCGCCACCATGGCCTCGCTCTGGCTCTACCTCGACCAGAGCCGGCGCCGGCTCGACCTGGCGCTGTTGGTGCTGTTCGCGGCGGCGCTGATCTCGACCTTCAGCCTCGCCGGCTGCCTCGCCCTGGTGGTGATGGTCGCCGCCTTCGCACTGCTGCGCTCGGGCTCGCTGCGGCTGCGGATCGGGGTCGGCGCGGCCGTCGTCCTCTTCGTCGCCGCCTTCGCCCTCTCGCCGCTCGGCAGCGAACGGCTGGAAAGCGAGTCGGGCGGTGGCGGCAAGGCCGCCGCCGGAACCGCGAGCAGGGACGAATCGAGCTCGCTCGACTGGCGCTTCCGCAAGTGGGCGAAACTGGTGCCGGAATGGGAGAAGGCACCGGTGCTGGGGCTCGGCCTGGGGACCAGGGTGGCGACCCAGGAAGCGACCGGTCGCGGCGAGAGCGCCACCAACCTGCCGCACAGCGAATACGTCCGCTACTTGGTCGAGACCGGGGCCGCCGGGGCGCTGATCCTGCTCGCCGCGCTCTGGGCCTTGATCCGGCGGCTGCGGCGATTCAGCCGCGAGGGCGAGGGCGGCAACGCCGCCGCCTTCGGCCTGGCCCTGGTAATCGGCCTGCTGGTCAACGCGGCCGCCGCCAACACGCTGCTCTACACCCCGGCCGCCTACGCCGCGGCGATGATCGTCGCCGCGATCCTCGCTGCGGCCCCGGCCCGCGCCGGCGCCCGCGCCCTGCCGCTGCCGCGATGAGCTCCGCCCGCCCCCGCGTCGTCTACGTGATGGGCGCCGGGCGCAGCGGCAGCACGATCCTCGGCGTCGCCCTCGGCAACTGTCCCGGCTTCGTCTACGCCGGCGAGCTCGACGCCTGGCTGCGCCGCCGCGGCGTCCCCAACTTCGGCGGCGAGGAGGGCGAGCGCTTCTGGGCCGGGGTGATGGCGCGGATGCGGGTCGAGGAGGAGATGTTCGGCGACGTCTCGCGGGCCCGGCTGGAGCATTCGTCGGCGGTGCTGCGGCCGGGGCGATGGGCGGCGCGGCGGCGGCTCGGGCCGACTTACCGGCGAATCGCCCTCGACCTCTACGCCGAGATCGTCGCCGCGACCGGCGCCGAGTACGTGATCGACAGCTCGCACTACCCGATGCGGGCGGCCGAACTGCAGCGGATCGGTGGGCTCGACCTGCGTCTCGTCTACCTCTACCGCTCGCCCCACGCGGTGGTCGCCTCGTTCGCCCGCCAGGACGTCAAGCAGCCGGCGAAGCCGCGGCTGGCGACCAACATGTACCTGCTGCTGACCCACGCGCTCTCGATGCGGGTCTTCAACCGCCAGCCGCGGGAGAAGCGGCTGCTGCTCCAGTACGAGGCCTTCGCCGCTGACCCCGCCGGCACCCTGCGGCGGCTGCTCGAATTCGTCGGGGCGCCGGCGGAGCTGCCGGACCTGGCGGCGCTGCGGACCGGGGTCGCCTTCCAGGGCAATCGCCTGCTCGAGTCCGAGCAGGTGGCGATGCGCTCCAGCGAGGGCAGGGCGAACGGCGGCGACCCGCTCACCGCCGGCCTGCAGGCGCCGGTGGCCCTCGCCCTCGACCGCCTCGACCCGGCGATCCGGCTGCCGGTGGAGGGCCGGTGAGCGCCGTCGCCACCGAGCCACGGCGGCGCTTCGCGGTCGTCTCCTGGTCGGGGGCCCAGCCGCTGCACCTCTCGCCGCGCGGGCAGCGGACCGAGGCCCACCTACGGGCGCTGGCGGAGTTCGGCGAGGTCGAACGGGTCGGCGCCGGGCGGATCCCGCAGTGGCTCGGCGGCGACAGCAGCCGTCGCCGTTCCTCGCTCGCCCGCCGGCTCGCCCGTCGCGCTGTCGCGGCCGTCCTGGTCGACAAATACGAGCCCGGCGCCTGGCGGGCGCTGCGCGGCTGGCAGCCCGAGGCCGACGCCGCCGTTCTGATCGGCTTTCCCTGGGCGCCGCTGCCGCTCGCCGCGGACCGGCTGGCGGCCGCCGGGATCCCCTACGTGGTCGACATCGGCGACCCCTGGGTCCTCACCAACCCGCACCCGACCGGCAGCGCCCTGCGGCGCTGGCGGGCGCGGCGCCAGGAGCGGCAGTTGTGGCGCAATGCCGACGGCGTCGTCATCACCACCGCCGCCCAGGGCGAGGCGCTGCGGGCGCTGTTCCCGCAGCTGCGGGTGCTGGTGCGGCCGAACGGCTACAACGAGACCGAGCCGGCGACGGCGCCGGCGTCGCCGCCGCGGCCGGCAGACGAGCTGCGGCTGGTCCATTACGGCAGCCTCTACGGCGAGCGGGTCGACATCGCCGCTTTCTTCGCCCGGCTGCGCGCGAGTGGTCGCTGGCGGCGGATCACCCTGGTCCAGTACGGGCCCGACTGGGATGGGCTGCTCGACCCGGTGGCGGGGGAGATCGAGGTCGACCGCCGCTCGGCCCGGCCCTGGCCGGAGATCCTCGCCGAGGCGCCCGAGTTCGACGCCGCCCTGGTGATCGGCTGGGCCGATCCGGCGAAGCTGCCGAGCAAGGCGGTCCAGTACCTGACCCTGCCGATCCCGCGCCTCGCCCTCGCCACCGCGGCCGACGACTCGCTCGGCCGCTACGTCGCCGAGATGCCCGGCTGGGCGACCGTCGCCGACGACGATCCGGAACCGGCGGCCGCGGTCGCCGCGTTGGTCGAGCGCGAATGGGACGCCGCCGAGCTGGCCCCGCCGGCGAGCGAGTCGTGGCAGAGCGTCACCGCCAGCCTCGGCGAGTTCGTCGCCGCCTCGGCTTCGGCCGCCGCGGCCGCGCGTCCCTAGGGCTATTCCTCGGGGTGCAGCTGCATCTTCAGCAGCTGCAGATGGTTCCAGGGGAAGGCGCCGAGCAGTTCCAGCCGGTTTTGCCCTTCGAAGAAGCCGGCGCCGTTTGGCCCCTCGTAGGGTTCGCTGCCGGTCCGGGTCGGGTCCTCGCCGAAGAAGGTGATGACGCCGGCCCGCGAGCGGACGATGATCCCGAAGCGCTGGGCGGCTTCGGCAAGCATCTTGGTGAAGTGGGGGAGGTGGAGGGAGCCGAGGTTGAGGCTCGGGTCGAGCCGCAGGCGGGCGCCCTCCGGCAGCGAGAGCGAGTTCTGCGATTCGCCGTCGGTTCGCTGCGCCGGCGAGGCGTAGACGCCCGCCCGGACTTCCGGCAGCGCCAGTGCCAGGGCGTGGTTGATGTAGCCGCGCCGGAGGTCTTCCAGCGTGATCAAGCCACCGGCCAGCGAGAGCGAGGAGGCCGAGGCGCCCCAGCTGGGGCCGGCGCCAGGCCAGGCTTCCGGGCCGTAGACGCCGGAGTTTTCGCTGACGCGTTCGATCGCCCCGCCCCAGCGCGCCCGCCATTCGCCCGGGCCGCCGCGCAGGTGGAAGAATTCCCAGAGCTTGTCGGTACTCGGCTGCCAGACGACCAGGTGCTGGTCGGTGCCCGCCGCCGGCTGCGCGTCGTCGGGCAGCGGCACCGCGTTCCAGGCTTCCTGCAGCGAGTCGGCGGAGCGGGTGTCCTGCAGGACCCGCACGGTCGGCTGGTCGGCGGGAACCCGGTAGACCGGCACCGACCAGCGCACGGTGTTGATCGAGGGCCCGCGCTCTTCCTGCTTCTCGGCTTTGACTTCGGCGGCGAGGTTGCGGGTGATCGGACCCGAGCGGGGGTCGAGCTCGAAGATC
The DNA here is from genome assembly GCA_963716545.1 of uncultured Actinomycetes bacterium. Classification (GTDB taxonomy): domain Bacteria; phylum Actinomycetota; class Thermoleophilia; order Solirubrobacterales; family 70-9; genus VAYN01. The sequence goes on from OY970316.1 coordinate 1,449,167, forward strand.
GCCGCGCGCCGGTTCCAGGGGCTGCCCGAGGCGAAGAAGCGGAACTGGGCTTCCGCCCGCGTCGCCGCGTCGCCGCAGCCGGCCAGTGCCAACGCCGCGAGGGCGAGCAGTGCCGTCAGCAGGCGTCGCTGCCTCCCCCTGGTGGGCGCGCCGAGCATCTTCCTCGATCTTAGAGCGACGACGGCCGGATCAGGGGTCGGGAAAAAGCGCCATCTGGGTCAGCTGCAGGTGGCTCCAGGGGAAGGCACTCAGCAGTTCCAGCCGGTTGCGGCCTTCGAAGACGCCGGCGCCGTTCGGGCCGTGGTACGGGTTGGTCCCGGTGGGGGTCGGGTCCTGGCCGAAGAAGGCGATCACTCCGGCCCGCGAGCGCACGTAGATGCCGTAGCGCTGGGCGGCCTTGGCGAGCATGTAGGTGAAGTGGGGGAGGTGGAGGGATTCGAGGTCGAGTTTGGGGTCGAGCCGCAGGTGGGCGCCCTCGGGCAGCGACAGCGGGTTCAGCGAGGTGCCGTCGCCGCGGTAGGCCGGGGTGGTGAAGACGCCGGCCCGGACCTGGGGGATGCCGAGCGCCAGGGCGTGGTTGATTTCGCCGCGTTCGAGGTCTTCGATCGTGATCAGGCCGCCGGCGATCGAGAGCGAGGTCGCCGAGGCGCCCCAGCCGTAGGTCGCGCCCGGCCAGGCGGCCGGCCCGTAGACGCCGGGATTCTGGGAGACGTGTTCCATCGCCCCGCCCCAGTGAGCGGTGAAGTGGCCGGCGCTGCCTTCGAAGTGCCAGAACTCCCAGAGCTTGTCGGTTGAGGGCTGCCAGACGACCAGGTGCTTGTCGGTGCCGGCGGCACCGACCGCGTCCGGGGGGACCGGCACCTTGCTCCAGGCGGCCTGCAGCGGCGCCGCGGTTTCGCCGTCCTGCTTGACCTTGACCAGCGGCTGGTCGGCGGCGACGGTGTAGACCGGAATCGACCAGCGTTCGGCGTTCAACGAGGGCCCCTTCTCGGCCGCGATCTCGGCGTCGACTTCGGCGTTGAAGTTGGCCATCAGCGCGGTCGAGGCGGTGTCGAGCGGTTCGGTGACGCTGGTTTCGGTGTTCCAGAAGCTGCTCGGGGAGAAGAAGCGGAAGTGGCTGGCGGCGTCGGTTTCCGGTTCCAGGGGCGTTTCGGTTTCGGGCTGCGGTTCGTCCACCGGCGGTTCGGTTTCGGTGCGGGAGCCGCCCGCCGGCGGGGGCGTCGTCGCCGGCGGTTCGATGACTTCTTCGGCTGGCGGCGGCGGCATCGCGGGCGGGGGAGGGGACGCTTCCGGCATCTGGATCGCCGGCGAGGTGCGGCAGCCGCGGGCGCCGCGCCGCTTTGCCTTGCCGCGGCTCTTGTGACGGCAGTGCGCCTTGCGGGCGTTCGAGTCCTTGGCGTGCGGCACCGCCCGGGCGGCATCGGCGTCCGCGGGCAGGACGAGGACAGCGGCGAGCAGGGCCGCCGCGACGGCGGCTGAGAAGTGCCGGGCCATGCACCGTGCATCGGCCCCGGCAGAGCCCGTCCTTTGGTCCGAGACTCTTATCTGGACTTCTGTTCCGTACTAAATTCGTACTACCAGAGCCGGTTTTCCCCGACCGTTCACATCCCTTTTCCGGTGCGTTCACATGAAGCAGCCGGCGGCGAACGAACATCGCGGTCAGTCCCACGGACCGACCGTGGGGAACTAACAAGGAGAATCCATGTTGGGTTTGAGGAACAAGACGGCGAGGGCCGCGCGTCGCGGTGGCCTGCTCGCCGCCTGTATCGCGGGTGCGCTCTGCGTCGCCGCGATCGGCGCCGGTAGCGCCGCTGCCGCCCCGCACTGCACCGGCGGGAAAATCACCGGCGAGGGCTCCTCGCTGCAGAAAGTCGCCAACCAGAGCGTCTGGGCGCCGACCTTCAACGAAAAAATCTGCCCCACGGCTCCGCAGCCGGCGGTCACCTATGTCTCCTCCAGCTCCGGCGAAGGCATGACGAAGTGGAACTACCTCGGCACCACCGGGAAAATCGACATCACTCGCGCTTTCATCGGCACCGATGAGCCGCCGACGGCGGCTCAGATCACCAACATCCTGTCCGCCAAAGTCGGGACTGAAACGCTGAAAGAACGGGGTGCCAACCTCGCCGTCATCCCGGTCGCCCAGACCGCGATCTCGGTGCCGGCCAACCCGCCCGCGGGCTGCACGGTCAACAACATCACCAACGAAGACCTCGAGAAGGTGTTCCGCGGCACGCTGCTCAACTGGTCGGAACTGATCACCGCTTCCGGTACCTGCAGCTCGCCGATCACGCGGATCGTCCGCAACTCAAACTCGGGCACGACGTTCCAGTTCAAGAACTACCTGCTGACGTCCAACAAAGGCACGCTGCCCTGTTCCGGCGGCAAAACCTGGACCACGCTGGAAAACCTCGTCTGGCCCGAAAACTCGGCCGGCTGCAGCACGCCGACCCTGAGCCCGCTCATCCACTCCGGCATCAGCGGTGGCGGCGGTCTCGTCGAAGAAGTGAACGCGCATGAAGGCGCGATCGGCTACGCCGCTCTGCCGGACGCGGAGTCGAAGGGCGCGAAAGCGATCCTGAACGTCCAGAACAACGGCAAAGGCCAGACCAACATCGAAGACATCACGTTCGGTAACCCGAACAACGGTGGCGAAGCCAACTGCACGGCGATCAGCTACCGGGTGCCGGTCGATGGTCGTAAGACGGAAACGTCTACCGCCCTCAACGTCGACTGGTCGACCACCTTTGGTGCTCGTCCGTCGGTGGGTGAAGGCTACCCGCTGTGCACGTTGACCTTCGACCTGGCCTTCAACGGCTACCAGAAGGCCGGCTTCGCTTCACAGAAAGGCGAGGTCACGGTGAAGGACTACATCGCCGAATACCTGCTCAACGGTGGTCAGACCGACCTCGCCGCTTCGGGCAAATGGTACGCGGCGCTGCCCTTCACCTCGGGCAGTGAAACCAATGTCCGCGGTGCCGCTCGCAAGGCCGCGGAAAAAATCGTCTGGTAAGCACTCCAGCGATTCGCGGTACCGGAGGGCCGGGCGCAAGCCCGGCCCTCCGTCCTTTACTTCACCGTTACGAACTCACTACAACACTGTTACATCGGGTCGCTTCCCTCGATGTTCACATCTTCGTCGCACCGAGTGGACAGCATGCGCGCCAATGAGCCACCGCGGACGCATCAACCCTGCCCTTGTCCTCGCCGGCGCGGCGCTGTTCGCGCTTGGCCTCTGCATCGCGGTCCTTGCCTCGCAGGCCACCGGTGCCGGCTTCGGCCAGTTGCAGAAGTGGGGTGGTCCGGGCACCGGCCAGGGCCAGTTCCACAAGCCGGCGCTGTTCGGCGTCGACCCGGCGACCGGCAACGTCTTCGCCGCTGACCTGGTCGGGGGAGAAACCGAATACCGGATTCAGGAGCTGAGCCCGACGGGGACCTTCATCGGCTCGGTCCAGTTCTCCCGCAACGCCTCGATCGGCGGCGGCAAAACCGTCCGTGCCCGCGAGCTCGGGATCGCCGTCAACCCCGATCTCCATCGCTTCTACGTGGTCGAAGGCTGCCCGACCGAAGCCTCATCCGAATGCGTCCAGGGTGGCCAGCGCAACCGCGCGGTCAAGGTCCGCGTCTTCAAGACCGAACCGAACGGCTCCGAAGAACTCGAAGAGCTGAGCTCGCTGACCCTGCCGACCGACGCGGGGGCGATCTATCGTCAGCGCAGCCTCGCGATCGACCCTGCGAACGGCGAACTGGAGATCCTCGGCGAAAACGCCGCCGGTAAATACGTGATCCGCCGCTTCAGCTCAAGCGGTGCCGCCGGCGCCGGCTTCACCGACGCCGCCGGCACCCTGCCAGTCAGCAACGGTCCGAAGGGGATCGTCATCGCGCCCAGCGGCAAGACCTACCTGATGACCGGTGGTGCCTCGACCGGCGCCGAACACACCCGCGCCTGGGAACTCCCGAGCGGGCTCGGCAGCGTCGCCGAAGTCCCCGGCTTCAAGACCGGGGCGGAAAAAGAGGAATGGGGCAATCGCCTCTCCGCCGGCGAAGGCGCGACCGCGAACGAATTCGGGCCCCAGATCGCCCTCTCCACCGACGGCAAAGTCCTCTACTGGAAGGAGGACGCCGGCGAACTCGGCGGCGTCCCCAACGTCCTCGTCCGCGGCTTCACCCTGGCGACCCACACGACCACCGTGCTCTACGGCGGCGCTCCCTACGAAGCGGGCAACGGGCCCTGCCGGTTGACGACCAAGACCGCCGGCCTCGCCACCACGGATTCCGGCAACCTCGTCGTCTTCGACTACGGCGACACCGCCGCCGACCCGCCGACCTTCGGCGACCGGGTGCTCACCTTCGGCCCCGGCGGCAGCGGCTGCCCGGTGATCTCCGCCGACTTCACTGTCGCCGGCAGCAGCGCCGACCCGGCGGTCGTCAGTCGCGGCGAACTGGTCAGCTTCGACTCCTCGCCCTCGGAACTGCAGGAAGCGACTCCGGACGAACTGGTCTGGGACTTCGGTGACGGCAGCAAAGCCACCCTTACCCCGACCCCGGTCGAATCGGAAGGCGAAGTGATCGAAACGATCCCGGTGGCGCGGACGGTCGGCCACGCCTACTGCACGATCCCCTCCGGCCCGCTCGACGTGAGCCTGGAAATGGAGGTCGAAAACTCGCCCTTCGGCCAGCCACTGCCGGCGGCCAAGACGGTCGAAGTGGTCCCGGGCAAACCGCGCGCGGCCTTCACCCCGAGCAGCTCCGAACCGGCCTCGGGCACGGCAGTCAGCTTCGACGCGAGCAAATCCGTTGACCCCTTCGGCGGCCCCTGCACGGCCGACGCCGGTGCTTCGCCGGTCGCCACGCTGAAAAGCTACGAATGGGACTTCGGCGACGGCGGCAGCGAAACCACCACCGCCAACACCGTCCAGCACACCTTCAACGGCGGCGGCAGCCACACCGTGAGCCTGCGGGTGGTGAGCAAAGAAGGCGTCCAGAGCGCGCCGCTGTCGCGGACGATCAACGTCACCGACGGCTCGACGGGGCCCTCGGGCGGGGGTTTGCCCCCGGTGATCACGCCTCCTGGACCTGCCCCGACTCCGATCACGCCGGCGAAACCGCCGCTGACCGCGAAGCAGAAAGCGCTCGCCAAGTGCAAGAAGAAGAAAGGCAAAGCGCGCGCCAAATGCGTCAAGGCCGCCAACAAGAAGGGCAAGAAAGGCGCCGGCAAGAGCGCGGCCGAGCGTTGAGGCGGGCGCTGGGCGGGCGGCGCTCCGCGTTCCTTGCCGGGCTCCTCGCGGTGACCGCGCTGGCCACGGTCACCGAGCCCGCCGAGGCGGTGATCACCCCTCCGGTCGTCGTCGACGGGCCCGCGGCCGAGATCCTCGAATTCGGCGGTGCCGCGATGGCCGCTGACGGCAGCGGCGGTCTCGCCTACGTGAAAGTGGTCGCCGGGGTCCCGCACGTCTTCGTCTGCCGCTACGTCGGCGGCGCCTGGCAGCCGCCGATCCGGGTCGACTGGGAATCGACCCTGCCGGCGAGCCAGGCGCGGATCGCGGCCAGCCCCGACGGTCAACTCCTCGTCGTCTGGGTGAGCCCGGTGGCAACCGTCCACGGCAAGGCCCAGTACGCGCTCTTCTCAGCCCGGATCGGCCGCGGCGCCGCATCCTTCGGCCCGCAGCTGCTGGTCGACTCCAACGTCGGCGAAGGGGTTGGGGTCGCGCCCGCGATCGCCGCCGCCTCGGCCGGCAAGGCGATCGTCGCCTACCGGGTCATCACCTTCGATTTCAGCGGCAACAAGGCGTCCAACTTCGTCCAGCTGCGCCCCGGCGACGTGATGGCTGACGTCCGCGTCGCTCGACTCAACGGCGATCGCTGGTCGCGCCTGGGGGCGATCAACCGCAACCCGGAAGCCTCGATGCGCCCGCCGGCGGCCGGCAACGGGCCGCAGGTCGGCGTCGGGCTCGAAGGCGGTGCCGTGGTCGCCTGGCAGGAGCCCGACCAGACCGGCGCGGCGCGGATCTGGATGCGGCGGATCTTCGGCACCACGCCGGGCCCGGTCCTGCAGGTGAGCCCGTCGGTCTGGGAAGGCCGCCAGGTCACCGCCGACGCCGAAGCGCTCTCGCTCACCGTCACCCCCTACGTGGCGGCGCAGGCGGCCTTCTCCGTCGCCCCGGCTGCCGGCTCGGTGCTGGCCGGCGACCTGCTGGTCAACTCGCTGCCGGCCACCTACTCGACCACCGCCGGCATCCTCGCCGGGCCCAAGGTCGCCGGTGCCGGGCCGGTCGGACCGGCGGACATCGCCGCCGCCGAAAGCCCCAACAAGAAGCTGCTCAGCCGGCTGGGGTTCGTCAGCGGCGGGGGCCTACGTCAAATGGCGGTGGAAGCGAGCGGCGCCACCGCCCCGTTCGCCGGCGTCGCCGGCCCGGCGGCGCTGCCCGGCTCCGAACCGGCGATTGCGGTCAATCCCGAAGGCGGCAGCGTCGTCGCCTATCCGGCGCTCGACTCGAGCGGCTCGCCAGCGGTCGCGGTGCTGCAGGAATTCCGCTCCGGCGGCGCGCAGGTAGCGACCGTCTCCAGCGCCGCCGGTGGCCCGGTCGCCGACCTCTCGGTCGGGCGCTCCGGCGCCGGCGACGGCCTGATCGGCTTCCGCCAGGGCGAAGCTGGCGCCTACGCGATCGTCGCCGAGCGGGTCAGTGCGCCGCCCTCGCGCTTCAAGGTCAAGGTGGCGAAACGGTGGACGAAGCCGAACGCGGTGCAGTTGAGCTGGCAGGCGGCGGCGAGCACGGTCGGCGGCGTCCGCTACGCGGTCCTCGTCAACGGCCGCGAAGTCGCCCGCCACCTGCGTCGCCGCAAGCTGCACCCACGAGCCGGCCTGCTCGGCAACGGCGAGCTCAGCGTCCAGGTGCTGGCCGAAGACGCGCTCGGCTCGCAGCTCCTCTCCAATCGCGGCAAGCTGCGGGTCGACGGCGAACGGCCGCGGGCGACGGTGCGGGCGGGGAAGCACCACCGCGTCGTCGTCAGCGTCGCCGACGACCTCTCGGGGCTCTCCCCGGGGGCGACGAAGGTTCGCTTCGGCGACGGGGAAAGCGGCGCGCGGGAGTCCCGCTTCGAGCACGAATATGCGCGCCCGGGGACCTACACGGTCGTCGTTCGTGCCCGCGACCGTGCCGGTAACCGCCTCTTCCGCAAGTTCAGGACGCGGGTGCGGTGAAGCGGCGGGCGGGTCTGGTCGTCCTGCTCGGGCTCGGCGCGGCGCTGCTCGCGACGGTCCCGGCGGCCGCGACCCTGGGACCGATCCAGCTGGTCTCGAAGAGCCCCGGCGAGCAGGCCGACGAAGCGCGGGCACCGGCGCTTAGCGCCGACGGCCGCTACCTCGTCTTCCAGGCGAGGATCGGCGGCCGCTCCGGGGTCTTCCGCGAGAACGTCGCCGGCGGCGCCCTGGAACCGGTCGCGACCGGCGACGCCTACAGCGGCGAAGGCCCCGCCGATGCCGAAGCGCCCTCGATCTCAGCTGACGGTCGTTTCGTCAGCTTCACCACCACGGCCCGGCTCGACCCCGGCGACGACCTGGAAGAAGGGACCAGCGACGTCTACGTCGCCGACCTCTCGCAGTCGCCGCCGGCCTACGAGCTGGCCTCGGCCCGCGACGGCTGCGTCCCCGGTGAATCCCCAGAACCCTGCGGGGTCGCCTACGAAAACGGCCTCGGCTCGGCTGCTTCCGGGCGGGTCGCGCTCAGCGCCGACGGCCGCCGGGTCGCCTTCGTCGTCCGCTCGCCCTCGAACCTGACCAGCGGCCCCGGCGGCAGCACCGAAGGGGTGGAGACGCCCGGCGGTCAGGTCGTCGTCCGTGATCTCGACGGCGATCGCACCATTCTCGTCAGCGCCGTTCGCGACCTGCTCACCGGAGCGATTAGCGAACCGCCATTGCCAGTTCCGGGCGGCGCCGTCGTCGACAGCCCGGCGCTGACCCAATTGGTCGGTGCCGCGATCAGCGCCGACGGCTCCACCGTCGCCTGGCTCGGCGGCCACCTGCCGGCGCAGGTGCCGTTGCTGCGCGATGAGCGCGAAAAGGTCGAAAAACTCGACGCGATCGACGCCACCCCCTACGACGAGCCGCTCTGGCGCCGGGTCGCCGACGGGTCGGGAGCACCGACCAGGCGGGTGGTCGGCGGGGGCGACCCGCTCGCCCCGGGCTGCCCGCCTCAGGGCACCCTCGCCGAAGCAGCCTGCCAGGGGCCGTTTCCGGGAATCACCTTCAAGAGCGACCGGATCAACTCGGCGACCGGCTGGCTCGGCCTGCAGGGGGTCGACGGGGTCCCGGCGCTGAGCGCGAACGGCGACACGGTCGCCCTGGTCGGCAACCCCCGCGAAGCCGCCGACGTCTTTCTCGTGAACATGGCGCCGGGGCTCGACCGGGTGCAGGCGACCCAGCAAGTCACCCGCGCCGTCCCGGTCTCGCCCAGCGAAGAAGAGAAGGTCGTCAACCAGGAACCCTTTCTGCCGCTGAACGCGCACGTCTTCGACCTCGCGGTCTCGGCCGACGGCAGCCGCGTCGCCTTCGTCACCGCCCGTCAGCAGTTTCCGCTGTCGCCGCCGAACCTGGTCACGCCGCCGCCGGCACAGCTCGGCCTGGTCGAGCTCTACCTCGCCGACCTGCCGGCGGAAACGCTGCGCCGAGTCAGCCACGGCAGCGGTGGCGAAGGCGAAGCCTCGCGCTCGCCGGGCGGCAACCCGATCGACGGCGACGGCGCCGCCTCGCCGACCCTCTCCGGCTCCGGCCGCCTGCTTGCCTTCGCTTCGACCGCCTCCAATCTGGTCGAAGGCGACGGCAACGATGCCTCCGACGTCTTCACCGTCGCCGACCCGGAGACGCCGCCTGGGTCCGGCTCGGTGCGGATCTCGGCGCCTCCCGGCGGGGCGGTGGTGAAGCGGCGCAAGCGGCTCGCGGTCAGCGCCTTCTCGCTGCCGAGCGGAGCGGTCAAGCTGGTCGTGGTCGTCCCCGCTGCCGGGCGGCTGCGGGCGCAGGCGCAGGCCGCGCTGGCGGTCGGCGGCAAGTCGCGCCGGCTCTCCGCCGCCACCGGCAAGGCCCGCCGCCACGGCCCGGTGGGACTGCTGCTGAAGCTGCCGCCGCGGCTGCGTGCCCGCGCCCGCTCCGCCGAAGGCCTCTACGCGACCGTCGAAGTCCGCTTCCTCAGCCGCGAAAACCATCAGCAGGCCCGGGTCGGAGTCCGCTTCCACGTTCACACGCGGGCGCGGCGGAAGGAGCGGCGATGAAGCGCGGGCTCTTCCTCGCCTGCCTCCTGCTCGCCGCGGCGGCGCTGGCCGCGGCCGGCCCGGTGCGGGCCGAAGGGTGGCGCTCGCAGCAGCCGGTCGCGGCGGGGGTCGGCGTCCCCGCCGAGATCGGCGAAGTCGGCGACCTCGAGATGTGGGCGCCGAACCGGGGGATGCTGATCACCGCCGGCAACGAAGGCGTCCCGGCCGGCCTCTTCGCCTACGACGGCAGCGGCTGGTATCGCTACTCGACCGTCTGCGGCGGCCACGCTGGGCGGATCGCCTACGCCGGTCCGAACGACTTCTGGACGGTCTCTGACCAGCAGGTCGGCCAGGAAACCGGCGGGCCGCCGGCCGAGCGGGTCTCCCTCTGCCACTTCGTCAACGGCGCTGTCGTCGCCTCCTACGCCGAGCCGCGCGGCGTCCCCGAGTCCTACCTGCCGATCAACGCCGCCGCCTGCGCCGGTCCGGCCAACTGCTGGTTCGCCGGCGAACGGCTGCCGGGGACGGTCAACGTCGGCGCCTTCCACCTGCACTGGAACGGCTCGACCGTGACTCCGGTGCCGTCGCTGACCTCGACCGAACCCGAACTCGAAGACCCCGGTCGCGCGGTCACCGGCCTCGCTCACTTCGGCGACGCCTTCTACGAGGGGGTGGCGGTGCGGGCCGGCGACGAAGCGCCCGGCGAGACGGCCTCGCAGCCGACCTTGGTCCACGAAATCGTCCCCGGCGGCGTCGCCCCGTTCTCGCCGCTGTTCGGAGAACGGCCGATCTCCTTCGGCTCGGCCGGGGCGAGCGCCTCGCAGCTGGGGGGCTTCCTGCTCAGTGGCTCCGGCGGCGAACTCTGGGCGATCTCCGGCGCGCTCAGCGCCCCGGCGCAGATCACGGCGCTGCGGGTCGGCGGGCTCGGGCTCGAACAGGTCGCGCTGCGCGACCCCGGCTCGACCTTCGGCCCGGGCTACTCCGTCGACGGGATCGCCGCCGAAGCGAACGGGGTCTGGGTCTCCTACCGTCGTGTCGGCGAGCTCGAAGACGGTCCGGCGCGACTGGCCCGGATCGACCCCGAAGGCAACGTCGGCGAACCGGTGACGCTGCCCGGACCGAGCGAAGGGCTCGGCCGCAAGGGCCCAGCCGGGCCGGTCGCCTGCACCGGCCCCGAACAGTGCTGGATGGCGACCGAGGGGGGCTGGCTCTTCCACCTCGGTCCGAACCCGCAGCAGGACACCGACCCGGCCCTGCACGCGCTCGTCACCTACCGCCCGCCCGACGCCAGCCTGCCCAGCGTGCCGCCGGTCTCGCTGCCGGAAGACAACTCCGGGGCCGGCGGCGCCGGTGGCAAGGAACCGAGTGGCGAACCGCTGCCCCTGGACGAAGAACCGCTGCCGAAGAAGGCGAAGCCGCTCTACTCGAAGCTGAGGCAGAAGCTGCTCGCCGGCAACGTCCTGCAGCTCAGCTTCAAGTTGCGGGTGAAGGCAAAGGTCCGTCTCGTCGCCAAGCGCCACGGCAAGGTGGTGGGGCAGACGGCGCCGGTGACGCTGACCCCGGGCTCGCGCCAGGTGCGGCTGCGGCTCGACCCGAAGCGCTGGCCGACCAAGCTCGACCTCCAGGTCGACGCGGTGAAGAAGCCGCGGAAGCACAAATGAGCCGCCGGCGGCTGGTCTCCCGCCGGCGCCGGCGGGCCGGCGCGGTTCTCGCGCTGGCACTTCTGCTGGCGCTCGTCGCCCTCGCCGGGCCGCTCTTCCCCGGTGGCGGCGCGGCCGCCGACGCCGCCGACGGCGAACTCGTCGCTCAGCCCTACTTCGGTGCCCCCGCGCAGGACTTCCTCGGCGCCTCGCCGGGGGAGGCCTCGGGCGAGGTCTGGGCGACGGCGACGGACGGCACCACCCTCGCCCGCTACACCGACGCCGGCGGCTGGGAAACGGTGGCGCCGCCGGTCGCCGAAGGCGGCGCCACGGTGCCCGGCCTGGAAATGCGAATCGACTCCAATCCGGGGCGGACCACCCCACACGGCGGCATCGCCGCACCGGCCCGCGCCGCCTCCGGCCCGGTTCTGGTCTTCCGCGACCCCGGCGGGCCGTTGCGGGTGGCGCCCGAACCGCCGGAAGCGGTTCTGGGGGAAGGCGAAGCGCTGTTCGAGACCGAAGGCGCGGCGCCACTCCTCGCCGCCGCCGAAGGGCCGGGCGGGGCGACCCGCTCGCTGGTCGTCCCGGTCGCCGAAGCGGGCGGGGTGGAAGCCCCGGCCGCGGTCCTTTCCTTCGTCGCCGGCTCGAGCTGGTCGCGGGAGCCGATCTGCGTCGGCTTCGAAGCGCCGGCGCCCGAATGCGAAGAACCGCCGAGCGGCTTCCGGGTGCTGGCGATCGAAGCGGCCGGGAGCCAGGGCTGGATGCTGACCAAGGGGGCGCTGCCGGAAGACGGGCTGGAGCTGTTCCGGCGCGAAGCGACCGGCGCCGGCGTCACCTGGCGCCAGGTCGAGCTCGGGCCGGCCGGCTCGCTCGGCTCCCGCTGGGGGGAAGCGCTGCCGCTGGGGGTGCCGGTGGCGGCCCGGGTCGCCGGCCAGCCGCTGACCGCCAGCGAAGGCGGTCTCTGGCTCGACGCGACCCTGACCGCGAACGGCGAACGCCACGACGCCACCGTCTACTACGACATCGGTGCCGGCGAAGTCACCGGCTCCTGGTGTGACCTGCCGAGCCCCGAAGGCCTCTGCACGCGACCGCTGGAAGCCGAACTGCCGAACGGCGCCGGGCGCAGCTTCGCCTTCCCGCCCGACGGGGCGAACCCATTCGGGCGCCGGGTGGTCACCGGGATCGGCCAGGGGGCGATCCTCAGCCTCGAAGGGAGCGCCTTCAGCCGCGTCGCGGTCGGCGGCGCCGCCGCCGGCTCGACCCAGGGGGCGGCGCTCTCGGCGCCGGACCAGGGCTGGCTCGGGGCGACGCCGCCGCTGCACCTGACTCGCACCCCGCAGGCCTCGCGGCTGCAGCCCTGGCCGGTGCCGTTTCGGCGGCCGCTGACCGCGATCGCCGCCGCGCCGGAAGCGGCGGTCGCCGGGCTCGGCTCGGAAGCGCTGGCGGTCGGGGTCGACGGCGAGGTCGCCCGCTATGTGCCCGGCCTCGGCTGGGAACCGGAATTCCTCCTCAGCGCCTCCGGTGCCCGGGCGACGCCAACCCTGCGCGCAGTCGCCTGGCCGCAGCGAAACCGCGCCTATGCGGTCGGCGACGGCGCCGCGATGTGGGTCTGGCAGCGCGAAACCGGGCTCTGGGAGCCGGACCCGGCGATGCCGCGCAACCTCGTCCGCGCCAACTTCACCGGCCTCGCCTTCTCGGCGAACAATCCGAGCCGTGGCTACGCGGTCGGCAAGCAGGGCCTGCTGCTCGGCTATGGCCGCAGCTGGGTCCAGGAAGCATTGCCGGCCGGGGTGCCGGTGGAAGCGAACTTCACCTCGGTCGCGTTCGCCGGCGAAGAGGCGATCGCGAGCTGGAAATACCCGGTCCAAGCCGGCGGTTCGGCCAATTACGAGGGTGGTGTCATCGTCAATAGCGGGACTGGCTGGGTTGTCGACACGGGGGCGGGCGAAGCGCTCGGCGCTGCGGTGCCGCAGCGGGTCGCCGGCCTCGCCGATGGCGGCGCCGCGATCGCCGGTGCCGAAGGGCAGATCGTCACCCGTTCCGGCGCCGGGGCGGGCTGGGAGCCGGGCCCCGGCGGCGCCGTCGGCTACCCGGCGGCGCTGGCCGCGGTGCGCGAAGGCAGCGCCGTCCGCGCTCTCGTCTCGGTCGCCGAAGGGCAGGGCCAGCGCGACCTCGAAACCGACCTCGAACAGGTCTTCAGCCCGACCTCGCCGGGCCAGCCGCCGCTGCTCACCGATCCCTACCCGCTGCCCGGCAACGGCCTCGTCCTGCGCGAGACCCCCTCCGGCTGGCGCGACGAACAGAACCAGTCCTACCCGGCGCCGGCCCAGGTCGAAGGGCAGACCGCCTACGACCTGCCGGCGAAACCGGACCCGGTGCTGGCGCTGCTGGTCAGCCCCAGCGGCGAAGAAGGCTGGGCTGTGGGCGGCGAAACCGGGACCTTCGTGCAGTTCCGCGGCGAAGCGGTGCAGACCGCCGGGGTGCTGCGCTATGGGCCCGCCGCGGCGCCGCCGGCGAACTCCTCGGCCGCGCCGATCGGCCTCGCCGCCGGCACCGTCGACTTCGCCGTCGGCGGCAACGCCCAGTGCGCCGGTCCCTGTGCCGACCTCTCCGGGACCGGGATCGGGCCCGATCGTTGGCTGCGCTCCGCGGTCGCCCGGGCGGCGGGGATCGCCGGCCTGCGCGGTTTCCTCTACACCGGCCCCGGGGTCGCTTCCCGCGGCGTCACCCCGGCAGAAGGTCTGGAGAGCGTGATCGGCCCCGCCGCCTTCGCCCGTGAGCAGCGTGCCTACGCCAGCCGCCTCGCCGCCAACGCCGGGACGATGCCGGTCTTCGCCGCGGCGAGCTCCTCCGACCTCGACGCCGAAGAATCGCTTGCCGCCCACGAAACCGCCTTCGCCGGCTTCGGCGCCCCGCTCGGGGTGGCGGCACCGGGGGCGGGTGTAGCGCCGATCTCCCAGGCCGTCCCGGGGAAGGCCTACTACTCGTTCGCCTCGACCGCCGGCGGCGCCGCGGTCGACGTGATCGTCCTCGACTACTCGCGTCCGAGCCTCGGCGAAGCCCAGCGCTGCTGGCTCGCTGGGCAGCTGGCGAACGCGGGTGAACTGCGCACCGCCGCTGTCGTCGTCGGCCAGCGCGACGTCAGCGGTCGTGCCGCCAACACCGCTACCGACGGGGCCGAAGTGCGCTCGATCCTGGTCTCCGGCAAACCGCCGAGCGGCTGCGCCGAAGCGTTCGGCAACCCGATGGGCGCCTCCGCCTACTTCTTCGACTACCCCGAAGAAAACCGCCAGTTCAACCTCACCGCCGGCGGCCGCTCGATCCCCGCCTACGGCACCGGCACGCTCGGCTACGTCTCGCCGCCGCCGACCTCGGACACCTCCTTCCTCGGCGCTGGCGGCTTCCTCGTCGCCCAGGTCGAAACCGCGCGTCGCAACGCCGCCACGAACGTTGCCCCGGTCGGCGTGCGGCTGATCCCGAACATCGGCTCGCTGGCCCTCGACGCGACCGACGGCACCATGTTGCGGCGCAGCCGCCCGGCCCTCTTCGAAGCTCTGGCCCGGCGGCCGCTCGGCGGCGCTAGCTGCAGCGGCGCCCTGGCGCCCTCGCTCTGCGAAGTCCAGAGCCCGGACCCCTACGTGCCGATCCCGAACGAGTGCCAGGGTCCCCAGTGCGCCACCGGCGTCTTCCCCGAATACACCTTCACTTCATCGAATCCCGAAGTTGCCGACTTCGTCGAGCACGACCCGGCCTCGCGCAATCCGCGCAATGTCCTCCTGGTCAACGAAAAGCCGGTCGCCGACCCGGCCTCGGGGCTGCTCTGTGCTTTCAACGCCGGGGCCACCACCGTCACCGTCTCCTCCGGCGGCCTCGCCTACTCGACCCGGGTCACCGTCCTCGCCGGCAGCGTCAACCGGCCCTGCGGGACGACGCCGCTGCGCAACGTCGCCGCCGCCGGGCCGGAAACGGCACCGCCGCCGCTGCCGGCGACCGCCCCGGCCCCGACCCCGGCGCCGGCCCCGACCCTGCCGCCGCCGGCACCGCCGGCGACCCAGCCCACGCCGCCGGCCGCGGCCCCGCTGCCGCCCGCACCGTTGCCGAAACCGCCGCCACCACCGCTGGCCGAGCCGGCGCTGTTCACGCCATTCTTCGCCCCGACGGTGACGCCCCTGCCGATCGTTCCGATCGTGCCGCCACCGCCACCGCCGGCCTTCCAGCCGACCCCGCCCAGCGGCACCTCGCCGGTCTCGGCGACCCAGAACGAGGAAGAAGACGAGGTCGCGACCGAGCAGGTCTCGCACATGGCGGCGCTCCGCCACCGCCCCCGCCCGTCCCCGGCCCAGCTCGGCAGCGGGGGTGAGGGCGGCGGCCTGCCGCGGCTGCTGCCGGCCCTGCTGGTCCTCGCCGCGATCGGCGCCGCCGCCGGGGTCGGGCTGGGCTCCCGCCGCCACCGCCGTCCCGGCTACGCCTTCGCAAGCAGAACCCAACCGAGGAGGTATCGATGAACCCGCCCAACCGAACCGCGCTGCAGCGCCGCGGGCGCGACCCGGTCAGCTACGCGGCGCTGCTGGTCGCGCTGGTCGCGCTCATCTTCTCGATGCGGGGCGAGGCGCCGGCGAAGCCCGATCCCCATCCGGCAAAGGGCAAGGGGGTCGGCAAGCAGCTCGCCAACCTAAAGGTCCGGTGCCCGATCTCCAACGCGGTTAACTTCGGCACCTGGTGCCTGGAATCCTCGCCGCACTCGATCCCGCCGCGGGACGCCGGCCAGAACGACTACTTCTACGCCGCCCAGGTCTGCGCCCGCGAAGGCGGCTGGCTGCCGAGCGCCGCGCAGCTGATCGGGGCCGCCCCGAAGGCGCCGCTACAGAGCACGATCGACGACGACCCCGGCAGCTCCGGCGCCGAAGAATTCCCCAACCCGAACCGGGGGATCCTCGACAAGCGGGAGATGACCGGCGACCTCTTCACCACCACCGCCGGCGCCGACGCCGCCGGCTCGGAGGGGGTCACCCCCGGCGCCCGCGGCAACACCTCCACCGGCGAACCGGACCCGGTGCCGATGCCGGCCAACCCGGACCCGGAAACGCTCGACTACGTCACCGTCTACGACAACCACAACCAGGGTGGCTTCGCCGGCGGCGAGCCGGTCGGCAAGCCGGAGAGCTTCCGCTGCGCCTACGCGAGCGGCCACCAGGGCCACCCGAAGGAATCGAAAACCAGCTGAGGTGGTGAGGTGCGGCGTCGCGGGCAATCCCCGTGGCGCCGCTCGGCGGCGCCGGCCCTAGGCGGGGTCGGTGCCGCGCTCGGCTAAGCGGGGTCGGTGCCGCGCTCGGGTTCGGGCAGCGGGATCTCTTCGATCTCGATCTCGCTGACCGGGGAGAGGACCGCGTCGAGGGCGACGCCGGAGAGCGTCTCGTGCTCGAGCAGCGCCCGCGCCGTCTCCTGCACGACCTCCCAGTTGCGGTTGAGGACGAAGATCGCCCGCGTCTTCGCCTCCTCGACGATCCGCTCGGTCTCGTCGTCGATCAGGTCGAGGGTGTGGGGGCCGACCGAGCCCATGTCCTGCAGCGAGGCGCCGAGGAAGACCTCGCCGCCCGCCTCGCCGATCGTCACCGAGCCGAGCGCCGGGCTCATCCCGAAGGAGGTGACCATCTGGCGGGCCAGTTTGGTCGCCGCGTGAAGGTCGTCGGAGGCGCCGGTCGAGCCCTCGCCGAACTCGATCCACTCCGAGGCGGTGCCGGAGAGGATCGCCACCAGCTGCCGTTCCAGGTCCGACTGGGAGTGCATCACCGCGTCTTTGTCGGTGAGCATGCTGGCGGCGGTGCCGAGCTGGCGACCGCGGGCGACGATCGAGAGCTTCTGGGCGGAGACGACCTGGCCGATCGCCCGGGTGGCGACGGCGTGGCCGGACTCGTGGACGGCGATGATCCAGCGCTCGGACTCGCTCAGCACGTGGGTCTTCTTCGCCGGCCCGGCGACGACCCGGTCGATCGCCTCCTCCAGCGTCGGCTGGTCGATGTCGCTGCGGCCTTCGCGCACGGTCAGCAGCGCCGCCTCGTTGACCAGGTTGGCGAGCTCGGCGCCAGAGAAGCCGGGGCAGAGCTTGGCGATCTCCGAGAGGTCGACGCCGTCGGCGAACTGGCGGCCTTTGGCGTGCAGCTCGAGGATTTCGTAGCGGCCGTGGACGTCGGGGACGTCGATCACCACCTGGCGGTCGAAGCGGCCCGGCCGCAGCAGTGCCGGGTCGAGGATGTCGGGTCGGTTGGTCGCGCCCATCACGCAGACGCCGGCGTCGCCGCCGAAGCCGTCCATCTCGACCAGCAACTGGTTCAGGGTCTGCTCGCGCTCGTCGTTGCCCTGGCCGACGCCGGCGCCGCGCTTGCGCCCGGCGGCGTCGAGCTCGTCTATGAAGATGATCGCCGGCGCCTGCTTGCGCGCCTTGGCGAAGAGGTCGCGGATGCGGGCGGCACCAACCCCGACCAGCGACTCGACGAACTCGGCCCCGGAGGCGGAGAAGAAGGCGGCCTCGGCCTCGCCGGCGGTGGCGCGGGCGAGCAGCGTCTTGCCGGTGCCGGGAGGCCCGACGAGGAGCACCCCCTTCGGCGCCGCGGCGCCCATCGCCAGGTATTTGGTCGGGTCCTCGAGGAAGTCGCGGATCTCGCGCAGCTCGGCCACCGCTTCGCCGGCGCCGGCGACCGAGTCGAAGGTGATCGCCGCTTTCTGGCCCTTCTTCCTGCGTTTGCCTTTGCCGCGGAAGGCGGAGAAAGCGCCGATGCCGCCGGTGCCGTCGCCCTGGGCCTGGCGCATGAAGAAGGAGAAGAGGCAGACGAGGATCAGGATCGGGATCAGGAACTGGACGACGACGACCCGTTCGGACTTGCCCGCCTGCGGGTTGACCGTGACCTGGGCGTCGCCCGCGGTCAGCTGCGCCAGCAGTTCCTGGGTGGCGGCGTCGGAGCCGGGATAGTCGGCGTAGAGCTGCAGGCCGAGGTCGGTCTCAATCACCACCTGGTGGTCGTAGTCGAGCAGTTCGGCCGTCTTCACCCGTCCGGTTTCGCCGGTGTGGACGATCGTCGAGAGCGGCACCTTGTCGCCCGAGCCTTCCGAGCCGAGCGAGCCGAGCAGGCTGAAGAAGACGATCACCAGGACGATCGAGGCGAGCAGCAGGAAGGTCGACAGCAGGTCCTTGCTGAAGAATTTCCAGATCGGACCGAGCACCGCCATCGCCCTCTTGCGGGAGGCGGTCAGGAACGGGCTGGTGTTTTTCTGGCGGGAAGCGAGTCGCGGATTCGACAAGGCGGAATCAACCCCGGGTGGCGTTCTCCCGGCACCCTCGCGGTTCGGCGCGACGGTGTTGTAAACGGGTTGATAAGCAGGCGTTGCAACTCCCGCTCGCCCGTCTTCCGCGCCATTCGGCCCGACTAATTTCCCCCTCTGCGCACCACATGTAACGTATTGTCCGCTACCGTTCAACCCATGGAGGCGATGCGAAGCAAATGGACCGACGAGCGGTTCGACGACCGCTTCGGGGAGATCAACGGCCGCTTCGACCGGTTGGAAGCTCACATGGACTCACGTTTCGCCGAAGTCAACGCTCGCCTCGATTCGCTCAATCGATCGATCGTCGGCGGGGTCGTGACCTTGACGGTCGCCCTCATCCTCAAGGGCCTGCTCGGTGGCTAGAGACCCCGTCGCGCGCTGAGCGGTCCCGGCTAGGCCGGGACCGCGGTGACGCGCTCTTCGACCCACTTGGTCGAGGCGACGTGCTTCGGCATCCCGAGTTCCTTCGGGGTGAAGCCGAGGGCGAGACCGACCAGCTGCGGCAGATGCAGGACGGCGAGGCCGAGGTCGCGGTTGACGACCTTGGCCGCCTCCGGCTGCTGCATGTCGAGGTTCAGGTGGCAGAGCGGGCAGGGGGTGACGAGGCAGTCGGCACCGGCGTCGATCGCGTCGCCGACGTGGGTGCCGGACTGGCGCAGCGAGGTCTCGCGATTCATCGTCACCACCGGGAAGCCACAGCATTTGCGGGCTCCGTCGTACTCGACGACCGCTCCGCCGAGGGCCTCGATCACCTTCTCCAGGTAGATGTCGCGGTCCGGGTGCTCGCCGTAGCCGAGCCGTTCCTTCGGCCGGACGATGTAGCAGCCGTAGAAGGGGCCGACCCGGAGGCCACTGAGCGGCCGCGCGACCTGCTCGGCGAGGCGGTCGAGCCCATAGTCCTCGACCAGCAGCCAGAGGAAGTTTTTGTTGTTCCAGCTGCCGTCCTCGGAGCGCTCGTAGGAGAGGCCCTGGCCGGAGAGCGCCTCATTGACGTGGGCGCGGTAGGCGGAGTCGGCGTCGAGCCGCTGCTGGCACTCCGACTGGGCGCCCTGGCAGGTCGAGCAGATGTTCATCATCGAGAGGCCGGTCTGCTGGGCGAGCGCGAAGGTGCGGGCGTTCAGGGTGTCGGCGAGCTCCTGGTTGTGCTCGGCGATCACACCGGCGCCGCAGCAGTTGGCCCGGTCGAGTTCGACCAGCTCGATTCCCAGCTTCTCCGCGACCAGCGCCATCGAGCCGTGCAGCTCGGGGGTGAAGCCGCGCGAGACGCAGCCGGGCCAGTAGGCGACTTTGATGTTCTCGGCCACTATTTCGCCTCCGCGTTGTCGGGAGAGGTCGAGCGCTCGGCGCCCTTCTCGAGCTCCGGCTCTTCGGCCAGCTCGCCCTCCTCGCCCTTGATGTACAGGTTGAATTCCTCGCCGTGCTGCTCGGCGTGGGCGTAGATCGCCTTGACCTCGTCCTGGGCGCCGCCGGGCAGCTTGTGATGGGTGCCGGGAATCGCCTGGCGCAGCTTCACCTTGCGTTTGCGCAGCGGTCGGATGATCGTCGGCAGCGAGCGGATCGTTTCCCGCAACCCGCGCAGGCTCGGTTTGAGCTTGCCGATCACACCCGGCGCGTAGGACTCCTGGACCAGCATCGCCTCGTCGAGGGTCCCCTTCTTCTCGATGATCTTGACGAAGGCGACCTCGTGGGCGTGGCCGGCGTTCGGATCCTCGATCCCGGCCTCGCCGGCTTTGCGGCGCAGGCGCATGATCTGGTCCATCGGCGCCACGCCCTTCGGGCAGGCGTCGATGCAGCTGAAGCAGTGGGTGCAGTCGTAGATCCCGTGCGGGTCGTGGGCGAGGTCGTGGAGCCGCTCGACCGTCTCCGCGTCGCGCGGGTCGCCGACGAAGCGATAGGCCTTGGCCAGCGCCGCCGGGCCGATGAAGTCGGGGTCGGCTTCCATCGAGAGGCAGGAGGAGACGCAGGCGCCGCACTGGATGCAGGCCATCGACTGGGTGATGTCGATCATCGCTTCCGGGTCGACCAGGTACTCGCGCTCCGGCGCCTCGCCGTGGGGGAGGAGCCAGGGAGTGACGCGGCGGATCTTGGTCCAGTGGGTCGACTCCATGTCGGTGACCAGGTCCTTGATCACCGGCATGTTGCCCATCGGCTCGATCACGATCGGCACGCTCGGGTCGAGGTCGGCGACCGCGGAGCCGGCGCCGCCGGCCTCGCCGCCGTCGGGGGTCTCGCCCTGTCCGAAGCGCTCATCGCCGCCGGCGCTGACGCCGCGGATCGGGCTTGAAGCCGTCGCCGCCGTGGTGCCGGTCACGGCGGCCATCTTCGAAGCCTGCTCCTGGGCCTCGCCGATCTGGGTCTTGCAGGCGAGGGTCGACTGACCGTTCACCTTCATCCCGCAGGAGCCGCAGATCGCCGCCCGGCAGGAGCAGCGCACGGCCAGCGAGCCGTCCTCGCGGTCCTTGGTCTGTAGCAGCGCGTCGAGGACCGAGAGCGAGGGGTCGAGCTCGACGCCGAACTCCTCCCAGTAGGGCCCCTCGCCACTCTCCGGCTGGAACCGCCGCACTTTGATCGTGTACTCGGCCATCAGTAGATCCTCGCTTCCGGTTGCCACTGGGTGATGGTCACCTCGGAGTAGGAGAGCTCCGGCCCGTCCCCGTTCATCACGAGGTCGATGTGTTTGAGCCACTCGTCGTCGTTGCGCTCCGGGAAGTCGGTGCGGTACTGGGCGCCGCGACTCTCCTTGCGCTCCAGCGCCGCGATGCAGGTGCACTCGGCGTTGTCGAGCATGAAGCCGAGCTCGATCGCCCCGAGCAGATCCTGGTTGAAGACGGTGCCGTGGTCGTCGATGTAGGCGCTCTTCGCCTCCTCCTTCAGCCGTTTGACGATCTCCAGCGCTTCCTGGATCCCCGCCTCGTCGCGGAAGACGGCGACTTTGCCGTCCATCGTCTGGCCCAGCTCGAGCTTGATCTCGGAGACGCGGCGGCCGGAGCCCTTCGCCCGCGAGTTGATCTCGGCGATCATCGCGTCCTCGTCCTCGAGCACTTTGCGGCTCGGCTTCGAGCCCTCGACCCGCCGCGCCCGCTGCGCCGCGTCGAGGCCGGAGCGGCGGCCGAAGATCAGCGTGTCGAGCAGCGAGTTGGCGCCGAGCCGGTTGCCGCCGTGGACCGAGACGCAGGCGGTCTCGCCGGCCGAGTAGAGCCCGGGGATGTCGGTGCGCCCGTCGATGTCGGTCTTGACCCCGCCCATCGTGTAGTGGTTGCCCGGCTTGATGTGGATCGGTTCGCGGGTGATGTCGACGCCGGCGAAGTCGCGGCCGACGAGGACGATCTCGCGCAGCGCCTCGTGGACGCGCTTTTTCGGCACCACGGTGATGTCCAGCGCCACCGTGCCGTCGTCGAAGCCGCGGCCCTCGTTGATCTCGGTCTGCTCGGCGCGGGAGACGACGTCGCGCGAGGCCAGCTCCATTTTGTTCGGCGCGTACTTCTCCATGAAGCGTTCGCCGTTCTTGTTGAGCAGGTGGGCGCCCTCGCCGCGGGCGCCCTCGGTGATTAGGAAGCCCTTGCCCGCCAGCGTCGTCGGGTGGTACTGGATCATCTCCATGTCCATCAGCTTGGCGCCGACGCGGTAGGCCATCGCGATCCCGTCGCCGGTGCAGATCAGCGCGTTGGTGGTCGGCTTCCAGACCTGGCCGTTGCCGCCGCAGGCGAGGATCACCGCTTTCGACTGGAACAGCTGCATCGAGCCGTCGGCGACGTTGCGGGTGACGACGCCGCAGCACTCGTTGTTCTCGTCCATCGCCAGCGCCGTGCAGAAGTACTCCTCGTAGCGGGCGACCTGCTCGCTGTGTTTCATCAGCTGCTCGTAGAGGACGTGCATGATCGCCTGGCCGGTGATGTCGGCGACGTAGTAGGTGCGGGCGGCGGAGGCGCCGCCGAAGGCGCGGGTGCCGAGCCGGCCGGACTCGTGGCGGTGGAAGGTGACGCCGAGGTGCTCCATGTGGAGGATTTCCTCCGGCGCCTCACGGGCCATGATTTCGATCGCGTCCTGGTCGCCGAGGTAGTCGGAGCCCTTGACCGTGTCGAAGGCGTGCGACTCCCAGCTGTCGTCCGGGTTGAGCGCGGCGTTGATGCCGCCCTGGGCGGCGTTGGAGTGGGACCGGACCGGGTGGACCTTGCTGATGATGCCGACCGAAACACCCTGCTCGGCGGCTGCAAGGGCGGCGCGCTGGCCGGCCAGTCCGGCGCCGATTACGAGAACGTCATGGGTAGGCACGAGGCCGGATGCTATACAGCCCAAGTCCTAGCGCGTAGTCGGAATTGGTCACACTCCGCGGGCCTCTCGCTCAGGTCCGTCGGGCGTCAGCGCTGAAGCCGCCGGGTGCGCTCCCGCCGCGACTAGAGCCAGCGCTCGCCGAGCCGCCGGATCGCCGTCTCGGAGAGCCGCACGCCGTCCGCAACGGTGCCGAAGTCGACGTTCTCGGCGAGGTCGCTGGGCCAGTGGTAGTGGGGGACCTGTTTGAGGTCGTCGCAGGAGCAGAGGGCGACGGTCTCGTAACCGGCGGCCAGCGGCTCGAGGCCGTCGGTGCCGCTGCGCAGCCGCAGGTTGGGGAAGAGCCAGATCCCGATCTCCTCGGCGAGGCCGTCGAAGAAGGCGAGCGCCCGCTGCGGGTACTCGCGCATGCGCAGGAAGCCCTCGCCGCGAAGGACCAGGAGGTGGGGCGAGCCGAGCGACTCGAGGCAGAGGAAGAAGGTGCTCTCCCGCGGCAGCTCCGGGAAGTGGCGTTCGCCGAAGCCCTTGATCCCCTCGCTGAAGGACTCCTCGGCGCCGGCCGAGAGCAGGATCACCCGGACCCCCTCGGGCGGGTCTGCTTTGAACCGCCGCGCCAGCTCGAGCAAGGCGACGACCGCGGTGCCGTTGTCGTTGGCCCCGGGGACGACGCCGCGGTTGCCGATCTCCGCCATCGCGGCGATCGTCCCGGCACTGAGAAAGAGGCCGAGCTTGGCGAGGGCACGGTTGCCGGCGAGGGCGCCGAGGCCGGCGAGGAGCGGGCCGCCCACCACCGGCGCCATCAGCATCGGGCTGGTGTTGGAGCGCTCGATCAGCCCCAGCCGGTCGGCGATCTCGGGGATCCGCGGATGGAAGACAAGGCCGGAGTGGGCGGAGTCGTGGTGGGCGCTGACCACGACCGTGCGCTCGGCGTCCGGGTCGCCGAGCTCGCAGACGACGTTGTAGGCGGTGCGAGTGGGGAGGAGGCGGCGCAGCGGCCGGCTGCCCGGCGGGAAGTCGGCGGCGATTCCGGCGGCGCCGAGCGCCCCCAGGGCGGCCCCGAGCCCGCGGCGGCCGCGCAGCGCCGCCAGCGCTCCGCCGACGCCGAGGGCGGCGCCGAGCCCGAGCGGCCACCAGTAGCCGCTGTGGGCCGGGACGGCCTCGATCCGGGCCTCGGCCCCGGCCTCGGCGAAGCCGGCGGCGATCCACTCGGCGGCTTGGCGTTCGCCCTCCGAGGCGGTCGGACGGTGAATCCGCTCCAGTTCCTCCAGCTGCTCTCGCATCCGCCCCCCGGCCATCGCGCCAAAGTACCCGCTTACCATGGGGGGATGCTCGCCGGGGGATCCTTCACGCTGTTCCACGTACGGGGGATCAGGATCGCCGTCGACTGGTCCTGGCTGGTCATCCTCTTCCTGCTCCTGCTCAGCCTCTCCAGCGTCTACGGCGAAGTGCTCGATAAGCCGAGCACTTCGGCTGAGCCGTTCGCACTCGCCGTGCTCAGCGCCCTCGGCTTCTTCGGCTCGATCCTCCTGCACGAGCTCGGCCACGCCTTCGCGGCGCTGCGCCGCGGGATCGGCATCACCTCGATCCAGCTCTGGATGCTCGGCGGCGTCGCCCGCATGGATCGCGAATCCGACAGCCCGGCCGCCGAGTTCGAGGTCGCCGTCGCCGGCCCGGCGGTAACCCTGGCGATCGTCGTCGTCCTCTACATCGCCGGCAGCGCCGTCGCCGGGGTAAGCGAATTCGCCCACATCTTCTGGCTGGCGCTCCGCTTCACCACCGTCGCCGGCGTCTCCGGGGTCGTCTCGATGCTGGCCTGGCTGGCGACGATCAACGCGATCGTCCTCGTCTTCAACCTGCTGCCGGCCTTCCCGATGGACGGCGGCCGGATCGCTCGGGCGCTGATCTGGTGGCGGACCGACGACCGCACCAAGGCGACCCGGATCGCCGCGACGATGGGCCGCTACTTCGGCTACGCCTTCATCGCCGGCGGCCTCGCCCTGGTCGCCGCCGGGGACTTCTTCAGCGGCGTCTGGCTCGCCCTGATCGGGATGATGGTCCAGGGAGCCGCCCGCGGCGCCTCAGTCCAGTCCTCGATTAGCGACCGCATCGGCGACGTCTGCGTCGCCGACGTGATGGACCGCGAACCGGTCGCGATCCCCGGTGACATCTCGGTCGAACGCGCCCTCGACGAGTACTTCCTCCGCTATCGCTGGCCCTGGTTCCCCGTGGTCGACGCGGCCCACCGCTTCCTCGGCCTGCTCCAGCGCGACCGCGCCGACGAGGTTCCGGAGCTCGAGCGCGCCGGCTCCCACGTCGCCGACTTCGTCGAAGCCGACCGCGCCCTCTTCGTCCGCGACGACACCCCCCTCGACGCCCTGCTCTCGAACCAGAACCTGCGCCGCTTCGGCGCCCTGATGGCCGTCGACGCCGACGGTCGCCTCAGCGGCGTGATCACGGTCGAGCAGCTCGGCCGCGCCCTGCGCGACGCCACCGCCGTCTAGCCCGCGAGCGCCAAGTCCGCTCGTAGCGAACAGCAGCAGGTAAGAGGGGGGAGGGTTCGGACCGCGGCAGAGCTTAGGGGTCATATGGACCCCAAACCTCTGCCGCAAAACCAACGCGTAGCCCAACTCGCGAGGCGCCAACACGGCGTGGTCTCGATTCGTCAGCTGAGGGCGCTCGGATTCTCGAACCAGCAGGCGAAAGACTTGGCACTCGCCGGGCACCTTCATCGTTTGCATCGAGGTGTGTACGCGGTGGGGCACACGAAACTCGACCGCCACGGCGTGAATCTCGCGGCGGTGTTGGGAGGCGGACGGCTGGCGCTACTCAGTCATCGTTCGGCGGCCTGGCTCCTTGGGCTCGTTCCGACGCCGCCGGAGACGCCTCACGTCACCTCACCCTTACCCCGCAAAAAACGTCCTGGCATCCGCCTCCATCGCTCGCGGACCCTCGCCGAGGACGACCGCACTCTTGTTGACAGCATCCCGGCCACCGCCGTCCCGCGCACCTGCTTGGACCTGGCCGCGACGCTCCGTGGCCAACGGCTCGCCCGAGTCCTTCAGCGTGGCGAAGAACTGGGCCTGGTCGACCTGCCGGCCTTCGAATCGGTCCTCGCCCGTAACAAAGGCCACCGTGGGGCGAAACCTCTGCGTCGCGCACTCGGCCTCTACGAGCCGCCGCGTTTCACCCGCTCCGGTTTCGAGCGACGCTTCCTCAAGGCCCTCGCCAAGGCCGGCTTCCCGCGCCCGGTCACCGGCTGGAACGAGGCCGGCCACGAGCTCGACGTCTACTGGCCCGAGCTGCGCTTCGCGGTCGAACTCGACGTCTTCGAGACCCACGGCACTCGCCGCTCTTTCGAGGAGGACCGCATCCGCACGGAGGAGCTGAAGCTCGCCGGGGTCGAGCTCACCAGGGTCACCGACAAGCGCTTCGATGCCGACCCGGCCACCGTCCTACGCCGCCTTGCTCTCCTGCTCCGCCAGCGGCGCGAACAGCTCGGCCTCGACCCGGCAGGTCCGCCCGGGCGCTCGTCCAACTAAGCCGCAACCGGCATGTGCCGGGCGACGATCCGCTCGAAGTCGGCCCCGGCCGGCAGCGTCCCGAACGCCTGGCCCCAGTCGCCGCCGAGCCGCGAGGCGCAGAAGGCGTCGGCCACCGCCTCGTCGCCGTAGCGGACCAGCAGCGAGCCCTGCAGCGCCAGCGCCATCCGCTCGACCACCCGCCGCGCCCGTGGCTCCAGCGTCGCCACGTCGCCGGGGACCTCCTCGCGCAGCGAACCGACGAACGAGTCCAGCCGCGAGTCGGCGCCGGCACCCTCGCCGACCTCGGCGAAGAAGGCCTCCAGTGAGGCCGGCTCCTTGATCATTGCCCGCAGCACGTCGAGGCACTGCACGTTCCCGGAGCCCTCCCAGATCGAGTTCAGCGGGCTCTCGCGGAAGAGCCGCGGCATCCCCGACTCCTCGACGTAGCCGTTGCCGCCGAAGCACTCGAGGCACTCGCCGGCGTGCATTGGCGCCCGCTTGCAGATCCAGTACTTGAGCACCGCGTTGGCGACGCGCTTGAGCTTCTGCGCCTCGTCGTCGCCGGCCAGCGCTTCGTCGTAGGCCCGCGCCAGCCGCATCGCCGAGACCGTCGCCGCCTCCGACTCGACGCAGAGGTCGGCAAGCACGTTGCGCATCAGCGGCTGCTCGCTGAGGACGGTGCCGAAGACCGAGCGGTGGGCGTCGTGGTGGAGCGCTTGGGCGACCCCGGCTCGCATCCCGGTGGCGCCGCCGAGGACGCAGTCGAGCCGGGTGTGGTTGACCATCTCGATGATCGTCCGCACCCCAGCGCCCTCCTCGCCGACCAGCCAGGCCGAGGCGGCGTCGAACTCGATCTCGCTGGAGGCGTTCGACTTGTTGCCGAGCTTGTCCTTCAGCCGCTGCAGGCGGAAGCGGTTGCGCTCGCCGTCCGGCGTCCAGCGGGGGAAGAGGAAGCAGGAGAGGCCGCCGTCGGCCTGGGCGAGGACGAGGAAGGCGTCGCACATCGGCGCCGACATGAACCACTTGTGGCCGGTCAGCTCGTACTCGGCGCCTGGCCCACCGCCGTCGACCGGCCGGGCAACGGTGGTGTTGGCGCGAACGTCGGTGCCGCCCTGCTTCTCGGTCATCCCCATCCCGGCCAGCGCCCCGGTCTTCTCCGGCGCCGGCCGGTTGCTCGGGTCATAGACGGTGGAGAGGAAGCGCGGCTCCCACTCGGCCGCCAGCTCCGGTTGGGTGCGAAGCGCCGGCACCACCGAGTAGGTCATCGAGATCGGGCAGCCGATCCCCGCCTCGGCCTGGGACATGCACATGAAGGCGGCGCCGCGGGCCACGTGTGCTCCCGGCCGCGGGTCGCGCCAGGGCAGACTCTGCAGCTCGAACCCGACCGACTTGCCGAGCAGCTGGTGCCAGGCGGGGTGGAACTCGACCTCGTCGACCCGGTTGCCGTAGCGGTCGTGGGTCACCAGCCGCGGCCCGTTCTCGTTCGCGATCCGCCCCAGCTCCTGCGCTTCGCCCGAGCCGGCATAGGCGCCGACGGTGGAGATCCGCTCCCGGGCCCACTCGGCACCCTCGCGCCGCACCGCCTCGCCGAGCGCCGCGTCGGCCTCGAAGACGTTGTAGTCGACGAGCGGCGGGGGCTGATTGGCCACCTCGTGGTTGCCGAAGGCTGGGCGCTCCCTGGTTGCCATCCGGTACCGATTGTGCCAGCTACGCCGGGAGCGACGCGCCTGGCCCCGCCGCGGCGCGGGCGAAGGCGCCGGCTAGATAGCATCGGCCGCCGGTGGCGAAGATCCAGGTGAAGAACCCGGTGGTGGAGCTCGACGGGGACGAGATGACCCGGATCATCTGGTCCTTCATCAAAGAGCAGCTGATCCTCCCTTACCTGGAGGTCGAGCTCGAGTACTACGACCTCGGGATCGAGAGCCGCGACGCGAGCGAGGACCAGATCACGGTCGACGCGGCGAACGCGATCAAGCGGCACGGGGTCGGCGTCAAGTGCGCGACGATCACTCCCGACGAGGCGCGGGTCGAGGAGTTCGGCCTCAAGGACATGTACCGCTCGCCGAACGGGACGATCCGCAACATCCTCGGCGGCGTCATCTTCCGCGAGCCGATCGTGATCGCCAACGTGCCGCGCCTGGTCCCCGGCTGGACCAAGCCGATCGTGATCGGCCGCCACGCCTTCGGCGACCAGTACCGCGCCACCGACCTCGTCGTCCCGGGCGAGGGCACGCTGACCATGACCTACACCCCCAAAGACGGTTCGGAGCCGGTCGAGCTCGACGTCTACGACTTCCCAGGTGGTGGCATCGCGATGTCGATGTACAACCTCGACGACTCGATCCGCGACTTCGCCCGCGCCTCGCTGCGCTATGGCCTCGACCGCGGCTACCCGGTCTACATGTCGACCAAGAACACGATCCTGAAGCGCTACGACGGCCGCTTCAAAGACCTCTTCGCCGAGGTCTACGAGGCCGAGTTCAAGTCCGATTTCGAGGCCGCCGGGATTACCTACGAACACCGCCTGATCGACGACATGGTGGCCGCCGCGCTGAAGTGGGAGGGCGGTTAC
Source organism: uncultured Actinomycetes bacterium (assembly GCA_963716545.1). GTDB lineage: Bacteria > Actinomycetota > Thermoleophilia > Solirubrobacterales > 70-9 > VAYN01. The sequence continues at coordinate 1,477,732 of OY970316.1, forward strand.
GTGTGGGCCTGCAAAAACTACGACGGCGATGTCCAGTCCGACACCGTCGCCCAGGGCTTCGGCAGCCTCGGGCTGATGACCAGCGTGCTGATGACCGCCGACGGCAAGACCGTCGAGGCCGAGGCCGCCCACGGCACCGTCACCCGTCACTTCCGTCAACACCAGGAAGGCAAGCCGACCTCGACCAACCCGATCGCCTCGATCTTCGCCTGGACCCGCGGCCTGCAGGCGCGCGGGCGGATGGACGAGACGCCGGAGGTGTCGCAGTTCGGCGAGACGCTCGAGCGCGTCTGCATCGAGACGGTCGAAGAAGGCAAGATGACCAAAGACTTAGCGCTGCTCGTCGGCGGGGATCAGGGGTACCAGACGACCCAGGAGTTCCTCGGCTCGATCGACGAGAACCTGCGGCAGGCGATGGCCTAGCCGCTGCCTCAGTTCCGAGGCGCCCGTTTTCACCAACCAGAGGAGAACGAAGTGAGTCCCACCCCTGTAAAGGTCACCGTCACCGGCGCCGCCGGGCAGATCGGCTACGCGTTGCTGTTCCGCATCGCCAGCGGCCAGATGCTCGGCCCCGACACTCCCGTCGAGCTCAGCCTGCTGGAGATCCCGGACGCGATCAAAGCCGCCGAGGGCACCGCGATGGAGCTTGACGACTGCGCCTTCCCACTGCTGCATCGCGTCGACATCACCGACGACGCCAACCGCGCCTTCGAGGGCGCCAACATCGGCCTTCTGGTCGGCGCCCGGCCACGCGGCCCGGGAATGGAGCGTTCCGACCTGTTGGAGGCCAACGGCGGCATCTTCAAGCCGCAGGGCGAAGCGATCAACAACGGGGCCGCCGACGACGTCAAGGTGCTGGTAGTCGGCAACCCGGCCAACACCAACTGCCTGATCGCGATGTCGAACGCGCCCGACGTTCCCCGCGAGCGCTTCACCGCGATGATGCGCCTCGACCACAACCGCGCCACCACGCAGGTCGCCAACAAGCTCGGCAAGCCGGTGACGGCGATCAGCAACATCACCACCTGGGGCAATCACTCGGCGAGTCAGTACCCGGACCTGGTGAACGCCAAGGTCGACGGCGGCACCAGCGCCTGGGACGCGGTCGACGACGAGGCCTGGATCGCCGACGAGTTCATCCCCCGGGTGGCCAAACGCGGCGCCGAGATCATCGAGGCCCGCGGCTCGTCCAGCGCCGCCTCGGCCGCCAACGCCGCGATCGACCACGTCCACGACTGGGTGCTCGGCACCCCGGAGGGCGACTGGGTATCGATGGCGGTCCCGGCCGACGGCTCCTACGGGATCGGCGAGGGCATCGTCTGCGGCTTCCCCTGCGAGTGCAGCGGCGGCGAGTGGTCGATCGTCCAGGGCCTCGAGGTGCCGGACTTCTCGCGCGAGCGGATCGATCGCAGCGTGTTGGAGTTGCAGGAGGAGAGGGACGCTGTCAGCCAGCTGGGGTTGGTCTAGTAGGACGGGCCCGGGTGGGGCCTCCAAGACGCGCTTCGCGCTGAGTGTCTTGGAGGCCCCACCCGGGCCCGTCTGAAGAACCGAGGCAGGCGAACGAGCGGAACTCGAACGCCTCTAGATGATCTAGTTCAGAGGGTCAGCCTTTGGCCGGGTAGTACTGACGGCCGTCCTTTTTAACCCGTCCCTCTTTCTCCAAGTCACCGAGGACGCGGTAGAGGTAGTTGGGCTTGATTTTCATAGTTTTGGCGACCGCGGAGGCGCTGATGCCGGGCTCTTTTTCGATCAGCTGGACGGCCTGGTCGGCGCGGGTCCCACCACGGCGACGGCGACGTTTTTTGCGCTGCGCGGTGGAAGCACTGCCGGAAGTACTGCCGGCGGGGCGGCCCGGTCCAGCTTTGCGCGGACGGCCGGGACGGCGCCGACCGGCGGCTTTACCGCTGCCACCGAGCTCGGCCAGGGCCCGCTCGAGTCGCTGGCGCTCCTCGTCGAGATCGGCGAGGCGCTTCTCTACCAGCTCACGGGCCTCATCGAGGACGTTTCCAGTGGGGGGCATCAAGTTCCTTTCCATCCAAAAGGTGTCAGTTAGCTGCGGGTCAGTGTGGCAGACGAACTGTGACCGTGACACACCGTTTTGGTAAATGCACCTGCACCAGTTAGCCGCCTGGCCGATTTGGCAAACCTCTACCGAGCCCGCCACGGGGGTTACACGGCGTTATCTAGTGGGCTCTTTCGGCCTGGCGCTCGGGTGAAATGCGGACCACGTTTCGTGCCAGCCCCACTCGCTCCATCGCGGAGATGATCATCCCCGAGGGGTCCGGCTCCCACCGCCTCAGCCCGTGCACGGCGGAGCGGGGGAAGGCGTGATGGTTGTGATGCCATGACTCCCCGAGTGAGGGGATCGCCAACCAGAACACGTTGGTCGAACGGTCTTCGGTGTCGAAGCGGCGGCTGCCGAGGAAGTGGCATACGGAGTTGACGCTCCAGGTGATGTGGTGGACGAAGAAGATCCGCACCAGCCCACCCCAGAGCAGGCCGGTCAGGGCACCGACCCAACTGCCGCTGAGGAGGAACCCCGCCAGCGCCGGCAGCGCCAGGGTGAGGAAGACCAACGGTACGAAGTGCCGATTGATTCGCCGCATCCCCGGGTCCTCGTAGAGGTCGCGGGCATAGCGCTTCCAGTCGGCGCGCCCCTGGGTTGACATCAGCCAGCCGCTGTGTGCGTGCCAGAGCCCGCTCAGGACACCCTCGTGGTGACCGTCCTCGCCGACGTGCGGACTGTGGGGGTCACCGGCTTCGTCGGTGTGGGCATGGTGCTTGCGGTGGTCGGCGACCCAGGCGATCACCGGGCCCTGCACCGCCATCGAGCCGAGGATCGCGAAGGTGTACTCGAGCACCTTCGAGGTCTGGAACGAACGGTGGGTGAGCAGGCGGTGGAAGCCGACGGTGATGCCGATCGCGGTCAGCAGGTACATCGCCCCGGCGATTACCAGGTCAGCCGGGGTCACCAGGCTGTTCCAGAGGAGGACCACGGCGGCGAGGGTGGCGACGAAGGGGACGACGACGGCGCCGAGGTTGGCGAGCTTCTCGGTGCGGGTCATTTCTCCCATCGACCAGCAAGTTACGCTGGGCGGAGACCGATGTCTTGGGGAGTCAGCAACGTTTGATCACCTATTCTTGTCATCTAAATGACAAAAGAATTGGAATCCGAGCCTTGGCGCGGCCTGCCGGTGACGGTTGCCGATCTGATCGAGCCCGAGCTGGGGGAGATCGCCGGCGCGATTCTCGCCGCGATCGCCCGCGAGGTGCCCGAGTACGCGCGGCCGCTGGAGGGCAGCTTCGGCCGCGGGCTGCGCCTCGGCGTGGTCGAGGCGCTCTCCCAGTTCGTCGCCCTCGTCCGCGACCCCGAGGCCGGCCGCGGGCCCGGACGCGACGTCTACGTCCAGCTCGGCCGCGGCGAGCAGCGCGTCGGCCGTACCCTCGACTCGCTGCAGGCCGCCTACCGGATCGGCGCCCGCGTCGCCTGGCGCCGGATCGCCGAGCTCGGCCGCGGCGCCGATCTTCCCGCCGACTCGCTCAGCCTGCTCGCCGAGGCGATGTTCGCCTACATCGACGAGCTCTCCGCCGACTCGGTCGAGGGCTACGCCGAAGCGCAGGCCGAGGTCGAGGACGTCCGCCGGCGCCGCCGCCGCGAGCTCGCCCGCCTCCTCGTCGGCCCTCGCCCGCCGGACCCCACCGACCTCAAGTCCCTCGCCGCCGCCGTCACCTGGCCGGTCCCGGGCAAGCTCGCCGCCCTCGCCTGCCCCGAGCCCGACCTCGACACCGTCATCCGCCGCTCCCCGCCCGACACCCTCGCCGCCGTGGTCGAAGGCACCGCCTGCCTCCTCCTCTCCGACCCCGACGCAAAAGCCCGCCTCGACCCCCTCCGCCGCGCCGCCGAGTCAGTGCAGCTGGCCCTTGGCCCCACGGTCGAGCCCACCGCGGCCGCCGAGTCCTGGCAACTCGCCCGCGCGCTGCTGGAGACGACCACTTCCGCCGGCCTCCTCCGCGTTGACGACCACCTCGCAGACCTCCTCCTCGCCCGCGCCCCCGATCTCACTGGTCGCATCGCCGCCAAACGACTCGCTCCACTGGATGACCTGACCCCCAAGGGCCACGACCGCCTCCGCACCACCGCCCTCGCCTACATCCGCCACCGCGGCAACGCCGTCTCGATGGCATCGGAACTACACATCCACCCCCAAACCGCCCGCTACCGCATCGCCAAACTCAAAGACCTACTGGGCGACCAACTGGACGACCCGGATTCTCGCTTCGAGCTGGAGCTCGCGTTACGGGCCGGCGGGGGACCCTCCCGGTGAGGCTCAAGCGCTGACAAACGGCGCCCTAACCCCGGCCCCAGCTGCGCGACGGTCTCAGCGGGAGGGTCCCCCGCCGGCCCGCCCCCGAGTCCTCAGTCGTTGCGCTTCTTCGGCAAAGTCTTGAACGCCACGTCCCAGAGCGGCGACGAGACCCCGTAGCCAAACCGATGGTCCTGGAAGTGATGCCGCATGTGCTGCTCCCGCAGCCTCTTCCCCAGCGCCGACTTCGGCACGAAGTGATGCACGTAGTAGTGCGTGTAGTCATAGAAGAGGTAGCCGAGCATGAAGCCGCCGAAGATCGGCAGGCCGGCGTCGCCGAAGATCAGCCAGTAGGCGAGCAGGAAGAGCGCCGCCAGCGGGATCGAGACCGAGGGCGGCATCACCAGCCGCAACTTGTCGTTGGGATGGTCGTGGTGGATGCCGTGGATGATGAAGTGCATCCGCCGCCCGAAGGCGTTGTCGGGCTCCCAGTGGAAGACCAGCCGGTGCAGCCAGTACTCGGTCAGGGTCCAGATGAAGACCCCGATCAGCGAGAGGCCGATCAGCGCGAGGACGCCGTAGCCGCCCTTGCTGGCTCCCAGCCACTCCATCACGACGATCACCGGCAGGAAGACGATCGCCGGCACCGCCGGGTGTACCCGGCTGAAGAAGTTGAGGAATTCGCTTTTGAAGAGGGGCGGGGAAGCCGCCAGCTTCTCGGCGCGGGATTGGGCGTTGTGGGCCTCCATTGGCCGTCCATACTAGAGGGGCGACCCGCCCTACCCGGAACACGCGGGGAAGTCGTGACGACCTTGTTTCGGAGTCGTTGCGAATAGGTAGCGATTTGCGGAATCGACGCCTGCAGGCCCTGGTCCCGGCTGCTTAGATGCCGCGCCGTGCCGCGCAAGCCAAAGCCCCCCACCTGCGAGGACTGCTACTTCCACAAGAACCTCCTCTGCGCCCTCGAGCTGGGCGAGCCCTGCGCCACCTTCCGTCCCAACCGCCCCGAGGGCCTCGTCCCACCCCGTCAGCCGGTCCTCCTCATGCGCGCCCCCCGCTGGCAAACCCGCCCCGCCTGAGCGCCACCCGCGCGCCGGGCGCTTCGTCCTAGGCGGCTAAAGTTCGCCCCGATGCCGCAGCGCGACCTCTTCGCCGATTTCGCCCGCATGCGCCGTGAGATGGACTCGATGCTCGGCGACACCTGGGGCCGCGCCCGCTACGTCAGCCGCCGCAGCAGCGGCTTCTCGCCCAACGTCGACGTCTATTACTGCGGCGAACCGCAGCGGGCGGTGGTCGAGGTCGACCTCGCCGGGGTCGCCCTCAACGAAGTCGGGATCGAGGTCTCCGGTCGACACCTGGCGATCGTCGGCGAACGACCGCTGCAGGAGACCGAGGGCCGCGTCTACCAACAGCTCGAGATCCCCTCCGGGCCCTTCCGCCGGGTGGTCGAGCTGCAGGTCGAGGTCGACGCCGAAAAGGCGACCGCCAACTACGAGGACGGCGTGCTGCGGATCGAGCTGCCGCTGAAAGACCCCGAGGAGACGACCCGCCGGGTGCCGATCGGGCGCGGCTGATGGAGGGCTCGCCCGTGCTCGAAGTGGTCGAGGCGCCGCTCGACGGCGACGACCCGCTGGCGCTGGACCAGCCGCTGCCGGCGGCGCTGCCGATCCTGCCGCTGCGCGAAACCGTCACCTTCCCGGAAACGTTGACCCCCCTGGCGGTCGGCCAGGAGCGCTCGGTGACGCTGGTCAACGACGTCCTCGGGACCAATCGGATGCTGGCGATGGTCGCCTCCCGCGATCCCGAGAACGAGCGCCCCGGCCCCGCCGACCTCTACGACGTCGGCGTCGCCGGCTACGTCGCGCGGATGATCAAGATCCCCGACGGCTCCCTGCGCGTCCTCGTCCAGGGCACCCAGCGGGTGAAGCTGACCGACTACGTCGCCGAGGAGCCCTACCTGGTGGCGCGGATTAAGCCGCTGCCCGACATCGAGGCGCCCGGCCCGGAGCTGGAGGCGCTCAGCCGCAACGTCCAACGCACCTTCTCGGAGATCGTCGAGCAGATTCCCTATCTGCCGGAGGAGCTGCAGCTGGCGGTGACCAACATCGACGACCCGGCGGCGCTCGGCCACCTAATCGCCGGCGCCCTGCGGATCTCGACCGAGGAGAAGCAGCAGCTGCTGGAGGAGGTCGACGTCGGCCGCCGCCTTCGCCACCTCTCGCAGATCCTCGCCCGCGAGCTCGAGGTGGTTCAGCTCGGCACCCAGATCCAGTCCCAGGTCCAGTCCGAAGTCGACAAGGGCCAGCGCGAGTTCATCCTCCGCCAGCAGATGAAAGCGATTCAGGAAGAGCTCGGGGAGGAGGATGAGGGCCAGGCCGAAGCGAACGAACTGCGGGAGAAAATCGAGGCGGCGAACCTGCCCGAGCACGCCCGCAAAGCCGCCGACCGGGAGCTCTCCCGGCTGGTCAAACTGCCGCCGGCCGCCGCCGAGCACGGCGTGATCCGCACCTACCTGGAGTGGCTGACCGAGTTGCCCTGGTCGGTCGAGACCGAAGACGACCTCAATCTGAAGCACGCCCGCAAGGTCCTCGACGCCGACCACTACGATCTCGAGCCGATCAAGGACCGGATTCTCGAGTACCTGGCGGTCCGCAAACTGAACCCGGAGAGCCCGGGGCCGATCCTCTGCTTCGTCGGGCCGCCCGGGGTCGGCAAGACCAGCCTCGGCAAATCGATCGCCAAGGCGCTGGGGCGGGAGTTCGAGCGGATCTCGGTCGGCGGCGTCCGCGACGAGGCGGAGATCCGCGGCCACCGCCGCACCTACATCGGCGCCCTGCCGGGGACGATCATCCGTGCCCTGCGCGACGCCGGCTCGCGCAACCCGGTCTTCATGATCGACGAGATCGACAAGATGGGCGCCGACTTTCGCGGCGACCCCGCCTCGGCGATGCTCGAGGTCCTCGACCCGGCCCAGAACGACAGCTTCCGCGACCACTACCTCGACCTCGAGTTCGACCTCTCTGACGTCGTCTTCATCGCCACCGCCAACGTCCTCGACACGATTCCGGGGCCGCTGCTCGACCGCATGGAGACGATCGAACTCTCCGGCTACACGCTGGCCGAGAAGAAGCAGATCGCCCGCCGCTACCTGGTCGGCCGGCAGATCGCCGCCAACGGGTTGAAGGCGTCGCAGATCGAGTTCACCGACGCCGGGATCGCGGCGATCGTCGAGGAGTACACCCGCGAGGCCGGGGTCCGCAACCTCGAGCGGCAGATCGGCACGATCTGCCGCAAAGTCGCCCGCCGGGTCGCCGAGGGGAAGTCGAAGGGGAAGGTCCGAGTCTCCGGCCGCAAAGCGCGCGAGCTGCTGGGGCGGCGACGGGTCTTCGCCGAGCAGCGGCGGCGGACCAAGGACCCCGGCGTCGCCACCGGGCTCGCCTGGACCCCGGTCGGCGGCGACGTCCTCTTCATCGAGGCGACGGCGATGCCCGGCTCGGGCAAGCTGACGATCACCGGTCAGCTCGGCGAGGTGATGAAGGAGTCGGCGCAGGCGGCGCTCTCCTGGGTGCGGGGGCACTGGATCGAGGTGGCGCCGCAGCTCGGCGAAAACTGGTTCGCCGAGCACGACATCCACGTTCACGTGCCGGCCGGGGCGGTGCCGAAGGACGGGCCCTCGGCCGGGGTGGCGATGACGGTGGCGCTGGCCTCGCTGGTCAGCGGCCGGCCGGTCCGCAACGACGTCGCGATGACCGGCGAGGTGACGCTGACCGGGCAGGTGCTTCCGATCGGCGGACTGAAGGAGAAGAGCCTGGCGGCGCAGCGGGCGGGGATCAAGCAGGTGATCGTTCCGGACCGCAACGCCGGCGACGTCGAGGAGATCCCCGACGGGGAGCTCGGCAGCCTCGAGTTCGTCTTCGTCGACGAGGTCTCCGCGGCACTCGAGGTGGCGCTGAGTTGAGCGGCGCGGCGGCGGCGACGCTGCGCGGCGGCTCGGAGGGCCTGCTGGCGCGGATCGCCGAGGCGGCGCGGACGCGCTCGCGGGTCTTCTGGATCGTCGCCGGGCTGACCGTCGGCGCCGCCGTCCTGCGCTTCGCCACCCTCGGCGTGCAGAGCTACCACCACGACGAGGTGGTCACCGCCAGCCGCATCCTCCGCGGCTCCTTCGGCCACGCGATGGATGCGGTCGGCTTCAGCGAGTCGGCACCGCCGCTCTACTACGCGCTCGCCTGGGTCTGGACCCAGGCGAGCGGGACGGGCGACTGGGGTCTGCGTTCGCTCTCGGCGCTGGCCGGGGTGGCGGTGGTTCCGGTCGGCTACCTGCTCGGGGCCGAGCTCCGGGGCCGCCGAGTCGGGCTCTGGGCGGCGGCGTTGATCGCGGTCAACCCGATGCTGCTCTGGTACTCGCAGGAGGCGCGCTGCTACTCGCTGCTGGTCCTGCTCTCGGCGCTGGCGCTGCTCTTCTGCGTCCGCGCCTGGCGGGACGGCCGCCGCCGCGACGTCCTCCTCTTCGGCCTCTTCTCCGGCCTCGCCCTGGCGACCCACTACTTCGCCGTCTTCCCGCTGGTCGCTGAGGTCGCCTTCCTGCTGCGCCGGCGCGGCCGGGCCGCCCTGCCCGGCCTGGCGGTGCTCGCCGGCTTCGCCGCGGCGCTCGCCCCGCTCGCCCTCCACCAGATGTCGGCCGGCCACGCCGAGTGGATCGACGAGTTCTCGCTCGGGCACCGTCTCGCCGAAGCGGCGGGCGCTTTCGTCACCGGCGAGACCGCCGACATCATCGGCCAGCCCGACCGCCCGCAGCTCTGGCTCCTGCCGCTCGCCCTCTGCTTCGCCGGCTTCGCCCTGCTCGCCTGGCGGGGCACCCGGGAGGACCGTCGGGCGGCGGGCCTGCCGGTGCTCGCCGGGGTCGCCGGCTTGGGGATACCGCTGGCGATCGCCCTCCTCTCGTCGGGCGAGGACTACATCCTCGCCCGCAACCTGCTGCCGGCGCTGGTGCCGCTGCTGCTTGTCGTCGCGATCGCCGTCGCGGCGCCGCGGGCGCGGCGGCTCGGCACCGTCCTCGGCGCGGTGCTGGTCGCCTATTCGCTCGGCTTCTGCGTCTGGGCCAGCGCCTCGCCGAGCCTGCAGCGCCCGGACTGGAAGGGCGTCGCGGCGCGGATCGGCGAACCGAAGGGGCCGCGGGCGATGGTGCTGTGGACGCTGGGGGAGGCACCGCTGCGCTTCTACCTCTCGACCGGCGCCTTCCAGGTGCGCTCGATCGAACGCTACCCCTGGCTGGTCCGCGAAATCGACTTCGTCTCCGATGGCGACGTGCCACCTCCACCGCCCCACCTGCTCGGCCGCGGCTTCGTGCTCAAACAGACTTGGGACGCCGATCGCCTGCAGGTCCGCCGCTACGTCCGCCGCGGCCCCGGGCTGGCGCGGCTGCCGCTGCGGGCCGTGCGCGAATACCCGCTGGGGTGGCGGACCAATGGCGTTTTGATCGACGGCGTCGGGCCGGGCTGAGGCGCCCGCTGCCGGTCGTCTAGTGCGCGGCCAGGGGGTGCTTGACCGCCCCCACCCCGGGTAAGGGAATATCCTGCAAAGGGAGCCACGGAACTTGAGCGAGGAGAAGGTATGAGCAAGACGACGGCCGATCGCGCCAGCGACATCTACGACACCGCCCGCGAGAACCCCTACGTGCAGCGCCTGATGGAGGACGAAGACCTGCGCGAAGATCTGCGCGACGCGTTCGAACGCGCGAAGACCGCCTTTGAGCGGGCCACCGGCAACGGCAAGAGCCCGGTCAAGGCCGTGACCAGCGACAAGAAGCTGCAGAAGGAACTGAAGAAGGCGACCGAGAGCCTCAAGGACGCTAACGACCGCTTCCAGAAGCCGAAGAAGAAGGGCAAGCTGGGCCGGATCCTGCTGCTCGCGATCGTCGGCGGCATCGTCGCCCTGGTCGTCAGCGAGGGCGCCCGCAAGGCCGTGCTCGACACCCTCTTCGGTGCCGAAGAGGAGTTCGAGTACACCTCGACCACCAGCATCAACGGCTCTTAGGCCGCTAGATGGAGGCGGCCGCGACGAAAGAGCGCGAGCTCAGCGGCGACAAGGCCAAGCGCATCGTCGACGCGATGCGCGACAGCGTCGCCGCCCGCGGCGCCGCCGCCTCCACCTTCGAGCACGTCGCCCGCGAGGCCGGGGTCAGCCGCGGCCTCCTCCACTACTACTTCGGGACCAAGGAGCGGCTCCTGGTCGAGGTTGTCCGCCGCGACTCCGAGCTGCGCGTCGCCCGGCTCGACGAGATGCTCTCCCGGGCCGAGTCGGTCGACGACGTCCTCGACGTCCTCGTCTCCAGCCTCACCGACCTGATCGAGAACGAGCCCGGCTTCTTCCTGCTGATCTACGAGCTCTTCTCCGCCGGCCGGCGCAACCCGGAGATCCAGGAGGAGGTCGGTCGACTCTTCGCCAACACCCGCTCCCACGTCGCCGAGGTCCTCCGCGCGAAGGAGCGCGAGGGCGTCCTGCGGCTTCGCTTCGACGCCGAAGCGGTGGTCTCCTACCTGCTCGCCCTCGGCGACGGCTTCGCCCTCCAGGCGCTTTCCGACCCCGACCGCGAAGACGACGCGGCGATCGAAGCCGGCACCGCGAGCGCCCGCTTCCTGCTGGTCAAGGACTGAAGCGCTGTGAGCCTCGATTCCGCTCGTTGCGGGCTCGACCGGGGGGAGAAAACGGTGCGGCTCGGCCCTAAGGTAGGGGCATGACGATCGAGTACGCGGTTGCCGACGAAGCGTTCTGCCGCCAGCGCCTGCAGGAACACGAAGACGAGTTCGAACTGGACTCGTTCGAGTTCTACCGCCTCCACAAGAACTGGGAAGTGCCCTGGAGGGTGCCACCGCACGACTGCGTGGTCTGGTCTGGTTGGTTCCGCCGCTGGAAAAAAGAGCGGCGGTTCAATGGCCTTCCGGACGATCAGTTCTAGTTCGCTGGTTCGCGCGTCGGTCGAGCAGATCCCAGGACGAAACGACCACACGCTTCAACGAAATCTCCGCTCCGAGGAAGCGTCGACGCCGCGGTCCGACATGCTCATGCAGTGGCATGTCCGGGTGAGCCGGATCTAGTTCCCAGCTGTGCAGGTGGCGTCCGCCCGCGACGAGCACGTAGGAGTACTCGAATCGCCGGGGCCAGCGACCGTCGACGATCTCGACCTCCTCGTACAGCCTCAGGTAAGCGTCGGGGGTGAGCGGCAAGATCACTTCCAGCACGCCGCCTTGCTCGGAGCCGCGGTCGGGTGAATATCGCTCGGAATCCGGATCGACACCACAGCGGCGCCGGACCTCGTACTGGAAGCGGAAGAAGTAGTCCCAGATGTCCACGCCGAGCAAAGGCCCGGGCGGTCCTGGTTTCGCCCCCCCGCGAGTGACGCGGCTCACGGAGTGAGCGGCGTCACAGACCGGGGCTCCCCCGGCGGGGGAGGCTGGGCCGCGATGAGAGGCGCGATGGAGGGCTTGGCGGGGTTCCTGGGACGGCGGCGACGCTGGGTCCTGGCGGCGTGGCTGGTACTGGTGATCGCGGCGCTGCCGTTCGCGGCGAAACAGACCGAACACCTCAGCGGCGGCGGCTTCGACGTGCCGGGCAGCCAGTCGAAGCAGGTCTCCGAAGCGCTGCAGGAGGAGTTCGGCGCGAAGTCCGACGGGATCTCGGTGCTGCTGCAGGCCGAACCGGGGGCGAGCGCGGCGCAGCGGCAGGCGGCGATCGCCCGAGTCCGCGCCGAAGTCGCCCAGCTGGACGAAGTCGAGCTGGCGCCGGCGGCGGCCGTGGCGGCGGGCCGACAACTGGCGGCCGGAGAAACGGCGATCCTGCCGTTGCGCTCGCAGCGCTCGGCCGACGAGCTGATCGATTCCGCCACCGACCTGCGCGAAGGGCTCGACCCAGGCAGTGCCGAGAACGGTGTCACTCCCTATCTGGTCGGGCAGCCGACGATCTGGGCCGGGATGCAGGAGATCTCGAAAAAGGATCTCTCGCAGGCCGAGGCGACCGGGTTCCCGATCATCGCGATCATCCTCCTCGTCGTCTTCGGCTCGCTGGCGGCGGCGATCCTGCCGCTGGCGCTCGGCTTCGTCAGCGTGCTGATCACCGGCGCGATCATCTACTTCATCTCGCTGAGGATGACGACCTCGGTCTTCGTCACCAACATGGCCTCGATGATCGGGATCGGGGTGGCAATCGACTACTCGCTCTTCATCCTCGCCCGCTACCGGGAGGAGCGCGAGGCCGGCGCCGACCGTGGCCGCGCTCGAGCGCTGGCGCTGCAGACTTCGGGCCTGGCGGTCAGCTTCTCCGGGCTGGCGGTGATCATCTCCCTCGCCGGCCTCTGGATGGTCGACAACCAGGCGCTGCGCTCGATGGCGCTGGGGGCGATGACCGTCGTCGCCGTCTCGATCCTGACCGCGACGACGCTGCTGCCGGCGCTGATCGCGATGCTCGGCGACCGGGTGCTGCCGGGCGGGATCGTCGGCCGGGTCGAGCGCTGGCTGCGCCGTCGCTTCTACCGTCGCCAGAAGCCGCAGCCAGCCGACCCCGACGCGGTCCCCGGCGCCACCCCCTTCTGGACCTCGTGGACGCGGGCGGTGATGGCCCACCCGTGGCGGGCGGTGCTCGGCGTCAGTGCCGTCCTCCTCGTCCTCGCCAGCCCGCTGCTGTCGCTGAAGACCGGGACCGAGGCACTCGCCCAGTTCCCGAAGACCTCAGACGTGCGGGTCGGCACCGAACTCGCCTCCGAAAAGCTCGGCGGCGGCACCGACCCGGTCCAGCTCGTCGCCGAATTCCCCGGCCCGCCGAGCCGCGCCGATCGCGCCGCGGTCGTTGGCTTCGCCCGCGAACTGCGCTCGGTCGAAGGCATCGAAGCGGTTGCGCCGCCCGTCTTCGCCGGCGACGCGGCGCTGATCCAGGCGACGCCGGGCTCGGTCAGCGAGTCGACCGCGGCCCGGGAGCAGATCGACCAACTGCGCGAAGTAATCGTCCCCGCCAGTCCGATCTCGCAGCTGGCGACGGTCAACGTCGGCGGCGAAACCGCCCGCGGAGTCGACGTCAACGCCCAGGTCTCCGGCGGGATGTGGAAGATCATCCTCTTCGTCCTCGCGCTCAGCTTCGTCGTCCTGATGGTGATGCTGCGCTCGCTGCTGCTGCCGCTGAAGGCCGTGCTGATGAACCTGCTCTCGATCGGCGCCGCCTTCGGGATCCTGGTGGCGATCTTCCAGTGGGGCTGGCTGGACGGCTTCCTCGGCTTCGAAAGCCTCGGCGCGATCGACACGATCAACGTGCCGCTGATCTTCGCCGTCGTCTTCGGCCTCTCGATGGACTACGAGGTCTTCCTGATGTCGCGGATCCGCGAGCGCTACCTGCGCCACGGCGACAACGAGCGCGCCGTCGCCGAGGGCCTCTCCTCGAGCGCCCGGACGATCTCCTCGGCGGCCCTGATCATGACCGCGGTCTTTGCCGTCTTCGTCCTCACCGGAGTGCCCTCGATCAAAGAGATCGGCCTCGGCTGCGCGATCGCGATCGCCCTCGACGCGACCCTGGTGCGGCTGATCTTGGTCCCGGCGGCGATGAAGCTGCTCGGCGACTGGAACTGGTGGATGCCGGCCTGGCTCGACCGTCTGCTGCCGAACCTCAGCTTCGAGGGCGCCGCCGGCGAGGACGGCGCCGAGGCACCGGAGGGCGCGCGGGCGTAGGATCGTCGCGTGCCGGAGGGGACCGCAACCAGGGACGAGCTCGCCTTCGTCGGCGCCGCGCGCCAGGCGGAGATGGTGCGGGCCGGAGAGGTCTCGCCCCGCGAGCTGGTGCAGACCTCGCTCGAGCGGATCGAGCGGCTCGACCCGCAGCTGAACGCCTTCCGCAAGGTCTTCGCCGAGAAGGCCCTGCTCGAAGCCGAGCAGGCCGAAGCGCGGCTGAAAGCCGGCGACGAGCGACCGCTGCTCGGGGTGCCGATCGCGATCAAGGACGAAGTCGACGTCGCCGGCGAGGTCAACCTGCACGGCACCGATGCCTTCGAGGAGCCGGCCAAGGCCGACTCGGAGGTGGTGCGGCGGCTGCGCGAGGCGGGGGCGATCGTCATCGGCCTCACCCTGCTGCCGGAGCTGGCGATCTGCGGCTTCACCGAGTCGGCGACCTACGGGGTCAGCCGCAACCCCTGGAATCCGCAACGGACCCCGGGCGGTTCCAGCGGCGGCTCCGGCGCCGCGGTCGCGGCCGGGATCGTCTCCCTCGCCTCGGCCGGCGACGGCGCCGGCTCAATCCGCATCCCTGCCGCCTGCAACGGCCTCTTCGGGCTGAAGCCCTCGCGCGGGCGGGTCTCGCTGGCGCCGCGGGTCGAAGGCTGGCGTGGCCTCGCGGTCGAAGGCTGCCTCAGCCGCACCGTGCTCGACACCGCGCTCTGGCTCGACGTCGTCTCCGGCGGCTCGAGCGAGGATGAAGCGCCGGCGCCGCCCGAGCGGCCGTTCGTCGAGGCCGTGAAGACTCCGCCCGGAAAGCTCCGGGTCGGCTTCTCGACCGCGCCGCCGCGGGCGATGGCGCCGCCGAACGTCTCCGACGAGGTGAAGCGGACCGCGGTCGAGGCGGCCGAGTGGCTCGGCACCCTCGGCCACGAGGTCTCCGCTCGCGATCCCCAGTGGGGCTCGATTGGCGACACGATCACCGTCCGATACCTCAAGGGCGTCGCCGAATCGGTCGAGGAAGTGCCGCTGCCCGAGCGGCTCGAACGGCGCACCCGCGGCTTCGGCCGACTCGGTGGCCTGCTGCCCGAGTCCCTCCACGCCAAAGTTATGGCGAAGCGGCCCGGCGAGATCGCCCGGATCAACTCGATCTTCGATTCGATCGACGTCCTGGTGATGCCGGTGATGGGCGGCACCGCGCTGCCGGTCCGCCGCTGGCAGGGCCGCGGCGCCCTCCACACCGTGCTCGGGATGAGCCGCTTCTATCCCTATTGCCTCCCCTGGAACCACCTCGGCAACCCCGCGATGGCGGTTCCCTTCGGCCTCGGCGCCGACGGCATGCCGCTCTCGGTCCAGATCATCGGCCGCCCCGGCGCCGAGTGGCAGCTGCTCTCACTGGCAGCCCAGATCGAGGCCGAGCGCCCCTGGGCCGACGCCCGCCCGCCGATCTCCTAACACCCGGGTACCGGTTTCGGACTGAGTTCGCGATCTTCACCCGCGGCGGTGCCCGGCGGACGGATACTGCCGCCGTATCCGATGCTGCGAACCCGGTGGCTGACACGACTCTTGTTCCTGGCGGCGCTGCCGGTGCTCGTCGCTCTCGGTCCGGCGACGGCGAGCGCCGCGGTGGGGTGGAACCCGGGCGGCGTCGTCTCCGCCGGTGGCAAAGTCGGGTCGCCCGACGCCGCGATCGCCCCAGACGGCGGCGAAGCGGTGGTCGTCTGGGACCTGGACGAAGGCAGCAGCTCTACGATCCAGGCGGTCCGCCGTGTCGCCGGCGGGACTTGGAGCGAACCAGTCGATCTCTCGCCCCCCGGGCGTAGGGCGGAAGACCCCCAGGTCGCGATCGACGACGAAGGCGAGACCTTCGTCGTCTGGGGATTGGAACACGGTCCGGTCCAGGAGTCCACGCACGGTTCTGGCGGCTGGAGCGAACCGGCCTTCCTCTCGACCCCCGGGGCCGAAGCGCGGGAACCGCAGATCGCGACGGACGCCACCGGCGTGGTCGTTGCCGTTTGGGTTCGCTGGAACGGGAGCGTCGATCGCATCCAGGCCACCAGCCTTGGCGGCGAAGGGAAGTGGCGCTCGCCGAGGAGCATCTCTCCACCGGCCCCTCTCCTGCTCTCACCACGGATCGCGGTCGACCGCGCCGATGGGGCCGTGGCGGCGTGGGAGCGACGCGACGGCGGCAGCGCCCGGATCGAAGCGGCCAAGCGCCTGGTCGCCAGGCACCAGGTTTGGAGGGCTGCTGCCGTGGTCTCGCCTGCCGGCGAGACCTGCGTCGCCCCGTCGGTCGGGGCCGGAGAACGCGAAGAACAGCGCCGTCGCGGAGAAGCGGACGAAGAGGGCGTGGTCGCGTTTCGCTGCGACCGTGCCGGCGGCTCGGTCGTCGTTGCGACCCTCTGGAGGGATCTGAATCGCGTCTGGCAGCTGCCGCAGCAGATCTCGCGGGGAGGGGAAGACGTTGTCTCGACGCCCGAGGTCGCGATGAACGCAGCCGGTGAATCGGTCGCGATCTGGTCCGCCGGCGGCCGGCTGAGCTTTGCCAGAAAACCGGCGCTGAGGCTCGATCCGGCACAGCCCTGGCAGGCTCCCGAGGCGGTCGCGACCGGGCCCTCCCCTGGCGACCCGAGGCTCGGCACCGACGACGACGGAGATCTCGTCGCCGTCTGGGACGGACCGGGGACAGCCGCGCCCTACGTCGGTGGCGCCTCCGATCTCAACTGGGAAGGAAGCTCCACCGCTGCCCAGACCGCCGACCTCGCAGGGGAGGGCGACCCCGCCGGCGAAGCCGAGGTGGCGGTCGACGCTCACGGCGACGGCGTCGCGGTCTGGCGCGGAGGGGGCGTAGGCGGAACGACGATCGAAGTGGCCGAATACGCCAAGGCGACGACGCCTGACGAAGTTCTGGCGGGCCTGCCGTTGCGCGACTCGTTCGCCCGCAAAAGCGAAGACCCACTGTCGCTGAAAGGCTCATGGCGTCGATTGGACTGGGCCTACTCGGCTGGCCGGGTGGCAAATGGTTGGACCAGGTCGGAAGCGGTCCACCGCGTCAACGGCGCCTACTGGGTGCCTGACGAATTCGTCGACACCACCTTCGGCGACGCCGTCCGGGCCGTAACCGGTTGCGGCAGCAAGGTGCACGCGGTCTCCCTCTGGCTGAACATGCCCAAACCCGGCCGCCGCAAGGCCGGCTACCAGCTCCACCTTTCCGGTCAGCTGGGGAGTTGCGAAATCGAGATCATCGACTGGGAAGGCAGGGCGAGCCACACGGTGATCGCCTCCGGCGTCTTCAGGCTGAGGTCCGGGGTCGCCGCTCTGGTTGCCAAGGGCAACCTGCTTTCCGCCTGGACCACCACCCGGCGAGGCAGTTTCAGGGAGATCCTGCTCGGCGCGCTCGGCTCCGCTCCGCGCCACGACGCCGGGCGGGTCGGGCTGGCCGGCACCGACCCCGGGCTCCGCGTGGGTAATTTCAGCGCCGGCACGCTCCCGTCGGCTGAGCACGAGGTTTGGCCTTACCCGCGCTCGCGCTCCGCCAGTACCGATTTCGGACCTAATTAATATCGCCACTGTACCTTCGGTTAACAACCAATACGGTGTCATTTAGATGTCCAGATCCCGCTGGCTGACATGCATGACGCTGATGGCCGCGTTGCCCGCACTGGGCGCGCTGAGCCCCGCGACCGCCAGCGCGGCGGCGGGCTGGAATCCGGGCAGCGTCATTTCGGTCGGCGGCGGCGAAGTCGAGACGCCTGACGTCGCGATCAGCACCGGCGGCGCAGCCACGGCGGTCTGGCAGCTGGACCAAGGCGGCAGCGCGACGATCCAGGCGGCCAGCCGCGACGCCGGCGAATCCTGGGGGGAACCGGTCGATCTCTCGCCGCCGGGGCGTCGGGCCGAAGAACCCCATGTGGCGCTCGACGACAGCGGCGACGCCGTGGCGGTCTGGGCGCTGGCCGGTGGGGTGATCCAGGCGGTGGAGAGAGAGGCCGGGGGGAGCTGGAGCGAGCCGGTCGATCTCTCGGCGCCCGGGATCGAAGCGCTCGAACCGGAGCTTGCGATGAACGGCACCGGAGAAGCCGTCGCGATTTGGGTCGTTCGTGCTGGAAGTGGGTATCGCGTGAAGTCGGCCACCATGCTCCCCAGCGACGAATGGCACGGAGTGGGCGACCTTTCGAATGCCCACTCGCGAGTGCTGGCGCCGCGAGTGGCGATCAATGCGGCGGGCGATGTCACGGCGGCCTGGGAGCGCAGCGAAGGCGAAGCCGGCCGGATCGAGGCAACGCGACGCTTTGTCAAAAGCGCCTGGCGGGAACCCGAAGAGGTGTCTAAAGCGGGCGAAGACTGCATGGGGCCAGCGGTCGCGGCCGGGGCCGAACGGAAAGCGGTTTTGGGGTTTCGCTGCGCCCGGGCCGGAGGCTCGGTGGCCGAGGCCACCCTGTGGAATGGCCTGGCGCGGACCTGGCACCCTCCCGTGACGATTTCAAAGGAAGCCGAAGGCTCGATATCGGCGTTCGAAGTGGCGATGTCTCCGCGTGGGCAAGCGCTGGCGATCTGGACGGGCGGTGACCATCTGGCTTGGTCGACCAAGGCACCGAAAGAAGTCCACATACGGCCGAAGCCGTGGCAGGCCCCGCACGCGATCGAAGCCGGCTTCGAACCTCGCAAACCGAAGCTGAGCACCGACGTCGCCGGCGATCTCGTCGCGGTCTGGAACGGGGGAGCTGCTCCGTCCGTCCAGGCGGCTTCTCATCTCAACTGGGAAGGGCCGCTTCCGAGCCAGGTCGCCGACCTCGCCGGTGACGGCCCGGCCGACGGCGCCGAAGTTGCAGCGAACAGTCATGGAGATGCCGTCGCCGTCTGGCGGCGAGCGGCGAGCGGCGAAGCGAGCTCCGCGATCGAGGTTGCCGAATACGTGAAGGCACCGTCGCCGGAAGAATCCCTCCCGGGCCTGGAACTGCTCGACCCGCTCAACCGCAGCGAAGACCCGCTCTCGCTGGGAGGTTCGTGGGCCCAGGCAGCCTGGACCTTCTCCCCCGGCCGGGTAGCCGCGGGCTGGACCAGGTCGAACACGGTCGATCGTGTCAACGGCGCCTACTGGGTCCCGGCCGAATTCGCCGATAGTGGCTTGGGCGATGCCGTCTCGGCCCAGGTCGCCGGGGAGGCTCAGCGCGAACCGCGTTCGCTCTCCCTCTGGCTGAACGCCCCCCGTCCCGACCTGCGCGAGCGTGGCTACCAGCTTCGTCTCAGCCGGCGCATCCTCAATCACTACCGGGTCGAGATCGACGACTGGGACACTGAAACGAGCCACACGGTCGTCGCCTCCGGCGCCGACGTCAAGCTCCTGCCGGGTTCGCGCTTCGCCCTAGTCGCCAAGGGCAACCTGCTGTCTGCCTGGACCGATACTGGCTCCGGCTTCAAGGAGATTCTGACCGGGACCCTCGGCGCGGCACCACGGCACGATGCCGGCCACGTCGCTCTCAGCGGGACCGACCCCAGCGTCCGCCTGACGAACTTCAGCGCCGGCGCTTTCCCAGCGCCCGAATAAACGCGGCCTGCGGCACGCCTGCAGGAAGCCGCGATCCCCGGGGCACCCGGGTCTTAGCCGAACACCTTGCGCAGCCGCAGCAGCTCGGCGGGCTTGCCGCGGGGGCGGACGCGGCGCTGCATGATCGACTTCCAGGGGTTGGCCCCGGGTTTGCCGAGTTCGACCCAGTCCTTCCAGCTGCTCTCGATCGTCAGGGTCGGGCTGGGGGCCTCGCCGGGCTCGGTGCGGACCTCGCCGTTGGCGATCGTCATGTGCCAGGGGTTGGCGTCGCTGAAGCGCCACTGGTAGACCAGCGGGGTGCCGTTGGCGGCCGCTGGGTTGGCGGCCCGCTGGGTCATGTCGAAGTAGAGGCGCTGGGCTTCCTCGGAGGGGTTCGGCTTGGTCACCCCGGGCGGGCCGACGACGCCGAATTCCATCATCTTCACCTGGCGCTCGGCGAGGGTGCGCTCGTCGGAATCGGGGTCGAAGGGGAAGACGCCGTGGGGCATCTCCTCGGTCGGGAAGCCGATCGTGCGCCAGCGCTGCCGCACCAGTTTCAGCCCGAAGGCGAAGATGTCCTCGAGGCTGAAGCCGTAGCACTCGGTGTAGGAGCGGTCCATGTTCGGCGGGTAGAAGACGGCGGGGCTGTAGGCGAGGACTTCGCGCAGCAGCTCGGTAACGGCGGCGCGGTTCTCCTCCCAGCCGGGGTAGGACGGCGCCAGCAGTTCGGAGAGCACTTTGACCCCGAAGCCGATGTGGCGCTGCTCGTCCTGGGAGACGTGGCCCATCCCCTCGCTGAACCCGGGCATCGAGTCTTTGGAGGCGAAGAAGTCCTCGATGAAGTGCTGTCCGGGCTGGGCCAGCTGGCCCTCGACGACGAGGTGGTAGAGGGTGATCGCCTGGGCATACTTGGCCACCGAGCGGTCCTTGCGGAGTTCCTCGGCCATCCGATCGAGGCGATTGAAGACGCCGAGGTAGCCCCAGTTCAGCTGCGGGAGGGTGGCGGCCAGGGTGTCTTTGACCGAGTCGCCGCCGACCCCGATCACGTCCTTGAAGAAGCGATGGAAGAAGACCGAGTGGCGGACCTCGTCGACCTGCTGGGTGGCGAGGAAGTACTCCTGCTCTGCCGTCGGCGCCGCGGTGACGTAGGGGGCGAGGGTGTCGGCGACGCGGTCCTCGCCGTAGAAGAACATCGAGTAGATCCACATCGCCGAGCGGCGCTGGATGTCGCTGAGCGCCTCCCAGCCGACGCGGTCCTGGCTCAAGTCGATGTCGTAGGCGCTCCAGTTGCCCTGCTCCCAGCGCCTGTAGAGGCCCTCGTAGGTGACGTTGTCCATCAGGTTCTGGGAGGCGACGCTCATCTCTGCTCCTTTTGATGTAACGGTCGGCGGCAGGCGGAGGTTAGCGCGAAACTGGCTGCTCAGCCAGTCGCCTGCGGCGGCTCGATCTCGCGCTTGAGGATCTTGCCGGTGGGGCCCTTCGGCAGGTCGTCGAGGAACCAGACCAGGCGTGGGTACTTGTAGGCGGCGACGTGCTGCTTCACCCAGTCGCGGATCTCGTCCGGTTCGGCCTCCTCGCCGTCGATCAGCACCACCGCGGCGCCGACCTCCTCGCCCCAACGCTCGTCCGGGACCCCGACCACCGCCGCTTCGCGGACCTTCGGGTGCTCGTAGATCACCTCCTCGACTTCGCGCGGGAAGACGTTGTAGCCGCCGCGGATGATCATGTCCTTCTTGCGATCGACGATGAAGAAGTAGCCATCCTCGTCGACCTTGGCAAGGTCGCCGCTGTGGAACCAGCCGCCCCGCATCGCCTCCTCGGTGGCGTCGGAGCGGTTCCAGTAGCCCTTCATGATGTTGTGGCCGCGGATCACGATCTCGCCGACCTCGCCTTGGGCGACCTCGTTGTCCTCGGCGTCGACGACGCGCATCTCGACCCCTTCGATCGGGGTCCCGATCGAGCCCGGCTTGCGCTCCTTGTCGGGGTGGTTGCAGGACGCCACCGGCGAGGTCTCCGAGAGGCCGTAGCCCTCGAGCACGATCGCGCCGAAGGCCTCTTCGAAGCCGTGCAGGACCTCGACCGGCATCGCCGAGCCGCCGGTCATGCAGACCCGCAGGGCGGAGACGTCGTAGTCCTCGCGGTCGGGGTGGTGGAGCAGCGCCCCGTACATCGTCGGCACCCCGTAGAAGTGGGTGACGCCGTCGCGGGCCATCGTCTCCAGCGCCTCGCCGGGGTCGAATTTGGGGACCAGGGTGAGGCAGGCGCCGACCAGGACCGAGGCGTTCATGCTCACCGTCTGGCCGAAGGAGTGGAAGAGGGGGAGGGCGCCGAGGACGACGTCGCCCTCGCCGACGGTGGTGTTGGTACGGGCGGAGACGTCGGCGTTGCGGGCGAGGTTGGCGTGGCTCAGCTCAGCGCCCTTCGGTTTGCCGGTGGTGCCGGAGGTGTAGAGGATCACCGCGGTGTCCTCGTCGTCGACCTCGGCCAGCCCAGTGGCCGGCTCGACCCCACCGAGCAGCTCGAGGAAGGCGGCCGGCTCGACCTCGATCAGCTCGGCGCCGGCCTGCTCGGCGCCGACCCGCGCCTCCTCGGCAAAGCCGTGCCAGGCGAGCAGCAGCTTTGCCCCGGAGTCCTCGAGATAGAAGGCGATCTCGCGCCGTTTCAGCAGCACGTTCATCGGCACGACGACACCGCCGGCCCGCAGCACGCCGTAGTAGGCGACCGGGAACTCAGGCACGTTCGGCAGCATCACCCCGACCCGGTCGACAGGCTCGAAGCCCCGTTCGGCCAGCAGTGCCGCCAGCCGGGCGCTGCGCTCGTCGAGCTCGGCGAAGCTGGTCTCGCCGCCGGCGAGCCGGATTGCCGGCGCGTCCGGCAGACGCTCGGCGGTATCGGTCAAGATCGATGCCAGGTTCAAGACGGCCTCCCTCGTCGGTTCCCGCGGCCGAGTCTAGACCGGCGCCGTGGGGTCGATCCTCTAGGCTCGGCCCGATGCAGGATCTCGGCGAGCAGATCTCCTACGTCACCCTGAGCCGCGGCGTCCCGGTCTTCGCGAAGGACGGCGAGAAGCTCGGCCGCGTCGTCCGCGTCCTCGCCGAGCCGCGCGCCGACATCTTCGACGGCATCGTCTTCGATACCACCGCCGGCCCTGGCGGCCACAAGTTCGTCGATGCCCCCGAGGTCGACCGCATCCACGAGCGCGGCGTCGTCCTCACCATCGACGCCGCCGAGGCGGCCAAGCTGCCGAAGCCGAAGGGCCCCCGCAACGGCCTCTGGGGCCGAATAACCGGCCGTTAGATCAGGAAGACTTTCACTAAAGGGTGATTTCTGAGTAAACTCTTCCGCCATGCGCGGGAGGGGAGCATGAGGATCCGGGGGGTGGCGCTGGTCGTCGCGCTCGTCAGCGTGGCTCTGCTCGCCGGCGGCTGTGGCTCGAGCGGTGACGGCACTGACGCCAGCGCGACGGTGAAGAAGGCGACGCCCCAGCAGGCGGCGAAGCGGCCGGAGCCGACGCCGACCCTGCAGACCGGGCCGGCACCGAATCAGCTCGAGAAGCACGACCTGATCGTCGGTACCGGACCGAAGGCGAAGCCGGGGGAGGAAGTGACGGTCCAGTACCTCGGCGTCCTCTATAAGGGGGGCGAAAAATTCGACGCCTCCTGGGACCGGGGCGAACCGTTCAGCTTCCCGCTCGGCGAAGGTCTGGTGATCCCGGGCTGGGAAGAAGGGATCGCCGGGATGCGGGTCGGCGGCCGCCGCGAATTGATCGTGCCGCCGGCACAGGGCTACGGCTCCCAGGCGGCCGGAACGATCCCGCCGAACTCGACGCTGGTCTTCATCGTCGATCTGCTCGGCGTCAAGTAGCAGGCGCTCGCGCCCGGGCGCGATGATGGCGCGATGGCCATTGCCGAGGGACCGATCGCGGAGCGTTTGACGGCGCAGGGGCTGGCGGGAGAGCCGCTGGCGAGCCCGGTGGCGGTGGCGGAGCGGCTGCTGGCGGTGCAGGGACAGGATCCGCGCGGGGCGCGGCTGGCGGTGCGCTCGCGGAGCGAGGCTCTGGTGGCGAGCGACGTCGACCGGGCGCTCGACGCGGGCGAGCTGCTGATCACCTGGCTGAACCGCGGGACTCTGCACCTGGTTCGGCGCGAGGACTACCCGTGGCTGCAGGCGCTGACGACGCCGCAGCTGGCGACCGGCAACGCGCGGCGGCTGCGGCAGGAGGGGGTGAGCGAGGCGCAGGCGGAGAAGGGTGTGGCGACGATCGAGCGGGCGCTGGCCGAAGAAGGCCCACTGCTGCGGGACCCGCTTCGGGATCGGCTCGACGCGGCCGGGGTACCGACCGCGGGCCAGGCGCTGATCCACCTGCTCTTCCTGGCGGCGCTGCGGGGGCTGATCGTGCGCGGTCCGATGGCCGGCCGCCAGCACGCCTTCGTGCTCGTCCGCGACTGGTTCGATGAGCCGCTCGAGGTCGATCGCGAGACGGCGCTGGCCGAGCTGGCGCGCCGCTACCTGGCTGGCCATGGGCCGGCCTCCGATCGCGACCTCGCCCGCTGGGCCGGCGTGCCGCTGCGCCACGCCCGCGCCGGGCTCGCGGCGATCGCCGCCGAGTTGGAGGAGCGGCCCGACGGCCTCGTCGATCTCGCCGGCCGCCACGACCCCGCACCGTTTCCGCCCCCACGACTGCTCGGCGCCTTCGACCCGCTGCTGCTCGGCTGGACCTCGCGCGATGAAGTCGTCGGCCCGCACAAACGCCTGGTAACGATGAACGGCATCTTTCGTCCCTTCGCCCTGGTCAAAGGCCGCGCCGTCGCCACCTGGCGGCTGCCCAAGGGCAAGGTCGAGATCGAGCCCCTCGGCAAGGTCGCGAAGAAGGAGATGGCCGCGCTGGAGAGGGAGGCGACCGCGGTCGAAGCGTTCCTTGCCGGCTGATCCATCGGCGCGCTCGAATCGAAAGCGAAAGGCGCCGGGGAGGCGGCACTGAAGCCGCGAGCGCCGCAGATCACTCAGCGGCGCTCGCGGTTGAGCGGACTACGGAGGCGGCCCTGGGCCGCGGGAGGCCTACGCCAGTTTCGGCGGCATCTCGTCGCCCGTGGCGGGAGGCGCTTCGCCGCCTACGAGCGGTTCGGCCTCGGCTTCCCAGACCTTGTTCAGCGAGGACTGGATGTAGGCCCAGAACCCGATCGAGATGACCAGGTAGAGGACGATGCAGAGCCAGCCGTTGACCGGCTCCTTGCCGGCGATCTTCGCCGCCCCTTGGGCTCGCTTGGTGCCGCGCCAGTAGGTGATCAGCGCCGGGACGATGATGAAGCCGCCCGGGAACAGCGCCAGCAGCGAGTTGGTCGGGTTCTGGCCGAGGTCGTAGCCCTTGGCGGCGCCGTAGGCCTTCAGCTCCTTGTTGATCTTGTACCACCAGACCAAGTGGTAGATGCCGAGGGTGATGATCGGCAGCAGCGCCACGGCCCATGGGCTGCGGACCTTCACCTCCTCCTCGGTGCCGCGGATCTTCATCTCGTAGGCCATAGCTCTCCTCCGTGCCTGCTTCCTGGGATTGCCGGCCGCGGGACGCCGCGGCCGTGGGCCGAGTATCGACCCGCCGGGCGGACGGCTTGAGGGCGCCCGGCGTATTCGGGGCACTACCGAACGGCAAGGTCCGCTACACCTCTGTTCCTATTGAAAACACTGGGCGCGACCAAATAGTCTGCGGGAATGGCTGAGATGTCACCCTTCGACTTTAGGTCTCCCGTGAGAGAAAAAAGCCATCTTGCCGGTCGGTCGCGAGAGTTGAAATCGCTTGAGCAGACCTTCAAGGCAACGATCGCGTCTCAGGGAACTCACGTGCTAGTCGAGGGCGGGGAACGAATGGGCAAGACCAGCATGTTGAACGGCGCTGAGGAGTTAGCCCTCGAGCATCAGTTGCTACCCGTTCGCCTTGACCTATCCCCTGCTCTATTCGATTCAGACTCAGGTCTCTTCACAGCTTTAATCGACGCGCTGGTACTGGCCCTGTCCAATTCATATGAGATTAATTCCCCGTCTGGGCGGTATTGCGCGGGACACGCCACCTTCGGAAGAGAGGAACAGAAGCCACCATCCCTTGACGAGCCAATTTTCTCGTCGACTGAGCATGGGCCAGTCAATCCGCCCAGGCTGCGAGCTGACATCGAGAAGGCAGTGAGTCTCGCATTAGAGGTCGGACATCAAGGCTTTGCGCTTCTCGTCGACGACGCCCACTTCCTCCTTGAGGATGGCGATTTCGCGACGATTGACCTTTTTGACAGCCTCCTAAGAAGGAACTCACGCTGGGTCGCGATTCTTGCAGGACTCTCAGGGACGGGTGAGATGATGACCGAACACTCTGTCTCCTTTCGCCGCCGGTTTCGAACGCTACAACTGGCATCTCTGCCTATACCTGACGGGGTACATGAATTGATTGCAAGTGCAGTCGGAGGATCAGTGCCTGAAACTGAACTTACGACTGTGTTCGACATTTGGTTACTTTCCCGGCTCGGTGATCCCTATTGGTTGAATGTTGCTCTTCATGTCGTATGGGACTTGAATCGTGGGAAAGGGTTCAAACTGTCGACGCACGCCATCAAATCGATTGTGCGGCAGCAGGCAACCGAGAGTTCTGATGATGAAACTGTTGACGGTTCGCTGGCGCAGATCGCTGAAATCGACGAAATGCGGGACGACCTCGTCATTAGTGCTAGTCGCTTGGCTCCTTACGAGGCTATGACTGTTCCAGAGTACGTTCTTGCACTGCGATCTGACGAACTCAAAGACGGTATTTCCCCGCCAGTGTCATTTGAGGCGGCGGTCGACAGTGCGGAAGAGACGATGTCCGAGCTCGAAGCAGCGGGGCTTATTGAAAAAAACGAAGATCGATTCAGAGTCAGCGGAACTGACGCCGTACGCGTGTATCTTCGGTACCTCGCCGCAGATCGACAAGACTCTGAGGTTTCTACTGCGTTTGGGCACAGTTCATACGGCACGGCAGCAGCCCCAGCGTGGCTTGAGCGCTTGGCGCTAGAACTAGACGGTGTTATTTCCCATCATGGGCAGATTGCAACTATTTTAAGTTCGTCTGATAGCCCTGATACCCATAGTGAACTTGGCAAAGTATTTCGTGATTTACAAGATGCGGTGGAGCGACGAGATCCGGTTGGGATCTCAGGGTCTGGACTCGTGCCGGCGTCTATCGGCCTGGCTGGAGAGGGGATCGAAGTTTCCCGGGAGCACGGCCTATCGTACGTCGGGATTGTCTTTGCTGTTGGAGTAGACAGCGAGTTTTCCTTGGAGACCAGCCGAGTAGCTTGTGGCTGGCTGCGTTGGAATACTAAAGAACTTGGTGAGGTCAAATGTGAGAGCGCCGTTCGCGTTTGGCTCGATGAGCATGAGGAGGAACTATCCGAGTATCGTCTTCGACCTGTCGAAGTGTTTGCCGGAAGCATCGAACAAGATATTTCTGATCAGACCGTGACCCTGATGGCACCTATGAGTGTGCCTGAGGTAATCATCGATCTCTTCCAAGCGAATAAGTTGGGGATTGCCGCAAGCTATCTCAGTCAGGCCGTTCAAGCATTTGAGAAGGGGTTGGCAGATTCCAGTCTGCCATGGCGGTACCAGTCTTCTCTCATAGACGCTTACACTCGCTACGGGTTCATTTCCGCGCTCTTGAAACGTAAGGATGATGCGCAAGTTGCTCTGTCGCGGGCTCTCGACCTCTGCGAGGAGGACGACTTCTCGGACGAAACCGAGCGCGCTTTGCTCCGATACAACCTCGGATATATAAGAGCCTTAAGAACTGAGTTCGGAGCCGCCGCACGACTAACGAAGAGTGCTGCAGCTACGTTCGAGGGTGCTCCTCCGAGGCCTGTGTTTTTATTGCTGTATCTCCCATCGCCACCTAGCTGGAGTGCGCCCGATTCGACTTGGAATACCGCTGCCGTAGAGGCAGTCGACCTTCTCGGAGTCATTGGCGTCCAGGCTCGCTGCTACGAAGCTCTGGCCGGAGAGTACGACGAATCCGAGTTCTTATCTGCGATTTCTAATCTTGCTGACTATGGACCAGCGGGGCATCGTCTTGTGGCTTGGACCCTCATTTCTCGATTTGGATCTCCGTCTGAAGCAGCCAAATTTTTAAACGGGGCAATTTCGCTTGGTTCGGAGACCGAAGCGCAATCAGTTAAAGGGGAGCTCGCCTTCTGTGAAAGGCTTGGCCGAGAGGGTGCCTAGACGAGCTTCGGGGAGGTCCAGGGCGCTTCCAGGCGCGCCGCCAGCTCCTCGGCGAGGCCGGCCATCGGCACCCGCACCTGCTCCAACGAGTCGCGGTCGCGCAGGGTTACGGTGTCGTCCTCGAGCGTCTGGTGGTCGACGGTGACCCCCCAGGGGGTGCCGATCTCATCCTGGCGGCGGTAGCGCTTGCCGATCGAGCCGCCCTGGTCGAACTCGGCGGGGACGCGGCGGCGGACCTCCTCGAAGAGGGCGCGGGCCTTCTCCGGCATCCCCTCCTTGGAGACCAGCGGCAGGATCGCGACCTTGACCGGGGCGAGGCGCGGGTGCAGGCGCAGGACGGTGCGCTGGCGCCCCTCGACCTCCTCGACCTCGTAGGCGTCGACCAGGAAGGCGAGGGTGGCGCGGTCGGCGCCGGCGGCCGGCTCGATCACGTGCGGGACGTAGCGCTCTTTGGTCTGCTGGTCGAAGTACTCGAGCTTCTCGCCGCTGAACTTGGCGTGCTGGGTGAGGTCGAAGTCGCCGCGGTTGGCGACCCCCTCCAGCTCCGACCAGCCAATCGGGAAGAGGTACTCAACGTCGCTGGTTCCGGACGAGTAGTGGGAGAGCTCGTCGGCGTCGTGGGGGCGCACCCGCAGATAGTCGGGACGGAGGCCGAGCTCGACGTACCAGCGCTGGCGGATCTCGATCCACTCGCGGTACCAGCGCTCGGCTTCGGCCGGCGGCACGAAGAACTCCATCTCCATCTGCTCGAACTCGCGGGTGCGGAAGATGAAGTTGCCGGGGGTGATCTCGTTGCGGAAGGACTTGCCGACCTGGGCGATCCCGAACGGCGGCTTCTTGCGGGCGAAGCCGAGGACGTTCTTGAAGTTGATGAAGATCCCCTGGGCCGTCTCCGGGCGCAGGTAGACCTCCGAGCCGTGGTCGGCGACCGGGCCGACGTGGGTCTCGAACATCAGGTTGAAGTTGCGGGGAGGGGAGAGCTCGCCGCCGCACTGGGGGCAGCGCAGCTCGGCGTCGGGGTCGCCGCCCTCGGCTTCGACCGCCTCGCGCAGGTGGTCCTCGCGCCAGCGTTTCTTGCACTCGCCGAGGCACTGGACCAGCGGGTCGGTGAAGCCGGCGAGGTGGCCGGAGGCCTCCCAGACCTTGGGGCTCTGCAGGATCGCCGAGTCGAGGGCGACGATGTCGTCGCGTTCCTGCAGCAGCGAGCGCCACCACTCGTTCTTGACGTTGGTCTTCAGCAGCACGCCGTAGTGGCCGTAGTCGTAGGTCGAGCCGAGGCCGCCGTAGATCTCCGAGGAGGGGAAGACGAAGCCGCGCCGTTTGCAGAGCGCGACGATCTCCTCCATCGTCACCTCGGTCGGCGGGTCCTGCGGCGGGGTCGTCGTCATGGCTGAACCGTAGCGACTGCGATAATCACCGGCTCGTGCCCATCTACGAGTACAAATGCGAGAACGGCCACGTCTTCGACGTGTTGCAGAAGATGAGCGACGAGTCGTTGACCGAGTGCGTCGAGTGCGGCGCTCCCGCGCAGCGGGTGCTGACCGCCCCGGCGGTCCACTTCAAGGGCTCGGGCTTCTACAACACCGACTACGGCAAACGCGGCAGCAAACCGAACGGTGGCTCCTCGGAGGGCTCCTCCTCCGGCTCCTCGGACTCGAAGGGGAGCGACTCGGGCTCGAAGAGCGACTCGGGCTCGAGCGGCGACTCCTCCAAGAGCGCTGCCACCTCCTCCAGCTCCAACTCCGACTGACGCGCTGTCGACCTTTGGCCCCCAGAGGGGCCACTAAGTCGAACGCGCTCGATGCATCGTCCCCCCTCTAAGGGGTGCAATGCATCGAACGCGCGCTCAGCCCATCAGGCGCTTGACGGCCGCGCGGCGGACCGAGTCGGGGACTTCGATCGAGCCTCCCGGGCCTTCGCCGCAGCCCGCCTTCGGTGAGCCGCAGAGGACGTCGGCGGGTGAGCTGCCGCCGATCGCGGCGGAGAGGACCAGCTGCGGCATGGTCAGGAAGCCCATGTCGCTGACGAATGCTTTCGGCGCGTCCCAGCCGATGATCGGGCCCTTGATGAAGTTGTAGGGCGCCCGCAGTGGGTCGGTGAGGCGACCCTTGATCCCGTTGATCACCGTCTGCTGGGCCTTCTCGCGATCGAGGTCGGAGTAGCCGAAGGCGATCGCGCTCTTGCCCTTGCCGGGGCAGGGGCTGGGCTCGCGGATCCGCGAGTAGGCGAGCGCTTTTTCGCCGTCGAGCGTGTTCTCGCCCTTCTTCAGGTGGAGCGTTATCCCGCCCTGGCCGCCGCCGGAGCCGCCGGAGATGTCGGCGCAGAGCTTGTGCGGGAGGTCGACTTCGACCCCGCCGACGGCGTCGATCAGGTCTTCGAAGCCGGTGAAGTCGACGATCGCGACGTGATCGATCTTCACGTTGAGGAACTGTTCGATCGTCTTGATCTGCAGGGCGGCGCCGCCGAAGGCGAAGGCGGCGTTGATTTTCTGCGGCGTCTCGCCGGGGATTTCGGCGAAGGTGTCGCGGGGGATCGAGAGTTTGTTGAAGCTGCCGCCGCCGGCGCGGATCAGCATCAGAGTGTCGGCGCGGAACTGGCCCTGTTCGCAGGCGCCGTGCGGCTTCTCGCCCTTTTCCTGCTGTTCGAAGCACTTCTGCGAGGGGGCGCCGGTCCCCTTGGTGTCGGGCGGCCGCGCATCGGTCCCCATCACCAGGATCGTCTGCGCGGTCGGCAGCAGCAGGGGGTTACCGTGGAGGGCGTCCTTGGCTTCGCCGGAGAGCTTGAAGGTCTGGATCTCGGCCGAGACGGCGAAGGAGAGGAAGCTGACCAAGATCCAGGCGACGACCGCGATCCCGACCCATTTGAGTGCACGGCGGACGCTGAACGGGGCGCGCTTCTCGCCCGGGCGGCGTTCGCGCTTCTCTCGCTTCCAGGGCCAGCGCCAGCCACCGCTCCCGCGCCCCGGGCCGCCATTGCCGGGGCCGCCGCCGGCCCCGCCCTCAGCGCGGTCGCGCTTCGGCAGTCCCGCTCCGCGCAGGCGCGCGAGCAGGCCCCGCCGCTGGCGGTAGACGTTGTACTCGGGCGGCTCCGGGGGCCGCTGGGCACCGTCGTCGGGCATGCGAGCCTAGAAACCTTGTTTGGGGCGAACGGAGCGGATGGGCAACGGTTCGCAGCGCGCGGCGCCGATCCTGCCCGCGGGCAGCGAACGGCTAGCCTGCGGCGCGTGAGTTCAAGCGACCCAAACGGGGGCGTCGAGACGATCGGCGTCGACCTCGGCGGCACCAAGGCGCAGGTCGGCGTGCTTGCCGCGACTGAGGCCCTGTGGGAGCGGCGCGAGGGATCGAAGGGGCAGACCGAGGACGAGCTCGTCGAGATGCTGGTGCGCGAGATCAGCGCCGCCCGAGAGGCAC
The DNA here is from genome assembly GCA_963716545.1 of uncultured Actinomycetes bacterium. Classification (GTDB taxonomy): domain Bacteria; phylum Actinomycetota; class Thermoleophilia; order Solirubrobacterales; family 70-9; genus VAYN01. Next base: position 1,508,894 of record OY970316.1, read on the forward strand.
GGCCGGACGCGAAGGCGGTCGGCCTCGGGATCCCGGCGACGATCGACTACGAGCGCGGCGTCGCCGTCTCCGCGGTCAACCTGCCGCTCTCCGACCTCCCAATCCGCGACATCGTCGAAGAGCGGGTGGGGTTGCCGGTCTTCGTCGACAACGACGGCAACGTCGCCGCCCTCGCCGAGTACGAGCACGGCGCCGCCCGCGGCATGCCGCACACGGTGATGCTCACCGTCGGCACCGGGATCGGCGGCGGCCTCGTCCTCGACGGCGAGGTCTACCGCGGCTCGACCGGCGCCGGCGCCGAGCTCGGCCACGTGGTGATCCAGGCCGACGGGCCGCCCTGCCAGGGCAACTGCCCGAACCACGGTTGCGTCGAGTCGCTTGCCTCCGGGACGGCGCTCGGTCGCGAGGGCCGGGCGGCAGCGGAAAGCTCGCCCGATTCGGCCCTGGCGAAGCTGCTCGAGGCAGGGGAGCAGATCGACGGCACCGCCGTCACCGAGGCGGCGCTGTCCGGCGACGCGACCGCGATCTCGGTCTTCGACCTGATCGGCTCGCGGCTCGGGGTCGCCTGCGCTTCGCTCGCCAACATCTTCCAGCCGAACGCGATCGTCGTTGGCGGCGGCGTCATCCGCGCCGGCGACCTGCTGCTCGACCCCGCCCGCCGCGAGATCCGCGAACGGGCGCTGAACCCGATGAACGAGACGCCGATCCTGGCCGCGACCCTCGGCAACGACGCCGGGATGATCGGCGCCGCGGCGCTGGCGCGGACCGAGTTGGCGAGGCGCGAGGGCTGATGCCGGGCCGGCTCGTCGTCTGCCCGACCCCGATCGGCAACCTCGATGACGTGACCACGCGAATGCGTGAGGCGCTGGTCACCGCCGACTTCATCGCCTGCGAGGACACCCGCCGCACCGGCTCCCTGCTCGACAAGCTGCGAATCCGCCCGGCGCCGCGCCTGGTCTCCAACCACGAGGGCAACGAAACCAGCCGGGCGACCGAGCTCGCCTCGCGGATCGAGCGCGGCGACACCGTCGTGCTCGTCTCCGACGCCGGCATGCCCGGGATCTCCGACCCCGGTTACAAGCTGATCCGCCGCTGCATCGACCGGGCGCTCGAGGTGACCGTCCTGCCCGGGCCGAGCGTCGTCCCGGTCGCCCTGGTCGCCTCCGGCCTGCCCACCGACCGCTGGCGCTTCGAGGGCTTCCTACCGCGGCGGGCGGGAGAGCTCGAGCGGGTGCTGCGCTCGGCCGAGACCGTGATCGCCTTCGAGAGCCCGCGCCGGGTCGGCGAGAGCCTCGCCGCCCTCGCCTCGGTCGCCCCCGACCGCGAGGCCGCCGTCTGCCGCGAGCTGACCAAGATGCACGAGGAGGTCGCCCGCGGCAGCCTCGCCGAACTCGCCCGGCGCTTCCGCGGCGAGCAGCGCGGCGAGATCGTCCTCGTAATCGGCCCCGCTGCCGACTCCGAGAGCGACAAAGACGTCGGCTTCGCCGTCGACGCGTTGCGCCACCTGGTTCAGTCCGGGGCGCGCCCGCGGGCGGCGGCCTCCGTCGTCGCAGCGCTGACCGGCACCCGCCCGAACGACCTCTACAAGGCGCTGACCGGCCGCGAGGCGCGGCGCTAGCGCCGGCGCATCCGCAGCTTCATCGTCAGCGGCATACCGACGGAGAAGGCGATGCCGGCCGCGGCGGCCACTCGCGCGCCACGCGGCGAGAGCCGGCCCGAGCGGCGCAGCGCCAGTGCGCCGACGAGCGCGTGCAGGGCCATCAGCAGCGTCGCGCTTGCCAGGCCGGGGTTGTAGCGCCGCTCGCGGGCGGCCATCGAGGCGTGCATCAGCGCGTTGCCGGCCTCGATCCAGAGCACGAAGGCGGCGGGGGCCGCGGTTCGCTCCCAAAGCAGAACCGCGGCGAGGGCACTTCCCCAGCCGGCGGTGACGTTGACGTGGAAGCCGTCGCGCTCGGTCAGCGGCCAGGTCGGCTGCCCGCTGCCGAGCAGCCGTTCGTTGCAGAAGGGCAGGAAGCCGCCCGGCCGTACCCACTCCTCGGTTTGGTGGGAGACCAGGATCGGGAAGCCGAGCGCGGCGACCCAGGCGTCGCCGCGCCGCAGGTTCGCCCGCATCGCCAGCGCCGCCACCCAGCTCGGGGCGACGAGGGCCGCGGCGCCGAGCGGCCAGCGTCCGTGGGTGTCGACTGCCACCGGTGCATTGTCCGTCGGCTGGCGGCGGATGCCGCCGGCCCTCGCTTCATTCGCAGGCTTCGGCTTCGGTGATGATCCGAGCCAGGATCGCGACCTCCCGCTCGAGATTCGCCGGCATGTGCTTGAACAGATAGGGCGTGGCGTTACGCGCGAACTCGAATCCCTGAAACGAGTAGTACGCGTTGCCGGAGCTGCGGACGTGGTCCATGCCTTTTTCCTGTACCTCCTCGCAGGCCGCCGGCGGATCGAGTTTTTCGATCAGCGCTCCCTTGAACAGGAGTTCTCGGCCGAGGTCGGCCATCACCCGGGAGTCGTGTGCTTCTTCCTCGGGGTTCCGGCTGAAATCGTCGCTGGCTTCTTCCAACGACGCGGAGGCGCCTTCCAGCCGAGCGATGAATTCGGTGCTCCACGGGGGCGAAGCACAGCCGGTCGCCACGCCGGCCGCGACCAGCAGGACGACGATGAAGGTGAGGCCTCTCGCGCGGTTCATGGCTCGGCGAGACTCTAGAAAGTCAGGTGGCCGAGGAACCCTGCTTCGTTGCCGATCTCGTCTTCGATGTAGATCCCGCTGCCGCCACCGCCGGTGTTGTAGTTGACCGCCCGGAGCCCGTACCAGAGGCTCCCGTCTGGGGCCCGGGTGATGTCAGTCGGCTCGAGCCGGCAGGCCGGTTCGGCGCAGATCGGCGCATCGACGTGACCGCCGACGCCGATCGAGGCGAGCGCTCGGGCGTAGGCGCGACCGCGGCTGCTCTGAAACCAGAGGCGGCCTTCCGGACCGACCGCGATCGAATAGGGCGAGCCCTTCGAGAGGCGAAATTCAGCGAGGTCGCCCGACTTGGTCAGGCGGCCGATCTGGCTTGGCTGGTAGTAGCGCCACGCCCCGAACCAGACGGTGCCGTCAGGGCCGATCGCCAGGGTCACCGGGTAGTCCCGCGACGCGATCGGCCGCCGGATGATCTCCCCGCCCGGCCCGATTCGGCTGAGGCTGGTCTTGCTGGCGGCCCCCTCGCCGAGGAAGCCGCCGCATTTCTGGGTGAACCACGGCGTGCCGTTGGGGGCGACAGCGAGCGCAAAGGCGTGGCAATTGGGCCGAAGCGGGAAGCGCCGGACCTTGCCGGAGGCGATGTCGATGCGCTCGATGCTGACCGCGGACCGCGCGGAGGAGAAGCCTTCGCGGATCAACCAGACGGCGTCGGTGGAGACGGCCACCGAGCGGATGCTTCCCTGTCCGCGAGCGGCCGTGTAGGCGCGCAGGGGCCCTCCGGTCGACGACAGATGTGCGACATCGAAGACCTTGTCTTGCGAGGTGCCGCGAAGGCCGGAGGCCCAGAGCTCACCCCCCGGATCGGAGGCGAGGCCGGTGACGGTCGAGAGCCCGGCGACCGGGTGTTCGGAGACGGTCCCGTCCGGGGCGACGCTGCCGAGGACGGAGTGGTCCTCGCCCTTCCATTCGGTGCCCCGCGTGGGAATGAACCAGGCCGTCCCATCCGCGGTGATCGCGAGCGAGCCGGCGTGGGTCGCGTCGGCGAGTTCATAGCTCTTCGGTTCGGTCGCCACGGCGCTCGCCGACAGGGCGGCGAAGAGGACCAAAGCCATGAGGGCGACGAGAACGCGTTGAAGCGGGGCCGAGAACACGAGTGACTCATTCAACAATCCGCCGCCCGCGAGTTGCGGTGAAGTCCCTCGCGGGTTAGGCACCTCGGCGTCCTGAGTAGGCTCGGGGCCGATGGCATCCGGCCCGAACAGCTTCTACGTCACCACGCCGATCTACTACGTCAACGCCGAGCCCCACCTAGGGCACGCGTATTCGACGATGGCGGCGGACGTGCTGGCGCGGCATCATCGGCAGCGGGAGGACGACGTCTTCTTCCTCACCGGCACCGACGAGCACGGGGAGCCGATCGAGCAGGCGGCAGAGCGGGAGGGGATCGAGCCGCAGGAGCTGGCGGATCGCAACGCGGAGAAGTTCCGCGAGCTGATGCCGATCATCGAGGCCAGCAATGACTTCTTCATCCGGACCAGCGACCCGCGGCACGAAGAGCGGGTGGCGGTGGTGATGCAGCGGGTCTACGACAACGGCTGGGTCAGCAAGGGGAAATACGAGGGCTGGTACTGCCCGCGCTGCGCCGACTTCAAAACCGAGCGGGAGATCGCACCGGGCAATACCTGCCCGATCCACGAGATCCCGCTGGAACGGGTCGAGGAGGAAAACTGGTTCTTCCGGCTCAGCGAGTTCCAGGGGAAATTGGAAGCCCTATATGAGGAGCAGCCGGACTTCGTCGTGCCGGACTTCCGCCGCAACGAGGCGGTCAGCTTCATCAAGGGCGGGCTCGAGGACGTCTCGCTCTCGCGGCCGACCCTGAAGTGGGGGTTGCCGCTGCCCTGGGACCCGGAGCAGCGGATGTACGTCTGGTTCGACGCGCTCCTCAACTACGTCACCGCGCTCGGCTTCGCCCGCGAGGGGGAGGACCTGACCGAGCGCTACTGGCCCGCTGACCTGCACGTGATGGCGAAGGACATCCTCAAGTTCCACGCGGTGATCTGGCCGGCGCTGTGCATGGCCGCCGAGCTGGAGCCGCCGCGGCGGATGGTGATCCACGGCTTCCTGCTGATGGGCGAGAAAAAGATGTCGAAGAGCCTCGGCAACGTGCTCGACCCGTTCGCGGTGATCGAGCGCTTCGGGGCCGACGCGCTGCGCTTCTACCTCTTCCGCGAGGTCAGCTTCGGCCAGGACGGCTCGATCTCGACCGCCGGCTTCGAGGCCCGCTACGAGTCCGAGCTCGCCAACGACTACGGCAACCTCGCCAGCCGGGTGCTGGCGATGGTCGAGCGCTACCGCGACGGCACCGTGCCCGAGGGTGCCGTCGACGCCACCCTGGCCGAGGACTTCGAAGGCCAGCTCGACCGCTTCCGCGACCTGCTCGATCGGGCCGAGCTGAGCCAGGCGCTGGAGCTCTGCTGGGCGCTGGTGCGGCGGCTGAACCGCTTCGTCGAGGAGACCCAGCCATGGGTGCTGGCCAAGGACGAGGCCGACCCGGCCCGCCTCGACGAAGTCCTCTACAACCTGGTCGAGGGGCTGCGGGTGACGACGCTGATGCTGGTGCCCTACCTGCCGGCGACCGCCGAGACGCTGCTGGCGGCGCTTGGCGAAGAGGGCCGCGGCCTGGCCGAGCTTGGCTCGCGGCCAGGCGGCCAGGCGGTCGAGCGGGTCTCGCCGCTGTTCCCCAAGATCGACGCCTGACGCGTCGATCTACCTGCCCGGACGGCCGCTCGGTACCGCTGGCCGGGGGGGACGAAGTGTGGTCTGATCACCCCAACCAAACGGAGGAGACAGCAATGGGATTCATGGACAAGCTGAAGGGAACCGCGAAGCAGGCGGTCAACCCCGGCGGCCAGCTGAAGGAACGCGACAAGATCACCAAGATCAACGCCTCCGGCGTCGATGCCACTGCCACGGTCGACTCGATGCAGGAGGTCGGCTCGCAGATCGGCGGCGGCCACCAGATCGACTTCGAGCTCACCGTCCATCCCGTCAGCGGCATCGACTACAAGGTCAGCACCAGCCAGTCGATGCACGAGCAGACGCTGAAAGGCGTCGAGCAGGGCGCCAACGTCCAGGTCAAAGTCGACTCCGAGGACCCGCAATCGCTGCTGGTCTGGGGGGCGGCCAGCTGAGCGTCAGCCTGCGACGTGGAGCGAGGGCGATCGGACGCTGAAGCTGTTTGACGGTCCCCGACGATGCACTGATCCGTGCATACCCACAATCAGTTCTTTCCGGTCTCGCGCTCTTGACCTGCGGCTGTGAGAAGGGGGAGGGTCGGTCGATGGGTCGTGGGTCGATTCGGGAACGGGGAGCGCGGGCACCGCTTGCGGCATCGTTCGCTGCGCTGGCAGCCGCAGCGGTCCTGCTGCTCCCCGCCGGATCGGCTGCGGCCGGCCCGGTCTCCAAGGACGGACGGGTCCACGCCTGCTTCAAGGCGAAGGGGAAGAACAAGGGTGCGATGCGGGTCGCCCGCAACGCCAAGGGCAAGTGTCCGAAGGGCTTCGAGAAGCTCGCCTGGAACCTGGTTGGGCAAAACGGTGCCTCTGGCGAAAACGGTGCCTCCGGGGAAAACGGCGCGGCTGGCGGCAATGGCGAAAAAGGGGCGGCCGGAGCAAACGGGGCGGCCAGTCAGAAAAGCGTCAGCGAACTCGAATCGAAAGTCACCGAACTGCTGGGCAAACTGAAAAGCCTGGAAACGATCCTCGCCGGTATCGACAACAGCCAGCTGAAAGAAGCGATCGGGGCGGTGCCGGTAGTCGGTGCGCTCTGCTCGCAGGCGACCAAACTGAACGAACAGACCGGCTCCCTTGGGGGAGCGCTCGGCACTGTCGTCACCGTCCTCGGTGCGCTCCCGGGCCTGCCCACGGTGCCGACCGCGCTGCCGCCTTTCGCCTGCCCGGCGAGCTAGTCGGCGAGCAGCTCCGGACCGACCTCGGCGAGGCCGGTGAGGCCGCAGAGGGCCATCGTCAGGTCGAGCTCGGCGAGGACCATCTTCAGCACCGCTTCGACTCCCTCGCGCCCGCCCAGCGCTAGGCCCCAGATGTAGGGGCGGCCGAGGCAGACCGCGTCGGCGCCAAGCGCCAGCGCCTTGAGGCAGTCGGAGCCGGAGCGGACGCCGCTGTCGAGCAGGATCGCGAGCTCGTCGCCGACCGCGGCGGCGACCGGCTCCAGGGCGTCGAGGGCGGCGATCGAGCCGTCGACCTGGCGGCCGCCGTGGTTGGAGACGACGACCCCGTCGACCCCGCGCGCCGCCGCCTCGCGGGCGTCGTCGGGGTGGAGGATGCCCTTGACCAGGATCGGCAGCGAGGTCATCTCGCGCAGCTTCGCCAGGTCGTCCCATTGCAGCGCCGGGTTCGACTGGACGCCGAGGAAGTGGCCGGTCGCCATCCCGACGTCCTCCTCCGGCGTCTTCTCCAGGGCCGCTCGGAAGACCGGGTCCTGGAAGTAGTTGGCGACGCCCATGCCATTGAGGAAGGGCAGCCAGGCGCGCTGCAGGTCGCGCGGCTTCCAGCCGGGGATGAAGGTGTCGACGGTGACGACGATCGCCCCGTAGCCAGCCGCCTCGGCGCGGCCGACGAAGCTGGCGGTCAACTCCTCGTCACTCGACCAGTAGAGCTGGAACCAGCGCGGCGCGTCCGGCCCGCCCGCCGCCGCGATCTCCTCCAGGGTGAAGTGGGCGGCGCTGCTGGCGATCATCGGCACCCCGACCGCCGCCGCGGCTTCGGCGGTCGCCTTCTCACCGTCTGGGTGGACGATCGCCTGGACGCCAATCGGCGCCAGCAGCAGCGGCACCGGTAGCTCGGTTCCGAGCACGGTGCTGGAGAGGTCGCGGGCCGAGACGTCGCGGAGCATCCGCGGCACGATTCGCCGCGCCCGGAAGGCATCGAGGTTGGCGCGCATCGTGTCCTCGCCGCCGGCCCCGGCGGCAACGTAGGCGGCCGCACCGGGCTCCATCGCCTCGTTCGCCGCCTCCTCCAGCTCGCTGACCGCGACCGGGATCGCCGGCGTCTCGCCGCCCAGGCCCCGCAGGTAGATCTCGCGGTAGTAATCCGCCGGGTCCGCCATCGGCGCCAGCCTAATCGAGCCCATAACCTGGGCGGGTGATCGATTCCCACACGCATCTCTTCCTCTGCGAGGGGAGCGAGGAGGAGCTGTTGGTTGCAGCCGCCGCCGCCGGGGTCGAGCGGCTGCTCAACGTCGGTCTCGACGAGGAGACCAACGCCGGCGTCGTCGCCGCGGCCGAGCGCAACCCGGCGGTCTTCGCCAGCGTCGGCCGCCATCCCAATGACGCGAGCCGCTTCGACGACGCCGCCGCCGCGGCGATCCGCGAGCTGGCGGCGCACGAGAAGGTGCGGGCGATCGGCGAGACCGGGCTCGACTTCTACCGCGACACCGCCGCCCCTGAGGAGCAGCGGCGGGCCTTCGTGGCGCAGATCGAGATCGCCGCCCAGAGCGGGCTGCCGATCGTGATCCACGCTCGCGACAAGGAGGGGGAGACGGCGGCAACCGACGAGATCTTCGCCACCCTCGACCAGCGCGCCAGCGGCTGCACGGTGATCCTCCACTGCTTCTCGGCCCCCCGCCGGGTCTTCGACGCCGCCGAGCGCGGCTGGTACTGCTCGTTCGCCGGAAACTCGACCTACCCGCGCTCGGAGGGACTGCGGGAGGCGGCGGCGGCGGTGCCCGAGGACCGCATCCTGGTCGAGACCGACGCTCCCTTCCTCTCGCCGCAGCCGGTTCGGGGCAAGCGCAACCAGCCGGCCTTCGTGGTCGAGACGGCGCGGGCGATCGCCGCCGTGCGCGGGGTCTCCTATGAGGAGCTGGAGGCGACGGTCGCGGCCAACGCCGCCCGGCTCTTCGGCTGGTAGCGGCGCGCCGTGGTCCGGCTCGGCCAGAACTTCCTCGCCGACCCCAACCTGCTGGAGGCGATCGTCCGCGACGCCGAGCTGGCGCCGGGTGACGTGGTGCTCGAGGTCGGAGCGGGGGAGGGGGTGCTGAGCGAGCGACTGGCGCCGCGGGTCGCCCACCTGCACACGGTCGAGATCGACCGCCGGCTGGAGCCGGCGCTGGCGGACCTGGCGGCGATGCCGAACGTGGAGCTGCACTGGGGCGACGCGATGAAGCTCGACCTGGCGGCGTTCGAGCCGGCGCCGACGGCGATGGTCGCCAACCTGCCCTACTCGGTGGCGACGCCATTGCTGCTGCGGACGATCGAGGAGCTGCCCGGGTTGGGGACCTGGACGGTGATGGTCCAGCGCGAGATCGCCGACCGTCTCCGTGCCGCCCCCGGCAGTCGCACCTACGGCTCGCCCAGCGTGGTCGCCCAGCTCGCCTGCAAGGTGGAGCTGGTGCGCAAGGTCGACCCGGCGGTGTTCAAGCCGCGGCCACGGGTCGATTCGGCGATCCTGCGACTGCGCCGCACCGGCCCCTCCGCCGACCCGGCCACCCATGGCCTCGTCCGCGCCGCCTTCGCCCACCGCCGCAAGTCGCTGGCCCGCTCGCTCGAGCACTCGCGGCCGGGGTCGCTCGCCCCCGCCCGCGCCGCCCTGGCGCAGCTCGGCCTGCCCGAGGACGCCCGCGCCGAGGCGCTCTCGCCGGCCCAGTTCGCCGCCCTCTCCGCCAAGCTCCAGGGCGCCCCCTGAGGCTGCCTCCATGCTCGTCCACGCCCCCGCCAAGCTCAACCTCTGCCTCTTCCTCGGCCGCGAGCCGCGGCCGGACGGTCTGCACGAGCTCTGCTCGCTGTTCGAGCCGCTGGCGCTCGCCGATCTGGTCAGGGTCAGCGAGGCCGAGCGAGACGAGGTGATCTGCCCAGGGGTCGAGGGAGAGAACCTGGCGGCGCGGGCGCTGGGGGCGCTGCGGGCGGCCGGCTGGGAGCGGGGGCCGTTGCGGATCGAGATCGAGAAGCGGGTGCCGGTCGCCGCCGGGCTCGGCGGCGGCTCCGGCGATGCCGCCGCGGTCCTGCGGCTGGCCGCCGGCGAGGTCGCCGAGTTGCCGGCGATCGCTCTCGCCCTCGGCGCCGACGTGCCCTCCCAGCTGCGCCCGTCCCTGACCCTGGTTCGCGGCGCCGGCGAGCTGGTCGAGCCGCTGCCGGCGCCGGCCCCGCACGCGGCGGTGCTGCTGCCGGGCGGGGGCGGGCTCTCCACCGCCTCGGTCTTCGCCGAGGCCGACCGGCTCGGCCTCGGACGCCCGGCGGCGGAGCTGGAGGAGTTGGCCGGGCGCCTGCGCGCCGCGGCCGGCGCCGGCGCCTCGCCGCTCGCCTACGCCGGGCTGCTCGCCAACGACCTCGAGCCGGCGGCCCGGCGCCTCCGTCCCGACGTCGGCGCCGCGCTGGATCGCCTGCGCGAGGCGGGCGCCGCCCTGGCGATCCTCAGCGGCTCCGGCCCAACCGCGGTCGGCCTGTTCCCCGACCTCGCCTCGGCCCAGGCCGCCGCCGCGACCCTCCCGGACGCCGACGCGATCGTCTGCGCGGCCGGCGCCGCCCCGCCCGACCCGCCGCCCGCCGCATGAAGCTCCCCGGGACCGAGAAGCAGCGCAAATACGCGAGCTGGGCGGCGATCGCGATCGGCCTCGTCGCCGCCTACGTCGTCTTCACCCAGTACGTCGACCTGGAGAAGATCCTCGAGGACGTCGCCAACGCGCTCGGCGCTTGGACCTACGCGCTGGTCGGCGTCTTCGCCTTCGCCGAGACCGGCGCCTTCGTCGGCCTCGTCGTCCCCGGTGAGACGGTGATGATCCTCGGCGGCGCCGTCGCCGGCCAAGGCGCCACCGACCTCTACCTGACGATTGCCCTCGCCTGGTTCTGCGCCGTCGCCGGCGACAGCACCAGCTTCTTCATCGGCCGCCGCCTCGGCCGCGACTTCCTGCTCCGCCACGGCCCCCGCTTCGGCCTCGGCCACGAGCGGCTGGAACAGGTCGAGGACTTCTTCTCCCGCCACGGCGGCAAAACGATCTTCATCGGCCGCTTCGTCGGCTTCGTCCGCGCCTTCGCCCCCTTCATCGCCGGCAGCTCCGCGATGCGCTACCGCGCCTTCATCCCCTACAGCGTGCTCGGCTGCGGCCTCTGGGTCTCGAGCGCGATCGTCGTCGGCTATCTCTTCTCGCGCAGCATCGAAACCGCGATCGACTACGCCGGCAAAGGGGCGTTGCTGCTGGGGGCGCTGATCGTGGTCGTGGCGGGCACCGTGGTCGCGGTTCGCTACCTGCGGGTGGCGGCGAACCGGCGCGAGGCGGTGCGCTGGCTCGACTCGCACTCCTGGAGCCGCTGGGTGACCGCGCTCGCGCGCCGCTTCGAACCGCAGCTGCGCTTCCTCCAGGAGCGGCTCACTCCGGGGGGCAGCTTCGGGCTCGAATTCACCTCACTGACGGCGGTGACCGCGGTCGCGCTCTTCGTCCTCGTCGCCTACTGGGTGGTGATCGGGCGCGAACCGGGGCCGACCCCGGGCGACGAAACCGCCGCCGAAATCGCCACCAGCCTGCACTGTGGCTTCCTCACCGCCGCCTCGAAGTTCTTCAGCTTCCTCGGCTCCGGCGCCTTCGCCTGGCCGCTGACGGCGGTCTTCGCGGCCCTGCTCGCCTGGCGACGGCGCTGGGCCGAGTTCTGGGTCCTGGTCGCGGCGATGGCGATCTCCAGCTTCGGCTTCCTGGAGATCAAGGCGCTGGTCGACCGGCCGCGCCCGCCCGACCCTCAGGTCGCCACCTCCGGGTCCGCCTTCCCCTCCGGCCACGCCACCCACTCGGTCCTCTACCTCTGGGCGGCGGTGACGGTGGTGCTGCGGCTGCGGCCGGGGATGACGCGGGCGGCGCTGGTCGTCGTCGCCGGGCTGGCCCTGACGGTCCTGGTCGGCCTCAGCCGCGTCTACCTGCAGGTCCACTGGCTCAGCGACGTCAGCGGTGGCTGGGCGCTCGGCGCCGCCGTCTTCTCCGTCTGCGCCGCCGTCGCCCTGGTCGTCAGCCAGGTGCGCAAGACTCCCGGGGAATGAGCGCCGCCCTCGCCCCGCTGGCGATCTCGAAGATCGGCCACCAGTACGTCCTCTACGCGATCGCCGCGGCGATCTGCCTGGTCGTCTTCGTCACCCTCATCCTCACCCCGGCGCTGAGCTCGGCCGGGCGGGTCTGGGAGAAGACGGCGGCCGGCTTCATGGCCCTGTTCGTGCTCGGCGCGTTGATCGTCTGCGGGGTCGTGATTGGCCTCGTCGTCGTCTACTACTGGACCGACATCGTCAACGTCGTCAACGGCTGAGCCAGCGCGGCCGCTGGCCGCGCGCCGCAATAATGGATCGGTGACGGCGACGAAACGCGAGTCCGACCTTCCCGTCGGCCAGGAAGACACCGGCCTGCTCGGCGCGCTCTCCGACGCGGTCGAGTCGGGCGCCGGCCTGCCCGCCGTGGCGCGGGCGGCGGCGCGGCTGCTCGACGCCAGCGTCGCCCTGATCGACCGCTCCAGCGCAGTGCTGGCGGTGGCCGGCGCCTCACCCGACCAGGAGCGGCGGCTGCTCGCCGGCGGCGAGGGGGTGACCGCGGTCGAGCTACGGGTCGCCGACGCCGCGGTGGGGGAGCTGCGCTACCGCGCCCGCAAAGCGCCCGACCCGGCGATTGCGCGGATGGTGACGACGCTGCTGGCGCTGGAGCTGGAGCGCTCGCGTTCGCCTGAGTGGGAGAGCGAGGAGGTCGCCAGCGCCTTCGTCCGCGCCGTCCTCGCCCGCGAGGTGACCGATCGCGGCGACATCGTCGCCCGCGGCGCCGAGCTTGGCGCCGACCTCGACCGCGGCGCCGGGGTCCTCGTCCTCCGCGCCGCCCCCCGTGCCGCCCAGACCGGCGAGTGGCGCGAACGCGTCCTCACCCTGGTCCAGCGCACCCTGCGCTCGATCGCCCCCGGCTCGCTGGCCGCGAGCGAGGCGGGCGAGTCCTCGGTCGAGGTGGCGGTGATCGTCCCCGCCGAGGACGACGAGCGGCTCGCCCGCGCCGCCGCCGGCCTTGCCCGCGAGCTCGCCGACGGCCTCGCCGGCTTCCACGTCACCACCGGCCGCAGCCGCCGCAGCGCCGACCCGGTCGACCTCTACCGGGCCGGCTCCGAGGCGCGGCTGGCGGTCAACGTCGGGGAGGCCGAAGGCGAGGCGATGCTGGCCTTCGAGGACACCGGCGCCTACCGCCTGCTGCTGCCGGCGATGAGCGACGACCCGGGCGAGCTCGAAAGCTTCTACGCCGAGACCGTGCAGCCGCTCTCCGACTACGACGAGCAGTACGAGACCGAGCTGGTCGCCACCGTCGAGGCCTACCTCGACAACGACGGCAACGTCGCCGCCACCGCCAAACAGCTCTTCACCCACCGCCACACGATCCGCTACCGGCTCGAGCGCGTGCGCGAGCTCTGCGGCCACGACGTCTCCTCGACCGAGGGCCGCGAGAAGCTCGGCCTCGGCCTGAAAGCGATGCGCGTCCTCGGCATCGCCTCCCCCCGCGGCCCGGCGCTCGAGCCCGGAGCCAAAGGCGGCAAGGTCAGCCGCGGCGGCGACGAGTAGCAGCGACGTTGCAACCTCGATTCCGGGGGAAGGATTCGAACCCTCGCTACTTGGACCAAAACCAAGAGTGCTACCGCTACACCACCCCGGACCGGATGGATAGGAGCGGAGCGTAGCGCCGAATCGAGGACTGCATTTTGCATCCAGGGGATGTCTTTTGCAGTCCTCGATTTCGTCCGCTCCGGGGCTTAGGTTTCTGGCATGGAGATCGGAGGAGCGTCGCTGGACCCGCAGACCCGCGAGGCGCTGGGGCGGAGCTGGAAGGTCGCTGATGGCGGTTGGGGTGATCGCGATCGTGCTCGGCTGCATCGCGATCCTGGTTCCGGCGGTGGCATCGGTCGGGGCGGCGATCTTCATCGGCTGGGTGCTGCTGATCGCGGCGGCGTTCCTGACCGCGGCGGCCTTCTCGGCCCACTCGGTCGGCTCGGTCGCGGTGCGGCTTGCCTGGGCGCTGCTGACCTTCATCGTCGGGCTCTGGCTGGTGGTCGAGCCGCACAACGGCACCTTGACCCTGACCTTCGTCCTCGGCATCTACTTCCTCTTCATGGGGATCACCCGGATCACCGTGGCCTTCATGGGCCGGGGGCAACCGAATGCCGGCCTGGTCGGACTCAGCGGCGTCTGCGGCTTGATCATCGGGGTGCTCGTCCTAGTCAAGTTCCCCAGCTCGGCCGACTGGGCGATCGGCCTCCTGGTCGGCATCGACTTGATCTTCGCCGGCTGGACGCTCACGTCGGTGGCGCTCGTGGGGCGTGATTTATCCCGCGCAAGTCGCGGCTGAGCGGCGAAAGCCGCCGCCCGGACCGGGGTTTCGCCAAGCGGATTTCGCAAGGCGCGAATACGATCTCGGAGTGAGTTCCCCCTTGGTCCTCGTGATGGCGGCTGGCGAGGGGACGCGGATGCGTTCCTCGATGCCGAAGATGCTGCACCCCGTCGCCGGCCGGCCGATGGTCGCCTGGCCGATCCATGCCGCCCGCGAAGCGGGCGCCGGGCGGGTGGCGGCGATCGTCTCGCCCGGGCGCGACCTCTCCGCGGGCCTGTCCGACGGCGTCGAGACGGTCGAGCAGCCGGAGCCGGACGGGACCGGGGGCGCGATCCGCGCCGCGCTGCCGCTGATCGAAGCGGCCGAGACCGTCCTCGTCCTCTCCGGCGACGTGCCGCTGATCTCAACCGAGACGATCGCCGGCCTGCTTGCCGCCCACGAGGCCGCCGGGGCCGCGGCGACGATGCTGACGATCGAGCTCGACGATCCCGGCTCCTACGGCCGCGTGATCCGCGCCGCCGACGGCGGGGTCGAGTCGGTGGTCGAGGCGAAAGGGGGCGACGGCGACGCCGGCTCCGCCCAGCTGGCGATTCGCGAGATCAACGCCGGCACCTACGTCTTCGACGCGGAGTCACTCGCCCAGGCGCTCGCCGGGCTCTCGAACGACAACGCCCAAGGCGAGTACTACCTGCCCGACGTCTTCCCGGCGCTGCGCGCCGCCGGCCTCGGTGTCGCCGCTCACCTCGCCAGCGATTTCGCGGTGACGATGGGGATCAACAACCGGGTCGACCTCGCCGCGGTCGAGACCGAGGCCCGCCGCCGCCTGCTCGAGGCCCAGATGCTGGCCGGCGTCACCGTCGTCGACCCGGCCTCGACCTGGATCGACGCCGGGGTGGAGATCGGCCGCGACGCCCGCATCGAGCCCGGCACCACGCTCAAGGGCGCCACCAGGGTCGGTGCCGACGCCGTGGTCGGCCCGCTGACCACCCTGCTCGACAGCGAGGTCGGCGCCGGGTCGGCCGTCCGCCATTCCTACCTCGACCGCTGCCGGGTCGGCGAGCGCTGCTCGGTCGGCCCCTTCGCCTACCTGCGCCCGGACGCCGTCCTCGACGCCGCCGCCAAGGCCGGCACCTTCGTCGAGATCAAGAACTCGCACGTCGGCGAGGGCGCCAAGGTCCCCCATCTGGCCTATGTCGGGGACGCCGACGTCGGCCCCGGCGCCAACCTCGGCGCCGGCACGATCACCGCTAATTACGACGGTTTCAACAAGAACCGGACGCGGATCGGCCGCGACGCCCGGCTCGGCGTTGACACGATGCTGATCGCCCCGGTAGAAGTCGGCGACTCCGCCTACACTGGCGCCGGCGCCGTGATCAAGGACGACGTGCCCGAGGGGGCGCTCGGAGTCAGCGAGAACGCGCAAAGGAACATCGACGGCTACGCCTCTGCCAAGGCGGCGAAGATCCGGGAGGAAAAAGGCTCGTGAGCACGATTGAGGGTCAGCCGCAGGTGGATACCGGCATCGAACACGACTACAGGAAACGGTTGATGGTCTTTGGCGGCCGCTCGTCCATGGACCTTGCCGCCAAAGTCGCCGGCAAGCTCGAAATGGACCTCGGTCAGGTGACCTTGAAGACCTTCGCCGACGGCGAGGTCTACTGTCGCTACGAGGAGTCGATCCGCGGCGCCGACGTCTTCCTCGTCCAGTCGACCTGCGCCAACCCGCAGAACGAGATGACCCCGAACGACGCCTTGGTCGAGCTGCTGACGATGATCGACGCCGCCCAGGGCGCCTCCGCCCACCGGATCATCGCCGTGATGCCCTGGTACGGCTACGCCCGCCAAGACAAGAAGTCCGCTCCGCGCGAGCCGATCACGGCGCGGATCGTCGCCAAAACGCTGGAGGCGGTCGGCGTCGACCGGGTGCTGACGATGGATCTCCACGCCGGCCAGGTCCAGGGCTTCTTCCACGTCCCCGTCGACCACATGACGGCGATGCCGATGCTGACCCAGTGGTTCATCGACCAGGAACTGACAGACGAGCTGGTGATCGTCTCCCCGGACGCCGGCCGGGTGAAGACCGCCCGCAACTTCGCCCGCCGGGTCGGTACCCAGTGGGCGGTGATGGAGAAGGAGCGGCCGGCCCAGCAGGTGGCCGAGATCGGCTACGTGGTCGGCGACGTCAAGGGCAAGACTGCGGTCCTGGTCGACGACATGATCGACACCGCCGGCACCCTCTGCGCCGCCGCCCAGACCGTGCTGGACGAGGGCGCCGCCCGGGTGATCGCCTGCGCCACCCACGGCGTCTTCTCCGGCCCCGCCTACGAGCGGATCGCCGACTCGGCGATCGAGCGGATCGTCGTCACCGACACCCTGCCGCTGCGCCCCGGCGCCCCGGACAAGATCACCGTGCTCTCCACCGCCGGCACCTTTGCCGACTCGATCCGCCGCATCTTCACCGACGACTCGGTCTCCGAGATCTTCGCCGGCGAGAACCAGCTGTTCTAGACGGCGGCCTGGCTCCGAAGAGCGACAAGCGGCTGCGCCTGGTCGGCCACAAGGGGGCCGACCTGATCGCGCCCGGGAACACCGTCGCCAGCTTCGAAGCGGCGGTCACCGCCGGGGTCGACACGATCGAGTTCGACGTGCTTTGGCTGCAGGACGCCCACCTGCCGCCGGAGCAGCGTCACCCGCTGGTCGTCGCCCACGACTGGGAGGACGCGGCCTCGCGGACGCCGCTGAAGCTGACCGAGGCGCTCGACGCGTTCACTCGGCCGCCGCTCGATGGGGTCGAGATCGACCTCGACGTGAAGCTGCCCGGCCGCGAGGAGGAGCTGGTCGAGGCGCTGCGCGAGCGCGACCTGATCGAGCGGGCGATGATCTCGACGATGGAGATGCACACCCTGAAACGGGTGCTCGAGCTGGAGCCGAAGCTGCGCCGCGGCTGGACCTACCCGAAGACCACCCGCGACTGGACCGCCCGACCCTGGGCGAAGCCGCTACTGCCGGCGGCGCTAACCGGAATGCGCCTCCGCCTGCCCGGCTACGCCGCCGAGAAGCTGCCCCAGTTCAACGTCTTCGCGATGTGGGTCTACCACCCGCTCGTCAGCGCCAAACTGGTCCGAATCTGCAGCCTCGCCGGAGTCGAGCTGATCGCCTGGACGGTCGACGATGAGGCCCGGATGAAACGCCTCCTCGACCTGGGCGTCGACGGTCTGGTCTCCAACGACCCCCGCCTCTTCGTCCGCCTCTAACAGGGCTCGATGCTGTCCCCGGTCCCAGCACCCGGGGCGGCGAGGGCTTGACCCGGGAGGGGATGACCCTCCCGACGAACTCCTGCGAAGCAGCGGCGGGAGGGTCATCCCCTCCCGGGTCTCACACCGTTCCGGGAGTCGCCGTCGGCGGCGTGCTCTGCTTGCCGCCCTTGACCTTGACCGCGCTCTCGAGGTCCGCTTCCGTGAACCCGCCGACGATTTGGCCTTCGAGCGCATATCTGTAGAGGGCGACGCCGAAGATGCCGCCGAGGGCCTTTGAGATCAGCAGCGCGACGCAGACCAGGAGGGAGCCGATCACGATCAGCGCGACGGCGGCGGCGCCGGCGCTCGACCAGATCGCGACGCCGATGCCGATCAGGACCGCGCCGGGGAGGAAGCCGAGCAGGAAGGCGGCACCGCCGATCGCGATGTTGCCGCTGATCTGCTGGCCCCAGCGCTGACGGAAGAGGGAGGCGGAGCGCTTCAGCGTCTCCAGCGGGCCGGTGCCCTCGATCGCGATCACCGGCACCGAGAGGAAGGTGACCAGCGACCAGGCCATCCCGACCAGGCGGCCGGCGATGTTGCCGGCGACGCCGCCCTGCTGCTCGAGCACGCCGATCACCAGGCCGACCGCGGTCGAGAGCGCCGCCCAGCCGCAGATCTGCGGCAGCCGCGAGTTGGCGACCGCGAGCCCGTCGCCGACGGTCGCCGGCTCACCGCGGAAGATCCGGTCGGCGGCGGCGGCGAGGCCGACGCTGAAGTAGATCCCGACGACGCTGAGGACGTAGATCCCGAGCACGATCAGCGGCACCCCGGCGCCGTAGCTGTGCTTGTCGAGGAAGAGGACGCCGGGGCCGAGGGTGATCAGCCCCAGCAGTACCGTCGCGACGCCGCCGTAGAGCGGGAAGCGCACCAGTTCCCGATGCTGCCGCAGCAGCGCCCAGCTTTTCTTGGTCAGGTCCCAGCCCCGTCGAAATCTCTTCATCTCAGAGGGTTTCGGCGAGTCCGGGGGTCCGCTTTAGCCCGCGCTCCTCGAAGTACTCCCACTCCTCGCGGCCGAGCTCGGTCGCCGGCGCGTCGGCGTAGACCCACTCGCGCAAGATCCGGTGCCAGTTGCGTTTCGCGCGCAGCTGCCCGAGCACGGCAACGACGCCGATCTCCATCCGCCGCCCCATCAGCTCGTCGGCCGGGATCGACTCGCGCCGCATCAGGTCGAAGTACTCGGAGCGCGGGTCGTTGGTCACCTCGATGATCTTCATCACCCGTTTGGCGGTGATTTCGACCTCGCGGTCCTCGACGTACCAGCCGCCGATCGCTCGCATGTGGTCGAGCAGCCGCTCGGCGTCCAACTTCGAGGGCTTCTTGACGAAGCCGAGCTCGACCAGGGCCGCCCGGAACGCCTCCGGGTCGTTCCGCGAAGCGGCGTCGAAGGCGCGCTGCTCGAGCAGGATCTGCTCGCGGTCGAGCTTCTTCGTCATCCCGAAGTCGAGGAAGGCGACCCGGCCGTCGTGCATGAGGATGTAGTTGCCGGGGTGGGGGTCGGCGTTGAAGTGCTGCAGGTGGTAGATCGAGCCGAAGCTGCCGCGGAAGACGATCTCGCCGAAGCGGCTGCGCTCCTCGTGCGGCAGCTGCTTGATCTCCTCGAAGCCCATCCCCTCGACCAGCTCGGTCACCAGCACCCGCCGGCGGGAGAGCCGGGTCACCACTTCCGGCACGTAGATGAAGGGGTGTTCGCGGTAGGCGCGGGCGAAGGAGCGTTGGTTCTGGGCCTCGTACTCGTAGTCGAGCTCCTCCATCACCCGCTCGCGCAGCTCCTCGGCGATCTCCTTGGCGTCGAGCCCCGGCGCAATCGCCTTCGCCAGCCGCACCAGGGTGCCGGCGTTACGCAGGTCGGCCTCGAGCGCCTCGGCGATCCCCGGGTACTGGATCTTCACCGCGACCGCGCGGCCGTCGAGCAGCTCGGCTTTGTGGACCTGGCCAATCGAGGCGGCGGCGAACGCCTCGTGGTCGAACTCGGCGAACATCTCCGAGAGCGGTTCCCCGTCGTACTCTTCCTCGAGCACCTTCTCGACGTTCCCCCAGGGCATCGCCGGGGCGTCGGTCCGCAGTTTCGCCAGCTGCTCCTGGTAGATCTCGCGGTACTCCTCGGGGATGAACTCGGTGTCGATGAAGGAGGCGAACTGGCCGAGCTTCATCGCCGCGCCCTTCATCTGGCCCAGCGCGCCGACCATTTTCATCGCCGTCTCCAGGTGGCGCTGCTCCAGCCGCTCTTTGCTCTGCTCCTCGGAGCGGGCGACGTTGGCCGCTTTGGTGCCGGCGTAGCGGGCACCCTGGGCGCCGACGATCGAGCCCAGCTTGGCGGAGCGGCGAAACCGCCCCTTGGGGATCTTCGATTCGTCGGCCACCTACCTAGGTTCCCACAAGGGCCGGTGGCGGCCCGCTTCGACCACTGTGATCCGTTTGCGGCGCGCTTTCTCTATCCTGTCGCGTCCGATGGCCGCTGGACGCTCCACGCTCAAGGTCGCCCCGCGCGACGATTTCGGCTCGCGCAGCTCACGCCGCATGCGGCGTGACGGCTTCGTGCCCGGAGTCGTCTACGCCGGCGGTGCCGAGGCGCGTCCGTTCCAGGTCGCCGAACGCGAGGTCCGCCACGTGATCGACGAGGGCTCCGCTCTCTTCGATCTCGAGATCGAGGGCTCGAAAGCAGTCCCTGTCGTGGTCAAGGACCAGCAGCTCCACCCGGTCCGCGGCTCCCTGCAGCACATCGACCTGCAGGAGGTCAAACTCGACGAGAAGATCCAGGCTGAGGTTGCGATCGAGCTCGAGGGCGCCGATTCCGCTCCGGGCGTCAAAGCTGCCGGCGTGCTCGAGCACGTCACCCACCAGATCACCGTCGAAGCCCTGCCGACCGACATCCCGGAAAGAATCGTCGTCGACGTCTCCGCGATGGAGATCAACGACACCCTCCAGCTGGCCGCCGTCACCGCCCCGGACGGGGTCGAGTTCGTCGCCGACGAGCCGGAAGAGATCACCATCGTCAATCTCTCGCCGCCGCGGGTCGAAGAGGTCGAGCCTGAGATCGAGGAGGAGACCGAGGTGGTTGGCGAGGATGGCGAGGGAGCTGCCGAGGGAGACGGCGACTTCGGTGGCGACGACAGCTCGGGCGGCGAGTCCGAGGGCGAGTAGTCCCTGGCTCTGTTTGGCCGCCGCGGGGGTGGCGAGCAGGGCGACCGCATCCTCATCGTCGGCCTCGGCAACCCCGGGGCCGAGCACGAGCGCACCCGCCACAACGTCGGCTTCGACGTCGGCGAGGAGCTGGTCCGGCGCTGGGATCTCGGCAAACCGCGCTCGAAGTTCGGCGGCCGGCTCTGGGAAGGGCGGACCCGCCCCGGTGGTCCCCGCGTCGCGATCCTGCTGCCGCAGACCTACATGAACGCCTCCGGCGATTCGGCCGGGCCGGCCCGCGGCTCGCTGAAGCTGCCGCTCGACCGCGTCGTCGCCGTCCACGACGAGATCGACCTCCCCTTCGGTGAGATCCGGCCGCGGCTCGGCGGCGGCCTCGCCGGCCACAACGGCCTCAAGTCACTGAAACGGGGCTTCGGCGACGCCGAGTTCTGGCGGGTCCGGGTCGGGGTGGGGAGGCCCGACTCCACCGACCCCGAGATCGTCTCCGCCTATGTCCTCGGCCGCTTCCGCGAGCCGAAGCCGGAGGTGGAAGCGTTGATCGAGGATGCGGCCTCGGAGACCGAGCGGCTGGTCGAGCGCCTCGACGCCGGCGATGACGTAGGTTCCGCCGCGTGAGCGAGGCGGCGACACCGGCGGGCGATGCGAAGCCGCTGACCAGCTACCGGCTGGAGGAGAGCGGGGTGGCGCTGATCCGGCTCGAACGGCCGGGCTCGCGCAACGCCCTCAACACCCAGATCCTCGCCGAGCTGCTCGAGCATCTCGCCGTCGCCCGCGCGGACGCGAACTGCCGTGTCGTCGTCTTCAGCTCCTCCGACCCGCTCGGCTTCTCGGCCGGCGCCGACGTCCGCGAGCAGCTCGACCACGACGGCCACGTGCGGCGAATGGAGATGTTCTCGCAGCTCTACGACGAGGTCGTCGGCTTCCCGAAGCCGACTGTTGCCGCCTGCCACGGCGACGTCGTCGGCGGCGGCGCCGAGATCGCCGTCGCCTGCGACCTCCGGGTCGGCGGCGCCAACCTGCGCCTGCGCTTCCCCGGAGCGGCGCTGGGGATGCCGGTCGGCCCCGCCCGTCTGGTCACCCTCTGCGGCCTCGCCACCGCCAAGTACCTGCTGCTCACCTCGAAGACGGTCGGCGTCGACGAGGCGCTCCGCCTCGGCCTCGTCAACCGCGTCGCCCCGGCGGCGGCGACCGAGGAAAAGGCGCTGGAGCTGGCCGACACCGTCGCCGCCCACGACCCCGCCGCGGTCGCTCGGCTGAAGGCGATGCTGCACGGCTGGGACGACGTCGTCGGCCGCTCCGCCAGCGAGGGCGAGGGCCAGATCGCCCACGTCCGCGCCGGCGAGAACCTGCCCTTCGGTCACTGACCGGTAGGTTGGCGGCTGTGCTCGACGCTCGTCCCCGGGGATCGAAGGCCGCCGGCCTGGCACTGGCAGCGCTCTGTTGCGCGCTTGCTTTCCTGGCGCTGCCGGCGCTTGCATCGGCCCAGGCCTTCACGGTCAACAGCACCGGCGACGAAGCCAAGTTCCCGGTCGGCGCCACCTGCCTGACCGTCAATGTCGGCGAATGCACTCTGAGGGCGGCGATCGAAGCGGCGGATGTGGACAGCACCCGCGACTCGATCCTCTTCGACTCCAGCGTGTTCACCGGCGCCCAGGGCGAAGACGAAATCGTCCTCGGTTCGGCGCTGCCGCCGATCATCCAGCCGGTCGAGATCATCGACAGCGCCGCCTGTGGGACTGTCGGTTCGCTGCATCCCTGTGCAGGGCTGACCGTTCCCAGCGGGGCCGCCGGGCTCACCGTCCAGGCGACCGAAGTGACCGTCGCCGGGCTGGCCATCGGCGGCGGGAAATACGGGATCAACGTCCTCGGCGGCTCCGACTTCGAAGCCCAGAGCAACTGGATCGGCTTCGACCTGGGCGCCAGCTCAAAGGCGGTCGAAACGGACGGGATCGCGCTCGACCCGACCTCCGACGGCGCCAAGATCGGGGGCTCCACCCCGCTCAGCGGCAACGTGATCGGCCACGTCGGCGTCGGCGTCTACATCCAGGGCGCATCCGACGCCAAAGTCCAAGGCAACTACATCGGCACCGACCCCAGCGGCGAAAGCACCAGCGGCGTCAGCGTCGGGGTCCGCGTCGTCGACAGCCTCGGCGGCTCGGAAGCGACGAACGACGAAATCGGCGGCACGCTCGAAACCGGCCAGGACGAAACCGAAGAATGCGACGGACCGTGCAACGTGATCGCCACCAGCTTCAACGGCACTGCCATCGACCTCACCGGGACCGACGGGGTCGACGAACCGGCGAGCGGTCCGACCACGATCCGCGGCAATTACATCGCCCTCTCCGCCGACGGCACCGGTGCGATCTACGGCACTCTCTACGGGGTCAAAGCGGCCTCCCAGGGGGGCACCGGCGACGTCGGGCCGAGCGGGGTCACGATTGGTGGCGTCGCGCCCTCGCAGTCGAACTTCTTCATCGGCGACGAATACGGGATCTATATGGAAAAGGCCGAGAAGTTCACCGCCGCCGGCAACCGGATCGGAGTTCTTCCGGACGGCGAAGAAGGCGCAGGACCGAGCCAGGTCGGGATCTTTCTATTCGGTCTCGGAGTGACCGAAAAAGCGACGGTGCTGCGAAACAGGATAGAGCTCGGCCCCGGCCCGGTCGCGATTGAAAGTCGCTTCGAAGGCTCAAACATCGAACTCAACTTCATCAAGGGCGGCTTCGCCGGCATTGTCACGAGGGGCAGCAACGAAGGCGCCGGCAACCTGATCAAGGACAACTCGATGGAACGCACCTACGTTTATGGGATCCAGATCCTGAATCAGGACAACGTGGTGGGCGGCAACTTCGTCAATGGCACCTATCGCTCGGCGGTCAGGTTGGAAGGAGAAGCTGACGGCAACCTCATCGGTGGCGACACCGCGTTCGACCAAAACTCGCTGAACAACGCTGGGGAAAACGCGATCGAGATCGACGGCGAAGAATCGATCCGCAATGAAATCGCTGGGAATCAAGGCTCTGGTAACGGTGGTCGATTCATCACGCTGAATGGGGACAACCTCGGAGAAATCCCCAATGGCGGGATCGAACCCCCGATCGTGTTCGCGGGGACGGTCACGGCGACGAGCGCCGAAGGCACGGCGGAGCCGGGCGCGACCGTGCGGATCTTCCGCAAGGAATCGAACGACCCGGGGGATGTCGAAGCCTTCATTGGCGAGACGACCGCCGATGGTTCCGGCCACTGGGCGAAGAGCTTCGGGTCGTTTCCGGCCGACAAGTTCCTGGCCGCCACCCAGACGAAGGAAGGCGGCACCTCCGAGCTGTCCAACGTGGTCAAGTTGCCGGGCACCCCGATCCCGCCGTCGCCGACCCCGAGCGGGGGCGGCTCCACTCCGCCACCTCCCGTGCCCCTGCCCGTACCGGTCGCCCCAGTTGCCACCGCTCCCTCTGTGAAGCTGACGAAGAAGCCGGCGAAGAGCTCGGCCGCGACCATCGCCAAGTTCAGGTTCACCGCCAGTCCGGTGGCCGGCGCCAGGTTCGAATGCAAGCTCGACAAAAGCAAGTTCGCCAGATGCCGCTCGCCCAAGACCTACGGGGAGCTGAAGCCCGGAAAGCACACCTTCCAAGTTCGCGCCGTCGGCCCGACCGGCCTCGAGTCCACGGCCGCCCGCTTCAAGTTCCAGGTGCTCGGGTGAAGCGGATCCTCGCCGCCGTCTTCGTCGTCGCGCTCGCAGCCTTGGCGCTGCCGTCGTTCGCCGCCGCGGGTGCGTCCTTCACCGTCAACAGCATCGGCGACGGGGCGAAGGAACCCGCCGGAGCCGTCTGCGAAACGAGCACCGCCGGCGAATGCACTCTGCGGGCGGCGATCCAGGCAGCCAACGTCGACTCCGAAGCGGACGTGATCCTCTTCGACCAGAACCTCTTCAGCGGCTCCTCAGTCGGTAACGAAATCGAACCGGCGACGGCGCTGCCGACGATCGTGCAGCCGCTGCAGATCCTCGGCAACGAAGAAGTCGGGACCAGCCGCTGCGGGTCCCTGACCGGGATCCCGAAGCCCTGCCAGGGCATCAAGGCTCCGACCGGCAGCGCGGCGCTGACCGTCGAAAGCGACGACGTGACGATCACCGGCCTGGCGATCGGGGGCGGCCAGTACGGGATCAGCGTGCTTGGCGAATCGAAGGGCCTGGTCGCCCAGGGCAACTGGATCGGCTTTCACCTCTCCGCGGTCGAAGACCCGATCGAACGCGACGGGATCCTGCTCACCGCGGGTTCCGATGGCGCGCTGGTGGGCGGCACCACCGTCGACCAGCGCAACGTGATCGGCTTCAGCGCCGTCGGCGTCTACGTCGAAGGCGCTTCGGAAACGAAAATCCGCGGCAACTATCTCGGCGTCTCGGCGCTCGGCCGCGGCGACAGCGACCTCAGCACCGCGATCCGGATCGTCGACGTCGAAGGCATCCCCGTCCGCCACGCCGAAGACAACGAAGTCGGCGCGGTCCTGGCGAGCGGTGAAGCCTCGACCGCCGCCTGCGACGGTGGCTGCAACGTGATCGCCGCGGACAGTCGCGGCGTCGACCTCACCGGCCGCTCGACCGAGTCGGGAAAGCTTCCCGCCACCGGCCCGACCCGGGTCCGCGGCAACTACTTCGGGCTCTCGGCCGACGGGACCGAAGAAGTGCCGGAAGCCGAATTCGGCGTCTTCGCCGGCGGCGCGGAAGGCGGCCTCGGCTCCGGTCCCTCGAAGGTCACCGTGGGCGGTTTGGTGTCGACCGAAGCGAACTACATCGAGGGCGGCGAATACTCGATCTACGCAGAACGGGCTGAGGGCTTCAGCGCCCGAGGCAACCAGGTCGGGGTCCAGCCCGACGAAAGCGATGGCATCCCGCCCGACACCGCGGCGATCCGACTGGACGGCGGCGACGGACTCGTCGAAAAATCCGAGGTGAGCGAAAACCGCATGCGTCTCGGCTTCGACCAGAGGGGGGTGGAAACCCTCTTCGGCGGCGCCACGATCGTCGACAACGAGATCACCAAGGCGGAAATCGGCGTCTTCGCCGTCGGGAGCGACGCAGGCCACGGCAACCTGATCGAAGCCAACCAGATCTTCGAACCCGACACCCGAGGGATCCGCATCGACAACGACGAAAACGTCGTCGTCGGCAACACGATCGCCGATGCCGGTCGGGCCGGCGTTCAGCTCCGCAACGGGGCGGACGGCAACCAGATCGGCGGCGATTCGCCCGAGGAAGAAAATCTGATCTTCGGCAGCGGAGAACACGAAGGCGCGATCGAGGTCGAAGGGACCGAAGAGATGCGGAACGAAATCCGCGCCAACCGTGGCTCCCTCAACTCTGGCGCCTTCATCAGCCTGTTCGGCAGCGGCGTCGGCGAAATCCCCAACGGTGGGGTCGAACCACCGACCCTGGGGTCGGTCGACCGGGCGAGCGCCGAAGGGACGGCGGAACCAGGCGCGACGGTCCGGGTCTTCCGCAAGGCGTCGAACGACCCAGGCGAGATCGAATCCTTCCTCGGCAAGGCGACCGCCGACGGCTCCGGCCACTGGCAACTGACCTACTCCGCGATCAGCGGCGAAGGTTTTGTTGCCGCCACCCAGACGAAGCAAGGCGGCACCTCCGAACTCACCACGCCGACGAAGCTGCCGGCCGAACCGGGCCCACCCGCGCCGCCGAGCGGAGGCGGAGGCGGAGGCGGTAACCCGCCGGTGCAAGGGTGCCCGCTCTCCTCGGTGGCCTGCCCCGGCGGCCCGGCGAACCCGCCCCGCGCGCCCCAGGTCAAGATCACCAAGAAGCCGCAGCCGAAGTCGGCGGCGACCACCGCGAAGTTCAAGTTCACCGCCGTTCCCGCCGCCGGCTCCAAGTTCGAATGCAAGCTCGACAAGGGCAAGTTCGGCAAGTGCAAGTCGCCGAAGACCTACAAGAAGCTGAAGGTCGGCAGGCACACCTTCCGGGTCCGCGCCGTTGGCTCGACCGGCCTTAAGTCGAAGCCGGCGACCTACAAGTTCACCGTGACCGAATGAGGCGGGGCGCCGCCGTCGGCGCGACCCTGGCCGTCCTCGTCTCCCTACTGCTGCCGGCCCTCGCCGCGGCGGAAACCTTCACCGTCAACTCGACCGGCGACGGTGGGCAAGCGGCCGCCGGCCCGGTTTGCGAAACCACGATGCCTGGCGAATGCACCTTGCGGGCAGCGATCCAGGCAGCCAACGAACTGTCCGGGAAGGACGAAATCGTCTTCAGCGGCACGGTCTTCAAAGGCGATTCGGCCAGCACGATCACCCTCACCGGCCTGCTGCCGTCGATCAGCTCGCCGCTGAGGCTCAAGGGCGGCAGCTGCGCCGGCGGGGTGCCGTGCGCCAGGGTCGATGCGAGTGCCCTCTCCGGTTTCGCGGCGTTCGATGTGACCGCGGACGAAACGCTGATCGAAGACCTGGCGATCGATGGCGGCTCGGTCGGCATCCGGCTCAGGGGGTCGGCAAGCGTGGGCTCCGAACTGATCGGCAACACGATCTCCGGCGCCGTCAACGGCATCGAAACCGCGGGCGCGATGCTCGGGCCCGGCAACCTAATCGAAGGCAACAAGATCGATGCCAGCGGATTCTTCACGGTTGGGATGGCGATCACCAACGGTCCCAACCGAATCTTCGGCAACGAAATCGACGGCGCCGGGAACTCGGCGATCTTCCTCTCCCGGCAGGCGGACGGGAACCGGATCGGCGGCGACACCGCCGCGTCCGAAAACGTCATCGATGGATCCGAATACGGAGCGATTTCGATGACCCTGCCGGAAGGATCGCTGAACGAAGTGGGCCGCAACCGGGGTATGGACAACGGCTTTTTCATCGGCCTGTTCAAGGAACGCTCCGAAGAACCGAAGGGCCCCAACGAAGGGATCCAGCCGCCGCCGATCATCGCCGCCTTCTCGACCAGCGTCTCCGGCACCGCCGAGCCCGGGGCGACGGTCCGGGTCTTTCGCAAGGCGACCGAAGACTCCGGCGAGATCGAAGGGTTCCTCGGCGAAGCGACGGCCGATGCCGGTGGCGGCTGGCAGGCGAGCTTCGCGGCCGTCCCAGTTGGGACCCTCATAACCGCCACCCAGACCCTCAACGGCGGTACCTCCGAACTCACCGGGACGGTGGCCACGTCCCCCAACCCGACCCTGAAGATCGAGGAGTCCGGCACCGGCTCGGGGACGATTATCAGCGCTCCCGCCGGGATCGAATGCGGCGGCGAATGCGAAGCGAGCTTCGCTCCCGGGACCGAGGTCGTCCTCACCGCAGTCTCGGCACCGGGTTCGACGCCAGTGCTGTTCAGCGGCTGCGACTCAGTCAACCCGGCGAACCAATGCAAGGTGACGCTGACGGAAGCGCGGACGGTCTTCGCCTCCTTCACCGCAAATCCGCCGGCGCCGACCTGCGCCACCGACCCGGGGCTCTGCCCGCCGGGTCCTTCGCCGGTGCCGGCGACCTCTCCACCGCCGGCGACCTCGCCGGCACCGACGCCCCTGAAGTGCAAGAAGGGCACTCGGAAGAAGAAGGTCAAGGGACGGGTGGAGTGCGTGAAGGTCAAGAAGCACAAGCAACACCGCAAGGGCCAGGCACCGGCCCGCGTCTCCGCGCAGCCGGCTCCCTAGAATCGGTCACAAGCGCCCGGATCGCCGCGATCCGGGCGTTTTGCCTGCGATGAGCCTGCGTCCCCTGATCGATATCGCCGCCGAGAACGAGCGCGTGCACGCGCTCGCGGCCGAGGCGCGCGCCGCCGCCGACGGCGGCCCCGCCGTCTCCGTCCGCGCCTCGCAGATGCTGCGGCCACTGCTGCTGGCGGCGCTGCTCGAGGACGACCGCGGCCTCGCCGGCCGCCCGGCACTGCTGGTCAGTGCCGACGACCGCTCCGCCCGCGACCTCGCTGCCGACCTGCGCGCCTATCTGGCCCCGCGCCGAGTCCGCTTCTACCCCTCGCGGGGGACCGGCTACGCCTCCTCGATCACGCCGCCGCCGCACCTGGTCGGGCTGCGGATCGACGCCCTCGACGCGCTCGTCGCCGAGCCCGACGCGATCGTCGTCGCCTCCGCTACGGCGCTCGCCGAGGCGGTTCCGGACGCCTCCCTGCGGCCCGCTGGCTTCGCCGTCGCCAAGGGCGAGGAGATCGACCTCGGCGCCGTCGCCGAGGACCTCGTCGGCGCCGGCTACGGGAGGGTCGAGCAGGTCGAGGAGCGCGGCCAGTTCGCCGTCCGCGGCGGCATCCTCGACGTTTTCCCGGCGACCGAGGAGCGGGCGGTGCGGATCGAGCTGTTCGGCGACGAGGTCGAGTCGATGCGCTGGTTCTCGACCTTCACCCAGCGTAGCCTCGGCGAGGCCGAGCGGGTCGAGTTGGCACCGGCGGCTGAGCTCGACGCCGAACACCGGGAGCTGGCCGAGCTCGCGGCCGCCGAGGCGGCCGAAAGGGCGGCCGCCGCCGGGACCTCGGCCGCCGGCAGCGCCGCGGCTGACGGGAACGGGAGCGCGGAGGACGGGGCGGGGGAACCCGCCGGCGGCCACCTCGCCAACCTCGGCGAGCTGCTGCCGCTCGATCGCTTCCGCGCTCCGCTCGACCTGGTCCCGGAGAGCGCCGCCGTGCTCCTCGCCGCCGCCGAGGAGATCGAGCCCGCCCTGCGCGATAACTGGGAGGACGTGACCACGGCGATGCACGACGCCGACGCCCGCAGCCTCTACGTCGATGTCGCCGAGCCGCTCGCCGCCCGCGCCTCGCTTTCGCTCACCGGGGTCGGCGAGGACGACGCCGACGCTTTCCGCGCCGCCCGCGCCGAGTCTCCCGCTCGCAGCGTCAAGGAGGCCGAGGCCGAGCTGGAGAAACTGGTCCGCTCCGGCTACCGCGCCGTCGTCGCCTTCGAGAGCCGCGGCGAGGCCGAGCGCACCCGCTACGGCTTCGACCGCCTCGACGCCCGCCTGCTCGACGGCGGCCGGCTCTCGCCCGACCCCGGCCTCGCCTTCACCGAGGCGCGGCTGCGAGAGGGCTTCGTCAGCCCGGAGCTGAAACTGGCGGTCTACCCCTACCGCCGCCTCGTCCACCGCCGTCGCACCGACGAGCAGGCGCCCAGCGGCCGCGGCAAACTGGCCTTCTCCGAACTGCGGGTCGGCGATTACGTCGTCCACGAGGACCACGGCGTCGCCCGCTTCGCCGGCTTCGAGACGCGCGAGATCGGCGGCGTTACCCGCGACTACCTCTACCTCGAATACAAAGGCGAGGACCGGGTCTACGTCCCGACCGAACAGCTGGCGAAGCTCTCCCGCTACGTCGGCGCCGGCGGCTCGCCGACCCTCTCGGCGCTGGGAGGCAAACGCTGGCAGAACATGAAGGCGCGGGCGCGCAAAGCGGCCGGCGCCCTGGCCGGCGAACTGCTCAACCTCTATGCGGAGCGCCGGGCCCGCAAGGGCCATCCCTTCCCGCCCGATGGTGAGTGGCAGATCGAGATGGAGGCGGCCTTCCCCTACCGCGCCACCGCCGACCAGCTGGAGGCGATCGAGGCGGTCAAGGGCGACATGGAATCGGAGCGGCCGATGGATCGGCTGGTCTGCGGCGATGTCGGCTTCGGCAAGACCGAGGTGGCGCTGCGGGCCGCGGTCAAGGCGGCCTCCGACGGCACGCAGGTGATGGTCCTGGTGCCGACCACGATCCTCGCCCAGCAGCACTTCGGCACCTTCGGCGAGCGGCTCGCCGACCTGCCGTTCCGGGTCGAGGGCGTCTCCCGCCTGCGCCCGGCGGCGGAGACCAAAGCGGTGCTCAAGGACTTCGAGGCCGGCAAGGTCGACATCCTGATCGGCACCCACCGGCTGCTCAGTCGCGACGTCCGCGCCAAGGAGCTGGGCCTGGTCGTAGTCGACGAGGAGCAGCGCTTCGGGGTCAAGCAGAAGGAGCTGCTACGCCAGTTGAAGCTGAAAGTCGACGTGCTGGCCCTCTCCGCAACGCCGATCCCCCGCACCCTGCAGATGAGCCTCGCCGGCCTCCGCGACATCTCGGTAATCGAGACCCCGCCGGAGGGGCGCCGGCCGATTCGCACCTACGTCGGGCCCTACGACGAGGACCTGGTCCGCAAGGCGATCAGCCGCGAGATCGAGCGCTCCGGCCAGGCCTTCGTTCTCCACAACCGGATCGACTCGCTGCCGGAGACGACCGAGCGGCTGCGGGTGCTCGTCCCGGGCGCCCGCTTCACCGAAGCCCACGGGCAGATGGACGAGAAGCAGCTCGAGGACACGATGCTCGGCTTCCTGCGCGGCGACGCCGACTGCCTGGTGACGACGACGATCATCGAGTCCGGGCTCGACATCCCGACCGCCAACACGCTGATCGTCGAGCGCGCCGACCAGCTCGGCCTCAGCCAGGCCTACCAGATCCGCGGCCGGGTCGGCCGCTCTCGCGAGCGCGCCTTCGCCTACCTGCTCTACCCCAGCGCCGAGGCGCTGACTGAGGAGGCCGCGGCCCGGCTCTCGACCCTCGCCGACCACACCGAGCTCGGCTCCGGCTTCCGGATCGCGATGCGGGACCTCGACATCCGCGGCGCCGGCAACCTGCTCGGCGACGAGCAGTCCGGCCACGTCGCCGCGGTCGGCTTCGAGCTCTACTGCCAGATGATCGACGAGGCGGTGGCCGAGGCCGCCGGCGAGGAGGGCAGGGAGGAGGCGCCGGAGCCGGTCCGCCTCGACGTCCCGGTCGACGCCTACCTCCCGGCAACCTACGTGCCCTTCGAGGCGGCGAAGATCGACATCCACCGCCGGGTCGTCTCCGCCCGCGAGCCCGGTCAGCTGCGGCAGATCCGCGACGAGCTCGACGACCGCTTCGGGCCGTTGCCGGAGGAGGCCGAGAACCTGCTGAAGCTGCAGCGGGCGAGGATCGAGCTGGGCCTGGCGGGGGCGCGCAGCGTCGAGTTCCGCGGCGGCCGGCTCAGCGTCACCGGGGTCGAGCTCGACTCAGAGGGGTCCGGGGTGCTGGCCGAGCAGGTCGAGGGCGCGGTCTACGAATGGCGCGAGCAGACCGCTGCGGTGCGGGTCGCCGGCGAGCCCAAGGAGCGCCTGGAGGCGGTCCTGGCGATGGCCAGCGGGCTGCGCGAGGCGCGGCGCAGTGCCGAAGCGACGGCTCCGGTCTAGGCCGGGGAGGCCGCCTGCGGCCGCCGTTTAGCTCCGCCTTAAGTCGTTTTCAATATGCTGCCGCCTCGGTGGCAGGCAAACGGGGGAGAAAAAGACGGGCGGGGGGCTCGCCGGCTAAAGGCAAAGGCGCGCCCGCGGCCAAAGCTGGCCGCTCCCGCGGCAATCAGCGCCTGGCGCTGGTCCTCTTCGCTGCCGTCTTCGTGATCCTCTTCGTCGTCTTCGCGGTCGCCCAGGGGATCGGCGCGCCGAGCGTGCCCTCCGGCGACGTCGCCAAGGTGAGCAACCTGCCGAGCGGCGAAAACACGATCTCCGAAGCCGAACTGAAACGGGCGACGATCTCGCAGATCGGCGCCAAAGCCGAAAAAAAACCGCCGAAGCCGGGCTCGAAGAAATACGTCGAAATCGAAGAAGCCGCACTGGGCGAACTCATCGTCGGCCTCTGGATCCGCGGCCAGGCTGAAGAACTGAACATCTCGCTGACGCCGAAACAGATCGAAACCGAACTGGCGACGATCAAAAAACAGAACTTCCCGACGCCCAAGTCCTACAAAGAATTCCTGGCGAAATCGCACTTCACCCAGGCTGACGTCAACGACCGGGTCGAAACCCAGATCCTCTCGACTGAAATCCAGGAACGGATTCAGAACGAAGCCGGCGTGCCGAGCGAAAGCGAAATCCAGGACTACTACGACAAAGAAAAGGCCGCGCAGTTCACGACCAAAGCGAGCCGCGACGTTCGCGTCATCGTCAATAAAAACAAGAAGCAGGTCGAAGCGGCGCAGAAACTGCTCGAAGGCGACCAGTCGGACAAAACCTGGGAAGAAGCGGCGAAGAAATACTCGTCAGATCCCTCGACGAAAAACAACGGTGGCCTGCAGAAAGCGATCTCCGAAGAATTCGTCACCGGCCCGCTGCGCAAAGCGATCTTCGAGAGCGCCAAGGGCGAACTGGTCGGCCCGGTCAACTTCGAAAAAAACTACCTGCTGATCGAAGTCGTCAACCTGAACGCGCAGAAAGTCCAGAAACTCGCTGAAGTCAAATCGCAGATCAGCCAGACGCTGACCCAGACCAAACAGCAGGAATTCTTCTCCACCTTCGTCCAGAACTTCGAAAGCACCTGGAACTCGCGCACGATCTGCGCGTCCGGGCACGAGATCGAACGCTGCTCCAACTACCCGTCCTCGGCACGCCTGGCGAAAACGCGCGAACAGTACAAATCTTGTTACGAAGCCGAACCGAAGCAGCCGCCGAAAGAATGTCCGGCGGGGGTGACCCAGACCCTCCCGGCGGTGCCCGGGTCCGTTTCAGCGAGCAAACCGAAAGGCGAACCGCTGATCCAGCGGCCGCGGCCCGAAGCGAGCGAAGCCGCGGCGGGGAGCGAAAGCCTGCCGATCGAAGCGACGCCCCAGGGCGGCGCCGAAGCACCCACCGAAGCGGCGCCCGAAGCCGCTGAATAGACTGGCGCCTCCTTGAGCGCCATCGCTTCGATCCACGCGCGCCAGATTCTCGACTCCCGCGGCAACCCGACGGTCGAGGTCGAAGTCGTGCTCGAGTCCGGCGCTCGCGGCCTCGCCGCGGTTCCCTCAGGCGCCTCGACCGGCGAGTTCGAGGCGGTTGAGCTGCGCGACGGCGGCGAGCAGTGGCTCGGCAAGGGCGTCACCAAAGCGGTCGAGCACGTCAACGGCGAGATCGCCAAGGCCCTCGTCGGGGCCCGCGCCGCCGAGCAGGGCGCCCTCGACGCGACGATGATCGAGCTCGACGGCACCCCGAACAAGGGCCGGCTCGGCGCCAACGCGATCCTCGGCGTCTCCCTCGCCGCGGCCAAGGCCGCCGCCGCCGATTCCCAGCAGCCGCTCTACCGCTACCTCGCCGAGCTTTACGGCGGCGGCGAGCCGAGCATCCTGCCGGTGCCGATGATGAACGTGCTGAACGGCGGCGCCCACGCCGACAACTCGGTCGACTTCCAGGAGTTCATGGTCGTCCCCGCCGGCGCCGCCAGCTTCGCCGACTGCCTGCGGGTCGGCGCCGAGGTCTTCCACGCGCTGAAGAAGAGCCTCGGCGCGAAAGGGCTCGCCACCGCGGTCGGCGACGAGGGCGGCTTCGCGCCCAACCTCGAGTCGAA
The DNA here is from genome assembly GCA_963716545.1 of uncultured Actinomycetes bacterium. GTDB lineage: Bacteria > Actinomycetota > Thermoleophilia > Solirubrobacterales > 70-9 > VAYN01. The sequence continues at coordinate 1,542,630 of OY970316.1, forward strand.
CGAGGCGGCACTGCAGGTGGTGCTCGAGGGGGTCGAGGCGGCCGGCTACGAGCCCGGGGTGGACGTCTTCATCGCCCTCGACCCGGCCACCAGCGAGGTCTTCGAGGGTGGCGCCTACGTGCTCGAGCACGAGGGCCGCAGCCTTTCGCCGGAGGAGATGGCCGACTACTGGACCGATGCCTGCTCGCGCTACCCGATCGTCTCGATCGAGGACGGCATGGACGAGGAGGACTGGGACGGCTGGAAGCTCTTGACCGACCGGCTCGGCGACCGCGTGCAGTTGGTCGGCGACGATCTCTTCGTCACCAACCCCGAGCGTCTGCGGCGGGGGATCGAGGCCGGCGTCGGCAACTCGATCCTGGTCAAGGTCAACCAGATCGGCACCCTGACCGAGACCCTGGAGGCGATCCGCACTGCTCGCGAGGCCGGCTACACGGCGGTCATCTCGCACCGCTCCGGCGAGACCGAGGACACGACGATCGCCGACCTTGCCGTCGGCACCGGCGCCGGTCAGATCAAGACCGGGGCGCCCTCGCGCTCGGACCGCGTCGCCAAGTACAACCGCCTGCTGCGGATCGAGGAGGAGCTCGGCTCCGCGGCCAGCTTCCCGGGCCTGAACGCCTTCGTTCAGCGTTCCTAAGGATCTGCTCACAATGAAGGAGAGAGCCGGCCGGGGGCAAAGCTCCGGGCATGGCATCTCAGGCCTACGCCGGTCGCTCGGCGCCCCGTCGGCGTCCGGCCGCCCGCAAACGCCGTCCGGCGGCGCGCAGCGGCCCCAGCCGCGTCAAATGGGACCGGGTCGGGCGGATCGCCCTGGTCCTGGTCCTGATCGCGGTCGGCTACTCCTATCTCAACCCGGCGATCGACTTCGTCAAGACCTACACCGGCACCACCGCGGCCAAGGAAAAGCTGCACGTGCTGCTGAACGAAAACAAGGCGCTTCACCACCGGGTGCAGTCCGCCGAAGAACCGCTGGTGATCGAGCAGAACGGCCGCGAGCAGGGGATGGTCGCCGAAGGCGAGCGCCCCGCCCGGGTCCGCGGCCTGCCGCGCTGAGCCACCCCCGGGGCGCCCATGGTTGACGCCGGCGCCTACCTCCTCGCCGCCCTCGAGCTGCTCCTCCTCGCAGCGACCCTCGGCTTCGCCTCCCACCGCCTCCGCGCCCGCCTCCTCCCGACCTGGCACGGCGCCCCCGCCCTCCTGGTCGAGATCACCACCTTCGTAGCGATCCTGATCTGGCTCTCAGAGCTCCTCGGAACCCTCAGCCTCCTCTACCCGGGCGCCCTCCTGGCGGCAGCCGTTCTCCTCGCGGCGCTCGCCGCCGTGGCGATCCATCCTCAACCGGTCGAAGAGGCGGCGCCGACGCCGAGTGGGGAGAGCCCCTGGTCACTGCTGATGATGGTCGCGGTAATCGCGATCACCGTTTTCCACTGGTCCGTCACTACCAAGCACGCCCTCGACCGCGGCATCTTCAACTTCGACTCGCTCTGGTACCACATGCCCTTTGCGGCCCAGATGGCCCAGGAACACTCGACCACGGCGATCGAGCACGTCGAGACCGTCTTCACCAACGGCTTCTATCCGCAGAACTCCGAACTGCTGCACTCGGTCGGCATCCTCCTCAGCGGCCGCGACACCCTCAGCCTCTTCGTCAACCTCGGCTGGCTCGGCGTCGGCTTCCTCGCCGCCTGGTGCGTCGGTCGCCCCTACGGCCGGGGCTCGCTCACCGTCGTCGCCGCGGCGATCCTCTTCGAGTGCCACACCCTCGTCGTCCGCGACCCCGGCTCCGGCAAGAACGACCTCGCCGCCGCCGCCCTCCTGCTCGTCGGCATCGCGATCCTCGTCACCGCCTGGAACCAGCACCGCACCGCCACCGCCGCATCCGCATCCGACCCCGAATCCGCTCTCGACCCCGACGGCGGCGCGGTTGACTTTTCCGTACCGGGGGAACGGAAAACTCAACCACGCTCCTGGGTGGGGTGGCCGCTGGCGTTCGCGGGGCTCGCGGTCGGGCTGGCGGCCGGGACGCGGGTGACGGTGCTGGCGATGGCGGCGGCGCTGAGCCTGACGGCAATCGTCCTCTCTCCCGGCGGGCGGCGGCGGGCGGCGGCGCTGTGGTGGTTCGTGCCGGCGCTGCTCGGCGGTGGCTACTGGTACCTGCGGAACCTCGTCGCCACTGGCAATCCACTGCCCGAGGTGAAGAGCATCGGCCCGGTCCCGCTGCCCCACCCCGACCAGCTGCAGGAAGGGCGCCCCGACTTCGACATCGTCCACTACGCCACCGACACCGGCGTCTGGCGCCACTACTTCGCCCCCGGCCTCCACGACGCCTTCGGCTCGCTCTGGCCCCTGGTCATCCTCGCTGCCGCCGTCGCCGCTCTAGTCGCGATCTTCGCCGGCCGCGACCGGTTGCTGCGCTGGCTCGGCGGCGTCGCCCTCTTCGGTCTCGTCGCCTACCTCTTCACCCCGCTCAGCGCCGCCGGCGCCGACGGCGAACCGGTCGGCTTCGGGATCAACATCCGCTACGTCGTCCCCGCCCTGCTCGCCGGGATCGTCCTGCTGCCGCTGCCGCGCCGCTTCGACGACGCCCGCTGGCGCTGGGGCCTGATGGCGGCCCTGGTCCTCGTCTTCCTGCTCAGCAACCGCCCCGACGAAGCCCTCCACGACCCCGCTCGCCTCTTCGCCCTGCTGGCCGTCGTCCTCCTGGTCGCGATCCCGGCGGCGCTGCTCTGGGCGCGCTCGCGCGGTGCCTCGTTTGCGATCGTCGCTGCCGGCGCTGCCGGGCTGGCCCTGCTCGTCGTCGTCCTCGGCTACCCGGCCCAGCGCCACTACCTCGAGGGCCGTTTCGCCAACACTGGCGCCGCCGACACCCAGATCCCCGGCATGGACCTCGACTCCGCCTACCGCTGGGCCCGTGGGGTCGAGGACAGCCGCATCGGCCTCGCCGGCACCACCGCCGGCTTCGCCGGCTACGGCTTCTACGGCACCGACCTCTCCAACCGCGTCGTCCCGCTCGGCCGGCGCGGCCCCCACGGCTCCTTCAACGCCCTGCCCAGCTGCGAAGAATTCCGCCGCGCGGTGAACGAAGCCGAACTCGACTACCTCGTCACCTCTCCCTTCCTCAACTTCCTCCACCCGGGCAGCCCGATCCCCTCGCCCGAGGCGCGCTGGCTGCGTGGGCAGGAGGGGATCGTCACTCCAGTCCTACACAGCGGCCAGGTCACCGTCTGGAAGCTCCACGGCCAGCTCGAACCGGGAGCCTGCGGTGCCGCCAATGAGCCGCTGCGGGAAATCCCGAACACGCCCAGCGGCTAATCTCGCGTCGTGAGCTACCCGCTCGAGAACGCGCTCTTCCAGTGGGAGGACGGCTGGAGGGAACTGCAGGCGATCGAGGACCGCGGGGAGCGGCGGCTGGCCGAGCGGGTGGTCGACGCGGTGCGGGAGGAGCTGCGACGGCGGATCGGGCCGACCTTCAGCGCCGGCCAGCTCGCCGACCTCTACGGCGAGGGGACCGAGTGGGCGCTGGGGATCGCCGGCGACGTCGCCCCGTCGATGGAATCGCGGTCGCAGGGCCTCGCCGACGCGGCGTTCTGGGCCTACCTGCGCGGTGCCGGCGACTTCGCCGGCGGGCGCCAGCTACTCGTCTGAGTCGTCGTCGGAGTCCGAGTCGCCGCCGGCGGTGGAGCCGGCGCGGCGGATCACGATCTGGTCGGCCTCGATGCGGACGGTGACGTCGCGGTTGCCGGCCCAGTGCTCGGTGTAGACGGGGTTGTCTTTGACCGAGGCGTCGAGCCAAAGGCCGTAGCCGTCGTCTTCGCCGTGGTCGAAGGTGGCCTCGACCTCGCGTTTGCGGCCGCGACCGCCGCGGCGTCCGCGCCGGCGACGGCGGGGTTTGCGAGCGCCCTGGCCGCCCTCGGAGTCCTCGCTGCCGTCCTCGCCGTCCTCATCGGAGTCGTCGTCGGCGTCCTCGTCCGTGTCCTCCGCCTCTTCCTCGGCGGCGGTGGCGGCTTCGATCTCGGCTTCGATCTCGTCGCGCAGGTCGATTTCGCTGGAGCCGGCGTTCTCGTCGTCGGGCGAGAGGTCGTACTGGCGCCGGAACTCGCGCAGCTCGTTGGCGCTGATCTCAAGTTGGTGGGCGATCCACGCATCGGTGCGGCCCTGGTGGACCCAGGCGCGGATTTGGTTCAGTTGTGGCTTCAGAGAGCGTCGTGCCATAGGGCGGCGAGTCTATTCAAGGACCGGGTGGGTTCGCTGCGCGCCGGTCGCGCGCTAGGACATCAGGAAGGCGAGCGCCTCGAACATCAGCACCACGACGACGACGACGGTGACCGTCAGGCAGACCGCGAGGACGCTGAAGCGGACCTTGCCCTGCTGCTCGGTGCGGTCGATCCGACGCGCCCGCGAGCGGTTGGCGGCGCGGCGCCGCAGCTGCTCGCGGCGGCGTCGCTCAAGTGAAGTCTCCTGCTCGAAGGCCGTCTCGAACTGGGAGATGCTCTGTCGCATTCGCATAGGTGGGGGAGGCCCGAAGGCCGCGTAGGAACCTAGCAAAGGATCTTGCAAAGCTCACACGGCGCTCAAGCTCGGCAGTGGCCCCAGAGGCCCCTCCCGGACCTCGCGGAAACCCGCAAGATGCGCGCAAACCGCTCTGCGAAGCGGATATTGGGAGGGAATTCCAGCGTTCGGGCGAGCCCGCGGCGGAGCAGTGCGGCGTTGAGGAAAAACTCACGCTGGGCGGCGCGTTTCGGGTTATCGGAAACCTGGTGGCCGGGCTCGGGCGGGCCGCCGGACCGGGGCAGGAGCCAGACATAGGCGAGCAGCCTGCCGTAGACGTCGCGCCGTTCGACCCCGGTCAGCAGTCGTACCCGCCGGCCTTCGCTGACCCGATGCTCGAAGGCGGAGGCGGCTGGGCCGAAGCACTGGACCGGCGTGTCGGGCTTGACCGTCTCCGGCGTATCGACCCCGATCAGCCGGACGGTCTCGATCGCGCCGCCACCCAGCCGTACTTCGAGGGTGTCGCCGTCGACCGCGCGGATCACACGGCCGTGGAGGACGGCCGGCGCCGCGGGCGCCTCCGGGCGCGGTCCGTCTTCCCAGGGCCGCAGCAGCAACACCGCGGCAGCGAGCAGGAGCACCGCGCTGCCCCAGCGCCCGCCGTCGAAGCGCTCGCGGAGGCGGCTCGCGGGGTTCCGACTGGAAGAAGAAAAAAGGCCCACCCGCGCAGAAGGCGCGAGCGGGCCGAAACTCTCCCCCGCGGCGGCCGCTTCGCCGCCGTCGGAGGTCGCTAGGTCCGGAAAACGCCTACGGCGTGCGCCGCACGTTCGCCAGCAGGCTCTGCTTGATCTGCTCGACGATCGCCAGCGCCTCGTTCCACTCGCGCTGCCAGACGTTGCGCCCGAAGATGACCCCGGAGCCGCCGGCTTCCATCACCTCGCGGGTGTTGGTGAGGACGGTCTCGTCGTCGGTCTTCGAACCGCCGGAGAGAACGACGAGGGCCCTCCCCGCCGACTCGACGCACTGGCGGATCGCCTCCGCCTGGTCGACCTCGAGCTCGTTGTAGGGGGCCGGCGCGTCCTTGTCCTTCTTCGGGTCGATCTGCGGCATGTTGAGCTTGACGATGTCGGCGCCCATCTCCATCGCCATCCGCGCCGCGTAGTCGATCGCGTAGAAGGAGTTCTGCCCCGCCTTCTGCTCGACGTTTTCGCCGCGCGGGTAGGACCAGACGACCAGCGGCATCCCGAAGCGGTCGCAGTCCTCGCGGACCTGACGCAGCTGGGCGAGGTCCTCGTCCTGGCGTGGCGAGCCGACGTAGAGCGTGTAGCCGATCGCGTCGGCGCCCAGCCGGACACCGTCCTCGACGCTCGCGTTGCAGGACGAGAAGGCCTTCGAGCCGGAGGGGATGTCGGTCTTGCCGTTGACCTTGAGGATCAGCGGCACCCGGCCGGCGTAGTCGGGGTAGTACTTCTCCGCCATCCCGATCTGGCAGGCCAGCGCCGAGTAGCCGGCCTCGGCGGCGAGCCGGAACTGGTAATCGGGGTCCTTCGAAGCGGGATTGGGGAAGAAGTCGCGCGGGCCGTGCTCGATTCCCTGGTCGATCGGCAGCAGCATCAGGGTGCCGTTGCCCGGGCCGAACTCGAACAGCAGCCGGTGCAGGCGGGCGCGTTTGCCGGGCGGCAGCACCGCCAGCAGCGATTTCTGCTCGGTCAGGCTCTTCAACTCCACAGTCTGTTCCTCCTCAAAACGCCTTCGGGATGGGATTCCAGGGCAGTATGGCACCGCGTCGGCAAGGGTTTATTCTCGATGGATGAGCGAGACTGAGCTCTCCGTCATCTGCAAGAACTGCGGTTCCGAGGTCAGTCCGTACGTCACCGAGTGCCCTTACTGCGGGGCGCGGCTGCGCAAGCGGGCGCCGAAGCTGGAGCGTCGTGGCGACGCCTTTGAGGCGCTGCGTCCGAAACGCCGCCGCCGCCTCCCGCGCCCGGCGGTCTCGCTGCCCGGCCTCGAGCGCCCCTACGCGACGATTGGCGTCATCCTCGCCTCGGCGCTGCTGCTGCTGGTACAGAAGGCAAGCGGCAACCCGCTCGCCACCTTCGGCGGCCTGATCGTGCCGCTGGAGGGGGACTGGTGGCGCTACCTGACCGCCCCCTTCGCCTATGTCGACACCGGCTACCTGTTCGTCGTCGCCGTCGGCCTGGCGATCTTCTCGACCGGGGTCGAGCGGCGGCTGGGGACGCTGCCGACCGCGGTCCTGCTGCTCGCCTGCGGCACCCTCGGCATGATCGCCGCCGACGCCGTCGCCAACGCCCAGGGCGAACTCACCGTCGTCTCCGGCGGCAACGGCATGGCCCTCGGCGCCGTCGCCGCCTGGTTTGCCCTGCGGCGGGCCGAGGCGACCGGGCGGATCGACGAGGACTTCGACGTGATTGGGGTGGCGGTGGCGGCCGTGGTGCTGATCGCGTTGCCGTTGTTTGCGCCGACTGCTGATTTCGTCGGTGGGTTGGTTGGGGGGGCTGTGGGTGGGTTGGCTGGGTTGGCGGCTTCGGCTTTCAATCACGAATCGCGGGAGTAGCTCGGGGCCGAGGGACGGGCCGGGGGTGGGGGAGGGGGCGGAGGGTCCCTTCCCAGACACAAACCCGGCCCGCGGGTTGCCGGCTATCGCCGAAGACGGATGAGCCGGGTTCGTTGAGCGTCTGGGAAGGGACCCTCCGCCCCCTCCTGCCAACACGACCTGTCGAGCAGGCCCCGAGCTACAGGTCTCCAAGTAAGAGGGACGGCCCGTCCCCCTTGTCTGGAGACCGTTGACCTTGGGACGGGGTCGTGGGTCCGAGCTGCCCCGGTCGGTTCGGGCCTCGCCTTGGTTGTGCAGGCGTTTGTGGTGGGGCGGGCGGTCGTGGTGCCTCCCGGGACGCTCAACGAACCCGGCACTACGACGATGCGGCGGTAGCCAGTTACCTGCGGGCCGGGTTTGTGTCCCGGGAGGTACCACGACCGCCCGCCAAGCACCGCCCCCGCTCCCCCGACCTTCTAGGCTGACTCCGTGCCCGAGCAGAGCGACTTCGACGCGGCAATCGACCGCCTCCTCGATCCTCATCGGTTCGCCGAGGCCGAGCGTGCGGTCGCCAAGGCTGCCCCGCAGCTGCAGAAAGTCCTGGCGGCGGCGCTGGCCGAGGGGGGCTGGTTTGGGGGGCCGCATGAGGCGGAGGCGCTGAAGGCGGCGACGACGCCGGACCCGGAGGAGCGGATCGCCGCGGTCCGCTCGCTGCTGGCCGAGGAGGCGCGGATGGGGATGATGGTTGGCGTCGCCGTCGGCTGGGCACTGAACGAAGAGATGTCGGCATCCGTAGAGAACCGCGAGCCAGCGGCAGACGAGGGAGAGAGCTGAGATGGAGATCAAGTTCCACGGCCAGTCGTGCTTCGAGCTGAAGGACGGGGAGACGACCGTCCTCACCGATCCGTTCCTGAAGCCGAACAACCCGGTGGCGGTGGCGACCGCCGACGAGGTCGAGGCGACCGTGATCGCGATCAGCCACGGCCACGCCGACCACATCGCCGACGCGGTGCCGGTGGCGAAGCGGACCGGCGCCGAGGTGGTCGCGATCGTCGAGGTCGCCGATTGGATCGGCTCGCAGGGGGTCGAGGACGTCTCCGACCCCAACCTCGGCGGCACCGTCTCCTTCGATTGGGGCTGGATCAAGCTCGTCCCCGCCTGGCACACCAACACCATCCCCGGCTCCGAAGAGGCGCCGTTCAGCGCCGAGAAAGGGATCGCCGTCGGCACCTGCGCCGGGCTTCTAATCAATATCGGCGGGGTGACGATCTACCACGCCGGCGACACCTGCCTCTTCGGCGACATGAAGCTGATCGCCGAACGCAACCCGGTCGACGTCTTCCTGCTGCCGATTGGCGGCCACTACACGATGGATCGCCACGACGCGGTCGTCGCCTGCGAGATGGTCGGGGCCGGGACCGCGATCCCAATGCACTACGACACCTTCCCGCCGATCGAGACCGACGCCGAGGCGTTCAAGGCCGATGTCGAGTCGAAGACCTCCTCGCAGGTGGTCGTGCTCAAACCCGGCGAGTCGCACTCCGCCTGAACGATTGGCTGGGCGGCCAGGCCGGTGGTAGCCTGGCCGCATGGAGGCTGGAGAGGCGTCCGGGACCCAGTCCCGGACCGAACGCGAGGACTTCCAGGCGACTGCCGACCCGGCGCTGAACGAGGCCGCCGACCGCACCGCCGACATCAAGCTGCTCACCTACGGCGAGCTCTACGACCTCTGGGAGCGCCAGCAGTGGCAGACCCAGGAGCTCGACTTCAGCCAGGACCGCGAGGACTGGCACGAGCGGATCCCCGAGGAGGAGCGCTTCCAGCGCATGTACGGGCTCTCCTCGTTCTTCATCGGCGAGCAGAAGGTGGCCGAGGAGCTGGGGCCGATCATGCGGGCGGCGCCGACCGAGGAGCAGAAACTCTTCCTCTGCACGCAGATCGCTGACGAGGCCCGCCACGTCCGCTTCTTCGAGCGCTTCTACCGCGAGGTTGGGGTGCTCGAGTCAGACGGCCTGGCGGCGATGCTGGAGCAGACCTCCGAGCACCTGAACGACGACTTCGGCCGCCTCTTCGACGAGATGCTGGGGAAGCGGACCGAGCGGCTCTCCCAGGAGCCGGAGGACACCGAGGCGCTGGTCGAGGCGGTGACGCTCTACCACATGGTGATCGAGGGGATGCTGGCCCTCACCGGCCAGCACTTCATCATGGACTTCAACGAACGCGAAGGGACCCTGCCGGCCTTCGTCGAGGGCTTCGGCAAGGTCGCCCGCGACGAGCATCGCCACGTCGCCTTCGGCTCGGTCTTCCTGCGCGAGAAGGCGCACGAGGACGAGCGCTACAAGCAGGCGATCCAGCGGACCCTGGAGGAGTCGCTGCCGGCCGCCGACGGAGTCTTTTCACCGCCCTGGGCCGAGGGTGGCGACGACTTCGAAGTCTTCGGCTACTCGCTCGCGGAGACGCGCCAGTTCGCCGGCACCTGCCTGATGCGCCGGCTGAAAGTGATCGGGCTGGGTTAAAGCGCCGGCTCGCGCCTGGCGGCGAAGCTCAGCTTTCGGCGGGCGGCGCTTCTTCGACCGGAACTTCTTCGGCCGGCGGCGCTTCTTCGGCGGGCGGAGCGGCTTCCGCCGGCGGCGCCACCGGGGCCGTCGCGGGCGGCGGCGGGGTGGTGGTGACGACGACGGCGCCGGTGCCGGAGTGGGCGCCGGGGGCGACCGGTTCGGAGGATTCGGCGCCGCTGACGCTGCCGTCGTTGACCGATTGACCGGCGGCTTCAGCGCCTTCGGCGGGGGCCGCCGCTTCGATCGCCGGAGGTTCGACTTCAACCGGGACTTCGGCTGCCGCGGGCGGTTCTTCGGCGGTCGGTGCGGCGACGGGTGCTTCGGTCGGCGCCTGGGCCACGACCGCTTCGGAGGCGTCGATCCTCGGCAGCACGTGGGTCGGCTGTGCCGAGGCGATCGCCGGCGCGGGCGACGGCGACGGGGTGTACTGGGAGACCTTGGGCGCGACCGGATGAGGATTGACCGGGGTGGTGCTCTTCTGGTTGACCTCGACCGCGCCGGCGGTGAGGACCGCGGCGGTGACGACGCCGGCGACTGCCTTGGTGCCGATCGCGCCGCCGATCGCGCCGAGGCCGCTGGCGGCGGAGCCGCCGCCGAGCGCGGCGCCGAGGCCGCTGGCCGCGGCGCCTCCGGCAGCTGCCGAGCCCGCCGCGGCGCCGCCCGCGGAGGCGGCGGCCGAGGCGCCACCGGCCGCGCTGGCGGAGCCGGCCGAGCCGAAGCCGAGCTTGGAGGCGATGAAGCCCTTGAAGGCGATCAGGGGCGCGACCGGGAAGAGCGCCGCCAGGGCCTTCTCGTTGGAGCGGATCTGGGAACGGAAGTCGGCGCATTCCTCGCACTCGCGGATGTGGCGACGGGCGGGGGCGGAGACCTTGCGCAGGCCCTCGGCCGCCTCGGAGAGCTCGACCCGGACCTCGCCGCAGGTCAGCAGGCGGGCCTGGCTCGCCTCGGCGAGGGAGATCCGCGCCCGCACCAGCAGCGACTTCACCGACGGCACCGTGGTGTCCATCGCGGCGGCGATTTCCTCGTAGGAGAGGGCTTCCATCTCGCGCAGCAGCAGCGCCGCGCGCTGGGTCTCGGGAAGTTTGTTGACGTCGGAGACGATCTGCCGGAACTCCTCGCGGTTGTGGACCTTCTCCGCGGTCGAGGCGGCCTCGACTTCCGGCACCATGTCCATCGATTCCTGCGCGTCGGCGGTCGGTTTGCGCAGCTGGTTGAGGCAGCGGTTGCGGGCGATCCGGTAGAGCCAGGGACGGAGGTTGATCTCGCGCTCGTCGGCGAGCATCGCCCGGTAGGCGTTGACGAAGACCTCCTGCAGCACGTCCTCGGCGTCCTCAGTCGAGCCCAGCATCTGGCGGCAGAAGCCGAGCAGGCGACCCTGGTAGCGGTCGACGATCATCTCGAAGGCGCCCGGGTTGCCGGCACGGGCCATCGCGATCAGCTTCTCGTCGCCCTGAAGTTTCATCAGGGGCGAGCGGCGGCCGAGCAGGCCGCGGCGACTGGCGCTACCGACGTGAGTTAGTGCTGATGCCTCCATGGCTCCCCTCCAAAGGAGAAAACGACTGGTCGGCCTCTGAGACACGGTAACAAGGGGGAAGTTGCGCACCGTGAAGATTTATTGCGCGCTCAGGAACTGGGCAGTTTGCGGGCTTCCCAGGCGGGGCCGGGCTACGATCGATCGGCCCGGGTGGCGAAACTGGTAAACGCGGCGCCCTTAAAAGGCGCTTTCCCCTCGGGGAATCGCGGGTTCGAGTCCCGCCCCGGGCACTACATATAGGCTCCGGGCCATGGCGGAGCATGGGGGGCGGATCGTCGCCAAGGCGCTGAAGTCGCGGGGGGTGGAGCACCTCTTTACGTTGTCCGGCGGGCATCTGTTCTCCATATATGACGGCTGCAAAGCCGAGGAGATCGCGCTTGTCGATGTGCGGCACGAGCAGACCGCCGCCTTCGCCGCCGAGGGGATCGCCAAGGCGACCCGGCGGGTGGGGGTGGCGGCACTGACCGCGGGGCCCGGGGTGACCAACGGGCTGAGCGCGATCGCCGGCGCCCAGGCAAACGAATCTCCCGTCTGCGTGCTCGGCGGCCGCGCTCCCGAGATGCGCTGGGGCTCGGGCTCGCTGCAGGAGATCGACCACCTGCCGTTTGTCTCGCCGCTGGTCAAGTCGGCGGAGACGGTGAAGGAGCCGGGGCGGATCGGGCCGGTCACCGCCGCCGCCCTCGACCTCGCCGCCGCTGCGCCCGGCGGCCCCACCTTCGTCGACTATCCGCTCGACGTCGTCTTCACCGAGGGCGAGGTCGAGATCCCCGACCCGGCGGCGCCGACGGCGCGCGTCGCGGAGGGGGTCGAGGAGGCGGCGGCGCTGCTGGCGGGCGCGGAGCGGCCGGCGGTGATGGCCGGCACCGGCCTCTACTGGGGTCGCGGCGAGGAGGAGCTGCGGGGGCTGGCGGAAGCGCTGGGGATCCCGGTCTTCCTCAACGGCCTCGGTCGCGGCTGCCTGCCCGCCGACCACGACCTCGCCTTCAGCCGCGCCCGCGGCACCGCGCTCGGCGGCGCCGACGTCGCCCTCGTCGTCGGCGTGCCGATGGACTTCCGGCTCGGCTTCGGCGGTGCTTTCGGCGAGGAGACGAAGGTGATCCGGGTCGACTGCGTGCCGAACGAGCTGACCGCCAACCGGGTCCCGGACGTCGACCTGGTCGGCGACGTGCGGGCGACCCTGGCGGCGCTCCGCGAGGCGGCGGGGGAGGGGCAGAGGACCCGGCCCTGGCTCGAGCAGCTCGGCAATGTCGAGCGCGAGCGCCGCGAGGCGGAGCGGGCCGAGCTCGAGGACTCGCGCTCGCCGCTGCACCCGGTGCGCGTCTACAAGGAGCTCGGCGAAGTGCTCGACCGCGACGCGATCGTCGTCGGCGACGGTGGCGACTTCGTCTCCTACGCCGGCCGCTTCATCGACACCTACCAGCCAGGTTGCTGGATGGACCCGGGGCCGTTCGGATGTCTCGGCGCCGGCCCGGGCCAGGCGATCGGCGCCAAGTCGGCTTTCCCCGACCGGCAAGTCTGCCTGTTGCTCGGCGACGGCGCCTTCGGCTTCGCCGGGATGGAGTTCGACACGATGGCCCGCCACGGCCTCGGCGTCGTTGGGGTGATGGGCAACAACGGGATCTGGGCGCTCGAGCACCACCCGATGAAGTTCCTCTACGGCTACTCGGTCGCTGCCGAACTGCGACCGGAAACGCGCTACGACGAACTGGTCGAATCGCTCGGCTGCGACGGGATGCTGGTGCGCCGCCCGGAGGAGCTGCGGCCGGCGCTGGAGAAGGCCTTTGCCTCGGGACGGCCGACCCTGGTCAACGTGCTGACCGACCCCGAGGTCGCCTACCCGCGCAAATCGAACCTGGCCTAGGCGCGCCGGCGGGAGCCCGCGGGGCGTGGCTCCCAGAAAGAAATCGACCGCCTCGAGAGGCGGTCGATTTCACAACGGGCTCCTCAGGACGGGCAGGGGTACGTCTAGGGGAGCCCTTATTAGTTGGGCTCAGACGGCGGGAGGCGCCATGATGCGGCAATCGCCCAAGCCCTGTTTTACCGAGAGCAAGACGAGGCGAACCCCATCCCGTCCCAGTGCAGGGAGTATGTCCGGCATGCCCTGGCCCGTCCAGCGGGTTAGGACGTTGGTACTAAATTTTAGGTAGGGAAGAGTACTGAGTTATAGGGCTCTGCCGTTTCGTATAGCCCATTTGTACTACCGGTCTTTTCGGCTCTGAACTGCGGGTACCGCAAGGTACTTCGATTGATCGCCTAGCTCTTAGCCCTGCGACGCGGCGCTTATGGCGGTGCCGTAGAGGATGTCGTGCTCGGAGACGGTGATCTCGGACAGCCCGAAGGCCCGCATCGTCTCGATCAGGATGACCACGCCGGCGACGATCGTCGGCGCCCGTTCGGGGTGCATTCCGACGATCTCGCGTCGCTCCGCCAGCGGGGTCGAGGCGAGGCTCGAGAGCATCCGCTGGATACTGGGAAGGGCGAGGACGTGCTCGTGCACCCGCTCCGGGTCGTACGGCTCGAGCTCCATCTCGATCGCCGCCAGCGAGGTCGGGGTGCCGGCGACGGCGATCCCCCGCTCGGGGTCGGGCGCTTCGCCGGCGGCGGCCTCGATCAGCCCGCGCACGTCGGCGGCGAGCGCTTCCAGCTCGACCACGGTCGGCGGGTCGCTGGCGATGTGCCGCTCGGTGTGGCGGACGACTCCCGCCTGCAGCGAGGTGTGGAAGGCGATCTCGTCACCAGAGCCGACGATCAGCTCGGTCGAGCCGCCGCCGATGTCGACGACCAGGGTCGGCACCTCGAGCAGCATCTCCGACCCCGCTCCCAAAAAGGTCAGCCGCGCCTCCTCCTCGCCGTCCAACACCCGCGCCTGCAACGCAAACCGCTCCCGCAGCTCGGCGGCGAAGGCGTCGCCGTTCTCGGCATCTCGCACCGCGCTGGTCGCGATCACCTCCGTCCGCTCCGCGCCGGTCTCCGAGATCACCTCCAGGTATTCCCCGATCGCCCGGCAGGCATCCTCGATCGCCTCCACCGCCAACCGCCCGGAGAGGTCGACGCCCCGCCCCAGCCGCGTCACCGTGCTCCGCCGCTCCACCTTCCGAACCCGCTTCCCCTCCACGTCGGCGATCAGCAACCGGGCCGAATTCGTCCCGACGTCGATCACCGCAATTCGCTGTGCCCCCTCCGGCATGCGGCCACTCTAGAGACGCCTACCTCCGGGCGACCCCCATCCGGATGACCCTTCCCGAGCCTCCTACCGGAACCGTCCCCAGGCCCTCCACGTTGCTAAAGTCCCATGACCGCCGCGGGGTGGAGCAGCCAGGTAGCTCGTCGGGCTCATAACCCGAAGGTCGCAGGTTCGAATCCTGCCCCCGCTATAGGACGAAAGCCCCGCATTTGCGGGGTTTTTGTCGTTTCTGGAGTGAAGACAACAGGGTTCAAAATGGCCTCTGGGGCAACGCCTGGGGCAACATGGGGTCGAAGTGAGGTCGATTTAGACGTCGCGTGCCGCCTTCGATCCGCCTGCTCTCGGTCCCCGAGATGCCAGTAACGGCTCCGATGTCGAACGACGGGATCGTGGCGGCAACGGCCAGCCTTGATCGGGAGACGGTGCTCATCATTTCCGGGTTCCGTCTGGTGTAGGCCGTACGCTCTTGCATCTGAACTCCTCGTGAAAGGCTCCAGAAATGGCGGAACTTGATCGTCTGGAGCGACGAGTGCAGGTCGCTGGACGCATTAGGAAGGCAGTAGACCCAACGGCGGTGTCACTCTTTTCAGGTGCTGGAGGCCTGGACCTTGGATTGGCCAAGGCCGGATGGCAGATATTGGCTCAGATCGAGGCTGATGGCGACTCCATCGGCTCTCTGCACGCGCACGCCAAGCTCCATGCCCAGCCGCCCGTCCTTTTGCATGAGCGGATAGAGGATGTGCCACCCGCTGAGCTTCGACGCTCACTTCGTTTGCGTAAAGGGCAACTTACGCTGCTTGCGGGTGGTCCGCCTTGTCAGCCGTTTACGACCTCTGGCCTTCGTCAGTCGATCAATGACGCCCGAGCTGCGTCGCTCTTTCCACGGTACTTGGAGTTTGTCGAAGAGTTCAGGCCGCGGGCGCTTCTTATCGAGAATGTCGATGGCTTGCTGTCGGCAGCCCTGAGTCACCGACCGCTGGTGGATCGAGGTTCTGATTCGCCTCCTCTTGAAGATGGCGAGCGCAAGGGTTCCTTCTTGAAATGGCTCCTAGAGGAACTGGCCGATTTTGGATACAGCCTCGCTTGGGGTGTCGCCGAGACGGCCGATCACGGCGTTCCTCAGATGCGACAGCGAGCCATCATCATCGGAATAAGGGGCAAATCTCCCTGCTATCTGCCGACGGCGACCTTCGGGGTGTCTGGGGCGCGACCGTACCGGACCCTTCGGCAAGCCTTGCGGCACGTTAAGGAGCTTGGAGCAGTGCAGCCTTTGAGCGGCAGGAAGCGTCAGGTCTACGCACATATTCCACCGGGAGGAAACTGGAGGGATCTTCCGGAGAAGATCCAGCGTGAGACCATGGGGCGTGCCTACTTTGCCGAGGGCGGGCGTAGTGGTTGGTGGAGACGCTTGGATTGGGATAGGCCTGCGGCGACTATCCTCGGTATGCCGGACCATTCCAGTACTGCCCTCGTCCATCCGGAAGAGATTCGATGCCTTTCAGTAAATGAGTGCGCAGCAATTCAGACGTTTCCGGTGGGCGCTGCTTTCGCTGGCTCCTCACGGGCCCAGTACCAGCAGATCGGCAATGCAGTCCCACCTCTCCTTGCGACCCGTTTGGGAGAAGAGATTCTTGAACATCTAGGGGGCGTTCGAAAGCCACCTCCGCCGCGAGCTGAGTGGAGGAGAGCCTCATCCAATCGTCGAGTGGGGACGCACGGTTGGGCCATCCCAGCCCAGACAGGTACTAGCTATACCCTCAACGTTGCGATCCGCCCCGACCATATTTGGGCGACCCTAGATGACATACAAGCGCTTGCTTAGTCGCGATGAAATCATCAGCGAGGTTCGACGGCTCTCGGGCGCGGAGGAGGGATCTGGCCCGGATGACGACCATATAGAGGCGGCCGTAAACGGATTCGTTGCCGCGTTTGACTATTGGTACATCCGGGTCATGCGGGAGGCAATTCCAAAGTACCGGTCAGTGATCGTGGCAAGGATCAACCCGTTTATCCGGCGAATTGCTACCGACGGCTTGAGCGCGTCGGAGGTCGCGCAGAAGATCATCTCTGACTACGGGACCAGAAACTTTGTTACCGCCGGGGGGTGGGCAATCGAGGAGCTCGCGGTCGCAGCTAGCCAGAACACCCAGAAGTCTGGTGCCGAGGGGATTGACCTTCAGCGGGCCGAGGGAGCCGACTACCACCTCTACGTGGTTAAGAGCGGACTCATCACGAGAAACAGCGACATCATCAAGGCGCTGAAGCGGAATGCGCGACAAGCGGAGAAGCTCTTGTTGCAGGGGCAATCCACCGGTGGAGTTCATGCGAACTACGTAATCGCCGCTGGAAAGACTACGAGCACGTTCGAGGACGGAATACGTCGGCCGTCGTCAGCCCAGTTCTGGGCTGAGATTCTTGAGCTTGGAGAAGAGGACGCGATTGAGTTGGCCTTGGCGATTGCGGCTGTGGCCGGAGGATTGGTCCGCAGCGACGCAACCGAGCATATTCTGGCCCTTCAACTCGTTTTGGCCGACTATGTCGCCGACCGAGCCGACGACTCCGTAGTCGACTGGGATTTCTTGGCGAGACGCACGATGCGAGAGAAGGCGTCATGGGTTGCGGAGGACAAAGAACGGCACCTGCGTGCAATGGAACGTCTCAAGAGTTCTGGTTATGGCGAAGCGGATGAGGCTGCCGATGAGGCAGAGGGAGGGCTGGCCGACCCGCCTGAGGGTTGACCAGCCCACCGAGTAGCCGCTGCAGCCAGCCCAAGTTCGAGCTGTCCTCGCGCCTACGTTCCTTTCTAAGGGATCTGGGGGGAGGTTTTCGCCCCTCGACTGTCTGGCTCCGTGGGTGCTGGCCCGATTCTCGGGCATGCTCAGACCCCAAGCGAATCCGGTTGCCTCTTTGCCTACGCGTAGCCGTCTTGGAAAAGAACTCGGACCGGAGGCGCTCTGTTGCGGGTGCTGGCCTGTTCGACCCCCGCTGCTCGCGGGCGGCAACTCGGTGTCGCCGCTGCAGTCCGTCATGTTCGGCGGGGTCGCTGCGCCGCGCACATGAGAGGCGGGGGAATCGAAGTTGTCCTCGCCTTGAAGTCCATATAGTCAGCAAACAGTGACGCACTGGAAGCAAGACCAACAGTCGAAGTTTCTAAAAAGTGTCCCAGCATGGGCGTTGCGGCAGGCCGGACGTCCGTCTCTGCATTTCTGTCGGGGACGGTGAGCGGGATGCAACGTTTCCCTCGCGGGTCGGAGTGGCGAAAGTGGGATCTGCACCTACATCCTCCGGGCACCCTTTTAAACGACGGCTACAAGAACCCGGGGGGCGATGTCTGGCAGCGCTTTTGTCAAACGCTTGAGGACTCCGAGGTCGCCGCCTTCGCGATTGCCGACTACTTCTCCCTCGACGGGTTCTTTGCCACCAAGGAGCGCTTCGAGCAGGAGTTCCCCGAGAGCGAGAAGGTGTTCTTCCCAAACCTCGAGCTGCGGCTGAACGAGACCGTGAACGGGGAGAGGCAGGAGGTCCATATCCACCTGATCTTGCGCCCCGAGCTCGACCGCGAGACGGCCGACCGGCTGCTTGGCAAGCTGGAGACCGAGGTCCAGGAGCCGGGGAGCCAGAGGCATCTGAGCTGCAAGGATCTCGGCAGCACCGAGAACCGCCAGAGCGCGACGGTGACTCGGGCAAAACTCGAAGAGGCGCTAGAAGGGACTTTCGGCAAGGGCAAGCCGAGGCAGGAGAACGCGCTGGTCGTGGTCGCCGCCAACAACAGCGGAATCCGCACCGAGGACGGCAAGAAGCGCAAGGCCAATCTGGCGGACTCGATCGACCGGCTCGCCGACGCCGTGTTCGGCAATGCCGGCAACACCGCCCACTACCTGAAGAACGACCGCACCCGTGATGACTCGGTGATCGCCGCCAAGCCAGCCTTCGGTGGCTCTGATGCGCACAGCTTCAAGCAGCTCGACGACTACGGAGTGGAGCCGAGCGGGGAGGAACCCAGCCACGTCACCTGGATCAAGTCCGACCCGACCTACGAGGGGCTTCTGCAAACCCTGGTCGAGCCCGAGGAAAGGGTTTATCTCGGGGCGGTGCGGCCCGATCGCAAGGAGCCCTACAAGGTGATCTCGGAGCTGCACTTCTCCGGCACTGACAAATTTCCCGAGAACATCATGCTGAATCAGAATCTGGTCTCGGTGATCGGCAGCCGGTCCTCCGGCAAGTCCGCCCTGCTCGCCTACATCGCCCATGCTGTCGACCCAGCCTATTGCGAGCGCCAGCAATGCGATGCCGACCGAGCGATGAACGAGAAGACGGTCGGGCCGGCGCCGGGGATCGCTTGGAAGCAGGTGTCTGAGATCAAGTGCAACGTGGTCTGGGGCGATGAGGGCAGCGGCAGGGGAAAGGTGATCTACATCCCTCAGAACTCGCTCTTCTCGATCAGCGAGGACGCCCAAGAGATCACCGCCAAGATCAAGCCGACCCTCTATCGCCTCGATCCCGACCTTGAGGTGGCCCATCGGCAGATGAAGATCGAGGTGCAGGGAGCCAACGAAGAAATTCGCGGCGCGGCCGAAGTGTGGCTTCGCGAAGCCGACAGCCTGGACGTGGCGCGAGCGGACTTTCGCGACCTCGGCGAGGAAGCCGAGATCAAAAAGGCAAAACAGCAGCTGGAGGAGAGAATCGAGAACCTCCGCAAGCGCTCTTCACTTGAGGAGACGGCGAGCGGCGAGTATGAAGAGCTGGTCGAGCGCTTGGACGCCATGGCGGCGCGCAAGCGCGAGATCGACGCCGAGATTAGCCAGCTCGCGCCCCACCTGCGCGGCAGCGAGGGTTCATGGGAGCCGGCGGCGTCGGTCGGCGCGACGCTGCGGCTATCGCCGGCGCCGGCCGAGCTTCCGGAGGCGATCCGGCTTGAGCTCGAGCAGGCGATCGAGACCGGCGAGCAGGCAGCGCAGGAGACGCTCGCCAAGGCCCTGGTCGGCCGCCAACTCGCCCTCGAGTCCGAGCGCGCGAGCCTCGTCGCGACAGAGGTGACTCTCCGCGACGACAACCAGGATCTGATCAAGCAAAACCAGGCTGACGAAGAGGTCGAGGCATTCCTGGTCGACCGCCGCCGACAGGACGAGGCCCTGGGCGAGATCGCGAGCAAGGCGGAGGAGATCAAGGCACTTCAGAGCGCCCAGGCGGCTGCCGCTGCACGGATCGATACCGCGGTCGCAGACCGCGACGCTGCGATCGAGAAGTTGAAGAAGCTCTTTGAATCCAAGCCGCGGCTGCTAGAGGGGGAGATGGGGTTCGGGATCGAGCGCGGGCTGAACTCCGAGCTGCAGGCCGGGCTGACCGAGCGGATAAACCGCAGGCACTCCACCGACTTCGTCGATCGCGAAAGCGGCGTGAAGCTCGACAGCTGCCAGGCAGACCCCGAAGGCTTCCTCGCCGCCATCCACGGTGAGGAGCAGAAGGTCATCCAAGGCCAGGACCCGCAAGAGGTTGCGATCGATGTCCTGCTGGCTTCACCGGAAGTGCGCTTCTCGGCTGTGATCGAAGAAGACAAGATCGGCGGCTTCGCGATCTCGACGATGACGCCGGGCAAGCAAGCGTTGTTCGCCCTGACCCTGATCTTGAACGAGTCCGAGGAGGCGTGGCCGCTGCTGATCGACCAGCCCGAGGATGACCTCGACAGCCGCTCGATCTATGAGGTGTTGGTCAAATATCTGTGCGAGCGCAAGGCCGAGCGGCAGATCATCATGGTCAGCCACGACGCGAATCTGGTCATCGGCGCCGATTCTGAGCAGGTGATCGTGGCCAATCGCCACGGCGACGAGGGCCGCGAAAACAAGGACGGAAGGCTCTTTGCCTACTTCAGCGGCTCGTTGGAGCACTCGCGCCAGCGCAAGGACTCGCCGATCGCCTTCGAGCTGGGCGGAATCCGAGAGCATGCCTGCGAAATCCTCGACGGCGGCGAGGAGGCTTTCCGCAAGCGCCAAGAGAAGTACAAGATCACCTGAGGCGGCAAGGATGAGAGGCCGCCGGTCATCCAGAGTCAGGTCAGCGGGAGGATGAATGTCATTCACCTCATATGACGCTGCGACTCACACGATCGAACGGGCAAAGGGCCTTCTCCGCGCCTCTCAGCCCAGGCGTTGGTCGAGGAGCAAAACGTCCAAAAAGCTAAAGCTTGTTAGCCGTCCGAGTACGGTCCCGCCAGATGTGCGCAGTGATATGCGCCGCCTCAGCATCGTGATGGCCGTCGCCGCTCTCGACACCTATATGCACCGTTTGATTCTCGAGCGGGCTTTCAAGCACGACAAGCTTCCCAAGCAGCTGGCGCAGCTCGATGTCAGCTTCAAGCAGCTGCTGAGCCAAGCAGACGCCACCAAGGTGGCGGCCCGGGCGAAGCCGAGAAAGGCCCGACCGCGGGTCGGCGTGAAGAAGCAGCTCCAAGACCGCCTCCTTTTCGAGACCTTCCAAAACTTCAACTCGGTCTCTCGAGCCTTGGCGATGGCCGGCCGGAAAAAAGAGTGGAAGGCGATCGGCGCCAAGATGTCGCCGTCGATGGACTCAGATGAGATCAGGGAGCGACTAGATGCAGTTGTCCATCGTCGCAATCAGATCGTCCACGAGGGCGACTATGAGCGCCTACAAAAGCCCCAGAAAGCGAAGCTGCATGCCATTACCCAGGCGCAGGCTCGATCAGACCTTAGCTTTGTCGCTGCGCTTATCGACGCGATTCACGATGTCGTCAGCTAACCCCAGGTAGACTCGCCCCTGCGCGTCGCTGAGTCGCGATGGATCCCGCACGCCAGGCACTCTCTTAGGCATCCTCCGGTCACTGTTGATGCTCTGCACTCGCTTGCCTGCTCCGTCTGTCTGCGATGCGCCAGGCTTTGGCCCCGCCTACTTTTCATCTGTCTGCGCGCGGCGCTCGGCGCGCTGAAAGAGCAACGACCACCGTCCTGTCATGCGCGACAGCACTCGCTGGGGCAACAAATGGGGCAACAAGCCCCACAGATTCCAGCCGATCCCCACGTAGTTCGATCTCGCTAATTCCGCTTGAAACCGCGCTCCACGTAGTCCAGCCGATCCAACGGATCAAGCTCGTAACCCGAAGGTCGCAGGTTCGAATCCTGCCCCCGCTATGGAAAAGCCCCGCATTTGCGGGGCTTTTCTCTTTCTGGGGGGCGCAGACAAGGCTGGCATGGTCGCCCCTGGGGCAATGCCTGCGGCAGCATGCGTTTTGAGAGAGGTCGATTTGGCCCGAGGCTTCGACTTCGCCGGGCACCAACCAGGCCTGGGGAGCCCCGAGGCTCAGCCGCTTGGGCAGCAGTCGGCTTCGATCCTGCAGCACACGACCTTGCCGTTGCAGCCCTGGCAGTAGGCGTTGCTGGTGTTGCAGCAGTAGTCGTTGCAGAGCAGGAAGCCCTCTTCGCAGCCGCCGTTGCCGCCGCTGCCCGTACCGCCGGTTCCGCCGCTCGCGGGCGGTTTGGCTTTCTTGCACCTGGCGTCGCCTTCGGCCCGGTCGGAGAGAAACGCCTTGTTGCAGAAACCGAGGTCGCGGAGGGCTTCTCGCCTCAGCCTGCTCTGGAACCGGAGCACCCCTTCGAGGCGGTGGCGCTCAGCGGCGCTCTTCGCGTGCCGCAGTGCCTTCCTCGCGGCGTCGACATGGTCGGCGGCGACGAGGAAGTTTTCCAACGGAGTTTCACTGCATTTTTCGTAATCCGCATAGGCGGCCTCGTTGCTCGCGGCGAGGCATTCCGCCAGGGCTGACGACGCCGCCCCGGCACGGGAGGGCCGCAGAAGCTGCGTCGGAGCGACGATCGCCAGCGTCCCGGCCCCGACCGCGTTTCGCAGGGCGGTGCGGCGGGTCGTCGAGCTCGGGCCGTCCGGCTGCCTCTCCGGTCCGCGCTCGTTCCCGGCGTCGCCGCCTCGGACCGACCAGCGAGCGAGCGCGTCGAGCCAGCGC
Organism: uncultured Actinomycetes bacterium; assembly: GCA_963716545.1. Classification (GTDB taxonomy): domain Bacteria; phylum Actinomycetota; class Thermoleophilia; order Solirubrobacterales; family 70-9; genus VAYN01. The sequence goes on from OY970316.1 coordinate 1,564,917, forward strand.
CCGCCGGTCTTCGAGTCGCCGTTCACGTAAGCGCCGCTTCCAGGCGGGTTTCCAGGTGGAAGTATTCGTCCATCCGCTTGCCGGCCGAGCGCGCCGCCCGCGCTGCCTCGTTGGGGTCGGCGAGGGAGAGCGCCTGGCGCTGCAGATCCACGGTGGCAAGCATCGCCCGCAGCCATCGTTCCGCCAGCTTCTTGTCCTGGCGATCGGAATCAGCCGCCCTCACCTTTCGCAGCAGATGCTGGGCGTCGCGCCGCCAATGTGCCAGCGTTTTCAGGGCCGCCCGGTCGACCGCGGTGAGCTGATTGAAGGTGGTCGGGTTTTCGGCGTCGTACTTGGCGAGTGACTGCAGCGCCTCGCTGAACGCGAACGCGTCGGCGGCGAGGCGGCTCAGATAGGGCTCGATCGCCGCCGCGAGCGCCGGGCTCGAACGCTCGGCGCTCATCCCGCGATCACCGCCAGGTTCTCCTCCCGGGGAGCGACCTCGGAGCCGGCGAGACTCGTCCGGACCTCCTCCGCGCCGAGCGCCGGCGCGGCAGCAATCGCTCCAGCCGTATCGATCTCGACCATCGCCGGGACTCCGTTGATGCCGAAGGCATCGAGTAGCGACTCGTCCTCCTGCCGCAGCACCCGGTCGAGGCCGTGCTTGGCGGCCTTGCGCTCGACGCTCGCGAGGGCGCCGGTGCTGATCACGACCACCGTCAGTTCTTCGCCGCGCTCGCTCTGCGCCCGGCCGACGTCGTCGAGGACCGTCTCGCAGGCTCCGCACCCGGGGTCGGTGAAGAGCAGCGAGAGCGGCTGACCGAGCGCCAGCAGCGAGTCGAGCGAGAGCGGTTCGCCGTCAAGGTCGAGTCCCGCGAAGGCAGGTGCAGGGCTGCCGATCTCGAGCGGCGGCAGCGTCTTCGACCCCTTCCTGCCCTCGTCGAGCGGGGCATCGCCGCTCTCGAGGCGGAGGAGCAATCTCCCGTTCTGCTGCAGCAGCAGCCAGCAGAACCAGGACAAGCCGGCGAGGCAGGCGACAAGGATGCCGATCGCCGGTCGGTCTCCGGGCGCCGCCGCGCTGAGCCAATGGAACGCGCTGACCGACTCCACCCCGGGGCTGAGAACGACGAATCCGGCGAGGCCGGCGAGCAGCAGGTTGCGAACGATGGAGCCGCGGCCGACCTTCGTCTGGGTGAGGCCGCCGAAGCAGTTGCAGTCGGGCGCCGAACCGGCTCGCAGGGTGCGCGCGATGACCAGCGAGAAACTCACCAGCAGGGCGATTGCCGCCAGGGCACCCCAGCGGGCGATTGCCGCCGGCAGCAAGGCCGCGGCGATTGCCAGCTCGACGATCGGCAACAGCAGCGCGATCGCCGGCGAGGAGCGCGGCCCGACGCCGAAGCCCTCGATAGCGCCCCTGGTGCCGGCGCGGTCGACGAGCTTGGCGATAGCGGCGACCGCGAAGACGGCGGCGAGGGCCAGCTGGGACAGCGAGACGGCGAAGGACACTCGGTTCCTCTCTCCTGGTCCCCGGACGAGAGCCAGTTGTCGCGCGCCGCGACGGGGTCGACTCTATCCGCGCTGGTGTTCGCTGTCGAGAAACCTCAGCCAGAGTGGACTCATCCTGCTGGATCGTGAAGGGGCCGTCGGCTCGACGCGTCACTGTGTTCTCGTGATCACCTATTCGATGAGCCTGTCGGCCGATGGCTACATCGCCGGACCCGACGGAAACTTCGACTGGGCGGTGCCCAGCGAGGAGCTGCACCGGTTCCACAACGAGCGGGTCGCCGCGATCGACGCCCAGCTGCTCGGCCGGCGCCTCTACGAGACGATGCTCGTCTGGGACACCGAGGAGTTCTCCGAGCCCGCGATGGCCGAGTTCGCCGAGATCTGGCGCCCACTCGAGAAGGTCGTCTTCTCGACCACACTGACGAGCGTCGCGGGCAGCAACCGCCTGGCCACCGGAACGCTCGAGCAGGAGATCGCCGCGCTCGGGGACCGCAGGATCGCGGTCGGCGGCGCCGGCCTCGCGGCGGAGTGCATGCGGCGCGGGCTGATCGACGAGTTCGAGCTGTTCATCATCCCGATCGTGGTCGGCGGCGGCACGCCGTACTTCCCGGCGGACGTGCAGATCGACCTCGATCTGGTCGAGACCCGCACCTTCGGTGCGACCGTGTATCTGCATTACCGCCGGCGCGGCCAGAGGGTCAACCAGCCGGCCCAAGTCGGCCGCTAGAGCGGGAAAGAGCTGCTACTCCGCCAGTGTAAGGAGGTCTACCAATCGGGAAAGATCGATTTTCCTCCTTTCTTGACAGCGATTGATGTAGCAATTTGAGTGCCGCTCCCGAGACGGCCGAAGCGCGTCGCAGGATCTGCGAACCGCGCAACAGGGTCGAGCCGTCCGCAGATCTCGAAGGGGGCGTCTTGAGCGAGAAGTCAGGGAATCCGGGCCGGCGGCCATCGCCGGGTGGAGGGCGATTGCGGTAGGGCACTTGCGTCGGCGCCTTCGGTCGCCGCGCGGGTCACCGATCGCAACGCGGCGATGCAGATGCGAGAAGCTCGTACTTCCTCGAAGCGGCTCCTGCGGGAGAAGCTCGCCGCCACGTCGGATCCCGTTCGCCTGGCCCTGATCAGCGCCCTGGCGCGATCCCCGGCCAGCTCGAACGAGCTCGCCGCAAGGCTCGATCAGGAGCCCCGGCGAGTCCGCTACCTCCTGCGGCGAATGCGGGAGGTGGGGTTGATCGACCTGGTCGGGAGGACAACCAGAGAGGGGGTACGGGAAAACCTCTACTCGGTCGACCCCGGCCGGTTCATCCTCAACGACGAGGAGACGGCCGAATTCACCCCACTTGAACTTGACCGCGCGCTTGCCTCCATGGCCCGGCTGATGGTCCGCGAGACGACGGCGATCGTTCGCACGACTCCGAGCAAGGACCGTTTGGACTCCCTCGCGCGGATCCCCTTGCCGCTCGATTCGAAGGGATGGCAGGAGGCCGCCGCGTTGCATACGGAGACGCTGTCGCAGGTCGTCGAGGTCGGCAGGAGAAGTCGAGAGCGGCTGGCGGCCAGCGGCGAGGAGGAGATCCATACCCTGGCGATGGTCCTCTTCATCCCGATCGGGGCGGCCGTCGAAGAGGCGATGGACACCGATGCCCCCCATGGCGAGTAAAGAGGAGCCGAAACGCTCCCAGGTTCGCCGCCTGCGAGCCCTGGGCGAACCACTTCGAGTGTCGGTGACGACCAGCCTGGCGCTGAAGCCGGCGAGCGCGACCGACCTCGCCGCCGAGCTGGGAGTGCCGGTGGGGCGGATTCGCTACCAGCTCCGACGCCTCAGGTCTGAGGGAGTGATCTTGGTCCACGACCAGCGCCAGCGGCGAGGCACCCTCGAGCAGGTCTTCGCTGCCGATCCGCGCCGGGCGATGGCACTCGAATCGCAGCTGCTGGCGGAGGCATCGAGCGCGCGCCGAGCGTGGCAGGCAGTCGTCCTACGGGCGATCTTCGGCGAAGTGCTCGAAGCGATCCGCGCGGGCGCCCTCCACCACAACTACGACCACACCATCGGGCGGGTCCCGCTGACTCTCGACGCGGCGGGCTTCAGGGAAGTCGAAGCGATCCTCACCGCCACAGTGGAGCGGGTGTTCGTGCTTCGCGAAGAGAGCCTGCGGCGGTTGGAGAAAGCAGGGGCGGAGCCTCTCCGTGGCCTCTCGGCGCTCTTCCACCTCGAGTGATCATGGGCGACCGTCCCCCTTTGCTCGACGATTTTCGACTTTGAAACGAAGCGGTGCTTCGAGCGACGAAATCCGAACCGGTATCCGGAGACGCCGAGCTCTCCGAGTCCCACACCCGAAGCCAAAAACGCACCATCGGGCGCACTTTCGTCCCAGCCAACCACGGCGAACACGCTTTGACTTCAGGCTGCACCGTCTGGTGTCTTGTTCCTGCCGAGCGCAGTACTGGGAAAGGCTCGGACAGGGACAACATCGAGCAGGGGGAAAAGGTTTTGCACGGTAGGGAGACCACCAAGAAAACTGCGACCGCGGTCGCGCTCGGCGATTCGCGATCCCACAAGCGGCGCCGAGCGTTTCCCTGTGCTCGCGCCTGCGGGGCGGCGGTTTCCCTGACCGTTCGCCCCCCCTTCTTCGGGGCCTTGCCCCACATGGGACCGGCCGTGGGCGGAAGTCCGTCAGGCCCAGACAAGTCGATCAAGCCGGCCGGGTGGAGCCCGGCGGGGCAGCAAGGAGAGGTTCACCAATGACTCACCGCTTGCGTCAGTCCACCGCGAGGGCGCGATGCGCCGTCGCCTTCCTCCTCCTGCTCTGCCTCCTGGTCATGGGGGCCGTGGGCGGTTTCGTCGCGTCTGTGGACGCCGCCGAAACCCATCCGTTCACCGGCACATCCTTTGGCCCGGAAGGCCCCGAAAGCGAAGTCGGCTTCAAGACTCCAGAAAGCGTGGCGATTGACGAAACGACCGGCAATGTGTTCGTCTTCGATATTGGTGCTGGACTCGAACCTAGCGTGGGCCGGCTCTACAAGTTCGACCTCGCCGACAAACCGGCCGAATTCTCGGCCTCCGGCACTAATTGGATCGAAGTGCCACGCGGCGGTTTTTCGTCGAGTGAAAACGAGGTCGCGGTCGCCACCGCAGGGAAAACCGCTGGCGACATCTACGTTTCCACTGGCCAGGCCGTGAAAATCTACAGCTCGTCCGGAACCGAAATCGGCGAACTCAGCGGGTTCGAAGGTGGAGCTTGCGGGGTTGCGGTGGATTCCGCCGGCGATGTCTACGTCGGCAGCAGACACACGATCCGTAAATTCATACCCACGGCGGACCCCGTGACGACCAGCGACGAAGCCGCCCACTCCTCAGCCCCTTTGACCGAAGAAACCGCCACCTGCCGGGTTGCGGCGGATGGTGCCGACCATATCTACGGGGCGGAGGTCTCGGGACAGTCTGTGACCAAGCTGGCCGGAATCTCCGACCCCACCGGTACGTTGATCAAACCAGGCGGTCAAACTCTGGCCGTTGATCAAACGAGCAACGACCTATTCATCGACCGGGGCTCAAGCGTCGCGCAATACTCCCCTGAGGGGAATCTCCTCGGGACCTTTGGCGGCACTCGGCTGAAGAAATCGGTCGGGATAGCGGCTCTTGGTTCAACCGGCGAACTATTCGTCGCAAATGGCGAAACCAAACGCATCGAAGTTTTCGGGCCCGGCGAAACTGCGAAACCGATTCTGGAATCCGACTCCGTATCCTCTAGCGGCGCCAGCGAAGCCATCCTGCGGGTGAAAATCAATCCGAACGGCACAGCAACCACGCTCTACGCCGAATACGGAGCCGATGCAAGTTACGGCCAGCAAACCGCAAAACAGTTGATCGGCGGCGGGGAATCCTCACTGTCGGTTCCCATTCCGCTCAAAGGTCTGGCCCCTGGCGTCACCTACCACTTTCGCATCGTCGTCGAATCCGACGGGGCGCCCGTTCCTGGGCCAGATCGAACCTTTCGAACTTACGCCGCTGATCTGGAAACGAACTGTGGAAATCAGACACTGCGTACCGGCGCCAGCGCGAAGCTGCCTGACTGTCGTGCTTACGAGATGGTTTCCCCAGTTGACAAGAACGGCAGCGACATCGCTACGAACTTCTCAGACGAAGTAACTGGGCGTGCGAGCTACGATAAGGCAGCCAACAGCGGCAGCGAGTTGACTTACAGCGCCGGCGTCGCCTTCGCGGACCAGACGAACTCAACCGGCGCAAATCAGTATCTCTCTGCTCGCACCGTCAGCGGATGGTCGACCCGGGGCCTAAACCTTCCCGTGGCTCAGTTACTCGAATCTCAGCCGGGGGTCGTAAATCTATCTGTGCTGGACCCTGCCTACCGCTTTTTCTCAGATGACCTCGCCGAAGGTTTGGTCAATGACTTCAGTGTGACGCCCCGGGCTCCGGGCGCAGCGGTCGGCATACCGAACCTCTATCGACGGGACATCGCCTCAGGGACTCTTCACGCTCTCACGAACCAACCGTCGCCCGAAGCTCCCCTGAACGTTGAAGCGCCCTACAGACTCGAGGCAGTAACCCCTAGTGGGAATCAGGTCATGTTCAACAGCACCGACCGTCTCACCGGCAATTCTTTTCCCAGCCAGTTCAGTCCTCAAACTTACCTCTCTGCGAATGGAAACTTGATCTTGGTGAGCATAAAACCAAACGGTGAACCATACGAATTTGCGAGTAATCTTACCGGCCGTCTGTCTTCCGATGGGACCTCGGCATATTGGCGTGGTTCCTTTACCAACATCAGCTCGAATGGTTCTATATTTCTCCGGCGAAATCCCAACCAGCCCCAGAGCGCATTAGAAAATGGATCAGCGGTCGGTATCATTGAAGCGCCGGAAAGCGGTGTCACCGAAATTCACGGGGTGCACACTACGGCTGGAGAATTTCGAATTGGCCAGGAACTTTGGTCCCTCGGCGGCAGCTTCGGACCTGCGTTCTTGCAGCCGCATACCAAGATCACCGCAGTTGGGAATGAAACTCTGACTGTTTCTCAGCCTACGGTTGGAAGTGGTTCATCAGTCACGATCGAATCGGGCAGTCCTTGCTCTGAAGCCTCGAAGGCCTGCACCATCCGAGTGTCGGAAGCAATCCCCGGTGGCACTGAATCACGCCTCTATGCGATCAGCGCGAACGGAGAAAAAGCGTTTTTTGTAGTTGAAGGAGGATTTAACGACAATAAAGGCCACGCCGACCAAGAACTGTATGAATTCAATCAATCTGAGAACACCTACCATCTCATAGCTTCCAAAGTGACGAATGTGCCGGGAGCCAGTGCCGACGGCTCGAAGCTCTATTTCATTTCCGACGAAGCTCTGGGCAGCGGGTCTATACCAGGTTCGGAAAATCTGTACTTTTTCGATAACGGAACCATTTCGTTCATTGCAACCCTCTTGCAAGCGGATGTAGCAGCCGGAGAAGGGGTCACTTCCCTTGGAACGGGAGGCGACGCGCAATCGGAATTCCTGAGGCGTGGCAGTCGGGTGACGCCAGACGGAAATCATTTTCTCTTCATGTCCGCCAGTTCTGCGCTGAGTGAACGGGTGGCTGGCTATAGCAATGTGGACCTCAATAGCGGCGAAAACGATCGAGAGGTCTATCTGTTTAGCTCGGGCTCCGGGCTCCGCTGTGTCTCCTGCAATCCTTCGGGTGCGCAGCCGGTCGGTCAGAAGCTTGAACGGTCATTCCAGCAACCGGGTGGCGGAAAATCCGCAATCTCGGCCGCGGCTTGGATTCCGGGGGAAGAACATGAATTACTCGCCCAGCGAGTCTTGTCATCCGACGGTGCTCGTGTGTTCTTCAATTCGTTCGACTCAATTGCGCCGAGCGACGGCAACGGAGCACAGGACGTCTACGAGTGGGAGCTGCCAGGGACCGGGCGATGCAGGGAGGACAGTTCCTCGTTCAGCCCGCAAGACGGCGGCTGCATCAACCTGATTTCCAGCGGCGAAAGCCCGGACCGCTCTGAATTCATCGATGCCTCTGACAGCGGCGATGACGTCTTCTTCACTACGGGCAGCAGTTTGGTGCCCCAGGACGATGGCTTGGTGGATGTGTATGACGCTCGAGTCGAAGGTGGGTTCCCGCCGCCTTCCGGGCTTACCGCTGCCTGCGAAGGCGAAGCCTGCCAAGGAGTGATCGTTCCGCCCAGCGATCGGACCCCGTCCTCAGCGACCTACACAGGCCCCGCGAACGTCAAAGCATCTAGAAAGCACCATCGCAAGAAGAAACATCGGAATCACAAGCACGAGAAGCGTAGAAAAGGTGGCAAGAGTAAGAGTCGCCCGAATAAATCGACCCGTCGCGTCGGTGGATGACGATGACGAGCAAGGGAGTTGGGGAAGAGATGGTGCAAGAGGTGACGAACAAGCGAGCCTTCAAGCAGTTGATCGCTTCCGGTGTCGTCTGTCTTTGCGTGGCACTGGGGTGCGCCTCTGGCGCTTCCTCGGCCTTTGCCAGCTACGGCTTCAGTCAATTCGACGCGAACTTCGCCAACGCCGACGGATCACCGGCGACCCAAGCTGGCTCGCATCCGTATGCGGCAACGACGAAGTTCACCATTAACAATCCTGTCACTGAAGGGGAACCCAAAGACATAATCGTCGAACAGCCGACTGGTTTCGTCGGCGACACGACGACCATTCCGACCTGCTCAAATGAAGTCTTTTTCGGCACTGAATTTGGCTGTCCGGATGATACTCAGGTCGGTGTAACTAGAGTCGTCCTTCCCCTCGAACCGTACGTCTCTCCGGTTTACAACCTCCAGCCTCCTCCCGGATCGGCAGCCAAGTTCGGCTTCATCATCGGCGGAGTGTTCCTCACCTTCAACGTAGACGTAAAACAGGGTGGCGAATACAATCTCGTTGCCAGCTCGCTCAACCTGCCCACGACTATCCGGATCCTCGAAGTCGAACTGCAGCTGTGGGGAGTACCCGCGGACCCGCGTCATGACGGCTTTCGAGGGGCTTGCGCCACCGGGGCCCACACCCTCACCGAACCCGCGGAAGGCTGCGACACGGAACTCCGCACCCCGGAACGACCGTTCTTGACTCTTCCTACTGCCTGCAAAAACCCGGGGGTAGTTCGGTACGAAACTGACTCCTGGCAACAGCCTGGCGCTTTTGCCGAAGGATCCCTTTTCACCCATAACAACGACGAACCACCTGCTCCGCAAAGTTTCACTGGTTGCGATCGCCTCGGTCTCAACCCGACGATAGCCGCGCAGCCAACGACGAAGGCGACCCAGAGTCCAACGGGTTTGGACTTCGGCTTGAACGTGATCGATGAAGGTCTGAAGAATCCCGCCGGCGTTGCTCAGTCTGACATCGAAAAGGCCGAAGTAACTCTGCCGGAAGGATTCAGCATCAACCCGGCGCAGGCCGAAGGTCTGGCCACTTGTACCGAGGGGGATCTGGCACGGGAGACGGCTAAATCAGAAGCCGGTGCAGGATGTCCCGATGCCTCCAAGGTCGGCACGGTCGAAGTTGAATCGCCGCTGCTCGCCGAAAAGGTGAACGGATCGCTTTACGTTGCGACCCCGTACCAGAACGAGACGGGTTCCTTGATCGGGCTATACATGGTGATCAAGAACCGGCAGCGCGGCATCATGATCAAGCAGCCGCTGAAGATTGAAAACGACCCAGCCACGGGGCAGATCACCGGTGTTGCCGACGATCTTCCCCAGCTTCCTTTCAGCCACTTCAAACTGCATTTCCGCGAGGGAAGCCGGTCGCCGCTGGCAAGTCCGTCGCTCTGCGGCGAATATGCGGCAAAAGCAGTCCTGACGCCACGATCCGGCACCGCCCCGGTCACGACGACCTCGGCGTTCACGATCATCTCCGGGCCCAACGCCGGCCCTTGCCCGACTGGCGGGACGCCGCCGTTGCATCCGGGCCTCGAAGCCGGCACGGTCAACAACGCGGCCGGACAGTACTCGCCCTTCTACCTGCATCTGACGCGGAACGATGGTGAACAGGAGATCACCCATTTCTCGATCAAGTTGCCTCCCGGCGTGGTCGGCAAGCTGGCCGGCATCCCCTTCTGTCCCGATGCGGATATCGCGGCGGCTACGGCGAGGACCGGGCCCCATGGCGGCCAGGAAGAGCTCGAACACCCGAGCTGCCCGGCTGCCTCCGAAGTTGGACACACCCTGGTCGGCGCCGGCGTCGGCTCTGCATTGACCTACGTGCCTGGCAAGGTCTACCTTGCGGGCCCCTACCACGGTTCTGCGCTCTCCATCGTTTCGATCACCGCCGCAAAGGCGGGTCCCTTCGACCTCGGCACGGTCGTCGTGCGAGAGGCGCTGAAAGTCAACCCGGAATCGGCGGAAGTCTTCATCGACGGTACCGGCTCTGACCCGCTCCCGCACATCATCAAGGGCATCCCGGTCGATCTGCGGGATATCCGCGTCTACGTCGACCGCCCGGAATTCGTCCTCAACCCGACCTCCTGCGAACGGACCTCCACCGCTTCGACGGTGCTCGGCTCGGGGACGAACTTCGCCTCCGAAGCCGACGACCGGCCGATCACGGTGACGACCCCATTCCAGGCGTCCTCCTGCGCCAGCCTCGATTTCAAGCCGAAGCTGGCGCTGTCGCTGAAAGGTGGCACTAAGCGGAACCAGAATCCGGCGTTCCGGGCGGTGGTCACCGCTCGGAAGGGCGACGCAAACATCGGCAAGGCGCGGGTGACGTTGCCCCATTCGGAGTTCCTCGACAACGCCCACATCAAAACCGTCTGCACTCGAGTGCAGTTCAACGCAGGCGGCGGCAACGGCGAACAGTGTCCCGCCGGCTCGGTCTACGGGCGGGCGACCGCAACGACGCCGATTCTCGACGAACCGCTCGAAGGCCCCGTCTTCCTGCGCTCCTCGAGTCACAAGCTGCCGGACCTAGTCGCGGCTCTGCATTCGGGGAAGATCAACATCGACCTCGACGGTCGCATCGACTCGGCTAAGGGCGGCCGAATCCGCAACACGTTCGAAGCGGTGCCTGACGCCCCGGTGACCAAGTTCACTTTGGAAATGTTCGGAGGCAAGAAGAGCCTCTTGGTCAACTCGACCAACCTCTGCAAAGGCACCCACAGGGCAATCTCCGAATTCACCGGTCAGAACGGCAAGGCATACGACACGACCCCGGCGTTGACGGCGCGATGCGGAAAGAAGGGCAAGAGGGCCGAGTCCAAAAGCGGCTCGGACTCCGCGGCCCGCCTGATCGCCGGAGCGGGATGGTAGGACGGCGGTGGGCGGTCGGGTCGGTGGTGCTGGCGGCGGTGCTGTTCAGCGCCGCCGCCCACGCGGCCGTGGTCAAGGAGGGCAACTTGCGAATCACCGTGCTCAGCCAAGTGAAGCCGTTCAAGCTTCCGCGGCTGGGAACCGCGCCGATCGCCGTTTTCCTCTCCGGACACATCGCCGCGGTCGATGGGGGGACGCCGCCGCAGCTGCAGCAGATGACGATCGACGTCAACCGCCATGGCGTCTTGCAGTCGAAGGGCCTGCCGACCTGCTCTCTGGAGCGGATCAAGACGGTTTCGAGCTCGCGGGCTCTTTCTCTCTGCAAGCGCGCCTTGGTCGGCTCTGGGCGATTCTGGGCGTCCGTCGTCTTGCCGGGCCAACGTCCCTATCCGACTCGCGGCAGATTGCTGATCTTCAACGGCCGTGAACGGGGCTCGCCGGCCCTTTATGCCCACATCTTCACGACGATCCCGTTCGCGACTTCGTTCGTCATTCCGTTCAGGGTGAGCCATCTCGGTGGGGGCGAGTACGGAACCGAGCTGAAGGCGTCGCTGCCGCGGGCGCTGGGGACTTGGGGGTTCGTCGATCGCATCAAGTTGACCTTGCGGCGGCAATACATCGCCGGCGGGGAACGTCGCTCCTACTTCAACGCGGGGTGCCCGGCGCCGGCGGGGTCGGGGGGCACCAGCTTCTCGTTAGCCCGGGCGCGCTTCGAATTCGAAGATCAGGCTCCGATCACGCTCACCGTCCCGAAGGCCTGTCTGGTGAAGAAATGAGTGGCCGCTTCTACTCGAGCCGGCTGCCACTACTGATTCTGATCGGCTGCCTGGCGCTTGTCTCCGACTCCTCGGCGCGGGCAGACTACGACCCGATCGGATCCGGGCAGACCAGGATCGCTCTCGACAAGAGCTTCCTGAGCGGTTTGAGGGAACACGGCGTCAGGCTTTCGGCGGTAGCGCCGGCGAAACTCTCCGGGCCGGTTCTGACGGTGCGTGCGGTAGGGGGCAAATTCGACCCGGTCGCCGCAGTGGGCACGGTCGAAAGCGAGGGATCCCTGATCCTCTCGGCCGGAGGCCGCAAGGTTCCAATCAAGGAATTCAACCTACGTACCACCCAGGAACATTCCCCCTTTACCGCCAAGGTAGGGGGGAGCCAGCTGAAGGTCGCCTCTGCGGCACGGGTCTCGGTCGGTCGCTCCGGTTTCGCCGACACCGCATCGGTGACCGGCTTAGCGCTGAGCCAAAAGCTCGCTACTCGGCTCGGAAAGAAGCTCGATCTTCGCCCCTTCTTCAAGGCGGGCCTACCGCTCGGCAAGGCTTTCACCGTGGCGGTGCCGCAGACGGTCTCCATCATCCAGCGGGACTCGGCGACATTGACCTTCGATCCTGGATTCGTCGCCAAGCTGGGATCTCTTTTCGTCGCGGTCAACCCGATCTTCCCGGCCGAACACCAAGAGGCCGTCTTCACGCTGCCCCTCTTCGGCGGCGACCTGGGCGCCGCGATACCGACCGGACGCCTTGCCACCTCTGGTTCGCTCGAATTCCTCCAACTCGGTGGTGGCCAGGTCTTCTGGCGAGAACCGCGCTTGGGCCTGGAAGCAAAGGCGCTGAGTGGCGAAATCGATGTGGAGCCTTCACCTCCCTTTGCGGGTAAAGCTGGGGTATTGCCGGTAGCGCCCGTGTCGGTGGTGTCCTACACCGCCGACGCACGTGCTCGAACTGTAAGTGGAGGAATTTCGCTGGCTCTCGATCCAGCGATGGCTTCGACCTTCAATGAAACTTTTGCCAAACCTCAGGGCAAAGCAGGAGTGTTTGTCGGCGGCGAAGCCGTGGGGACGCTCGCCTTCGATGCGCAGGCCCAGTAAGCACCGGATCGCGTCGTTTCCGACCCTCTAACCGACACATTGGTCGAGTAATCTGACGAGCATATTGGGAGGATCGGTTCGCATTTGTCAAAGGCCACTGCCATCAGTGACCAAGCGAACAAGGAGTCTCGCAATGATGAAAAAAGTAAGAAAGATAAACTTACTGATGATAGGCGCCCTTGTCGTTGGAGCGGTATTCGCTTCAGCGGCCTCGGCTGCGCCGGCAACTGCGGTCTCGATCCAAGCGGCGGCATATCCGTCGTATGTCGTCGGGGCCCAGGAAAACAATGAGACATTCTCTTTTAATTTCAGTAGGCCGATGACCTGTGGCTCGATCGCTTACGAAAGCCCGTCTCAGCTCTCTGGACCGACGAAAAACCTCACGATAAAGCCGACGTTTTCGAACTGCCGTGGCGAATTCGATTCGATGGCGGTCGCGGCTAACGGATGTACTTTCGGGGCCGAAATTACCGCGATAAATACGGCTTCATCCGCTGAAGCCGGATCATCGATCAACTGTCCGGCTGGGCAGGAACTCGAAATCACCAGGTTTGGCGGTCTCGAATCGGTTAAATGCCTATGGCGGATTGGGTCTCAGACCGCAACGGGAAGTCTCAATCTCTTCACGACGTCAAATGGCGGCCGTAAGGAAATCGGACTCTCCAAAAACTCGAATTTCAATGCCACTGTGGCCATTGGCAACAAAACAAACTGCGGGGCCGCCGCGGGAGGCTCGATTACCGTCTCGGAGACCGGTATAGATCGGCTTCACGCCGAAAGTGCTGGAACTTCCAAGGGACTGTCCTTTCGAGAGGGCAGCGTATCGCTCGAAGGAGGAAAACTGACCGCCGAATGGGGAGCTACCTCACTTCCGGTGTACGCAGAAACGAACGGAATCGCAAAAGAATTCCTGGTCATTGGAACGACGGGGTCACGCACTCTGAATTGTGAAGTCCGGATGTCCGGTTCGCTGGGAGGCTCGGTCGAATCAATCAATCTAGCTCCCGAATTCACCAAATGCACCTCGATCCCGGGCGGATTCCCAGCCACGATTCAAACTAACGGATGTCAAATTCATCTGCAGATGACGGGATCGACCGACATCACCTGCAGTGGGGAAAAATCGATTGAAATCAACACCACAGACTCCAAAGGCGAAGTGCAGTGCGCCTATCAGGTTCATCCTCAGACGTTCTCGAAAGCGGCGTCTCTGCAGAACACGAGTGACGGAGTCTTCCGCGGAGTGAATATTGGCCTCGTATCGCCATTGACGATTGAAGTTGTCAAAGGAACGTTGGCTGCCTGTGGCAAAGCTCCGGGTGGCAGCACTACGGCGACGTACAATGTGAGTTCAGTACTCTACGGTCTCTAATCAGGCATGAGTTAAGGGGTGTCCGGGGCCTCGCGTGGCGGTCCCGGACACCTCATCGTGAGTTCTGCGCCTGAAATCGTAATTGCTGTAGATCTTTCTACTTTGTTGATCGATTGACACCGACGTCTTGACTGTTGACAGTGCCTCGTTGGGGCGGGTTTTGGGGGAATCGGGCACTACAAATCGAGCGGGCGATTTGGCCACCGAGGTGACGAGGGCACGGAGCGAGCTGGTAGAGCGGCTGCGGTCGCGCCGAGGGGAGCTGGAGGCCGCGATCATTGCCCGTGTTTCCGCGATCTCGGAGCCGGTCCGGGGGGCGCCGGAATACATGGATGGGCTGAGGACGGCGGTCGCGGCGGCAATCGAGCATGGCCTGACGGCGTTGGAGTGCAGTGAGGATCGTCCGCCGCCGGTGCCGACCGCATTGATCGCGCAGGCGCGTCTGGCGGCACGGTTGGAGGTCCCGCTGGATTCCGTGCTGCGACGGTACTTCGCCGGCTACACGTTGCTGCTCGACTTCGTCGTCGCCGAAGCGAGGGAGAGCTCGCTTCTCGGCGGGACTTCGTTGCAGGATCTGCTGCGCGGCCAGAGCCTGATCCACGAGCGGGTGATCGAGACGGTGAGCGAAGAGTATGCGCGGGAGCCGAAGCCGCGGGCCGAGTCCAGCTCCCAACGGCGGGCGGCCGTCGTCAAGAGGCTGCTGGAGGGCGAGCCATTGGACACTTCGTCGCTCGAATACGAGTTCGAGGGGCTGCATCACTGTGGGTTCGTCGTTCGTGGCACCTCCAGTGAGGACGCGGTTCGTGGGATGGTGCTGGCCTGCGAGGGCCGCAGGTTGGTGGTAGCCGGCGAACCAGGGACGATCTGGGGGTGGATCGGCGCCCGCGAACCGGTCGACCCTGCCGCGCTGGTGGCCGCCGTGGGCGAACACGGCGATCCGCGGCTGACGGTGACGATCGGTGAGCCCGAGGTCGGCATGGCAGGGTGGCGCCTCACGCACCGCCAGGCGAGGGCGGCGATGCCGGTGGCGCTGCGCCGTCGGGACGCAGTGGTGCGATATGTCGACGTCGCGCTGCTCTGCTCGCTGATCGGCGACGAGCTGCTCGCCGACTCGCTGAGGTCGATCTATCTCAAGCCCCTGGCCGAAGAGCGCGACGGCGGCGCTGCTGCGCGCCGCACGCTGCGGGCCTATTTCGAGGCCGGCAGGAACGTCAGCTCGGCCGCGGCGGCGCTGGGTGCGAACCGGCAGACGGTGAGCAAACGGCTGCGGGCGATCGACGAGAAGCTGAGCGGCGCCCTCTTCCAGCGAAGCGCGGACCTGGAGGCTGCGCTCCGGCTCGATCAGCTGACGGCCATGGGCTCAGGAGACAGCTGACGGCTAGGACCGCCCCTCTGCGACACCGGCGGTGTCGCGGTCGACCTCGATCCGGGGGAGGATCCGCTCGAGCCAGTCGGGGATCCACCAGTTGCGCGGGCCCAGCAGTTGCATCACTGCCGGCACTAGGACCATTCGGACCAGGGTCGCGTCGAGGAAGATCGCCGAGGCGAGGCCGATTCCGAAGAGCTTGAGGAAGACTTCGGGGGAGGCGACGAAGGCGAGGAAGACGACCACCATGATCGCCGCCGCGGCAGTGATCACCCGCGCCGTCTTCGCCAAGCCGTCGGCAACGGCACGGCGGGTGTCGTTGTCCTTCAGGTACTCCTCGCGGATCCGCGAGATCAGGAATACCTCGTAGTCCATCGAGAGGCCGAAGAGGATCGCGAACATCATCACCGGCATGAACGGCGCGATTGGCACTTCGTGGTCGATCCCGATCAGCTTGCCGACCGCTCCCCCCTGGGCGACGAGGGTCATCACCCCGTACGCGGCGCTGACCGAGAGCAGGTTCATCACCCCTGCCTTCAGCGAGATGAAGGGTGAGTGGAAGGCGACGAGCAGGAGCAGGAACGACAGCCCAACGACGCCGGCGATGAACCAGGGCATGCGGCCGGTGACGTATTCGCTCTGGTCCTCGAGCGCGGCGTTGACGCCGCCAACGAGGGCGGTGACGTCGGAGTCGCCGAGCGCGTTCGGGATCACCGTCCCCCGCAGCTCGTCGACCAGTTCGGAGGTCGCCTCGTCCTGGGGAGAGGTGGTCGGGATAACGGTCACGATCGCGGCGCTGGTGTCGGAGTTGAAGCGGACCGGAGGCACGAAGGCAACGCCCTCGGTTTCGCGTAGTTGCGAGGCGAGCTGCTGGACGTCGGCCTTCGCGGCGGGGTTGGGGAGTTCGGCGGCGATCACCAGCGGCCCGTTTGCTCCGGGCCCGAAACCGTCGCTGATCAGGTCATAGGCTTCGCGCGTCATCGTGCCGGACTTGTCATTGCCGGCGTCCGGAAAGCCGAGCCGCATTCCCAGGGCGGGCGCCGCCAGCGCCAGGAGGATCGCGGCGGCGACGAGAGCCGCCGTCCAGGGCCGCCGCTGCACCATGTGGCTCCAGCGGGCGGCGAGCGAGCTGCCATCCTCTTCGGGCCGGTCGAGTCGGCGCCCGAGGATCGGGATCCGCAGCCTGTCGACCCGCGGCCCGAGGTAGCTGAGCAGCGCCGGCAGCAAGGTGATCGAAGCCAGCATTACCACCAGCACGGCAAGCGAGGCCGAGATCGCCACCCCGTACATGTAGGGGAGGCCGGTGATGAAGAGGCCGAGGATCGCGATCACCACGGTGCTGCCGGCGATCAGCACGCTGCGCCCTGCCGTGGTGACCGCCTCGACCACCGCGTCGTGCCGGTCCCGGCCCGCCTTCAGCGCGGTGCGGAAGCGGGTGAGGACCAGGAGCGCGTAGTCGATGCCGACGCCGATCCCGATCAGGCCGGAGACCGCCGTGGTCCAGTTGGGGACGTCGACGACGTTGGCGAGCAGCACGATCAGGCCGCCTGAGGAGATGCTGACGCCAACGAGGGCAATCACCAGGGGCAGCCCGGCGGCGACCAGCGAGCCGAAGGCGATCAGCAGCACGATCGCCGCGCCGAGGAAGCCGATCCCCTCTGGACTGCTCGATTCCTGGGCGGCGTAGATCGGTTCGCCGCCGAGCTTGATCTCGAGGCCGTCGCCGCTGTTGGCTTCGGCGGCGTCGATCAGTTCTTCCCCCTGCTCCTTCTTCACCTGCCAGCCGGGAATGGTCAGAGGCAGGGTCGTGGTGGCGATCGTGCCGTCGTCGGAGAGACGGGGAGGCGCTGCCTTCTCGACGTCCTTGACCTTTTCGGCCGCGGCGAAGAAGGCGCCGATCCGCTTCTTCGCGGCCGGGCTCGACGCCCCGTCGGCGTCCTTCCAGACGACGTAGATTTCCTGCCCGGAGTAGCCGGCGAAGGCGTTTTCGGTCAGCTCGCTCGCCGCCTTGGACTCCGAACCGGGGGTGTTGTAATCGGCTTCGTACTGGCCGGCGAAGCTGGAGCCGAGGCCGATGAGGACGACCGTGGCGACGATCCAGGCAACGATCACCCGCCCTCGGCGGCGGTAGGCGATGTCGGCGAGGCGGGCGAGACGACGGGTCATGCGGCGATCCTTTCCGGTGAAAGTTTCGTTACAAGCGAGAAAGGTTTCAGAGCGAAACGATTCATATCACAAAATAACGGTAAGCTCCCCGCCGAAATGACGGCGGAGCCGGTGGATACGGACAGAGCGCCCTCGACGCTCGCCTTCCTGCTCTCGCAGGTGGGCACCCACGCCTCTCGCCGCTTCGCCGAACGGATCGCCGAGGTCGACCTGAGCCCCTCGCTGTTTCGCATTCTCAACCTGATCGATGCCGTCGAAGGGCGCTCCCAGCAGGCGATCGGGGAGGCGACCCAGGTTCCGCCCAGCCGCATGGTCGCCCTCGTCGACGAGCTCGAGCAACGGGGACTGGTCGAGCGCCGGCCCGACCCGGACGACCGGCGGATCCGCGCGTTGTACCTGACCCGAAAGGGCCGCAGCGCACTCGACCGGGGGCGCGAGATCGCCGCGTCCCACGAGGCGGAGATCACCCGTGGGATGTCGGCGGCGGAGCGCACCCGGCTGACCAAGCTGCTGAGCAAGATGGTCGACGAGCAGGAGATCGGTCGCGGCGTGCACCCCGGCCTCAGCGACCGTCCCTGACGCCGGTACCTCGCCACGGGGGGCGTAATCTCCCCTCCAGATGGCAGGGCAGGGGAAATGGGGTAGGGCGACGGTTGCGACAGCACTGGGACTGCTGGCGGCGCTGATCCTGACCGCGACGACCTCCGCCGAGACGATCCAGAACGGCAACCTCAGAGTCAGCTTCGACGGCAGCGTCAGTCCCCGGGTGCTGCCGCGCCAGGGTCCGGCTCCGGTCTCGGTCGGGCTGAGCGGCGACGTCATCACCACCGATGGGCTGATCCCGCCGCAGCTGCGCCAGGTACGGATCGCGATCAATCGCCAGGGCCGCCTCGACTACGCCGGGCTGCCGGCCTGCCACCTTGGCCAGATCAACCCGGCGACGACCGGGGAAGCAATCCAGGCCTGCGAACGGTCGATCGTCGGCAAAGGCCGCTTCCGGGCACACGTCGTCCTCCCCGAACAATCTCCCTTCCCCTCCGCCGGGAAGATCACCGTCTTCTACGGGCGTCGCGACGGCCATGCGGTCCTCTTCGGCCACGTCTACGGGACCTCGCCGCTGCCGCAGTCGCAGGTGATCGTCTTCCAGCTCGGCCACGCCAAGGGCAGGTTCGGCTCCACCTTCACCGCCGACCTGCCGCAGGTGGCGGCCGAATGGGGCTACATCTCCGGCCTCTCGCTGACCCTCGGCCGGGTCTTCAGCGTCCACGGCCGCCAGCGTTCCTTCATCTCCGCCGACTGTCCGGCTCCGGCCGGGTTCCCGCAGGCGGTGTTCGCGATCGCCCGGGCCGAATTCGGCTTCGAAGACGGCCGACGGGTGGGGGCGACGATGACCCGCAGCTGCCGGGCCAAGGGCTGACGGCGCGCGCCGCAGCGTCGCAGACGCCGACAGGCCGGGTTCGACCGGCTAAGGTTTGTCCTGTACCAGCCAACCGACCGGTTCGCCATGACCTCGACGGTTTCGTCCCGTGTCGACTCTCAGTGAAACAAGCTCCGCCGCCTCCGGCGACGGCCTCTTTTCCTCCGACGGAGGCAGCGCTGCCTCGGCCGCCGGTCGTGACGGCGAGCTCTCGGCCGAGCTGGCGCGCCGCCTGGTCCAGTTCCACAAGGACGTCCACGGTCGCGGCCCGACCGCGGCCAAGGCGACGATCTGCGAGGACGTCGCGGTGGTGGTCCTGCGCGGGGTGTTGACCAAGGTCGAGCGGACGCTGACCGACGCCGATCGCCGCCGCGAGGTGGTCGAGCTGCGGCTGCGCACCGGCGAAGTCACCCGCGAGCGTCGCGCCGGCCTGGTCGCCAAGCTGCTCGGCCTGCCGGTCCTCGCCGCCACCGCGGCGCTCGACATCGATCACGACCTCCTGGTCGAAACCTTCGTCCTCGCCGTCGGCTGAGCAGCGACGGCAGCCGCGCCGGCGGGCGCTCTAGGAGGCGGCGCCGGCGGGGTCGAGCGCGCCGGCGAGCAGCTCGACCGAGCGCACCCGGTTGGCGACCGAGTCGGAGTAGTGGACCGTGATCAGCTCGTCGGCGCCGGTCTCGGCGCCGAACTTCGCCAGGTACTCGGAGACCTGCGCGGCAGTGCCGACGGCGGTGTAGGTGAGCATCTCTTCGACCGCCGCCGCCTGCGGCGATTCCAGCAGCCGGGTGATGTCCTCGTCGCTGAGCCGCTGGCCGCCGCGGCTGAAGATGTTGCGGGCGCGGGCGCGCTTGGTTGCCTCCAGCTGGGCCGCGGCGCTCTCCTCGTCCTCGGCCGCGATCACGCCGACGCCGGCGATCGCGTAGGGCTCGCGCAACTGCTCCGACGGTTTGAAGGTCTCCCGGTAGACCTTCAGCGCCTCGTGCAGCATCGCCGGCGCGAAGTGCGAGGCGAAGGCGTAGGGGAGGCCGAGGTGGGCGGCGAGCTGGGCGCCGAACAGCGAGGAGCCGAGGATGTAGAGGGGGACGTGGGTGCCCCGCCCGGGGATCGCGCGAACGCCCGGTAGCGGGCTCTCGTCGGAGAGCAGGCCCTGCAGCTCGACCACGTCCTCGGGGAAGCGGTCGCTGGAGCGGGGGTCGCGGCGCAGCGCCATGAAGGTGGTCTGGTCGGAGCCGGGGGCGCGGCCGAGGCCGAGGTCGATGCGGCCGGGGTGGAGCTCGGCCAAGGTCCCGTACTGCTCGGCGATCACCAGCGGCGAGTGATTCGGCAGCATCACCCCGCCGGCACCGAGGCGGATCGTCTCGGTGTGGGCGGCGATGTGGGCAATCAGGGTCGAGGTCGCCGAGCTGGCGATCGAGCGGATGTTGTGGTGCTCGGCGTACCAGACGCGCTGGTAGCTGCCGCGCTCGGCCGCCCGCGCCAGCTCGACGCTGCCGGCGAAGCTCTCGCCGATCGTCTCGCCCTCGCCGACGAAGGCGAGGTCGAGGATCGAGAGCGGAGCGGAGAGGCCGGCCATCGCTTCAGACGATAGGGGAGGGCATTGGCCGGCGTTCGCCGTAGAGCTTTGTCGTCCATACGACGTAAAAGCTCTACGGCGTCGCCCTCAGCTTTTGCGCGAGGGGTACCACTGGAAGCGCTTGGCGGCGACCAGCGCCCCGGCCGCCGCCCAGGCGGCGAGGATCGCGACGTCGAGCAGGACCGGCCCGGTGCTGACGACGCCGACGAAGGAGCGGTGGACGAGGTCGGCGGCGTGCTCGACCGGGAAGATCGAGGCAACCGCCCGCAGCCAGCCCGGCAGTTCGGAGATCGGCACCCAGATTCCGCTGATGAAGAAGAGCGGGAACATCACGATCTGGATCAGCGGCTGGGCCGAGTCGGCCGAGTCGACGAAGGTGCTGAGCGCCCAGGCGAGGCCGCAGAAGGCGGCGGCGCCGAAGAGCACGCCGAGCAGCAGGGTGGGGGCGCCGTTGGAGGCCGGCGAGGTATCGAATGCCACCCCGGCGACGACCAGCAGCAGCGCCACCGTTGCGAAGGCCATCAGCAGGCAGGCAAGCGACATGCTGACGACGATCGTCCAGGCCGGCATCGGCGTTGCCCGGCGCCGCTTGAGGATCCCCAGCTCGCGCTGGGAGACGACCGAGGAGAGCAGGATCGCCAGGGTCGTCATCGAGAGGGTGAAGACGATCACGCTGGGGCCGAAGAACTTGCCGTATTCGACCGCGACCCCGTTGACGTGGGTTTCGCCGCCGTGGAAGACGCCGTCGAAGATCGCCAGGAGGAGCAGCGGGAAGACCAGCGTCATCAGCCGCGCCCGACGGTTGCGGAGGAAGGCCAGGAGACCGAAGCGGGTGGTGTGGACAAGCAGGTTCATGCGGGCTGCTCCTCTCGATCGGCCTCGGCGGTGGGCTCGCCGCCGTTCTCCGAGGCCCTGGTCAGGTCGAGGTAGACCTCCTCCAGCGAAGGCCGGTGGACCTCGAGCTCGGCGATTTCGGCGCCGCGGCCGTCGAGCCAGGCGCCGAGCCGCTGCAGGTCGGGGAGGGGGGCGACGCTGCGCATCCGCACCTCGCGGCCGGCGGCGGGCGGTTCGACCAGCGCCAGCAGGTCGGCGGGGAGGTCGGCGGCCGCCAGGCCCTCGGGGAGGAGGAAGGAGATCTCGGTGTCGGCGTGGTCGCGGTTGCCGATCGTCCGCGGCGTCCCCTGGTCGACGATCTGCCCGGCGGCGATCACCGCGATCCGGTCGGCCAGCCGTTCCGCCTCCTCCATGTAATGGGTGGTGAGGAAGATCGTCTTGCCGAGGTCGCGGAGGCCGGAGAGCATCTCCCAGGCCTCGTGGCGGGCGGCCGGGTCGAAGCCGGTGGTCGGCTCGTCGAGGAAGATCAGCTCCGGGTCGCCAATTAGTGCCAGGCCGACGTCGAGCCGGCGCCGGTTGCCGCCGGAGAGATTGTTGGCGAGCTTTCCCTCGCTGCCGCGTAGCCCAACCTGGGCGAGCGTCTCCTCGACCCCCCGCGGCGCGGCGTAGAGGCCGGCGTAGAGCTCCAGGCACTCGGCCACAGTCAGCTCCAGCTCGGCCGGTGACTCCTGCAGGACGATGCCGACCCGCTCGCGCCACTCGCGCCCGGCTCGGGCGGGGTCGACCCCGAGCACCCGGGCCTCGCCCGCGTCGGCGCGCTGGAAGCCCTCGAGGATCTCGACGGTGGTCGTCTTACCGGCGCCGTTGGGGCCGAGGAAGGCGAAGATCTCGCCGTGGCGGACCTCGAGGTCGACGACGCGAACGGCTTCGACCGAGCCGAAGGACTTGTGCAGGTTGGTGACCTCGATCGCGTTTTCCATGGCCGCCAAGCTACGCCCGCGGCGCCGAGCCTTCATCGGCGCGAGGGCGGAACCTCGGCCCTCCACCCCCGGGTGGAGGGCGCTGGGGCGCGATCGGCCCGCGGGCCGATGAAGCGAGCGCCGCCGGGTCCTAGGCTTCCACGATGGCCTCCGCCGTCACCTCCGCCAAGTCGTTCTTCGAGGCGATCTGGGACGACAGCCCGGCGCCGCCGCACGGAAACCTCCTGCGCCGCGCCTGGTCGGGCAAGAGCGAGCACGGGCGGATGGCGCCGTTCCTCGGCCTCGCCGCGATGGGCATCCTCTTCGCCAGCCTGGTCGTGCAGCTGCCGACCCCGGCCCTGCACGGCGCCGGCCTGGTCGGGATCCTCGGGGTGCTGACCGTCACGGCGGCGCTCTCGGTCGAGCTCCTGCGCGACCCCGGCTCGGTCCGCTGGGTGACGGTGCTGGGGCTGGCGATCTGCTTCGGCTCGGCCGCCGTCGCCGCGGTCCAGACTGGCGGCACCGCGGTGATCGGCTGTTACGTCGGCGTCGGCATGTCGGCGCGGCGGCTGCCGCGGGCGAACGCGCTGCTGGTCGCGATCCCGACCGTCGCGATCGTCGCCACGCTGATCCTCGCCAGCGGCGAAAACAGCGTCCTCACCGTGCTCTGGTCGGCGCTCGGGTTCGCCTTCACCTTCATGATCACCCGCCTCGCCCGGGTCGGCGAGGAGCAGCACGCGCGCGAACGGGCCCTGCTCGACGAGGAGAAGCGCAGCCTCGCGGCGCGGACCGAAGCGGCGGCGCTGGCCGAGCGCGGCCGGATCGCCCGCGAGATGCACGACGTCCTCGCCCACTCGCTCTCGGCGCTTGCGGTCGAGCTCGAAGGCGCCCGGCTGCTGGCCCGCAAGCGCGGCGCCGACCCCGAGCTGGAGAGCGCGATCGAGCGCGCCCACCAGCACGCGACCAGCGGCCTGCGCGAGGCGCGGGGGGCGATCGAGGCGCTGCGCGGCGACGACCTGCCCGGCCCGGAGCGGCTAGAGGCAATGGCCGCGAGCTTCGCCTCCGAGCAGGACGTCGAGTGCAGCCTCGAGGTCGAGGGGAAGCCGCGCCGGCTCGCCTCCGAGGCGGCGCTGGCGATCTACCGGACGGCCCAGGAGGCGCTGACCAACGTGCGCAAGCA
The DNA here is from genome assembly GCA_963716545.1 of uncultured Actinomycetes bacterium. GTDB lineage: Bacteria > Actinomycetota > Thermoleophilia > Solirubrobacterales > 70-9 > VAYN01. Next base: position 1,588,405 of record OY970316.1, read on the forward strand.
CGCCGAGCCGGAGCGGGTGGAGATGCGGCTGCGCTATTGCGAAGACGGGACGGGCTTCGAGGTCGCCGACCACTGCCGCTGCGCGGAGTCGGCGGCCACGGAAGGGCCGCTGGCCGAGACCGGCGCCGGCTACGGGGTCGACGGAATGCGCGAGCGGGCGGAGCTGCTCGGCGGCCGGCTCGAGGCGGGCCCGACCGGCGACGGCTTTCGCGTCTCGCTCTGGCTGCCGGAGGCGGGGCGGGCGTGAGCGAGCCGATCCGGGTGATCCTCGCCGACGATCAGCGGGTGGTCCGCGAGGGGTTGAAGCTGATCCTCGACCTGCTCGACGAGGTCGAGGTGCTGGACACCGCCTCCGACGGCGAGCAGGCGGTCGAGCTGGCCGAGCGGTTCAACCCCGATGTCGTCCTGATGGACCTGCGGATGCCGCGCTGCGATGGGATCGAGGCAACCCGGCGGCTGGCCGAGAGCCGGCCGAAGGTCGGCGTCATCGCCCTCACCACCTACGCCGACGACGCCTCGGTGCTCGGCGCCCTGCGTGCCGGCGCCCGCGGCTACCTGACCAAGGACGCCAGCGCCGAGCAGATCGGCGCCGCGATCTGCCGGGTCGCCAGCGGCGAGGCGAGCCTCGACGAGGCGATCCAGACCAAGGTGGTCGAGGCGGTGACCGCGGCGGGGGCCGGCGGCGGCCCAGAGGCCGGCGAGGAGGAGCTGCCCGACGGGCTGACCGCGCGCGAGGCCGAGGTCCTGGAGCTGATCGCCTCCGGCCTCTCCAACCAGCAGATCGCCGAGCAGTTGGTGGTCTCGCCGGCGACGGTGAAGAGCCACGTCAACCACCTCTTCGCCAAGATCGGCGCCCGCGACCGCGCCCAGGCGGTCACCTACGCCTTCCGCCACAACCTCGTCGCCGCCGAGTAGCGGCGCGGCCGGGGAGGGCGCGGTGCACCTCGTGGTCGACGCGATGAACGTGATCGGCTCCCGACCGGACGGCTGGTGGCGCGATCGCGCCGGGGCGATCGAGCGGTTGGTCGGCGCGGTCGAGCGTTACGCCGAGGGCGGGGAGGAACGGGTGACGGTGATGCTCGAGCACGAGCCGCGCCGGCCGCTGGACCCCGGGCGGGTCGAGGTCGCCTGGGCGCGCTCCGGTGGCGCCAACGCGGCCGACCGCGAGATCCTCACCCGGTTGCCAGCCTGGCTGGCGGAGGACGAGATCACCGTCGTCACCTCCGACCGCGACCTGGCGGCGAAAGCCCGCGCAGCGGGCGCCGAGGTCACCCCAAGCCGCCCCTTCCGGGCCGAGCTCGACGACGCCTAAAGCGCGCTCACCATTTGCCAACGCGGGCGTCGGCCCAGGGGTCGATGTCCTCCTGACCCTCGAGGATCGAGTCGATCTCGCTCAGCTCGTCCTCGGAGAACTCCAAGTTCTCGAGCGCGGCAACGTTCTGCTCCAGCTGCTCGACCGAGGAGGCGCCGACCACCAGCGAGGTCAGCCGCTCGTCCCGCAGCGCCCAGGCGAGCGCCATCTGGGCGAGGCTCTGGCCGCGCCGCTCCGCCACCGCGTTCAGCTTCTGGACTCGGCCGATCACCTCGTCGTTGATCCAGTCCTCTTCGAAGACGCCGTAGTCGCTCTGGGTCGCCCGCGAGCCCTCGGGGATGCCGTCGAGGTAGCGCGGGGTGAGCAGACCCTGGCCGAGTACGGTGAAGGCGATCACGCCGATGCCGAGCTCGCCGGCCGCGTCGAGCAGGCCCTCCCGTTCGATCCAGCGGTTGAACATCGAGAAGGAGGGCTGGTTGATCAGTAGCGGGGTGCCGAGCTCGGCGAGGATCCGCGCCGCCTCGCGGGTGTGGTCGGCGTCGTAGGAGGAGATGCCGACGTAGAGCGCCTTGCCGGCGCGGACCGCGGCATCGAGCGCCCCGAGCGTCTCCTCCAGCGGGGTGTCGCCGTCGAGCCGGTGGCTGTAGAAGACATCGACGTAGTCGAGGCCCATCCGCTGCAACGACTGGTCGAGGGAAGCAAGCAGGTACTTGCGCGAGCCGCCGCCCTGGCCGTAGGGCCCCGGCCACATGTCCCAGCCGGCCTTGGTCGAGATCACCATCTCGTCCCGGTAGGGGGCGAAGTCCTCCCGCATCAGCCGGCCGAAGTTGCTCTCGGCGGAGCCGTAGGGAGGGCCGTAGTTGTTAGCGAGGTCGTGGTGGACGATGCCGAGGTCGAAGGCGCGGCGGGCGATCTCGCGCTGGGTCTCGAAGGGGCGATCGTCACCGAAGTTGTGCCAGTAGCCGAGCGAGAGCACCGGCAGGTCGAGGCCCGATTTGCCGGTGCGGCGGTAGACCATCTTCCCGTCGTAGCGGTCATCGGCGGCGACGTAGGGGATCGGTTCCAAGGTCATCTCGGCTCCTCTCGTTCGGCTCAGTCGGGGTTGCCGTGGGCGCGGGCGCTGAGGTCCTGCCACTGCTCCCAGGTCGCCAGGCGCTGCTCGTACTCGGGGCGGACCAGCTGCTCCAGCGCCCACTCACCGAAGAAGACCCGCAGCGGCGGCTCCTCGGCGTCGACGAGCTCGAGGATCGCCGGCCCGGTCGCCTCGGGGTCGCCGCGGCGCGAGCGGACGCCGCCCTTGGCCCGCTCCTCGCGGACGAAGTCGTACTCGGCCATCTCCGGCGCGGTCACCGCCGAGGGGCCGGCCCAGTCGGTGGTGTAGCCGATCGGCTCGACCAGGGTGACCTTGATCCCGTAGCGCTCGACCTCCTTGGAAAGCGCCTGGCTGAAGCCCTCCAGCGCCCACTTCGAGGCGTGGTAGAGGCCGATCCCCGGAAAGGCGGTGACCCCGCCGATCGAGGAGACCTGGATGAAGTGACCGGAGCCCTGGGCCCGGAGGATCGGCAGCGCCGCCTTGGTCACCCAGAGGGCACCGAAGACGTTGGTCTCGATCTGGGCCCGGGCGCCCGCCTCGTCGACCTCCTCGATCGTCCCGAAGTAGCCGTAGCCGGCGTTGTTGACGACGACGTCGAGGCGTCCGAACTTCTCGTGGCCCTGGGCGACAGCGGCGTCGACCGCGGCTTTGTCGGTGACGTCGAGCTCCAGCGCCAGGACGGAGTCCTCGCCGTAGCGGTCGCTGAGCGCCTCGAGGGTGGAGGCGTCGCGAGCGGTGGCGACGACCTTGTCGCCGCGCTTCAAGGCCGCCTCGGCCCAGATCCGGCCAAAGCCCTTCGAAGTTCCGGTGATGAACCAAATCTTGGAGTCAGTCATGCGCTGCCGCTTACCCGCCGCCGGCGATCCCCAACTCCTCGGCCCGCGGTTCCAGGGCCGCGATCACAAAGGCGAGGTGCTCGTCGAAGTCCTCGCCGAGCTCCTCGGCACCGCGGCGCATGTCGTCGCGGCTGACCGCGGCGGCGAAGCTCGGCTGCTTGATCTTCTTCTTCACCGACTTTGGGGTCATCCCAGCGATCCCGGTCGGCCGCACCAGCGCCACCGCGGCGATGAATCCGGTCAGCTCGTCGACCGCAAACAGCGTCCTCGACATTCGCGACTCCCGCGGTACCCCAAGGTAGGGAGCGTGGCCGGCGACGGCGTCGATCAGCTCGGGCGGGTAGCCCCTCTGCTCGAACAGCTCCAGTGCCACCCGCGGGTGGCCGGTCTCGAGGTCGGGGTGCTTCTCGTAGTCGAGGTCGTGGAGGATCCCGGTCGCCGCCCACAGCTCCTCGTCCTCTCCGTACTTCGCCGCGTAGGCCCGCATCGCCGCTTCCACCCCGAGTACGTGCCGCCGCAAGGACTCCGACTCGGCCCACTCACAGAACAGCTCCCAGGCCTCGTCTCTGCTCGGCGCCGCCATCGCCGTGAGGCTAACGAGCCGCGGGCGCCTTTCGTCCGAACCAAATGGTTCGGATTGGCGCCGATCGGGAACGATGGGGGCGGACGAGCGACGAGAGGAACGAGGGCATGGAGAAGCGCAAGCTGGGCACGCAGGGGCTCGAAGTGGGGGCGATCGGGCTGGGGACGATGGGAATGACGATGGCCTACGGGCCGGGCGGCGACGAGGGGTCGAACGAGGCGACGATCCGGCGGGCGCACGAGCTGGGGGTGACGATGTTCGACACCGCCGAGCTCTACGGGATGGGCACCGGGTCGAACGAGAAGATCGTCGGCGCGGCGGTGAAGGGGTTCCGCGACGAGATCGTGATCGCGACCAAGTTCGGCTTCGACCTCAGCAAAGGCAGCGACTTCTCCGGGCGCGACAGCCGCCCCGAGCACATCCGCGAGGTCACCGAGAACAGCCTTCGTTACCTCGAGACCGATGTGATCGACGTCCTCTACCAGCACCGGGTCGACCCGGACGTGCCGATCGAGGACGTCGCCGGCACGGTTGGCGAGCTGATCTCCGAGGGCAAGGTGCGCTTCCTCGGCCTCAGCGAGGCGGGACCGGAGACGATCCGCCGCGCCCACGCGACCCACCCGGTCTCGGTGCTGCAGACCGAGTACTCGGTCTTCGAGCGCGAAGTCGAGCCGAAGGTGCTGCCGGTGCTGGAGGAGCTGGGGATCGGCTTCGTCGCCTACTCGCCGCTCGGCCGCGGCTTCCTCACCGGCGAGGTGAAGCCGGCGGACGAGTACGACGAGAGCGATATGCGCGGCAACCGTGACCCGCGCTGGCAGGAGGGCAATTACGAGCGCAACCTCGAAGCGGTCGAAGAGCTGAAGGAGCTGGCGGCGGAGAAGGACGCCACCGCCGGCCAGCTGGCGCTCGCCTGGCTGCTGGCGCAGAGGGACTACGTGGTGCCGATCCCGGGCACCCGCCGGCCCGAGCGGGTCGAGGAGAACGTCGGCGCCGCCGAGCTGGAGCTGAGCGCCGAGGACCTGGAGCGGATCCGCGAGATCCTCCCCGAGGGCGCCTACGGCTCCCGCTACGGCGAGGGGATGATGCCGCAGTGGGACTGAGGAGCTAAGGCGGCCTCTGGATAAGACGGCGCCGGCGGGTCAGCGCCGCCCGCGACGCCACTGCTCCGAGCGGATAGCCCAGCGCTCGTGGTCGCGCCAGCGGCCGCCGATCTTCAGGTAGCGCTCGGAGAAGCCCTCCTTGACGAAGCCGGCCCGCCGCACCAGCGCCAGCGAGGGCTCGTTGCCGGGCTGGATGTTGGCCTCCAGCCGGTGCAGGGCGAGCTCGCCGAAGGCGCGGGCGAGGACCAGTCGCAGCGCCGCGCCCATGTAGCCCTGGCGGGCGTGGTCGGCGACGCCGCCGTAGCCGAGGTAGGCGCTCTGCAGCGGCCCGCGAACGATTTGGCTGATGTCGAAGTAGCCGACGATGGCGCCGTCCTCGGGCCGGCAGGCGAGCATGAACTCGAAGCTGGCGTCACGGCAGCGGTTGAGCAGGACGGAGAATTCCTCGCTACTGGTCGGCGGCGAGATCCAGGGCCGATGGAGGCGCCGGCTGGCCCGCATTGCGGCGATGAACGGCTCGCGGTCGGCGGCCGTCAGCCCGCGCAGCTCGACCCGCGGCACCTCTACGGATTCACCTTCACGAAGGCCGAGGCGACCGGCTTGAAGGCGGCACCCTTCTTCACCTTGGCGTACCAGACGATCTTGCTGGAGAAGCGCTGGCGAACGCCGCTGATCTTCAGCGGGTAGGCCTTGTAGGCGAGCGGGCCGAGCTTGACGCAGGCGTGGCCGCCGCCGACCGGCTTCGGGCCGAAGAGGCGGAAGCAGGCCTTGACCGGGACCTTGCCGACGTTGCTTTCGAAGACCATCGTGCCGCGGAACAGCAGCGGCTTGTCGTAGCGGCAGTGGTGGGCGGCCTTGAACGGCTTGGCGTTGTCGCAGGAGGCGTAGGCCTTGAACTTCGGCTTTGCCTGCGCGCTCGCGGGGACCGCGACCGTCAGGACCAGCAGGACGAACAGGGCGAGCTTTTTCATCGACAGGCCCCTACCCGGCCGAGTCGCTCCAAACCGGCAGCGCCACCTCGGGCGTCCGTGCCACCGCCAGGGCCAGCATCGCGAACTGCAGCGAGCGCGGGAAGCGGCGGTTGGGCGGCGGCGGGCCGTCGTGCTCGGCGGCGAGGTCGAGCAGGCGCTCGATCCCGGCGCAGGCCTCGGGGTGGGGACCCTCGGGGTCGAGCGCCAGTCGCGCCAGCGCCAGCGACTCGCTCATCTCGCCCTCCGCCATCGCCCGCCCCATCGCCGTGATCAGGTGCGAGCCGACCCGCTCCATCCCCGGGTCCTGGGCGCCGCCGGGGCCGGGGGCGGGGCCGGCGTCGAGTGGCTCCTCGGCGGCCAGCAGCCGCTCCAGCTGGCCGCCGGTGACGGCGGCGATCGCCTCTCCGTCGAGTCCGGCGGCGAGGGCGTAGCGCAGCTGGGTAGCCGCCGAGTGGACCGGCAGCCCGTAGGGCGAATCGCTGGCCCAGAGGATCTGCCCCGGCGGCACCAGGCAGAAGAGGCCGAGCAGGTCGGCCGGGTTCCACCAGGAGGTGTCGACGAAGAGGTTCGGGTGCTCTGGCATCAGCCGCCAGAGCCAGGCGATGTCGGAGACGGCGGCGTGGGCGAGGATCAGGCGGGCGCCGGAGTAGCGCTCGGCGAGCTCGACCGTGTCGCGGCCGAGCGCCGGGATGCCGCGGCCGGCGTGGATCAGCACCGGCACCCGACGCTCGTCGGCGAGCGCGACCAGCCGCTCGACCGCCGGCTCCTTCATCCCGAACCTCTCGGCCCGGGGGTGGAGCTTGATCCCGCGGGCGCCGGCGTCGAGGCAGCGGACCGCTTCCTCGTAGGCGCCGTCGTGGGGGTTGACCCGGCAGAAGCAGAGCAGTCGCCCGTCCGAGCCCGCCGCCGCGGCGAGCGCTTCGTCGTTGGCGGCGCGGTAGGCGTCGGGCTCGTGCATCGGGAAGGTGACGGCGCGGGCGCCGGCCAGCTCCATCGCCGCGATCAGCTCGGCCGGCTCCTGCTTGTAGCCGTCGGGGTCGTTGCGACCGAAATGGGTGTGGGCGTCGAACAGCGAGAGCGGGCCGGTCTCGGTTTCGAGCGCGTCGAGCCAGCGCCGCGACTCGGCCTCGATCGGGTCGTCGCCGGCGCCCGGGGCCCGGGTGGCATCAGTCCCGTCAGCCACGTCCCACCGCCCGCGCGATCCGCGCCACCGCCTCCTCGACCAGGGCCGGAGAGGTGCCGAAGTTGAGCCGGGCGAAGCCCTTGCCCTGCGGCCCGAACCAGGGGCCGGGGTTGAGCGCGAGGCGGCCGCGCTCGAGGATCGGCTCGGCCGGGTCGTCGCCGAGCTCCAGTGCGCGAAGGTCGAGCCAGGCGAGGTAGCCGGCGCGCGGCGGCACGTAGCCGACCTCGGGCAGGCGCTCGGCGAGCAGCTCTTCCAGCAGCGTCCGGTTGGAGTCGAGGACGGCGCGGACGTCGTCGAGCCAGGCGCCGCCCTCGTGGTAGGCGGCGACGGTGGCGATGGCGCCGAGCTGGCCGCAGTGGGTGGCGATTTTCGGCAGCTTTCCGATCACCGCCGCGGCGTTCGCCGAGGCGGTGACGATCTGGGCGCAGCCGAGGCCGGCGAGGTTGAACGCCTTCGAGGCGGAGACGAAGGCGATGCCGCGCTCGCGAGCGGCCTCGGAGACAGTGAGGAATGGGGTGTGCTCGGCGCCGGGGAGGACGAGCGGGGCGTGGATCTCGTCGGCGAGGACCCAGGCGCCGTGGCGCTCGGCGAGGTTGGCGATCGCCTCCAGCTGCTCGTGGCTCGGCACCGAGCCGGCGGGGTTGTGGGGGCTGCAGAGGATCAGCGCGACGGCGCCGGCGGCCAGCTCGCGCTCGATCGCCTCGAGGTCGAGCTCGCCGTCGGCCAGCGGCGCTTCGGCGAGCTCGCAGCCGAGCTGCTCGACGATCCCGAAGAAAGGGTTGTAGACGGGGGTGTTGACGATAACCCGGTCGCCGGGCTTCGAGAGCTGGCGCAGCACGTGGGTGAGAGCGCCGACGACGTCGTGGGTGGCGGAGACGCCGGCGGGGTCGATCTCCCAGCCGAAGCGCTCGCGGGCGAAGCCGGTGAGTGCCCCCGGCAGGCCGAGCTGCTCCGGCGCCGCGTACCCGGTGTCGTCATCCGCGACCGCCGTCGCCAGCGCCTCACGCACCGGCGCTGCCAGCGGGAAGTCCATCTCGGCGACGAAGGCGGGGAGGACGTCCGCGGGGTAGAACGCCCACTTGGCGCTGTGCCGACGCCGTAACCGCTCCAGCGAGAGGTCGGTCAGCTCGGGGTTCAGCGCGGCTGCCATCGGGGCCGAACTCTGCCACTTCGCCTTCGCCGGCCGCGCCCTAGCGGGGGTTGGGCGCGAGCGGGTAACTATTTTGTGTCGATGCCGACCGCGGACTTCGCACGCGTCCACCCCGGACAGATCGATCCCGCCGAGCAGGCGAGCGACTTCCGTTTCGCCCACTGGATGGCGGTCCGCCGCACCGCGATCGGCCTCTACTTCGTCGCCCTGGTGCTGTGGAGCGCCCGCTACGGGATCCCGGTCCAGCGCGAGCTGGTGATCCTCTGGACCTGCGGCGCCCTCGCCCTCGCCTGCATCGGCCGCCACCCGCGCCAGATCCTGCAGCTGGTGATCGACTGGGCGCCGATCGTCATCGTCCTCTGGGCCTACGACCTCACCCGCGGCGCCGCCGACTCGATCGGGATCGCCGTCCACCACACGACGATGATCGACTTCGACAAATTCGTCTTCGGCGGCGAGGTGCCGAGCGAATGGCTGCAGGCCCACCTCTACGACCCGCACGTTCTCTCCGCCTGGAACGTCGGCTTCACCCTCGTCTACACCTCCTACTTCATCACCCCCTTTGCTCTCGCCGGCTGGCTCTGGGTTCGCGACCACGCCGCGTTCATCCGCTTCTCGAAGCGCCTCGTCACCCTCGCCCTGGCCGGCCTCGCCACCTACATCGTCTTCCCGGCCTCACCGCCCTGGATGGCCGCGCAGGAAGGCCGACTCGGCCCGCTGGTGCGGACCACCGGCAAAGGCTGGGAGATCCTCGGCGTCGGCACCGCGGCGCTCTTCTCCGAGGGTCAGGCCGGAGTCAACCTGGTCGCCGCCGTGCCCTCGCTGCACTCGGCCTTCACGATGCTGGTCGCGCTGACGATCTGGCCGCGGGTTCGCCACCGTGCCCTGCGGCCGCTGCTGCTGCTCTATCCGCTGGCGATGGGCCTGACCCTGATGGCCTGCGCCGAGCACTACTTCTTCGACATCGCCCTCGGCTGGGTCTACGCCGGCGCGGTGATCCTCGCCTGGAACCGGATCGAAGCCTGGCGGGCGGCAAGAGCGTCCAGGCGGGTAGCTGTCGCCGAGAGCTGACGAAGAGGAGGCGGCGATGGCCGAGTTCAAGCGGGGCGACAAGGTGAAGTGGAAGTCCCACGGCGGCGAGGCGGTCGGCCAGGTCGAACGCAAGATCACCGAGGACACCGAGGCCGGCGGCCGCAAGGTCAAGGCGTCGACGGACGAACCCCAGTACCTGGTCAAGAGCGAGAAGTCGGGCGGCACCGCCGTCCACAAGCCGGAGGCGCTGGAACGGGCGTGAGCGCCACACCGGAATACGACCGGATCGGCCGCGGCTACGCTCGCAACCGCCGCTCCGACCCGCACCTGGCGGCGACGATCGAGGCCGCCCTCGGCGATGCCCGCAAGGTCCTCAATGTCGGCGCCGGCACCGGCTCCTACGAGCCCGCCGACCGCGAGCTGACCGCGGTCGAGCCCTCCGGCGAGATGATCGCCCAGCGGCCGCCGGACGCGGCGCCGGTGGTCCGGGCGACGGCCGAGGATCTGCCCTTCGCCGACGGCGAGTTCGAAGCGGCGATGACGGTGCTCTCGCTGCATCACTGGGACGACCCCGAGCGGGGCGTGGCGGAGATGCGCCGGGTCGCAGATCGCGTCGTCGTCCTCACCCTCGACGGCGGCGACCTCGGCAACGGGTGGATGGGCGAGTACATGGCGCCTATCGCCACCACCGACGCCACGCGCTTTCCGCCGATCGAGGCCGTCGCCGAGTGGCTCGGCGGGGCCAGCGTCGAACCGGTACCCCTCCGCGCCGACTGCGAGGACCTCTTCCTCGGCGCTCTCTTCGCCCGCCCCGAGCTCCTCCTCGACCCCGACGTCCGCGCCTCGACCTCCGGTTTCGCCCGCCTCGACGACGCCACCGAAGCCGCCCTCGTCGACCGCCTCCGCGCCGACCTCGAGAGCGGCGCCTGGGACGAGCGCTACGGCGACTACCGCCGCCTCCCCGAACTCGACATCGGCCTCCGCCTGCTCCGCTCCGCCACCTAGGCCCGGGCCGCGCGGGCGCTCCAGCTAAGTTCTCGGCATGCCCACCCCGGAGACAGTCAACCTCTACTCCGACACCCAGACCCGGCCCTCGCCGGGGATGCGGCGGGCGATCGCCGCGGCCGAGGTGGGCGACGAGCAGCGCCGCGCCGACCCGACCGTGAACGCGCTGCAGGAGCGGGTCGCCGAGCTGCTCGGCCACGAGGCGGCGCTGTTCCTGCCCTCGGGGACGATGTGCAACGCGATCGCGATCCGCCTCCACGTGAGGCCGTTCGGGGACGAGATGTACCTGCACCGCAGCTCGCACCCGGTCAACGACGAGGCTGGCGGCCCGGCGGCGATGGCCGGCGCTTCGACCTGGATCCTCGACGGCGAGGGCGGCAAGTTCAGTGCGGCCACGCTGGAGGCGCAGATGCGCGACCCCGAGGACCGTCACGAACCGCGCTCGCGGCTGGTCTGCGTCGAGCAGCCGACCAACGTCGGCGGTGGCCGCGTCTGGCCGCTCGCCCGGATCGAGGAGGTGCTGGCGGTGGCCGACCGCTATGGCCTGCGCAAGCACCTCGACGGCGCCCGCCTGCTGAACGCGGTGGTCGCCTCGGGGACCAGCGCCGCCGAGTTCGCCGCCCCCTTCGACACCGCCTGGATCGACTTCAGCAAGGGCCTCGGCGCCCCGGTCGGTGCCTGCCTCGCCGGCTCGGAGGAGCTGATCGAGGAGGCCTGGCGGTACAAGCAGATGTACGGCGGCTCGATGCGCCAGGCGGGGATCGTCGCCGCCGGCGCCCTCTACGCGCTCGACCACAACGTCGAGCGACTGGCCGAGGACCATGCCAACGCGCGGGCGCTGGCCGACGGCCTGGCGGAGCTCGATGGGGTCGAGGTCGAGCCGGAGACGGTCGAGACCAACATCGTCTTCTTCCGCGTCCCGGACGCGAACGCGATGATCGCCGGCCTGGCCGAGCGCGGGGTCGAAGTTAGCCGCTTCCGCGACCGGGTCCGCGCCGTCACCCACCTCGACGTCGACCGCGAGGGGATCGAGCGGGCCCTCGCCGCGGTCCGCGAGGTGCTCGCGGCCTAACCGGCGGGCGGAGAGCCAGCGGCCGGTGCCCGCAGGTCGCCGATCGCGGCGAAGGCTTCGTCGATCAACGCGGTCAGGTCGAGCTCGCCGCCGGAGAGGGCCCAGCGCTCGGTTGCCGCATCCAGCGCGGCGATCGCGGCGCCGACGATCGCGTCGACGCCGACGTCCTCGGGGTCGAGCCCCAACCGCAGCGCCAGTGCCGGCCCGATCAGCTCTTTCCACTGCGCTTGGCGCTCCAACTGGTGGGCCCGCAGCGAGGGGGTCTCCCGGGTCAGGTTGAGGCGGGCGAGGCTGCGGGCCGGGTTCGAGGCGTAGTTCGGGGTGGCGGCGTCGAAGGCGCGGCGCAGCGCTGTCCAGGTCGACTCGCGCGGTGGTCGCTCTTCCAGCGCCGTGGCGATTTCCGCCCCCATTGCCTCGAGCGCGACGAAGACCGCCTCCTCCTTCGAGGAGAAGTAGCGGAAGAAGCTGGCGCGGGAGATTCCGGTCGCTTCGGCGACCTCGTTGACGGTGACGTCATCGAAGCCCCGCTCGGCGAAAACCGACCAGGCGGTCTCGGCGATCTGCGCGCGCACCGTCTCACGAGTAAGCGCGCGAAGATCGGTCAGGGGCGCGTTTGGATCGGCCACAGCCGAGCGAGTTTAGAGGCGACCCGCCCCGATAAACTAGCGCCGGGTTTGAGCCTTGAGCCTCGAACTCTGACCGGAAGAGACAGAAAGAGGCAGCGGCGTTGAAAAAAAGTGGAAAAGAATTCTCGGTCGCGGTTTGGTCCGCTATCGCACTTGGTGCCATCGGGTTCGGTGTCATCGTCGCATTCGTTGCGGGCTACTTCCTCGGTCATTTCACCGGTCATGAAACGACGACGACGATTCAGTCGATGTCCAGCTCGCCTGACTACGGGAGCGCCAACGCCCCCACCGCCAGCGCGGGCGAAGGTGGTGGCGAAGCGGCCGAGGAAGAGCCTGCCGAAGCGGAACCTGAAGGCAAGGAAGGTTCCGAAAGCAAGGCTGCCGGCGCCCCCTCCACCCAGGGCAGCTCGAAGGCGGCGGGGAAGCTCAACGTCGATGCCGATCCAAGCGGCGAACTCAAATTCACCCAGGCTCAACTGAGCACCAAGGCCGGCAAGGTCGACATCGACTTCGACAACGGATCGCCGGTGCCCCACAACGTCGCGATCGAAGAAGCTGGTGGCAAGGTCTTGGGCGAAACCAAGGTGATTTCAGAAGGCGCCGACAGCACCGAGGTCAATCTGAAGCCCGGTACCTACACCTACTTCTGCACCGTGCCGGGCCATCGCGAGGCCGGAATGGAAGGGACGCTGACCGTCAAATAGGCGATCGGCCGAAGCAGGGCCGCGCCTTAGATCCCCTCAACCGCTTCCTGGGCTTCGCTCAACCCGGCGCCGGTCAACTCGCGGTACCTGCCCATCGCCGCCAGCTTGTCCCCGCTCTGGGCCAGTCTGGCTTGGCATCGCCGCGATTGTCGCCGCCGCGGCGGCGGAATCGGCCCCCGTGGCTGGCTCGGAGTCGAGACTTCGCTGGCCGTTTCGCGAGGACGGCGGGCGGATTTGCTTCAATCGCATCACCAGAGAAAGGAGGTGGTCCGACTTGAATCACATGATTTACGGGACCCTGGAGGTGCTGGGGCGCTAGGCGCCGCAGTTTCGGGCAGCCGGGCGAATCCAACCCCGGTACCGGCGAGGGAAGGGAGTCGGGCCTTGTCCCACCCGACGTGAAGCTCCCCAGCTCGTTGCAGCACCTTGGCCGGGGCCGTCACTCGAAGGCGGCCCCGGCCTTTTTCGTGGCCGCGGCGGGGGCGCCGTTGTGGGCTCGCGGAAGCCGGTTCAGGCGGGCTCGGGGGCCAGCCGGCCACTCGCGTCCAGCGCCGCCAGCGCCCGCGGCTCGGGCTCGACGACGACGTCGGTTTCGACGTACTCCTCGTAGTGGGGCCGCAGGCCACGGGCCCGGCCGAGCGCCGCCAACGGGCCGAGGACGATCGCCTGCAGCAGCGGCGGCGGCTTGGTGAACTCGATCACGTCGCGGTAGGCGCGGGCGCTGACCGCCAGCTGCAGCGGCCGCGGCATCCCCTTGCCGTCGACCTTGCCGTCGCGGGCGAGTCCGTACATGCTCCCGACCATCTCGACGAAGCGCTCGCCGGGGGTGACCTCGACGAGCACCTCGGCCGGCTCCGGCCCGACCTGCCACCAGTCGTGCAGAGCATGGGGCGGGACTTCGGCGCGCTCGCCGGGGCCGAGCCGGTGCTCCTCGCCGTCGATCGTGAAGTTCACCTGGCCGTCGAGGACGAGGAAGCGCTCGGTCAGGGTCGCATGGCGGTGGGGGGCGGCGACGCGGCCGCCGGGGGAGACAACGAGGTGGACGACGAGGACGCCGTCGGGATGGGTGCGGGGGTCGGTGAGGACGAGCGCGCTCTCCCCGGTGACGGGATTGTCGAAGCGCTGGCCGCGGCGGTCTGGCTGCTCGGGCACGCGGGGAAGGTACACCGACCATGGCGGCGAACCAATGCGCCATGCGACACAAGCTCGAAGTCGGCCCGACGCTCTCCGAGGTCTTCGCGATCTACCGCGACCAGTTCGGGGTGCTGATCCCGACCGCCTTCTGGCTCTTCCTGGTCGTCGCGATCGTCAACGGGATCGCCGGCAAGCACCTCGGGCTGCTGCTCGTCTCGACCATCCTCACCTTCGTCGCCGCCCTGCTCTACCAGGGGATGGTCGTCAACCTGGTCCGCGACATCCAGGATGGCCGCCGCGACTCCTCGGTCGGCGACCTGCTGCGCTCGGTGACCCCGGTCCTGGCGCCGCTCTTCTTCGCCTCGCTGATCTACGGCGTCGCCGTCGCCGTCGGCTTCGTCCTGCTGATCGTCCCGGGCTGCATCCTGCTGACGATCTGGGCGGTGATCGCGCCGGCGATCGTGATCGAGCGCCAGGGGGTCGGCGAGTCCTTCGGCCGCTCCCGCGAGCTGGTCCGCGGCAACGGCTGGCCGGTCTTCGGCACCGTCATCGTCGCCACCCTGATCACGATCGTCGTCGGCCTGGTCCTGGGGTCGGTCGCCGAAGCGATCGCCGACGGGGCGATCCTCCGCATCGTCTTCAGCGCCCTCGCCTCGATGCTGACGGCGCCGATCGGCGGCCTCGTCGCCGCCGTCCTCTACTTCCGCCTCCTGGAGATCAAGGGCGAGCCGATCGCCGACAGTCCCGGCGCGCCGCCGGCCAACGATTTCACTCCGCCTCCTCCGCCCCCACCGCCGGCTGGCGGCGAGCCCGGCGCCCCGGCTTAGTCCCGGCGCCTCCGCTCCGCAAGGTTCAGCCGGCGAGCTCGGTGACCAGCCGGGCCGTCTCCGCCGGGTGATCGAGCTGCGGGCAGTGGCCGCCGCCCTCGATCTCGACCCACTCCGCCTCAGGCAGCCACTCCTCGCGGAAGCGCACGGCGGCGGTGGGGAGGACGAGGATGCGATCGGCGGTCCCCCAGACCAGCCGCACCGGGCATTCGATCCGCTCGGCGTCGAGCTCCCAGCCGTTGCGCTCCGCGTACTCGATCAGCGGCAGCACCCCCGGGCAGGCGGCGGCGCCGAGCATGTGGTGGCGGATCAGCTCCGGGCTCAGGTGCTCGGGCGTCGAGGCGAAGAGTTCGGTGGCGATCTTCCGGCCCTCCGGCGAGGCGACGATCTCCTCGACGTGGGGCAGCGCGTTCGCCAGCAGCATCTGGGCGTTCTTGAAGTACTCGATCGTCGCGGCGATCGCCGGGTCGCCCTCCGGCCAGCCGCCGGCCGGGGCGAGCGCGGTGACCGAACGAGCGCGGCCGCGGGCAGCGAGTCGCAGGGCGACGAAGCCGCCGAGCGAGTTGCCGACCAGGTGGGCGGTCTCGAATCCGGCCTCCTCCAGCGAGCGCTCGGCGGCGTCGACGATCGCCTCCGCCAGGTCCTCGCCCTCCAGCGCCGGCCCGCCGGCGTGGCCGGCGAGGGTGGGGGCGAAGACGTCGAACTCGGCTTCGAAGCGCTCCAGGGTCGGCTCCCAGGTGCGCCAGGTGTCGGTGAAGCCGTGGAGTAG
Source organism: uncultured Actinomycetes bacterium (assembly GCA_963716545.1). Taxonomy (GTDB): domain Bacteria; phylum Actinomycetota; class Thermoleophilia; order Solirubrobacterales; family 70-9; genus VAYN01. The sequence goes on from OY970316.1 coordinate 1,603,802, forward strand.
GGCCAGCGGCTCGCCGGAGCCGCCGCGGTGCGAGGCGGTGAACTCGGGCTCAGACATCGGCCGCGACCCCGATCTCGAGCCAGCAGAAGCGCTCGCGGACATCCACCGGCGCCGCGGCGAGCGCCGCCTCGACCCCGTCGCGGCCCTCGCGGAAGTGCTTCCAGCCCTCGTAGTGGATCGGCACCGCAACCCGCGGCTTCAGCTCGCCGACCAGCTCGACCGCGTCGGCGGCAGTCATCGTGTAGCGGCAGGGGCCGGAGATCGGGAAGCGAACGCCGCCGAGGTGGAGCAGCGCGACGTCGACGTCGATCCGCCCGGCGACCTCGCGGACGCCGTCGTAGAGGACGGTGTCGCCGCTCAGCCAGAGGGTGCCGCCGTCGCCCGGCGGGCGCACCGCGAAGCCGGCGACCTCGCCGACGATCGGCCCGCTCAGCGGCGGCCCGTGGCGGCAGGGGGTGGCGACGATCTCCAGCCGCTCCTTGCCGGGCGCCTCCAGCACCGTCTCCTGCCAGGGTGCGAGCCCGCGGGCGGAGGCAACCCCGTCGCGGTGCAGCCGCTTCGCCCCGGCTGCGGTGGTGACGACGACGCCGGCTTTCGGCAGCAGCGCCCTGCCGGCGTGGTCGAGGTTGTCCTCGTGTTGGTCGTGGCTGAGCAGGACCGCGTCGATCGCCCCCAGGTCGGCGGGCGAGAGCGCCGGGTTGGCTTCTTTGCGCGAGCCGGTGCCCCAGCCAAAGCGGTAGCTGCCGCCGGCCAGGTCGAAGGTGGGGTCGGTGAGGAGGCGCCAGCCGCCGACCTCGATCAGCACCGTCGGCCCGCCGATGTGCGTCAACCGCGCCCCCTCCATGGGGCCAGCCTATGCCCTAACGGGCCAGCAGGCCGGCGACCGCGGTGGCGAGCTGCTTGCCGCGCTCGGTCAGCGCGTACTCGGTGTGGGGGGGACGGCCGGGGACGAGGCGACGCTCGACCACGCCGGCCGCCTCCAGCTGCTCGAGCCGCTCCGAGAGGGTGGTCGGGGAGACGCCGGGGAGCGACTGGCGGAACTCGTTGAAGCGGGCGGCGCCGCTGGAGCAGGCGTAGATCGTCGCCATCGTCCAGCGGCGCTCCAGGAGCCCCGCCGTCGAGCGGAGCTCCTGGGGGACCGGGGTGCAGTTGCGGCAGCGGGGCGACATCGCCGGGGCCCTACGCCGCAACCGCCTCGGCGCCCTGCTCGGCCGGCTCCAGCGCTACCTCGAGCACCTCGTCAATGCTCATCACCGGGTGGAAGGTCATCTGCTCGCGGACCTCCTCGGGGACCTCGTCGAGGTCGCCGCGGTTGCGCTCCGGCAGGATCACCTCGGTCAGGCCGGCGGCGTGGGCGGCGAGCACCTTCTGCTTCAGCCCGCCGATCGGCAGCACCCGGCCCTGCAGGGTCACCTCGCCGGTCATCCCGACGGTGTGCTTCACGGGGCGTCCGCTGAGCAGACTGACCAGCGCCGTGGTCATCGCGGTGCCGGCGCTGGGGCCGTCCTTTGGGATCGCCCCGGCGGGGACGTGGACGTGGAACTCCCGGGCGAAGCCCTCGGCGTCGATGCCGAGCTGCTCGCGGTGCGAGCGCACGTAGGAGAGGGCGATCCGCGCCGACTCCTTCATCACGTCGCCGAGCTGGCCGGTCAGGACCAGGCCCTTGTCGCCGTCCATCGCGGTCGCCTCGATGAAGAGGACGTCGCCGCCGGTACCGGTCACCGCCAGGCCGGTGGAGACGCCCGGGATCGCCGTGCGCTCGACCGACTCCTGGAAGAAGCGCTGGCGGCCGAGGGTCTCGCGGACCGCCTCGAGGTCGATCTTCACCACCTCGCCCTCGGCCTCGCCGGCGGCGATCACCGTCGCCGCGCCGCGCAGCAGCTTGCCGAGTTCGCGCTCGAGCTGGCGGACGCCGGCCTCGCGGGTGTACTCGGAGACGACTGAGCGCAGGACCTCGTCGGCGAGCTCGACCTCCTCCGGCCGCAGCCCGTTCCGCTTCAGCTGCCGCGGCAGCAGGTAGCCGTCGGCGATCGCCAACTTCTCCTCGGTGGTGTAGCCGTCGAAGCCGATGATCTCCATCCGGTCCAGCAGCGGCGCCGGGATCGTGTCCAGCAGGTTCGCGGTGGCGATGAAGACCACCTGCGAGAGGTCGATCTCGACGTCGAGGTAATGGTCGCGGAAGGTGTCGTTCTGGGCCGGGTCGAGCACCTCGAGCAGGGCCGCGGAGGGGTCGCCGCGCCAGTCGGCGCCGACCTTGTCGACCTCGTCGAGGAGGATCACCGGGTTGATCGTGCCGGCGTCGCGCAGGGCACGGACGATCCGTCCCGGCAGGGCGCCGATGTAGGTGCGGCGGTGGCCGCGGATCTCGGCCTCGTCGTGGAGGCCGCCGAGGCTGATGCGGACGAACTCGCGCCCGAGGCTGCGGGCGATCGACTCGCCGATCGAGGTCTTGCCGGTGCCCGGAGGCCCGACCAGGGTGAGGATCGTGCCGTTGGCACGGCCGTCGTCCTCGACCTGGCGCTCCTGGCGCAGCTTGCGCACGGCGACGAACTCGGTGATCCGCTTCTTAACGTCGTCGAGGCCGGCGTGGTCGGAGTCGAGCACCTCGCGGGTGTGCGCCGGGTCGAGCCGCTCCTTGGAGCGCTTCGCCCACGGCACCGCGATCAACCAGTCGAGGTAGCTGCGGATCATCGAGCTCTCGGGCGACTGCTCGCCCTGGCGCTCGAGCCGGCGCAGCTCCTTCTCGGCCTGCTCGGCGATCGCCTCCGGCATCTCCGCCTCGGCGATCTTGGTCTCGTACTCGGCGATCACGTCGGTCTCGTCCTCGCCCAGCTCCTTGCGGATCGACTCCATCTGTTTGCGCAGGAAGTACTCGCGCTGCTGCTTCTGGGCGCCGGACTCGACGTCGTCGCGGATCTTCGAGCGGACCTGCAGCTCGGTCAGTCGCTCGCGCTGCAGCTCGACCGCGATCGCCAGCCGCTCGGTCACGTCCATCGTCTCCAGCAGACGCAGCTTGCCCTCGTTGGAGATGTCGGGGGCGAGGCCGGAGGTGTCGGCGAGGGCGCCGGGCTCCTCGACCGAACGCAAGAAGGCGGCGATGCGGCCGTCGTCGCCGCGCAGCTCGAGGATCTCTTCGACCACGGCGCGGTATTCGCGGACCAGCTCACGCGTGTGCTCGTCGTCGGGGTGGCCGTCGTGGACCTCCTGGACCTCGACCCGCAGCACCTCGGGGTCGCTCTCGTCGGCCTGGGCGGCACCGGCGAGCCCGCGGTGCAGGCCAACCACGGTCGCGACCGGGTGGCCGCGGCGGCTGTGGCCGTGCTCGATCACTTCGGCGACGACGCCGACGCGGCCGAACTCGCCCTCGCTGCGGGGGATCAGGAAGACCCGCTCGTCCTCGCCGACCTCGATCGGCAGGGTGGCGGTGACGGTGGGGAAGACGATTGCGTCGTCGAGAGGTATGAGCCGATAATTCATAACCAAGTCCACTTTCTGTAGTTAGTCCTCTAAGAGGATAGCGCACGTGGTTTCCACGTCAAGTACTCCGAGGGGCCGGTGCCCGCGCCTGTCGATCCACCTCTCTAGAGGAGGGAAGCGGGTTCTTCGAAGTCGACGCGGAAGGGGCCGAGCGTCCCGAACCTCGCCAGCAGCAGGCGCTTCATCTCGGCCACGTGCTCGGTACCGATTACGACTCGATTGACCCCGGCTTCTTCGCCGACCGAGATCAGGATGCGACTGATCTCCGGTTCTTCGATCAACTGGTTCGAGAGGGCCTGGAGCTGGCGTTCCGAGTAACGCGGCGGGACCAGGAATGCCTTCACATGCGCTGGCGCGAACAGCTTCACTTGGTGCTTGAAGGCGGCGAGTTGCGCCCGCTGGTCGCCGGTGAACCCGACTCTGATCACGATTCCGTGGTCGAGGTCGAGGTCGTAGCCGGCGTAGGTGTCGGCAGCGTGCCTGGGCACCCAGCGTTCGAGCGCGTCGACCGTACGCTCGAGCAGTTCTTCGCGGAATTCGCCTCGGCGCTCCTCCGACGGCAGCAGCGGTGCGCCGTACTGTGCCTCGGTGACTCGGGCGACCGGCTCGCCGCGGCGCCAATTGGCAATCGCTCGATCGATCTGGCGCTCGAGTGCCGGCGAGCGCCGGCGCGGGCCGGGGTCGAGCCCGCCTTCGAGGCGAAGCTTGCGGTAGTAGCCGCGACGGATCCGCAGTTCGTCCGGTCGCGAGCTAGGGCAGCCGCTCGGGACGGCGCCGAAGACGTAGCGGCTGGTCGCGATCCGGAGCCGTTCGCAGGCCTGGCCCGGGGGCACGTCGAGCTTGCCGCGGACGGTGATCGGTCCGGCCGAACGACCGGCGCAGGCGACGCCCTTCGACGTTCGGTGGCAAAGGAACGTTCCGCGGGCACCCACCCCCGTCGCCGCAAAATCGACTGGCGAGGAGTTGAGGTTGACTCCGGCGGCGGTTTCGACCTCGAAGCGCACCTTGCCCGGCCGCACGCTGCACCAGACGACGACTTCGACTTGCCGGGCCTCTCCGATTCGGGCATCGGGAAGGCACTCGGGCGGCAGGCGGCTGATGACGAGGGAGGCGGTCGCATCGGGGGGCGCGGCGACCGCCCGGGGGGGCCGGGCGAGGGCGATGGCGGAGGCGAGCGCAAGCGCCGCCAGCGCCAGCGCCGCCGCCGCGACAAGTCCGTTTCGGCGTCTCCCCTTGCCCGTTCCCATCAGCCTGCTCGTCGCATCAACCCGCGATTCGCTGAATCGGAGTGGCAGGCACGGTAGCTTGTCGGCATGGAGGAGGCACGCGCACGCGAGTTGCTCACGGCTGAGCGCAAGCGGATCGAGGAGGAGATGGCGGCGCTCGGACAGGGCGGGCCGGAGGGCTCCGACGCGAACCGCGAGCCCGGCGACTACAACGACGAGAACCTCTACCAGGACGAGTTCGACGCCGGCCGCGCCGACGACTTGAAGCGGCGGTTGGAGGCGGTCGAGCGGGCCGAGGAGCGGCTCGCCGCCGGCAAATACGGCCTCTCGGTCCGCAGCGGCGAGCCGATCCCCGACGGTCGCCTCGAGGTCCACCCGACCGCCGAGCTGACCGTCGATGAGGCGCACGGCGGCGCCGGCTGAGCATCCCGGTCGCGACGATGGGCAAGACGAAAGCGCAGATCTCGGTCTCGCTGGACGGCTACATGGCCGGCCCGGAGCAGAGCGAGGAGAACCCACTCGGTCTCGGCGGCGAGGGGTTGCACGAGTGGGTGACCAAGCTCGCCTCCTGGCGCCGGCCGCACGACCGCGAGGGCGGCGAGGGCGACGAGAACCCCTCCAACGCGGTAATCGAGGCGGCGCAGGAGAACATCGGTGCCGTGGTGATGGGCCGCAATATGTTCGGCCCGGTCCGTGACGAGTGGGGAGAGACCGAGTGGAACGGCTGGTGGGGCGATGATCCGCCTTTCCACGCTCCTGTCTTCGTGCTCACCCACCACCCCCGCGAGCCGCTGGTGATGGACGGCGGCACCACCTTCCACTTCGTCACCGACGGCCTCGAGAGCGCCCTCGAGCAGGCCCACAAACTCGCCGACGGGCGCGACGTCTCGGTCGGCGGCGGCGCCTCGACCCTGCAGCAGTGCATCGGCGGCGGCCACCTCGACGAGCTGCTGGTCAACCAGGTGCCGATCCTGCTCGGCGCCGGCGAGCGCCTCTTCGACCGCCTCGACGCCGGCGTCGTTGGCTTCGAGCTGGCCGAGGTCGTCCGCGGCCCGGAAGCGCTCCACCTCATCTACCGAATCACCAGCTAGTCCCGGCGGCGGTAGGCTCGCGGCGCGCCGGCCGGCGCCCGACCCAGGAGGAGCTGCGATGCCCGACAACCCGACCCCTGACTCGGAGGCGATGCTCTACGGCAGCCGCTTCCTCACCGAAGACGCTCCCGACGGGCCCTTCCCGGCGACCGGGATGTCGCCGCTCGACGCGCAGCGGCTGGTCGAAGAGGAACTGCAGCTGGAGGGCGACCCGAACCGCAACCTCGCCACCTTCGTCACCACCTGGATGGAGCCCGAGGCCCAGCAGCTGATCGCCGAGAACAACTACCGCAACTTCATCGACCACGCCGAGTACCCGATCTCGGCCGACATCGAGAAACGCTGCATCCGCATGCTCGCCGACCTCTACAACGCCCCCGGCGAGACGACCGGCGCCCGCACCCAGGGCTCCTCGGAGGCGATCATGCTCGGCGCCCTCTCGCTGAAGTGGAAGTGGCGCGAGCGCCGCAAGGCGGCCGGCAAGCCGACCGACAGCCCCAACCTGGTCTTCGGCGGCGACGTCCACGTGGTCTGGGAAAAGTTCTGCCGCTACTTCGACGTCGAACCGCGGATCGTGCCGCTGCAGCCCGGCAAGTACACGATCGGGCCGGAGGACGTGGAGCCCCACGTCGACGAGAACACGATCGGCGTCGCCGCCGTCCTCGGCACCACCTTCACCGGCCACGCGGACGACGTGGCGGGGATCAACGACCTCCTGCTGCGACTGAAGGAGGAGAAGGAACTCGACGTGCCGATCCACGTCGACGGCGCCTCGGGCGGCTTCGTCTGGCCCTTCCTCTACCCGCACTCGGAGTGGGACTTCCGGCTCGAGCAGGTGCGCTCGATCAACGTCTCCGGGCACAAGTTCGGGCTGGTCTACCCCGGCATCGGCTGGCTGATCTTCCGCGAGGAGACCGATCTCGCCGAGGAACTCGTCTTCTACGAGAACTACCTGGGGGAGACCGACGCCACCTTCACCCTCAACTTCTCGACCGGCGACTCGATGCTGCTGGGGCAGTACTACAACTTCGTTCGCCTCGGTCGCGAGGGCTACGGCTACGTGATGGGGGCGATGGAGGCGAACGCCAAGTCGCTTGCCGAAAAGCTCGACCAGTGCGGGCACTTCGAACTGATCGGCGCCGAGGAGGAGCAGCTGCCGCTGGTCGCCTTCAAGTTGCTCGACGGCAAGGACTACGACGAGTTCGACGTCTCCTGGCAGCTCTCGGCCGAGCGCGGCTGGATGCTGCCCGCCTACACGATGCCGCCGAACGCGCAGGAGGTGACCGTCCTGCGGGCGCTGGTCAAGCACACGCTCTCGCGTGCGCAGATCGACCGCCTCGCGCACGACATCGAAGCCGCCTGCAAGACGCTGGAGAAGAAGGGCGGAGCCCACAAGAGCGAGCGCCACAAGGTGAAGCGCAGCCCGAGCTACTGAGGCGCGGGGCAGCTTCTTCGCCACCCAGGGTCTGGGCGTGAGGTCGATCACCCCCGGCTGGCGGGTCGTCGCGGCCTACTCGCTGGTCGCCGCGGCGACCCAGGTCCTCTGGCTCACCTACGCGCCGATCGACACCGCGGCGGCGCGCCACTACGGCGTCTCGACCGGGGCGATCGGCTGGCTGGCCGAGATCTTTCCGCTGCTCTACGTGGTGCTCGCGCTGCCGGCCGGTCGCCTGCTCGACGCCGGCTTCCGGCCGGCGCTGGCCGCCGGGGGAGCGCTGGTCGCGGTCGGCGGGGCGCTGCGGCTCGGCGGCCAGACCTTTGCCTGGGCGATGGCCGGGCAGGCGGCGGTGGCGATCGCCCAGCCGCTGGTGCTGAACGCGGTCGGCAAGCTCGCCGCCGAGTACCTGCCGGCGGAGGAGCGGGCGGCGGGGATCGCGGTCGGCGCCGGGGCGGGTTTCGCCGGCATGCTGGTGGCGCTGGTGCTCGGCCCGACGCTCGGCGGCCACGGTCACATCGTTCGCCTGCTCGCGGTCGAGGCGGTGCTCGCCTTCCTCGCCGCAGCCGTCCTCGCCTGGGTGCTGCGACGTCCGGCGCCCAACCAGGGGAGCGGTGAGAGCGCCGCGATCGAGGGAGGCCTCGTCCGCGAACTCTGGCGCCAGCCGCAGATGCGGACCATGGCGGGCCTCGTCTTCGTCGGTTTCGGCGTCTTCATCGCCCTCTCCACGTGGTTGCAGACGCTGCTCGAACCGGCCGGAGTCTCCGAACAGGGGGCGGGAGCGCTGCTGGTGACGATGCTGGTCACCGGGATGATCGGCTGCGCGGTGCTGCCGCCGCTGGTCGAGCGTCGCCGCGCCGGGCGGACGTTCATGCGGGCGGCGGTGGCGACGGCGATCCTCGGGCCGGTCCTGCTCGGGGTGGCGACGCCGGTGGCGGCGCGTGCCGTCGTCCTCGCCGCGATGGGTTTCGTCCTCTTGCCGGCACTGCCGATCATCCTCACCGCTTCCGAGCGCCTCGCCGGCGAGGCGGCCGCCGGCACGGCCGCCGCGATCGTCTGGCTGGCCGGCAATCTCGGCGGCCTCGTCGTCGCCCTGGTGGTCCAGGTGCTCGTCCACCACCCGCTTGCCGCCTTCCTGGCGATGGGCGTGATCTCGTTGCCGGCGCTGCCGCTCGCTGGGCGGTTCGAGGATCGGGTGACTGCCTCGACCGGCTCCGCCTAGGAGGTTTTCGACCCGCCTGGCCGGCCCGGCAGCCAGGTGCGCTCGCCGAGTCGGTAGGCGATCGCCGGGATCAGCAGCGCCCGGACGACGAAGGTGTCGAGGAGGACGCCGACGGCGACCGTGGCGCCGACCTGGATCAGCTCCTCCAGGGGCAGCAGGGTGAGGGTGGCGAAGGTGCCGGCGAGGATCAATCCGGCGCCGGTGACGACGCCGCCGGTCGTGACCAGCGCCGCCATCACGCCCTCGCGAGTCCCAAGCGCGGCCGCCTCCTCGCGCGCCCGGCTCATCAGGAAGATGTTGTAGTCGACCCCGAGGGCGACGAGGAAGATGAAGGCGAGCAGGACGAGGTTGAAGGCGATCCCCTCGCCGCCAATCGCGGCGAAGGCGAAGGTGGTGAGCCCTAGGGTGGCGGCGAAGGAGAGGACGACGGTGACGATCAAAAAGGCCGGCGCCACCAGGGCTCGCAGCACCGCACAGAGGATCAGGCCGACGACGAGCAGGACCAGCGGCACGATCAGGCGGGTGTCGTGGGCGTTGGTCTGCTCGACCTCGTAGTTCTCGGCCGGGATGCCGCCGAGCAGTCCGGCGGGGGCCAGCGCGTGGAGGCGGTTGCGGATGTCGACGACGTTGCCGGCGGCTTCGCCCGAGTAGGGGTTGCCGGCGAGGATCACCGCGACCGCCGCCTCGGTGCCGCCGCCATGGGGTGGCACCGGCACCGCCAGCCGCACCGTGTCGAGGCTTTCCATCCCTTCCACGACTTGCTGCGCGTCGGCGGCGGGGACGACCGCGGTCAGCGGCGAGCCGAGCCCGGGCGGGAAGTGTTCGTTCAGGACTTCGGTACCGCGGCTGGAGTTGGTCGGCTCGGTCTCCCCCTGGCCGAAGCCGATCGTGTCGTGGTGAACGAGGTTGCCGAGGGCGAGGAAGAGGAGCAGCAGCGGCACGGCGACGACGATTGCGCCGGAGCGGCGGCGGACCAGCCGTTCCACCTGACCCCAGCGCCGGCTCGGCCCGGGGCGGCGCTCGCCACCGCGGGCGGGCCAGAAGGCGCGCGGCCCGAGCGCGGCCAGCAGCGCCGGCAGCAGGGTGAAGGCGGAGGCGAGCATGACGAGGATGCCGATCGCCAGGATCGGCCCCAGCCAGTGGGTCGATTCGAGGTCGGCGACGAGCAGGACCAGCATCGCCGCGATCACCGTGCCGCCGGAGGCGGCGATCGCCGGGAGGCTCTCGCGGAGCGCCACCGGCAGTGCCTCCGCCGGCTCCCGGCCGGCGCCGATCTCCTCGCGGTAGCGATGGACGAGCAGCAGCGAGTAGTCGGTCCCGGCGCCGAACACCAGCACCAGCAGGAGGAAGGTGCCCTCGGTATTGACAGTGATCCAGCCGGCGCGGATCGTCAGGTAGGCGATCCCGATCGCGACCATGTAGGCGGCGCCGACCGCGAGCAGTGGCAGCAGCGCCAGCAGGGGGGCTCGGTAGACGAGCAGCAGCAGGACGAGGACCAGCGAAAGGGTGGCGATCAGCAGCGTCTCCCCGGCTTCGTTGGCGACCCGGTCGAGGTCGGCGGCGATCCCGGCCGGGCCGGTGACGTAGGCGCCGACGCCGGGGATTTCGTGGGCGGCAAGGTAGGCGCGGATTTCGGCCACCCCGTCCCTGACCGCGCCCGGGTCGTCGGCGTTGAGCGCCAGCACCACCAGCGCCGCTTCGCCGTCCTTGGATAGCGGGCCGACCCCATGGACGCGGTCGGCGACGTCGCCGAGCGACTCCCTGGCGTCAGCGGTGAAGGCGTCGACGATCGGGGTCGCGCCGGCCACGCCGAGCGCGTTGAGGCCGACTCCCAGCCGGCCGATCCCGCGGCGATCCCGCAGGGTGAGGCCCCCGGAGCGGTTGAAGACGATCACCGCGGGGATCTCTTCGGAGCCGTGGCCCGCCGCCGAGCCGGTGCCGGCGGAGGTGCCGCCGCTGGTCAACGCTTCCAGCGCTCGCCCGGATTCCGAGCCCTTCGGCAGGAAGCTCGACTGGCCGGCCGCGGTGACCTCGCCGATGTGGGAGCGGCCGACGAAGCCGGCGACGCCGAGGACGACCCAGGCCGCGATCGTTACCCAGCGGCCGCGCGGGCCGGTGACCGCGGCGGCGAGACGGGCGATCATCGCGGCCTAGGGTACCTTCGGAGGATGAAGGCGAAAGCGCTCCTCCTCGCGTCCCTGCTGGTCCTCGTCCTCGGGCTTGCCGCCTGTGGTGGCTCCAGCGACACCACGACCGGCGCCGATAGCGCCGAATCGAGCGCCCCGGCGGCGGAAGGCGGTGGCGAAACGGACACGACTGCCGAAAGCGAACCGGCGCCGAGCGGCGAGGCACGCAAGGCGGAAAAGGTGACGATCGTCGACTTCAGCTACGAACCCGACCCGGTCGTCGTCCAGGTCGGTGGCAAGGTGACCTGGCAGAACGAGGACTCCGCCCCCCACACCGCGACCGCCGACGACGGCAGCTTCGAAACGGGGACGCTCGACGAAGGCAAGACCGGCTCGGCGACCTTCAAGGAACCCGGCACCTTCACTTACCACTGCACGATCCACCCGACGATGCACGGCACTGTCGAAGTGGTCGAATAGCCGTATGCCCGCCTGGATAGCCCGCCGCGCCCTGCCCGCCCTCTGGAAGCGGGTGCCCTGGAAAACGGTTTGGACGATCTCGCTCTGGCTCGCCAACAAAGGGCGCGAGCGGGTCCAGAAGAACCTCACCGAGCGGGAGCAGGGCGAATTCTGGGCGCTGATCAAACGCTCGCACGGCAAACCGTCGAACCTCTCGCAGCGCGACCGCACCCGGATGAAGAACATCGTCGGCAAGGCGATTCGCGGCGACTGAGCCGTCGATCGCCGCCGCCGCTCGCCTAGGATCGGGCGATGCCGAAGATCGCGCCGGTCACCGTGACCACCACCGTCTCCCGCCCCCGCCAGGAGGTCTACGACTTCCTCGCCGACCTCTCCAACCACGCTGGCTTCCTCGACCACTTCCTGGTCGACTGGGAATTCTCCGGCAGCCCCTCCGGGGTCGGCTCGAAAGCGGCGGCGCGGGTCAACGCCCCCGCCTCCCAGGATTGGACCGATTTCGAGATCGTCGAGGCGCAGTCGCCCTCGCTGCTGGTCGAGGAGGGGGTCGGCGCCAAGGGCAAGCGCAAGACCCGAGGCACTTATCGCCTCGGCGAGCGGGCCGACGGCGGCACCGACGTCTCCTTCGAGCTCTCCTGGCTGCAGGCGCCGCGGGTCGAACGGATGGCGCCGCCGCTGACCCGCGCCTTCCTGCACCGGACCAACTCGAAGTCGATGCGGCGGATGAAGAAGCAGCTCGAGTCCGACGCTCACTAGCTCGGCGGACGCACGACGGGGCCCCGCGGACTCGCGACTCCGCAAATTCCCCGGTCTTTTCTCGGAACACCCCTGGCACTCGACGGTCCTTTTGCGCGAGGATCGACGCGGATGGCAGGGAGCAGACCGGACTTCATCGATATCCGCCTGGTGCGGGCGCTGGCGCATCCGCTGCGGGTGCGGATGCTGCAGGTGCTGAACGAACGCGGCGCCAGCCCGGCCGAACTCGGCGACCTGCTCGACCATCCGGTCGGCAACGTCGCCTACCACGCGCGGGTGCTGGAGCGCTGCGGCTGCATCGAACTGGTCGCCACCGAACCGCGGCGGGGTGCGATCGAGCACTACTTCCGCGCTCGGCCGCGCTCCTACATCGGCCACCAGGACTGGCGCAAGGTGCCGCGCTCGGTCCGCAGCGCCCTCACCGCCCAGTCGGTCCGCGCCTTCCTCAACCAGGTGATCGCGGCCCTGGAGGCGGGGACGATCGACGACCGCGAGGACACGACCCTGAACTGGATGTCGATTTCCCTGGACGAGATCGGCTGGGCAGAGGCGACCGCGGCGCTGGCGCAGACGCTGGACCGGCTGGAGACGATCCACGACCAGAGCGCCGCCCGGGTCCGGGTCAGCGGCGAGACGCCGACCTCGATGGTCGCCGGGATCGCCGCCTTCGAGGCCGCCGGCGCGCGCGGCGCCCCGGTGAAGGCGGAGGGTGAGGCGGAGAGCGCCGAGGCGGCCGAGGTGGAGTCGCCGGCAGTGGAGGACGCCGAGGTCACGGTCGCCGCTTCTGCCGACGTGGTCGCCTGAGCACTCGGCGGGCGGCCCCCAGCGTCTATGTTTCATCGCCGATGAACGACGACTGGCGATTGCAGATCGACGCGGTGGGGGCGGGCAACGAGATCGTCGAGCGGCTTTCCGCGCGCGAGCTCGAGCACGACCTCGAGGAAGCCTTCCACGACAGGGTGATCGTCTCGCGCGACGGCGAGACGGTGTTCCTCTACGCCGGCACCCGCGAGCAGGCCGAGAGTGCCGGGGCGCTGGTCGACAAGCTCGCCACGCAGCACGGCTGGACGGTGCGCAGCCAGCTGCGGCGCTGGCATCCCGAGGCCGAAGAGTGGCGCGATCCCGACGAATCGCTGCCCAGCGACGCGGCTGGCCGCGACTCCGAGCACGCCGACGCGATCGCCGACGAACGGGCCGAGGTCCGCGCCAGCGGGGAGCCCGAGTTCGAGGTCCGGGTCGATCTTCCCTCCCGCCACGACGCCGCCCGCTTCGCCGAGCTGCTGGAGGCGGAGGGGCTGACGGCGGTGCGCCGCTGGAAATACCTGGTGGTCGGCGCCGTCGACGAGGACGCCGCCCGCGCCCTCGCCACCCGGCTCGCCGAAGAGGCGCCGAAAGGCTCCGAGGTAACCGTCGAGGGCAGCGGCCAGGTCGCCTACGCGGAGCGGCCGCCGAACCCGTTCGCGATCTTCGGCGGACTCGGAGGCTGAGTTGCTCGAGCCGCTGCCGTCCGCCTTCCCCGAGACGGTGGCCGCGCTGCACCTGGTGGCGGTGGAGATCGTCGCCCCGGCCCGCAAGCCCGACAACGAGATCGCCCTGGAGGCGACGCCGGGCGGCTTCGGCACTCCTGTCTTCGAGTTCGACGGCGAGCCGCGGCAGGTCCGGGTCGAGGGGATCGAGCTGGTGCAGCGGGTCGGCGAGGGGGAGCGGCGGGCGCCGCTCGGCAGCCTCTCCTCCGGCGCCGAGGCGGTGACCGAGCTGCTCCCGGTTGATGCCAGGCTGAGCGAGGAGCCGCTCGCGATCGACGAGGCCTCGGCGCGGGGGCTCGCCGCGCTCTACGCCTTCGGCGCCGCCGCCCTGCGTCGCCTCGTCGACGCCGCCGCGCCGGTCGACGAAGCCTCCGGGGTCTCCCTCTGGCCCGAGCACTTCGACATCGCGATCGAGCTCGGCTCCGAGGCCGGCGGCGAACGCGCCAACTACGGCATCTCGCCCGGCGACGAGCAGCACGACGAGCCCTACCTCTACGTCGGTCCCTGGACCCACGCGGTCGAAGGCGAGCTCTGGAACGGGCGCGGCTTCGCCGGTGCCGAGCTGAGCTACTCGCACCTGCGCGAGGCCGCCGACCAAGAGGCCGCCGCGGCCGAGTTCTTCGACGCCCGCCGCGCCGCCCTGCGCGGCTGAGTCGAGTTAGCGTCGGATAGCGACATCAAGTCGACTCAGCCGCGCTCTCCAGGCGCTCGGCGAGGCGGTTCATGCCGAGGCCACGGGCGGCCTTGGCCGCGCCGGTCCAGTCGGTCGGGCGGTCGGGCGGACGCTCGACCCCGGCGTCGCGCAGGGTGGCGATGTCCTTGAAGGCGATCAGGTCGTCGCGGGCTTCGATCAGGGCCGCCCGTAGTTTCGGCTTCTGGATCCGGATCGCGGCGTCGAGCACCGCCTCCAGCGAGCCGTGCTCCCGGAGCAGTTCCGCCGCCGTTTTCGGGCCGACGCCCTTGGCGCCGGGGAGGCCGTCGGAGGGGTCGCCGCGCAGGGCGATGAAGTCGGGAACCAGCTCCGGCCCGATCCCGTAGCGCTCGACCACCCCGGCCGGGTCGACTTCTTCGGCCCCTTCGCCGCCGGTGCGGACGTAGAGCACCGCCACCCGCTCGCTTGCGCACTGGTACATGTCGCGGTCGCCGGTGAAGAGCAGCGCCCGGCCGCCAGCCTCGTCCTCGAGCCGGGCGTAGGTGCCGAGCAGGTCGTCGGCCTCGAGGTCGGAGCTGGTCGCGACGGTCCAGCCGAAGGCCTCGAAGAAGTCGCGAGCGAGGGCGAACTGGTGCGGCAGCTGCGCCGGCATTTCTTCCTCGCGTTTCTCGTGGTAAGTGGGGTAGAGCTCGGTCCGGTAGGAGGCGGCGTCGGGACCGAAGCAGAGGACGACCGCCCGCGGGCCGTGCAGTTCGACCTCGCGCAGGATGAGATTCGCCGAGCCGAGCAGCGCGTTGACCGGCTTCCCGTCCGGCCCGACGATCTTGTCCGGCAGCGCGTAGAAGGCGCGGAACAGCATCGAGGGCGCGTCGACGACGAGCAGCGGGGCGGGCATCCCATGGGAGGGTATGGGCAGAAAGAAAATGGTGCCGAATCCTCTCGACCGATAAGACTCATCTAGGTACGTTTGTGGAGTGAAATTCCATCGGGATAGTCATGGCCCTGGAAAAACGCATAATCGAGGTCGCCCTTTCTGGGTCGATTTGGCTGGTGTTCTGATAGGGGCCGGGGGGCTCGTCGTCGCGATACTTGCTCTAGGAGCAGGATCCGGATCGAGCAATTCGGAAAGGGCTGAACTGAAGGTCGTCGATACCCTGGTTCACGACGTTGAACGCGGCCCCGAGGATTCGAAGCCCCGCATCGAGATGATCGTTCACAACACTGGCGGCAAGAGCGTCGTGATCGATGGAGCCGAGGTCGAAGTTCGAAGTGTCTATGCGTTGCCTAGATGCGCGTCTCAGGACGATCTACCTGTCACCCGTGACTACGAGGTTCATCTGAAAGCAAATGGACGGCCGGGCGAAGTGGTTGAAACGAGGCTTCATCAAGAAGTCGGTGCTGATGAAGCAGACCGATTTGCTCTTAGCTTCAGCACCAAACCATTGCCGAGCGAACTCGGCGCGGTCTACATATTTGAGATCCAGATTTCATTGAAGAACGATGGCCCAGAAGAAAATGTCGAAGTCGGTCGCGCGGTTATCACTCTTCCCGCGTTGCCGACGGTCGGTGAGTACTACTGGGGCAGGAGCACGGTCGGGCTTTTGCGCAATTGGGCAAACCCGGAGCGCCTAACCTTGCATCAGCGATGGGGCGAATCAATGCCTTGCTGGCGGCGGAACACCACTGCGCTTCACAAAGTGGCCAGGATCTCCGGGGCAATCCGCTCCTCGGAGATAAAGCAGGTTTTGTCTGAACTGGTCCAGCCCTCCTATGCGGCAATTCGCTGAGATCGCGTTACGGTTTCTCCGTGAGTGGGACTGAGAAGCCGCGGATCGCGCCAGGGACGCGGCGCCAGCTCGGCTTCGTCAACTCGCTGCTGGTCGGGGTGATCGGGCGAGCGACCGGGGGCCGGCCGCCTCACGTCTTCACCACCCTCGGCCGCCACCGCCGCCTCTTTCGCCGCTGGCTCTTCTTCGCCGGCGGCCTGATGCCGGGCGGGACCCTGCCGCGGCAGGACACCGAGCTGCTGATCCTCCGCGTCGCCCACAACACCGGCTGCGAGTACGAGTGGGGCCACCACGAGCGGATCGGCCGCCGCGCCGGGCTCTCGCCGGAGGAGATCGAGCGGGTGCGCTCGGGCCCCGGCGCCGCGGGCTGGAGCGAGCGCCAGCGGCTGCTGCTGCGGGCCGCCGACGAGCTCCACGCCGAAGGTCGGATCGGCGACGAGCTCTGGGCCGGGCTCGCCGCCGAGCTCGACGAGCAGCGGCTGATCGAGCTCTGCATGCTGGTCGGCCACTACGAGATGCTGGCGATGACCCTGGAGAGCCTGCGGGTCCAGCCCGATCCGGCCGGCAGGCGGCTGGGATGAGCGCGCCGCCGCGCCGTCGCTGATGGCGCTCGGCAACCTCGCCGGCCGTCGCGTCGTCGTCACCGGTGCCGCCAGCGGCATCGGCCGTTCCACCGCGCTCGCCGCGGGCCGCCGCGGCGCCCATCTCCACCTCACCGACCGCGACGCCGCCGGGCTGGAGGAGACGCTGGAGCTGCTGCTCCGCGGCGGCGGCCGGGCCGGCGTCTCGCCCGCCTTCGACCTCACCGACACCGCCGCGGTCACCGAGTTCGGCGCCGCGGTCGAAGCCGAGGGCGGCCCGGTCGAAGTCGTCGCCAACGTCGCCGGGGTCTCCACCTGGGGCCGGATCGAGGACCTCACCGCCGCCGACTGGGACCAGATGATCGACGTCAACCTGCGTGGCCCGATCGCCGTCCTGCGCGCTTTCGTCCCGGCGATGATCGCCGCCGGTCGCGGCGGCCAGGTCGTCAACGTCTCCTCTGCGGCAGGCCTCCTCGGGTTGCCCTGGCACGCCGCCTACAGCGCCTCCAAGTTCGGCCTGCGCGGGGTCTCCGAGGTGCTGCGCACGGATCTGCGCCGCCACCGGATCGGGGTCAGCCTGGTCTGCCCGGGAGGGGTGGCGACGCCGCTGGTCGAGAGCGTGACGATCCGTGGCGTCGACCGCGACGCCCCCCAGCTGCGCCGCCTGCGCGAGCGCTTCGAGCGCCGCGCGGTCAGCCCCGAGACGGTCGCCGAGAAGACCCTCGACGCGGTCGAACGCGACCGCTACCTGGTCTTCACCTCGGCCGACGTCCGCCTCGCCTTCCTCGCCCAGCGCTTCTGCCCGCCGCTCTACCTGGCGTCGATGCGTCTGCTCGGCGACCGCCTCGAGGCGGTCGCGGCGCGCTCCGCCGCAGGCTAGAGCGGCGCCGGCCGCCGGGTCCGCCACCCCACTAGATTGGCCCGCGCATGGCAACCCCGGCACTGCGAATCGAAAACCTGGAGAAACGCTACGCGACGGTCGAGGCGCTGCGCGGCGTCTCGATCGAAATTCCCGAGGGCGAGTTCTACGGCCTGCTCGGCCCCAACGGCGCCGGCAAGTCAACGCTGATCCACTGCACCACCGGGCTGGCGCAGCCGAGCGGCGGCGCGATCGAGGTCTTCGGCCACGACGCGATCAACGACTACGCCGAAGCCCGGGCCGCGGTCGGCCTCGCTCCCCAGGAGGTCAACCTCGACCACTTCCTGACCTGCGAGGAGACGCTCGACTTCCACGGCGGCTACTTCGGGATGCCGCGCCGCGAGCGCCGCGAGCGCACCGCCGAGCTGCTCGAGACCTTCTCGCTGACCGCCAAAGCCAAGGACCGCACCCGCGCCCTCTCCGGCGGGATGAAACGGCGGCTGATCCTGGCGCGGGCGCTGATGCACCGGCCGCGGCTGCTCATCCTCGACGAGCCGACCGCCGGCGTCGACATCGAGCTGCGGCTGGAGCTCTGGCACTACGTGCAGAAAATCAACGCCGAGGGGACGACGATCCTGCTCACCACGCACTACCTCGAGGAGGCGGAGCAGCTCTGCAGCCGGATCGCCTTCATCGCCGACGGTGGAATCGCCGCCGAGGGCTCCAGCGACGGGCTTGCCGAGCGCTACGGGGTCGCCAACCTCGAGGACGCCTACCTCTCGCTGGTCGGCCGCAAAGAGCTGTCCCGCTCCCATCTCGAGAGCGAGGTCGCGTGAGCGCCGCCGGCCGGATCCGCTTCGCCACCCTGCTGCAGCGGGAGATCAGCCGCTTCATGAAGATCAAGAAACAGACCCTGGGCGGACCGTTGCTGGAAACCTTCCTCTACATCTCCGTCTTCGGCGCCGCCCTCGGCAGCCGGATCAAGGAGCTGCACGGGGTCGAATACATCGTCTTCGTCATCCCCGGGCTGATCATGATGGCCTGGGCGACCAACGCCTTCACCAACAACTCCTCCTCGATCCTGCAGCAGAAGTTCCTCGGCGCGATCCACGACCAGCTCTCCTCGCCGGCCTCGCCGCGGGAGCTGCTGCTCGCCTTCTCGCTCGGCGGCTTCGTCCGTGGGTTGATCGTCGCGACGCTGACCTTCATCGTCGCGGTCATCCTCACCCCGCTGGGGGTCCACAACGTCTGGGTGCTGATCCCCTCGCTGTTCCTGGTCGGCTTCTTCTTCGCCAACCTCGGGGTGCTGATCGGCGTCCGCGCCGAGCAGTTCGACGACGTCGCCTTCGCCCAGACCTTCATCCTGCAGCCGCTGATCTTCCTCGGCGGCGTCTTCTACTCGGCCTCGCTGCTGCCGCAGCCGTTCGAGACGCTGACCAAGTTCAACCCGGTCTACTACATGATCAGCCTCGTCCGCTATGGCTTCGTCGGCTTCAGCGAAGTCAGCATCCCGCTCTCGCTGGCGGCGCTGACCGGGGCGACGGTGGCGCTCTTCCTCTTCAACCTGCGCCTCTTCACCCGCGGCTACAAGCTGCGCTCCTAGGGACGGGGAGCGGAGGCAGGAATTCGGCTCTGCGCGGCGGAGCAACCGTCCTTGCGCGGGCAAGCGCCCGCCCGGCCGGCCCCGCGGCATCTCTAGAATCGCTCGCCGAATGGCGACTCGCATCCGCAGGCGGCGACGAAAACCGCACCGCCACGTCTGGCACAAGTTCGCAATCCCGATTTTCATCGTCGTCGGCTTGATCGCCGCGGCCTGCGGGATCGGTGTCGCCTGGGCGATCAAGCAGTACGACTCCGGCCCGCCGCTGAGCGCCCTCAAGCCGGTCCAGAAGGGCCGCACCTCGGCGATCTACGCCGCCGACGGCAGCCTGATCGGCTACATCCGCTCGAGCAGCGTCCGCCAGCCGATCAAGGGCCGCGACATCCCTGGGAACCTCAAACAGGCGACGATCGCGATCGAGGACAAGAACTTCTGGGAACACGACGCGCTCGACTACGAGGGCATCGGCCGCGCCGCCTGGGAGGAACCTCAAGGCCGGCGGCAAGCCGGTCCAGGGCGCCTCGACGATCACCCAGCAGCTGGTCCGCAACCTCTACATCCAGCACCCCGAAGACACCTTGAAGCGAAAGCTGGTCGAAGCGCGCCTCGCCAACGAACTGTTCGAAAAGCACACTCGCAACTGGATCCTCAACACCTACCTGAACACGGCGCCCTACGGGACGGTCGAAGGGCAGACGGCGATTGGCGCCGAGGCGGCCTCGCAGACCTACTTCTCGAAGCCGGCCAAGGAACTGACTCGAACCCAGGCGGCGCTGATCGCCGGGCTTCCCCAGGCTCCCTCCGAATACAACCCCTTCCTCGACCCGACGGCGGCGCTGAAGCGGCGCAACGAGGTGCTGCACGCGATGGCGGAGCAGGGCTACATGAGCCGCGCCGAATACCTCCAGGCGCGGACCGCCGGCCTCGCGCTCGATCCCAGCAACAAGTACAGCCACGTCAACGACCCGTTCCTCTTCGACCTGGTCCAGAACGAACTGATCGATCGCTACGGGATCAACACCGTCCGCAACGGCGGCCTCAAGGCCTACACCACGATCGATCCCGAACTGCAGGAAAAGGCCGAAAGCGCGGTCGAAGAATCGTGTTACGTCTGCTACCCCGAAGGCGGGCCGGTGGCCGGCCTGGCCTCGGTCGACCCGAAGACCGGCGCGATCGTCGCCCTCGCCTCGACCGAAGGATTCGCCGACGAAAAGGAATTCAACTACGCCTGGCAGGCCCACCGGCAGCCCGGCTCCTCGTTCAAGGCCTTCGTCCTGACCACGGCGATCAAGCAGGGCATCGACCCCTCGGACACCTACTACGACGGCACCTCGCCGATCACCCTCGACCTTCCTGCCGGCGGTATCTGGACCGTCCACAACGCCGAGCCGAGTGGCGGTGTCGAGTCGCTGGAAGCGGCGACCTGGGCCTCGACCAACGTCGTCTTCGCCCAGCTCGACCTCGACGTCACCCCCGAAGCGGTGACCGAAACCGCCGAAGAAATGGGGATCGAATCCGAACTGCAGTCGCTGCCGGCGGAGGCGATCGGCGGCCTTTCCGAAGGCGTCACGCCGCTGGAAATGGCCGACGCCTACGCGACCCTGGCGAACGGCGGCATCCACCACGACCCGACCGCGGTGAGCCGGGTCGAATTCCCCAACGGCAAGGTCGACGAACCCGGCAGCGACGCCGGCGACCGCGTCCTCACCCCCGGGCAGGCCTATGAAGTGACGAGGGTGCTCGAAGGCGTGATCACCCAGGGCACCGGCAACCCCTACACCTACATGGGCTGCAGCTCCGAGGCCGGCAAGACCGGTACCTCCGAGGAAGAGTCCGACGCCTGGTTCGTCGGCTACACGCCGCTCTACTCGACCGCGGTCTGGGTCGGCCACCCGACCTCGCGCGAATACACCGGCTTCGGCGGTCCGACCGCCGGCCCGGTCTGGCAGAACTACATGTCCTCGGCCCAGGGTGCCGACTGCCCCGAATTCGAAACGCCGACCAGCCTGCCCGAACTGAGCGCCCTCACCGGCGGCCACACCACCTCGGGCTCGAGCTCCAGCTACAACGGCGAATACGAATACGAATACGAAAACGAAGAATCGGAAGAAGAAGAAGGCGAAGAAGCGGAAGCTGAAGAAGGGGAAGAAGCCGAAGAAGCGCCCGAAGAAGCCGCTCCGCCGCCCTCCGAACCCGCCGGCGGCGTCAGCCCCGGCTGAGCCGGACTTCTCGCGGTCGCGTCAGCCGGCCGCCGGCTGCCCGGCGCGCCTCCTCCGTGCGAACTTCCAGATCTCCTCGCTGGGCCAGCGCCGCGCCCACTCGAAGGTGGCGTGTTGCAGCGGGCAGAGCCGCTCGCCGGATGGTGAGGAGCCGTCGTCTTCCCAGCCTGCTTCGGCAGCACGAGGTCGCACTTGACCGCGTATATGCCGGTCAAATGCAACCTCGAGGCCGTCGCGGGTAGGCTCGACCGGCGATGGAAGGGCACGGGGTGGAGGTGAGCGCGCGACAGCGGGCGATTACCGCGCAGTACGACCGGGTCGCCCGCATCTACGCGCCGCTCGAGCCGCTCTTCCTGATCTTCCCGCGCGCCCGCCGGCTCGCGGTGGCGGCGATGGCGCTGCGCCCGGGGGCCACCGTGCTCGAGATCGGCGCCGGGACCGGTCGGAACCTGCCCTACCTCCTCGACGCGGTGGGGCCGGAGGGGCGGGTGTTGGCGCTCGACTACTCGGCCGGGATGCTCGCCGAGGCGGAGAGGCTGGTCCGTCGCCGGGGCTGGCGGAACGTCGAGCTGCTGCGCCAGGATGCCGCCCGGCTCGAGATCGAGGGCGAGGTCGACGCGGTCCTCTTCAGCCTCAGCTACTCGGTCATCCCGGAACGGGAGAAGGCCCTGGCGCGTGCCTGGGAGCGGCTGCGACCCGGCGGCCGGGTCGTGGTGATGGACGGCGGCCTCACCGAGACGCCGCTGCGTCCCCTCCTCGCCCCGGTCGGCAAGCTGCTCAACAAGCTCGGTCCCGGCGACCAGTACAACGAACCCTGGAAGGACCTGGGCCGCTACGGAGCGGTCGAGACCCAGAAGGCCGGGTTCGGCATCTACTACGTCTGCTCCGTCGCCAAGCCGGCCTAGCCCTCAGCGCACCTGGAACTCGCCCGAGCCGAGGTAGCGGCCGAGCATCTCCAGCCCCACCGCCGAGGGCGCGTGCACCCGCTCCGGAAGCTCGTCGAGCGCGAAGAACCCGACCGCGTCCGACTCTTCTCCATCGGCCCGTGCCTCGCCCCGCCAGCGGTGCGCCAGGAAGCACATCGCGAAGCAGTGGGTGACGTCGCCATTGGGATAGGTGATGGTGTGGTCCTCGGGTCCCGAGAGACAGCCGAACCCGACCAGGTCCGCCGGGTCGACCTCGACCCCCGCCTCCTCCCGCAGCTCAGCCAGCGCCGTCTCCGCAAACCCTTGTCCCTCCTCGGCCCCGCCGGCCGGCAGGCACCAGCTGTCCTCGTCGGTCCGGTGGACCAGCAGCACCGCCCCGTCCTCCCGCACCAACGCCGTCATCGCCCCCGGCATCAGCACCAGCTCGGAGCCGACCCGCTGCCGCAACCGCCATAGGTAAGAGCCCTCGAACGCCATCGCTCAGCGGGCGACGCGTATTACTCGGAAGTAGTGGTGGCCGCGGCGGCATTCAAGCGGCCCTTCAATCGATCGCGACGAGCATCGCCATGTCCATCGATGTCCTCCGTAGGACAAGGTCAGGCTCTGATGCTTCTCGCGCCCGTTGGGTAGGGCGATCATCGACGCCGCCACTTCGCAGGTGATCCCGTGGGCTTCGATGGAGAAGCCGTTCTGGTCGCACGCTGCTTCTCGGCCACCGGTCCGCGCGGTCGTCGAGGTGCCGGATGTCGAGGAGTCGCCGCAGCCGCTTGTGACGAGAGTGGCCGCGACGACTAAGAGAGCAAGAGAGCGAAGTGGCGCCACTGTTCAGCCGGTGGCCTCGGAGGAGGTCGTCGGGTAGCGCCGCCGCGCTCGCTCCTGTTTGCCAGGTCCATACACATGGCGGTCCCACCAGGAGCCGGGGCGAGCGAGCCGGCAGGCGGCGATCAGCCAGACGACTCCGATCGTCAGCCAGCCGGCGACGAAGAGGAGCCATTGCCCCTTCAGCGCGGTGACCGTCATCGGCCCGAGAACGATCGCGAAGGCGGCGATCCCGTAGGCGACGGCGACCCAGCTGGCTACCGCGAGCGTCTCCATCCGGGCATCATCGAGCACCTGTCGATCCGGCGCTCGAAACCGAACTCGCGGGACGGCTCAGTAGCCGCCGCCGGATTTCTCGATCAGCTCGATTCGGTAGCCGTCGGGGTCGCGGACGAAGCAGATCAGCGAGCCGGTGGTGCGGCCGCCGGGGCGGTAGGGAGGTTTCTCGGGCTCGATGCCTTCGGTGGCGAGGCGCTCGAGGGTGCCGTCGAGGCTGTCGACCCGGAGGGCGATGTGGCCGTAGCCGTCGCCGAGGTCGTAGGAGTCGACGCCGTGGTTGTAGGTCAGCTCGAGCTCGGTGGAGTTGCCGGGAAGGGAGAGGAAGACGTTGGTCGCGTCGTCGCCGATCGGCATCCGTCGCGACTCCTCGAAGCCCAGCTTTTCGTAGAAGGAGACGGAGACGTCGATGTCGCCGATGCGATAGCAGGTGTGGAGATAGTCAGTCATCTTTTGAGACCCCGGCTCAAATGGCTTTATACAGCGGTTTTGAGTATTGAAAGCGACCGGTCGGGAGGATAGTTTTCTGGCTCTCGTCCCTGGTACCACAGCTGCAGTCTCGTAATCCATGGCACAGAAAGGCGTCATCTCTTGAACTCGCTTTCGCGCTCGGCCAAGCTCCGAGCCATTCTTCTCGCGGTGCCGGCAGCGATCGCCGTCTTCGCCCTCATCGGTCCCGGCTTCGCCGGCGCGGCGGAAACGCCGGCTCCGGTGCCCGGCGGCAAGGACGTGATCAAGATGGTCCTCAAGCACGGCAAGCTCTCCTTCGAAGCCCCGGAAGCGATCTACGAAGGGGACCAGCTGGAAATCTTCAACGAAACCAACCCGAAACAGGTCGGGCCGCATACCTTCTCGCTGGTCGAAAAGTCGACGCTGCCGAAGACCAAAACGGCGGAAAAAAACTGCTTCACGCCGGGGAAGATTTGCTTCGCGATCGCCGAATGGCAGAAGTTCAACCCGAAAACCGAAAAAGTCGGTCGGGCGCTTTCGCAGGCGGGCCCGAAGGGTTGGAGCACCGAGGGCAATACGAAAAAGGTCGGCGACTCCTGGTTCACCGGTGAAACCAAGACCGGCACCCACATCACCCAGGTCGTCTCGGCAAAAGGTGGAACGACGCTCTACTTCATGTGCGCGATCCATCCGTTCATGCAGGGCTCGGTGAAGGTTCTGCCGAAGCCGGCCGTCTGAGCCACGGACGCTGAGTCTCAACGCTCGCCTCGCCTGGGGCGCCGAGCCTTCCTCGGCGCCCTCGGCGGCGGCGCGCTGTCCGCGCTCCTGCCCCTCGAGGGCGGGGGCGCCGACGCGTTTCCGTTCGGGGGACCGCCGCCGACCGCGCCGGGCACGCCGCCAGCGAAACCGCTGGCCGTTCCCTTCCGCGCGCCGCTGCCGATCCCGCCGGTCCGCGACGAAGACCACATTCGGATCCCGATCGTCGAGGCCGAACAGCAGATCCTCCCCGGCCGCAAGACCAAGCTCTGGACCTATGACGGCCGCTTTCCCGGCCCGACCGTGCGCCGCCGCGCCGGCAACCGCACCCGCGTCACCTTCCACCACCAGCTGCCGGAGACCGCCGGCGAGCTGACCGTCCACCTCCACGGCGGCCACAACCGCACCCAGTTCGACGGCCAGCCCGGCGGCCTGACGGAGCGCCAGCCGGTCTCCTTCTACTGCCACATCCCCACCGGCCTCTCGCCGCGCGAATCGGGCAACGACCTGCTGATAGAGCCGGGCGGGCGCAAAACCTACGTCTATGAGCTGACCGAGGACGGCCGCCCTGAACGCGCCGCCTTCCAGTGGTACCACGACCACCGCCTCGACCGCACCGCGCACCACTCCTGGCGCGGGCTGGCGGGGATGTGGATCGTCGAGGACGGCTTCGAAGAAGCGCTGCCGCTGCCGCGCGGCGAGCGCGACCTGCCGTTGATGATCGCCGACCGCTCCTTCGACCGCCACAACCAGCTGACCGACCCGTTCGGCGCGCTGCGGCCGCCGGCCGACGGGATCATCGGCGAGGCGGTCCTCGTCAACGGCGCCTACCTGCCCCACCACCGGGTGACGCCGCAGCGCTACCGGCTACGGATTCTCAACGTCTCCGCCTTCCGCAGCTACAACCTGCAGCTTTCGACCGGGGCTCCGATGACCCAGATCGCGACCGAGAGCGGGCTGATGCCGCGGCCGCTGCGGCGCCGGGAAATCCTCCTCGGCCCGGCCGAGCGGGCGGAGGTGATCGTCGACTTCGGCCCGCACGCGGGGGAAGCGGTCGAGCTGCGCAGCTCCGAACGCCACTCCGGCCGCAACCCCGAAGGCACCCACAGCTACGGCGGCGCGCTGATGCAGTTCCGGGTCGGCCGCGAGCGCCTACCGGACCGCACCCGCGTCCCGCGCCGGCTGCGGCCGCTGCCCGAGTGGGCGGCGAAGGCGAAGGTCCGCGAGCCCGACCATCGCTGGGCGATCACGATCGGCGGTGGCTTCAAAACCACCTGGCTCCTCAACGGGCGCAGCTTCAACCCCGCCTACGCCGACGCCTTCCCGAAGCTCGGGACCACCGAGGTCTGGGAAATCCACAACCGCACCTCGGTCGCCCACGTGATGCATCTGCACCACACCGACTGGTACCTGCTGGCCCGCGAAGGCCGCAAGCCGCCGCCCTGGGAAGACTGCCTCAAGGAGACCTTCTTCGTCTATCCCAACGAACGCATCCTGCTCGCCGGGCACTTCTCCGATTACCCCGGCAAGTTCGTCATCCACTGCCACATGCTCGACCACGAGGACCATGGGCTGATGGGGCAGTTCGAGGTCGTCCGCCCCTAAAGAACGGGATTCTTAAGCGGTTTGCAGCTAATAAAACGGGCGTGGACGGCCGATATCCCTCCTGCGTATGGATTCCGTAGGCGGACAGAAACCTTCGCTGCGCCGGCCCGGCCACTCCGAAGCTCGCGCTGCGTCGGCGCTGCTGCTCGCCGGTTCCGCTTTCGTCGGCCTCTCGCTGGCACTGCCGCACCCCACTGGCGGCAACACCGTAGCCTTGACCTCCACCGCCCTCGGCATGGCGCTCGCCGGCTGCCTTTGCCTCGCCTTCTCCTCGCGGGTGCCGCGGCCGGCCGTGCATGCGATCGTCGCCTTCACCGTCCTCGTCACCGGCGCCCTGATCCTCGAGAGCGGCATCGCCGTCGGCCAGTACGGCTCGATCTTCGTCTGGGCGACCCTGGTCTGCAGCTACTACTTTCCGCGCCGAGTCGCCGCCGCCCACCTTGCCTGGCTGCTGCTCGTCTACGGCGGCACCCTGGCCCTGGTCGAAAGCACCGCCGGGTATTCGCCGGTCACCCGCTGGATCTTCACCGCGGTCTCGCTCGGCGTGGTGATGATGCTGATCACCGAGGTCGTCGCTCGCCGCGCCCGCGCCGACATCCGCGCCCGCCGCTTCTTCGACCTTTCCCAGGACATGCTCTCGACCCTGGACACAAGCGGCCGCTGCGTCGAGGTCAACGAGTCCTGGCAGCGGGTGATGGGCTACCGCCCCGAGGATCTGCACGGTCGCCGGCTGATTGAGATCACCCACTCCGACGATCATCGCTACGCGACGGAGGCGGCGGCCGCGGCCTTCGTGGAGGGCGGCTCGGGCGGGATCGAGACCCGGGTCCGCGACAAGGACGGCAACTGGCACTGGCTGCGGACGAGCTGGGCGCTGGCCGCCGACGAGCGCCTGATCTATGCCCGCTCGACCGACGTCACCGAGCTGAAGCGGGTCGAGGCCGAACGCGAGGAGCTGCTCGCCGAGGTCGAGCGCCTGGCCCGCTACGACGCCCTCACCGGGCTGCCGAACCGGCGCGAGCTCGACGAGCAGCTGGCGCGGGAGATGGCGCGGGCGCGGCGCAGCGGCGCCGAGCTCTGCCTGGCGGTGATCGACCTCGACAACTTCAAGGCCTACAACGACACCCACGGCCACCTCGCCGGCGACGAACTGCTGCGCGAGTCGGCGATCGCCTGGGATGGGTCGCTCCGCGCCGGCGACACGATTGCCCGCTTCGGTGGCGAGGAGTTCGTCGTCCTGCTTCCCGAGACCGCCCCGAGCGAGGCGGCCGAGATCGTCGAGCGGCTGCGCGCGGCGACCGCCGGCGGATGCACCTGCTCCGCCGGGCTGGCCCGCTGGAATTTCCTCGAGTCGGCGGAGCAGCTGATCGGCCGCGCCGACGCCGCTCTCTACCGGGCCAAGGGCGAGGGCCGGGACCGGCTCGTCGCCGCTGCCGGGGTCCAGGCATGATTGGCGCATGGGCCGGGCCGAGCACGAGCGCACCGTGCGCTTCCGCAGTGCCCGCCGCGACCCGGCGCTGACCGTCGTCGAGGGCTTCCATGCGCTGAAGCACGCGCTGCGCTTCGGCGCCGAGGTGGAGGAGGCCGTCGCCGTCGACCCGGAGCGGCTGGAGTCGCTGGCCGCCGAGCTGGCCCCGGACCTCGCCGGCCGCTTCGCCCCGCTGGTCGAGACGGTCGACGCGGCGACTCTGGCCGAGCTGGTGCCGCTGGTCCCGCGGACCGGGGTGGTGGCGATCGCCCGCCGGCCCACGGTCGACGCCGCCGCTGCCTTCGCCGACCCGGCGCCGGCGCCGATCGTCCTGCTCGAGCAGCCGCGCAACATGGGCAACATCGGCGCCTGCGTGCGGGTCGCCGCCGCGGCCGGCGCCGCCGGCCTCTTCACCACCGGCGAGAACGACCCTTGGTTCCCCGACGCGGTCCGCGGCGCCGCCGGGCTGCAGTTCGCCTTGCCGGTCGGCCGGCTGGGCGAGGGGAGGGGCGCCGGAGCGGATTCGGAGGCCGCCGCGCCGCCGCCGCTTCCCGCCGGCGACCGGCCGTTGCTGGCGATCGACCCCGAGGGCGAACCGCTGGCGCCAGGGTCACTGCCGCCGCGCGCGGTACTCGCTTTCGGCACCGAGCGGGAGGGCGTCTCCGGCGAGCTCTTGGAGCGAGCCGATGCGCGGGTCGCGATCCCGATGCGGGAGGGGGTCTCCAGCCTCAACCTGGCGACCTCGGTGGCGATCGTCCTCTATTCGGCGGCAACCGAAAAATAAGTCTGCATAGGTTGAGCGAGAGGGATAGCGTGCCGAGTACGAAGTAAGGGGGAGCCCCCCCGAACCCCTGACCGAAAGGAAGCACAGTGCCGCTCGCAGATATCAGCTTCGGCGACCTCTTGCTGTTCGTCGTCGAGATCTTCTTCTTCGTGATCTGGATCTGGATCCTGATCACGATCCTCACCGACCTCTTCCGCGACCACGAGCTGTCCGGATGGTTGAAGGCGGCCTGGGTCCTCTTCCTCGTCTTCATCCCCTTCCTGACCGCGCTGATCTACCTGATCGCCCGCGGCGCCGGAATGCGGGACCGGACGATCAAAGCCCAGGCCGACGCGAAAAAGCATTTCGACGAATACGTCCGCACGCAGGCCCACACCACCCCCGCCGACGAACTGCACAAACTCGCCGAGCTGAAAGACAAAGGCGCACTCAGCAGCGAGGAGTTCGACAAGGCGAAGGCCAAACTGCTGGCCTAGCGACGCCGGCGACGGCGCCGTCCCGGGCGGGGCGGCGCCGCTTGCGAGCCGTCGCCACGCGGCGCCGGACTCCTCCAAAACGCCCGCAAACGTGCCTATTTGCAAGGCGCCTTGCACGTTATGGGCAACCTTCGGGTGCGCCTAGGCGACTTCGCTAGCCTGCCGCACTCGATGGCTGTCCCCTCCGTCAGCGGACGCCGGGGCCTCCTGCTCGGAGCGCTCTTGCTGACCGCCCTCACCGTGCTGGCCGGCTCGCTCGCGGCCGCGGCGCCGGCGGCGACCCCGCAGCAGGAACTGCGGCAGACCCGCAACAAGCTCGAAGGCGTGCGCGAAACCCAGAGCTCGCTGGCGGCGACGATCGCCGAACAGAACGAGGCGATCGACTCGCTGATCGGCGAAGTCTCCGAACTGCGCCGCAAGCAGGTTGCCGTCCAGGAAGAACTGGTCGAAAAGCAGACCGAGCTGGCCGCCGCGACGAAGGCGCTGGAAAAAGAAGAAGCCCATCTCGAAGAAGTCCGGGTGCAGCTGCAGCGGGCGCTCGGCGTGCTCAAGGGCCGACTGGTCTCGATGTACGAGGCGGGCTCGCCTGACGTCGTCAACGCGATCCTCGAATCGCGGGACTGGTCGCAGATGGAGGCCCAGGCCGAATACCTGAACCGGATCCAGGACTACGACGACTCGGTCGTCGGCCGGGTGAAAGGGCTGCGAAACGAAGTCCGCGACGCGGTCCTGAAGCTGGGCACCCAGCGCCAGGAAGCCGAAGAAGCGCGCGACGCGGTGGCCCGGATCGAGGAAGAAGTGGCTGCGGCCCGCGAATCGGCCGAGGCCCGCTTCGGCGAACTGAAGGCGGCGCAGACCGAACGGCGCGAAGCGATGGAAGCGCTGGAAAGCCGCGAAGAAGCGCTCAGCTCGAACCTCGCCTCGATCTCCAACCAGATCGCCGCCGAAGGCTCCGACATCACCACCGGCGAAGTCCCGGCGCCGCTCAATCCCGGCCAGGAAGCGCAGGTAATCAGCGAATCCGAAGCGAGCGCCCCGGCCTCTGCCCCGCAGCAGGTCAAGGACGCGATCTCCGCCGCCAACGCGATCGCCTACACGCCCTACATCTGGGGAGGCGGCCACGGCTCGTTCGAATCGGAAGGCTACGACTGCTCCGGCGCCGTCTCCTTCGCCCTGCACGGCGGCGGCTTCCTCGAAAGCCCGCTCGACTCGACCGGCCTGGAGACCTGGGGCGAACCGGGCCCGGGCACCTGGATCACCGTCTACGCCAACTCCGAGCACGCCTGGATGGTGATCGCCGGGATCGCCTTCGACACCGTCGGCGGCCCCGGCCCGCGCTGGCACAACCCCTGGGTCGATTCGCCGGAAGGCTTCGTAGTTCGTCACCCGGCCGGGTTCTGAGAGCAGACCGCCACCCGGCCGGGCTCTCATCCAGCCTTAAGGTCGGCGAATAAGGTTCCGCGCCTCCCTTGGAACCGATCTCCTACTTCCAGGCCATCGTGCTCGGCGCCCTGCAGGGGATCGCCGAGCCGTTTCCGATCTCCAGCCTCGGCCACAGCGTGATCGCGCCGGCGTTGTTCGGCTGGAACATCCACCAGAACGACGACTACTTCCTCGCCTTCCTCGTCGCCACCCACTGCGCCACCGCGCTGGTCCTCTTCTTCTACTTCCTCGATGACTGGAAACGGATCCTCGCCGGACTCTGGCGCTCGGTCCGCGGCCGCTCGACCCCCGACGACCAGGACGCTCGGCTCGGCTGGGTGATCGTCGTCGGCACGATTCCCGCCGGGATCCTCGGGCTGGCGCTGGAGCACGCCCTGCGCACCCTCTTCGCCTCGCCGACCGCGGCGGCGATCTTCCTCGCCGTCAACGGCGTCCTGCTGCTGGCGTTCGAGCGCTACCGGCGGCGGCCGCCGCAGCGGGACGAGGACGAGGGGGACCTCGCCGCCGACGCGCGGATCTCGCGGATGTCCTTCAAACAGGCCGCCGCGATCGGCACCGCCCAGGCGGCGGCGCTGATCCCCGGCATCTCGCGCTCCGGAGTGACGATGGGCGGCGGCCTCCTCAGCGGGCTCTCGAACGAGGACGCCGCTCGCTTCGCCTTCCTCCTGGCGACCCCGATCATCGCCGCCGCCGGGCTGCTGAAGCTGCCCGAACTGATGGGCTCTGCCGGCGACGGCGTGCGCGGACAGGCGCTGGCCGGAGCGATTGCGGCGGCGCTGACGACCTGGGTGGCGGTGAAGTTCCTGCTGCGCTTCTTCGAGACCAACCGACTCACCCCGTTCGGGATCTACTGCCTGGTCGCCGGCATCGTCTGCACCCTGATCTTCGCTTTCTAGGGCCGTTCCCGGGCGCTCGGGGCGAAAGTTAAGACCGGGTCTCGCTCGTTTCCTTTGTAACTAGATGGGTATCTCGGCCTGCGGGAACCCCTAGGGAAGGAGACACGATGGAGTCTGGATCCGTACCCCGCCCGGCGCCGCCTCGCCGCGAACCGGCCTCGGAAGGGAACGTCGGTTGGAAACCGGCCGACCCCGGGCCGCTCGGCCTCGCCGGCTTCGCGCTGACCACGTTCGTCCTCAGCATGTTCAACGCCGGCCTGGTCTCGAAAGCCGCCGAGCCGGTGGTGCTGGGGCTGGCGCTCGCCTACGGCGGGATCGCCCAGCTCCTGGCCGGGATGTGGGAGTTCCGCACCGGCAACACCTTCGGCGCCGTCGCCTTCACCTCGTTCGGAGCCTTCTGGCTCTCCTACTGGGCGCTGGTGACCTTCTTCATCGGCAGCATCCCGCCGGAGCACGTCGCCGCCGCGGTCGGCCTCTACCTGATCTCGTGGGGGATCTTCACCACCTACATGTTCGTCGCCTCGCTGCGGACGACGGCCGCGATCGCGCTGGTCTTCGTCCTCCTCGCGGCGACCTTCTTCCTGCTCGGGATCGGCAACGCGAACGAATCCGATGGGCTGATCGAAGTCGGCGGCTGGGCCGGCCTGGTGACCGCGGTGGCGGCGTGGTATGCCTCCTTCGCGGCGGTGACCAACTCGACCTTCGGGCGGACGGTGCTGCCAGTCTTCCCGCTGGGCGACTGACCTGAGTGACTGAGAGGAGAGTGCGGCATGGCCCCTGAGGGATCTTCGGAGCTGGAGCGCGACCTGGAGCGGATGCTCGAGGTCGAGAAGTTCGAGCCGCCGGCGGAGTTCGCCGCCGCGGCCCGCCTCGACGACCCGAAGGTCTACGAGGAAGCCGCCGCCGACCCGGTGGCCTGGTGGAAGCGCCAGGCCACCGAGCTGCTGCAGTGGGACACCGAGCCGAGCGAAGGGCTGAACGACTCCGACCCGCCCTTCTACAAGTGGTTCGAGGACGGGCGGCTGAACGCCTCGGCCAATTGCCTCGACCGCCACGTCGAGGCGGGCAACGGCGAGCGAGTCGCCTACCACTGGCGTGGCGAGGAGGGGGAGACCCGCGACGTCACCTACTCCGAGCTCCACGCCGACACCCAGCGCTTCGCCAACGCGCTCAAGGACCTCGGGGTGGAGAAGGGCGACGTGGTCGGGATCTACCTGCCGATGATCCCCGAGGTGGCGGTGGCGATGCTGGCCTGCGCTCGGATCGGGGCGATCCACAACGTCGTCTTCGGCGGCTTCAGCGCCGAGTCGGTGCGGGAGCGGATGGAGTTCTCCGAGGCGAAGGCGCTGGTCACCGTCGACGGGGCACGGCGCAAAGGCAAGACGGCGCCGATCAAGGAGCAGGTCGACGAGCAGATGGGCGACCTCGAGTCGCTGCAGACGATCGTCGTGGTCCGCGCCGCCGGGCTCGAGTGCCCAATGACGGACGGCCGCGACGTCTTCTACGACGAGGTCTGCGACCAGGCCGACCCGGAGTGCCCGGCGGAGCCGATGGAGGCCGAGCACCCGCTGTTCATCCTCTACACCTCCGGTTCGACTGCGAAGCCGAAGGGGATCCTCCACACCACCGGCGGCTACATGACCGGGGTCACCGCCACCCACCGCTATGTCTTCGACATCAAGCCGGAGGAGGACGTCTACTGGTGCGCCGCCGACGTCGGCTGGGTCACCGGCCACTCCTACATCGTCTACGGGCCGCTCTCCAATGGGGCGACCAGCGTGATGTGGGAGGGGGCGCCGGACTACCCGCACCAGGGGATCTGGTGGGAGCTGATCGAGGACTACAAGGCGACGATCCTCTACGCCGCGCCGACGGCGATCCGCACCTTCATCAAGTGGGGCGCCGACATCCCCGGCAAGTTCGATCTCTCCTCATTGCGGCTGCTGGGCTCGGTCGGCGAGCCGATCAACCCGAAGGCATGGCTCTGGTACCACAAGGTGATCGGCGGCGAACGCTGTCCGATCGTCGACACCTGGTGGCAGACGGAGACCGGGGCGATCATGATCACGCCGCTGCCGGGCATCACCGCGACCAAGCCGGGCTCGGCGACGACGCCGTTCCCGGGGGTCGAGGCGCAGGTGGTCGACGAGAAGGAGGGGAAGCCGGTCGGCGAGGGCCAGGGCCTACTCGTCCTGGAGAAGCCGTGGCCGTCGATGCTGCGCACCCTCTACAAGGAGGACGACCGCTTCATCGAGACCTACTTCGAGA
Source organism: uncultured Actinomycetes bacterium (assembly GCA_963716545.1). Classification (GTDB taxonomy): domain Bacteria; phylum Actinomycetota; class Thermoleophilia; order Solirubrobacterales; family 70-9; genus VAYN01. The sequence goes on from OY970316.1 coordinate 1,637,003, forward strand.
AGTTCGGGGTGGAGCGCTACCTGGTCGGCGACGCCGCCCGCCGCGACTCCGATGGCTACTTCTGGGTGATCGGGCGGATCGACGACGTCGTCAACGTCTCCGGCCACCGGCTCTCGACCGCCGAAGTCGAGTCGGCGATCGTCGCCCACGAGAAAGTCGCCGAGGCGGCGGTGATCGGCCAGTCCGACGAGGACAGCGGCCAGGCGATCTGCGCCTTCGTCACCTTGAACGGCGGGGTCGAGCCGAGCGAGGCTCTGGTCGACGGGATCCGCGAAGGGGTCGCCACCCGGATCGGCAAATTCGCCCGCCCGAAGCGGATCATCTGGGCCGACGACCTACCGAAGACCCGCTCCGGCAAGATCATGCGCCGCCTCCTCCGCGACATCGCCGAGGGCCGGGCGCTGGGCGACGTGACCACCCTGCGCGACCCGAACGTGATGGCGGAACTGGAGGCGAAGATCGCCGAGGAGCAGGCCGAGGAGGAGTGAGTTCGGCGGCGCGGGCCGGGTTGGCCGGCCCCGCCTCACTGCTTCGCGGCGACCATCTTCTGGACCGCCAGCTCCAGCGCCTGCAGCTGTTCCTGGACGCTCTTTAGTTCGCGCAGGGCGAGCTCCTCGGCGGTCAACTCCTCGGCAGCCAGCTTTTCCTCGATCTCGACCAGTTCGGGAGCGAGGAAGCGCTGGGCGACGGCACCAGTAAGCAGGGCGACGAAGCTGATGCCGATGATCAGGATCACCACGGAGACGATCTGGCCGCCGGTGGTCGAGGGGTAGATGTTCGAGCCCAGCGTGGTCATCGTCCCGATCGCCCAGTAGGTGTCGTCCCAGAAGGTCAGGTGCTGGCTGTGCTTCTCGAAGGCGCCGAAGATGGCGCCGCCGCCGACGATCGTCAGCACCGCCAGCAGCAGCGCGTAGCGCAGGCCCTCGAGCGAGAAGACCTCACGCGAGAGCTGGGCCAGCCGCAGCAGGCGCAGGAGCCGGAGCAGGCGCAGGGCCCGCAGGCTCTGCAGGCCGGCGGGCAGGATCGGCGGGGTGAGGACGACGATGACGACGTCGAGCGGATGGCGGCGGATCCAGGCCCAGCGGTCGGGGACAACCGCGAGCATCACCACCAGCTCGATCAGGAAGGCGACCCAGGTGGTCCAGTTGAGCACCACCGCGATCGAGCCGAGCAGCCCACCGGAGTGGGACTCGGTGATCGCTACCGTCGGCAGGGTCAGCGCCGCCGCGATCAGCATCGGCGTGTTGAGGATTTCGGCGACGCGGGTGCTGCGCGCGTCCATCCCGGGCGGGTAGCGGACCGGCTCTTGCGGTTGCGGGACGGACGGGGCGGAGCTCACCGCGAGGACTTCGACGCCTCCCGGCGAGTGCCTGTCGCTGGGCGACGGCGCCCGCGCGGGTACGGCGGGCCTCCAGAAACGACAAGACCCGCCGGAGGCGGGTCAAGTCCGATGAAGCGGGAACCACCCGCCGGCAACTGACACTTGCTGCGGTGAGGCTAGCACCGCAGGCCGCCGAACTCGACCCGCCTCCGAGGACGGATTTTGACTGCGGAGAGCGCCGGAGTCGAACCGGATCCGACTGGTTCGGTCGGACCAAGCAAGTGTCAGTTGCCGGGAGGCACCGGCCTCCTTCACTCTTCTAGTCGCGAGATTAGGGCCTCGTTCTATGGCAGACAAGGAGCTTCGCCGAGCCCTAACCGAACGGTTTCAGTCTCGTTGCGAAAGTGTGGAAGACATGCGCGTTTCGCGGGCATCCGTAGGGTTCGGGCGATGAAGACGGCGGTGGTGACCGGAGCTTCCAGCGGGATCGGCGCGGCGACCGCGCGGGCGCTTGCCGGCGACGGCTGGCGGGTCGTGGTCGGGGCTAGGCGGCTGGAGCGGCTCGAGGAGCTGGCGGCGGAAATCGGTGGGGTGGCGCACCGACTCGACGTCGCCGACCCCGACTCGGTCGAGTCCTTCTGCGCCGGGATCGAGGAGTGCCAGTTGCTGGTCAACAACGCCGGCGGCGCCCTGGGGGTCGAACCGCTGGTCGAGGCCGACGAGGAGAAGTGGCGCGCGATGTACGAGTCGAACGTGATCGGGACGATGCGGATGACCCGGGCGTTGGCACCGAAGCTGATCGCCTCCGGCGATGGTCACGTCGTCACCGTCACCAGCATCGCTGCCTTCGAGGTCTATCGAGGCGGCGCCGGCTACACCGCCGCCAAGCACGCCCAGCGGGCGGCGGTCGAAACCCTGCGGCTGGAGCTGCTCGGCCAGCCGGTTCGGGTCACCGAGGTCGCCCCCGGCATGGTCGAGACCGAGTTCTCGGTCGTCCGCTTCGACGGTGACGAGGACGCGGCGGCGGACGTCTACCGGGGGATGGAGCCGCTGCGTGCGCCCGAAGTCGCCGAGTGCATCCGCTGGGCCGCGGCGTTGCCTGGCCACGTCAACATCGACTCAATCGTCGTCCGTCCCCGCGCCCAGGCGACCGCGACCGAGGTCCACCGCGACTGAGTCGTCACCGGGGGGTTCAGTAAGGCATGGGAACTGCCGGGGCCTTTCGGATTCGCGGCTTGGCCGTCGCACTGGCGCTAACTCTCGGCGTGCTGGGGACAGTGGGCGCCGCGGGCGCAAGCGCTTCGACCCGGATCGTCATCCGCGAGGGCAAGCGCAGGCTGGTGGCGATACCGCCTGCAGGTGGGCCCGCTCGGACCTTGGTCCGGCTGCATCGCGGCGCCCTGCTCGGTACCGCCGCCTCTCGAGATGGTCGTCTCTTCGCCTATATCTCGCGGGTCATCCACCGGGCCGACGGCGAGCTGGTCTACACCGACCGAATCTGGACGTTGGCTGCCGGCGGTCGTCCCCAGCTGTTGAAGACGGTCGTAAGCGCCGGTCGCGAGCGCAACCACCGACCGTTCGACTCGGTCGCGATCTCGCCGGACGAGCGAACTCTGCTGTTGCAGCGGAACGATGGCCGGGTCTTCACGCTCGCGGTCGACGGCTCCGGCTTCCGGGCGGTCGTCCCGGACCGCTACGACTTCAAGGTCGGTTCGGGCCGCAACTCCTCCAACGTCGAGTTCACTCCGTCCGGCCGCCGGATCATCGGCCTCTTCTACCCCGATCACGCGGTCGAGAGCGAAGTCGGCGGAATCGGCACCGTCCCGCTCCGCGGCGGCCCCGTCCACTTCCTGCGCCGGGGCTCGTTCGCCAACGGGGTCGGCCACTTCTTCGCGCCCACCGTCTCTCCCGATGGCCGCCTCGTCGCCTTCGTGATCGCCGGCCGCTCCGGCGACTCAATCACGGTGATGGATCGCGACGGCAGCCACTCGCACCGGCTTCGCCGGTCGATCCTGCCGGGCTGGGGCATCGGCCAGCCGGTCTTCTCGCCTTCCGGTAAATCCCTCGCCTTCGTCGGCAAATTCTTCGGTCAAGGCAACGTGGTGATCCACAGGACGCCGCAAGCTCTGTTCACGATCCGGCTCGGCGGTACCCACCTGCGCAAGCGGCAGACCGAAAAGGCGCAGATCTTCGACCGCGACCCGGCCTGGGTGCGTTAGCCGGCTATTCGTTCTTTTCGTGCGGCGCCCGGGCGAGCGCCGCCTTGACCAGCGACTGCGACGGTTCGATCACCTTGCTGGCGACGAAGCTCGACTTGGCGACCGAGACGGTGATCGGGCCGACGCTGGGGTCGCCGCTGGGGAGGATGCTGAAGCTGCCGATGATCCCATTGGTCACCTTGGCCGCGAGCATCGCCTTGATCACGCCGGCGCGCTGCGGTGAGGCGGCGATTGATTCGAGCATGATGCTCGCCGCCTGGCCGGCGTAGGGGGCGAAGGGTTCGACCGGCCCGGAGCTCTTCGCCTGCAGCTGCTTGACCAGCTTCTTCCCCGGTCCCTTCAGATGGGATGGGGCGAGGCCCGGGACGCTGACGTACATCCCCTTCGCGGCGGCGCCGGAGAGCTTGATCGTCGACTGCTGGGCGAAGCCGTCGAAGGCGAAGAGCGGAACCGCGGCGTTGGAGCCGAGGTACTGGACCTTTTCCTTGATCAGCCGGGAGCCGTTCTGTTCGATCAGCCCGGCGACGACCACCGCGTCCGGCTTCGCCGCGGCGACCTTTTTGAACAGTGGCTTGAAGCTCGAGACGCCGACGTCGTAGCTGCGGAACCCGACCACGTCGATCCCCAGCTTCTCGGCGGCGCCGCGGAAGGCGAACCCCTGCAGGTAGCTGGTGCGGTCGCCGCCGTGGAGGACGTAGACCCGCTTGGAGCCCTTCGACTTCGCGAACTTGGCGAGGGCGGCACCCTGGTAGGCGTCGTTGGGGACCACCCGGGCGTAGTTCTGCCCACCGGGGTAGAACTGCTTCGGCCCCTTCAGGCATTCGATGTTTTCCTGGGTCAGGCAGACTGCCGTGTTGCCCGGCGAGATCATCCCCAGGCCGCCGCCGGGGGCGGCGCTGAGGATCGGCAGCATCGTTTCCGCGCAGCCGGAGTTGTAGGTGCCGATCACCCCGAGGACGCTGGGGTCGGCGGCGTAGGCCTGGGCGTTCGACTTGCACTGGGAGACGCTCCAGAGGCCGGTGTCCGCCTCCGAGTCGTCGCAGGCCTGGAAGCCGACGGCGGTGCCACCGGCGTGCCAGCCAGAACCGGCGAGGACCAGTTCGATCGTGTCGTTCTGCTGCTGGGAGCGGCGCTTCGAGTCGCCCTGCAGGGGCAGGTCGGAGACGACGATCGCCTGCGGCGAACCGGCACCGCCGTAGACCAGCGGCCCGCAGGCGCTGGAGGCGACCGGGGTCGCGGCGGCGGGCGCGGGGGTCGCCGGCGCGGCGGCGCTGACGGCGGCAAGGCCGAGCGCGGCGACTGCGGCGGCGAGGAGGACGAGGACGGCGGCGGTGCGGCGCGAGTTGTTCACGGCGCGGAACCTACGGCGCGAGGCGGACGCGCCCTCGCCACCGCTCCGGATGCCCGCCGGTCTAAGCCCCGGCTTCGGCGGCGTCGAGCTCGACGTGGGCGCGGCTGTCGCTGCTTCGCACCAGGACCAGGGTGGCGACGAGGCCGAGGATCGCGAACCCGGCGCCGACCGCGAAGGCGGTCTGGAAGCCTTCGGTCAGCTTCGCCGGGTCGTGGGATTCGCCGATGATCCCGTTGGCGACGGCGGCGAGGATCGCCAGGCCGAGGGCGCCGCCGACCTGCTGGGAGGTGTTGATCAGGCCGCTGGCGAGGCCCTGTTCGCGGTCCTCGATGCCGGAGACGGCGGCGATCGTGACCGGGACGAAGGCGAAGCCGAGGCCGACCGCAGCGAACAACGAGGGGCCGAGGATGTCGGCGAGGAAGCTGCCGTGGACGGAGATCTGGGAGAACCAGAGCAGGCCGATCGCGATCAAGGCCATGCCGGCCGCGAGGATCGGCTTGAAGCCGACTTTGGTCACCAGGGCCGAGGCAATGCCGGCGGAGAGGATGATCGAGACCGCCAGCGGCAGGTAGGAGAGGCCGGCGTGGATCGCGCTGTAGCCGAGCACCTGCTGCATGTAGAGCGAGATGAAGAAGAACATCGAGAACAGCGAGGCGCCGACCAGCAGGCCGACCACGTTGGCGCCGGTGATCGTCCGCTTGCGGAAGATCGCGAACGGCACCAATGGCGAACGCGAGCGTTGCTCGATCGCGACGAAGACGCCGATCAGGACCACCGAGGCGACAATCAGGCCGATCGTCTGGAAGGAGCCCCAGCCGGCGGTTTCAGCGTCGAGCAGGGCGAAGACGAAGGCGGAGATGCCGAGGGTGATGGTGACCGCCCCGGCGACGTCGAAATGGCGCTCGCCGGACTCGTCGCGGGTTTCGGCGATCAGCGAGGGGGCGATCGCAGCGGCGGCGATCCCGATCGGCACGTTCACCCAGAGCACCCATTCCCAGCCGAGGTATTCGGTGAGGACGCCGCCGAGGAGGACGCCGGCGGCACCGCCGGAGCCGGCGACCGCGCCCCAGATTCCCAGCGCTTTGTTGCGCTCGGAACCGTCTTTGAAGGTGGTTGCGACGATCGAGAGGGCGGCGGGGGAGAGGATCGCGGCGCCGAGGCCCTGGACCGCTCGGGCGACGATCAGCTGGCCCGAGTTGCTGGCGAGCCCACCGGCGAGCGAGGCGAGGGCGAAGAGGACGAGCCCGAACATGAAGATGCGGCGACGACCGAGCAGGTCGGCGAGGCGACCGCCGAGCAGGAGGAAGCCGCCGAAGGTGAGCACGTAGGCGTTGACCACCCAGGGCAGGTTGCTCTCGGTGAAGTCGAGCGCTTCGCCGATCGTCGGCAGCGCCACGTTGACGATCGAGGCGTCGAGGACAACGACGAACTGCGCCATGCAGAGGAGAGCCAGGGCGATCCAGCGTTTGTCGCGAGCGTCGGCTACGTCAGCCATCGGCGCACCTTTGCAGAAGCGTCGGCCTCATCTCAATTTCCGCCTGCGGAGAAGGGCGTCCGCGGCCGCTCCAGCCGCTGGCCCTCGACGAAGGTGTCGACCTTCTCGTCGAAGAAGGCGACGAGCCCGGCGATCTTGGTCAGCTCGGGAGTCGGGAACTCATAGGACCAGGCGATGTCCTCGTGCAGCTCGCCGTCGACCCGGGCCGACCAGTAGGCGCTGGTCGTGCCCTTGTAGGGGCAGGAGGTGACGGTCTCGCTGGGAACGAGGTGCTCGCGCCGCAGTGTCGTTCGCGGCAGGTAGCGGCGTGGCGGCAGCCCGGTCTCGAAGACCATCACCGACTCCGGCGACTCGGCGAGCACGGTGCCCTCGATCTCGATTCGCACCGGCCGCAGCGAGCGCAGCGCGTCGACCCGGGAGAACGGCGAGCGCGGGTGGACGAAGACTGGCTCGTCCTCCTCGAGCCACTCGTCGAGCCCGTCCCACTCGATCCGCACCGTGTCCGGCGGGCCGTCCTCGGCCTCGGGGCCGAGGACGCGAGCGGCGTCGCCGAGCCGCTCGAGCGCCGCTTCGTCGACGTCAGCGCGGGGCACGTAGTACTGCGGGTATTGCGGGTGCTCCCAGACGTAGAGCGCGCGCACCGTGTCGAGCACGACCTCGCCGTCGAGGATGCCGCGCAGGCGCCGCGGCGAGGGCTCGACGTGGCCGGCCGGGACCGGGCCGCGCGGGTAGCGCGAGGTGTCCGAGACTGGAGTGGACGACACGTCCCAGATCCTAGGGACACGAGTGCGTCGGCCTGTGTGACGCGTCCCACGTAGTCGGTGAATTAAGTTCGCTAAGCTAATTAGCAGAGCTAACCCATGCCGCCGAAGACCGACACCAGCACGACCGCCGAGGGGATCGAGGAGACCGCCGCGCAGCTGCGGATGGCGGTCGTTCGCACCGCCCGGCGGCTCCGGCAGGAGGCGGCGGCGGAGACCGACGGCCTGACCCCGACCTCCGTCGCAACCCTGGCGAGCGTCGACCGCCACGGCCCGCTCACCCCGAGCGAGTTGGCCGAGATCGAGCGGGTGAAGCGACCGACGATGACCCGCACCCTCGGCTGCCTCGAACGGGAGGGCCTGGTCGAGCGGATGCCCGACCCCGACGACGGCCGCAGCTCCCTGGTCAGCATCAACGCCGCCGGCCGCGAGCGCCTACGCCGCCTGCGCCGCCGCAAGAACGCCTACCTGGCGCGACGGATGCGCGAGCTCTCCACGGCGGAGGTCGAGACGCTGGCTGCCGCGGCGGAGATCCTGGAACGGATGAGGGAGGGCGACGCGGGGTGAGGTACCACCTGCGACGCTCCTTCAACTCGCTCGAGGTCCCGAACTACAGGCGGTACTTCGCCGGCCAGCTGATCTCGCTCAGCGGCACCTGGATGCAGACGGTCGCCGCCCTCTGGCTGATCCTCAGCCTCACCGGCTCCGGCCTCGCGGTCGGCCTGACCACGGCGCTGCAGTTCCTGCCGATGCTGCTGATCGGCGCCTGGGGCGGCCTGCTCGCCGACCGGGTCCCGAAGCGCACGCTGCTGCTCACCACCCAGTGCCTGATGGCGATCCCCGCCGTCTTCCTCTTCGCCGTCACCGCGGCCGGTGTCGTCACCCCGGTGATGGTCTTCGCCGCGGTCTTCGCGATGGGAACGGTCAACGCGATCGACAACCCGACCCGACAGAGCTTCGTGATCGAGATGGTCGGCCCCGACCGGGTCGTCAACGCGGTCAGCCTCAACAGCGTGATCGTGCAGATGGCGCGGATCGTCGGCCCGGCCCTGGCCGGAATCCTGATCGCCGCCTTCGGCGTCGTCCCCTGCTTTGCCATCAACGCGCTCACCTTCGCAGCGATGATCGCCGCCCTCTGGGGAATGGACAGAGAGCGCCTCCACGCCGCCCCGGTCGCCCCGCGCCGCCCCGGAGCGATCCGCGAGGGCCTGCGCTACGTCCGCTCCGAGCCGATGCTGGCGGTGCCGCTGGCGCTGATGGCCCTGGTCGGCACCCTCGGCTTCAACTTCCAGGTGGTGCTGCCGCTGCTGGCCAAATTCAGCTTCGGCGGCGGCGCCCTCACCTACGCGGCGATGGTCTCGGCGATGGCGGTCGGCTCGATCGCGGGGGCGCTCTTCAACGGCTCCCACGGCCGCACCGGGCCGCGGCTGATCGCCGCCGGGGCGCTCGCCTTCGGCGTCGCCGGGCTGCTTTCGGCGGCGATGCCGGACCTGGCCCTGGAGCTGTTCACGCTGGCCCTGCTCGGTGGTGCCTCGGTGACCTTTGCCGCCTCGGTCAACTCCAGCCTGCAGCTGGCGGTCGCGCCGGAGATGCGGGGCCGGGTGATGGCCCTCTACTCGGTCGTCTTCCTCGGCTCGACCCCGATCGGCGGCCCGCTGACGGGCTGGCTCTCGGAAGCGTACGACCCGCGCGTGGCGCTGGTCCTGGCCGGGATCTCCGGCGTCAGCGCCGCCTGGGCGGCCCGGGCCAGCTTCGAGCGGCTGGCGCGGCGGACGGCGGCCGAGCCGCGACGGCGGACGGCCGAGGCGGATGCCCCGGCCGTCGCCGCGCACTAGTCGCTATTCGACGTAACCCGCCGATTCGAGGTAAGCGGCAGCCGCTTCCTTCGGCGTCTGTTTTTCGATTTCGACGCGAGCGTCGAGCTCCTGCATAACCGGCAGGGTGAGGCCCTTCTGCACCTCGGTGATCGTGTTCTTGTAGTCCGGGCCGGCCTTTTCGGCGACGGCCTGGTCGGTGACGAAGATGACGTTGCCGGCCGGGAAGACCTTCTTGTCGTCTTCGAGGATCACGTATTTGTCCTTTTCGGCCGACAGCTGCGGGTCAGTGGTGAAGAGGATCGAGAGATCCGCTTGGCCTTTGTCGAGGACGGTGTAGCGGAGGCTGATGTCCACCGGCTTGAATTCCTTGAATTTCAGCCCGTAGAGTTTTTCCAGCCCGGCCAGGCAGTCGATCCGCTCACGGCACTCGGGCGAACCGTAGAGGCTCAGTTTTTCCGAGACGCCCTTGAGGTCGGAGACGTCTTTGAGGTCGTACTTTTCGGCCGTCGTCTTCAGCAGGCCGACCGCGTTGGCGCTGGCGAACGGGGTCGGTTCGAAAGCTTCCAGGCCCTTCTTCTGGAATTCCTGGTTCGCCTTTTTCCAGGCCGCGTTGGCGCTCGAGGGAACTTCTTCCGGTTCGAGGCCGAAGAACGAGGTCAGCGCCGTCGAGGCGTACTCCGGGTAGCCGGAGATGCTGCCGCTTTCCAGCGCTTTCAGCGCCACCGTTTCGGAGCCGAGGCTGAGGTCGGACTTGACCGAGTAGCCGGCCGCCTTCAGGGCCTGGGCGTAGATTTCCCCGAGGATTTCCTGTTCGGGGAAGTTCTTCGAGCCGATCGTCAGGTTGGTCTTGGCGTTTTCGGGATCGCTGACGATCGCGCCGCCACCTTCGCTGCCCGTTTCGGGCGTCGAGGTCGCGGGTTCGGTCGAGCCGCTGCTGGTCGAGTCGCTGCTGCTGCCGCAGGCGGAGATGCCGACCGCCAGGGTCAGCGCGGTGACCAGCATCGCAAGCGCGGTCAGCGGCCTCGTCTTGTTGAACCTCACTGTGGTGCCTCCTCTTTTTCTTTGGACAAGGGGGGGTGGGGTCAGATGGCCTGCTGCAGGCGCAGGCCCTTCGAGGTCAGCCGGCCCTGCAGCCCGGCCAGGGCGAACTCGAAGGCCAGGGCGAGGATCGCGACCACGATCGCCCCGGCCAGCAGGCCGTTGGCCCCGTAGACGTTTTCGTTGATGATGAATTCGCCGAGGCTGGCGACTCCGGCCAGTGGCGCGATCGTCGCCGTGGCGATGATGTTGACGCTGGAGCCGCGGATGCCGGACATGATGCTCGGCACCGCCAGCGGCAGCTCGACCTTGCGGAGGATTTCGAACTCCGACATGCCCATGCCGCGGGCGGCGTCGACGCTGGCCCGGTCGACCTGTTTGATCCCGACGAAGGTGTTGGTGAGGATCGGCGGGATTCCGAGCACCGCCAGGGCGATCGTCACCGGCACCTTGCCGACGCCGATCAGGATCGCCATCAGCGCGATTAGCGCCAGCTCGGGGATCGCCCGGCCGGCGTTGCCGATCGCCACCGCGAACAGTTCGCCGCTGCCGCGATGGCCGAAGTAGAGGCCGATCGGCAAGGCGATCACCAGCGCCAGCAGCAGCGCGAGGAGCGAGATTTCGACCTGCGCCAAGGCCAGTTCGACCACCTGGTCGAAGCCGCCGACCTTATTGCCGCCGGTGACGTTCGAGGTCTGTTCGCTGAAGATGAATTCGAAGGCACCGCCGAACGAGTAGGCGGCCGGGTGGACGAGGGAGACGAGGCCACTCATATCGCTCTCACCCGCCGCCAGGGAGTGGCGAAGCGCTGCACGGTCAGCAGGATCGCGTCGAAGCTGAGGGCCATCAGGATCGCGATGCCGCCGGCGATCACGATCGTGGTCGGGAATTTGAGGTTGGCTTCGGTGAGGATCTGGCTGCCGAGGCCGCCGCCGTGGGCGAAGACGGCGAGGGTGGCGATCGCGACCGTGGAGACGGTGGCGATCCGCAGCCCGGCGATGATCTCCGGGGTCGCCAGCGGCAGCTCCACCTTCCAGAGGATCTGGCGCTCGGTCAGGCCCATGCCGCGGGCGGCGTCCTTGACCGAGGCCGGGACGTTGTCGAGGCCGACCATCACGTTGCGGTAGATGATCTGCAGGGTGTAGGCGGTGAGGGCGACGATCGCGGTCTCGCGGCCGCGGCCGGTCACCGGCAGCAGCAGCAGGAAGAAGGCGACGCTGGGAATCGCGAAGAGGATGCCAGTGCCGGCGAGCAGCGGCGGCCGCAGCCAGTGGACCCGACGGGCGAGCAGCGCCAGGGCGAAGGCGATGACGAAGCCGGCGAGGACCGAGACGACGACCAGCTCGATCTGCTGCAGGGTCGGGGCGAGGTAGCGGTGGGCGTTTTCCAGCGCCCATTCGCCGCAGAAGAAGTGGCTCGAGCTCGCCTGGCAGGGGAGGTTGCCCCCGTTGCGCTGGTGGAAGAAGCCTTCGCCGACTTCCCCGACCGCTGCGGTCAACGCGGGAGCGGGCAGCATCAAGACTCCCGCTCCGCTCGCTCGCGCTCCTCGTCGGCGGCGAGCTGGCTGTCCCGTTCCGCGCCCAGGGGTCGCTCCACCGCGTCGCGGTCGTCCTCCTTGGCTCCCGGGGAGGCGAGGAACTCGGAGATGATCTCGACCGAGAGGACCCCGGCGACCTTGCCCTGGCCATCGGTCACCGCCGCGTACTGGGTGCCGGCCTGGAGCAGGTCGGCGAGGGCGTCGCGCATCACATCGTCGAGTTCGAGCACCGGGCCGAGCGGCGTGTCGGCCTGGTCGGGGACGGTGTCGGCACCGAGGTCGCGCTCGGTCAGCCAGCCTTGCGGTCGACGCTCGGAGTCGACCAGCAGCGCGTAGGGGACTTCGACCTCGGGCGAGTCGAGCTTGGCGCGGACCTCGGCGGTCGGCTGGCCGGCGGTCGCCCAGGGCGCCTCCCACAGCGAGATGTCGCGGACCCGCATCAGCGCCAGCCGCTTCAGCGCCCGGTCGGCGCCGACGAAGTCCTCGACGAAGGGGGTCGCCGGCGCCATCAGCAGCTCGGCCGGGGTCGCGTACTGCTCGACCTTGCCGTGCTCGCGCATCACCGCGATCCGGTCGCCCATCTTGATCGCCTCGTCGATGTCGTGGGTGACGAAGAGGATCGTCTTGCGGATCTCCGCCTGCAGCCGCAGGAACTCGTTCTGCAGGCGCTCGCGGTTGATCGGGTCGATCGCCCCGAAGGGCTCGTCCATCAGCATCACCAGTGGGTCCGCGGCGAGCGCGCGGGCGACGCCGACCCGCTGCTGCTGACCGCCGGAGAGCTGGGCCGGGTAACGGTCGCTGAGGCTCTTTTCGAGCCCGATCAGGTCGAGCAGCTCGTCGACCCGGGCGCGGGTTCGGTCCTTCTTCCAGCCGAGCAGGTTGGGCACCGCGGCGATGTTCTGGGCGATCGTGCGGTGGGGGAAGAGGCCGATCTGCTGGATCACGTAACCGATGTCCCGTCGCAACTGCGCCGGGTCGCGGTCCCGGATCGATTCGCCGCCGATCTTGATCTCGCCGGAGGTCATCTCGACCTGGCGGTTGACCATTCGCATCGCCGTCGTCTTGCCGCAGCCGGAGGGCCCGACGAGCACGCAGATCTCACCGGCGGCGACCTCGAGGGTGAGCTCGTCGACGGCGGCGGAATCGGCGCCCTCGTAGCGTTTCGTCGCCCGCTCGTAGCTGACGGACGAAGCTCCGGACTGAGACTGAATATCGGCGGCGGCGGCCTCTCCCGACGTCACTTGGGGCGACCCTATACCCCTCGGGGGTCGTCCTCACTCAACTTGTGAGAAATGTGAGAGTTCGCTAACGGGCGACGAAACGGCCGAGCGCGGCCATCAGCTCGTCGACTTTCTCGACCCGCTCGCCGGCCTCCGCTTCGACCACGCAATGGCGGGTGTGATCGTCGATCAGCCCTAGCGCGACCTTGTCGAGCGCCGCCTGAATCGCGCCGATTTGGGTGAGGACGTCGATGCAGTAGCGCTCCTCCTCGACCATCCGCGCGACGCCGCGGACCTGGCCCTCGATCCGCGAGAGACGCTTCTCGATCTGCTCCTTGTCACCGCTGTATCCGACCATGGAGCGAATCTAGCACCTACCCCTGGGGGGTATTGGAGAGAAGGACGGCGGCGACCCGCTGGGGTGCTTCCAGCTGTGGCCAGTGGCAGACGTCATCCAGGGCCAGCAGCGGAGCGTCCGGCAAGCGCGCGCGGATCCGCTCGGCCATGTGGGCGCCGGAGACCGGGTCGAGCATCCCCCAGGCGAAGGCGACCGGGACGTCGGTGCCCTCGAGCGCTCCGACCCAGCGGTCTTCGTGCTTGGCGCGGTCGGGGATGTAGGCGATCAGCCGGTGCATCAGCCGCTGGCCGTCGTCACGAGCGGTGGAGCGCCAGATCGCGGCCGCGTCTGCGGTCGCGTCGAAGTCGGCGGCGAAGGTCGGCGCCAGGGAGATCTTGAAGAGCTCCTCGTCGATCGCGGCGGCGAGCTCCGGGCCCCGCTCGGGATCGAGCAGGACGACCTGGGCAGGCTGCGGGCGGTGGAGGTCCGGATAGAGACCGCCGTTGAGGAAGTGGACGCCGCTGAGGTCGACCGCGAGCGACCCCTCCGCTCGCCGCGCCAGCAGCTCCTGCGCGACCGAGACCCCGTAGTCGTGGGCGACGATCGCGGTCGAATCCACCCCTTCCAGTCGCCAGAGCGACTCGACCAGGTCGGATTGCTCGGTCAATGAGTAGACGTGCTCGGCGGGCTTCTCGGAGGCGCCGAAGCCGAGGAAGTCGGGAAGGAGCAGCGTCCGGTCGCGGGCCAGGGACGGCGCCACCTTGGCCCAGTCGTGGGACGAGCTGGGGAAGCCATGCAGCATGGTCAGGGTCGGCCCCGAGCCGAGGCGCTGAATGAAGACCTCGCGGCTCGTGCCGCCGACCTCCAGGCTCGCGATTCGACCGTCCTCCCACCACTGTTCGATGCTCGTCGGAGTCATCGGTTGCTCACAACCCCAGGCGCCGGGCGCGCTCGGCGGCGCGGGCGACGATCTCCTCCAGCTCCGGCACCCCGCCGCCCCGCATCAGCACCCTGCCGGCGACGACGGTGGTGTCGACGACGGTGCCGGCGGCGGCATAGACGAGGTCGGCCTCGAGCTCACCGATCGCCAGCTCCGGCGCGTTGGCGCGGAGCAGGAGGAAGTCGGCGGGGGCACCCGGCACGAGCAGGTCTTCGGCGCCCCCGGTCCCGGCAGGGCCTTCGCCGGGCCCGAGGCCGCGCAGGAGCGGTGCTCGGGCGCCGGTGGCGACCGCCCAGGACTCGGCGGCGTCGACCGCGGTCGGGTCGGCGGCGGCGTGCTTCTGGGCGAGGGCGAAGAGCTTCAGGTCGGCGAGCAGGTCGAGCGAGTCGTTGGAACCGGCGCCGTCGGTGCCCAGGCCGACCGCGACCCCGGCCTCGCGCGCCGCCGGGTAGGGGAAGACGCCGCCGACCGCGAGCTTCATGTTTGCCGCCGGGTTGGTGACCACGGTGGCACCGCGGGCGGCGAGGAGCTCGAGCTCCTCCGGGTCGAGCCAGACTCCGTGGGCGAGCAGGGTGCGCGGGCCCAGCAGCCCGAGCCGGTCGAGGTAGGCGGCCGGTCGCTCGCCGTGGGCGGCGAGGCAGTCCTGCACCTCTTCGGAGGTCTCCGAGAGGTGGATCTGGACCGGCAGCTCGCGCTCGGCGGCGAGCTCGGCGATCCAGCGCAGCGAGGATTCGCTGACCGTGTAGATCGCGTGCGGGGCGAGCGCGGGGGAGACGAGCGGCCCAGCCTCGGCCAGCATCGGCAGGCTCTCCAGCGCTGAGGCTCGCATCCTCTCCGGGTCGCCGTTGGCGTCGAAGAGCGGCGCCCCGATCGTCGCCCGCATCCCCGCGTCGGCGACCGCCCGCGCCGTCGCCGCCGGCTGCCAGTACATGTCCCAGAAGCGGGTGGTGCCGGAGCGGATCATCTCGGCGCAGGCGAGGCGGGTGCCCCAGTAGACGTCCTCTTCGTCGAGCTTCGCCTCGATCGGCCAGATCAGCTCCTCCAGCCAGGGCAGCAGCGGCAGGTCGCCGCCGGAGCCGCGGAACAGGGTCATCGCCGCGTGGGTGTGGCCGTTGACCAGGGGCGGCACCAGCAAGGCGCCCTCGGCGTTCAGCACCTCCTCGTCGGCCGCGGCGACGACGTCGGCGCCGATCGCGGCGATCAGCCCGTCCTCGCAGCGCACCCCGACGTCCTCGCCGCCGCGGCGGGCGTTGACGACGACCAGGCTCACCCGCCGATCGCTCCCAGCCGCGGCAGCAGCGCCTCGAGCCCGTCGCGCAGCAGCGCCGCGTTGGCGGCGCGGTCGCGTTCGAGGTCGGCGATCTCGAGCCGCTCCGGCGCCAGCCCGTTGGCGAGGTTGTCGACCATGCAGAGGGCGGCGTACCCGAGCCCGAGCTCGCCGGCGACGACGCACTCGGCGCCGACGGTCATCCCGACCACGTCGGCGTGGGCGGCCATCAGCCGGATCTCCGCCGGGGTCTCGAAGCGCGGCCCGATCGCCTGCCAGTAGACGCCGCCATCGTGCGGCTGCTGGCCGCCGGCGGCCCAGGCCTCGACCGCTTCGGCGCGCAGGGCGTGGTCGAAGGCAGGCGCGGTGTGGGCCTGCTCGTCGCCGAAGATCGAGGTGTCGAGGTGGAGGGCGATGAAGTCCTCGGGGACGACCAGCGTCCCCACCGGCAGCTCCGACTTCAGCGAGCCGACCGAGGAGATCGCGATCACCCGGTCGACGCCCTGCTCGGCCAGCGGCCGCAGGTTCGCCTCGTGGTCGATCCGGTGGGGGAGGACGTAGGGAAGGTCGCCGCCGCCGTGGCGCTGGACGATCGCGGCGCCGTGCTCGGCCGCCGCGGCGGCGATCTGCTCGCCGCCCGGCCCGAGCGCGCTGCTGCCGAGGATCACCGCCAGCCGTCCCATCGCGCGATCCTACGACGTGAGGCCGCACTTGTTCCCGCATAGCGCGAAGAACTTACGGGTGGCGCTAGTCCCGCCGGGCGCGGAAGTGGGCGACCGCGTCGTCGTGATCGACCAGCGGCTCGGGGTAGTCGAGGCGGTCGAACCCTTCCATCTCCCAGGGCCGGAAGATCGCCTTGCCGCGGACCGACTCCAGCTCCGGCAGGTAGCGGCGCACGTAGTGGCCTTCGGGGTCGAAGCGTTCGGCCTGGCGAACGGGGCTGAGGACGCGGTTGGGCCGGGTGTCGTTGCCGGTGCCGGCGATCCACTGCCAGTTGCCGGCGTTGTTGGCGATCTCGCCGTCGCAGAGCAGGTCCCAGAAGTGCCAGGCGCCGGCGCGCCAGTCGACGTAGAGGTCCTTGGTCAGGAAGGAGCCGACGGTCATCCGCGCCCGGTTGTGCATGAAGCCCTCCTCTGCGAGCTGGCGCATCCCGGCGTCGACCAGGGGGTAGCCGGTGCGGCCGGCCCGCCAGGCCTCGAGGTAGCGCTCCGAGCGCGACCAGCGATCACCGCGGGGGCGGTAGTCGCGCTCGGGGAGCGAGGGGGTCGCGGCGAGCACCTGGTGGTGGAAGTCGCGCCAGCAGAGTTGGCGGACGAAGGCGGCGCCGCCGCGGCGCTCGGACGCCTTGCGCTTCAGCTCCAGCGGTGAGACGCAGCCCCAGCGCAGGTAGGCGCTGAGCCGCGAGGTGTCGTCGCCGGGAAGGTCGTCGTGATGCTCTTCGTAGGTGCCGACGCTGTCGCGGAGGAAGGCGGCCATCCGCTTGCGCCCCTCGACCTCGCCGCCGGGCTGGCGGCCGGGGGAGAGCTCGCCGTCGGTCAGCGACTCGGTTGCCGGCAGCTGGCCGGCATCGAGATCCGAGGGGACGTGGAGGTTGCGCGGGGCGCCGTGCCCCTCGCGCTCGCTCACCTTGGTCCAGGCCCGGTGGTAGGGGCTGAAGACGCGAAAGTGGTCGCCGCCGGTCGGGGTCACCGCGCCGGGCTCGACGATCGTGATCCCCGGGTGGGCGCTGAACTCGATCCGCCCCTCCTCGCAGGCAGCGGCCAGCCGGCGCTCGCGGCGGCGCGCGTAGGCGCTCCAGTCGGCGCTGACGTGGAGCTCCACGGCGCCGACCTCCTTCGCCACCCGCATCGTCTCCTCGACCACGTCGCCGCGCCGCACGAAGAGCCGGCCGCCGCGCTCCTTCAGCGCCTCGTCGAGGTCGGCGAGGCATTCGCGCATGAAGGCGACCCGGTTCGGCGCCGCGAAGCGCGAGCGCAGCAGGGCGTCGTCGAGGACGAACAGCGACACCGTTCGTTCGGCGGCCGCGGCGGCGGTGAGAGCGGGATGGTCGTGGACCCGAAGGTCGCGGTTGAAGAGCACGATCGCCGTCTTCACATCGCCTATGGTGCCCGCTATGGGGGAGAACCAATCGGAGCGCCCCTCCGGCCGCGACGAGACCGAGGAGGAACGCCTCGACCGCAACCTCGGCGAGCTGCTGCAGGAGCTGCGGGTCGCCCTGCCGGGGGTCCAGGTCCTCTTCGCCTTCCTACTGGCGGTCCCGTTCCAGCAGAACTTCACGAAAATCTCCGAGTTCGAGAAGCGGGTCTACTTCGCGACCCTGCTGCTGACCGCCCTCTCGGCGGCGCTCTTGATTGCCCCCTCGGCCTACCACCGGCTCACCTTCCGCTACCAGCAGAAGCACCGTCTCGTCTTCGTCGCCAACCGGCTGGCGATCGCCGGCCTCGCCACTCTGGCGCTGGCGATGACCTGCGCCGTGATGCTGATCACCGACATCCTCTTCGGCACCGTGGCGACGATCGTCACCGTCGCCATCGTCTTCGCGACCTTCGTGCTGCTCTGGGGGGTGCTGCCGTTGCGGCGGCGCTTCAGCTACCGGCGGGAGGGTCTGCCGGTGATAAATCCGCCCGAAGGCGGCTGAGCGCCGCCTCCAGCTCGTCGAGGAAGGGCAGCTCCGGCGCCTCTCGACGCAGCATCTCCAGGTCCGCCTCCCAGACTTCGAGCTTCAGCTCCAGCGGCACCTTGAACTCCCCGCGGACCACCTCGCCTTCGCGCTCCAGCGAGCGCGAGAGGGTGGTCGAGTTGGTCAGCTTGTCGGAGCCGTAGATCGCGAAGGCGTCGCCGTCGTGGCTGCGCACCCGCCCCCGGTGCTCGTCCTTGCGCTCGCGGTAGTCCTCGATCGCTTCGTCATCGGAGAGGGCCGCGACGAGGTCCGCGACCCGCTCGCCGAACTCCTCGCGTAGCTGCTCCACGGTGACGTCGGAGTCCTCGACCACGTCGTGCAGCAACGCCGCCGCGATCACCTCGTCGTCATAGCCGTGCTCGGCGAGTCGGGCGGCGACGGCGACCGGATGCTCGATGTAGGGCATGCCGCCGGAGCCGTTGCGGACCTGGCCGGCGTGAGCGGTCGCGGCGCGGTCGCGGGCCGCGGCGATTAGCGGCGAGCGGGAGGCGGCGGCGTCGATCACGCGACGGCGGTGCTGCCGAGCGGCGCGGCGGCGACTTCGTGGCCGCGGCCGTGCTCGGGAAGCTCGTACTCGTCGCCCTCGGCGGCAAGCGTGACCGCGCCGGGGGCGCCACCCAGGTCGGTCCAGCGCTCGCGCGCCTCGGCTCCGAGCCCGTCGAGGAACTCGTCGGAGTGCCCGGGGTCGTGGTGGAAGAGGGCGGTTCGCTCGACGCTGGCCCGATTGGCGAAGCGCAGCGCGTCGCCGACGGCGGAGTGGCCCCAGCCGAGGTGGTGGGGGTACTCGCGGTCGGAGTACTGGCCGTCGTGGATCAGCATCGTCGCCCCGCGGGCGAGCTCGAAGCCGGAGATCCAGTCCTCCTCGAGGCGGCCAAGGTCGGCGCCGAGCGCCGGCTCGTGGTCGGGGATGTAGGCGAGCGAGGAGCCGGCATCCTCGATTCGGTAGCCGAGGGTCGGGCCGCGGTGGGTGACCGAGGCGGCGCGGATCCGGGCGGGGCCGATCTCCCACTCGGCCTCGGGGCAGTGGCGGAAGCTGACGTCGCAGGGCAGCTCGCGGACCTCGACCGGCGAGAGCGGCGCCGAGACGTAGCGGGCGATGCGGTCGCGCAGCGAGGCCTCCGGCGAGGACGGCCCCCAGATCACCAGCTCGGTCTGCGGCCGGAAGGCGGGGGCGAAGAAGACGAGGCCCTGGATGTGGTCGAGATGGAGGTGGGTGAGGAGGATGTGAAGGCGGCGCGGCTCGTCGCCAGTCGCCAGGCCGAGGCTGCGGATACCGCTGCCGGCGTCGAGGGCGAGCAGCGAGCCGTCGGAGAGGGTGACGCCGACGGAGGAGGTGTTGCCGCCGTAGCGGACCGTCTCCGGCCCGGGGGAGGGGATCGAGCCGCGGGTTCCCCAGAAGCGGACCTTCACGCCGCCGCCTCCCGGGTCGCCGGCTCCATATCCGCCGCTTCGCCAGTCTCGTCGGCGGGCCAGAGGACCGCGATCGCCCCGCGCGAGCCGTGCGCGGTGAGGATCGGGAAGGCGGTCGCCTCGACCGCGTGGACGGCCCCGTCGGCCGAGCGCACCGTGAGCGCGGTGTGGGCCGGGCGGCCGGAGCGGATCGCGGTGACCAGCGGCAGCTCGTCGTAGGGGATCGGCTCGCCGGCGGGGTCGAAGGGCCCGAACATCGAGCCCCACTCCTCCTGGCCGACCGTCCCGACCTCCTCGAAGCTGCGGCCCAGCAGCGCCCCGGCGGCGTCGTTGAAGAAGACCAGGACGCCGCCCTCGTCGACCAGGAAGGCAGGGGTCGAGAGCGAGGACATCAGGTTGCGGGCGAGGATCAGCTCCAGCGGTCTTTGCGACACAAATGACACTTTAGTTCGTGGTCTCCGAATACCCCATGGCTTAAACAGGCGGTTCCCCAGCCACCCGTCTTCCCAGCATCCCGGTGGGAGCGGCTTCGGCAGAGTGAGTTCCGTCACTTAGCTTCCCCGAACCGGACGCCGCCGAACGCCGCGGACGGGTAGAACTCAGCTCGATGCAGGAGCGCACCCGCACCTACCGCGCCGCGATGGCCGTCGCCAAGCCGGTCGCCCTGTGGGGGCGGCTGCGGGTCGAGGGCGTGGAGAACGTGCCGACCAGCGGGCCGCTGCTGATCGTCGGCAACCACGACAGCCACTGGGACCCGGTGATGGTCGGCGTCGCGGCACTGCGGCGCCGGCAGATCCGCGCCCTCGCCAAATCAGAACTCTGGGCCGTCAAGGGGCTCGGCCCGGTCCTCAACGGGATGGGGCAGATCCCGATCGAGCGCGGCAAGGGCGACACGGCCGCCCTGGCGAAGGCGATCGAGACGCTCCGCGCCGGCGCCTGCATCGGCGTCTTCCCGGAAGGCACCCGCTCGCGCGGCAAGGTGCTGCGGGCGCGCAGCGGCGTCGGCCGGCTGGCGCTGGAGGTCCCCGAGGCGCACGTCACCCTGGTCGCGATCAAGGGCAACTCCGACCTCACCGGCTTCCCCCGCCGCCCGCGCCTGCGGGTTCGCTTCTTCGATCCCGCCGGTGGCCAGCCGCGCCCGGACGAGGACCCGGGAGAGCTCTCGGCCCGGCTCCTGGCCGAGATCCGAGAGCTCGTCCCACCGTCGATCTCCTACCGCAAGCGCGGTCGGGACCTCGACGCCGCCGCCGGCTAGTAGCCGCCGCCGCCGGATCCGCTGGTCGTCGTCCCCGAGTCGTCGGAGCTCGAGGAATCGCCGCCGTTGTCCTCCGGCTCTTCGCCCTGGGCGGTCAGTGCGTACCACTGCGCCCCGAACTCGCTGAAGTCGTTGCCGTTCGCTTCACCGGGCTTTTTGTCGCCGGCAAAGCCGTAGAGCGGGCGGCCGTTGTAGGTGACCTGGGTGGTCCCGTCCTTGCGCTTCGTCGTCCCCAGTAGGGCGGCGTCGGTGCCGTTGCTCGGCTGCGGTTCGCCCGTGGTCAGCAGCGGCGGCCAGGCCTGTTCGCAGGCGCCGTAGCAGCTCGATTCAGTGCCCTTGTCCTTCTTGAATTCGTAGAGGGTCATGCCCTTCGAGTCGACCAGGACCATGCCGAGGTCGCCGGCGTTGCCGAGGGAGACGAAGACCGTCCCCTTTTCGGCGTTCGGCGCCGCCGTCACTGGCTTCGCCCCTTCGCCGCTCGAAGCGGTGGTCGCTTCGCTGCTTTCCGAGCTGGTGCTGCTGCCGCCACCGCCGCAGCCGGCGATCACGAGCGCAGCCAGCGCTGCCATTAGCGCCAGCGCATACGTCTTCCTGTTCACGTCGTTTCCTCCTCATCTGGGTCAACGGTCGAAGCGGTCGCTCCCCGGTCGACCGGTGCAATGAAGGTGCGGCCGCCGGCGTGGACGCCGACCGCCCGGGTGCTCGAAAGGTCGAGAGCGGAGCTGAGCACGGCGTCGGAGTCATCGCCCCAGCGGTAGCGGAAGCTGCCGGCCGAGTAGACCTTGCCGTCGTCGCCGCGCAGGAAGACCCGGCAGAGCGTGCCGGAGCGGACCCCGTGGACGTACATGTGGATCTCGGTGCCAAAGGCATGCGGCTCGAGCACCGCGGCGATCTCGATCCCCTTGGGGACGTCGCCGAAGGCGACGTGCTGCTCGGGCTGGGCCTCGTTGCCGCCGGAGCTGAGGACCAGGGCGAGGACGACGGCGGCGGTCGCGGCCGCGAGGCCGCCGCCGAGGGCGAAGCCGAAGCCGCGGCGACGCCGGCGAGCCCGTTCCTCCTGGCGCCGCTGCGCCCGCTCCGTCTCGATTTGGGTCGCGATCCTGTCGCCGAGGTCGGCGGGCGGCTGCGGCGCCGGGCGCATTACCTGGTCCGGATCGGCAAGCGGCAGCAACCGCCCGACCGAGGCCAGCGCGTCGGCCTCGGCGCGGCACTCCGGGCAGCCCTCGAGATGAGCCTCGATCGCGACGCGGTCGCCCTCGCCAAGCTGCTCCAGCACGTAAGCGCCGAGCGAGGTGCGCCACTCGCGGCAGTCCTCAGTCCTCATAACCCATCTCCTCCAGCACGACCCGCAACGCCCGCAGGCCGTAGTAGACGCGGCTCTTGATCGTCCCCTCGGGGACGCCGAGCTCCTCGGCGACCTCGGCGTAGGGGCGGCCACGGTAGAAGGTCTCGAAGATCACCCGGCGGTGGTCGTCGCCGATCCGTCGCAGCGCCTCCTCGATCCGCCAGGACTCGAGTGCCTCCTCGAACGGTTCGACGCTCTGCTCTATTCCCTCGGCGGCGACTCCCGGCCGCGCTGCCCGGGCCCGGCCGAGGTCGATCACCACGTTGCGCAGGATCGCGAACAGCCAGGTCCGGAGCGAGCCGATCTCCGGATCGAAGCGTTCGCCGGCTCGCCAGGCCCGGACGAAGGTCTCCTGCACCGCCTCCTCCGCCAGCCCGGCATCGCCCAGCGAGCGCAACGCGAAGCCATAGAGCTCGCCCGAGTGGGCGGCATAGGCCTCGCGGACGTCTCGCTCACGCGTGAAGGTCGCCATCGGAACCGGGATACGGCCTTTCGCCCCCCGGCGTTCAATTCCCCCCGGGGCGGCTAGGACCAGGCCTTCGGCGTACGGCCGAAGACCAGGCGCAGGCTGTCCCGCATGTTCAGCGTCCCGGGCCGGGTCAGCTTCGGCCCTTCCAGCTGCGGAAGCGGGGGGGTCGGTTCCCGGCGCACGTCGGGCGGGTCGGCAATGTGAGCTTTTTGTCTGCGCATGGTCTCAGTCTAAAAGCTGGAAGCGAGCGCCGCAACCCAGAGGAGGATCTCGATCGCGAAGAGACCGCTGCCGAACTGCAGCAGGAGGCCGAGCCGGCCGGCGATGCGCCGGCACTGGTCGATGTCGCGTTGACGACTTAGGGACAGATCGCGGTGAAGAAGGCTCACGGGTCGCGGCTCTGGTGACTCAGCGTAGTCGCGGATCAGCAGCGCGGGATCGGCTCCGAACAGCGACTCCCGCGGCCAGAGGATCGCCAGCGCGGCCGCCGCCGCGACGGAGAGGAAGCAGAGGACCGCGACCCAGGCGAGCGCCGCCGCTCCGCCGCGGGCAAGCGCCTGCGAGCCGAGGAAGGAGGTGGCGATGGCAGCGGCGGAAAGGAGCAGACCGGCGCGGGCGCGGAGGCTTTCGATCAACGCCTGCTGCTCGCCGAGGGCGCGGACGGCCTCGTCGTAGGCGACGCGATACAGAGCCTCTCTGTCGTCGGTGCGGTCCACCGACGATTACTAGGCGCCGGGGGCGGTCGATTCTCCCCCCGGCGCCGCTTACGGCAGCTGACGCCTCAGCTGAGTTTCCCGATCTTGAAGATTTTCGTTCCGCAATCGGGACAAACGCCCTGAATCGCGGGGCGGCCGTTCTTCATCGTCACCTGTTTGGCGTCTTTGATCTCGACCTTCTTACGCTCTTTGACGCAGTAGCCCTCGGGCATGAAGGCCCTCCTTTCGCTGCCGACTGTGCGGCATCTCGCCGCACGGGCGAGGTGGATTGAGGCGAATGTAACGCAGCCAGGGGACATCACACGCACGACAACGTGCGTAAGCGCACATACGTTCGTGCGGCCCGTCGATTACTCTGCGCCGCGCACGAAGCAGCCGAAACAGGACCCGAGGAGACCCGAATGCCCGAAGCCGTCATCGTCGACACCCTGCGCACGCCGATCGGCCGCGCCTTCAAGGGCTCGCTGGCCCAGCTGCGCCCGGACGAGATGGGCGCCTTCGTGGTCGACCAGCTGCTCGAGCGCAACCCCGAGGTCGACCCGGCCACGATCGAGGACCTCTTCTGCGGCGTCGGCATGCCGCAGGGCCTCGAGGCGTTCAACATCGCCCGGATCATCTCGCTGCTTTCGGAGAAGCTGCCGCAGAGCGTCAACGGCGTCACCGTCTCCCGTTACTGCTCCTCCAGCCTCGACGCGATCCGCCACGCCGGCAACGCGATCAAGGCCGGCGAGGGCGACGCCTACATCGCCGCCGGGGTCGAGTGGGTGAGCCGCTTCAACGAGCGCACCGAGCCCGCCGGCGCCGCCGACCGCAACGAGAACCTGGTCGGCAACGACGGCCAGCCGAACGCCTACATCGACATGGGCATCACCGCCGTCAACGTGGCGAAGAAGTACGGCGTCAGCCGCGAGGACATGGACAAGTTCGCTCAGCGCTCGCAGGAACTGGCGGTGAAATCGCAGGAGGACGGCTTCTTCGACCGCGAGATCGTCGCCGTGAAGACGCCCGACGGCAACGAGGTCAGCAAGGACGACGGCCCGCGCGCCAGCTCGACCCTGGAGAAGCTCTCGGAACTCGACGAGGCCTTCGAGGGCGGCGGCGGCGTCACCGCCGGCAACTCCTGCCCGCTGAACGACGGTGCGGCAGCGGTCCTCATCATGAGCGACACCAAGGCCAAGGAGCTCGGCCTCACCCCGCGCGCCCGCATCGTCACCGCCGCCACCTACGGCAACGAGCCGGAGCTGATGGGCGTGGCCCCGATCGGCGCGATCAAGAAGGTCCTCGACCGCGCCGGGATGACGGTCGGCGACATCGACAAGGTCGAGCTGAACGAGGCCTTCGCCGCCCAGGTGATCCCGATCATGGAGGAAACCGGGATCGAGGAAGACAAGCTCAACACCCACGGTGGCGCGATCGCCCTCGGCCACCCGTTCGGGATGACCGGCGCCCGGATCATGGGGACGCTGCTGAACGGGATGGAGACCGACGACAACCAGGTCGGCCTGGAGACGATGTGCGTCGCCGGCGGCCAGGGCAAGGCGATGATCGTCGAACGGGTCTGAGGCACCACCGCGGGCGATGACGGACTTCAGCGGGATCAAGCCCGACGACATCCGCGAGTACGCCAAGGGGTCCTTCCCCGGCGAGCTCGGGATCGAGCCGATCCAGTTCGAGGACGACTTCGCCCGCGGCCGCCTGCAGATCGAGAGTCGCCACCTGCATCCCGGCGGCTTCGTCCACGGCGGCGTCTGGACTGCGCTCGGCGACACCGTCGCCGCCTGGGCGACCTTCCGGGCGATCCCACCCGGGGCCGACTTCACCACGATCGAGCTGAAGCTGAACGCCTTCGGCGCCGGGGTCGAGGGCGACGAGCTCCTCGCCGAGGCCCGCCCGCTTCACGTCGGCCGCAGCACCGCGGTGATCGAGGTGCGGATCGAGCGGGTCCGCGACGGCAAGTCGAAACTGGCCGCCAACCTGATCGTCACCCAGTTCGTGATCCCGCCGAAAGCCGGCGCCGCCGACAACGGCGCCGGCGGCTAATCCTCGGCGAGGAAGTCGTCGGCCAAGCTGCAGACCAGCCGCGGTAGCGAGCCGAGCTCGGACGCCAGTCCGACCTGGCGTTCGGCGCCGGTGCGGTCGCCGAGCTCGACCACGCGCTCGAACTCCTCGGCGCAGCCAAGCTCCTCGGCGTGGGGGCGGCAGACGGCGACGAGGTCGGCGAGCAGCTCGCGGGCGGGCACCCGGCGGCCCAGTTCCGGCTCGATCAGCTCCGCCTCCATGCCGTCGCGGGCGGCGAGGAAGCGGTTCTCGGCGAGCACCTCCTGCGGCATCGGCCGTTCCATGTGCTCCTCGCCCTCGACCTCGGCGCGGACGATCGCCTGCACCAGCGCCGCGATCGCCGCCGACTCGCCGAGCTTGGTCTGCGCGTCCATGATCCGCACCTCGACCGTGCCGAAGCGCGGCTGGGGCCGCACGTCCCACCAGAGGAAGGTCGGCTCGGGGATCGCGTCGCAGCGGATCATCACATCAACCGACTCGACGTATTCGGCGTAGTCCACGAACCAGCGCGGGATCCCGACCCGGGGGAAGGCCTGGAAGAGCGGCGTGCGCGAGGAGGCGAGGCCGGTGTCGCGGCCTTGCCAGAAGGGCGAGTTGACCGAGAGCGCCAGGAGTAGCGGGATGTGGGTTCGGAGGCGATTGGCCGCGTGGATCGCCGCCTCGGGCCCAGGCACGCCGACGTGGACGTGGAGGCCGAAGGTCGGCTCGCGCCGGGCCAGCTCGCGCATCGAGCCGTAGACGAACTGGTAGCGCTCGCCGGCGGAGACGACGATCTCCTGCCAGACCGCGAAGGGGTGGGTGCCGGCGCTCGCCGCGCGCATCGAGAGCGGCCGCAGCACCCCGTCGAGCTCCTCGCGCAGCTCCGCCAGCTCGCCGATCGCCTCGCCGATCCGGGCGTGGACCCCGGTCTGGATCTCCAGCGCCGAGCCATGGGTCTCGGCGGTGAAGCTGTCGGTACGGCCGTGGGGGAGGCGGGGGAGGACGCTGTCGATGCGGTGGGCGAGCGCCCAGCTGTGCTCGTCGAGCAGCATCACCTCCTCCTCGATCCCCACCGTGTAGGGGCCGAGCTCGTGTGGCTCGGCCCAGCTCGCCCACGCCGGGAGCGTTCCCGGCGCCTCCATGGTCAGGCGACCTCGCGCCGGCGAGTGGGCCGCGACTCGCCTGCCGCCGCGTCGCGCCGGCAGGCCTCGACGAAGTCGCTGAACAGGGCCGCCTCGAAGGGGCGCTCGGTGAGCGTCTCGGCGTGCCACTGGACGCCGACGAGGAAGGGCCGCGCGGGGTCCTCGACCGCCTCGATCGTGCCGTCGGCGGCACGGGCGGTGACGACGAGCCCCTCGCCGAGGCGCTCGATCGCCTGGTGGTGGAAGGAGTTGACGCCGATCGCACCGTCGAGCGCCCGGGGGCCGTCGGAGCCCGTCGCCCCCAGCATCGCCGCGAGCCGCGTGCCGGGGACCAGCTCGACCTGATGGCTCGGCTGGTCGCCCGGGATCGATTGACGGTGGGCGATCTCCTCGGAGAGGTCGGGCAGGTGCTGCTGCAGGTCGCCGCCGCGGACGATGTTGAGCGCCTGGGTGCCGCGACAGATCGCCAGGATCGGCATCTCGCGAGCGTCGGCGCGGCGGGCGATGTCGAGCTCGAAGCGGTCGAGGTCGGGCTCGGTCGGGCCGAGCTCGGCGTGGGGCTCGGCCCCGTAGTTGGAGGGGTCGAGGTCGGGCCCACCGGAGAGCAGGACCCCGTCGAGACGGTCGAGCAGCGGCTCGATCGCCGCCGGGTCCATCGGTGGCACCACCAGCGGCAGGCCGCCGGCCGCCTCGATCCCACGCATGTAGGGCATGCCGAGAGCCATCTCGCGGCCGCGGGGCTCGCCCTCGGGCAGGGGCGTCACCCGCTCCGCCGGGCGGACCTCGGAAGTGGTCACGCCGATCAGCGGGCGCTCTCGCACGGAAGCCAAGGAGCGCCGCTTCATCCGCTCTCACCGGGCGGGTCGACGACCCAGGTGTCCTTGCAGCCGCCGCCCTGAGAGCTGTTGACGATCATCTCGCCGGCGTCCCTGGCGTAGCGGGTGAGGCCGCCGGCGAAGACCGCCTGCTCGGCCCCGGCGCCGCTGACAACGTAGGGCCGCAGGTCGACCCGGCGCGGTCGCAGCCCCTCGTCGCAGACGGTCGGGTGGCTGGAGAGCTGGACGGTCTCCTGGACGACGAAGCGCTCCGGCGTCGCGCGCACCGCTTCGGCGACCTGGCGGCGCGTCTCGGCATCGGCCCGCGGCATGATCGTCACCCCGTGCCCGCCGAACCCGTCACGGGGCTTCACGACCAGCTCGTCGAGTCGCTTCAGCGCTTCGTCCCGGGCCTCCTCGTCGGCCAGGTCGAAGCTCGGGACCGAGCGCAGCAGCGGCTCCTCCTCGAGATAGAAGCTCACCATCCGCGAAGAGTACGCGTGCGCGAGCTTGTCGTCCGCGACCCCGGTGCCGAAGGCGTTGACGCAGCGCAGCCGGCCCGATTCGAGCGGCTCGATCAGCAGCTCGCCAAGAGCGGTGAGGCTGCCGTCGGCGCCCGAGAGGCGGTCCTCGTCGGTGCGGCGGTAGAGGACGTCGAGCTGCACCCGGTCCTCGTCGACTCGGGCGAAGAGCCGCCCGCCGGACGGCTCCAGCTGCGCCGGGGTGACGATCGGCAAATCGAGTTCGCGCCCGAGCCGTTGGTGCTCGTAGTAGGTGCCGGCCTCGGCGCCGTCGGAGAGGATCGCCGCCGCCGGGTCGCCGCGGCCGTCCGGGGCGGCGGCGCGGATCGCCGCGCCGAGCGCGGCGGCGTAGCCCTCGTCCGGTAACGGTCGCGTTCGCGAGTCGAGCGCCACCGCCACCGCCTCGCGCAGCGCCATCGCATAGGTCACCCCGGAGGGCATTCGCAGGTTGTCCTCGAGCACCGCCAGCTCGCCGTCCGGCGCCCGGATCAGGTCCATTCCGGCGACCGTCGCCGGCGGCAGCGCCGGGTCCAGCAGGCCGGCCATCCGCGGCTCGTAGCCGCTCGAACTCTCCAGCAGCGAGCGGGGGACGAGCCCCGCCGCGAAGATCCGCCCCTCGCCGTAGACGTCGTGGAGGAAGGCGTTCAGCGCCCGCGCCCGCTGCAGCAGGCCGGCGCGCAGCGGCTCCCACTGCTCGCGGGCGATCAGCCGCGGGACCGGGTCGACGGCGATCGGCCTGCCCGGACCGAAGGAGAGGCCGAGCTCGGCCGCGTTCGACCGGACGCGCTCGCGCAGCACCACCAGGTCATGCCGCGCGAGCGCGTCGAGCAGCTCCGCGTAGGGAGGTCGCGGGGCTCCGGTCGGGACGAACGCCTCGTCGATCTGACCCGTGTAGAGCGGGTAGGCAGCTGGCCCGGGAAAGGGGCGGGCCGGCTCCAAGGTCGTCGCCATAAGTAGACGCTACGCAGCCACGGCGCTT
This sequence comes from uncultured Actinomycetes bacterium, assembly GCA_963716545.1. GTDB lineage: Bacteria > Actinomycetota > Thermoleophilia > Solirubrobacterales > 70-9 > VAYN01. Next base: position 1,665,675 of record OY970316.1, read on the forward strand.
TTAAACATGGACGGGCGTCGAAATTCGCCCGCGAACCGCTTGGACAGCGGTCGAAACCCAGCCTGGTTGCGCGACTCTGCGGCGGGTAGGCGATCGCCGTGCGATCCTCGTCCAAGTCGCTCTGGGCCGCCGTCGCTCTCTGCCTGGCGATGGCACTTCCCGCCGCCGAAGTCGCGCAGGCGACGCCGCGCTACGAAGCCTACGGTTCCTGCGCCAGCAAGAAGCCGTTCAAGCGCGCCCATCGCTGTGGCTACGACGCGCCCGAAGAAGCGCGCGGCACCTTCGTTCTGAAGAGCAACGTCGGCAAGCGGACTTCCAAGGTCTGCCAGAAGATCACCGGCGTCCCCTTCGACCGCAAGCACCAGTGCCTGAAGGCGGGGAGCTTCTCCTACGAAGCGGTGCCGTTCGCCTTCACCGGCGCCCGCGCTCCGATCAAGGTCAAGGTGACCTGGTTCGTCGAGGAGCCCGGCCGTGGCGCCGGCTTCGTCAAGGCGGCCACCGCGCGGTTGAAGTTCGTGCCCTGAGCTAGATCGCGGTCGAGGCCGGCATCTCCGGCTCGTCGCTCTCGCCCTCGCCGTCATCGGGCACCTCCCATCGTTCGATCACCGGCAGCCGCCAGAGCACGCTGGCAATCGCCATCCCGACCGCGGCGGAGAGCAGGGCGAGGAACCACTGGGCGCCGCTGAGCAGCTCCAGTTCGAAGAATTCGCGCACCGGTTCGATCGCCAGCATCAGGGCGAAGATCGCGCCGAGCCCGAAGATCATCATCAGCATGTAGCTCTGGATCGCGATGTGCTCGCGGCCGGGGCCGCGCTCGAGCAGCAGCACGAAGGCGAGGCCGAGGACGACCAGGGTGGTCGTCGCCGCGGTACGGCCGGCTTCGAGGCCGGCACCGGCGACGGTGCTGACCAGGAAGCAGGAGAGGATCGAGGCGATCCCGGTCGCGACTCCCGCCGGCACCGCGAACGCGCCCAGCGCCCGCAGCAGGCGGCCGCGGTAGAGCGGCCCGTCGGAGGGGACGAGGGCGAGCACGAAGGAGGGGATCCCGATCGTCAGGAAGGCGGCCATGGTCAGGTGGCGGGGGAGGAAGGGAAAGGCGAAGCCGGGGACGGCGACGAGCACGATCAGGGTCACCGCGTAGACCGACTTGGTCACGTAGAGGCGGCCGAGGCGGTGGATGTTGCGGGCGATCCGCCGCCCCTCGCCGACCGCCTCCGGCAGCCGCGAGAACTGGTCTTGGAGCAGGACGACGTCGGCGATCCCCTTGGTCACCTGGGCCCCCGAGCCCATCGCCACCGCCATCCGCGCCTGCTTCAGGGCCGGCACGTCGTTGACCCCGTCGCCGATCATCGCCACGTAGCGCCCGGCCGCGACCAGCGCCGCGACCAGCGCTTTCTTCTGCTCCGGCTTGATCCGGCAGAAGATCGTGTTGGCGATCGCCACCCTCCCCAGCTCCTCCGGGTCCTCCGGCAAGTCGGGTCCTTCGACCACCCCCGCGTCGCGCGGCACTCCCACCGCGTAAGCGGCGGCGGTGACGGTGGCGACAGCGTCGCCGGAGATCAGCTTCAGGTCGACTTCCTCCTTTCGCATGAAGGCGATCGTCTCGGCGGCATCGGGGCGCAGCGTCTCCTCCAGCACGACCAGGGCCAGCGGCGCGAGGCGCGGCGGGGTCGCGGTCGAGGGGTCCTCGGGCAGGGTCTCGGTGCTCTGGCCGAAGGCGACGACGCGGCGCCCGGCGGCGGTCTCCTCCTCCAGCTTCGCCGCCAGCCGCGGCGGCAGCGACAGCGCCCCGGCCGCGGCGAGGACATCTGGGGCGCCGAGCACGTAGGTCGGCCCGCGGCCGCCGCCGGCGCCGTTGGCCAGCGCCGCGCCGCTCCACTTCCACTCGGAGGAGAAGGGAACCTCGGCGCTGAGCCCGGAAACCTCGCCGGGGAAACGCTCGGCGATCGTCTCCAGGGTCTTGTTGCGGTCGCCCGCGGAGGCGGCGAAGCGACCGAGCGCGGCGGCTCCGACCGCCGGGTCGACCCCGTCGGCGTACTCGACCCCGGCCAGCTTCAGCTCGCCTTCGGTCAGCGTGCCGGTCTTGTCGACGCAGATCGTGTCGACCGCGGCGAGGCTCTCGGCGGCGCTCATCTGCTGCACCAGCGTCTCCCGTTTGGCCAGCCGCATCGCCGCCGCCATGAAGGTCACGGTCATCAGCAGCACCAGGCCCTCGGGGATCAGCGTGACCAGGCCGGCGGTCGCCGTCTGCGCCGCGTCCTGCAGCCCGACCGAGCGGATCTTCAGGCTGAGGATGAGGACGACGGCGAGCGGGATCATCACCCAGGTCGAGGCGACGATCACCCGGTTGACCTCGGTCTGCAGCGGTGAGGGCGGGTGGCGGAAGGTGCGGGCCTCGCCGGCGAGGCGGCCGGCGTAGCTCTGCTCGCGGACCGCGTCGACGAGGTAGCTGCCGGAGCCGGAGACGACGAAGGAGCCGGAGAGGACGCTGCTCGCCGGAGCCCTTGCGGATCCCGTCGGCCTCGCCGGTCAGCAGCGACTCGTCGACGGTGAGGCCGCGGCTGGCGGCGACGTCGCCGTCGGCGACCAGCTGGTCGCCGGGGCCGATCTCGACCAGGTCGCCGGGCACGACCTCGGTCGCCAGCAGCTCGGTCGCGGCGCCGTCGCGGACCACCTTCGCCCGCGGCGCCACTAGCACCGCCAGCTCGTCCAGGGTCGCCTTCGCCTTCAGCTCCTGGCGGATGCCGATGTAGGAGTTGATCACCGCGATCAGCCCGAACAGGGAGTCGGCGTAGAGCCCCAGTCCGAGGTCGAGGACGAAGAAGACCGCGATGATCGCGTTGAAGAGGGTGAAGACGTTGCCGGCGACGATGCTCGCGGTCGAGCGCGAGGAGGTCTCCGGCGGCGGCCCCAGCTTGCGCAGGCGCTGCGCAGCCTCGGCGCTGGAGAGGCCGTGCTCGGGGGGTGCATGACCATTCGCCACGTCCCTATTCAATAGGGTGTGCGCGATGGGGGTGAAGCTGGGACTAAACCTGGGCTACTGGGGGATCGGGCCCGCCGGGGAGGACGCGCTGGAGCTCGTTCGCGCCGCCGAGCGGCTCGGCTTCGAGTCGACCTGGGCGGCCGAGTCCTACGGCTCCGACGTGGTCTCGGTGCTCGCCTGGCTGGCCGGGCAGACCGAGCGAATCAACCTCGGCGCGGCGATCATGCAGGTGCCGGCGCGGCCTCCCGCCGCAGCTGCGATGGCCGGCGCGACGATCGACAAACTTTCCGGCGGACGCTTCCTCTTCGGCTTCGGCCCCTCCGGCCCGCAGGTCTCCGAAGGCTGGTACGGCGTTCCCTACGCGAAGCCGTGGGGACGGACCCGCGAGTACATCGAACTGGTCCGGGAGATCGTCGCCCGCGAAGGCCCGGTCGAACACCACGGCGAGCACTACGACGTGCCGCTCTCCGGCGACGGCGAGGGCAAGGCGCTGAAGTTGAACTTCCACCCGGAGCGCAACCGGATCCCGGTCTTCGTCGGCGCGATCGGACGCAAATCTGTAGAGATGGCGGCGGAGATCTGCGACGGCTGGATCCCGATCTTCTTCTCCGTCGACGCCTTCGAGCAGACCTGGGGCGAGCACCTCGAGGCCGGCTTCGCCAAGGGAGGTCGGCAGCGCGCCGACCTCGAGGTCAGCCCCTCGCTGCAGGTCGCCATCGACGGCGACCTGGAGGCGGCGCGGAACGTGGTCAAGGCCGGCCTCGTCCTCTACTTCGGCGGCATGGGCAGCCGCAAGACCAACTTCTACGTCGATCTCGCCCACCGCTTCGGCTTCGGCGACGTCGCCGACGAGGTCCAGCGTCGCTTCCAGGACGGCGACCGCGGCGGCGCCTTCGAGGCGATGCCGGACGAGATCGTCGAGGCCACCTCGCTGGTCGGAACCGAGGCCGAGGTGGCCGAGCGGGTCGAGCGCTTCCAGGGCGCCGGCATCGACCGGCTGATCGTCTCCCCGGTCCACCTCGATCGCGGCGAGCAGCTGCACACGCTCGAGCGACTGGCCGCGCTGGCAGGGGTCAGCGCGTCCTCCTGACCTGATCGCATAATCTTCCGCGCCCGGTATGAGGATCGGAGTACCCAAAGAGACCGTCGATGGGGAGCGCCGCGTCGCGCTCGTCCCTGACGTCGTGGCCTCGTTGCGGAAGAACGAGAAACTCGAGGTCGCGGTCGAGTCCGGCGCCGGCGAGGCCGCCGGCCACCCCGACTCCCAGTACGAGGACGCCGGCGCCAAGATCGTCTCCGCCGAGGAGGCCTGGGGCGCCGACGTCGTCCTCCGCGTCGCCGTGCCGAGCACCGGCGACATCGCCAAGCTGCGTTCCGGCCAGGTCTACATCGGCCACCTCGGCCCCTGGACCAACGCCGAGACCAACAACGCGCTGGCCCAGGCCGGCGTCACCGCCTTCGCGATGGAGGCGATCCCGCGGACGACCCGCGCCCAGGCGATGGACGCGCTCTCCTCGCAGGCCGCCGCCGCGGGATATGCGGCGATGCTGATCGCCGCCCGCGAGTCCGGCCGCTTCTTCGGGATGATGACCACTGCCGCCGGGACCGTGCCGCCGGCCAAGGTCCTCGTCCTCGGCGCCGGCGTCGCCGGCCTGCAGGCGGTCGCCACCGGCAAGCGCCTCGGCGCGATCGTCACCGGCTTCGACATCCGCCGCGCCGCCTGGGAGCAGATCGCCTCGCTCGGCGGCCGGCCGCTGGAACTCGACTTCATCCCCGACGCCGAGGGCGAGGGGGGATACGCGCGGCCACTGACCGACGAGGAGAACGCGCAGGTGCGCGACGCGCTCGGCGAGAACGCCGCCAAACAGGACATCATCGTCACCACCGCCGCGATTCCCGGCCGGCCGGCGCCGCTGTTGATCACCGCCGATGCGGTCCGCGGCATGCAGCCGGGCTCGGTGATCGTCGACCTCGCCGCCGAGAGCGGCGGCAACTGCGAGCTGACCCGGGTGGGGGAGACTGTGGTCGAGAACGGCGTCAGAGTCGTCGGCCCGCGCAACCTCGCCTCGGAGATGCCGGTGCCGGCGTCGCAGCTCTACGCCAAGAACCTCGAGAACCTGCTCGGCCTGTTGGTCGGCCAGGAGGGCGAGTTGGCGATCGACTGGGAGGACGACATCCTTGAGGCGGCGGCGATCACCGACGGTGGGCAGATCAAAAACGAGCGGGCGGCCAAGTAGATGACTCTCGCCACCGAGTTCGCGATCCTGGTGCTGGCGATCTTCGTCGGCTTCGAGGTGATCTCCAAGGTGCCGACGACGCTGCACACGCCGCTGATGTCGCAGACCAACGCGATCCACGGCATCGTCATGCTCGGCGGGCTGATCGTCCTCGGCTACGCCAACGATCCGCTCGAGTACGTGATCGGCACGATCGCCGTCGCCTTCGGTGCGATCAACATCGTCGGCGGCTTCATGGTCACCGACCGGATGCTCGGGATGTTCTCGAAAAAACCGAAACCGAAAGCTGACGGCGACGGCAAAGGCGGGTCCGGGAAATGAGCCTGCTGGCCGTGCTCGAGCCGGGTGGCGGCGCCGCCACGGCGCTCTACATCGTCGCCTTCTCGCTCTTCATTATCGGGCTCAAACGCGGCACCCACCCGTCGACCGCGAAGCAGGGCAACCTGATCGCCGCCGCCGGCATGGCGGTTGCCGTGGTCACCACCCTGCTGCTCGACGGGATGGGCAACTGGGGCCTGATCATCATCGGCCTCGCCGCGGGCTCGGCGATCGGCGCGATCGCCTCGATCCGGGTGAAAATGACCGAGATGCCGCAGATGGTGGCGCTCTACAACGGCGTCGGCGGCGGTGCCGTGGCGCTGATCGCCTGGTCGGAGATCCGCCACGGAATCAGCCTCGGCGGGGCGATGCCGCTGGAAGAGCTGATCCCGACCCTGCTGGCCGCGATCATCGGCTCGGTCTCCTTCTGGGGCTCGAACATCGCCTTCGCCAAGCTCCAGGACCTGATCCCGACCAAGCCGCTCTCGGTCCCGGGTCAGCAGTTCATCAACGCGATCCTCGGGATCGGCGTAATCGTCGTCGCGATCGTTATCGCGATCGACAACGATCCGCCCTCGCAGGGCCTCTTCATCCTGATCCTGGTCGCGGCGGCGATCCTCGGCAACCTCGTTGTGCTGCCGATCGGCGGCGCCGACATGCCGGTGGTGATCTCGCTGCTGAACGCCTTCACCGGCCTCAGCGCGGCGGCCGCCGGCTTCGCCCTGGACAACGTCGCTCTGATCGTCGCCGGCACCCTGGTCGGCTCCTCGGGCACCCTGCTGACGCTAGAGATGGCGACGGCGATGAACCGCTCCGTCCCCAACATCCTCTTCGCCGGCTTCGGTGGCGCTCCGGCGGGCGGTGCCAGCGGCCCAATCGGCGAGCGGCCGCATACCTCGATCGGCGCCCAGGACGCGGCGATCAAGCTCGCCTACGCCGACTCGGTCGTAATCGTCCCCGGCTACGGCCTCGCGGTCGCCCAGGCCCAGCACGCGGTCAAGGAGATGGCGAACGAGCTGGAGGCGCGCGGGGTCACGGTCAACTACGCGATCCACCCGGTCGCCGGCCGAATGCCCGGCCACATGAACGTCCTCCTCGCCGAGGCCGACGTGCCCTACGAGAACCTCAAGGAGATGGAGGAGATCAACCCGGAGATGCCGCGCACCGACGTCGCGGTCGTGATCGGTGCCAACGACGTCACCAACCCATCGGCGAAAAACGACCCCGACTCGCCGATCGCCGGGATGCCGATCATCGAGGTCAACCAGGCCAACGAGGTGATCGTGATCAAGCGCTCCCTCTCCCCGGGCTTCGCCGGCATCGACAACGACCTCTTCTACGAACCGAACACCTCGATGGTCTTCGCCGACGCCAAAGCGGCGGCGAGCGAGATCGCCGCCGAGATCCAGAACCTCTAAGCGCGGCACGCCGGGGGCGGAAATCTCCGCGATCTGCGGCTTCGCGGCCGGCGGTGCGGATTCGGTGACGGTCGCGTGCGGGAGCCGCTACTCACTCCACCCACGCGTATGACCGGCGTCCCTAGCTTCGGGCCATGGCCTCGGAGCGGGGACAGGGGACGGTCGAGTGGGTCGGGTTGCTGGCCCTGGTCTCGCTCGTCTTCATGGCTTTGGTCGTCCTCGGGGCCGCGATTCCCGGCGCGCCGCTGGCGCGGTCGATCGCCGAGAAGATCCTCTGCGCCGCTTCGCTCGCCGACGGCTGTGGCGACGAGCCGGCGCTGATCGCCTCCTACGGCGAGGAAGTCGGCAAGCTGGTGCGGCGGCACATGCCGACGATCGGCTTCGAGGACGGCTCGAAGGCGCTGCCGGTCGACTGGCGCCGTTGCCGGATGACCGAATGCGGCGACGGGCGCAAGCACGGCCTGGTCCACCGCAGCGACCAGCACCTGCCGGTCACCGCCTTCGTCCACGTCGTCGACTGCCGCGCCGGTGCCCGTGAGGAGAGCGAAGCGGCGGGACTCGATTGCGAGGGTGACCGGGCTCACAATCTGTTCCTCCAGTACTGGCTTTATTTCGCCAACTCCACCACCGGTCAGACCCCGCTTGGCCCGCTCGACGAACACGACGACGACTGGGAATCGGTGCAGGTTCGGATCGACGAAGCGGGAGCGGCGAGCGAGCGCGCCTCCTCCCACCACGGCTACAACTACGCCCGCTCCTACGTCAACGCAGGCTCCGACGCCGGCTTCGATTGGCTGCGCGAAGTCTCCGAAGACGTCGGAGCCCGGGCCGCCAACGGCTGGGGTCCGGAGACCGGCCTGCTCCTCGTCTCCGGCGGCTCCCATGCCGGTAACGTCGCCGGCGGCTCCCGCGGCAGCCGCTACGTCCCCGGCCGCCGCGTCCACCTCGTCCCGCTCGAGGGCGTCGCCGCCCACTCCCACTCGACCTTCGCCGTCACCCCACCCTGGCTGAAGGAAGTCTGGACCGACCCCGAATCCTCCGGGACCGACTGACGGCTGGCGCCGCAGCCTCTGGAAGCATCGAAGGTTGGAGGACGATGGTGGCGAGGACGAAAATCAAGGAGCGGGCCCTGGGGGTCGGGGGCGAAATCGCCAAAGCGGCGGCGGTCGGGCTCGCCGGCCAGGGTCTCGCCGCGGTCGTCCTGCTGCTGGTGGGTGGCTTCGCCGCGCTGCTGCTGACTGGCGCCGCGGTCCCCGCCTGGGTACTCCTAGTCATGGTCGTGATCCTCCTCGCCATCGCGGCGCTCCTGCTCGGACAGCAGTACCGGCTGGCGACGGAGGCTGCGGAGGACGCCGCCGAGTTGAAGCTGGAGTCGAGTCGCGGCGAGCAGTACTCCGGCATGGTCCAGGACGCGCTCGATGAATTGCAGCGAGTGATTAGCGGTGACGTCGACGCCGAGGTCGACCGCTACGTCGAGCAGGCGGTGCTCGAGCCTGCCCTGCGGATCCTCTCCGAGAAACCGACCGAACGCGTCCGGCTCTCGGTGTTGCTGCCAGCCACCGATGACCGGGAGAGGTGGTCGATGCGGTGGGCCGCTGGCCACTCGCTGGCCGGGCGGGAGAAGTACGACCAGAAGATCTCCCAGACGATGGCTCGCCACGCTTTCGAACGCGGCGATCCCCAGTACTGGGGCGATGTCGAAGGGCAGGCGGATTTTCGCCAGAATCCCGCCGCGTCGGCGCCGACGCGGTCGCTTGCCTCGATCCCGATCCTCGAGGGTGAAGAGGTAGTCGGCGTCTTCAACGCCGTCTCCTCCGAGCGCGACGCGTTCGACGACGCCGAGCAGAAGTTCCTGCTCTCCCTGGCGGGCATCCTCGCCGTCGCGATCGGCTTCTGGCGTCGGGGCGGCTGGGATCGGCCCGACAGAGGTCTGACCGCCCACCCCTCTAGCCTTGATCGTGGAAATGGCTAGGAAGGATTCGAACATGGGAACCCCATCGCCAATGCGCCAGCGGGAAGCCTCGCGCGAATACAAGCGCTTGATGCGGGGCGAAATCAGCCCGGATCGATACTGGGAAACGTTGCGCCGCGAGTCCGCCTCCGAAGTCGAGCGCGCGATCGCGCGCCGCCGCGCCGCTCGGGCCGCCGCCTAGCTCAGTTCGGCGGTATCAGCCTGCCCTTTGGTCCCACTCGGGCACCGGGGACCTCGATCTCAGGAGTTCCCGTTGCTACTTCGGCGGCATCCGCAGGGCGCCGTCGAGGCGGATCGTCTCGCCGTTCAGCATCGGGTTGGCGACGATCTGTAGGGCTAGCTGGGCATACTCGTCGGGGTCGCCGAGGCGGGCGGGGAAGGGGACGCCGGCGCCGAGCGCTTCGCGGGCAGGCTCGGGGAGGGCGGCCAGGAGAGGGGTGTCGAAGAGGCCAGGGGCGATCGTGCAGACGCGGATGCCCTTCGAGGCCATGTCGCGGGCTGCCGGCAGGGTGAGCCCAACGACGCCGCCCTTCGAGGCGGCGTAGGCGACCTGGCCGATCTGGCCGTCGAAGGCGGCGATCGAGGCGGTGTTGACGCAGACGCCGCGCTCGCCGCCGGCGTCGGGCTCGTTCTCGACCATCGCCATCGCCGCCAGGCGCAGGACGTTGAAGGTGCCGACCAGGTTGACCTTGACGACGTTGGCGAAGTATTCGAGCTCGTGCGGGCCGCGGCCGGCCCGCGCCAGCCGCTCGGCCCAGCCGATCCCGGCGCAGCAGACGGAGATGCGGAGGCCGCCCTCGGCCTGCGAGGCGCGCTCGACTGCGGTGCCCACCGCCTCGGCGTCGGTGACGTCGGCGGCGACGAAGGCGGCGCCGATCTCGGCGGCCAGCTCCTCGCCCCGCTCGGGGTTGAGGTCAGCGATCGTCACCTTGGCGCCCGCTGCCGCCAGCGCCCGCGCGGTCGCTGCGCCGAGGCCCGACGCCCCGCCCGCAACCAGTGCTCCAGCTCCCTCTGCCCGCATCGTCGACCAGCCTATTTCACAACCCCGTAATCAGGTACCGCTAGGGTCGTCGTATCGCGACCGAGGTGACCTCAGCGTCGAAGGCAGCGATCTCCCGGCAACTGGCGGAGGCGCGTGCGCGCACTCTGGAGCTGGTCGAGCCGCTCGACGAAGCGCAGTTGAATCGGGTCTATTCGCCGATCCTCAGCCCACTGGCCTGGGACCTCGGCCACATCGCCAACTTCGAGGAGCTCTGGCTGGTGCGGACGATCGGCAAGCGGCCGCCGCTGCACGGCGAGCTCGGCCATTTCTACGACGCGATCGAGAATCCCCGCAAGACCCGGGGTGAGCTGCCGATCCTCCGCGACGAGGAGCTCCGCGCCTACATGGCCGAAGTCCGCGAGCGGACCCTGGCGGTGATCGAGGAGGTCGACCTCTCGCCCGAGGCCGAGGACCCGCTGCTGCGCGAAGGGTTCGTCTACGGGATGCTGATCGCCCACGAGCTGCAGCACCAGGAGACGATGCTGCAGCTGCTCGAGCTGGTCGAGGGCTACGAGCCGGTGCGGCCCGACGGCACCGTTCCGGTCAGCGCCGAGGGCCCGGCGACGATCTCGATCCCCGCCGGCAGCTACGAGATCGGCGCCCCCGCCACCGGCTTCGCCTACGACAACGAGCGCCCCCGCCACGCGGTCGAGCTCGACGGCTTCGGGGTCGACCGAACCCCGGTGACCAACGCTGCGTACATCGAGTACATGGAGGCGACCGGGGCGGAGCCGCCGATGTACTGGGAGCGCGACGAGGCCGGGCGCTGGCTCGACGGTGCCCGCGGCCGCCGCGTGCCGATCGCTCCGGACCACCCGGTCTCCCACGTCTCCCACGAGGAGGCCGAGGCCTTCGCCCGCTGGGCCGGCCGTCGCCTGCCGAGCGAGTTCGAGTGGGAGGCAGCCGCGCCGTGGCTCGACGACATCGGCCAGGTCTGGGAGTGGACCAGCTCCGAGTTCCGCGGCTACCCCGGCTTCGCGTTCTTCCCGTACCGCGAGTACTCCGAGGTTTTCTTCGGCGACGAGTACCGGGTCTTGCGCGGCGCTTCCTGGGCCACCCACTCGCACGTCGCTCGGCCCAGCTTCCGCAACTGGGACCTGCCGCAGCGGCGCCAGATCTTCGCCGGCATCCGCCTCGCGGGGGACGCATGACGATCGCGATCGACGTCCACCTCGACGCCGGCGCCGCCGCGGCGATGGCTCGCGACGTCCGCGCCGGCCTCAGCGCCTGGCCGAAGGAGCTGGCGCCGAAGTACTTCTACGATGAGCGCGGCTCGGAGCTGTTCGAGGCGATCACCGAGCTCGAGGAGTACTACCCGACCCGGGCCGAGCGCTCGATCCTCAGCGAACGGGCCGAGGACATCGTCGCCGCCGCCGGCCAGCCGCGGACCCTGATCGAGCTCGGCTCCGGTTCGGCCGCGAAGACCCGCGTCCTGCTCGACGCGATGCGCGCCGCCGAGTGCCTCGAGACCTACGTCCCGGTCGACATCTCCGAGGAGATCACCCAGGTGACCGCCCGCGAACTGGTCGAGGAGTACCCCGGCCTCCACGTCCGCGGCCTCGTCTGCGACTTCGAGCAGGACCTCGAGCGGATCCCCGAGGCGCGGGCGCCGCGGTTGATCGCCTTCCTCGGCGGTACCGTCGGCAACCTCTACCCGGGCCCGCGCCGCGCCTTCCTCGAACGGATCCGCGCCCTGCTCGACCCCGGCGATCACCTGCTGCTCGGCACCGACCTGATCAAGGACCGGGCCCGGCTCGAGCTCGCCTACGACGACCCCGCCGGGGTCACCGCCGAGTTCAACAAGAACGTCCTCCACGTCCTCAATCGCGAGCTCGACGCCGACTTCGACCTCGACTGCTTCGAGCACGTCGCCCGCTTCGACGAGCGCGAGGAGCGGATGGACATCCGCCTGCGCTCGCTGTGCGACCAGGAGGTGAGCCTTGCCGCGCTCGACCTCGTCACCTGCTTCGCCGCCGGCGAGGAGATGCGGACCGAGATCTCGACCAAGTTCTCGCGGCCGCGGCTGGAGGCGGTCTACGCCGACGCCGGCTTCGAGCTGACCGGCTGGTTCACCGACCCCGCCGCCGACTACGCGCTCTCGCTCGCCCGTCCCCGCGCCTAGGCCGCGCGTCGACCGGCGGCCACCTAGGCCGCCGGCACCTGCTGCGTAATGCAGTGGACGTTGCCGCCGCCGAGCAGGATCTCGCGCGCCGGCACCCCGACCACCTCGCGTTCGGGGAAGGTCTCGCGCAGGATCGCGGCGGCCTCCTCGTCAGTGCGCTCGTCGAGCAGCGGCATCACCACCCGCTCGTTGCCGAGGTAGAAGTTGACGTAGGAGCCGGCCAGCCGGTCGCCGGCTCGGCGCGGCTGAGTGCCCTCGACGGCGTCGACTCCGTCCGCCTCCTCGGGGCCGATCTCGAGCGGCCCGGGGGAGGGGAGGAGGATCACCTCGAGCCGCCGTCCCTGGGCATCGGTCGCGACTTCGAGCCGGTCGCGGGCCGCCCGCGAGACCTCGAACTGGGGGTCGTCACGGTCCTCGGTCCAGGTCAGCAGGACGACGCCGGGGCGGGCGAAGCAGGCGAGGTTGTCGACGTGGCCGTCGGTCTCGTCGGCAAAGACGCCGTCGCCCAGCCAGAGCACCTTCTCGGCGCCGAGGTAGTCGAGTAGGTGGGCTTCGATCTGCTCTCGCGCGAGCTCCGGGTTGCGGTTCGGGTTCAGCAGGCACTGTTCGGTGGTCAGCACCGTGCCCTCGCCGTCGACGTGGATCGCGCCGCCCTCCAGCACCAGTGGCGCCCGGTAGCGGTCGGCCCCTTCGACCTCGAGCACCTTGGCGGCGACGCGCTCGTCGCGGTCCCAGGGGAAGTAGAGGCCGCCGTCGAGCCCGCCCCAGGCGTTGAAGCGCCAGTCGACGCCGCGCCGCCCGCCCGCACTGTCGACGACGAAGGTGGGGCCGACGTCGCGCATCCAGGCGTCGTCGGAAGCCAGCTCGACCACCCGCACCGTCGCCGGCAGGGCCGCGCGGGCGTGCTCGAACTGGGCGTCAGAGACGCCGACCTTGACCGGCTCGGCGGCGGCGATTGCGCTCGCCACCGCGACGAAGGCCGCCTGCGCCGGCTTCGCTCCCCAGCGCCAGTTGTCGGGACGCTCGGGCCAGAGCATCCAGCAGCCGGCGTGCGGCTCGAACTCGGCGGGCATGCGGAAGCCGTCGGCCTTCGGGGTTGAGTCGAGGGTCGCCGCCATCGCCCTCTATCTTCCCTCTGATGGAGGAGTTCCGCCTGATCGTCGCCGACGAGCCGCCCGAGTCGCCGGCCCGCACTCGTCCCCCGCAGCGGCCGCCGTTCCGGATCGGCGCCGTGCAGCAGCGCTGGCACGAGGACCCCGAAGAGCACGAGGAAAGCCTGCGAGCGGGGATCGAGATCGCCGCCGCCAAGGGCGCCCGGCTCGTCTGCCTGCAGGAGCTGACTCTCTCCCGCTACTTCGCCGTTGACCCCGGCGGCCCCGCCGCGGTCGGCGCCGAGCCGGAGCCGCTGCCCGGCGGGCCGACCCACGACTTCGCGGTGCGGATGGCGCAGGAGCTAGGCGTCCACGTCCACGCCTCGCTGTTCGAGCGCGCCGACGCCGAGGACGGGCTCGGCTTCAACACCGCGATCGTCGTCTCGCCGGAGGGCGAGCTGGTCGCCCGCACCCGCAAGCTCCACATCCCCGTCACCGCCGGCTACTACGAGGACCGCTACTTCCGCCCCGGCCCGCCCGGCGAGGACGCCTACCCGCTGTTCCGGCTCGGCGACGCCGGCTTCGGCCTGCCGACCTGCTGGGACCAGTGGTTCCCCGAGGTCGCTCGCGCCTACAGCCTCGCGGGCGCCGATGCGGTCGTCTACCCGACCGCGATCGGCTCCGAGCCCGACCATCCGGAGTTCGACACCGAGCCGCTCTGGCACAAGGTGATCGTCTCCCACGGGATCGCCAACGGCCTCTTCACCGTCGCGGTCAACCGCTTCGGCAACGAGGGCGAGCTCACTTTCTACGGGTCGAGCTTCGTTGCCGACCCCTATGGCCGGGTCCTCGCCCAGGCGCCGCGCGACGCCCCCGCGGTCCTCGTCGCCGACCTCGACCTCGACCAGCGCCGCGACTGGCTCGAGCTGTTCCCGCTGCTCGCAACCCGTCGCCCCGACACCTACGGGGCGCTGGCCGAGGGCCGCGCCGCCGACTGAGCGCGGGTTAGGGCGCCAGCGCCTCGATCGTCTCGCCGAGCAGCTCCGGCGGCACGATCGGGGTGACGATCGGCAGGGTGATCCCGCCGGCGACGAATTCGCCGAGCCTCTCCTTCATCTGCTCGGGCGGCCCGAAGATGAACATGTCCTCGATCAGCTCCCAGGGCGCCAGTTCGGCCGCCTTCTGGCGGTCCTTCGCCTCCCAGGCGGCGACCATCGGGTCGATCTCCTCGCCGTAGCCGAGCCAGCGGTAGAACTCGGTGTAGACCGGAACGGTGATGTAGGAGGAGAACATGAAGCGGGCGACCGGCTCGACCTGCTCGCGCTCGCCCGGCAGGCAGAAGAAGCGGCAGAGCAGCTCGAACCCCTCCGGCGCATCGTCGAGCTGGGCGACCACCTGCGGCAGACCGCCGAGCGGGAGGAAGTTGGTGAAGGCGCCGTCGGCCCGCTCGACCGCCAGCTCGAGCATCTTCCCGCGCAGCGCCGCGAGCACGATCGGCACCCGCTCCGCCGGCGGCGCTTCGAGCTTGAAGCCGGTCTCGGTGCGCTCCCCGGCGAGCGCCGTCTGCAGGAAGCCGAGCGTCTCCCGCACCTTCGTCAGCGGCTTCTCGAAGGGGATCCCGTTCCAGCCTTCGACGATCCGGTCCGAGGAGGAGCCGAGGCCGAGGACGAAGCGCCCGTCCGAGGCCGAGGCGAGCGCCGCCGCCTCCTGCGCCAACAGCGCCGGGCCGCGCTGGAAGACGCCGACGATGCCGGTGCCGAGCCGCGCCCGCTCGGTCCAGGCGGCGGACAGCGCCAGCGGCGTGAAGCCGTCCGGGCCGGCGGTCTCGCCGCTCCAGAAGTCGGTGTAGCCGGCCGCCTCGGCCCGCACTACATGCTCCTTGTGCGCAGCCAGGGAGATTCCCGGCAGCGGCAGCGTCAATCCCCACCGACTCGCCATGCCGTGACCCTATAGCCTGCGGCGCCGATGGCTGAGAGCCCGGAAACGCCGCAGTCGAAGCCGGACCGCAACCTGGCGCTGGAGCTGGTCCGGGTGACCGAGGCGGGCGCGCTCGCCGCCGCCCGCTGGGTCGGCCGCGGCGACAAGCTCGCCGCCGACGGCGCCGCCGTCGACGCGATGCGCTTCGTCCTCGACTCGGTCTCGATGGACGGCACGGTCGTGATCGGCGAGGGGGAGAAGGACGAAGCCCCGATGCTCTTCAACGGCGAGCGGATCGGCGACGGCAGCCCGCCGGTGGTCGACATCGCGGTCGACCCGCTCGAGGGGACGACGCTGACCGCGCGCGGGATGCCGAGCGCGTTGGCGGTGATCGCGCTGGCCGAGCGCGGCTCGATGTTCGACCCCGGCCCCTGCGTCTACATGGAAAAGATCGCCGGCGGCGAGGAGATCGCCGACCTGCTCGACCTCGACCGGCCGCTGCCGGAGACCCTGAAGCTGATCGCCGAGCGCAAGGGCGAGGCGATCGGCGACGTGATCGTCCTGATGCTCGACCGCCCGCGCCACGAGGAGGCGATCCGCGAAGTCCGCGAGGCCGGCGCCCGCATCCGCCTGATCACCGACGGTGACGTTTCCGCGGCGCTCCTGGCGGTCTCCGAACGCTCGCCGGTCGACCTCCTCTGGGGGATCGGCGGCACCCCCGAGGGGGTGCTCTCGGCGGCGGCGCTGAAGTCGATGGGCGGCCAACTGCTGGGGCGGCTGTGGCCGCGCAACGACGAGGAGCGCAGCGCCGCCGTCAACGCCGGCTACGACCTCGACCGCATCCTCACAGCCAACGACCTCTGCGGCGGCGAGGACGTCTTCTTCTCCGCCACCGGCGTCACCGACGGCGACGTCCTCCAGGGCGTCCGCTACCGCGGCCGCGGCGCCACCACCGAGTCGCTGGTGATGCGCTCGCGCTCCGGCACCGTCCGCCGCGTCCACGCCCGCCACGACCGCTCGAAGCTGAAAGAGCTTATGGGCGGATCGTCGGACAAATACGGCTGAGAGGCCTGCAAATCGGCGCCTGGCGGCGTCCTCGGTCGCTTGTGTGCAAGGCACACGGCGCTCCCTGCGTCCTTGCCAGGCTTGATTTTCGGCCTCTCAGGGGAGTAAGTGTCTCGTGATCGCGGTCGCAGGCGCAACGGGGTACATCGGCAGGCTGCTTGTCCTGCGCCTGTGCGAGGAAGGCGAGGAGGTGGTGGCGCTCGCCCGCCACCCGGAGGCCGCGAGCGATCTCAAGCAGGCCGGCGCCACCGTGCGCTGGGCGGACGTGCTGAAACCGGGCACACTCGAGCCGGCGCTGGCCGGGGCCGAGGTCGCCTATTACCTCGTCCACTCGATGGGTCGCGGCGCCTCCGACGACGACTTCGCCAAGCGCGACCTCGAAGGCGCCCACAACTTCGCCGCCGCCGCGGCGGCGGTAGGGGTGAAGCGGATCGTCTACCTCGGCGGGCTGGGGGAGGTGACCGGCGAATCCGAGCACCTGGAAAGCCGCCACGCGACCGCCGAAGCGCTGCGCGAGGGCTCCGTCCCGGTCGTCTACCTCCGCGCCGCCGCGGTGATCGGCTCCGGCTCGGAGTCGTTCCGCACCGTCTACTACCTGGTCCGCCGGCTGCCGGCGATGATCACCCCGCGCTGGGTGACGACGAAGACCCAGCCGATCGCGGTCGATGACGTCGTCGCCTTCCTTGCCGGCGCCCGCGACCTCGGCCTCGAGATCGAGCGCGAGATCCAGGTCGGCGGCCCCGATGTCACCACCTACGGCGGCATGATCGACGAGCTGGCGAAGGCGATCGGCCGCCGCCCGCCGCTGCGACTGACGGTGCCGGTCCTGACCCCGTCGCTCTCCTCTCACTGGATCGGCCTGGTCACCCCGGTCGACTCCGGCGTCGCCCGGCCGCTGGTCGAGGGGCTGACCACCGAAACCGTGGTCACCGACCCCTCCGGGATGGAGCTCTTCCCGGGGATCGAGCGGACGCCACTGGATCGGGCCCTGCTCGAGGCAGCCGCCGACGCCGAAGAAGAAGACGAGAAGAAGAAGCGGTCCTAAGTCCCTAGGCGACGCCGCCGGCGAGCGCCGCGGCGTGGGCCGCCTCCTCGCCGACGAACGGGACCAGCATCTCGTAGGTGACCTCGGCGGTCAGCTCCGGCAGCCGCTCGGCACGGCCGAGGACGACTTCCTCGTAGGCGCGGGTGGCGATCGCGCCCATCGCCAGTGTCGTCGCCCGGCCGATCTCCGGCCCGGCGCCGTCTTCGAGGCCGGCGTCGAGCAGGGCGACGAAGCGGTGGAAGCCGGCGTGGAAGATCTCGCGGGCGCCGGGGCCGATTGCGAACAGCTCGACCAGGGTGAAGCGCGCCGCCGCGGGGTCGGCAGCGAACCAGGCGAGCGCCGCCGCGGCGGCGGCGCGCAGCCGGCGGGGGAAGTCGCCCTCGCCGAGGTAGGCCTCCCGCACCCGGGTCTCGAGCCGATCGACCAGCTGGGCGTGGGCGGCGAAGGTGCACTCGCGCTTGTCGGCGAAGAGTTCGTAGAAGCTCTCGCGGCCGACCCCGGCCTCGCCGAGGATGTCGGCGACGGTGGTCGCCTCGTAGCCCTTGGCGGCGACGACCTGGACCACGGCGGCAAGCAGCCGCTCGCGCTGGGAGCGGGTGACGACCTCCCGGGGGAGCCCGTGGCGGCCACGCGGCAGCCGCTCGCGAACATCCTCGGGCACCCTCACGCGACTGCCACCCGGCGCGACTCGGCGACGGCGACGGCGTGGCCGGCAAACGGCGCCACGCCGAGGTAGACGAGGTCCGGCAGCAGCGCCGGCAGCTCGTGGACGCGGCCCGCGGCGACCTCGTCGAAGACCAGCAGCTCGGCCCGTCCGAAGGCGAGGACCGGGTCGGTGTGGGGGGCGCCCCCGGCGCCGGCGTCGCGCCAGAGCGCGGCCAGGGCGGGGACGACGGCGTCGCGGTAGCGCTCCAGCATCGCCGGCTCGACCGCGACCGCCTCGCCGGTCAGCAGCGTCGCCACCTCCGGTCGTTCGGCGAGCCGGCCGAGGAAGGCCGCGGTCGCCGCCCGCACCGCCTGCGCCGGCGGGTCGCCGGGCGCGTGGGCGCTGCCGCAGTGCAGGCGCAGCTCGGCGACGCAGGACTCGACTGCGGCGTCGAAGCAGGCGCGTTTGTCGGCGAACTCGCGGTAGAAGGTGGTGCGCGAGACGCGGGCGCCGGCGACGACGTCGGCGATCGTGGTCGCCGCGTAGGTCTTCTCGGCGCAGGGCCTGACCATCGCGGCAACAATCCGGCCCCGCTGGTCCACTCCTTCCGCTGGCTGTTTCTCAGTCGCCTCGATGACCGTCCCCCAGAGTGAACGTTGCACCGAAATATGACAGTTTTTAATTAGCCGGTACGGCGCGCTGTAGGGGTCGCGTCGCCTTCCCGGCGCACCCGCAGCTCGGCCTCCGCCGGGTCGAGCCCGGCGCAGGGGTTATGAGGCCGCTTCGCATACGGCATCTCGCCGGTGTCGTGGAGCTCGAAGCGCAGCGAGTTGATCACCGCGCCGGCAAGCAGCGCCAGGCTGAGGATGTAGAACCAGAGCAGGGCGATGAGGATGAAGCCGAGGCTCGAGCCGAAGCGGGAGAGGCTGGAGACGTTCGAGAGGTAGATCGGGAAGAGCCAGTTGGCGAGGCCGGCGCCGACGGTGACGAAGAGCGCGCCCGGCCAGATCGCGCGCCAGGGCATCCGCGCCTTCGGCACAGCCCAGTAGATGACGATGCAGATCCCGAAGGTGACGAGGCCGGCGGCGGCGAGGACGATCACGGTGTCGATCGCCTTGATGTCGGAGAGGCCGAAGGGCAGTCGATCGGTGCTGGCGACCACCGCGCTCTCGATTGCCGGGGCGAAGATCGAGGCGCCGATGAAGAGGACGACGACGACCAGCATCGCGAAGGAGAAGCGCTTCTGTTCCCACCAGCCACGGCAATCGACGTGGTAGATCCGGCAGAAGGCGGTGTCCATCGCGCCCCAGAAGGAGGCGCCGATCCAGAGCGAGCCGGCGAAGGCGGCGATCCCGATCGTGGTCGAGTTCGACTGGATCTTGCCGAGCACGTCGGTGAGCGTCCCCGACTCGGTGTTCGGGAAGAGCCGCTGGAGGTCGTTGAGGACGCTGTCCTCGACCCCGTGGATCTTCAGCACCTGGCCGAGCACGAAGAGGACCAGCAGGGCGAACGGGAAGACTGCCAGCATCAGGTTGTAGGCGACCATCGCCGAGAGCCCGGTGACGTTCTCGCGGTAGGCGCGGTTCCAGAAGGCGCGCAGCCAGGGGGTCGGATGGCGAATGGCTCTGGACATTGACTTTACAAACTGAAGCGACTACCATGCGAACACGCGTTTGAGGTGCACAGACGCAGCCCGTAGGGGCAAATCGCAGTTAGCAACGACCTATCTTTCGCGGACCGAAGCTCCGGTCCGCTTTTTGATCCCCCGGCACGGGTACATACTCCCCGAGCGGCAGGCGATCACGCACGATTAAACGTTAAGCACTAGGGAAACGAGTAGACACGGATGCTGGTAGCAGAGCTTCAGGAGTTGGAGGAGGTTAAAAACCTCATCAATCGCGGGCAGCAGCTCGGCGTGCTGACCTTCGGCGACATCGCCTCGGCGGTCTCCGAGGTCGATCTCGACGAGTCTGACGTAGAGGACCTCTACGGGCACCTCGAGAAGTCGGGGATCGAGCTCGTCGAGGACATGGATCCGGCGCAGAAAGCCGCCGCCGAAGCCATGCCCGTCGATACCGGGAAAAAAGGCCGCCGACGCCAGAAACAGGCGCTCGACCTGAAACCGGACATGACCACGGACAGCTTGCAGCTGTTCCTCAAGGACATCGGCAAAGTCCGCCTGCTGACTGCGGCGGAGGAGGTCGAACTCGCCAAGCGGATCGAGCGCGGCGACCTCGACGCGAAGCAGAAAATGGTCGAGTCGAACCTGCGGCTGGTCGTCTCGATCGCGAAAAATTACCGGAACCAGGGGCTTCCCTTCCTCGACTTGATCCAGGAGGGCACCCTCGGCTTGGTCCGCGCGGCGGAGAAGTTCGACTACCGCAAGGGGTTCAAGTTCTCGACCTACGCGACCTGGTGGATCCGCCAGGCGATTGCCCGCGCCCTGGCCGACAAGGCGCGCACGATCCGCATCCCGGTCCACGTGGTCGAGAAGCTGAACAAGATCGGCCGCGCCGAGCGCAAGCTGGTCACCGAGCTCGGCCGTGAGCCGACCCCGGAGGAGATCGCCGAGGTCACCGGCATCGACCCGGAGGAGGTCGACTCGATCAAGCGCTCCGCCCAGGCCCCGGTCTCCCTCGAGAAGCCAGTCGGCGACGAGGAGGAGTCCGAGTTCGGCCAGTTCATCGCCGACGAGAAGGCCGAGTCCCCGTTCGACCGGGCCGCGGACCTGCTCACCAAAGAGGCCCTCAAGGAAGCTCTGGAGAACCTCTCCTACCGCGAGCGGCGCGTCCTCGAACTCCGCTACGGCCTCGGTGGCGAGCACCCCCGCACCCTCGACGAGGTCGGCCGCACGTTCAACGTCACCCGCGAGCGAATCCGCCAGATCGAGAACCAGAGCCTGAAAAAGCTGCAGAGCCTGGGCGAGGCCCAGAAACTGCGCGAGGTCGCCTAGCGGCCTGACGTATTGCGAGAAGCGGCGGGTCGCCTGTTCTGGCGGCGCGCCGCTTCTTCGTCCTGCGGCTCCACTTCGGGTCGCACTCGGCGACTGAAGAACGAGACCTCGATCGGCCGCGGCCCAGCGCCGTCGATCCCGACGGCAAAGGTCTTCGGGTTCGGGGCCAGCTGGAACGGTCGTCGATAGTCGACGGCGCGTGGCGCGCTAAGGATCAGGCCGTCGCCAGCGGTGGCTGAGGTGAGGTTCCAGCGGCGGCCTGCATCGAAGGAGACCCAGCGGTTGGGCTGGCGATAGAGCAACGTTTCCGCCGCTTCCGCCGTGTCGTTGCCGAGCCCATTGATGTGAGCGAAGACGATTTCGCTTCGGTCGCGCGCGGTCGGAGCTTTGATCGGCTCGCCGGTATCGGTCTTCGTGGTTCCGAGCGCCCGTGAAGGACCACAGCGGGAAGTGTCTCTTTCGAGCAGCTGCCAGTCGCCAGAGGTGCGAGCTTCCCGGTAGTTGCAGATTAGACTCAGCTTTGCTGCCGGCGCGTCCCAGGCTGGATAGCGGTTGTCGACGTTCGCGACCGTCGCAGCCGCTTGTTTGCCGCGAACACCTTGTCGCAGGATCATGTCTGGTCCATCGCCGGCAAGAGCCGACGCGTTCAGCTGGTCAAGGGCCGGAGTGTAGGCGGCGTAGTCCTGGATTACTGGCAACGGCTTCCATTTCAGTCCGTATGCCCAGGCGACACCGATTTCCCACGGTTCGATGGCGACGGAACTCTGCCCGATCCGACCTCGGATCTCGCTGGGAACGGAGTATGAGTGGCGCATCAGCGAACGGCTCGTCGCCATCGTTTCCTGGCGAGACTTCGGATTGGAGATGGCATCGATGCCCTGGCGGAGCTGCGTCACGTGATCTTGAGGTCGCAGCGCCTGCCAGATGGTCGGCGCCGGGTTCCACCAGACCAGCAGGGCGATCATCGGGACAATCACAGCTGCGGCGAGCAGCCGCTGTGCCGGTTGGGTTGATGCGCGTGAGGCGATGGCGATCGCGGCGCAGGCCATCATCACCGCGAAGTCGGCACGACCTTCCCGGACGAAGTCCTGCTTGAAGCAGGCGAGGGCGAATAGGAGGACGAGCGCGCATGAGGCGAGCCGCTTCGCGCGGCTGGCGCCCCTGGTGACGAACGCCGCTGCGGTCAGCAGGAGTCCGATGCCGACGATGGCAACGGCGACTTCGAGCGAGCTGGCCGGGTTGACGCTCCCCATCGCCTGGGAATACCCCGAGACGATCTGCGCCGAATGTGAGAGATAGTCCGGAAGGTTGTCGAGTGTCTGCCCGGTGATCAGCCACAGGCCCGTCAGCGATGCCACGAAAACACCGGCGAAGGCGGGCACTCGCCGCCTTCGCTCAGGGAGGGCGCAAAGGGCGAGAAGAGTTAGGGCGAGGACGGAGACACCGAAGTTGACCTTGCTCAGGAGCTCGACCGCGCCGAGGAGCCCCCCACCGAACACCAGCAGCGATGGAGCGAAGGCCGGCGATTCCTCGCCGGTGGCAGCAAACGCCCAGAGGAAGACAACGAGGACTAGCGTCGCGTTCAGGTGCCCGACGACAAGGATCACGTAGCAGGCGGCGACCGCCAATGGGAGTGGTAGCGCTCGCCGCGCCGTCCACAGCAGCGAGGTGACGAGCGCGATCCGAACGAACGCGTTGAAGCCGAAAGAAACCAAGAAAAGCCCTTCGCTGAAGAGGACCGGCGAATGGAGGAACCCAAGGGGCCCGTAGGTGAAGACCACGTCACGGCCGAATTGAAGTCCTGAACCGAGGGCCATGTACAGACCTGCCTGCCAAGAGGGGTCCGGTCCCGGTTCCGGAGCGATTGAAGTGATCGGCCAAGTCAGGGCGACCAGCAGCACCGCCAGCAGTGGGGTGGTGTCGGAAAGCCCGTCAACGGCGTCGCGGAGCGCAGGGGCTGAACGCCGTACAGCCGGGGCGTTTGCCTCGATTGGTTCGGACGCTTGGAGGGGCGCTGGCACCCACCTCTTCTCGGCCATCGCGGCTGCTCGCCTTAGTAGTCGCATACAGACTGCTGATCGACCAAGCGTTTAGACGACTAAAGATCTCGGCAATTGAGCCGATGGGGCCGGGATGTTCGAGATCGAGACTGCAATGCGCACGCTCGTTGAGCGCGGGGGCTCCGACCTTCACATCAAGGTCGGCTCGCCAGCGATGGCGCGCGTCGACGGCCACCTCGGGCCGCTGTTCGATGAAGAGCCACTGATGCCGCAGGACACCGAAGCCGCCTTCTCGGCGATCGCTGACGACCGCAGCGGGCGAGAATTCAACGCCGAGGGCGAGGCCGACTTCGCCCACGCGATCCCCGGCGTCGGTCGCTTCCGAATCAACGCCTTCCGTCAGCGGGGCTCGATTTCGATCGCCTGTCGGGCGATTCCCTTCGAGATCCGCACCGCCGAGCAGCTGGGCCTCCCGGAGACGGTGCTGAGGCTGGCCGAGACGAGCCGCGGGATCGTCCTGCTCACCGGCACCACCGGCTCGGGCAAGAGCACGACCCTGGCGGCGATGATCGACCACATCAACACCACCCGGGCGCGGCACATCGTCACGCTCGAGGACCCGGTCGAGTACCTGCACCAGGACAAACGCTCGATCGTCAACCAGCGCGAAGTCGGCGCCGACACGGAGAGTTTCCCGCGGGCGATGCGGCGCATCCTCCGCCAGGACCCCGACGTGATCCTGATCGGCGAGATGCGTGACGAGGAGACGGTGCGAACCGCTCTGTCCGCTGCCGAGACCGGCCACCTCGTGCTCTCGACCCTGCACACGCTCGACGCGCCGGAGACGATCAACCGTATCCTCGATTTCTTCCCGCCCCACCTGCAGCAGCAGGCACGGGTGATGCTGGCGACGACTCTCGCCGGCGTGATCTCCCAGCGGCTCGTTCCCGGCCTGCAGCAGGGCCGGGTTCCGGTCGCGGAGGTGCTGGTCGCCACCGGTCGGGTCAAAGATCTGATCCTCTCGCCGGAAGAGACCGGCAAGATCTCCGAGGCGATCGCCGAGGGCTCCTATTACGGCATGCAGACCTTCGACCAGGACCTGCTCGGTCACGTCACCGCCGGACGGATCAGCGAGGAGGTCGCCTACGAGACCGCCTCCAGCCCGCACGACTTCAAATTGATGCTCGCCGCCGGTGGTCAGCGCGCCAGTGGTATCGAGCAGCTCTCCGCTCCGGAAGGGATCCCAGCATGAGACACGCCGTGATCAATCGCCTCGAAGTTGCGCTGAGCCTGCTTCGGAGTTCGGAGCGCGGCATCGCGCTGCCGATGACGATGCTGATCACGGTCATCGCGATGGGGTTTGCGGCGGTCCCGATCGTCGCCTCCATCAACTCCCAGAATTCCGATAGCCGCAACCAGCAGGGCAACGAAGCTCTCGCAGCCGCGGAAGCCGGAGCGGAAATCGCAGTTTTGCGACAGAGCGAACAGCTCAGCAAAGAACCGACGATCCCGTGTGTCGGGAACGGGACTCGCAACGGCGAAGGTTGGTGCCCCCAAAAAACTGGCGCGATCGGAGAAGCGGAATACCGCTACCAGCTCCGCCCCTGCTACGTCGGCACCAACACCTGCACGAGCGCGAAAACCCAGACTGCTTGCACCAATACGACCGAAGGCAAGAAACCGGTTCAAGTGATCTCCACGGGGCTCGCGAAGGCCGGCACTGTGAGCCGCCGAATCGAACTTCTCGCCTGCGCCAGCGAAACGATCGAATGGAAAGACGGTAGCCCGACGATCACGGAAAAAAAGATCCAGCGGGAAAGCCTCGAAAAAACGCTGAAAGAAGAACAGGAAAATGGCAGCGGCACCGAAACGGTTCCGGGCGAAACGAAAACTCGTACCGAAGAAAAAGAAAGCCCGGCCCCGAACGTCTATGCGAAAGGCCAGATCGTCGGCGTCGACTGGCTGAACATGGGCAACAACGCGCAGGTCTACAACGGCGGCGCGGGCTCGAACGGCTGGGTTAAAATGGTCGGCAGCGCGAACGTCTGCGGCTCCGTCTCCTACGGCACGACCTTCACCACCGACAACTCTTCGAGCCTAAACTCGCCTTCGAACTGCCCCAGCGGCCGCAAAGCCGGACAGGGCAGCTCGGAATACCCGAACATCGTCCTGCCGTCGAATATCGGCACCACCAACTCGGACTCGCGCCTGGCCTCCGCCGATCCGGTCGGCTCTAGTGTCTGGCAGCGGGGCAACATCTCCTGGAACCCCTCGAACCGGAGCCTCACGGTCACCTATGACCAGATCACCCTCGAAGGAACCGCTCCGTACTTCCTCTGTCAGCTGATCCTCGCTGGCGGCTCGAAGCTGCTCGCCGGCTCAGGCAAGTCGATCAAGATCTACTTCGACTCGCCGGAGAATTGTCCCGGCCTGAACGGAGCAGCGCAGCTGCAGATCGCCAACGGCGCCTACGTTGGTCCGGACGCCAGCAACGGCCCGCAATTCCTCTTCCCCGGTTCCAGCACCGACGGCCTCAGCAAGGTCGAACTAGGTGGTGGCGCCAACGTCTCCCAGTTCGTCGTCTACGCGCCGCGCTCGACCGTGATCGCCAACAACGGCGTCAACCTCAACGGCGCGATCATCGGCAAAACGCTCGAACTCCAGGGTGGCGCCCAGATCAACCGCAGCGGCGCCTTCGTGCCGCCCTCCACCGGGGAATACCTGCCGCCGACCAAAACGACTACGACGATCACCGAAAACGGCACTTCGACGACGACGACGAGCAAAACCGCTCGCCAGCACGAAGCCGAAATCAAAAAAATCTCGGAAGAAATCGAAAAACTCGAAAAAGAACATCCGCGGACGGAAGAAAAGAGAGTCAACGCGCTGAAGCAGGGCCGGTTTTCTGAATGCGCCGCGGTTCAGACCGGTTCGGTCGTCGATTCTGGGTGTTGATTCTCCCGGCTCGCTGGCGATTGGCCTGCGGCACTCAAGCCAAGCCGTCGTGATGACGACCTACATGTAGGTGCGTAAGTCACGATGAGGCAGAAGCTGAACGAAAATCCCGTTGCGCAGATCGCGCTAGTGGCTGTCCTCGTCCTGGTCGGCGGCTACCTGTTGCTGACGAGTCTCGGTGGTGGCGAAGAAAGCGAAGCCGGAACCTCAGCGGCTCCCGCGACCGCGACCTCTGAAGGCAGTTCGGCTGCGCCTGAAGAAGCGAGCAGCCTCGAAGGGGCGGCTCCTGCAGCGGCTACCTCGGCCGTCAGCGCGCCGACTGCCGGGCCATTGCCCAAGGCTGTCGACCAGGCCTACCGGGAAGACAAGACGATCGTGCTGCTGATCTACCGTCCTGGCGGCATCGACGACGCCCTTGTCGGCATCGCTAGCCAGATCCTCGTCGGCAATCCCCAAGTCGCCTTTTTCACCGCCCCGGCCGAGAAGATCGCCCGCTATTCGGCGATTACCGGGCCGCTCGGAGTGAATCAGGCTCCAGCATTGGTGGTGGTGAGCCCAAAACGACTGAACGGCGGCGCGCCTGCTCCCGCGACTGTGAGCTATGGCTTCCAGACCGGCCCGGACATCGTCCAGGCGGTCGTCGACGCCGGATACAAGGGCCCCCAACTCACCTACGCCCCGAACTAGTGAAGCCCTCTGAAATGCCCGACGCCACCGCCGCCCATCTTCGTCCTGCGCCCGATTTCGAAGATACACAGGACACCGTGCCCGAGCCTGGTGGAGATTCTCCCGAGGTCGCTCCGGTCGTCGAATCGGACTCCTACGAGCCTGACCCAGCCCCAGCTCAGGCCGGCGGGGTTCCGGGTTTGACGTCGCCGCAGGGCCACGGTCGCAATGCTCGCTTCGTCACCGATGTCTTAGTCGAGCTCGGTTTCGTCAACTCCGAGCGGGCCGAGGCGGCAGTCGCCGAGAGTCGCGTTGCCGGTCGCCCGCCGGAGCGGCTTCTGCTTGAGCAAAACGCGATTGATGCGCGGCAGCTGTCGCTGGCGATCGCTGAGCGCTATGGGCTCGATCACGTCGATCTCTCGGTCTATCCGGTCGATATGGCGGCGGCGAACCTTCTGCCGATCTCCTCCGCCCGTCGCTACGAGGCGGTGCCGATCGGTTATGCCGACACGCAAACTCTCTTGGTGGCGATGGCTGATCCAGCCGACGTCCTTGCCGCAGATGACATCAAGATGGCGACCGGTCTCGACTGTCGAATGGTCGTCGCCGACCCTGCCGACATCGAAACGATGCTGAGCAAGGTGAACTCGCTGCAGAGCGCGGTCACCGAGGCGGTCGCCGACGACGAGGCCGATCCGGCCGACGCCGACTTCGACCCGGTCAGCGGTCTTCATGCCACTGCCGAGGACGCGCCGGTGGTGAAACTCGTCTACTCGATCCTCGGCCAAGCCGTCAACGAGGGTGTCTCCGATATCCACTTCGAGCCCGAGCAGAACGACATGCGGGTTCGCTTCCGTGTCGACGGCGTGCTTCACGAGGCAGCCCAC
The DNA here is from genome assembly GCA_963716545.1 of uncultured Actinomycetes bacterium. Lineage (GTDB taxonomy): Bacteria > Actinomycetota > Thermoleophilia > Solirubrobacterales > 70-9 > VAYN01. The sequence goes on from OY970316.1 coordinate 1,692,992, forward strand.
GTGCCCCGGCGGATGGTCTCGGCGGTGATCTCGCGGATCAAGATCATGTCCGACCTCGACATTGCCGAGCGGCGAATTCCTCAGGATGGCCGCGTCGGTGTGACCGTCGACGAGAGCCGCGTTGACCTCAGGGTCACGACGCTGCCGACTCAGCGCGGTGAGGGTGCGACCGTTCGCATCCTCGACACCCGCAACGCGATGCGCTCTCTCGACGATCTCGGGATGGCGCCAGGAGTACGCGAGCCGTTTGAGGCGTCCGTTCGCCGGCCGTACGGCGCCGTCCTCGTCACCGGACCTACGGGTTCTGGCAAGAGCACGACCCTCTATGCGGCGCTGACCGCACTCAACTCAATCGAGAAGAACGTGATCACGATCGAGGATCCGGTCGAGTATCAGATCGATGGGATCAATCAGATCAACGTCAATCCCAAAGCCGGCCTGACCTTTGCTGCCGGATTGCGCTCGATCCTCCGCGCCGATCCTGACGTGATCATGGTCGGCGAGATTCGTGACTCGGACACCGCCCGGATCGGGATCGAGGCGGCCCTCACCGGCCACCTCGTGCTTAGCACCCTTCACACCAACGACGCTCCGGGGACGATCACTCGTCTCTCGAAGATGGGGATCGAGTCCTTCCTCACCGCCTCCGCGGTCGACTGCATCGTCGCCCAGCGCCTGGCCCGAACCCTCTGCGCGGCCTGCAAGCGCCGCGCTCTAGTCCCGACCACCGCGCTCGGCGAGGCCGGCTTCCGGGCGCTAGGGGATGTCGAGGCCTATGAGGCCGTTGGCTGCAGCCGCTGCGGCAACACCGGATATCGGGGCAGGGTCGGCCTTTACTCGGTGATGCGGATGACCGAGCGGATCAAGGATATGACCGTCAACCACGCGCCACAGGCGGAGATCGCCACCGTGGCGAGGCAGGAGGGGATGATGACCCTGCGCGAGGATGGCTTGGCCAAGGTGCGCGCCGGCTTCACGAGCCTTGATGAGATTGTGCGGGTGACTGCATGATGGCGGGGCGGGAGAACTTCGATTTCGCTGCGGTGTTGACCGAGGTTGCTGCCCGCAAGGCCTCCGACCTCCATCTGACTGCCGGAGCTCCACCGTCGATTCGCTCCAAAGGCAAGGTCCAGCCGATGGAGGGATTCCCGGTTCTGACCGCACAGCAGACTCGCGACGTCGTCTACGGAATCCTCAGCGAGGATCAGCGCAAACGCTTCGAGACGAGCCAGCAGCTCGACCTCGCCTATGCGATCCCCAACGTCGCGCGTTTCCGCCTCAACTGTTACATGCAGCGTGGAGCTGTGTCCGCGGCCTTCCGCTTGGTTCCGCAGGACATCCCCGCGCTCGATGACCTCGGAGTGCCTGCGGTGCTCCGCGAGTTCACCCGCAAACCGCGAGGCTTCGTCTTGGTCACCGGCCCGACCGGGTCTGGCAAGAGCACGACGTTGGCGGCGATGATCGACGTGATCAACCGCGAACGGCAGGATCACATCCTCACCATCGAGGACCCGATCGAGTTCCTGCACAACCACAAACGCTCGATCGTCAACCAGCGTGAGGTCGGCTCCGACGCACCCGACTTCGCACTCGGCCTGCGCGCTGCCTTGAGACAGGACCCCGATGTGATCCTGGTCGGCGAGATGCGCGACCTGGAGACGATCTCGACCGCGCTCACCGCGGCGGAGACCGGGCACCTCGTCTTCGCCACTCTCCACACCCAGTCGACCGCCCAGACCGTCGACCGGATCATCGACGTCTTCCCACCGGAGCAGCAGCAGCAGGTGCGGACTCAGCTCTCCGTCGCGCTGCAGGGGATCGTCACCCAGCAACTGCTGCCGACCGCCGACGGCCAGGGTAGGGCTGTCGCCTGTGAGGTACTGGTGCCGAATCCCGCCGTCCGCAACCTCATCCGCGAGTCGAAGACGCACCAGATCTACTCGGCGATCCAAACCGCGGGAGCGATCGGAATGCAGACGATGGACGCCGACCTCGTTCGACTCGTCCGCTCTGGTCGGATCACGATGGAACTCGCCGAACAGCGCGCCACTGTGCCCGAGGAGCTCCGTCGGCTTCTCGGGGGCCAGGGTCAGTCTGCGGGGCCCTATGCGGCCAACGTCAACGGTCAGGGCGGCTATGAGGCCGGCGTGACGAGCGGGATGGGGGCATAGTCGATGGCCGGGGCCGCCACTTTTGCCTTCGAAGCCGTCGACCTTACCGGCGCTCCGGCCAAGGGCGAGATCGAGGCTGAGTCAAAAGCTCAGGTCGCCGAGCAGCTGCGCCAGCGAGGGCTGGTCGTTCTCGAGGTGTCGGAGAAGTCGGCGCCGGTCAAAGTCGAGGACGTCTTCCGCCGCTTCAAAGGCGTGCCGATGCGCGACCTTGCCGTGGCGTCACGGCAATTCTCGACCCTGGTCTCCTCGGGAATGCCGATGCTGCGAGCGCTCGGAACCCTCGAGCAGCAGACCGAGGACCCGGAGATCTCGGAGGCGATCGACAGCGTTCGCCGTGATGTGGAGGCCGGCGGCTCGCTGGCCCAAGCGATGGAGCGCAAACCTCGAGTTTTCGATCGCCTTTACCGGGCAATGGTTCGCTCGGGCGAGCAATCGGGTCGGCTCGAGGAGTCGCTCGACCGGGTAGCAATCCATCTTGAGAAAATTGACCAGCTGCGTCGTGAGGTGAAATCGGCCCTAATGTACCCAGCGCTGGTGTTCACGGCAGCGATTGGAGCGATGCTCGGAATCGTCGCCTTCGTGGTGCCTGTGTTCGTCGGCATCTTCGAAGAACTCGCCGAAGAAAACCCGGAGGAAAAAGCCGAACTGCCAATGATGACCCAGATCACCGTCGGGGTCTCCAACGCGATCACTGGCTACTGGTTCATCGTCTTCCCTGTCCTCGCTCTCTTAGTCTATGCCGGCTTCCGCTGGCGCGGAACCGAGCAGGGGAGGGCGGCGATAGACCGGATCAAACTCAAGATCCCCTTCAAAATCGGCGACGTGGTTCAGAAGCTGGCACTCGCCCGCTGGTCCAGGACCTTCTCAGGCTCCGTCAGCTCCGGCGTCCCAATCCTGCAGGCGATTCAGATCACCGGTGAAACCTCGGGCAACATCGTGGTCGAGCAGGCGATGGAGGACGTCTACGACTCGGTCAAACGCGGCGGCACGATCGCCGGGCCGATCGCTGCTCACGACATCTTCCCGCCGATGGTCTCCAACATGGTCGCCGTCGGCGAGGAGACCGGTCAGCTAGAGGAAATGCTGACCAAGATCGCCGACTTCTACGAGGCGGAGGTCGACGCCAAGGTGAAAGCGCTGACCTCCCTCGTCGAGCCGCTACTGATCGTTTTCATCGGTGGTGTGGTCGGCTTCATCGTGATCTCGATGTACTTGCCGATCTTCAGCATCTACGAAAAGATTCGCTGACCGGCAGGCCTTGGCGGTTCGCTGGCGACGGCCTCGGACGGACGTCCAGACCTTCAGGACCGGTCTACTTTCGAAGCCTGAATTTTGGGTGCGGCGGCCCTCACTTTTCGCCACACGAGCAGGCAAAAAAACTGTTCTAAGAATTTCCGGCTGCAGGCGCTAAAGCCCAGGGCCCGACGACCGATGAAGGGCAGGTAATGAATCTGCCTGACCTCCATCGAAGCCGCGGAACCGACGTAGCGTCGGGCCGCAACGCCTACGGAGTGACGGCGCAAACCAATGGATCCCAAGGAGGAACCATGTTGCAGAACATCCGTAGGCGGGTTGCTGCCCGTCTCTCCGGAGAGGAGTCAGGCTTCACCCTGATCGAGCTCCTCGTCGTGATGCTGATCCTCGGCATCCTTGCGGCGATCGCCCTGCCGGCCTTCTTCAACCAGAAGGAAAAGGCCAGCGACGCCAAGGCCAAGGAGACCCTCCACAGCGCCCAGGTGGCGATGGAGACCTGCTCGACCGAAAACAACGGCACCTACCCAGCATCCTGCAACCTTTCGAAACTGCAGGAAATCGAGCCGACGATCCCGACCATGACGGTCAGCCCGGGGACCCCGACCGGCGGCTACACGCTGACGGTCACCGGCTCCGGTACCCACACGTTCAGCATCAAGCGCGAAGCCAATGGGTCGCTCGTCTATCCGTGCAGCAACGGCGGGGAAGGCGGCTGTAACGGCACCAAGGGCAGCGCTGGCACCTGGGGATAGCGGCCTAGCCGCTAGTACCGAATCATCGTAAGTGGATGGGGAGGGGGCTCTTGCCTCCTCCCCAATTTCTCAGTCTTCGTCCCCGACCCCGGAAGAACAATGAAACGCCGAATTCAAAAAAAGATCTTCTCTCGGTTGTCCGCCCAGGAGTCAGGCTTCACCCTGATCGAGCTCCTCGTCGTGATGCTGATCCTCGGCATCCTTGCGGCGATCGCCCTGCCGGCCTTCTTCAACCAGAAGGAAAAGGCCAGCGACGCCAAGGCCAAGGAGACCCTCCACAGCGCCCAGGTGGCGATGGAGACCTGCTCGACCGAAAACAACGGCACCTACCCAGCATCCTGCAACCTTTCCAAGCTCAAGGAAATCGAGCCGACGATCCCGACCATGACGGTCAGCCCGGGGACCCCGACCGGCGGCTACACGCTGACGGTCACCGGCTCCGGTACCCACACGTTCAGCATCAAGCGCGAAGCCAATGGGTCGCTCGTCTATCCGTGCAGCAACGGCGGGGAAGGCGGCTGTAACGGCACCAAGGGCAGCGCTGGCACCTGGGGCTGAGTTCGCGAACGCCGTTGAGTCAAATAGAAGCAGCGACAAACGATCTCAAATGAAACCCAGGGCAAAGCGGCGAGGAGAGGCTGGGTTCACGATGATCGAGTTGCTCGTCGCCACCGCGATGATGGTGTTCGTCACCGCCGCGGCTGTATCGATGCTGGTCTCGGTGATGCAGGCCCAGCCGAAGAATACCCAGCGCGCTGACCAAATTGGATTCGCGCGAAATGCAATCGAGAAGATGACCGCCGATATCCGTCAAGGGACGAAGGCGGTTCCCGCCGGGCGAACTGGAGTGACGTTGACGACGCTCTGCGACAAATCCGGCGGAGCCACCGAAAGCTGTCAGGTCGTCTACTCCTGCGCCCAGGAAGCCGGCACGAACCCAGCCACCTATAAGTGCACTCGCAAGGCTGGCACCGAAAGCGCGGTGACCGTGGTCGGGGGCCTCGCGAATGCGGCAGTGTTCTGTTATGTGCCGAGCACCACTTCGCCTAAGTGTGCCGAAACCAATGGCACCGAACCGGGCTTCGTCGGCGTCACCGTGGAACTGCGAGGTTCCGGGAAAAGTGGATTCACCGTGGTCGAAGACGGAGCAGCCCTCCATAACTCAACGACGTACCGGGGAAGCTGATGTTGGAGAAACTCCGAGCCGAAGAGGAGGGCTTCACGATTATCGAGGTTCTGGTTGCCGCCGTGATCTTGATCTTCGCGGCCCTGGCGGTCTTCATCACCTTCGCCGCCGGTGTACACAACATCCAGCGCAGCCGCGAATCCCAGGTCGGGATCAGTGTCGGCCAGCGCGAAATGGAACGGGCCAGGGTTCAAGGGTTCGACTCCCTGGGCACCGCGGGCTTGGCGGCTTTCAGCTCGAATACGAAGCTGCCGGAAAACAGGATCTCGACGTCCGGCGGGAAGTTCTATTTCAACCTCAAGCGTACTGGCACCGCCGAACCCAGGCTCTTACTCGAAGGGGGGCTGGAAAAGCAGACGACCGGTGTGAAAGCACCGGACGGAACCGAAGTGACCGTCGACCGCTTCGTCACCTGCGAAGAAACCGAAGCTACCGCTAGCACTTGTCGTGCCAAGCGAGTGATCATCGACGTGCTTCCTGTAACCAAGGCGAACCTGGCCAACTACCAGCATGCCTATTACGAGCTTCAGTCAACCGTCGTCGACCCGACGCCATGACCGCGACGGTCGCGATTTTGCTCGCAATATTCGGCGCGATGATCGGCAGCTTCGTCACTGTCGTCGCCAGTCGCGTCCCGGTCGGTGAGTCCGTCGTTGGGGGACGCTCGCAGTGCCCTCGGTGTGGGGCTCAGATCGCCGCTTACGACAATGTCCCGGTGCTTTCCTGGCTCGCGCTTAAGGGTCGAAGCCGTTGCTGCCACGAGGCGATCTCGGCGCGATATCCGCTGGCCGAGATCACCCTCGCGATCCTGTTTGCCGCCGTCGCGGTTCGCTATGACGACGACGCCGGCCAGATGGCGCTAGGCCTCGTCTTCGTTTCGATGCTGGTGGCAATCACCCTGACTGATCTGGAGCGACGGATCATCCCCAACCGCGTGCTCCTGGTCAGTTCGATTCTCGGGTTCCTGATCCTCGCGATCTCAGATCTCGGCTCGGTGCCCCAGCATCTGGCTGCCGGCTTTGGTGCCGGCCTGGTCCTCTTCCTCGCCGCGATGGCCTATCCCGGGGGGATGGGGATGGGCGACGTCAAGCTCGCCGCCGCGATGGGACTCTTCCTCGGCGTCAAGGTGATTCCGGCACTGCTGATCGCCCTTCTCGTCGGCTCAATCGTCGGGATCGCAATCGTCATCCGCAAGGGCGCCGCGGCTCGGAAGGAGGCGATCCCTTTCGGGCCGTTCCTCGCGCTCGGGGGGGTCGCGGCTTTGCTTGCCGGCGGCGCTTTGATCGATGCCTACCTCTCGACGCTGGGTTGACGGTCGCGGTCGCCCGCGGGTAAAGCCGGAATCCCCGATTGCCGATCTAGGAAAGAGTGCGCCGCCCCCATCTTGAAATGTCCCTGACGCGAAAGAGCGCGACCGGTTCTACGGTCGGTCTCGATATCGACGCAGACTCCGTTGCCGCAGCCGAGCCGACGAAATCCGGGCAGGTTCGGATCGGGGTTCAGTCGCTTGCCCCTGGCGCCTTCAGCGGCGGCGAGATCGTCGACGCCGAAGCGGTCTCCGCGGCTCTTTCGGAGCTGTTCAGCCGCCACAAGCTCAGTCGTCATGTCCGTCTTGCCGTAGCAAGCCAAGGCGTCGCTTTCCGAACTCTTCGTCTGCCGTTGATCGAGCATCCAGACCAGCTCCGCAGTGCAGTGCGCTTCCAGGCTCAGGAGCAGATCCCGATGCCGCTGGATTCGGCTGTGCTGGACCATCAGGTGATCGGGGCGCGCGTTACCGACGACGGTTCACGTCAGGTCGATGTCGCCGTGGTAGCCGCTCGACGAGCGACGATCGATTCCCTGCTCGATGTGACCCGTTCCGCCGGCCTCGAACCGGTTGGGATCGACCTCGCCGCCTTCGGGATGATCCGCGCACTTGCCGCCGGACGTCCGCCTGCGGTTTTGCAACCGGAGGCGGACGGAGATCCGGCAGTCGACGATTACGTCCCAGCCACGCTTTTCGCAAGTCTCGGTGGTGTCACCAATTTGGCTATCGCCCGCGGCTCGGATTGTCTTTTTTCGCGAGTCGCTCAGTTCAGCGTTCGCGGGATCGCCGAGGAGTTGTCCGCATCGAGCGGCCTTCTCCTCGAGCACGCTGAGCAGTGGTTGCTCCATGTTGGCCTTGAGACTCCGCTCGACCAGGTTGCGGGAGATCCCAGCGCCGCAGCCGCCGCTCGAATCGCGCTGGAGGCAAACCTCGGAAAGCTCGGGGACGAGCTCCGGCTCTCACTGGACTACTACGGGGCCCAAGAGGATGCGACCCCGGTCGAGGACGTGATCGTTTGCGGCTGGGGAAGCGCAATCCCAGGGCTGGCTGACGGCCTAACGAGGGTGCTTGGTCGAGCTGTAACCGTGCGCCGCCCATCCGCCCTCGGCGGGCTGTCAGACGGCGAGGCCGCACGACTGACGCTTCCATACGGCCTCGCGTTGGAGCACTGAGCGATGCGGCCCATCAACCTAATCCCTCAGGATGAGCGGCGGGCTGGCGGCATTGCCCGTACCGGCCCGCTGGCCTACATCATCGTCGGCGCCCTAGGGGTGCTGCTGATCGGGGTGGTCTTGCTCGTTCTCACCTCCAATGAGATCTCCGATCGCGAAAGCGAAGTGTCTGGTCTCGAAGCGAGCAAAGTCGCCGCCACGGCCGAAGCCGAACGTCTGACCCCCTACGCGAGCTTCCAAACCTTGACGGAACAGCGCACTCAGACGATCTCCCAGCTCGCCGACAGTCGGTTCGACTGGCCGCGGGTGATCCGAGAGATGTCTCTGATTCTGCCCCCGCAGGTCTACTTCGACAATCTCACTGCTTCAGCTGGCGGTGGAGCTGGCGTGGAAGGCGAAAGCGTCTCGATCTCCAGCCCTTCGCTGAAGCTCGAAGGCTGTGCTCCCCACCAGTGGATTGTCGCGGGATTCATCGCCTCGCTGAAAGACATCGACGGAGTAACCCGCATCGGTCTGAAGGAATCGAAGCTGGCCGCATCGAGCGGCGCCGAAGGAGGCAGCATCTGCTCGGGTTCGGGGATCTACAACTTCCAGATTGTCGTCGCCTTCGATGGTGCGCCGAGCTCCCCAGATGGAGCCGAAGCGATCGCGGCATCGAGCGCGGAAAGCGCCGAAACGGCGGCGGAAGGAACCGAAGAAGCGGCGTCAGGCGAAGCTGAATCTAGCGAAGGCGAAGAAAGCTCTGAAGCCGCTCCCGAAACGCCGGAAGCACCCCCTGCCGAAGAAACGGCTTCCTCCGCACCGACGACGGAACCGGTGGGCTGAGCGATGCGTGAGTCTACCAAGACCGCACTCGCCGTTGTCGTCGTGATCGCGCTCGCGGTGGCTTTCTGGATGCTGCTACTCGCGCCGAAGAAAGACAAGGCGGGTGAACTCTCGGAACGAACGGAAGCACTCAGTGGCGAAGTGGCGGCTGAGCAGCAAAAGGCCTCGATTGCGAAGGCAGCCAAAGCAGCGTTCCCCCACAACTACCGTGAACTCGTCCTGCTTGGCAAGGCGGTTCCGGCGGAAGCCGCGACCCCCTCGCTGATGGTGCAGCTTGGCGGTGCCGGCGCGGCCGCTCACACCAACTTCCAGGCGATCATCCAGAAAGGCGAAGAAGGGGAAACGAGCGCGGTTGCCGGTGAAGGTGCCACCGGCCTGACGCCAATTGGGTCCACCACGGGACCCGCCGGTTTCCTCTCGATGCCCTACACGCTCGAATTCGAAGGCGGTTTCTTCCAGCTTGCGGGCTTCATCCATCGTCTTGACTCCCTGGTGCAGACCAAAGGTGCCACGGTCGACGCGGAGGGAAGGCTGATCACCGTCGATGGCTTCAACCTGACCCCGGTGACCGACGTTCCCGGAGAATCAGGACAGGAAGCGAGCGGCAGATTGAAGGCCAATCTCACCGTGAGCACCTACGTCACCCCGCCCGATCAGGGGCTGACCGCCGGGGCCACGCCGGCCGGACCAGCTTCCACGACTCCGGACCTGCCATGAAGGTTCAGCTGCCGAAACTTGACTTGTCTCGCCTCAAGAAGGAGAGCCGCGAGACCGGGGGCTCCGGCTTGAGACCGCCCAAGTTCGCCCGGGACCTCTACGGCGACCTCCGTGACAGGCGCCTCCTCCCTCTGGTCGCTCTTCTTCTCGTCGCGATCGTCGCGACGCCGTTGCTGCTCTCCTCGAGTGGCGAAGAAGAATCCGTTCCGGTGGCGCCCCCGATCGGGGGCGCCGAAGCGCCCGCCGCCGCAGCGAGCTTCCAGGTCGTCCCGGCTGAACCGGGCCTTCGCGACCCGCGCCAGCGCCTTGGTTACCGGCAGGCCCGCGATCCCTTCAAGCGCCCGGCGACACCGACGCCCGAAGTGGATTTGGAAGCCGGGGCGACCGAATCCGAAAGCGTCGAAATACCGGCGGAATCGAGTGGTTCCACCTTCTCGGAACCCGAAAGCCCTTCGCCCGAATCCTCCGCTCCGGTCTCTCCCGGCTCGACGGCGACCAAGACCGAAAAGGAAATCGTCGTCGAACACAACGTCGTCGACTACACGGTCGATCTCAACGCCGGCTTCGCCGACCAGAAGGAAGCCGAGCTCGGCGTCTACAAGGAACAGGCCACCTACACCCAGCTTCCCAACGCGAAAAAGCCAGTCGTCGTCTTCATGGGCGTCACTCCCGACCACCAGCACGCGCTCTTCCTGATGACCAACGAAGTCCTCGCCTACTACGGCCCCGCGACCTGTGCACTGGAACAGGAAAGCTGCCAACTGCTCGAACTGAAGACCGGCCAGACGGAGACCTTCGCCTACGGGCTCGAAGAACGGCCCTACAAGCTGACCCTGAAGAAGATCAATCGGGTCGTCGACGCGGAGTCCGGCTCGAAGTCGAAGACCTCCACGCAGGAATCCAAGGGCGCCGCGCAGGACAAGGGCGGCTCCGAAGCGCAGAAGTAGGGAGCGGGCGCCGATGCTCGGCGACGCCAGGGTACGTATCGTCGTCCTGCTCGGAGTGCTGGTGGGGCTCTCCGCCTACGCGCTGACGACGAAGACCGATCTCCTCGGCGGCGACTCCGGATCGGCAACGGCCGAGACCTGTCCGATAAATCGGCAGCCCTCGCTTCCCAATGTCGACTCAGACGAGCTGACGGCGCTTCGGAGCCGAGCCCTCGCGGCATTCCCGACCCATCACCTCGATCCCTATGAAGAAGGCCCGGTCGATCTTTCGGTTGCCTGGACGGATGCCGAACCGGGGCGGAGCGGCGTGCCCGGGGGTGGCGGGCCGTCGGGCTTCGAGCTGCGCTGGTGGGCGCCCAGCGGCGACGACATCGGTGTCGACGTTTGGCGACTGTCCAGCGCCGAGGCGGCATCTAAGTTCATCGGCGAAGCGGCCCGCGGTGAATGCCGAACGGAAGCGCTCTCGCGACCGTCCTCGCATCCGCCCGGCACCCACAACCTGCAGTGGCGGAACCCCGACGGGTACTTCCAGCAGGATGCCTTCCTCTCCCGAGGACGCACGGCTTATCGGGTTGTGATCGTCCGCCCCGGCTCCGAATCGCGCCCCTCGATCTTCGCTCGCCTGCGCGCCTTCAGGATCGTCGACGAACTCGCCGGCGGTATCCCCGGGGCCGGTTGGTCGCCGGAATCCGCATTACTTCAGTAAGTGAAGCCACGGCGCTACACTTCCTGAAGCATCAAATGGCTTCTCCGGAAGCCGAATTTGCGAAAGCCCTTGAGATGAGCGCCACCTCCAACGCCGAGTGCCCAGTCTGTCGGACCGCTGAAGTCGTCTGCGGCAAGTGGACGCTCCTGATCGTCCGTGACCTCGCCGAGGGCGCCTCCCGCTTCTGCGAGCTGGAGCGCTCGCTGGAGGGGATCAGCCCGCGGACGCTTTCGCTGCGCCTGCGGGCGCTGGAGGAGGAGGGGATCGTCGAGCGGCACACCTTCCCGGAGGTCCCGCCTCGAGTCGAGTACGCGCTGACCGAGAAAGGCCGCGCCCTGGTGCCACTGATCGACGACATGCGCCGCTACGGCAGTCGCTGGCTCTTCGAAGAAGAGGCGACAGCCGTAGCTGTCGCCTAGAACGACGCTGGCCTAGGACCCGCCCCTACCGGGGCCTGTCCGCCTCAGCAATAGACGGCGAGGTGGAAGTTCTTGTCGACCCGTTCGCTCGCTTCTTCGGCGGTCGCGTTGTAGGTCTGGACGTAGACCGCATTGGGGTGGCCGGCCTGGCCGACCACGGTGGCGAAGCCGGGATCTTCAGTTCCCTGGCTTTCGAAGCGGCCGATCGCCGCCTCGTAGGCGCACTGGGAGACGTCGGTGCCGAAGTCGATCGCGTAGGTCCCCTCGGCTAGCCGTTCGCCGCTCGCCTCGCCGGTCCCGTGGCGTTTGACTTCGCCTTCTTTGTCGACGACTGCCCAGTAGACGACCGCGCCGGGGCCGGGAGCGCCGCGTTCGCCGGGCGCGCCGTTGGAGCCAGCTGCGCCGGCCGCCCCGTTCGCGCCCGCCGCGCCGGGCTGCCCGGAAGCCAGTTGCGCCAGCTGTTTCAGCGCCGCCGGCGAAATCTGTTTGGCGTTGGTGATCAGGTAGCGCTTGGCGGCGATCGCCGACCCGCCGAGGGCGAAGACGAGGGCGATGATGGCGATGATCAGGGCGGGGTCGGTCAGGCGTCGTTTCCTCATAGAGGCGATATCGGCACCGGGGCCCGGCTCTGGAGGGGGCGGACGGATGTTCTGAGGAAATCCGGGCCGGAATTGCAAGGAGTCATGCAGGCGCAGGAGGGCCGACACCGGGCAGGAAGCCCCCGACGTGCGCGACTACCTGCTTAGCGATGCGATCAAGCGCCTTGCCACCGAGGCTTCGACCAAGCTCTCGACGTTGGTCGCGACCGGCGACGAGGTCCCCTTCGACGTCGGCGACCAAGCCGACGATTCCGGTTTCTTCAGCTACGTGCCGCTGACCGGACGCTACGTCGAAGAGCACGCCGCCGATCTGCACGGGTTGCCCGGGTACGCCCCCGCCCGCGAGGCGGTGATGGAGGCCGGAGTCGCCGCCGCCTGGCTGGAGGACCGCGGTGAGCCAGTTGCCGCCGATCCGCGCAGCCGCGCCGAACACATGGTGGTCCTCTTCCTCGCCGACCTCTGGGACGGCAGCGCCGGCTTCGCCCTCGATCACGGGCGGCTCGACAGCGCCCTCGCCACCCTCGACGCCGAGTCGCGCGACGCCGACGACGCCGAGGTACTGATGGTGCCGATGGTCGGGCTGCGGATGACGACCGCGCGCCTGCAACTTCCCCACGGCGTCCGCCTCGTCCGCGCCGACAGCGTCGACGCTCCTGTCGACGCGATGCGCTCGGAGGGCATGGGACGCGCCGCCTGGGAGCCCCAGTACCTCGCCGTCGCCGAGCAGGACCCGGACGGGGGAGCCGCCGGTGCCCTGCAGCAGCTGCACGAGCTGGCCAGCGTGATGCGCCTCTTCAAGGGCGGCGGCGTCGGCCTCGGCCCTTATGCCTTCGCCCCGACTGGGGAGGGGACCTGGCGGCGGATCACCACCGGCGCCCCCGCGACCCGCCCCGGCGGTTATCGCCTCTCCGACGAGGAGGCTGCCGAGCTGGCGAGCTTCGCCCGCGCGCTCGAGTCCCGCCCCGATCCCGACGCCGCGCTCACCTGGGCCGTTGGCCGCTTCGAGATGGGCTGCGAGCGCGAGAGCTCGCTCGACGGACTGAGCGACCACCTGCTGGCGCTGCGTGCGGTGCTCGAGGGCCACGGCCCGGTCGGTGCCTCACTGCCGATGCGCGGCGCAGCGCTGATCGCCGACGGGACGATGGACCGGATCGAGGCCCGCGAAAGACTCGAGGAGGCGCTGCACTTGGAGCGCGAGCTGATGAACGGTCGCTCGCTGCCGGAAGCGATCGAGCTGGCTGCCTGGACCGAGGAGGGCGTGCGCCGACTGCTGCGCCAGGCCGCCCTCGGCGAGCTCGGCGGCGACCTCAGCGCGGCAGCCGATGAGACTTTGATCGCCACCGGCCTCGAAGGTGGGGATGCCGAGATCACCGTTTCGGTTGGCCACGAGGTCGAGGAGCCCGAGCCGATCGCCGAGGAGCCCCGCCTCTTCGACATCAGCGCCGCCCGCGCCGAGGAACCGCAGGCGCCGCTTTCGCCCGACACCTTCGCCGGCGAGGACATTCGCGTCTTTCAGGAGAGCGAACCATCCGTCGAAGTGGATCTGCCCGACTTCGACGCATACGAGGAACCGAGCGAGGAGGAGCACGTGCCCGAGCAGGACACCCGGATTCTGGAGCCGATCCCGGCCGAAGACGAGATCCGGATCACCCACACGCCCTGGCTCGACGAGGTCTCCGACCACCGTCCCGGCGACTCGCTCGAATGGCCGGTCGACTCCGACCGCGACATCCAGCACCGCGAGCGGATCGACACCCCGCGCGTCCGCCACCTGTTCCCGGTGCCCGACTCGAACTGGGACGTCTCCCACCTCGAGTACGAGCACTTCGGCAAGACGCGTTAGCCAGGCCGCAACGCCAAGCGCACCCCCGCCGCTGCCGGTCGCAGCAGGTAGCCGGCGATTACGGCTACCGTCGTGATCGTGACCGCGATGTAGGCGGCGTTGAACAGCTCAGGGTCATCAAGGTTCTGGGACCAGCGCCAGAGCAGCAGCGAAGCGGCGAGACCGGCGAGGCCGCGGAGCGGCAACTTCTCGCCGGCAACGGCATCCCAGCCGAGGAGCGCCAGCAGAAACGGCGCGTGGTAGTAGATGTTGTCGACCGGATCGAGAGCGCAACGCAGTAGCGCGAGCAGGGCCAACAGGGCCATCGCGTCGGTTCCGTCGAGACCGAAGCTGCGGCGCCGCAGCCAGAGGCAGACCGGAACGGCGATGAAGGAAAGGACGATCAGCCAGTGGCTGAGGCTGCGCGCCGGCTCGGGCAGTTCGTGCACAGTCGTGGTCGTGTGCAGGTGCGGTAGGTAGCGGGCGCTGGCTGGAGCGGCGGGGTGCCACCAGCTCCAGACCGAGGCGAGATTGCCGCCCGACGCGGCGTTGCTCTGGACGTCGAAGAAGGCCGAGGGCGAGGCGATCAGGGTTGGCAGGACGAGGACGACGACGAGGCCGGCGGCGATCGCGGCGCAGCGAACCCTTCGCTCGGGAAGTGCCATAAGCACGGGGAATCCCGCCAGGACCGCCCACTGCTTCGAGGCCACCGCAAGCCCCAGGAGCAGCGCAGCCACCAGCCCCCGGCGCTCCACCGCCGCGGCGACCGCTCCGATCGCGAATGCCGCCGTCAGCACCTCCTCCGGGTGACCCATTCGCAGGGCTTGTACCGTCAGCGGATTCACCACGCAGAGCAGGGCGATCAGCGCTTGCCCTAGCTCGCTTGCTCCGCGACGGCCAGCTATACGCGCCAGGTACCAGCCCAGGGCCGATGCCGCCAATAAACAGCTGAAGCAGGCCCACTGAAAGCTCGCCAACGCACTACCGCCGAACAGTGAGAAGGGCGCCTGCCAGACCACCGCGAATGGCCCCATGATCGGTGCCGCATGAAGGAAGTTCGACACGTGGCCGTGCGCCAGCGCGTCTACCGCGGGGGCGGCATCGAACGGATAGTCACCGGTCGAGGTGTTCGAAAAAGCCAGCCAGGCACTAGCGATCAGGAGCGGTGGCGCCAGCCAAAGCGATCTCAGCATTTTACCCACTGAGCGGATATCGGCGCGCGCCGGGGATTGGTTGAGTGGCGCTAAGCCCGGCCCGCCGCCATCGCCACCCGCTCCTCGCCGGTTGCAAACAGGTAGCGGTTGATCTCCGCCAGGCCGGCGAGGTCGTGGACGTCCTCGTCCATGTAGGGGACGCGGATTACGCCGGAGGCGCGGAGCTCGCGGGCGAGGTGCTCGATGTTGCGGGCGTCGCGCTCGGCGAGGGCCTGGTAGTCGGAGAAGTTGGCGGCGGTGCGCTTGGCCAGGTCCTCGTCGTCGAGCTTGGCGGCAAGGGCGGCCGGGAGGTCGTCGCCGGCGTCGCGGAGGTGCTCGGCGGGGTAGTGGACCTTGTTGACGATGACGCCGCCGAAGGGGAGCTTGGCCTCGACCAGTTTGCGGTGGAAGTAGACCGCCTCCTGGATCGGCTCGCCCTGGGGGCCGCAGACGACGAGGAAGCAGGTGGCAGGGTCGGCGAGGAGTTTGTTGACGCGCTGGGCGCGGGCCTGGAAGCCGTCGACCATGCCGGAGAAGGCGTTGAAGAACTCGGCCAGGTCGGCGATCAGGTCGAAGCCGAGGAGCCGCTTCAGCACGCCGAGCGCCACCGAGGCGCCGCGGCCGGCGACCTTTGCCGCCAGGCCCGTCGGCTTCATGAACATCCGCATCGATTTGCCCTCGATGAACTGGGTCAACCGCTTCGGGGCGTCGAGGAAGTCGAGGGCGTTGCGGGTGGGGGGCGTGTCGAGGACGAGCAGGTCGTAGTCGCCTTCGCTGTGGAGCTCGAACAGCTTCTCCATCGCCATGTACTCCTGGGAGCCGGCTAGGGCGCTGGAGATCTGCTGGTAGATGCTGTTTTCGAGGACCCGGTCGCGGCTCTCCTCGTCCGGTGCCTGGCGGGCGATCAGCTCGTCGAAGGTCGCCTTGGCGTCGAGCATCATCGCCCACAGCTCGCCCTTCATCTCCACCCCCTGGGCCTCGAACAGGGCCGGGTCGACCCGGCGCGCGTCATTGCCGAGCTCCGCCAGGCCGAGCGAGTCGGCGAGTCGTTTCGCCGGGTCGATCGTCAGCACGCAGACTTTCAGCCCCCGGGCCGCCATCCCGGTCGCGATCGAGGCCGAGGTGGTGGTCTTGCCGACGCCGCCGGAGCCGGCGCAGATGCAGATCCGCTTGCCGTCGAGGATTTCGCCGAGCTCCGGCATCAGCCCAGTTTCCTGGCGAGGGTGCGGGCACCCTCGCGGCCGAGGTCGGGCTGGAAGAGGAAGGGCAGCGATTTCACCGGAGCCTCGACCCGGCGGCGCAGCCGTGAGAGCTGGGCGCGCTGCGAGCGGGCCCGGTTGTGCTCGGAGACGGCCGCCCGCGCCGCCGCGCGCGCCGCCCCGTCCTCGCCGGCGGCCAGCTGCCCGAGCTTCTCCGCCTCGGCCTTGGAGAAGCGCTCCGGATAGAGGCCGTTGAGGAAGATGCGGTCGACCGCGACGCCGACCCCGTCGCGCAGGTCGTGCTCCAGCGTCGCCGTCTCGTTGACTGGCATCTCCTCCGGCAGAGCGACGATCACGGCCCCGGTCTGCTCGTGGTCGGTGATGAAGTTGTCGAGGGTCTGGGCCTGCGAGTGGACCGGCCCGACCCGGGCGATCGAGGCGAAGGTGCGCGGCGTCTGCAGGAAGCCGACCCCGTGCCCGGTCGCCGGCGCGTCGACGATCACCAGGTCGTACTTGCGGCCCTTCTTCACCTTGCGGTCGAGCTGGGCCAGCTCCCAGATCTTGCCGATCGTGACCAGCTCCTTCAGCCCCGGGGTGGCGGCGGCGAGGTAGTTGAAGAGGCGGCTGCGGAAGAGCAGGTCCCGCATCGCCCGCACCTTCAGCTGCAGCAGCACGTACTCGCGCATCGACTCGTCCGGGTCGATCGAGATCGACCAGAGGTTCTCCTCCATCTCGACCTCGTGGAAGCCGACTTCGGCATGGTCGAACATCCGCGAGGCGTTCTCCTGGGAAGCGACCTCACAGACGATCACGCGCTTGCCTTCGGCCGCGGCGCGCATCCCCAACGCCACCGAGACCGTCGTCTTGCCGACGCCGCCCTTGCCGGTGACGATCACGAGTCGCTTGTCGAGAAGTTCGGGGATCGGGCAATTCCTAGCAATTTCGCCGCGCGGCAGGAAAACCGGGGCCCCATCCGAATATCCGCGCAATGGGATTTCTAAGCCGAAAGAAGCAGAAGGCCGAGCCAGTCGTGACGGAGGAGCATCACTCGCTAGAGGAGGAGCTGCGGGGGATGGAGGAAGCCGTCCCCGAGCGCCCCGTCGACGAGTACCGCGAGGATGACTTCGGCACCGATGGCGAGTACGACGATAGCTACGAGGACCAGCCGGCCGAGGATTACGAGCCGGAGCCCGCGCCGCTCGCCCACGAGGCGACCCCCGCCGACGAAGCCGAGCAGGAACCCCTCGGCGATGCGCCTGCTGAGCCTGCTCCCGCTGGGCCCGCCGCCGAGCCCGTCCAGCCGCAGGCAGCCGCCCAGGCGCCTGCCGCCCCCGCGACTTCCCCCGAGGCGCCCGCTGCGGAGCCCGAGGACGACGGTCGGATGAAGGCCGTTGACCTGATCGCCCCGACCCGGCTCGACTTCCTCGCCGACCGCGGCCCCCAGGGGCAGGACGCCGAGGAGGAGCCCGAGGTCGCCCGGGCCGACGTCTACGCCTTCGCCAACCAGAAGGGCGGCGTCGCCAAGACGACCACCACCCTCAACCTCGCCGTCGCTTTCGCCGAGTCCGGCTACCGCGTCCTCTGCATCGACCTCGACCCGCAGGGCAACCTGACGATGAGCCAGGGGATCGACCCGGACAAGGTCGAGCGCAGCCTCTACGACGTGCTCGTCAACGACATGCCGATCTCCGAGATCATCGTCAAGCGCGAGATCGACATCGCCGTCGCCTCGATCGACCTGGCCGGCGCCGAGATCGCGATGAGCACCAAGATCGGCCGCGAGCGCTCGCTGGAGAAAGCGCTGCGCGAGGTCTCGGCCGACTACGACTTCGTCTGCATCGACACCCCGCCCAGCCTCGGGCTGCTGACGATCAATGCGCTGACCGCGGCGAACAAAGTGATCGTCCCCGTGCAGTGCGAGTATCTGTCGATGCGCGGGCTGGTCCAGCTCCAGAACACGCTGCGGATGATCCAGGAGAACCTCAACCCCGAGGTGCGCATCGAGGGCATCCTGCCGACGATGCTCGACACCCGCACCGTCCACGCCAAGGAGGCAGTCGAGATCCTCGAAGAGAACTTCGGCGACCTTGTCTTCCGCTCCCGGATCCGCAAGGCGATCAAATTCGCCGAGGCGCCGGTGAAAGGCGCGAGCGTGCTCAAGTACGATTCGGGCTCCAGCGCCGCGAACTATTACCGCGAGCTGGCGAAGGAGGTTCTGGCCAATGGCTCGGCGTAACAAACGAGCGAGCATGCGCGAGGGTCCGCTTGCGGACCTCTTCCGTTCGACCGCCGACGACGCTCCGGCCGACCCGCCGGAGATGGACGCGCCCCGGGGCGAGGCCCCCGAGCCCGCCGAGGATGCGCCCCGCTACGGCCGCGACGATCCCGCCGAGGCGAAGAAAGCCGCCGAGGAGGCGCGGCCGATCGAAGAGGCCGCTGAAGAGCCCCAGCCCGCCGGTCAGCCTCAGCCCGCCGCTCCTGTCGCCAGTGACGCCCCTCCGGCCTCGCAAGTTTCCGCTGCGGAGTCGCCCCCCGCGCCACCCGCACGAGAGACCGCTCCAGCAGACTCCGCTCCTTCGTCGGGTTTCTATGACCAGGAACAGCTGGAGTCTTCTGCCGTCGAGTCGAGCGCCGAGACCGCCCCGGAACGGCTGAAACGAGTCTTCTCCGAGGAGCCGCGCCCACGGATGGAGCGCGAGGACTACCTGCCGGGCTCGCCGCGCTACGGGCGCGAGGAGCCGGCCTACGAGCCGCCCGGCTCCGGCGAGCCGCATCAGCCGGTGATCAAAGTCATCGGCGTCGGCGGGGCCGGCGTCAACGCCGTCAACCGCATGGTCGACGCCCGCATCCCCGGGGTCGAGTTCATGGCGGTCAACACCGACCTGCAGTCGCTGCAGCTCTGCGTTGCCGACGTCACCGTCCACATCGGCGACCAGCAGACGCGCGGCCTCGGCGCCGGCGCCGACCCCGAGGTCGGTCACCGCAGCGCCTTCGAGGAGCAGGACAAGATCAAGCGCCTGCTGAAGGGCTCCGACATGGTCTTCGTCGCCGCCGGTGCTGGCGGCGGCACCGGTTCCGGCGCCGCCCCGGTCGTCGCCCGCCTCGCCCGCGAGGTCGGCGCGCTTACGGTCGGCATCGTCACCAAGCCGTTCAGCTTCGAGGGCAGCCGCCGCGGCGAGCAGGCCCAGCGCGGCATCGACGCGCTGGCCGAGGAGGTCGACACCCTGATCGTCGTCCCCAATGACCGGCTGCTGCAGGTGCTCGACCAGCAGACCTCGATGGTCGAGGCCTTCCAGGTCGCCGACGACGTCCTCCGCCAGGGCGTCCAGGGCATCTCCGACCTCGTCACCCTGCCGGCGGTGATCAACCTCGACTTCGCCGACGTCCGCTCGATCATGTCGGATGCCGGCCGGGCGCTGCTCGGGATCGGCATGGCCTACGGCGACGAGCGGGCGATCCTCGCCGCCGAGAAAGCGATTTCCTCGCCGCTCCTCGAGACCTCGATGGAGGGCGCTCGGGCGATCCTGCTCTCGATCACCGGCGGTTCGGACCTCTCGCTGGTCGAGGTCTCCGAGGCGGCCAAGGTGGTCGGCGAGGCGGCCCACCCGGACGCCAACATCATCTTCGGTGCCAACGTCGACGAGGAGCTCTCCGACCAGATCTGGGTCACCGTGGTCGCCACCCGCTTCGACGGTCGGGCGCCGCAGCGCCGCAGCGACGAGCCGACGATCCGCCGCACCAAGGACATGGGACGCGGGCGGCCGCCGCAGACGCATACCGAGCGCCAGCGCGACTCCGAGCTCGGGATCGACGTGCCCGAGTTCCTCCCCGGCTGAGCCGGCCAGTCGCCGCGATGAAGGGGGTCGTCGCAGCCGGCCACCCATTGAGCGCCGAGGCCGGCGCCGCTGCCCTGCGCGCCGGCGGCAACGCGGTCGACGCCGCGATCGGTGCCGTCCTCGCCTCCTTCGCGGTCGAGAGCCCGCTGACCGGGTTCGGCGCCGGCGGCTACATGCTGGTCGACCGCGGTGGCGGCGAGGTGCCGACGCTGATCGATTTCTTCGTCGCCGCGCCGGGGCTGGACGGGGTCGAGCGCCGGGCCGAGCTGGTCCCGGTGCCGGTCCGCTTCGACGCCGAGACCGTGCAGACGTTCTACGTCGGTCCCGCCTCCTGCGGGGTGCCGGGGACCGCCGCCGGGCTGGTCCGAGCGCTGCGCCGCTTCGGCTCGATGCCGCTCGCCGAGCTGGCCCGGCCGGCGATCGAGCTGGCCCGCGGCGGCGCCCCGGTCACCACCACCCAGGCCTACCTGTTGGAGATCCTCGGGCCGATTCACGAGCAGCTCAGCCCCGCGCGCGAGCTCTACTCGCCCCGCGGCCGGCGCCTGCGCGAGGGCGAGACCTTCGCCTTCCCGGAGTTGGCCGAGGCGCTCGAACTGTTCGGGGCCGAGGGGGCGGAGCCGTTCTACCGGGGCGAGGTGGCGCGGCGGATCTCCGAGTTCGTGCTCGAGCACGGCGGCAGCCTCGGTCCCGGCGACCTCGCCGCCTACCAGCCGATCGAGCGCGAGCCGATCGCCGCCGCCTTCCGCGGCACCGAGGTGCTGACCAACCCACCGCCCTCCTCCGGCGGCATCCTCATCGCCTACTGCCTCGGCCTCCTGGAGCGACTCGGCCCGGAGCCGAGCGGGCCGGAGCAGCTGGTCGCGGCGATGGGCGCCGCCGAGGGCCGTCGCGACCTCGAGTTCGCCGAGGCGCTCTACCGCGAGGGGATGGAGGTCGGGTTTCTCGACCCCGCCGGGCTCGACCTCGCCGCCGCCGACCTGCTCGGCTCGACCACCCACGTCGCCGCGATCGACGCCGCCGGCACCTGCGCCAGCGTCACCTGCTCCAACGGCTCCGGCTCGGGCGTCCTCGTTCCCGGCACCGGGGTGATCCTCAACAACATGCTCGGCGAGGAGGACCTCAACCCGCTCGGCTTCCACGCGATCCAGCCGGGGCGGCGGGTGCCGTCGATGATGGCGCCGACCGTGGTTCGCCGCGAGGGAGAGACCGTGCTCGGCCTCGGCAGCGCCGGCTCCAGCCGGATCCGCGGCGCGATCCTGCAGACCGTGTTGCGGGTGATCGAGCAGGGGATGCCCGTCGCCGAGGCGGTGGCGGCGCCCCGCCTGCACTTCGAGCAAGGCGTCCTCGACGCGGAGCCCGGTGTGGAAGAGGCGGTGCTGGCGCGGTTGGAGGCGGCCGGCATGCCGGTCCACCGCCACCCGGAGTTCAACCTATTCTTCGGCGGCGTGCAGGCGGTGGCGCGCGATCCCGAGACCGGTGAGCTGAGCGGCGGCGGCGACCCCCGCCGCGGCGGGGCGGTGGCGACGGCGTGACCGACTTCGCGGCAGAGGGGATGCTCGACGGGCTCGAGGGCGCGGCGCGCGAGGCGCGGCGCGAGCTGCTCGAGGAGCTGCTCGCCGAGGGGGTGCCGATGGCTGAGCTGCGCGATGCGGTCGCCGCCGGGCGACTGGCGCTGGTCCCAGTCGAGCACGCGATCGCCGGCGACGGGGCGCGCTACTCGGCCCGCGAAGTGGCCGAGCTCTCCGGCCTCGACCTGGAGCTGCTGCGCCAGTTCCGCGCCGCCCTCGGCGTGCCGTCGCCCGACCCCGACGAGCGAATCGGAACCGAGGCCGACCTGGCGGCGGCCCGCCGGACGAAGGAGATCCTCGACGCCGGTTTCCCGCCCGAGGACATGCTGCGGAACGCCCGCACGATCGGGATGGGGATGGGGCGGATCGCCGAAGCCAACCGCGAGCTGGTCGTCCGCAACATGACCCAGCCTGGCGACACCGAGCGCGACGTCGCCAACCGGCTCAAGGCGATCGCCGAAGCGCTGCTGCCGCTGGTCGGCGAGACCCTCACCTACGCCTTCCAGGCGAACCTGCTGGAGCAGGTGAAACGCGACGTGATCGCCGCCGCCGACCTCGAGGCCGGCGCCCTCGGCGGCGCCGTCGAGCTTGCGGTCTGCTTCGCCGACCTGGTCGAGTTCACCCGGCTCGGCGAGGAGATCGCGCCGGAGGAGCTCGGCCTCGTCGCCGGGCGCCTGGAGGAGATGGCGACCGCCGTCGCGGCGCCGCCGGTGCGGCTGGTGAAGACGATCGGCGACGCGGTGATGCTGGTCTCACCCGATGCCCATGCCCTGGTCGCCGCGGCGCTTGAGTTGACCGCCGCCGCCGAGGCCGAAGGGGAGGAGTTCCCCTGGCTGCGGGCCGGGCTCGCCTACGGTCCGACCCTGCCGCAGTCGGGCGACTACTACGGCCGCTCCGTCAACCTCGCCAGCCGGGTCACCGGGATCGCCCGGCCGGGCAGCGTCGTCGTCGACGCGGCGATGCGCGAGGCGGCCGGAGAGGAGGGCTTCTCCTACTCCTTCGTCGGCGAGCGGCGGCTGAAGGGGATCGACGCGCGGGTGAAGCTGTTCCGGGTGCGGCGGGCCGGCGAGGAGCGCCCCGATGCCGGCGCGGACGGCGCGGGCTCCGGCCGCTCACGCGAGCGGCGATGAGCGTCGAGCTGCGAACTGAGCGACTGCTGCTGCGCGAGCCGCGCGAGGAGGACGTCGAGCCGATGACGGCGATCAACTCCCACCCCGAGGTCCATCAGTTCCTCGCCGCCGCCCCCGACCGCGAGCTGACCGCCGCCGGGATCGCCCGCTCGCGGGCGCACTGGGAGCGTCACGGCTACGGCCACTTCATGGTTGAGGCGACCGTGGAGGAGGTTGCCGGTCAGCTGCTCGGTTTCTGCGGCGTCGCCCACCCGACCTTCGTCCCCGAGATGGCCGACCGGCCGGAGCTCGGCTACCGCCTCGGCCGCTTCGCCTGGGGGCGCGGCTACGCCACCGAGGCGGCGATCGTCGCTCGCGAGGACGCCTTTGGGCGCTGTGGCCTGTCGGAAGTGATCTCGCTGATCGACCGCCGCAACGAGCGCTCCCAGCGGGTCGCCGAGAAGGGCGGCCTGACGCCTGGCGAGACCATCATCAACCCGCTGACCGGGTTCGACCTGGTCGTCTGGAGCCGTGCGAACGTACTTCTTCCCGCATAGCGGGCATAACTACGTTCGCAGCGAGCTCAGGCTGGCTTGCGGCCGCTGACCAGCAGGTTGTAGAAGAGCTCCGCCGGCAGGTGCGGCTCGAGCAGCCGCGTGTCCACCTTCTGCAGGGCGATGTAGCTCTGGAAGGCGAAGCGGCGCCAGCCGAAGGGGACGCTTTCCGGCTCGGCGCTCGACTCGACCGTGCGCAGGCCCCAGCCCCAGGCGTTGGAGAGCAGCTCCTCGCCGCCGACCCGGCGCGCCTCGAAGCCGCCCTGCTTCAGCAGTCGCCGCAGGTCGGCGGGGGCAAAGGCATGGACGTCGACCTCGCCCTCCAGCGAGTGGCCCTCGGACTGCTCGGCCTCGGCGACGGCGCGCTCCTCGGCGCCGGTCAGCCGCCGCCAGACGGGCGCCGCGAGCAGGCCGGCCCGCTTCGGCAGCGCCGCCAGGCGATCGCCGTAGCGGCTCGGCTCGCCGGCGAAGGCGACCATCCCGCCCGGCCGCAGGACGCGGCGGAATTCGGCGAAGGCGCGGTCGAGGTCGGGGATGTGGTGGAGGACGGCGTGGCCGAAGACGAGGTCGAAGCTCTCGTCCTCGAAGGGCAGCTCCTCAGCCTCGGTCGCGACCGTGCTCACCTCACCGACGCCGAGCGCCTCGGCGGTCGCCGCCAGCCGCTGCAGCATTCCCGGCGAGATGTCGGTCGCGGTCAGTCGTTCGATGACGCCGAGCTGGACCAGGTTGAGCGAGAAGTAGCCGGTCCCGGAGCCGATCTCGAGCGCGTCGCCGAAGCGCTGGCCGTCGAGGCCGCCGAGCGCCTTGATCAGCTTCAGCCGCACCTGGCGCTGGCCGATCTGGCCGAAGTCGATGCCCCACTTGGCGTCGTACTCCTCGGCGGCGGCGTCGTGGTAGCGGGTGTTGACGTCCTTGATGTGGGCCGCGGTCGCGGTCGGGGAGGCCGGCATCGGGCGGGGACTCTAATACGGTCTCGCCCCGTGGAGGATCGATACCTGCAGCGCGACCAGCCAGAGGGGGTGCCGCCGCTGGAGCTAACCGGCGAGCGCACGCTCCCCGACGTGCCCGAGGAGAACTACTGGTTCCGGCGCCACTTGGTGGTCTACGAGTGGATCGCGGCCCGCGTCGGCGGCCTGCGCGTGGTCGACATGGCTTGCGGCGAGGGCTACGGCTCCGACACTCTCGCCTCGGGCGCGGCGAGCGTGGTCGGCGTCGATGCCAACCCGGAGGCGCACGAGCACGCGCGGCTGCGCTACCGGCGGCCCAACCTGCGCTACGAGCGCGACCTGGTCGAGACCTTCGCCGAGCCCTGCGACGCGGTCGTCTTCCTGCAGACGATCGAGCACGTCCAGGACCCCGGCGCGATCCTCGAGCACTTCAAGTCGATGCTGGCGGCCGGGGCGCAAGCGGGGCCTACCGCCGCCCGCGGGACCGCCTACGTCTCCACCCCGAACCTGCTCACCCTGGCGCCACCGGGGGCGGAGAAGTCGGAGAACCCCTGGCACGTCAAGGAGTACCGGGCGGAGGAGTTCCGGGCGCTCTGCGAGGCGCACTTCGCCGAGGTGCGGCTGCTGGGCCTGTTCCATGCGCGCAAGCTGCGCGCCCACGAGCTGGCGATCCGTCTCGGCTGGGACTCGCTGCACAAACGCGTCGGCCTGACTAAGCCCTTCTACGACCGCTTCACGCCGGCGATCTCCGCCTCCGACTTCGCCCTGCGGGAAGAGGGCGACCTCGACGGCGCCCTCGATTTCATCGCCGTCTGCCGCCCCTGATGCCGGCGCCGCGTGAGGGGACCGCCGGCGACCTGGCGATCGTCCTGCACAGCCACATGCCCTACGTCGAGGGCTTCGGCACCTACCCGTTCGGCGAGGAGTGGCTGTGGGACGCGGTGATCCGCTCCTACCTGCCGGTGCTGGAGGTGGCCCGCGACCTGACGATGACGGTGACGCCGGTGCTCGCCGATCAGCTCGAGGACGCCGGCGCCGCCGAGCGCCTGGCCGAGTTCCTGCGGGTCTGGCGGATCGGCTCGGCCGAAGCCGATCTGCGCGACGTCGGCGCCGAGCTGCACCCGGCGGTCGAAGCGGAGCTCGCCCGCTACCACCGCGCCGAGCGGCTGCTTGAGGCGGTCGGCGGCGACCCGCTGCGGCCCTTTCGCGAGGCGGCGGGGGAGGGGCGGATCGCCCTCGCCGCCTCCTCGGCGACCCACGCGGTGCTGCCGCTGCTGGCGACCCGGCCGGCGCTGCGGCTGCAGCTCGACGCCGGCCTGCGCTCGCACCGCCGCCGCTTCGGCTGGGACGGCGGCTTCTGGCTGCCCGAGTGCGCCTACGCGCCGGGGCTCGAGCGCGGCCTCGCCGAGGCCGGGGTGGAGTGGTTCTGCGTCGACCAGAGCGAGCACCTCGACGATCCGCTGGACGCGCTGGCGCCAATCGCGACCGCCGCCGGACCGGTGGCGCTGCCGATCGACTGGGAGGCGATCTCCTGGCTCTGGGCGCTCGACGGCTATCCCTCCGACCCCGCCTACGCCCAGTTCGACGGCAAATCGCTGCGCGGAATGCGGCTCTGGCGGGTCGGCGGCGGTGCCTACGACCCGGCGGCGGCGGAGGCGGCGGCGCGCCGCCAGGCCGGCGAGTTCCTCGCTGCGGCGGCGGCCCGGCTCGAGGCCTACGCCGAGAGCCGTGGCCGCCGTGGCCTGCTCGTCTTCGCGATCGACGCCGAGCTGCTCGGCCACTGGTGGTCGGAGGGCCCGTCTTGGCTCGCCGCCGTCCTCGACGGGGCCGCCGCCGCCGGGGTCCGCTGCCTCGACGTCCCCAGCGCGCTGGCCGAGCACGAGCCGGTCGAGCGGCCGCTCCGCGCCTCGACCTGGGGCGAGGGCAAGGACTTCCGCACCTGGGACTCGACCCCGGTCGCCGACCTCGCCTGGGCGGCACGGCGGCTGGAGCTGCGGCTGCTGCGGGCGCTCGGCGGCGGCCTCCGCGGCGCCGGTGCCGAGCGCGCCGCCCGCGAGCTGCTCGCCGCCCAGGCGAGCGACTGGGCCTTCCTCGACGCCCGCGGCCAGGCGGGGGACTACGCCTTCCTGCGCGCGGCGGGCCACGGCGAGGCACTGCTGCAGGCAATAGAGTCCGACCGCGACACCGATCCGCGCATGCGTTCGCTCGCCCCTGATCTGAGCCTGGCGCCGCTGCTGGAGACGTGAACCAGCCGCCACCATGACCCGCGTCCTGATCCTCTCCTGGGAGTACCCGCCGCTGATCGAGGGCGGCCTCGCCCGCCATGTCCGCAAGCTCTCCGAGGCGCTGGTCGGGCTCGGGGTCGAGGTCCACGTCCTGACCAGGGGTGGGGAGGAGTCGCCGGCGACCGAGAGCTTCAACGGCGTCCACATCCATCGCATCCGCGAGCCGAAACGGCCGACCGACCTCGGCGAGTTCGTCGCCTGGGTGGAGCGGATGAACTCCGACATGCTCGCCGCCGGGGTCGAGCTCGGCGACCGCTACGAGTTCGACCTCGTCCACGGTCACGACTGGCTCGTCGCCAACGCCTGCGACCACCTCGCGCGCCGCTTCGGGGCGCCGCTGGTGACGACGATCCACGCCACCGAGCACGGCCGCCACCAGGGCTGGGTCGAGGACCATCCGCAGTCCTACATCCACGGGGTCGAGCGCTGGATCACCAACCGCTCCGACCGGGTGATCGCCTGCTCCCACTACATGCGCGAGCAGGTGGCGGACATCTTCGGCGTCGCCGAGAGCCGGATCAGCGTCATCCCCAACGGGATCGACCCCGACGACCTCCCCAATCAGGACCCCGAGGTGCTCGCCCGCCTGCGCGCCGACTTCGCCGCCCCGGAGCAGAAGCTGGTTCTGCTGATCGGCCGCCTGGTCTACGAGAAGGGCTTCCAGCTGGCCCTGGAGGCGATGCCGCGGATGATCCAGGAGGTGCCGAACACCCGCTTCCTCGTCGCCGGCTCCGGCACCCACGAGGCGGAGCTGCACCGCCAGGCCGAGGAGCTGGGGCTGATGGAGCACGGCACCTTCCTCGGCTGGATCGGCGACGACGTCCTCCACTCGCTCTACCGGATCGCCGACCTCACCGTGGTCCCCTCGATCTACGAGCCCTTCGGCCTCGTCGCCCTCGAGGCGATGGCCTCCGGCTGCCCCTGCATCGTCGCCGACACCGGGGGCCTGCGCGAGGTCGTCCCCCACGAGGAGGCCGGCCTCCGCTTCCGCGCCCACGACCCCGACGCCCTCGCCGAGGTCGCGATCCGCGTCCTCTCCGACGACCCCCTCGCCCGCCGCCTCGTCGCCGAAGCCCACGAGCACGTCCGCCGCTTCGACTGGGCCGACGTCGCCGTCCAGACCGCGGCCGTCTACGCCGACCTCGCCGGCGCCAAGACCGGTCCGGCTTAGTCCTCTTTCGCAGGGTCGGCGGAGAGCTCGCCGATCCGTACCCGGCCGCTGCTGACGTCCCCGACCGTCCAGTGAATGCCCTCCAGCAACTCGTTGGGAGTGGTGGAGAGGGCGCTGGCGACCTTCACCATCGTGTCGATCCGAGCGAGCCGCTCCCCGTGCTCGAGCAACCCAATCTCAGTTCGGTGCAACGAAGCTCGGACCCCGAGTTCTTCCTGCGACATCCCGGTTCGCCGGCGGATGCGGCGCAGGTTTTCGCCAAAGCGGGCTGCTATCTCCGCGCTCTGCTGCTTTTTGTCGGACACACAGAAAACGGTCCTGATTTGCAATCTCGTACAACCTTCAGAACCTCTCCCGCTGTTTATGCGGCGGACAAAACCTTTACCGACAATCGTCTGCATTTTGATATCATGACTTGTGCGGCGGCAGATCGGGTGGAACTCCCGTAAAATGGTTCCATTCCACCATGTCGCTAAATATCAAGGACAAAGAGAGCGAGGAGTTGGTGGCGGAAATCGCTTCGATAACGGGCGAGACCAAGACCGGGGCAACTCGCACCGCCCTGCGCGAACGCCGTGATCGACTGCGGCTGCGAGCAGGGGGGCGGAAGAGAACCGCGGAGGACATTCGGGAATGGTTGGAAACGGAGATTTGGCCGCAGATTCCGCCCGAGGAGCTGGGCAAGCCGCCGATGAGCAAAGACGAGATCGAAGAGATCCTCGGCTATGGGCCGGACGGGGTTTGATCCTCGATAGCAGTGGCGTGATTGCGACGATCCTGGCTGAGCCAGGGCACGGGCGCCTGCTCGACGCGTTAGCGGATGCTTCGAACATCGGCATCGGCGCCCCAATCGCAGTGGAGACGGCGACGGTGCTGGTTGCCCGCTTCGGAACGGCGGGCCCGTCGATGCTTTCTCGGTTTCTGGACGAGAACGACGTCGCGATGATCCCCTTTGGGCAGGCCCATTGGTCGGTCGCTGCTCGAGCCCGTCTTCGCTACGGGAAGGGTCGACATCCCGCCAACCTCAACTTTGGCGATTGCCTCAGCTACGCCTCGGCGAAGGTCGCGGACCAGCCGTTGCTCTTCGTCGGCGACGATTTCCCCAAGACCGACATCGCCGTCGCCTGACCGGCAGCGCGGGCTACACCCTCCGCTGGTGTGGGAGCTGCGCTCCCGCTCCGGTCAGACGCGATCGGGCTGAGGCAGCGTCGTCGGCGCCTCGGGGTCGGGCTCGACCGGGTGCGGCCAGCGCAACCGCTCCGGCGCCTCGCGCATCCGCACCACCCGCGCCGGCACCCCGGCGACGACGGCGTTGGCAGGGACGTCGCGGGTGACCACGGCGTTGGTGCCGACGATCGAGTTGTCGCCGACCCGGACCCCGCGCAGGATGCAGGCGCCGTAGCCGATCCAGACGTTGGAGCCGACCTCGACGTCGCGCTTGTAGATCCCCTGCACCCGGATCGGCCGCTCGACTTCGACCACGCCGTGGTCGAAGTCGATGAACATCGCCCGGTCGGCGATCACGCACTGCTCGCCGATCCGCACCCGCTGGTAGGCGGAGATCGTGCATTCCTGGCCGATCACGGTTTTCTGCCCGATTTCGACCACGCCCTCGTGGCAGCGGATCTTCGTCCCGTCGCCGATCCAGACGAAGCGGCCGAACTCGATTCGCCCCCGCCGCGAGACCTCGAGTTCGAGCCCGCGGCCGAAGAAGACGAAGCCGTGGGTGCGCCAGCGCCGCCCGGCGGCGGTGAACGTCCGGCGCCAGGCCCAGCGCCAGAGCAGGCGCCCGTAGCGCCAGTTGAGCATCCGGTTGCGGGCGAGGAAGCGGATCACGGCGCGGCAACCTTAGCCGCCTCTGGGGCCTCATCTAGACTGGCCGACCCGTGGCCGACGTCGCCAAGACCGCACCGCTCGCCGAGCGCCTCCTCGCCGGCGACAAGCGTGCGCTGGCCCGGGCGATCACCCTGATCGAGTCCGACGACCCCGCCGGCTGGGAGCTCGTCCGCGAGGTCTACCCGCGCACCGGGGCGGCGCGGATCGTCGGCTTCACCGGCCCCCCCGGGGTCGGCAAGAGCACCCTGATCGGGGCCCTCACCGGCGAGCTGCGCAAGGAGGACCGCGCCGTCGCCGTGCTCTCGATCGACCCCTCGAGCCCGTTCACCCGCGGCGCCCTGCTCGGCGACCGCATCCGCCTCACCGAGCACTTCCTCGACCCCGGCGTCTTCATCCGCTCGATGGCCTCGCGCGGTGCCCTCGGCGGGCTCTCGGAGGCGGCGCTGCAGGTGGCCCTGGTGATGGACGCGGCCGGTAAAGACGACGTCCTGATCGAGACCGTCGGCGTCGGCCAGGCGGAGATCGACATCGTCGACCACGCCGACACGATCGTGCTGGCGCTGATGCCCGGCTCCGGTGACTCGATCCAGGCGCTGAAGGCGGGGGTGATGGAGATCCCCGACGTGATCGTCGTCAACAAGGCCGACCACCCGATGACCGACACGATGGTCCGCGAGGTGCGCGGCGTCCTCGCCCTCTCCCACGACCCGGAAGGCTGGAAGGTGCCAATCCTGCGAACCGAGGCGGCGCGCGCCGAGGGGGTCGACGAGCTGGCCAAGGCGATCGACGAGCACCGCGAGTTCATCGAGGCCGAGGGGACGCTGGCCGAGCGCCGTGCCCGCAACCTGCGCAGCGAGGTGCTGGGGATCGCCACCTCGCGGCTGCGGCGGCAGCTGGAAGCGACGGTCGGGGCGGACCCTGCGACCGCCGAGCTGCTCGACCGCGTGGTCAGCCGCGAACTCGACCCGGCGAGCGCCGCCGGCGAGCTGCTGGAGCGCCAGATCGATGGCTGACGGCTTCCAGGCCGAAGGGTCGGCGCCGGCTCCCGGCGACGGCGCGCCGGCCGAAGGCGCGCCGACACCCTCCGCCGACGTGGCCGAGACCTGGGTCGGCGCCTCGGTCAGCGAGCGCGGCGGCAAGGCGGTTGGCGAGGTCGAGGGCTTCTTCGTCGACAGCGCCGACGGGCGGCCGGTCTGGCTGGTCGCCCGGCTCGGTCGCCGGCGTGGGACCCGCGTCGTTGCCGTGCCGCTGAGCGAGTGCGCCGGGGCCCCCTCCGGGGTCTGGGTGGCGGAGGAGGCCGACGCCCTGCGCCGGGCCCCGGTCGTCGACCCGATCCGGC
Source organism: uncultured Actinomycetes bacterium (assembly GCA_963716545.1). Lineage (GTDB taxonomy): Bacteria > Actinomycetota > Thermoleophilia > Solirubrobacterales > 70-9 > VAYN01. The sequence continues at coordinate 1,723,905 of OY970316.1, forward strand.
CGCTGCGCCGCGAGCACGAGCTGACGATCTGCTCCCACTTCGGGATCGGCGAGCGGGTCGGCCGGGCCCTCGCCCTGGCTGGGCGCGAAGACGGCGAGGTCACCGCGACCCCGCCGGCGCCGGCCTAGATCCATCGGCGTCACCGTCTCGTAATGCCTGCTTGGAAAGGTTGAGTCGATGCTGCTGCTAATCCTCTTCGGTTTCATCGCCGGCGCCGCGACGGCGATCTCGCCCTGTGTGCTGCCGGTGCTGCCGATCGTCCTCTCGGGAGGGGCGACCGGCGGGCGCCGCCGGCCCCTGGGGATCGTCACCGGGCTAACCGTCTCCTTCACCTTCGCGATCGTCGTCCTCGCCTACGTGATCGACGCCCTGGGCCTGCCGAACGACCTGCTCCGCAAGCTCGCGATCTTCGTCCTCCTCGCCTTCGGCGTCGTCCTCCTCGTGCCGCCGCTCGCGGCCCGGGTCGAGGGCTTCGCCTCCCGGTTCGCCGGAAAGATGCCGACCCCGAGCGGCGGCGACGGCTTCGGCTCCGGCTTCCTCCTCGGCCTCAGCCTCGGCATCCTCTACACGCCCTGCGCCGGCCCGATCCTCGCTGGAGTGATCACGGTCACCGCGTCCAGCTCGTTCGACGCCGGCCGCCTCGCAGTCGCCTTCGCCTACGGGCTCGGCTCGGCTGTCGTCCTCTACGCACTGATGATCGGCGGACGACGGCTCTTCAAGCCCCTGGCCCAGCGCAGCGGCGGCTTCCAGATGGCGATGGGCGCGGTGATGGTCCTGATCGCCCTGGCGATGCTCGGCAACTACGACACCAAGTTCGAGAGCACGATCGCCAGCGACTGGCCGAGTTGGCTGACGACGCCCGCCGAAAGCCTCGAAGACAGTGGCAGTGCCAAGACCGCTCTCGCCTCGCTGCACGACACCCACGGGATCGGCGCCGAAGCCCTCAACGGAGGCGGCGGCGAAGCGGAAGCACCGCGAAAGCAGCCGCTGCCCGGCGAAGGCGGCGCCGGCACCGAACCAGCCAGCGAAGCGGAAGACTCCGTGCCCCTGCACGAATACGGCGCGGCCCCCGAATTCACCGACACCGAGCAGTGGTTCAACACCCCCGGCGACCGGCCGCTGACGATGAAGGGCCTGCGCGGCCACGTCGTCCTGATCGACTTCTGGACCTACAGCTGCATCAACTGCATCCGCACGCTGCCCTACCTCGAGGCCTGGGACAAGCGCTACCGCAAGGACGGCCTGACAATCGTCGGAGTCCACTCGCCCGAGTTCCCGTTCGAGCGCGAAGCCTCGAACGTGAAGATGGCGATCGAAGACGAAGGCATCCGCTATCCGGTCGTCCAGGACAACGAACTGGGGACCTGGAACGCCTACGGCAATCAGTACTGGCCGGCGGAGTACTTCGTCGACGCCGCCGGCAACGTTCGCTTCGTCCACTTCGGCGAGGGCGAATACGGCGAGAAAGAATCGGTCATCCGCGAGCTCCTGCGCGAAGCCGGCGACGCCCCCGGCAAGGGTCGCTCCGGCGCCCATGGGATCGCGCCCTCGCGGACGACGACGACGCCGGAGACCTACCTCGGCCCCTTCCGGGCCGAACGGATCGCCGACGGGATGGAACCGGCGCTTTCACCCGGCACCTTCGAATTCACCTCGACTCCGCGCCCGCCGGAAAACGAATGGGACCTCGGCGGCCACTGGCGGGTCTCGCTGAAATCGATCGAAGCGAAGCAGGGCGCCGCACTGCGGCTCAGCTTCGGTGCCCGCCGGGTCTACAACGTGCTCGGCTCCGAGCACGGGCCGAAGCGGATGCGGGTCTTCCTCGACGGCCAACCGATCTCCGCCGCCGACGCCGGCGCCGACGTCCACCATGGAGTCGTCACGGTCGAAGCGCAGCGGCTCTACGACCTCGTCAACCTGCCCAAGGTCGAACACCACCTGCTCGAACTGCGGCCGGAAGCGGGGATCATGGGCTATGCCTTCACCTTCGGATAAGACCGTGCTGGTCGTCGACGACGAGCCAACGATCCTCGAGATCGTCGGCCGCTACATCGAGCGCGAGGGCTACGAGACGTTGACCGCCGCCGATGGCTTCGCCGCCCTGGAGCTCGCCACCGAGAGCCATCCCGACCTCGTCGTCCTCGACCTGATGCTGCCGGGGATCGACGGGCTCGAGGTGCTGCGGCGACTGCGCGAGCTACCCGGGCCGGAGGTCGCGGTGATCCTGCTGACCGCCCGCGGTGAGGAGTCCGATCGCCTGGTCGGCCTGCGCCGCGGCGCCGACGACTACGTGGTGAAGCCGTTCTCCCCGGCCGAACTGGTCGCCCGGGTTGGGGCCGTGCTGCGGCGCACCCGGCCCGAGCCGGAGCCCGACCAGGCGGCGCCGCCGATCGAGGTCGGTTCGCTGCGGATCGAGCCGGCCAGCCGCCGCGTCTTCCGCGACGGCGGGGAGGTCCAGCTGACGATGCGCGAGTTCGACCTCCTCGCCTACCTCGCCGCCCACCCGGGTCAGGTCTTCTCCCGCGATCAGCTGATGGAAGCGGTCTGGGGCGAGCCCGCCTTCGAGGACACCAGCACCGTCACCGTCCACGTCCGCCGCCTCCGCGCCAAGCTCGGTGACGACCCCTCCGAGCCGCGCTTCATCGAGACTGTCTGGGGCGTCGGCTACAGGTTGCGGGCATGAGGCGGCGCCCGACCCTGATTGCGACGGCGATCGCCGTCACCGCCTTCCTCGCCGGTGCCGCAGCGGTCGCGGTGCCGAGCAAGATGGGCCTGGTCCAGGTAATGCTGGTCCTGGTCGCCGTCCTCGCCGCCGCCTCGGCGGCCGCCCTGGGGGTGCGGCTGGCGATGCAGGAGCGGGCCGAGCGCGAAGTCGAGGAGATGCGGCGGGCGCTGGTCGCCGCCGCCTCCCACGACCTCCGCACCCCGCTCGCCTCGCTGCGGCTGCTGGTCGACGCGATCGACGACGGCGTCGCCACCGGCGCCGACCGCGACCGCTACCTGAGCGAGATCCGCACCCACGTCGCCGTCCTCTCCGACCTGATCGACGACCTCTTCGAGCTCTCGCGGATCGAGGCGGGGGAGATCGCCTGGACGATGCGCCGGGTCGAGCTGGGGGCGCTGATCGGCGAGACGGTGGCGGCGATGCGAGCCCCGGCAGAGCAACGTGGCGTGCGGATCGCTGCCGACGTCCCCGCCGGCGAGGTGGTCGCCAGCGCCGACGCGGAGAAGGTCCAGCGCGTTCTCTTCAACCTGATCCAGAACGCGATCCGCCACACCCCCGCCGACGGCAGCGTCGTCGTTACGGCCCGGCCGCATGGGGGAGAGGTCGAGGTGGAGGTCGCCGACACGGGCGCCGGCATCCCCGCGGCAGCGGCCGACCACGTCTTCGAGCCCTTCTATCGCGCCGACGACTCCCGTTCCGACGACGGCGCCGGCCTCGGCCTGGCGATCTCCCGAGCCATCGTCGAGGCGCACGGAGGCAAGATCTGGCTCGAACCAGGGACGCCTGGCACCAGGGTCCACTTCACCCTGCGAAGCGCCTGACTTCGCGCCTCAAGCGTCTACCGAGGGGACGGGTCTGGTGGCCCTCTCCATAAAACCGTCGCGCAGCTGGATCGATCTCTGTACTGCGGGGCCGTTGTCCTTGAGCTTTATGGAGAGGGCCACCAGGCCCGTCCCGAGTTCAGTCCCTTTGCTTCGGAGCCGGGGCCTGGGGGTCACTCTCCCGGAGGCTCAAGCGGGACTCGTTGGCGCACAGGCGGCTCGACTAGCTGCGCGACGGTCTCCGGGAGAGTGACCCCCAGGCCCCGGCTTGGGTTCAAGACCTGAACCCTGGGCCAAGGCTAGAGCTGGAGGCTCTTAACCTGGAGGAACTCCTCGATCCCAAAGCGCCCGTTCTCTCGGCCGTGCCCGGACTGGCCGTAGCCGCCGAACGGGGCGAGTGGGTTGAAGGCGCCGCCGTTGATCTCGATCTGGCCGGTGCGCATCCGCGAGGCCACGGCAAGCGCACGGTCCTGGTCGCCGGACCAGACGCCGCCGGCGAGGCCGTAGGGGGTGTCGTTGGCGATGCGGACGGCCTCCTCCTCGCCCTCGTAGGGCTCGATCACCAGCACCGGGCCGAAGATCTCCTCGCGGGCGATCGTCATCTCCGGCCTGACGTCGGAGAAGACGGTGGGGCGGACGAAGAAGCCGCGCTCGAGGCCCTCGGGCGGCTCGGCGCCGCCGGTCAGCAGGCGGGCTCCCTCGGCGACGCCCTGCTCGATGTAGCCGCGGACCCGCTCGCGCTGGACCGCGGAGACGAGCGGGCCGAGCCGGCTCGAGTCGTCGAAGGGGTCGCCGGGCGCGTAGGCCTCGGCGGCGGCCTTCGCCAGCTCCTCGACCTCGGCGGCGCGCTGGCGCGGCACCAGCATCCGGGTCAGGGCGCTGCAGGTCTGGCCCGAGTTGAGGAAGCACTTGGCGACCCCGTCGGGGACGGCGCGCTCGAGGTCGGCGTCGTCGAGGATGACGTTCGCCGACTTGCCGCCGAGCTCCATCGCCACCGGCTTCACCGTCGCCGCGGCGAGCTCGGAGACGCGCTTGCCGGCCCGGGTCGAGCCGGTGAAGGAGACCATGTCGATGCCGGGATGGGAGGCGATCGCCTCGCCGACCACCGGGCCGGTGCCGGTGACCAGGTTGAAGACGCCCGCCGGCAGCCCGGCGGCCTCGATCACCTCAGCCAGGAGGAAGGCGTTCAGCGGCGTCACCTCGCTCGGCTTCAGCACCACGGTGCAGCCGGCGGCGAGGGCGGGAGCGACCTTGGCGCCGATCTGGTTCAGCGGATAGTTCCAGGGGGTGATCGCGCCGACGACGCCGATCGGCTCGCGCAGCACTCGCGAGTTGCCGATCTCCTCCTCCCAGTTCACTTCCTCCAGCAGCTGCGGCTGGGCGGCGAAGTGGCCGATCCCGAGCCCGACCTGGATCATCCGGGTCAGCTTCAGCGGCATCCCCAGCTCCTCGGCGATCGTCGTCGCGATCTCCTCGGCCCGCTCCTGCATCCCGGCGGCGATCGCCGCCAGCGCCTCGGCCCGCTCGGCCCGCGGGGTCGCCGCCCAGCCCTCGAAGGCGTCGCGGGCGGCCTCGACGGCGCGGTCGACCTCGACCGGGGTGCAGCCCGGAATCGTCCCCATTACCGCCTCGGTGGTCGAGTTGACCACCTCGATCGGATCGGCGCCGCTCGGCTCGACCCACTCACCGCCGATGAAGATCCGTTCCCGCGTCTGTGGGTCAGTCGCCGTCGCCATTCGCTCTCCCGTCGTTTTGCTCGGATGCCTTCCGGCAAAGCTAGCGCCTCGGCAGCTATAGCGGATAAGCGATCATCGCTTATCCGCTATGCAAAAATCAGGTTGTGAGCCCCGGGAGCGTCCTTCGCGAAGCGCGGCGTCGTAACGGCATCAGCCAGGCACGTCTGGCGATGCGTGCCGGTACCACCCAGTCGGCGATCTCGCGAATCGAGCAGGACCGGCTCTCGCCGACGATCGAGACGCTGCGCCAGCTGCTCGATCTGCTCGGGGAGGAGCTGACGATCGCTTCGATCCAACTCGACACGGGCATCGACACCACCCTCAATGAATCGAACCTGAGGCTCCCGCCGGGAGAGCGGATGCAGAAGGGCGCCGGATTTTCCGAATTGGTCAGGCGGGGGAGGGGGGGAGAGAATCCCTTGCCCGCGACTAAGAAGTACATGAAGAAAAATGATCTGGGCGAGAAGCTCGAACTCCATTCATTGCTCGGGGCGCTGGTCCGCCACCACGTTGATTTCATCGTCGTCGGCGGAGTCGCAGGCTGGGTCCACGGCTCCTCCTATCCGACCTTCGACCTCGACGTCGCCTACTCACGTCAACCGCTCAATCTCGAACGCCTCGCGGCGGCGCTACGCGACCTGCATGCTCGCTGGCGTGGCGGGCCACCGGACCTGCCGATCGAGCTCGACGCGCAGATGCTCGCCAATGGCGCCAACTTCACCTTTGACACGCCGGCCGGCAAGGTCGACATCCTCGGCAACCTCAGCGGCGTCCGGGACTACGAGACTCTTCGCCACGAGGCCCGCATCGAGTTTTACGAGGGACTTGAGATCCGGGTCGCCTCGATCGATCATCTGATCGCGATGAAGCGCAGCGCCAATCGCCCGAAGGACCAGTTGATGGTGATGGAGCTGAAGGACATTTCCCGCCTCCTGGGCGGCGAGGACTAGCTCAGTCCGACGCGGCGCCGGCGCCGGGGAGCATGCCGGCGAGGGCGGCCTCCCAGCCGGGGCCGGGGACCTGGCGGGCGTCGCGGGCGTGGAGGACCTCGCCGCAGCGCTCGCAGATGCCGCGGTCGGAGACCTCGCCGCCGCAGTCCTTGTGGACGATGATGCGGGGCGGGCCGCCGGGGCCGGCGGACCAGCGGTCCCCCCAGCCCATCAGGGCGATCAGCGAGGGCCAGAGGTCGAGGCCCTTCGCGGTCAGGAAGTACTCGTAGCGGGGCGGGCTTTCCTGGTAGGCGCGGCGCTCGAGGATGTCCTCCTCGACCAGGCGGGCGAGGCGGGCGGAGAGGACGTTGCGGGCGATCCCGAGCGACTGCTGCATCGCCGAGAAGCGGCGGTTGCCGTTGAGGATGTCGCGGACGATAAGCAGGCTCCAGCGCTCGCCGATCACCTCCAGCGACTTGGCGATCGAGCAGAACTGGCCGGGATAGCTGCTGTTCAGCACCGTGTGATCTTCGCACAGTTGGTTGCATCAAGCAACTGAGTCGGGTAGGCTGGCGCTTCGCAATCGGTTGCTTGAAGAAACTCACGCACCGAACCGACCCGATCGGAGGCGATCGAGATGAAGCTGGTCAACAGGCATAGGCATGAGGAGCGGGGCGGCAGGCTGGCGCGAATCGCGTTCAGCCAGGCGGAGATCACCGCCGACCTGCACTACCCGGTCGCGCAGCGCCAGGCGGCCCCGGCCCAGCGGACGCGGCGGAGCGCCGGCCGGTGAGCAGCGAGAGCGCGGCGCCGGCCGCCGGGCCGGCGACCGCCGACAGTGCCCCGGCCGCCGGGGCCCGCGGCGCCACCGAAGCGGCCGAGGCCTTCGCCGTGCGCAGCCCCGAGACTTCGCGCAGCCGCACCCTCGTCTGGCAGGACCCGGTCGCCACCGCGGCCGCCGGGGCGACGATGACCGGGATCGAGTACATGCGGGCGCTGGTCGCCGGTGAGCTGCCGCCGCCGCCGATTGCGGTGACGATGCGGATGAGCCCGGTCGAGCTCGAGGAGGGGCGGGTCGCCTTCGAAGGCGAGCCCGGAGAGGAGCACTACAACCCGATCGGTGTCGTTCACGGCGGCTACGCCGCGACCTTGCTCGACTCCGCCCTCGGCTGCGCCGTCCACACCACCCTGCCCGCCGGCGTCGGCTACACCTCGCTCGGCCTCGAGGCCAAGTTCGTCCGCCCGATCACCCGCGACACCGGTCGCGTCCGCTGCGAGGCCGACGTCCTCTATCGCGGTCGCAAACAGGCGACCGCCGAAGCCCGGCTGACCGCCGTCGAGAGCGGCAAGCTGCTCGCCCACGGCCAGGCGACCCTGATGATCCTCGGGGGATGAGCGGTGGCGGCGACGCGGACGCGCCGCTCAGGCGGCGGCGTCTTCGGCCAGCTTGACCAGCAGGCGAACGCCGTAGCCGCTGGCGTCCTTGCCGACGTACTCGCGGCCGACGTCCCAGGCGGTGCCGGCGATGTCGACGTGCGCCCAGGGGGTCTCGCCGACGAACTCCTCGAGGAAGGAGGCGGCGGTGATCGTCCCCGCCTCGCGCTTGGCCCCGAGGTTGGAGAGATCGGCGATGGTTCCCTTCATCAGCGCCTTGTACTCGGGGTGGAGCGGCAGCCGCCAGACCAGCTCGCCCGTCTCCTCACCGGCCGCGACGACCGCGGCAGCGAGCGCATCGTCGTTGGCGATCACCGCTGCGTAGGTCGAGCCGAGGGCGACGAGGACGGCCCCGGTCAGGGTCGCCAGGTCAACCAGCCGCTCGGCCCCGAGCTCGATCGCGTAGCTGAGCGCGTCGGCGAGGATCAGGCGTCCCTCGGCGTCGGTGTTGTTGACCTCGACCGTCTTCCCGTTGTACTGGGTGATCACGTCGCCGGGCTTGATCGCGTCGCCGGACGGCATGTTCTCGGTCGCCGGGACGACGCCGATCACGTCGACGGCCAGCCCCAGCTCGGCGATCGCCGCGACCGCCTCCAGCACCGCGGCGCCGCCCGACATGTCGTACTTCATCTCCTCCATGCCGGCCCCGGGCTTCAGCGAGATCCCGCCGGTGTCGAAGGTGACTCCCTTGCCGACCAGGCCGAGGGTCGGACCGGAGCCGCCGCCGCTGTAGCGCAGGACGATCAGCCGCGGCTCCTGCGGGCCGCCCTGGCTGACCGCGAGCAGTCCGCCCATCGCCTTCTCGCGGATCGCCGCCAGGTCGAGGACCTCGGCGGCGACGGAGTCGTGGGCGGCGGCGATCTCCTCGGCGCGCTCGCCGAGCATCGTCGGGGTGGCGAAGTTGGCGGGGGTGCTCTGCAGGTCGCGGGCGCGGTTCTGGGCCGCGGCGACGACGCCGGCGACGCGGGCCGGCTCCTCCAGCTCCGCGGGGCCGACGATCCGCAGCGATTCGATCCGCGGCGGCGGTGGGTCGTCGGGGTCGGTGGCGAGGAAGCGGTCGTAGCGGTAGCCGGCGAGGACGGTGCCGGTGACGATCGCCGCCGCGGCCTCGGCGCCCGCGACCGCGTCGGGCGGGACCCAGGCGAGCGCCGTCGCCTCCAGCCCCGCCGCCTCCCTGGCGACCAGCGCGGCGGCGACCCGCAGCCGCTCGGCGTTGACGTCGTCGCGCTTGCCGAGCCCGACCACGACCACTCGTGCGCCAGCTCCCGGCAAGACGGTCGAGACCCGTTTGAAGTTGCCTTTGGCGGCACCGGCGCCGGCCGCGTCGGCGAGCTCGGCGGGGAGGGTCTCGCCCTCGCAGAGGCCGAGCGCGAGGACGTCGGCTTCGACTTCTCCCAGCTCGCCCGCTTTGACCTCGATCTTCACCGGCGGCGAGTCTACGCGGTGGCGAGTTTCGTCCCGCCGGCTCCCGCTATCGTCCCCGCCAGGCTCGGGCTCGACCGCTCCGGCCACAGGCAGACCGGAAAGGAAAGGGAGTAATGCCCAGCTCAGTGATCCTAGGAACCGCGCGCACCCCCGTCGGCAAGATGGGTGGCGCCCTTGCCTCAGTGGACGCGCCCGACCTCGGTGGCGTCGCGATCGAGGCGGCGCTGGAGCGCTCCGGCGTCGGCCCGGAGCAGGTCGAGGAGGTCATCTTCGGCCAGGTCGCTGCAGGCCGGCCAGGGGCAGATTCCCTCCCGCCAGGCCCAGATCAAGGGCGGTATCCCGAAAGAGATCCCGTCGGCGACCGTGAACAAAGTCTGTGCTTCGGGCATGCGCACCGTCGGCCTCGCCGACCAGGCGATCCGCGCCGGCGACCTCGGCGTCGCCGTCACCGGCGGCATGGAGTCGATGAGCAAGGCTCCCTACCTGCTGCCGAACGCCCGCTTCGGCTTCCGGATGGGCGACGTCCAGGCGCTGGATGCGATGACGCACGACGGCCTGACCAACGCCTTCACCGGCAAGCAGATGATCAATGAGGCCTCCGAGGTCTCCAACGAGCTCGAGATCACCCGCGCCGACATGGACAAATTCGCCGAGCGCTCCCAGCACCTCGCCGGCGAGGCGATGGAGGCGGGCCGCACCGCCGAGGAGATCGTCGCGGTCACGGTCAAGGGCCGCAAGGGCGACACCGTGGTCGAGGTCGACGAGGCGCCGCGGCCGGAGACGACGCTCGAGACGCTCTCCAAGCTGAAGGCCGTCGGGGGCGAGGGTGCTACCCACACCGCCGGCAACGCGCCCGGGGTCAACGACGGGGCCGGCGCGATCGTCGTCGCCTCCGAGGAGTGGGCCGAGAAGGAAGGGCGGACGCCGTTGGCCAAGATCCTCTCCTACGGCGTCGTCGCCGACGACTTCGCCTACCTCGCCCGGACCCCTGGCAACGCGGCGCTGAAGGCGCTGGAGAAGATCGGCAAGACGCCCGAGGACGTCGACCTCTGGGAGATCAACGAGGCCTTCGCCTCGGTCGCGATCGGCTCGATGCGGATCCTTGGCATCAGCGAGGAGAAGGTCAACGTCAACGGCGGCGCGATCGCCTTCGGCCACCCGATCGGCGCCTCCGGCGCTCGCATCGTCGGCGCCCTCGTCCACGAGCTCGGCCGCCGCGGCGGCGGCCTCGGGGTCGCGGCGATCTGCTCCGGTGGTGGCCAGGGCGATGCGATCGTGCTCGAGGTGGCCGCCCAGTAGGGCGGTCGCCGCAGGCCGCGGCGCTCCGATGAGTCGCGCCGCGGCCTTCTTCGACCTCGACAAGACCCTGATGGCGGGGTCGAGCGGGATGCAGTTCGCCCGCGTCGCCGCCCGCGACGGGATCATCGGCCGCCGCCAGCTCGTCCGCTGGGGCTTCGAGCACCTGCGCTACCGGCTGCGCGGGACGACCGACGAGCGCACCGGAGAGGTGCTGCGGGTCGCCCGCGAGCTGATCACCGGCATGCCGCAGAAGCGGATCGCGCGGATGGGCCCGGCGGTGATGGCTGACATCCTGCCGCGGGTCTACCCGCAGATGCTCGTCGAGGTCCACGCCCACCAGGACGCCGGCCGGTCGACCTTCATCGTCAGCGCCGCCGGCAACGAAGTGGTCGAGGCGCTGGCCCGGGTGCTGGGGATGGAGGGCGGGATCGGCACCAGCTACGAGGTCGACGCCGCCGGCAACTTCACCGGCCGCCTCGCCGGCCCCTTCGTCTACGGCCCCGGCAAGGTGACGGCGATGGAGGAATTCGCCGCCCGCCACGAGATCGACCTCACCGCCTCCTACGCCTACTCCGACTCGCTCTCGGACCTGCCGATGCTGCGCGCGGTCGGCAACCCGGTCGCGGTCAATCCCGACCCGCCGCTGGCGGCGATCGCCAAGCAGGAGGGCTGGCAGGTGCTGCGCTTCGAAGTGCTCGGCCGCCGCCTGCTCGCGGTCGCGGTGACGGTGGTGGCGACGCTCGCCGGTCTCGGCGCCTCCCGCGCCCGTCGCTCGCGCGCCGCCGGCGGCGCGCGGTTCCGCCACCGGTGAGCCGCCGCGCCTGGGCGGCTTTCGCCGCGATCTCGCTGATCTGGGGGATTCCCTACCTCTTCATCAAGGTCGCGGTCGACGGCGGCGTGCCGCCGCTCTGCCTGGCCTGGGGGAGGGTGGTGCTGGGGGCGCTGGTACTGCTCGCGATCGCCGTCCACCGCGGCCTGCTGACGCCACTGCGCGGCCGCGGCCGCTGGCTCCTCGCCTACGCCGTCGCCGAGGTCGCGATCCCCTTCCCGGCGCTCGGTTTCGGCGAGGAGCGGGTCGCCTCCTCGACCGCGGCGATCCTGATCGCCGCCGCGCCGCTGATCGTCGCCGTCCTCGCCCTGCGCTTCGAACCCGAAGATCGGGTCGACCGCCGCCGCGCCACGGGCCTCCTGGTCGGCCTCGCCGGGGTCGCGGCGCTGGTCGGGATCGACGTTGCCGGCTCCGGTCGCGAGCTGCTCGGCGGCCTGCTCGTCCTCGTCGCCGCGACTGGCTACGCGATCGGCCCGCTGGTCTTCAAGCGCCACCTCGCCGACGTCGACCCGATCGCCTCGATGGGCGTCTGCCTGGCGATCGCCGCGGCGCTGCTTACGCCGCTGGCGGCTCTGACCCTGCCCGGCACCGCGCCCAGCGCCGGCGCCCTCGGCGCGGTCGCCGTCCTCGGCATCGTCTGCACGGCGCTGGCCCTGGTCGTGATGGCGGTCCTGGTCGACGAGGCGGGGCCGAGCCGGGCGCTGGTGATCACTTACGTCAATCCGGTCGTCGCGGTCGCCCTCGGCTTCGTCTTCCTCGGTGAGGAACCGGGGCTCGGCGCGCTCGCCGGCCTGGTCCTGATCCTGCTCGGCTCCTGGCTGGCGACCGGTGGTTCCCGACCGATCGTCCGGGCAGGTACGCGGACCTCCTCCTACATCGACTAGATTTGGCGGTGATGGAGGCCGCAACCGCCCGCAAGATCCGCGTCGTCGTCGCCAAGCCCGGCCTCGACGGGCATGACCGCGGCGCCAAGATCATCGCCCGCGCCCTCCGCGACGCCGGCATGGAGGTCATCTACACCGGGCTGCATCAGACGCCCGAGCAGATCGCCGAGACGGTGATCCAGGAGGACGCCGACGCGGTCGGCCTCTCGATCCTCTCCGGGGCCCACATGACCCTGGTGCCGAAAGTGGTCTCGCTGCTGCAGGAACAGGGCGTCGACGACGTCCTCGTCACCGTCGGCGGCACGATCCCCGCCGACGACATCCCGGAGCTGAAGCGGCTCGGGGTGGCCGAGGTCTTCACTCCCGGCGCCGGAACCGACGAGATCGTCGAGTTCATGCGTAAGGGTGCCGGCGAGCGCCACGCGCGCGGCGAATAACCGCTTCGGATCGCCCCCTCCAGCACTTCCTTACACGGATCGGTGCATACGTCCGGCCGACTCGGGTAATATCCTGATTGACTCGTCAGTCAACTGAGGAGTCCAACCGATAGCATGCCCGCCGCGATGGGCCCGCGCAGGCGCATTTCGCGGCCCCCAGACTGAGAATCCGTTCCCCAAGGAGGGTTTGAGTTGAAGATCTGCGTCCTGGTCAAGGAGGTTCCGGACGCCGCAGTGCAGAAGCGCATCGACCCAAGCACGATGCGCCTCGATCGCAGCGGCGAGAAAAATCTCAACCCCTTCGACACGCACGCGCTCGAGGCCGCGATGCAGATCAAGGAGGGTGGAGCGATCCCGGTCGAGGAGGTCGTCGCAGTGACGATGGGCCCCAGCTCGGCGGTCCGCGCGCTGCACAAGGCGGTCGCCCTCGGCGCCGATCGATCGGTCCACCTGTCCGACGACGCGCTGGCCGGCTCCGACGCCTGTGCGACCGGCTACGCGCTGGCGAAGGTGCTCGAGTCGGAGAGCCCCGACCTGGTCCTGCTCGGCCAGCAGTCGGACGACGGCGAGTGCTACACGATGGGCGCGATCGTCGCCGACCACCTGCAAATGCCCTCGCTGACGCAGGTGATCAAGATCGACGTCAACGACGGCAAGCTCCGCTGCGAGCGTCAGGCCGAGTACGGCTACGACACGGTCGAGGTCGAGCTGCCGGCTGTGATCAGCGTCGGCGACGCGATCAACGAGCCGCGCTACCCGAGCCTGAAAGCGATCATGGGCGCGAAAAAGAAACCGCTCGACGCGAAGGCGACCGGCGACGTCGGCATCGACGCCGGCATGGTCGGCGAGGGCGGCTCGAAGACGCAGGTGATCTCGCTCAACCCGCCGCCGCAGAAGCAGGCGGGGGAGATCATCGAGGACGAGGACACCAACGAGACGGTCGAAAAGATCGTCGCCTGGCTCGACGAGAGGAAATTGATCTAGATGGCCGGCATCCTGGTTTACGCCCTCCACGACGACGAGGGCAACTTCAACAAAAACTCGCTCGGGGCGATCTCCGAGGCGGCCAAGCTGGCCGGTGAAATCGGCGGGGAGGCCTCGGCGCTGGTCGTTGGAGACATCGACGACGCCGCCTGCGCCGGGCTCGGCAAGTACGGCGCCGCCAAGGTCTACCGGGCCAAGAGCGTGCCCGAGGGCCTGGCCCAACCGATCGTCGACGCGATGGCGAAGGTGATCCAGGACAACGGGATCTCCTATGCGCTGTTCGGTGGCGGCCTGCTCGGCTTCGAGATCGGCGCCGGGCTGACCGCGCGGCTGAATGCCGGCGTGACGATGGAGGTCACCGCGGTGAAAGTCCAGGACAGCAAGCTCGTGGTCGAGCGGCCGATCCTGCAGGACTCCGAGATTGCCGACGTCGGCTACGTCAGTGAGCCGGGGATCATCATCGGCCGGCTCAATGCCTTCGAGATCAACGAGTCCGGCGGCGACGCCGCGGTCGAGGACGTCGAGGTCGAGCTCTCGGCCTGGTCCTCGAAGGCGAAGCTGGTCCAGCGCGGCGAGCAGCGCGGCGCCGACGTCAACATCGAGGACGCCGACATCCTCGTCGGCGGTGGCCGCGGTCTCGGCGCCAAAGAGGGCTTCGGCCTGGCCGAGGAACTGGCCGAGTCGATGGGCGGCGCCGTCGCCGCAACCCGCGCGGTCGTCGACGCCGGCTGGTACCCCTACGCGGCCCAGATCGGCCAGACCGGCAAGACGGTGGCGCCGAAGCTGTACCTCGCCGCCGGCATCTCCGGGGCGATCCAGCACAAGGTCGGGATGCAGAACTCCGAGAACATCCTCGCCATCAACAAGGACCCCAACGCGCCGATCTTCGAGTTCTCGGATCTCGGCGTCGTCGGCGACCTCCACAAGATCGTCCCGAAGCTGACCGAGGCGATCAAGGCGAAGAAGGGCTGATCCAGCATGGCAGCGGTTGCACCGAGTGAGTTCCCGCCGCCGTTCGACTCGGCCGGGGTGATCGTCGCCCCGACCGATCCGGTCGACGAGCGGATCGAGGTTGGCGTGGCGATCGTCGGCGGCGGCCCCGCCGGCCTCGCCTGCGCCAACAAACTGATGCAGCTGCTCGAGGACGAGCCCGAGCTGACCGAGAAGCTGGGCGAAGTGCCGGTCGCGGTGATCGAGAAGGGCAAAGTCGCCGGCGCCCATCTGCTCTCCGGCGCGAACATGGTGCCCTCGGCGATGGAAGAGCTGTTCCCCGACCTGCCGAAGGAGGAGTGGCCGGTCTACGGCGAGGTGACCAAGGACGCGGTCTACCTGCTGACGCCCAAGAAAGCGTTCCCGATCAAGCCGCCGCCGCCAAACTTCCGGAACCACGGGAATTACGTCACCTCGGTCTCCAAACTCGGTCGCTTCCTGGCCGAGAAAGCCGAAGAAGCTGGGGTCTACATCCTCAGCGAGACCGCGGCGACCAACCTCCTGGTCGAGGACAACATCGTCCGTGGGGTCCGCTCTGGTGATCGCGGCCGCGGCAAGGAGGGCCAGGAGCTGGCGAACTTCGAGCCCGGCTCCGACGTCGTCGCCAAGGCGACCGTGCTCGCCGAGGGCACCGTCGGCCACCTCTCCTACGCGGCGTACGACTATTTCGACATGCACGGGGCCGACCCGATGCGCTGGGAGCTCGGAGTAAAAGAGGTGTGGGAGGTTCCGAAGCCGCTCGATCGGGTGATTCACACGATGGGCTGGCCGCTTCGCACCGGCGCCAGATACAACGAGTTCGGCGGCAGCTTCATCTACCCGATGGGCGAGGACAAGCTCTGCATCGGCCTGGTCGTCGGTCTCGACACCACCGACGCGACCTTCAGCGTCCATGACGCACTGCAGCGGATGAAGACCCACCCGTTCATCAACGGCCTGCTCGAGGGGGGCAAACGGGTCGCCTGGGGCGCCAAGACGATCCCGTCGGGCGGTTACTACTCGATGCCGAAGCGACTGGCGGTCCCCGGCATGCTGATCGCCGGCGACGCGGCGAGCATGGTCAACATCCCGACCCTGAAGGGCGTCCACTACGCGATGCACGCGGGGATGTACGCGGCCGAGACGATCGTCGAGACGTTGAAGAAGGACATCGAAGGCGTCAACTTCGAGGCCTACGACGAGAAGGTCCGGAAATCGCACATCGAGAAGGACCTCTACAAGTCGCGCAACGTCCGCCAGGCTTTCAGCCGCGGCTTCTTCGTCGGCGGCATGGTCGCCAACGCCTGGGCGATGACCAACGGCGCCCTGCCGCCGGGCCACTGGAAGGGCGAGGCTGACGCCGAGATCGAGGTGGATATCGGCAAGGCTTCGACGAAGTACCCGAAAGCCGATAACGAGCTGACCTTCAACAAGCTCGACTCGGTCTTCCTCTCCGGCAACGCGACCCGCGACGACGCCCCGAACCACGTCCGCATCCAGACCCACGTGCCGCGCGAGGTTGCGCAGACCTGGGTCTCGATGTGTCCGGCCCAGGTCTACGAGATCCCCGACGACCAGCTGGAAAGCGATGCGACCGAGGTGGACGTGCACGTGACCGCTTCGAACTGCGTGCAGTGCGGGGCGATTACGGCCAAGGGCGGGCGGTTGACGCTGCCTGAGGGTGGGGACGGGCCGCTTTACCAAGAGACCTGAGCTTTCTTGGGGTGGGCGGTGGCGGAGGGCCGGGTGCCACTCTCCCGGAGACCGTCGCGCAGCTGGGCGAGCTGCCTGGGCGCCATCGAGCCCCGCTTGAGCCTCCGGGAGAGTGGCACCCGGCCCTCCCGGCCAGCGCCTGCCTAGACACGCCGGCCTCAGGGTTCGAGTGCCTAGACCCTCTGGGCGCTTGCCTTCCAAGACAACTAAGCGTCCGGCGTCTTCAAGGCGCGTAGAGCCGCGCAGTCTCTCCGGAGACGATGCGAAGGGACGGTGGGGCACCCCTTCCGAAAAGCTCAAGGGACCACGCCTGAGCTCTGAGGGTTCGACCAGCTGCGCAACGGGTTTTCGGAAGGGGTGCCCCCACCGTCCCACCACCACGCGTCCGCAGTAACTAAGACGGCACTACCTGCGCACCATCCGTGCGCCCGAGTCGCCTAGCGTGGCGCCGTGCTTCTGACTGCTTCCTTGACGTCTGAACTGGCCGCTGGCGCCGGTGGTGTCGCAGCTGCCACCGCAGTTGGTGGTTTCATCGGGCAGCTACGTCCGGCCCTGCGAGGTCAGGGCGAGCTCCAGTCTCGACGAGCGACTGCGATCGGCGGGATGTTCGGCCTGGGCATTGCGGCGCTTGTAGTCGTTTTGTCTGCTACCGTCGGCGTATGAGCGAAAGGCTCGCGATTGGCTTGATCTTCGCGGCGACGATGCTGGCGGGGGCCGCCTGTGTCATCGGTTTCGAGTTGATCGGTGTCAAACGCGAAATCCGGCCGGTGCTCGACTTGATCCCAATGTGCATCGGCTGTTACGCCGCTACGGCAGTCGATAGCAGGATTCGCGAACGTCGCCCGCCGGACGACCGGCGGCGCTGAGCTTCCACGGCGCTCTCTAGGCTCGCGGCATGGTCGCCCTGGGGATCGCTTGCGCAGTCGGGGCTTCGCTGCTCTACAACACCTCGATCGCGCTGCAGGCACTGGAGGCGCGGGATGTCTCGCCCGAGTACGGGCTGCAGCCCTCGCTGATCGGGAAATTGCTGCGCAACCGGCGTTGGCTGGGGGCGACGCTGTTGGGGCTGGCGGGGTGGCCGCTGGAGATCGGGGCGCTGCTGCTGGCACCGCTGACCGTCGTCCAGCCGTGCCTGGTGAGCGGGCTGGTGCTGTTGCTGTGGCTGGGGGTGACGCGACTGGGTGAGAGCCTGGGGCGGCGCGAGTACGCGGCGGTGGCGGCGATCGCGGCGGGGGTCGTCGGCGTCGCGCTCTGCGCTCCGGACCGGACCACCGACCACGCCGGCACGGTCGCGATAACCGTGGCGCTGGCCTTGGTCGCGATGCCAATCCTGCTGCCCTACGCGCTGCGGAGGGACGCCAAGGCGACGGGGACGCTGGCGGTGGTCAGCGCCGGCTTCGGCTACGCCTGGACGGCGATCGCCTCGAAGCTGCTGACCGACGAACTCGACTCGGGGGCGCTATGGGTCGCCCTGGTCTGGCTGGCTACCGCGGCCGCCTCCGAGGGGTTGGCGCTGTTGAGCGAGATGAGCGCGCTGCAGCGGCGGCCGGCGACCAGGGTGGCGCCGGTGATGTTCGCGGTGCAGGTGCTGGTGCCGGTGATTCTGGCGCCGCTGATCTTCGAAGAGCGCTGGTCGACGACTCCACTCGGCGGCGTCGTGCTCGTCGCTTTCGTCCTCGTCGCCCTCGGCGGCGTCGTCCTGCTGGCGGGATCGCGTGCGGTCGGGGCGGTGCTGGAGAGCGCTCACGCCGAGGATTGAGCAGCCGCTCTGGGATTTCGCTCCGAAAACGCTGCTACTCTTGCGCGCGCTCCGGCGATCCGTAACCAGTCAACTCCACGCCGAGCGCCTCAGGCACATCCCAGCAAGGAGCCATCGTAGGGCCCGCAGAGACAACCCGGCCCGACGCGACCAAGTTCGCGATCGGGTTCGACCACCGTGACCGCGCCAGGCTTTTTGAGCTCTGGGCCGAGGTTCTCGATTCGGAGCAGTGGTCCGAGGGCGCCAAGCTGGCTGCCTTCGAGGAGCGCTGGGCGCAGTGGAACAAGCTGCCGAGCCTCGGCCTCTCGAGTTGGGCCGGCGGCGCTCTGGCGGCGCTCGAGTTCGCCGGGGTCAAGGGAGAGACGGTGCTTTGCCCCTCCAACACCTTCATGGCGACGCCGCTGGCGGCGATCGGCGCCGGGGCCGAGGTCGAGTTCGTCGATTGCCGCAAAGACGACCTCTGCATGTCCTTCGAGGACTTCGAGCGCAAGGCCGAGCAGCACCGGCCGCGGGCGGCGATCCTGGTCCACATCGGCGGCCACATCGCCTTCGACGCGAAGGAGATCGCCGCCTACTGCGCCGAGAACGGGATTTTCCTGCTCGAGGACTGCGCCCACGCCCACGGCGCCGACTGGAGCGGCGAGCGCCCCGGCGGCTTCGGCGACGCCGGGGTCTACTCGCTCTACGCGACCAAGACCGTCTCCACCGGCGAGGGTGGCGTCCTCGTCTCCCGTAACGATGACTTGATCGAGTACGGGAAGAAGTTCCGCAACTACGGCAAGTTCGATCACCAGGTCGATGGACTCAACTTCCGGATGAGCGAGTTCACCGCGGCCCTGGCGCTGGTCCAGGCGGAGCGGATGGAGGAGATCGTCGCCTGGAAGAACGAGTACGCCCGTGAGCACCTCGACCCCGTCCACCCGGCGCGGCTGGCGCTGCCGGAGGGGATGATCTCGGGCTTCTACAAGTACGTCGTTTTCGAAGAGATCGAGAAGAGCACGGGCAAGGTCTACGACCAGCCGTGCCACCGGATCATGGGCCGCTCCGACGAGCTGCCGAACACCGACTGGGTGGCCGAGAACCACTGGTGCGTGCCGCTCTACTACCGACCGGAGAGCCGCGAGGCGGCGCTGGCAAAGGAGGACGGACAGTGAGGGTGCTGGTCACCGGAGGCGGCGGGTTCATCGGCTCCCACGTCGTCGACAAGCTGATCGCGAAGGGGATCACGCCGCGCATCTTCGACCTCAGCGCCTCGCCCTACCACTCCCCCCTGGAAGTCGAGACCTTCACCGGCTCGATTACCGACCCGGCCAACCTCGACCTGGCGATGCGCGACTGCGACGCGGTGATCCACCTCGCCGCGGTCGCCGACGTCTCCCACGTCCTCGCTGACCCGGTGCTGGCCGAGGAGGTCAACACCCGCGGCACCCTGCACGTGCTCGAGGCAGCCTGCCGGGCGAAGGTCGGCCGCGTCGTCTACGGCTCGACCACCTGGGTCTACAGCGACTGTCCGGAGCAGGAGGTCGACGAGGAAACTGCGATTCCGGCGCCGCGGCACCTCTACACCGCGACCAAGCTCGCCGGCGAGACCTACTGCTCCGGCTACGCCGAGCTCTACGGCCTCTCCTCGACGGTCCTGCGCTTCGGCATCCCCTACGGCCCGCGCGCCCGCGCCGCCGGCGTCGTCGCCAAATTCACCGACCTCTCCTTCGAAGGCAAAGCGCTGACGATCGCCGGCGACGGCAGCACCACGCGCAGCTTCATCTACGTCGAGGGCAACTCGCCGACGGAATCGTCGCCTCGCTGGCGCCGGAGGGCGCCGGTCGCACCTACAACCTCTCCGGCGACGAGGTCGTGACGATCCTCGAAATCGCCGAGCGGGTGCAGGAAAACGTCGACACCTGCGAGATCACCCACACGCCGCCGCGCCCGGGCGACTTCCCCGGTAAGTCGATCTCCAACGAGCGGGCCCTCGCCGAGCTCGGCTGGCAGGCCGAAACCAGCTTCAAAGACGGCGTCCGCCAGTACGTCGAATGGGTCCGCATCACCACCCGCCCGCCGGACCCGGTGCCGGGCACCCGCCCCTCGATGAACGGCAACGAACACGCCAGCGGGGCGCTGCTTTCCGGGGCCTCTCGAAGCGTCGACAGCGAGCCCCGCGTGCTGGTCCTCAGCGCCGACATCGGCGAGGGTCACGACCTGCCGGCGCGAATGATCGCCGCCGACATCGAAGCCGAAGACCCGGAGGCAAAGGTCGAGATCGCCAACGGCATGGAGGCGATGGGCCGGGCCTACTCGGCGGTCGTCCGCGGCGGTTCCCGCTTCAGCTTCCGCTGGCTGCCGGCGCTGTTCGACCTGCAGTACTGGCTGATCACCAAGTTCGCCCCGACCCGCTGGCTCGCCCACCACTTCTCCTACTGGGCCGGCGCCCGCGGGCTGATGCACCTGATCGCCGAAAAAGAACCCGACGTGATCGTCTCCACCTACCCCGGCGTCACCGCGGTGCTGGGGATGCTGCGCGAGAACCGGCGCCTGCCGATCCCGGTGCAGTCGGCGATTACCGACCTCGCCGGGCTGCGCTACTGGGTCCACCCGGGCGTCGACCTCCACTACGTCACCCACCCGGAGTCGATCGAGGAGGTTGAGCAGCTGGCCGGGCCGGGCAGCGTCGAGTGGATGCGGCCACCGATCTCGCCCGACTTCCTCGCCCCACGCACCCGCACCGACGCCCGCGCGGCGCTCGATCTGCCGCAGCATGCCCGCGTCGTCATCGTCTCCGGCGGCGGTTGGGGGATCGGCGACCTCGAGGGCGCGATCGAGGCGGCGCTGGCCGACGAAGACACCCTGGTCGCCGTAATCACCGGCCACAACGAGGGCGCCCGCGAGCGCCTGGAGGCGCGCTTCGGTGAGAACGAGCAGGTCCAGATGGTCGGCTTCACCGACCAGATGAGCGACTGGATGGCCGCCGCCGACGCGATGGTCCACGCCACCGCCGGCCTGACCGTGCTCGAGGCCCACATCCGTGGCTGCCCGGTCGTCTCCTACGGCTTCTCGGCCGGCCACCTGCGAGCCAACAACGCTGCATTCGAACGCTTCGGCCTGGCCGAGGTGGCGCGCGATCGCCACGAGCTGGAGTCGGTGCTGCGCCATGTCACCCGCGAACGGCACTCGCCGGACTCGAGCTTCGCCTCGCTGCCGTCGATCAGCTCGCGGGTC
The DNA here is from genome assembly GCA_963716545.1 of uncultured Actinomycetes bacterium. GTDB lineage: Bacteria > Actinomycetota > Thermoleophilia > Solirubrobacterales > 70-9 > VAYN01. The sequence goes on from OY970316.1 coordinate 1,745,065, forward strand.
CTGGCGGCGCGGCCGCGGGTTCGCCAGCAGCCGGTCTGGAAGCTGCGGGCCAGCCGCACCGCGACCGCGGTCACCGCTGCCGTCGTCGCCGTCGTCGCCTTCATCGCGGTCACCCTCTGGCTCAACTGGGAAGCCCCCTACCAGAAGATCGCCAAGCCGATCGAGCAGCGCGTCCACCTCGGCAAGGACCCGGACAGCCAGCCGGCCCAGCAGGCGCCGAGCAAGGGGTCGACGCAGAGTCAGCAGGCCGGCGCCCAGGCGAGCACCGCCTCGCCTTGAGGCGGGCGCTGTCCGGCGCCGCCCTGGCCGGCGCCGGGGCGGGGGTCGCGTACGCGCTGCCCTCGCTGGCCCCGGTGGTGCCGCCGCTGGGCCGGGCGCTGGGGACCGTCCTGCGCCAGGACGGACCTCGACGGCGTCGCCCTCACCTTCGACGACGGCCCGCACCCGCAGGGCACGCCGGCGGTCCTGGAGCTGCTGCGCGAGGCCGGGGCCGAGGCGACCTTCTTCCTCGCCGGTGAGCAGGTCGAGCGGCGCCCGGCCCTGGTCGGCGAGATCGTCGCCGCCGGCCATCGGGTCGAGTTGCACTGCCACCGGCACCGCAACCAGTTGCGACTGACCCCGGGGATGCTGCTGGAGGACGCCGGGCGCGCCCGAGCCGCAATCGAGGCGGCGGGCGGCCAGGCGATCGCCGACTACCGGCCGCCTTACGGAATCTTCAGTGCCGCCGGCCTCGCCGCGGTTCGTTCACGCGGCTGGCGGCCGGTGCTGTGGTCGCAGTGGGGAAGGGACTGGGACCGCGGCGCCACCCCCGAGTCGATCGCGCGTCGATCCACCGCCGCCGTCCGGGCCGGCGACGTCCTCCTGCTCCATGACGCCGACTACTACAGCGCTCCGGATTCCTGGGCTCGAACCGTCGCTGCCCTGCCGGCGATACTCGCCGAACTCGAGGCACGCGGCCTGAAGTCGAGGCTGCTGCGCCGCTGAGTCGGCGGCGCCAGCGTCCAGACCTCACAGCCGGCGAAAGCTTCGTCGAGGCGCCGCGCCATCGCGCTGCGAGGGCGGTCCTGGTCGAAGATTTGCTTGGCCATCGGGCTCTCCGTCCTGTAGGGGGGTTGATGAAGATTCGCCCCCCAGTCGGACGAAATATCTGCAGTTTGGGAAAAACGCGGGAATTTGGGGGTTTAACGCTCGGGTGGCGTTCCCGCGAACTCCGCGATCTCGCTCGCCAGGCGCTCCGGCTGGTCGACCGGGACGAAGGTCTTGGCGCCCTCAATCTGGACGATCCGGGCATTGCCGAGCTCGCCGGCGAGCCTCTCCGCGTAGGAGATCGGGAAGAAGCGGTCGCCCGGTGCCCAGGCCAGCAGGACCGGCAGTTGCGAGCCGCGCAGCCGCTTCGCCGCGGCCAGGGTGTGCTCCTTGTTCATGCCTTCGGTGACCTTGCGGAGGTCCCGCCGGATCGCCTTGTCGGTGGTCGCCGGCTTCGCCCACGAGGCGATCAGCTCGTCGCCGACGCCGGCCTGGGAGAACGGCTTGAAGGCGAGCCGGCCGACGGTGCCGATTCGCATCGGCAAGGCCAGCACCTCGACCGCGCCCGGCAACTTCGCCAGCGGCGGCAGCGCCTTGAAGATCCCCGGCGGGAAGTTCTCATGGGTGTCGCAGTTGGTGAGGACGAGCCGGCCGATTCGCTGCGGGTGATTGGCGACGAGGATCTGCGAGATCGCGCCGCCGGAGTCGTTGCCGACGATCGTCACGTCCTCGAGCCCGAGGCGATCGAGGAAGTCGGCGATGATCGCGGCGAGGCCGGGAGGGGAGAGGTCGGCGGCCGGCGACATCGCTTTCTGCTGAGCGCCGATCGGCCAGTCGGGAGCGAAGCAGTGGAAGCGGTCGGCGAGGGCGTTGACGACCCCGTCCCAAAGCCGCCCGTCGACCAGGTAGCCGTGGACGAAGACGATCGGCGGCCCCGAGCCTGCCTCGCGGTAGCGGATCGGACCGGCGGCGAGGCCGATCTCCTTGCGTTGCTCCGGCTGTCCTGCCTGCACTTTTTCCTCCCGCTCTCGGCGTTGCCTGGTTCCTTCCGCTTAGGAAATTAACATACGTACTGCATGAATGTTTCAGATCCCAATCGAGAGGATGCGGGACAGCCCGAGAAGGGCCGTCGGACCCAGGCCGAGCGCTCGGCCGCGACCCGGGACGCGCTGATCGAGGCGGCTCGACCGCTGCTCGCCGAGCGGGGCTTCGACGCGGTCTCCGCCGAGGAGATCGTCGCCGCCGCCGGGGTTACCCGCGGCGCTCTCTACCACCAGTTCGGCGGCAAGGCGGAGCTGCTCGATGCGGTCTACGAGCGGATCGAGGCGGAGTCGACCGAGCGGATCGCCCGAGTCGTCCTCGGCTCCGAGCTGGAGAGCCCGCTGGCGGCGATGCGGGCCGGGATCGTCGCCTTCCTCGACGAGTGCACCGGTGAGGAGATGCAGAAGATCGGCCTGCGCGACGCACCGGCCGTGCTCGGCTGGGAGCGCTGGCGCGAGATCGGTGCCGCCAACGGCCTCGGCCTGATCGAAGCGAGCCTGGTCGCGGCGATCGAGGCCGGCGAGCTGCGGCCGCTGCCGGTCGGCCCGACCGCGCACCTGCTGATGGGCGCGCTCGACGAGGCGGCGATGATCGTCGCCCGCTCCGAGGACCCCGCGACCCGGGCCGAAGTCACCGCCGTGCTCGGCTCGCTGCTCGACGGCTTCGCGGCCGCCTCCGGCTAGGCCCCAAGCCGGTTTCCGAGGCATGGACGAGCAGACTTGCGCGGTTCTCTAAACTGGTTGTCGTGAAGGCAGCAATCCACCCCAATTACACGCTTGCCAACGTGCACTGCTCGTGCGGCAACCAGTTCTACACGCGGTCGACCAAGGACGATCTGCATGTCGAGCTTTGCTCCGAGTGTCACCCCTTTTACACGGGCAAGCAAAAGCTGGTCGACACCGGAGGTCGCGTCGAGCGCTTCCAGCGTCGGGCCGCCAAGCACAGGGCCGCGAAATAGGCCATGTGCCCCCCGGCGGGCCTTGGTCGCGCGGCTCACGTTCCCTCCGCTGAGGAGAACGGGAACGGCGCCGGCCCCGGCCCGAACGGTGGCGGCAGCGAGCTGAAGAACGACGGCGACCGCTCGGTCGTCATGCCCGATGGCGCCCTGGTTGCCAAACGCGACGCACCGGTCGGCGGTCAGGCGGTGCTCGAGGGCGTGATGATGCGCGGCATCTCCGTCTGGGCCGTCGCGGTCCGCACGCCCGAGGGCCAGATCGAAATCGAGTCCGACACGGTGAAGCCGTGGGCGCAGCGGCACCGGATCTGGCGCTTGCCGGTCCTGCGCGGCGTCGTCGCCCTCGGCGAGTCGATGAAGATCGGCTTCAAAGCGTTGGCGATCGCCGCCAACGCCCAGATGGAGGAGGACGAGGACGGCCAGAAGGAAGAAATCGGTGGCTGGGTCTGGGGGCTCACGATCGTCCTCTCTCTGGTCCTCGCGGTCGGCCTCTTCTTCGTCGTCCCGGTCGGCCTCACCAGCCTGATCAAGGACCAGCTTGGCTCGCCCTTCCTCTTCTGGCTGGTCGAGGGGGTGCTGCGCACCGGCATCTTCATCGCCTACATCTGGGCGATCTCGAAAATGCCCGACCTGCGGCGCGTCTTCGAGTACCACGGCGCCGAGCACAAGACGATCTCCTGCTACGAGGCAGAAGACGAGCTCGTCCCCGCGCGGGCGAAGCTCTACTCGCGACTGCACCCACGCTGCGGGACCAGCTTCCTGCTGATCGTGATGGTGCTGGCGATCTTCATCTTCGCCCCACTCGGGCTGCCGGCCTGGTACTGGCTGGTGCTCTCGCGCATCCTCGGCATCCCGTTGATCGCCGGCCTCTCCTACGAGGTGATCAAGTGGGCCGGCAAGAACCGCCGCAAAGCCTGGGTGCGGGCGGTGATGTGGCCGGGATTGATGCTGCAGAACTTGACCACCCGTGAGCCCGACGAAGAGCAGCTGGCGGTGGCGATCGCCTCCCTCAACGCGGTCCTCTCCCGCGAGGACCCGCTCGAGGCGGCGAAGCAGCAGCAGATCGAGATCGTCGCCTAGCGGCGGCGCTCTAGTCTCTCCGCCGTGATCGAGAAGCTGGTCGAACAGATCGAAGCTCGCTTCGCCGAGCTCGAGCGGCTGATGTCGGACCCCGAGGTGATCGCCGACCGCGAACGCTACGCCGAGGTCGGCCGCGAATACCGCGAGCTCCAGGACGCCCGGCGCTTCGCGGGCGAATGGCGGACCCTGCGCGACGACCTCGAAGGAGCGCGCGAGCTGCTCGCCGAGGGCGAGGACGAGGAAATGCGCGCGGTCGTCAACGAGGCTCCGGCGCGGCTGGAGGAGCTCGAAGAGGAGATCCGGCTGGCGATGGTCGAGCGCGACCCGAACGATTCCAAGAACGTAATCGTCGAGATCCGCGCCGGCACCGGCGGCGACGAGGCGGCGCTGTTCGCCGGCGACCTCTTCAAGATGCTCAGCCGCTACGCCGAAGAGCGTGGCTTCAAGACCGAGCCGATCTCCCAATCGGCCTCCGAGGCCGGCGGCTTCAAGGAGGTCACCTTCGAAGTCCGCGGCGAGGGCGCCTATTCGGTCTTCAAGTTCGAGGGCGGGACGCACCGCGTGCAGCGGGTGCCGGAAACCGAGAGCCAGGGGCGGATCCACACCTCGACGGCGACGATCGCGGTGCTGCCGGAGGCCGAGGAGGTCGATGTCCAGGTCGACCAGAACGACCTCCAGATCGACGTCTACCGCTCCTCCGGTCCCGGCGGCCAGTCGGTCAACACGACCGACTCGGCAGTGCGGATCACCCACAAACCGACCGGGATCGTGGTCTCGATGCAGGACGAGAAGTCCCAGCTGCAGAACCGCGACAAGGCGATGCGGGTGCTGCGGGCGCGGCTGCTGGAGCGGGAGATCGCCGAGCAGCAGGCGGCGATCGCCTCCGAGCGCAAAGCCCAGGTCGGCAGCGGCGAGCGCTCGGAGAAGGTGCGGACCTACAACTTCCCCCAGGGCCGGGTGACCGACCACCGGATCAAGCACACCTCGCACAACCTCGAGGGCGTGCTCGCCGGCCAGCTCGGCGAGTTCACCGAGGCGCTGACCGCGGAGGAGCGGCGCCGCCGGCTCGAAGAAGCCGGCGAAGCAGCCTGAGGTGGCGGCGATGACCGCGAGCGCCGGCGGCGTCGGCGAAGCGCTGGCCGCCGCGGTCGACGCGCTGGCGGCGGTGGGGGTCGAAGACCCGCGCCTGGACGCCGAACTGCTGCTGGCCGAGGCCAGCGGGCTGGGGCGGGCGGCGTTGGTCGCCGATCCTGGCGCGGCGTTGCCGCCGGGGTCCGGACGCCGCTTCGGCGAGCTGGTGCGGCGGCGGCTGCGGCGCGAGCCGGTCGCCTACATCGTCGGCCGCAAGGGCTTCCGCCGGCTCGAGCTGGCGGTTGATCGGCGGGTACTGGTGCCGCGGCCGGAGACCGAGCTGCTGGTCGAAGTGGCGCTGGAGCTGAAGCCGCGGCGGGTGCTCGACGTCGGCACCGGCTCCGGCGCGATTGCCCTCGCAATCGCCGACGAGCTGCCGGACGCGGAGGTGGTCGCGACCGACACCTCGCCCGGTGCGCTTGAAGTGGCGCGGGCGAACGCCGAGCGCCTCGGCCTCGCCGGGCGGGTTCGCTTCGAGGAAGGCACGCTGCCGCGCGGCGGTAACGCCGACGGCGTTACCGCCGACGGCGGTCCGGCCGAGTCGCCGGGCGCGCCAGAGCCCTTCGACCTCGTCCTCGCCAACCTCCCCTACGTCGCCGAGCGCGAGTGGCAAGGGCTCCAACCCGAGGTCACCCGGTGGGAGCCGCGCGAGGCCCTCCTCGCCGGCCCCGACGGCCTCGACGCCTACCGCGCCTTCGTCCCCGAATGCGGCAGAGCTTTTGGGTCATATGGACCCCAAAGCTCTGCCGCGCTTGTGGTTGAGGTCGGGGAGGGACAGGCGGGCGCGGTGGCGGGACTGCTGTCGGGCGCAGGGTTCGGCGCGGTCGAGAGCAGGCGGGACCTGGCAGGGATCGATCGCGTGGTCCTTGGACACGCGGTCGGCGCGTCTGGATCAGAGGTGCCGGCGTGAGCGACCTGGTCTCAGTCGCGGCGGACGGGGCCGCTGCTGTGCGCTCGGCGCTGGAGTCGACGGTGGCCGCCGGTGGCGTAGTCGTCTTTCCCTCGGATGGGGTCTACGGGCTCGCCTGCGATCCGCTCGACGCGGCGGCGATCGGCCGCATCCACGAGCTGAAGGGGCGTGACGACGGCAAACCCTCGGCGGTCATGTACTTCTCGCCGCTGGCGATGCGCGAGCTGCTCGCCGAGCTGGGACCGCGCACCGCCGCGGCGGTCAGCGCCCTGCTGCCGGGCCCGGCGACGCTGATCGTCGCCAACCTCGCCCATCGCTACCCGCTCGCCTGTCGCGAGGACCGCGAGCGGCTCGGGGTGCGGCTGATCGCCGGTCCCCTGGCCGGGGCGATGTGTCCGGTCTTCCAGACCTCAGCCAACCGCAGCGGCGAGCCAGCGGTCCAGCGGCTCGAGCGGGTCCCCGAGCCGATCCGCGCCGGCGCCGACCTGGTGATCGACGGCGGCGAGCTGCCCGGGCTGCCCTCGACCGTGGTCGACGTCGCCGCGATCGAGGAGGACGGCGGCTGGACGGTGCTGCGCGAAGGCGCGATCTCCGAGGGCGACCTCGCCGCCGCGCTCGCCTCGGTCGGCCTCGGCTAGCCGCGTGCTCCCCCTCAGTCGGCCTCGGTTAGCCCGGCGCGCCCCCTACCCGGTTCGGTGGCCTCACCGACCTCAGCAGCCGGTGTCGCCGGTGAACGGCAATCGCACCAGCTTGCGCGAGGTGTTGTCCTGCTCGTTCGACTCGTCGAGGAATTCGTTCGGGTCGACGGTCATCTTGAAGGCGAAACAGCCGCGCAGCCCGGTGACGTCGATGTACTGCTTGTCGTAGTCGGCCGGGTAGATGTCCGACCAGCCGATCGAGGTGCCGAGGGTGACCCGGTTGCGGTACGGGTTCTGGTTGCAGGCCGGATAGTGGCGGTGCTCGGGCGATTTCGGCCCGGGGCGGGTGCGGTCGAGGTCGCGCAGGCAGTAGTTCAGCTTCGGGCTGGTGCGGACCGGTTCGCCGTAGAGGGTGCCGTTCGGGTGGGCGCGGTAGAGCTCGAAGCGGGCCAGCTCGTGGACCTTCCAGTAAGAGCCGCCGTGGGCGTAGCCGACGTCGGTGAAGCGCAGGGTCGCCCGGCTGGGGACGTCGATGTGGCCGCCGCCGGCGCGGTAGATCCGCTGGTTTGTCTGCATCGTGCGGAAGCCGTTGCGGTGGCCGCGCAGCTCCATCGGGCCGCGACCGCGGCTGCGCACGTCGCTGGTCGCTCGCAGCAGTTCGCGGCCGTCGTAGCTGTCGAGGTAGAGGTCCGAGGGCGTGCCGATCCGCAGGTTGGGGCAGAGCAGGTGGGCCGCTTCGGAGGTCTGGCAGGGGTCCTGCAGGATCTGCCGACTCGCCTCCGAGGCTGGCTTGTCCGCCGCGGCGGACTGGATCGCCGGGGCAGCCACCGAGGCCGCGGCGAGCGTGGCGACGAGCGCGAGGATCGGGGGCAGGCGCCTGGCTCTCACGGCGCCAGACTATCCCGAGCCGTTGCTATCGTCGCCGGGGCGATGAGCGAGCTGCCCGAGAACTTCCAGAGCGCCCCCCTGGCCGAGGTCGACCCGGAGATCCGCGCCGTTCTCGACGGCGAGCTGCGGCGCCAGCAGCGCACTCTGGAGATGATCGCCTCGGAGAACTTCGTGCCCCAGGCGGTGCTCGAGGCGGTCGGCTCGGTGCTGACCAACAAGTACGCCGAGGGCTACCCCGGCCGCCGCTACTACGGCGGCTGCGAGGAGGTCGACGTCGCCGAGGAACTGGCGATCGAGCGGGCCAAGAGCCTGTTCGGCGCCGAGCACGCCAACGTCCAGGCCCACGCCGGCGCCCAGGCCAACAACGCCGCCTACATGGCGCTGATCGAACCGGGCGACACGATCCTCGGGCTCGCCCTCGACCACGGCGGCCACCTCAGCCACGGGATGAAACTGAACGTCTCCGGCAAGCTCTACCACCCAGTCGCCTACCACGTCCGGCGCGAGGACATGCTGGTCGACATGGAGGAGGTCGAGCGACTGGCGAACGAGCACAAACCCGCCCTCATCGTCGCCGGCTGGTCCGCCTACCCGCGCCAGCTCGACTTCGCCGCCTTCCGTGAGATCGCCGACTCGGTCGGCGCCAAGCTGATGGTCGACATGGCCCACTTCGCCGGCCTCGTCGCCGCCGGCGAGCACCCCAACCCGGTGCCTCACGCCGACGTCGTCACCACCACCGTCCACAAGACCCTCTGCGGGCCGCGCAGCGGCATCATCCTCAGCCGCGAGGAGCTCGCCAAAGCGGTCGACAAAGCGATCTTCCCGGGCCAGCAGGGCGGCCCGCTGATGCACACTGTCGCCGCCAAGGCGGTGGCGTTGAAGATCGCCGCCAGTCCCGAGTTCGCCGACCGCCAGCGCCAGACGATCGCCAACGCCCGTGCCCTCGGCGCCGGTCTCGAAGCCGGCGGCATCCCGGTCCTCACCGGCGGCACCGACGTCCACCTGGTCCTCGTCGACCTGACCCCTACCGGACTCGACGGCCAGACCGCCGAGGACCGGCTGGAGGCGGTTGGGATCACCGTGAACCGCAACGCGATCCCCTTCGACGAGCGCCCGCCGATGAACCCCTCGGGCCTGCGCATCGGCACCCCGGCGCTGACCACCCGTGGCATGGGCGAGGAGGAGATGACCGAGATCGCCGCGGTGATCGCCACCGCCCTCGGGCCCGACTTCGAGTCCGAACGGGCTTCCCTCGGCGAGCGCACCGGCGCCCTGATGGACCGCCACCCGCTCTACTCGCAGCTGACCCCCGCCTCGGTCTAGCCCCTTGCGCATCTGGGTGGACTGCACGGCGGCGGCGCACCCGTTGGTGCTGCGGCCGATCGTCGAGCGGCTGGAAGCACAGGGGCATCAGGTCTTCATCACCGCTCGCGAGTACGGCCAGACGTTGGGGATCCTCGACCGGCTGGGGATGCCCTACGAGGCGATCGGCGAGCACGGCGGTGGCTCGAAGGTGGGCAAGGTGGCGGCGCTCGGCGGTCGCTCCTGGAAGCTCTCGCGCTACGTCTGGGAGCGGCGGCCGCAGCTCGGGCTCGCCCACGGCTCGGTCGACCTGGCGGTGATCGCCACCACCTTCCGCTTCCCCTCGGCGCAGCTGCAGGACTACGAGTACGGCGGCCTGCAGCGGAAGATCGCCTGGCGGGCGGCGAAGCGGGTGCTGGTGCCGGACTCGATCCCGGTCGAGCGGCTGGAGAAGGCCGGCGCCGCGGCGGAGAAGCTGGTCCGCTACCCGGGGCTGAAGGAGGAGTACTACCTGGCCGACTTCCGTCCCGACGAGGCGGCCCTGGAGGATCTGGGGCTTGACCGCACCAAGGTGCTGGTGGTCGTCCGGCCGCCGCCGGAGACCTCCGAGTACCACGCGCCAAACGACCTCTACGCCGCCGTGGTCCGCCGGCTCGCCGAGGCGCCCGGGGTGCAGGCTGTGGTGATTCCGCGGACGATCGAGCAGGGCGAGGCGGCGCGGGCGCTCGACTCGCCCAACCTCGTCGTTCCCGCCCAGGCGGTCGATGCCCAGAGCCTGATCGCCCTCGCCGACCTGGTGGTCAGCGCCGGCGGCACGATGAACCGCGAGGCCGTCGCTCTCGGCACTCCCGTCTACACCACCTTCAGCGGCCGCATGGGCGGTGTCGACGAGGCGCTGATCGCGGCAGGGCGGCTGCTCGTCCTGGAGCGGCCGGAGGAGCTGGAGCTGCGCAAGCGGACGACTCCGGTCGGGGTGCTGCACCCGCGCGACCCCGCCGTCCTGGTCGAGGGCGTCGTCGAAGCCGGCGAATGGACCCGGCCGGCGCAGGCGCCCGAACCGGGCCCGCCCGAGCTCTGAGCCGGCGCCGCCCCGCGCTCAAGTAGCCTGAGTCCGGTCCCCCGCTCAGGCAGGAGCCGCTCTCCTATATGGCCCCGACGACCACCGACGCCGTCCTCGCCTTCGTCGCCGCCGCCGCGATCGCCTGGCTGCTGGTCCCGCTCGCCGAGCGGCTCGCCTTCCGGGTCGGTGCGATCGACGTGCCGAAGGCGCGCGGCCTGCACGACAAGCCGATGCCGCGCCTCTCCGGGCTGGCGATCCTGGTCGCGGTCGAGGTCGCCGGCTGGATCTGGCTGCCGGGGGAAGGGGAGAGCCGCTCGATCCTGATCGGCGCCGTGGCGATCGCCGCGGTCGGCGTGGTCGACGACGTCCAGGGCCTCTCCGCGGTCCCGAAGCTGGTCGGCCAGATCGCCGCGGCGACGATCCCGGTCCTCGCCGGCGTCCGCGTCGACAACCTCACCCTGCCCTTCGTCGGCGGCTTCCAGCTCGGCTGGACCGCCTATCCGCTGACCGTGCTCGGAATCGTCGCCGTGGTCAACGTGATCAACTTCCTCGATGGCGTCGACGGGCTTGCCGCCGGCGTCTGCGCGATCGCCGCCGTCACCCTCGCCGCGATCGCCCTCTCGCTCGAACGCAACGCCGCCGGCGTGCTGGCGGCGCTGACCGCCGGCGCCGCCCTCGGCTTCCTCCGCCACGGTTTCCCGCCCGCCTCCAGCTTCATGGGCGACACCGGCTCCAACCTGCTCGGCTTCCTGCTCGCCACCGCCTCGGTCCAGGGCGCACTGAAGACGAACGCGGTGATCGCCCTGGCGCTGCCCTTGATGGTGCTGGCGGTGCCGATTCTCGACACCGGCTTCGTCGTCGCCAAACGACTCAAATACCGCCAGCCGATCTACCAGGCCGACGCCTGGCACTTCCACCACCGGATGGCCAACATCGGCTTCAGCCAACGCCGCACCGTCGCCTACCTCTACGCCTGGACGCTGGTGATGGCGGGGCTGGCGCTGGCCCTCCGCTTCGTCCCCTACAGCGATAACCACGGCCACTTCAACGCCGGCTGGACCGTGTTGATGGTTGTCCTGATCGTCGCCGCCCTCGCCTATTCCGTCTACCTCGTCTACGTGCTGGAGATCCTCAAGCTGCGTCGGGGTCAGATCAATCCCGAGACCGGCGAGTTCGAGGCGATCGAGCTCGAGGAGGAGCCGGAGGCAGCCGAGAGGTAGTGGCAACCCTCACGAACCCGCATCAGAAAGCCAATCCCGGGCCTGTTCGGATATAGTCGCGGCTACGCCCGCTCGGCCCCGAGCCGGGCGTAATTCATGTCTCCTCCTAAGTTCGTCGACCTACTCGCGCTAGCCGCCGCGCTGCCGGTCTTTCTGCTCGGCGGGTTTCCCATGCTCGGCTACGCGGTCGGCGCCGCGGTCTGGCTGGCGCAGCGGGGGATCCAGATGATCGCCGCCCGCCGCGCCCAGGAGGAACTCGCCCGCGGCGAGCGTCAGCGGGCGATGGGCATCGTCGCCGGCTCCGGCCTCGGCCGGGTTTGGCTGATGGCCGCCACCGTCCTCGTCGTCGGCCTCGCGGTCGAACGCCAGGCCGGTCTCGCCGCCGCGGTCCTGGTCGTCGTCCTGTTCACGATCTCGATGGCCGCCCAGGGCTGGCACCAGCTCTTCGGCGACGACGCCCGGCGCCAGCCGAAAGCGGAGAAGGTCGCATGAGCTCCGGCGCCTCGGTAGCCCAGGCCACGCCCGAACCGGCTCCGTCCGGGACCCCGGACGCGCCGAAGAAGAGCGGGCTCAGCACCAAAGCCAAATTGCTGATCGGCTTCGGCACCTACCTCGGCATCTTCATCCTGCTGCTGCTGATCTTCGGCAACGACGGCAAGAACGAAGCCTTCAAGCCGCAGAACGAGTTCAAGCTCGAACCGTGGGTCAGCATCCACCTCGGCCCGATCGACATGAGCATCAACAAGGCGGTGCTCTACCTCGTTCTCGCCTCCGGGCTGACGATCTGGGTGATGCTCTGGATCGCGAAAAAGATGCAGCAGAAGCCGAACCGGGTCCAGGTCGCGATTGAGGTCGCCTACGACATGACCAAGAACACGATCGTCGGCAACAGCCTCGACAAACAGATGGCCGCCCGCTGGTTCCCCTTCATCGCCACCCTGTTCTTCTGGATCTGGTTCTCGAACATGATCGGCTTCATCCCGCTGCCGACTAACACCGAGCACACCTTCTCGGTCTTCGGCGCCGAAATCCCCTCCTTCGCGATCTACGCGGCCACCGCCAACCTCTCGATCCCGCTGGTCCTGACCCTGGTCGTCTGGGTCAGCTACCACGTCGAAGGGGTGCGGGCAAAGGGCTTCGTCAAGTACCTGGCGAGCTGGCTGCCGCCGGGCCTCGAGGAGATGAATCCGCTTGCCAAGGGCTTCATCTTCGTGATTGAGGCGATCTCCCACTTCGCCCGGCTGATCTCGCTCTCCGTCCGACTTTTCGCCAACATCCTCGCCGGCCACCTGCTGCTGCTCTTCATGGGCGGTGGCCTGGCGGTGCTGCTCGGGATCGCCGCCCTCGGCGCGGCCAGCTTCCCGCTGGCGTTCTTCTTCTTCATCCTGGAGGTGGGGCTGATCGCCACCCTGCAGGCGTTCATCTTCTCGACCCTCACTGCCATCTACCTCGGCGGAGCCACCTCCGCCAGTCACTAGAAAAGGAGCTCGTTTTCCATGGATCTGTCCCCAGTAATCGCCGCCGTCTCTGACGAAGGCGTGGAAAAAGCCGGAAAGGCGATCGCCCTCGGCGTCGGCGCCGGGCTCGGATCGATCGGCGCCGGCATCGGCATCGGCTTCATCTTCGGTAAGGAGATCGAGTCGGTCGCCCGCCAGCCCGAGATGAAAGACGAGCTTCAGTCGATTCGCTGGCTCGGCTTCGCGCTGACCGAGGCCGTGGCCTTCTACACGTTCATCTTCGGCCTGATCGCCTTCTTCCTCTAGGCCGATGTTGGAGCTCGGGCAGATCACCAACGCAGCGCTCTCACTGGCCGCCGAGTCGGGCGACAAGGAAGGGGGCAGCTTCCTCGTCTCGCCCGGCGTCGGGCTGATGATCTGGACCCTGATCCTGTTCCTGTTCACGATGTGGGTCCTGAGCAAGCTGGCCTTCCCGAAAATCCAGGAGGCGCTGGATAAACGGGCGAAGACGATCGCCGAGTCGATCGACGCCGCCGAGCGGCAGCGCAAGGAATCGGACGAGCTGCTGCAGGAGTACCGCGGCCGCCTCGCCGAGGCCCGCGAGCAGGCCGACGACATCATGGCCCGGGCCCGCAAAGCCGCCGAGACCGCCGAGTCTGAGGCCGCCACGGCGGGCAAAGAACGCCGCGAGGAGCTGGTCAGCGCCGCCAAACGCGACATCGAGGCGGAGACGCGCCGCTCGCTCGAGCAGATCCGCCAGGAGGTGGCGGACCTGACCGTGCTGGCGACCGAGAAAGTCACCCGCAAATCGCTCGATTCCGACGACCAGAAACGGCTCGTCGAGGAGGCGCTTGCCGAGGTCGACTTCTCCGCCCTCTCCGGAAAGGGCTCTGACAACTAGATGCCCCACGTCGCCCGCGTATACGCCGAGGCCCTGTTCGAGGCCGGGAAGGACAAAGGCAAGCTCGACTCCGTGCAGTCGCAGCTGGCCCAGTTCGCCGATGCGGTCGATCAGAACCGGGACCTGCAGGTCTTTCTTTTCAGTCCCTACCTCTCTTCGAACGAGAAGAAAGCGGGCCTGGAGCGGGCGATCTCGGGGGCGGAGCCGGAGCTGACCAACTTCCTCGAGCTGCTGGTCGAGAAACACCGGATGCCGGACCTGTTCCGGATCCGCCGCGAGCTCGACGAGCTCTGGAAGCACGAGAACAAGCGCCTCGACGTGACCGTGGTCAGCGCGGTCGAGCTGGACGAAGCCGTCGTCAACAAAATCGGCACCGAGGTGGAACGGCAGACCGGGGAGCAGGTCGAGCTCCAGAGCAGGGTCGACGAGGAGATCCTCGGCGGCATCGTCCTGCAGGTCGGCAACATGGTCCTGGACGCCAGCATCCGCAGTCGCCTGGAGAAACTTCGAAAGAGCGTCGCCCAAGCGGCGTAAGGAGGAACTGAGCACCCGATGGAGATCAAGCCGGACGAGATCGCAAGCATTCTGCGGGAGCGGATCGAGGGCCTGGAGACCGATTCCGCCGACCTCTCCGAGGTCGGAACCGTCCTCTCCGTGGCCGACGGCATCGCCCGCGTCCACGGCCTCGACGACTGCATGGCGCTGGAGATGCTGGAGCTGCCGCACGGAGTCACCGGGCTGGCGCTGAACCTCGAGGCCGACAACGTCGGCGCCGTGCTATTCGGCGAGTGGGACAAGATCGTCGAGGGCGACACGGTCAAACGGACCGGCCACCTGCTCGAGATCCCGGTCGGCCCGGAGCTGCTGGGCCGCATGGTCGACCCGCTCGGCCGCCCGCTCGACAACCGCGGCGAGGTCAACACCACCGAGACCCGCCCGGCCGAGTTCAAAGCTCCCGGCGTGGTCGAGCGCCAGCCGGTCGAGGAACCGGTGCAGACCGGCCTGATGGCGATCGACGGGATGATTCCGATCGGCCGCGGCCAGCGAGAGCTGATCATCGGCGACCGCCAGACCGGCAAGACGGCGATCGCGATCGACACGATCATCAACAACAAGGACAAGGACCTGATCTGCATCTACGTCGCGATCGGGCAGCGGATGTCCACCGTGGTCCAGCTGAAAGAGACGCTGGAGGAAAACGGGGCGATGGAGAACACGATCATCGTCGCCGCCCCGGCCGACGAGGCGGCGCCGATCAAGTACATCGCCCCCTACGCCGGCTGCGCGATGGGCGAGCACTTCCTCTACAACGGCAAAGCCGCCCTCTGCGTCTACGACGACCTCACCAAACACGCTTCCGCCTACCGGCAGATGTCGCTGCTGCTGCGGCGCCCGCCGGGTCGCGAGGCCTACCCGGGCGACGTCTTCTACCTGCACTCGCGCCTCCTCGAGAGGGCGGTGAAACTGAACGACGAGCTCGGCGGCGGCTCGCTGACGGCGCTGCCGATCATCGAGACCCAGGCCTCCGACGTCTCCGCCTACATCCCGACCAACGTGATCTCGATCACCGACGGTCAGATCTTTCTCGAGTCCGACCTCTTCTTCTCGGGCGTGCGGCCGGCGATCAACGTCGGCATCTCGGTCTCCCGGGTGGGCGGCAACGCGCAGACCAAGGCGATGAAGAAAGTCGCCGGAAAACTGCGCCTCGACCTCTCCCAGTACCGCGACCTCGAGGCCTTCGCCCAGTTCGGCTCCGAGCTCGATCCGGAGACCCAGAAAGCGCTGACCCGCGGAGAACGGCTGGTCGAGTTGCTGAAACAGAAAGAGCGCGAGCCGCTCTCGGTCGGCGACCAGGTCGCCTCGATCTACTCCGGCACCGGCGGCTACCTCGACCGGATCAAAGTCGACCGCGTCGGCGAGTTCCTCGCCGACCTGCGGACCCGCCTGCACACCGAGAAGGCCGAGCTGCTGGGCCGGATTGAGGACAGCGGCAAGCTCGAGGAGGGCGACGAGAAGGAGCTCGGCGAGGCGATCGCCGACTTCGTCGACGACTTCGGCGCCGACTTCGACGAGCACGGCGACCCGCTCGAGGAGGGCGAGTCCGACCGGGTCAAGTCGAAGGAGGAGCGCGAGGCCCCGGCCCGCACCGCTGGCGACGGCGATTCTGGTGACGAGGGCGAGTCAAGCGACGAGGGCGGCTCCGCCGACGAGAAAGAGGCGACGCCGGCCTAGCTAGGGCCGGGAGCAACTCACATGGCCTCGCAGAAGGAAGTCAAAAGCCGGATCGCGTCGATCAAGAACATCAACAAGATCACGCGGGCGATGGAGATGGTCGCGGCGGCCCGGCTGCGCCGCGCCGAACAGCGGATCGCCGACCTCCGTCCCTACTCGGAGGGGATCCGCCGGCTGACCAGGACCGCCGCCGCCCACGCCGGCTCGATCCCGCAGGTGCCGGTGATGGAAGAGCGCGAGAACGTCGAGACCGTCGGCGTCGTCCTCGTCACCGGCGACCGCGGCCTCGCCGGCGCCTTCAACAGCAACATCATCCGCGAAGGCATGCGCAGCGCCTCGCGTGTCCGCGAGGAGAACGCCCAGACGTCCTTCTCGGTGGTCGGCAAAAAGGGCGTCTCCGCTCTGACCTTCCGCAAACAGGAGATCGCTGGCTCCTACACCGGCTTCACCGATCGCCCCTCCTTCGCCGACGCCCGTGAGATCGGCGAGGAGCTGACCGCCCGCTACGTCGACGGCGAGGTTGACCGGGTGGAGCTGATCTACAACCGCTTCGTCTCGCCGCTCACCCAGCACGTCTGGCGCCAGACCCTGCTGCCCCTGCAGCAGGCCGAGGTGCTCGGCGAGGGAGCCAAGGAGGACCAGCAGGAGGGCGAGGAGACCGAGGCCGAGAAGGCGCAGGAGAAATCGGATTGGTTCTACGAGCCCGACGCCGAGGAGCTCCTTTCGCGCCTGATTCCCGAGTACGTGACGATCTCCGTCTACCGGGCGCTGCTCGAGTCGGCGGCCTCCGAGCTGGGCGCGCGGATGACGGCGATGCGCAACGCGGCCGAGAACGCGGAATCGATCATGGACGACCTCACCCTGGAGATGAACCGCGCCCGCCAGGCGGAAATCACCCAGGAGATCCTCGAGGTGGTCGGCGGCGCCGAGGCGCTGAGCTGACCTTGAACGAACTGCAAGACCGAAACTTCGAAGACCCCAGAAAAGGAAGCAATGGCTGAGAACGGCAACGGAAACGGCAACGGCACCAACATCGGCAGCGTCGAGCAGGTCACCGGCGTCGTCGTCGACGCGGTCTTCCCGGACACGCTGCCGGAGATCTACTCCGCGGTGACGATCGAGTCCGGCGGCGACGGCGACGGCGAACCGACGCGGCTGGTCTGCGAGGTCCAGCAGCACCTCGGCGACGACCGCGTCCGCGCGGTGGCGATGGACGCGACCGACGGGATCCAGCGCGGCGACCGCGTCGTCGACTCCGGCAACCCGATCACCGTCCCAGTCGGCGACGTCACCCTCGGCCGCATCTTCAACCTGCTCGGCGACCCGATCGACAACGGCGACGAGCTGCCCGACGACGTCGAGCGCTGGCCGATCCACCGGCCCGCCCCGAAGGCCTCCGACCTGACTCCGACCCAGGAGATCCTCGAGACCGGGATCAAGGTCATCGACCTCCTCGCCCCCTACGCCAA
Source organism: uncultured Actinomycetes bacterium (assembly GCA_963716545.1). GTDB lineage: Bacteria > Actinomycetota > Thermoleophilia > Solirubrobacterales > 70-9 > VAYN01. Next base: position 1,762,375 of record OY970316.1, read on the forward strand.
AGGCGGCAAGGTCGGGCTGTTCGGCGGCGCCGGCGTCGGCAAGACCGTGTTGATCCAGGAGCTGATCCGCAACATCGCCGAGGAGCACGAGGGGCTGTCCGCCTTCGTCGGCGTCGGCGAGCGCTCGCGCGAGGGCAACGACCTCTGGCTCGAGATGAAAGAAAGCGGCGTCATCGACAAAACGATGCTCGTCTTCGGGCAGATGAACGAGCCCCCAGGAGCGCGCCTGCGCGTCGCCCTCTCCGGGCTGACGATGGCCGAGTACTACCGCGAGCAGGGTGGCCAGGACGTGCTGCTCTTCATCGACAACATCTTCCGCTTCGTCCAGGCCGGCTCCGAGGTCTCGGCGCTGCTGGGGCGGATGCCCTCGGCGGTCGGCTACCAGCCGACGCTGGAGACCGAGATGGGCGGCCTGCAGGAGCGGATCACCTCCACCGACCGCGGCTCGGTCACCTCGATCCAGGCGGTCTACGTGCCCGCCGACGACTACACCGACCCGGCTCCGGCCTCGGTGTTCGCCCACCTCAACGCGACCACCGCGCTCTCCCGGTCGATCTCCGAGAAAGGGATCTACCCGGCGGTCGACCCGCTCGATTCGACCTCGACGATCCTCAAGCCGGACGTCGTCGGCGACGAGCACTACCGCACCGCGACCGAGGTCCAGGAGGTGCTGCAGCGCTACAAAGAGCTGCAGGACATCATCGCCATCCTCGGCATCGACGAGCTCTCCGACGAGGACCGCCAGACGGTCTCCCGCGCCCGCAAGATCGAGCGCTTCCTCTCGCAGCCGTTCTTCGTCGCCGAACAGTTCACCGGCCGCACCGGCGAGTACGTGCCGGTGGCGGAGACGGTGCGCGGCTTCCGCGAGATCCTCGACGGCGAGCACGACGAGCTCTCCGAGGGCGCCTTCTACATGCAGGGCGGCATCGACCAGGTCACCGAGAACGCCAAAGCGGCTGCCTAGGTAGGACCGGTGGCCGCGGAGCACATGCTGGACGTCGAGGTCCTGACCCCGGAGGGGGAGGTCTTCGAGGGCGAAGTTCGCCAGGTCTCGACCCGGACCGAGGTCGGCGAGATCGGCATCCTCGCCAACCACGCGCCCCTGCTGGCGGCGCTGCGCCCGACCGTCCTGCGCCTCCATGTCTCCGACTCGGAGACCAAGCGCTACGCCCAATCCCACGGTTGGCTGCAGATCTACGGAAACCGCGCCCGTCTCCTGGTCGAGGAGGCCCACGAGGTCGACGAGCTCGACCTCGGCACCCTCAAAGAGCAGCTCTCCGACGCCGAACAGCGGCTGGGCGAGAGCGAGGAGGGGAGCGCGGAGTGGGCGCGGGCGAAGAAAGACCAGGAGCGGGCCGAGGCTTTTCTGAAAATCGCCCAGGGTTGATGAGGCGAGGTTCGCAGGGGGTCAAAGGGCCGGAGGGTCCGGTATCCCTCCTCTCTCGCACCTCGTCGTCGCTGCGCAGCAGTGCTGGCGCCCGGGGAAGCTCTGCTCCTCATGCGCAAAACGTTCGGAGGGACACCGGACCCTCCGGCTCCAAACGTCTCCCGCGGGACCTCATCAACCGGGGCGCCAAGAAATTCAGGTTCCAGGGTTCGCCGTCCGGCCCCATCCCACAGGGCCTGCGACCCCCCAGCGGTGTCGTAGGTCCTTCACCCGCGATCTCGAGGTACAGATTCATGGGGCCAGGGCGGGCTTCGAGGCGGGGAGTCGGGTGCCTCGCGGAGGAATGTCGCGAAGCGGGCGGAAATGCAATCCGGTCATTGCCCGCCATAGGCGGGCACCATCACTTGGAGCCGCACGCGAAGCGTGCGCGACTGAATTCCGGAGCGAGGCACCCGACTCCCCGCCCCAACTACACCTCATGAACCAAGAGCTACTGGCACTCGCCGAACGCCTGGTCTCCTACGAGACCTGCGACCCCGAGTCGATCTGGGAGGCCGCGGGTTTCGTCGGGGAATGGCTGGAGGAGCGAGGGATCGAGGTGCGGCAGGACGAGGTTCGGGGGCTCCCCGTGCTGATGGCCGAAGTCGGGCCGGCAGAGGCGCCGACGGTGGTGCTGGAGGGTCACCTGGACGTGGTGCCGGCGCGCCCGGAGCAGTTCCAGCCACGGGTCGAAGGGGACAAGCTCTACGGGCGCGGTGCCTACGACATGAAGGGCGCGATCGCGGCGATGCTGATGGTCACCGCAGCGATGCGCGATCAGGACGCGGTCCGGGTGCGACTCGGGGTGGTCGGCGACGAGGAGTCCGAGGAGGGAAACGACCGCGGCTGCGACCAGCTGGTCGATTCCGGCTTCGTCGGCGACTTCGCGATCACCGGCGAGCCCACCGACATGCACATCGGAGTCGAGGCGAAGGGGGTCCTGGCGCTACGGCTGGAGGTCTCCGGCACGGCCGCCCACGGCGCCACGCCCTGGCTCGGCGACAACGCGGTGCTGCGGGCGATCGACGTTTTTCGCCGGGTCGAGTCGCTACCGTTTGCCAGGCACAGCTCCGAGCTGTTCGACCGCCCCTCGATCAACCTGGGAAGGATCGTGGGCGGCGACGCGCTCAACAAGGTCCCCGACCGATGCGTCATCGACGTCGACATCCGCTACCTCCCGGGCCAGGACCCGGAGGCGATCCTCGCCGACGTGCGGGCGATCGAGGGTGCCACGGCGGAGCCGCTGCTGACCCGGCCGCCGGCGACCGTCGACCGCGACTCGGTCTACCTGCGGGCGCTGCGGGACTCGACCGCCGCCCACCACGACGGCGAGCCGATGAGCGTCGGCCGCGACGGCGCCTCCGACGCGGTTTCCTTCCTGCGGGTGGGGGTGCCGGCGGTGGAGTACGGGCCGATCGGCGCCGGTCATCACGGCCCGGTCGAGTGGGTCTCGGTGACCTCGCTGGAGACCTACCGGCGCTCGCTGGAGTCGTTCCTGCGCTCGCTCCCAGGCAGGCTGGATGAGTAGCGAGACGGCTCCCGGCGGCGGCTGGACCGGCGGCTGGGACGCCCGCAAGCCGCCGCCCGAGGGGGACGGCACCGAGCCGCCGAAAAAAAAGCGCTACTGGTGGCGCTTCGGGCTCGCCTCCGTCCTCATCGTCGCCGTCGTCGCCGGTGCCACCGCGTCCAGCGTCCTGCTCTTCCTCACGGATGTCGCCCACAAGCTGCACGAACACAGCGAAGTGCTCGAAGACGAAGTCTCCCCGCTCCTCGAAGAAGTCGACGGCGGTGGCCCGGAGACGATCCTGATCCTCGGCTCCGACAAACGAGCCGGGGTCGAATTCGAAGAAGACCCAGGGCGCTCGGACACGACGATGCTGCTGCGGCTCGACCCCGGCAAGGGGTTGATCTCGATGATGTCGATCCCTCGCGACCTAAAAGTCGAAATCCCCGAATACGGGATTAACAAGTTCAACGCCGCCTACAGCTTCGGCGGGCCGAAACTGACCCTGGAAGTGGTCAAGGAACTGACCGGGCTGCACGTCAATCACGTCGTCAATGTCGACTTCCTCGGCTTCGTCCGCGCGGTCGACGCGATCGGCTGCGTCTACGTCGACGTCGACCGCCGCTATTACCACTCGAACGTCGGCGTGCCGCCGTCGGAAGAATATTCGGAAATCAACATCAAGCCGGGCTATCAGAAACTCTGCGGCAAAAAAGCGCTGCAGTACGTGCGCTACCGCCACACCGATACCGACATCGTCCGCTCCGCTCGCCAGCAGGCGTTCGTCACCCAGGCGCGCAAACAGGTCGGCCTGGGCTCGCTGGTCACCGATCAGGACAACCTGGCGGACATCTTCTCCGAATACACGACCTCGGACATCGGACACCTGAAGACGCTGCTGCAGCTGATCGATCTGGTGGTGGAATCGCGCGACTCGGAACTGAACCAGGTCCACTTTCCCGCCGAACTCGGGCCGAGCTACGTCGAAGCCTCCGAGGAAGCGATCCACGGCGCGGTCAAGGAATTCCTCGGCCAGGCCGGCCCGGACAAGCGCAGCGCCGAACGCGAAAAGGAAAAGGCCAAGGGCAAGGCGGCGAAGAAAGCCAAGAAGAAGGCGGCCAAGAAGAAGGCGCCGCAGCACAAGAAGCCGGCGATCGAAGCCAACCCGTCCAGCGGCGACGAATTGGTGCCGGCATCCGAAGCGGGTTATGCCGAGGGAAAGATCGTCGCGCGGAAGGTCGGCGGGGGGTTCCCCGTTTTCTACCCGACGAGGTTGCCCTCGGGGGCCGCCTTCGTCGAATCGGACCCCTACGAACACATTCAGGACCCACTCGTGTACCACCTCAAGGACAAGAACAAGGAACGTCACGCCGCCTACCGGATGGTCGGCGTCTACCAGCCCGAATACGAATTGACCTACTTCGGGATCCAGGGCATCCGCGGCTGGGAAGACCCGCCGATCCTCGAAGACCCGAGCGAAACGAAGAAGATCCACGGCCGTGAATTCGACATTTACGTCGACAGCGGCAGGGTCAGCCTGGTCGCCTGGCACCGCGGCGAAAACACCTACTGGGTCTCCAACAGCCTGCAGCAGTCGCTCACCAACGAGCAGATGATCGGGATCGCCCGTTCTGCCAAGGTGATCCTGCCGAAGAAGAAGAAAGCCAAGCAAGGGAAAGGGAAGCAATGAGCGAGGGTCAACGGGACGCGGTCGGCGTCGTCGGCGTCGGTTGGGTGGGACTGGTCACCGCCGCCTGCTTCGCCGAGCTCGGCCATCGGGTGATCGCCCGGGACATCCTCCCCGAGAAGGTCGCCTCGCTGGCCCGCGGCGAGACGACGATCCACGAGCCCGAACTCGAAGACCTGGTCCGCCGCAACCTCGAGCGGATCACCTTCACCACCGAGATGGACGAGCTGCTGTCCGGCGCCCGGCTGCTCTTCACCTGCGTCGATACGCCGCCGACCTACTCCGGCGACGCCGACCTCTCGCGGGTCCGCGCCGTGGTCGAGGAGCTCCCCGCCGACAGCGACCACGTGCTGGTGATGAAGAGCACCGTCCCGGCCGGGACCGGCGAATCGATCCGTCGCGACCTGCCCGGCCTCGCCTACGTCTCCTGCCCCGAGTTCCTCAAGGAGGGGACCGCGGTCAAGGACTTCATGCACCCCGACCGGGTGGTGGTCGGCGCCGACCCTGGCGACGACGAGGCCGCGGCGGCGGTCGCCGCCCTCTACGAGCCGCTCGGCGGCGAGATCCTCCGCACCGACGTCGCCAGCGCCGAGATGATCAAGCTCGCCTCCAACGCCTTCCTGGCGACCAAGATCAGCTTCATCAACGAGATCGCCAACGTCTGCGAGGAGGTCGGCGCCGACGTCGGCCAGGTCGCCAAGGGGATGGGCCTCGATTCGCGGATTGGCTCCTCCTTCCTGCGGGCCGGGATCGGCTACGGCGGCTCCTGCTTCCCCAAGGACGTCAGCGCCCTGAAGATGCTTGCCGGCAACACCGGCTACCACTTCCAGCTCTTGACCTCGGTGATCGAGGTCAACGAGCTGCAGAAGCGCCGCGTCGTCGGCAAGCTGGAGAAGCACCTCGGCTCGCTGCTCGGCAAGCGGATCGCCCTACTCGGCCTCGCCTTCAAGCCCGACACCGACGACATGCGCGAGGCCTCCAGCCTGGTGCTGGCGGCGCGGCTGCAGGGGGAGGGGGCGGAGGTCGTCGCCTACGACCCGGTCGCGGTCGAGCGCGCCTCGGAGCTGCTCGGCACGGTCGAGATGGCCGAGTCGGCGGAGATCGCCCTCGACGGCGCCGACGCGGCGGTCCTGGTCACCGAGTGGGCGGAGTTCGCCGAGCTCGACTGGGCGGCAGCGGCGGCGCGGATGAACCGGGCGCTGCTGGTCGACGGTCGCAACTTCCTCGACGGCGAGGCGCTGGTCGGTGCCGGCTTCGAGTACGAGGGCATCGGCCGGGCGCCGCTGGGTACGCCCTCGCCGGCAGCCAGCGACTGACGATGCAGGCGATAGTCCTCGTCGGCGGCGAAGGCACCCGCCTGCGGCCGCTGACCAACGAGGTGCCGAAGCCGGCGCTGACCCTGGTCGACCGGCCCTTCCTCGCCTACATGGTCGAGTGGCTGGCGGCCCACGGGGTCGACGAGGTCGTCCTCGCCTGCGGCTTCCTCCCCGACGTGCTGCGCGAGGCGCTCGGCGAAGGCGAACGCGACGGGGTGCGGCTGACCTACGTGGTCGAGCCCGACCGCCGCGGCACCGCCGGGGCGATTCGCTTCGCCGCCGAAGCGCTTGGCGACCGTCTCGGCGAGCGCTTCCTCGCCCTCAATGGCGACGTCCTCACCGACCTCGACCTGACCGCCCTGCAGAGCTTCCACGCCGAGCGCGGCGCCGCCGCGACGCTGGCGCTCTACCCGGTCGAGGACTCCTCGCCCTACGGGCTGGTCCGCCGCGATGGCGACGGCGCCGTGCTCGAGTTCCTCGAGAAGACCGGGGAGGAGGTGCCGGGAGAGATCAACGCCGGCGCCTACGTGCTCGAGCGCTCGGTGCTGGACCTGATCCCGCCCGGGCGCGAGGTCTCGATCGAGCGCGAGGTCTTCCCGCGACTGGCCGGCGAGGGCCTCTTCGCGCTGCCGCTGGCGGGCTACTGGATGGACATCGGTACCCCGGAGCGCTACGCCCGGGCCAGCTGGGACATCCTCGAGGGGAGGGTGGCGACGCGGGTGCGGCCGACCGCGCCGGGGCTCTTCGTCGACAGTCGCGCCAAGGTGGCCGAACGGGTCTCGCTCGGCCCCCGGGCGGTGCTTGCCGCCGATTGCCTGGTCGGGGCGGGTGCCGAAGTGCGCGACTCGATCGTCCTCGACGGCGCCGTCGTCGGCGAGGGCGCTCGCCTGGTCGGCTCCGTCCTCGCCCCGGGGGCCGCGGTCGACGCCGGCGCGGAGATTTCACAAGCGGTGCTGGGCCGGGATGAAAGAGTGACGCCGGGATGACCGACTCCGCCGCTCCGCAGGGGCAGATGCTCGAAGACGTCCTCGGCCTCCCCGAGCAGTTGCGCGACGCGCTCTGGCGGGTCGAATCGGCGCGCCCCGAGTCCTCCGAGCAGGCGGGGCTGCTGGTCTGCGGGATGGGCGGCTCGGCGATCGGCGCCGACCTCGCCGCCGCCGCGCTCGGCGAGCGCCTGCGACGGCCGCTGGCGACGGTCCGCGGCTACGCCCTGCCGGGCTGGGCGAGCGCCGAGTGGGCGGTCCTCAGCTGCAGTTACTCGGGCAACACCGAGGAGACGGTCTCCTGCTTCCGGGCGGCCGGCGAGCTCGGCGCCCGCCGGCTCGCGGTCAGCACCGGCGGCACCCTGACCGAGGAGGCGCGCGAGGCCGGGGTGCCGGTGATCGGGATGCCGGGGATCTTCCAGCCGCGCGCCGCCGTCGCCTACCTCCTCACCGCCACCGCCGAGGTCGCGGCGCTGACCGGGGTGGCACCGCGGGTCGCCGGTGAGATCGAGGCCGCCGCCGACTTCCTCGCCTCCCAGTCGGAGCAGCTGCGCCATCTCGCGGCCGAGGTCGCCGCCTCGATCGGCGCCGCCGCGCCGGTCGTCTACGGCGCCGACCTGACCGTCCCGGTCGCCCGCCGCTGGAAGACCCAGGTGAACGAGAACGCGAAGCTGCACGCCTTCTTCTCCGGGCTGCCCGAGGCCGACCACAACGAGATCTGCGCCTGGAACGAGGCGGGCGCCGTCCACGGGCTCGCCGGCGTCTTCCTCGAGGACCGCGACCAGCACCCGCGGGTCGGCCGCCGCTTCGACCTCACCGCCGCCGAGCTGGAGCGGGGCGGCGCCGTCGCGGTCCGGGTCGAGACGGCGGGGGAAAGCCGGGTAGAGCGTTTGCTGTGGGCGGTGATGCTCGGCGATCTGGTCTCGCTGGAGCTGGCCGGCTTCCACGGCGTCGATCCGATCGAGATCGAGGCGATTCAGCGACTGAAGGAGGCGATGGCGGAATGAGGGCGATGGTGCTGGCGGCGGGGCTGGGGACGCGGCTGCGGCCGCTCACCTACGCGATGCCGAAGCCGATGGTCCCGGTCGCCAACCGTCCGGTGATGGAGCACATCCTGCTGCTGCTCGCCCGGCACGGATTCGACCAGACGATCGCCAACCTGCACTGGTTCCCGGACCTGATCGAAGAGCGCTTCGGCGACGGCTCCGAGCAGGGACTGCAGCTGAGCTATTCGCGGGAGGAGGCCCTGCTCGGCACCTCCGGTGGCGTCCGCAACGTCGCCGAGTTCCTCGGCGACTCCTTCCTGATCATCTCCGGCGACGCCCTCACCGACATCGACCTGGCCGCGATGCGGGAGTTCCACGAGTCCCACGACGGGGTCGCGACCCTGGCCACCAAGCGGGTCGAGGACACCAGCCAGTTCGGGGTCGCGATCACCGGCGCCGACGGGCGCATCCAGGGCTTTCAGGAGAAGCCGGACCCGGCCGAAGCCCTTTCCGACCTCGCCAACTGCGGCATCTACATGTTCCGCCGCGAGATCTTCGACTTCTTCCCCGAGCCCGGGACCAGCAAGGCGGCCGGGCCCGGCGACCCCGACGGCTTCGCCGATTGGGCGATGGACGTCTTCCCGCGCCTGCTCGAGTCCGACGTGCCCTTCTACTCGCACGAGGTCGACGCCTACTGGAACGACATCGGCAACCTCGAGGAGCTGCGCGGGGGCACCGTCGACGCGCTCAGCGGCGCGGTCCAGCTCGATCTGGCCGGAGAGCTGGTCGACGGCTACCGCAGCGGCACTGCCGCCGCGGACGAGGGCGAGCTGGCCGGCCCGGTCCTGCTCGGCAGCGGCTGCGAAATCGCCGACGACGTGCGAATCGACGGCCCTTCGGTGATCGGCGACGGGGTCACCGTCGGCGCCGGCGCCCGCCTGCGCGGCGTCATCGCCCTCGCCGGGGCGGAGATCCCCCCCGGCGCGGTGTTGATCGACGCGATCGCGGCCTGGCGCGGCTGAGCCCCTCCGGGCGTCCGGCCGTGGCGAGTTCCTCTCGCATAGCGAGAGCATTTCGCCTCACTCGAATCGGGTCCATGCTCTCGGCGCCAAATCGTGCGCGAGATTTCTCTTCCTGCGCGCCACGCGTGCGCCCGCGTCGTCGACGATCGAGGGATGGAGCTCGTCCGGGCGATCGCCGACCTCGTCGCGCCGCCGCTGTGCGCGACCTGCGGCCGCGCCTGCGGTCCCGAAGCGGTCCTCTGCGGTCGCTGCGCCCGGCGACTGACGGTAGCGCTGCCGCTGACTGGCGCCGGTCCTCCCGGCATCGACCGCGCCTGGTCTTCAGCCCCGCACCAGGGCGTCGCCCGCGATCTCGTCGCAGCGCTGAAGTTCCGCCGCCTGCTGCCGGTCGCCGAGCTGATGGCGGCGCGGATCGCGGAGCTGGCCCCCACTCAGCTGCGCGGCGGCACCGTCGTCGCCGTCCCGCCCTCGCCGGCCCGGCTGCGCAGTCGCGGCTTCGACCCGGCCGGCGAGCTGGCGGCGGCACTGGCCGAGAAGCTCGGCGCCGAGCTCGACCCGGCGCTGCGCCGGCGCGGCGGCAACCGCCAGGTCGGGCGGCGCCGCGCCGAGCGGCTCGGTAGTCCGCCGCGGATCGAGGCCACGGGACCGGCGCCGCGCAGCGTCATCCTCGTCGACGACGTCCTCACCACCGGCGCCACCCTCTCGGCCTGCGCTCAGGCGCTCCGGGGCGCTGGCGCCATCCGCGTCGTCGCCCTCACCTTCGCCCGCCGCCCCTAGCCGCCCCACACCGAGCCGTTCCTTATGGACCTTCTCGGTACAGAGGAACAGCTCGGCGAAAGAAATGGGCGGCGGCGCGGCCCGGTCGGTCGTCCGGGCCGCTGGCCGCCGCCGCTGAGGGGCGCTGCCCCGGTTGGGGGCGCCGGTACCGGTCGACCCTAGGTCGTCGCCGGCCGGCCTCGCATGCGCCCGACGAGTTTGCGCGTCTGTCGCCGCTTGCGGCGCAGGTCGCGGTGTTTCTTCACCTGCCGATGCAGGCTCCTCCGAGAGCTCATGGACCGAATGCGTCATCTGCGGCGAGCACTCGTGCGCCCGCAAAGTCACTCCCTTCAGGTGGAAGGTCGCCTCGGCGATCTGGTTGTCGGCGATCGAGGGGTTGCGCTCCTCGGACAGCACGACTTCGAGAGTGGCCAGGTCCGAGACCTGGCGGCCAAGGCGGACGAATCTTTTCCGCACCATCTCACGCAGGTCGTCGGTGATCTCGACGTTCCGGCCACGAATCTCCATCCGCATGAGGCGCCTCCTTGTGGGTTCCTTCGCTCGATCGTAGGCCCTCCGGGCGCGCCGAGCAAGTGCCTCCCGCTACTCTTGGCTCCATGCCCGCAATGGACCTTGTAACCAAGGCCCTGCGCGCGGGGGAGGGCAGGAAGTTCAAGGCCTACCAGAAGCGCGCGGAGGCGATCAACCGCTACGAGCCCGAGATGGAAGCGCTCTCGGACGACGAATTGCGCGAGGTCGCCGACGAGCTGCGCGAGCGTGCCCGCAACGGCACTGCGCTCGACGAGCTGCTGCCGGAGGCCTTTGCCCTGGTCCGCGAGGCCTCGAAGCGGAGCACCGGCCAGCGTCACTACGACGTCCAGCTGATTGGCGGCATGGTCCTCCACGACGGCGCGATCGCCGAGATGCGCACCGGCGAGGGCAAGACCCTGACCGCGACCCTGCCGGTCTTCCTCAACACCCTGAAAGGCGATTCGGTCCACCTCGTCACCGTCAACGACTACCTCGCCCGCCGTGACTCGGAGTGGATGGAACCGATTTACGAGGCGCTCGGGGTCAGCGTCGCCGCCGTCCAGGACTTCGACGACCACGAGTCGCGGACCCGCAAATACGCCTGCGACGTCGTCTACGGCACCAACTCCGAGTTCGGCTTCGACTACCTGCGCGACAACATGTCGCCCTCGCTCGAGCAGTGCGTCCAGCGCGGCCACAGCTTCGCGATCGTGGACGAGGTCGACAACATCCTGATCGACGAGGCACGGACGCCGTTGATCATCTCCGGCCAGCCCGAAGAGGCGTCCCAGACCTACTACACGTTTGCCCGCCTGGCCAAGCAGATGGTCGGGGTGCAGGCGAAAGAGAAGCTGAAAAGCCTCGGCGAGTCGAAGGACACCACCGAGGCCGACTACGACTACGAGTACGACGAGAAACACAAGACCGTCGCCCCGACCGAGCGCGGGGTCAAAAAAGCGGAGGAATTCGTCGGCGTCGACAACATCTACCTGGCCGAGCACGGCAACCTCGTCAACCACCTGGTCCAGTCGCTGAAAGCGCAGTCGCTCTACCGCAAAGACGACGACTACGCGGTGATCGACGGCGAGGTGATGATCATCGACGAGTTCACCGGCCGCATCCTCGAGGGCCGGCGCTGGTCGGAGGGCCTGCATCAGGCGGTCGAGGCGAAGGAGGGGGTCTCGATCCGCGAGGAGAACCAGACCCTGGCGACGATCACCCTGCAGAACTACTTCCGCCTCTACGACAAGCTCAGCGGCATGACCGGTACCGCCCTCACCGAGGCGACCGAGTTCATGAAGATCTACGAGATGCCGGTGGTCGAGATCCCGACCAACCAGCCGATGGTCCGCGAAGACCACAACGACCAGATCTTCAAAACCAAAGACGGCAAGTGGAAAGCCGTGCTCGACGAAATCGTCAGCCGCCACGAAGCCGGCCAGCCGATCCTCGTCGGAACCGTCTCGGTCGAGGTCTCGGAGATGATCTCCGAGGCGTTGAAGCGCGACGGGATCAAGCACGCGGTGCTGAACGCCAAACCCGAGCACGCCGAACGAGAGGGCGAGCTGATCGCCCAGGCGGGACGCAAGGGCGAGGTGATGATCGCCACCAACATGGCTGGTCGCGGCGTCGACATCAAGCTCGGCGGCGACCCCGAACACCTGGCGATCGCCGACCTGAAAAAGCAGGGGATCACCCACGAGAGCGAGGGCTACTACGAGGCGCTGGCGGAGAAGACGGCCGAGCTGAAACCGCAGTGCGAAGCCGAGGCCAAAGAAGTCCGCGAACTCGGCGGCCTGTTCATCTGCGGCACCGAGCGGCACGAGTCGCGCCGCATCGACAACCAGCTTCGCGGCCGCTCCGGCCGCCAGGGCGACCCCGGCGCCTCGCGCTTCTTCCTCTCCGCCGAAGACGACGTAATCCGCCTCTTCGCCGGCGATCGGATCTTCAAAATCCTCGACAAACTCGGCCCGGTCGACGAGGACGGGAGCGAAGTCCCGCTCGAGGCGAAAATGCTGACGAAAACCGTCGAGAACGCCCAGAAGAAGGTCGAGGAGCAGAACTTCCTGCTGCGCAAACGGGTCTTGGAGTACGACGACGTGATGAACGAGCAGCGGCGGGTGGTCTACAAATACCGCCGCGAGATCCTCGAAGGGCGCGACATCTCCGAAACCGCCCGCGACGAAATCGAGGGCGTGGTCGAGCGCCTGGTCGAGGAGTACACCGCCTCCGACCTGCTCGAGGAGTGGGACATGGGGGAGCTGGAGACGCAGCTTCGCCAGATCTGGGCGGTCTCGGTAGACGTCGCCGGGCTGGCGCCGGAGAAAGTCGACCGCGAGGGACTCAAAGACGAACTCGACGAGGACGCGATGACCGCCTACGACGAGCGCGAAGAGCAGCTCGGCGAGGAGCTGATGCGCTACCTCGAGCGCTCGATCCTGCTGCAGGTGATCGACAACCGCTGGCGTGAACACCTCTTCGACATGGACTACCTGCGCGAAGGCATCCACCTCCGCGGCTTCGCCCAGATCGACCCGCTGGTCGCCTACAAAAACGAGGGCTTCACGATGTTCGAGGAGCTGATGCACTCGATCTGGGAGGAGTTCTCGAAACTGGTCTTCCGCGCCGAAGTCGAAGTGCAGCCGCCGCAGAACGGCGCCCCGGTAGCCGCCGGCGCGGCTGCCCAGCAGCAGGCGCTCGACTACTCCGGCGGCACCCTCGAGGCCCAGCCCTCGGCGCTACAGCAGGCCTACGCGGGCGGCGGCGTCGAAGCTTCGTCGGCCGATCCCTCGGTGCTGCGCGGCAACGGCAGCGGCAATGGCGACGGCGTGGTCGAGACCGTGGTCAACGACGAGCACGACAACATCGGCCGCAATGACCCCTGTTGGTGCGGCAGCGGCAAGAAGTACAAGAAGTGCCACGGCGCTTAGTGCGCATCGCCCGTGCCACCCCCTGACCCGGTCCGCGAGTTCATCCGGGCGTTCAACGAGCGCGACCTCGACGGGTTCGTCGCGGTGCTCGACCCGGAGGTCGAGATCCATTCGAACCGGGGGCTGCGCAAGGGGGTAGAGGCGGCCCGCGAGTGGGCGACGCGGAAACCGGGCGGGGTGCAGCAGTCGATCGAGTTGGAGCAGCTCTACGAGGACGGCACCGAGTCCGGCGCCGGCCGAGCGGTGGCGCTGGTCGTCCGTCGCTGGCACTGGGAAGACGGCGGCGAGCTGGCCAGCGAGGAAGCGATGGCCTGGGCCTTCGAGCTGCGCGGGCGCCGGGTCGCCTCCTGGCGCTCCTACGAGGACCGTGCCGAGGCGCTGCGCGGCGGCGGCTTCGAGCACGCCGCCTGAGCCCGCCGGCGCCGCCGGGTAATCTGCGCCCATGGCCGACGCACCGATCGAAGCCGTAGCGCCGCGTCTCGCCGCCGTCCGCGAGCAGCTGACCCTGCTCTCGGACTACCTTTGACCCGGCTGGGCTCGAAGCCGAGGTAGGGCGACTCGAGGAGGAGATGGGCAAGCCGGGGTTCTGGGACGACCAGGACACGGCAGCCGCCACTTCTGCCGCCCATGCCCGCGCCGGGCGCCGGCTGGAGACCTTCCGGGGGCTCGAGTCCGACATCGCCGACCTCGATGACCTCGCCGAGCTGGCCGAGGACGACCCCGGGATAGCGGCCGAAATGGAGACCCAGCTAACGGCGGTCGAGTCGCGTCTGGCGGAACTCGAAGAGGCGCGGCTGTTCAGCGGCGAGTACGACGCCGGCGACGCCGTCGTCACCGTCCACGCCGGGGCGGGTGGGACCGACTCCCAGGACTGGGCTGAGATCCTCCTGCGGATGTACCTGCGCTGGGCCGAACGCCGCGGCTTCGAGGTCGAAATGGCCGAGGCCTCGCCGGGGGAGGAGGCCGGGCTGAAGTCGGCGACCTTCATCGTCCGCGGCGAGAACGTCTACGGCCTCTTCGCCGCCGAGCGCGGCGTCCACCGGCTGGTCCGGATCAGCCCCTTCGACTCCTCCTCCCGCCGCCACACCAGCTTCGCCCAGGTCGACGTCGGGCCGCTGGTCGAGGGCAACGTCGACGTCGAGATCGACGAGTCGGACCTGCGGATCGACACCTACCGCGCCTCGGGCGCCGGCGGCCAGCACGTCAACAAGACCGACTCGGCGGTGCGGATCACCCATCTCCCGACCGGGACCGTCGTCCAGTGCCAGAACGAGCGCTCGCAGACCCAGAACAAGGCGGTGGCGATGCAGTTCCTGCGCTCGAAGCTGATCGAGCTGGAGGAGCGTAAACGCTCCGAAACGCTGGCGAAGGCCCGCGGCGAGGTCAAAGACGTCGCCTGGGGATCGCAGATCCGCTCCTACGTCCTGCACCCTTACACGATGGTCAAGGACCACCGCACCGAGCACGAGGTCGGCGACGTCCAGCGGGTGCTCGACGGCGACATCGACGAGTTCATCCGCGACTACCTGAACAAGACCGCCGCCGCGTCGGCGAACTAGTACATGGAGCGCGTACTCGGGATCGGCGGCTACTTCCTGCGGGCGGCCGACCCGGCGGCCCTGGGTGCCTGGTACCGCGAGTGCCTCGGCCTCGACGCCGACGAGAACGGCCTTTGGCGGCAGGGGGAGGGGGCAACCGTGTTCGCCACGTTCGAGGCCGAGACCGACTACTTCGGGTCCCGCGCGCAGGGCGCGATGATCAACTTCCGGGTCGCCGACCTCGAGGCGATGCTCGCCCAGTTGCGCGCCAGGGGCGCCGACGTGGACCCCGAGACCCAGGACATGGACGGCGTCGGCCGCTTCGGCTGGGTCACCGATCCGGAGGGCAACCGGATCGAGCTCTGGGAGCCCGCATGACGGCGGCGGGACTCGTGATTCGCGAGCGGCCGGCCGCCGGGGACGCCGAGGGCCTGTTGGTTCTCCACCACGGCCGCGGAACGTCCGAGGCGGACTTGCTACCGCTGGCCGACGCGCTCGACCCGGAGGCGCGGCTGCACGTCGTCTCGCCCCGCGGGCCGCTCGAGATCCCCGGCTGGCCCGGCTACCACTGGTACGCGGTGCCGCGGGTCGGCTATCCGGACCCCGAGACCTTCTTCGCCGCCCGGGCGGCGCTGGCTTCGCTCCACGACGAGCTCTGGCAGCGGACCGGGCTGGGGCCGGAGCGGACCGTCCTCGGCGGCTTCTCGATGGGGGCGGTGATGAGCCACGCGCTCGGCTGGAGCGGCGACCGGCCGGCGGTCGCCGGCGTCCTCGCCTTCAGCGGCTTCGTTCCGACGGTCGAGGGCTGGGAGGCCTCGTTGGCCGATCGCGCCGCCGAGTCCCGGGCCTTCATCGCCCACGGGAGCCAGGACCCGGTGATCGGGGTCGAGTTCGGCCGCGCCGCGCGCGACCTGCTCGAGCGCGCCGGCGTCTCCGTCCACTACCGCGAGTCCGCCGTTCCGCATGCGATCGACCCCGCCGGGGTGCCCGATGCGGCGCGCTGGCTGGGCGAGACGCTGGGCCTGGGCTAGCCGCGTTTGCCCGACCCGCGCCGTTCGTCGACGGTCGGGTCCGACCAGGTGAGCGCGGAGCCGGCGGTGTGGCGCACGGTCAGGTGGCGGTCGAAGCGGCCGCGGCAGTACTTCGGCGTGTTGAGGGCTTCGATCCCGACGGTGAATTCGTGCGCCGCCTGCACCCGGGCCATCTGGGCATCGGTGAGGACGGTGCTCTGGCGCAGGACGCCGGTGCGGCGGAAGTGCTCCGTTTCGGCGCCGAGGTCGAGCGTCCCCTTGCCGCCGCGGAGCTTCAGGTCGACGGCGACGACGCTGGGATGGAAGGTCTTGTAGCGGACCGCGAGCCGGACCTGGTCGTGCCCGGGGACGGCAGCGACGGTCGCCTCGGCGCTCGAGAGCAGGCAGGCGGGCGAGGCTTCGCCTTCGTCTTCTTCTTCGCAGGCGAGGATTTCTTCTTCTTCGTCACCTTCCTCTTCGGCTTCGATTTCTTCGCAGAGGCCGCCTTCACCGTCTTCTTCCCCGTCTTCCTCCACTTCGAATTCGATCGCCGGGCCGGCGAGCGGGTTGCCGGGGCCGGCGACTGCCGGCAGCGGTGCCGCGCCGGCGGAGCGGACCAGCCAGAGGGCGGCGATGCAGGTGACGGTGAGGACGAAGGCGCACCACCAGGCGAGTCGGGCGAGATGCGCGGCCTGGGCCTCGGGGGTGATCGGCTTCAGCGGCTTGCGGGTCACGCCCCGGTTATCGGTGCGCGCCGCCCCCCTCCTTTACTCGCGCCTCCAGGCGCCTGCTAACTGAGTAGATCAAGCGTCCAGCGAGCCCTCGAGCTCGAGCAGCGCCTCCTTCATCGGTAGGCCGCCGCCGTAGCCGCCGAGGGCGCCGCCGACCCGCAGCACCCGGTGGCATGGAACGACCAGCGGAATCGGGTTGCTGCCGCAGGCGGTGCCGGCAGCGCGGACCGCCCGCTCGTTGCCGGCGATCGCCGCCATCTCGGTGTAGGTGCGGGTCTCGCCGTAGGGGATCGCGTCGATCGCCCTCAGCACCCGCTGGCGGAAGCCGCCGGAGAGGCTCCAGTCGAGCGGCAGGTCGAACTCGTGCAGCTTGCCCTCGAAATAGAGGTCGAGCTCGCGGCGGGCGGCGTCGAGCCGTGCCGGTGCCTCCAGCACCCGCGGCGAGATCCGCGCCGCCAGCTCCTCCAGCTGCGCCTCGGCGTCCTGGTTCGGCAGCCCGACCCGGACCAGCCCCAGCGGCGTGCCCGCCAGCAGCAGCGGGCCGAAGGGCGAGTCGGTGCGGGCGTAGGCGACGTCGAGCAGCCCCTCCTCCTCGGCCCGCGCCCTGAAGTCCGTAACGGCGGTCTCGATGCTCATCCCAGCTCCTCTCTAAGTCGCTTCAGTCCCTCGTGCAGGCTCCGCCGCGCCGCCTCCGGCGAGCAGCCGAGCGCGGCGGCGATCTCGGCGTGGGGGAGGTCGGAGCCGTAGCGCAGCGTCACTGCCGCCCGCTGCTTCGGCGGCAGCATCGCGACCCTCTCCCAGACGCCCTCGTCGGGTGGGGGGAAGCCGTCGACAGACACCTCCGGCGGCTCCGCCACCGGCAGTGGCGCGCGACCGCGGGCGCGATGGTGGTCGATCGCCTTGCGGTGGGCGATCGTCAGCAGCCAGCCCCGCAGGTTCCGATCGTCGTGCAGCTCCGGGTAGGCCCGCAGCGCCGCCAGGAAGGTCTCCTGGAAGCAGTCCTCGGCATCGGCGCGGCCGACGGTGCCGCGGCAGAGCCCCAGCACGTCGCCGGCGTACTCGTCGAGCAGGGCCTGGAACGGTGGCAGTGCCTTCACGTTGTCGATTAAACGCGGCGGGCGCCCGGAACGTGAGGTCCGTAGGCTGGGCCGATGGCTGAGACCCTGGAGCAGGCGGTCGCGCGGGCCCTGGCCGAGGACCTCGGCGACGGCGACGTCACCTCGCTCGCCACCGTTCCCGAGGAGGCGCGGGCGCGGGCGCGGATCGTGCAGAAAGAGCCCGGCGTGGTCTTTGGCTTGGAGGCGGTGGCGGAGGTCGCGCGCCAGTCCGGGGTCGAGTCGGTCGACAGCCTCGTGGTCGAGGGGCAGTGGCGCGAGGAGGTGCCGGCGGAGGTCGTCTTCGCCGCTGGCTCCGCCCGTTCGCTGCTCGCCGCCGAGCGCACCGCGCTGAACTTCCTCGGCCACCTCTCCGGGATCGCGACGCTGACCGCCCGCTACGTCGAGGCGGTCGCCGGCACCGGTGCCTCGATCCTCGACACCCGCAAGACCCTGCCGGGGCTGCGGGAGCTGGACAAGGCCGCGGTCGCCGCCGGCGGCGGGCTCAACAAGCGGATGGGCCTCTACGACGCGATCCTGATCAAGGAGAACCACATCGCCCTCGCCGGCAGCCTCGCCAAGGCTGTCTACGGGGCGCGGAAGGCGCGGCCCGACCTCGCGGTCGAGGTCGAGGTCCGCGACCTCGACGAAGCCGCCTACGCGCTCGGCACCGGCGCCGACCGCTTACTGCTCGACAACATGGGCCCGGAGCAGTTGGCGGCAGCGGTGAAGCTGCGCGACGAGCACGCCGGTGGCGAGGACGGCGCCACGCTGGAGGCCTCGGGCGGCGTCACCCTGGACAACGTCCGCGCCGTCGCCGAGTCGGGGGTCGACTTCATCTCGATCGGGGCGCTGACCCACTCGGCCCCGAGCCTCGACTTCAGCATGCTGATGGAGATCGCCTAGGCGCTCGCCGCGTCTCCCGGCGTTACTTCAGGAGCCGCGAGAGCCGGCGGTCTTTCAGGACCCGGCCGCCGGTCTGCTCCTGCGGGCAGTAGTTCATCTGGTGTTCGGAGAAGAACACCGCCTCGATCGTCGTCCCGCAGCGCGGACAGGGTTGGCCCTCGCGCTTGTGGACCTGCAGTGGCATCGGGAATTTGTCGGGGACCTCGGGGCCGACCTCGCGCTCGTAGAGGTCGATCGCGTCGCCGAGCACGTGTAGCGCCGAGTGCAGCCGCTCGACCTCCTCCGGGTCGAGTTCGGAGCCTTTCTTGAACGGCGAGAGACGGGCCTCCCAGAGCACCTCGTCGACCCAGGTGCGGCCGATCCCGGCGAGGTCGCCCTGGTGGCGCAGCAGCGGGTGCAGGTGTTTGGGGTGGTCGACGGCGGCGGCGAAGGCCTCCAGCGGCGGTGGCGGCCAGGCTTCGGGCCCGAGCCTCGCCACCATCTCGTCCTGGTCGACCTCCCCGGTGGGCAGCAGTTTCGCCCAGGCCCGCTGCTTGGTGCCGAACTCCCGTAGGCGCAGCTCGCGGCCGTCGGCGAGGCGGATCAGGACCCGCGAAGCGCGGTCTTTCAGCGAGGCGCGTTTGTCCCAGACCCGCAGCCGTCCGGCCGACATCAGGTGGATCAGCAAAGCGAGGTCGCCGAACTCGACCACGGGCATCTTCCCGACCCGGCGGACGCCGCTGATCTGGCGGCCGACCAGCGATTCCAACGGCGGGTCGAAGGTCTTCATCACGTTCATCCCGGGCGCCAGCACCGATTCGACCTCGACCCCGCGGGTGGCGGCGTCGAGCAGGCGGGCGGTGACCTCGACCTCGGGTAGCTCGGGCATGCCCTACAGGCTAGAGAGAGGCTTCCTCTAGAATCCAGGCACGTTCATTCGACCGGCCTCGCCCTTGCAGGGCTGCCGGCGAACATCAGGAAAGGAAGGGCTGCTGATGCAGGAGCTCCCGACGATCCAACCCAGCCTGGCCCCGGAGCTGTCCGTGGAGCAAGTCGCCGAACTCTCGGCCGAGGTCCGCGCGCTCGCCGTCGAGCGCAACGCGGTGATCCTCGCCCACAACTACCAGCTGCCGGAGATCCAGGACGTCGCCGACGTGATGGGCGACAGCCTCGGCCTCTCGCGTCGCGCCGCCGACACCGACGCCGACGTGATCGCCTTCTGCGGCGTCCACTTCATGGCCGAGACCGCCTCGATCCTCTCGCCCGAGAAGACCGTGCTGATCCCCGACCTCGACGCCGGCTGCAGCCTCGCCGACTCGATCGACGCCGACCAGTTGCGCGCCTGGAAGGCCGAGCACCCCGGCGCCCTGGTGGTCATGTACGTCAACACCTCCGCCGAGGTGAAGGCGGAGACCGACTACTGCTGCACCTCCTCCAATGCGGTCAGCGTGGTCGAGCACATCTGGCGCGAGCACGGCGCCGACACGGAGATCCTCTTCGGCCCCGACATGTGGCTCGGTGCCTTCGTCGAGCGCGAGACCGGCCTCACCGAGGACCCCGAGCGCCGCGCCCGCTTCCACGTCTGGGACGGCGAGTGCCACGTCCACGCCGGCATCCGCCCCGACGACATCGCCCGCAGCCGCGCTGAGAACCCCGGGGCCGAGTTCCTGATCCACCCCGAGTGCGGCTGCTCGACCCAGGCGATGGAGTACGTCGCCTCCGGCGATATCGACCCGGAGGGCGTGCACATGCTCTCGACCTCGCAGATGCTCGAGCACGTCGAAGCCCATCCGGACGGCAGCTTCATCGTCGCTACCGAGAACGGCATGCTCTACCCGCTGCAGCAGGCGGCCCCGCAGGCCAACCTGGTCGAGGCCAACCGGATGGCCTTCTGCAAATACATGAAGATGATCACCCTGCCGAAGCTCCGCGACTCCCTGCTCGAGAACAAGTTCGAGGTCAGCGTCCCCCGCGACGTCGCCGAACGGGCGAAGCTGCCGATCGAGCGCATGGTCGCGATCGGCTGAGGCCGGTCGATCGCGCCGGGTCGCGAAAGTCGCCTCGAAGTTTTTTCGGCAGCGTCAGTGACTGGTCTTGTTTCGTCACACGAGGCCTGCCAGGGTCGGGGCATGGCAAAGAAGCAGGGACGTTTGGGTAAATCGTTGCCGGTGCGGGCGCCGGAATGGGAACCTCTGGTCGACCTCGTTCCCGAGCACGTCGGCGAGTTCATGTGGATGTGCTCGATCGAACTGCGCGACAAGACCCGAATCCAGAATTACAAGCACTATTGGACCCGCCGCAACTTGCACCTCGACGGCGATGGGCGAGCGTTCTACTACGTCTGGGATGAGGACTGGGATTCCGACGAAGACGGGCGCTATGAACGCATTGACACCCAAGAGATGCTCAGGCTCGTCCTCGAGCGCGGTCGCCTGGCGGAGTGGCCGCAGCTCCCGGCCGAAATCGATGACCTGCGGCGGGTCGTCTGCCGAGTGCCGACGAGGTTGCGAAACGCTGCACAGAAGCGAGCGGATGAGGAAAAGATGTCGTT
Organism: uncultured Actinomycetes bacterium; assembly: GCA_963716545.1. Taxonomy (GTDB): domain Bacteria; phylum Actinomycetota; class Thermoleophilia; order Solirubrobacterales; family 70-9; genus VAYN01. The sequence continues at coordinate 1,783,325 of OY970316.1, forward strand.
GGCGGACTTCGCGGCCGAGGCGTTGCGGGCGCACGTCCGAAGGCCCCTCGGCTGAGTCTGGCTCTCAGGAAACTTTCAAGAAGCGTTTAGCTGGCGGTCAGGGGTCGGCGGCAGGGTGGAGGCTCGAAACGTAGAAGCCCCCAGAGGAGGCCGCCCATGTTCGCCGCACCACACCACGCACTCGTCATCGCCAGCCGCACCGTGGAGTACCCGGGGCTGATCGAGGCGCTGCGGATGCACGCGCTGCACCGGCCGACCGGGTTCACGCTCCTGATCCCGGCGGTGGCTCCTGGCTTCTCGCTGGTCACCGACCCCAGCGCCGGCTGGACGGCGGCGATCGCCCGGGCGGAGCGCGCCGCGGGGCGCTTGCGCGGGTCCGGGGTCGAGGTGCGGGAGGCGATCGTCGGTGACGCCGACCCGCTGCTCGCCGCCGGCGACGCGGTCCATTCGCGGCGCTTCGACGAGATCGTCCTGGCGACCTTGCCACGGGGTCTCTCGAGCTGGCTGGACGCCGGTCTGCCGGCGCGGCTGCGGCGTCTCTCCAGGCTGCCGGTGACGACCCTGGCCGTCGACGCGCCGGCCCGTTCGGCGCTCGCCGCGCGCCAGCTCGCCGCCGCGGTCTGAGCCGGCGGACCGCATTCCAGTGCGGTCCGGACGCGGGGCCTGCAGTTTTGGGCGCGAAGTTGCGCGGTCGGGGGGCCGAAGGAGTCACCCTGTGTCCGCAGAAGGCACCACCCCATGGCGAGACTCTCCCGACGCAACCGAGATCAAGGCCCCGAGCGGCCGCGCCGGCCCCGTGGCCGCCGCGCCCCGATCATCGAGCTGAACGAGGTCACCAAGGTCTATTCCGGTGGTCACATGGCGCTCGACCGGGTCTCGCTGGCGATCGGCCGCGGCGAGTTCGTCTTCCTCGTCGGCCCGACCGGCTGCGGCAAGTCGACCCTGATCAAGATGCTGATCCGCGAGCTCGCCGCGACCGAAGGCTCGGTCCGGATCGCCGGCCGCGACATCGGCACCCTGCCGGAGAAGAAGATCCCCCAGCTCCGCCGCAACATCGGCACCGTATTCCAGGACTTCAAGCTGCTCCCTAACCGCACCGTCTACGACAACGTCGCCTACGCGCTGCAGGTGATCGGTGCCAGCCGCGCCGAAATCCGCGAGCAGGTGCCGGCGACGCTGCGCCTGGTCGGCCTCTCGACCAAGCTCCACAGCTACCCGGACCAGCTCTCTGGCGGCGAGCAGCAGCGCGTCTCGGTCGCCCGCGCCTTCGTCAACCACCCGCCGCTGCTGCTGGCCGACGAGCCCTCGGGCAACCTCGACCCGATCACCTCGATCGGGATCATGCAGCTGCTCTACCGGATCAACAAGACCGGCACGACCGTCGTCGTCGTCACTCACGACCGCGAGATGGTCGACTCGATGCAACGCCGGGTGGTCGAGCTCTATGAGGGCCGCGTCGTCCGCGATGAGGTCTCCGGCGGCTACACCGAGGAGTCGACGACCGAATTCGGGATGCGGATGCGGGCCGAGATGGGCGTTGGCCCCGAGGGCGATCGCCAAACCAACGGCCACGGACACGAGCTCGAGCACACCCGCTGATGGGCCGGATCATCTTCTTCTTCCAGGAGGCGCTGCGAGCCATGCGCCGCAACGGCGCCCCCAGCGTCGCCGCGATCATCACCACGGTCGTCACCGTGGTCCTGCTCGGCGTCCTGATCCCGATCTTCCAGACCACCCAGGCGAAGTCGGACGAAGTCCGCGGCGAGCTCAGCTTCCAGGCCGAAGTCTTCCCCGACGCGACCCACGGCGAACTGATCGCGCTGCGCGAAAAGCTGCGCGGAGTCGACCACGTGGAAAAGGTCGAGTTCATCAGCAAAACGCAGGCGCTGAACGAACTGCGCAAGACGCTGGGCGTCGAGAAAGCCCGCGAACTGACCTCGCAGCTGCACGAAAACCCGCTGCCCGAGAGCTTCCGCATCACCCCCGACGACGCCGCCTACCTGCAGGAAATCAAGCGGGCGATCTACCCCCAGGGGGCCAACGCGCAGCCGCAGCCGTTCTCGCCGGTCCTTGGCCAGCCGTTCGAACGCCAGGACGCCTCGAAGCAGATCGAGCAGGTGACGAGCGCGCTGAAGATCGTCCTCTCGATCATCACGGTTCTGCTGGTGCTCGCCTCGCTGATGCTGATCGGCAACACGATCCGGCTTTCGATCTTCACCCGCCGCCGCGAGGTCGAGGTGATGCGGCTGGTTGGCGCGACCCGCTGGTTCATCCGCTGGCCGTTCATGATCGAGGGGGTGATCGTCGGCTTCATCGGCGGCGTCCTCGCAATACTCATCCTGTGGCTTGGCAAGATCACCATCGTCGACCCGCTGTCGAAGACCTTCCACTTCCTGGAAGCCCAGAACAACGCCGCGGTCAACTTCCCCGAGCTGATGATCGCCCTGTTTGTCGCCGCGGTACTTGTCTCGACCCTCGGTTCGGGCATCACCCTGCGGCGCTTCCTCAAGGTCTGAGGCCCGCCCGGTGAGGTTCCGCGCGGTCCTCGCGGGCGTCTTCGCGCTCGCCGTCTTCCTCTGCGCCGGGCTCTGGCTCGGCGGCCATCCCGGCTGGCTGCCGGACTTTGCCCGCGAAACCTTCGTCGAAGAACCGGGCGGGCTCTCGGCCGAAGCGGCGAAGGTGCTGGAGGACAACTACTACCGGCCGGTCGGCACGAAGGAACTCGGCAACGCCTCGCTGCAGGGGATGGTCCGCGAGCTGCGCCGCCGCCACGGCGACAAGTTCACCGAATACTTCTCCCCGGAAGCGCTGGGGGCGTTCAACCAGGAGATCGAAGGGCACTTCTCGGGGATCGGCCTGACCGTGATCCCGACCAAACGCGGACTCAAGGTCGAACGGGTCTTCGCCCACTCCCCGGCGGCAGCGGCTGGGATCGAATCCGGCGACCTGATCGTCTCCGTCGACGGCCATGCGATCGCCGGCGAGTCGAGTGGGGAAGCGACCGAACGGATCAAGGGTCCGGAAGGGACGCAGGTGACGATCGGCCTGGTCGATGCGAAAACCGGCAAGACCCGCAAGGAGACGCTGACCCGGGCCGAGGTGGCGCTCCCCAACGTCAGCCACAAACTGGAAACGGTCGGCGGGGCGAAGCTCGGCTACGTGCGAATGCTCTCCTTCAGCGAAGGCGTCCACGCGGCGCTCGCCCGGGCGGTCGAAAAAGTCGACGACGAAGGGGCGGAAGGGATCCTCCTCGACCTCCGCCACAACCCCGGCGGGCTGCTCGAAGAGGCGGTTGCCTCGGCGGGCCTCTTCCTGCCCGACGGCGAAGTCGTCGTCTCGACCAACTCGCGCACCCAGGGGCACAGCGTCCACAAGACCGCCGGCGACCCGATCGACGCGGGGACGCCGCTGGTCGTGCTGATCGACGGCGGCACCGCCTCGGCGGCGGAGATCCTTACCGCGGCGCTGGTCGACGACCGCCAGGCGACCGCGGTCGGCGAGACCTCCTACGGCAAGGGCGTCTTCCAGGAGGAGCACGGCCTCGCCAACGGCGGCGCCCTGAAGATGACGGTCGGCGAATACTTCACGCCGGACGGCGAGAACCTGGCGAAGACGCATGGGATCCACCCGGAAGTGGTGGTGGCGCTGAAGCCGGGAGCGAAAGTGGACACCCAGAAAGCTCGGGCGCTGCAGGTCCTGCGGCGCCAGGTCGGCGGGTGAGCCCGCGGGGGCAGCGGCCCTCGCGCGGACGCGGCCGCTCCGGCGCGGGTTCCGGGGACTCCGGGGCCGGCGGCCGCTCGGGCAGCGGCAACAGCGGCCGCGAGGGGCGGAGCGGCGGCGGCCGGCGGCGGAATGCCCGCCCTCGGGAGCGCCGGCGCGAGGAGCGGCGGGCCCGCGAGGTGGTCGCCGAGCTGCTGCGCGAGGAGCTCGGCTTCCGCGGCTTCAAGCCTGCCGTCGAGGCGGAGGCCGAGCGCGCCGCCGAGGAGGCCGAGCGGCGCTCGCCCGGACGCCGCGACCTCACCGCGCTCGCCACCTTCACCGTCGACCCGGCCACCGCCCGCGACTTCGACGACGCCGTCTCCGCCCAGCGCGAGGGCGACGGCGCCCGGCTCTGGATCCACATCGCTGATGTCTCCGCCCACGTCCGTCCCGGCACCGCGCTCGACGCCGAGGCGCGCCGCCGCGCCAACAGCACCTACGTCCCCGGGGCGGTTGAGCCGATGCTGCCGCACTCGCTCTCCTCCGGCGCCTGCTCGCTCTCTCCCGGGGTCGAGCGACTGGCGGTGACCGCGGAGATCGAGCTCGGCGCCGGCGCGGTGCCGCGCTCGGCCAGCTTCTACCGCTCGCGCATCTGCTCCGACGCCCGCCTCGACTACGACCAGCTGGACGAGATCTTCGCCGGCCGCTCCTCGCCGCCGGAGGAGGTGGCCGAACCGCTCGCCGCCGCCCGCGCTGTTGCCGCCCAGCTCGGCGAGCACCGCGGCGCCACCGAGCTCGAGGTCACCTCGGCCGAGCCGGAGTTCCGCTTCGACCTGAAGGGAGACGTGGTCGCCGCCCACCGGGTCGAGCAGACCGAGGCCCACCGGCTGATCGAGCGGCTGATGATCCTCACCAACGAGCAGGTCGCCCAGTTCCTGGTCCGGGCGCGGGTGCCGGCGGTCTACCGGGTCCATCCCCAGCCCGACCCGCCACGGGTCGAACGGCTGCTCGAGCAGCTGGGCGCGCTGGGGATCCCGACTCCGCCGCTCGGCCAGGGTCTCTCGCCGCGGGGGGCGGGGGAGATCGCCGCCCAGGCGAGCCGGCTGGTCGCCGAGGAGGCGCGGCGACGCGGCCACGGCCGCGAGGCGTATACATCTCTCGTGCTCCGATCGTTGAAACAGGCCACCTACAGCGAGCGCAACAGCGGCCACGCCGGCCTCGGCAGCGAGGCCTACGCCCACTTCACCTCGCCGATCCGGCGCTACCCGGACCTGCTGGTCCACCGGGCGCTGCTGGCGGCGCTGGGGGAGGGGGAGGAGGCACCGGGCCTGGCCGAGGCGCGGCAGGTAGCCGCCGACAGCTCCGCCCGCGAGCGCGACTCGATGAAGATCGAGCGCGGCGCCGACGACGTCTGTGCCGCTTTCCTGCTCGAACGCGAGCTCGGCGAGCGCGGCCTCGACGCGACCTTCGCCGGCGAGGTCAGCGGCGTCATCCGCGCCGGTGTTTTCGTCGCCTTCGGCGGCGAGCTGGGCGACGTCTACGAGGGGATGCTGCCGGCGCGGCGACTGCCCGGCGAGCGCTATGAGCTCGACCGCGCCGAGGTTGCCCTGCGCGGCCGCGGCGAGGGATCGCGGACGCTGCGGCTCGGCGACCGGGTCGAGGTGCGGGTCACCGGGGTCGACGCCGAGCGCGGCCGTGCCGACCTGGAGCTGGCCGGCTAATGGCGAAGCAGGGGAAGAAACGAGCTCCGGCCTCGGGCGACGTCGTCACCAACCGCCGTGCCCGCCACAAATTCGAGCTGGTCGAGAAAATGGAGGCCGGGATCGTCCTCACCGGCTCCGAGGTGAAGTCGCTGCGCAGCGGCAAAGCGCAGATGACCGACGCCTACGCGGTGGTCGACGGCGGCGAGGTCTGGCTGCGCAATCTCCACATCCCGCCCTACGAGTTCGCCGCCGTTGACGCCCACGAGGCGGCGCGGCCGCGCAAACTGCTCCTGCACCGAGAGGAAATCGAGCGCCTGGTCGGCAAAACCGCGCAGAAAGGGCTGACCCTGGTGCCGGTGCGGATCTACTTCAAGGGCCCCCGGGCGAAGGTCGAGCTGGCGCTGGCGCGCGGCAAGGAGGGGCGCGACAAGCGGCGGGAGATCGCCGACCGCGACGTCCGCCGCGACGTCGAACGGGAATTCAAGGGCCGGATGGCCTGAGGCGAGGCTCGCCTAGAACGTCAGTCCGCTTGCAGGGTGGCCCAGCGCTTGCACTCGTCCGCGCCTTTGAGAGGATGCAGGGGAAATGGCAGCCCTCAGCTCCCTGCTCCCCGTCGCCGATTCGATTCCCGACAAGGTGAGCAACTACGTCAGTGACCACACCGGGTACTTCGTCGCCGCGCTGTTGGCGGCGATCCTGATCCTGCTCCTCGTCGTCAGCATCACCCGACGCCGCGCCCAGGAGAAGGAGAAGAAGGGGAAAGAGGCCGCCAACGTCGGCTCGCCCCCGCCCGTGGCACCCACCGCCGCCGTGGCTGCCACCCCGGGCTTCGGTTCTCCGTCGGCTGCCACCACCGAGCTTCCGGCGACGCCGGCCCTCGGCCAGAGCGCGCCGCCTCCCGGTGCGCCGCCGACTGCTGGTGCCGCCTCCCCGGTCGCCGCCGCGGCGAAAGCGCCGCCGGCGAACGAGAGCCGCCAGGCGAAACGCAAGCGCCTGCGCGAGGAGCAACGCGCTTCCCGCGAGCAGATGCGCGAGGCGCGGCGGGCCGAGGTGCAGCGCCGCAAGGGCCTGCGTGCTCGCCAGCGGGCCGAAAAGCGCGGCGAACCGTTGCCACCGCCCACCGCTCCTCCGGCCCCAGCCGTTGCGACGCCAGCGGCGCCGGCCGCAACCGAACCGGCCGCGCCGGGTGGAACGGCCGCCGGTGCAATCGCTGCCGCCGAGGCCGCCGCGGCGAACGTGCCGGCGCCGAAACAGAAGAAGTTCTTCGGGATCAAGTACGGGGGTGGCAAGCAGAAGCGCGAAGCGGCGCTGGCTGAGCAGCGGCTCGCCGCCGCCCGTGCCGCCCGCGAGCGCGAGCTCGCCCACGGTGCCGACCCGGCCCAAGCCGCCCAGGCGGCCGCTGCCGCTGCCGCTGCGGCCGGTGCCGCCTCGCAGCTGAGTCAGCCGGCGACCGAGGAAGCGGCGCTGCCGCCGGCCCCCGCCGCGGCGCTGCCGCCCGTCCCCGCCGCGGCAACGCCGCCCCCGATCCCCGAGTCGCCGGCGCCTGAGCCTCCCGCTCCGGCCGCCGTGCCGCCGGCGCCCGCTCCGGCCGCGCCGGAGTCGGCCGGCTTCGCTTCGGTGCCGCCGCCGCCAGTCGGCGGGGCGGTCGCCCCGGCGCCCCAGGAGTACGACGCCGCCGCGGCCCAGCAACGGGTCCGCGACAAGGTCGCCGAAGTCCGCTTCGAGGAGCAGCGGATCCGCGCCGAGGCCGACCGTCGCATGCGCGAAGCCGAAAGACTGCAGGCCGAGGGCGCCCCGCCCGCGACCGGCGCTTCGACCGGCGGTGTCCCTGCCGCCCAGCAGCCGCCAGCCGACCCCCAGCCTGCGCAGCCGGCCGAGCCCGAGGTCGCCGCCCCGACCGCGGCACCGATCGACCTGCAGAGCGCCGAGCAGCGGTTGAAGGAAGACCGCGAGGCGAAGGAGCGCTCGATGGCCGAGGCCGAGGCCCGCCTGCGCGAGATCGACGAGCGGACCAAAGCCGCCGAACAGCGGGCCGAGGAGGCGAAGCGGTTGGAAGCGCTGAAAGCCGAGGAAGACGAGCGCCAGCGCCGCCTCGACGAGATGCAGCGGTCGGTCGAGGAGGCCGAAGCCCGTGCCCGCGAGGCCGAGCGCAAAGCCGAAGAGGCCGAGCAGGCGATCGTCCGCTCGGTTACCGGCGAAGGCCCGGCACTGCCGCCGGTGTCGAGCCCCGCGTTTGCGGCGGAGCCGCCCTCGCCCGCGGCGTCACAGCCGCCTGCCCCGACCTCACCGCCCGCAGCGTCTCAGCCGTCTGCCCCGGCCCCGCCAGCGGAGGCGCCCGCCGCGACTCCACCGGCCACGCAGTCGGAGTCGTTCGGCTCGACCCCGCCGCCGGCTCCGTGGTCCCAGCCCCCCGATGCTCAGCCTGCCGCGGCCACGCCGACTTCGTCCGAGCCGCCGGCTCCCAGCACCCCGCCGAGCCCGGCGCCGCCCGTTTCGCAGCCGCCGCCGAGCGCCCCGGAGCCGCCCGCGCCCCCGGCGCCGCAGCGGCCGTCGTTCGGCTCCACCCCCGAGCCCCCGCCGGCCCAGGGGCAGACCTTCGGCTCCACGTCGGAAGCCCCGGCCACGGAGCCGCCCCAGGCGTTCGGCGGCCAGCCCGAGGCCCCCGCGCCCCAGGAGCGCTTCGTGCCGGACCCGGCGATTCGCCCCCTGCCGACGTCTCCGCCGCCGCCCGCCGCGCCCGAGTCGCCCGCCGCGGCCGTGCCGCCGGCGGCGCCTATGCCGCCGGCTGCGCCCGCCCCCGGCGGCTCGCCGCAGACCGGCCAGCCGATGCCTCCCAGCGCCCCGATCGACCTCAACGTCGTCACCTTCGAGCAGCTCCGGTCCCAGAACCTCTCGGTCACCCAGGCGACCCGCCTGCTCGCCCACCGCGAGCGCCTCGGCGGCTTCCGCTCGGTCGACGACCTCGACGAAGTCCCCGGCTTCCCGCACGACGTGCTGGCCGAGCTGAAGTCCCGCGCGACCGTCTGACGGTCGCGCTGCCCGGCGCTATTCGCCCGCTTCGTACTTCTCGATCAGCTTCAGCCAGATCTCGCTGCGGCTCGGATAGGGCGCGAGCGCGTGCCGGAGGCGGGCGATCGGCACCTCGGCGACGACCGCGATCGTCGCCGCCTGCAGGAAGTCCGCGGTCTCGAAGCCGGTGAAGGTGGCGCCGACGATCGTCCCCTTGCCCTGGTCGACGACCAGGCGGCAGGTGCCGCCGGTGTCCTTGCCCTGGAAGCTGGCGCCGGGCGAGCCGTCGGTGGGGACGTCGACGGCGCGGGCATCGAGACCGGCTTCCCGAGCCCCTTCGAGCGTCTTGCCGACAGCCGCGACCTGGGGATCGGTGAAGGTGACGCGGGGCGAGCCGAGGCCCTCGGCGATCGCCTCGGTCCCGCGGCCGAGCAGGTTCTCGGCGACGACCCAGGCCTGGTACTTGCCGACGTGGGTGAAGAGGGCACGTCCGTTGACGTCGCCGATCGCGTAGAGCCACTCGCTCTCGCCGACCCGCAGCCGGTCGTCGGTAGCGAGGAAGCCTCCGTCGTCCGGTTCGACGCCGATCGTCGCCAGGTCGAGCTGATCGGTGTGGGGCTTACGGCCGACCGCGACCAGGAGTTGCTCGCCCTCGACCTCGCCGCCATCGGCCAGCGAGGCGACGACGCCGGCACCGCCGGCGCGGACGGACTCGACCTGGCCACCGACCCGGACGTCGACGCCGAAGCGGCCGCGCAGCGCCTGCGCGACTTCCTCGCCGGCGAAGGGCTCGTCGCGGCCGAGCAGGTGGGGGCCGCCCTCGAGAAGGGTGACCTTCGTCCCCAGGCTGGCCCAGGCCTGGGAGAGCTCGCTGCCGACCGGGCCGCCGCCGAGCACGACCAGGCTCGCCGGCACCGCCTTCGCGGTGGTCGCGTCGCGGTTGTTCCAGACCGGGACCGAGTCGAGGCCGTCGATCGGCGGCATCGCCGCGCCGGAGCCGGTGGCGACGATCACGGCCTTGCCGGCGTGCAGGGTGTGATCGCCGACCACTACTTCGCGCTCGCCGGTGAAGCGGCCCTCGCCGCGAAAGAGCTCGATCCCGCGTTCCTCCAGCCAGGGCAGCTGGCCGGAGTCGTCCTCGCCGTGAATCACCTCGTCGCGACGAGCGAGGATCGCGGCCGGCTCGAGCTCGGAGTCGTCATCAACCGGGACGCCTGGGATGCGGCGGGCCTCGGCGAGCACGTCGGCGGGACGCAGCAGCGCCTTCGACGGCATGCAGGCGTAGTAGGAGCATTCGCCGCCGATCAGGTCGCGCTCGACGATCGCCACCTTCCAGCCGGCGTCGGCGAGGCGGCCGGCACAGACCTCGCCCGCCGGGCCGGCACCGAGAACTATTGCGTCGAAGGTCTGCTCGCTCATAGTCGCCTGCACCTACCCAGAACGGACTCCCTACACTTTCAGATGCATCAACGCACGGGGGCGACAGGCTTCGACGTGGTCGATTCGTGCGAACGGTTGCAGGTCGAGGTTGCCGGAGGCCTCGTTAAACCCCGGCACAAACCAATACGTGCGGACCATGAGTTCGCCCTCGCCGCTTAGTCAATAGCTAAGCGCTGTGAGAGTCGGTCCTCCCACGCCCGCGGGGAGGGGCACCGGCTTCAGAAGCGGGCTTACCCGGGCGGATCGCCCCGTTCGCCAGGGGACAACTCAGAGGGCTTTGTCTTCCGTAGTGCCCGCCGGCGCGGACCCCGGGAGACGAGAACAAAGCGCCGGCTAAACCTGTAGATGCCCTCGCACCGCGTCCGCGGATCCGAGTTCGAATCTCGGCGCCTCCACTGACAAAGCCCGCTCCGGCCCCGGCCGGGGCGGGCCCCTGCGCGGCTCAGGCGGCGGCGTGGGCGCCGAGCCAGGCGAGCACCTCGGCGGCGTCTTTGTCGGGCGGGAAGACGGGATAGAAGACGCGGACGATCTGCCCGGCCTCGGCAACGAAGGTGAGTCGTTTGTAGAGGGTGAGGCCCTCGACCTCGAAGGTGGGGAGGCGGAGGGCGGTGGCGAGCCGCAGCTCCGAGTCGCTGAGCAGCGGGAAGGGGATCTGCTCACGGGTCGCGAACTCGGCCTGTTCGGAGGCGCTCTGGGCGCTGATCCCGACCACGCGAGCGCCGAGCCGCTCGAATCCGGCGAGGGCGTCGCGGTAGCCGCAGCTCTGTGGGGTGCAGCCGCGGGCGCCGGGGATGTCGTCCCAGCCGGCCACCAGCGGCTGACCGGGGACGCCGGTGCGGGGGTAGACGTAGGCGACGAGGCGCCCGGCGGCGGGCTCCGCCAGGTCGAGCTCGCCGCCGCCGGTGGCGGGCAGGACGAGCGCCGGGACCGCGGCGCCAGGCAGGTGGTCGGCGCCGCCGTCGTCCTCGGGCCGGGGCAGGTCCGGCGGCAGCTGAGAGTAGTCACGGTCCACGCGGCGAGGGTAGCGCCGCCCGGATAGGGTCGGGCGATGAAGTCATACGTCGCCTTCTTGCGGGGAATGAACCTCGGCAACCGCCGGATCAAGAACCCGGAGCTGAAGAAACACTTCGAGGGGATGGGACTCGAGGAGGTCGCGACCTTCCGCGCCAGCGGCAACGTCGTCTTCTCCGACCCCTCCGGCGAAGCCGAGTCGAAACTCCAGAAGCGGGTGGAAAAGGAGCTCGACGAGCGGCTGGGTTATGACGTCGCCGTGTTCCTCCGCAGCTGCGCCGAGGTCAGCGCGATCGCCGCCCGCGAACCGTTCTCGAAAGCGGCGCTGAAGAAGTCGAAGGGCAAGCTCCAGGTCCAGTTCCTGCCGAAGAAGCCGAGCGCGAAAGCGAAGAAGCAGGGCCTCGCCCAGGCGACCGACGAGGACCAGATGACGATCGAGGGCCGCGAGCTGTACTGGCTGCCCGCCGTCGGCCTCAGCGAAACCGACGTCGACCTAAAGCTCTTCGACAAGGCGCTGGGCCGCGGCACGATGCGGACGATGGGCACGGTCGAAGCGATCGCCGCCAAATACTGCGGCTGACCGGCCTACGCTAGCGCCGCCGCGAAATCTCTCCCCGGGTCCGGTCTCCGAACAGGGAAAGCCAGGCGGTGACCGGCATGCTGATGAAGAGAGAGATAACGAATACCGCGAACGGAGCGCCAAGGAGTACAGCGATCCCAGCGACGTAGAAGATCGAACAACCTGCGCGAATCGGGTTCTTCGGGTTGCTGACAAAACGCTTCATCACGAGAGGGCCAAGATAGCACCGGCAAAGAGGGCGGCTCGAACTCCCACGTAGAAGCCATGAGCCAAACCGTGGTTGACGCGTGCCGCGACTTCGGTGACGGCGGCTCCCTCGATTTCCGCTTGCCAGGCTTCAAAGCCGCTGAAGAACGCCATCGAGCCGCCTAGGACCGAGACGGCGCCGATCAGCAGTTCGACCCAGTCGTGGGCGCTGAGGACGTCGATCGCGGCCATGCTTCGACCCTAGGGAGCGCGGGCGCACGTGTGGTGCGCATTTCGCGCCGTCTCCGTGTCGCTTGGCGCGCTTCTCCATACTCGGAAGCTCATGGCTATCGCCACCGCAACCTCACTCGACGTCTACGTCGGCGGCAAGCTGCTCTTCGCCGACGTCTCCTTCAAGCTGGAGCCGGGCGACCGGATGACCCTGTCGGGCCGCAACGGGGCCGGCAAGTCGACCCTGCTGCGGGTGCTGTCCGGGGAGCTGGCGCCGGAGTCGGGCTCGGTCTCGATCCAGCGCGGCGCCCGCGTCGCCCTCCACGATCAGCGCCCGCCGCGCGACTCCTCGCGCAAGCTCGGCGAGTACGTCTTCGCCGGCCGCACCGACATGCTCGAACTGGAGGCGGAGCTGGAGCGGCTGGAGGGGCTGATGTCCGGCGGCGAGGGATCCGAAGAGACGCTCACCGCCTACGCCGATGCCCAGGGGCGGCTCGAATCCGGCGGCGGCTACCGCTGGCGCGACGACGTGCTTGCCGTCCTCCGCGGCCTCGGCTTCGGTCCCGAGGAGGCCGAGCGGCCGCTCTCGACCTTCTCCGGCGGCGAGCTGACCCGCGCTTCGCTGGCCCGGGCACTGGCGACCAAGCCCGACCTGCTGCTGCTGGACGAGCCAACCAACCATCTCGACATTCCCTCCCTGGAGTGGCTCGAGCGCTACCTGGTCGAGCTCGACGCCGCCGTCGTCCTGGTCGCCCACGACCGCTGGTTCCTCGAGGCGGTCGGCACCTCGGTGCTGGAGCTGGAGGCGCAGCGCGCCCGCTTTTTCGCCGGCCCCTGGCACGCCTGGCGCCAGGAGCAGGCGGCCCGGCAGATCGCCCTCGGCAAGGCGATCGAGCGCCAGCAGGCGGAGATCGCGCGGATGGAGAAATTCGTCGAGCGCTTCCGCTACAAGGCGACGAAGGCGCGCCAGGCGCAATCGCGGATCAAACAGATCGACAAGAAGAAGAAGGACGGCCCGGCCTCCGAACGCCGCGACACCCGCAGCCTCCGCTTCCACTTCAAGCCGCCGGAGCGGCCCGGGCGGGTGGTCCTGAAGATGGTCGACGCGAAGATCGAGGTCCCTGGGCGGACGCTGCTCGCCGACGCCGAGCTGGAAGTCGAACGCGGCGAGCACGTCGTCCTCGTCGGCGCCAACGGAACCGGCAAGACGACCCTGATCGAGACCCTCGCCGGCCGCCGGCCCGCCGCCGACGGGATCGTCCGCACCGGCCACAACGTCGAGCTCGCCTACCTCTCCCAGCACGCCGACACCGCCGCCGGCGCCGGCACCGTGCTCGACGCGGCCCAGCGCGAGACCGGGCTCACCGGCCCACAGGCGCGACAGCTCCTCGGCGGTTTCCTCTTCTCCGGCGCCGAGGTCGAAAAGCAGCTCTCCGACATCTCCGGCGGCGAGCAGCGGCGGCTCTCGCTGGCGATCCTGGTCGCCTCCGGGGCCAATGTGCTGATCCTCGACGAGCCCACCAACCACCTCGACATCGAGAGCCGCGAGGCGCTCGAGGACGCGCTGATCGAGTTCGAAGGGGCGATCTTGCTGGTTTCCCACGATCGGGCCCTCCTGGAGGCGGTCGGCAGCCGCACCCTGGTCGCCGAGGACGGCCGCCTGACCAGCCATCCGAGCGGCTGGGCTGAGTACCAGCTGCGCTCCGACGAACAACGGGAAGCGGCCCGCGAGGCGGCCAAGCCGTCCACCCCGAACGGCGGCGGCCGCCGTTCGAAATCGAAGAAGCCGGCGCAGAAAGCGGCCCGCAAGGCGGCCCGGCTGGAGGAGCGAATCGCTAAGGCCGAGGCCGACCTGGCGGCGATCGAGGAGGAGCTGTCCGACCCTGCGGCCTGGTCGAGCCCGGGCCGCTCCGAGCGCGCCAAGGAGCGCCACGAGGCCGCCAAGAAGGCGATCGCGGCGCTCTACGCGCAGTGGGAGGCGGCTCAGGAGACAGCGGAGACCGAGGTCGCGGCGCGAGGCTGACGGCCGCAGCTTCCCGGTCTGAAGCGCTTCTAGGCGCCGGTGGGTCCGCCGGCCGCGCGCAGCGGCCGCTCCAACACCACCCGGCCGCCGTGCTCGGGCGCCAGGGTGATGTGGGCGATCTTGCCGCGCTCGGCTGCCGGCTCGGCGGCGCGGAGGTCGGCGCGGGAGACGATCTCGCCGAGCACCACCCGCATCTCGAACTCGGCGAAGGCGGCGCCGATGCAGCGGCGGATGCCGCCGCCGAAGGGGATCCAGGCGTAGTGGTCGACGCCGTCCCCGAGGAAGCGCTCGGGCCGGAACTGCTCCGGCGCCGGGAACTGCTCGGCGCGGTGGTGCAGGGCGGCGATCGCCGGGATCACGAAGTCGCCGGTTTCGAGCCGATAGCCGCCGACCGTCGTCGGCCGGGTCAGCTTGCGGCCGACGTCGATCACGACCGGCCGCGAGCGCAACGTCTCCCGCACCGTCGCCTCCAGGTACTCGTCCTCGCCGGCGGCGATCGACTCGCGCAGCCGAGCCAGTACCGGCGGGTTGCGCAGCAGCCGCTCCAGTGCCCAGGCGAGCGCCGTCGCCGTCGTCTCATGGCCGGCGCCGAGGACGGTGATCAGCTCGTCGCGCAGTTCCCCATCGCCCATCGGCGAGCCATCCTCGTGGCGGGCTCCGAGCAGCAGTGAGAGCACGTCGTCGCGGCCCTCGGTGCCGGCGGCGCGCCGCAGCTCGATCTCTTCGTAGAGGAACTCGTCGAGGGCGGCACGGGCGGCGACGAACCGTCGCCAGGGGCTGAACGGACCGAGGTCGCGGCGCAGCATCGGGAATTTCATTACCGGCCCGCCCCGCAGGGTGAACTCGTCGATCAGGGTCGAGGCGCGGTCGAGTCGCTCGTCGCCTTCGATCCCGAAGACGGCGCGGAGGATCACCGCCAGGGTGATCCGCTGGGTGTGGGGGCGCAGGGCGAAGGGCTCGCCGACCGGCCAGCTCTCCATCTCCCGCCGGGTCGCCTCTAGCATCAGCTCGCCGTAGCGGCCGATGCGGTCGCCGTGGAACGGCGGCAGCAGCAGCTTGCGGGCCCGCAGATGAGGGGCGTCGTCGAGGTTGAGGACCGAGCGTGGCCCGAGCGCCGGCTCCAGCACCGTCGCGTTCGCCTCGCCGGCGTGGAAGGCATCCGGTGGGCCGGTGAAGACCTCTTTCGCCAGCTCCGGCGAGGCGATGTAGAAGACCCGGCCGAAGAACGGGAACTTGACCGAGAAGACGTCGCCATGGCGGCGGTGTTCGGCGACCACGAAGGCGAGTGGATCGCGCGAGTAGCGCGCCGCCTGCAGCCACGGTGGCCGCCGCGAGCCGGGGACGGCGGAGCGGGGGAGGGGGGCCGCTGCCGGAGCCGGAGTGGGGGCGGCGGCGGACTCGACCGCCACTAGAACACCACCGTCCGCTCGCCGTCCAGCAGCACCCGGTCGTCGAGATGGGCCATGACCGCTCGGGCCAGCACCAGCCGCTCGATGTCGCGGCCGATCCGCTCCAGGTCGGATACCTCGTCGGAATGGCTCACCCGGGTCACGTCCTGGTCGATTATCGGCCCTGCGTCCAGCTCGGCGGTGACGTAGTGGGCGGTGGCGCCGATCAGCTTCACGCCGCGCTCGTGGGCACGGCGGTAGGGGTCGGCGCCGACGAAGGCGGGGAGGAAGCTGTGGTGGATGTTGATCGCCGGTGCCCCCAGCCCGGCCAGGAACTCTGCCGAGAGCGACCTGCATGTAGCGGGCAAGGACCAGCAGGTCGACCTCGCCGAGCAGCTCCAGCACCCGGCGCTCCGCCTCCTCGCGCGCCTCCGGCTCGACCGGGACGAAGTGGAATGGGAGGCCGACCGCGTGCACCGGCTCGGCGTGGTCGGGGTGGTTGGAGACGACGGCGACGATCTCCCCGCCGAGCTCGCCGCTGCGCCAGCGCCAGAGCAGGTCGGAGAGGCAGTGATCCTCGCGCGAGACCATCACCGCCACCCGCTTCTCCCGCTCGCTGTCGTCGAAGCGGAAGTCCATCTCGAAGGGATCGCCGACCTCGGCGGCGAAGCGCCGCTCCAGGTCTCCGCGCTCAGCCGTCGGCACCTGGTCGAAGACCATCCGCATGAAGAAGCGGCCCTCGGCGGTCGAGTGCTGGTCGACGTCGACGATGTTGAGGCCGGATTCGGCGAGGAAGCCACTGACCCGTGCGATCAGCCCCGGCTTGTCCGGGCAGGCGAGCAGCAGCCGCGATGTCGCCGTCGGCGATGCCTCCATGCGCTCATCATGGCGGTTTGGGCGGGATCACCCATCTGGGGGGTCGTCGCCATCCCTCCGCCGGGGGATTTGTAACCATGCGCCGCTCGTTTGCTAACCAAACGCACATACAAGGCCCCGGCGGCGACTGTCGCGGCGGGGGCGCTGGGTGCGGCCGTCCTCTTCGCGAGCGGCGCTGCCGCCGACACCGGGACGCCGACCGAAGCGGTCGGCGATGCCGCCGTGGTCGAGCTGGCGCCGCTGCAGCGTCCGGTCGACCGCTTCCACCACGTCGTCACCGCCGTCGCCGGCCAGATCCGGGCGGAGCAGCGCGAACGCCGCGAAGCACGTGAGCGGCGCCAGGCACGGGAACAGCGCGAACGCCTCGCCGACCTGCCCGGCGGGGTGACGATCGGGACGCTGGAATCGATTGCCTCCTGCGAGTCCGGCGGCGACCCGACCGCGGTCTCCGCCGACGGCAGCTACCGGGGCAAATACCAGTTCGACTTCGGCACCTGGGAATCGGTCGGCGGCCACGGCGACCCCGCCGCCGCGCCGGCCTACGAACAGGACTACCGCGCCGCCCTGCTCTACTCGCGCTCGGGCTCCAGCCCCTGGCCGATCTGCGGCTGACCCCGTAGGGCCGTAGAGCTTTGTAGTCATGGAGACGCCAAAGCTCTACGCCGGAACTTCACTGAGGCGCCGACGGGGTCGCCTACGATCCGGGGCGATGGCGAGCGAGGAGAAAGGCGCTGGCGCCGAGGCCGAGCAGGTGCCGGCACCGGACCCTGCGGGCCCTAGCCGCAAGCCGCCGCGCGAGGCGATCGCCGAGGCGCGGGTGCGCGCCCCGACTCGCGGCAATCGCCGGCTCGAGAGCTTCCTCGAGGCGGTCAACTCGGACGAGCAGGTGCGGGCCTGGTGGTACATGGCCCAGGTCCACGCCGAACGGCTCGGCATGTCCGACCACTCCTGGGTCCACATGCAGATCGTCCTCAACATCGCCCTGCGGCTGGAGCGGCTGCTGGTCAAAGCCGGGGTCGAGCCGGCGATGGTGAGCGACCACGGGATGCGCGACCGCGATGCCGAGGTGGTCGTCGCCGGCGGCGCCCTGCTGCACGACGTCGGCATGTCGATCCACCGCACCGACCACGAGGAGTACTCGCTCTTCCTCGCCGCCGGCGCTCTCGACCGCCTCCTCGCCGACTCCTACAAACAGCCCGAGCGCACCGTCGTCGCCTCCGAGATCCTCCACGCGATCATCGGCCACCGCCGCCGCGGCGAGCCCTACACGGTCGAGGCCGGCGTCGTCCGCGTCGCCGACGCCCTCGACATGGCCCAGGGCCGCACCCGGATCCCGATCGAGGAAGGCCACGAGGGCATCCACTCGATCTCCGCCGCCGCGATCGACGAGGTCCGGATCGAGGCCGGCGAGGAGCGCCCGGTGCGGATCGAAGTCCAGCTCAACAACTCCGCCGGGATCTTCCAGGTCGACGACCTGCTGGCGACCAAGATCCGCGACACCCCACTCGAGGGCAAGGTGGAAGTCGTCGCCAAGGTCGAAGGCGAGACCGAGAAACGCCTGCTCAGCGGCTTCCGGCTCACTTAGCCGCGCGGCGAACCTAGTTCAGGCGCTCGAAATCGCTGCGGCGCTGGGCTTTGCGCTTGTCGAGCTTGCCCTGGAGCAGCGACATGCCGACGACCAGGAGGACGAAGAAGATCATCACCCCGAAGCAGAAGAAGGTCACCGTTTTGTCGCCGGCCTTGCCGATCAAGCCTTCGCCGTTGGAGGCGAGTGCCGCCGGGGCGGCGACCAGCAGGAAAGCCAGGAAAGCGACGGTTGCGGCAGCGGTGCGCTTCACAGCGGGGAATCTATCGCACCCGCCCGGCGCCCGACCCGGCAACCGGACGCCCCCGTAGAGTGCGGCGCCGATGTCGAATCTGGAGGCGCTTCTGCTCGGGATCGTCCAGGGGCTGACCGAGTTCCTGCCGATCTCCTCGTCCGGTCACCTGATCCTCGTCCCCTGGCTGCAGGACTACACGTTCCTGATCGAACACGACGAGTTCAACAAGACCTTCGACGTCGCCCTGCACTTCGGCACCCTGGTCGCCGCGATCGGCTACTTCCGCCGCGAGGTCGTGCAGCTGATCATCGGCTTCGTCTCCGCCTGCCGCGCCCGCGCGATCGAGACCACCGAGCAGCGGCTCTCGGTGGCGATCGCGATCGGCACCGTGCCGGCGGTAATCGCCGGTGGCATCGGCTCCGACTTCATCGACGAACACCTGGGGGAGCCCTGGATGATCGGCGTGCAGCTGATCATCTTCGGCGCCCTGCTCGGCTACGCCGACCGCCGCCCGCAACGCAAGCGGCTGGAGGGGACCACGCTGCGCGACGGCTGGTACGTCGGCCTCGCCCAGGTGCTGGCGCTGGCGCCGGGGACCTCGCGCTCGGGGATCACGATCACCGCCGCTCGCTGGCTCGGACTCGACCGCGACGCCGCCGCCCGCTTCTCCTTCCTGCTGCTGATTCCCGCCGTCGCCGGCGCCACCGTGTTCAAGGCGGCGAGCGCGGTCCACGAAGGGCTGCCGTCGGGGGTGGCGGAGCCGATGATCGTCGGCGTCGTCGCCTCGGCCGTCTCCGGCTATCTGGCAATCAGCTTCCTGCTGCGGCTGGTGCGGACCGCCAGCTACCGGCCCTTCGTCCTCTACCGCTACGCCGCTGGGATCGCGGTGCTGCTGATCATCGCCACCGGGCTGCGGCCGGCGACCTTCTAGGCGCTGCGATCCGCGGGCGCGGGGCGCTCGGCGCTGTGTGACGAGTCCGCAGAGCGACCGCGGATGGCTCCGCGTCGCCGTTTCGGCGCAAAATCCTCGTGTTCTGCCTGTGAAAATCCTGTGAAACCAGGCAATTCGCCTATTGGGCGTGCATAGAATTCCCATGGTTTGTCGAACCGAGCGCCATCCACCCACCCGGGCGCCCCTGCCGAATGAGCACCAACCAGTCCATCCGGCTGGCCGTGCTCGATACCGACAGCGGCTTCGTCACGGTCCTCAGCAAGCGCGCCGAGGCGGCGGGTTGGCAGCTGCGCCTAGCCAGCGGCGCGGTGCCCCCGCGCGAGCTGGTGGCGATGAAACTGAACGCGATGCTGGTCGACCCCGCGGTCCTCGGCGAGGAGGCCTGGGAGTACCTCGAGGACGTCGCCTCGCTGCTCCCCGATCTCGGCCTGGTCGTCTGCACCGGTCGCTCGACCGTGGCCCAGCGGGTCCGCGGCCTGCGGATGGGGGTCGATGACTGGGTGACCAAGCCCTGCCATCCGGAGGAGGCCCTGGCCCGGATCGAAGCGGTCTCCCGCCGGCGCCGTCGCAGCCGCCGCGAGCAGGAGTCCACACCGCTTACCGCCGGCGGCCTCGAGATCCGTCCGGACCGCTTCCAGGCCTTCGTCGGTGAGGTCAACCTCGACCTCACCCGCCGCGAGTTCGAGCTCCTGCACCTGCTCGCCGAGGAGCGCGGCCAGGTGCTCGAGCGGGAGACGATCTACCAGCGGGTCTGGGGCTACGCGATGGCCCACGGTGACCGCTCCGTCGACGTCTTCATCCGCAAGCTGCGCCAGAAGCTGGAGAAGCACTCGCCGAACTGGGAGTACATCCACACCCACTTCGGCATCGGTTACCGCTTCGACCCGGAACCGGGCGGGATCGTCAAGGAGGAGCTGCGGCCGGCCGCCGCCTCGCTGCGCCCGATCGACGAAGAGGCGCCGGCCCCGCCGATGCCGATGCTTGAGGATCCGCTGGACGGCGACGGGATCGCTCTGCTCCGCGGCGATCTTCACAGGTAGTTCACAACACCTTCACGTCGGGATAACCGTTGTCCTCGCCGTCGTCGCCATCCTCCGGCACGATGGCGACGGGAACGGGGGATTTGACAGGCACCGGTAGCACCGACTTGGCGGCGGGTCGACTCGAGATCCGCCCCGACGAGCACGCCGCCCTGGTCGACGGTCGCCCGCTCAGCCTGACGATGCGCGAGCTGCAACTGCTGGTCACCCTGGCCGGCCACCCGCAGCGGATCATGACCCGGGACGAACTGTTCGCCGAGATCTGGGGCTCGGAGCCGCGCCGCGACGACCGCTCGGTCGACGTCTACATCAGCCGCCTGCGGGCGAAGCTCGGCGCGGCGCTGCCGGAGACCCAGTTGATCCACACCCACAACGGGATCGGCTACCGCTTCTCCCCCGACGGCTGAGTCCGGTCCGGGAAGCCCAAAGCCTCTCCGGGAGCCCCTTTTACATCTTTTTTACATCTCAGCTACACGCAGGTAACAAGGTGCGGCTGAGCCGCTGCGAGCCTCGGCGGCGGAGGCGCCATCCGGGCGCTCCTACGTGTGTCAACGAACGAAATCAAGAGGAGACTGATGTCCAGCTCTAGATGGCTTGTGGTCATTGCTTCCGCAGCGATCCTTGCGCTTGGCGTCGCGGCTTGTGGTGGTGGCTCGGACAGCACCAGCAGCGGCGGCGGCTCGAGCACGGAAGCAAGCAGCGGAGGCGGAGGCGGCGGCGCCGAAGTCTCAGGCGAAATCGCCGGCGCTGGCTCGACCGCCCAGCAGGCGGCGCAGGAAGCCTGGATCGCCGAATTCGAGAACGCCAACGGCGGCGCGACGATCTCCTATGACCCGGTTGGGTCGGGCGGCGGCCGCGAACAGTTCATCTCCGGCGGGGTCGCCTACGGCGCCTCCGACACGCCGCTCTCCGAAGACGAAGGCGAGCTCGGCAAGGCCGTGAAGCGCTGCGCCCCCGGCGAACTGGTCGAGGTTCCGGCCTACATCTCGCCGATCGCGATCATCTACAACCTGCCGGAAGTCGAAGACCTCCAGCTCGATCCGGAAACCCTGGCGATGATCTTCAACCAGGAAATCGAAAACTGGAACGACCCGGCGATCAAGAAGGACAACCCGGGCGTCGAACTGCCGGACACCCGCATCGTCCCCGTCAACCGCTCCGACGAGTCGGGCACGACGGAAAACTTCACCGACTACCTCTCGCAGGTGGCGCCGAAGGTCTGGGACCACGAAGTCTCGGGCGACTGGCCGGTGAAAGGCGGCGAAGCTGCCAATGGCACCTCCGGTGTGGTCGAAGCTGTGACCGCCGGCGAAGGCTCGATCGGCTACGCCGACGCCAGCCAGGCCGGCGAACTCGGCATCGCCAATATCAAGGTCGGTAGCACCTACGCGGAACCGACGCCGGAAGCGGCGGCGAAAATCCTCGAGGAGTCGCCGGAATCCAAAGAACTCGAGGGCAAGAACAAGTACGTCTACGCCTTCGACCTCGAACGGAAAACGGAATCGCAGGGCGTCTACCCGATCGTCCTCGTCTCCTCGATCATCGCCTGCACCAAATACGGCTCCGCCAACGAAGCCGCCGAGGTCAAGGCGTACCTGGAATATGTGATCAGCGCCGAAGGGCAGGAACTCGCCGGCGAACAGGCTGGCTCCGCGCCGCTCTCCGCGTCGCTGACGAAAAAGATCACCCCGGCCGTGGCAGCGATCGAAGGCTAAATCCCCTTGGCCTCGGTCGACACCACGACCAACGCGGGTCAACTGCTGGCGGCGGCGTCCGGAGGGCGCCGCCGCCGCGGTGACCGCGTCTTCTCCAACCTGGCGGTGGTCTCCGCCGTGACGATCCTGGCGCTGCTCGCCGGGGTCGCCGTCTTCCTCGTCTCCGAGGGCTGGCCGGCGCTGACCGCCTCCGCGGCGGAACTCCCGGGCAAGGAAAGCTTCCTCGAATACGTGGCCCCGCTGGCCTTCGGCACCGTCCTCGCCGGCGCCCTGGCGACGGTCATCGCCGTCCCCCTGGCGGTCGCGGTCGCCCTCTTCATCACCCACATCGCGCCGCCCCGGCTGGCGCTGACGCTGGGCTTCTTCGTCGACCTGCTGGCGGCGATCCCCAGCATCATTTACGGCCTTTGGGGGATCTTCGTGCTCGGCCCGGCGGCGGTGCCGGTGATGAAGTGGCTGGAAGCGAAGCTGGGCTTCCTGCCGATCTTCGAAGGCCCGGCCTCGATCACCGGCCGCACGATGCTGGTCGCCGGCGTCGTCCTCGCGGTGATGATCCTGCCGATCGTCTCGGCGATCTCGCGCGAGGCCTTCTCCCAGACCCCGCGAAAGCTGCAGGAAGGCGCGCAGGCGCTCGGCGCCACCCGCTGGGAGATGATCCGGATGACGGTCCTGCCGTTCGGCAAATCCTCGGTCATCTCCGGCGCGATGCTCGGCCTCGGCCGGGCGCTGGGGGAGACGATGGCGGTGACGATCATCCTCTCGGTCTCCGGCGCGGTCAGCTTCAACCTGATCAGCCAGGCGAACCCAGCGACGATTGCCGCCAACATCGCCCTCAAGTTCCCCGACTCCTCCGGGCTGGCGATCAACCTGCTGATCGCCACCGGCCTCGTCCTCTTCGCGATCACCCTGGTCACCAACTTCGCCGCGCGGGCGATCATCTCGCGCTCCAACGTGCAGTGATGAGCGCGCCTCCGCCCGACAGCAGCGGCCTGCAGCCCGAGCTGGCCGGAGCCGGAGCCGGCGGCGGATCGCTGCTCGCCAGCGCCGCCGGTGGCGGCGCCCTGCCGAGCTGGGCGCCCTACGGCGTCGCTGCCGGCTCGATCGCCCTCTGCGCCGCCGTCCTGCTGGCGCTCGGCATTTTCACCGTCGCCCTGACGCTGTTGTTCACGATCTTCGTCGCCGTCGCCGCGATCTACGCCTGGTCGCGCGTGGTCGAGGGCTCGCGGCGGGCGAAAGACCGGGCGGTGACGATGGCGATCGCCTGCGCCTTCGGGGTCGCGATGGCGCCGCTGATCTCCCTCCTCTACGAAGTCGTGAAGCGCGGCGTGCCCGGGCTCAGCCTCGAATTCTTCACCGAAGACGCCCGCGGCAAGATCGGCGGCGGCGGCGCCGAGCAGGCGATCGTCGGCACTCTGATCATCACCGCCGTCGCCGTCGTCATCTCGGTCCCGATCGGGCTGATGGCAGCGATCTACATGAACGAGTACGGCACCGGCAGGCTGCGCCGGGCGCTGACCTTCTTCGTCGACGTGATGACCGGTATCCCCTCGATCGTCGCCGGGCTCTTCGCCTACGCCCTGTTCGAGCTCTTCCTCGGCCCCGGTATCCGACTCGGGGTGATGGGCTCGCTGGCCCTTTCGGTGCTGATGATTCCGATCGTCATCCGCTCTGCCGAGGAGGTGCTGAAGATCGTCCCCAATCACCTTCGCGAAGCGGCCTACGCGCTCGGCACGCCAAAGTGGAAGACGATCGCCAAAGTCGTCCTGCCGACCGCCTTCGCCGGGCTGGTCACCGGGGTGATGATCGCCACCGCGCGGATCATCGGTGAGACCGCTCCGCTGCTGGTCACCACCGGCGTCGTCGACTCGCTCAACACCAACCCCTTCAGCGGCCGGATGCAGAACCTCGCCGTCTACGCCTTCAACGAGTACCGCTCGCCCGGGATCGACAAAGCCGCCGCCTACGACCGCGCCTGGGCGGCCGCGCTGACGCTGATCGCGATCGTCGTCATCCTCAACGTGATCGCGCGGCTGATTTACCGGCGCTACAAAACGGAGATCCGCTAGACAGTGGAGGGAAGGAAACTGAGAACCATGTTCGGATCGTCCGCTCAGTCCGAGTCCGAGAAGCAGGCCGCCGCCCCCGAGAAAGGCCAGGTAGAGATGTCGAAAGCCGCCGGCGTCACCGCGACGTCGACCGAGGCCCCGGTCGGGGGCGCGACTCGTCGCCCGGCGAAGACCCTGGAGACGAAGTCGGTCGACCTCTTCTACGGCGAGTTTCACGCCGTCGAAGCGGTGACGATGACGATCGAGCCGAACAAGGTGACGGCGCTGATCGGCTCCTCCGGCTGCGGCAAGACGACCTTCCTGCGCTCGCTCAACCGGATGCACGAGCTGACCGTCGGCGCCAGCGTCAAGGGCGACATCGAGCTCGACGGCGAGGACATCTACGCCGACGGGGTCGACCCGGTGCACGTGCGGCGGCTGATCGGGATGGTCTTCCAGCAGCCCAATCCGTTCCCGACGATGTCGATCTACGACAACGTCGCCGCCGGCCTCAACCTCAACACCGGGCGCATCGGCAAGAGCGACAAGGACGGGATCGTCGAGCGCAGCCTCCGCGGCGCCCACCTCTGGGACGAGGTCAAGGACCGTCTCGGCAAGCCCGGGTCCGGCCTCTCCGGCGGCCAGCAGCAGCGGCTCTGCATCGCCCGCGCGATCGCGGTCGAGCCCGAGGTGCTGCTGATGGACGAGCCCTGCTCCGCCCTCGACCCGGTGGCGACGCTGGCGATCGAGGAGCTGATCGGCGAGCTGAAGACCAAATACACGATCGCGATCGTCACCCACAACATGCAGCAGGCGGCCCGCGCCTCAGACAACACCGCCTTCTTCAACCTCGAGGAATCGGGCAAGCCCGGCCGCCTGATCGAGATCGGCGAGACCGACACGATCTTCACCAAACCGACCCAGAAAGCGACCGAGGACTACGTCAGCGGTCGCTTCGGGTAGGAGCCCCCGATGCCCAACGCGGTCCGAGTCGAATATCAGGAGGAGTTGGCGCGCCTCGAGGGCGCCGCGCTCGGCGGCCTCGATCTCGTCTCCTCGGCGCTGGCGAAAACGCTGGAGGCGATCGAGCACCAGGACGTCGAGCTGGCCCAGATCGTCGTCGCCGACGACGACCGCATCGACGGCCGTTACCTGGAGGTCCATCAGTCGCTAATCACGCTGCTGGCGACGCAGTCGCCGGTGGCCACCGACCTGCGGTTGATCGCCTCGCTGCTGCACGTGCTGAAGAACATCGAGCGGATGGGCGACCAGTGCGTGAACATCTGCAAGGTCATCCCGATCTCCGGCAACGAACCGCCGGCTGACGAGGAGATGGTCGAGCTGATCCTGCGGATGGGGCGGCAGACGCGGACCCTGATCGTCCAGGCCAAGCGCGCCTTCGAGGAGCGCAACGTCGAGATGGCCCGTGACCTGGTCGTTCAGGACGATGTCGTCGACGACCTCAACCGCGAATGCTTCCGCCTGGCGCTGGCGATCGGCGACGACGCCGACCGGCGCGAATGGGCGATGACGATGATGCTGGCGGCGCGGGCCCTGGAGCGCACCGCCGACAACGCGGTCGACATCGGCGAGCAGGTCGCCTTCGTCGTCACCGGGCTCTTTCGCGAGTTCGAGGACGCCTCCCATCCGGAGGCCTGACGGTTCTCGCCCCGGCGCTGAGAGATCCGGGCAGTCTGTGATGATGGACAGGACGCCCTGATGCTCTGCGCCGCGATCGATATCGGCTCCAACACCACCCGGGTGCTCGTCGCCGAGCCCGGTGACGGGCAGCTGAAAAAGGTGATGGAGCAGCGTGCCTACACGCGCATCAACAAAGCCCTCGATGGCAACGGGGCGATTACCCGCGAGAAGATTGGAGAAGTCTGCGAGGTCGTCTCGACCCAGGTGCGGCTGGCGCGCGAGCTCGGCGCCGAATCGATCCGCGCGGTGGCTACCGCGGCGGTCCGCGAGGCCAGCAACGGGGCCGAGACGGCGGCGGCGATCGCCGCCGCCGCCGGGGTCCCGGTCGAGATCCTCAGCGAGGAAGAGGAGGGGCGGCTCTCCTTCATCGGCGCCACCAAGGCGCTCGGCCACCCGGTCGACGGCTCGATCGGCGTCGTCGACGTCGGTGGCGGCTCGACTGAGGTGATCCTCGGCACGATCTCCGGCGGGGTCGAAGAGGTCCGCTCCTGGCACGTCGGCTCCGGCGCCCTCGCCGACGAGCTGATCTCCTCCGACCCACCCAGCGCGGCCGAGATCCGCAAGGTCCGCGACCGCATCGACGACATCTTCGCCGGCGTCGAGATCGCTCATCCCGACCAGGCGGTCGCAGTCGGCGGCTCCGCCACCTCCCTGCGCAAGCTGGTCGGCGCCGTCCTCGAGTACGAGACCCTGGAGCGCGGCGTCCGCGTCCTCTGCGGCGACCCCGCCGCCGAGGTAGCCCGCCGCTTCGAGCTCGACCCGGTCCGCGTCCGCATCCTCGCCACCGGCGTCCTGCTTCTCGAGAAGGTCTCCGAGCTGCTCGGCCAGCCCCTGCAAATCGGCAAGGGCGGCCTCCGCGAGGGGGTTATTCTCGACATGCTCAACGGCAGTGCCGACTCGCGGCCCGCGCTTCGCGTCGCCTAGTTAGCCGGACCTCGCGTAAGCGGTGGTAAAAAGGCGGAGACGGCCTCCTCCCGACCCATGTAGCTGCTAGCGTGGTCGTATGACGCTACATAGGTCCGAGAGCGACGAGGTTGGCGTTCGCGAGCTCCATGATCGCCTCAGCGAGTACCTGGAGCGAGTAGAAGGGGGCGGCGAGATCGTCGTCACTCGGCGCGGGCGACCGGTGGCGCGCCTCAGCGGGCTCGGCGAGCGACCACTTGACGCCCTCGCGCGCCGTGGCCTGGTGCGGATGCCGCAGGGCGGGCGTTCGTCTCGCTCCGCGCAGGTAAAGGGCACCGGTTCGGTCTCCGATCTCGTTTCCGAGCAGCGAGCCTGATCTTCTACTTCGACACCTCGGCGCTGGTCAAGCTCGTGGTCGCCGAGGATGGATCCGAGTTGGCGGCCGACCTCTGGAACAGCGCCCATCCGGCGGCATCGAGCATCCTTGCCTATCCCGAGGGCCGAGCGGCCCTCGGAGCTGCCCGCCGAATGAATCGGCTTGGGGCGGATCAGCACCGCAAGGCGCTCGCGGACTTCGAGGAGCTGTACGCGGATCTGGCTACGGTCGGCGTCGATTACGAGCTTGCGGTCAGGGCCGGCGAGTACGCCGAAGACCTGAGCCTCCGCGGTTACGACTCCGTCCACCTCGCAACCGCGCTCGAACTTGGGGATGACGAAGTCGTCGTGGTGACCTGGGACCAAGATCTCGCGCGGGCGGCGGAACGGATCGGCTTGGGTGTGGCCGGCGGGGCTCGCGCGTAACGGTCACGGCCCTTTCACTCTCCCTTCCCATCCTCTTTACAAGTTCTCCCTGCAAATCGGGAATCTGTAAGCGATAAGCAGATCTAGAAGAGGGAGACACCGATGACTTCCCGTGTTGACATGCATTGCCACTCCACCGCCTCGCAGCTCTCCAAGCTCGGGGTGCAGCGTTCGCTGGGGCTGCCGGAGTGCGCGACGCCGCCGGAGGAGGTCTACGAGCTGGCCAAGCGGCGCGGGATGGACTTCGTGACGATCACCGATCACGACACGATCGCCGGGGCGCTGGAGCTGGCGGACCGGCCCGATTGCTTCGTCTCCGAGGAGCTGACCGCCCGCTTCGCCGGCGAGCCCCAGGCGGTTCACGTCCTCTGTTACGGGATCACTCCCGGAGACCACGAGTGGCTGCAGGCGCATTCCGGCGATGTCGAGGCCTGCGCCGCATACCTGCATGGGAAGGGGATCGCCTGCGCGTTGGCGCACCCCTTTTTCAACGTCGCCGCGCCCCTGACGCGCCGGCACCGACGGCTGCTGGCGGAGCTCTTCCCGACCTGGGAGGTGCGCAACGGGTCGCGGGCTGCGGAGCTGAACATGCCCGCCGTGATCTACATCGAGACCCACGGCGGCACCGGCATCGCCGGCTCCGACGACCACGCCGGCGTCGACATCGGCCGCACCTTCACCGAGGCGCCCGCGGCCGCGACGCCGGAAGAGTTTCTCGACCACATCCGCGCCGGCGAGGCCGAGGCGCGCGGCGAACAGGGCTCGGCGGCGAAGTGGACTCATGCCGCGATGGCGCTGGCGACCCGGGCGCTGACCCTGGCGCCGGGCGCCGAGGGCGAAGGCGGGGCCGGCAGCGAGAGCGGCCCGGCGGCCGCGCCGGACCCCGGCGCGGTCCTGAAGATGGCAGAACGGGTGATCCGCGAGGGCGCCGACCGCGAGGGCGCGATCGCCGTCGACCTCGGCCCCGACGACGCCCGCGCCCTGCTGCACGCCTGGCTCGACGGTGTCGGCCTCGAGCCGCGCGGCGAGGAGCTGATCGCCTATCTGCAGTCCGATGGCTTCTCCCACGCCGACCTCTACCGGCGCGCTCGCCGGATCCACGACCGGCGCCTGCGCGAGGCGGTCGAGGGCGGCGTCGAGGCACTGGGCCGCGGCGATTTCCAGAGCGCCATCGGCGACCTCTTCGAGGCGCTCGTCCCGGCCGTCCCCTACGCGCCCGCGACCGCCTTCCTCGCCGCCGAGAAGACGAAGCTGCGGGGCGGGGAGGGGCCTCGCCGGGTGGCGCTGATCGCCGACGGGATCGGCGCCATGCACGGGGTCACCCACACGATCGAGCAGATCCGCGAGCGCGGCGTCCCCGGCTACGAGGTCGACGTCGTCGGCACCGATCCCGGCGTCGACCGCCGGTTGCCGGCCGCGGCCGAGCTCGAGGTCCCCTTCTACGAGGGGCTGCGCCTCGGCGTTCCCGGCCTGCCCGACCTGGTCGAGACCCTGGCCGAAGGCCGCTACGACCTGCTCCACGTCACCGCCCCCGGCCCGGCCGGCGTGGCGGCGACCCTGCTCAGCCGCGTCACCGGGGTGCCGCTGCTCGCCAGCTACCACACCGAGCTCGCTTCCTATGCCGGCATGCGGACCGGCAACGATGGGGTGGAGGCGCTCGCCCGGGTTGCCCTCGGCGCCTTCTACACCGCCCCCTCGGTGGTCCTCTCGCCGAGCCCCTCGGCCGATCGCTCGCTGCTCTCGCTCGGCGCCGACGGCGCCCGGGTCGCTCGCTGGGAGCGCGGCGTCGACCTCTCCCGCTTCGACCCGGCGAAGGCCGACCGCGACGCCTTCCCGGGTGAGGTCAAGGTCCTCTATGCCGGTCGACTAAGCCGCGAGAAGGGGGTCGACCTGATGGCCGAGAGCTTCCTCCGCGCCCACGCCGCCGACCCCCGCCTGCATCTGCTGCTGGCCGGCGGCGGCCCCGAGGAGGGGGAGCTGCGCGAGCGGCTCGGCGACCGCGCCAGCTTCCTCGGCTGGCTCGGCGGCGAGGAGCTGCCGCGCGCCTACGCCTCCGCCGACGCCTTCCTCTTCGCCTCGACCACCGACACCTACGGCCAGGTCGTGGTCGAGGCAGGCGCCTCCGGGCTGCCGATCGTCGCCGTCGCCGAGGGCGGCCCGGCGGCACTGGTCGAGAACCGGCACACCGGCTTGCTCTGCCGTCCCGATGCCGACCACCTGGCCGGCGCCCTGCTGCAGTTGGCCGCTTCTCCGGCGTTACGCCGCCGCCTTGGCGACGCCGCCGCCGTGGCTGCCCGCCGGCGCACCTGGGAGCGCTCGCTGGAGCAGCTTGCGGCCGGCTACGCGCAGGCCCTCGCCACTGCCGCCGCGGCCCCGGCGCAGACACTCGTCCAGGCCGCCTGACGGGCCTGGGCCGGCGCCGATGCCCGAGTACGATCACGGGATCAACGACCCGGGCCTCTACTTCAACCGCGAGCTCTCCTGGCTCGACTTCAACCAGCGGGTGCTGGAGCTGGCCGAGGACCTCGAGGTGCCGCTGCTGGAGCGGCTGCGCTTCTGCGGCATCTACGCCTCCAACCTCGACGAGTTCTACATGGTCCGGGTGGCTGGGCTGTTCGACCAGCTCGACGCCGGAATCGACGCTCGCGGGCCCGACGGTCTCGCTCCCGCGGCCCAGATCGACCGGATCCAGGCGCGGGTGCTGGAGCTCGACGATCGTCTCCACGCCTGCTTCGGCGGCGTCCTGCGCCCGGCGCTGGAGAAGCATGGGATCCGGCTCGTCTCCCTCGACGACGCCAGCGAGGCCGAGCGCCGTGAGATCGACCGCCGCTTCGCCGAGCAGGTCTTTCCGGCCCTGACCCCGCTGGTGATCGGAATGGGGCGGCCATTTCCCTACATCTCCAACCTCTCGCTCAGCCTCGGCGTGCTGCTTCGCGATCCCGAGTCCGGGTCCGAGATCATCGCCCGGGTGAAGGTGCCAAAGGAGCTGCTCGGCCGCTTCATCCCGCTCGACGCGGAGGGCGACTCCTTCGTGCCGCTGGAGGAGATCATCGCCGCCAACCTCGACCAGCTCTTCCCCGGCACCGACGTCGTCGACTACGGCTACTTCCGGGTCACTCGCGACGCCGACTTCACCGTCTCCGACGAGGCCGACGACCTCCTGCAGGCGGTCCAGGACGAGCTCCGCCGCCGCCGCTTCGGCGAGGTCGTGCGGCTGGAGATCGCCGCCGGGATGAACCCGAAGCTGCGCGAGCAGCTGATCGAGGCGCTGCGGCTGGAAAAGCGCGAGGTCTACGACGTCGACGGCCTGATCGACCTCGGCGACGTCGGCGCGATCGCCGACCTGCCGGGCCGGGCCGAGCTCCGCTACACGCCTTGGTCGCCGGTCACCCAGCCGCGCCTGCAGGGCGAGGACGGCGCCCCGGTCGACATCTTCGCGGCGATCCGCCAGGGCGACCTGCTGGTCCACCACCCCTATGAATCCTTCGCCACCTCGGTCGAGCGCTTCGTCGAGCAGGCGGTCGAAGACCCCGACGTACTGGCGATCAAGCACACCGTCTACCGCACCTCCGACGACTCGCCGCTGGTGCCGTCGCTGATCCGCGCCTCCGAACGCGGCAAGCAGGCGGTCTGCATGGTCGAGCTGAAAGCGCGCTTCGACGAGGAGGCCAACATCCACTGGGCGAAAGCGCTGGAGGAGGCCGGCGTCCACGTCGTCTACGGCATCCCCGGGCTGAAGACCCACGTCAAGGCGATTCTGGTGGCACGACGCGAGGGCGACCGGGTGCGCGAGTACGTCCACATCGGCACCGGCAACTACCACCCGAAGACCGCCCGCCTCTACACCGACTTCGGCCTCTTCACCGCCGACCCCGACATCGGCGCCGATGTCGCCGAGATGTTCAACTTCCTCACCGGCTACGGGCGGCCGGCGGTCTACCGCAAGATGCTGGTCAGCCCGACGACGATGCGCGACCACTTCCTCGAGGAGATTGAGAGCACGGTCGCGGCGCACCGCGACGGGGAGGAGGCGCGGATCGCGCTGAAGATGAACTCGCTGGTCGACGCCCGCTGCATCCGGGCGTTGTACGAGGCCTCGAACGCGGGGGTGCGGGTCGACCTCAACGTGCGCGGGATCTGCTGCCTGCGGCCGGGGGTGGAGGGGGTCTCGGAGAACATCCGGGTCAGCTCGGTGGTCGGCCGCTTCCTCGAGCACTCGCGGGTCTACGCCTTCCGCCGCGGCGAAGAGACCCGGGTGCTGATCGGCTCGGCCGACATGATGCCTCGCAACCTCGACAGCCGGGTCGAGCTGGTCTCGCCGATCGAAGACCCGGAGCTGCGGGCCGAGGCGCTCGACGTGCTCGAGCGCTGCTTCGCCGACGAGACCAACTCCTGGGACCTCGGCGAGGACGGCACCTGGACCCGGCGTACTCCGGGCGAGGGCGGCCGCAGCGTCCAGCGCGAGCTGCGCGAGCGCCTCGGCGCCCGCGCCGCCGAGCAGCTGGCGACGGCGACGGCAAGCTGAGCCGGGTCGCGACGAGCAGGCGCGGAGCGGCACTAGGATGAGCCGGGTGACGCGCTTCTCCCTCCTCCCTCGCGACAGCACCTTCTTCGACCTCCTCACCGCCGCCGGCAAGAACAGCCTCGAGGCGGCCAAGCTGCTCGATCAGCTGATGGGCGAGTGGCCCGACGGCGGCGAGCTGCCGGCGCAGATCGTCGAGGCCGAGCACGAGGGCGACCGGATCACCCACGAAATCGTCAAACGGCTGAACACGACCTTCGTCACCCCGATCGACCGCGAGGACCTCTACGGGCTGGCGACCCAGCTCGACGATGTCGTTGACTTCACCGAGGAGGCCGCCGACTTCCTCGGGCTCTACCAGATCGAGGCGCCGATGGAACAGGCGAATGCGCTGACCAAGGTCCTGGTCGCCGCCTGCGACCAGCTCGCCGCCGGGCTCGAGCACCTGCCCACCTTCAAGGACCTCGACAAGTACTGGATCGAGATCCACCGGCTCGAGAACGAGGGCGACCGGATCTCCCGCGACGCCGTCGCCTCGCTCTTCTCGAACGGCATCGACCCGATGGTCGTAATCCGCTGGAAGGACATCTTCGCCGTGCTCGAGGAGGCGATCGACGCGACCGAGACCGCGGCGCAGATCCTCGAGGGCATCGTGATCAAAAACTCCTGAACTCGTCAGGGAACTCTGGGCCGCTACCTAGAGCGGCTCCTGCGGCGTGTAACAAAGATGTGAACGGGCTGGATAGATTGCCGGCGTGGGTTCGGACGTCATCCTCGTCATCGTCGTCGGCACTGCCCTCGCCTTCGACTTCACCAACGGCTTCCACGACACCGCCAACGTCGTCGCCACCTCGATCTCGACCGGCGCCGCCCGGCCCCAGGTGGCGATCGCGGCCGCCTCGCTGCTCAACTTCGTCGGCGCCTTCATCTCGATCACGGTCGCGGCGACGGTCGCCAACGACGTCGTCGACGCGGCGGTGATCACGCCGACGATCGTCTTCGCCGGGTTGATCGGGGCGATCGCCTGGAACCTCGTCACCTGGTACTTCGGGCTGCCCTCGAGCTCCTCGCACGCGCTGATCGGCGGCGTCGTTGGCTCTGCGGTCGCCGCCGCCGGCTTCGACGTGATCCTCGCCGAAGGGCTGGTCGGCAAAGTGCTGGTGCCGGCGGTGCTGGCGCCGCTGCTGGCCTTCGTCGTCGCCGGCGCCTCGATCGGGCTCTCCTACCGGGTGATCGGCCGCCAGCGCCCGGGCACGGTGACGCGCGGCTTCCGCTACGGGCAGGTCCTCTCCGGCGGCCTGCTGGCCCTCGCCCACGGGACCAACGACGCGCAGAAGACGATGGGTGTGATCACCCTGGCGCTGATCGCCAACGGCAGCCTCGGGGCCAACTCCGACCCGCCGCTCTGGGTGATCTGCTCCTCGGCGCTGGCGATCTCGCTGGGCACTTACAGCGGCGGCTGGCGGATCATCAAGACGACCGGGACCCGGATCATCAAGATGGACGCTGCCCAGGGCTTCACCTCGCAGGGCGCCGGGGCGGCGGTGATCCTCGCCTCGACCCACTTCGGCTTCCCGCTCTCGACCACCCACGTGATCAACGGTGGGGTGATGGGCGCCGGAGCGGCGAAACGGCTCTCGGCGGTGCGCTGGGGCGTCGCCGGCAACATCATCGTTGCCTGGGTGCTGACGCTGCCGGCGGCGGCGGCGATCGGGGCGCTGACCTACGGCCTCACCCGCGTCTTTGGCACCGGCCCGCTCGGCCCGGTCCTGGTCAGCCTGATGGCGATCTCGCTGGTCGCCGCCGCCTTCGCGCGGCGGGCGCAGCGGGGGTCCCCGGTCCCGGCGGGCGGCTCGTGATCGTCCTCGGCGCGCTGGTCGAATGGCAGGCGCTGCTGGAAACGGTGGTCGCTTCGGTTCTCATTGGGGTCGGGGTGACGCTGGCCTTCTCGGTGGCGATCTGGGGCTTCGGCCGCTCGGGCGAGCTGGGTCGTGAAGAGCGCTCGCTGGCGGCGGTCTCGAGTGCCGCCGTGGGGACGCTGGGTTTGCTGGCGGTGCTGGGCGCAATCGTCGGCGGCATCCTGGTCATGACCAGCAAGTGACGGCGCGTACAATTGCGGGATGCGCATGCTGCGGACCGCGCGAAACGTGGCGATCATCATGGTCCTCGCCCTCGGGGCCGCCTTCCTGCCGCATGGCGGCAACGTCGTCGCGGCGATCCTGGCGGCGATCACGATGGGCTTCCTGGCTGGGATTAGCTGGATGCTCTACGTCCTCAGCCGCGAAAACCAGCTGACCCTGGCGACCCTGACCGACCGCCGGCGGTTGATCCTCTACGGCGCGCTCGGGATGATCGCGCTGCTGATCGCCGGCGTCGACAAGCTGTTCTCCAGCGGCGGCGGGACGCTGCTGTGGATCGTGCTGCTGGCGGCCTCGGTGTACGCGATCTGGCGCGTCTGGTTCGAGGCCAACACCAACTCCTTCTAGACCGTCTAGCGCCGACGCCCGTCTTCCGCGCGGAAGGGCGGGGAGAGATTTCCCCTTGTGCGCACCACGTGTGCGCCCGATGCTGGCAGCGTCCCAGCCATGCCACGGGCACGGTCCAGAAGCGCAGCGGCGGGAGAGCGGGGGACCGCCTCGATCGAGCTGATCGCGGCGGTGCCGTTCCTGTTGCTGGCGCTGCTCGTGGTCGCGCAGGTCGCGCTCGCCGGCCAGGCTCTCTGGTCGGCGGGCGTGGCGGCCCGCGCCGGGGCGCGGGCGCGGCTGGTGGGCGGCGACGCCGAGCGGGCGGCGCGGGCGGCGCTGCCGCCGGCCCTGCGCGACGGCTCCGAGGTCGAGGAGCGCGACGACGGCGGGGTCGAGGTGCGAGTGCCGGTGCCGGCTCTGGTGCCAAGGCTGCCCGACGTCAGCGTCAGCGCTGGAACCGGGTTGGGGGACGCAGGTGGCTGAGGGGACCGGAGCGGGCATGCCAGTAATTGGATCCGGCCCGGGCGGCCGGTTGGAGTCGCCACGCGGTGAGCGCGGTCAGGCGACGGTCGAGCTGGTCGCGGCGCTGCCTGCGCTGCTGCTGGCGGCACTGGTGGCGCTGCAGCTGCTCGCCGCCGGCTACGCGTTGACCCTCGCCGATGGCGCCGCCGAGGCCGGGGCGCTGGCGCTTGCCGCGGGCGGCTCGGCTGGTGACGCGGCTCGCGAAGCGCTGCCCGGTTGGGCCGAGGACGACGTCGAGGTGAAGGTCAGCGGGGGAGAGGTCTCGGTGCGCTTGCGGCCGCCATCCCCCTTCGCCGCTGTCGCCGACCGCCTCGCGGTGACCAGCAGCGCCGAGGCGAAGGCGGCCGAATGAGCCTCCGCCAGCCCTTTGGCAGCGCCGACCTCGACGCGATGCGCGCCGGGGCGGGCGCGAGCCTCGCTCCAGCCGCTCCCCTGCGCCCGCCGGCCGACGCCGCGACGGTTGTCGTCACCTCCGTCGGCGGTGCCGAGGGCTCGCGTGGCGCCGCCGCGGCGCTCGCCTGTGCCGGCGTCGACGGCGGTACCGCGCCGCTCCTCGTCGACCTCGGCGGCCGTCCGCCGCGGCCGACCCTGGTCGCTTCCGCGGCGGCGCGGGCGCTGGAGGAGCGGCTCGTCGCCCACTTGCCCGCGGCTCGCGTGGCGGCCCGAGGCGGGGTCTGCCACCTCGCCGTTCCCGCCGACCCCGAGGGGATCGCCGCCGGCGCCGCCGCGGTTACCGTCGCCCGCGGCGCCCTCGCCGTCGTCCACGCCGAACCGGCGGTGCTGCAAGCTCTCCTCGCAGAGCCCGTGGCGCCACGCTTCAGCGGTGCTCTGCTGCGAGCCGAGCTCACGGCCGCGCGGCCGCTCCTGGCCCTCGTGGTTCGCGACCTGCTCGACCGCGGCCTCGTCGTCGCAGTGCTGAAGCGGCGTTTGCGCTGGGTCGCCGAGCGGCGAGCCCTCTTCGGCGCCCTCGCCGCCGAGTCCGGCGAAGGGCTCTCACCTGGGCTGGCCCGGCGCCTGCTCGACGCCGGGGGTCCAGACTCCCCGGTTCAGTAGGGGTATCTCGGCGGTTCCGGTTCGGCCGGCGGGCTCGACGGCGGGGATGCAGGGGGCGGGTTGGTCGCCGGTGGCGTCGCTTCCGGTGGCGTGTAGGGGTACGGGTTCGATGGCGCTGGTTCTTCGCTGCCGCCAGCGGAGCCGGCCAGCGTCGCCGCGTGCCAGGTGCCGACGTCCTTGATCCCCTCGCCGTTGTCTTCGCCCTTCCTCGAATCGCCGCCGAAGGTGTAGAGCGGTCGGCCCTTGTAGGTGACCTGGGTCTTGCCTTCCGGCCTTTCGACCGTGCCCAGCGCCACCGGACCCTTCGGCCTCGTCCCAGCCGGGACCAGCAAAGGCTTCCAAGTGGAGACGCAGGAGGTGGTGCAGATGAATTTGCCGTGCTTCTCGGCGCTGAGGCTGTAGAGGGTGCGGCCGGCATTGGTGGTCAGCACCGACTTGCCGCTGGCCGTCAGCGTCCCCTTCTTGGCGACCGTCTTCGTTGCCGCTCCCGCGGCCGCCGGCACCAGCAATGCGCAGAGCACGGTGAGCGCCAGCCCGAACAGAGTCCTTCGCTTCGCGTCTCTCATCGACATCCGGCCTCCCTAGGTAGCTCGTCTGCAACCGGTCTACGGGGGACGTGGGTGCGAGGTTCGATCTCGGCCGGTGAGATTTCCTTTTTCGCGCACCACGTGTATGCCCGCGTCGTTCACGCTCGGCCGATGGCACGTATTGCGATCCGGGACGAGCGCGGGCAGGCGCTGATCCTCGCCCTCGGCGGTTCCCTGGCGCTGATCGCCGCGGCTCTGGCGCTGGTCGCGATCGCCGGCGCGGTGACCGGAAAGGGACGGGTCCAGCGGGCGGCCGACCTCGCCGCGATCTCCGCCGCGCGAGCGATGAAGGACGAGCTGCCGCGGCTGCTGGCCCCGCCGACCCTGCCCGACGGTGCCCCGAACCCCGCCCACGTCTCGAAGACGATCTACCTGTCGGAGGCGCGCGAAGCGGCGATCGCGGTGGCCCGTGCCAACGGCGTCGACCCGGATCGCCTGCGCCTCGATTTCCCCGACGAAGCCTCGTTCGCGCCGGTCCGCGCCAAGGCCCTCGTCGTCGCTGTTCTCGAAGGGAGCGGGGGAGGGGCAGTCGAAGCCTCAGCTGTCGCCGAAGCCGGCATGCCGCTCGGCGGTGGCGAAGGGATGCCGGCGATGGCGAGCGGCGGCGGCTACGGCGGACCGCTCGTTTACAGAGACGGAGAGGGAATGCGGCCGGACGTCGCTGCGGCCTACGACCGCATGGCCCTGGCGGCTCGCGGCGCCGGCATCGCGCTGGTGGTGGTCTCCGGCTTCCGCTCCGACGCCGAACAGGCTGAACTCTTCGCCGCCCACCCCGACCCGACCTGGGTCGCGCCGCCGGGCCACTCGCTCCACCGCTGCGCCACCGAGCTCGACCTCGGCCCCGACGCCGCGTACGCCTGGCTCGCCACCAATGCCGGGCGCTTCGGCTTCGTCCAGCGCTACGGCTGGGAGCCCTGGCATTACGGCTTCGACGCCGGCCCGGCCCCGTGCTCTGCCGCCGGCGAAGCGGCTGACGCCAAGGGCGATGGTTCCCTCTCCGGTCAGTCCCTGCCCGACTTCGTCCCAGCCCCGTTCCGCCCGCTGATCCTCCGGGCGGCCGCCCACTGGAGCGTCGCCCCGGCCCTGCTGGCAGCTCAGGAGATGGCCGAGTCCGGCTTCGACCCGAACGCCGGCTCCCCCGCCGGGGCGGCGGGAATCGCCCAGTTCATGCCCTCGACCGCCGCCTCCTATGGACTCCGCAACCCCTTCGACCCGGCCGAAGCGATCGACGCCGAGGCCCACCTGATGTCAGACCTGATCCGCGAGTTCGGCTCCCCCGACCTAGCCCTTGCCGCCTACAACGCCGGACCGGCTCCGGTCGAAGCCTGCCACTGCGTCCCGCCCTATCCCGAGACCCAGGCCTACGTCACCCGGATCATGGCTCTGA
Source organism: uncultured Actinomycetes bacterium (assembly GCA_963716545.1). GTDB lineage: Bacteria > Actinomycetota > Thermoleophilia > Solirubrobacterales > 70-9 > VAYN01. The sequence goes on from OY970316.1 coordinate 1,820,984, forward strand.
TCGGCGGCGCCGGCGCCCTCTTCGTTCCCACCTTCGAAGTGAGGCTGGTCGCATGAGTACCGCCGTATCCACTTTTCCCGGTATCACACGTGATACCTTGCGATACATGACCGAGGTGAACATTCGGGAATTGAGGAGCAAAGGCGGCGAGATAGTCGACCGGGCCGCCGATGGCGAGCGAATCACGATCACCCGGGCCGGAAAGCCGATCGCCGAGCTGGTGCCGGTCGAACCCCACCTCCCGGCGGATGTTCTGCTGGCTCGTTGGCGCCATCTGCCCCACATCGATCCCGACGCGTTGCGGCACGACGTCGACGAGCTCCTGGATTGGTCGCTATGAACGCCGCATCGGGTCACCAGGTCGGGATCCTGGACACCTCGGTGATCGTGGCGCTGTCGCGTCTCGGCGATCAGGACGTGCTGCCCAGGACCCCGCGGATCACCTCGGTCACCCTGGCTGAGCTCGCGGTCGGCCCGCTGGTCGCGCGAGACGAGGGAGAGCGGGCACGGCGACAAGCCCGGTTGCAGCAGGCAGAGTCGGACTTTCGCCCACTTCCCTTCGATGCCGAGGCGGCCCGGGCCTTCGCGCCGATCGCGACGCAGCTGCGTCGTGGTGGGCGCAAGCGGGCCGCCCGCGGGTACGACGCCTTAATCGCCGCGATCGCGATCTCCCGTGGCTTGCCGCTCTACACCTGCAACCCGCGCGATTTCGAAGACATCGATCGGCTCGAGCTGGTCCCGGTCCCAGTCCCGAGCTGACCCGCCCGGCTCAATCATCGAGGCGGCAGCTCATGCGGAAGACGTGGGAACGAACGCCGTAGGGCTGCTCCCAGCGGCTGGCGCCGTCGCGGGTCCAGCCGTCGGCGGCGTAGAAGCGCTCGGCGCGGTGGTTGCCGTCGAGGACCCAGAGGATCGCCTCGGTGAAGCCGCGCTCGCTGAGTCGATCCTTGGCGGCGGCGAGGAGGAGGCGACCGGCGCCGGCGCGCCAGCGATCGGGATCGACGTATAGGGCGACGATCTCGCCGCGGCCAGGAGTGTCGGCGTCGCGGGAGGGGCCGAAGGTGGCGAAGCCGGCGACCGCCTCGGTGGCGCCGGGGGCTGAGCGCTGGTCGTCCGCGGCCCAGGCGATCACGGTCTCGAAGGCGTCCGGACCACTCGCCGCGAAGTCATACGTCTCGGCCCGCTCGCGAGGGTCGAGGGCGTCCAGCCAGTCTGGGTCGAACTGATCGCGGTAGGCGACCTGCCAGGCGCGAACGTGGACTTCGGCGACGGCGAGGGCGTCGGCTGGTTCCGCCCGGCGCAGGACGAGTCCGCCCGATGTGTCCGCGGTCTCGGCCCAGTCGCTCTCGCCGTCAGGCGGCACCAGCGCTAGGAGACGACGCCGGTCGGCTGCATGCGCTCGTGGACGAAGCGGACCACGGTGGCGCCCTCGCCGACCGCGGTCGCGCAGCGCTTGATCGAGCCGGCGCGGACGTCGCCCGCCGCGTAGACGCCGGGGACGCTGGTCTCCAGTAGGCCTTCAGCGCCGGCCTCGGCGCCGGTGAGGACGAAACCCTTCTCGTCGCGGACGATGCAGTCGCCGAGCCAGGCGGTGCAAGGGGCGGCGCCGAGGAAGAGGAAGAGGTAGGAGATCGGCAGCTCGGCGCCGTCGGTCAGAGTGACCTTCTCCAGTTGGCCATCGCTGCCGTGCAGCTCGGCGATTTCGCTGCGGTCGCGGACGGCGACGCCGAAGCGGTCGAGCTCCTCCAGCAGATAGCTCGACATCGTCTCCGCGAGGTCGGCGCGACGGTGCAGGAGGGTGACGAGGGCGCCGCCGCGGGCGAGCCAGACGGCGGCCTGGGCGGCCGAGTTGCCGCCGCCAACGACGCCGACCCTCTGGCCGCCGCAGATCTGGGCCTCCGGTGGCCCGGCTTCGTAGAAGACGCTGAAGCCCTCGTAGTCGTCGAGGTCGGCGACCGGGAGTTTGCGGTATTCGGCCCCGGTGGCGAGGAGGACGGCCCGGGCGGCGACCTCGACCTCGCCCTCGAGCTTGACCGTGTGCCGCTCCTCGCCGGGCTCCAGCGAGAGCGCCCGGTAGGGAGTCGCGGTGCGGGCGCGGAACTTGCGCGCCTGGGTGATTGCGCGGCTGATCAGCTCGGCGCCGGCGATCCCCGCTGGGAAGCCGAGGTAGTTCTCGATCCGCCGCGAGGTACCCGCCTGGCCGCCGAGCACGGTGCTCTCGATTACCAGGGTGTCGAGGCCCTCGGAGGCGCCGTAGACCGCGGCACCGAGCCCGGCCGGCCCGCCGCCGATCACCAGCAGGTCGACCTCCTCGCGAGGGGAGAGCTCGAGGCCGATTCCCAGGGCCCGCGAGAGCTCGCCGTTGGTCGGGTGGCGCAGTTCGGCCCCGCCCGGAAGCCGCACCAGTGGCAGCTCGGTGGCTCCCAGCGGCTCCAGCGCCGCCGCCGCCTCGGCGTCCTCGGCCGGGTCGCGCCAGACGAACGGCAGCCGCTGTCGTTTCGCGTACTCGACCAGCGCCCGGGTCTCGTGCGAATCGCGCGGGCCGAGGACTTCGACCCCGATCCCCTCCCGTTCCTGCAGCATTTCGCGCCGCTGGACGAAGGCGGAGAGCAGTAGGTCGGAGAGCTCGGGGTCCTCGAAGAGGAGTTCGCGCAGCTTCATTCGGTCGACCGCGATGTAGCGCATCGGCTGGGTGGCGACGGCGGTGAGGAAGACGGTCTGCCCGGAGAGCAGGTTCATCTCGCCGAGAAAGCCGGGGGCGCTGTGGCGGACGATCTCGTGGCCGGCCGGGTCGAGGACCGCCGCCTCACCCTCCTCGATTGCGATGAACGGGTAGGTCTCGTCGCCGACCTCGAAGAGCGTCTCGCCGGCCTCTGCCGTACGACGCTCGCCGTGCTCGGCCAGCTTGCGCATCTGCAGGGGGGAGAGGACGCGACCCGCGGGAGAATCCACGGGCTTAGGGTACTGGGGGCGACTAGCGGCTCAAAAGGGGCCGAGACGATAGGGAGGGAGACTCCAGTGGCGGACGCGTACACCCACAAGACGATCAAGGACGTGAAGGACTCTGCGGTGGAATTCGGGGTCGACGGTATCGAAGCGCGCTTCGCCACCGAAGACTTCGATGCCGAGGACACCGGCTTCAGTCACCACCGCCTCGAGCCGGACATGCGCCAGCCGTTCGGCCACGTGCACGAGAAGGCCGAGGAGGTCTACGTCGTGATCCGCGGCACTGGCCGGCTGAAACTGGACGACGAGATCGTCGAGATCGAAGAGCTCGACGCGATTCGCGTCTCGCCGGCGGTGACGCGCTGCTTCGAGGCTGGGGGTGACGGGCTCGAGGTGATCGCCTTCGGACCGCGGGTGAAAGGCGACGGGGAAGTCGTCCCGAATTGGTGGGCTGACTGATGGCAGCGGCGACGGAGGTGGTGGGCGTCGAGGGGATGCAGTCGCTGCTCGGCAAGGAGCTCGGGCCGAGCGAGTGGCGCACGGTCACCCAGGCGGACATCGACACCTTCGCCGAGCTCTCCGGCGACCACCAGTGGATCCACGTCGACCCCGAGCGGGCGGCGAAGGAGAGCCCGTTCGGGACGACGATCGCCCACGGCAACCTCACCCTCTCGCTGGTCGACGGCTTCCGCGGCGAACTGATCCAGGCCAGCGGCTTCGCCCTCGGCGTCAACTACGGCTGGGACAAGATCCGCTTCCCGGCGCCGGTCCCGGTCGGCAGCCAGGTCCGCGGCCGCGCCGAGCTGGTCTCGATGGACGACAAGGGCGGCGGCTGGTGGCAGGCGGTGACCCGCTTCAGCCTGGAGGTCGAGGGCAGCGAGAAGCCCTGCTTCGTCGGCGACTCGGTGACCCGGGTCTACGCGCCCGAGAGCTGAGCGCCCGGGACCTAGCTTGCGGCGGCGGGCGCGAGCTCCGCGCCCGCCGCACCGCGCTCGCTACTTGACGACGAGCGTGCCTTCCATCCCGGCCTGGCGGTGGCCCGGGACGGTGCAGTAGAAGGTGTAGGTCCCCTTCGGCAGGTCGACCACGGCCGAGTCCGAGCCGCCGTTGATGACTTCGGTTTCGCCCAGCTGTTCGCCGTTTTCGCTTTCGATCGCGACGTTGTGGGGGGTCGAAGACTGGTTGGTGAAGTCGATCGTGTCCTTGCCTTCCGACGCGGTCACTTCCGTCTCCTTAAAGGCGAGTTCGCCGCTTGGGTCGGCTTCGATCGCGACCTCCGAGCCGGTCCCCGCGGTGCCGCCTTCGGCTTCCGCGCCGCCTTCCTTGCCACCGGCTCCCGCTCCGCCGGACCCTTCGCCGGATTCGGCGCCGGAGGTCGCTTCGGAGCTGGTCGAGCTGGAGCCGCCGCCGCAGGCCACCAGGCCGAGCGAGGCGATGACGAGGACGAGTGCTGCGACTAGGGCCTTCTTCATTTGGCGGTTCCTCCCGTGGAGCCGGTTGCGATCAGGGTGTACCCACACCTACGAAGCGGGGATCAATCGGGTTCAGCGGCCGTGGAAGACCGGTTTCTCGCCGCCGAAGAATGCCTGCACGCCTTCGCGCAGATCCTCGGTCGCCATGCTGTCGGCGATTCCGTGGCGCTCCAGCTGCAGGTGCTCCGCCAGGCTGTGGTCGAGGCTGGAGCCGACCAGCTGCTTCGCCATCCGCACGTAGTGCGGGGCCATCGCTCCCAGCTTCTCGGCCTTCTCCCGCGCCGCCGCGTCCAGCTCCTCGGGCTCGACCACGGCGGAGACGAGGCCCTCGGCGAGGGCGTCGGCCGCCGGCATGTTCGGGTCCTCCAGCAGCAGCTCCAGCGCTCGTGCCGGGCCGACCACGCGGGGAAGGAAGTAGGTCATGCCGCCGTCCGGGGAGGCGCCGATCCGCCCGTAGGCGGGGGCGAAGAAGGCCTTGCTGGAGGCGATTCGCAGGTCGCAGGCGAGGGCCAGCGAGAAGCCCGCCCCGGCTGCCGGCCCGTTGATCGCGGCCACCACCGGATAGGGGATCCGCCGCAGGTCGACGATCGCCTGGTGCAGCATGTCGGCGCCCCGCCGGACCGCCGAGGGCAGGTCGATCTCTTCGCTCTCGACCCCCTGGCGGAAGGTGGTGATGTCGCCACCGGAGCTGAACGCCTGCCCGGCCCCGGTCACGATCAGCGCCCGCGCCGGCGCTTGGTCCGCCAGCCAGGCGAAGGCGACGGTCAGCTCGCCGATCATCTCCGGGCTCATCGCGTTGAAGGATTCGGGCCGGTTCAGGGTCAGCGTCGCCAGCTCCCCCTCCAGCTCGATGCGCAACGTGTTCAGCTCGGGCGCCCCGCTCGTCATCGCTCCTGAATCCCCCCGTCGGTTCGGATTGGCCGAGTGGCCGGGAGCCTACCCTTTGAGGTCGTGAGCGCGGACGCGGACAACGGCAACGGAGCAGCCCCCGGCGGCGAGCCGGAGGCGCGCGAGGAGTCACGGGCCGAGCGGATCGCCCGCCAGCGCCGCGAGCTGCCCGACAGCCCCGGCGTCTACCTCTTCTATGGCCGCGGCGACGAGCTCCTCTACGTCGGCAAGGCGCGCTCGATCCGCAAACGGATCGCCTCCCACTTCTCCGGCGGCGAGCCGCGCCTGACCAGCCGGATCGAACGGATCGAGAGCCTCGTCACCTCGACCGAGGCCGAGGCGCTGCTGACCGAGCAGAGCTTCATCAAGCGCCACCGGCCGCGCTTCAACATCCGCCTCCGCGACGACAAGTCCTACCCCTACGTCGCCGTCAGCCTCGACGAGGACTACCCGCGGGTCTACTTCACCCGCGAGAAGCACCGCAGCCGTCGCGCCTACTTCGGCCCCTTCTCCAGCGCCAAGCGGGTGCGCGAGACCCTCGACCTGCTCGGCAAGCTGTTCCAGTTCCGCACCTGCGAGGGGTCCGAGCCGGGCCGCCGCTCCGGCAGCCCTTGCCTCGACTACTACATAAAGCGCTGCGGGGCGCCCTGCGTCGAGTACATCTCCAAGGAGGAGTACCGGCGCAACATCGACGCCATCGTCGACTTTCTCTCCGGCCGCTATCGCCAGGTCGAGCGCGAGGAGCAGGCGGCGATGGACGCCGCCTCGGAGGCCGAGGAATTCGAGCGGGCGGCGATCCACCGCGACCGCCTGAAAGCGATTCGCAGCCTCTTCGAGCGCCAGCGGGTGGCGAGCGAGAACGTCGGCACCGCCGACCTGATCGGGGTCGCGGTCGAGGGGGTCGACGCCAACGCCCAGGTCTTCCAGGTCCGCGACGGCATCCTCGCCGAGCGGCAGAGCTTCTACCTCGAGAACGAAGGCGAGCGCGATATGGCCGAGGTCGCCGAGGAGTTCATCGGCCAGTACTACGCCGCCTCGCCGGCGATGCCGCGGAAGATCATCGTCGGGCCCTACCTGCGGGAGCGGGCGCCGGTGATCGCCGAAGCGCTGAGCGAGCGGCGCGGCAGCCCGGTCGAGGTCCGCCCCGCCGAGCGCGGCGACAACCGCCGCCTCCGCGAGCTCGCCGAGCGCAACGCCAAACTGGCGCTCGACCAGGACCGGCTGCGGCGCGAGCACCGGCGCACCCGCCGGGTCGAATCGCTGACCTCGCTGGCCGAGGCGCTGGGGATGGACGAGCTGCCGGTGCGGATCGAGGGCTTCGACATCTCGACGATCGGCGGCGAGCACACGGTTGCCTCGATGGTCGTCTTCGAGGGCGGGGCGACGAAGAAGTCCGACTACCGCCGCTTCAAAGTCCGCGGCGAAACGCGTGCGGACCCCGACGGGCCCGGCCCCGACGACTTAGCCTCGATGGAGGAGGTGCTGACCCGGCGCCTCAACCGCTACCTGGAACAAGCGGATCTTTCGCCGCACGATCGCAAGCGCGACGCGAGCTTCGCCTCGCTTCCCTCGTTGATCCTGATCGATGGCGGCAAGGGACAGCTGGGGGCGGGGATGCGGGTGCTAGAGCCGTTCGTCGAGCGCGGCGTCACCGTCGCCAGCCTCGCCAAGCGCGAGGAGGAGGTCTACGTCCCCGGCCGCTCAGCCCCGCTCGACCTCGCCCGCGACTCGGAGGCCAACCAGCTGCTGCAGCGGGTCCGCGACGAGGCCCATCGGTTCGCGATCGAGCACCACCGCGGCCGCCGCGACCGCGACATGCTCTCGGGCTCGGTGTTGGACGAGTTGAAGGGAATCGGGCCGGCCCGCAAGCGGGCGCTGCTGCGGCATTTCGGCACGCCGGAGCGGTTCCTGGCGGCGAGCCGGGAGGAACTCGAGGCGGTGCCCGGCCTGCCTGGCAAAGTGGGGCGGGAGATCCACGAGCAACTGAACAGGATCGGCTGATGGCAATCGAGCAGATAGCGGCGGACGAGAGCAGCGAGCAGCACCACCCGGTCGAGATGGTGGTGATCACCGGTCACTCGGGGGCCGGCAAGTCGGAGGCGATCGCCGCCTTCGAGGACGGCGGCTACTTCTGCGTCGACAATCTGCCGCCGCGGATGATCGCCGGCCTCGGCGAGCTCTTCCAGCACCAGGGCAGCGGCGTCGAGTACGCGGCGGTGGTCTCGGACGTGCGCGGCGGCGAATATTTCGACGACCTCCTGGCGGTGCTCGACGAGCTCGAGGGGACCGGGCTGCGGCCTATGGTCCTCTTCCTCGAGGCCGACGAGGAGACCTTGCTGAACCGCTACAAGGAGACCCGCCGCCGCCACCCGCTGGCGCCGGAAGGGCGGATCGTCGATGGCATCCGGGCCGAGCGCGAGCTGCTGGCGCCGCTGCGCGAGCGCGCCGACGTAGTGATGGACACCTCCGACCTGACCGGTGGCGAGTTGCGGCGGCGGATCTCCGAAGAGCTGCTGGGCCGCGAAGACGGCGGCAAACTGGCGCTGACCCTGCTCACCTTCGGCTTCAAGAACGGTCCGCCGCGCGACGCCGACCTCACCCTCGACGTCCGCTTCCTGCCCAACCCCCACTACGACCTCGAGCTGCGGCCGCAGACCGGGATGGACGAGCCGGTCCGCGCCTACGTCGAGTCAGGGACCCAGGCGGGTGAGTTCTACGGCCGGCTGCTGCCGCTGCTCGAGTTCCTGGTCCCGGCCTACGTCGCCGAGGGCAAGTCCCACCTGACGATCGCGGTCGGCTGCACCGGCGGTCGCCACCGCTCGGTCGCCGTCGCCGACCGGATCCGCCGCAGCCTCGCCGCCCGCGACGACGTCGTCGTCAAAGTCAAACACCGCGACGTCGAGATCGGCTGATCAGGAGGGCGGGTCGGCGAAGCCGGCGGGCCTGGTCGCCAGGCGCTCGCCGCGGGCCAGTCGCTCGGGCGGCTCGCCGGTCGCCTCGAGCGCCGTCGCCAGCTCCCGCACCGCCTCCTTCGAGAGGCGCCATCCCTTGACCGCGTAGACGGCACGGTCCTCGACGTCGCCGCCGACCGGCACCGCCTCGACCCACCAGGGCTTGCCCAGCAGGAGGCGGCCGAACAGCCCGGAGCCCAGTACGAGGATCAGCGCCACGATCTCGAGGGCGACGCCGAGCAGTGGCAGCAGGACGAGGAGGATCAGGAAGAGGAGGACGCCGCCGACGATTGCCGCCACGGGGCTGTCGGTCAGCCCGCCCAGGGAGCCCTCGAGGGCTCCTTCGGCCGCTGCGTCGCGAGTGCCGTCGCCGAAGTGGCGGCCGAGCTTCGGCATCGGCCGGTCGAGCCAGCGCCGCCGCACCCGCCAGCGCTCGCCGTCCGGCGTCCGGACCGTGATCCTCTCCCCGCCCGCCACGGTGGCCGAGTCTAAGCCCGCGCCCACCTAGAATCGCCCGGGCCTTGCCAGACCCCGTCATCTCCATTCGCGGCCTGCAGATGTCCTACGGCCGCACCGAAGCGGTTCGCGGCATCGACCTCGAGGTCGAGCGCGGCGAGGTCTTCGCCTTCCTCGGCCCCAACGGGGCCGGCAAGACGACCACGGTCGAGATCCTCGAGGGCTACCGGCACCGCTCCGGCGGCGAGGTCAGCGTGCTGGGGGAGGACCCACAGCGGGCCGGGCGCGAGTGGCGCGAGCGGATCGGGATCGTCCTCCAGAGCAGCCGCCTCGACCCCTACCTGACCGTGCGCGAGTCGCTCGAGCTCTACGCCGGCTACTTCCGCGCGCCGCGGCCGGTCGACGAGGTGATCGCCCTGATCGGGCTGGAAGGCAAAGCCGACGAGCGGGCGCGCAGGCTCTCCGGTGGCCAGGGGCGGCGGCTCGACGTCGGCATGGCCCTGGTCGGCGACCCCGAGCTGCTCTTCCTCGACGAGCCGACCACCGGCTTCGACCCCTCGGCGCGGCGCCAGTTCTGGGAGGTCGTCGCCGGCCTCCGCGAGCTTGGCAAGACGGTCTTCCTCACCACCCACTACATGGACGAGGCGCAGCGGCTGGCCGACCGGGTGACGATCATCGCCGCCGGCCGGATCGTCGCCCGCGGCACCCCCGAGGACCTCGGCGACCGCGACAGCGGCGCGACCACGATCCGCTACCGAGCCGAGGGCCGCGAGGTCGCGGTCGAGACGCGGACGCCGGTGCAGACGCTGCACGAGCTGACCGGCGCGGCGCTGGCCAAGGGCGAGGAGCTGGAGGGGCTGGAAGTGACGCGGCCGAGCCTCGAGGACGTCTACCTGGAGCTGACCGCCTCCGAGGAAGCGGCCGCCGCCAAAGCGGCCACGGCGGAGGCGGACGCGACGGCGGGGAGGAGGGACCGGTGAGCCGCGGCCTCGCCCTCGTCGGGCACCAGTTCCGCTACGACCAGAAGGCCTTCTGGCGCAACCCCGCCTCGGTCTTCTTCACGGTGATGTTCCCGGTCATCGTCTTCCTGATCCTCGCCGTCGTCTTCGACGGCGAAACGGTCGACGTCCGCGGCGGTGTTGCGGCGACCACCTACTACGTGCCGGCGATCATGTCGCTCTCGATCATCTCGGCAACGATGCAGACGCTGGCGATGACCCTGGTGATCGCCCGCGAAGACGGGCGCCTCAAGCGCGGCCGCGGCACCCCGATGCCACCCTGGGTCTTCATCGCCGGGCGGATCGGCAATTCGATCGTCGTCGCGCTGATGATGCTGGTCTTGCTGGCGCTGATCGGCGGCGTCCTCTACGGCGTCTCGGTCCCCTGGGATCGGTTGCCGGCGATCCTCGTCGCCCTCGTCGTCGGCGCCGCCTCCTTCTGCTGCCTCGGCATCGCCCTCACTGCGGCGATCCCCTCCCAGGACGCCGCCGCGGCGATCGTCAACGCCCTGCTGCTGCCGCTCTACTTCCTCTCCGGCGTCTTCATCCCGGAAGATCAGCTGCCGAACGGGGTGATCGCCTTCGCCGACCTCTTCCCGGTGCGCCACTTCTTCGACGCCTTCTTCGACGCCTACGTCCCCGCCGGCGGCTCCGCCGTCTCCTGGGACAACCTCGCGATCGTCGCCCTCTGGGGGGTCGCCGGGGCGCTGCTGGCGATTCGCTTTTTCCGCTGGACCCCCCGCTCGGGTTGAGCCCGCCGCGACCCGGAATGCTTCCGGGGGATCGCGTCTATAGCCTCCGGTTCACCAATGCTTCACCACGTCCTCCTCGAGGTCGATGACCTTCAGCGCAGTGCCTCGTTCTATGACTCGATGCTCGCCCCCCTGGGCTGGCGCCGTCATTACGAGGAGAACAACACGATCGGCTGGGGCATCGCCAAACCCGTTTTCTTCATCTCCGGCAACCGCTCGGCGCAGCGCGGCTACGGCCTGCTCAGCTTCTCGGCGCTGGGGATCGTCGCCGTCAAGGCGGCCTACGAAAACGCGGTCAAATCCGGCGGCACCAGCATCAGCCTGCCCGGCGAGCGGCGCGGGCCGGGCTCCGGCTCCTACTCGGCCTTCCTCGAGGACCCCGACGGCTATGAGATCGAGATCACCATCGGGTCCGACTGACGCCCGCGAGCGCGTACGATCGGCTCTGACAATTGAAACAGGAGGCAGCTGAGCGATGGCAGTGAAGGTCGGCATCAATGGGTTCGGGCGCATCGGGCGCAACGTCTTCCGGGCGGCGCACGCCGCGGGCGCGGACCTCGAGTTCGTCGCCGTCAATGACCTGGTCGACGTGCCGACGATGACCAACCTGCTCAAGTACGACTCGGTCCTCGGCCGCTTCCCGGGTGAGGTCGCCGCCGCCGACAACGCGATCTCGGTGGACGGCAAGGAGCTGAAGGTGCTCTCCGAGCGCGACCCCGCCGCGCTGCCCTGGGGCGACCTCGGGGTCGACGTGGTAATCGAGTCGACTGGCTTCTTCACCAAGGGGGAGGACGCCGCTAAGCACCTCGAGGGGGGTGCCAAAAAGGTGATCATCTCCGCCCCGGCGACCGACCCGGACGTGACCGTCGCCCTCGGGGTCAACTTCGACGAGGCCTACGACCCCGACCAGCACAACGTCATCTCCAACGCCTCCTGCACGACCAACTGCCTGGCGCCGCTGGCGAAGGCGCTGCACGAGGCATTCGGGATCGAGCAGGGCCTGATGACCACGATCCACGCCTACACCGCGGACCAGCGCCTGCAGGACATGCCGCACAAGGATCCGCGCCGCTCGCGGGCCGCGGCGCTCAACCTGATTCCCACTACGACCGGCGCCGCCAAGGCGGTCGGGCTGGTGCTGCCGGAGCTGAACGGCAAGCTCAACGGGTTCTCGATGCGGGCCCCGGTCCCGACCGGCTCCGCCGTCGACCTCGTCTTCACCACCCCGGACCCGGTCGACAAGGACCAGATCAACGCGGCGCTGAAGGCAGCCGCCGAAGGTGAGATGAAGGGAATCCTCGCCTACACCGAGGACCCGATCGTCTCCACCGACATCGTCGGCGACCCGCACTCCTCGATCGTCGACGCGCTCTCGACGATGACGATCGGCGACGGCCGCATGGCCAAGGTGATCAGCTGGTACGACAACGAGTGGGGCTACTCGAACCGCTGCGTCGAGCTGGCGGGGAAGGTGCTCCCCGCCTGATGCCGGAGGGCGCGGTCGTCGGCTTCGCCAAGGCAAGCGTCCGCGACGCCGCGGTCAAGGGCCGGCGGGTGCTGGTCCGGGTCGACTTCAACGTGCCGTTGGAGGATGGGCCGGATGGCGAGCGGGTGGTCGCCGACGACATGCGGATCCGGGCGGCGCTGCCGACGCTCGAACTGCTGCGCGAACGGGGAGCGGCGCTGATCCTCGCCTCGCACCTGGGACGGCCGCAGGGCCGCGACGAGTCGCTCTCGATGAAGCCGGTCGGGAAGCGGCTGGAAGAGCTGCTGGGGACGAAGGTCAACGTCGCCTCCGGGGTGATGGCCCACGACGTCGACCGCAAGTGCGGCGGCGGCCTTGGGCCCGGCGACGTGCTGCTGCTCGAGAACACGCGCTGGGAGCCGGGGGAGACGAAGAACGACCCGAAGCTGGCCGAAAGCCTCGCCTCGCTTGCCGACGTCTACGTCGACGATGCCTTCGGCGCCGCCCACCGCGCCCACGCCTCGACCGCGGGCGTCGCCCAGTACGTCCCCGCCTATGCCGGCCTGCTGCTGGAGCGCGAGGTGAGCGAACTGACCCGGGTGGTCGAGTCGCCGCAGCGGCCGCTGGTCGTCGTCCTCGGCGGCGCCAAGGTCTCCGACAAGGTCGGGGTGATCGACCGTTTCCTCGAAGTCGCCGACAAGATCCTGATCGGCGGGGCGATGTGCTTCGGCTTCTTCAAGGCGCAGGGGCACGAGATCGGCGACTCGCTGTTCGACGCGGAGAGCGAAGCCGCGGCGCGCGAGGCGCTGACCAAGGCCGAGGCCGCCGACTGCGAGCTGGTCCTGCCAGTCGACCTGGTGCTCGGGCGCGAGTTCAGCGCGGAGACCGAGCGCGAAGAGCTCGACGGGATCGACGTGCCGGACGGCTGGATGGGCCTCGACGTCGGCCCGAAGACCGGTGCGCTCTACGCCGAGGCGGTCGCCGGCGCCGGCACCGTGCTCTGGAACGGGCCGATGGGCGCCTTCGAGCTGGAGCCATTTGCAGGCGGCACCCGGGCGGTCGCGGACGCGGTCGCCAAGGCGTCGGGGACGACCGTGGTAGGTGGTGGCGACAGCGTCGCCGCGATCCGCCGCTTCGGCCTCGAGGACGAGGTCGACTGGCTCTCGACCGGCGGCGGCGCCTCGCTGGAGCTGCTCGAGGGCAAGAAGCTGCCAGGGGTGGAGGCGCTGATCGATGCCTAACCGCACCCCCTACATCGCCGCCAACTGGAAGATGAACAAGACCGTCGCCGAGGCCGCCGCCTACGTCGACACGCTGCTACCGCGGATCGCCGCGACCCAGGCCGACGTCGTCCTCTGCCCGCCCTTCACGGCGCTCTCCGAGGTGGTCGAGCGCCGCCGTGGAACCGCGGTCAAGGTGGCGGCCCAGAACATGCACGAGGCCGAGGCCGGCGCCTACACCGGCGAGGTCTCGGCAGCGATGCTGGTCGAGCTCGACGTCGAATGCGTCGTCCTCGGCCACTCGGAGCGGCGCCAGTACTTCAACGAGACCGACGAGGCGCTGGCGCGAAAGGTGCCGGCGGCGCTGGCGGCCGACCTCGAGCCGATCCTCTGCGTCGGCGAGAGCGAGGAGGCGCGCGACGGCGGCCAGACCGAGGAAGTCCTCGAGCGCCAGCTGCAGGCCGACCTCGGCGGGCTGGAGGACGGTCAGGTCGCCTCCGTCGTCGTCGCCTATGAGCCGATCTGGGCGATCGGCACCGGTCGCGTCGCCACGCCCGAGCAGGCCCAGGAGGCCTGCGCCTTCATCCGCGACGTCCTCCGCGCCCGCGGCGCCGCGGCCGACGCGGTGCGGATCCTCTACGGCGGCTCGGTCAAGCCGTCAAACGCCGCCGAGCTGCTGGCGCTGGAGGACGTCGACGGGGCGCTGGTCGGCGGCGCCGCCCTCGACCCGGAGGAATTCGCCGCGATCGTCGACGCGGCCTAGAGTCGACCAATGACCCTGGTCCCCTCGCTGGCGCTGGTCATCCTCGACGGCTGGGGGCTCGCCCCGCCTGGCCCGGGCAACGCGATCTCGCTGGCCGAGACGCCCACCTTCGAACGCCTCTGGGCGCAGTACCCGCACACCCAGCTCTCCGCCCAGGGCCCGGACGTCGGCCTGCCCGTGGGGCAGATGGGCAACTCCGAGGTCGGGCATCTCAACCTCGGCGCCGGGGCGATCGTCAAGCAGGACCTGGCGCGAATCGACGACGCGGTCGCCGACGGCAGCTTCTTCGAGAACGAGATCCTGCTCGCCGCCTGCGCGCGGGCCCGCGAATCGCCGCGGGGGCGGCTGCACCTGCTCGGCCTGGTCTCCGACGGCGGCGTCCACTCCGGCTGGGAGCACATCGAGGCCTGCGTCGAGCTGGCCTCCCAGGAGGGCGTCCCCGACCTCGTCTTCCACGCCTTCACCGACGGTCGCGACACCCTGCCGACGGGCGGCCGCGCCTACGTCGCCGAGCTCGAACGCTGGCTCCACGCCGCCGGGCGGATCGGCACCGTCAGCGGCCGCTACTACGCGATGGACCGCGACACCCGCTGGGAGCGGACCAAGCTCGCCTACGACGCGATCGCCCACGCTCGCGGCCTACACGCGGCGAGCGGGGTGGCGGCGGTCGAGGAGTCCTACGAGCGCGGCGAGACCGACGAGTTCGTCAAGCCGACCGTTGTCGGCGACTACGACGGAGCGGCCGACGGCGACGTCGCCGTCTTCGTCAACTTCCGGCCCGACCGGGCGCGGCAGATGACCCGGGCGCTGGCCGAGCCCAACTTCGACGAGTTCTCCCGTTCCGGCGGCTCGGTCCTCGACCTGACCACGATGACTGCGTACCGCAAGGGCTGGCCCTACCCGGTTGCCTTTCCCGAGCAGCGGCCGAAGACGACCCTGGCGCAGACGATCTCCGAGGCCGGCGGCCTGCAGCTGCACGTCGCCGAGACCGAGAAGTACGCCCACGTCACCTACTTCTTCAACGGCGGGGTGGAGGCCGAGTACGCCGGCGAGGAGCACGCCCTGGTCGAATCGCCGCGCGACGTCGCCACCTATGACGAGAAGCCGGAGATGAGCGCCGCCGGCGCCGCCGAGGCCTTCGTCTCGCGCTGGAGCGAGAACTCCTACCGCTTCGGGATCATCAACTTCGCCAATCCGGACATGGTCGGCCACACCGGGGTCATCCCCGCCGCCGTCAAGGCGGTGGAGACCGTCGACACGCAGCTCGCCTCCGTGGTCGAGGCGGTCACCGCCAAAGGCGGCGCCTGCATCGTCACCGCCGACCACGGCAACTGCGACAACATGCTCGAGCCCGACGGCTCCCCCAACACCGCCCATTCGCTGAACCCGGTCCCGCTGATCGTCACCGCCGAGGGCCTCACCCTCCGCGACGGGGGCATCCTCGCCGACGTTGCCCCGACCGCGCTGGACCTTCTCGGCATCCCCCAGCCGGCGCCGATGACCGGCCGCTCGCTCCTCGCCTGAGGCGACGGCGACTGCCGTCGCGAACCGCCGAAACTCCGCCTTCGCAGACAATTGTCTTGAATCCTTCTGTCTGCCCCGCTACGGTATCCCCATGGAGGCATTGATCCACCCCCGCACCGGCGAAGAGCTCCGCTCGATCAAGCCGGTTTCGCCGCCTCCTCCACACCCCGGCCGGGAGCACGTCATCGGCAACCGTGTCCGCTGGGCGATGCAGGTGATGCGCTATATGCGCTACCGGCGCCGGACCCGGCAGCGCCCTCTGTTCTGAGGAGGCCCAATGCCACCCGGTCCTGCCTCTGCCACCCAGACCTATGTCATGCAGGTCGTCATCTCGGCGGTCTTCGCTGCAGCCGGCCTGGCGGTGCTCCTCTTCCATCTCGGCGACGACCCCTCTCTTTCCAAGCTGGCCGCTGGCTGGCTCGGCGCCGTGATCGGCTACTGGCTGCAGTAGCGGGAGCGGCACTGAGGAGGGGCGAGCGCCGCACCAATACGCTGCCCGCGTGCGAAGCGATCCACAGCGGCTGAGATTCGAGATCGGCGCCCGCGACGGGGCGGCGCGAGCGGGGGTCATCCATACCGCCCACGGGCCGATTGAGACCCCGGCGTTCATCCCGCTGGCGACGAAGGGCAGTGTGCGGGGGATGGAGTCGCGCGAGGTCGCCGAGCTCGGCTACCAGCTGGTCCTCGGCAACACCTACCACCTGTTCGTCTCGCCAGGCCCAGAGCGGATCGCCGCCGCCGGCGGGCTGCACGGGTTCATGGGCTGGGAGCGGGCGATCATCACCGACTCCGGTGGCTTCCAGGTCTTCTCGCTGGCCCACGGCGGGGTGGCGAACGAGGTCAAGGGGAGTGGCCGGAGCGGGGGAGAGCACGGCTCGAAGGTCGAGATCACCGAGGAGGGCGCCCGCTTCCGCTCGCCGCGGGACGGCCGCGAGCTGTTCATCTCGCCCGAGGTCTCGATGAGCGTGCAGGCGGCGCTCGGCTCCGACATCGCCCTCGTCTTCGACGAGTGCACTCCCTTCCACGCCGACCGCGAGTACACCGCCCGCTCGACCGAGCGCACCCACCGCTGGCTCGACCGCTGCCTCGAGTGGCATGAGCGGGAGGGGCCCGAGCGCCAGGCAATTTTCGGGATCGTCCAGGGCGGCGTCCACGAGGATCTGCGGCGCGAATCGGCCCAGGCGGTGAGCGAGGCGGGCGTCGACGGGCTGGCGATCGGCGGCACCCTCGGCCGCGACAAGGAGGAGATGGCGGCGGTGCTGGCGCTGACCGCGCCGATGCTGCCGGTGGAGGCGCCAAAGCACCTGCTGGGGATCGGCGAGGTCGACGACCTGCTCGGCGGCATCGCCCTCGGCCTCGACGTCTTCGACTGCGCCGTCCCCACCCGCCTCGCCCGCCACGGCGTCGCTCTGGCGCCGAGCCCGGAGACCCGCTGGCGCCTCGACCTGCGCAAGGGCCGCTGGGTCGGCGACCGCAGCCCGATCGTCGAGGGCTGCCCTTGCGCCGCCTGCCAGCACCACGACCGCGACTACATCAGCTACCTCTCCCGCGGCGAAGAGCTGACCGCCGTCCGCCTCATCGTCCTCCACAATCTCACCTACATGCACCAACTCACCACCCACGCCCGCCGCGCGATCGAAGCCAACCGCTTCGCCACCTACCGCGCCGCCGTCCTAGCCGGCACCCCACCCTGGGACGCCTGAGCAACCGTTCGACCCTTGTCGCCCACAGGGCTACAAGTCGAACGCGTCCCTCGCGATCTCACCTCAGCGGGAGGGGCGGGGTGACCCTGCGAACGTTTTGCGCTTCTCGCCAACGGCTCAATCTCGGACGGCCCGAGCCGATCCAGCGAGCAAGCGAGAGAGCAGGGTCACCCCGCCCCTCCCGCGCCAAGTCATTCTTTGTTTTCGTTGACCAGGTCTTTGACTTCTTCGACGACCTTGTCGACGGTGTTGCCGACGACGTGGCTCACCTTCACCCCGGCCGCCTTGTCGGTGGCCAGGATCACGGCCGTCGCGACCGCGGCGGCGACCAGGACCAGCGCCACCAGGGCGAGCACGAAGCGGACGAAGCGGGAGAAGCCCCCGCGCTTGCGGGGCGGCGCCGGCGCGGCCGGACGCGGTGCTTCGTAGGTAATCGGTGGCGGCGCCATTCGCGGCTCCGGACGGCGGGTGGGGGAGGCGGGGCGGTACTCGGTGGCGGCGGTGTCGCGGCTGAGGTGGCGGGTCGCGGCGGTGTCACCGAGGACGCTGGTCGGCCGGGTGTGGCCTTCTTCGTCGATCGTGATCTCCTCGCCTTCGAGCCCCAGCTGCAGACCGGTAGATAGCTCCCCGGCGCTGGCGTAGCGTCGGTTCGGGTCGCCCTCCAGGGCCCGCAGGACGGCGGCGCCGAGCGTCTCCGGCACCTCGTCGTTGTAGGTGCTCGGCGGCAGCGGCGTCTCGTTCTGCTGGCGCACCGCCAGCTCGGCCAGCGAGCTGCCCTCGTAGGGCAGGCGACCGGTGAGGAATTGGTAGAGGACGACGCCGAGGGCGTAGACGTCGGTCGCCGGCGTCGCCTCCTCGCCGCGGACCTGCTCCGGGGCCAGGTAGGCGGCGGTGCCGACCACTGAGCCGACCTGGGTGATCCGGGTCTGCTCGATCGCCCGGGCGATCCCGAAGTCGGTCAGCTTCACGGTCATCTCGCCGCCGCCCACCGGGCCTCCCATCATCATCAGGTTGCCCGGCTTGACGTCGCGGTGGATGATCCCGCGACGGTGCGCGTAGTCGAGTCCGGCGCAGGCCTCGACCCCGATCTCGGCCGCGATCTCCGGCTCGACCGGCCCCTGGCGCTGGAGGATCTGCGCCCCCGAGCGGCCTTCGACGTACTCCATGACGATGTAGTGGCGGCCGTCGTCGACCCCGGTGTCGTAGACCTGGACGATGTTGGGGTGGATCAGCTTCGCCACCGCCAAGGCCTCGCGTTTGAAGCGGGCGACGAAGCGGTCGTCGTCGGAGAGGTGCTCGGCGAGGATCTTCACCGCGACCTGGCGCTCGAGGATCCGGTCGGTCGCCTTGTAGACGTTCGACATTCCCCCGGAACCGAGCTTGTCACCGGTTTCGTAGCGCCCCGAGAGCGTCCCAGCCTCCATCATTCGACCCCCACGCCGGGCCCGATGCCGCCTTCGGGCCCAGTTTCCGGCGGTTCGGTGCCGCTCGGGGTTTCCGCCGGCGGGCCCTTGCCTTTTTCGGCGCCTTCGTTGGCGGGCGGGGCTTCTTCGTCACCTTCGTCGCCCTCTTCCTGCGGCGATTCTTCGGCGCCCTGCTTGCCCTTCTTTTCCTTCTTTTCCTTTTCTTCGTCGCGTTCGGATTCTTCTTCGTCTTCTTCGAGCTGCTGCTGTTCTTCTTCTTCGGCCGCTTCCAGCGCTTCGCTTTCTTCGCGTTCTTCGGCTTCTTCCTTCGACCGCGCGACCGCCGCCGATTCTTCTTCGCAGTGGGAGACGACGTCGGCGAGCCGTTCCGTCCCTTCGCGCAGTGCCGCCTTCAGCTTCTTGTCGACCTTGCCGAGTTCGTCGACCTCGGTCGAGACCTGGCCGACTGCGTCTTCGGCCCCGGCGCAATCGCCTTCGTTGACCAGGGTCCGTACCTGGTCGAGGTTCTGGTTGATCTGGTCGGCGGTTTCCCCCGGCAGCAGGTCAGCCGAGGAGCCGCCGCAGGCGGACAGCCCCAGGGCCGCGGCGGCGACCAGGCAGAGGGCGGCTATCGGGGGGGCAAGGCGACCCATCGTTCGAGTCTAAAGAACACTCCTGAAGCGCTTTTCTACCTGCATTTCTCGCATCAGCGGCCGATTTGCAGGCGATCGGCGAGGGACGCAGGCAGGCCGGCGGCGAGGATTGCCGCCGCGGCGGCGGCGATGTCGTAGTCGACGCGGTGGAAGCGGGCGGTCCATTCCTCGGTGTCGAGCTCCATCCAGGCGGCCCGCGGGTCGCCGTCGCGCGGCTGGCCGACGCTGCCGGGGTTGAGCAGCCAGGCGCCGGAATCGAGGTCGACGAGGGCCCCGGCCGAGGTCTGGGCGCCGTGGGCGTAGGTCGGCCGGTTCGCCACCGTGCGGGTGAAGAAGAGCGAGACGTGGGAGTGGCCGATCAGCCCGATTCGCTCCGGCTGGGCGTCGAGGCCGGCTTCGGCCTGGTCGAGCGAGAGCACGTACTCCCAGACCGGGTCGCGCGGCGAGGCGTGGAAGAGGCCGATCCCCTCGCGCTCGCCCTGCGGCTCCATCGTCCCGAGGAACTCCAGGGTCTCCGCGGCGGCGTTCTCCCGGGTCCAGCGAACCGCCGCCGCGGCCCCCTCGGAGAAGGTCGAGATGTCGATCGTCCCCAGCACCGCGAGGTCGTGGTTGCCGACCAGGCAGGCGGCGGAGGCGTCGCGGACCAGCGCCGTGCAGGCGTCCGGCTGGGCCCCGTAGCCGACCAGGTCGCCGAGGCACCAGACCTCGTCGACCCGGGCCTCGCCGATCGCCTCCAGGACGGCCTCGAGGGCCGGCAGGTTGGCGTGGACGTCGCTGATCACCGCTGCGCGCAAGCGGCCAGCGTAACGGGGCACCGGTCGGGTCCATACGATGAGGAGGTGAACGCAACCGATTCGATCGCCGAGCTGCGCGGGGCAATCGACGCCGCCTCGCGGGCCCTGCGCGACGGCGAGCGGACCGAGCCCTCGCCCTCCCTCGACCGCCCCCCGAACCCCGAGTTCGGCGACTACAGCTCCAACGCGGCGATGCTCCTCGCCGGCCCGCTGGGCGACAACCCGCGGGCCGTAGCCGAGCGCCTGCGGGGCGAGCTGGAGGAGCGGCTGGGCGGCGAGGCGGGCAGCCTGGAGCGGATCGAGGTCGCCGGCCCCGGCTTCGTCAACCTCTTCCTCGCCGACGCCTGGTACCGGCGGGCCCTGGATGGCCTGCTGGCCGCCGGCGAGGAGCTCGGACCGGCGCCGGTGGAGGTCCCGGAGCGGGTCCTGGTCGAGTTCGTCTCCGCCAACCCGACCGGGCCGCTGCACGTCGGCGGCAGCCGCGGCGCCGCCTACGGCGACGCGATCGTGCGCCTGCTGGAGGCGGTCGGCCACGAGGTCGAGCGCGAGTACTACGTCAACGACGGCGGCGGCCAGGTCGGTCGCTTCGCCGATTCGATCGGCGCCCGGATGCGGGGCGAGGAAGTGCCGGAGGACGGCTACAGCGGTGACTACGTGGTCGACCTCGCCGAGCGGATCGCCAGCGAGGGAATCGACCCCGGCGACCGCGAGGCGGTCGGCCGGCGGGGGATCGAGCTGATCCTCGAGGGCGTGCGGGAGACCCTGGAGCGCTTCGGCGTCCGCTTCGACACCTGGACCTCGGAGCGCACCCTCTATGAGAAAGGCGAGGTCGAGGCGGCGCTGGCCGAGCTCGACAAGCGCGGCCACACCTATCGCCACGAGAACGCGCTCTGGCTGCGCACCACCGATTTCGGTGACGACAAGGACCGGGTGCTGATCCGCAGCGACGGCGACCCGACCTACCTCACCCCCGACATCGCCTACCACTGGGACAAGCTGCAGCGCGGCTTCGAGCGGCTGATCGACGTGCTCGGCTCCGACCACCACGGCTACGTGCCGCGGATGCGGGCGGCGATCGCGGCGATGGGCGGCGACCCCGATGCCTTCGAGGCGCTGATCCTCAACCTGGTCAACATCGTCGAGGGCGGCGAGCGGGCGCGGATGTCGAAGCGCAGCGGCGACTTCGTCAGCCTCGACCAGTTGATGGACGACATCGGGGTCGACGCGACCCGCTGGTTCATGCTCTGGCGCAGCCACGAGACCACGGTCGACCTCGACCTCTCCCTCGCCCGCAGCCAGTCGAGCGAGAACCCGGTCTATTACGTGCAGTACGCCCACGCCCGGATCGCCAGCATCCTGCGTAAAGCCGGCGCCGCCGCCGAGGAGGCCGCCGCCGGCCCCGGCGAGCCGCCCTCGACGCCGCTGCAGGAGAGCGAGAAGGCGCTGGTGAAGCGGCTGCTCGAATTTCCCGAGGAGGTGCGCGAGGCGGCGGCGCGGCGGGCGCCGCACCGCGTCTGCGCCTACTCGACCGCGGTCGCGGCGGACTTCCACGCCTTCTACCGCGACTGCCAAGTCGTCGGCGCCGAGGGGGAGGGGGTCGAACGGGCCAGGCTGGGACTGTGCCTGGCGGCGAAAAGGACGATCGCCGCGGCGCTTGGCCTGCTGGGGATCTCCGCCCCCGAGCGGATGTGATGCTCGGTCGCGGGCTGCCCGTCCTGGCCGCGATCGACGGCCCGGCGGGGGACGGGGCCTGGGGGCTGCGCGCCCGTGACTTCGAGGCGCTGGCGGAGCCGCTGGAGCAGCTGGCGACGGCGCCCGTGCTGCTGGTCAGCGGCAGCGGCGAGCTACCGCGGGTGCTGGGTGTATCGCTGGCGGCCGCGGCGCTCGCCCGTGGCCGCGGCGCGATCGTCGTCGAGTGCGACCTGACCCGGCCGCGGCTCGCCGTCGAGCTCGGCCTCGCCGCGGCGCCGGGCCTGCACGAGTACCTGCGCTGGGAAGCGGCGGCGGCGCAGCTGCTGCAGCCGGTCGCAGTCGCCGGCTCGGCGGCCGCGGAGGCGGAGCCGCTGGTCTGCGTCGTCGCCGGCCGCGCCACCCCGGACCCGCGCACCCTGCTCGGCCTCGGCAGCTTCGCCCAGATGCTGGAACGGCTGCGCTCGGCCTACTCGTTGACGGTGCTGATCGGGGCGCCGCTGGAGGCCCCGGCGGGGGGGCTGCGGCTGCTCGCCGGCCGCGCCGACGCCGGCCTGCTGGCGCTGTCGCCGGGCGACGCCGGCGGTCGCCGTGGCCGCGCCGCGTTGAAGGCGGCGCGAGGGGCGGGGATGGAGCCGCTCGGTGTCGTCGCGGTCCGCGACGCCTGAACCGGCGTGCGCGGCGCCTCGAGGCAAGAGCTCCCCGACCGTCCGCGGCAGAGCGCCCCTAAAGGTCGTACTTCGCCAGGTCGGCGTCGAGCCGATCGCTGTCGCTGGCGCTGGGGCCGCGCGGGGTGCCACCGGGGCCGCCGCCACGCGAGCTACGCCGCCAGCCGAGCACGCCCAGCGCAAGGGCGATCGCGGCGATCGCGAAGGCGACGATCGGGACCACGTAGGCGGAGAGGCTGAAGCCCGAGTCCTGTGGCAGCGCCAGCACCTCGTCGCCGTACTCGGCGACCAGCGCATCCTTGATCTCACTCTTCGACTTGCCTTCTTCGACCAGTCCCTTGAGGAAGACCTTCTCGCGCTGGGCCTGGGGCGATTCGGCCAGCTCCAGCAGGGTGCCGCAGACCGGGCACATCACTTCGCCTTCGATCTCGGTGATGTTCACCCGCGGTTCCGCCGCCCCGGCCGCCGCTGGCAGCAGCAGCGCCGCCAGCGCCAATGCCGCCAGCGCCGCCACGGCCAGCCGCGGCGCCCTCATGAGCGCGGCTGCTTGGGCAGCAGCGGCGCCACTTCGTGCTCCAGGTATTCGGTCGAGACCGGGCCGACCGCGTGCAGCCTCAGCTTGCCGCGGGGGTCGACCAGGAAGCTCTCGGGGACGCCGGTGGTGCCGTAGTCCTTGGCGCTGGCGCCGTCGCCGTCGCGCAGCTGCGGGTAGCTGATCCCGTACTTACTGACGAAGTCCTGGCCGTCGCCGCTGAGGTCGCGGGTGTCGATGCCGAGGACGGTGAACTTGGCCCCGCCGTGTTCCCTCTGGAATTCCTCCAGCGCCGGCGACTCCTGGCGGCAGGGGACGCACCAGGAGGCCCAGAAGTTGACCAGCACCCAGCGGCCCTTGTAGTTGGCGAGCGATTCGTCGCCGCTGCCCTCCAGCCGCTGCATCTGGGCCTCGGGGACGGCTTCGCCGATCGCGATCCCGGAGTTGCCCTTGCTGGCGAGGCCATAGACGAGCAGGCCGACGGCCGCCAGCACGGCGAGCACGACTATCGAGGAGCGGACGCTCAAGGGACCCGGAAGGTTAGATCGCGGTGGCTGCCGGCCCCGCTCCGGGTCCGGACTGAACCGGCCGGGCCGCGGCATGGTGCCGTCCCGCCGCTCAGCTGCCGGCGTGCTCGCGGACGGCCTCGAAGGCCTGGTCGATCAGCTCGACCAGGCCGTCGTCCTCGCCCCGTTCGGCCCAGTCGCGGAGCGCCGCTCCGAGCGCCGCTAGCGCCGCCCCTGCCAGCGCTTCGGCGCGAATGTCGCCGGGCTCGAGGCCGATCCGCGGCGCCAGTACGCCACCCAGCATCCGCTGCCACTGGGCTCGTCGCTCGAGGTCATGGGCGGCCAGAGCCGGGGTCTGGCGGGACAGCCGGGCCCGCGCCAGCGCCTCTGTCGGGCTGCGTTCGTAGTTGCGGACGAGGGCGTCGGCGGCCCGCCGCAGCGAGGACCAGACCTCTTCGTCGGACGGCCGCGAGTCCAGCTCGGCGGCGATCTCTTCGCCCATCGCCTCCTGGGCCGCGAACACCGCCTCTTCCTTCGAGGAGAAGTAGCGGAAGAAGCTGGCCCGCGAAATTCCCGCCGCTTCCGCCGCTTCGGTCGCGGTCGTCTCGTCGAAGCCGCGCTCGGCGAAGGTGTTGAAGACGACGCGGGCGATCTGCGCACGCACGCTGGCTCGCGCCTGCGAGCGTGGGTCGGGCAGGTTTCCAGGCGCCTCCGGCACGGCCGACGCATCCTATTTGGATATATTCCCCGCGTCTTGACCCTGGGACTCGGCCATTAACACCGAACAGCAAATCTCCGCCTTCGTCTGGATCCAGGTGGGGGTCATCGCGCTCTCCCAGGTGATCCTCGTCGCCTTCGCCCTCGGCTTCTTCCTCGGCCACTTCACCGGCAGCGACAAGGTGACGACCGTCACCGCGCAGCAGGTCAAGGCCGAAGAACAGAAGGAAGCGACGGAAGAAGAAGAAGCCCCGGCGCTGGCCGAAGCGCGGATCGAAAAGGCCAAAGCCGAAAACGAAGGCAAGGAAAAGGCCGCCGAAGTCGCCAAGCAGACCAAGGAAGAAGAAGCCGAAGCCAAGCAGGGCGAAGGCGAAGAACCCGAAGAAACCGCCAGTGGCAAAGGCGAAGAAGCAGGCGCTGCGGGCGGCGCGATGGCCGCGGCCGGCAAGGAAGTCTTCACCTCCAACTGCGGCACCTGCCACACCCTGGCGGACGCCGGCACCAGCGGCGAAGTCGGCCCCAACCTCGACGAACTGATGCCGACCAAATCCCTGGTCGAAACCCAGGTCACCAACGGCGGCGGCGGCATGCCCCCCTTCGGCGGCCAGCTCTCCGAAGAAGAAATCCAGGACGTCGCCGAATACGTCTCCTCCGTCGCCGGCTCCTAGCCGCCGACCCCCCGATTCCCCCTAGAATCGCCCCCACGCGGACGTAGCTCAGCTGGTAGAGCGCGAGCTTCCCAAGCTCGAGGTCGCGGGTTCGAGACCCGTCGTCCGCTTCTCATTTCGCTTCTCGGGCCGCTTTGCGGCCCGAGGGTTCGAGACCCGTTCGAAATGCCGCTCTCGCTGACGGGGTCGACTGTAGCGGGGGCCGAGGCGGCCGGGACCGATGGGACCCGGATCTTCTTCGCCGCTGGTCAGGGGGTCGTCGAGACTGCCGACGTTCAGGCCGAGCTTCAGCCCGGATCGATTATCGTGCTCGAACTTTGAATCCCCTTTCGGCGCTCAATAGATATTCGCTTGTCTCCTTCCTGGCAGCTTTAGCCGTTCTCACTACCGGACAGGTCGCAGACGCCGCCGGCAAGTTGCCCCAGGACCATCGACAAGCGGCAAGTCAATCGGCCGGATCGGCGATTACGGGTGCATACGCGTGGCGTCCCAACCTCGACCCGCAGGTGGCTTGGAGCAATTACAGCCTGGATGTGATCTACGACACCTACATCCCGCTGCTTACCTACAAGCATGCGGGCGGTAGGGCTGGCAGCGAGGTCATTCCCGGTCTTGCCCGCAGCTTGCCGCGTATCACCGACGGTGGCCGCACCTACATGTTGCGTCTCCGTAGTGGCCTCCGGTACTCGAACGGCGAACCGGTGAGGGCGACGGATTTCAAGTTCTCTGTCGAACGGATGTTCCGACTCGAATTCGGTGCAGCTTTCTCTGGTCCCGGGCACTTTTTCAAGGACATCGTCGGCGCCAAGAGATTCGAGGCGACCCGCCGGGGGGACGTAGGCGGAATCGTCACCGACGACCGGACGGGAAGGATCACGATCCACCTCGCGAGGCCGGAGCGGTCCTTCTCCCGCAAGCTGGCGATGACGTTCACGGCGCCGGTGCCGCCGGACACGCCGATCCATAACGAGTCTTTCGATCCGCCTCCGGCGACCGGTCCTTACGCCATCACCTCGTCCACGCGGCGCGGCTGGACCTACGAGCGCAACCCCGACTGGCAATCACACAACGGCGAGGTGATGCCTCAGATCCCCAACGGACACGTCGACAAGATCAAGATCAGAGTGGTCCGCAGCGTGGCGAAGGAGGTGAGGGAGGTGGAGCATGGGAGCCTCGACTGGATTTCGGCAGAACTTTCGGGTCCGGACTATCTCTCCCTGCAGCGCCGGTTCCCGTCCCGCGTTCGCCTCGAGCCCACCCTCAGCACCGAATACTTTTGGCTCAACACCTCGAAGCCCCCCTTCAACGACGTCCGGGTCCGCCGCGCGGTCAACTACGCGGTCGATCGCACCGTCTTCGATCGCCTTTCCGGTGGCCAGATGAGGCCTACGGAGCAGATCCTTCCCCCCGGCCTGCCGGGATACAAGAGGTCTTCCCCCTATCCACACGATCTGCCCAAGGCGCGAAGGCTGATCGCGGCAGCGGACCCATCAGTTCGCGACATCACCCTCTGGACCTACGCTGAACGGGCCGACCTCCTCCCGACCGAACTCACCGTCTACTTCGCCGTAGTTCTTGACGAACTCGGGTTCACCGTGCACCTTCGGATCCTCAAGCCAGAAAGCTATTTCAGCTCCATTGCGAATCCTAGGCAACCGAATTTCAACGCCGGGATCGGCGGCTATTTCTCGAACTATCCGGATCCAAATGACTTCTTCGCGGAAACCCTCGGCTCCCGCGTGAGGCCGTACTTCAACGAAAATCTGGCCCAGTTCTTCGTCCCAAGTCTTGGGCGCCGGATCGACCATCTGGAGAGCCGGCCTTCGTCGAAGATGCGAGAGGCAGGCTATGCCGCACTCGACCGGACCTATACTCGCCTCGCCCCGTGGGTTCCGATCGGCAATATCTCTGAGCCGCTCTTCGTCTCGCGTCGAATAGATCTCAGCAAGGTGGTATCGAACCCAAGCTTCGGAGTCGACCTGGCCTCTCTCAGCATCGTCAAATCGCGCTGATCGAGAATGCATGTGGTCACTCGATAGGGGGAGGAGGGACGTTGATGTCAGTGATCGCAGAGGGCTCGCGGCTTAAGCGTCAGAGGCTTGGCCGGGCGGCGCTCGTTGCGGCCTACGCAGTGGTACTCGTCTTGTTGGCGACTCCCTCGCTGGCTCTCGGCGCGAGGGCGTCGCATGGAAGCGGGAACGACTATTGCCCACGAAGTCAGACTCATGACTTCACGGCGCCGCTTCGTCGCTTGCCGAAGGCTTCGATGGTTCCGAGCTCCGGCAGACTGCCTTTCGGTCCTAGGGCCTATCGCTTGTTTGGCAATTCAGGCGTCGTCACCTCAGACGACCCGGTCGGTTTCGTCCTTCGGTCTGAAAAGGAACTTCGCGGGAGCCCAGGTTGGAATCTGAGGCTGGAACTGCAGAAGATCTCAGCTGTTGGCAACGGCCTTGGCACGATCCGCTCGCGCGAGGTCAACCTGTCCAAAAAGAACGACCCCTCGGCCGCTCCCGTCACCGTACGACTCCGCCCCGGCGTAGGGTCTGCTTTTCTTCGGACGACGCTCACGATTCGTGATCGCCAAGGCAGGATCGTGGGGCTCTACGAGGAGTATCTCCGCAAAATGAAGCCGACCGGAACGGCGATGCTTGCCGGTGTCGTCCGCGGAGTCTCTGGGGAAAGATCGATCGCGTTTCGGGTAGTGAATTCCAGCAATCTCGGCCTGACGATGGGCCCAGGGGCCGCTGCCGAAGAGTTCACTGAAGGTCGGTGGTCTCCCATTCCGGGCCCCGACCCCTTTGTTAGCCCTCTCGCGATCGATACCGAAGCTGGAGTTTCGGGTCCTTGCGAAAGCCTTGCGCTTCCAGACGGTCTCGCCGCCGGTTCGTACCGTTTGCGGAAGAACATCTCGCTCGGCGATCACGAATTGCGACTTACCTTCCCGTTTCATATTTCTTCATAGATCCATACCGGAGTCCAGCGAGGTCGACACCGCTGGATCAGGTCGCGCGCCCCTGATCCCTGCGATAGCTCGATCGGCTAGTTGATCTTGCTCGGTGCCAGCGGCATTACGAGCGACTCCATCCGGTGGATTTTCACGATGTATCACCTCCTCTATCTCCGTCGGGTTCGACCGAGGAGGCTTACTACAGACGGCTTAACCGGTTCATTGGGTACGACTAAGTCTCGCCCATTTTTCGTTGCATACTTTCGATAAGAGGATTAACCTCTACTGCTTGATAAATTTTCAAGTGCTGAAAAAGGGAGTTGTGGTGGGCATCAGACAAAAGGCGCAGCCGGAGAACCAGCAGGAGGCGGATGAGATCCGAATCGCCCGGGCTCTTTCTCATCCGCTCCGGGTGAGGATCCTCACGGAGCTGAACCGCCGAGATGCATCCCCGAGCGAAATATCATTGGCATGGGGGAAGGAGGTCGCGGGGATCGCCTACCACTGTCGTGTTCTTGAGAAAGCCGGCATGGTCGAGGTGGTGAAATCCGAGCCAATCCGCGGAAGCGTTAAGCACACGTTTCGCGCGGTGCAGCGCATGTACTACTCAACTGATGCCTGGGAGGCGATTCCCAAATCTGCGCGCAGCGATTTCTCAGCGCTTGCTCTCGACGCTCTCGGCGGCCGTGCTTCTCATGCCGTCTCAGCAGGCACCTTCGATTCGAGGACGGACCGCCATCTGAACGTCTCCACCTTCGAGGTCGACGAGGTTGGTTGGCAGAGAATCCACGACCTTCTTGACGGGGTTGAAAGGGCGATGCTGGAGGTGGAGGAGGAAACGAGAAATCGCGCTGCTGACGACGCGGAGGTCACGCATTTCTGGGCGACGGTCGGATTGCTGAGCTTCGAGTCTCCCGGCCCCGAGTAGCCCCTTCCTTACCTGCGATTCGCCGCCCGTGGCGCCGCCCTCCGTTCGCTGGAAGCGAATCGCGCCGCCCAGGCGTAGGTCCTGGTCACCTTCACCCCCGACGGAGGCACGCCGAAGGCGATCGCCGAGGAGGTCGTCCTCCACGGCTGATCGCGATCGAGTGACCGCTCGGGGCCGCGATGCGCGGGTCCGGGCGGTCGCCCCGGATCGTCCCGGGTAGGCTTCTCGCCGGGACTCTGGCTACGGCCAAACGGGGCGAGGCGGCCACTCCGCAGCAGAGGTTTCCGCTGGAGGTTCGATGTTCTATTGCGAGCGCTGCGGCACCCGCTTCAACGCAGGTGCGCTCGGTGGCAACGACCAGGTCTGCCCCCATTGCCGGGCCAGGGACGGAGTCGTCTCACCACTGACCTTCAAGATCTTCGACCCGGTGGCGAAGAGGGTGGACGGAGACGGTTCTGGCGAGAAGCCCTGGGAGCCCGGGACCTAGCCGCATTGCGGCGAACGACTTAGTACGCCTTGCGTTACTACGTCTTACGTAGTAACTTCTTGGCCATGACGACTGACGGAGCTTCCAAGCAGAAGGGCGGTCGCTCGAACGATCCGACCGTGTTGATCCTCACCAGCCTCGCTTCCGAACCGAAGCACGGCTATGCGCTGACTCAGGACATCGAGGAGTTCGCCGCGGTCAGGCTCGGTCCGGGAACGCTCTATGGGGCGATTTCGCGGCTCGAGGACCGGGGGCTGATCGAGGCGGTGGGGGAGTCGGGACGGCGGCGGCCCTACCGGATCACCGCGGCGGGGACGGCGGCGCTGCGGGAGGCGCTGGCGGAGATGAGCGCGATCGTCGCCGCCGGCAGCGAGCGCCTCGGGGCGGCCCAGTCTCTCGGCGCCTCTGCTGCGGGAGCGACGGCATGAGCGCCGCTCGGACTGGAGCCCGGTTGCTGCGCGCCTATCCTCGCGGCTGGCGCGAGCGTTACGGCGCCGAGCTGGAGGCGCTGATCGCCGAAGCGAACGAGGGTGGCCGGGTGTCGATGGCGACCAGGCTCGATGTCGTCCGTGCCGGGCTCGGTGAGCGCGTTCGCGCCGCCGGCCTGCGTCCCGAAGGCTCGCCGCGGCAGCGGGCGCGGGCGGAGGTGCTGCGGGTGCTCTGCGCCTGGGCGCTCTTCGCGTTCGCCGGGCTCGTCGTCGCCAAGTTCTCCGAGCACTGGCAGGGAGCGGTCCACGGCGGCGGCTCGCTCGCGAGGGTCGCTTTCGTGGCGATTCTCGCCGGGGCCGGCTGCGGCTCGGCGCTGGTCCTCGCCGGCATCGCCATCGCGGTCCCGGCCTTTCTGCGGCTGCTTCGCGCAGGCGGCTGGGGGAAGGTCCGCGGGCCGCTGCTGGTCAGCGTCCTGGTCGCCGGCGCCCTCGCCGCGGCGACCGCCGGGTTGGCGCTTTGGTCAGGTTCGCTCAATGCTGATCAGCGGAACGGCGATGACGCCCTCTACGCCGCAGCCTTCCTCGTCTGGGCGGCCCTGATCGCCGCCTCGTTCGCGATCTGGGCCGGCGCCGCGATCGCGATCGCCCGCCGCCTCGAGCTGGCCCCCCGGGTCGTCAGGGTCCAGGCGTGGCTCGCCGCCGGCGCTGCCGCCGCGATCGGCTTCGTCGCCGCGGCGACGGCCATCTGGTGGATTGGGATGGCCGATTCCGCTCCAGGCTTCTTCGGCGGATCGACCCTCGCCCCGCAACTCTTCGCCGCGATCGCACTGATGGCATTGGCCCTCTGGGTCGCCGCCCCTGCCGCCTGGCGCGCGGCCCGCGAGGCGCCGCGGATCTCGGAGCTCTAAGGAAGTCCCCCTAGGCTCGGGGGCCGATGAGCGGCTCCTCCTTCGGCCTCGCGGCCTCGGTCTTCCTCTCCTGCGCGGTCGAGGCGGTCGAGGCGTTCACGATCGTCCTCGCGGTCTCGATCTCCCGCCGCGCCTCCTCGGCGCTGCTCGGCTCGGCGCTGGCGCTGCTGTCGCTCGCGGTCCTGGTCGCCGCGCTCGGCTCGGCGCTGACCGCGCTGCCGGTCGCGGCGCTGCAGCTCGTCATCGGCGTCGCCCTGCTCGGCCTCGGCCTGCAGTGGCTGCGCAAGGCGGTGCTGCGGGCCGCCGGCGCCAAGGCGATCCACGACGAGGAGGCGATCTTCGCCACGACCTCGGCCGCCGCCGGCACCGCGCCGGCCGCGGGCGCGGGCCGGGTCGACCCCTACGCCTTCGTCGTCGCCTTCAAAGCGGTCCTGCTGGAGGGGCTCGAGGTGGTCCTGATCGTGATCGGGTTCGGCGCCGGCCAGGGACGGATGGCCCTCGCCGCCGCCGTTGGCGTCGCCGCGGTCCTCGTCGTCGGCACCGCCGGCCTGGCGCTGCGAGCGCCGCTCGCCCGCGTCCCCGAGAACACGATGAAGTTCGCCGTCGGCGTCCTCATCACCGCCTTCGGGATCTTCTGGACGGCGGAGGGTTGCGGCCTCGAATGGCCAGGAGGCGAGGCCGCCGCGTTGGGCCTGGCCGCCCTGGTCCTGCTCGCCGCGCTGGCCGCCGTCGCTCGGCTCCGGCGGCGTCGCTCAGCGGCGTCCGGCGGCGAGCGCCAACAGCAGCAGCCCGAAGACCACCAGCGGCCAGCCACCGCTGGCGACCAGCCCCATGGCGAGGATGAGGACGCCGGCGACGGCGAGGAGAACGCGTTGGTTGCGGGTCCGCTCGTCCGGCCTGGGGTCGTGGACGTGCCCGGCCACCCTCAGCCCCGCAGCGGGTCCGGGCCGGCGGCGGCGCGGCCGCGGCGACGGCGCACGAGCAGGTAGACGAGCCCAGCGAGGATCGCGGCGGCGACGACGTAGTCGAGGTAGCCGAGGTTGTGGCGCCAGCTTTCCCAGTTGGCGCCGACGCCCCGACCGAGCAGGGCGAGCGCGGTCACCCAGGGGAGACAGCCGGCGACGGTGAGCACGGTGAAGCGCCAGAAGGGCATCCGGGCGACCCCGGCGGGGAGCGAGATGAAGGTGCGGACGATCGGCAGCATGCGGCCGAAGAAGACGGCGGCGGCGCCGTGGCGCTCGAACCAGCGGTCGGCTTGGGCGAGGTGGCGGGGGTTGACGTGGACGAACCGATTGCGCTCGAGCAGGTCGACTCGGCCGTAGTAGCCGACCGCGTAGGCGAGCCAGGAGCCGACCAGATTGCCGAGCACGCCGGCGGTGATGATCCCGAGCAGGGTCAGTTCGCCTTTGGAGACGGCGAAGCCGGCGAACAGCATGATCGCCTCGCTGGGCACCGGCAGGCAGGCGGACTCCAGCGCCATCAGCAGGAACACCGCGCCGAGGCCGGCCGAGCCGATGAATTCGGTCGCCGCGTCGACGACCGGGTTGAGCACGAAGTCGGTGACCGAGGCTTGGAATGGCATCGGCGCACCGTGCCCAGTCCGGATTAAACGGAGATGAGATGTCGCGGGCGCTCCCGCCGCGGCCGGGCGCTCTCACTTGGGCTTTAGCCGGCCCGCCTACCGTCGCCGCCGCGAATGAGCCTCACCACCTCCGTCCGCACCGCCACCGCCCGCCGCTATGCCTTCTCGAAGGTGCCGGAAGTGACCGCCTTCTTCTGGATCGTCAAGGCCCTGACCACGGCGATGGGGGAGTCGACCTCCGACTTCCTCGTCCACGCGATCGTCCCCGAGGCGGCGGTCCTGCTCGGGGCGATCGCCTTCGCGGTCGCCTTCCTGGTCCAGTTCCGCCGGGACCGCTACGTGCCCTGGGCCTACTGGACCGCGGTGGCGATGGTCGGCGTCTTCGGCACGATGGCCGCCGACGTCCTCCACGTCGGCCTCGGCGTTCCCTATGCCGCCTCGACCGCGCTCTACGCGATCGTCCTCGCCACCGTCTTCGCCTGCTGGCAGCGCAGCGAGGGGACGCTTTCGATCCACAGCATCGTCACCGCCCGCCGCGAGCTCTTCTACTGGGCCGCCGTCCTCGCCACCTTCGCCCTCGGCACCGCCGCCGGCGATTTCACCGCCCACACCCTCGGGATCGGCTACTTCGGCTCGATCCTGCTCTTCGCCGCGGTGATCTCCATCCCGGCGATCTCCTGGGCCCGCGGAGCGATGGGCTCGGTCCTCGCCTTCTGGTTCGCCTATGTCGTCACCCGTCCGCTCGGGGCCTCGGTCGCCGATTGGCTCTCGGTCTCCCACGCCCGCGGCGGCCTCGCCCTCGGCACCGGCCCGGTCAGCCTCGCCCTTGCCGCGATCATCGCCGCCTTCGTCGCCTACCTCGCCCGCAGCGGCCGCGACACGCCGCCGGACCAAGGCCGGCGGGACACCCCGGTCCGGGGCGCCGGCCGGGAGGAGCTCAGCCGTCGGGCCCCGCTGCCGGACGATGGCGTCACGCCCTAGCCCGGCACCGGCGCCCCGGCCAGCGCCAGGACCACCCCGACCGCTCCGGCCCCGACCAGGGTCGGGACGACCCCGACCCGCAGGGCCAGCAGCGCCAACGCCGCCGCGGCGAGGACGGCGAACTGCCAGAGCTCGCTGAGGGCGACCGCGAGTGGGACCGCCGCGCCGAAGATCGCCCCGATCGCCGCCGGCCCGGCACCGTCGAGGAAGCCACGGGCGGTGGCGTCGCCGCGCAGGCGCTCGAAGCGACCGCCGCCGAGCAGGATGAACGAGAAGGAGGGGAGGAAGGCGACCAGCGCGGCCAGCAGTCCGCCGCCGACACCGTGGGCGGCGTAGCCGACGGCGGCGACGGTGGCGACGACCGGGCCGGGCGTGACCTGGCCGAGGGCGACGGCGTTGAGGAATTCGGCGTTGGTCATCCAGTGGTAGACGTGGACCGCGTCCCCCTGCATCAGCGGCACGATCACGAAGCCGCCGCCGAAGGAGAGGGCGCCGACCTTGAGCGCGGTCCAGCAGAGCGCGCCGACGCCGCCCGTGGCGACGGCGAAGGGGAGGAGCGCCAGCGGCGCCCCGGCACCGAGTGCCGCGGAGCGCCGGCGCAGCAGCAGCTCGAAACCGCCGCAGGCGAGCAGGACGAGCACCAGGTAGGGACCGACCACGGCGGCGGCGAGGCCGCCGAGCAGCAGGTAGGCGAACCAGCGTCGCTCCTCGCGACCGTCCTCGCGAACCAGGGCGAAGCTCGGCCCGACCAGGTCGAGCGCCGCCCGCACCGCGACCGCGGCTACCGCCGCGCCCGCCCCGGCGCCGGCGCCGCGGACCCAGAGCGGCGGCGCGGCCGAGAGGAAGAGCAGCGACAGCGCCAGCACCATGACGACCGCGGGGACGATGAAGCCGAGCCCGCCGACGATCGCCCCAGGCCAGCCGGCGAGCCGGTAGGCGCAGAAGATCGCCAGCTGAGTCGAGGAGGGGCCGGGGAGGAGCTGGCAGGCGGCGTTGGCGTCCTCGAAGGCGCGGGCGTCCATCCAGCCCTCGCGCTCGACGACGAGCTTTCGCAGCAGGGAGATGTGGGCCGGCGGGCCGCCGAAACCGGTGAGGCCGATCCGCGTCCACTCCGCGGCGACGACTCGCAAGGGTGCCTGCACGGCGGCATCGTAGTGCTCCGTTGGACGGATCGTGGCACCGTCCGGCCGCCTCCGGGACGCCCCGGCAAAAGAGGAAATTCGCCCCGGCTGGAGGCGTCGTTGGGCGGGTAGTGTGGGCAGCAGATGGCCGCGGGCGTCGACAGCCGCTTCTGGCATCCGTTCTCGAACATGGCGGCGACGGCGGCGAACCGCGTCGTCTTCGTCTCCGGCGAGGGCACGCGAATCCGGGACCGCGACGGCAACGAGTACTTCGACGCCGCCGGCGGGCTCTGGTTCAACGCCGTCGGCCACGGCCGCAAGCGGATCGCCGCGGCGATCGCCGCCCAGGCCGAGACGCTCGCCGCCTGCAGCTGCTTCGACCTCTACGTCTCCGAGCCGACTCTGGCGGTCGCCGATCGGATCGGCGAGCTGGGTCCGATCCCCGGCGCCAAGGTCTTCCTCACCAGCGGCGGCTCCGACAGCGTCGACAGCGCCGGCAAGATCATCCGCCGCTGGTTCGCGCTGCGCGGCGAACCGGAGCGGACCGTGATCATCGCCCGCGAGGGCGCCTACCACGGCATGCACGCCTACGGCACCTCGCTTGCCGGCATCGCCGGCAACCACGACGGCTGGGGCGAGCTGGTCGGCGATGTCGAGCACATCACGGCCTTCAACGCCGAGGCCCTGGAAGAGCGGATCCGCCAGCTCGGCGCCAGTCGCGTCGCCGCCTTCTTCGCCGAGCCGGTGATCGGCGCCGGCGGCGTCTTCCCGCCGCCCGAGGGCTACCTGCGGGCGGTCCGCGAGGTCTGCGACCGCCACGGCGTCCTGCTCGTCTGCGACGAGGTGGTGACCGGGATCGGCCGGCTCGGAAGCTGGAGCGGCAGCGAGCGCTTCGGCGTCGTCCCCGACCTCGTCCTGCTGGCGAAGATCCTTACCTCCGGCTACCAGCCACTCGGCGCCGTCCTCGTTTCACCCGAGGTGGCGGCGCCGTTCTTCGAGGGCGAGGGCGCCTGGCTCAAGCACGGCTACACCTACTCCGGCCACGCCACCGCCTGCGCCGCGGCGATGGCCAACCTCGACATCATCGAGGAGGAGGGCCTGGTCGACCGCGTGGCCGAGCTGGAGCCGGCGCTGCCACGGCTGCTGGGGCCGCTGGCCTCGCTCGACGGGGTCGAAGAGGTACGGGCAATCGGCCTACTCGCCGGCGTTCAGCTCGACGGCGCCTGGTTCGAGCAGCGGGGGAGGGTGGCTACCGAGGTTCCGGTGCTGCTGCGCGAGCGCGGCCAACTGACCCGCCTGCTCGCCTGCGGCGCCTTGCAGTTCTCGCCGCCGTTCGTCAGCGAAGAGGAGGAGATCGGCGCTTTCGCCGACGCCGTCGCCGACGCGCTCGCTTCACTCGCCTGAGACTCCGACAATCGTCCAGCGATGCTCTGGCGCAGAGCAAATCTAAGGCTCGAGTCGAGCCTTAGAGATGCCCTAGGGGGTGGCTATGCGGCGCGCGCTTCTGAGGAATCGTCGGCGGCCGCGGGGGGAGGGGGAACCTGAACCGCGTGCAACTCGCCGATCGCCTTCGCGATCACGGTTGCCGGCAGCCGGTAGAAGTGCTCGGTAGCCCCGCGCACCTGGCGCTCGCGGGCGAGTTCGATCAGGCCGGCTTTGTGCAGCTCGGTGACGTGGTAATTCGTGTTGCTGAGCGGAATCTGGAGCTCTCGGCAGAGCTCGCTGGGCGACAGGGTCCGGCCCCCG
Source organism: uncultured Actinomycetes bacterium (assembly GCA_963716545.1). Classification (GTDB taxonomy): domain Bacteria; phylum Actinomycetota; class Thermoleophilia; order Solirubrobacterales; family 70-9; genus VAYN01. Next base: position 1,856,880 of record OY970316.1, read on the forward strand.
TCGAGCCCGAGGATTTCGAGCACCGAGATCCGCAGCGGGTGAGCGGTCGCCCGCGCCAGCAGCTCCCAGTCGACTGGCACCGAAACGGGCCGATTTCCAACGGTGCCGCTGGGCCCGTTGCCGTTGGTTGGGGTGGAGTCTTGGGGGGGCATGCGGATCAGATTACCAAAAATTATTGACTCAAGTCATCAAAATCGGGTACCGTTCGGATCGAGATGTTTTCCTGGGAGGGAGAGTCAATGGCCAACAGGCCTCTAGTACGCAGATCGCCCCGCGGGCGGATCACTTTTCTTGCCTTTCTTTGCACCGCGGCCTCGCTGTTCGCCGTCGCCGTGTCGCTGCCGGCGCTCGCCGCGGCCAACACGGAAGGGATCATCAGCGAACCGTTCAACCCGCACGATCCCCAGGTCAACTCGGGCTGGCAGGCCGGCACCTGCTCGAAAGAAAAAGCCGAAACCGGCAGCTACTGCTCGGTCGCGACCCCGAATCAGTTCTTCGAACAGGCCGCTGGCCATCCCAACTTCGGCTTCACCCAATTCATCATCAAGCACACGACGACGGGAACGCCGCCACTCCAATTCGAAACCCCGACCGGCGAACTGAAGACGGTCCGGGTCGATCTTCCGGTCGGCCTCAGCGTCAACCCCGGGGCGACGATTCAGTGCACCCAGGAAAAATTCGACGCCAACGCCTGCCCGCCCGAATCGGAAGTGGGGGTCAGTGAAGTCACCGTCTCTGTCGGCGGCATCGTCGTCGGCCCGATCGAGGGGGTCACTTCCGTCCCCGTCTACAACGTCGTCCCCGGGGATGGCGAATCGGCTCGCTTCGGGTTGATGCTGGCCGGCAAACCGGTCTACCTCGAAGGCGACGTCGATTCGGCCGGCGACTACCACGAGGGGTTCACGATCCACGTGCCGGAAGCGATCCCGGTCGAAATCGGCTCCGGAGTGATCCTCAAAAACCGCCTCACCTTCAAAGGCCGCGCCGGCGACGGCACCTTCCTCACCACCCCCAGCACCTGCCGCGGTGAAGCCTTCAAAGAATCGGGCAGCGATTACTCGACCTTCCTGCTCGCCGCCTCGAAGGCCGAAGAAGAATCGGCCGGCTACTCGTTCCCGGGCAGCGCCCAGCCGCCGCTCGAGTCGCCGATCCCGCCCGGAACCTCGCCAAAGGAATGTGGCTCGATCCCCTACGCGCCGGAAGTCGATGTCGATCCGGGGACGGGGGCGACCAACTCGCCGGCGGCAGCTTCGGTCGGGGTCACGGTGCCCCACATCAAGAAAGGCAGCGCCCAGGAATCCTCGACGACCAAAGCGGCGACGGTGACGCTGCCCGGCGGGATGGGCCTCAACCCCTCCGCCGCCAACGGCCTGCAGACCTGCACCGACGCCCAGTTCGGCAAAGGGACGAAGGCCCCGGTCGGCTGTCCGGCGGCCTCGAAGGTCGGCACGGTGAAGATCGAATCCTTCGCGCTGCCGGAGAAAGAACACCAGCTCGAAGGGACCGTGTACGTCGGCAGCCAGCTCAGCCGCGATCCCGCCTCGGGCCAGGAGTACCGGATCTTCATCGACGCCGCCTCGCCCCGCTACGGAATCGACCTGCGGCTGGTCGGCAACGTCCGTGCCAACCCCGCAACCGGCCAGCTGGCGACGACGATCTCGGAAACTCCCCAGCTGCCGTTCAGCTCCTTCGTCCTCAACTTCAACGGCGGCCCCCGCTCGGTGCTGAGCAGCCCGCCGATCTGCGGTCCGAACCAGACCACGACCTCGCTGCAGCCCTGGTCCGGCAATCCCCCGGCGACGCCGAGCTCGAGCTTCGCGCTGAAAACCCTGCCGGCCGGCGGCAGCTGCCCGAAGACCTTGGCCGAACGGCCCTTCGCTCCCGGCTTCCTCTTCGGGCCGAAATCGACCGGAGCCGGCGTCTTCACCCCGCTCTCGACGCGGATCACCCGTGCCGACGGCCAGCAGGAGCTGAAAGGAATCGAACTGCTGCTGCCGCCCGGGGTCACCGCGAAGCTCGCCGGCATCCCCTATTGCACGGCGGCGCAGATCGCCGCCGCTGCGGCGAAGAGCGGGGCGGAAGAGGCAAAGACGCCCAGCTGCCCGGCGAAGAGCGAAGTCGGCAAGGCGGCGATCACCGCCGGCACCGGTTCGGCCCCCTACGCGATCAGCAACGGGCGGGCTTACCTTGCCGGTCCATATAAAGGCGCGCCGCTCTCGCTGGCCGTCATCACCCCCGCCGTCGCCGGCCCCTTCGACCTCGGCACCGTGGTCGTCCGCGTCGCCCTCTTCGTCGAACCGGAAACCGCGCAGGTCCGCGCCGTCTCCGATCCGATTCCGGACGTCTACGGCGGCGCCCAGCTCAGCCTGCGCTCGATCGACCTCACCCTCGACCGCAAGGAATTCAGCCTCAACCCGACCAGCTGCGACCTCTTCCAGGCGACCGGCGCGGTGCGCGGGGGTGGGGCGGACCCGGCCAACCCGGCCACTTACAGCGCCGCCCCGATCCGCTTCCCGTTCCAGACCACCGGCTGTGACGGCCTGAAGTTCCGCCCCCAGCTAACCACCAAGGTGCTGGGCGGGAAGAAGAAGCTGCGCCGCGCCGGCCACCCGCGGCTGCAGGCAGTGCTCCGCGCCCGTGCGGGGGATGCCAACATCGCCCGCGCCGCGCTCACCCTGCCGCACTCGATCTTCCTCGACCAGGCCCACATCGGCACCATCTGCACCCGCCCACAGCTCGCCGCGAACAACTGCCCGGCGCGCTCGGTCTACGGCTACGCCAGCGCCAAGTCGCCGCTGCTCGACGACGAACTGAAGGGGCCCGTCTACCTCGTCTCCTCCGACCACGAACTGCCGGACCTGCTCGCCGACCTGCAGGGGCAGGTGGACATCCGCCTACGCGGGGTGATCAGCAACACGAAGAAGGGCGAACGGACCAAAACCGTGTTCGCGACGGTGCCCGACGTCCCCGTCTCCGAATTCCGCCTGACGATGAACGGCGGCAAGCGCGGCCTGCTGGTCAATTCGCGAAACATGTGCGGCAAACCGGGCGCCTCCTACCTCAACTTCAGAGGCCAGAACGGCAAGAAGTTGAAGAAGAAGAAACTGAAGCTGCACGTCCCCTCCTGCAAGAAGCACAAGGGCAAGGGCAAGAAGCATTCGGCCGCCAAGTGAGCCACCGCCGGGTGGTTCACGTAGCCGTTGACTGGGTATGCCATTTGGAGCGTCGCCTCTGCGAGCGGGGGCGGCGCCAAACTTTTATCTGCCACCTGGGGAAGAAGGAGAACGCACAGTGAAGAAGCTGGGGATCTCGATTGCCGTCGGCCTGATTACGGTCCTCGGCCTCGTCGCCGCGCCAGGGGCCAGTGCCGCCTTCGGCGTCAAGTCCTGGGAAGCCGGGACCTGCACGAAAGACATCCCCCAGTGCACGTACCAGAACGACCCGAGCCAGTTCTTCACCCAGGCCGCGGGGCGGCCCAATGTCGGCCTCACCGACTTCGTCTTCAACACCGACGGCCTCGGCCTCCCGGAAGGGAAGATCAAAAACGTCCGGGTCGACTTGCCCGAAGGCCTGAACGTCAATCCGCAGGCCACCGCGCAGTGCCCGAAAGAGACCTTCGAAGCCGGCGCCGCCGGTTGCCCCGCCGGGAGCCAGGTCGGGGTCAGCGAAGTCACCTCGTTCAGCCTGCTGGAAATCATCCCGGCGCAGCTCTCGCTGCCGGTCTACAACATCGTGCCCGACCAGGGGCACCCGGCGCTGTTCGGGTTCAGCGTCCCGGTGATCAACAAGAACGTCTACCTGCAGGCCGACATCGCCTGGGCGACCGACTTCCACGAGGGCTTCACGATCAGCGACATTCCCAACGAATTGCCGCTGACCGAGAACCGCCTCGTCTTCAACGGCCGCGCCGGCGACGGCACCTTCCTGACCATGGGTAGTGAGTGCAACGGCCCCTCGACCACGACCCTCGCGGTCGAAAGCTACGAAGAAGCCAAGGATGGGCCGATCCCGACGACCCCGCCGGCGAACATCGACGGTTGCCAGAAAGTTCCGTTCGCCCCCGGCCTCGACACCGGGGCCGGTGGCGCCACCACCGACACCGCGGCGCCGATCTCCGTCGCGCTCAACGTGCCGCAGGGCCAGGGCGGCGAACAGCTGAACGACTCGACCGTGAAGCAGGCGCAGGTGACCCTCGCCCGCGGCGTCGGCCTCAACCCGGAAGCGGCGGAAGGGCTCGAAGCCTGCACCAACGCCCAGTTCCACGGCGCCCGCGGCGAAACCGCCGCCGTCGCCTGCCCAGCGAAATCGCAGATCGGCACGGTCAAGATCGAAGCGCCGGCGCTGCCGGCCGGCTCGCTGACCGGCAATGTCTACCTCGGCAACCAGCTCAGCCGCGACCCGACCTCGGGCCAGGAGTTCAGGATCTTCATCGCCGCCGCCTCGTCCCGCTACGGGGTCGAGGTGCGGCGCGAAGGGCGGATCAGCGCCAACCCGACGACCGGGCAGCTGACCACCACGGTCAGCGAAGCCCCGCAGGTCTCGTTCAGCTCCTTCCAGCTCAGCTTCGGCGGCGGCCCGACGAAAAAGCTGCCGCTGACCAGCCCGCCCGTCTGCGGCCCGAACACCTCCAGCGGCAAGATCACGCCCTGGTCCGGTAACGCCGCGGCCTCGCCCTCGACCAACCTGGCGATGAGCAAAGCGCCGGGCGGCGGGCCCTGCGCGAAGACGATGGCGGAACGGCCCTTCGCTCCGGGCTTCAGCGCCAAACCGGTCTCCGCTAAGGCGCTCGACTACACCCCGTTCCAGCTCAACATCACCCGCAACACCGGTCAGCAGGAGCTGAAGGGCGTCAACGTGATCCTGCCGCCGGGAGCGACCGCGAAACTCGCCGGCGTCTCCTACTGCACGCCGGTCCAGCTTGCCGCCGCCGCCAACCCCAAACGCTCCGGCGCCGAAGAGAAGAAAAAAGCGAGCTGCCCGTCCGACAGCGAAGTCGGTGTCGCGACGATCCGCTCCGGCTCCGGCAGCGCGCCGCTGACGATCAACGGCAAGGCCTACCTCGCCGGCCCCTACCAGGGCGCACCGCTCTCGCTGGCGGTGGTCACCCCGGCACTCGCCGGCCCCTTCGACCTCGGCAACGTCATCGTCCGGGTGCCGCTCTTCGTCGATCCGGAAACCGCGCAGATCCATCCGGTGACGACGGCGATCCCCGACGTCTTCGGCGGCGCCAAGCTCGACATCCGCTCGATCTCGGTCAACGTCAACCGCCCCAACTTCACCCTCAACGGCACCAACTGCTCGCAGTTCGCGACCGAAGGGCTGCTCTACGGCGGCGGCGCCGACCCGACCAACCCGGCCACGTTCGGCACCGCCAAAGTCGCCGACCCGAGCAAACTTGCCGGCTGCGAAGCGCTCGGCTTCAAGCCGAAGATGAAGCTGCGGACCTTCGGCGCGACCAAGCGGGCCAAACACCCGAAGCTGCGGGCCGAACTGAAAGCCCGCTCCGGCGACGCCAACCTCAGCCGCGTCTCGGTGGCGCTGCCACACGCGCTCTTCCTCGACCAGGCGAGCCTCAGCGGCGTTTGCACCCGGGTCCAGTACGCCGCGCAGCAGTGCCCGAAGAAATCGATCTACGGCCGCGCTCGCGCCTTCTCGCCGCTGCTCGGCAAGCCGCTTGAAGGACCGGTCTACCTGCGCTCCTCGAACAACCTGCTGCCGGACATGGTCGCCCACCTCGAAGGCCAGATCGACATCGACCTCGACGGCCGCATCGACTCCTTCAAGGGCGGCATCCGGACCACCTTCGACCGCGTCCCCGACGTCCCGGTCGAAAAATTCGTCCTCAACCTTCGCGGCGGTAAGCACGGCCTGCTGGTCGCATCCCGCAACCTCTGCGCCAAAAAGCCGATCAAAGCGATCGTTCAGCTGAAAGGCCAGAACGGCAAGAAGGCCAACAAGCGGGTGAAGCTGAAGTCGCCGTGCCATAAGAAGAAGCACGGCAAGAAGCACAAGCAGGCGGGGGCAAGAAGGGCGGCAAGAAGCACGCCGCCAAAGGCGCGAAAGGGAAGCGGAGTTAGAACCCAGGTAACCCCGCCGGTCAGGGATCTCGACCCTTGATCACTTGCTCTCCGCCGCATCGAAGGTCTAAGGTCCGTGTTGGGAGAGGGAATACGACGCCTTGCAGGGGCGGCGTAAAGCTGGATTAGGGGAACAAGGAGGAGTTGATGGTAAGGCGCTCGATCGTGGTGCTGATGCTGTGTCTGGGGACTCTGTTCGCGATGTCAGCGTCCGCTTGGGCGGACACCGGCGACATCGTCGAAAAACAGAACGAACCGCCGACGAACGCCGACGGCTGGCAGGCCGGAACCTGCTTCGCCAACGAACCGGTGGCGGGAGTGAAGTGCGGCCCGAACACCGGCGCGGCCTTCTTCAAACAGGCCGGCGGGCATCCCCCGATCGGCTTCACCCAGTACATCATCCAGCACGAACCAATCACCGAAGCTCCACTCGAACTCGCGAACGGAACGCAAGTCCCGGTGGAAACCAAAGTCACGTCGATCAAAGAACCGGTCGAGGACCGCGACATCAAAACGCTGCGCGTCGACCTTCCCCCCGGCGAGACCGTCAACCCCAACGCCTTGCCGAAGTGCCCGGTCGCGACCTTTGAAGCCGGCGGCTGTCCAGAAGCCTCGCAAACCGGCGAAGAGGAAGTCACGGTCATCACCACCGTGCCGCACGCCGTTCACGTCCCCGGCACCACCGAACCGGAACTCTTCCTGCCGAAAGGCGCGATCGTGCCGCCGACCCCCGGTCTGACCAAAGTCCCGGTCTACAACCTCGAGCCGCGTCCCGGTGAACCGGCTCTGTTCGGCTTCATCGCCGCCGGCAAAAAAGTGTTCCTGGAAACCGAGGTCGCCTGGGAGAGCGATTTCCACGAGAGCTTCCGGATCAAACTGGAACCGTCGGCGCCGCCGTTCGAAACGCTGATCAGCCGTCTGGTCAGCTTCGGCGACAACAAAACCGGCAACGGCACCTACATCAACAACCCGACCACCTGTGAAGACCCGAACACGTTCCCGGACCTCTACTCGACCTGGTTCCGGGCCGAGTCCTACGGCGAACCGAACCCCACCTTCCCGCTCGGTTCGACCGCGCTAGAGGCAAAGGTGGAGGAAACGAACGGAGGCACGGGCACGCTGGTCCAGCAGACCGGCTGCGACAAAGTCCCGTTCACCCCAGGTGTGAAAACGACCCCCGGCACCGGCGCGATCGATTCGCCGGCCCCGGCCACGGTCGAGACCACGCTCAAATACCTGACCGGCGATGAAAGCGCCGTCCAGGAGTCCCACCTGAAGAAGGCGGTGCTCACCCTGCCGGCCGGCATGGGCCTCAACCCCTCCGGGGCGAACGGCCTGGTCGCCTGCACCGACGCCCAGTTCAAGAAGGGTCAGCGCGTCGAAACGAACGAATGCCCGCCCGACTCGCGGGTCGGCAGCGTCGAAATCGATTCGCCGCCGCTTTCGAAAACGCTCACCGGCCAGGTCTACGTCGGCGAACCGAAGAGCACCAATCCCGAATCCGGCGAAGAGTTCCGGATCCTGCTCGAAGCCAAGGATGAAAAACAGGGCATCGACGTCCGCCTCGTTGGCAACGTCAAAGCCAACGCGACCACGGGTCAGCTGACCGCCGTGTTCAACGAAAAAGAGATCGGCGAATTCGCCGGAGCGTTGCCAGAAGGCCTGCCCCAGGTCCCGTTCACCTCGGTCCGGGTCAAATTCGACGGGCCGCGGTCCGTCCTGACCAGCCCGCCGACCTGTGCGGCGGCCGAAACCACGGGCCAGATGGAACCGTGGGCGCGGCCCGGCACGACGACTCCGGTGAGCGACAAGTTCAATCTCACCGGCGACCCAGGTGGCGGTGCCTGCCCGACCACGTTGGCCGGCCGCAAGTTCGCCCCCGGCTACTCGGCGAAGGTCGACAACAGCACGGCTGGCGCCTACAGCCCGTTCCGGGTCGCGATCACGCGTCCGGACGGACAGCAGGAGCTGAAGGTCGTCAACGTGACCCTGCCCAAGGGGCTGACCGGCAAGCTCGCCGGGGTCCCCTACTGCTCCGACGCGGCGATCGCTGCCGCTGCGGCTGCAACGGGCAAGGCCGAGCAGGTCAGTCCGAGTTGCCCGACCGCCAGTCGCATCGGCGGCGTGCAGACGATCTCCGGCACCGGGGCGAACCCGCTCCGCCTGCCGGGCAGTGCGTATCTGGCGGGTCCCTACAAGGGCGCGCCGATCTCGCTGGTGACGATCGTCCCGGCGGTTGCCGGGCCGTATGACCTCGGCACCGTGGTCGTCCGGGTGGCGCTCAACGTCAATCCGGAAACCGCTCAGATCAACGCCGTGTCCGACCTGATCCCCGACGTGTTCGGAGGGGTGAAGCTGGACATTCGCTCGATTCTCGTCAACGTCGACAAGCCGGCGTTCATGAAGAACCCGACGAATTGCGCCTCCCAGGCGACGACGGGCACGATCAACGGCGGGGGCGCCGATCCGGCCAATCCGGCGGCGTTCAGCACCTACGCGGTCACCTCGCCGTTCGCGGCGGTGAACTGCAACGCGTTGAAGTTCAAGCCGAAGTTCGTTGCTCAGATCTTCGGCCCGACCAAGCGCGCCAAGTTCCCCCGCATCAAGGTCACCGTCAAGGCGAAGGAAGGTGAAGCCAACTTCGAACGGACGGCTCTCACCCTGCCGCACTCGCTGTTCCTCGAACAGAGCCACATCCGCACCGTCTGCACCCGGGTGCAGCTGGCGGCCGCGGCCTGTCCGAAGGGGTCTGTCTACGGCCACGCCGAAGCCATCACCCCGCTGCTCGACGGCAAGTTGAAGGGGCCGGTCTACCTGGTCTCCTCGACGCACAAGTTGCCGGACCTCTTGGTCAACCTGCGCGGCCAGATCCCGATCCGGCTCCGCGGCGTGATCAGCTCCAAGAATGGCGGTCTGAAGACCGTCTTCAACGGACTGCCGGACGTCCCGGTGAAGAAGTTCGTGCTGAACATGTCGGGTGGCAAGAAGAGCCTGTTGGTCAACTCGACCAACACCTGTCAGAAGCCGCAGCGCGCCGTCCTGAAGCAGAAGGGCCAGAACGGCAAGAAGGCGAACAACAACAAGTTCAAGTTGAACGTCGTCAGCTGCAAGGGCAAGAAGAAGGGCAAGAAGTAGCGCGACGGGTCTAGCGAGGCGCACCGGCGCGGAGGGCGAATACCCTCCGCGCCGGTGCGTCCCTCGCTCTCAGTCCTGATCGTCGCCTGGAACAGCCGCGAGGAGCTCTCGCGGACGTTGCCGGCGCTGCTGCCGGAGCTGGGGGAGGACGACGAGCTGATCGTCGTCGACAACGACTCCCCCGACGATTCCGTCGCCGTCGCCGAAGGGCTGGCGCCGCGGGCGCGGATCGTGCGGATGGGGCGGAACGTCGGCTTCACCGGGGGGGTGAACGCCGCAGCCGCCGCCGCAACCGGCGAGCTGCTGGTCACCCTCAACCCCGACGCGATGCCGCGGCCGGGCTGGGGCAAGGCGATCCGCGCTCCCTGGCGCGAGGGCCGTGGCTGGGCGGCCTGGCAGGCGCTGGTGACCGAGGCGGGGGGGACCGAGATCAACTCCGCCGGTAACCCGGTCCACTTCACCGGCATCGTCTGGGCCGGCCGCCACGGCGAGCCGCTCGCCGACGCCCCCACCGAGCCGACCGAGGTGCCAGTCCTCTCTGGCGCCTGCCTGGCGATCCCGCGGTCGACCTGGGACGACCTCGGCGGCTTCCCCGCGCACTTCTTCATGTACCACGAGGACGTCGACCTCTCGCTCCGCCTCCGCCTCCGCGGCGGCACCCTGGGAATCGAACCCGCGGCCGTGGTCGAGCACGACTACGACTTCGCCGGCTCCACCCAAAAGTGGCGCTGGCTGGAGCGCAACCGCCTAGCCACCCTCACCCGCCTCTGGCCAACCCCCCTCCTGATCCTCCTCGCCCCCGTCCTCCTCGCCACCGAGCTAGCCCTCCTAGGGGTCGCCTCCCGGGGCGGCTGGCGTAGCCAAAAGCGCCTAGCCAACCAAGACTTCGCCCGCTCCCTCCCCCGCCTCCTCCGCGAACGCCGCACCATCCGCCGCCACCGCCGCATCAGCCCCGCGGAGTTCGCCTCGACCCTGACGGCCGACCTGGACTCACCTTTCATCGCTCCGGCCGCCCGCTCCGCGCCAGCCCGCCTCCTCCTCCGCACCTACTGGCGAGTAGTCCGAGTCCTCCTGGGCCCGTAGCGGGAGCCGGGATCACTCCCCCGGAGGCTCAAGCGGGACTCGCCCGAGCCCAGGCGGCTCGCCCAGCTGCGCGACGGTCTCCGGGGGAGTGATCCCGGCTCCCGCCCGTCCCAATGAGAGAGCGAACTACCCCGGCTGCCCAGCCGGCCGGATGAGGATCTCACCCACATCGACGTTAGCCGGCTGCTCCAGCGCGTACATCACGGCCCGGGCGATGTCCTCGTCCTGCAGGGCCCACTCGCCGGGGCGATTGTCGAAGAAGGGCGTGTCGACCATCCCCGGCTCGATCAGCGTCACCCTGATCGCGTTGTTCTCGTGGGTCTGGCGGAGCTCGGCGCGGAGGTTCTGGCCGATCGCCGTCGCCGCCCACTTGGTCGCCCCGTAGAGCGAGCCCGGCATCGTGATTCGGCCGGCGATCGAGCTGGTGATCACGTAGTGGCCGGTGCCGCGCTCGAGCAGGTGGGGGAGGGTGGAGCGGATCGTCAGCGCCGGGCCGAGGACGTTGGTCAGGACCATCGAGCGCCAGTGCTCGACCGACTCCTCGAGGAAGCCGCGGCCGGCGCCGAAGCCGGCGTTGGCGAAGACCGCATCGATCCGGCCGAAGCGCTCCAGCGCCGCCGCCGTCATCGCCTCGACCTGGTCCCACTCGGCGACGTCGCAGCGGACCGCCAACGCGCGCTCGTCGCCACCCAGCTCCGCCGCCAGTTCCTCCAGCTTCTCGACGCTGCGGGCGGCGAGGACGAGGCGGTAGTCGTTGGAGGCGGCGCGCGCGGTGGCGGCGCCGATGCCGCTGGAGGCACCGGTGATCAGAAGTACGGGGTCGTCGGCCATGGCGGGGATTCTCGCAGGCGCAATGAGGCCGTGTCGCAGGAGTGCGATAATTCCGGCCGTCGTATGGACCCCTCGCGCAAGCGAAAGATTCGGCTGGTCGTGGCGCTCAGCGTTGCCGTCCTCCTGGCGGTGGCGTTGATCTACACCTCCTTCTCGGCTTCGACCGAGGCGAAGGAGCCGTCCGAACTCACTACCGCCGCGGCCGGCACCACCGCCGACCTGACCGGCAAGGTCGTCACCGGGTCGATCCGGCACGAAGGGAACGGCATCGCCTTCAAGGTCGTCGACCGCGATGGCCACGGCGCCCAGCTTCCCGTCACCTACCACGGCACCATCCCGGACCCGTTCCGCGGCGGCCGCGAGATTGTCCTGACCGGCGCGATGAAGGAGGGCACCTTCGTCGGCGAACCGGAAACCCTGATCACCAAGTGCCCGTCGAAGTTCACCACGCAAAGCAATGGCTAGCATCGGCAGCGTCCTGCTGGCGCTGGCGTTCGCTGCTGCCGTAGCCGCCGGGCTGCTCGCCCTCATCGGCCGCCACGACGAGCGCAAGGTCGTCCTCTCCCGCCGCCTCGTCTACCTCTTCTTCGGCCTACTGACGGCCTGCGTCGTAATCATCGAGGTCTCCTTCGCGACGAACGACTTCAGCTTCAAGATCGTGCAGGAACACAGCTCGCTGGAGACGCCGACCTTCTACAAGCTGGCGGCGATGTGGTCGAGCCAGGAAGGCTCGCTGCTGCTCTGGGCCTGGGTCCTCTCGATCGCCTCCTCGATCGCCCTCTACGCGACCCGCAACAAGCTGCGCGAGCTGGTGCCGTGGGCGACCGCGGTGATGATGGGCGTCGCCGCCTTCTTCACCGGGCTGATGCTGTTCGCGCCCGACGTCGACCCGTTTGCGACTCTCTCTCCGGCGCCGGCCGACGGGATCGGCCTCAACCCGCTGCTCCAGCACCCGAGCATGATGATCCACCCGCCGATGCTCTACTCGGGCTACGTGGCGTTCACGATCCCGTTCGCCTTCGCGATCGGTGCCCTCGTTACCCGCCGCCTCGACGCCGAATGGATCCGCGCCACCCGGCGCTTCGCCCTGGTCGCCTGGACCTTCCTCGGCTTCGGCCTGCTGCTCGGCGCCCGCTGGTCCTACACCGAGCTCGGCTGGGGCGGCTACTGGGCCTGGGACCCGGTCGAGAACGCGGCGCTGATGCCGTGGCTGCTCGCCACCGCCTTCCTGCACTCGATCATGGTCCAGGAGAAGCGCGGGATGCTGAAAGTCTGGAACGCCAGCCTCGTCGTCGGCACCTTCTCGATGGCGCTGCTCGGCACCTTCCTGGTCCGCTCCGGTGTCCTGCAGTCGATCCACGCCTTCGGCGACAACACCGTCGGCCCGTACATCCTCGCCCTGATCGGCGTCGTCGTGATCGGCTCGACCCTGCTGATCGTCTCCAGGCTCGACGACCTGCGCTCGCCGAAGCGGATGGACTCCTTGATCTCCCGCGAGTCGGTCTTCCTCGTCAACAACCTGCTGCTGGTCGGGCTGGTCCTGGTGATCGCCTGGGGCACCTTCTTCCCGCTGATCTCCGAACTCTTCACCGGCTCCAAGTCCTCGCTGGCGGCACCCTGGTTCGACCACTACACGACCCCGCTGGCGATCCTCCTGGTCCTCTTCACCGGGATCGGCCCGCTGCTCGCCTGGCGGCGGGTCAGCTGGGCCAGCGCCAGGCGGGTCTTCATCGTCCCGGTGGCGATCACGGTGCTCGTCACCCTCGGGCTGGCGATCTTCACCGACGCGGCCCACAAGCCCTGGGCGCTGGCGCTCTTCAGCTTCGCCACCTTCGCGATCGCCGGGATCAGCCAGGAGTTCTGGAATGGCGCCTCCGCCAGGGCCCGGCTGCGCGACGAGAGCCGCCCGCAGGCCCTGGTCGGCCTGGTCGGCCGCAACCGGCGCCGCTACGGCGGCTACATCATCCACATCGGCGTCGCCGTGCTGCTGATCGGAATCGCCGCCTCCTCCAGCTTCCAGACCAACCGCGACGTCGACCTCAAGCCGGGCGAAAGCGCGGTAATCGACGGTCGCCGAGTCGAATACGTGCGGCCCGAAACCAGCTTCGACTCCGAGAAGCTGACGATCCGCCAGCTGGTTCGGGTCTACGACGAGAAGAGCGGCGACCTGCTCTGGACCGCCCACCCGAGCCGGCGCTTCTTCAAGCCGACCGGCGGGGCTGAAGGCGGCGGCTTGATCTCCTCTTTCTTCGACGGCGAGCCGACCAGCGAGGTCGGGCTCTACGCCGGCCTCACCCATGACGAATGGATTGCCCCGAACCCCGACGTCATCGGCCTGCAGCAGCAGGCGAAAGCAGCCGACAAAGGCTTCACGGAATGCGTGCGCGGGGCGCCTGGAACGCCGCAGCAGTGCAAAGATCTCGGCGGGCTGATGAAAGCGGCGCTGGCTAACCCGGCGCTGCGACCGGCGGCGCTGAGGCAGGTGCAGACGCTGCAGCAACTGGCGGCACAGAAGATCGCCAAGGCCTACGAAGGCTCCGAGGCGACGGTGACCTTCAAGTTCATCGTCAACCCCTTGGTCACCTGGATGTGGATCGGCGGCCTGATCGCCCTCGCCGGGGCGCTGATCGCGATCTGGCCGAGCCGTGGCCGCCGTAAGGGCGCCCTCGTCCGCACCGAGACCGACGCCCTCAAAGAAGCCAAATACGGCGAGATCCGCGATGCCGAGCTCGATCACGCCGCCGGCAAGCTCTCCGACGAGGACTACGCGATCCTCGACGCCGAGCTGCGCCGCGAGGCGGTCGAGATGCTCGACGAGCTCGAACGCAGCCGCGAGGGGGCGAAGGTCGGAGTGGGGGGCGGCAACGGGAACGGGAATGGCCACTCGAACGGTGCTTCGAACGGCCATGCCGACGGCGTGACGAACGGCGCGAACGGCCACACGGGCGGTGGCGCCGATGGCGTCGCGAACGGCAACGGCGACGGCGCCGACCCGGAAAAGGTCGAGCGCAGCTAGACTTTCAGGACCGTGTTCACGATCTTCGGAATCATCCAGGTGATCATCGCCGTCGTGCTGGTCTTCCTGATCCTGCTCCACTCGGGCAAAGACGCCGGCCTCTCCGGCGCCTTCGGCATCGGTGGCGGCGGCAGCTCGATCGGCGGCGGCTCGATGGTCGAGCGCAACCTCGACCGCGCCACCGTCTTCTTCGCGATCCTCTTCGTCGCGAACACGATTCTGCTGCTGAAGATCTAGCGCCTCCGGCGCTCCTCCTGGTCGTACTCCGCTTTCAGAGCCGAGTCTGTGCTTCCCCGAACTGGGGACGTTCTCCGCTGCTCTGTAACCTCAGTTGACAAATCTCGTATCTGTGTAAACCTTACGGACGTTCGGCCCCCAAATGACAGAGGAGGCGAGCCGTGGAGGCTCACGCAGAACACGAGCATCACCATCACCACCATCATCACGACGACGTCGAGGTCAATCCGGCGACGTGGAGCGACCCCAAGCGCTATGCCTGGCTGCTGGGGATCCTCGTCCCGCTGTCGCCGTTCGGCGCCTGGGGATGGGTGGAAGTCACCGGCTTCGGCGGCTTCTGGTTCCTCGGCCCCGTCCTCGTCTTCGGAATCTTCCCGCTGCTCGACTTCGTCGTCGGCCACGACAGCGTCAACCCCCCCGATAGCGTCCTCAAGTTCCTCGAGCAGGACCGCTACTACCGCTGGTGCACCTACGTCTTCATTCCGATCCAGTACGCCGGGCTCGTCCTCGCCTGCTGGAAGTGGGGCAGCGGCGACCTCTCGGTTGTCGAATCCTTCGGCCTGGCACTGACCATGGGCGTCGTCGGCGGGATCGCGATCAACACCGCCCACGAGCTCGGCCACAAGCGCGAGAGCTCGGAGAAGTGGCTCTCCCGGGTCGCCCTAGCGCAGACCGGCTACGGCCACTTCTTCATCGAGCACAACCGCGGCCACCACGTCAAAGTGGCGACCCCGGAGGACCCGGCCAGCTCGCGGCTGGGGGAGAGCTTCTGGGCCTTCCTGCCGCGGACCGTCTGGGGCAGCCTCAGCTCCGCCTGGGAGATCGAGGGCAAGCGGCTCGACCGGCTCGAAAAGCCGCACTTCTCGATCCACAACGACATCCTCACCGCCTGGGCGATGACGATCGTGCTGTTCGGAGCGCTCGCCGTCGCCTTCGGCCCGGTCGTCCTGCCCTGGCTGGTGCTGCAGTCGGTAATCGGCTTCTCCCTGCTGGAGGTCGTCAACTACCTCGAGCACTACGGGCTGCTGCGGCAGAAGAAAGAGGACGGCCGCTACGAGCGCTGCCGTCCCGAGCACAGCTGGAACAGCAACAACGTCGCCTCCAACGTGCTGCTCTACCACCTGCAGCGCCACTCCGACCACCACGCCAACCCGACCCGCCGCTACCAGGCGCTGCGCCACGTCGAAGAGGCGCCGCAGCTGCCGACCGGCTACGCCGGGATGATCGTCCTCGCCTGGTTCCCGCCGCTCTGGAAGCGGGTGATGGACCCGCGCCTGGTCGCCCATTACGGCGGCGAGGTCGAGCTGGCCAACATCAGCCCGCGGCGCCGGGCGAAGATCCTCGCCCGCTACGGCGGCGGCGGTCCGGCCGGCGGCGCCGGTGGTTCCGCGTCCGGCGGCGAGGGTCGCTCCGGCGGCCGGCCACGCGCCTTCGGCGGTGGCGGTCAGGCCGATCAGGCGGCGGCGTGAGCGCCTTCGCCTGCCCGGCCTGCGGCTACGTCTATGACGAGGCCGAGGGGAACCCCCGCGAGGGGTTCCCCGCCGGGACGCCCTGGAGCGAGGTGCCCGACGACTGGCCCTGCCCCGACTGCGGCGTCCGCGACAAGGTCGATTTCGAGCCTCGATGACTAGGGGTGGCGGTTGACCGCTTCCGCTGCGACGATAGGGGGGATGGCGAGCACGCGCACCCCCTATCCGGAGGCGGCACGGGAGCTCCTGCGCCAAACCCTCTTCGGCGCCGCCCGCGACCAGCTGGAGTCGCGCTCCTGGTCGCAGATCACGATGTCGGACATCGCCGCCGCCGCCGGCGTCAGTCGCCAGACCCTCTACAAGGAGTTCGGCAACCGCGACGAGTTCGGCCTCGCCTTCGTCATCCACGAGGGCGAACGTTTCCTCGACGACGTCGAGGCGGCGGTCCTCCGCCACGCCGGCGATCCCCACGCGGCGATCGAGGCCGCGCTGGAGCAGTTCCTCCGCTCCGCCGCCGAGGACCCGTTGATTCGGCTGCTGCTCAGCGACGACGGCACCGAAGGAATGCTGCCCCTGGTCACCACCCAGGGGCAGCCGGTCGTGCTCTGGGCCACCGCCCGCCTCTCCGCCGTGATCGAGCAGGGCTGGCCGGAGGCGCCGAAGCCCGACATCGGCCTGCTTGCCGAAGTCCTCGTTCGCCTCGCGATCTCCTACATCACCACCCCCGGCGACGCCCCCGAGACCACCGCCAATCGCGTCGCCGACCTGCTCGGCCCGTTCATCGACCGGGCTCTCGGCAGCGAGTGAGGCTTAGGTAGGATCAACCGCTCTGCGGCTGTGGCGGAATTGGTAGACGCGTCAGCTTGAGGGGCTGGTGGCCGAAAGGCCGTGAAGGTTCGACTCCTTTCAGCCGCACTTCGAAAGCCCCCGCTCGCGGGGGCTTTTTCGGATGCGCTCAGGGCCGCAGAGCGGTGACCGTCGCGTCTTCGCGGCCGGTCGCGGCGAAGATCACGCCGCCGGGTCCGAGGGCGAGCTTGTTGAGGCCATCGAAGCCGCTGTCGGAGCCATCCTTCGTCGCTCCCGGCAGCTTCGCGCAGGCGCTGACCGGCTCCTGCTTGAGGCGCAGCTGGGCGGCGGTGCAGCCGGCGAAGGCGAGCTTGCCGGTGTGGGGGTCGCGGCGCAGTTCGGTGATCCCGGAGGCCCGGTTGGCGAAGAACATGATGCGGCCGTTGCGGCTGAGGATCGGGCTGCCGGTTGGGCCGGAGCCGAACGGCAGGTTGGCGCAGATGCGCCGGTCGGCGCCCATGCTGCTGGCGCAACCGACGGCGCTGAGCTTGCCGCTGGCCCGGCTCCGTTTGAGGGCGACGACCTCGCCGTAGGAGCGCACGTAGAGGAAGCGGCCGTCGGGCGATTCGACCATCCCGGTCGGCGCCTGCAGGGTGTAGGTGCCGCCGGCGGCCCGACCCGGGTCGGCGCATGGGGGCGAGGTGTAACGGGAGACGCAGCTGCGGAACTTCAGCGATCCCGAGCCGCCGACGGAGAAGACGTCTACGGTGCCGGCGTGGCGGCCGAGCACGGTGAGGAAGTGGCCGTCGGGGGAGAGCACCGGCGCCGCCGCTTCTTCGAGCACGCTCGCCGGCGCCCGCCCGCAGCCGGGGGCGCCGCGCTCGGAGGCGACGCAGCTTTGAAGGGTCATGTCGCCGCTGGCCGGGTCGCGGGCGAGGACGGCGACACCTTCGTCCCTGCTGGCGGTGACGTAGACGTGGCTGCCGTCCTTGCTGACCGCGAGGCCGCGAGCTTCGTCGAGGCCGGAGTGGTGGCCGTCCTTGGTCGCGCCGGGGACCGGCGTGCACGGTCCTTCCGGCGGCGCTGCGGCCAGGGTCCCGGTCAGGCAGCCGCCGTAGGTGAGCGTGCCGCTGGCGGGGTCGCGGTGCAGCCAGGTCACGGTCGCGTCGTAGAAGCTGCCGGCGACGTAGAGGGTGCGGCCGTCGGGGCTGAACGCCTGGGCCGAGGCCCCGGCGAGCGGTCCCTCGCGCTCGTTCGGCTTGGCGCCGGGGGTGGTCGTGCAGCCCTCGGTGAAGCTGTCGCCGGTGATGCAGGACTGAAAGGAGAGCGCCCCGGACGGCGCCAGGCCGATCTGGGTGACGGCGCTCGCGTCGAAGCTGCTGAGGTAGACCGAGCTGCCCTCGACCCGCAGCGAGCTGACGGCAGAGAGCAGGGAGGAAAAGATCGAGCCGGTCAGCTTCGTGCAGCCACGGCGGTGAATGACCTGCTGGCTCTGGCTGATGCAGCCGAGTACCTTGGGGTGGAATCCGGCGGCGTGCGGCTTCGCCTTCGGCGCGGCCGCGGAGGGTGCCGCGCCGAAGCTCGAGAACGCCACACAGACGCAGGCGACGAAAGTGGCAGCCGGGACGAGATTACGAGCGAGCGGCTTCAACCCCGGTGAGTATGGACGAAGGGTCGGGCGGCTCGCGGGAATTCAACCGCCGAGGGCGGCGATGAACGGCTCGCGCACCGCCGGGTCGCAGTGGAGCCGCTCGAGCTCCCGCTTCGCCCGGGTCGGGTCCGCGCCGGCGGGGTGGTCCTCGCCGGGGCCGCAGGCGAGCGGCAGGGACGAGTGGCCGTCCCAGGGCTCGCCGGGGAAGGTCGCGTCGATGACGATGCGGCGTCCGCCGACGGCGGCGGTGAGATAGCGGTGGACGTCGACCAGGCCCTCCGGCGGGACCGTGGCGGCGACCCGCTCGCCCCAACGCTCGCCGGCGGCGTCGGGGGTGACGCGGTAGACGCGATGGACCAGCTCCGGTTCGGTCTCCGGGAACCGGGCGGCGAGCTCCCGCAGGAGGTAAAGGTGCTTGGCCGAGCAGGTGCCGCGACCCTCGCGCAGCATCGCCTCCGGGGTCGGCTCGCTTGGCCGCCCGTAGGGCAGCTGCCGCACCGACTCGACCAGCTCGACGAGGCCCTCGGCCGGGGAGTCGGCCGGCGCAATCACTCGAAGACGATCAGCGCCACGATCGCCAGGCCGAGGAGGGCGCCGAAGACGGTCATCGCGGTGAGCATGCGGTCGGAGGCAGCGAACTGGGGTGGGATATCGAGGCCGCGCTCGTAGGCGCGCATCCGTTGGCTGCCGTAGAGGATCGCCAACACGCCGTAGACGGCGAAGGCGACGCCGATGGCTACGTAGGGCCACGAGGTCGAGGCTTCGGCTAGTTCGGGGACGACGCGGCCGACCGCGAGGGCGACGGCGATCGCCGCGAAGCCGGTTCGCCACCAGGCGAGTTGGGTGCGCTCCGCCGCCAGGTAGGTGCGGCGCGGAGCGCTGTCGCGGGGCTCGGGCGGCTGGGCCGGCATATATCCCAGCTTTGCAGGCGAAAGGCGGGTAGGTGTGAAGGGTGGGGCGCTTGCAACCGTCCGCGGGGCGCGGTAGCCTTCGTCACGAACAGGTGTTCGAATGGAAGTTTCACTGGCATCTGCACCCGGCGAGGAGGAACGCTGAGCAAGATGGTTGATCTCGATCTCACCAAGCGGCAGAAGGAGATCTTCGACTTCATCCGCAAATACGCGGCGAAAACCGGCTACCCGCCGACGGTTCGGGAGATCGGCAAGGCGGTGGGTCTGCACTCGTCCTCGACCGTGCACGCGCACCTCGCCAATCTGGAGAAGATCGGCCTGCTGCGACGCGATCCCTCGAAGCCGCGGGCGATCGAGCTGCTGTTCGAAAAGGCGAAGAAGACGGTGCGGCCGGGCTACGAGCTGCCACTGGTCGGCCAGGTGGCCGCCGGTGAGCCGATCCTCGCCGAGGAGAACATCGACGAGTACCTCGAGATCCCCGACGTGATCGGCGGCGAGGACGGCGACTACATACTCCAGATCCGCGGCGAATCGATGAAGAACGCCGGCATCCTCGAAGGCGACTACGTCGTCGTTCGTCCCAGCGACGACGCCGACAACGGTGAGATCGTCGTCGCCCTGATCGGCGAGGAGGCGACCGTGAAGCGGATCTACCGCGAACCGGAACACATCCGCCTGCAGCCGGAGAACGAGGAGATGGAACCGATCATCACCACCGAGGCCCGCGTCCTCGGCAAGGTGGTAGGCGTCTTCCGCAAGGTCTGAGCGGGCACGGGACCGGCGCGCTTCGGCGTCCTCGGTCGCTTGTGTGCAGGGCACACGGCGCTCCCTGCGTCCTTGAATCGCTTGGTCCCGCGTCCGCTCAGGTCAGGTAAGCCGAGCGAAAACCAAGCAAGGCGGTGGACGCAGGGAGGGTGGCGCAGCGAGCGCAATGGAATTGCGTGAGCAAGACGCACGACCGAGGACGCCGAATTGCGCCGGTTTGCAGCCGGCCGCCCAAGGACTACCATCCCCATTGCGGGCCGAGCGGACCGCGGGGGGAGAGACAACCCTTCGAGGAAAGTCCGGACACCACAGGGCAGGGCGGTGGGTAACGCCCACCCGGGGAAACCCGCGGGAAAGTGCCACAGAAACACACGGCCGATGGCGCGGCGACCATGTGGGTCGCGTACAGGCAAAGGTGAAAAGGTGCGGTAAGAGCGCACCGGCGTCGCGGTGACGCGGCGGCCAGGCAAACCCCGCCCGGTGCAAGGCCAAGCAGGACCGTCGACCCGGCTCGGCGAGGTCCAGGTAGGCCGCATAGATAGATGGCCGCTCGAGACAGGATCCGGCTTACAGGCCCGCTAAAGGAGAGGCCCCGCGAGGGGCCTCTCCCATACCCTCTGTTCGCCTCTGGGGCGAACAGATTGCAAGCCGGGATGCCGAATTCGAGGACGCCGCCCAAGGCGCCGATTTCGCTCTGTGCAGGCGTTTCCCCCGGATGCGGAGCGACGGCAGATTTTCCGTCTTAGCGTTTGCTAACCTGCCGCCAACTTCCGCTGAATCTCCGCCTACATACCGCGGGGAGCGGGGGACCCAATTAGTTGGGGCGAGTCGCGACCTGATGGTCGTGTAGCGCAGCTCTTTCAGCGCGAGCCCGACAGCTAACCCCGTAAGCGCCCGAAAGAGCATGAGCAAGGCCGAGAACCGCCTCGAGCGGAAAGACGATTACGGGCCGGTACGCCGTGCCCGCGGTGGGAAGGCGCGCATCGCGCTGGCCCTGGCCACGGCGGCGATCGCCGTGCTCGCGGCCGTCCCCGCTGCCCAGGCGATGACCGGTGGCGCCTCCGGCTACGAAGCCGCTCCGACCGAAGAAGCGCCGGTCGCCGAAAGCGGCCAGGAACTCGCCTTCGGAGCAGCCAAATGGGCCGGCGCCAGCTGGTACGGGCCAGGCCTGTGGGGCAACTCGACCGCCTGCGGCGCCACCTTGCGCCCGAGCACGATCGGCGTCGCCCACAAGACGCTGCCCTGCGGCACCATGGTCCGCTTCGTCTACCACGGCCGCACCGTGGTGGCGCCGGTGATCGACCGCGGCCCCTACGTCAAAGGCCGTGCCTTCGACCTCACCGCCGCCGCTGCCGAAGCGCTTGAATTCGAAGGCGTCGGCCGGCTTCGCTATCAGGTCGCCGCCGAATACGCGCGACAGTAGTCAGCTTTCCCCTGCTCCCGCCGAGCTGGCCTGCCGCCGCCCTGCGCCGGCCCTAAACGCCAGCTAAGAAACGCTTTTCGGCCGCAACGAGGGCTAACCTGCGGTGTTCTCACCTAGCCCGTCCCCGTCGGAGAGGAGTTCCTGCATGCCGAGGTCCACGATCGCGTCGCCCCGCCAACGCCGCACCCGCGGCCGCCTGCTGGCGCTGGCGACGGTGGCCTGCTCGCTGGTCGCGGTGATCTCGGTCTTCGCCGCCACCAGCTCGGCCCGCCAGCAGGCGACGGCGACGGTGGTGCTCGGCAACACCGCGACCGTCCCCGACCCCTCCTGCCCGGGCGATCCCTGCCAGGCGGTCGGCAGCGTCACCGGCTTTCAGGTCTCGACCGACCAGAGCAACCTGCCCTTCCGGGTGCCGCGCGATGGCACGATCAAGGCCTGGACGCTGACCCTGGCCCAGCCGACGAACAAGCAGCGCTCCTTCTTCAACGGCTTCTTCGGCACTCCGCCGGAGGCGCGCCTGGCGATCCTGCACAAGGTCGGCGGCACCAACCCGCCCCGCTACGCGCTGCGCCGCCAGGGCGCGACCAAGGTGCTCTCGCCCTACCTCGGCCAGACGGTCAAGTTCGGCTCCAATCTGAAAGTCGAAGAAGGCGACATCGTCGGCATCACCGTGCCGACCTGGGCGCCGCTCTTCGCCCAGGGTCTGGAAACCAGCAACGTCTGGCGGGCCAGTCGGGCGCCGGGGACCTGCACCAACTCGACCGACATCCGCCAGGGCGAAGCCCAGCAGACGGTCGGCAAGCGTGCCACCTACGGCTGCAAATACACCTCCGCTCGCCTGCTCTACACGGCGACGCTGGTCGAGGGCAAGTAGGCAGCAAAGAAAACGCCCCGGCGCCGTGGCGGCCGGGGCGTCTCGCACCGAGTCTCTGTTCGCCGGGTGGCCCGGCGGCGCGGCTTACGCCGCGGAGGGGAGGACTCGTGGGGTCGCCTGGTCTTTCGGCAGCGCCGCGGCACCGGCGATCAGGCTCTGGAACTCGTTCAGCGCCAGGTGGCCGACCGCCTCGAGGATCTCCTCGTCGGTCCAGCCGATCTCCCGTGCCTCCTCGTGGAGGTGCAGCGGCGGCGATCCGTCCGCGTCCAGGGCCTCCTTCAGGTAAAGGAGCAGCGCCGCCTCCTTCTCGTCGGCCGAGCTGAAGCTGCGGGCTCGGCTGACCTCGTCGAGGCCGAGCCCGGCTCGACGAGCCGACTTGGCGTGCTGAGCGATGCTGTAGCTGTCGCCACGGTGCTCGGCGACCGCCAGGGCGATCCGCTCACGAGTGGCCTGGGGGAGGACGCCGCCGCGGAGCTCGGAGCGCATGCGGGTGTAGGCGCGCAGGACGGCGGGGGCGCCGGCGAGGACGCCGACGAACTTGGTGACCGCGCCGCCGGCGGCCTGGATGGACTTGATCAGCGGGGCGCTCTCGTCGGGCGCCGTGAGCTCGTCGTGGATCTGAAATCTGCTTACTGCGGTTTTTACCGTCACCTTGCGTCTCGCTTCTGCTCTGAGGGGTCGAATTTGGCTTTACAGAGCGTTTACGTGGCCTTTACTTTACTTTTAGCCTCTTACTTACGGTCTGTAAGTTATACCGATATTTGGTGCCTGGTGCAAGCTCGCCGGGTAGAGCCCCCGGCCGCCTTGCGGCATGCTTCCCCAGGCGGGGCCTGTACCCGATATACGCCGGCTCGCACCCGCCCGGTTCATTCGCCTATCGTTGCCCTCTTCTCGCGACCAGATCAGGAAGGCAGATCGAGGCATGGCAGACGAATCCCGCAGCGCCGCCGACGTCATCAAGCTCGTCCAGGACTCGGACGTCCGCTTCATCCGCCTCTGGTTCACCGACGTGCTCGGCCAGCTGAAGAGCTTCTCGGTCAACGCCTCCGAGCTCGAGGACGCCTTCGAAGGCGGGATGGGATTCGACGGCTCCTCAATCACCGGCTTCAACCCGATCGAGGAGTCCGACATGCTGGCGGTGCCGGACCCTTCGACCTTCGCGCTGCTGCCCTGGCGCCCGGGTGAGGACGGACCGCGTCGCGCGGATGTTCTGCGACATCCGCGTCCCCGGCGGCGGCCCGTATGAGGGCGACCCGCGCTGGATCATGCGGCGGGCGCTGAAACGGGCCGAAGAGCTCGGCTTCGACGCCTACAACATCGGCCCCGAGCTGGAGTTCTTCTACTTCCGCTCGGCGAAGCCGGCCGCCGGTGTCCCCGAGCCGCTCGACGAGGGCGGCTACTTCGACCTGACCACGCTCGACGCCGGTTCCGACCTGCGCCGGGAGACGGTGCTGGCGCTGGAGAAGATGGGGATCCACGTCGAGTACACCCACCACGAGGTCGGCCCCTCCCAGCACGAGGTCGACATGCGCTACAAGAACGCGCTCGAAATGGCCGACGACTGCATGACCTACCGGATCGTGGTCAAGGAGTACGCGATGAAGTACGGCTACCACGCGACCTTCATGCCGAAGCCGCTGTTCGGCGAGAACGGCTCCGGGATGCACGTCCACCAGTCGCTCTCCAAGGACGGCCGCAACGCCTTCTATGACGAGGACGATCCCTACTTCCTCTCGCCGGTGGCGAAGTCGTTCATCGCCGGCCAGCTCAAGCACGCGCGGGAGATCTCGCCGCTCTTCGCCCAGTGGGTCAACTCCTACAAGCGGCTGGTGCCGGGCTACGAGGCGCCGGTCTACCTCGCCTGGTCGCGCCGCAACCGCTCGGCGCTGATCCGGGTGCCGCTCTACCACCCCGGCAAGGAGGCGGCGACCCGGGCCGAGCTGCGCTGCCCCGACCCGGCCGCCAACCCATATCTCTGCTTCGCCGGGATGCTCCAGGCGGGGCTGGAAGGGGTCGAGAAGGGCTACGAGCTGCCCGAGCCGATGGAGCAGAACCTCTACCACCTCTCGCAGGAGGAGCTGGCCCATCAGGGGATCGAGCAGCTGCCGGCGACGCTGGGCGAGGCGATCGAGGTCGCCGCCGACTCGGAGCTGGTGCTGCGGACCCTGGGCGAGCACACCTTCCGCCGCTTCGTCGAGATCAAGCGGCAGGAATGGGACGAGTACCGGGTCCAGGTGACCCCGTACGAGATCGAAAACTTCCTGCCGATCCTGTGAGCGGCGGGCCGGCGCCGGGTAGGGCCGGCTGATGGCGACGCTGCACGTCCTCCGTGTCTTCTGCGACGAGGCGGGCGAGTTCGGCAATCCGCTCGGCGTCTTCCTCGACGGCGCCGAGGTGCCCGAGGCGCGGCGGCAGGCGGTCGCCCACGAGCTCGGTTTCTCAGAGACGGTCTTCGTCGACAACCGCGAGCGGGCGGAGATCCGGATCTTCACCCCGGGTCTGGAGCTGCCCTTCGCCGGCCACCCGACCGTCGGCACCGCCTGGCTGCTGGCGCGCGAGGGCGAGCCGACGACGACGCTGCGCCCGCCGGCCGGCGAGATCGCGGTGCGATGGGACCCGCCGCGGGGCTCGGGCGACGCCGGCGGCGGGGAGGATGCGGCGGCCGTCGGCGAGGCGCTCACCTTCGTCAGTGCTCGCGCCGATTGGTCGCCGCCCTGGAACCTCGTCCGGCTCGACGACCCGGCCGCGGTGGCGGCGATGACGGAACCGCCCGAGGGCCGCAGCGACGAGGTCTACGTCTGGGCCTGGATCGACGAGGCGGCCGGCCGAGTCCGCTCGCGCTGCTGGTCGCTGGCCGACGGGGTCGGGGAGGACGAGGCGACGGGGTCGGCGGCGATCATGCTCGCCGTCCAGGAGGACCGCGAGCTGGCGATCGAGCAGGGCGAGGGTTCCCGTCTTCGCGCCCGCCCGCTCGGCGACGGCTGGGCCGAGGTCGGCGGCCGCGTCGTCCTCGACGAGGTCCGCGAGTTCGACCTCAGCTGAGAGCCGGTCGGGCGCGCGCTCGACGCATCGCACCCCCTATCAGGGGTGCGATCGAACAAACGCGTTACTCGGCGAGCTGGCTGCGGAGCTCGGCCGGGTCAGCCACCGGGAGGCGGCAGGCGAAGTCCTCACAGACATAGGCGGCGGCGCGTCCGTCGAGCGTGGTGCGGCCGGCGAGGAGCGGCGGCCGCTCGCTGCCCTCGGGGCCGGCGGCGAGGACGAGGTGCGGTCGGTGTTCGGCGCGAATCGCCGCCGCGAGCGGACCGACCGAGGCGTCACTGTCTCCCGCGCCCGTCAGCTCGCCGATCAGCGCCACCTCGCGGACCCGAGCCAGGTTGAAGTCGATCGCCCTGAGCATGTGGGCGAAGGAGTCGGGGTGCTCGAGGGCAGGCGCCGAGAAGAGAGCGAGAACGCCTTCGGCCGCCGTCGCGTAACGGCGCTCCCCGGTCAGCGCCGCGAGGCGGAGCAGGCCGAGTGCCGCGGCGCTGTTGCCGGAGGGGATCGGGTGGTCGCCGACCTCCTTGCGGCGAACGATCAGCTCCTCGTGGTCGGCTGAGGTGGAGAAGAAGCCGCCGCGCTCGGGATCGCCGAAGCGCTCGATCATGGTGTCCGCGAGGTCGCGGGCGGTCTCGAACCAGCGCACTTCGAAGTCCGCTTCGTAGAGGGTCAGCAGCGCTTCCAGCAGGAAGGCGTGGTCCTCGAGGTAGGCGTTGAGGTGGGCGCGGCCGTCCTTGTAGGTGCGAAGCAGGTGGCCCTGCTCGTCGCGCATCGTCCCCAGCACGAACTCGGCGCACTCCCGGGCGGCGTCGAGGTAGTCGGCGCGGCCGAGGACGGCGCCGGCCTCGGCCAGGGCGGAGATCGCCAGCGCGTTCCAGGCGGCGAGGCGCTTGTCGTCGAGGCCGGGACGGACCCGCTCGGCGCGCGCGACGAGCAGGCGGGCGCGGGCGGCGTCGAGGCCGGGCGGCTCCGGCGCCGCGGCGCCCCCGGCCCGGTGGAGGACGTTGGCGCCCTCGAAGTTGCCGCGCTCGCTGATCCCATAGAACGCGATCACCTCGTCGGCGGCCGCGGCACCGTCATCGGCGCCGGCGTCGTGGCCGGGAGTCGGTTCCGAGCCGTTGCCGGCATGGGAGGTGGAGCCATTGCCGTTGGGCCCATCCGCCTCGCCCAGCGCTTCGCGAACCTGCTCCACGGTCCAGACGTAGAACTTGCCCTCGACCCCCTCCGAGTCGGCGTCGAGCGCCGAGTAGAAACCGCCCTCGGGGCCACGCATCTCACGCAGCATCCAGTCGAGGGTCTCCTCGCAGGCGCGTCGCCAGCGCTCGTGTCCGAGCGCCTGGAAGCCGTGCAGGTAGGCGCTCGCCAGCAGGGCGTTGTCGTAGAGCATCTTCTCGAAGTGGGGAACCAGCCAGACGCGGTCGACCGCGTAGCGGGCGAAGCCACCACCGAGCTGGTCGTTGATGCCGCCGGCGAGCATCGCGTCGAGGGTCTCGGTGAAGACCGCGGTCTCGCCGCGGGCCAGCAGCAGCTCCAGGGCAGATGCGGGCGGGAACTTGGGGGCGCTGCCGAAGCCGCCGTAACGGCGGTCGGCCCGCTCCAGCAGCCTCGCCACCGTCGCCTCCAGCGCGGCGGGTTCGGGACGCCCAGCGCTCGGCTCAAGCGCGCCCAGCGCCCCCAGTCGCTCGCGCACCAGACCCGCCCGTTCGCGGATTTCCTCGCGCTGGTCTCGCCAGGCTTGAAGAACGGCTTCCATCACCATCCGGAAGCTCGGCATGCCGCGGCCCTCGTCCGGCGGGAAGTAGGTGCCGCCGTAGAAGGGGACGCCGTCGGGGTCGAGGAAGACGGTCATCGGCCAGCCGCCCTGGCCGGTCATCGACTGCACCGCCTCCATGTAGATCGCGTCGACGTCGGGCCGCTCCTCGCGGTCGACCTTGACCGGGACGAAGTGCTCGTTCATATAGGCGGCGGTCGCCTCGTCCTCGAAGGACTCGCGCTCCATCACGTGGCACCAGTGGCAGGCCGAGTAGCCGACCGAAAGCAGAATCGGCCGGTCCTCCTCGCGCGCCCGCGCCAGCGCCTCCTCGCCCCAGGGGTACCAGTCGACCGGGTTGTCGCGGTGCTGCAGCAGGTAGGGCGAGGTCTCCAGGGCGAGGCGGTTGGCCATGGCTCCAACCTACCCGCGTCTCAGCCTGGCGGACCCACTCCGGGCACCGTCACAATTTTGGGAAGGGATCGTCGCCTATTTTCGAGTCTATGAGCGGATTTGCGGCGGGAGCCGCAACTTCGGCGCCCGGCGGCGTCTACCGTCATAGTCCGATGCCCATCGTCGACAAGACCGACAAGCGCGACCCCGCCCTGAGCGAGGTGCTGGAGCGGCTCGAGCCCGAGGACCGGGCAGTGGTCGAGGGCGCCCTCTCGCGGGCCGAGAAGACCGAGGCCGAGCTGCGACACCTAGCGGACCACGACTCGCTCACCGGCCTGCTCAACCGCCGCAGCTTCCGCCGCGAGCTCGACTCCTACGCTTCCTTCACCGCCCGCTACGGCGGCCAGGGGGCGGTGATGGCGATCGACATCGACGGCCTCAAGCAGATCAACGATCGCTTCGGTCACCAGCCCGGAGACAACCTGATTCGGCGCATCGCGCTGGTCCTGCGCGAACGGGTGCGCGGCACCGACCTCGTCGCCCGCCTCTCCGGCGACGAGTTCGCGGTCCTGATGCCGCAAACCGACGTCGACGGCGCGCTGCAGCTCGGCGAGGACCTGCGCGCCCAGGTCGCCGAGGGCTTCGCCAGCGACCCGGAACTGAGCCCGGCGACGATCAGCGTCGGGATCACGATGTTCGGCGGCAAGCGCGGCACCTCGGCGGAGGCGGTCCTGGTCGCCGCCGACCAGGCGATGTACCGGGCGAAGGCGGAAGGACGCAACCGGATCGCCCTCTTCAGCGGACCCGACGAGGCCTACGAGGGCGAGCGCAGGCAGACGACCAGCGCCCGCATCCGCGACGCCCTCACCCAGGACCGCCTGCGGCTGGCGACGCAGCCGATCCTCGACCTCGCCTCGGGCGGCATCGCCCGCTACGAGCTGCTGCTGCGGATGTGCGGCGAAGACGGCGAGCTGCTGCCGGCAGCTTCGTTCATCGACGTCGCCGAGCGCTCGGGGATGATCCAGGAGCTCGATCGCTGGGTGGTCGGTCGGGCGCTCGAGATGCTGGCCGATCGCGAACGTTCCGGCGACCCGATCCGCCTTCACGTCAACCTCTCCGGCTCCTCGCTCAACGACGTCTCGGTGCTCGAGTTCATCGAACGGCGGCTCGACGAGGGCGGGGCCGACCCGACCCACTGCACCTTCGAGATCACCCAGACCCAGCGGGTCGACGATTACGACCGCGCCGCCGGCTTCGCCGACCGCCTCACCGAGTTCGGCTGCGAAGTCGCGATCGACGACTACGGCACCGGCTTCGGACCCTTCGAGTCGCTGAAGCGCTTCCCCTTCGACGTGATCAAGATCGACGGCGCCTTCGTCCGCGACATGCCGCGTAACGACGCCGACCAGCTGACCGTGCAGGCGATCGTCAAGATCGCCCAGGGCCTCGGCAAGCGGACGATCGCCGAGTTCGTCGAGGACGACGAGACCGCCCGCTTGCTGCGCGAGTACGGCGTCGACATGGGCCAGGGCTACCACTTCGGAGCGCCGGTCGACGCCGCCCTGGAGTTCGCGGCTTAGCTCGCCGCGAGTGCTCAGCCGCGCAGCTGAGCGCGCTTGATCTTGCCGCTGGTCGTCTTCGGCAGCTCGGTCGCGAACTCGACGATGCGAGGGAACTTGTAGGGGGCGGTGGTCGCTTTGCAGTGCTCCTGTAGCTCGCGCACGAGGTCCTCGCCGGGCTCGCGGTCGCGGGGGACGACGATCGCGCGGACGACGGCGCCGCGCTCGGGGTCCGGGGCGGCGACGGCGGCGGCTTCGGCGACGGCGGGGTGGGAGAGCAGGGCGGCCTCGACCTCGGTCGGCCCGATCCGGTAGCCGGAGGAGATGATGATGTCGTCGCCGCGGCCCTCGAAGAAGAGGTAGCCGTCCTCGTCCTCGCGGACCAGGTCGCCGGTCGGCCACCACTCGCCGGCGAAGCGCTCGCCGTCGAGGTAGTGGGAGAAGAAGGTGGGGGAGGAGGTGTGAAGCTGCAGCTCGCCCGCCTCGATTCGCACCGTCATCCCGGGCAGCACCTTGCCCATCGAGCCGAGTCGCACCGGCTCGCCGACCAGGTTGCCGGTGACCTGGCCGGTCTCGGTCTGGCCGTAGCCGTCGGCCGGCTGGAGGCCCGTCGCGGCGGAGAAGGCGGCGATCGTCTCCGGGTCGAGCGGCTCGCCGGCGGAAACCATCCGCCGCAGCTTCGGCAGCTTGCGCAGCTTCGCCCGGCGGGCCAGCATCCGGTACTCGGTCGGCGCTTGGCAGAGCACGTTCACCCCCAGCAGCTCGGCGAATTCGAGCCGCTCCTCGGGGTCGAAGCGGCCTTCGTGGAGAACCGCCGCGGCGCCGGTCAGCCAGGGGGCGAGGAAGACGTTGCGGGCCGACTTCGACCAGCCGGTGGCGGTGGTGCACCAGGCGAGCTCGCCGGGGCGGGAACCGAACCAGTGAGTTGCCTGGATCTCCTGGCCGAAGAGGTAGCGGTAGGGGTGCACGGCGCCGCGCGGCTCGCCGGTGGTGCCGGAGGTGAAGACGATCAGCGCCGGGTCCTCGGGCGCCATCGCCGCTACCGCGGCCGGCGTCTCCTGCGGCAGGTCCTCGTCCAGGGCCCGCCCGACCTCCTCCAGGTCCATGGTGGGGACGCCGTCGGGCAGCATCACGAGTAGCTCCGGGTCGCCGACGCAGAGCTTCGGGAGGGCAGCCTCGACCCGCAGCGCCAGGTCCGCCTCGCGGAGCATCGTCGAGCAGGGCAGGGCCACCGCGCCCATCCGCCAGCAGGCGAGCAGGCTCAGCACCCACTCGATCCGGTTGCCGACCAGGGTCATCACCACGTCCCCGCGTTCGACTCCGCGCGCCGCGAACGCCCCCGAGAGTCCGGCCGAGCAGGCGATCAGTTCGCCGAAGTGCCAGTCGCGCCGGTTCGCCTCGGCATCCACGGCGACGATCCCCAGCCGCGAGGCCGGCGAGCGTTCCAGTAGGTCTTCGACCAGGTTCAAGGTCGCGAAGTCTGCCTTATAGGGTCGCTTCGTGAGCGGGGAGACCTACGACCGGCTCGGGCGCGACTACAGCGAGGTGCGCCGGCCCGACCCGCGGATCGCGGCGCGGATCCTCGCGGCGCTCGGCGAGGCGCGGACCGTCGTCAACGTCGGTGCCGGGGCGGGTTCCTACGAGCCGCCCGACCGGAATGTGACCGCGGTCGAGCCCTCCGGCGAGATGATCGCCCAGCGCCCGGCCGGATCGGCGCCGGCGGTGCAGGCGAGCGCCGAAGCGCTGCCCTTCCTCGACAACAGCTTCGACGCCGCGATGGCGATCCAGACCGTCCACCACTGGGCGGACCTCGCCGCCGGGCTGGCGGAGATGCGGCGGGTCGCCCGCCAGCGCATCGTCATCGTCACCTTCGACCCCGAGCCGGTCAACCAGCTCTGGATCGTCCGCGACTACTTCCCCGGGATGCTCAACCTCGAGTCCGACCGCACCTCCGGCCGCCGCCTCGCCTCCGAGCTGCCCAATGCCCGCAGCCTCCCGCTGCCCGTCCCAAGCGACTGCACCGACCACTTCTTCGCCGCCCTCTGGGCTCGCCCCAAGCTCTTCTTCGACGAGACCATCGTCGCCCCGATGTGGGTCTGGAGCCGCCTCACCAAAGACCAGAAAGAGGCCGGCCGCACCCGCCTAGCCGCCGACCTGGAGAACGGCCGCTGGCACGAGTCGTACGGCCACCTCCTCGACCGCGACGAGCTAGACGTCGGCCTTCGCCTCGTCATCTCCCACCTCGGCGCCAACGAGAGCCACTGACGAAGGAGCCGGGGGACCCTCTCCCAGAGGCTCAAGCGCAACGGCCTGAGCCCTGAGAGTTCGCTCAGCTGCGCGACGGTCTCTGGGAGAGGGTCCCCCGGCTCCTTCTACACCTGCGCTATCGAAGTTCGGCGCTGCTCTTCCCAAGCAACTGCCGAGCCACAATGAGCAGCTGAATCTGCTGAGTCCCCTCGAAAATGTCGAGGATCTTCGAATCCCGAGCCCACTTCTCGAGCAACTCGTTCTCCCCGTACCCGACCGCCCCACACAGCTCGACGCACCCGAGAGTCACGTCGACCCCGGTCCGCCCGGCCTTCGCCTTCGCCATCGAGGCCTGCAGCGAATTCGGCTTCGAGTTGTCGGCCATCCACGCCGCGTGCAGCGTCTGCAGCCGCGCCGCTTCGTAGTCGGCCTCCATCTCGAGGAAGCGCGCCGCGGCGGCACTCTGCGACAGCGCCGGGCGGTCGTAGTCGACCTCGACCCCGGCCTCGGCGAGGCGCTTGCGCGTCTCGTCCAGCGCCGCCCGCGTTACCCCGACCGCCATCCCGGCGACCAACGGCCGGGTGTTGTCGAAGGTCTGCATCGCCCCGGCGAACCCCTTCTTCACGTTCACGTCGGGGTCGCCGAGCAGCGCCTCCTTCGGCACCCGGCAGTCCTGCAGGGTGAAGTTGGCGGTGTCGGAGGCGCGGATCCCGAGCTTGTGCTCGAGCCGGTCGAGTTTCAACCCGGGGTTGTCGCGCTCGACGATGAACGACTTGATCGCCGCCCGGCCGGCGGAGCGATCGAGTGAGGCCCAGACCACGATCAGGTCGGCACGGTCGCCCGAGGTGACGAAGATCTTCTCGCCGTTCAAGACGTACTCGTCGCCGTCGAGCTCGGCGGTGGCGCGGATCGCCGCCGAGTCGGAGCCGGCTTCCGGCTCGGTGATCGCCATCGCCGCCCACTTGCCGCCGTACTGCTTCAGCTGCTCCTCGGTCGCGACCGAGGCGATCGCCGAGTTGCCGAGGCCTTGGCGCGGCATCGAGAGCAGCAGGCCGACGTCCCCCCAACAGAGCTCGATGATGCCGAGCACGGTCGAGAGGTTGGAGCCGTTGCGGTTCTCCTGCGGGCCGGAGCCGTTCTCGGAGCGCCGCACGCCGGCGGCGCCGGCGCCGCCCATGTCGGAGCCCTCGTTCATGCCGTCGATCAGCGACGCCAGCATGTCGAGCTCTTTCGGGTAGGTGTGCTCGGCCTCGTCGTATTTGCGCGAGATCGGGCGGAACACCTCTTGGGCCACCTGGTTCGCCTGGCTCGCCAGCGGCTTGAACTTCTTCGGAATCTCGAGGTTGATCATGGTTGCCTTTCGCTTCGTCGTGTGGGTCGAGTTGCTCTCGGTATGCGAGAGGAAGTCGCCCCAGCTAGACGAGCAGGGCGCCCTCCATCACGCCCGCGGATCGCAGGTCTCGGTACCAGCGCTCGACCGGGTGCTCCTTGACGAAGCCGTGGCCGCCGAGCAGCTGCACGCCTTCGGAGCCGATCGCCATGCCCTTGGAGGCGCAGAGCTTGCGGGCCACCGCCGCCTCGCGGGCGAAGTCTTCGCCGCGGTCGGCCTTGCTGGCGGCGCGGTAGGTGAGCAGCCGCATCCCGTCCAGCTCGATACCGATATTGGAGACGCCGAAGGCGACCGCCTGTCGGTTGGAGATCGGTTCGCCGAACGCTTGGCGTTCGTTGACGTAGGGGATCACGTAGTCGAGGACCGCCTGGGCGGTGCCGACCGCGAGCCCACACCAGGCGATTCGCGCCCGGTTGACGCACTCGACGTAGTCCTCGGGCTTGCCCTCACCGAGCAGCGCGGTGGCGGGGACGCGGGCGCCCTCGATCACCAGCCGGCCGGTCGCGGCGGGGCGCAGGCCCATCGCCGGCTCGGCCTCGACGCTGAGGCCTTTCGTCCCGGACTCGACCACGAATAGCGCCGGTCCGATGCCCTCGGCCTCAGCGCCGATCACGAACAGCTCGCACTCGCCGGCGCGGGCGAGCAGCGACTTGGTCCCGTCGAGGACCCAGTCCTCGCCGTCCCGCTTGGCCGTCGTCTGCGGGGCCAGCGGGTCGAACAGCGCCCGCGGCTCGAGCAGCGCCAGCGCCGCGGCCGGAACGTCCTCGCCGGTGAAGGCGGGGAGATAGGTGGACTCCTGCTCGGCGGAGCCCCAGAGGCCGATCGCGGTAGCGACGGCGCCGGAAGCGAGCGCGGCGTAGGCGATGCCCATGTCGCCGTGGGCGAGAGCCTCGCCGATCAGCACGCTGGTCACCGCCGAGCCCTCGGTCATCACGCCGCCGAGCTCCTCGGGGACGCCGAGCATGTTGACGCCGAGCTCGCTGGTCTGGGCGAGCAGCTCCGGTGGGGTCTTGCACTCGTCGTCGGCCTGCAGCGCGGCCGGGCGGATCTCCGCCTCGGCGAAGGTGCGGCCGGCCTCCTGGAACATCTGCTGCTCGTCGTCGGGGGTGACGTCGAAGAGGCCGCTCGACTTCGACTTCTTCTGGCGCGCCGGTTTGCCCAGCCGCTGCGCCGAGGAGAAGGTTCGGCCGGCGACGGTGGCGGTGCGGAAGCCGCTCTTGGTGCCCTGGAAGAGGGCACGCTCGACCTGCTTGCGGAGCCGGATGCGGTCGAGCAGGTCGCTGCCGGCGAGCCAGTTGAGGGCTCGCAGGCCGGCGCCCATGCTGCGCTCGGCCAGCCCCGGCTCGTTGGGGGTGCTGGTGGTCACTTTTTTCCTCCGGATTTGGCTTTGCGCGTTTTCGGTTTGGCGGCTTTTGAGCCGGCAGATTTGGCTTTGGTCGCTGCTTTCGGCTTCGCTTCACCGAGCGGGGCGACCCGGCCGTCGAGGTGCGGGGTCGACCGCTTCGCGTCGCGAACGGCGAAGACGGTCTCGCCACCCTCCTCGCGGGCGGCGAACTCGACCTTGGCCGGCAGCACGATCGGCTTGCGGAAGCGGACGTCGACCGCGAAGGCGTCGGGGAGGCGCGACTCGAGCGCCGCCAGGCAGCGCGCCTTGGTCCACATCCCGTGGGCGATCGCGCCGGGGAAGCCGAGCGGCTTCGCGGTCAGCGAGTGCATGTGGATCGGGTTGCGGTCGCCGGAGACGGAGGCATAGCTGCGCCCGAGGTCGCCGGGCAGTCGCCACTCGGAGCTGGCCGGGGCGTCGGCGGCGAGGGGCTCGAACTGGCCGGCGCTGCTCGGCGCCGCCGCCTTCGCGCCCGCTTTGGCAGCTTTGCCGCCGCCCTTCTCACTGGCGCCGCGGCGGAGGAAGGTGCTGACGCTCTCCCAGGCGACCTCGCCCTCGATCCGCGCTTCGCTGAGAATCGTGAAGGTCTTCCCTTTCGAGTGCGGCTGCAGCGCGGTCGGGCGTACCCGCAGGGTGATCTCCTCGCCGATCCCTACCTGCCGGTGCTGGACGATCCGGTTCTCGACGTGGACCAGGCCGACCGCCCCGAACGGGAAGCGCCCGTCGGCCATCACCGCCATGTGCAGCGGGAAGGCGAGGACGTGGGGGTAGGTCGGCGGCAGGTGGTCGCGGAGAGCGAAGCCGCAGACCCGGGCGTAGGCGGCGACCTCGTCCGGGTCGGCAAGGACGCCCGGCAGCTCCAGCTCGATCTCGGGAATCTCGCCGCCGCCGCCGGGGATGCCCGGCAGCCGCGAGGCGCCCGGGATCAGCGGCGCCGCGGCGCGCGCGTAGAGCCCGAGGATTCCGGGAGCGCCGTTCAGGGTGTGGGTTTCAGTCGGCATCGTCAGGCTCCCAGCAGGCTCTGGCCGCAGACCCGGACGACGTTGCCGTTGACCCCGGTCGAGGCCGGGCTGGCGAACCAGGCGATCGTCTCGGCGACGTCGACCGGCAGCCCACCCTGCGAGAGCGAGGAGAGTCGACGGCCGGCTTCGCGCGGGCCGATCGGCATCGCCGCGGTCATCGCGGTCTCGATGAAGCCTGGGGCGACGGCGTTGATCGTCGCTTTGCGTTTGGCCAGTTCCGGCGCCATCGATTCGACCATCCCGATCACCCCGGCCTTGGAGGCGGCGTAGTTGGTCTGGCCGGAGTTGCCGGCGATCCCCGACATCGAGGAGACGCAGACGATCCGCCCGTTGGGGTTGAGCAGCTTGCGGTCGAGCAGCTCGTCGTTGATCCGCTCCTCGGAGGAGAGGTTGATCTCCATCAGCTGCGTCCAGCGGTCCTCAGGCATCTTCGCGATCGTCCGGTCTTTGGTCACGCCGGCGTTGTGGACGACGATGTCGACGCCACCGGAGAGCCGCTCGGCGATCTGCTCGGGGGCGTCGGCGGCGGTGATGTCGAGGACGATCGCCGAGCCGCCGAGGTCGGCGGTCAGCTTGCGCAGCTCGTCGGCCATCGGCTCGATGTCGAGGCCGACGACCTCGGCGCCGTCGCGGGCGAGGATGGTGGCGATCGCGGCGCCGATCCCGCGCGAGGCCCCGGTCACCAGCGCCACCTTGTTGGCCAGCGGCCGGTCCCAGTTGAGGTCCGGCAGCGGCGCCACGCCCTTGCCGACGCGGATCACCTGGCCGTCGACGTAGGCGGAGCGGGGCGAGAGCAGGAAGCGCAGGGTCGAGGCCAGCTCCTCCTCGGCCCCGGGCTCGACGTAGACCAGCTGCGCGGTGGCGCCGCGTCCGCCGATCTCCTTCGCCAGCGAGCGGACGAAGCCCTCGAGCGCGCGCTGGGCGGTGTGGGCGCGAGGCGAGCCCGCCTCTGTCGGCGAAGTGCCGAGGACGACGACCCGGCCGGAGCGCTGCAGGCGTCCGACGCTCGGGTAGAAGAAGCGCTGCAGCTCGACCAGCTCGGTCGAGTCGGCGATTCCGGTGGCGTCGAAGACCAGCGCCTTCGCCTTGCCCTCGGTGCCGGCGCGTTCGGCGGCGAGCTGGTCGAGCACCGCCTTGATCGGCCGCTCGAGGCGGCCGCCGGGCGCGGCACCGGTCAGGACCGGTCCGGCGACGACGGGGGCCCCGGGCCGGTAGCGGTCGAGCTCGGCCGGCTGCGGCAGCCCGACCTGCTTGGCGATCGTGCCGACCAGCGGTGCGTTGACGAGCTGTGCGTAGCGGTCGCTCATTACTTGGCCCCTCCGGCGCTCTCGAGGATCGCGACGACGCCCTGGCCGCCGGCGGCGCAGATCGAGATCACGCCGCGTCCCTCGCCGTCTTCGTGCAGCTGTTTGGCGAGGCCGGCGACGATCCGTCCGCCGGTCGCCGCGAACGGGTGGGCGGCGGCCAGCGAGCCGCCGTTGACGTTCAGCTTCGCCCGGTCGATCGAGCCCAGCGGTTTGTCGCGGCCGAGCTTCTCCTTGCAGAACTCCTTGTCCTCCCAGGCCTTCAGCGTGCAGAGCACCTGTGCCGCGAAGGCCTCGTGGATCTCGTAGTAGTCGAAGTCCTGCAGGGTGAGGCCGGCGCGGTCGAGCATCGTCGGCATC
Organism: uncultured Actinomycetes bacterium; assembly: GCA_963716545.1. Lineage (GTDB taxonomy): Bacteria > Actinomycetota > Thermoleophilia > Solirubrobacterales > 70-9 > VAYN01. Next base: position 1,893,586 of record OY970316.1, read on the forward strand.
GCGTAGGCGGGTGCCATCAGCAGGCCTTCGCGCTTGTGGACGTGGTCGACGGCGGCGGTCTGCGCCTCTGAGATGTAGGCGAGGATCGGCAGACCGTGCTCCTTCGCCCACTCCTCGGAGGCGAGCAGGACCGCCGAGGCGCCGTCGGAGAGCGGGGTCGAGTTGGCCGCGGTCATCGTCCCCTCGGGGCCGCCGAAGACCGGTTTGAGCTTCGCCAGCTTCTCCAGCGACGAATCGGGGCGCAGGTTCTGGTCGCGGTCGAGGCCGAGGTAGGGGGTGAGCAGGTCCTCGAAGAAACCGCGCTCGTAGGCGGCAGCGAGGTTGTGGTGGGAGTTGACTGCGAGCTCGTCCTGCTCGCGCCGGTCGATCTCCCATTCGGTCGCCATGATCGCGCAGTGCTCGCCCATCGAGAGCCCGGTGCGGGGCTCGGCGTTGCGGGGGACCTCCGGGACCAGGTGCTGCGGGCGGAAGTTGGCGAGCTTGCGCAGCTTGCCGGCGGTGGAGCGCTCGCGGTTGGCCTCCAGCAGCGTGTTGCGGAGCTGCTCGTTGAGGGCGATCGGGGCGTCGGAGGTGGTGTCGGCGCCGCAGGCGATGCCGGCGTCGATCTGCCCGAGGGCGATCTTGTTGGCGACCAGGACGGTGGTCTCGAGGCCGGTGCCGCAGGCCTGCTGGACGTCGTAGGCGGGGGTCTCCGCGGCGAGCCGCGTGCTCAGCACCGACTCCCGGGTGAGGTCACGGTCGTGGGAGTGCTTGAGCACGGCGCCGCCGGCGACCTCGCCGAGCCGCTCGCCGTCCAAGCCGAAGCGGTCGATCAGCCCGTCGAGGGCAGCGGTGAGCATGTCTTGGTTGGTCGCGTGCGCGTACTTGGAGTCGCTGCGCGCGAACGGGATGCGGTTGCCGCCGACGACGGCGACGCGCCTGGTCTCGGTGTTCATGAAGCGGTGGTTCCTCCTTGGGGCGGGTCGGGACGATTGGAAGTGGTTGGCGAAGCTTGGGAGCGGGCGCTGGCTGCGGCGGGCGCTTCGGCGCCGGCGGGCGCGCCGGTGCGGGCGCGCAGGCCCGGCTCGACCGTGGCGACGAGCAGCTCGGCGGCTGCCTGGGCACTGAGAGCGCCGGTCCGCAGCCACCAGCGGGCGAGCGCCTCGGCGGCGCCGAGCAGGGCGGTCGAGAGGGCCTCGATTTCGGTCCGGGAAGCGGCGTCGCGGTGCTCGTCGGGGATCTGTCCCAGGGTCGAGGCGGAGACGAGGTCGAGGATCCGGCCGCGGTACTCGCCGACCCGCTCGGCGACTTCACCCCCCTGCGGCAGCGTCTCGTCGAAGAGGACGGCCCAGGCGGCGCGGTCGGAGTCGAGGAACTCGAAGAAGGCGCGGACGCCGGCGCCAAGCGCGTCGCCCGGGCTCTCGGTCTTCTCGACCGCGGCGGCGATCGTCGTAGTCAGCGAATCGCCGGCTCGCTCCATGCAGTCGATATAGAGCCGTTCCTTGTTGCCGAAGTAGGTGTAGAGCAGCGGCTTGGTCACCCCGACGGCGGCGGCGACCTGGTCCATCGTCACCGCCGCGTAGCCGCGCTCGGCGAAGAGTTCGTGGGCTGCGGCCAGCGTCTGCGCCATCCGGTCCTCGCGCGAGAGCCGCCCCCTCGGTGCTATTGATGCATCCATCGGTGTAAAGGTTACCCGAATATAAATTGGGAGAAACGTGACGCCGCCCACATTCGCGCTTCGGCCCCGCGAGACCCCGCCGTTGGCGCGTGGTTGAGTTTTCCGTACCTAGGGAACGCAAAGGTCAACCACGGTCCTGCCCATGGCCCTTGCCAAGGCGAGGGTCGGGTGGGTATAGGTAGAGCCATGCGTTCGGGAGCTTTGCTTGCGGTGGTCCTGGCGGCGTTCGTCTGTGCGTCGGGGGCGCAGGCGGCGCAGCCGAGCTCGGGGGTGAGGGGGACGGTGCTGGACACGAGCTGCGCCTCGGGTTGCGAGGCGGAATGTCCGCCGCCGCCGGTCTGCCGCGGTCCGCACGCGTGCACGCAGCGGGTGATCGCCTGTCCGCTTTCGCGATCGCAGCTGCAGTCCGAATCGTTGGTCTGCACCCAGGCCGGCTGCCCGGGGCCGCCGATCGTGCGCTACCCGCTCTACGAAGGGGCCGCGGCAACGGTGATGGTGCGACGGGCGGGAGCGGCGCAGCCGCTGATGCGGGTGCCGGTCAACGGCGGGCACTTCAACGCCCGCCTCGCTCCCGGCCGCTACGTCATCCACGCCACCGTCGGCGAACCCTGCTGGACTGGGACGCGGGAGACGATCAGGGTCGAAGCGGGGCGCTTCGTCGCGGCGACGCTGGAAGTGAACGACGGCTGCGTCGTCCACCCGGACGCGCGCTAGCCGCTAGCTCAGCTCGGTGCCGTCGTAGAGCTTCTTGACGTGGACCGTGCCGGCGGGCGCGGCTTCGATGCAGAGCTTGCAGAGGACGCACTCGTCGAGGTTCTCCTCGACCACCGCGACCCGGCCGCCGTCGTCGCTGAAGATGTCAACGGGGCAGACTTCGGCCAGCTTCGCCGCCAGGGCGGCGTCGCCGGCGACCGACTCGTCGACTTCGACATCGATGAAGACCTTGTTCATCTGCTCGGCCATCAGGCGGGCGCTCCGATCTTTTCCTTGACCCCGTCGGGGATCTGGTCGATCCGCTCGACCACGCGGATGCCCGCCGCTTCGAGACGGGCGATCTTCTCCGTCGCGGTGTCCTCTTTGCCCTCGACGATCGTGCCGGCATGGCCAAAGGACATGCCTTTCATCTCGTCGTCGTCCATGAATTTGCCGGCCATGAAGGCGATGATCGGCAGGCGCGAGTTGTTCTCGGCGACCCACTCGCTGAGCTGGGCCTCCATTCGACCACCGGGCTCGGTGTAGATGACGATCGCCTCGGTCTGCTCGTCGGCCTCGAAGTAGGGCATCAGCTCGGCGTAGGTGGAGCCGATGATCGCGTCGCCGCCGATCGAGACGGCGGTGGAGACGCCGAGTCCGGCCTGGGTCAGCGAGGAGGAGATCTCGGTGGTCATCCCGCCGGAGCGGCTCATCACCCCGACCGGGCCCGGCGCGTAGGCCTTGGCCGCGTCCTTCGCCGGGCCGCCGATCCCGCCCATCTTGCAGACCTCGGGGACGATCAGGCCGAGGCAGTTGGGGCCGATGATCCGGGCGCCCTCCATGTCGGCCAGCTCGACCATCTGGGCGACGTCGCCGCGCGGAATCCGCTCGGTGACGATCACGATCAGCTTGATCCCGTTGAGGATCGCCTCGAAGACGGCGTCTTTGGTGAAGGCGGGGGGGACGGTGACGACGGAGCCGTCGATCGGCCCGCCGTGGTGCTCGACCGCCTGGGCGACGGTGTCGAAGACCGGCACGCCGTGGACCTCGCGGCCCTTGCGGCCGGGGGTGACGCCGCCGACTACCTTGGAGCCGTAGTCGAGGCACTCGCGGGTCAGGTTGACCGCCTCGCGGCCGGTGATTCCCTGGACGATGAAGGTCGTCTCGCTGTTCAGGAGGATGGACATCAGGCCGTCGCCCCCGCCTCGGCGCCGCCCTGGACCTTGGCGACGGCGCGCCCGGCTGCCTCCCAGAGGGAGACCGAGCGGTCGCAGTACTCGACCCCGTAGCGCTCGAGGATCTTGAAGCCCTCGTCCTCCCAGGCACCGGGGATGCGGAAGATCGCGATCGTCTCGCCCGGGTCCTTGCCGAGCTCGAGGCAGGCCTTGATCACGCCGCGGGCGACGATGTCGACCCGGGTGTTGGAGACGATCGACATCATCACCGCGATCTTCTCGACCCCGTCCTTTTGGAGCACCTCCTTGGCCAGGCCACAGGCCTTGGCCACCGAGGGGTTGCCGCCGATCTCGGAGTAGTTGGCGGGCTTGCCGCCCTGGCTGCGGACCGCGTCGGTCAGGGTCAGCGAGCCGCCGCCGGCGCCGATCACCAGGCCGAGGTTGCCGGTGAAGCCGTGGTCCTTGCCCTGGATCACGCCGCGGTGGTCGGCGGCGTCGATCGCGGCGACGTGCTCTTCGAAAGCGGAGGGCTCGTAGTCCTCGCGGTCGTCGTCCTCGGCGATCCCGAGCACCCCGCGCAGCAGCTTCTTCTGGCGGCCGACCGCCTCGTTCTCCATCTCCATGTGGGCGTCGAGGGCGACGAAGGAGCCGTCCTCGAGCTCGGCCAGCGGGTTGATCTCGGCCAGGGTCATGTCGTTCTCGCGGAACAGCCGCGCCAGCCGGGCGAGGACCGGCGTCGCCCGGTTCAGCTGCGAGCCGGTCACCCCGGTGGCGGCGATCGTCTGCTTCGCCTCGAAGTCGGGGATCGGGAAGAGGTTGGTGACGTGGCCGCGGCCGACATGGTCGGGGTGCTCCTCGGCGACCTGCTCGATGTCGATCCCGCCCATGTCGCTGAACAGCATCAGTGGCCGCTTGCGGGTGCCGTCCCAGACGACCGAGGCGTAGTACTCCTGCTTGACCTGGGCTTTCGGGTCGACGAGGACGCCGCGCGGCATGTGGCCGTTGATCTCCAGGGCCAGGATCGCCTCGGCGTGCGCTGCCGCCTCCTCGGGCGTGTCGGCGAATTTGACCCCGCCGGCCTTCATCCGGCCGCCGCTCAGCACCTGGGACTTGATCACGACCGGGCCGCCGATCTCCTCGGCGGCCGCCCGCGCCTCCTCGGCGGTCTTGCAGAAGCCGTATTTGGTGACGGGAATCCCCGCCAGCTCGACGATCTTGCGCGCCTCGTACTCGTAGAACCGCATCGCGGCGCCACCCTATCCAACCGCGCCGAGGCCCGGCGGCTCGGGCCGCCCCCGCGTCTGCTGGGATACCCGGGATGAGCCTTCCCCGTCGTCCCATCGCGGCCCTCGCCCTGCTCGGCGCGCTCGCCGCCGTCGCCGCCGGCTGCGGCGAAACCACGATCGACCACGTGAAGGCCGAGGAAACGGTCAAGGCCAGTCTCGAATCGAAGCGGGAAGGGTTCGGCCGCAAGGTCGCCAGCGTCGAATGTCCGAGCGGGGTGGCGGTCGAACCGGGCACGACGTTCGAATGCCAGGTGCGCTTCGCCGACGGCAAGTCGGCCCAGGCGGTGATGTTGATTCGCACCTCGAACGCTGACCTGAACCTCAAGGACCTGCTTCCCCACATGGTCGCCCGGGAACACGAAAACGGCTCCAAATAGAGGGTTTTCGGGAAACTAGGCGAATGTTTCAGGTCGGTCTGCCGCCGAAGGGCCGGGCCGCATGGCAAGATTCCCCCTGTTGATCGAATCCGTGTCCCGAAACAGGGTCGCCGTTTTCGCGACCTTCATCCAAGGATCGACTTCAGCCGGCGCCGTGGAGACCACGCCGCGTCGAGCGCGCCTGGCCTGAGTGCCGGAGCGACCCCAGGCCAGTTGACAAACGCACGAACAGAGAGAGGCGAATGAGCGACTCGACGACCGCGGCACCGGCCCTGACCCTGACCAAGAATCAGAAGCTGATCGACTGGGTGGGTGAGATCGCGGCGCTGACCAAGCCCGACTCCGTCCACTGGTGCGACGGCTCGGCCGAGGAGTACGACAACCTGGCCCAGGTCCTGATCGATGCCGGCACCTTCGAGCGCCTCGACGAAGCGAAGCGGCCGAACTCCTACCTCGCCCTCTCCGACCCCGCCGACGTCGCCCGGGTCGAAGACCGCACCTTCATCTGCTCTGAGGACGAGGAGGACGCCGGCCCGACCAACAACTGGCGCGAGCCGGCCGAGATGCGCGAGGTCCTTGGCGAGCTGTTCAAGGGCTCGATGACCGGTCGGACGATGTACGTGGTGCCGTTTTCGATGGGCCCGCTCGGCTCCGAGATCTCCGAAATCGGCGTCCAGCTGACCGATTCGCCCTACGTCGCGGTCTCGATGCGGATCATGACCCGGATGGGCAAGGGCGCCCTCGACGCGCTCGGCGCCAACGGCGACTTCGTTCCCTGCGTGCACTCGGTCGGGATGCCGCTGGCGGAGGGCGTCGAAGACGTCTCCTGGCCCTGCAACGAGGACAACAAGTACATCGTCCACTACCCGGAGACGCGCGAAATCTGGTCCTTCGGCTCCGGCTACGGCGGCAATGCCCTGCTCGGCAAGAAGTGCTTCGCGCTGCGGATCGCCTCGGCGATGGCCCGCGACGAGGGCTGGCTGGCCGAGCACATGCTGATCCTCAAGCTAACTTCCCCGGAGGGGGTGGAGAAGTACATCACCGGCGCCTTCCCCTCGGCCTGCGGGAAGACCAACCTGGCGATGCTGGTCCCGACCCTGCCCGACTGGAAGGTCGAGACGGTCGGCGATGACATCGCCTGGATGAAGTTCGGCGAGGACGGCAAGCTCTACGCCGTCAATCCCGAGGCCGGCTTCTTCGGCGTCGCGCCGAACACGTCGCACAAGACGAACCCGAACGCGATGGACACGATCGAGCGGAACACGATCTTCACTAACTGCGCCAAAACGGACGACGGCGACATCTGGTGGGAGGGGATGACCGGCGAGCCGCCGGCACACGCGATCGACTGGCACGGCAACGACTGGACCCCCGAGTCCGAGACGCCGGCCGCCCATCCGAACGCGCGCTTCACCACCCCCGCTGCCCAGTGCCCGTCGATCGCTCCCGAGTGGGAGGACCCGGCCGGAGTGCCGATCGACGCCTTCCTCTTCGGCGGCCGGCGGGCGACGGTGATCCCGCTCGTCTCCGAAGCCTTCGACTGGGAGCACGCGGTCTTCATGGGGGCGACGATGTCCTCGGAGACGACCGCGGCGGCGGCTGGCGCAGTCGGCCAGCTGCGCTTCGACCCGATGGCGATGCTGCCCTTTCTCGGCTACAACATGGCCGACTACTTCGCCCACTGGCTGAAGGCGGGCAAGCGCGAGGGGGCGCAGCTGCCGCGCGTCTTCTACGTCAACTGGTTCCGCAAAGACGCCGACGGCAAGTTCCTCTGGCCCGGCTTCGGCGAGAACAGCCGGGTGCTCGAGTGGGTCTTCCGCCGCTGCGACGGCGAAGGCGAGGCGGTCGAGACGGCGATCGGCCGGCTGCCCGCCCAGGGCGACATCGACACCGAGGGCCTGGAGATCTCCGACGAGGCGATGGCCGACCTGCTCAGCGTCGACACCGAGCTGCTGCGCGAGCAGCTGCCCCAGGTGAAGGCCCACCTGGCCCAGTTCGGCGAGAAGCTGCCGAGCGAGCTGGAGTCGCAGCTGGAAGCGCTGGAAGCGCGCCTCGCCTAAGCGAGACGCGCGGAGAGCTGCGGCCTAGAAGCCGTAGCTCTCCTTCAGCTCCGGGTCCTTCTCGGCCAGCATTTCGGCCAGCTCGACCATCACCTTGCACTGCTTCCAGGTGGCGTCGTCCTGCATCTTGCCGTCGATCATGTGGACGCCGCGGCCGTCGGGGATCGCCTCCAGCACTTTCTTCGCGAAGATGGACCTCGTCGACGGGCGGGCTGAAGACCTTCTTCGCAATCCCGATCTGGACCGGGTGCAGCGACCAGGCGCCGACGCAGCCGAGCAGGAAGGCGGAGCGGAACTGGGTCTCGCACCCTGCCGTGTCCTTGATGTCGCCGAAGGGGCCGTAGAAGGGCAGCAGGCCGGTCGAGGCGCAGGCGTCGACCATGCGGGCGATCGAGTAGTGCCAGGGGTCCTGCTGGGCGGTGACGCGGTCGGCCTCGGGGTTCTCCGGATCGGCCGGGTCCTCCATCGAGCGATAGCCGGGGTGGCCACCGCCGACCCGGGTCGTCTTCATCCGCCGGCTGGCGGCGAGGTCGGCCGGGCCGAAGCTCATCCCCTGCATCCGCGGGCTGGCGGAGGCGATCTCCTCCAGGTTGACGACGCCCTGGGCGGTCTCGAGGATCGCGTGGATCAGGATCGGGCGGTCGAGCTTCGCCTTCGCCTCGAGCTGGGCGAGCAGGCGGTCGACGTAGTGGATGTCCCAGGCGCCCTCGACCTTCGGCACCATCACCACCTCGAGCTTGTCGCCGATCGCGGCCACCAGCTCGGTCAGGTCGTCGAGCACCCAGGGGCTCTCCAGTGAGTTGATCCGGGTCCAGAGTGAGGTGCCGCCGAAGTCGGTCGACTGGGCGGCCTCGATCAGTCCGTTGCGCGCGGCCTCCTTGCGGTCGACCGGAACCGCGTCCTCGAGGTTGCCGAGCAGGATGTCGGTCTGCTTGGCGATGTCGCCCGCCTTGGCGACCATCTTCGGGTTCGAGAAGTCGAGGAAGTGGATCATCCGCGACGGCTTGACGGGCACCTCCGCCAGCGGCTCGGGGGCGCCGATCGCCAGCGGTTGAAAGAAGTCTCTGGGGTTTCTCAAGGGGCTCCTCGGTCGTTTCTCGGGCGCGGAGAAATCTAGAGGAGGGCGGCGTGCGAGGGCGGCCTGGGAAGGGACCGCGGGGGCTGCGGCGAAGGGGAGGCGGTGATCCCCGTCGAAACGGCCCGCGACCAGACCCAGGACTGGATCCTGCCCCCGGAGCGCAAGCCGCGCAGCTTCGCCGAGCTGGAAGGGCGGATCGACGACGCCGTCGCCGTCGCCCGCAGCGCCGAAGCGGCGGCGCTGGCGATCGGCGATACGGCGATCCAGGCAGCTGAACAGGCCCGGCGGGCGGCGCACATGGCCGAAGCCGCCGCGCTCCGCGCCGGCGGCACCACGACCAACCTTCCGCCGCCCCTGGACGACGACTTCCCGAGCGGCGGCACGCCCACCGCTTCCGCGTCCGCCGTCGCCGAGCGGCGCTTCAACCCGCCGACGCCGCTGCCGCCGGGCGAGGAGGACGACGGCGACCACGACTTCGCCCCGCCGCGGCCGTCCATGGCGGTATCGCCGCGACCCGTGATGTCGACTCCACGGCCGGCAGCACCCGCTGCGCGACCCGCATCGTCGGTTCCGCGTCCGGCCGCTCTGACTTCGCGCGCCGTCGCGACCTCGCTGCCCGACCTCGACGAGCGACTGCGCCGCTTCATCGACCGCGCCGGCCAGGTCTCGACCCGGCTGATCGCCCTCGGCCGGCCCGACCCGGCGGCCCCGGCCACCGGCGCCCCGCTCGCCACCCCCTCCGGCTGAGGCGTCGCTTCGGTCCTCGCCTGAGGACGGGTCGCTCGCCGCGATGACAGACGACACGGCTCCGGCGCCGGCCAGCATCAGGCGCAACGCGGTCCTCGCCCTCGGGGCGGAAATCACCACCGGCCTGTTCACGGCGGTCCTCACGATCTACCTGATCCGGGCGCTCGGGCCGGGCCAGTTCGGGCTCTTCTCGGTCGCCCTCAGCGTCGGCACCCTGGTGATGCTGCCGGCCGACTTCGGGCTTTCGCAGTCGGCCGCCCGTTTCCTCGCCGAGCGTCGCCACAGCCGCGAGGCGATGGCCCACGTCTTCGCCAATGCGCTGCGGATCAAGCTCGTCGCTGCGGCGATCGTCGCCGCCGCCCTCTTCGCCCTCGCCGGGCCGATCGCCGACGCCTACAGCCAGCCGGGGCTGCTCTGGCCGATGCGGGCGATGGCGGTCGCGGTCTTCAGCCAAAGCACCTTCGGACTGTTCCGGATGAGCTTCGAGGCGATCGGACGGCTCGGCACCGACTGGATCGCGGTCGCGGTTGAGAGCGGCGCCGAAGTCCTCGCCACGATCGCCCTCGTCGCCCTCGGCGCCGGTGCCGCCGGGGCGGGGTGGGGGCGGGCGATCGGTTACGGGATCGGCGCCGCCGCCGGCATCGCCCTGATCGTCCGCCTGCTCGGACCGAGGGTCCTGCGCAGCGGTGGCCTCGATCGCACCTTCGCCCGCAGCCTCGCCACCTACGGCTCGGCCCTGCTCGTCGTCGACGGCGCCTACGCCGCCTTCGCCCAGATCGACGTCCTCCTGGTTGGGGCGATCATCGGGGCCGACGCCGCCGGCGTCTTCGCCGCGCCGATGCGCTTCGTCACCTTGATCGTCTACCCGGCCTCTGCCCTGACCGCCGGGATCGCGCCGCGGATGGCAAGTACCGGCGGCGCCCGGCCGGAGGTCGGGCCACTGCAGCGCGGGCTCGAGTTGCTGACCGTCTTCGGTCTGCTGGTCTCGGTGCCGCTGCTGGTTTGGGCGCAGCCGCTGGTCGACCTGGTGCTCGGCAGCGGCTACGACGAAGCCGCCGGCGTGCTCCGTGCCCTCATCCCCTACATCCTCCTCGTCGGCCCGACCCGGATCCTCACCACCAGCGTCAACTACCTGGGCGAGGCGCGACGGCGGATCGCGATCGTCGTCGTAGCGCTGGCGGTCAACGTCGGCCTCGACATCTGGCTGATCAACTCGCTCGGCGTGATCGGCGCCGCGATCGGCAACGACGTCGCCTTCGCGATATACGCTTTCGGCCATCTGTACGTCTGTCGCCGACTCACCGACCTGCGCCTGACCCCGCTGCTGCGCAGCTTCGGTCGCGGCCTCTTGGCGGCGGCGGCGATGGCGGCGGTGCTGCTGGCGATCGGCCGCGGCGACGACGTCTCGACCCCGCTGCTGGTGCTGGGGCTGCTGGTCGGCCCGGCAGTCTTCGTCGGTGCCCTGCTGGCGCTCCGCGAGCCGCTGGTCGCCGAGCTGGCCGCGGGCGTGCCCGGCCTCGAGCGCCTGCGGAGGCGCTGAGCCGTGACGGTGAGCCACGCCGGTGAAGAGTTCGAGCTGGAGCCGTTCGAGGGCAACTCGGCGCCTGGCGCGAGGAGTGGGAACGGCTGGCGGTCGGCAGCGGCCACCCGTTCGCGACCTGGGAGTGGAACGCGCTCTGGTGGGAGGTATTCGGCGGCGGCCGGCGGCTGCAGTGCTTCGCGGTCCGGGACTCGTCGGGAACGGTGCGGGCGATCCTGCCGCTCTACGTCGCCCGCGGCGGGCCGCTCGGGGTGGCCCGGCTGCTCGGCTACATGGACATCAACTCGCCCGTCTCCCTGCCCGAGGACCGGGGGCTGGCCGGCGCCGCCCTGCGCGCCGCGAGCCGTCGCCGCGGTGCCTGCCGGCTGGTCTACGCGGAGTCGCTGCCGGCGCCCGATTGGAGCGAGGCGGTAGGCGGACGACTGCTGCGGCGGACCGAAGAACTGGTGCTGGAGATCGGTGGTCGCAGCTGGGACGAGGTGCTGGCGACACGGCGGCGGAAGTCGCGGGCGGCGCTGCGGCGGAACGAGCGGCGGCTGGTCGAGGAGCACGGCCTCGAGTTCCGGCTGGCTGACGACACGGAGCGGCTGCCGGCGGACGTCGATGCCCTCTTCCGCCTCCACGGCAGCCGTTGGGGTGGCGAGACGACCGGCGTCTTCGAGGGCGACCTCGGCCGCTTCAACCGCGAGTTCGCCGCCCGCGGCCTTGCCCGCGGCTGGCTGCGGCTGTGGTTCGCCGAGGTGGATGGCGAGCCCTCGGCGGCCTGGCTCGGTTGGCGCTACGCCGGTAGCGAATGGTTCTACCAGGCGGGTCGCGACGGCCGCCACGAGGACCTCTCGGTGGGGATGGTGCTGCTGGCTCACACGATCCGCGAGGCCTGCGCCGACGAAATCGGCGTCTACCGCTTCATGGCCGGTGCCGACAGCTACAAGCTGCACTGGGCGAACGCCGAGTACGGGGTCGAGACCCGCTTGGTCGGCCCGGGCCCGGTCACCGCACTTGCCGCCGCCGGTTTCGCGGCGGCCCGCTCGCGGCCGTTGGCACGCCTCCAGGCAGCACGCGAAGCCAGAAACGTCTAGAACATGCGTCCGCGGGTAGTACCCCGACCGAACAAACGTCCCATTCCGGCCGATCAGGGTCGGGATGGCACAACTGAAACAACACCGCTCGCTGGCCTTGATCTCAACCTTCCTCACGACGCTGCTGGTGGCGCTCTTCGGTGGCGGGCCTTCCCCTGGGGTCGCGGCCGACGCGAGCTGCACGCTCTATGCCTCGCCCGCCGGCAGCGATAGCGCCAACGGCTCGCTTTCCACTCCCTTTCGCAGCCCGCAGAAGCTTGCCGACTCGCTGGAACCGGGCGACGTCGGCTGTCTGCAGTCGGGCACCTACGACGCGACCGCCGACGGGGTCCAGGTGAGTCGGCCGGGAATCACCCTGACCGCGGCGCCGGGAGCGGCGGCGACGATCGACGGGCGCCTTTGGGTCTCGCGCGGCGCCGACGGGGTGACGATTTCCAACCTCGGTCTCAACGGCCGCAATTCGGAGGCCGAAGCGAGCCCGGTCGTCAACGCCGCCGGCACCCGCTTCGAAAACGTCGACGTCACCAACGAACACACCGCGATCTGCTTCATCCTCGGCTCCTTCGATTACGGCGCCGCCTCCGGCACGGTGATCGAACACAGCCGCATCCACGATTGCGGGGTGATGCCGGCGCGGAACCACGACCACGGCATCTACATCGAGAACTCCTTCGGGGCGGTGATCCGCGACAACTGGATCTACGACAACGCCGACCGCGGCATCCAGCTCTACCCGCAGGCGGTCAACACGCTGGTCACCGGCAACGTCATCGACGGCAACGGCCAGGGCGTGGTCTTCTCGAGCTCCGACGAAGGCGTCTCGACCGGCAACCGGGTCGAAGGCAACGTGATCTCCAACTCGCGGATTCGCTGGAACATCGAGTCCTGGTGGGAAGGGCCGATCGGGCAGGAAAACCTCGCCCGCAACAACTGCGTCTGGGGCTCCAACCCGAGTGGCTATTACAACCAGAACGGCGGCATCCTGCCCGGCTCCCAGGGCGCCAGCGGCTTCGCCGCCTCCGGCAACGTCGTCGCCGACCCGCAGTTCACGAACCGCGCCGCCGGCGACTTCACGATCGTCCCCGGCAGCGCCTGCGCCTTCGTGCAGACGAGCGGGCCGACCGCGCCGCGAACGACCGAAGCCGAAGAAGAAGCCTGGGTGACGCTGCACAAGCACCAGACCGCGGTCCGCGACAGCTCGCCGCTGGTGCTGAGCGGCAAGGTCGGCGTCGCCGACGCCAGCGCGGTCGAAATCGTCCGCTGGAAGGACGGCCGCTGGCACCGCTTCGCGAAGCGGAAGGTGCGCCACGACGGCAGCTTCGTCGTCCGCAAGACGCTGCGCGGACACCCCGGCGCCCAGCGGCTCAAAGCCAAGGTCAGCGGCCTGACCAGCTCGCGCCCGGTGCGGGTGCGCCTGCTGCCCGCGCAGCGGCTGCACGGCGCCGGTCGACCGGTGTCGGTCGCTTCGGCCCGCCGCCGCTAGGTAGCGGTTCCTCAGCAGTGGGCGCCGAAGTGCTGCGCCCAGACCGCCGTTCCCGGCCGCCCTTCGAGGTCGCCGGCGGTGCGGTCGATGCCGACCGCGGCGAAGTCGCCGAGGATGTTGGCGCGGTGCTCGGGGGAGCGCATCCAGGCGCGGAAGATCGAGCGGACGCCGCCAAGGCCGCCGCTGCCGTAGGCGAGGTTCTCGCCGATCCGCCAGCCGGGGGCGGCGGTGTAGCCGGCGGCGCTCCGTCGTTCTGGGTGGCGGCGATATCCTCAACCTGAGGAGACCAACCGACGAGGCAGGAGACATGGCCGTAGACACCGCGAGTTACCGCGAACAGACCGACGACCAGCAGGCGATCACCGAAATGGTGCGCCAGTTCGCGGACGAGCAGATCATCCCCAACGCCGAGCACTACGACCACGAGGACTCGTTCCCGGAGCCGATCGTCGAGCAGATGAAAGAGCTCGGCCTGTTCGGCGTGACGATCCCCGAAGAGTACGGCGGCATGGGGCTCGACCTGACGACCTACGCGATGATCGTCGAAGAGCTCTCGCGCGGCTGGATCTCGATCTCCGGCGTCGTCAACACCCACTTCATCGGCTCCTACCTGCTGATGAAGTTCGGCACCGACGAGCAGAAGGAGTACTTCCTGCCGAAGATGGCGACCGGCGAGATCCGCGCCGCCTTCTCGCTCTCCGAGCCCGAGGTCGGCTCCGACGTGCAGGGGATCAAGGGCAGCGCCAAGGAGGTCGACGGCGCCTGGGAGCTGAACGGCCAGAAGATGTGGGTGACCAACGGCCTCGGTTCGAGCGTCGTCTTCGTGCTGATGAAGAACGACCCGAAGGCCGAACCGGCCTACAAGGGGATGACCTGCTTCATCACCGAGAAGGAGCCCTGGAAGGAAGTCAACGAGGGCGACTTCGCCGGCCTTACGGTGCCGCCGAAGATCAAGAAGATGGGCTACAAGGGGGTCGAGTCGACCGAGCTCGTCTACGACGGCTACCGCTGCCCGCCGGACCGAATCCTCGGTGGCCCCGAGGGCCTCGGCCAGGGCTTCTCGCAGATGATGGACGCGCTCGAGGTCGGCCGCGTCAACGTCGCCGCCCGCGGTGTCGGCATCGCCCAGCGGGCGCTGGAGCTGGCGCTGCGCTACTCGCAGGAGCGCAAGACCTTCGGCAAGCCGATCGCCCAGCACCAGGCGATCCAGTTCAAGCTCGCCGACATGGCGACCAAGATCGAGGCGGCCCGCCTGGTCACCCGCAAAGCGGCGCGGATGAAGGACGCCGGCGAGCGCTCCGACCTCGAGGCGGGAATGGCGAAGCTGCTCGCCTCGGAGACCGGCAAGGAATGCGTCGAGGACTGCTTCCGCATCCACGGCGGCTACGGCTACTCGAAGGAGTACGAGATCGAGCGCCTCTACCGCGACGCGCCGCTGCTGCTGATCGGCGAGGGCACCTCGGAGATCCAGCGCATGGTGATCGGCAAAAAGCTCCTGCAGAGGAACAAGATCTGAGCACCCCGGAGCTGATCCGCACCGCCGTCGAGCGGTTCCAGGCCGAAGTTCCCGCGCTCGGGAAACTGAAGCTGGTCTTCGGCCTGGAGCTGAAAGCCAAACACGACATCCAGCTCTACCGGGTCGAGCTGCCGGGGCCGAAGATCAGCAAGGACCTGGCCCAGGACGAGCGGGTGCTGGTCGAAATCGACCGCCCGCAGTTCAACGAGCTGGCCGAGAAGGGGACGATCCGCTCCTACCGCAAAGCGGTCGAGACCGGCCACATCAAGGCCTCTGGCGACAGCAACGTGCTGAAGCTGATCGCCCAGGTGGTGGAAAAGCAGGAGGCCCGGGCGCGGCTGAAAAAAGTGCACTGAGCCGCAGTCGGAGGACGGAGGAAAATTCCCGTCCGCGTTTAAAGCCAGGCTGATCCGATACCGAATTCATACGTAAATTTCGGTACCCGCCTCGCCCTGGTGACCAGATGCCCACCGCCCCAAAGCCCCCGGAAGAGATTCGCCGCGTCTCGGCGCTGCACGCGCTGAAGATCCTCGACACCGAGCCGGAAGAGCGCTTCGACCGGATCACCCGGCTCGCCCAGCGCCTCTTCGGCACGAAGATGGCCGCGGTGACGTTGATCGATGCCGATCGCCAGTGGTTCAAGTCGGAGATCGGCCTCGGCGAGCGCGAAAACGGCCTCGGCGATTCGTTCTGTGCCCACGCGATCCTCGATGCGCCTGCGCCGATGATCGTCGGCGACGCCCGCGAGGACCCGCGGCTCTCCGACAACCCCTATGTGACCGAAGATCCGAATCTGCGCTTCTATGCCGGCCAGCCGATCAGCGCTCCCGGCGGCGAGGCGCTCGGCACCCTCTGCGTCTTCGACGACAGCCCCCGCGAGATCGCCGACTTCGACGCCGAGGCCCTGGCCGAACTGGCGGCGATGGTCGAAGCCGAGATCGCCTCGCTGGAGCTGGCGATCGGCGACGACCTCACCGGTCTCTCCAATCGCCGCGGCTTCGAGATGCTGGGCGAGCGGCTGCTGCGGGCGGCGGCGCGGCTGGAGCTGCCGGTCTCGGCGATCTACGCCGACCTCGACAACCTGAAGCCGATCAACGACCGTTACGGCCACGAGGCCGGCGACCGGGCGCTGATCGACACCGGCGCGGTGCTGGTCTCCTCGCTCCGCGCCTCCGACCTGATCGCCCGCCTCGGCGGCGACGAGTTCTGCGCCCTGCTGGTCGGTGCGGCGGCGGAAGCGGCGCCGACCCTGGTCGCGCGGCTGGAAGCGGCGCTGGCGGCGCGCAACGTGGCGAGCGACGAGCCCTACGAGCTCTCGCTCAGCCTCGGCCTGGCGGAATGCCCGGTCGGCGAGGAGGTCCGCCTCTGGGACCTGGTCGGCCGCGCCGACCTGAGGATGCTCGAGGCGAAGCGCTTGAAGAAGGCCGGCCGCGACGGCAGCGCCGTCGGCGTCCGCTAGCCGAGCCAGCGGCGACGCAGCTCGGCGGCGAGTCGCTCGGTGGTCGGGCCGCCCGCCAGCGGCTCGCCGTCGAGGCTGCGAGCGGGGCGGACGCCGCGGACCGAGCTGGTCAGGAAGGCCTCGCCGGCCGCGGCGATCTCGGCCAGGGCCAGCGGCCGCTCGGCGGCGGCGATTCTCAGCTCGGCGGCGAGGGCGAGGGTCGCGGCGCGGCCGGTGCCGGGGAGGATGCGGCCGTCGACCGGCGGTGTGACCAGCTCGCCGTCGAGGACGGCGAAGACGTTGGCGCGCCCGGCCTCGAGCACGACGCCGCCGGCGTCGACCAGCAGCGGCACCACCTCGCCGAAGCGGGCCTCGGTCGCCTCCAGCCAGTCGCGGTCGGAGAACTTGTGGGCGCCGGACCAGCCCTCGGCCGCGACCGAGCGCAGGTCGGCGCCAGCGGCGTGGTCGGGGAAGACGATCGCCCGGTCGACCGCTTCGACCGTGGCGTGGTGGGCCAGCTCGACCGGCACCGCGACTTCGCGCGGAGCGGCGCCGGCGCGGGCGGCGTCCGGGTCGGCCGGGGTGAGCTGGATCCGCAGTTTGCCCAGCTCGGTCCCGCGCGAGATCGCCTCGGCTTCCTCGCCGACCGCGGCCGGCAGCCCGCATCCGAACAGCGCCTCGGCACTGGCCTCGAGCCGGCTCAGGTGGAAATCCAGTTCGACCGGGCGGCCGCCGGCGACCAGGACGGTCTCGAAGAGGCCGCGGGTGGGGTCGGGTGGCGGCGGCGCGGTCACCGCGTAAGTATCCGTGTCCGCGCCGTGCAGACGCTGCTGATCGACAACCACGACTCCTTCACCTGGAACCTCTTCGGGCTGCTGGCCGAGGTCAACGGCGCCGAGCCGCTCGTAGTCCGCAACGACGAGGCCCCCTGGGAGGAGCTGGTGGCGCTGCGCCCGGACAACGTCGTGATCTCGCCCGGCCCCGGGCGCCCCGAGCGCGCCGCCGACTTCGGCGTCTGCGCGGCGGCGATCCGCCGCGCCGAGGTGCCGCTGCTGGGCGTCTGCCTCGGCCACCAGGGGATCGGCTGGCTCGCCGGCGGTGAGGTCATCGCCGCGCCGGCGCCCGTCCACGGCCAGGTCGGCCGCGTCCGCCACTCCGGCTCGCCGCTCTTCGCCGGCATCCCCGCCGAGTTCGAGGCGGTTCGCTACCACTCGCTCTGCCTGCGGCTGCCGTTGCCGCCGGAGCTGGAGCCGATTGCCTGGGCCGACGACGGCGTCCTGATGGCGCTCGCCCACCGCTCCCGGCCGCGCTGGGGCGTCCAGTTCCACCCCGAGTCGATCGGCACCGAGCACGGCCGTCGCCTCCTTGCCAACTTCCGCGACCTCACCGGGGCGGCGGCACTGCCGTCGGCCGGGCCGTCCCCCGCGCCGGGACCGTCCCCCTCCGGGGCGCGGTTGAGCTTTGTTTCGGATAGCGACACAAAACTCAACCGCGCCACGGACGACGGACAGGTCGGTCGAGAGAGTCGGTGCGAGGAGGTTTCGCTGCGGACCCGGGTGCTGGTGGGGGACCGGGAGCCGGAGGCGGTGTACGGGGCGCTTTGCGGTGAATCCGAGGAGGCGTTCTGGCTGGACGGGGCGAGTGGGGGAGGGCGGTTCTCGTTCCTGGGGACGCCAGGGCCGCTCGGGGCGCGGGTCACGTACGACGTCGAGCGCGGCGAGGTGACGGTGCGGCGCCGGCAGCCGCCGACGGGGCGCAGCGACGACGGAGCGCCGCAGGACGCGGTCGAGGTGCGGCGGGAATCGATCTTCGCCTACCTCGCCGCCGAGTTGGAGCGTCTGCGGCTGCCGCCCGGCGATCTGCCGTTCGGCTTCGACTGCGGCTTCGTCGGCTGCCTCGGCTATGAGCTGAAGGCCGAGACCGGCGGCGTCGCCGCCCACCGCTCACCGACCCCGGACGCCGCGCTGCTCTTCGCCGACCGGCTCGTCGTCTGCGACCACGAGGACGGCCGCACCTACGCGCTTGCCCTCGTCGCGGCCGGCGCCGAGGACGAGGCCGACGCCTGGTTCGACGAGACCGTCGCGCTGCTCGAATCCCTCCCGCTCGCCGGAGCGCTGGGCGCGGATGCGAGTTCTGGGCCCCGCGCGACCGGCGCTGCTCCCGAGGGTGTTGCTGCTTGTAACCCTGTGGGTGACAAACAGCAACCGCATTCAGGCGGCGCGGCCGTTTCCTTACGGCTGGCGCGCTCCGAGGAGCGGTACCTGGCTGATATCGCGGCGTGCTTCGAGGCGCTCCGTGCCGGCGAGTCCTACGAGATCTGCCTGACCAACCGGGTCCGTGGCGAGGTCGAGGTCGATCCGGTCGGGCTCTACCGCTCGCTGCGCCGCGCCAACCCGGCGCCCCACGCGGCGCTCCTGCGGCTCGGGCCGGAGCTCTCGGTGCTCTCCTCCTCGCCGGAGCGGTTCCTGCGGATCGGCCCGGATGGCGAGGCGGAGGCACGGCCGATCAAGGGAACGGCGGCCCGCGCAGCCGACCCCGCGGAGGACACCACCGCCGCCGCCGCGCTTGCCGCCGACGCGAAGAGCCGGGCCGAGAACCTGATGATCGTCGACCTCCTCCGCAACGACCTCGGCCGCGTCTGCCTGCCGGGCACGGTCAGCGTCCCCGGCCTCTTCGCGGTCGAGAGCTACGAGACCGTCCACCAGCTGGTCTCGACCGTGCGCGGGCGGCTGCGGCCCGGCGCCGGTGCTCTCGAGGCGGTGCGTGCCTGCTTCCCGCCCGGCTCGATGACCGGCGCCCCGAAGGAGAGGACGATGGCGATCCTCGACCGCCTCGAGGGCGAGGCGCGGGGCGTCTACTCCGGCGCGATCGGCTGGTTCGGGCTCTCCGGCGAGGCCGACCTCAGCGTCGCGATCCGCACCCTGGTCCTGCGCGAGGACGAGGAAGGCGGACGGAGGCTGGAAACCGGCGCCGGCGGGGCGATCGTCGTCGGCTCCGACCCCGAGGCCGAGCTGGAGGAGATGCTGCTGAAGGCGCGGGCGCCGCTCCGTGCTCTCGACTCATCGCCGGTCGGCGAGGCGCCCTCGTTCGACCTTCTCGAACCGACCAGGGCGCTTACAGCCGGACCAGGTTTTCGGCCGAGAAGCCGCGGGTGACGCCGCGGAAGTCGATCACCAGCTTCGCCTCGGAGACCAGCCGCTCGTAGTCGATCTCGCGGTGGGCGGTGACGATCGCGACCAGGTCGGCCTCCCGCAGCCCGGCCTCCAGCTCGACCGACTCCAGGCCGAACTCCGGCAGGGCGGGCACATAGGGGTCGTGGTAGGAGGCGTCGGCTTCGAGTGCTCCCAGCAGTTGCAGGATCTTCAGCGCCGGCGACTCGCGAGTGTCGCCCGACCCGGCCTTGTAGGCGGCTCCGAGCAGAAGTACGCTGGAGCCCTTCACCGGCTTGCCGGCCCCGTTCAGGATCCGCTCGATCCGCTCGACGCAGAACGCCGGCTGGGCCTGGTTGACCTTGCCGGCGAGCTCGATGAACTCCGGATAGAAGTCATGCTCGCGTGCCTTGAAGGCGAGGTAGAAGGGGTCGATCGGCAAACAGTGGCCGCCCATCCCCGGCCCCGGGTCGAAGCGCATGAAGCCGAAGGGCTTGGTCGCGGCGGCGTCGAGCACCTCCCAGACGTCGATCCCGAGCCGGTCGCAGAGCTGCGAGAGCTCGTTGACCAGGGCGATGTTGACCGAGCGGAAGATGTTCTCCAACAGCTTCGAGAGCTCCGCCGACTCGGGCGAGGAGAGGACGACGACGGTGTCGCAGATCTCCGCGTAGAGGGCCCGCGCCCGCTCGGCGCAGGCGGCGGTGATGCCGCCGACCAGCTTCGGGGTGGTGCGCACGGTGTAGTCGGTGCGGCCGGGGTCGATCCGCTCCGGCGAGAAGGCGAGGTGGAAGTCCTCCCCGACGACGAGGCCAGACTCCGCGAGGATCGGCGCCATCTGCTCCCGCGTAGTCCCCGGGTAGGTGGTCGACTCGAGCACGACCAGCTGCCCGGCCCGCAGCACTCCGGCGATCCCCCTCGAGGCGTCGAGCAGATAGGTCAGGTCGGGCTCGCGGGCGCTGGTCAGCGGCGTCGGCACGCAGACGATCACCGCCTCGCAGCTGGCCAGATCGGCGTGCTCCAAGGTCGGATGGAGGCGCTCGCGGATCGGCGCCAGCGTCTCGTCGGAGACATCCTCGATGTAGCTGCGCCCCTCGCCCAGGGCGGCCGTCTTGCTCTCATCGAGGTCGAAGCAGACGACCTCGTGGCCGTTCTCGGCGAAGGCGACGGCAAGGGGGAGGCCCACGTACCCCAGGCCGACGATTCCGATCCTCATCGGTCTGAGTCTAAGACCGCGCCCGGTGGGCGCCGCAGATAGCATCGGCGCCGCAAACGAACGGGAGAGAAAGCACCCTGATGAGCGACCAGACGTACGAGTTGACCACCGACCAGGCGGAGCGCGAGGCTTCCGGGGCCCACGCCTACGGCCGCTACCTCGAGGAGTTCGAGGTCGGCGCCATCTACAAGCACTGGCCGGCGAAGACGGTGACCGAGTCCGACGACCACCTCTTCTGCCTGATCACGATGAACCACCACCCGCTCCACCTCAACGACGTCTACGCAGGCAAATCGCAGCAGGGCCGCAACGTCGTCGTCGGGCCGCTGGTCTACTCGCTGGCCCTGGGAATGTCGGTCTCCGACGTCTCCGGCAAGGCGATCGCCAACCTGGCGACCGAGGAACTCAGCCATCCGAACCCGGTCTTCCACGGCGACACGCTGTTTTGCGAGACCGAGGTGCTGGAGAAACGCGAGTCGAAATCGAAACCGGACCGCGGCACGGTCAAGGTCCACACCCGGGTGCTGAACCAAGACGGAGTCCTCGTCGCCGAGTTCAAGCGGCTGGTTTTGGTCCCGCGGAAGAACCCCGGTTCCTAAGCGCCAAACCTGCGCGCCCCCCGACCGGGGGGTGCGTCAGCCGAGGAGCTCGCGGTGCAGGGCCTGGACTTCGGCCCCGGGCGCGGTGCCGAGCTCCTCGCTCAGCAGGGTGCGCAGGACGTCGTAGGTGCGCATCGCCTCGGCTTGGTTGCCGGAGGCGACCAGCGCCCTCATCAGGTACAGGTAGCCCGTCTCGCGGAAGGGGGCGGAGCGGATCAGCGCCCGGGCCGAACGTTCGGCGACCGCCAGCTCGGAGCCGCCGAGGCCGATCCCGGCGCGGGCGATCACCTCGCGCGAGCGCAGCTCCAGCTCGGCCATGTCGTCGCGGATTTCCTCCACCCAGGGGGCGTCGAAGCCGGAGAGGAAGGGGCGGCCGGCGATGTTGAGGGCGATGTGGGCGTGGATCCAGGCGTCGCGCCAGTCTTCGGCCCCCAGAGCCGAATCGGCGACTCGGATCGCCCGCTCGGCCGCCTCGACGTCGATCCAGATCCCGTCGGGAAGCCGCATTTCGATCGTGTCGCGGCCGGCCAGGGCGTCGGTGCCGAGAGCCTGGCGCAGGTGCGAGAGCTGGGTCCGCAGCGCCGCCGAGGGATCGACCGGACCTTCTTCGGGCCAGATCGCCTCGATCAGCTCGCGGCGGGTCACCGGGCGGCCGCGGTTAAGTATCAGGTAGGCGAGCAGGACCCGCCCCTGGCGGCCCCGAAGCAGTGGCGTGACGTGCCTGCCGGCCACGTCAGCTTTCAATCTCCCGCAAAGCTGGATGCGGGTAGCCGTCGTCGTCTCTATAGTTGGCATAGAAGGCGTAAACGATACGGAAACGCTGTCCTCACGGCGGGGCAACATGTCTCCGGCATGATCGACCGCGATGTCCTACAACTTAACCCTTAGTCCTCAAGCCACCCAGCTGATCGTCCGATGCGAATGCGGCACAATCGTTCGCGCTGAGCGTGAACAGACCCTCGTGGAGAGGGTGAGGCTGCACTTCGGCGAGTTCCATCCGGACCTAGGCGCAAACGTCCCAGCAGATCTGATCATGGCTATGGCCGAAGAAAAGGAGAACAAGCAGCAGTGAGCGGAATAAAGAACATCAAGACCAGCCTCCGCGGCATGCTCGCGATGGCGGTGTTGGGTGCCGCTCTCGTGGTGCCCGCGCAGGCTTCGGCACAGAGTTGTGCCAATGCCGGCGGCGACCCAACGGCCGCCATGTACTGCAATGTGAGCGGTGTTACGGACCACGGAAACGGCAACCACGGCGTCAAGGGAACGAACGCCGGTGACGAAGGCTCTACCGCCCCCGTCGCCGACATCAGCCCCGCGGGCGAAACCGCGGTCGAGTCGTCGAGCTCCGGCTCGTTGCCCTTTACGGGCCTCGACGTCGGCATCCTCGCCCTCGTCGCCGTCGCCCTCACGGGTGCCGGCCTGCTTCTCCGTCGCCTCACCGCCCACGGGGTGACTAGGAGCTAGAACGCCGATGGGCGGCGCTGCAGGCAACCCCTATAACACGGCGCTTCGAGCACAGCGTCTACTCGGGGTACTTGCCTTCAGCGTCGCTCCGGCGGTCGCTGCCGGCCTGATCGCCGGCAGCCATCTCGACTCGCTCGGGGACGGCGCGATCATCTTCGCCGCCGTCCTCGCCGCGAGCCTCGTGCTCGAACGCGATCGGTTGCCGCTGCACCTGATGCCGCTGGCGACGCTGACGATCCGCATCGCGGTGCCGGTCGTCGGCATCGGTGTGGCGCTGATTGTCTTTCTGCTCACCGGGGAGTCCTTTCAGGTCTACGACGTGCTGATCCCGCTGATCGGGGCCTGGTTCGTCACCGCCTTCTCCGCCTGGCTGACCACCCGCTTCGAGGTCTCGCGCCAAGTGCGGGTGGCGATGATCGGCGCGCCCGGCCTCGCCCTCGGCATGGCGTATGAGCTGCAGAGTGCCGGCATCCGCTCCTACGAGGTGGTCGGCTGGCTCGCCGACGACCCGCCGGCGGCCGAACCGGACCGCGGCCCGCACTGGCTCGGCACCTTCGAGGACGTTCGCGACGTGGTCGAGAAACACGAGATCGAACTCCTGGTCCACTCCAGCGGCAGCTCCGGCGGCGGACCGCAGCGCTACTCGCGCCTCGACGTCTTCGAGCGGGTCGCCGCCGAGTGCCTCGACCTGCCGGTGCGGATGATCGAGGCCAGCCTGCTCTACGAAGAACTGCTCGGCCACGTCCCGCTTGGGCAGTCGAACTCGGCCTGGTTCCAATACCTGCTCCACCCTCGCTACCACGCCGGGGCGCCGTTCTCGAAGCGGGTCTTCGACCTCGTCGTCGGCACCCTGATGCTGATCGCGCTGTTCCCGATCCTCGCCGCCTTCGCCCTGGCCGTGAAGCTGACCGACCGCGGCCCGATCTTCTACCGCCAGCGCCGGGTCGGCGAAGGCGGAGAAGAGTTTGAGATGATCAAGCTGCGCTCGATGCGGGTCACCTCCGAGAACGAGGGCCCGCAATGGGCGGATGCCGAGGACGACCGGGTCACCACGGTCGGGGCGATCATGCGCCGCCTCCACATCGACGAGATGCCGCAGCTCTGGAACGTCCTGCGCGGCGAGATGACGATCGTCGGGCCGCGGCCGGAGCGCCGCCAACTGATCGTCACCCTCGAGCAGCAGCTTCCCTACTACGACCGCCGCCATCTGGTCAAACCGGGGCTGGCCGGCTGGGCCCAGGCCTGCTGCGGCTACGGCGGCTCCGAGCAGGGCTCCGGCTGGAAGCTCTGCCACGACCTCTACTACCTCAAACACCGCTCGGTCTACTTCGACGTCCTGGTCCTGCTGGAGAACGTCCGGGTCTCGCTGGCCGGGGTCCAGTTCGGCCTCGACGCCCCGCAGGAGCAGTTCATCCTCGGCAACACGCAGGCGCCCTGAGCGCCGCCGTCCACCTGCTCTCGGCCGCCCGGGTCGACTCCGCCGACCCGAAGGCGTTCCTCGATCTCGAGCAGATGCGAGAATCGGCGGCCGCCGACCGCTTCGGCGTCCATCGCCTGGTCGACGACCCCGAGGCGGCCGACCTGATCGTCTTCGTCGAGACCTCCGGCGCCGCCGGTTGGTACTTCGAAGCCGACCGCCGCCATCCGCTCCACCGCGCCCATCCGGAGCGCTGCTATCTGGTCTCCTCCAGCGACCGCGTCGTCCCCTTCCTGCCCGGTGTCTTCGCCTCGGTTGAGCGGCGCTGGTACTGGCCCGCCTGGACCCGTTCCGGCGGCTACCTCGGGGTGATGGAACGCGGGCTGCTGCGCTACGACGAAGCGGCCGAGCCGAACCTGCTCTATTCCTTCGTCGGCTCCTCGGCGGCACACCCGGTGCGGCGCCGAGTGGCGGCGCTCCGCGGCCCGCGGGCGCTGGTGATCGACGGCAGCGCCGAGGCCAGCCCGCCGCCTCCGGAGGAGTACGAACGCCGCTACGCCGAGAGCCTGCGGGACTCGCTCTTCGTCCTCTGCCCGCGCGGCGGCGGCACCTCCAGCTTCCGCCTCTTCGAGGCGATGATGATGGGCCGGGTGCCGGTGGTGATCGCCGACCAGTGGGTGCCGCCTGAGGGGCTCGACTGGGACGCTTTCAGCCTCCGAGTGCCCGAGGCCGAGGTGGAGTCGATCCCGGCGCTGCTGGAGGCTCGCGAGGGAGAGGCAGCGGCGATGGGGGAGCGGGGCCGGCAGGCCTGGCTCGACTGGTTCTCGCCCGAGGCCCACTTCCACCGCACGGTCGAGCGCTGTCTCGACCTCGCCCGCTTCGAGCCAAAGCGGCGCGGCCTGCGCTCGCGGGCGCCCTACCTGCAGATGGCGCGGCCGTTCCACGCCGCCCGCTGGGCGAAGAAGAAGCTGACCCGCGACTAGGGTGCGGGCGCTCGGCGGGGCCTAGGCGGGGCGGACGCCGGTGGCGTAGGGGCCGTGTGAGTGCTCGCCGGTCCTCGCCTCGAAGCCGAGCGACCGCAGCAGCGCCAGGCACTCCTCCGCGGTGAACCCACGGTCGTCGTAGAGCTGCATCGTCAGCGCCTGCACCCGCTGGGCCCAGGCGGAGTCGGCGCGCAGTACCTCGGGCTCGGCGCCGACGATGTCGAGGTGGAGGTAGTCGATCGGGCCCTCGGGCATATGGGCGACGAGCAGTTCCTCGACCGTGATCGCATCGACGCTGAGGCTGATCGCTCCCTCTCCGGTGCCGGCTCTGAGGAGTCCCGGCAGGTCACCGGCCAGATCGATCCGTCCCGGCGCCGACCAGACCGCGACCTCGACCAGCTCGCAGCGCTCGCCGAAGCGGGCGAGGTTGCGGCGGGCGAGCCGGGCGTTGTCGGGGTTGGCCTCCACCCCGAGCAGCTGGGCCTGCGGGTAGCGCACGGCGAGGTCGCCGAGGCCGATGCCGATGTTGGTCCCGAGCTCGACGATCTGGCGCATCTCCCGGCTAGCCGCGGCTGCCGGAGGACGGTGCTGACCTTCCCCGAGGTGGCCGTAGACGAGCGACTCGTCGGTCGTCCTGAGGCGGATCCAGGCCGGCCCGTAACCGCGCAGCCGAACCTCGGTCGCCGCCTCGGGGTCGAGCCGGTCGGGGGGCGCCGGGCGCAGCTTGGCGGCGAGGATCCGCAGCTTTCCCCGCGGGCCTTCGACCAGGCGGAAGACGCCGATGATCCTTCGCAGCCTCCTGCGCAGTCGCGAGATGCCTCAGCCCTCCCCATGAGCGACGACGACGTCGGCGATCCGCTCGGCGGCGTGGCCGTCCCAGAGCGGTGGCGGCTCGGGCCGCTCCTCGCCGCGGCTCGCCAGCGCCGCCGGGATCCCGGCAATCGCCGCCGGGTCGAGCCCGAGCAGGGTGTTGGTGCCGGCTCGGATCGTCACCGGGCGCTCGGTGTTGGCGCGCAGGGTGAAGCAGGGGACGCCGAGGTAGGTGGTCTCCTCCTGGATGCCGCCAGAATCGGTCAGGACCGCGCCGGCGTCGGCGAGCAGCGAGAGGAAGTCGAGGTAGCCGAGCGGGTCGGTCAGCAGCAGTCCCGGCTGCTCGCCGCCGAGGCCCTCCATCATCTTCCGGGTCCGCGGGTGGACCGGGAAGATCACCGGCATCTCGGCCGCCAGGGCGGTCAGCTGATTGACCGTCTCCGCCAGCAGGGGCCCGTCGACCAGGGCGGGGCGGTGGAGGGTGACGAGGACGAAGGAGCCGGGTTCGTGGCCCAGCCGCGCGGCGGCGCCGGCGGCCCGGAAGCGGTCTTCGAGCGCGACCAGGGTGTCGATCATCGTGTTGCCGACGAAGTGCATCCGCTCCTCGGCGATGCCCTCGGCTTCGAGGTTGACCACCGCCTCGTCGGAGTGGAGGAAGAGCAGCTCGGAGAACTCGTCGGCGACGATCCGGTTGATCTCCTCCGGCATCGTCCGGTCGAAGCTGCGCAGGCCCGACTCGATGTGGGCGACCGGGATCCCCAGCTTGACGGCGACGAGGACCGCGGCCAGGGTCGAGTTGACGTCGCCGGGCACGATCATCAGGTCCGGTTCGGTCTCCAGCAGCACCGGCTCCAGCCGCTCCATCACCCGTGCCGTCTGCACCGCGTGGCTGCCGGAGCCGACTTCGAGCATCCGGTCGGGAGCCGGGACGCCGAGCTCTTCGAAGAAGATCTCGGACATCAGTCGGTCGTAGTGCTGGCCGGTGTGGACGATCGTGTGGCCGCCGTCGGGGAGGCGCTGGCGCAGGGCTGAAATAACTGGTGCGGTCTTGACGAAGTTCGGCCGGGTGCCGATCACGTAGACGATGCGCATCGCGCCCACCCTAATAAGTCGCTCCGCCGCCACCGGGGAACGGTGATTCAATGCCGCCGGTGAACTCAAGCGAGTCCCAGAAGGCGACCGAGGCGGAGCTCGACGCCGAGATCGGCGCCGCCGCCCCGTCGATCCCGGTCTTCGACCTGCGGATCGAGCAGGAGGACCTCGACGCGGTCGAGGCGGTCCTGCGCTCCGGTTGGTGGACGATGGGCCCGCGGGTCGCCGAGTTCGAGCGGGTCTTCGCCGAGCACCTCGGCTGTGCCCACGTCATCGCCACCTCGAGCTGCACGACGGCGCTGCACCTGGCGCTGCTCGGCGCCGGGGTCGGGCCGGGCGACGAGGTGATCGTTCCGTCCTTCACCTTCGTTGCCACCGTGGCGACCGTGATGCAGACCGGCGCCACCCCGATCTTCGCCGAGATCGGTGGCCAGCACGATCTCTGCATCGACCCCGATCACGCCGAGTCGCTCGTCACCGAGCGGACCAAGGCGATCATGCCGGTCCACTACGGCGGCTACGCGGCCTCGCCGGAGCGCTTCGCGGCGCTCTGCGAGCAGCGCGAGATCTCATTGCTCGAGGATTGCGCCCACGCCCCCTTCACCGGTGGCGAGCGGGCGCTCGGAACCTACGGTCTAGCCGGGGCTTTCAGCTTCTTCCCCAACAAGGTGCTGGGGATCGGCGAGGGCGGCGCCCTCGCCACCGACAGCGACGAGCTGGCGGCGCAGGCGCGGCTGCTGCGCTCGCAGGCGATGACCTCCGGGACGATGGACCGCCACACCGGCAAGGCGACCGCCTACGACGTCACCGACCTCGGCTACAACTACCGGATGGACGAGCCGCGGGCGGCGCTGCTGGTCTCCCGCTTCGGCCGCCTGCCGGGCGAGATCGAACGGCGCCGCGAGCTCACCCACCTCTACCGCCGCCGCCTGGCCGAGGTCGAGGGGGTGACGGTTCCCTTCCGCGACGAGCAGGTTGACCCCTCCAGTGCCTACTCGATGAGCGTGATGCTCGACGAGCCGGGACGCAAGGACGAGGTGCGGACCAAGCTCGGCGAGAACGGCGTGCAGACGACGACGATGTACACCGGCGTCCACGAGTTCAGCGCCTACCGCGAGCGCTTCCCCGGGGTCTCGCTGCCGCGCACCGAGCTGGCCTCGCAGACCCAGTTCAACCTGCCGCTCTTCCCGCACATGACCGACGAGCAGCTCGATCGCGTCGTCACCGTCCTCGGCGAGGTCCTCTGATGCCCGATTGGGACACGACCCTGGTCGAGATCGAGGTCACCGACGCCGACGTCGAGTCGGTGCTCGACTGCCTGCGCAGCGGCTGGCTGACGATGGGGCCGCGGACGCTGAAGCTGGAAGAGCGCGCCGCCGAGCTGGTCGGCACCGAGCACGCGGTCGTCGTCTCCAGCGGCACCGCCGCTCTGCACCTCGCCTGCCGCGCCGTCGGCGCCGGTCCCGGCGACGAGGTGATCGTCCCCGCCTTCACCTTCGTCGCCTGCGCCCACGCGCCGAGCTACGTCGGCGCCGAGCCGGTCCTCGTCGACTCGACCTCGACCGCCGACGGAGGGATTTCGGTTGAGGCGGTGGAACGGGCGATCACGCCGCGGACCAAGGCCGTGATGGCGGTCCACATGTGGGGCTACCCCGCCGCGGTGGTGGCGCTGCGCGAGCTCTGCGACGCCCGCGGCATCGCCCTGATCGAGGACTGCGCCGAGGCGATCACCGCCCGCGCCGAGGACGGCCGCCCGGTCGGCTCGGTCGGCGAGGTTGGCTGCTTCAGCTTCTTCTCGAAAAAGCAGCTCGCGGTCGGCGAGGGCGGCATGGTGACGACCGACGATGAGGCGCTTGCCGCCTCGGCCCGCTCACTGCGCTCGCACGCGATGACTTCTGTCACCTGGGAGCGCCACAAGGGCCACGGGCTCGGCTACGACATCACCGACCTCGGTTACAACTACCGGATGGACGAGCCGCGGGCGGCGCTGGCGCTGTCGCGGCTCGACCGGCTCGAGGCCGACGTCAACGCCCGCCGGGCCGCCGCCCGGCACTATCGCCAGGGGCTCGCCGAGGTGTCCGGAGTCGAGCTGATGTACGACGACGACCAGGTCGAGCGCGGCTCCCACTTCGTCTTCCCGACGATGCTCGCCGATCAGGGAAAACGCGAAGCACTGAAGGCGGAGCTGAACGAGCTCGGCGTGCAGACGACCTTCTATCCGGCCCTGCACCGGCTCACCCGGTACGCCGACCGCGGCGAGGACTCCGGCTTGCCCGTCGCCAGCACGATCGCCGATCGCCAGCTCTGCCTGCCGCTGCACGCCGGCCTCGACGAGGCTCGCGTCGACTCGGTGGTGGAGCGAGTGGCAGAGGCGGCACGGCGGGTCGGTGTCTAACCTCGTCCCCGAGCCATCGGGTCCAAAGCAGCGAATGCGGGCGGCGCTCGCCCGCAACCCGGCGGTCCTCTTCGCCTTTCGCTGCCGCACCGTCTGGGCCGAGCGAGCCTCGGTCCGACGTCGTCCGTGGGAGGGAGTGCGCTACCTGCTGCGCGGACGTGAGCTCAGCACCTTCACCTTCCATCTCCGCAACCGTCGCGAGCTGGCCGACTTCCTCGCTCGCCAGACTGGCGCCGCGCCGGCGCGGACGATGGAGCTGCTGGACGAGTTGGAGGCCGACGAGGAGCTGCGGGAGGCGCTGGCGGCGAAGCTGCGGACGCGCCCGAACCGCTGGGACTCGCCGCGCTACGCGAAGCGCTGCGCCTACTACGCGCTGATCCGGCTGGGGCGACCCCGCCTGGTGGTCGAGACCGGTACCCACGACGGCCTCGGCACCTCGGTGATGGCCCGGGCGCTGCAGCGGAACGCGGCCGAGGACGGCGGCGAAGCGGGCCGGGTCTTCACCTTCGACACCAACCCCGAGGCCGGCTGGGTGATCCCCGAGTACCTGCAGCCCCTTGTCCACCATCACACCGGCATGACCGTGGAAACGCTGGCGCCGGCGCTGGATGGGCGGGTGGTCGATTTCTTCCTCCACGACAGCCTGCGCACCGCCGAGAACGAGATCTTCGAGATGGGGGTGGTGCTGGAGCACGCGGCGTCGCGAATCGTGTTGATCTGCGACGACACCGACACCAGCAACGAACTGGAGGGGATCGCCACCGCGCGCGGGGGCAGCTTCGCGATCTTCCAGGAGGACCCCGCCGAGCACTTCTACAAGGGCGACGCGATGGGGCTCGCGATCGTCGAGCGCTGACCCGGCATCGTGAGGGTCCTCTTCGTCAGCCAGTACTTCGCGCCGGAGATCACCGCAGCGCCGCTGCGGCTGCGGCCGCTGGCCGCCGGCCTCGCCGCCGCCGGCCACGAGGTCGAGGTGATCGCCGAGTTGCCGAGCCACCCCCAGGGGGTCGTCTACCCGGGCTTCTCGCGCTGGGCACCCCGCCAGCGCCGCCAGATGGACGGCTTCGAGGTCTCCTACGTCTGGACCTCGACCTCGCCCTCCAAGCACCCGATGAGCCGGCTCGCGGCCTACGCGACCTACGCCGCTGCGGCCAGCGCCGCCGGCTCCTTCGCCCGCCGTCCCGACGTCGTCTTCGCCTCCTCGCCACCGCTCACCATCGGCCTCGTCGGGGCTCTCCTCGCCGCTCGCCATCGCGTTCCCTGGGTCTTCGACGTCCGCGACCTCTGGCCGAAGGTGGCCGGGGAGCTCGGCTCGGTCTCCAGCAGCCGCATTCTCGCCGCCGCGACCGCGGTCGAGCGGCGCCTCTACCGCAGCGCCGCCGGGGTGACCACGGCGACCGAGCCGTTCCGCGAGCACATCGGCGCCACGATCGACCCCGGCCGTGTCCTCGTCCTCGCCAACGGCACCACCCGGGACTGGCTCGAGGTGGGGGAGGGGCCGGGCGACCGCGCCGCTGCCGGATTGCCCGATGATCGCTTCGTCTGGACCTACGCCGGCAACGTCGGCCTCTCGCAGGGCCTGGAGACGGCGGTCGCCGCCGCCGCCCAGCTCGGCCCCGGCTTTCGCCTCGAGATCCTCGGCGACGGCGCCTCGCGGCCGCGTCTGGAAACGCAGGCAGCCGGACTGGAAGCGGGCGCGGTGGCTTTCCGCGACCCGGTCCCGCCGGCCGAGGCGGCGGTGGTAATGCGCGCCTCCGACGCGCTCCTCGTCTCACTCGACGACAAGCCGGCGCTGGGGCAGACGGTGCCGGTGAAGCTCTACGACTCGGCCGCGACGGGGCGGCCGGTGATCGTCGCCGCCCCCGGCGAACCGCGCCGGATCGCCGAGGAGCACGGGGCCGGGCTCGTGGTTCCGCCCGGCGACGCCGGTGCGCTCGCGGCCGGCGTGCGTCGGCTCAGCGAGGACGTGGCACTTCGCGAGCGGCTCGGCACCGGTGGCCGCGCTTTCGCCGCCGCCAACCTGCGAGAGGACGGGATCGCCAGGCTCGAGGCCTTCCTCGCCGACGCCGCCGCCGGCCGGCTCGGCCGCGTCCCCGCCTAGCGCCGTTCGCCCGCTGCGCCTAGGCGGGCAGGGGAGCGCCGCTGACCTCGCGGCTGCCGCTGCGGTCGCGGATGATCGCATTCGCTCCGTCTGGCAGCGAGACCTCGCCGTCGGCACCGACGGAGATGCCGTCGTGGCGGCGCAGGTGGGCGATCAGCTCGCCGGCACCGACCCAGCGGATGCCCTCGGTCCAGGGGACGCGGAAGAGGTCGCGTTTGCGGTAGAGATGGGCGTAGGTGACGGCGTCACGGGGAAACGACAGGCTGGGGAAGCGGCCGTCGAAGAGGCCGCCGTGGATCACGATCGTCGGCGGATAGCCGACTTCGGCGAAGCGGCTGAGGGGATGGAAGTTCAACCGGTAGAGGCCCTCCAGGGTGGAGATCATCGACTCGCGCACGTGGCCGTCCTCGTAGAGCGGCCCCGGGCGGGGTCCGAACCAGGCGGTGATCCCGCGCTCGTCCAGCGCCCGCAGGATGCCGTCGCTGTAGGCCCAGGTGGGGGCGATGAAGCTGCTCGGCTCGGCGCCGAGCACCCGCGGCATCCACTCCAGCGCGACTTCGAGCTTGCGGTTGGCCTGCTCGTAGTCCATCCGCCCGAACTCGCGCGGCTCGACCCGCCCTTCGGCGTAGGCGTCGGTATCGAGATGGAGGTAGCCGTGGCAGAGCGGCTCGAAGACGCCGGCCTCGATCCCGCGGGCGAGCCCGGCCACGGCCTGCGGCCAGATCTCCTCGATCGGAACGTCGACCCCGTCGCGATAGCCGCGGGCGGTGACGGCGACGTTGACGACGGCGTCGGCCTCGCCGAAGGCGGCGGCCATCTTCTCGATCCTCTTCGTCCAGTCCTTGTCGGGCTTGGCGGTTCCGTGCAGCTGCTGGTAGCCGTTGCCGGGGATGTCGTCGTAGCGGACCCAACCCAGCGGCGGCAGCATCACCAGCGGCCGGTCCAGTACCTCGATCAGGAACTCGGCGAGGGCGGGGAGGATCCAGAAGCCGTCGAGTGCCCCCCAGACCGCCGAGGGGTCGGCGCCGACGACCATCCAGCCCTCCTCGCGGGTGGTGTGGACACCGATCGAGGAGCGCAGGTCGGGCTTGCCCTCGGTCAGGCAGGACCATTGGCCCTGGACGATGTCGCCGTTGCCGAAGTCAGCTACGCCGCGGCGTCGCTGGCGGCCTGGCAGCGGTCCGACGTCGGAACCCGGGCGGTCGGCGAAGACGACGGCCCCGGCCAGCTCCCCCGAGCGGACTTGGGCGTAGAGCCTGGTCGCTTCGTCGGGCCAGCCGAGCGCGACCAGGTCGGGGCTGGGCTCCCGGGAGATCTCGCCCAGCCGCCAGAGCCAGGAAAGGCCCTGGGCGAAGCGGAGCGCGGGGGAGCCGGGGGGGACGTAAAGACAGCTATTCGTCATCGCGGCGGAAGGATAGGCGAGCCGTCGGGGCGAAAAGAAGCTCAACCGCTCTGGACCGTTTGCTGTCAGCGCTCATGCACGCTTAAGGAAGGCAGTCGATTGGCCGAAGGTTCGAGAGAATGACTTCGATTGAGAAAGGGCTTTGAATGAGTGAGTCTGTTCAGCAGGGTGAGCGTCGCGTCCTGGTCATCGGCGGTGCCGGCTACATCGGCAACACCCTGACCCGTCGCCTGCTTGGCGAGGGCCATCGGGTGCGGGTCCTCGATCTGCTCCTTTTCGACCATGGCACCGCCCTCTCCGGGCTCTGGGAGAACCCCGATTTCGAGTTCGTCCGCGGCGACCTGCGCGACCGCGAGACCCTGCGCGGTGCCCTGGAGGGAGTCACGGACGTCGTCCTGCTGGCGGCGATCGTCGGCGATCCGGCGACGAAAAACTATCCCGAGCTGGGCCGCTCGGTGAACGTCGACGGCGCGATCGGCGTCTTCGACGCCTGCGCCGAGGCCGGGGTCGAGCGCTTCGTCTTCACCTCGACCTGCAGCAACTACGGCCTGCGCGAATCCGACGATCTGGCGACCGAGGAGTCCGAGCTCTCGCCGGTCTCGCTCTACGCCGAGCACAAGGTCGAGTTCGAGCGCTACGCGCTCGGGCGGGTCGAGGAGGTGCCGTTCTGCCCGACGATCCTGCGGATCGCCACCGCTTACGGGATGTCGCAGCGGATGCGCTTCGACCTCACCGTCTCCGAGTTCGCCCGCACCCTGGCGATCGGCGAGGAGCTGCTGGTCTACGACGCCGACACCTGGCGTCCCTACTGCCACGTCGCCGACATCTCGAAGGCGATCATGACCGTCCTCGACGCGCCGCCGGAGAAGGTCCGCGGCGAAGTCTTCAACGTCGGCAACAGCGACGAGAACTACACCAAGCGGATGCTCGCCGACGCCGCCCTGGCGGCACTGAACGGCGACGGGGTCGTCGACTACCAGGAGGGCGGCAAAGACCCGCGCAACTACCGCGTCTCCTTCCAGAAGATCACCGACGCGCTCGGCTTCGAAGCCGAGCATCGGGTGCCGAGCTCGGTCGAGAACCTGGTCGCGGCGATCAAGGCCGGGGTCTTCGGCGACGTCGAGGAGCGGCCCTACTACTACGCCGACCACACGCTGCCGAGGCAGGTGGACTGAGCGATGCGGGCGGTGATCCTTGCGGGCGGCGAAGGTACCCGCCTGCGCCCCTACACGACGATCCTGCCGAAGCCGCTGGTGCCGCTCGGCGACCGGCCGATCCTGGAGCTGATCATCCGCCAGCTGGCGCGGGCCGGCTTCGACGAGATCTACCTCTCGGTCGGCCACCTCGGCGAGCTGATCCGGGCCTTCTTCGAGGAGAGCTCGCGGGTCCCGGAGGGTATCGAGATCAACTACGTCTGGGAGGACCAGCCGATGGGCACCGCCGGGGCCCTGAAGCTGATCGAGCCGGCGGCGAGCGAGCCGTTCCTGGTGATGAACGGCGACATCCTCACCACCCTCGACTACGCCGAGCTGATGCGCTTCCACACCGAGCGCGAAGCGGCGCTGACGATCGCCACCCACGAGCGCGACGTGAAGCTGCAGCTCGGGGTCGTCGAGGGCAGCAGCGCCGCGGTCACCGGCTACGTCGAGAAGCCGACCCTGCACTACGAGGTCAGCATGGGGATCTACATCTACAGCCCCTCGACCGTGCAGATGATCCCCGAGGGCCACTACGACTTCCCCGACGTCGTCCTGGCTCTGATCGAGGCCGGCAAACACGTGCTCAAGTACCGCTTCACCGGCGAGTGGTTCGACATCGGGACCCCGGGTGACCTCGAGCGGGCCTCGGCCGAGTTCGAGTCCGACCCCGACCAGTTCGGCTCGATCGGCTCGACCTAGAGACACCGTGGCAGCAGCTTCCCAGCGCCGCATCCGCGTCGTCACCCTGGTCGACGGCTCCGGCGCCCAGGGCGGCGGCGAGCGACTGGCGCGCGAAATCGCCACCCGCCTCGATCCGGAGCGCTTCGAGTCGATCTTCTGCGTCAGCCGCGCCCTCGGGCCGGAGGAGCTGGTGGCGGCGCGGCAGGCGATCGAGCCGAGCGGCACCGGGCTGGTCGTCCTCGACCGGGCCGGTGCCCGCGACCTGCGCCCCTGGCTGGCGGCGGCGTCCCGCTTTCGCAGCTGGGGAGTCGACGTCCTCCACACCCACAAGTTCGGCTCCAACGTCTGGGGGGCGCTGCTGAAGGGGCGGATGGGCTCGCCGGCCTTCGTCGCCCACGAGCACACCTGGGCCTTCGACGGCAACCGCAAGCGGGTCCTGCTCGACCGCGAGCTGATCGGCCGCCGCGCCGACGCCTTCGTCGCCGTCTCCGCCCTCGACCGCGAGCGGATGGTCGAGGCCGAGGGGGTGCCGGCGGCGAAGGTGCGGATGATCACCAACGGCATCCCCGACCCGCCACCGCCGTCGGGGCGCGACGTCCGAGCCGAGCTCGGGATCGAGCCCGGGGCGCCGCTGCTCGGCGCGGTGGCGGCGCTGCGCCCGCAGAAAGCGCTCGACGTTGCGATCCGCGCGCTCGCCGAACTCGCCCCGGAGTTCCCGGCGGCGCGATTGGCGGTGGCCGGCGGTGACGGCGGCTTCCCGGCCGAGCGCGGCCGCCTCGAAGCGGTTGCCGCCGAGCTCGGCGTTGCCGAGCGCGTGATGCTGCTCGGCGAGCGCGACGACGTCCCTGACCTGCTGGAGGCCTTCGACCTCGCCGTCCTCTCCTCCGACTTCGAGGGCAGCCCGCTCTCGGTAATGGAGTACATGGCCGCCGGCCTGCCGGTGGTGGCGACCGCGGTCGGCGGGGTCCCCGATGTGGTCGAGGACGGGGTGACCGGAGTGCTGGTCCCGCCCCAGGACCCGGCGGCGCTGGCGGCGGCGATCGCCGCGCTGCTGCGCGATCCGGAGCGGGCGGCGATGGGCGAGGCGGGCGCCGAGCGGCGCCGGCGCCTGTTCTCGGTCGCGGCGACGACCCGCGAGGTCGAGTCGCTCTACGAGAAGTTGATCGGCTGCGGCGGGTAGACCGGCGGGCGGATTCGCCGCTGCACTGCCCGTGCCCGCTCCAGCAGCGGTGCCTGTTCGGCGATCAGCAGCAGCGCCGGCCCGAGCCCGATCAGCAGCCATAACTGCTTGCTGTACTGGTCGGAGATGAAAATGTCGGAGCCCAGGGTGCCGACCAGCGCCAGGACCGAGGCGGTCGCCAGCACCTGCAGCGAGCGCTGGTTCTTGCGGCGGAACTCGTTCTGGGCGCGGACCCCGAAGCCGAGCGAGGCGAAGATGATTCCGACGAAGAGCAGGCCGCCCGGGACGCCGAGCTCGGCGAAGATCTCGAGGTAGGTGTTGTGGGTCGGCTGGGGGTCGTCGACGATGAAGTCGCTGCGTTCGATCGCGCCTGGCTGAAGTAGGTAGTGAACCGAATCGGTGGCGAAGTTGCCGGCGCCGACGCCGGTCAGCGGTTTCGCCTCGACCATCCGTTTGCCGACCGTCCAGAGGTCGACTCGGCCGGTGCCGCCGTTCTGCTCGGTGATCCGCTGTCGTGCCTCCGGCGGGGCGATCGCGGCGAAGTAGGCGACCGCGACGATGCCGACGACGATCACGCCGATGCCGATCCGAGCCCGCTGGCGGCCGCCGATCAAGACCGCGGCGAGGAGCATCAAGCCGAGCCCGATCAAGCCGCCGCGGGAGACGGTGAGGAACAGCCCCAGCAGGCAGATCCCGGCACCGGTGAAGCCGAGCAGGCGGCCGGCGGCGGAGCGGGCGGCGAAGGCGAGGCCGCCGGAGAGGGCGATGCCGCCGATCAGCGCCGAGGCGAGCTCGTTGGCGTTGCCGATCGTGCCGGCGATTCGAGTCGGGTCCTCTTCCGGACCGGGCGGATAGACCAGTCCGTAGAGGCCCGAGAGGGTGGCACCGAGGGCGAAGGCGACGATCACCCAGCGCAGGTGCGTCTCGTTCTGGACGGCGGTGAAGACGATCAGGACGAGGCTGATGTTGAGGGCGAAGCGGTAGGTCGCGGAGAGGACTTCGCCGCCGTCGGTCGCCCAGAGCAGGCTGAGCCCGTTGAGGGCGAGGAAGAGGACGAGCGCGTAGGAGAAGGCGGGGCGGGTGCCGAACAGGTTCGGCTGCTGTTTCTGGCCCAGCGTCATGGTGCCGAGCCAGGAGGCCGCCAGCAGCAGGCCGGCGAGCTTGACGAAGCTGACCGCCGGGCCGGCGACGTTGGGGATCTGGGCCATGAAGGTGAGGAAGACGAAGACGGCGAGGCCGGCCGAGAGGTCGGCGATCGCGAAGAGGACGAAGCCGAGCCCGAAGGCGGCGGCGATCGCGAAGGCCGGTTGCAGCCCGGCGAGCAGCCCGATCGGGATCGCGATTACCGCGATCAGCGCCGTCTGCCGCAGTTCGGTTTGGTCGATGCGCGCGGTCATCGCTTGCGATTCTCCCACCCTGAGCGCACTTTTCCGGCCGTGGCCCGGACCTGGGCGACCGGTATCTCGCCGCTCGCCACCAGCACCAGGAGAAAGGCCGTGGGCGCGAGGACGAAGCCGCCGACCCACTCGGCGATGCTGAGTTCGTCGGTCCCCATCAGCAGCAGGACGCCAGCCGCCGCCGCGGCGGCGAGCAGGCCCCGCAGCAGGCTCAGGGCCAGCTGTCGGTCCGGCATGCCGACGTCGGCGCGGCAGATCAGCAGGTGTCCGGGGACGTAGAGCGCGAAGGCCGCGGCAGAGCCGATCGCCCCGGCGACTGCGCCCAGCGGCGGTACCAGGATCAGGTCGACGATGAGGTTGACCAGTACCGCGCCGATCGCCAGCGGCAGCCGCTTGCGGGCCTCGCCGAGGTAGTTGGCGCCGATCGTCAGCAGTGGCGCCAGCCCCGCCAGCACGGCGAAGGGAGCGAGGGCGCGGAGGATCTCGGCCGAGCCGGAGAATTCGGAGCCGAAGGCCAGCTGGGAGACCGGCGTCGCCCAAACCACCATCCCGGCCGCGATCAATAGCTGCAGCAGCAGGACCGCCCGGGCGGCGCCCCAGAAGGACCGGACCTCCTCCTCGTGGCCCGGCTCGGCGCTCAATCGCGGCGCGAAGCCGGCGGATATCGCCAGCCC
This sequence comes from uncultured Actinomycetes bacterium, assembly GCA_963716545.1. GTDB lineage: Bacteria > Actinomycetota > Thermoleophilia > Solirubrobacterales > 70-9 > VAYN01. The sequence continues at coordinate 1,931,471 of OY970316.1, forward strand.
GAAGTAGCAGAGGAAGGTGACCAGGCGCAGGGCCGCCTCGAAGACGCCGGCGCTGGTCGTTCCCTTGTAGGCGCCGATGATCAGCACGTCCATGCGGTTGAAGAGGGTCACCGCGCCGTCGATCACCAGCAGGGCGACCCCGTAGCGGGCGATCTTGCCGACGTGCTGGCGATGGTTGACGGCACCGGCCACCAGCTGGTCCCAGCCGAGCAAGCGGATGGCTAGGAAGAGGATCATCGCCAGGGCGGTGGCGAAACCGAAGGCGCGGCCGCCGGCCGCCCCGGCGGCGCCAGCGCCAAGGAGGACGAGGACGACGGTCATCGCCGCTTCGGTCGTGCTCTCGACGATGCCGTAGCGAAAGTTGAGCCGGACCACCCGCATCGCTTCGAAGCAGCCGAGGAAGAAGGCGCCGAGGCCCTGGGCGAAGACGGCGATCGCGGTCAGCCGGATCGGCAAGACCATCGAGGGCGCGTCGTAGGCGTTGGCGATCGGTTCGGCGAGGGCGGCGAAGGCGCCGCAGGCGATCAGGCCGGTGGCCAGCCGGACCCGCAGGCCGCCGAGCAGGATCTCGGCGATCTTGACCCGGCTGTCGAGGTTCTCGGCGACGAAGCGCGCGGTCGAGAAGCTGATCCCGAAATCGGCCGGCATCGCGACGATCGCACCGACGCTGATCGCGACCGAGAAGATCCCGTAGTCGTCAGGTCCGAGGTAGCGGATCAGGAAGAAGGTGACCCCCGCGGTAAAGACCGAGGAGGTCGCGAGGGTGGCGACGGCGTACGCCGTGTTGCGTACGGCGCCGTGTTCCTCGACGCCGCCGTCGCCGCCGTCGTTCAAGGTCCCAGGCGCTCGAGGAAGGTCTCGTAGGCGCCCAGCAGGACTTCGGTGGCTGGCCCGAGGCTGAGGTTGTGGGCGATCCAGTCGCGGGCGCGGGCGCATTCGGCGGCCGCCGCCTCACGGCCGTTGGCGAGCATCTCGAGCGCCGCCTCGGCGACCTGCTCGGGATCGCGATCGACGACCACACAGGCACCGTGGCCGGAGGGGAGGAAGTCGTGGCCGGGCAACCGGCTGGCGACGACCGGGGTGCCGGTGCAGATCGACTCCAGGACCGAGAACGGCATCCCCTCGCCACGACTAGGAGCCAGCAGCAGGTCGGCGGCCCCGAACAGGTCCTGAACGCTGTCGCGGGTGCCGACGTCGCGCAGCTGCGAGGAGAGGCCGAGGGCATGGGCGTCGCGCGCCGCCGCTTCGCCACCGTGGTGGACCAGCGCGATGTAGTCGTCGGCGGAGCGGTCGACGATCCGTCGCACCGCCTGCATGAAGGTGTCGCCGCCCTTGACCCACCAGTCGCGGCCGAACAGCAGCATCACCGTTGCGTCCTCGTTCAACCCGAGCAGGCGCCGCCGCTTGCGCCGCTCATCCTCGCTCAGGGTCGGGAACTCGGCGGTGTCGATCGGGCTGGGGAAGACCCAGACCCGGTCCTTCGGCGCCAGCCGCGAGGTCATCGCGTCGGCGATGTTCTGAGCCGGGCAGAGGATGCGGGAGACGTCGCGCGCGAAGAGCAGGTTTTTGATCGCGTTGCGGGCGGCCCGCCGCGGCTCGGTCGGCATCACCGTGTGGGTGTGCCAGAAGACCGCCGCCCAGTTGCGCCGCCTCGCCGCCAGCACGGATGGGACGTCGAAGGTCGAGAAGTGGGCGTGGAGGATGGTCGGTGCCACTCGCTCGTCGAGCAGGTTGCCGATCCACTGGCCGAGGGCTCGCTGGCTCTGCTCGGGCCTGGTGTAGCGGATCGGGATTCCCTCGGCTTCGAAGCTGGGTATCCAGGCGCGTTCCCTCGCCGGCTCCGGAAAGACGGCTTCGGCCTGCCAGCCGCGCTGCCGGGCCTTGGCGAGGGTCGCCCGCATCATCGGGATGAAGGAGCCGGCGTGGGCCGGCGTGTACTCGGCTAGGTGGACCAGCCGCGGTGCGTCGGGTGCGTAGTCCGGGCTCATCTGGGAGCAACCATACGGTTGCGGGGGACGAGCAGGCGGAAGGTGGCCTTGCCGGCGAAGGCACGCGCGGCCTTGAGGCGGGAGGCGGCGTAGCGCTCCCAGCGCTCGACCGCGGCGCCGAACTCGGGGCGGGGGGAGACGATCTGCATGGCCTTCAGCTGAGTGATGTGGAGGAGGTGGTAGGCGCCGCTGGCGACGTTGGGGATGCGGTGGGGATAGAGGTCATAGCGCGACCACCAGCCGAGGTCGTAGAGGTGCAGTGAAGCAGCCAGGGCGTCGGTCAGCTCCTCATACTCGGCGCTGGCCCGCGCGTCATCGAGGCCGAGGCCGATGTCGCGCAGGCCCCAGAGGGCGAAGATCGCGCCATTGAGGACGCAGGAGGACGGGTTCGTCGGGTACTCCTCGACGAACGGGCGGCCCCGCAGCTCGGTACGGACGCCGCCGTCGGCGACCGCCACCCGCAGCGGCGCCAGCGCCCGCCGCGCCGCCTCGGCGTAGCGCTCGTCGCCGTCGGCGAGGGCGACCCGGACGAGCAGGCTGGCGCAGTCGCCCTGGGCCATCGCTGAGAGCCACGGCGGCAGGATCGAGTAGGTGTGGGGCATCGCGTGCAGATGCGGGAAGCCGCCGTCGAGCGGGCCGCCGTCGGTCTGCAGCTCGAGCAGGTGGGCTGCGGCTTCCCGCGCCGCGGCCAGCCACTGCTCGCCTTCGCCAACGAGGTAGCGCTCGTAGGCGCCGAGGCCCCACTGCGCGGTCGCGACGTGAAGCTGCTCGGCGCGCGGTTTCAGCCAGGGCGGCGGCCAGCGCGGCTCGAAGGCCTTCTCGGCGAAGTCGATGTAGTAGCCGCCGACGCGGTCGAGCGGCAGCAGGTTCGAGCCGACCGGGGGGGCGAAGGAACGGGCGCTGCTGAACCGGCTCGGATTGCCCGGGATCGCAGGCAAGGCTCTGTCCCGTCAGCTCTTGGTGCGGGTCGGCTGGCGCCGGATCAGAGTGCGGCTGCGGGTGTCGCCTTCGCGCGTGTAGTAGCTCGACTCCGAGCCGCCGGGGCGCGGCGCGGCGACGACGACGAAGCCGGTTGGGTGGATCGCGTTCTCGACCAGCAGTTCGCCCAGCTGGGAGATCCGGTCGAGGCGGCTGCGGCCGATCCGGGTGACGATCAGGACGTCGTCGGCCATCCGCGCCAGTGGCAGCGCGTCGGCGACCTCGTTCAGCGGCGGCGAGTCGACGATCACGTAATCGGCGATCTGGCGCGCCTCGTCGATCATCTCGGCGGCGGCGGGGATCGAGAACAGCTCCGGGATCCAGCCCTCGTCGTAATCGGCGAGCAGGAAGCGCAGGCTGGGGCCGTAGTTCTCGCTGTTGACCAGGGTGCTCTCGAGCGACTCGCCGCCGACCAGGTGGGCGAGGATGCCGCCGTTCTTCGGCGCCATCCCGAGCGCGGTGCCCACCGCCGGCCGGCGCAGGTCGGACTCGATCAGGATCGTCCTCTTGCCGGCGAGGGCGAAGGCGGCGGCCAGGTTGATCGCCGAGGTCGTCTTCCCCTCCGAGGGGGCCGAGCCGGTGATCAGGATCACCCGGCCGAGGCCATTCGGGGTGGCGACGGCGGTCGAGAGCGTCGCCCGCAGGGTGCGGTAGGCCTCGGTAGAGACTGGTGAGAGGCCACGCGGGCCGAGTGGCGTCGCTCGTTTGCCCTCCTCTTTGGGGATCCGGGCGAGGATCGGCAACCGGTAGCGGCGGCGCAGCTGCTCTTCGCGCCGCAGGCGTGGGTCCAGGGCCTGGGCAGTGAAGGCGGCGCCGATGCCGAGGATCAGGCCGGCGATGATCCCGGCGAGGACGCTGAGGGTGCGCTTCGGACTCGACGGGCCGGTTGGCAGGCTGGCCGAGACGGCGACGCCGACCGTTGGGTCGGGGAGGCCGGCGAGCGTCTGCAGCTGCGCGACTTCGGCGCTGAGCGTGCCGGTGCCGGTTTCGGGTTCGTTTTCGCCGGCCAGCTGGGCTTCGGCCGTGGGCAGGACTTCGGCGATCTTTTCGTGCATCTGATTCGTCCGATCCTGGATCGCGGCGCGGGCGAAGGTATTCGCGAGCTGGCGTGCTTCCTGCGGCGAGGTTCCGGTCGCCTGCAGGGCGATCACGTTGCTCTGGGCAACCGGCGTCGCCGAGATCTTCCCCAGCAGTTCGTTCGCCGATTCTTCGCTCTTCAGTTCTTCCTTGGCGATCTGGGCGACGTCGACGTTGGTGATCAGCTTGGCCGCGGTTTCGACGTCGCGGGTGGGATCGCTGGAGGCGGTGAGGAGGCCGAGCTTGGAGGTGATCGCGTCTTCGCCGGCGACCGGGGTGATCAGCAGGTCACTCTCGGCGGTGTACATCTTCGTCGCCGTCAGCACATAGACGATCGCGATCGCCGTCGTCACCAGCGTCGTCAGCCCGATCAGCAGCCAGCGTTCGCGGATCGTCGAGACGTAGCGGCGCAGCCCTTCTTCCTCGGCGGGCGGCTCCAGCCAGTCTGCGGACTTGTCCAGGTTTACGTTCAAGAGTCGGGGGGTCTCCGGCGGCCGGGTAGGCGCCGGTCGCCATTCTGTCACCCGTTATCGGCGGAGGTGGCGCGATTCCAAAGCGGCGAATGTCTGCACCCAGGCGGCGCCGCTCAATCGTCGCCGAGGAAGCGTGCGGTGCGGGCGACCTCGGCCTGCAGGGTGCGAGGCTCGACGGCGGCGTTGCCGGCGGCGACGAGGCGGGCCCGCAGCTCCGGCTCGGCGCCGATCCGGGCCAGCGCCTCGGCTGGCGCCTCGGCGTCGCCGGGCGGCACCAGCAGTACCGCCTCGCCGACCGCGGCGGCGATCCCGCCGACGTCGGTGGCGACCGTCGGCAGGCCCGCGGCGAAGGCCTCGAAGAGGACCTGGGGCAGGCCCTCGGTCCAAGACACGTGAAGCAGGGCGTGGCTGCCGCGGTAGAGCTCTCCGAGGCCTCCGTCGAGCGGCAGGTAGCCGCGCAGCTCGGCCGCGTCGGCGACCCCGAGCTCGGCCAGCCGCTCGCGCAGGGCGCCCTCCAGCGAGCCCTCGCCGCAGACGACGAGGCGCCAGCGCGGGTCGCGGCGGCGCAGTGCCGCCAGGGCGTCGGCCAGCAGCAGCGGGTTCTTCTCCTCCTCGAGCCGGCCGACGCTGAGCGCGGTCAGCGGCTCCTCATAAAGGCGTGCGGAGGCCGTGGCTGGATCGACCACCTGGTCGGCGTCGACCAGGGAGACGGCGATCTCCAGCAGCCGCCGCGAGCGCAGGTAGCCGGCGGCGATCGCCGGCCCGACGACGACGACACCGCAACGGCGGCCGAGGGCGCGGAAGCCCCGCTCCATCAGCTCGGCGGCGAACTGGACCGGCCTGCGACCGGGGTGGCGGTTGCGGACGTACTCCGGGAGGTCCTGGCGGACGCCGAGGACGACGCGGCGGCGGCGCAGCCGGGCCAGCGCCGCGAAGGCGAAGGCGAGCGGATGGGGGCCGAGCAGCCAGACGACCTCGACCGCGTCGAGGGCGCGCCAGAACCGCCCCAGCGAGCCGAGCATCCCCCGCAGTGCCGGCACCGGTTCGGTCAGTCGCCCGTAGAAGGGAAGGGGGACCAGCTCGACCCCCGGGCCGAGCGGGTAGCGGGCGCGCTCGCCGCTGGGGTCGAGGCGGCCGATCACGGTCAGCCCGCCCAGCTCCTCGGCGAGGCGGGCGAGGAAGACGGCGAAGGCACGCTCGGCGTAGACCTCGCCGTCGACCCGGTGGTAGGGGTAGTCCGTATAGACCGCGACTTTCACGGCCGCCGATTCTGCCGTTCCGGGCGGGCGGTCGCCTACAGTCCCGGGCCGTGAAGGAGAGCTCCCGCTCGCCGCTGTCCCTCGATCAAGGCATCGCCGCGATCGTCCTGGCGCTTCTCCTCGCCCTCTTCGGCTGGTGGGGATGGCGCGACGGCGCCTTCTTCGGCGCCGTCTTCTTCCCCGGCGCGATCGGGCTCTTCGCGATCCTCGCGGTGCTGCTGGTCGGGGCGCCGCTGCGGGTGCTGCCGCGAGGGCCGGCGCTGGTGGCGATCGTCGCGCTGGCCGGCCTCGCCGCCTGGATGGCGCTCTCGCTGCTCTGGACCTCGGGGGCAGACAACGCACCGCTCTGGATCGTCCACGCGATCTTCTACGTCGCCCTCTTCGGCGTCGGCTACTGGGTCGCCGGCCTGCTCGGCGACCAGCGTCGTTTCGCCCTGCTGCCGGTCGCGCTTGCCGCCGCCGGGATCGGCGTGGCGGCGACGATCGTCCTCGCCAGCGGCACCGACCTGCCCAACTACTTCCACGAAGACGCGACGATGCGACTGCCGATCGGCTACCGCAACGCCGACGCCGCCTTCTTCCTGATCGCCGTCTGGCCGCTGCTCGCCCTGGCGGCGGAGGGGCTGCGCGAAGTCTGTGCGCGGGCGCTGGCGGTCGGCGCGGCGACGATGCTGCTGGAGCTGGCTGTGCTCTGCCAGAGCCGCGGCTCGATTCCGGCCACGGGCTTTGCCCTGCTCGTCTTCCTCGCCGCCTCGCGGCGACGGGTCCGCGCCGCCGTCTTCGTCGCCCTGGCGGTGCTGCCGATGCTGCCTGCACTGCCGGCCCTGCTCGCGATCTACCAGCACGGCAAGCTCGACCCGGCGTTGATCGGGCTGATGCGCAACGCCGCCGAGGCGATCGCGCTCACCTCCGTCGCTTCCTTCTTCCTGGCGGCGTTCTGGACGGCGCTGGTCGAGCCGCGGCTGCGGATCGGGGAGGGGACGGCGCGGCGTGGCTCGCAGGCGCTTGGGATCCTCGCCGCCGCGGTGGTGGTGGTCGCCGCCGCCGTCTTCTTCGCCCAGCGCGGCGGGCCGGTCCACTTCGTCGACCAGCGGCTCAACCAGTTCGAGCAGAACACCAGTGCCGACCTCGAAGGCCAGGGCGCCCGCTTCGGCGTCAACGTCGAATCGCACCGCTCCGATTTCTGGCGGGTCGCCTGGCACCAGGGCCTCGACCGGCCGTTGCTCGGTGGCGGCGTCGGCTCCTTCGAGTTCGCCTATTTGAAGAACCGCCACAGCTACGAGACGCCGAAGGACCCGCACAACGTGGAGATGCTGATGTTCGGGGAGCTGGGGGTGCCGGGGATCCTGCTCTGGGTCTGCTTCGTGCTTGCCGCCTTCACCGCGGCGATCCTGGCCCGCCGCAGGCTCGGCCAGGCCCAGGCGGCGCTTGCCGCCGGCGCTCTCGGCGGTGCGGGCTACTGGGTCTTCCACTGTTCCTACGACTGGCTCTGGAACTACCCGGCGGTGACCGCGCCGGCGATCTTCCTGCTCGGTGCCGCCGCCGTCGCCGGGCCCTGGCGGGATGACGTCGCCGGCTCCCTGCGGGGGCGGCTGCCGCTGTTCGCGCTCGCCGTGCTGGCGGCGATCGTCGCGGTGCCACTCTTCCTCTCCGACCGCTACCTCGAGCGCGGCCTCTCCGAGTTCCCCTCCGACGCTCCGGGCGCTCTTGTCGACCTCAACCATGCCGCCGCCCTCGATCCGTTCGCGGTCGAACCGCTGATCTACCGCGGCGTCGACGCCGCCGAAGCGGGGGCCTCGAAGATCGCCCTGGAAAGCTTCCGCCGGGCCGAGCGCCGCCAGCCGGAAAACTTCGCGCCGCACTATTACCTCGCCGCCCTCAGCGTCGAATCGCGGCCGCGCTACGCGGCGGCCGAGCTGGCGCGGGCGCGCCAGCTGAATCCGGGCGACCCGCAGGTCCGCAAGCTCAGCCGCGAACTGGCGCAGCCCGGCAAGCGCCGGCGTCGACCGAACGGCGGCTGATCCGCCCCGAATTCGGGTTAACTTTCGCCGCCTTCGTGCCGATGCAAGGTGCATGGAGGCGATCACCGCCAGCCGCAGCCGTGCCGTCCTCGACGAGGTTCCGGCCTCCGCCGAGGCCTTTCCGGAAGCCGAGACCGACGTCCGCGGCTACCCGCCGCCGCCGCCACTGCGGCGCCAGTCGCTTCTCTCCACCGCCCTCGCCGGGCCGCGTCACCTGTTTGGGAGCGCCTACGTGATCGCTTCCGACGTCGCCTGGCGGCGTCGCCAAGCCGGCCTCTGAGCCGGCCCCGCCGCAGCGCCTGAGCCGGCCTCGCGCCGGCCGTTCTCGGGCCTCCGGAACCGCGCTACCAAGTTTTGGAGGCGGTTGTCCAGGCTCCGCTCATACGCAGTCCAGAGAGCGTCCAAATCCGCCCTAGACGCGCGTCCAGAAAGCGGCCCTCGCGTCGGGCATCCGTCGGGGAGCCCCGATCCAAGTCTTGCGATGCGCTCCCCCCGCAAGACCTCGATCCCCCTCCTCGCCCTGGCGGCCCTGCTGACCCTTTTGGCGGTCCCGGCGGCGGCGAGCGCCGGCCCAGTCGGCGTCTACGACTCGCTCGCGGTGCTGCGGCCCGAAGTGGCCCCGCCGAGCGGCGCCGCCTCCGAAGCGACGATCGAGGCGGCCGGCAACGAGACCCAGTCCTTCCAGCTCTCGATCCGTCCCAGCTCCGGGCTCGCCGGGGTGGACGTCGACGCCGGCACCCTGAGCGGTCCCGGCGGCGCCACGATCCCCGCCGAAGACGTCACGGTCTACCGCGAGGGCACCTACCAGGTCGCCCAGCGCTCCGACGGCGAGGGCTCCAGCGGGGCCTGGCCCGACGTTCTGATCCCCCAGCGCGACACCCTCTACGGCGAGACCCGCAACGCCTTCCCGATCGACGTCGCCGCCGGCACCCAGCTCGGCGTCTGGGTCGACGTCTTCGTCCCCGCCGACCAGCGGCCGGGCGTCTACACCGGCCAGGTCGCCGTCAGCTCCGCCGCCGGCCAGGTGGCGACGGTGCCGGTGAAGCTGAGCGTCGCCGACTTCACGCTCTCGGCGACCTCGAACTTCAAAAGCGCCTTCCACGTCGACCCCTGGCAGATCTGCAAAGCCTTCACCGGCGAGTACAGCTGCACCAGCCAGACCGAATGGTGGCGTCTCGACCAGGTCTTCGCCGAGCTCGGCCTGAACAACCGGGTGACGATCTCCAACCCCTACCCGACCGGCTACAACGCCGCCCCGAGCTCGACCTCGCAGAAGGAAAACTTCGCCAAGTACATCGTCCCGCTGCTTAACGGCACCGACCCACGGGTGAAGCTGCAGGGGGCCGAGCTGACCTCCTTCGACGCCTACTGGCAGTGCGTCACGGAAAGCACCACCTGCCTCGGCGACTGGAAGGCGCTGGCCGAAAAGTACGGCTTCGCCGAACGCTTCTTCCTCTACAACTGCGACGAGCCCGGCAGCGCCGCCGCCTGGAGCAAGTGCGCGCAGACCGCCGCCACCGCCGAAGGGCGCTGGTCGGGGGTGCACAAGCTGATCACCGCCCCGGCCGACGAACTGCAGAAGAACTCGGCGGCCTCCTACACGACGATCGACACCCCGGTCGTCAACGACCTCAACAGCGGCTCGACCGATCGCCGCTCCGAATACAACTCCTACCTGCAGAGCGACTCGGAAAACGAACTCTGGATCTACAACTCCTGCATGAGCTTCAGCTGCAACGAGACCGAGAGCCCGATCTGGAACGGTTGGCCCGGGTACGCGATCGACGAGCCTGCCTCCCAGGCCGAGGCGATGGGCTGGATGGGCTTCGCCTACCAGGCCAGCGGCGAGCTCTACTACGAGGCGACCCAGTCGCTGACCACCGCCACGACCAACCAGTACTACTCCGGCGGCAACGGCGACGGCAACCTCTTCTACGCCGGCACCCCGAACGGCGGCAACGGCAGCCTCGCGATCGGCGGCACCCACTCCATCCCACTGGAGACGATCCGGCTGAAGCGGATCCGCGACGGTTACCAGGACAACGAATACCTGCGGCTGGCGAGCCAGGCCAAGGGCCGGACGGCGGCGATGAGCGTGGTCGAAGGCCTCTACGGCAACCTCAACAAGGCGATGAACAGCACCACCGTCAGCGGCTCGCAGCTGGACGCGGCGCGGGAACAGCTGAGCGCGATGATCGCGCCGCCGGTGGCCGAAGAACCCGCCCCGCCGACGGAAGAACCGAAGCCGCCCGCGGAAGAAACCGAGCCGCCGGCCGAAGAATCCACGCCCCCCGCCGAAGCCCCGACGCCCGCTCCGGTTGCCCCGGCCGCCGAAAGCGCCGCCGCCGTGGCGACCGCGGCCGCCCCAGCCGTCAGCACCGCCCCGGCGCCGTTGGTGCCGAAGGTCAAGGTGCTGGACCTGAAGGTGCCGAAGTCAACCGCGGCGCTGGTCAGGGAAGGGGCGAAAGTGCTCGTCTCCTGCAGCTCCCGCTGTCGCATCCGCGCCACCACCTCGGTGACCAAGGCGCTGGCCCGCAAGCTTGGCCTCTCGGCGGCGCAGTTGGGCGAAGCGGGCACGATCCTCAGCGGTAGCCGCTGGATCGTCGTCCGGCCCTCGGGCGCGGCGGCGGCCAAGCTCACCGCCGGCAGCCCGACCACCGACTCGCTGCGGTTGCGGGCCCAGGTCAGCGCCGAAGCCGCCTAGGCACCCGGGCCACAGCGGGCGTCTACTACTCGTCGGCCTCGAGCCGGTCGGCGATCAGCCGCGCCAGCGCCAGCGAGGAGGTGGCGGCGGGGGAGGGAGCGTTGCGGACGTGGATCGCCCGCTCGGTGCGGTGGACGACGAAGTCGTCGACCAGCTTGCCGTCGGCGCCGAGCGCCTGGGCGCGGATCCCGGCCGGCCCTTCTTCGGCCTTCGCACCCTTCAGCGCCGGCACCATCCGCGCCGCCGCTTCGACGAAGGAGCCACTGCTGGCGGCATGGTGGAGCTCCTGCAGGCCGGCCCGCCAGTGGTGGCGCATCATCTTCCAGGTGCCGGGCCAGCGCAGCGTTTCGCCGAGGTCGCGGCGACTGACCTGCTTGAGGTCGTAGGCGTCGCGGGCGGGGGCCATCAGGGCGCTGGGCCCGATCAGCACTTCGCCGGCGAAGTTGCGGGTCAGGTGGGCGCCGAGGAAGGGCAGCTCCGGGTCCGGCACCGGGTAGACGTTGGCTCGAACCAGCTCCGCCTGGGCCGGTGCCAGCCGCAGGTAGCCGCCGCGGAAGGGGACGATGCGGGGGTCGGCGGGGGCGCCGCAGGCGACCGCGACGCGGTCGGACCAGAGGCCGGCGCAGAAGACCGCCTCCTTGGCGACGGTGCGCCCGCGCGAGTGCTCGATCGCGAGGCGCTCGCCCTCGGGGCGGGCGCTTCGGACCTCGGCTTCCATCTGCACGGTGCCGCCGGCCGCGCGGACGTCGCCGGCATAGGCCTCGGCCACCGCGACGAAATCGACCACCCCGGTGTGGGGCGAGTGCAGGGCGGCGGCGCCACGGGCGTGGGGCTCGATCTCGGGAATCTCCTCGCCGCTCAGCCGCCGCAGCTCCGGCACCGAGTTGGCGATCCCGCGGCGTTCGAGCTCGTCGAGCCGCTCCAGCTCGGTCTCGTCGACGGCGACGACCAGCTTGCCGCCTTTGCGGTAGGGGATCCCGCGCTCGTCGCAGTAGGCGTAGAGCGCCCGCGCCCCTTCGACGCAGAGCCGCGCCTTCAGCGAGCCCGGCTCGTAGTAGATCCCGGCGTGGATGACGCCGCTGGAGCGGCCGGTCTGGTGCCGGCCGATCGCCGCTTCGCGCTCGAACACGCAGAGGCTGGCCCCGGGCCGCCGCGTCAGCAGCTCCCGAGCCACCGCCATCCCGAGGATGCCGCCGCCGACGACCGCCAGGTCGCACTCCGCAGGGGGCTGGGTGGGGGCGGCGCTGGCCAAGCTCGGAAGGCTAGTGCGCCTCGTCGGAGGCGTGCGCCGGCGGCCGCGACTCCTCCGCCAGCGAGGTGATCTCGAGCTGGCCCTGGGCGGCCTCCTCCAGCACCTCGGTCGCCTCCTGGGCCGAGCGCGCGTACAGCTCGACCAGCAGGTGGATGACGATCTGCTCCTCGTCGTGCTTGTGGAAGCGGACGTGGGTGAAGAACTCGCGCACCCCGGCGTCGCCGAAGGCGCCGTAGGTGAGGAACTCGATCGCCTCCGGCCCGGAGCAGCTCTCGACTCGATCGGCGTCGACGGTCACCGTGCAGGAGGCGACCCATGGCGTCCCCGCCACCATCCGCTCCCAGCGGTCTTCGATCGGCACCACCCGATCCTCCTCGAAGCTCAGGTGCGGTTGGTCGTGCATGCAGTTGAGGCACTGCACGACCGCTTCCTGCACCTCATCGACCCCTTCCGCCAGCACCCCCGTCTCCGGGTCGACGCGCCGGATCGCGTCGTAGTGCAGCTGGATCTCGAGGTTCTGCGACCAGCAGCGGTAGCAGCGCAGCCAGGCGGTCCGGTCCCCGTTCAGCTCGTTCACCCCTCCATTGTGCCGACCTGCGCCGCTCGGACATTCGCCGAAATCAAAAAACCCCGATGTAGGTTCCCTGAGTGATCGGGGAAATCTCAAAGGGGGCATCAGGAGATGGGCGTCAACGTCAAAGAATTCGGGGCCAAAGGCGACGGCAAAACCAACGACACGACGGCGATCCGCGAAGCGATCGCCGCCCTGCCAGGCGAAAAGGGGACGGTCTTCTTTCCGGCCGGCGTCTATCTCGTCACCCTCGAAGCGGCCAAAGCAACCTTCCATCTCAAAGACGGGATGGTGTTCCGCGGGGACGGCCGCACGGCGACGACGATCAAGGTCGCCGAAAAACCGAGCACGGGGACGATCGTCTCGGCCGAATCGGGCCGGGTCGAGTTCCGCGAAATGACCCTGGAAGGACCGACCGTCTACCGCGCCCCGGTCGAACACGAAAACGTCGACGACCCGCGGGGCATCCAGGCGGCCAATGCCGATGGTGTCCAGGTCTACTGCCAGGACGTCCGCTTCAAGCGACTCACCACCGGCTACCTCGGTTGGGACTCGAAAGTCCAGATCGGCGAATTCGAGGCCTGCGAATTCGACGGCGACAACATCGGCCTCGCGACCGGGACCGAGAAACAGGTCTACGTGATGGGTATCCTCACCGATCAGGCCGGCCCGGTCATCTGTCGAGGCTGTCGCTTCATCAATAACGGCTCCAACGCCGACGCGACCACTCAGGGGCACTCCCACGACATCTACGTCAGCGACGACACCGCGCTGATGGTCTCCGAGTGTCGTTTCGAAAACCACATCTACGGTCACGCAATCCAGTCCAACGGGCCAGCTGAAGCGCCGCCGGCGAGCAACGTCCCGTACTTCCACGTCAAGGACTCCTACTTTGGCAAGCCACAAGTGGAGGGCGGCTCGGGGCAGGGGGAGTCAGTCCGGACCGGGAAAAAACACCGGGCACTGATCGAGGGTTGCGAGTTCCAGGCGAAGCGTGGCGCGATCTACGCGCTTGGAGACATCCTCGCCTCCGACTGCCTCTTTGCCGGCGGCGACAGCATCGAACAGAACTACATAACGATCCTCTTTCAGACGGTCGCCGGCGACGTCAACTCGCAGCCGACCAACAAACGGCTGGCGGTGCGCGACTGCGTGTTCGAAGGGAAAGTGACCAACGAGATCTATGTCGCGGTAACCGGGACGGTCCTCGACGTCGACGGCTGCGAATTTCGGGGCTCCGGCTCGAATGGGATCAAGTGGGAGAAGAGCGGCGCCACCGAACTCATCGGTCGTGTTCGCGACTGCTACTTCGGACCCAACTATGCCTCCTTCCTGATGTACCAAGCAGAAGGGAATTTCAAGCTGCTGACCGTCACCGGCAGCGAGTTCGAGAACGCCGCGTTTGGAATCCAGAACAGCACCGGCCAGACCATCACGACGCTGATCTTGTGCGATAACTACTTCCACGATCAGAGCGTGGCCGTCCGCAAGCAGGGCACGGTCACCACCGAGACCTCGCTTGACAACATTGGTTATACGGACGTCTCAGCGGCCACCGTCGCGTCGGCGGAAGCGGTCACCCTTCCCGCCGGTCGCCTGGTCACCGTCACCGGCACCACCGGGATTAAATCCATCGTCGCGACGAGCAAGGGCGACGAACGAACCCTGCTGTTCACCGGCGTTCTTACCGTCACCGACGGTTCGAACTTGAAACTGCAGTCGAACTTCGAAGCGACCGCGGACGACACGCTGGCGCTCATCTGCGACGGCACCAATTGGTACCAAACGGGTCGCAGCATGAACTAAGCGGGTTGAGCTCGACCCGGTACGGACGGGCTAGGGCAGAACGCCGCGCAGGCGGCGGAGGAATTCGCTGCCTTCGAGCAGGGCCGGCTGTTCCTTGCCTCGGATCGTCAGCGTCATCGGCCGGCAGATCGAGGACGGCTGACCCTGGCTCGCTTCGGCAAGCTTGGAGCCCGTTCCGTCGCGAAAGACGAAGGTGACCGTGTTCCCTTCCAGACCGAGCCTCGGACAGTGGATGACACCCGGCTGGGCGATCGGCAGCGAGTCGAGCAGGAAGGCGAAGTGCCGCACCGCCTTGCGGTTGTCGATCAGTTCACTGTGCGGCGGTGTGCCGGAGCGCTCGCGGGTGATCAGCAGGGTGCGGGCGCCGGTGGGGATCGTCTCCGAGGCTTGGTGAGGAGAGATCCAGGTCGCTTCGGAATCGGCCCGGAGGATGGTTTCGTCCTTGTAGGTCCTGGCGGAGTAGGTGAGGAGCCGGCCGCGGGCGATTTCGGGCAGCGGCGGCCATTCGTAGCCGATCGATTCGCCCGATAGGAAGCCGTAGACCCACGAGGTGCTGCGATTTTTCAGCGGCAGGCCGCCGGGGGGATGAGCTTCCACCCAGGCAAGGGCCGACCTCGGCTCTTCGGAGGTCGACCACCAGCGGCTCCCGTAGAGCAGGTTCGGTGGGGGCGGCACGAGCGGGGGTGCCGGGCCTTCCGCGGGTGGCGGCGTTGCCAGCGGCACGGCGCCCGGTGGCGCTTCCGCCCCGGCGCCCCGCGCGTCGACGTCGGCCTCTGCCTGCGCCTTGACTACTTCCGGGTCGAGGAAGGTCGGGTGGGCGGAGATAGCGGCGGCGCTGCTCGTGCCGACGCTGAGCGCCAGGGTGGCGAGCGCCGCCAGGGTGAGGAGCGCCGCGCGCTGGCTAGGCCGCCGCACCGGCTCCGGCGCGGCTGGTGACCAGCTCGACGATCTCGGCCATGATCCGGTTGACGTCGAAGTCCTTTGGCGTGTAGACGCCGGCGACGCCAGCTTCGCGGAGGCGCTCGGCGTCGGCGACGGGGATGATTCCGCCGACCACGACCGGCACGTCTACGTCCTCCTCCCGCAGCAGGCGGACGACCTCGGGGATCAGCTCCAGGTGGGAGCCGGAGAGGATCGAGAGGCCGACCACGTCGACGTCCTCTTGCAGCGCCGACTCGGCGATCTCCGCAGGGGTGAGGCGAATGCCCTGGTAGATCACCTCCATGCCGACGTCGCGGGCGCGCAGGGCGACCTGCTCGGCGCCGTTGGAGTGGCCGTCGAGGCCGGGCTTGCCGACCAGGATCTTGATCGGATGGCCGATCCGCTCCTCGGCCGCGTGGACGCGGGCGCGGATCTCAGCCAGGGCCTCGGGGTCGGAGGGGGCACCGGCGCCGTCGACCCCGGTCGGGGCCCGGTAGGCGCCGAAGACCTCGCGCATCGTTTCGGCCCACTCGCCGGTGGTCGCGCCGGCCCTCGCCGCGGCGATCGTCGCCGGCATCACGTTCGCCGACTCCTCGGCGGCGACCCGGGCCAGCTCCGCCAGCGCCTCGCGCACCGCGTCCTCGTCGCGCTCGGCCTTCCACTCGCCCAGTGCCTCGATCCGTTCGCGCTCGACCTGCGGGTCCGGGGTGAGGATGCCGCCGTCGGCGCCCGCCGTCAGCGGCGAGGGCTCGGTCTCGGTGAAGCTGTTCTGGCCGATCACCTTCTGCTCGCCGCGCTCGATCCGGCCGACCCGCTCGCGGTGGGACTCGACCAGGCGGGCTTTCATGTAGGGGACGGCCTTGATCGCGCCGCCGTGCTCCTCGACCACCGCCATCTCGGCCCGGGCGCCTTCGGTCAGCTCCTCGACCAGGCCCTCCATCACCACCGAGCCCTCGAACACGTCGGGGTACTCGAGCAGGTCGGTCTCCTCGGCCAGCACCTGCTGGATCCGCAGGCTCCACTGCTGGTCCCAGGGCCGGGGCAGGCCCATTGCCTCGTTCCAGGCCGGCAGCTGCAGGGCGCGGGCGCGGGCGTCGCGGCTCAGCGTCACCGCCAGCGCCTCGAGCACGATCCGCTGCACGTTGTTCTCCGGCTGGGCCTCGGTGAGGCCGAGGCTGTTGACCTGGACGCCGTAGCGGAAGCGCAGCATCTTCTCGTCGGTGACCCCGTAGCGCTCGCGGCCGAGCTGCTCCCAGAGCGCGCCCATCGTCCGCAGCTTGGCGATCTCCTCGACCAGGCGGATGCCGGCGTTGACGAAGAAGGAGATCCGGCCGAAGACCTTGGGGAAGTCCTCGTCGGCGACCTGGCCGCGGGCTTTGACCTCGTCGAGGACGGCGATCGCGGTGGAGAGCGCGTAGGCGATCTCCTGGACCGGCGTCGCCCCGGCCTCCTGCAGGTGGTAGCTGCAGATGTTGGTCGGGTTCCAGCTCGGCACCTCGTTGACGGTGAAGGCGACCATGTCGGCGATCAGCCGCAGGCTCGGCTCGGGCGGGAAGGCGTAGGTGCCGCGCGAGAGGTACTCCTTGATGATGTCGTTCTGGGTCGTCCCCTTGAGCTGGTCGCGGGCAATGCCGTTGTCCTCGGCGACGGTGACGTAGAGGCCGAGCAGCCAGGCGGCGGTGGCGTTGATCGTCATCGAGGTGTTCATCTCGTCGAGCGGGATCCCGTCGAGCAGCTGGTGCATGTCGCCCTTGTGGGCGACCGAGACGCCGACCTTGCCGACCTCGCCACGGGCGAGGACGTGGTCCGGGTCATAGCCGGTCTGGGTCGGCAGGTCGAAGGCAATCGAGAGGCCGGTCTGGCCCTTTTCGAGGTTGCGGCGGTAGAGCTCGTTGGAGCGCTTGGCGTCGGAGTGGCCGGCGTAGGTCCGCATCACCCACGGGCGGTCGCGCTTGGGAAGTCGGGGCTCGGGCATGTGGGGAATGATATTTGCCCTCGCCGGATCGGGAACGCCGGGGCGACCCGCGCCCCGAAATCCGCCGCCCAGGCCGGCTCGCGGGCGCATCTTTCGGCCCCGCCTGTGTTTAGGTTGGCGCCCCCCATGAGGTCCGGACACATCGCCATCGCCACCTTTGCCGCGCTTGCCGCGGTCCTTCTCAGCAGCGCTGTCGCCGGCGCCCAGCTGGTGCCGATCTGGCGCAACGAACTGGCGACGACCGCGCAGCGCAGCGAACTGATCAAGCTCTCCGGCGCCGTCTGCAAGCGCGGCGGCACCGAAGAATCGCTGCGGGTCGCGCTCGGCAAGAAGACCGACTCCTGCGCCTACCGGACCCCGGTGGTCGGCCGCAACCTCGAGATCGCCGCCACCGAGCGGCTGCTCAGCGGCACCCCGAAAGCGCTGCAGCGCAAGGCCTACCTGGGGGTCCAGCTACGGGCCGGCGGCGGCAATAAGTACGAGCTGCGCGCCTTCCCGCTGCAGCGCAAGGCGCAGCTGCTGAAGGTCTCCGAAGCCGGGACCAAATACCTCGCGGTCGGCAAGGGGATCAAAACCTTCGGCGCGCTCAACGAGCCGACCGTGGTGCGGCTGCAGGCGATCGCCGGCGTCGGGCCCGAAAAAGGGACGACCAAACTCGTCGGCTGGGTCGGCAAGACGATGGTCGGCGAAGCCAGCGATGAAACGCCGGCGGAACTGGAAGGGGAATCGGCGGCGGTTTCGATCGGCGCGACCAAGATCGCTGAAGGGCTTGTTGGATCTTTCGATGACGTCGTCATTCGCGTGCCCAGTGGGTTCTAGGGGCTAGGCAGGGCGGATCGGTGGGGGAGGGACGGGGATCACTCTCCCGGAGACCGTCGCGCAGCTGGGCGAGCCGCCTGGGCGCAGTCGAGTCCCGCTTGAGCCTCCGGGAGAGTGATCCCCGTCCCTCCCGACCTTCACGCTATGTCTAGGCACGCGGGACATGGGTCTTTGAGTTCCGGGATTCGGCCGATGCGGCTGTGGCTGATCGTTGGCGTCGTCCTGGGGTTGATGCTCGGGGGCGTGGCGGGGGCGGATGGGGCCGTTGAGGGGTTCGGGCCGCCGCGGGCGATTACGGGCAATGCCCTGGTCGAGGATGGCTATGCGGTCGTCTTGGGTTATGCCAGGCATGACCAGGGACTACCGGTGTACTGGCGCTTCAAGTGGGGCCGCTCGGAGTGGCCCTATGAGCACGTCACCGAAGCCTCGGAAGGCTACGCCCTCAACGGCAACCATCCGGTCGGTTTCGAATCCGTCCTGAGGCCCCTTCAACCCGACACGACCTACCACTACCGCGCGATCGCCTTCACCGCCGCAGGCAAATCCCTCGGCCGCGACCGCACCTTCCACACCCCACCATCCCGAGCACCATCGAACTGACCTACCCGGGCCTGTTGCCGGCGATTCGTGGGGAGGTGGTTGGGGTCGCTCTCCCGGAGGCTCAAGCGGGGCTCGCCTGAGCCCGGGCGGCTCGTAACAGCTGCGCGACGGTCTCCGGGAGAGCGACCCCAACCACCTCCACGCCCCTACGGCTTCTGCGGAGCCCCGGTTTCGACCGTCCTCGTCACCGGCGGCTTGCCGGTATCAACCCCATTGATCTTCGGCGCGTCCACCGTCCCTTCGGACCCGAGGAAGACGAACGCCGCGACCACGGCGAGGCCAACGACGAAGCCGAGGACGATGCCGACCAGGAGGTCGACGCGGCGCGAGCTCACGAGCGGCCGCGCAGCCTCTCGTGGACCAGTCGGGCGAAGACGATGAAGCGGTGTTCGGCGCTGTAGAGGGGGTGACAGGCGCTGAGGACGAGGCGCGGATAGCCGACCGCCTTGACGATGCCGACATCGGAGGGATCCACGACTTCAGTTTTCTGCACCTCGTAGGTGAAGACCGCGTAGGGCATCTTCACCGTGATCGGGTCGCCGGGGTGCATCGAGTCGATGTGGCGGAAGGGGGCGAGGTAGGTGGTGCGATGGCCGGCGATGCCGACGGTGCCGCCGTCGCCGGGCATCGGGGTTTCGGGGTAGTGGCCGGGGCCCTTCTCGAGGCTGGCGGTGTCGGTGCCCTGGACGACGGCCATGTTGAGGCCGTCCATCGCCGGGGCTTCGATTCGGCCGATCGCATGGCCGGTCGAGACTTCGTCTTCGAACTTGCGGGCGAGGGCGGCGATCTTCGCCCGTTCGGCGGCCACTCGTTCGGGGGCCCTGCGGCGTTCGACTTCTTTGACCGCGGCCTTCAGCTCCGGCTTCTCGGCGTAGCTTTCTTCGAGGTCTTCGAGCTGACTGACCGCTTCGCCCTGCTTGATCGAGCCGTAGATCGAGGAGAGCGGCTCCTTGTAGGCGAGGGTGATCCCGACGTCGGCAATGACGACCAGTCCGGCGGTGATCAGAACGATCGAGAGGATGTGGCCGAAGCGGCGCAAGGGCCGAGAAGTGTGGCAGGTGCCAGCGGCGTAATCGGGAGTTACCAGGCAAAAGACACTTTCCGCAATCGGGCCGTGTATGGTGCGCGCCTGAATTGTGAGTAGTCGGACACGAACCGCTGTCAGACGCTTCACCTTTCCAGCGTCTACGCTCGCCGCCATCGCCCTCGCGTTGGCCGTTGCTGCGAGCGCTCTGGCTGCCGGCGGCGGCGCCAGCGGCCTCGCTGCGCGCTGCGGCGGCGCCGGCGACGCGCCCGAGCAGTTGACGATGCACGGCCTGCGCACCTCGGTCCTCTGCCTGGTCAACCAGGTCCGCCGCCACTACGACCTGCAGCCGCTCTCCTATAACCGCGACCTCAAGGACTCGGCCACCCACCACTCGCGGGACATGGTCCGCCACCGCTACTTCGCCCACTCGGGCTCCCGCGGCAGCACCACTGTCCAGCGCGTCGTCCGCAGCGGCTACCTCTATCGGACCGAAGGCTTCTACGTCGGCGAGAACCTCGGCGGCGGCATCGGCCGCAGCTTCGGCTCCCCGCTCGCCGTCCTGCACGCCTGGATGCACTCGCCGCCGCACCGCGAGAACCTGCTCAGCCCCCACTTCCACGACGCCGGTGTCGGCGTCTGGCGCGGCTTTCCCGGCCATGGCGGCCTCGACGGCGCCACCTACACGCTCGACCTCGGCGCCCGCGACGAATAGCCGCCGCGGGGCGTGGGTGGCGGGTTATGGCAACAGCCGTCTAGAACAAACGTCCAGAAGGCTGGACTCATCGAAAGTTGGTGCCCGGAGCCTCCGAGAAGGTGGCCGTGGCACGCAAGGCCCTCATCGCGCTTCTCTCCGTCGTCGCGCTCGCCGGCGCTCTTTCCGCGTCGGCGAGCGCGCGTGACCTCTCGCGACTGATCGCGCCGAAGTCCGTCTGCGCGCACCAGACCGAGCTCTCCGCTCCCGCCCCCGTGCAGGAGCAGGCGATGCGCTGCATGACCAACTACGCCCGCCAGCGGGCCGGGCTGCACCGCTTCGGTAACGCCGCCAAGCTCGACCGCTCGGCCGAGGACAAGGCCTCGGACATCCTTCGCTGCGACAGCTTCAGCCACTACGCCTGTGGGCGCCAGTTCACCTACTGGATGGGCCGGGTCGGCTACCTGCGGGCGCGCTGCTGGCGGGCCGGCGAGAACATCGCCTGGGGTAAGGGCAGCTACGGCGACGTGCGGGCGATCTTCACCGACTGGGTCCACTCGCCCGAGCACCTGGCGAACATCCTCGGCCACTACGGCCAGATCGGCATCGGCCTCGACGACGGCCGCCTCGGACACCTCTCCGGGGTCAGGGTCTGGACCCAGCACTTCGGCAGCCACTGCGGGGCGTCTCCCCACAAGCGCTCGCACCACCGGGCAATCCGGCACCACCGGGTCGTGAAGCTGGCTCACGCCCGCGGCCTGCGCTAACGGCGCCGGCAGGTCGGCCCGCCGCCGGGAACGCCACCTTTTCCCGCACCGCCCGGTTGATCAGCTGCGCGTAGAGCGCCGCCGCCTGCGGCTTCAGGTGGATGCCGTCCCAAAGCAGGTCTTCGTGGGCCGCGGCGACCGGCGCCCAGTCGACCAGCGTCGCATGGGGCCAGTCTTCGGCCGCTTCTTCGAGCGCGCTGTTGGCCTCGCCGATCCAGCTGACCGGGGCGTGGTCGGTGACGAGGAAGAGCTCGCCGACGTCGGCGGTCGCCTTCTGGATCGCTTCCATTTCCGCGCCGTAGAGCGGGCCGTTGTTGCCCATCTGGATGATCATCGCCGCTGGCGCGTGGCCTTCCCGTCGCAGCCGCTGGACGATCTCGACGAAGCTGCTCGGCTGCCGCCCGACTTCGGCGCTCATCGAGAAGCCCGGCCCGAGCCGCGCCGCCAGCCGTTCCTCGGCGCCGATCATCACCGAGTCGCCGAGGGCGATGACCCGCGGCGGTGGACTGCCGGCGGGAAGCGGGGTGGGGCGTTCGCGGGGTTCGGTCAGGGCGGCGCCGGCGTCGGGAGCGCCGCGGCCCTTGCCAGAGCCGACTTCGGCTTCCCCGCCCGCCTCGTCCCCGGATTCGGCTCCCCGCTCGGCACCGATTGGCTGCGCGTGCACGGTGGCCACGGTCGGGGTCGCGGCGGCGACCCGTTCGAGGCTCTCGTCGCGGCCGTCGAAGAGCCCGCTCCAGCCGACCACGATCACCGTCGCCAGCACCCCGACCACCAGCACCGGCCGGGCGACCCGCAGGGTGAACCAGGCCGGCACCCCCGGCAGCTTCGCCTTGCCCTG
Source organism: uncultured Actinomycetes bacterium (assembly GCA_963716545.1). GTDB lineage: Bacteria > Actinomycetota > Thermoleophilia > Solirubrobacterales > 70-9 > VAYN01. The sequence continues at coordinate 1,953,238 of OY970316.1, forward strand.
GAAGGGCAGCTCGACGTAGCGGTAGGAGAGCTCGGCAAGGGCGAGGACGGCAAGCAACTGCAGCGGGATCAGCACCCCGCGCGGCAGGTCGACGTCGATCCCCGGCCGGGTCAGGACCAGGACCGGCCAGTGCCAGAGGTAGAAGCTGTAGGAGCGCAGGCCGAGCCAGACCAGCGGCGGCTGTCCGAGCAGACCGCCGAGCCGCGCCGCCGGGTGGGCGAGGGCGGCGAGCAGCAGCGCCGTCGCCAGGGCCAGCCAGAGGTAGCCGCCGTGCCAGAGCGCCTGGTCGTAGTCGTGGGTGCCGAGCATCTGGAGGACGAGGAAGCCGAGGGCGAGGACGCCGACCGCGTCGAGGACCGGCCCGCACCAGCTCCCGCTGCGGTGCTTACGCAGCTCGACCGGGCTCCAGACCAGCGCCAGCGCCACCCCGGCGAGCAGGCCGACCGCGTGGGTGTCGGTGCCGTAGTAGACCCGCGAGGCGTCGCCGCCGGGGTCGAAGAGGAGCCAGGCGAGGGCGACCGAGCCCGCCGCCCCGGCGAGCACCCCGAGCAGCAACCTGCCGCGGCCGAAGATCTTCATCCCGGCGGCGAAGAGGAGCGGCCAGAAGAGGTAGAACTGCTCCTCCACCGAGAGCGACCAGAGGTGGGTGAAGAGCGAGGGCCGGCCGAACTGTTCGAAGTAGGACTCGTGGCCGAAGATGAAGTGCCAGTTGGCGAAGTAGAAGAGGCCGGAGACGGCGTCGCCGCGGAGGGCGTCGATCCGGCCCGGCTCGAAGATCGCCGCCAGCACCATCGAGACCGCGATCAGCACCCCGACCGCCGGCAGTAGTCGTCGTGCCCGTCGTAGCCAGAAGCGTCCGAGCCGAATGTGGCCCCCGGCGCGGAACTCGCGCAAAAGCAGCGAGGTGATCAGGTAGCCGCTGATCGCGAAGAAGACGTCGACGCCAAGGAAGCCGCCGGGCAGCCAGGAGACTCCCGCGTGGTAGAAGAAGACGCCGAGCACCGCCAACGCCCGCAGGGCGTCGATCCCCGGCAGGTAGGGGAAGCGTCTGTCGCCGGGCCTGCTCACTCAGTTTCCCTTTCGGCCCCTCTCTTGCCTGTCCTTGAGATGGTCGCTTCTGGATGGGATCTGCCGCATAATCAGCGGCGATGTCGACCTCGACCGTCGAGCGGCCCCGCACCGCCGGCCCCGGCTCGGGCCTGGGCGGCAACTGGCGGGTGATCGTCCGCAACGACAACCACAACACCTTCGAGCACGTCGCCAGCACCCTGGCTTCGGTGCTGCCGGGCGTCAGCCTCGATCAGGGGCACCGGATCGCCGACGCGATCCACAGCTCCGGCCAGGCAATCGTCTGGTCGGGCCCGCGCGAGCCCGCCGAGCACTACTGGGAGCAGCTCAGCACCGCTGGGCTGACGATGGCGCCGCTCGAGCGCGGCTAACTGCGGGCTTCATACGTCTGTCCAAATCGTTGGGTAGGTTTCGACGGTGCCAGGACGATCCGCAGGACGGCTGTTCGGCGCGGCCGTCGCCGTGCTCTCGGCCCTCTTCCTGGTCCTCGCCGCGCCCGCCGGCGCGGTCCAGCTGCCAAGCGGGTTCAGCGACGAAGTCCTGCCCTTCCAGGGTCTCGGCGGCACCTCCGGGCCGAAGGAACCGACGATGGTCCGCTTCTCCCCCGACGGGCGCGTCTTCGTCGCCCAGAAGACCGGCGACATCCTCGTCTACGACAGCCTCGAAGATTCGACGCCGACCGTCTTCGACGACCTCCGCACCCAGGTCTATGACAACGGCGACCGCGGCCTGCTCTCGATCGCCCTCGACCCGGACTTTCCGACCAAGCCCTACGTCTACGCGCTCTACACCTACAACTACTACCCCGGCGCCGAAGGGCCCGCGCCGAGCTGGGAGGGGGCGAGCCCGGAAGGGGATCCCTGCCCGAAGCCGTCCGGCGCCAAAGGCGACTGCCCGGTCAGCGGCCGCCTGGTGCGGCTGACCGCCGAAGGCGACCAGGCCGTCGGCGAAGAAAAGGTGCTGGTCGAAGGCTGGTGCCAGCAGTTCAACTCGCACTCGATCGGCGATCTCCAGTTCGGCCCGGAAGGGAACCTCTACGCCAGCGGCGGCGACGGCGCCAGCTACATCACCACCGACTACGGCCAGTTCGGTTGGCCGGAATTGAACCAATGCGACGACCCGCCCGGCCACCGCGGCGAAGCGCTCTCGCCGCCCACCGCCGAAGGCGGCTCGCTGCGCTCCCAGAACCTCGACAACCTCGACGGCAAGGTGATCCGGGTCGACCCCGAAACCGGCGAAGGGGTGCCCGCCAACCCCTACTACGAAAGCTCGAACCCGGACCGGCGGCGGATCGTCGCGCTCGGCTTCCGCAACCCCTTCCGCTTCGCCCTCGACCCCGATGAGGGCGACCTCTACGTCGACAACGTCGGCTGGGACACCTACGAGGAGATCGACCACATCCCCGCCAACAGCGCCAGCGCCTACAACTCGGGCTGGCCGTGCTACGAGGGGCCGAAAGTGAACGGGTCCTGGCGCTTCATCAACCTCGACGTCTGCAACCACCTCTACGAAACCCCCGGCTCGACCTCGGCGCCGTGGGCCTACTCCGTGCACGGCACGCCGGTCACCCCCGGCGACCCCTGCCCGGCCAAAAACGGCTCGGCGATCACCGGCGTTACCGTCGATGACTCCGAGGCGCTGCCGCCGGCCTATCGTGGCTCGCTCTTCTTCGCCGACTCGATCCGCGGCTGCATCTACGTCGCCCGCCCCGGTCCGGACGGCAAGCCCGATCCGGCGAACCTGGAACCGTTCGCGACCGGGGCCGGCACCTACCCCGGCGTCGACCTCGAGGTCGGCCCTGGTGGAGACCTCTACTACGTCGACCTCTATGGCCCCGGACCGTTCGGCGAAACCTACGGTCCCGGCTCGATCCACCGGATCTCCTACTCGGCGGTCAACCAACCGCCGGCGGCAAGACTGAGCGCCGACAAGACCTACGGGGCGCTGCCACTGAGCGTCACCTTCGACGCCTCCGGCTCCAGCGACGCCGACGGCGAAACGCTGAGCTACGAATGGGACCCGGAGAACGACGGCAGCTTCGAAGCGCCGACCGCGAGCCCGACCAGGACGCTGAGCTTCGAATCGGCGACCAACCGCACCGTGGCGGTGCGGGTGCGCGACGGGCAGGGGGCGGCGACGGTGGCGCGGCTGACCGTCTACCCCGGCGACGCGCCGCCGGTGCCGACGATCGCCGCGCCGGCGGAATCGAGCCCGGGCTCCGGCGAAGCGGCGCTCCACTGGGCGGTCGGCGACCCGATTCAGTTCGAAGGGGGCGCCATTGACGCCCAGGACGGGACGATTACGGCCGCCGGGCTGGAATGGACCTCGCGCCTCTACCACTGCCCGACCGGTCCGACCGGCTGCCACGTCCACCCGCTGCAGAGCTTCCCGCACGTCAACTCGGGCACTCTGATCGCGCCCGACCACGACTATCCCTCGCACCTCGAACTGGTGCTCTCGGCGGTCGATTCGCGCGGCCTGGGGGCCACCCGGACGATCCAGATCTACCCGAAGACGGTGCAGCTGCAGCTGCAGTCCCAGCCGCCGGGCCTGGAACTGACCGCGGGTCTGCGCAGCGAACCGGCGCCATTCGAAGTGACCACGATCCAGGGCTCCAACATCGACCTCTCGGCGCCGGAAACCCAGACCCTGGAAAGCGCTGAATACAGCTTCGAAGGCTGGTCGGACGGCGGCCAGCGCGTCCACTCGATCTTCGCCGAAGCCGACGCCACCTACACCGCGACCTACACCGAGGTTGGGGGCGGAGGCGAAGAAGAAGAAGGCGGTGGGGAAGAAGAAGGTGGTGGCGGAGAAGAAGAAGGCGGTGAAGAAGAAGGCGGCGGCGGAGGCGAAGAAGAAGAAGGCGGCGGCGGAGGCGAAGAAGAAGAAGAAGAAGAAGGCGGCGGCGAAGAAGAAGAAGAATCTGGCGGGGGCGAAGAAGAAGGCGGCGGCGAAACGCCACCGGGCGAAGAAGGTGGCGGCAAGCCGCCGGCGGAAGAACGCGCCGACACGCCGCTCCCTGGCGGCGGTCCGCTCGTCGGCCCGCCGGCGCCCGAAATCCTCCCCGAGCCAGCGCCGCGACCGCGGCTGCTGACCAGGCCCCCCAAGCGCACCCGGCTCACCTCTGCCCGCTTCGGTTTCGCCGCCGACCGCGAAGGCGCCGGCTTCGAATGCCGCATCGATAGCGGCTCCTTCGAACCATGTCGCTCCGGACGGCGCTTCCGGCGACTGGCGCCGGGCCCCCACGTCTTCCGTTTGCGCGCCGGGATCGACGGGGTGACCGGGCCGATCCTGGTTTACCGCTGGACGGTCCTACCGACCCCCGTGCTGGGTCGTCCGGGCCCGCTGGCCCGCTAGCTCGCCGCTATTCGGCGACGAGCAGCCGCTGGCTCGTCACGACCAGCCGCTATTCGGCGACGACCAGCGAGTGCCATTCGGGCAGCAGCGGAATCCCGTACCAGCCGATGGTCGCCTCGCGGGCCTCCTCGAGCTCGCGTGAGAACCAATACCGCTCGAAGTCGGCGCGGCTCTCCCAGACCATCGTCTGCTCGAAGTGAAGCGGGTCGTCGACCGCCCGGGTCAGCGACCAGTTCTTCGCTCCGTAGGCGCCGGCCTTTGCCGCCGCCACCTCCCAGACGTCCAGCCAGCGGTCGGCTCGCAGCGGCGCGATGTGCCAGTTCAGCCTGCAGACCTCAGCCATTGCGGTGCTCCTTTCGCTTCGCCTTGCGAACGATCATCAGGCGCCGACCTCGGCCCGGATCGCGCCCGGCCCGTCCTCGTGCTTGCCCTCGTCCTCGCTCTCGGCGCCGACCAGGATCGCGATCTTGCCGAGGTGCTTGTTTTCGTGCATCAGCTGGTGGGCGGTGGGGACGCCGTCGAAGTCCATCGTTTCCGAGAGGACCGGACGGACCTTGCCCTCGGCCATCAGCTGGTTGGCACGCATGCACTCGTAGGCGTTGGCGAAGTGGGAGCCGATGATCTGCTTCTGGCGCATCCACAGGTAGCGGACGTCGAAGTCGAGCTGGAAGCCCGAGGTGGCGCCGCAGATGACGACTTTGCCGAACGGCTTGACCACGTAGACCGAGGTCGGGAAGGTCGCCCGGCCGACATGCTCGAAGACGATGTCGGGAGCGTCGCCGAGGATCCCCTGGACCTTCTTGGAGAACTCGCGCGAGGCCTTGAAGCGGGCCTTGTCGGCGGCGGGGTCGGTGAGGTTCTCCGGCGTCCGCATCATCTCGCCGAACTCGTTGCGGTTGATGTAGTCGACGGCGCCGAGCTGCTTGACCAGCTCGCCCTTCTCGTCCGAGGAGACGACGCCGACCGCGTTCGCCCCGGCCGCTTTGCAGAGCTGCACGGCGAAGACGCCGAGGCCGCCGGCTGCCCCCCAGATCAAGACGTTGTGGCCGGCCTGCAGCTTGCACTGGTCCATCAGCATCCGGTAGGCGGTGAAGTAGGTGAGGCCGTAGGCGGAGGAATCGACCCAGGAGAGGTTGGGCGGCTTCGGCAGCAGCTGCTGTGCCTGCACCTTGGTGAACTGGGCGAACGAGCCCCAGGTGGTCTCGTAGCCCCAGATCCGTTGGCTCGGAGCGGCGAGCGGGTCGAGCCCGTGGACCTCGACGTCCTCGTAGGAGGCCTGGTTGCAGTGGATCACGACCTCGTCGCCCGGCTGCCAGCGGGTGACGCCCTCGCCGACCTTCCAGACCACGCCGGAGGCATCGGAGCCGCCGATGTGGTGGCCGTACTCGGGGTGGTCGCCGTAGCCGAAAACCGAGACCGGTTTGCCCAGCGAGGCCCAGACGTTGTTGAAGTTGACGCCGGCGGCCATCACCCGCACGATCACCTCGAAGGCGCCCGGCTCGGGGACCTCGATCTGCTCGAGCTGGAAGGCGTCCTTCGGTTCGCCCTCGCGCTCCTGGCGAATTACCCACGCCGCCATCGTCTCGGGAAGCGTTCCCGGCTCCACGTCGAGGCTCGAAATCTGCTTGGTGTCGACTGCCAACTTAGGCTCCTCCGCGTTCGTCTTTGACCGCGGGCAATCCTAGTTGGCCGGCCGCCGAGTCGCTTTTCTCGGCTCCGCGCCGAGTAAGTCGACGGGCCCTGCGGCTCAGCCGCGTTCGCTGCCGGTGCGGGAGGGGAGCTCGACCACCGAGTCCTCTTCCTCGTGCGCCGTCTCCAGCCGCTCCAGCTCGGCGGCGGCGATTACCCGCACGTTGCTCTCGACCCGCTGCGGCGCCTCGATCTCCTTGCCGCGGCCGATCCCCAGATCCTCGACCTTGCGCAGCTGCGGCAGCAGCCGCCCTTCCATCGAGCCGACCGCGGTGTCGTAGGCCTTGGTCGCCGAGTCGAGCCGCCGGCCGATCGAGTCGAAGTCGCTGAGGAACTTGGCGAAGCGCGAGTGCAGGGTCCCGGCCGCCTCGGCGATCGCCGCCGCCTCCTCGACCATCCGCTCCTGGCGCCAGCCCAGCTCCATCGTCCGCAGCAGCCCGATCAGCGAGGTTGGGCTGACCAGCAGCACCTTCCGCCCCAGCGCGTAGTCGAACAGCTCCGGGTCGGCGGCCAGGGCCGCGTGCAGGGCCGGCTCGTTGGGGATGAAGCAGATCACCAGGTCCGGCATCGAGCCGGCCTTGAACTGGCCCTGGTAGTCCTTGGCGCTGAGCGAGCGCACGTGCTCGCGCGCCTGCCGCGCATGGCGCGCCAGCGCCACCAACCGCTCCGCCTCGGCCTCCGCCTCCTGGGCATCGAGGTAGGCGTCCAGCGGCACCTTCGAGTCGGCGACGAAGCTGCGCCCTTCGGGGAGCAGGAAGCGGGCATCCGGGCGCAGCCGGTTGCCCTCGTCGGTCTCGATCGTCTCCTGCAGCTCGAAGTCGACGTGCTCGGTCATTCCGGCGATCTCGATGCAGCGCTTCAGCTGCAGCTCGCCCCAGGCCCCGCGCTGCTGCGGCTGGCGCAGCGCCTTCTTCAGGCCGGCCGTTTCGGCGTTGAGGTTGCCGACGGTCTGGCCCATCTGCTCGAGCAGGGTGCGGGTCTGCAGGTCGGTTTCGCCGCGCCGCTTGACCTCGCCCTCGATCCGCTGCTGGCCTTCGGCGATCCGCGTCGCCAGGCTGCGAATCTCCGCCTCGCGCCGCTCCATCGCCTCGGCGGCGCCCTTCGACTCCAACTCCCGACTCTCGGCGTTCTGGCGCAGCAGCTGCGCCGTCACCTCACCGGCGACCTGCGCCGTAGCCCGCTCGACCGCGGCATCGATATCAACCTCTTCCCGCGGCTCCTCCCGCCGCGAGGCAAGCACGTAGATGAGCGTCCCAACGAGGGCGAGGACGGCAATGGCAAGCACGATCGTCATGGGTCAGCGAGGTTTGCGAACGCCCCGGACGCCAACCCGCCACTGCAACGCAAATTGCGCCCTAGGGCAGAAGTACGTCGTTCTCGCTTGAGGCGCGGAAGTTGCCGACCGTGAAGTGAGCCGGTTTGGCTCCCGGGACTTCGGGGGCGGTGACGGTGTAGTGGCCCTGCGGGAGTTCGGCCGAGAAGGTCTCGGGGCTGCGGGCGGGGACCGGGTCGGAGGTCACTTCCTTCGCCCCCTTGATCAGCACCTCCGAGGCCGAGCCGGTCTGGTTGGCGGCGACGAAGGTGACGCTGAGCGGCGCTTCGGTCTTGATCCGCGGCTGCTTGTGGTTGGCGTTCTGGGGGATCTGCTGGTCCCGTTCTTCGCCGGCACCGACTTCGCCGCGCTGGACCAGGATCGTGTTCGGGTTGATCACGATGCTGACCCGGGTCGAGACCGCCGGGCGCTGCTCGTTCGGGTGGGTCGTGGCGCCGCAGCCGGCGACGAGCAGCGCCGCCGCGACCGCGACGAGCAGCGTGAACGCCCTGGCGCCCCCGCGCACGACGGCGGCTCTCCCTCTCCCACGAACCATCGTGGGACCGAATCTAACCGAAGGGCAAGTCGACTACTTGGGCGGTGACCCCGTCTTCACCAACGCTCAACTCGACGCCGGGCTCGGCCTCGCGCCGCAGGATCGCCAGCCCGATCGGCCCGAAGGCGGGGGAGACGGCGCTGCCGCCGAGCCTCCCGACCTCCTTCTCGCCCAGTCGCAACGGTGCTCCGGGGGCGGCCGCGGCGCTCAGCCGCAGCCCCCGCAGGTGGCGGTTCGGCTTGCCCTTGTAGTGGAGCCGGGCGACCGTCTCCTGGCCGATGTAACAGCCCTTGGTGAAGCTGACCGCGCGCTCGACGATCCCCGCCTCGGCCGGCATCGTCGCCGGGCCCATCTCCGCCCCGAAGCGTGGCACCCCGGCCTCGATCCGCAGCAGCTCGACCGCCGCGGCCGAGACCGGTGCGGCGCCGGCATCGCGCAGGGCACCGGCGACCCGCTCGCGCTCGGCGGCGGGGACGACGAGGTCGATGCCATCGCGGGTGCCGGCGGCGAGGCACTCGACCCCGGCGACGCCCACCGTCTCGCAGGCGTCCTCTGGCAGCGGCGGCGAGCCGGCCAGCTCGGCGCTGCGGGGGCCGATCAGGGAGAGGACGGTGCGCTCCGCGCTCAGGTCGACGACGGCGACGTCGCGGCCGATCGAGTACATCGACAGGTGCTTCAGCACCTGTGGCGTCGTCTCCATCTCGACCTCGACGAGGATCTCCTCCTCCGCCGGACGCAGCACCCGCATGTCGGCCTGCATGTGGCCCTTGCGGTCGAGCAGCGCCGCGTACTGGCCCTCGCCGACCGCCAGCGCCTCGACGTCGTTGGTCAGTTGCCCCTGCAGGTAGTCGGCCCCGTCCGGCCCGTTGACCGCGATCACCCCGCGCTCTCGCTCCAGCAATCCGCACTCCTCGCGCAGCTGCCGGTACTGGGCGTCGAGCTCGACGGTTGGGGAGTCGCTCATGGATCGATTCTAGGAAGCAGTGCCGGCCGGCGGGGCGGGTCCGACTTTTAGATGTGTCAAACTTTCGCGCGGTGAGATTTAGACATGTCTAATTCACAGGCGATAGAGGACTACGCGAAGGCGGTCTGGGCGATCTCCCACGAGCCCGGCCGCGAGGGCCTGGTCGCCAACGGCGAGGTTGCCTCCCGGCTCGGCGTTACGCCGGCGACCGCCACCTCGATGCTGCAGAAGCTCGCCGACCTCGGCCTCTGCGACTACCTCCCCTACAAGGGGGTCAGCCTCACCCCGGCGGGGGAGAAGCTGGCTCTGGAGGTGGTCCGCCACCACCGCCTGATCGAGGCCTACCTGGCCGAGGCGCTGGGGATGCCCGAGGACCGAGTGCACGAGGAGGCGGAGGTGCTCGAGCACTACATCTCCGAGGAGCTGGAGGCGCTGATCGCCGCCAAGCTCGGCGAACCGAGCCACGACCCGCACGGCAACCCGATCCCCGGACCCGACCTGCTGCCGCCGGCTCCGGCTCCCGACCCGGCCGAGGAGCCGGCGCCGTGAAACCGCCGCCGCGCGAAGCCACCGCCGAGTCGGCGCTGCCGGGCGAGGCCGCGGTCAACCGCGCCGCCCGCCGCTCGCTCGACGGCGACAGCCGCGGCCTCAACCGCATCTGGCCCTTCCTCGGCCCCGCCTTCATCGCCGCCGTCGCCTACATCGACCCCGGCAACTTCGCCACCAACATCGCCGGCGGCGCCAAGTTCGGCTACCTGCTGCTCTGGGTCGTCCTCGGCGCCAACCTGATCGCGATGGTGGTCCAGACCCAGTCGGCGAAGCTGGGGATCGCCACCGGCCGCAACCTCGCCGAGCTCTGCCGCGAGCGCTACTCCGCCCGCGCCTCGGTCGGCCTCTGGCTGCAGGCCGAGGTGGTGGCGATGGCCTGCGACATCGCCGAGATCGTCGGCGCCGCCCTCGGCCTCAACCTGCTCTTCGGCATCCCGCTGTTCCCGGCCGGGGTGATCGCCGGGGTCGGCGCCTTCGCGATCCTCGCCCTGCAGCAGTACGGCTTCCGCCGGCTCGAGGCGGGGATCTCGGTGATGGTCGGAGTGGTCGTCGCCGCCTTCGTCTACGAGCTCTTCGACGCCTCGCCCGACGGCGGCGAAATCGCCAAGCACCTCTTCGTCCCCGGCTTCGCCGGCACCGAGAGCCTGCTGCTGGCGACCGGGATCATCGGCGCGACGGTGATGCCGCACGTGATCTACCTGCACTCCGCGCTGACCCAGCGGCGGATCGTCGGCCGCAACGAAGACGAGAAACGCCGCATCCTGCGCTTCGAGAAGGTCGACGTGGTGATCGCCCTCTCGCTGGCCGGCCTGGTCAACCTGGCGATGATGATCGTCGCCGCCGCCTTCTTCCACGGCAGCGGCCTGACCGGGGTCGATTCGATCGACGGCGCCTACCACGCCCTCCAGAGCATCGTCTCCGACCGTGCCGCGGCGATCTTCGGCATCGCCTTGCTGGCCTCCGGCTTCGCCTCCTCCTCGGTCGGGACGATGGCTGGCCAGGTGGTGATGCAGGGCTTCATCCACCGCCGCATCCCGCTCTTCGCCCGCCGCGCCCTGACCTTGGCGCCCGCCCTATTGGTGCTGGCCCTCGGCATCGACCCGACCGACGCCCTGGTCGGCAGCCAGGTCGTCCTCTCCTTCGGCATCCCCTTCGCCCTGGTGCCGCTGCTGCTGATCGCCGCCGACCGCAAGGTGATGGGGGAACTGGTCAATCCGCGCTGGCTGACCGCCGTCGTCGGCGTCCTCGCCAGCCTGATCATCGGCCTCAACGTCTTCCTCCTCTACCAGGTGTTCATCGGCTAGGCGCGGGCGGTATGTCGTCGCCCCGGTAGGCTTCGCGCGTGCTCCTCGCCGACGAATTCCAGCGCACTCTGGATGCCCTGCCGCCCGACTGGACCGACCTCGAGATCGACCTGCGGATCGACGATGAGGACCGCTACGTCGACTCGGCGGTGGCGATCTCCCAGGTCAACGGGCAGCCATACCGGCACCCGCGGGCGAGCGGCTGGCACTGGCGCGTGCTCGTCGCCCACAGCTTCGGCCACGCCGCCGCGGCGGAGACCGTGAAGGGCGTGCTGGCGAAGCTCGACGGCGACGGCGCCACCGGAGAGATCCGCGTCGCCGAGCTGCGCGAGGGACGCTCCGAGGCGGTTCAGATGTGGGGCCGGCCGGAAAGCGTGCGCGAAGAGTTCCGCAAGCGCCGCTCGATCTGAGCGTGGCGAACGTCGTCTCGATCGCCGAGGACCTGATGCTGGCCAGCCGGGTCGACGCGATGCTGACCGCGGCCGGGCACCACGTCACCTTGTCGCGTTCGCTGGAGGGCGCGCCGCTCGACGGGGCCGAGTTGGTCGTCGCCGACCTCGACGTGGCCGACCCGGAGGAGCTGGCCGGGCTGGCGGTGCCGGTGCTTGGCTACTACTCGCACGTCGACGCGGAGACCCGGCAGCGGGCGGTCGACGCCGGGGTCGACGTGGTGGTGCCGCGGTCGCGGATGAGCCGTGAACTCCCCGCGCTAGTGGTGCGCTTGCTGGAAGACTGAGCCGGGGCGTGCCTCCCCGGACACTCAGCCGAAGGCGTCCGGGGAGGCACGCCCCGGCTCAGTCCCTCACCCCCTGCGCAGCGCGGCCGCGGCGCTGAGCGCCCCCGCCGATGAGAAGATCATCCCCCCGACGAGGTCCGGGTCGAGACGACGCCGGTCGATCGCCTCGGCCACCGCGGAGATCACGTCGGCGACGTCGATCGCCACCGCGGCGGCTGCCGCCGGCCGGCGCAGGCTCGGCCGGCGCAGGCCCGCCAGGCCCAGCGCCGCGACCCCGATCAGATGAGCGCTGAAGCCACGGACGAAGAGCCGTGCATCTGGACGGTCGCCGATGCTCGGTGCGAACCCGACCCTCGCCAGCGCCTCGGGCGCAACGAGACCACCGACCCCGTAGCCGAGCCGGATCGCGACGTTGACCGCGAGCAGAGCGTCCTTTGTCGTCCGTCGATCGATCACTCGAGTATCGCGCTCAGTTGCGGAACGTCTGTGCCACGGCGACCTTGCCGGCCAGGAGGCCGTGGCGGTGAGCCCAGACCGCCCATTCGCGGAGGACCGTCTGGTCGAACGGCTTCGGCTTCAGGTCGGGGAGGAGCACCTTTAGCTGGGCCTGCTGGTCGGCGCGTTCGAGGGACGGGTTCGCCGCGAGCAGGTCGGTCAGCGCCCTGGCCGGGTTCGACTCGGTGAGGTCGTAGCCCTTGCGAGTGGCGGCGACGACGCCGTCGACCAGGTCCGGCTTCTCTTCCAGGGTCTTTTCGGTCGTGGTCAGGATCAGCTCGGGATAGCGGGGGGCACCGAATTCGTTCACCTTGAAGACGTCAATCGGGACGCCCGCCCGTTCGAGCGCGACGCCCTCGGCGTTCCAGAAGCCGGTCGCGGCGTCGACCTTGCCGGCGGCCAGTGAGGTCACCGCGTTGAAGCCGATCGTCACCCGCTTCACGTTTGCCGGGTCGCCGCCGTCGCTGGCCACCTCGGAGTCGACCACCGCTTCGTCCGAGGGCAGTCCGGTCACCCCGACCGATTTGCCTTCGAGGTCCCGCGGCGAGGCGATGCCGCGGTCGGAGCGGGCCAGGACCGCGGCCAGCGGCGCTCCCACGATCGGCACCACCCCGACCAGCGGCAGCCCCTTTTCGCGGGCGATCGCGAGGTCGGTGATGTCGAGGATCGCGAACTCGGTGCGGCCGGCGGCGAGCAGCTTCGGCGCGTCGGTCGATTCGCCCGGCGGCCGTACCTTCAGCTCGACGCCGTCGTCTTCATAGAAGCCTTCGGCCTGCGCGGCGTAGATCCCCGAGTGAACCGCGTTGGGCGTGAAGTCGAGCAGCAGGCTCGCGCCTTCCGGCGCGCCCGGTTCCGCACCGCTCCCGCCGCAGCCGGCGATGCCGACCAGCGCCAGGGCGGCCGCCAGCAGCGCGACAACCCATCTCATTCGACGGGGAACCTAATTCATCGGGACTTTGTGAGTAGACTGCCCGCGGCTCGTCACCAGACCCACAGGAAGCCAACTAGGGAGGAACGGTGCAGGAAAAAGGACTTTCGGCATACCTCGCCGAGTTGATCGGCACGTTGCTGCTGGTCTTCTTCATCACCAGCGTTGTCTCGCTTTACGTGTCAACGGGCGCCAATGCCCAGTTCGGCACTGACTTCGCGGTCGTGGGTTTCGTCCAGGGGCTGACGCTCTTCGGCGTCATCTGCATGTTCGGCGCGGTTAGCGGCGGGCACTTCAACCCAGCAGTGACGCTTGCCGCGGCGACGATCAGGCGGATCAGCGCCCTCGACGCGGTGATTTACATGCTCGCCCAGCTCTCCGGCGCCGTCCTCGGCGCCCTGCTGACCAAGGCGCTTCTGACCGACACCGGCCGCGCGGTCCATTACGGCGCCGGCTCGATCAGCGGGCTGCTCTCCGGCAATGCCAACGTCGCCGGCGCGGTGGTCGAGGGCCTGGGGGTCTTCGCCCTGGTGCTGGTGATCCTCGCGGTCGTCTTCTCCGAGAAGAGCCTCAAGGACTGGGGCCCGCTGGCGATCGGCACCACGTTTGTTTTCCTGGTCATGGTCGGCGGTCCGCTGACCGGCGCCTGCTTCAACCCGGCCCGCTGGTTCGGCGCCGCGCTCGTCTCCAACGAATGGGGCGGCACCTGGCCCTACCTGGTCGGCCCAATCGTCGGCTCCCTGCTGGCGGTCGGGGTCTGGAGATTCGTGATCGAGACCGGCGGTAGGCCGCCGACGGAGCCGCCACAGCGCGTCGCTCCCTCGGGTGAGCCGCGGGACAAAGGCCGCAAAGGCTTCGGCCTGCGCAAAGGCGGCGACGCTCCGGCCAAAGGCACGGACGCTCCGCCGAAAGGCTCCGACGCTCCGGGCAAAAGCTCGGGCGGCGGCCCGGCGTCGAAAGACGCCTAACTACTCAGCTGTGCGGACGCGTCGGGGCGACCCGGCGCGTCCGGTAGTTTCACCCGGGTGCGCCGGGTTACTTTCTCGCGAAACTTCACCCTCTCGCTCTCGCGGACCTGCCAGTGCTACTGCAAGTACTGCGCCTTCGCCACGCACCAGGCCCACCTACACGCGCCGGCTGACGTCGAACGAATCCTCGACGAGGCGCTGAAACGCAACACCAAGGAGCTCCTGGTGCTGACCGGCGAGCGGCCGGAGGTGAACCCGGTGGTTGCCGAGCGGTTGGCGGCCTGGGGGCACGAGGACTTCACCGGCTACGTGGTCTGGGCGTGCGAGCGGGCGCTGGAGCGGGGGATGCTGCCGCACACGAACCTGGGGGTCTTGTCGAAGAGCGACCTGGCCAGGCTGCGGGAGGTCACCGCTTCCCAGGGGCTGATGCTCGAGTCAGTCGATGAGCGGCTGATGGAGACTGTTCATGCCGGGTCGCCGACCAAGCACCCGCGGGCGCGGCTGGCGACGATCGAGGCTGCCGGGGAGCTGAAGATCCCCTTCACCAGCGGGATCCTCGTCGGCATTGGCGAGTCGAAAGAGTCGCGAGTCGAATCCCTCGAAGCGATCGCCGAGCTGCATGCGAAGTACGGGCACATCCAGGAGGTAATCCTGCAGAACTTCGTGCCGCATCCGCGGTACTACGGCGCTGAGGTGGCGGAGATCGCCGACGAGGCCTCAAGGGAGCGCTGGGGGGGAAGGGATGGCACACCCTCCTCTCTCGGATCCTTTGAGGAACCGGGGGGGCCGTCCGAGGGGGAGCGCTCGCAAAGTTCCGCAAAACGTTCGGAGGGTGTGCCATCCCTTCCCCACTGGGCGAGCCCGGTTGGCCTGGATGAGATCAAGCGACTGATCGCCGAGACGAAGAGGCTGATGCCGGACGTTGGGGTGCAGGTGCCGCCTAACTTGAGCGACTTCTGGCCCGAGTTGGTTGAGGCTGGCGCTACGGACCTGGGTGGTCTTTCGGCTAACGGCGATCACATTTCGCCGGAGGAGCCGTTTCCCAGTCCGCATCAGGTGCGGAAGGAGATGCAGCCGCGGGGGTATGCGCTGACCGAGAGGTTGTGCGTCTATCCGCAGTACATGGATCCGGAGTGGATGGAGCAGGGCGTTCTGGACGTGGTCAAGCTGAAGTACTGGAGCTTCATTCCGCGGCGGGGGTCGGGACGGACCAGCGAAGAGACGTTCGCTCCTGGGCTCGCCGAGCAGGCGATCGCTAAGGGACGTGAGGGACGGGAGCTAACCGAGGATGAGCTGACCGCTCTGTTCGCTGAGACGCGGCCCGAGGTGATCGAGGAGATGCGGGTTGCGGCGGATGAGCTGCGGGCGGAACTGGTCGGGGACACGGTGACGTTCATCGTCAATCGGAACATCAACTTCACCAACATCTGCGTGGTTGGCTGCGCCTTCTGTGGGTTCGGGCAGGGGAAGCGGTCGCCGGATGCCTACGAAGTCTCGGAGGGGGACTTCGCCGATCGGATTCGGGAAGCGGCGGAGTTCGGGGCGACGGAGCTGTGCATGCAGGGGGGGATCCATCCGGAGCTGACCCTGGAGGAGTACGGGCGGTGGTTGCGGTTGGCGAAGGAGACGGCGCCGGAGATTCATCTGCACGCCTACTCGCCGATGGAGATCAACCATGCTTGCGAGCGCTCTGGGAAGCAGCCTCGGGAGGTCTTCGAATATCTGATCGGGTGTGGGCTGGGATCGACGCCGGGGACGGCCGCTGAGGTGCTCGATGACGGGGTGCGGCAGCGGATTTCGCCGAACAAGCTGCCGGCGGCCCGTTGGGTGGAGATCATCGAAGCGTCGCATCGGGCCGGGCTGCGCTCGACCTCGACGGTGATGTTCGGCCACATCGAGGAGCCGCGCGAGCTGGCCCGGCACATGCGGGTCATCCGCGGCCTGCAGGAGCGGACCGGGGGAATCACCGAGTTCGTCCCGCTCAGCTTCATCCCCTTCAACACCCTGCTCGGCCGCACCCACGGGATCGAGGAGATCTCGATGCGGGAGAACCTCAAGCACACCGCCGCCTTCCGCCTCGCCCTCGGCCGCAGCGTCCCCAACGTCCAGGCGAGTTGGGTGAAGATGGGCCTGGAGGGAGCGACCGAGGCGCTGCGCTGGGGTGTCAACGACCTCGGCGGCACCCTGATGGAGGAGAACATCTCCCGCATGGCCGGCTCCCAGCACGGCGTCCGCCTCGAGGCCGCTCAGCTGGTCGAGGCCGCCCACGCCGCCGGCCGCCCGGCGGCCCAGCGCACCACGCTCTACGACGTCCTCGAGCGCTTCGACGCGGCCCCTGTCGTTGCCCGTTGAGCGCCGGTTGGCCGATCGGCCACTTCGGGTACCTGAAGGGCGAACCAGCCACCGAAGGAAGGGAACAGATGACTGACGACGTGAAGAACACCGACGACGCCAAGGGGCGCGTCAAGGAGGCCGCTGGCAACCTCACCGGCGACAAGGATCTGAAGCGCGAGGGCCAGGTCGACCAGGCCGGCGGCAAGGCCAAGGACTCGATCGAGAAGGCCACCGACAAGGTCAAGGACCTGCTGCACAAAGACTAGGTCGGCGGTTCGCCCGCCCTTCCCGCCAGGCCCTTCCTAGCGGAAGAGGTCCTCTTCGCGGGGGCGGTGCAGGGCGGCGGCCCCGGGTCCGTCCTCGGCGGCGACATGATCGCCGAGGCCGCGCACGACCGCCGCCGGCACGCCGCTCGCCTTGTCCCGCACCAGGTCGGCGGCGCCGGCCGCCTCATCGGCGATCGCGATCGCGGTTGCCGCCAGCTCGCGGCCCGCGGCGTCGCGGCGCCCGCGCCAGTCATCCAGCGGCGCCAGCCCGGCGCAGCCGATCGCCACCTCGGCCTGGCCCAACCGCCAGGCGCGGCCGAAGCTGTCGGAGATGACGAGGCCGAGCGGCCCGATCCCGGCAGCCGCTTCGATCTCCGCCCGCAGCCGACGAGCCGAGGCGTCGGGGTCCTCGGGCAGCAGCAGCACCGCGTCCTCCTCCGGCAGGTTGGAGGAGTCGATGCCGGCGTTGGCGCAGACCAGGCCGTGCCTGGTCTCGACGATCAGAACCGAGCCCTCGGCGCGGATCACCTCCTTGCTCTCCTCGAGCACCAGCTCGACCAGCGCCGGCTCCTTGCCGAGGATCGCCGCCAGCCGCCGCGCCTCGGCCCGGGGAATCACCGAGCGCAGCTTCCGCACCCGCCCCTCGGCCTTGGAGACGACCTTCTGGCTGACCACGACGACGTCCCCCGCCGCCAGTTCGCCGGCCCGTGCCGCGATCAGCTCGCCCAGCGGGTCGCCGGCCCCGATCTCCGGCAGCCCCTCGACCGCCCGGATCTCGACCGTCATATCCCGAGGGCACTTGGCGGTGCGGCGGGCGCGGCCGCGACGGCCGCGTTCGAGCTCGCGAGTGAGGGCGATGACGTCGGCGGGGGTGTCGAGGTCGAGGCCGAGGCTCGGCACCTCCTCGACCTCGAACGGCACTCCCGCCTCGCGGGCCAGGGCCACGTGACGCGCCCGGCTGCCCTCGCCGAAGGCGGGGACGATCGCGTCCGGGGGGCTAAGGACGAGTGAGTTGGTGCCCTCGCCGTGGCGGTCGGGGACGATCGCGACGTAGCGCTCGGGGATGCCGGTGAGCAGGCGGTCAAGCTCGCGCGGGTCGAGCAGCGGGCAGTCACCGGGGAGGAGGACGACAGCGCCCGCGCCCTCGACCTCGGCCCGTTCGATCCCCGCCAGGGCCGCCTCGACATGGCCCGAGTCGGCGGGGTCGGGGACGACCTCGGCGCCGGCATCGGCGGCGAGGGTCTGGGCCAGCGGCTCGCCGGTGACGACGATCAGCCGTTCGATCGAACGGGAGCCGCCGATCCCTTCGAGCACGTCGCCGAGCATCGCCTCGGCCAGGGCCTTGCGCCGCTCCTCGTCAAGCCCCGCCGCCAGCCGCTGCTTGGCCGCGTCGAAGCGCTTCACGGTGAGCACCGCGGTCGCGGTCATCGGCGTTGCTCCCGGGCAGCGGCGGGCATCGCGGAAGCGATCGCGCCGGACCCGCTCAAGCCAGCTCCTCGGCGAAGTCGAGGACGGTCCGGGCCAGTCGCACCCGGCCGGCCGCGCCCTCCATCAGGGTCGGCGCGACCCGCGTCCGCGGCTCCGCCGGCGGTGGCTCCGGGTCGCCCGCGTCGGCCACCATGCCGTCGATCAGCCCGGCGTAGAGGGAGGCGACCCCGGCGGCGCTGCGCGGCCGTCCCAGGGCTTCCATGAAGCGGTCGGTCGGGCCCTTGACCACCTGGCCGGCGACGTAGGGGCTGACCGCGACCACCGGCGCCCCGGAGGTCGCGATCGCCTCGCGCATTCCCGGCACCGCCAGGATCGGGCCGATCGAGATCACCGGGTTCGAGGGGCCGAGGACGATCGCCTCGGCGCTTCCCAGCGCCTCAAGCACCTCCGGAGTCGGCCCCGCCTCGGCGATTCCCTCGAGCTCGACCCCGGCCACCTCCGGCTTGCCGCCGTCGAGGATCAGGTACTCCTGCAGGTCGCGCCGTCCGGCCGCGGTCAGCACCTTGGTCCGCACCGGCGTGTCGGCCATCGGCAGCACCCGCGCCTCGATCCCCAGCCCGCGGCCGATCTGCAGCTGCGCGTCGGTGAGGCGGCCGCCGTCGGCGAGGAACTGGCGGCGGTAGAGGCAGGCGGCGAGGTCGCGGTCGGAGAGGCCGAACCAGCTCGGCGCCCCCAGCCGCTTCAGCCGCTCGAAGGTGGTGAAGGAGTCGTCGCGGATTCCCCAGCCGCGCTCGGCGTCGATTTCGCCGCTGAGCCAGTAGATGCAGAGGTCGGGGTCGGGGGAGACGTGGACGCCGAGCGCCTCGATGTCGTCGCCGGTGTTGGCGATCACGGTGAGCTCGGCGCCGAGCTCCTCCTGCATCCCGGCCGCCAGTTTGGCGCCGCCGGTGCCGCCGGCGAGAAGCGCGACCCGCACCTGGGCTAGCCCCAGTGGTCGGCGTCGGGGAGGCCGGTCAGCTTGATCCCGGCGTGGGCCTTGTAGCGGCTGTTGATCGAGATCAGCATCGGCGTCAGCTGCTCGACGATCCGAGCCATCTCCAGCGGCCCGGCGTTGACCGCCCGCAGGCCGGGGACCAGCTCGATCAGCCGCGCTACCCGCGCCTTGTCTTTCTTCTTGTCGCCGCAGACGAGGACGTCCTCGTTCAGCTCGTGGTCGAGGTCGGACAAAGTGGGCGCCCCCACGGTGTGCAGGGCGGAGACGACGGTGACCCCGTCAGGGACCATCTCTTGGGCCTGCTGGCCGGCCGAGCCCTGCCAGACGCCGAGCGAGCGGGTCGCTTTGCCGCTCACCGCGGCGGCCAGCGGGACCGTGCAGTCGACCAGGATCTGGCCCGGGGAGAGCGCCTCGCGCAGGTTCTGCAGGTTCTCCGACTGGGCGCGGAAGGGGACGGTGAGGAAGACGATCTCCGCCTGCTTGGCCGCCTCGGCGTTCTCCATCCCGCTGACCTCGGCCCCCTCGACCTTCTCGCGGATCTTCGCCGCCGCCTCCTCGCCGCGCTCGGCCGAACGTGAGCCGAGCACGACCGGGGCGCCGGCCATCGCCCAGCGGGTGGCCAGACCGGCGCCGAGGGCACCGGTGCCGCCGAGGATCGGAATCGGGGGAAGATCGGGCATCGGGGGGCGACGAAGTCTATGCTGCGGGCGGATGCGGCTGGAGGGACGCAAAGCGCTGGTGACCGGTGGGGCGAGCGGGATCGGCGCCGCCGTCTGCGCCCGCCTGGCCGCCGAGGGGGCCGAGGTCTGGGTCGCCGACCTCAACCTCGACGGGGCGGAGCAGGTCGCGGGCGAGGTCGCCGGCCACGCCCTGGCGCTCGACGTCACCGACTTCGAGGCCTGCCGCGAGGCGATCCAGGGCGTCGGCACCCTCGACGTCCTCGTCAACAACGCCGGGGTCGAGGAGTTCGGCTTCTTCACCTACACGACGCCGGAGCAGTGGCGGCGAGTGCTGGCGGTCAACGTCGACGGCGTCCTCAACTGCACCCACGCGGCGCTGCCGGCGATGCAGGAGGCGAAGTACGGGCGGATCGTCACAACCTCCTCAGAGGCCGGACGGGTCGGCTCCAAGGGCTCGGCCGCCTACTCGGCTGCGAAGGCGGCGGTGATCGGCTTCACCAAGGTGATCGCCCGCGAGAACGGCCGCTTCGGGATCACCGCCAACGCGATCGCTCCGGGCCCGATCGAGACGCCGCTGCTGATGGGGGCGAAGGAGTTCGGCGAGATCGGCGAGAAAGTGATCGAGAACATGCGGGCCGCGACCCAGATGGGGCGGCTCGGCCAGCCCGAGGAGGTCGCCGCCGCGATCGCCTTCCTCGCCTCCGAGGACGCCTCATTCGTGACCGGGGAGACGCTCGGCGTCTCCGGCGGCCTCGGCATGGTCTGAGCGGCCCCGGCCGCTCCGCAGCCCACCAAGCCGGCGCAGCCCACGGAGCCCGCCGCAGTGCGCTTCTCGCCGCCGCTTTAGCTTTCGCGCAGGGTTGCCTCGCTACCGTTTCGGGATGCCCCGCCGCGCCCTCGTGCCCTTCCTCGGCAGTGCCCTCTGCGCCGCCGCCGTGGCGCCGCTGGCCGTCGCCGCTTACACGATCGGCCCGACTAGCCGGCTCGACGCGCGCATCTTCGAACACCTGGCCGCGACCCGCCACAGCGGCGCCGAAGCGGTCGCCAACACCTTCGCCCACCTCGGCGACCTCGGGCCGCTGCTGGCGATGCTGGCCTTCTGCGTCTGGCTCGGCTTCCACTTCGGCCGCCGCCGCGAGGCGCTCGCCGCGGTCGCGGTCGTCGCCGGCGCCAATCTCACCACCCAGCTGCTCAAGCACCTGCTGGCCCGGCCTCGCTTCCAGCTCGACTTCGGCTACCACCAGCCCTGGGCCGACGCCTTCCCCAGCGGCCACACGACCGCCGCCGCCTCGATTGCCGCCGCCCTGATCCTGGTCGCGCCGCCGCATCTGCGCCGCCCGGCGGCGATCGCCGCCGGCCTGCTCACCGCCCTCGTCGGGGTCTCGGTCGTGGTCAACCAGTGGCATTACCCGAGCGACGTCGCCGGCGGCTGCCTCGTCGTCGCCAGCTGGGCCCTGGCCGCGCTCGGCGTACTGCGGTTGTCCGGGGCGCGGAGCGCCGGCGAACGCCGGCGCACTGGCGAACTCAGCGCTGCCACCGAATAGTGCCCCCGGGGCGGTGTTGCTCGAATCGAGGACTGCATTTGTCATCCATGGGATGTCTTTTGCAGTCCTCGACCTGGCGGCGATGCCGGAGGAGGGACTCGAACCCTCAAGCCCGCAAGGGCAATCGATTTTGAGTCGATCGCGTATGCCAATTCCGCCACTCCGGCCCGCGCTGAGGATAGAGCGGATTCGCCAGAAGACGCCGAATGCGGGCTAGGCCGGGGCGGGGGCGCCGCCGCCGGGGGTGGCGCCGGCGCCGTAGTCCTCACCGGAGCCGATCGGGCGCTCTTCCTCGACGTGCCATTCCTGGTTGAAGCCGTAGAGGGCGACGACGATCAGGGCGACCTGCAGCAGGGCGAGGACGACGACCAGGACGCCGACCAGCGAAGAGGGGAAGAAGGGTTCGTGGAAGCCGGTCTTGTCGCGGGCGAACCAGCTGTCGGCGCCGACCGCGCAGAAGATCGCCAGGATCATCGAGAGCGCCGCCGCCAGCGGCAGGATGCCGCGGCTCCAGCGGGCGACGAGGAAGGCGAAGAAGGCGTAGAGGATCGCGTAGATCGCGCAGATGATGCCCATCCCGCCACCGCCCTTCAGCACCGACCAGCCGCCGATCGTGATCAGCGCCGCCAGCACTGCCGTCGCCAGCAGCATCAGCACCAGTAGCCACTTGGTCGTGACCGAGCCCGCTTTCTCCCGATTTGGCCGCCACAGCTCGTAGCCGGGCCTCGCCTGTCCCACTGCCATGCCTCCGATCATAGAATCCAGCTGCGGACGCGCGGAGTTGGCCGCGCGTTAAGCCCGCGGGCGTGGCGGAACTGGTAGACGCGCCGGCTTTAGGTGCCGGTGCTCGAAAGAGCATGGGGGTTCGAGTCCCTCCGCCCGCATTGCACCGCTCGGCGGTCCCGCCGAGCGGCCGTCGTCCCGTTACGATCAGCCCCCTGGGGCAGTGGCCCAACTGGCTAAGGCACCGGTCTCCAAAACCGGCGATTCCAGGTTCGAGTCCTGGCTGCCCCGTCCCCGGCTGAGGCGTGTAGGCGAGGCTTCCCTCTGGGGACAGAGGAGACCTTCTCGCAGGCGGTGGCCTGGTCGTGACCGGCGCCACCTACACTCGCCCGATGGCCGTTGAGCTGCCGAGCGAGCTGCGCGACCTGCTCGACGCGGGACCGCTCTGCCACCTGGCCACGATCAACGCCGACGGCAGCCCCCAGGTGACCGTGATCTGGGTGGGGCGCGAGGGCAACGAGCTGCGCAGCGCCCACCTCGACCATCGGCTGAAGCTGCGCAACATCGAACGTGACTCGCGCGTCGTCCTCTCCTTCGAGGCACCGCGCGAGCTCGGCGTCTTCCTCAACCCCTACGCGGTGTTGAAGGCGCGGGCGACGGTCGAACCGAGCGAGGGGGCCTGGGACCTGCTCGACCGCCTCGGCCGGGTCTACGTCGGCACCGACTTCGAGTTCCCGGCGCCGCGCAAGCCCGGCTACGTGGTCCGCTACGAAATCGAGCGGATCGGCGGTGTCGGTCCCTGGGTCCCGGACCGCTCGTGAGCGAGCCGAAGTTGCTCGCTCCCGTTGCTCACCAAGTCCGTGAAGTTGACCTTCTTCTCAGCCCGGCCAGCGTCACCGGCATGCGCGACGAGCTCTAGCCGGCGGCAACGCGGGTAGGAGGCAGGGATGCGGGTCGTCGTCGTCAACCACCTCAGCCTCGACGGGGTCATGCAGGCGCCCGGCCACGCCGACGAGGACCGCCGCGGCGGCTTCGAGCGCGGCGGCTGGGCTACCGAGCGCAGCGACGAAGCGACGGTGGCCGCGGTCGGCGAGCGAATCGGGACGCCGGACGGCGGCCTGCTGCTGGGGCGGCGCAGCTACGAAGGGATGCTGAGCGGCTGGAACGAGCGCGGCGGTCCGTTCAGGGACGCCCTCAACGCGACCGCGAAGTACGTCGTTTCACGCGATCCGGAGACCGAGCTGCGCTGGCCCAACTCGACCCTGCTGAGCGGCGACGTCCCCGCCGCGGTCGCCGAGCTGCGGGGGTGCGAGGGCGGCAACCTCGTGGTCATGGGCAGCGGCGAGCTGGTCCGTTCGCTGCTCCCGCACGGCCTGGTCGACGAGCTGCTGCTGATGACCCACCCAATCGTCCTCGGCTCCGGTCTGCGCCTGTTCGAGCACGGCGGCGGCGCGACGGAGCTGATCCTGCGCGAGGCCGAGGCGACGCCGTCGGGCATCGTTCTCGCCGTCTACGCGCCGGCCGGCCGATAAGGGAGAATTCCTTCTGTGGAGGCGAGCGGGCCGGAGCGGCCGAACGAGGAGGGCTTCGCCGAGCTGACCCGGCGGGCCGGCGAGGGGCCGGTGACGATGCTGAATCTGCTCGCCTTCCGGCCCGACGGGGGCCGTGAGCGCTATGCCGAATACGGGGCGGCGGTGCTGCCGCTGCTCGAGGGGGTCGGCGGTCGCGTCGTCTTCCAGGGCATGGCCGGCCCGGTTGTGCTCGGAGCGGACTCCTGGGACCTCGTCGTCCTGGTCGAGTACCCGAGTCGGGCCGCCTTCCTGGAGATGGTCGGCTCCGACGAGTACCAGGCGATCGCCCACCTGCGCACCGAGGCGCTGGCCCGCGGCGAGCTGCACCCGCTCGACTCGCCGGGCTGACCCGGACGCCGCCGCGAATCCGCCGCCGCAGACGGGAGACTGCGCGGGGTGATCTGCGCAATGACGGGGAAGGAGCATCGGCTGTTCTGGATGCGCTCGGCTTGGTGGTGCGCCGACTGCAGGCAGAAGATCGAGTCCTGCTGCGAGGGCGGCGGCTGCCCGTCGATCGCCGAGACCCAGGCGGCGGCGGAAGCGTCTTGAGCGAGGAGCGCCGCCCGGCAGCGGGCGAGCCGGGGTTCTTCGAGGGGATGTACCGGCAGGCCGGGGGCGACCTCGGCTCGGTCCCGTGGGCACAGCTGGAGCCGTTCCCGGCCCTCGTCGAGTGGCTCGACGGCGCCGAGCGGGACCCGGGAAGGGCCCTGGTCGTCGCCTGCGGTTTCGGCGACGACGCCGAGGAGCTGGCCCGGCGCGGCTGGGAGGTCAGTGCCTTCGACGTCGCCGCGACCGCGATCGAGCGCGCCCGCGAGCGCTTCCCCGAGAGCCCCGTCGACTACCGGGTCGCCGACCTCTTCGGGCTGCCGGCGGAGTGGCAGGGGCGCTTCGACGTGGTGGTCGAGGTGCGGACCCTGCAGTCGCTGCCGGTGGTGCGGCGCACCGAGGCGGCTGCCGCGATCGTCGCCACCCTCGCACCGGGCGGGCAGCTGCTCCTCCACGCCCTCGCCCACGATCGCCACCGGCCCGGCGACACGATCCCCTGGCCGCTTACCCCGGCGGAGCTGGGCACGCTCGAGGCCGTCGGGCTCAATCGCGAGTGCTGGCGGCGTCACGAGCGGGTGGGCGGTGGGCGTCTGTTCGAGGTCGATGCGGTTCTGCGCCGCCCCGGCTGAGCCTGCCTCGTCCTGCCTCAGTGCTTCTGCGGCGGCGGGGGCAGCTTCAGCGCTCCAGCCTTGGTCGCCGACCAGGTGCCGACGACGACTTCGAACTCGGCCCTGGGCTCAGTCCTCGAAGCCGAGCTTGACCTGGAACTCGCCCGGCTCGGAGTGCTGCCGCCAGAGCGCCTCGGCGATCTCCTCCGGCTCGTGGTCGCCGCCGGCGGCGATCCGGCCGGCGATCGCGGTGTGGCCGACGTGAACCCCTCTGCTGGCGAGCTCCTCGTGCAGCATCCGTGCGTAGGCGACCTCGGCGGCGAAGGAGATCCCGACCCCGGCCCGCTCCGGGTAGGGCTTCACCGCGGCGCCCCCGGTGGTGAAGAGGATCGAGCCGGAGCCCTGCTCGAGCATCGGCCCGACCACCGCGTTGGCGGCGGCGACGGCGCCGAGGACGCTGAACTCGAGCGGGCCGCGGACGTCCTCCGCGCTCGTCTCCAGGATCGGCTTCATGAACTCTTTCGCCGGCAGCGGTGAGTACTCGAGCACCTCGACCGGGCCGAGCCGCCCCGCCAGCGCCTCGATCGCGGCGGCGAGCGCCGCCGAGTCGCGGATGTCGGCGGTCTCGAAGTCGGCCTCGAGCCCCTCGCCACGGAGCCCCTCGACCAGGCCGCGCAGCTTCTCCTCGTTGCGGGAGACCAGGCCCGCGGCCATTCCCTCGCGCCCGAAGCGGCGCGCCACCGCGGCGCCCAGGTTCGGCCCCGCTCCCACGATCACGATCGACATCCCGTCTCCTTTCGAGGTTTGCCGTTCCCCCTACCCGCTTCGTATCGTGGGGCGATGCCGAGGGCGGAGGCCAAGCCACGGGACGCCGGCGCGACGCGGGAGCGGATCCTCGCCGCGGCGATCGAGGAGTTCTCCCGGTTCGGGCTGGCGGGGGCGCGGATCGACCGGATCGCCGCCGCCGCCGAGGCAAACAAGCGGGCGATCTACGAGCATTTCGGCGACAAGGAGGGCCTCTTCGCGGCGGCGATGGACGCCGCGGTCGAGGAGCTGATCGCCGACGTGCCGCTGACCGAGGACGACCTGCCCGGCTACGTCGGCCGCCTCTTCGATCACCACCGCGAGCACCCGCAGACGATGCGGCTGCACCTCTGGCGCCAGCTCGAGCGGCCCGCCGCCGGCCCCGACAGCGTCGACCTCTACGCCGAGAAGCTGGCGGCGATGGGGAGCGGGAAGATCGCCGGCCTCGACCGCCTGGTCCTGATCACCGCCCTCGCCTACGGCTGGATGCTCGCCCCCGAGGGCAACTCTTCGCCGCCGAAGGCGACGACCCGCGCTCGGTCGAGCGCCTCGCCGCCCACCGCGAGGCCCTGGTCGAGGCGGCGCGGCGAATCGCCGCCGAGTAGGGCGGCTTGTCACGCCGGAGGTCGCGGCTCGACCCCGGCGGACGCCGCTTCAGTACCTAAGCTCCTCGGACGTCCTTATAACTCTGGCCTAGAGGAAGGAACCGACCGCAGTGACCGATGCAAACCCCTCCGCGGTGGAACGCGATCTTCTCCTCACCCAGCTCTCCGCGCTGCACAGCAACCTGATCCGCGATTTCATGCGGGAGAACGAGATCGCGCCCTTGTCCGGCCGCAAGGATGAACTGGTCGACCGGATCCGTTCAGTGCTCGTCGGCGGAGCCGTCACCTGGCTGGAGCTGATCGAATACCTCGACCGCGTCGAGCCCTTCAACAAGCAACACGTGAGCCTCTACCGGTTCGTCGGCGAGGCCAGTCCCAACTACGCGAACGCCGATGCCGTGAAGGCCCTCCTCCACGAACACGGCCTGGCGGATGTCTGGGAGAACCGACTGCCCTTGGCGGCACCCGAAGACCTGACCCTTTCCTCGGTCGGCTTCGAAGACGACACCCTTGAGGTCTACGCTATCGGCCGCCGTACCTACCCCGAAAGGCGCAGGGACCGCGAGGCCGAGGTCTCGCTCGGTCCCCAGTTCGAAACGCGCGTCTATGAGAACGTCGCGATTCGCTCCTGGGTGCGCCTCCTCTGGCATGTTTCTTCCGGTCACGCTTCCCTGCAGATCTCCCAGTTGCCCAGGCAAGGTCTCTACGATGCCGTCCGCGCCGACTTCGACGCGCTCATCGACGGATGGGTGCCGCTCGGCTCCTTTCAGCCGCTGGACCTCGGCAAGGCGGTGTCGCGCCTCGAGGAGGCCGTGATCGAAGGCAAAGGGGAGGTCAGGATCCAGTCGGTCGGTCACAACAGCCACGGCGGCCTTCGCTCCCAGATCTCAAGCGGCGCCCAGGGCCAGTCGGTGTACGGCGAGTCCACCGACTACGACGAAGCGCTTGAGAAGCTGCACGCCTCGGGACCCGGTGCCGCGGGTAGCCTCTACTTTCTCCCCGCCGGGGGAGGCGGGCTCTCAGGCGCCCCCCTTACCGAGGAGGTACACGTCGTCCTGAACGCCAAGGAGAATCGCATCAACTTCCCCCGTCCGACCGACCAGCCGGCCCTCGAACATGTACTTAGACGCATCCGAACGCTTGCTACTTGACGGCGTCGCGGGGCAAGGCGAGCTCGAATCCGTTGACTCCTTCCTGGGTGCCCGTACCGAGGCTGATCGTCTCTACCCGTCAGTGGTGGCTACGACCCTGGGCCTCTCCGAGCAGACCGTTCGTGCGATTTTCGACGGCCTGGAGAAGGAGGGACAGCTTTGGCGTGAGACCGAGTACATCTGCCCGCACTGCGCCGTCGGAGTCGATGCACGCGGTCTCGACGAGGCCCTCGAGACGGGCGATGAGTACCCGTGTCCGGGGGTCTGTGGGGAAGACCTCGCAAGCATCCCGGATCCCGAGGAGCGCACGGTGTATGGGCTGATCATGACCCCCGGAGGCGATTCGAGTCGCGCTACATAGGAGAAACCGGTGGCGCCGAGACGAGTGCGCTGATTTGAGCCGCCGAGCCTCATCGGAGTGCAGAGGCCGCGCGCCAGCCGCAGGGAGCCCCGCGCCGATCGACGTGGGCAGACGGGTGCTCGGCGTGCTGGGAGTCAACGTCGATGCAGCCCCTGGCGAATACGAGGTTGGGTACCAGTTGCTGCTCCCCGCGGCGGGCAGGGGCGGCTACCGCCGCTGGCTGCGCGACAAGTCTGTCGAACTCCACGCCCCGCTGGGCGAGGAGCAAGCGATAGAGGAGTTGGCGGCGGACCTTCGGTTGCCCCGCGACGACGCCCGCCTGCCGGCGGTCTCTCGCGCCTTTACGGCGGCCGAAGAGCGGACCGGGCTTCACCCTGACCGGCTCTCTTGGGAGGCCCGGGTCAGCCTTGTGAGAACCCTTGCCCAGTCCCCACGTTATTCGCGACTCTTAGAGGACGCGCTGGCCGACGCCTTCCGGATCAACTCGGCCCCGTGATGCCCCGCCGTTCCAACTCGGTAAGGAGCCTCGCCGCGAGGCGCTCTGCCTCCGCATGTTCCTCTGCGTTCAGCCGCTGACTCGGGTGTTGGGCCCTTCGCAGCAGCTCCAGCTGCGCCGCGTATCCTGAGCGCCAAGCGAGGAACTCGTCTAGGTCAAACGGCCGCTCCCCGAGCGCCTTCCGCAGCGTCGCCTTCTCGCTCTCGGTGAGATTTTCCGCCTGGGCAGGCGCCAGGCCGTTCGATGTTGCGTCCCGGACCGCCTCCAAGACCCCAGGGCTGTTCAGAAGTGCGGCCAGCGCCAACCAAGGCTTGATCTTCGATATCGGATCGACCATCAGTGGGGCTCTGGCCGGGGCTTCTGAGGGAAGCTCGATCTCTGCGCCTCCCGACTTCTTCATCGCCTCCTCGATCTGGGCAAGACGATCGCCAAGGGCCACCAGCTGGTTCGCCAGGTTCAGCTGATCGCCGAACTGCACGGTGACGCCCTGGCTCATCGAGGCCACCTGGGTCGAGACCTGCACCGCCTCGACCTTCTGCAGGATCGCCTGCTGTCCCTCAAGCAGGTCGTGCTGGGTCTCGGCTTGCCGATCGAGCCTTCGGCGAATCCGCCCGATCCCGAAGAGCTCGACCTCACTCAGATCGGGCCAGATCAGGAGCAGCGAAACCAGTAGCGGGGCCAAGGCGATCACCGGCGACGCGGGAGAGCACTTGCGCTCGACCGTTTTTTCCGGGGCACCCCTCTCCGACCGCCCGGTCGTCTCGCAGACCTTCCAGCTGGACCGGTACTGGCTGCCTATCAAGAGCACACAGGCCGCGAGGACCGCCACAATCGCGAAGACGTGACGAGTGATGGTCGCCTTTCTCCCCGCCGTCTTTTTCTCTTCAGAACTGTCTTCCGCCATCCGCCTCCACCGCGGCGAATCTATCGCTCGGCGATCCCCCTGCCGGAGTTCCCGGCAATCCGGTGCCCTCAAGCTCTCGCGCGAACTGATTCCCGGTGACGACCTCGTCGACCGCACCGTTACTGGTCGAATTCACCGACTCGCTTAAGCTCGTCGAAGGGCGGTTCGGGAGTTGGCCAGCGCTCCGGTCTCGATTTTTGGTTCATGGGTGGCGTATGCGCGGGGCGGATCGACCGTTGGGGGGACGATCCGATTCAGAGCTACGCAAGGGAGGTGGCTGAGTCAGTGGCCTGATCGGTCTGCCCAGCCTCGGACTCGACAGCGGCGGAAGCGCAGTGCCGTGAATGGCGGGTTGGGTCGAAGGCGCCGAAGGCGCACCAGCCGAGAGTTACGCCGAGCTGATCGACCAATTGCGCAGCGGGAAGAAGCTGGCCGTGCGTGAGTGGTTGTGCGCTCACGCTCTGATCGTTGCGGCGAGTCGGTGAGGCGACCCTCGGCATCTGCCCCCCCTGCGTCGCGGACCTCGCCCCGCCGGGGCTCGACGGCCTAACGCCCTCGCGGCGCGTCTCTTCCCCGTGGCGGTCGGTCGACGGCCTGCGCTCTGAGGCTTTCCATTCGCACTAGGAGGACCACCAGGGCCGACCCGATCTCAGAGGACGGATCGATCCTCACGAGTCCTCGCCCGTCCTCGCTGAGTACTCCAAAGCCCCGGAGCGCGCGCACGACTTCGAACACGGTGGTCCGGCCGCATCGTAGCTCCGTCGCGAGTTCGGAAGGGCGCCACCCCGAGGGCTCGGGCGGCGCCGAGAGCGCCGCGATCACCCGTCGCTTTCGATTCCCGCCTAACAGCCAGTCCGGGACCAAGATGTCCGAGGGCGGTTCGTTCTCTCCGTAGTTAGGCGACATCTTGATCTGCGTCGGGGGAAATGGTGTACGGTTCTACCGTACAATGACGCTTCGCGCAATTCAGGGCGGTGGTGGTGGATCCCCGGTCGAAGACGCCTTCGACCCGATGCCCTTCGACTACACCGACGCCCCACTCCGCCCCGGCATTGCCCATGAGGTACTTACCCTGCACCTGCCGGGCGCGCTATCGGTCGACCTGGGACGATTGTCCGCCACCGAGGGCCTCGCAGCGGAGCATTGGGCCGCGCTCGTGATCGAGTCCGAGAGGGTGTTGCGGGCTGCCGGCGACTGGGGCCCCGCGAAGCTCGCCGAGGAGCTGTCCTTAGCAGCTCGCACCCCGCGGCCATCGACCCTGACCCGCCGGGGGCGCCGGCTTATGGGATACGCGCGGGCTCTACGGAAGGCACGCACGAGAGAGTCGCGACCGGCGCCGGTAAGCCTCTCGCTTGCGGTTCCCTATCACTGTCTCATGGCCTGGGAGCGCGAGGCGACCTTGACCGGCCTGGCCGTCGAGCGCTGGGCAACCGGACTGCTCGCCGACTTGCCCACCGGGCGGATTGCCTGGGAGGCCGCCGCAGCCGAAACCGGGGCCATGCTCGACGGCTGGGTCGGACTTCAGGCGGCCTCTTCTGCCAGTTCCTGAATCGCCGCGCCCCAGCTCCGATGGACGGGAGAACTGCTCGCCAGCAGATGCTCTGCGTAGCCAAGGCCTTCTTGCGCCGCTAGCTGTGCGAGCCGGCGAAGGTCGTGCAGGTTGTGGATCCGGATCGTCGTGTTGTTGGCCCCCTTCGGTCCCGGGCAACCTGACACCATGCACCTCGCGGCCGCGACGACATCTCCGGGCAGCGCGGCGTTCCCCGCATTCGGCACCTCCCACATCAGCGGCGGCCCGCTGCCACCGCCACCTCCCGTGGGGTGTACGGCCCATCGGCGACTTTGCGGAACCTGTGGGCGTTAGTCGCGAAGCCGTCGGCGCCGAGGGCGACCAGCGTCGGACCAAGGCGACCCACGCAGTCGCCGACGACCCGGGCCCCCTCGGACACACCTGCCGAGATGATTCCGGCGTACGCGGCGAGGTCGGCTCTCGTGGCAAGCTCTGGCTCGAAGCGACGGATCCGGACGAAGATAACTTCGGCGCCCGCATCGGCCAGACGCCGCGCTGCCTCGATGCCGCCGCCGTCGCGCATCTGGCCGCCGAGGAGTTGCAGGTAGGCGACGAGCGTCCTGTCGCCTGCAAGCTCGCGGGTGCGGCGCAGGAGGTCAAGGTTGACGGCGAAGCGCGGATCCTCGAAGTCCTCGATCTCGAGGTAGGGAGCGGCGAGTGCCCGGCTGCCGAGTTGATTGACCGCTGCAGCCTCGACAAGGGCCGCGGCGGCGTCGCGATCGCCGAGTCGTTCGACCGTGAGCGGGAGGGGGAGAACCTTCGCTATCGCGCGGTTAGCTGCATGGGGCCTCTGGCGCCTTGAGGAATCGCGGTGACCGAGTCGCGCGGTGTCTGGGTCGACGCTCCACCGGCGCCCGCACGCCTCGACAGCTTTCGCGAGGCGGTCCGGACTAAGTCCGTGGGACTTGTGACCCTCGGGATACGGCGCGAGATAGCGGTCGCTGATCACCGCCGCGTCGAAGGGCGGCTCCAGCTTCATCTTCCGGACGAAGTCCCACTCGTTGGACTCACAACGCAGATACAAACGTCCTCGTGACATTAGCCGCGAAGGCTATTCGCTGAGTCGGACAGCCCGACGACAGCGGCTCTGAGGGCCGCTCGTCTCCCGCGAAGGTTCGCCCAGAAGGTAACGGTGTGCGCTATATGGCTGTTGAAACAAAGGCGGGCGGCGTCGTCCTGCGCGCCCGTTGCTCCCGCTCCTGAAAGCCATTGGCCCGTAGAGCTTTTTGGCGGCCTGCTGGCTCCTACTCGGAGGTAGTTGCTTTCGAGCAGGAGGATCGACCTGAGACTCAGCCGACCAATACTGGCTGAATCGCAGACCGACCGTCTCGAGCGCGCGCCGCACCGCCGGTCGAGCTGGCGAGGTCGACTGCCGCGCGCTCGGCGGTCGCGAGAGCGAAGCGGTCCGCGAGGCTGATGCCGAGAGAGCGATGGCGTGCCGCGGAGCGTGCGACAACGGCATCGGGAGCCGATGCACGGATGCCCAGGGAGGTGATCGCGTCGACGGCGGCTCGCAGGCTGCGCTCGTCCTCGGCCGGACGCACCAGGGTCATCGGCGCGGTCGGAGGGCGGAGATCACCACGTCGATGTTGACCACGTCGTCTCCTGGGTCGAGCCCGCCTCAGCCGCGCTCTTCGCCGCGCAGCTTCTCGAGGTCGCCGAGCGCAGAGGCGAGGTCCGGGGAAGCCCGATGCATCACGATCCGGCCCGGGCCTCCAGCTTCGATCACTACCTCGTCTCCGGCATCCAGCCCGGCCGCCTCCAGGGTCTCAAGGGGCAAGGTCACCTGGTGCTTTCTGGATATGCGGGGCATGCCTTTGCCCAGCGTAGAGGGCGAATCGGGGCGGTGTCTGGGGGAGACCGTCCGCTCGCGGCCTCCCCCTGCCTGGCCGGAAGAGTTAGGCGGTCGCGCCCGCCGCGGCGACTTCGTGCGTGCCCTCGGCGTACTCCTCGACGATCTTGACGCAGAAGCCGTCGAGGTCGCCGGGGTCGCGGCTGGTGACCAGGCCCTGGTCGGTGACGACTTCCTCGTCGACCACCTCACCGCCGGCGTTGCGGATGTCGGTGCGGATGCTGGGGTAGCTGGTCAGCGTCCGGCCCTTGACCAGATCGGCCTCGACCAGGGTCCAGGGGCCGTGGCAGATCGACCCAACCGGCTTGCCCGCCTTGAAGATCTCCTGGACGAAGCTGATCACCTCGCCGCTCTGGCGCAGTTTGTCGGGGTTGCAGGTGCCGCCGGGGAGGAGCAGCCCGTCGTAGTCGTCGGCACTCGCCTCGCCGATCTCCTTATCGACCGGGAACTTCTGCTTCGGGTTCAGGTCCGATTCCATCGCCTGAATCTCCCCCGTTTCCAGGGAAATCAGCTCGGTCTGCCCGCCGGCGTCCTCGATCGCCTGCCGCGGTCTCACCAGCTCCACTTCCTCGACCCCGTCCGCTGCCAGGATCGCGATTTTCTTGCCGCTCAGCTCGTCGGCCATGTCTTCCTCTCGCTCGCTTTCGTCTTCCTCACGGGTACCCGTGGAGCGATTGCCGAACCCGGCCGCCGGGCCGCTTCGTTAGCGTGCCCCGGGATGCCTGGAGACGCGGCGATCGAGGCTCGAGGGCTGGTCAAGCACTACGGCGAGGTGCGGGCGCTCGACCGGATCGACCTCGAGGCGCCGGCCGGGACGGTGCTCGGGTTGCTGGGTCCGAACGGGGCGGGGAAGACGACGGCCGTCCGGATCCTCACCACGCTGCTGCCGGCCGACGGCGGCTCGGCCCGGGTGGCCGGCGTCGACGTCGCCTCCGAAGCGCCGCTGCTGCGCAAGAAGATCGGCCTGGCCGGCCAGTACGCGGCGGTCGACGAGAACCTCACCGGGCACGAGAACCTGGAGATGGTCGGTCGCCTCTACCACCTACCGAAGGGCCAGCCGGCTCAACGGGCGGGGGAGCTGCTGGAGCAGTTCGAACTCGCTGACGCCGGCGACCGCCTCGTCCGCACCTACTCGGGCGGGATGCGGCGGCGGCTCGACCTCGCCGCGGCGCTGGTCGCCCGGCCGCCGGTCCTCTTCCTCGACGAGCCGACCACCGGGCTCGACCCGCGCAGCCGGATCGGCCTCTGGGAGACGATCGAAGCGCGGGTCGCCGAGGGGACGACGGTGCTGCTCACCACCCAGTACCTCGACGAGGCCGACCGCCTCGCCGACCGGATCGCGGTGATCGACCGCGGCGCGGTGATCGCCGAGGGGTCCTCGGACGAGCTCAAGGACCAGGTCGGCGGCGAGAGCCTCGAGGTGACCCTGGCCGACCGCGAGAGGGGCGAGGCGGCGCTGGCCGCGCTGGCGCCGCTGGCCTCCGGCCAGGGCCGGCGCGAGGGCGGCGTCCTGCGGGTGCCGGTGGCGCAGCGGGCGGGGACGGTCGCCGCCGCGGTTGGGCGCCTGCGCGAGGCCGGGATCGAGGTCGAGGACATCGCTATGCGCCGGCCGACCCTCGACGACGTCTTCCTCACCCTCACCGGCCACGCCGCCGAAGCGGCGGAAGAGGAGGGGCGATGAGCGGCTTCCGCGAGGCGGTCTCGGACACCCTGGTCTTGGCCAAGCGCAACTTCCTGCGGATCCCGCGGGCCCCCGACCTGCTGCTCGCCTTCACCGTGCAGCCGATCATGTTCGTGCTGCTCTTCGCCTACGTCTTCGGCGGCGCGATCCCGACCCCGGGGCACTCCTACATCGACTTCCTGATCCCCGGCATCCTCGTCCAGACGATGTCCTTCGGCGGCTTCGTCACCGCGATGGGGATCGCCGAGGACCTGAAGAAAGGCCTGATCGACCGCTTCCGCTCGCTGCCGATGTCCCGCTCCGCCGTCCTCGCCGGCCGCACCCTCGCCGACATCGCCACCAACCTGCTCTCGCTGACCCTGATGATCGTTGTCGGCCTGATCATCGGCTTCGGCTTCAGCACCTCGGTTGCCGACGTCGTCCTTGGGATCCTGATCCTGCTGCTCTTCGGCTACGCCTTCTCCTGGGTCTTCGCCTTCATCGGCCTCACCTCGTCCTCGCCGGAGGCGGCCCAATCGCTCGGCTTCATCGTCATCTTCCCGCTCACCTTCGTCTCCTCCGCCTTCGTCCCGCCGGCGACGATGCCCGGCGCCCTGCAGTGGTTCGCCGAATGGAACCCCTTCTCGATCGTCGTCAACGCTGTCCGTGCCCTCTTCATCGGCGATCCCGCCGGCAACGCTGTCTGGGGCGCCGTCCTCTGGTCCCTCGGCATCGCGATCTTCTTCGCCGTGCTGGCGGTGTGGAAATACAAACGCGCGGTGGTGCGGTAGGGGTGTTCGACTGGTCGCCGATGCCGAACGACCGACTCGAGGTCGTCGACGGCGCGGCGGCGGGCGACTGGATCGAGCCGCTCTTCGAGGGCGAGTGGGGCGCGGTTTCGCAGTTCGTGCCGCCGACCTACGAGTCCTACGCCCGGGTCTTCCATCCGCCCCCCGATGCCGCGCACGAATTCGTCACCTGGGCTGAGGTCGCCCGCCGCCTCGGCCGCATCGCCCACCCGGAGATGCAGTGGCACCAGCTGGTGGGAACGCACGACACCTTCGGGGAAGCGGACTCGGATTGGGACGGCTCGTTCCCGACATCGCGGAGCTGGAGGGGGAGCGGCTCGAGCGTCTCTGCGCGATTCTCGCCCGCCATACGGGCACCGCCGACAAGGTCTTCTTCGGCCTCAGCACGATCCATGGTGGGGTCACTTCGGGATACCCGGAGGCGAAGCAGCTGATCTGGCCGATTCGCGAGTTCGTCGTCCTCGTCGGGCCGCTGGCCGAAGTGGACCAAGTTGGATATCCGGGCTCGGAGTACGGGCCGAAGACCATGTATCTGGTTCGCGAAGGCGACCCGCCGCCTCCCGAGATCGACCCGAGCGAGCGCTATTGGCACCAGGCGCCGAACCTGATCTGGCCTGACGACCGTGCCTGGTTCGTGCAGAGCGAGTACGACTTCGACTCGACCCTGCTCGGCGGCAGCGCCGCGCTGGTCGCCGAGCTGCTCGACGACGACCTGGAGGTGCTGGAGGTCGAGACGACGACCCTGCTCACCGCCTTCTCGGACGAGCTGAATCCGCTCCCGGAAGAGCCTGCGACGCCGTCGGAGGAGTAGGGCGCGATCGTGCCCGTGAATCTCACGTCCGGCCGATGCCCGACGTTATGCAGGGCATGAGCGAGAACCGCAGTTGGAACGTGTACGAGAGCCCGCTCGGGCCGCTGATGTTGGTTGGCGGGCCGGAGGGGCTGAGTGACCTCAACTTCCCGGGGCGGGCGAAGCCGCCGGCGGGGGCGGGGAAGGCGCCGTTGCCGGAGGCCGAAGCGCAGCTGGAGGCGTACTTCGCCGGCGAGTTGCGGGAGTTCGAGCTGAAGCTCGACATGCGGGGGACGCCGCTGCAGCTCGAGGTCTGGCGGCGGCTGCTGGAGATTCCCTATGGGGAGACCGCCAGTTACGGGGAGCAGGCTGCCAAGGTCGACCCGGAGGTGTTCCGCACCGAGGTCGAGCCGTGGCAGCGGGCGCGGGTGGTCGGTGCCTGCAACGGCCGCAACCCGGTCTCGATCGTCGTTCCCTGCCACCGGGTGATCGGCGCCGACGGCTCGCTGACCGGCTACGGCGGTGGCCTGCACCGCAAGCAGGCCCTGCTCGACCTCGAGCGCGGGGTGGCCGGCGGCGAGCGGCCCGACCCGCGGACGCTGCAGCAGCAGATGGCGCTGCTCTAGGGCAACCACGGCGGCGGCGTTCGCCCTGCGACCATTGGCCCATGTGGGTGCAGCGGGCGATTCGGCTGGCTGAGAGGCCGCGAGGGTTCCATCTCGTCACCGAGGAGGTGTTGGGGGCGCTGCCGGAGCTGGGGGAGATCGAGGTCGGCATCCTCCAGCTGCTGATCCAGCACACCTCGGCCTCGCTGGCGCTGAGCGAGAACGCCTCACCGGACGTGAGGCACGACTTCGAGACCTGGTTCGACCGCGCGGGTGCCGGAAGAGGCCGGCTACTGGACCCACACCCTGGAGGGGGACGACGACATGCCCGCCCACATCAAGGCGGCGCTGCTGGGTCCCTCGCTGACCCTGCCGCTGAGCGGCGGTCGCCCGGCGCTCGGCACCTGGCAGGGGATCTACCTCTGCGAGCACCGCGACCACGGCGGCGAGCGGACGCTCGTCGCCACCGCCTGGGGCGAGGTCTCCTAGCGACCCGCCTGCCCCCGCTTCCGCTGTTCCTTTTCCCGATGTGGTCGGGATAAGGAACAGCGGAATGGGGTTGAGGTGGAGATTAAGCCGAGTATCTTGATAGGCTTAGTCGGGAATGAAGACCGTCGATGTACATCAGCACCTCCTCGGCGAGCCTTTGCTGGCTGAGCTCTCGCGGCGGACCGAGCCGCCGGCGCTGGTCGCCGTCGGCGGTGGCTGGATCTTCCGCGTCGCCGGTGAGCCCGACAGCCTGCTCTCGACCGCGGCGGTCGATCCGGAGGGGCGCGGGGTGGAGCTGCGCGAGGACGGGATCGAGCGGGCGCTGGTCGCGCTCTCCAGCGCGCTTGGGATCGAGTCGCTGCCCGCCGATCAGGCGGAGCCGCTGCTCGCCGCCCACCACCTCGGCCTCGACCAGCTCCCCGGCGGCTTCGGCGGCTGGGGCGCGGTCGGCCTCGCCGAGCCGGACCCGGCCGCGGTCGAAGCGGCGATCGACCGTGGCTGCGTCGGCGTCTCGCTGCCCGCCGCGGCGCTCGCGACCCCGGCGGCGCTGGACCGAGTCGGGCCGCTGCTGGAGGCGCTGGAGCGCCGCGAGGCGCCGCTCTTCGTCCACCCGGGCCCGGTCGCCGCCGGTGGCGCCGCCCCTCTCTCCAGCGGCGCCACAGGATCCCCCGGCGCCGCGCCGCTGCCCGCCTGGTGGCCAGCCCTGACCGATTACGTCGCCCAGATGCAGGCCGCCTGGTTCGCCTTCCTGCAAGCCGGCCGCGCCGCCCACCCGCGACTGCGGGTCCTCTTCGCGATGCTCGCCGGCGGCGCCCCGCTGCAGCTCGAGCGTTGGGCCGCCCGCGCCGGCGCGCCCGCCCCGGCGCCCGACCCGCTGGTCTTCTACGACACCTCTTCCTACGGGCCGCGGATGATCGGCGCCATCGCCGACGCGGTCGGCGAGTCCCAGCTCGTCTACGGCTCCGACCGGCCCGTGGTCGATGCCGCCCCAGCGCCCGTCGCCGGCGCCTTTGCCGACGCGACCCTGCGCGCCAATCCACACCGCCTTCTGTTCCCCCCAGCAGAGATGAAAGGAGACCAACGATGATCGAGACGAGAGCGCGTGCCGAGCGCGCATCGCGGCGTGGGCTGACGCCGGAGATCGAGCGGGTCGTGCCGCCTCGCGGCCGCGACCTGACCGATGACGAGTTGCTTGCCGTCGCGACTCGGATCGCGGCGCGGCCGGAGCTCTGGCGCGAACACGTCCGCCACGACCCGACCCAGCGCACCTACCAGGAGCTGCTGCGCGACGAGCACCTCGACATCTGGCTGCTCTGCTGGTCCCACGACCACGACACCGGCTTCCACGACCACGACCTCTCCGCCGGAGCGGTCGCGGTCGCCGCCGGCGCGGTGCGCGAGGAGCGGCTGATCCTCGGCCGTCCGGTCGATTCGCCGGTCAGCCGCACGATCGAGGCGGGGACCACCTTCGCCTTCGGCGCCGCCGACATCCACCGGGTGCTGCACGCCGGCCAGGGGCCGGCGGTGACGGTCCACGCCTACTCGCCGCCGCTAACCCGGATGGGCAGCTACAACGTCGAGTCCGACGGCCGGCTCACCCGCCACGCGGTCTCCTACGAGACCGAGCTGCGCGACGGCGTCACCAGCTGAGCCGAACTTCTCCAAAGCGTGGTTGACTTTCGTTTCGCATAGCGAAACAAAGGTCAACCACGCTGGCGAGCCGGCTCGTTCGCGCCGGATCGCACCCGCCGATTACTCGCCGTGGTAGGGGCCGGGCTTCGGCCGCGGCTTGCCGCCGGGGAAGGCGAGGCGGAGGATCGTCCGCTGGACGCTGCCGAGCTGCTGGGAGAAGGGGCCGGAGTTGTAGGGGAGGCCGTAGCGCTCGCAGATCTCCTTCACCTGCGGCGCGATCTCGGCGTAGCGGGTGCTCGGCATGTCGGGGAAGAGGTGGTGCTCGACTTGGTAGCCGAGGTTGCCGGAGGCGACGTGGAACAGCGGCGAGCCCTCGATGTTGGCCGAACCGGTCAGCTGCCGCACGTACCAGCCGCCGCGGCTCTCGTTTTCGACTTCGGCCTGGCTGTAGGTGAAGGTCTGGTCGGGGAAGTGGCCGCAGAAGATGATCGCGTAGGACCAGAAGTTGCGGACCAGGTTGGCGGTCGCATTGGCGGTCGCCGCCGACTTGTAGGTCGCCGCTCCGTCGGCGAGCGCCCGCGCCGCCAGGCGGCGCGCGGTCGAGCCGCGGCCCGGCCGGGCTCCGCGGATGCCCTTCAGCTTCCCGGCGAGGCCGCCGCGGCGCGTCCGGCGCTCCTGCGCGACCTCGAGCCCCTCCAGCGCCGCCCCGGCGGCGCCCGCAGCGAGGGCGCTGACCAGCGGCCAGGCGATGTAGTCCTTGACCACCTGGCTGCGGGCCTTGCCGCCGATGCCCTTCAGCTCGTGCCAGACCTGTCCCATCGGTTTGTCGCCCCGCCGGATCGCCTCGATGTCGAGGTCGTGGACGGCGACGCCCCACTCGAACAGCGCCGCCAGCAGCAGGTTGTAGAACGGCTGGAAGAGGTAGACCGGATGCCACTTCTGGTGCGGGTCGATCCGCATGATCTCGTAGCCGAGGTCCTTGTCCTTGCCGCGGATGTTGGTGAAAGTGTGGTGGACGTAGTTGTGGGAGTGCTTCCAGGCCTCGGCGGTCGAGGCGGTGTCCCAGTCCCAGGTCGAGGAGTGGATGCGCGGGTCGTTCATCCAGTCCCACTGGCCGTGCATGACGTTGTGGCCGATCTCCATGTTCTCCAGCACCTTCGCCGCCGAGAGCGCGGCGGTGCCGGCGAGCCAGGCGGGCCGCTTATCCGCCGCCAGCAGGATGACCCGGCCGAGCACGGCGAGCCGGCGCTGCATCTCGATCATCGATTCGATGTAGCGGCGGTCGCGTTCGCCGAGCTCGGCCTGGACCCGGTCGCGGATCGCGTCGAACTCGCGGCCGAGTTCGTCCAGTTGGGCCTCGGAGAGGCGGGACAGCGGGCTTTCGAACTGGTGAACGGGGGTGGAAATTGCGGTTGCCATCTTTGAAGTCTCCTCTATTGAGTCTCTATCTCTACCCGGCGCGCCCTCTCTTAAAGGGCGATCTCGACCGGGCCTTCCGGAGCGTTGACGCAGGTGCGGACCATCTCTCCCTCGACGCCGTGGACCTCTCCCGTGCGCAGGTCGCGCACTTCGCCCGAGCAGAGGCGGCCGATGCAGGTGTGGCAGATGCCCATCCGGCAGCCGTAGGGAAGCTCGGCGCCGGCCTCCTCGCCGGCGACCAGGATCGGGGTGCCGCCGTCGCACTCGGTCGCGACCCCGCTACTGGTGAAGCTGACCCTGCCGCCCTGTCCGGCGACGGCGTCGCCGCCGATCACCGGCTGGAAGCGCTCCAGCGCCAGCCGCTCGAGGTCGCCCTCGGCCCGCCAGTGTCGGACCAGGTCGTCGAGCATTTCGCCGGGACCGGAGGCGAAGGCGTCGCGCTCGCGCCAGTCCGGGCAGAGCTGATCAAGTTCGGTGGGGGAGACGCGACGGTCGGCGCCGGTCATCCGCAGGGTCAACCGGTAGCCGGGGTTGCGGGCGGCGAGGTCGGCGAGCCGCTCGGCGAAGATCACGCCCTCGGCCTCGCGGGCGGAGTGGATGTGGACGACGTCGTCGAGTCGGCCCTCGCGGTCGAGGGCCCGCAGCATCGACATGATCGGGGTGACCCCGGAGCCGGCGCTGACGAACAGCGGCCGCGGCGGCCGCGGGGTGGGGAGGACGAAGGTGCCTTCGACCCCGCCCAGCCGGACCACGTCACCGGGCCGCGCCTTGTGCACCAGGTACGGAGTGACGGTGCCGGCCTCGACCAGCTTCGGGGTGATCCCGATCATCCCGTCGGGGCGGCCGGGGTCGGTGGTCAGCGAGTAGGCGCGCCAGTGATGGACGCCGTCGACGATGACGCCGACCCGCAGGTACTGGCCGGGCTGGTGGCCGGGCCACTCGTAGCCGGGGCGGATCAACACCGAGACCGTGTCGGGGGTCTCCTGGACGATCCGCTCGATCCGCCCGCGCAGCTCCTGCGTCGACCAGAGCGGGTTGATCAGCTCTAGGTAGTCGTCGGGGAGGAGGGGGCTAAAGAGCGAGCGCACGGCGCGCAGCGCCTTGACTCGAATCGCCGGTACTCGGGGGATCGCACCTCGCTCTGCCATAGGTCGATAGTTGCACGAATCGGTGTAGAGGTTTTGTGAGACCCCCCACACGGCGGGGCGCCGCGAGCGGGTAGGGATGGATCATGACTCCCCAGGTCCTCTGTCTGCACGGCCTCGGCCGCTCGCCCGCCGACTGGGACGGGGTGCGTCCGGGCCTGGCGGCGTTCGGGGAGGTCGAGGCGCCGGCGCTGCCCCCGGACCCGGGCGCGGCGCTCGAGCTCGCCGCGGCGGCGGCGCGACCGGGGGCGATCCTCGTCGGCCACTCGCTGGGCGGGGTGCTGGCGCTGCGGCTCGCCTCCAGGGCTGGGCTCGAGCCGCGGGCCCTGGTCCTCACCGGCTGCTTCTTTCCGCCGGCGCGGAACGGGCGCGGCGCGGGGGCCAGCGTCGGCGACTACCTCCGCCACCGGCTGGCCTTCCTGCGCGAGCGCCGGGCGGCGCGCCGCGAGGGCGGCCGCGGCGCGGTCGGCCTCGGCGATCGGGCCGGCGGCGCCGAGGCCCTGCGGGGTCGAGCCGGTGGCGCGAACGCCCTCCTCGGCCTGGCCCGCCTCGGTCTGCGCCGCCCGGAGTTCGACGCCGCGGCCGCAGCCGTGGACGCGCCGGTCCTGGTCGTCCACGCCGCCGACGACCACTACGTCCCGGTCGACTTCGCCCTCGCCGCCGCCTCGCGTCACCAAGGCTGGAGCGCCTCGGTCCTCGCCGGCGGCGGCCACCACGTCCACGCCGCCGCGCCGGCGCTGTGGCTGGCCGACGTCGCCGCCTGGCTGCGGATGCAGGGGGCTGGCGAGGCGCCCCATGAGCGTGGTTGACCTTTCCGTCTCATTGGTACGGAAAGGTCAACCACGTTCGGTTCGGTCGGTCAGTAGGTCTTGTCGGACTCGATCAGGGTGATGCCGAGGGTGATCGGGAAGAGATCTTTGCGCTCGGATCGCTGCCCGGACTCGACGACTATCTCCAAGTAGCGGTCGAGCCCCCGGTCGAAGATCTCCACCAGCTCCGCCCATCCCTCCTCATCGACCAGGCCGGTGTTGGCGCTGAGGTGGGAGTCGGCCCGCTTGTCGATCGTCCTGCCCTCGATCGCGCCCTTGATCCGCTCGAGTTGCGCGTTCAGCACCCGCCGCGTCGCTACTTCCACCTCGTCGGGGCTCAGCGCCGGGAACAGCGGATCGCCGAGAAACGCTCGGCTGGTCGCTCGATACCAGGTCTGTTTCGCGCCCCGGCGGTGAGCGCTTTTGACTTCTTCGATCAGGTCGGCCTCGGCCAGCACTCTGAAGTGGTAGGCGACCCCGGCGATCGGCGGGTTCTCTTCGTCGGGATGGAGGATCTCGGTGATCTCCTTCGGGCTGTACTCCTTCTGCCCGAGCATGGTGAGGATCTTCGTGCGTACCGGATGGGCGAAGACCTTGGCCATCTTCGACGCCGCGTCGTGCTCGGCTTTCCGCCGTCCCCTTTTCTTCGCCTTCGTTGCTTCAGCCATCGACCACTCCGCCTTCCAGGTCAATCCGATCCTCGTAGAGCGATCAACGCTATTCATCCACTAGGAGGACCGCAAGTAAACGTCCCAGTTTGCTGAGCCGACCACTTAAATAGTTTGCTGTGGTTTTTCACTCTTAAGTAATTTCCCCGCGTCCCCCTCTGGATGAAAGGGGGTGAGGGAGATGGCCATGAGAGAGGTCGAAGCTCTGCTGCCGCAGTGCATCCGCAAGATCAACTAGTCGGCGGCAGGGGTGGTCAGGATGGTCCGGCCGGACCGCTTCTCACATGGCAAGCGGGCGGCCGCGCCGGACCGCGGTTCAGGACAGCCCGCAGCGAGCCTGGTAGATCGAGGTGAAGCCGGTGAGGAAGCCGTTGCGGGCGGCGCGCAGGTAGAGGCGCCAGACGCGGATCCGCTCGGGGCCGGCGAGCCGCGTCGCCTCCTCCAGGTTGGCGTCGAGGTTGTCCGCCCAGTGGCGCAGGGTCTCGGCGTAGTCGGGGGCGAAGTCCTCGGCGTGGTGGACGACGAAACCCGCGCGTTCGAGCGCCAGCAGGTTGCGGCTGAGGTGCAGCGGTGCCGCGTCGGGGAAGACGTAGCGCTCCGAGAAGGGGCCGGCCTCGCCGTCGGTGTGGCGGAGGCGGGTGATGCCGTGGTTGAGCAGGCGGCCGCCGGGCTCGACCAGGCCGGCGAGGATGCGGGCGTATTCGTCGATGTTGGCGGAGCCGACGTGCTCGACCATTCCGATCGAGGCGATGGCGTCGAACTTCTCGCCGCTGCTGGCGAGGTCGCGGTAGTCCATCACCCGCACGTCGACTCGGTCGGCGACGCCGGCCTCCTCGGCCCGCTTCTTGGCGAGTTCCGCCTGCGGCGGCGAGAGCGTGATCCCGACCACCTCGCAGCCGTACTTCTCCGCCGCCCAGAGCGGGAAGCCTCCCCAGCCGCAGCCGACGTCGAGGACCCGCTCGCCCTCCTTCAGGGCCAGCTTGCGGGCGACCGTGTCGAGCTTCTCCTCCTGCGCCTGCTCCAGCGTCTTCATCTCTCCGTCGCGCCAGATCGCGCAGCTGTAGACCATCGTCGGGCCGAGGAAGAGGCGGAAGAAGTCGTTGGAGACGTCGTAGTGGTGGCGGACGGCGCGGGCGTCGCGCTCCTTGCTGTGGCGACGGCCGCTGGGGCGGAGCTCGGAGACGGGGCGCTGCGGCGGCCGGGTGAGGCCAGCGGCGCGGACCGCGCCGAGCAGCAGCGCCCGTTTGTCGGCGCCGTCGAGCGAGGGCGGCTTCCAGGTCTGCAGGAGGTCGATCGTGGCGTCGATGTCGTCGACCTCGAGCTCGCCGCTGACGTAGGCGCGGCCGAGCCCGAGCTGGCCGGGGGCGAGCAGGGCGTGGGCGGCGGCGGCCGGCGAGCGGACGGTGAAGGTGGGGCCGCCCTCGCTGGTTGCCGGAACCCGCGTTCCGTCCCAGAAGGCGACGGTGAAGGGACGGTCGGGGAGGCGGGCCTCGATCTCGCGGCGCAGGGTGGCGGTGCTGGCGAACGGCATCGGCGGCACCCTACTCAGGGGCGACCCCCGGCCGCTGAGACGCGGTCCGGTACGGGAGGGTCTTGAGGAGCCTCAGGCGGGCTTGAGGTTTTCCCCGTAGGCTGGCGATGATGGAAAAAGTCGGGCCCCTTCCCTCGGACATCCAGCCGGTCGAAAACGAGACCCGCGACCGGATCATCACCGGCCTCGTCACCTTGCTCCCCTTTCTCGCCCTCGGCGTCGCCGCCTGGCAGGTCTGGGGCAGCGCCCTCTCCTGGCACGACATCGCCATCTTCCTGGTCATGTACGTGGTCACCGGGCTGGGGATCACGGTCGGCTTCCACCGCCACCTCACCCACCGCGCCTTCAAGACCAGCCGCTGGCTGCGGGGGACGCTGGCGGTGCTGGGCTCGGCGGCGATCGAGGGGCCGGTGATCTCCTGGGTCGCCGACCACCGCAAGCACCACGCCTATGCCGACGTCGAGGGCGACCCCCACAGCCCCCACGTCGACCACGGCGGCGGCTGGAGCGGCGCCATCCGCGGCCTCTTCCACGCCCACATGGGCTGGCTCTTCATCCACACCCAGCGCGGCAGCCGCGAGCGCTTCGCCCCGGACCTGGTCAAGGACGAGACGATCGCTTG
Source organism: uncultured Actinomycetes bacterium (assembly GCA_963716545.1). Classification (GTDB taxonomy): domain Bacteria; phylum Actinomycetota; class Thermoleophilia; order Solirubrobacterales; family 70-9; genus VAYN01. The sequence goes on from OY970316.1 coordinate 1,997,780, forward strand.
GGTCGACCGGACCTTCATCTGGTGGGCGATCCTCGGGCTGATCGTTCCCTTCTTCGCCGGCTGGGCGATCGGCGGCACCCTCGTCGCTGGCCTCACCGGGATGCTCTGGGGAGGCCTGGTCCGGGTCTTCGTCCTGCATCACTTCACCTACAGCATCAACTCGCTCTGCCACACCTTCGGCCGGCGCGAATTCGAGACCACCGACCACTCGCGCAACCTGGCGCTGATCGCGATCCCGACCCTCGGCGAGGCCTTCCACAACAGCCACCACGCCTTCCCGACCTCCTCGACCCACGGGCTGCGCTGGTACCAGGTCGATATCTCGGCCCTGGTAATCGACGGGCTGGAGAAGGCCCACCTGGTCTGGGACGTGGTCCGGGTCAGCCCCGAGCGGCTGGCTTCGAAGACGGCCTAGGTTGCCGCCGCCGCGTGGCGGCGGGCGAGCGGTTCAAGGGGCGAGGCGCTCGAGGCGCCAGCCGGCGTCCTGGCGGGTGTATAGGAAGCGGTCGTGGAGGCGGGCCCCCTGGCCCTGCCAGAGCTCGACCGTGTGCGGGCGCAGCAGGTAGCCGCCCCAGAACGGCGGCCGCGGCACCTCCGCGGCGACCTCGAAGCGCTCCTCGACTTCGCGCAGCCGCGCCTCCAGCCCCTCGCGGTCGGCGAGCGGGCGGCTCTGCGGCGAAGCCCAGGCGCCGAGCCGGCTGCCGCGCGGGCGGGAAGCGAAGTAGGCATCGGAATCGGCCTCCGGCAATCGCTCGACCGGGCCGCGGGCGCGCACCTGACGGTCCTGCTCGCGCCAGTAGACGATCAACGCCGCCCGCGGGTCGGCCGCCAGCTGCTCCGCCTTGGCGCTCTCGTAGTTGGTGAAGAAGCGGAAGCCGTCGCCGCCGTGGCCCTTCAGCAGGACCATCCGCGCGTCCGGGGCGCCGTCGGCGCCGAGCGTCGCCAGCGTCATCGCCTCCGCCAGCGGCACCTCCTCCTTGGCCTCCGCGTACCAGCGTCCGAACTGCTCCAGCGGGTCCGCCGCCAGCTCGGCCCGGCGCAGAATCGGATGCTCGCGGCCCATGCCCGCACGCTACCCCCAGTTGCGCTGTTCCTTATCCACACCACATCGGGATAAGGAACAGCGCAACGGGGTGGAGGGAGAATGGTCGCCGGAGATGGACGCCCACGGCCACGAGCATTCGCATTCGCACGGCGAGCCCTCGCACTCGCACGGCGAGCACAGCCATTCGCACGGTGAGCATTCGCATTCGCACTCGCACAGCCATGGCCACGGCGATCACGGGCACAGCCACGGGCTCGTCCATGCCTCGATCAAACGCTCGCGGGAGGGGCTGCGGGCGGTCGTCGCCAGCCTCCTCATCCTCGCCGCCACCGCCGCATTGCAGGCGCTGGTCTTCTTCCTCTCCGGCTCGGTCGCCCTGCTCGCCGACCTGATCCACAACGGCGGCGACGCGTTGACCGCGGTGCCGCTGGGGATCGCCTTCCTGCTGCGCTCCTTCCGGGCCGAGCGCTGGGCCGGCTACTTCGTCGTTGCGACGATCTTCGCCAGCGCCTGCGTCGCCCTCGGCGAGTCGGTCGACCGGCTGCTCAATCCCGAGCACCTGACCCACCTCTGGGCCCTGGCTGGGGCCGGGGTCGTCGGCTTCCTCGGCAACGAGGCCGCCGCCTGGGTGCGGCTGCGCGCCGGCCGCCGGCTCGACAGCCCCGCCCTCGTCGCCGACGGCTTCCACGCCCGCACCGACGGCATCGTCAGCCTCGCCGTCGTCGCCAGCGCCGCCCTCGTCGCGCTCGGCCTCGGGGTCGCCGACCCGCTGATCGGGATCGTCGTCACCGTGGTCATCCTCCGCATCACCTGGCACTCGTTCCTGACCGTGCGGAACGACCCCGGCGACCCGCTCGCCTGAACGCCGGCGCGGACCGACCTCGCGCCGGCGCCGACCGACTTCGCTCTGGTGCCGGACCCGACCTCGCGCCGGCGCCCTCGACCTCCCTCCGGCACTCTCTCACCGAGGTTTAAGCCCGCCTCCCCACAGTGCCGCGGCATGACAGACGCCGCGCAGTCCCCAGCCCGCACGATGCTCAACAAGGTCCCCGAGGTGACCGTCTACTTCTGGGCGATCAAGGTCCTCTGCACCACCGTCGGCGAGACCTTCGCCGACAACCTCAACGAAAACCTCGGCCTCGGCCTTTCCGGTACCAGCTACCTGACCGGGGCGCTGCTGCTCGTCGTCCTCGCCTTCCAGTTCCGCGCCCGCCGCTACGTGCCGGGGATCTACTGGCTGGCGGTGGTGCTGATCAGCGTCGTCGGCACCCTGGTCAGCGACAACCTGGTCGAGAACTACGGCGTCGCCCTCGGCACCTCGACCGCCGCCTTCGCGGCGATCCTCGCCGCCGTCTTCGCCGCCTGGTGGTGGAGCGAGCGCACCCTCTCGGTCCACACCATCGTCACCACCCGCCGCGAGGCGTTCTACTGGCTGGCGATCCTCTTCACCTTCGCCCTCGGCACCTCCGCCGGCGACTTCCTCTCCGAGCAGCTCGAACTCGGCTACCTGGCGGCGCTGGGGATCTTCGCCGGGGCGATCGTGGTCGTCGCCGTCGCCCGCTTCGGCTTCCGGGCGAACGCGATCCTCTGCTTCTGGCTCGCCTACATCCTCACCCGCCCGTTCGGCGCCTCGATCGGCGACTACCTCGCTTCGCCGACCGAAGAAGGCGGGCTCGGCCTCGGCACCAACCTGACCAGCATCGTCTTCCTCAGCGCGATCCTCGTCCTCGTCGCCTTCCTCGCGGTGACCCGGCGCGACGTGACCGAGCAGCAGAACGGTGACCGGCGGGGCGGCGAGCTGCCCGGAGAGGGGGAGGAGGACTCTAATCTGCCCTTCATGATTGCCCGCGACGGTTAGGCCCCGTGAACGTCTTGGTGGTCGAGGACGAGGTGAAGATGGCGGCGCTGCTGCGCCGCGGCCTTGGCGAGCAGGGACTGTCCGTCGACGTCGCCGGCAGCGGCGAGGACGCGGTCCTGCGGGCCGCCGCCGGAGCCTACGACGCGATCGTCCTCGACGTGATCCTGCCCGGGATCGACGGCTTCGAGGCCTGCCGGCGGATGCGCGAGCGCGGCGTCTGGTCGCCGGTGCTGATGCTGACCGCCCGCGGCGCCCTCGAGGACCGGGTCGCCGGGCTCGACGGCGGCGCCGACGACTACCTGACCAAGCCCTTCTCCTTCGCCGAGCTGCTCGCCCGGCTGCGGGCGCTGGCCCGTCGCGGCGCCGCCGAGCGACCGGCGGTGCTGGAGGTCGGCGACCTGCGGCTCGACCCGGCCAGCCGCGAGGTGCGCCGGGGCGAGGATGAGATCTCGCTGTCCGCAAAGGAGTTCACGCTGCTGGAGGTGTTCATGCGCAACCCCGGCATCGTCCTCAGCCGCACCCAGCTGCTCGAGCAGGCCTGGGAGTACGACTTCGAGCACCGCTCGAACGTGATCGAGGTATACGTCCGCTACCTGCGGCGCAAGATCGACGTCCCGTTCGGGCTCCGCTCGCTGGAGACGGTGCGCGGCGCCGGCTACCGGCTGCGCAGGGACGGGGGCCGCTGAGCCGGCTCTCGATCCGGCTGCGGGTGACGCTGGTCTTCGCCGGGGTGATGTTGGTCGTCCTCGGCGCCACCGGCGTCTTCGTCTACCTGCGCTTCGAAGCCGAGCTCGACCAGGCGATCGACTCCGGGCTGCGCTCGCGGGCTGGCGACCTGGCGGCGCTGGCGCGGCAGGCGAGTGGCGGCCCCGGCGGCCAGCGGCTGGTCGGGCGGACCGAGAGCTTCGCCGAGGTGATCGGGCCCGGCGGCGAAGTCGTCGACTCCTCCGAGGCGGTCGGCCGCCGCTCGCTGCTCAGCGATGGCGAGCTGGCGCGGGCGCGGGCCGGCGAGCTGGTGCTCGAACGGGGGCCGCTGCCGGGGTTGGACGAGGAGTCACGGCTGCTGGCGCGGCCGGTCAGCGGCGGGCCCCTGGACGGCTCGGTGGTCGTCGTCGGCACCTCGACCGAAGCGCGGGCGGAGTCGCTGGAGGACCTGCGCCACCTGCTCCTGGGTGGCGGCCCGGTGGCGCTGATCCTCGCCTCGCTCGCCGCCTACGGGGTGGCGGCGGCGGCGCTGCGCCCGGTCGAGGCGATGCGCGCGCGGGCGGCGACGATCTCCGCCGCCGAACCGGACGGGCAGCTGCCGGTGCCGCCGAGCCACGACGAGGTGGCGCGGCTCGGCCGCACCTTGAACGAGATGCTGGAGCGGCTGGCCGAGGCGCTCGCCCACGAGCGGTCTTTCGTCGCCGACGCCAGCCACGAGCTGCGGACCCCGCTGGCGATCCTCCGCACCGAGCTCGAGCTGGCCCTCGCCGAAGGGCGCTCGCCGGAGGAGCTGCGGGCGGCGATCGCCTCCGCCGCCGAGGAGACCGACCGGCTCACCCAGCTCTCCGACGGACCTGCTGACGATCGCCCAGACCGAGCGCGGCGAGCTGCCGCTGCGGCTGGAGCGGGTCGAGCTGCGCGAGGTCGCCGAGGGGGTGCGTCGCCGCTTCTCCCGCCGGGCCGGGGAGGAAGGGCGCCGGATCGAGATCGATGGCGGCCCGCTGGCCGTCCGCGGCGACCGGCTGCGGCTCGACCAGGTGCTCGGCAGCGTCGTCGACAACGCCCTCAGGTACGGCGCGGGGACGGTGCGGATCGAGCTGCGGGGGGAGGGAGCGGCGGGCGCACCGGGCGCGCCCAGCGCGGCGGGCGCTCCGGCTGCGGGGGACGCGCCGGCCGCCGGGGGCGAGCCGGCGATGGCCGAGGTCCACGTCATCGACGAGGGCAAGGGCTTCTCGCCGGAGTTCCTCGGCCGCGCCTTCGAGCGCTTCAGCCGCGCCTCCTCCAGCCGCCGCGACGGCGGCAGCGGCCTCGGCCTGGCGATCGTCCGCACCGTCGCCCGCGCCCACGGCGGCGAGGCCCACGCCGCGAACGGCGAGAGCGGCGGCGCCGATGTCTGGCTCAGCCTCCCGTTGGCTTGAGCTCGTCGCTGCATCACTTTTGGTCGCTATCGCAGCCAAAATCGATACAGCGACGTAGGTTGGGCCGCCGCCGCGGCTAGGATCGCCGCCAGTGACCACGCTCGCTCGCTCGCGCTGGGGACTGCTGGCCGCCCTGGCGGCGCTGCTCCTGCTGCCCGCCGTCGCCTCGGCGACCACCTTCCGTCCGAACCGGACCGACGACCCGCTGTTCGGCGCCGGCGAATGCTCTCCCGCGGAATCGCCGCCGAGCTGCTCCCTGCGCGGCGCGGTCGAAGCCGCCAAAGCCGGTGACACGATCGCCCTCGGCCCGGGCAAATACGCGCTGATCTTCGGCCCGCTGAAGATCGAAAAGCAGCTGACCATCAGTGGCGCCGGCCCCGGGGAAACGACGATCGACCAGGAAGTGATCGGCTCGCGGGTGATCGAAGAGAAGGGCGGGGTCGGGCTGGACCTCAGCGGCGTCACCGTCACCGGCGGCCACCTGATCGGCTCCGACGGTGCCAACGGCACCTCCGGCCACCCCGCCGGCGAACCGGGCGGAAGCGTCAACGGCGCCGGCATCCTCTGCAGCGGCCCGACGACCCTTACCGACGTCGTCGTCACCGGCAACGAAGCCTTCGCCGGCAGCGGCGGCAAAGGGGCGTCCGGAACCGGTGGGATCGAAGGCGGCGAAGGCGGTCGCGGTGGCACCGCCTTCGGGGTCGGCGTCAGCGGCAGCTCCTCGCTGGTCCTGACCCGGGTGGCGATCACCGGCAACGTCGGCGTGGCTGGGACCGGCGGCGACGCCGGCGCCGGTGGGCCCACCGGCAAAGGCGGCAAGGGCGGGATCGGCGGCTATTCGTCCGGTGTCGGCGTCTCGATCGGCGTCGGCTCGACCCTGACCGCGACCGACTCGCTGTTCGCCGGCAACCGCGGCAGCAGCGGCCCCGCCGGCGAGGGCGGCGCCGGCGGCATCACCTCGGGCGTCGGCGGCGCCGGCGGCCAGGGCGAAGGCTCGGGCGCCGCCGGGCTGTTCTCCAACGGCGTCGTCCACCTGACCAACGTCACCTTCAGCGGCAACGTCAGCGGCGGCGGCACCGCCGGGGAAGGCGGCGCCGCCCGCGGCGGCAACTCGAAAGGCGGCGCCGGCGGCTTCTCCTTCGGCGGCAGCGGCGGCGGGATCAGCCTCTTCAACGGGGCCAACGCGACCTTCTCCTCGGTCACCGTGGCCGGCAACGAAGTCGGCGCCGGAGCGAGCGGCGCCGGCGGGAGTGGGTCCGGCAGCGCCGCCGACGGCGCCAACGGGGAACTCTCCCCGCCCCGGGGCGGCAACCTCTTCGTCTACTCCTCGGCGATCTCGCTGCGCGACACGATCGTCGCCGAGGGCTCGGCGACCGCCACCGGCAGTGAGGACTGCGCAATCCAGAGCGCCACCTCGACCAGCTTCGGGCACAACCTCTTCGACCGCAAAGGGCAGTGCGTCGAGGCGCCGGCGGCCGGCGACAAGGGAGGCGTCGCCGCCGGCTTGGCGCCGCTTGGTCCCAACGGCGGGCCGACCGAGACGATCGCCCTGGAGTCCGGCAGCGCGGCAATCGACGCCGGCGAAGCCGGCTGCGTCGATGCCTTCGGGGCGCCGCTGAAGACCGACCAGCGCGGCCTGCCGCGCGGCAACCCGTGCGACATCGGCGCCTTCGAGGTGCAGCCGGTGCCGCCGGCCCCGCCCGCGCCCCCGGGCGGCCCCGCCGCCCCGTCGCCGCCGGGACCCGGCCGCGGAGGGCAGAAGAAAAGCGCCCCCGCCCTCAGCAAGCTGAAGCTGAGGCCGAAGCGGCTGGCCTCGGGGGCGAAAGCGACGATCAAGTTCAGCCTCGACGCGGCGGCCAAGGTCAGCTTCTCCCTGCAGCGCAAGGCGGGGAAGAAGTGGGTGAGGGCAGAGGGTGCGCCGAAGCCGCTGAAGAAGGCGAAGGCCGGCGCCAACAAGACCTCCTGGAAGGTTCCGAAGAGCGTGGTGCCCGGCAAGTACCGCCTCGGGGCGACGCCGGCCGGCGGCTCGAAGAGCCAGGTCTCCTTCACCGTCACCGTCACCGCCGCCTCCTGACCGGTTACGGCGGCGCCGGGGTAGAACCCGCGGTGTGCACGACCTCTCCGCCGCGCTTTCGCAGTCCTGGCCGCCCTTCGCGCTGATCGCCGGCCTGCTGTTGATCGGCCTCCTGGCCGACCGCGACGGCCTCTTCGCCTGGGGCGGCGGGCGGCTGCAGCGGCTGCCCGGCGGGGGTGCCGTCCTCCTCGTCGCCTCGCTGCTGCTGGTGATGGTGGTGACCGCGGTCCTCAACCTCGACACCGCGGTCGTCTTCCTCACCCCGGTGCTGGTGCTGGCGGCGCGCCACCGCGGGGTCGGCGCCGAGCCGTACCTCTACGGCTGCGTCTTCATGGCAAACGCCTCCTCGCTCTTCCTGCCGGGGTCGAACCTGACCAATCTGCTGGTCCTCGGCGGCGGTCCCGGCGTCTCCGGCGGCACCTTCGCGGCGGAAATGGCGCCGATCGCCTTCGCCGCGGCGTTGGTCACCCTGGCCGGGGTGGCGCTGCTCTTCCGCCGCGAGCTGAGGGGCGGGGGAGGGACGGTCGCGGCGTCGGCGGTGGCCTGGCCGGGGGTTGGGATCGGGGCGGTCGCGACGGCGCTGGCGACGGCGCTGGTCCTCGTCCTGCGCCAACCGGCGGCGGCGGTGCTCGCGGTCGGAGTGCTGGCGAGCACGGCGGAGCTCGCCCGCGGCAAGCTGACCCTGGTCCAGGCCCGCGAGGTGCTCGGCCCGCTCAGCCTGCTCGCCGCCTTCGCGCTCACCGTCGCCCTCGGCACGCTGGCCCGCGGCTGGAGCGGCCCGGCCGAACTGATCGACGGGTCCGGCGCTGTCGCCACCGCCGGCATCGCCGCCCTCACCACCGTCGTGATCAACAACCTGCCGGCCGCGGCGCTCTATTCGTCCCACGCCGTCGACCACCCGCACCAACTCCTGCTCGGCTTGAACGTCGGTCCCAACCTAGCCCCGACCGGCGCCCTCTCGGCCCTGCTCTGGTTCCGCGCCGCCCGCAGCGTCGGGGAGCGCCCCTCGCTCGCCGAGTTCAGCCGCCGCGGCATCCCGCTGGCGATCGCCGCCCTTGCCGCCGCCCTGCTCGCCGGCTCCCTATAAAGGGGGCATGGCGAAGCTCCTCTACTCGGCGACGATGAGCCTCGACGGCTTCATCGCCGGTCCCGGCGGCGAGATGTCCTGGCTGACCGAGCTGATCGGCCGCAACGACCAGGTCACTGAACTGATCCCCAAGGTCGGCTCGATCATCGTCGGCCGTCGCAGCTTCGGCGGCGACGACCCCCACAAAGGCGAGGAGGGCGAGGGAGAGCCGTTCGGCGGCGGCTTCGGGGGCACCCAGTTCTGCCTCACCCATCACCCCCCGGACGAGCCGGTCCCCGGCGTCGAGTTCGTCACCGACCTCGCCGAGTGCATCGCCCGCGCCCGCGAGGCGGCCGGCGAGAAGGAGTACGTCAACATCATCGGCGCCGACGTCGCCCGCCAGTGCCTCGAAACCGGCGAGCTCGACGAGGTCCTGGCGATCGTCGCGCCGCTCCTGCTCGGCGACGGCACCCGCCTCTTTGAACACCCCGGTGGCGCCGAATTCCGCCTCGACCCGGTCGAGGTCGTCGCCGAACCGAGCGGCACCAACCTCTGGTTCCGCCCGGTCTACTGAGCTCCGCCGGCTGTCGGGGAGCTCGCCCAGATCGCCAGCGTTGGCGGGACCGTCAGCGAGGCGAGGGCCGCGAGCTCGGCGGCGCCATCGATCGCGCCGAAGTTCTGCAGGTTGAGCGCGTGGTAGATCAGGTGGGGGACGGCGAAGACGAGGAAGCCGCAGCAGGCGGCGAGGACGAGGGTGCGCTCGGGCCGCCATGCGGCGAAGAGGAGGACGACGGCGAAGCCAAGGTAGAGGCCGCCGACGTCGGTGACGAGGTGTTCGTTGTAGGGCGGCAGCCGCTCCACCCAGTGGGCGAGGAAGGGAAAGTCGGCGAAGAAGGTGTGGGGAGTGACGACGGCGACCAGGCCGAGGATGAGGCAGTAGGCAACGAGGACGAGGAGGGCGGCGCGGCAGAGGGAGGGGCGGCTCACGGTAGGCGCCGAAGCTTCGCAGGGCGACCTAGGGCAAGCGCCGCAGCTTGTCCGGGTTGCGGACGCTGTCGACGCGGACGATGCGGCCGGCGTCGATCGTGAACGACATCACCGTGGTCGCTTCGGGTTCGGTGAAGACGAGGCCGGGGCTGCCGTTGACCCGGGCGAGGCGGTGGCGGCGCCGGTAGCCGCGGCGGTCGGCGCGGTGGGTGAGGCGGACCAGGGCGCGGGCGATCCGGTCGGCGCCGAGCAGGGGCCTGCCGACCGAGTTGACCTTGCCGCCGCCGTCGGCGTGGAAGGCGGCGTCGGGATCGAGCAGCGCGATCAGCTCCGCGTGGTCGCCCTCCTCCCAGGCGCGGGCGAAGGCGGCGACGATCCGGCTCTCCTCCTCGTCGCTTGCCGGGTAGCGCGGCTGGCCGGCCTCGACGTGGGCGCGGGCGCGGGCGGCGAGCTGGCGGACCGCCTCGGGCGAGCGGCCGACCACGGCGGCGACCTTGTCGAAGGGGAGGTCGAAGACGTCGTGGAGGAGGAAGGCGGTGCGCTCGGCCGGGGAGAGGCGCTCGAGGACGGCGAGCAGGGCGGTCGAGACCGCCTCGTCGAGGGTCGGGTCCTCGCCCTTGCCGCCGATCTCCTCGACCAGCGGCTCCGGCAGCCACTCGCCGAAGTAGTCCTCGCGGCGGCGGCGGGCGCTGCCGAGGGCGTCGAGGGCGAGCCGGCCGACCACGGTGGAGAGCCAGGCGCCGAGGTCCTCGATCGCGGCCGCGTCGGACCGCTGCAGCCGCAGCCAGGCCTCCTGGACCACGTCTTCGGCTTCGGCCAGGCTGCCGAGCATCCCGTAGGCGACCCGGGTCAGCCGCGGCCGCAGCGCCTCGAACTCCGCCGCCAGCTCGGCCATCGGGCGCTCAGCCGTTCCCGTTCGCGGCGCCGCCGTCGAAATCGCCCGGTTGGTAGTGCCCGGGCTCGGCCTTGACGGGGACCATCAACCGGTTCCAGGCGTTGATCACGGCGATCTGGACCAGCACCTGGGGCAGCTCCTCGCCCAGCTGCGCCTCGGCCTCCTCGTAGACCGAGTCGGCGACGCCGCCGTCGGCGAGCAGGGTGACCTCCTCGCAGAGCGCCAGGGCGGCGCGCTCGCGCTCGTCGTAGAGGGGGCTCTCGCGCCAGACCACAATCGAGTACAGCCGCTCCTCGCTCTCGCCGGCGGCGCGGGCGTCCTTCCAGTGCATGTCGAGGCAGAAGGCGCAGCCGTTCAGCTGCGAGGCGCGGACCTCGATCAGGCGGGCCAGGGTCGGGTCGAGGTCGACCGATTTGCTGAAGCGGAGCAGGGCACCGAACTGGCGCGGTGCCTCGGCTTCCAGGTCGAGTCTCGATGGGATCGTCGCGGGCATCTCGTTCTCCTTCCGTGGATTTTGCCTTCTAGGAGGTAGACGAAATCGGGCCTGATTCATGTGACATCGCCCGGCTTCACAACTTTGCAACCTCGGCCCGGCGGGGCTGGGCGAGGATCGCGGCGCCGGTCTGGTGCCTCCAGTCCACGACCGGCACTCCCACGGTCGGGCGCTTCCCTCTCCACCGAGCGCCCGACGAGCACCCAGACGACCCCGGTACATCGGACCGCCGGGGTCGTCGCATTTCCGCGGCTCGGCGCGGGCCGCGCGCTAGGCTCGCTCGGACCCCAGAGACCCGTTCGCAAGGAGGAAGCGTGAGCGTTACCGGAGCGGCGACCGTGAGCTCGGTCAACCCGGCCACCGGCGAGGAGGTGGCGACCTACGAGCTGTTCGACCAGGCGCGGCTGGAGGCGGCCCTGCAGGCCGCCCACGACGGCTTCGGCGAGTGGCGGCGGACGCCCTGGGAGCGCCGCGCCGAGCTGCTTGCCGCGGTGGCGGCGCAGCTGCGCGCCGACGCCGACGACCTGGCGCGGACGGTGACCACCGAGATGGGCAAGCCGCTGAAGGAATCGCTGGCCGAAGTCGAGAAGTGCGCCTGGGCCTGCGACTACTACGCCGAGAACGGCGGCGAGTTCCTGCGACCGCAGCCGGTCGCGACCGGGGACGGGCGCACCGTCGCCGTCCACAAGCGGCCGCTCGGCGTGGTGCTCGCGGTGATGCCGTGGAACTATCCGCTCTGGCAGGCGATCCGCTGCGCGGCGCCGATCGTCGGCGGCGGCAACGCCTACCTCCTCAAGCACGCCTCCAACGTCACCGGCTGCGCCCTCGGCCTCGAGCGGACCTTCACCCGGGCCGGCGCCCCGGCCGGGGTCTTCTCGGCAATCGTCGCCCGCGGGAGCGAGATCGCGCCCCTGATCGCCGACTCCCGGGTCGCCGGCGCCACCCTGACCGGCTCCGACGCCGCCGGCGCCGCGGTCGGCAAGGCCGCCGGGGAGGCTGTGAAGCCGCACGTGCTCGAGCTCGGCGGCTCGGACGCCTTCATCGTCCTCGCCGACGCCGACCTCGACGCCGCGGTGGAGACCGCGGTCACCGCCCGCTTCCAGAACACCGGCCAGAGCTGCATCGCCGCCAAGCGCTTCGTCGTCGTCGAGGCGGTCGCCGAGGAGTTCGAAGCCGGCTTCGCCGCCGGCGCGGCGGGGCTGCGCCGCGACGACCCGCTCTCGATGGACACCGAGCTGGGGCCGATGGCTCGCGCCGACCTCCGCGATGAGCTGGCCGGGATCGTCGAGCGCTCGCTGGCCGGCGGCGCCCGCGTCCTCACCGGCGCCTCAGTGCCCGAGGGCGAGGGCGCCTGGTACGAGCCGACCGTCCTCGCCGACCTGCCCGCCGACGCCCCGGCCCTACGCGAGGAGACCTTCGGCCCCGCCGCCGCGGTGATCCGGGTCGCCGACGAGGCCGCGGCCGTCGCCGCCGCCAACGACTCCCGCTACGGCCTCGGCTGCAGTCTCTGGACTGCCGACCACGACCGCGCCATCGCCCTCAGCGCCGAGATCGAAGCCGGCATGGTCTTCGTCAACGCGATGACGGCGTCGGACCCGCGGATGCCGTTCGGGGGTGTCAAGCAGAGCGGCCACGGTCGCGAGCTCGGCGGCGAAATCGGCATGCGGGAGTTCCTGAATCTGCAGACGGTGGCGATTAGCTAGCTCAGCACGGGCGGGGCGGTCAGGGCTCGGCTGGGTGAGGGGTTGCTGCTTGTAACCCTGTGGGTGACAAGCAGCAACTGGTCTCTCTCGCGGAGTTCTTAGGCGGGCTTACGGTTTGCTTCAGGTGGCGGGCCTAGCGTCGCGGCATGAGGACGAATCACTATGAGCTGGTGCTGGCTGCCGCCGTCGCCGAGGCTTGGTCGAGGTCGCCGCTGACGAGACGGGCGGGCAGGAGGGCTCCGGCGAGGCTGGCGAGCAGCGAGAGGGCGGCGCTGACGGTGATCGCGGCGACGAAGCCGTCGCTGAAGTCGGCCGGCGAGGCGTAGGAGCCGGCGGCGGCGAAGGCGGCGACGCCGAGGGCGATGCCGAAGACGCCGCCGAGCTCGCGCATCGTGCTGTTGATTCCCGCCGCCTTGCCGATCGCCGCCTCCGGCACCGCTGAGAGGACCGAGTTCTGGGCCGAGGGGAAGGTCATCGAGATCCCCACCCCGGCGATCATCAGCGGCGCGATCAGCTCGCCGTAGCTCATCCCCGCTTCGGCGACCAGGGCGATCCAGCCCATCCCGACCGCCTGCAGCAGCGGCCCGGCGACGAGGAAGGGGCGCTCGCCCACCCGGTCGACCAGCTTGCCCGCCACCGGGGCGACGAAGAACAGCGTCGCCGTCCACGGCAGCAGTCGCAGGCCGGCGCCGAGCGGCCCGTAGCCGAGCCCCGCCTGGAGGAACTGCGACATGAAGAAAGCGGTGCAGAAGAGGCCGCCGACGGCGCAGAAGATCGCCGCGTTGCCGGCCGAGAAGGCGCGTGAGCGGAAGAATCCCATCGGCAGCATCGGCGCCCGCGCCCGCAGCTCCCAGGCGACGAAGCAGGCGAGCAGGGCGAGGCCGCCGGCCAGCGCGACCACGACCTCGGCGCTGCCCCAACCGGCCTGGTTGCCGCGCACCAGCCCCCAGACGATCCCGAAGAGGCCGGCGCTGACCAGCCCGACGCCGGGCAGGTCGACGGCGCGGTCGGGGCCGTGGCTCTCGGGGATCCGCCGCAGCACCAGCGGGATCAGCGCCGCCGCGATCGGCACGTTCAGCCAGAAGATCCACTGCCAGGAGATGCCCTCGGTGACCGCGCCGCCGACCAGCGGGCCGCCGGCCACCGCCAGCCCGTTGACGGCGAAGAAGATGCCGAGGGCGGAGCCGCGCCGCTCGGGCGGGAAGGCGGCGCTGACCAGGGCGAGGGCGAGGGTGGTGACCAGGGCCGCGCCGGCGCCCTGGATGGCGCGGGCGGCGACCAGCGCGCCGACGCTCGGGGCCAGCGCGCAGGCGGCCGAGGCGACGCCGAAGAGGGCGATGCCGGCGGCGAAGAGGCGGCGCCGGCCGAAGCGGTCGCCGAGCGCCGCCGCGGTCATCAGCAGCACCGCGAAGCTGAGGTTGTAGGCATTCACCGTCCACTCCAGCTCCTCGACCGAGGCGTCGAGGTCGCGCCGCAGCGTGTTCAGGGCGGTCGTCACCACCAGGGCGTCGAGCGCGGTCATGAAGGCGGCCAGGGCGGCCAGGGCGAGGATCCACTTCTGTTTCTTGGTCATGCCGGTTGAGACCTGGGCGCGGCCGCGAACTCGCCGATGAATTCCGGCGCTCGCCGGCGTCTCAAGGGGTGTGGACACTCGAGAGGAGCGACCAGGCGATGGGAGAATCCAGCGATGAACGGCGATTCGGCATCGGTGGGCGGCGGCGCCGCGACTGCGCTGGCCCGCGCCCAGGCCGGCGACGAGGCGGCCTTCCGCGCCCTCACCGACCCCTTCCGCGGCGAGCTGCAGGTTCACTGCTACCGCATCCTCGGCTCGATCCAGGACGCCGAGGACGCGGTCCAGGAGACCCTGCTCTCCGCCTGGCGCGGTCTCGCCGGCTTCGAGGGCCGCGCCTCGCTGCGCTCCTGGCTCTACACGATCGCCACCAACCGCTGCCTCAACCTGCTCCGCGCCGGGGTCCGGCGCTCTGAGATGGAGGGACCGCCGGGCGCCCCCGAGCCGACCCGCCGCGCCGAGCCGGTCTGGTTGCAGCCCTTCCCCGACGCGCTGCTCGACGGCCTGCCGGACGACGCTCCGGGCCCCGAGGCCCGCTACGAGGCCAAGGAGGCGGTCGGCCTCGCCTTCGTCTGGGGCCTGCAGCTACTGCCGCCGCGCCAGCGCGCGGTGCTGGTCCTGCGCGACGTGCTCGGCTTCCGGGCCGCCGAGGTGGGGGAGATGCTCGAGCTGAGCGCGGCGGCCGTGAACAGCGCCCTGCAGCGGGCCCGGGCCGCAATCGAGGCGGCGCCGCCGCGCCCGACCGGCGGCCGCGTCCCCGACTCGCCTGCCCAGCGCCGCGTCCTCGACGGCTTCGCCGCCGCCTTCGAACGCGGCGACATCGAGGCGGTCCTCGACCTGCTGGGCGAGGACGCCTGGATCCGGATGCCGCCCGAGCCGCACGAATACAACGGCCGCGAGGCGATCCGCGAGTTCCTCTCGACGCGGACGATCTGGAGCGAAGGCGGCAGCACCCGCCTGATCGCCACCCGAGCCAACGGCCACCCCGCCTTCGCCTACTACCTCGGCGATTCCCGGGCCGAGGTCTTCCACGCCCACGGCATCTTCGTCCTCGACCTCGAGGGCGAGCGGATCGCCGCGATCACCCGCTTCGGCGACACCGGCGTGCTGCCCTGGTTCGGGTTGCCGCGGACGCTGCCAGCCTGAGCGGGCGGCTCGACTCGACGAAGGCTGGGCTCAGCCGCGCTTGGCGACGAACCAGAAGGCGCGGGCCGGCTCGGGGCCGGGGTTGCGCAGCCGGTGGGGTTCGCGCGAGTCGAACGAGCACGCGTCGCCGGGGCCGAGCTCGTGGGTCGTCTCGCCGACGGTCAGCTGCAGCCTGCCGCTGGTGACGACCCCGTACTCGCGGCCGCCATGGTGGTGCGTCCGGTCGCCGTCGCTGCTCGAGCTGCCCGGCGCGTAGCGGCCCTCGAAGAAGTCGACCGCGGCGTCGCCGGCGGCGGTCAGTCGCTCCCAGACGACCCCGGCGCCAAGCTCGATCGAGCGCCGCGTCGCCAGTGGCTGCACCACCGGCGCCGCCGCCGCGACGTCACCGGCCCTGGGACTGGCGCTGCCTTCCTCGCCGGCGAACAGCTGGTCCATCGAGAGGCCGAGCTCGATCGTCAGCGCGTAGAGGGTGCGCACCGAGGGGCGCGTCTTCCCGGTCTCGATCTGGGAGAGGGCGCTGGGGGAGACTTCGACCCGGCGCGCCAGCTCCCGCAGCCCGATCTGCCGCTGCTCCCGCGAGGCCCGCAACCGCGGTCCCAATCCCGTCGAGTTCCCGTCTACGTCTATCCCCGTGCCCGATGACATCGGCGGGGATTATCGCCCCTATCCGTCGACCGGGCCGCGCTCGCGCGCCGGCATAGGGTCGGGAGCCTCCTCGACGCTGTCGGGGAGGGCGAAGCGACCGACCCGCGAGGTGTCGAGGTCGCGGCGGACCAGCCGGCGCAGGAAGTAGGTGCAGGCGATCACGTGGATCCGCGACTGGGTGTTGGCGTAGAGCCGCTTCGAGAGCCCGCCCAGGGCCGGGTAGAAGTTGGCGACCTCGACCTCGATGTGCAGCCGCGCCTTCTCGGGCTCGCCCTCGACCCGGTCGAAGCGCTCGACGTCGATCTCCAGGTAGCCGACGCCGCTGCGCCCCCGCCGGGAGACGAGAAAGCCGCGGTCGATCCGCCAGCGGACGATCCCGCGGCGGGCGCTGAGCTCGTATTCGGGCGCCTTGAAGGTGAGCAGCCGTAGCCGCTTGCTGAGCAGGACGACGGCGCGTTCGCCCTCCGAGTACTCGACGTGGATCAGGCCGAGGGTGAAGCGCCGCAGGGTGCTCCAGTAGGTCCGCGCCAGACGCTCCAGGTGGGTGGCGTCCCAGAGCCCCCGCAGCTCGTCGGCGGGGAGGTCGATGTCGGCGGCCTGCTTGGAGGTGACGGCGCCGGTCTCCGGGTCGAGGACGGTTTCGTCGGTCGGCTGGTGCAGGACGGCGCCGGCAATCGCTTCCCGGCGTCTGAAGAGCGCCATGCCCGAATGCTACGGAGGGCTCACCGGCGGAGCTCGTCGAGCGAGGTGACCTCGAGGTCGAAGGGCTCGTCGGCGGCGCGGCGGCGGCGATAGGGGGAGACGGTGACCCGGTGGGTCTCGCCGCAGCTACAGGGGACCTCGATCGGGCTGGTGTCCGAGGAGGGGTCGGTATCGACTTTGAGGCGTTTCAGCTGGCCGGTGTTTTTGCAGCCGAAGGAGATCACCCAGCCGTACTCGCCTCGCTCTTCGCGTTTTTTGCGCCGGGGTGCGGGCATCGGTCGAGCCTATCGGCCGGCGGCCCGGTGCGGGGCCGGGCCGTCTAGCGGAACTGGAAGCTGGTCAGGCCCTGGCCGAAGATTGGGCTGACGACGATTTTCTGCAGGTCGACGGCGCTGGAGACGAAGGTCGAGCGGGTGAGGCTGCCGAACGGCGCCCACGGCGCCTGTTCGCGCATTACCTGCCGGTCGAGCGCCGCGTACTCGGCTTCCTGCTTCGGCCCCAGCTGTTCGCGGCCGATTTCCTCGATCTTCTTGTTGATCGCCGGGTCGTCGAGCATCGCCCAGTTCGAGTTGCCGGTCGGCTGGATCGAGTTGCCGTCGAGCTGCGGCTGGAAGTAGTCGTTGGGGTGGGGGTAGTCCTCGAACCAGTTGGTCCAGCCGGTGTCGAGTTCGGGGGTCGAGGTGTTGCCGATCACGGTGAAGAAGTTCGCCGCGGCGACCAGCTTCAGCGTCGGGTGGAAGCCGAGTTCCCTCAGTACCCCTTCGTAGTACTCGGCGGCCTGGTTGTTGGGGGCGGCGGTGTCGCCGAAGACGGAGATGTCGCGGTCGCTCGGGTCGGCTTCGGCGATCAGCTGCTTCGCCTTCGCCATGTTGTGGGGGTAGGGGTCGTAGCTTTGGTGGCCCGGCATCCCCACCGGCAGGATCTGGTGCAGCGCTTTCATCTGGCCGGCGTAGATCCGTTCCAGCGCCCGCGGGTCGATCGCGTAGTTGACCGCCTTGCGCACCCGCACGTCGTTGAACGGCGGCCGCTGCGTGTTCATCCAGAAGTAGTAGATGTCGATCTGCGGCGAGGCCTCGAACTGGGTGCCGGTGTACTTTTCCGCGATTTCGGGATAGCGGTCGGGGGCCGGCGGGTTCTGCATCCAGTCGGTCTTGCCCTGCAGCACGTAGTTGACCTGGGTCGAGGGGTTTTTCAGCACGCTCACTTCGAAGCGGTCGATGTGGCCGGCCGGGACCTGCGGCATCGCCGGCCCGTTGTGGGCGGCCCATTCCGGGTTGCGGGTGATTTCGAAGCCGCGACCCGGTTTCGAGGCGGAGATCTCATATGGCCCGGCTCCCGGCGGCGGGTCGTTGGTCATGTCCTTGGCCGGGGTGTTCGGCGGCAGCGGCGCGGCGAACAGCAGCGCCAGCTCGTTGTTGAAGGTGCCGCGCGGTTCGACCAGGTGGATCACGACTCGGCCGCTGGCGTCGTCGGTTTCGATCCCGGCGATCCCGCCCTTTTTCTTCTCCATGAATTCTTCGGCGCCGACGATGTCGGTGTAGAAGGGCAGGCCCGGCGAGTTGATCAGGAAGAGGCGTTCGATCGTGCTGGCGAAGTCCGAGGCGCGGACCGGGGTCCCGTCGGAGTAGCGCAGTCCGGGACGGAGCTGCAGTTCGTAGGTGCGACCGCCGTCGCTCACCTTCGGCATCGATTTGGCCAGGCCGGGGATGACCCGAGTGCCGGCGGTGCCGTCGCGGTGGGCGTAGGTGAGCAGCGGCAGGTAGACGTCGTACATCGCCGTCCAGGCTTCGTTGGTGTAGCCGAGCGAAGGGTCGAGGTAGTCCGGGAAGCCGTTGTAGGTGACCGTCAGGGTGCTCGGCGAGCCGTCTGCGCCGGTCCCCGACCCGGTGTCGGAGGAGCCGCCGCAGCCGCTGGCGAGCAGCGCCGCGAGCGCGAGCAGCGCGACGAGGGCACGACGTGTCGTGCCCGCTCGCGTCCCAAGAAGTGTCCACGCGCGATGCGAGGTTCCCATCCGGTTGAAGACCTTAAACGGGATGGCCGGTTTTCGCACCCTCAAAAGTGCCAATGACTTCCTCCGCCAGGGTCGGGCGCCTCCGCGGGCCCTACGATTACGCCTGTGCGCGCACGTTTCAGGGGGATTGCGATCGCGGCGTCGTTGTTCTTCGCCGCTCTCGGCGCCTACGCCTATGCCGCCGCCGGGCCGGAAGGAGAAGCCGCGGTCTGCGACGGCCGCCCGGCGACGATCGTCGGCACCGCCGGCGACGACGTCCTTCGCGGCACCGATCACCCGGACGTGATCTCCGCCGGCGGCGGGGACGACGTCGTCTACGGCGGGCTGGGCAACGACGTCGTCTGCGGCGGCCCCGGCGACGACCTCCTGCACGGCGGCCGTGGCAACGATCTGCTCGACGGCGGCTCCGGCACCGACCGTGTCTTCGGCGACCTCGGCGACGACAAGGTGTTGGGCGGCCCCGGCGACGAAGACGAAGCCAGCGGCGGCCTCGGCATCGACACCGTCAGCGGCGGCCCCGGCGACCGCGACCTGGTCCGCGGCGACTACGGCTACGACCGCATGGACGGCGGCCCCGGCGCCGGCGACATCGCCTCCTTCTCGACCGCGGTCGCCGGCCGTAAGGGCAGCGGCGTCTGGGTCTCGCTGCGCGCCCACAAAGCCCGTGGCGACGGCCACGACCGGCTCTTCCGCTTCGAGACGATCGAAGGCTCGGCCTTCGCCGACACGCTGATCGGCAACGGCCAGGCGAACACGATCGACGGCGGCCCCGGCAACGACCGCCTGCTCGGCGGTGGCGGCGCCGACAAGCTCGAAGGCGGGCAGGGGAAGGACGCCTGCAAGGGCGGCTCAGAAAGCCTCTCCTGCGGCCCGGAAGCGACGCCGAAGGGCTCGGCCTTGGTCCGGCTCGATCGCGACGGAGCCGGCGGCGGCGGGCTGCAGATCGTCGGCGCCGCCGGGCCCGACGACCTCGCGGTCGGCTTCGACCCGGCCAGCGCCAGCTTCTCGGTGGTCGGCAAAGCCGGGCTCGCCGCCGGCGCCGGCTGCGAACACCCGGCCGGCGTGCTCACCTCGCTGGTCTGCCCGACCGAAGGCCCGGCGCGCTGGCTGATGGCCGACCTCGGCCCCGGCAACGACAGCCTCCGGGTCGAAGGGTCGCTGGAAGCGGTCGACTTCGTCCGCCTCGCCGGCGGCGAGGGCGATGACACGATCAAAGGCGGGCCCGAGGACGACCTGATCGAGTCCGGCCCCGGCGCCGACAAGATCTACGGCGGCGCCGGCGAAGACGGCCTGATCGGCGGCCTGCCCGGCCCGACCTACCTCTACGGCGGCCCCGGCGGCGACCTGCTGGCGGCCGGCGGCGGCTGCGCCGGCGGGGCGCTGGTCGGCGGCACCGGTCGCGACGACGCCTCCTTCGCCGAGACCCAGGCCCACCCCGGCATCCTCCACGTCTCGCTCGCCCAGCACTCGGCCTGGGTCGACGTGATCAAGGGCTGCCACCACGTCTACCTCGCTCCCTCCGACGAGGACATCGAGGGCTCCTTCGACAACGACATTCTCGTCGGCGACGCCGGCCCCAACCTGCTGCTCGGCCAGCCCGGCGAAGACGAATACTTCGGCCACGGGGGAGACGACACGATCGTCGCCGCCGACGGGGTCAAGGACGGGACGATCCAGTGCGGGCGCCCCGGGCACCGCGAAGGCCGGGCGATCGTCGACTCGATCGACCCCCAGCCCGAAGACTGCGCCGTCGTCGCCGAAGGCGAACCGGTCGCGGGCCTGCACAAGTAGTCGGGGAAGCGCCCCCGCGCTAGTTGGTAGCGGCGGCCACTCGAACTGATTCAAGCAGCGAAACCGCTCAAGCAAACGCCACCGGGCGCCGAAACTCAGATGTGGCTTACCGACAGTGGAGCTCGCAGATCGCCGGCTTCGGCTCGCAGGCCCCTGCCGCCGGCGCGGTGCCGCCCGCCGACGGCTGGTCGGCGCCGCTGCACAACGCGGTCCGCAGCCCCGGCGCCGTCCGGCCCGTCTTCCAGCCGGTAATCGACCTTCGTCGCGGCGTCGTCTGCGGCTACGAGATGCTCGCCCGCTTCGTCGGCCCGCCGCAGGCGCCGCCGGACGTCTGGTTCGCCAAGGCGGCCGACTACGGCCTCGCGATCGAGCTGGAAGCGCGGATGATCCGGATCGGCCTCGAAGCCCGCTCGGCGCTTCCCGCCGACACCTTCCTGACCATCAACGTCGACCCCGATTCGCTCGGCGACCCGAAGATCCAGGCCGCCTTCGCCCAGCACGGCCGCCTGCACGGCGTCGTGATCGAGCTGACCGAGCACTCGCGCACGGCCGACGGCGAAATCGGGCGCTGGCTGCCGGCGTTGCGCGAGCGCGGCGCCACGATCGCGATCGACGACGTCGGCTCCGGTTACTCGGGCCTGCAGCGGATCGCCGCCCTGCGGCCGGAGTTCGTCAAGGTCGACCGCAGCCTCATCACCGGGCTCCACGCCGACCCCTCGCGCCGCGAGCTGGTCGAGTCGCTCGGCGACCTCGCGACCCGGATCGACGCCTGGGTCGTCGCCGAGGGGATCGAGGAGCTGGAGGAGCTCGAGGCGCTGCTCGACCTGCGCGTGCCGCTCGGCCAGGGCTACGCCCTCGCCCGACCGGAGCCGGGCATGGTCGGCCCCGAGATCCCGCTTAGCGACTGGCTGCGCGAACGCAGCCCGACCGCCGACCCTGACCGCCTCTGGCACGAGCGGGAGCCGCTGGCGCTGGCCTCCTGGGAGGGCGAAGCGGCGGCCCGCCTCAGTGCCGACCTGGAGCTGCAGCACCTCGCCGTCGTCGACCCCAACGGCCGCCCGGTCGGCCTCCTCGACCGCGCCCGCTACCTGGCCGGCGAGAGCTTCGACCCCGAACCGCTGAAGGCGCTCCCGGGCGAGGACCCGGCGGTGCTGGCCCGCCGGGCGATGGCCCGCTCCCGCCACAGCCGCTTCGCGCCCCTGCTCTGCTGCGACCAGGAGGGCCGCTACCTCGGCCCGATCGAGGTCGAGCGCCTGGTCGAGGCGTTGACCGAAGCCCAGGCGCTCCAGGTGCCGTAGAGCTTGCCCGGACCGGATCCGGTCAAGCTCGACGGCTAGGCGCTTCCGGCTCGCCCTCGCCGAAGCGCTCCGGGTAGCGGGGGAGGCCGTCGTCGGGGAGCGGGTGGTAGGGCATCGCGTAGGCGGTGAACTGGTGGACCTGGGGGCGGATGCCGGGGTCGTCGTCGACGCAGCCGAGGCGGATCGCGATGATCGTCTCGTCGTCGGGGTTGGTGGTGTGGGTGTGGGCGCCGCAGTTGCCGCAGAAGCTCTTCACGTAGCCGCCGTCGGGATGGTAGGCGCGCAGCAGCTCCGCGCCGTCGGTGACCTCGAAGGAGCCCGGCGCGGTCAGCGCGGTCATCGAGTAGGCGCTGCCGGAGCGCCGCTGGCAGCGCTTGCAGTGGCAGAAGAGGGCGCCGAGCAGCGGCTCGGAGACGCGGAAGCGGACGCTCCCGCACATGCAACCGCCGACGATCGGCTCGAAGTCCTCAGCCGCCATCGCCCCAGCGTATTGGACAATCGATCGGTCTTCGCCGCCCGCATCGTCGCCTGCGGCTAGCCTCCCCGGCGATGAATTGCAGGGGAACCGCTCGCCGTCTGATCTTTCCCGCCTGCCTGCTGGCGGCAATCGCTGCGCTCCTCGTCGCGGCGTCCGGAGCCGCGGCGGCCGAACGGCTCTACTGGGGCGACTACAGCGCCAGCAAAACGATCGGCTTCGCCGAACTCGATGAAAGCGACGTCGGCGGCTCGCTGGAAGCCCCCGGGGCGAAGATCGGAACCGCCGAAGGCATCGCGCTCGACCTGGCCCAGGACCGGGTCTACTACAACAACAAGAAGGGGATCTCCTTCGTCGACCTCGGCGGCGGCCCCGGCGGCGACCTGCCACTGGGCGTGGAACCGAAAATCCTCACCGGCATCGCCCTCGATCCCGCCGCCGGAGTGATCTACTGGTCCGACGGGGCCGCGAACAAGCTCGGTTTCACCCGCACCGACGGCAGCGGCGGCGGTTACCTGGGCACCGGTATGGCGACGGTCGACTCGCCATACGGGGTCGCCGTCGATCCCGGGGCCGGCCGGCTCTACTGGATCAACAACCTCGCCAAATCGATCTCCTACGCGGACCTCGACGGCAGCGGCGGCGGCAATCTGTTCGCCAGCGCCGAAGCGGGGGTCTTCGACAATCCCCAGGGCCTCGCGATCGACCCGGCGAACGACCGCGTCTACTGGACCAACGTCTACGGCCAGAGCATCTATTCGGTCGGACTCGACGGCAAAGGAGTGGCGCCGCTCAACCTGATCGGGGCCAACGTCAGCAATCCCGCCGGCCTCGCGGTCGACTCCGAACGCGGCCGCCTCTACTGGGGCAACGTCACCTCGGGCAAGCTCTCCTACGCGAACCTCGACGGCAGCGGCGGCGGCATCGTCAAAACCGGGATGGCCAAGACGGAAGGCGCCTCCTACCCGAACGTGCTGAAGCCGCCGGTCACCGCGGGCAAGCCGCAGATCAGCGGCGGCGCGGCGCTCTCCTGCTCGACCGGGGCCTGGGCCGCCGACACGCCGGAGTCCTTCGTCTACCGGACGCCGAGCGGCTACGCCTACCAGTGGATGCTCGAAAACGCTCCGATCGCCGGCGCCACCGGCGCCACCTTCACCCCGCCCGCGGCTGGCAGCTACCGCTGCCGGGTCACCGGCAGCAACCCGATCGGGTCGGCCAGCGAGACCAGCGATCTCTTCGCCTACACGCCGCCACCGCCGCCGGCCACGCCGCCGGTCCTGAGCGGGCTGAAGGTCAGCCCGCATACCTTCTTCGGCGTCGGCGCAGTGGCGAAGGCGTCGGGCGCGCGGAGCGCCGCCGCCAAACGCGGTGCGACGATCTCGTTCACTCTCGACCGCGCCGCCACCGTCAGCTTCGCGGTCGCGGCCAAGCTGCCGGGCCGGCGGGCCGGGGACGCCTGCGTGAAGCCCTCGGCGAAGAACCAGGGGCACGCTCGCTGCAGCCGTCTGGTCAGCCGCGGCAACTTCTCCGCGGCCGCCGCCGGCGGTGCCGACGCTCTTCGCTTCAGCGGCAAGCTCGGCGGGAGGTCGCTCGGCGCCGGCGGCTACCGGCTGACGGCGGCGCCGAGCGTCGGTGGGCTCGCCGGCCGGCCTGTGACCGCCTCCTTCGCGGTCAAGCTGAAGCCGCCGCAACGCTGACCGGGCCGGCGCCGACTCAACCGGCGGCGCGGCCGCGGTAGCGGCGGGTCTTCTGACGGTTGCCGCAGACGTCCATCGAGCACCAGGTCCGCGAGTGGTTGCGGGAGGTGTCGTAGAAGGCCCAGCGGCAGTTCTCGGCGCCGCAGGCCTTGACTCGCTCCCAGGCGCCGAGCAACTGCAGCCGCTCAGCGGCGAGCAGGAGGCGGGCCTCGAACGGCTCGCTGCCCTCGCCGCCGGGCTCGACCGCGACCTCGCCGGCGCCGCCGAGGCGGGCGCCGAAGCTGGCCCGGCCGGCGGCCTCGCGCAACGGCTCCAGGGCGGCTGCGGTGGGGGAGGGGGCACCGTTGTTGGCGAGCAGCAGGGCGCGGAGCGCCTCGCGCAGCCTCAGCGCTCGCGCCAGGTCCCCGGCGCCGAGCCCGGCCGGCGCCACCAGCTCGGTGTTCTCGCCGATCCAGGCGGCTAGCTCGGCCGGCGTCCCCAGCCGCTCGACTCCCTCTTCGACGTCGACCGTATTGACGAAGGCGACCAGCAGTTCGGCCTCCGGGCGGGCCGCGATCTTCGTAACCGTCGTCTTCGAATTGGAGGTTGACACCGCCAAACGAGTTTAGCTAGTGTCTACGCAACCGGCAAGCTTAGTTAGACGGTTTCGCCCGTCACGAGATGGAAGGAGGCTGACGATGCGATTCATGGCTCATTACATGCTGGCCAACGCCGATGAGCGGCAACGGCGCCTGCGTGCCCTCGCCGACCGCGAGCGCCGCACCCGTCCCGCCAGCCGCCGCAAACGTTAGGTGGGGTGAGGCGGGTCGGATTTCCTGCCTAATTGTCCGCCTCGGCGCTGTCCGCCCGCAGAGCGAGGTAGGCTGCCGCCGCCCGATGGTTCGACCAACTCGCACCGCTTTAATTCTCGTGGTCGCCGCGCTGGCGGCGCTCCTCGCCAGCGGTTGCGCCTTCGTCAAGCCCGGTTCGCTGCGGGCCACCCAGCCCGGCGGCATCGGTCCGGTCCACGTTCACTTCGAGGCCTGCACGATCGGGGCGGAAGAAGTGAAAATGACGCCCGAAGAGAAGATCTGCGGCCCGGTCCCCGATGCGGCGCGCGAACAGATCGAAAAAGAAGACCCGGGTACGACCGCCGAGACGACCCTTGCCTTCGCGATCCCGGCCGGCAGCACCGCACCCGTCGCGATCACCGCCGTCGGCGTCGGCGCGGCGCCGACCTTCACCTACACCCGCAGCGCCGAAGTCGCCGCGGCCTACGCCCGCGCCGAGCGCGAAGAGGGCGACTCGCGGCCCTGGCCGCCGGCCGGTAGCGAAATCGTCGGCTACGTCGGTCCGCCCTCGCTCGACATCGTCGCCAAGCAATACGAATGGTCGATCGACACCGACTTCGGCCTGCCCCCGGGGGCAGCCTTCGCCGGTCCGTTCACTGTCGAAGTCGCCTCCGGCGGCCAGCTCAACATCCCGGAAACCGAATTCACCCCCGGCCGGCCGATCGAATGCGAAGGCGAAGGGCCGTCCACCTGCTTCATCCAGGAAGGAACCGCGACCGGGGTCACCGACCTGAAGCTGGCCCCCGCCACCGCGACCGCCTTCCCCGGCGCCACCATCGCCGTCGCCTTCCCGGCTGCCCTCGCCAGCTCGGCGGTGCCGCCGCCGTCACTGGCGCTGAGCGCCGCCTCGGGGCTCCCCGGCTCGACTGCGAGCCCGGCAACGCCGGCCGTCTCCGGCAGCAGCGCGACCGTCAACGTCATCGTCCCGAAAAAGGCGAAGCCGGGCGCCTATCCGGTCACCGTCACCGCCACGGCCCCCGGCGGCGGCGCCGTCTCCCAGGGCGGCACCCTCACGGTCGTCTCGGCGAAGCCGAAACCGGGCAGGATCCAGCAGCTGCGGAAGCAGGGAACGGTGCGGGTCGCGGTCGGCGTCCCCGGCGCCGGCACCCTGACCGTCAGCGGCAAGGGCGTCGTCAAGGTGAAGAGGAAAGCGTCCACCGCGAAGAGGCTGAAAATGATCGTCAAGGCCAAGGGAGCGACCGCGGCGAAGCTCGCCGCCACCGGCAGGGCGCCGGTGAAGCCGAAGTTCACCTTCAAGCCAGCCAACGGCGCCGCCGCGACGGTGCCCTTCAGCCTCATCCTCGTTCGCGAATAGCCGCGCCCCGTTAGGACGCGGGCGAGGCGGCGACGAGCCGCCCGGGACGCCAGCCGGAGACTGAGGCGCGCAAGCGGGTGTGCGTCCCGACTTAGCGCCAGCCCTTGTTTCCGTCCGCACGCCGCCGATAGGGTCGCGACATGTCTCGCTCCCGCTCCTTCTCCGCTGCCGCTGTCCTCGCCGCGGCCGCTCTGCTGGCATTGCTCGCCGGCGGCTGCGGCTTCGCCTACAAGGAGGGCTCGATGCAGGCCTCCCAGCCGAAAGGCCTGGGTGCGGTCAAGGTGCACCTCGACGTCTGCACCTTCGGCTATCAGGAAGGCGAATCGGAAAAAGAAAAAGCCGAAAACGGCAAAGCCTGTGCCCGCAACACCTCCAAACCCGGGGAAAACGGACAGGCCCAGCACTACGTCGCCTTCGCGCTGCCGGCCGGAACGGTGGCCCCGGACAGCGTCGTCGCCACGGGGGTAAAGGGCGGGACTCCGACCGAGACTCTCACCCGCAACAGCGCCGCCTCGTCCGTCTTCGCCAACTGGCAGGAAAATGAAGCGGGGAAGCCGACCTGGCCGCCGCCCGGGACCCAGATCGTCGCCTACCGGTCGAACCCGGTTACGGACAACATCGCCGACGAATTCCAGTGGTCGATCGACGCCGAATTCACCCCGCCGTCGCCCGGGGCCGTCTTCAAGGTCACCACCGCCACCGCATGGCAAGGCATTTCGAAAGAATCCCCCGCCAACAGGCCTCTGAACTGCACGGACGAATCCCCGATAACTTTCACCCTCTGCGAAGTCGCCGACGCGAAGTCGACCGGCACCACGAACCTCGCGATCGCCCCGCCGGCACCGGCGACTGCGCTGCCCGGCGGCACCGCGACGCTGACCTTCCCCGCCTCTCTGACCAGCTCCGTGAGCCCGCCTCCGGCATTCAGCCTCAGCGCCGTTACCGGCCTCGCGGGAGCCACCGCCACCCCGGCGACCCCGACCCTGGCCGGCAGCTCAGCAGCGGTCGCGGTGAAAGTGCCGGCGAACGCGAAAGCTGGCGCCTACCCGGTCAGCTTGACCGCCGCCACCGCCGCCGGCGGCTCGGTCAGCCAGGCTGGCACCCTCACCGTCGTTGCCGCCACGCTGAAGTTCGGCAAAGTCGAAAAGAACAAGAAAAAGGGCACGGCGCTGGTCTCCGTCACCGTCCCCAGCGACGGCGCTCTGACGGTTACCGGCAAAGGCGTGAAAAAAGTGACGAAGCAGGCCGCCGCGGCGAAGACGCTGAAAGTGAACTTGAAGACGAAGGGTCCCGCTGCCGCCGACCTCTCGGAAGAAGGCAAGGCGAAAGTGAAACCGAACTTCACCTTCGCCCCCGGGAATGGTGCCGCTTTCAGCAAGCCGCGGACCGTCGTCCTGAAGCTGAACGGCTAGGGCGCCTGGTCGGAACGACCGGGCGCCTGGTCCGAACGGCTGGGCGCCTCGTCTGACCCGGCGAGTTCCGTCTCGAGCTCGCGTTCCATCTCGTCTGCGAGCTCGGGCTGCAAGTAAGGCCCCGGCTCGCGTAGCTTCGCGATCACCTGCCGCCGCGAGGTCTCGTCCTTGTCCTGGCTCAGCTTGCGCTTGCAGACGAAGCGGTCGACCGGGATGCGGAGGCCGACGGTGCCCTTCGCGACGTTCGCGCCCCACTCCTGGTCGAGGTGCATTGGCCGCTCGACCCGGTCCTCGAAGTGGGCGACGAGCCGGGTCAGCACCGCCAGGTTCTCCTCCTCGCCGAGCAGCTGCGGCTCGCCATATAGATGGGCGACGGTGAAGTTCCAGGTCGGCGCCCGCGTCGCCCCCGGCGCGTACCAGCTCGGCGAGACGTAGCCGTGGCGGCCCTGGACGATCACCAGCACCTCGCCGTCGGGCAGCCCGTGGACCTCCTCGTCGGGACGGCCGAGGTGGGTCAGCAGGGTCAGCTCCTCGCCCTCCTCGTCGAGCAGCACCGGATAGTGGGAGGCGACGAGGCCGCGGTTGGCGCTGACCAGCGTCGCCCATGGATTGGCGCGGACCAGCTCGCGGACGATCGCGGGGTCGGTGACGTCGTGGGCGGGGTGGTGGCGCATGGACGCTTGATTGTGGCGAGCCGCCGGATGGAGCCATATGCTGCCCGGGTCCGGCCATGCGTTTCCCGCTTCGATACCTGATCATTCTCGGCGCCTTCGCGGCGCTGCTCCTCGGCCTGAGCGCCTGCGCGGCCTACAAGCCGGAAACCCTCACGGTCAGCCAGCCGGCCGGGGTCGGGCCGGTTCGGATTCACCTCGTCCTCTGCGCGAACAGCGAAGAAGGAGGCTCGTCCGAAGTCAAATGCGAAGGCGCGGAAGCCACCGAAACCGAGCAGTCGATATTGCTGGTTTCGGTTCCCAAGGGATGGACGGCGCCGGCCAGCTTCGAAGCGCCTTCGCCGACCCACGGGCCGACCCTGAGATATACCCGCAATCAGGAAGTCGCCGAAAACTACGAATTCACTGAAGAATCATCCGAAGGCAAGAAAACTGAATTCCCGCCCCCGGGATACGAATACGTCGGCTACCTCTCCGCGGTCTACGAAGAAACCGAAGGCGAAAAGAACGAATGGGAAGTGAACATCGACGTCGCGCCGCCCGCAGTCGGCGCACCCTACGGGGGGACTTTCAGGACTGAATTCGCCTGGGGCTGGCGCAACGTCAGCGAAGCGGAAGTCGAAGGGAAAAAACACCCGGCCGATCGCCCGGTCGACTGCGACGAAAACAATCCAGCCAAAGAAGAGGTCTTCACCTTCTGCGAAGAGATCGCCGACGAAGTCGAAGGCCCTGTCACCGACCTCCGCGTCGCCGGCGCGGCCTCGGTCTCGGTTCCGGTCGGCGGCAAAGCCACCCTCGACTTCCCGCTGGCCGCCGCCAGCACCGTTACCAACCCGGCGCCCGGCTTCACCCTCACCGCCGCCACCTCGATCCCCGGCGGCAGCGCCACCCCGGTCGAACCGACCTACAGCCCCGCCTACGATGGCACCACCCATCAGGGCGCCGCGGCGGTCCGAGCGGTCGCGGTGACGATGCCGCCGACGACTCCGCCCGGTACCTACACCGTCACCCTCGCCGCCCACGCCCCAGCCGGTGGCACCGTCGCCAACACCGGTCAGATCGTCGTCGGCCAGCTCTCGCTCGGGCTCGGCAAGGCAAAGCGAAACCTGAAAAAGGGGACCGCTACGGTCACGGTCCAGGTTCCCGCCGCTGGCACCCTGCTGGTCTCCGGCAAAGGCGTCGCCAAAGTGACCAAAAGTGCGCCCGCCGCCGGCACCCTGAAGGTGACGGTCCGAGCCAAAGGCAAAGCGAAGAAACAGCTGAAGAAGAAGGGCAAGGCTCGGGTCAAGCCCAACTTCGTCTTCACCCCGGCGAACGGCGCCCAGGTGGCGCGGCCGAAGCCGCTGATCCTGCGCATCGCCGGCTGAGCCCACTCAGCGGTCGACGCCGCCGGAAACGTCCGCGTTCCTTCTCTTCTGCCCCCTAGAGGGGGTACAAGTGCAATAGCGCAGGAGGACGGGGCTTCAGGCGGCGGTGAGGCCGTGGCGGTGGGCGACGGCCGCCGCCTCGGTGCGGCTGCGGACGCCGAGCTTGGCGAGGATCCGGGAGACGTGGACGCTGGCCGTCTTCTCGGCCATGAAGAGGCGCTCGGCGATCTCCCGGTTGGTGGCGCCCTCGGCCACCGCGGCCAGGACCTGGCGCTCGCGCGGGGTGAGGCCGAAGGGGTCCTCGGCGGGCTCGGCCGAACCATCGCCGTCAACGGTGGGCGAAGCCGTCAGTCGCCCGCGGGCGACGAGGCTCTCCACCTCCTCTGCCAGCCAGGCTGAGCCGAGCCCCCGCGCCGCGGCCAGCGCCGCGCCCGCCGCCGCCCCGGCCCGCTCGCGCTCGCCCACCGCAGTCAACGCCTCCGCCTCGCGCCAGCGGTGGACCGCCACCGGGTAGGGGCGCCCGAGCTCCTCCCAGGCCAGCGCCGCCGCGCCCTCCAGCTCCGCCGCCCGCTCGTCCCGCCGCGCCCGCGCCGCTTCGGCCGTGGCGCTTGCCGCGTAGGCCGCGGTCAGTGCGTGCGGGCTGGACTCGGCCGCCGCCTCGGTCCGCGCCGCCATCAGCTCCGCCCGCGCCAGCGAAGCCCGCAGCTCCTCCTCGTCGCCGAGGTCGCGGGCGCTGGCCGCGGCGTCGGCCTCGACCGCCGCCCCGGCCGCCGAGACGTTGGCCATCCGCAGGGCGTCGTCGGAGCAGAACTCGATCCGGTCGATCGCTCGCTCGATCGCCCCCCGCGCCTCCTCCAGCCGCCCCTCGCGGCGCTCCAGCTCGCCAGCCAGCGAGCCGGCCTCGGCCAGGAACTGGGGCTCGACCGCGTTCTCGACGACGCGGCCGATGCGCTCGATCAGCCGCCGCGCCGGCTCGCGGTCGCCACGGCCGAGCCGCAGCGCCGCCCGCCGCAGCAGCAGGTTGGAGAGCGTCTGGCCGCTGGCGGCGACGTTCTTGCGCCAGGGCAGCGCCCGCGCCGACTCCTCCCAGCGGCCGAGGTCGAAGAGGATCTCGGCCCGGGCGCAGGCGAGCCAGATCCCCGAGCGATCGCCCGGCGTCACCTCGCTCTCGCCCTGGGTCGCCAGCGCCAGTGCCTCCTCGCTGCGGCCGGCGATGTGGAGGGTGTCGGAGTAGTTGACGAAGACGGTCGCCAGCTGGTCGTTCGAGCCCGAGCGCCGCGCCAGCTCGATCGACTCGCGCATCTCGGCGTCGCCCTTCTCCTCTTCGCCGAGGAAGAAGCGTCCGAGCCCGAGCCGGTTCAGGACCAGCGCCTTGGTCCCCTCGACCCCCGCCGCCTCGGCCGCCGCCAGGGCCTCCTCGGCGGCGTCGCAGGCCGCCTCGAAGCGGCCCTGCAGCATCAGGAAGCGGGCCTTCTGTTCGAGGATCTGGGCCCGCTCGGGGCTCGGCTCGGAGGCCGGCATCAGCGCCAGCGCCCGGTCGAGGTCCGTCGCGGGCGCGCTCGTCCTCGCCCAGCGCCCAGCGGTTGGCGGCGGTCTCGGCGAGGGCCCCGGCGACCCGCGCCGGCTCCTCCTCGGCGTCGATCTCCGCCAGCGCCGATTCGTAGAGCGCGATCGCCTGTGGCTCGGCGGCGTCGAGCCCGTGGGCGCGGGCGGCCATCAGGCTCAGCGTCGCGTGGTCCATTCCCGCCGCGGCCGCCGGGTCGTCGACCCGGCCCCAGAGTTCCAGCGCCCGGTCGAGCAGCGCCGCCGAGGAGCCCGGCGCCTCGACTCCCTCGGCGACCCGGGCCGCGGTGACGGCGCTGCGCAGCGCTTCCGGCTGGTCCTCGGCGGCGTGGTAGTGGTGGGCGACCGCGGCGGCCAGCGGCGGCCGGTCCTCGCAGGCCCTCATCTTCGCCTCCAGCGCCCGCGCCAGCCGCAGGTGCAGGTCGCTGCGCTCGCCGGGCAGGAGGTCGTCGTAAATCACCTCGCGGAGCAGCGCATGGCGGAAGGCGTAACGATCGTCGCGGGCGACGAGGATGACCTGGGCCTCGACCGCCTCGCGCAGTCCCTCGCCGAGCTCGGCCGCGGCCAGCTGCGCGCAGGCGGCGGCGAGGACGCCGTGCTCGGCCCGGCCCGCCACCGCCAGCACCCGCAGCGCCGCCCGCGAGGCCGCCGGCAGCCGTTCGACCCGCAGCAGCAGCGCGTCGCGCAGGGTGCCGGGGAGGCTGCCGCGGCCGTCGGAGCCGGCGGCGAGCAGCTCCTCGGTGAACAGCGGGTTGCCCTCGCTGCGCTCGAAGAAGCGCTCGACCGCGCCCGCGCCGGGGTCGCTGCCGAGGATGTCGGAGAGCTGGGTGGCGAGCTCGTCGCGGCCGAACGGCTCCAACTCGATCCGCCGCACCCGCTCGCCGCGGCCCAGCTCGGCCAGCAGCGGGCGCAGCGGGTGGCGCCGGTGGAGCTCGTCGGAGCGGTACGCGACGATCGTCAGCAGCGGGCAGTCCTCCGGTAGGGCGCTGGCGAGGAAGGCGAGGAAGTCGCGGGTCGAGCGGTCGGCCCAGTGGGCGTCGTCGATCCAGAGCACCGCCGGCCGATCCTCGGCGATCCGCTCGAGCAGCGCCAGCAGCGCCTCGAAGGGACGGTGGCGCTCATCGCCCGCGGCGGCGGCGACGCCGTCGGGCGCCAGCTCCGGCGCCAGCTGGGCGAGGGCGGCGCGGTGGGTGGGGGAGAGGGAGGCGACCAGCTCCGGGTCGTCGCGGACCAGCGGCCGCAGCCCCGCGACCAGTGGCGCGTAGGGGATCTCGTCGTTGCCGAGCTCGACGCACTCGCCGCCGAGCGGCAGCCCGCCGCGCTCGCAGATCCGGTTCAGCAGCTCGCCCAGTAGGCGGGACTTGCCGACCCCGGATTCGCCGGCGAGGAAGGCGAGGGTGGCGGTGCCGGCGGCCGCCTCCTCGTAGGCATGCTCCAGCTCGGCGAGCTCAGCCGCTCGACCGATCAGCCTGCTGGCGCTGACGCGGGCCGCCACGCCCCCGATTATCGCCGTCGTAGCAGGCTGAAGATCGACGGGCGCACCCCGACCCCGTGGCGGCGGGCGCGACGGTCGGCCCGGCGCGACTCGAGCGCCTCGCCCTCGAAGCGGTTGCGCTCGATCTGGACGTTGCGGAGAAGCATCTGGTTCGGATTCATCGTCGACCTCCTGGTTCGCGGTTCGATAACCAACCTAGGCCTGATAACCGCCCCGCACATCGGGCAAATGCCTACGATTTAGGGACCGGACCCCTTACCTGGGAGCGCCGACCCCTTACGGACGGATTCCGCTCTACAGAGCGCCCTGCGCTCGTCCCCGCGCCACCTCCTTGCCCTTGCGCTGTTCCTTATCCCTATGTGGTCGGGATAAGGAACAGCGGAACGGGGTCAAGGCCTGCGAAGAGCGGTCCGCCCCGGCGGTCCAGCTGCCCCTCCTCGTCGCGCCACTCGATCGCGCCGTCCGCGCCGATCGTCCCTGCCTCGTCGCTCATTGCTTCGGTTCGAGCCCGACCAGCGTGTAGTAGCCGATCAGGTAGAGGCGGCTGCCGTCGGAGACCATCGGCGTGTAGCCGGCATCGTTCCACTCGAAGACCTTGCGATGGGTCTTCACGTCGAGGCCGACCGTCTTCTTGGTTTCGAAGCTGGAGGTGTAGACGGTGTGGCCGATCACCACCGCCGTTCCCGGTATGGCGCCGCCGACGTCGTACTTCCAGCGGACCTTGCCGGTGGCGGCGTCGAGCGCGTAGAAGCTGCCGTCTTCGGCGCCGATGTAGACCGTGGGTGGCGTCCCCGGCACCTCGGCGACGGCAGGCGAGCCGTAGATCGCCGCCCCGGCCGGGAAGGACCAGTCGACCTTGCCGGTCTTCTCGTCGAAGGCGTAGACGGTGCCGTCGTCGCGGGCGGCGTAGACGCGGCCGAAGGCGATCGCGGGGGAGGAGAAGAAGCCGCCCTGGCCGAACGGCGGCACCTTGCTGGTGTTGCTGCGCCAGTCGACCTTGCCGGTCTTGGCGTCGAGCGCGAACATCGAGCTCTGGTAGTCGGCGACGAAGACCTTGCCGTCGTGGTAGCTGGGGCTGGCTTTGATCGCTCCCGGCGTCTGGAATTTCCACTTCGTTTCGCCGCTCTGCGCGTCGATCGCGAGGAATTCGCCCTTGTTGGTGCCGACGTAGAGCAGCCCGTCGACCGGGAGCGGTGAGGATTCGAGATGGGCGTGGAGGTCTTTGACCCAGACCTTTTCGCCGGTCGCCGCGTCGCCGTTGGCGAGGTAGCCGTCGAGGAAGGCCCCGTAGACGTTCCCCCGGTAGTAGGTCGGCGCGGTGACGTCGTTCTGCTTGCCCTTGTTGGCGGGGTCGAGCTGCAGTTCCCAGAGCACCTTACGGTCGCGCAGCCGCACCGCTTTGCCGTTGCCGTACTTGTTGATCACGTAGGCGACCCCGTCGGCGACGGCGGGCGGGAACTCGATCAGCGCATGCGTGTTGACCGACCAGGCCTCCTGCAGCGGCGGGTCGAGCACCTTGCGCTCGTCCGGCAGGTAGTGCGTCCGCTCCGGCACCCGACCGAAATAGGGCCAATCGACCTGCCCCGGCGCGCTCACCGCCGAGCCCCCCTTTTCGCCGCTGCCGTTGTTGGTCGCTTCCTGCGCCGGCGACCCGTTGGTCGAGTCCGACCCCCCGCAGCCCGCGCCGGCCAGGATCGCCAGGCCGAGCCCGCAGCACAGCGCCAACATCAGCAGTCGATCTCGCATCCAGCCTTGCATCGGTCGCACGCCCGCCCCCCTTTACCCCGGCCGCGAGGAGCCCGCCCCAAAGCGGCGGACGGGAATCGAACCCGCGTCATCAGCTTGGAAGGCTGAGGCTCTACCGTTGAGCTACCGCCGCACGCAGAGGGCAGCGTAGCCGCCACCCGCCCAATCCGTCAGAATGCCGGCATCACCCCACGGGGAGTGGCGCAGTCTGGTAGCGCACTCGGCTGGGGGCCGAGCGGTCGCAGGTTCAAATCCTGTCTCCCCGATTTTGATCAAGAGAGTCTGATCAATATATGCCTGGCCACGATCGGGAAATAGAGCTGATATTCGAACCCCAAGAAGAGGGTGGGTATCACGTGTACGCGCCGGAGCTGCCAGGTCTTCACACGCAGGGCGACGACATGGATGATGCGCTGGCGAACGCCAATGAGGCGGTCACCCTCTATGTCGAGGGGCTTCGCGAAGACGGCGAGTCGCTTGACATGGGCATCGTCCGTCGCAGGATCACCCTGCCGGCGTGACCCCGCGGCAGCCGGTGGTCTCGGGCGCCCAGCTCGTCAAAGCGCTCGAAAGGGATGGCTGGACGGTGGTTCGTCAACGCGGAAGTCATGTTCGACTTAAGAAGTCAGGAAGCCGGACGGCGCTTGTCGTGCCGCTTCATAAAGAACTGCGCAAGGGTACCCTCGCCGGGATCTTGCGAGATGCTGACCTCGACGCGGATGGTCTCCGGGACTTGCTGGGTTAGCACCGGCTGGGTGGGCTTTGGAAGCTGTCCGTTCGAAGCTCTCGGATCGGGACAGCGAGCCGGCATCTGCTGATTAAGACTCTCCGAGCCGAAACCAGTCGCGGACCGTCAACTGAAGACGAACAACCTCATCCTCAGCTAGCGGACTGAAGTGCGCAATTGGCCCACGAAGCATGTTGAGGCTAGCCATGACTTTCTCACGGCTTTCTTGCTTGAAAAGGTCGCCGCGAAAATGTCCCAGTTGGTCTTGATCGTCTCACTCAGCTGGCCGAAGGTGAGGAAGTCAATCAGGTCGTCGGACCGTGGCGTGACGCCTGAATCTCGCTCCCGTCGTTGCACTTTTTCGGCATCGAGGCGAATTGGCTCGGGGATCAGCTTCTTCCACCAATCATCATTTTGAGCGGCCAACTGGTCTCGGACGTTGCGGCGAATGGTCGTCTCAAGCGAATAGAAGATCTCGTAGTGGGGAGCCATCTGGGCTGCCTCGGCACGGATGGCGCTCTCTATCTGCGGGTAGTAGGCCTCGTCAATGTCTGAGGTTCGTTTACCTCTTCCGAGGTCAATTGCGTGTTCTCGTTCAACGCGATCGAGGCCGTGCTCAATCAACTGGTTCGTCATTCCGAAGAGCTTGATCTCATCTTCTAACGCTCCGCTCATTACAACAAGTGCTCTTTGAGGCTTCGGAAGATGGCATCAAAAACCGCGACGTCCGAGGTAGCCGGGAGGTTTAGGTTGATCGTGTAGCCCAGTCTCAGGCTGCCTTCAGGCTCATGGGAATTCCCACTGTCCCGCAATGCTGCCCCCTCACCCACCGGCTCAGCGGCGGACTCCTCAGCCGGGACTGAGGTTGAAAAATCTGCAAATGCCTTCAAAGCTTTGAAGGAGGCAACAGTTGCGCCAACCCGCCTGGCGCCTTTCTCGGCTCCAGTTACTTGGATGACCAGGTCCTTCAGCTTTTGATCGGTGGCGTCATGGGCGTACTCGTTGATCCGATAGAGCGGTTTGTATCCGACTCGCAATGCCTCGGCTGCTGCTGCGCTACTTTGAGAACCGCGAAACCGTTTGTATAACTCGGTAGGCGTTCCATCGGACCCGAGGAAACCGGTGCGCTTCAGAAAGGGGATAACCGGTTGGGGGGAGCCCCCTGGCATCTGCAACGTCGTTGCGAGAAAGTCCTGGCTGAACCGAGGCGGGGTCTCCGCATCCTTGATTTTTTTCAAGACCTTCGTGATGTTGCCCGTCGCATTGAGGTAAGGCAGTGACTCTTCCGCCATAGAGCTTTCCCCTTAGACCGTGATGTACCGAGACGCCCACGCTAGCTTTCGGCACGGACGTTGGCTGCTCCATGATCCGCCCCCCGAGACCGCCGCAGGGCCCCGGCAAACAGCACAGCGGGGGTCCGCCGGAAGGCGCTTCATAAAGCGGACGAACGCGCGAGTCCGGTGCGTCTCGAGGGACCGGAAGAATTGCAAGTCCCCAGCGTCGCCCGAGCCCGAGCTGGCGATGATCATCCACCGGTGACTCTCTCTGAGGCGGAGTCCGGCTCGCGATCATCCTTGCGCCCCGGGAACCGGACCTCGACGCTGAGGCCGCCCTCGGGGCGCGGCTCGGCGCGCAGGGTCGCGCCGTGGACGGTTGCGATCGCGCGGACGATCGAGAGGCCGAGGCCGTGGTGGCCGTCGCCCGGTGCGGTGCGGCCTGAGTCGAGGCGCTGGAAGGGCTCGAGGAGGCGCTCCGTCTCGGTCGGTGGGATGGGGGCGCCGTCGTTGCTCACGGCGAGGAAGGCGGTGCCGTCGGCGGTGCCGGTTTGCACCCGCACCTGTCCGCCGGGGACGTTGTGGTGGACGGCGTTGTCGATGAGGTTGCGGGCGAGGCGTTCGGCGAGAGCGGGGTCGCCGCTGGTGGGGGCGGGCTCGAATTCGGTGTCGATTTGCACGCCTAGGGACTCTGCCGCCGGAGGCAGCTCGCGCAGGGCCGCGGCGGCGATCACGGCAAGGTCCAGGGGCTCGCGCCGCTCGAGCCCGCGCTCGCTCCAGGCCAGGGTCAGCAGCGACTCGAGCAGGAGCTCCTGCTCCTCGCCGAGCGTCAGCAGCCGCCGCGAGGTCGTTCGGTAGGAGTCGAGGGTCGCGGCGGGGTCGGTGAGCCGCTCCTCCAGTAGGGCCCGCCACAGGGTCAGCGGCGTGCGCAGCTCGTGGGCGGCGTTGGCGACGAACCGCTGTTGGGCGCCGAAGGCGGTCTCGAGTCGTTCAAGCAGGGCATCGATGGTGTCGGCGAGGTCCTTCAGCTCGTCGCGGGGGCCGGGCAGGGCGAGGCGCTCGTGCAGGTTGCGCTCGGAGATCTGCCGGGTGCTCGCCGCGATCGTGCGCAGCGGGCGCAGGACCCGGCCCGCGACCAGCCAGCCGAGCGCGATCGAGGCCACCGCCATGATCCCCAGCGCGATCGCGGACTGGACGAGCAGCGTGTTGAGGTCGTCGGCGTGGCTGCTTTCGAGTTTGGCGACCTTCGCTTCGACCAGGTCGCGGGCGTGGGGGGTCAGGTCCGTCGCTCCCGGGCTGGAGACGATGAAGTTGATCCCGGTGGCGCGGCGGAAGAGGAAGTAGGTGATCCCCAGCAGCACCGCGCCGGAGATGAGGAAGAGGGCGCCGTAGAGCAGGGTCAGGCGGAGGCGGACGGTCGGGGCGGGCAGGCGGGGCATCAGATCCGGTAGCCGCCCTGGGGGACGGTGACGATCACGGGCGGCTCGCCGAGCTTCGCTCGCAGCCGGTTGATCGTCGCCTTGACCGTGGTCGTGAACGGGTCGGCCGCCTCGTCCCAGACCCGTTCCAGCAGCTCCTCGGCGGAGACGACCCGGCCGCCGGCGGCGAGCAGGTGCTCGAGCACCGCCAGCTCCTTCGGGCTGAGCGGGAGGCGCTCGCCGGCCCGGGTCGCGACCCGCCGGCCGGGGTCGAGCCGCAGGTCGCCGTGCTCGAGGATCGGCGGCAGCGGCGGCTGGGCGCGCCGCGCCAGGGCGCGGATCCGGGCCAGCAGCTCGGCGTAGGCGAACGGCTTGGGCAGGTAGTCGTCGGCGCCGAGCGAGAGTCCCTCGACCCGCTCGGCGATCGTCTCCGAGGCGGTCAGCATCAGCACCTTCGTACCGCCGCCGCGCTCGACCAGCCGGCGGCAGACCTCGTCGCCGTGCAGGCGGGGCAGGTCGCGGTCGAGCACGACCACGTCGTACTCGACGACCGTGGCGCGGCGGAGGGCGTCCTCGCCGTCGGGGGCGATGTCGGCGGCGATGCCGTCGCGCCGCAGGACCCGGACGACCGACTCGGCCAGCTCGGCGTGATCCTCGACCACCAGGACTCTCATCGCTCCAAGCATGCCTGTCCGCGGTCACAGAGCGGTCACAGCCGCGATGACGGTCGTGTGACCGCCCACCTCCTAAAACGCCGGGGACGGATCGATTGGCGGGCAACCGAGAGGAGCTGGAATGAGGAAGAGGGACTGGCTGGTGGCGTTGCTGTTCGCGCTCAGCGTCATCGGGCTGGCGGCCTGCGGCGGCGGAGGCGGCTCGGGCTCCGGCGGCACCGGCGCCGGCGACGAAGAAGCGGCGCTCGAATCCACCGAATGCCTGCGCGCGCACGGGGTCGAAGTCGAAGACCCGAAGCCGGGGCAGAAGAACATCGCGATCGACCCCGGGGACGACCCCGCGGCCAAGCGGGCGCTTGCCGCCTGTAACGGCAAGCTCGGCGACGCCGGCCAGGAACTCTCCTCCGCAGAAGGCGAGAAGTTCAGGGAAGGCGCGCTGGAACTGGCGCGATGCATGCGCGACCACGGGATCGAAATGGGCGACCCCGAATTCCTCGGTCCGGGCAAATTCCACCTCGACATCGAAGGGATCGACACCACTTCGCCTGCCTTCGAAGCGGCGCGGGAAGCCTGCGCGAACGAGCTGCCGGAAGTGCCCGGCGTCGTCGTCGGTGGCTAGCGTGAGGCGGCGGCTGCTGACGGCGACGGGAGTGGGGGCCGTGCTGGTGGCGGGCGTCCTGGCCTGGGCGCTCGGGGGCTCCGACAGCGGCGCCTCGAGCGGCTCGACCAGCGCCGTCGGCGGCGTCGGCAAGGTCGAGCGCCGCACCCTGGCCGAACGGCTGACCGCCAGCGGCAGGATCGGCTACGCCGGCCAGACCGGAGTCATCGACCGGCTCTCCGGGACGGTGACGGCGCTGCCTGCCGCCGGCGCCGTGATCCGTCGTGGCCAGCGCCTCTACGCGGTGGACGGAGCACCGGTGCTGCTGATGTACGGGGCGGTCCCCTCCTACCGGACGCTGGCCGAGGGCGTCGCCGACGGCAGGGACGTTGAGCAGCTCGAGCGCAACCTGGCGGCGCTTGGCTACGAGCCGGGGACCGTCGACGAAGCCTTCACCTCTGCCACCGCCGCGGCGGTGGCGGCCTGGCAGGAAGACCTCGGGCTAACGGCCAGCGGCGAGGTCGAACTCGGCCGAGTCGCCTTCCTGCGGGGCCCGCAGCGGGTGGGCGGGCTGGACGCGAAGCTGGGCGAAGTGTTCGGCGGCGCTGGGGAAGGAGGGTCCGCGGGGGAATCGCGGCCTCGCTCGACGCTCGTCCTGCGGACCAGCTCGCCCCGGCGTGTCGTCAGCGTCGACCTGGAAGCCGATCAGCAGTCGGTCGCCCACCGCGGCCAGCGGGTCGGCGTCGTCCTCCCGGCCGGCGCCGAAGTGCCCGGCAAGGTGCACGGGCTGGCCGTGGTCGAACTGTCGAGCGGCGGACAGGGCGCGGGCGAAGAAACCGAACCGGGGGTCGAAGCGACGATCGCGGTGACCGGCAAGCACCGGATCCCGGCGCTGGACGGGTCATCGGTCGACGTCCGCTTCACCCAACGGGTCCGCAGAAACGTGCTCAGCGTGCCCTTGACCGCGCTGGTCGCGATCGGCGGCGAACGCTTCGCCGTCTACGCCGTCGAAGGCGGGTCTCGGCGACGGATCGTCGTCCACCCGGGCCTCGCCGCCGACGGCTACGTCGAGGTGGAGGGGGAGGGGTTGCGGGCGGGGATGACGGTGGAGACGGGCGAATGAGCGAAGCACCGGTGCTCGAGCTGCGCGACGTCCGCAAGAGCTACCCAGGCGGGGTCGAGGCGCTGCGGGGCGTTTCCTTGAGCCTCGGGCGGGGCGAGCTGACCGCGATCGTCGGTCCCTCCGGCTCGGGCAAGTCGACCCTGCTGCACCTGATGGGGACGCTCGACCGGCCGACCGCGGGTAGCGTCGCGATCGAGGGTCGCGACCTCTCCCGCGCCTCCGACGACGAGCTCGCCGGCCTCCGCGCGACCCGGATCGGCTTCGTCTTCCAGCAGTTCCACCTGCTCGAGGCGGCGCCGGTGATCGACAACGTCGCCGACGGCCTCCTCTACGCCGGTGTCCCCGCGGCCGAGCGCCGCAGCCGCGCCGCGGCTGCGCTGGCCCGGGTCGGCCTCGCCCACCGCGAGCGCCACGGCGCCGCGAAGCTCTCCGGCGGCGAGCGCCAGCGGGTCGCGGTCGCGCGGGCGCTGGTCGGCGAGCCGGCGATCGTCCTCGCCGACGAGCCGACCGGCAATCTCGACAGCAGGACCGGCGGCGAGCTGATCGAGCTGCTGCGGGGCCTCCACGAGGGCGGCGCGACCCTGGCGATCATCACCCACGACGAGGCGATCGCCGCCTCGATGCCGCGTCGGGTGGCGGTCCGCGACGGGCGCATCGAGGGGGAAAGTTGAGCCGGTTGCTGCCCTGGGACCTGCTGCGGTTGGCAACAGTCGGCCTCCGCACCCGCAAGCTCCGCGCCGCTCTCTCGGTGCTCGGGATCTCGATCGGGATCGCCTCCCTGGTCGCGGTCCTGGCGATCTCCGAGACCAGCAAGGCGGACCTGCTGGCGAAGATCGAAACGCTGGGGACGAACCTGCTCACGGTCGCCCCGGGCGAATCGCCCTTCGGGGAAGAGACGATGCTGCCGTCGGCTGCGACCGCTCGCATCCGCTTGCTGGAAGACGTCGGATCGGCCGCCGCGGTCACCCAGGTCGACGGCGCCACCGTGCGCCGCAGCTCCTACGTGCCGGCGGAGATAACCGGTGGGATCTTCGTCGAGGCCGCCGACCCGCAGCTGTTGGCGACGCTGGGCGGGACGACCGCCTCCGGGAGCTTCCTCGACGCCGCGACCGATCGCTACCCGGCGGTCGTATTGGGAGCGAAAGCGGCCCAGCGGCTGGGCCTCAGGGGCGTCGACGGCACCGTCCAGGTCGACGTCTCCGGTCGCCTCTTCACCGTCGTCGGCATCCTCGACCCGCTGCCGCTCGTCCCCGAACTCGACAGCGCCGCGCTGGTCGGCTACCCGGTCGCGGCCCGCCTGTTCGGCACCGATCGCAGCCCGTCGGCGGTCTACGTTCGCGCCGGGGAGGGCGACGCGCGGGTCCGCGCCGCGGCGGCGCTGCTGCCACGAGCCGCCGACCCCTGGGCACCGAGGGAAGTCGCGGTCAGCCGTCCCTCCGACGCGCTCGAGGCCCAGGTCGCCGCCGAAGGCGCCTTCACCTCGCTCTTCCTCGGGCTGGGTGCGGTCGCCCTGCTGGTCGGGGCGATCGGGATTGCCAACGTGATGATCATCTCGGTGCTGGAGCGTCGCTCCGAGGTCGGTCTGCGGCGAGCGCTGGGCGCGCGGCGGCGTCACATCGCCGTCCAGTTCCTCGGCGAGTCGTTCGTCCTGGGGATCGCCGGCGGGGTGGTCGGGGTGCTGCTCGGCGTCGGCGCGACCGCTGCCTACGCCGCCTACGAAGGGCTGACCCTGCTGGTGCCGTCGCTTGCGGTCGGCGGCGGCCTCCTCGCCGCCTGCCTGCTCGGCGCGCTCGCCGGCCTCTACCCGGCGATGCGCGCGGCCCGCCTCACCCCGACCGAGGCGCTGCGGACGGCTTGACTCAGCCGGAGCAGGCGAGGTCGGTGCATTCGAGGTTTTCAAGCGCTTCCGCGATCAGGGCCCGGTGGATTTCGACGCCAATCGAAAGGCGGAAGACGCCGACCATGCTGATCCGCTGGGCGGCCCGGCTCGGGGTTCCGGCCTCCATGTAGAAGAACTCTTCGATGCTGCCGTCGTGTTCGAAGCAGGTGGAGGCGCGGGGCGGGCCGCCGTCGGGGGCGACGCGACGGTCGATCGGGATGCAGTCCTGGCCGCTGAAGGTCGAGCCGATCGGCAGGCCGTAGCTCTTCCTGGCGCTGACCACGCCGGCCACCCGGTCGGTCGGGCTCTTCGGGCCGTTGGCGTTGCCGTTGCGCCGT
The DNA here is from genome assembly GCA_963716545.1 of uncultured Actinomycetes bacterium. GTDB lineage: Bacteria > Actinomycetota > Thermoleophilia > Solirubrobacterales > 70-9 > VAYN01. Next base: position 2,039,789 of record OY970316.1, read on the forward strand.
TCGTAGTAGACGGAGATGCCGGCCGCGGGATAGGTGGTCAGGTAGAGCGGCAGGCCCGCCGCGTAGCCGTCGAGCGGCACCGACTTGCCCTCGGTGCCAAGGGCCGAAGTGACGGTGCGGATCGGCCGGCCCTTGCTGTCCCGCAGCGGCCCGCGTTTCATCAGCACCTTGACCGGGCCGATCCCGTTCGGCAGCGCTGAGGCGCTCGCCGGCCCTGGCGCCTTGGCCTCCACCTCTCCAACGCTGACCGCGAGCACGGTGAGCAGCACGGCAACCGCCACCAACTTCTCTTTCACGTCGATCCCTTCTCCCCGTTGAATCTGGCGCGCCGACTATATCCCGAGGCTTTCGACGGAAAGCAGGGTCGTGGGGATAGGGTCACTCCCATGGCCAAGTGGGGAGTGCTTGCGGTGCTCGGCGCGGCTCAGTTCCTGATGGTCCTCGACCAGGCGGTGATGAACGTCGCGATCTCGCAGCTGGTCGCCGACTTCGACACCACGGTGACCACGATCCAGGCGGTGATTGCCCTCTACGCGCTGGTGATGGCTGGGCTGATGCTGACCGGGGGCAAGATCGGCGACCTGATCGGCCGCCGGCGCGCCTTCGCGATCGGGCTCTGCATCTACGCCGCCGGTTCGGCGCTGACCGCCGCCTCCTGGAACGTCGCCAGCCTGACGATCGGCTGGTCGGTGCTGGAGGGGATCGGCGCCTCGCTGGTGCTGCCGGCGATGGTCGCCCTCGTCGCCGCTAACTTCCGCGGCCAGGAGCGGGCGGTCGCCTACGGGGTCCTCGGCGGAGTCGCCGGCGCCGGCATCGCCGTCGGCCCGATCCTCGGCGGCTGGGCGACCACCGAGCTGAGCTGGCGGGTCGTCTTCGCCGGTGAGGTCGTGGTCGCGGCGGGCATCTTCGCCGGCCTGCGGCTGCTCGACGACGCCACCGTCGAGAATCCCAACCGGGACCTCGACTGGGTCGGCGGGATCCTCTCGGCCGCGGGACTCGGCCTCGTCGTCCTCGGCGTGATCGAGGCCGGCAACTGGGGCTGGCTGGCCCCGCGCAACTCGCCGGTCGAGCCGCTCGGCTTCGCGCTGACGCCATTCGTGATCGCCGCCGGCGGAGTCGTCCTCGGCGCCTTCGCCCGCTGGGAGCGCCACCGAGAATCGACCGACCGCGAGCCGCTGGTGCGCCTGCGCCTGCTTGCGGTGCGCCCGCTGCGCGCCGGCCTGGTGATGCTGCTCTCCCAGAACCTGATCCTGATGGGGATCTTCTTCACCGTGCCGCTCTTCCTGCAGATCGTCCAGGGCCTCGACGCGCTGGAAACCGGGGTGCGGATGCTGCCCGCCTCGGCCGGGCTCTTCGCCAGCGCGATCGCCGGCTCGGCCCTGGCCAAACGGCTGCCGGCGCGGACGATCGTGCGGGCCGGCCTGGCGATCTCCTTCGTCGCTGTAATCCTCCTGCTCGACACGATCCAGCCCGACCTCGACAACGCCGACTTCCTGGTCGCGATGGGCGTCCTCGGCGTCGGCATGGGGCTGATCGTCTCCCAGCTCGGCAACGTCGTGCAGTCGGCGGTTGGGGAGGCGGAGCGCAGCGAAGCCGGCGGCCTCCAGTACACCGCCCAGCAGCTTGGCTCCTCGCTCGGTACCGCCTTCCTCGGCGCGGTCGTCATCACCGGCCTGATCTCCTCCTTCTCGACCAACGTCGAAGCCAACCCGAAGCTCGACGCCTCGGTCAAGCAGGAGGTCCAGACGCGCCTCGCCTCCGGCGCTAGCTTCGTCCCCGCCGCCGAGGTCGAAGCGGCGGCGGAAGACGGCGGCGTCAGCCCGGCAGACACCGAAGCCCTGACCGGCCACTACGAAGACGCCCAGTTGAGCGCCCTGAAGACCGCCTTCCTTTTCGCCGCGGCCCTTGTGCTCGCGGCCTTCTTCGCCACCGGCAACCTTCCGACCAAGCGCTTCGCCGAGCTCGAGTCCGGCCCGGACCCGCCGCCGCTGGCCGGCTAGGTAATCACCCCGACCGGTACATGTAGACAAAACGCTTCGCGCTTTGCCATGATGAACGCGTGGTCAGTTCAGCGAAAGAAGAAGTGGTTGAGATCGTCGCGTCGCCGACGATCGAAAAGCGGATCTTCGTCATCCGCGACCGTCAGGTGATGCTCGACGAAGATCTCGCGGAGCTCTATGACGTCGAGACTCGGGCCCTGGTGCAGCAGGTCAAAAGGAACGCTGAGCGTTTTCCCGATGACTTCATGTTCCAGCTGAGCAAACCCGAGGTTGAGGCTTTGAGATCACAATCTGTGATCTCAAACGCAGGTCGCGGCGGTCGTCGCTATGCCCCATACGTCTTCACCGAGCAGGGCGTTGCCATGCTTTCGTCGGTATTGCGGAGTAGTACGGCCATCGCAGTCAACATCGAGATCATGCGGGCGTTCGTCGAGTTGCGCCGCGCCGCCAGCTCATTTGAGGCTCTACGAAGCCGAATGGATCAGCTCGAGACTGACATCGGAGAGCGGCTCGACGACCACGACGAGCAGCTGCGCCAGATCTTCGCGGCGTTGCGGCAGCTGATGGCGCCACCGCCACGCCGCAAGCACCCGGTCGGTTTCTCGATTCGCGACTGACGGTTGTTTGAGGTCACAAATTGCGACCTCAAACAGCGGGTGGGTCGCGCCGGGCTACCTCACCGTGAGCTTGGCCGAGCCGCTGGCGAGGCTGGTGCCGGCGGCGACCGCTGTGACCTTGAGCTTCAGCTTCTTGCCCGCGGTGGCGGCTGACTTTAGCTTCACCGTGATCGTCTCGGTGGCGCTCTGATCGGGGGACAGGCTCGGGACGCTCACCGGCTTCGGGGCTTTGGCGAGGTTCTTCGGCGCGGTCGCGGTCAGGGTCAGGCCGGAGATCGCGGCGGTGCCGGAGTTCGTCACCGTCACCTTCAGCTTCACCGACTTGCCGGCCTTCACCTTGGCCGGGGCCTTGAGCTTCAAGCTGGCGGCGGCCTTCCCGGTCGGCGCGGCGCCGCCCGGGGGCGTGGCGTCGGTCTTCGGGGCCGGAGCGGACGGGGGGATTGCCTTGCCGATGCCGGTGAGCTCGGCGGTGCGGTCGCCGGCGTCGGTTTCGACCGTCAGCGCGGCCGTGCGGGAGCCGTCGGCGCCGGTCGGGGCGAAGGTCGCCGCGACTTCGCACTCTTCGCCGGCATCCAGCGATTCGACGCAGGCGGTCGTGTCGGCAAGCTTGAAGTCGGCGCTGCCGGAGAGGGAGACCGCGGTCACGGTCAGCGGCGCGTTGCCGGAGGAGGTGATCGTGAACGACTTGGTGAGCGGCGTGCCGCCGATCTCGGCGGTGCCGAAGTCGAGGCTGGCCGGGGTCAGTTCGGCGTCCGGAGCGACGCCTTCGCCGGAGAGCGAGACGATCGAGACCGCGCTGCTCCCACCGGGGCCGGTGTTGGCGGTGATCAAGAGCGAACTCGTCTCAGGGCCGCCGGCGGTCGGGCTGAATTCGACCGTGAGTTCGCATTCTTCTTCGAATGCGAGGGCTTCGCAGGCTTCGGGTTCGACGATCGAGAAGGGGCTGCCGAGCGGGTTCGAGAGCACGACCTGGGTCACTTCCGCTTCCGGCGCGCCGAGCCCGGTCAGGGTCACCGAGTCGCTGGCTGCGTTGCCGACTTCGACTTTGCCGAGGTCGAGTTTGGTCGGGGAAAGGCCGATCTCGGGCGAGTTGATCAGGACCGCGACGCCCTGGGTCAGCGGGCCGCCGTTGGTGTTGGCGTTGCTGGCCTGGGCGATGTCGGGGAAGCCGTCGCCGTTGAAGTCGCCGGTGGCGATCGCGGCGCCGAAGAAGTGCTGCTGGCTGACCTTGAAGGGGGAGCCCTCCGCGGCGGTCAGGTTCCCCGAGGCGTCACTGAGGCCGACCCCGGCCGAGCCTTCGCCTTCGAAGTAGGAGGGGATCGCGTCATCGAGGCCGTCGCCGTCCACGTCGGCCGTGGCGACGCGCCCAGGCAGCACCGGCCCGGTCATCGCCCCGGCGGCGTTTGCTTTGAGGAATTCGGTCGAGCTGCCGAGCAGCGGGATCGCCGAGGAGCCCTGGGAGGCGGTCACCACCAGGTCGTCGCCGCCCGTGCCGTTGAGGTTGGCGGTCGTCTCCGCCCAGGCGTAGCTGCCTTCGGTGAGGCCGAGCGAGATCGGGTTCCCGGCCACCGACGCGAAGCTGCCGTCGCCTTCGCCTTCCTCGCCGAGCACCTCGTTGCTGGTGTAGTCGCTGAAGTTGAAGGCCTGGGTCAGCAGCGCCAGGTCCTGGTCGCCGTCGTCGTTGTAGTCGCCGGTGGCGACGCCGAGGACCCTGGCTTTCGAGCGGGATCGTCACCGCGACGACGCCCTGCGGCGCGAAGGTCCCGTCGCCGTTGCTGAGGAAGGCCTCGTAGCCGGCGTCGGAGAAGGAGGAGTTGTGGATACCGCCGACCGCGACGAGGTCATCCTCGCCGTCGAGGTCGACAGCCGCCAGCTGATCGCCGCCGAGGAAGAACGGCGAGCCGAATTTGTTCGCGGCGCCCGGCGCTTCGAAAGTGCCGTCGCCTTTGCCGAGGGCGATGTAGATCTGGTAGGGGCCGTCGCTGTAGGCGAGGTCGAGGTCGCCGTCTTCGTTGAAGTCGCCGACCACCACGCTGGCGGCCCTGGCGTTGACGTTCGGGTCGATTGCCAGTTTCTGCCCTTCGGTGAAGCTGCCGTCGCCGTCGGAGATCCAGATCACGACGCCCGCTTCGGCGGCGACTGCGATGTCGTCGTTGCCGTCTTCGTTGAAGTCGCCGGTGGCGATGTCGTTGACGAAGTTGAGGTTGGGCAGCGGGCTCTGGCTCGTCTCTTTGAAGGAGAGCGCCGAGGCCAGCGAGGGCAACAGCAGCGCCAGTGCCATTACGCCCGCGAGGGCGACCATCGTCCGCTTCAAGCTCGACCGCTTCCTCACCACGTGCCTCGTCCTCCCGTGTAGATGCCTTTGAAGGGGCTTCGGCGGGTCGCCGCCACTCCTTGAGCGCCGCAAGCGATTGCCGACGACCTGGGGATGACGACGTAAGCTCTGCGCGTGCGCAGCAGATCGCTCGTGGGTAAGTGGATCGCCGTCCTCGCCGCGGCGCTCACGTCCTGCGCCGTGCTGGCGAGCGCCGCGCAAGCCTGGCCGGTCTACGTCGACGTCAACGAAGCCAACCGGATCGAGGTGATCGACAGCACCACCAACCAGCTGACCGGCACCTCGTTCGAAACCGCCCCGGTCCCGCAGCGGCTGACGGTCAGCCCCGACGGCCGCCAGCTCTACCTCGCCCACACCGGGCAGAACTACGTCACCGTGATCGATACCGCCAACGGCCACGAAGTCGGCGAACCGATCCCGGTCGGCGAAGCGCCGGTCGGGATCGCGATCACCCCGGACGGCCGCTTCGCCTACGTCGCCGACAACAACAGCAGCCAGGTCTCGGTCATCGATACCGCCGCGCACCGGGTGGTGAAGACGATCGACGGATTCGAAATCCCCCCGGACGTCGCCGTCGCCCCGGACGGCGGGCACGCCTACGTCGCCAACGCCAGCGGCGACGACGTCTCGGTCATCGACACCGCGACGAACCAGCTCGTCGGCGCGCCGATCCCGGTCGGCAAAGATCCGGACACGCTCGCCTTCACTCCCGACGGTCGCTACCTCTTCGTCGCCTGCTCGGCCCACGAAGAAGTGGTGGTGATTGACCCTGCGCTCGGGATCGTGGTCGGCTCGCCGATCCCGGTCGGCGACCTTCCCTCCGGGATCGCGATCACCCCCGACGGCTCCACCGCCTACGTGACCAACTTCGCCTCCCAGAACGTGACCGCGATCGACACCGCGACCAGGCAGGTGAAGAAGACGATCGAAGTCGGCCACCTTCCGGCCGGGGTGGCGGTGACGCCGGACGGGCGCTTCGTCTACGTCGCCGACGACGGCATCGACGAAGCCGTCTCGGTGATCGATCCGTCGAGCAATGAAGTCGCGACCACGATCGAGGAAGTCGGCCATCGACCCGAAGACGTCGTCGTCGCCCCGGACCAGCCGCCGCGGGCGAGCTTCACCGCCCCGGCGGCCGTCCGCCCCGGAGTGGCGGTCGCCTTCAACGCCGCCGGCTCCTCCGACCCCGATGGGACGATCGGCTCCTACGCCTGGAGCTTCGGCGACGGCAGCGGGGCGAGCGGGCCGGTCCAAAGCCACGCCTTCGCCGCTCCCGGCACCTACACCGTCACCCTCACCGAGGCCGACACGATCGGCTGCTCGACCCAGCCGGTCTACACCGGGCACGAGTCCCTCTGCAACGGCGGCCCCGGCGCCGTCCACACCCAGAACGTCACCGTCGCCTTTCCCAGCGCCAGGCTCGCCCGCCCGCGGGTCAGGGTCGCCTGCCCGAAGCGGGCGCTGAAGAAGCCCGGCTGCACGGTGAAGCTGGCGGCGGTCGCGCGCAAGGGCGGCAAGGCCAAGGGCGGCAAGCACAGGCGCAAGCCGCGGCTCACCTTCGAGAGCGCCGTCGCCAAGGCGAAGCTCGCCCCAGGCGCCTCGGCCTCGCTCGCGATCGTCCCGAAGCCGCGCTTCGCCGCCGCGCTCGATGGCGCCACGGTCACCCTGGTCCGCGAGGTGCTCGACTTCAAGACGAAGTCCGGCCACCAGCATCAGGTCAAGGTGACGAAGAAGCCGGTCTTCTAGCCTGGAGGGTATGTACCGGCCAGATTTCCTCTCGCTCGTCCCCGGTCTCCCGCGCGGCGGGCCGCCGCTGGCGGAGGAGGTCGACGGGTTCTTCGCCGCCGACTCGGCCGTGCGGCGCCTGCACCGCGAGCGGCTGGTGCTGTTCTCCGGGGTGCGGGCGCTCCTGATGCAGGCCTGCGACCCGCTGGCGGTGGTCGGCTTCCGCCGCCACTCGATCATCTTCGACGACCCGCGGACGCGGCTGCGGCGGACCGACGAGTGGATGTCGCGGATCTACTTCGGCAGCGAGGAGGAGGCCGAGGCGACCGGGCGGGCCGTGCAGGGAATGCACGCGCGGGTGAAGGGGCGGACGCCGGCACGCTACGGGCCGATTCCGAAGGGCACGCCCTACGACGCCACCGACCCGGAGCTCGGGCTCTGGGTGCTGGCCAGCCTGGCCGACTCGGCGCTGGTCTACTACGAGCGGATCATCGGCGGCCTCGACGAGGATGAGCGCGAGCGCTACTGGGCCGAATACCGGCGGGTGGGAGAAGTGCTGGGGCTGCCAGCCGACTCGATGCCCGCCGACTACACCGGCCTGCGCTCCTACGTCGACGGGCGGCTCGACGATGGCAGCCTCTGGATCTCCGAGGAGCGCCGCCGCCAATCGCTGAAGATGGTCCTCGACCCGCCTTTCACCGGCTTGGCCCGGGCGGCGATCACGCCGATTCACGAGACCATCCGGCTGATCTCCGTCGGCCTGCTGGCCCCGCAGACCCGCGAGCTGCTCGGCCTCTCCTGGGACCCCGCCCGCGAGGCGCTGCTGCGCTCGGCGCTGCTGCAGCTGCGGCTCGGCTCGCGCCTCTGGCCCGACCCGGTCCGCCTGCACCCGGCCGCGCGCACGCCCGCCGACCAGCGCTACGGCGAGCTCGCCGCCTAGCCCGGTTCGAGCGCCGGCTCCGGCTGCTCGCCGTCGGGCCCGGGCCAGCGGTCGTCGGAGACGGCGCGGGCGATCTGCCCGGAGCGCCGGTGGCCGGTCACGGCGAAGAGGAACTGCTCGCGCTTCAGCGCCAGCAGCCGGGTCGGTTCGGTGCTGCGAACGGTCGCGGTGCGGGGCACGTCATGTAGCAGGGCGATCTCCCCGAACGATTCACCCGGCCCCTCGTTGCGGCGGAAGACGCCGTTTTCGAAGACCTCGACCCGGCCGGACTCGATCAGGTAGAAGCGGTCGCCGATGTCGCCCTGCACGATCACCTCGGCGCCGGCGTCGACCTCGACCGGCGCGAGGTCGTGGCTGAGCCGCTCGACGGTCGCGACCGGCAGCGGTTCGAAGATCGAGTTGCCGCGCAGCAGCCGGTAGGGAATCTCAGCGACCGGCGCCCCGACCTCGTACTCGCGCAGCCGCGCCCAGCAGAGGGCGACGAAGGCCGGAATCAGGGCGCCGACGGCGACCAGGGCGCCGCGGGTGTGGAGCAGCTCGTCGAGCAGGATCGCCGCCAGCGAGCCGAGCGCCATCGCCAGCAGCCGGCCGGACTCGAGCAGGGTCAGCAGGCGGCCCATCGTCTCGTCGTCGCCGAGCCGCTGCATCAGCGTCTTCGCCGCGACCTCGACGAACACGAAGCCGACGCCGATCCCGAAGAAGCCGGCGTAGGCGCTGAACGGGGTCGGCCAGAGGCCGGGCAGCATCGTCGCCAGACCGACCAGGACGCTGGCGCCGGCGATCGCCACGACCAGGCGGCCGCGGTCGAGGAGGAGGACGAGGCAGCCACCACCGACGATCGCGCCGACGCCGAGGGCGGCGTTCAAGAAGCCGACGCTGCCCTCAGGCAGGTGCAGCTCGTGCAGGGCCAGGCCGACGAGGATGACGTCGGCGAAGCCCTCGAGGAAGAGCAGCAGGGCGGTCACCGTCCAGGCCAGGCGTAGGCCCGGATGAGTGGCGAGGGTGCGCAGGCCGACGGCGATCTGGCGGCGCGCGGTCGCCACCTCGGAGTCGCCCTGGGTGTAGGCGGGCCGGCGGTCGTGGACGATCCCGAAGACGAGGACGGCGGCGACCGCCGCGGCGAGGGCGCTGAGGCCGAAGACGAAGGCCGGCGAGGTCGCGGTGAGGACGAGGCCGGTGACGACGGCCCCGAGCAGGCTGCCGCCGTTTTCCATCACCGCGTGGTTGACGTTGCCGGCGGAAAGCTGCTGCGGGGTCTGCGCGAGCAGCGGGGAGAGCGAGGACTCGGCAGGGGCATAGGGGGCGGCGGCGATCGCGTAGAGACCGGGGAAGATGAAGACGACCGCGGACGGGGCGCCCAGGGCGGCGGCGGCGGCCGCCCCGGCGAGGACGAAGGCCATCGCCACAGCGCTGGCGAGCAGCACCGAGCGGCGCGAGTAGCGGTCAATCAGCAGGCCGGCGAGCGGCGCCGCGACCGCCCCGGGGAGGAAGCGAATCAGCGCCACCAGGCCGACGCCGACGATCCCGTGGGACTCGAAGCCGTAGACGCCGAGGGCGATCGCGAAGCACCAGGCGGCGAAGGAGGTGAGGACCCGGGCGAGTCCGAGCCGGGCGTGATTGGGCTCGTCGAGGTGGAGGGCAAGGGCGTGGAGGACGGTTCGAAGCTGACGGATCGCCCTCTGCATGCTGGCGGCAAGATAGCCGCTGCGCCCCCTGTCGGCGAGGTCCGGTTGCTTGTAAATCGACTAGTGATTAGGGTGGCCGATCCGCTCGCATCGTTCGCATCGACGCCTACGTCCAGCTCTCCTCGTCATCCTGGTCGCCCTCGGCCTGCTGACGCTGCCGGCCCTGGCGAGCGCCGCGAGCTTCGAAGTCGACACCCTGCAGGACCTGACGATCGCCGAAAACGGCGGTTGCCACCCGACCGAAGAATGCTCGCTGCGAGGAGCGATCGAACGCGCCAACGCCGACAACGAAGCCAACACGATCGAATTCGGCGTCGCCGGCCGAATCCAGCTGAAAGGCAGCACCTTCGCCTTCATCGGGGCCCCGATCGAAATCAAGGGCCAGACCGCGCCCGGCTTCAGCGGCAGACCGGTGGTGGAAATCGACGGCAGCGAACTCGGCGGCGCCAACGGCGCCGGGCTCAGCATCGGCTCCGATGCGCTTGGCAGCCGGATCGAAGACGTCGCGGTCGGCGGCTTCGACGTCGGGATTGAATTCTTCGGCTCGACCGGGCGGATGTGCGGCGACTACGTCGGCCTGCAGGCGAGCTTCGACTTTCCCAACTCGAACAAAGTCGGGGTCGAAGTCCTGCCGGCCGCGACGGCAACCGAAATCGGCGCCGGCTGTGGCACCAACGGCAACGTCATCGCCGGCAACGAAGGGCCCGGTATCCGCGACGAAGGGTTCGAAACCGAGATCGCCGCCGACCTGATCGGCGGGCAGCCTTTCGAAGCCGGGGGTTGGCCCAACGGCGGCGCCGGCGTCGTCGTCACCAGCGAATCCGAAGGCGCGGTGGTCGGGCCGGTCGCCGGCGGCGGACCGAACACGATCGCCTCCAACGAAGGCGCCGGGGTGCTGATCGAAAAAGGGACGAGCGCCGCCCGCGTCCGCCAGAACTCGATCTACGACAACAAAGGGCTGGGGATACAGGTCGAGGCCGGGGCGCTGGCGGCACCGACCGTGACCGCGGTCAGCGACGCCGGCGACGGCGACTTCAAATTCGAAGGGGTGCTCTCGGGGCTGATCGGGCGCCAGTACACGCTCGACTTCTTCGCCAGCGCAGCCTGTGACGAAAGCGGCTCCGGCGAGGGTCAGAGCTACCTCGGCAGTGCCACCGTCACCGCTGCTGCAGCCACGACCCCCTACCAGGTGACGATCCCGGCGACGATCCCACTCGGGCAGGAAGAAATCACCGCCACCGCGACCCAGACGCCGAGCGGCTCCGCCGAACGCTCGACCACCGAATTCTCCACCTGCCATCACTACGCGATGCCACCGCGAACCTTCGAAGTCAACACCCTCGAAGACAGCGGTGGAGATCCTGGCGAATGCACGGCGACCTGCTCGCTTCGCGACGCGGTCGAACTGGCGAACCTGAACGCGGTGAAAGACCGGATCGTCTTCGGGGTTGCGGGGACGATCGAAGTGGAGGGCGAAGAAGGCTTCTTCGTCGAAGAGCCGGTTGAAATCGACGGCACCACCGCCCCGGGGTTCGCCGGCAAGCCTCGGATCCTGGTCGATGGCAGCAACGTCTTCAGCGAGGGCACGACCGAGGGCTTCAGCTTTGGCGAAGAAGGGGGCGCCAGCCACCTCGACGCGGTCGCGATCGGCGGCTTCACTTACGGGATCTTCCTCGGCAACACGTCGCCGGTGCGGCTCTGCGCCAACTACCTCGGGGTCGACCCGACGTCCGAAGCCGCGCTTCCGAACCGAGTCGGGATCGAAGTCGGATTGTTCTCTTCCGGCAACCGGATCGGCGCCGAATGCGGTGCCCTCGGTGGCAACGTGATCTCCGGCAACGAAAGGCTCGGGATCGCCGACGACGGCGACGACACGCTGGTCTCCGCCAACCGGATCGGCGTCAACGCCGCCGGCGCCGCGGTGCCAAACGGCGAAGCCGGAGTGCTGGTCGCCGAGCAGGCGCAGGGCGGCGAGATCGGCTTCGGCGATGAAGAACCGGCCAATGTGATCGCCGACAACGAAGGCGATGGGGTCCGGGTCGAAGCCTCGGTCAGCCGCGTCCCGATTCGCGGCAACTCGATCTTCGGCAACGGCGGCCGCGGCATCGCGATCCTCGACGACCCGCCGCCGATTCCGGAAATCGAAGGATTCACCACTGCGGCGGGCCAGGTGAGCGCCGCCGGCTTCCTGAGCGGCGAAGCGAGCACCGAATACGCGCTCGATTTTTACGCCAGCGAGAGCTGCGACCCGAGCGGCTTCGGCCAGGGCCAGAGCTTCGTCGGCTCGGGCCCCTTCGAGACGAACGCCGGCGGCGAAGGGGAATTCGAGGTCAGCTTCGCTGGCTCGGTGCCGGCTGGGCAGGACTCGATCACCGCCACCGCCACCGACCTCGAGACCGGCGCGACGACTGAATTCTCCGCCTGCCTCGCCTACGTGCCGCCGGAAGAAGAAAGCGAAGAAGAAGAAACGCAGCCGCCTCCGCCGCCGCCGGGGGCGATCCCCGGCCCGCCGCCCCTGGCCCAGGCGCTGGTCGGCCCGAAGCCGAAGAACGGCGAAACGGTCGTCGTCGCCCCCGCCGCCGGAAAGGTGAAGATCAAATTCCCCGGCAAGAAGAAGTTCGTGCCGCTGACCGAAATCCAGGAAATCCCGGTCGGGGCGGTGGTCGACGCGACCAAGGGCAAGGTGCGGCTGACCTCGATCGACGCGAACGGCAACGAACAGTCGGCGGTCTTCTTCGGAGGCGTGTTCAAGGTCGTGCAACGTTCGGGCGGCGGCCTCGTCGTGCTGAAGCTGCTCGACACCTTCGCCTGTCCAGCCACCGCCTCCGGCAGCACCGCTACGGCTTCCGGCGCCGGCGGCCGCGGAAAGCTCTGGGGCAGCGGCCACGGCAACTTCCGGACCGAAGGAAACAACGGAGCCGCCACCGTGCGCGGGACGATCTGGCTGGTCGAAGACCGCTGCGATGAAACGACCTTCTTCCGGACCCGGCGCGGGGTCGTCTCGGTGCGCGACTTCATCACCGGCAAGACCGTCGCGGTGCCGGCGGGGAAGACCTACACGGCCGGTACCGGTTGAGCGGCGGCTCGCTGCGGCGGCGCCGCGGCCGGGCGATGGCGGTGGTCGCACTGCTCGCCGCCGCCTTCGGCGTCGTCTTCTACGCCACCGGACTGCTGCGGGCGCTGGAGTCGCAGAGCGTCGATGCCCGTTTCAGCGTTCGCGGCACCCAGGCCCAGCCGGACGAAATCGTCGTCGTCGGAGTCGATGACCGCACCTTCACGGAGCTCTCGCAGCGCTGGCCCTTCCCGCGCTCGCTGCACGCGCGGCTGATCGACCGGCTGCGCGAAGACGGGGCCGCGGCGGTCGCCTTCGACGTCCAATTCACCGAGCCGACCGTGCCGCGCCAGGACAACGCCCTGATCGAAGCGGTCAGACGCTTCCCCGGCCTGGTCCTCTCGACCACCGAAGTCGATGCCCGCGGCCGCAGCCGGGTCTTCGGCGGGGAAGGGGTGGTTCACAGTATCGGCGCCCGCGCCGGCGATACCGAAGTCCACGCCGAAGGCGGCGTCGTGCGGAAGATGAGCTACTCCTACAACGGCCTCGTCGGCTTCGCCGTCGCGACGGCTGAAGCCGCGACCGGGAAGCCGGTGGAGCCCTCCGCGCTGGGAGGCGACGGCGAGGCCTGGATCGACTTCCGCGGCCCGCCCGGGACCTTCCGCAACGTCTCCTACGCGCGAGCCCTGCGGGGGCAGGTCCCCGCCTCCGCCTTCCGCGGCAAGACCGTCGTCGTCGGCGCCACCGCGCCGTCGCTGCAGGACCTCCATGCGACCTCGACCACCGGCGACCAGCTGATGTCCGGCCCGGAAGTGCAGGCGAACGCGATCTGGACGGCCGAGCACGGCTTCCCACTCGGCTCGGCCGGCCTCGTCCTCTCGCTGCTGCTGATCCTGCTGCTGGCGGCGGCCCCGGCGGCGGCGACGCTGCGACTGAAGCTACTCCCCGCCCTGCTCGCCGCGGTCGCGCTCGGGCTCGCCTACGCCGGCGCCAGCCAGCTCGCCTTCGACGCGGGCACGATGCTGCCGGTCGTCTACCCGCTGTTGGCCCTGACCCTCTCGGCCCTGGGCGCGCTCGCGGTCAACTACCTCGTCACCAGCTTCGAGCGGGCCCGAGTGCGGGACACCTTCTCTCGCTTCGTCCCCGAGGCAGTGGTCGCCGACGTGCTCGAGCGGATCGACGACGGCGACCTCCGCTTCGGCGGCGTGCGGCGCCAGTGCACCGTCCTCTTCAGCGACTTGCGCGGCTTCACCGGCTTCGCCGAGGAGCTCGAGCCGGACCGGGTGATCGAGGTCCTCAACCGCTATCTGGAGGAGATGAGCGACGCGATCATGGACGCGGGCGGCACCCTCGTCGCCTACATGGGGGATGGGATCATGGCCGTCTTCGGGGCGCCACTCGAACAGCTCGACCACGCCGACCGAGCCCTAGCCGCGGCCCGCGAGATGCTGCAGGTGCGGCTACCGCGCTTCAACGCCTGGCTGGCCGAACAGGGCCTGGGGGAGGGGTTCGCGATGGGGATCGGACTGAACAGCGGCACGGTAATGTCGGGGCAGGTGGGATCGGAGCGACGGATCGAGTACACGGCGATCGGCGACACCACCAACACTGCGGCGCGGCTGGAGGGGATGACCAAGGGCTCCGGCCATGAACTCTTCGTCGCCGACTCGACCAAGCAGGCGCTGCGCGGGTCGACGGTCGAGCTTGCTCTGGTCGGCGAGCGCGAGGTCCGCGGTCGCGCCCACCCGATCACGATCTGGACCCTGGCCGAGCCCGGCGGCCCGGCAACTTCGAGCTAGGCGACGACCAGCAGCGAGAGGCCGAACAGGGCGACGGTGTGAAAGGACTGGTCGACGGCGATCCGCAGCCCCGGCGTCGCCAGCGCCCCGGGTCCCTTGACCCGGAGGATCCAGAGGTCGAGCAGACGGCCGTCGTCCTGGACGAGGTGGGGCAGGGCGACGAGGACTCCCGCCAGCACCGCCCGCCCGAGGTCGAGTTCGCAGCCGATCCAGACCAGCGCCGGCAGGAAGCAGAGCGTGTAGGTGGCGACGTGGGAGAGCAGCGCTCGCCGCCGCTCCGGGTCGCCGCCGAGGCCGCCGTCCTTGTGGCGCGCCTGCCAGTCCGTCTGCAGGATGAAGTCGCCGGCCAGGTGGCAGACGACGAACACCGCGAAGACCTCGACCCAGCTCAAGGGCGGCAACCTATCGCGCCTTGCCTCGCGCCCTCCCCTGGGCGATGCTCACGAGCGACGACGTTCGCCGCGGCGAAGACCGCCACTGGCTCTAGATCACCTAGCCGAGCGGCTCGCGCCACATCGGATAGACCGTCGGGCCGGCGGGGAGGGGGAGCTCGGCGGTGACGCGGAAGCCGTGGCGGGCGTAGAAGCGGATGTTCGATTCCTTCGAGGACTCGAGGTAGGCCGGGATGCCGTCTTCGTCGCAGATGCGGAGGATCGGGGCGATCAGGCGGGAGCCGAGCCCCTGGCCCTGGCGCGAGGGATCGACGCCGAGGGCGATCAGGTGGAAGTGGGGCGGCCCCTTCGGATGGGCGAGCTCGACTTCGGTGAGGCCGCGGCCGACCCGGGGGGCGCGAGGCCAGTGGCGGGGGTGGGCGAAGGAGGAGACGATGCGGAGGTTCTGGGCGGCGGTCAGGCGCCAGCGGTTCGGCAGGGCCCAGATCGCGGCGCCGTGGCGCTCGCCGTCGACGTAGACGGTCCCGTCGCCGGCCCGGGCGTCCCAGAAGGTCTCGAAGAAGCGGCGCAGGACCCGCGGCCGGTGGCGGTCCGAGGGCGTCGTCCAGGTCGCCACCGGGTCGTCGTCGAAGGCCGCGACCAGGGCTCGGACCGCCGCCTCGCGATCGGTCGCCCCGGCGACCTCGACCTCCTCCCGCGCCTCCATCGGTCCATTATCGGCGCTCGTGGGTAGACGGTGCGGATGCGGACGCTGAACCGACTCCTCGACACGGCGATGGACTGGACCGTCGTCCCCGGCTATTCGAAGATCGGCTACGCGGTGCGGGAGCGGACCGCGCCGCCGGGTGAGCTGCGGCTGGCGGGGCGCTCGGTGGCGGTCACCGGCGCCACCTCGGGGATCGGCGAAGCGGCCTGTGCCGCCCTCGCCCGGGGCGGTGCCAAGGTCCACCTGCTGGTCCGCGACCTCGAGCGGGGTAAGGAAGCGCTGCAGCGGACGGCCGAGCGCTCGGGCTCCGAGGGCCTAGCGCTGCACCGCTGTGACCTCTCGAGCCTCGCCTCGGTGCGTGCCTTCGCCGCCGCCTTCGAGCGCTCCGGCGAGCGCCTCGATGTCCTCGTCAACAACGCCGGCGTGCTGCCGCCGCAACGGACCCACACCGACGAAGGGCTCGAGCTGACCTTCGCGACCAACGTCCTCGGCCCCTTCTTGCTGACCGCGCTGCTGCTGCCGGCGCTGCGCCGGGCCGCCCCGGCGCGGGTCGTCAACGTCTCCTCCGGCGGCATGTACACGGCAAAGCTCGACGTCGAGGACCCGCAGCTGGAGCGCCAGGAGTTCAGCGGCAACCGCTTCTACGCCCACACCAAGCGGGCCGAGGTGGTGCTCAGCGAGGAGTGGGCGCGACGGTTGGCGCCGGAGCGGATCGCGGTCTTCTCGATGCACCCGGGCTGGGTGGCGACGCCCGGGATCGAGGACGCCCTGCCGGGCTTCAGCAAAGTCGTCGGCCCGATCCTCCGCGACCCCGCCGCCGGGGCCGAGACGATCGTCTGGCTCGCCGGCTCCCCGTCGCTGCCGGAGAGCGGCGACGGCTTCTGGCACGACCGGCGCCAGCGTCCCAAGCACCGGGTGCCGTGGACGCGCGAGGCTCCGGGCGACGGAGTTCGCTTCTTCGAGGAGTGCGAGCGCCTCGCCGGGGTAGAGGTAGGTCGATGATTGGAGCACTCCTACTCGGGTTGGTCGCCGGCTTCATCGGTCGTGCCCTCGTCCCCAATGACGTCTTCGCCGGGATGCACGGGCCGAAGTCCTGGCTGGTCTCGATCGCCCTCGGTCTGGTCGGCGCCGCGGTTGGCTGGCTGATCTTCACCGACCTGCTCGGGATTGGCGACAAGGACGTGTTCGACTGGGGCGGCATCCTCAGCGCCCTGATCGGCGTCGTCATCGTCCTCTTGCTCGCCGGTTTCCTCAGCCGCCGGGCCGGGATCGAGACGCCCCGCGACCGCCGTCGCGGAACGCCGCCGCCGCGCTAGTCCAGTCCGCTCCGGGAACGTGGTTGAGTTTTCCGTGCCTATGGGACGGAAAGGTCAACCACGGTCGTCTGTCGTCAGCCGCGGGTGACGAGCCAGCGGTCGACGACCTGGGCGCAGCGCTTGCCGTCGTCGATCGCAGTGACGGTGAGGCGGGCGCCCATGCGGGCGTCGCCGGCGGCGAAGACGCCGGGCACGTTGGTGGTGTGGCCGCGGATCCAGGAGGACTCGTCGCACTCGACCCCGAGCGATTCGGGCAGCGCCCCTTCCGGGCCGGTGAAGCCGATCGCGACCATCACCGCGTCGGCCGGAATCTCGAACTCGGTACCCGGCTGCGGTTTGCGCTCGCGGTCGTCGGAGAGGCGGATCGCCTGCACCGCGGCGACTCGGCCGTCCTCGCCGCGCAGGCCGGTCACCGAGACCGCGGAGCGGCGCTCGCCGCCCTCGTCGAGCGCGTAGTGGGTCGGGGTCCGGCGCGGCGCCCGCGGCCAGCCGGCGATTTCCCGCGCGCGGGTGCCCTTGGGGGCGGGGTAGGTGTCGAGCTGGGTGACGCTGTGGGCGCGCTCGCGGAGCGCGTTCGACATGCAGTCGGCGCCGGTGTCGCCGCCGCCGATCACGACGATGTGGCGCTCGGCGGCGCTCGGGTCGCCCTCGTTCAGCCTGCCCTCGACCCCGGCGGCGACGGCGCGGTTGCGGGCGTATAGGTAGTCCATCGCCGGATGCACGCCGTCGAGGTCGGAGCCCGGCACCGCCAGCGGGCGCGCCGTCCGCGCCCCGGTCGCCAGCGCCACCGCGTCGACTTCGTCCAACAGCTTCTCCGGGTCGACGTCGCCGCCGACCTCGACCCCGCATTCGAAGAGCACGCCCTCGCGCTCCATCAGCTCGATCCGCCGGTCGATCACTCCCTTCGGCAGCTTCGCGTCCGGAACTCCGAAGCGGTTCAGTCCGCCCGGCGCCTCGTCGCGCTCGTAGACCCGCACGGTGTGACCGCGCTCGTTAAGGCTCGCGGCCAGTGCCATCCCCGCCGGCCCGGAGCCGACCACGGCAACGGTCCGCCCGGTCCGCGTCTCCGGCGGCCGCGGCACCACCCAGCCTTCCGCCCAGGCGCGCTCGATGATCGAGAGCTCGATCTGCTTGATCGTCACCGGGTCGTCGTTGATCTCCAGCACGCAGGCCGATTCGCATGGCGCCGGGCAGATCAGCCCGGTCAGCTCGGGGAACGGGTTGGTCGCGTGCAGCTGCTCGATCGCCACCTGCCATTCGTCGGCGGCGACCAGCGCGTTCCAGTCCGGGATCAGGTTGCCGAGCGGGCAACCGTTGAGGCAGAAGGGGACGCCGCAGCCCATGCAGCGCTCGCCCTGTTCGCGCAGGCGAGGCTCGTCGAGGCGCTCGTGCAGGTCGAGGAAGTCGCCGGTCCGCTGGGCCGGCTCGCGCTCGGGCTGCTCGACCCGCTCGACCTCGAGGAAGCCGCGGGGGTTGCGGACGATCACTGTGGCACCGCCTCGCGGTCGGGCGCGGCGCGTTCTTCCAGCGCCCGCCGGTAGTCGCGCGGCATCACCTTGGTGAAGCCGCCGAGGCTCGCCTCCCAATCGGCCAGCAGCCGCCGCGCCGGCTCCGAGCCGGTGCGCCGCTCGTGCTCGGCGACCAGCGCCCGCAGCTCCGCCGCCTCCTCCTCGGCCTCGATTTCTTCGAGGTCGACGAGGTCGTGGTTGACGTGCTGGTGCAGCTCCGCCTTGGGGTCCCAGACATAGGCGATGCCGCCGCTCATCCCGGCGGCAAAGTTGCGTCCGGTCCGGCCGAGGACGACCACCCGCCCGCCGGTCATGTACTCGCAGCCGTGGTCGCCGACTCCGTCGACGACCGCCAGGGCGCCGGAGTTCCGCACCGCGAAGCGCTCGCCGACCAGGCCGCCGAAGAAGGCGCGGCCGGAGGTGGCGCCGTAGAGGATCGTGTTGCCGGCGATCACGTGCTCCTCGGCCTCGCCGTGGGTGCCTTCGAAGGGGGAGACGGAGATGATCCCGCCGGAGAGTCCCTTGCCGACGTAGTCGTTGGCCTCGCCGCGCAGGATCAGCTCGATCCCCGGCGCCAGCCAGGCGCCGAACGACTGCCCGGCGGAGCCTTCGAGCTCGACCCGCAGCGTCCCCTCGGCGAGCCCCTCGACGCCGTGGGCGTGGACCAGGTGGTTGGAGAGCAGGCCGCCGACGGTGCGGTCGACGTTGCGGACGTGATGGCGAACCGTGGTCGGCTCGCCGTCGCGCAGCGCCGGCGCCGCCAGTTCGATCAGTTTGTGGTCGAGCGAAGTCTTCGGCGCGCCGGTCCCCGGTTCCATCTTGCGCCGGTTGGGGATCGGGTCGGCGACCTGGGGCTGGCGGATCATCGGCGTGATGTCGATCCGACTCGCCTTGCCGCCGGAGACCTCTGGGTCCTGCTCCAACATCTCGACCGCGCCGACCAGGTCGTCGAAGCGCCGCACGCCGAGCCCAGCCATGTACTCGCGGACCTCCTCGGCGACGTGGAGGAGGTAGTTGACGACGTGCTCCGGGGTGCCCTGGAAGCGGCGCCGCAGCTCCGGATCCTGGGTCGCGACGCCGACCGGGCAGGTGTTGAGGTGGCAGACGCGCATCATGATGCAGCCGGTGGCGATCAAGGGGGCGGTCGAGAAGGCGACCTCTTCGGCGCCGAGCAGCGCCGCGATCACCACGTCGCGCCCGGTTTTCATCGCGCCGTCGGTCTGCAGCCGGACCCGCCCGCGCAGTCCCTGCTCGACTAGCACCTGCTGGGTCTCGGCCAGCCCGAGCTCCCAGGGGATGCCGGCCGACTGGATCGAGGAGAGGGCGGAGGCGCCGGTGCCGCCGTCGTGGCCGACCACGGTGACGTGGTCGGCGCCGGCCTTGACCACGCCGGCGGCGACGGTCCCGACCCCGACCTCGGCCGCGAGCTTGACCGAGACCTCGGCCTGCGGGTTGGCGCAGCGGAGGTCGTGGATCAGTTGCTTCAGGTCCTCGATCGAGTAGATGTCGTGGTGGGGCGGGGGGGAGATCAGTTCGACCCCGGGCGTGGCGAAGCGCAGCTTGCCGATGTAGTCGTCGATCTTCGCCCCGGGGAGCTGGCCGCCCTCGCCCGGCTTCGAGCCCTGCGAGATCTTGATCTGCAGCTGGTCGCCCGCCATCAGGTAGCCGATCGTCACCCCGAAGCGACCGGAGGCGACCTGCTTGATCGCCGACCGGCGCCGGTCGCCGTTGGCGTCGGGCGTGTTGCGGCGGGGGTCCTCGCCGCCCTCGCCCGTGTTCGAGCGGCCGCCCAGCCGGTTCATCGCGATCGCCAGGGTCTCGTGCGACTCCGGCGAGAGCGAGCCGAGGCTCATCGCGCCGGTGGCGAAGCGCTTGACGATCTCGCTGGCGGGCTCGACCTCGTCGACGTCGATCACCTTGCGGTCGATCACCGGGCGCAGCAGCCCGCGCAGAGTCAGCCCGCGCGCCTCGGCGGTGACCCGAGCGGCGAATTCGTCGTAGGCCTCGGCGCTGCCGCGGCGCTCGACCGGGTGGCCGTCGATCGCCGAGCCGTGGCCGGCCTCGCGGGCGTCGACCGAGAGGGTCGGATCGCGGTGGCGCAGCCCCGCCGCTTCCTGTAGCAGGGAGACGGTGTTCGGGTTCCAGCCGTGGCGCTCGCCGTCGCGGCGCCAGGCGTAGATGCCGCCGACCGGCAGCAGGTCCCACTCTTCGTGTGGCCAGGCGCGATGGTGGCGCTGCAGCGCCTCGGAGGCGAGGACGTCGACGCCGACCCCGGAGAGCCGTGAGTGGGTGCCGGTGAACCAGTTCCGGACCATTTTCTCGTCGAGCCCGATCGCCTCGAAGGCCTGGGCACCGTGGTAGCCGTTGATCGTCGAGATCCCAAGCTTGGAGATGATCTTCAGCAGCCCGGCGTTGATGCCTTTGACGATCGCCCGCTCGCGGTCGGGCTCGTCCGGCAGCAGGTCGGCCGCGGTTTCGAACATCAGGTAGGGGTTGACCGCCTCGGCGCCGTAGCCGATCAGGCAGGCGAGGTGGTGGACCTCGCGCGCCTCGCCGGTCTCGGCGACCAGCGAGCAGCGCAGGCGGCGGCCGGCGCGGACGAGGCGATGGTGGGCGGCGGAGGTCGCCATCAGGGCCGGGATCGGCACCCGGTCGGGGCCGGTGGCGCGGTCGGAGAGGACGATGATCGCGATGCCCTCGTCGCAGGCGGCGACCGCCTCGGCGCTCAGCCGTTCGACCGCCGCCGCCAGGCCCTCGGCGCCGTCGGAGCGCGGGAAGGTGGCGTCGAGGGTGCGGACCGGCAGGTCGGGGTGCTCCAGCCTCCGCACCCGGGCCAGCTGCTCGCTGGTCAGCACCGGGGTCTCGAGGATCAGCGCCCTGGCGTCGCCGGGGTCGTCGGCGAGCACGTTGGAGCAGCGGCTGAGGTGGGTCTCGAGGCTCATCACCACGGCCTCGCGGACCGGGTCGATCGCCGGGTTGGTGACCTGGGCGAAGAGCTGCTTGAAGTATGCGAAGAGCGAGGGGGCGCGCTCCGACAATGCCGCCAGGGCGGCGTCGGCGCCCATCGAGCCGATCGGCTCCTTGCCGGCCGCGGCCAGCGGCCCGATCAGCACGTTGAGTGTCCTCCTGCGAGTAGCCGAAGGCGAGCTGGCGCAGGTGCAGCGGGGCGGGCGGCGCCGGGGGCGCCTCGGCCTCCGGCAGTTCGTCCATCGTCAGCGTCCGCTCCTCGAACCAGGCGCCGTAGTCGTGGCGGGCGGCGAGCCGGCGCTCGACCGTGCGGTCGACCAGCAGCTCGCCGTTCTCGACGTCGGCGAGCAGCACCGTGCCCGGCTCGAGGCGGCCGCGGCGCAGCACCTCCTCCGGCTCGAAGTTGAGCGTCCCGGTCTCCGAGGCGCAGACCACCCAGCCGTCGCGGCTCTGCAGCCAGCGGCAGGGCCGCAGCCCGTTGCGGTCGAGGATCGCGCCGACCGCGCGGCCGTCGCTGAAGGCGATTGCCGCGGGGCCGTCCCAGGGCTCCATCAGCAGGCCGTGGAAGTCGATGAAGCCGCGCTCCTCCGGGGTCGGCTCGCGGCCGGCGGTCGCCTCCGGCACCAGCATCTTCAGCACGTGGGCGATCGGGCGGCCGGTGCGGACCAGCAGCTCGACCACGGCGTCGATCGTCGCCGAGTCGGACTGGCCCTCGGAGATCAGCGGCAGCACCGTCGCCAGGTCGTCGCCCATCAGGTCGGAGCGCATCAGCCGTTCCCGCGCCCGCATCCAGTTGCGGTTGCCGGTCATCGTGTTGACCTCGCCGTTGTGGGCGAGCACCCGGTAGGGGTGGGCGAGTCCCCAGCTGGGGAAGGTGTTGGTCGAGAAGCGCGAGTGGACCAGCGCGATCGCCGACTCGCAGCGCGGGTCTGTGAGGTCGGGGAAGAAGGTCGGCAGTTGCGGCGCCCGCAGCATCCCCTTGTAGGTGACGGTGCGGGCCGAGAAGGAGGCGATCCGGAGGTCGCGGCCGGCGGCCGATTCGGCGGCCCGGCGGGCGACGTAGAGACGCCGCTCGAGCTCGTCGGTGCCGGCGGTCCAGCGGTCGGCGGCGACCGCCATCTGGCGGATCGCCGGCATCGAGTTGCGGGCGATCTCGCCGAGGCTGCCGCGCTTGACCGGCACGTCGCGCCAGCCGACGACCCGCAGCCCGCGCTCTTCACAGGCCCGCTCGAGCTCGCCCTCGACCGTGCGCTGGCGCATCTTGTCGTGGGGCAGGAAGCACATCGCCAGTCCGTACTTGCCGAGCTCCGGCAGCTCCCAGAAATCGCGCAGCAGCCGGTCCGGCAGCTGCATCAGAATGCCGGCGCCGTCGCCGGAGGAATCGTCGGCCCCGCGCGCCCCGCGGTGGTCGAGGTTCTCGAGGCACTCCAGGCCCATCCGCACGCACTCCTGCGTCGGGCGTCCTTTCAGATCGGCGACGAAGCCGACACCGCAGGCTTCGCGACCGGGCGTTCCAAGTCCTGGCATCAGGACATTTTCTCGATTCTCGGCCTCCAGCACCTTGTCCCTCCGTCGAGAGTCGTCCGCGCCGCCTTGGCCCGGACGGATCCAGGCGGCCAATTCCGCCAAGGAGAGCGGAATTACAGCAGACGGCGGCCAGGAGTCAGCGGATCGGCGGCGAAGGCCAGGTAGGAGGCCAAATCCGACCGAAGGCGGTGGGCGGTGCTGAAGGCTTCAAGGAGTTCACGCCCTCTAGCGGTCGCCCGTCCGCCTCGGCAGATCGAGTCTGCTCCAGGGTCCGCATAGCGAGCCCAAATGCAGACTCGATCGATGGCACCTGGGACAATCGGTGGTATCGGACGTCCTCGGGTACACGTGGCCGGGTGAAGCGGATCGTCTTCAGTGCTGCGGTCTGCTCGGTCTTCGTGGCCGGGCTTGTTGCCGCTGCGGCGGGCGCGGCGCGGACGAACGCGGCGACGCCGGCGCCGAAGATCACGCTGACGCTGCCGAAGCAGGTCGTGGTCGGCAAGACGGTCCAGGCCAAGGGCACCGCGAGCGGCTACGAAGGCGCCGCGACCGTCAGCCTGCGCGGCCGTCAGGGGTCCACCGCCACCAGGCTCGGCCGGGGCAGGTTCAAAAGCGGCGGTTACCACCTCACCTTCACCGCGCCGGTGACGCCAGGGACCCTCACGGTGCAGGCGGCGCTGACGATCGGCGGCCGCACGGTCGCCTCCTCGCCGTCGCTGAAGCTGACCGTCGTCGCGGCGGAAACGACCCCGCCGCCGACCAACCCGCCCACGCCACCGGTCCCACCGACCCCGCCCACGCCACCGACCGAACCCGAACCGCCGGCATCCACCAATTCCTACTGGGGCGCCTGGATCGGGCCTCAGTTCACCGGCCAGGCGGCCCCCGGCGACATGCACGCGGTGACCGACTTCGAAGCCCTCGCCAAGAAGCCGCTCTCGCTGCTGGAGACCTTCTCCTCCTTCGCCAACTGCAATCAGTCCGGCTGCAAAGAATTCGTCCCCTTCCCGCGCGCAGAACTGGAAAAGATCCGCGGCTACGGGGCGATCCCGCTCTTCACCTGGGCCTCGGAGGCGAGCTCGGGCCAGCTCGAACAGCCCGAATTCGAACTGAGCGACGTCGCCGCCGGCAACTACGACAAATACATCCGCGAATGGGCGACCGCGGCGAAGAGCTGGGGCCACCCGTTCTTCCTCCGCTTCGACTGGGAGATGAACGGCAACTGGTACCCCTGGTCGGAGTCGCTGGAAGACAACTCGCCGGGCGACTACGTCGCCGCCTGGCGCCACGTCCATCAGATCTTCGCCGAAGTTGGCGCCACCAACGCCGCTTGGACTTGGTGCCCCTACATCGATCCGAACAACAAACTGATCGACCTGCACGAGCTCTACCCCGGCGACGCCTACGTCGATTGGACCTGTCTCGACGGCTACAACCACGGCAGCCACACCAACCCCGCGGGCAAATTCAAAAGTTTCAGCGAATTGTTCGGCCCCAGCTACCGGGAGATCAGCGGCGAAATCGCCCCGAGCAAGCCGATGTTGATCGGCGAGGTCGCCTCGACCGAGACCGGCGGCTCGAAGGCGGAATGGATCGAAGGCATGTTCTCGGCGCTGCCCACCGAATTCCCCGCCGTCCGCGGGCTGATGTGGTTCGACTACGAATACGAAGGCAACGACTGGGCGATCGAGACCTCCGACGCCGCGACCGAAGCCTTCGCCGACGGCATCGCCGACCCGCGCTACCTCGGCAACTCGTTCGCTGCGGCGACGGCGCCGATCTCGCCGCCCTAGCCGCCCGCCGCTAGGAGACGGAGACCGTCAGCGGCCCGACGGAGAGCGTCGGCTGGCTCGTCAGCGAGCAGACTTCGAGCGGGAAGGGGACGGTCCTGGCGCCGCCGGCGCCCGGGGTCGTCACCTTCACTCCGGCCGCCTGCTTCGCTCGGCATTCGTCCGCTGAGAAGTTGCCGGCCTCGACCACGCGCAGCTGGAACTGGGCCGAGTCGCCCGGGGAGAGGGTCACCGACTTCAGCTTCTCGGCCACCCTCGTCCTTTCCTGCTTCGCCGCGGCGCCGATCGAGGCGCCGCCGAGGCCGACGGCGCGCACCGTCGGGTAGCCCCGGGCGGTGCAGGCCGAGGCGCCGAGGTTGGTCACCGAGACCTTGTAGTAGACGCTGCCGGCGGCGCCGTTGCCGACCCCGCTGGCGAGCCAGGCGACCTCGGAGCTCGAGCTGCAGGCGGCGGCCGAGGCGCGGGCGCCGCCCGCCGTGGCCGGCCCCGCGGCGAGCAGCGCCAGCGCGCTCAGCGCGATTGCCAGCATCGCGCCCACCCTGGCTTGCCGGGGAAGTCGTCTCATTCGCCTGGCTGGGTACCCGTACCGAAGTCAACGGAAAACGAGGAGGACGGATGCGCTACCGCA
This sequence comes from uncultured Actinomycetes bacterium, assembly GCA_963716545.1. GTDB lineage: Bacteria > Actinomycetota > Thermoleophilia > Solirubrobacterales > 70-9 > VAYN01. The sequence continues at coordinate 2,064,776 of OY970316.1, forward strand.
AGCTCGGCAGTTCGGACCTGGAGGTGTCGGAGATCGCCCTGGGGTCCTGGCTCACCTACTCGGGCGGGGTCGAGGCCGAACAGACCCGGGCCTGCACCGACGCCGCCTTCGAGGCCGGGATCAACTTCTTCGACACCGCCAACGTCTACGGCCGCGGCGCCGCCGAGGAGGCCTGGGGCGAGATCCTCTCGCAGCACCCGCGCGACTCCTACGTGCTGGCGACCAAGGTCTGGGGGCAGATGTCCGACGATCCGGACGATCGCGGCCTCTCGGCGGCGCAGATCGAAAAGCAGATCGACGCCTCGCTGCGGCGGCTGCGAACCGACCACGTCGACCTCTACCAGGCCCACCGCTTCGATCCCGACGTCGCGATCGAGGAGACGGTCGAGGCGTTGCAGAAGGTGGTCGACGACGGCAAGGCGCGTTACCTCGGCTTCAGCGAGTGGACCCCGGAGCAGATCGAGGCGGCGATCGCGATCGCCGGCCCCGACCTCTTCGTCTCCTCGCAGCCGCAGTATTCGATGCTCTGGCAGGCGCCGGAGGCCGAGGTCTTCGGGCTCTCCCAGCGCAACGGGATCTCGCAGATCGTCTGGTCGCCGCTGGCCCAGGGGGTGCTCACCGGCAAGTACCGGCCGGGGGAGGAGCCGCCGGCGGACTCGCGGGCGGCGAGCGAGGAGATGAACGCCTCGATGGACCTGGTGATGAGCGACGCGGCGCTGGAGGCGGTCGAGCGGCTGCGGCCGGTGGCCGAGGAGGCGGGACTGAGCATGGTCGAGCTGGCGCTGGCCTGGGTGCTGCGGCGGCCGGAGCTGGCGGCGGCGATCGTCGGCGCCTCGCGGCCCGAGCAGGTCCACTCGAACGCCGCCGCCTCCGGGGTCGAGCTCTCCGCCGACGTCCTCGCGGCGGTCGACGAGGCCCTCGGCGACGCTCCCGTCACCGAGCCGACCCAGGCGCCGCTGGCCCGCGGCGGCGTCAAGCACCGCGACTGAATCTGCAGGGATCGCGACAAACTCGAAGCAGCGCGGTTGCTGCTTGTAACCCACAGGGCGACAAGTAGCAACCGCTCCTGCTCTGCTCGATGACCACTCGCAGCTCACAGCCGTTCGCGACCGCGCTCGTGCTCGTCCTCGCCTCGCTGGTCGGGACGCTGGCGATCGCCGCCCTCTGGGCCGATCGCCAGCTGCTCGACGACGGCGCCTGGGCGACGGGCGCCGACCGGGTCCTCGGCGACGGCGCGGTCCGCGGCCGGGTCGCCGTCTTCCTCAGCGACGAACTGGCCGATGAAGCGGCGGCGGCGCTGGCGGCCGAAGGCGAGCCAGGGTTGGCCGCGGAAGCCTCGGCGCTGCTGCGCGGGCGCGGCCCGGCGGTGGTCGACCGGGGCCTGCGGCAGCCGGGGGTCGCGTCCGCCTGGCGCCGGGCCAACCGGCGAGGCCGCCGAGCCTTCGTCGCGGCGCTGGAACGCGATGCCGGTGGCACTGCCGGGCTCGAACTGACGCCGGCGCTGCGCGCCCTCGCCCGCTCGGCCGCGGTCGAACGCATCGCCGCCCAGGTCTATCCCGGCGGCGGCGAAGCGCTGGCCGCGGTCATCCCCGCCGGCTCCGGGCGCATCGTCGTCCTCGGCAGCGAAGAACTCGAAACCGCCCGCGACATCGCCGACGTGATTCAGCCGTTGCCGATCCCGGCGCTGCTCGTCCTCTTCGGCCTCTACGCGCTCGCCCTCTTCCTCGGCCGCGCCGCGCTCGGCCGCACCCTCGTCGGCGTCGGCCTCAGCCTGCTCCTCGCCGGTGTCCTCGCCCTGGTCCTGCGCGAGCTCGCCGGCGGCTGGATCGTCGACGCCCTGCTCGCCCCGGGCCCCGACCGCGGCGCTGGCGAAGCAGCCTGGGACGACCTCACCACCACTGCGACGAACCTCTCGCTGGCGACGATCGTCCTCGGCGCTCTGCTCGCCCTCGGCGCCGGCGGATTGACAGCGTGGCGGAACCGGAGGACGATCCGGGCGTGAGCGAAGTGACGACGAACGAGACGGTGGCTGCCGCCAACACCGAGGCGGCGGAAGCCTGGAGCGGCCCGCTGTTCGAGCGCTTCCTGCATTTCCGGCCCTACGTCGCCGAAGGCCTCGGCGCCCACGGGGAGGTCGCCCTGGCCGCCTCGCCGCCGCAGCCGGGCGATCGGGTCGTCGACCTTGGCTGCGGGTTCGGCGACACCACCCGGCGCCTGGCGGAGCTGGTTGGCGATGGCGAGGTCGTCGGCCTCGACGTCTCCGCGCCCTTCGTCGAGCTCGCCCGCCGCGAGGCGGAGGAGGCGGGACTCGGCAACGTCTCCTATCGGCTCGCCGACGTCCAGGTCGCCGACCTCGGCGGGCCCTTCGACTACGCCTTCTCGCGGATGGGGCTGATGTTCTTCGCCAACCCGGTGCAGGCGCTCCGCAACGTCCGCTCGGCGCTGCGGCCCGGCGGCACCCTGAATGCGGTCGTCTGGCGCCGCAAACTCGACAACGACTGGGTCCACCGCGCCGAGCTGGTCGTCGCCGACTACCTCGAGCACCCGGAGGAGAGCGAGCAGCCGACCTGCGGCCCCGGCCCGTTCTCGATGGCCAACGCCGACGTGCTCACCGAACAGCTGCAGATCGCCGGCTTCGAGGAGGTCTCGCTGCGCCGTTGCGACCTGCGGCTGAAGCTGGGCGAGGACCTCGACGCTGCCGTGGCGATGACCTTGGCGATTGGGCCGGCCGGCGAGGTGCTGCGGCTCTGGGGCGACCGGGTCGAGGAGATCCGCCCCCGGATCGCCGCCGAGGTTCGCGCCGCCCTGGCCGAGTTCGACGGCCCGGACGGCGTTCTCGCCCCGGCCTCGACCTGGATCATCCACGCCCGCGCCTGATGGCCGTCGGAGAGGACTTCGCGGCGGCGCTGGCGGTCAAGGACTTCGACCGAGTCCGCGATCTGTTCGCGCCCGAGGTCGACTTCCGCGGCCTCACCCCCCGCCGCGACTGGGCCGCCGAGGACCCGGCCGAGATCGTCGACGGCGTCCTCCGTCAGTGGTTCGAGGACTCCGACGAGATCCTCGACCTCGAGCACCTCGAAAGCGGCGGCTTCGGCGACCGCGAGCGGGTCGGTTACCGCTTCCGGGTCCGCAACCCGGAAGGGCTCTTCCGGGTCGAGCAGCAGGCCTACCTCGGCGTCGACGCCGAGGGTCGGATCGACTGGATGCGAACCGTCTGCTCCGGCTTCCGGCCGATCGAGGGCGAGTAGCTCAGCGCCCGCGCTGAGGCGGGCGACAGGGGCGGCTCAGCGGTTGGTCCGCAGCGGCCGCTTCAGCACCAGCGGCGCCGGGCTGCCGGCGTCGGCGAGGGCGAGGCGAACCCGCGGCCGCTTGCCATGGCGGCTTGCCAATGAGGTGACGAGGCGGCGCCCGGCTTTGGTCAGCGGGAAGGAGACCCGCTTGCTGGCGCCGCTGGCGAGCGCGTAGCCGCCGCGGGCGAGGGCCCGCTTGCCGCGGCGCGCCAGCAGCGACCCCGAGCAGGGCCCGGCGCCGGTGCAGCGCAGCGGCACCGAGAGCTTGCCGCGGCCGATCCGCACCCCGCCCTTGGCCAGCCGCACCCGCCCGGTCCCCGGCGCGAGTGGCGCGGCGGGGCCGCCCGGCACGGTTGAGCCGCGGTATTCGATCGCCGCTTCGTAGCCGGGCGGAATCACCTTCGGCGCCGGTTCCTGGACGAGACCGCCAAGCGCTCCCGGGTGCTCCAGCACCGGCAGTCGCAGCTCCAGGTTGGAGACCGTGATCGGCCCCTGCAGGTTCGGCGCCCGCGCGTAGGGCGCGTCGCCGGGCAGCAGTTCGAGCTTGGCGACGTGGCCGAAGGCGAAGCGCCAGGCCTGCGGGTGGAGCTGGAAGACGAAGCGCTGGCCGCCGGTCCCCGGGCGCAGCAGCCCGCGCGCAACCAGGGTCGCTTCGCCGCTCGGCGCCACGTCGAGCAGCCGGCCCGCCAGCTGCGACTCGCCGCCGGGCGCTTCGAGGTCGGCGACCACGGTCGGCGAGCCGGCCAGGGTGAAGCCTTCGGCCGGGGCGGGGGCGAGGCTGTAGCTGGCGGTGCCGGCGACTTCGGCGCCGGAGGCGGTGGCGCAGGCGCCTTTGCCGGCGATCGGGTCATACGCCGTCGCCGCGGTCGGGTTCCCCGCGCCGGGCACGATCGTCTTCGCGGCGGCGCTGTCGAGCCGGATCTCCCCAGGCGCCAGGTCGCGCCAGCTGTCGGCGCGGTAGGGGCCGGCCGAGGCTTCGCCGCAGGTCGTGCTCAGCGCTTCGACGCTCGAGCTCGGCGCCGCCCCGGTGCCCTTCAGGTAGTGGTCGAACCAGGCGTTCTGGCGGGTCCGGAAGGTCGCCTCGTCGGCTGGCTTGTTCTGGCTGCGCTGGTGCCCGTCGTCCATGAAGAAGAGCGAGATCGGGTCGCCGGGGTACTGGCTGCGGGTGCGGTTGTAGAAGCGGATCGCCTCGTCGGGCGGGAAGAGGTCGTCGTTCCAGCCGCTCTGGATCAGCAGCGGCGCCGGCGGCTGCGAGTGGTCGATGTAGTAGCTGGAGTGGTGGGCGGTGATCTCTGCGAGGATTTCGGCGGTCAGCGGATTGGAGTCGTAGGGCTCGCCGGCGTTGATCGCCGCGTACCAGGTGGTCAGGTCCGCATCCGGATCGGTCTCTGGGGGCGCGTAGTTGCTCTCCGCGGCGCCGGTCCCGAACAGGCCGGTGACGAACGATTGCTTCTCGATCCCGATCGGCGCCGTGCCGTCGGGACCGCGATAGGGCGCGTCGGCGACGTAGTCGAGCGTCCGCCCGTTCGGCATCAGCGAGTAGGCGAGGTCGCTCCAGGGCCACTGCGGCACCGCCGCCGCCAGTTCCATCGACTTGCCTTTCGGGCTCTGCCAGGGGACGAGCGAGCCGTCGGGCATCATCGTCCGGTTCCGCAGCGCCGCCAGCGCCATCGACATGCCGCCGCCGTAGGAGACGCCGGTGGCGCCGATCTTCTTCGGCTCGGCGACGCCTTCGTCGGCCAGGACCGAGATCAGGTACTGGGCGTCGCGGACCTCGTAGCGGTCGTCGAGCAGGTGGTTGTAGCCGGCGGCGCAGACCGGCAGCAGTTTTTCGAGGTCGGAGGCGCCGCAGGATTTGCCCCAGCCGCGGTCGCTCATGCTGAAGACCGCGTAGCCGCTCTGTGCCCAGCCCCGGGTCTGTTCGTTGAGGCCGATCTTTTCGCCGCCCCAACCGTGGAAGACCCCGATCAGCGGGTAGGGCCCGTCCGGTCCGGATGCCGGCGCCGGCGGCAGGATCACGTCGACGTCGATCTTGGTCGCGCCGTCCCAGGTAAGGGTCGTCCCCGAGCAGAGCCGCACGTTCCCTTCGCCCGGCTGCGGGGTGCAGCCGACGCTACCGAAGACGGTCGGGTGGTCGGCCTGGGCGGCCGGCGCGGCAAGTGCCAGCGCCAGCAGCGCAAGCAGGGAGGCGACCGCGGCGGCGCCGTGCCTCATGCGCAGACGGTTCCCCCTCCGAACGGTCAGAGAGAGAACGTATCAACTGTCACGAAAAGGAATTCCTTTCCGAACGGGTCCTCCGCCCCGCCGGAGCGGGGCGGTCACCCACCTACCTCGGCGGCGCCGTCTTCTTCTTTTTCTTCGGCGGCTTGATCGTGAAGGTCGTCTGCTGGCTGGTCGCGTTGCCGGCGGCGTCGGTCGCGGTCAGGGTCAGCGTGTAGCGACCGGCTTTCAGCTTGTGCAGCCCGAGCGAGGCGAAGCTGACCGTGATCGGCACGCCCGCGGTGCCCGGCCCGGCGAAGGAGCCGAACTGCTTGGTCACCTTGCAGGCCTTCTCCTCGTGGTTTTTCGCGGTCGGTTTGACGCACTTCTTGCCGACCTTGCGGCCCGGCAGGCGCCCTTCCAGCTTCAGGCTGACCGTGGAAGCCTCGCTGAGGAAGTAGCTGACCCCGACCGGGTTTGCGCTCAGCCCGCTCAGCCCTGGAGGCGTCACGTCCCGCGCGGGCGGCACGCACGGTCCCTGGGTGGCCGCCTGGCTCGGGCACTTGTCCTGGGTTTCGTCGCCGAAGCCGTCGCCGTCGGCATCCGGCTCGACCGTCGCCCGCAGGGTCAGTTCGCCGGTCGCTTCGAAGGAGGGGCGGCGGTCCGTTTCGAGGCGCGGCGAGTAGGCATAGGTGAACTTGTCGCCGCTGGAGTTGTAGGTCGCCTGCAGGTCGCCGCTGAAGGAGATGCCGATGTGCTGGCCGGCCTGGACCGGGACCCGCGCCGGGACCGTGAAGGTCTGGGCGTTTTCGCCGCTGACCGGGATGTTCGCCGTCGGCCCGGTGGCGGTGACCTGGGAGAAGGCGGAGTCGTCGCTCCCGTTCAGCTGCGTATTGGCGGCGAAGAAGGTGACCGCGGTCGGCTCTTCGGTCCGCGCGTAGAGCTCGAAGCTGGTGATCACGCCGCTGATCGGGACGCCGCCCGCGTAGGGGTCGCCGTTCGGATCGATCGGCTCGATGTAGGAGACCAGCGAGCAGGAAGTGGATTCGGAGCAGTTGGAGGTGTTCGGTTCGTTCTTGAAGCGGCTGCCGAAGGTAGTCCCGGCGCTGGCCATGGCCGGCACGGCCAGCAAGGCCCCCAGCGTCAGCAGCAGCGCCGCCGTCAGCCGTCTCTTCATCGTGCTCCGCTCGATCACTTCGACTCTCCTTTTCGGTTTGGTCGCCGCAGAACCTACCGCCCCCGAGGCCGCGGATCGGCGGAGATACGAGCGGGCGCGTAGCCTCGCCGCTGTGAGCGCCGCCGAGCCGAGCCGCTGCGCCTGGGCCGAGTCCGACTCGCTGATGCGCGCCTACCACGACGAGGAGTGGGGGGTGCCCGAGCGCGACGGACGAGCGCTCTGGGAGAAGCTCGTCCTCGACGGCTTCCAGGCGGGGCTGGCCTGGATCACGGTGCTGCGCAAGCGCGACGCCTTCCGCGCCGGCTTCGCGGGCTTCGACCCCGAGCGGGTCGCCGCCTTCGAGGAGGCCGACGTCGAGCGGCTGCTCGGCGACGCCGGAATCATTCGCTCGCGGGCGAAGATCGAGGCGGCGATCGGCAACGCCCGCGCCTACCTGGAGATCGAGGCGGGGGAGGGGTTCGCCGAGTTCTGCTGGGGCTTCACTGGCGGCGAGACCCTGCGCGGCGACGGCGTCCACGTGCCGGCAAAAACCGAGCTTTCCGCGGCGGCCTCGAAGGAGCTGAAGCGGCGCGGCTTCAAGTTCGTCGGCCCGACCATCGTCTACGCCTGGATGCAGGCGGTCGGGATCGTCAACGACCACGCCGCCGACTGCTTCCGGCGCGACCGGGTCTAGCCAGGGCGGTCCGCTAACCGGCCGCAGCTGGGCGCTGCCGTCCGCGCCACCATTCCAGCGCGGTGCCGACCAGGAAGACGGCGATCGCCAGGTTTAGCGAGAGGTCGGCGAGGTTCATGCTGCCGCCGTCGAGGGTCGGTTTCAGCCAATCGACGACGCCGCCGTGGAACGGGCCCGAGTCGCGCAGCATCCGGTCCATCCCGTTGCCGAGCCCACCGCCGAGCAGCAATCCGAGGGCGATCGCCGCGCTGGTCGTCCGCACCTGGGTGGCGAGGATCGCCAGCCCGGCGATCGCGACCAGAGTGAAGACGGAGATCAGCACCGTGTGGCCTTCGAAGCTGCCGCCGGGCCCGGCGAAGTTGCGGTAGAGCTGGAGGTGGAAGAGGCCGCCGAGGACGTCGACCGTGCCCTTCCCTTCGAGCGTGTGGACCGCGATCCACTTGCTGCCCTGGTCGAGGACGAGGACCGCGGCGGCGATCGTCCAGACCAACCGCAGCGCCCTGCCGCGGGAGAGCTCGCTCATCGCCTCGCCACCGCCATCGATCCAAGGTAGCGCCCCGCACGCGTCGGTCAACTCGCCTACCCCGCGCCGTCGCTAGCCTCGGTCCGATGGAGCCCCGCGTCAGCCTCTTCACCCTCGGCGTCGCCGACCTCGCCCGCTCCCGCGCCTTCTACGAAGCGCTGGGGATGAGCGGGAAGGAGGTCGAGGAGACCTTCTTCATCCAGGCCGGGCCGATGGCGATCGTGCTCTGGTCGCGGGCGAAGCTCGCCGACGACGCCGGGGTCGAGGACGCCGCCACCGACGGCTTCGGCGGCGTCGCCCTGGCCCAGAACGTCCGCTCCCGCGAGCAGGTCGACACCGCCCTCGCCACCGCCTCGGCGGCCGGCGGCAACGTCACCGTCGCCGCCCACGAGACCTTCTACGGCGGCTACGCCGGCTACTTCGCCGACCCCGACGGTCACCTCTGGGAGGTCGCCCACAACCCCGGCTTCACCCTCGCGGACGACGGCTCCCTCGTCCTCCCGGACTTCGACGCCTGAGTCGAACCATGCGAATAGTTATCCTTTGCCTGAGATTGAGTCCCTGTCTCGATACCTCCGCTCGCATGGCCCCGATTCCAGTTCTCTTGCCTTGACCTCGCCGAAGACCTGGGACTGGCAGGGGCCGCTGGCCGGCAGCTATTGGAGCGCGGTGGCGATGGTGATCTTCGCCTTGACGCCGTTCCTGATCCTCAGCTCGGCGATCCCGGAGCTGGATTCGATGATCGGCAAGGACGTCGGGCTCGGCCCCTCGGGGCTGGAGATGAGCGCGGGGATGGCGGACGCGGCCTACTGCTTCGGCACGGTGCTGGCGGTGCAGCTGACCACGCGGCTGCACGGGCGACGGCTGCTGGTCCTCTACGCGGCGCTGTTCACGGTCGCCTCGATTCTCACCGCGGCCTCCGCTTCGCCGGCTCTGTTCATGGCCGGGCGGATCGCCCAGGGGCTGACCACCAGCCTGATGTTGATCACCGCCGCGCCGGCGCTGGTCCTCGGCTGGCCGACCTCGCGGCTGCCCTCGACCGCGATGGTGATGAACATGGGGATCTTCGGGGCGGTGGCGCTGGGTCCGGTGATCGGCGGCGCCTTCGCCGGGCTGGAATCGTGGCGGCTGCTGTTCTGGGTGATGTCCGGGGTCGCGGTGATCGCCCTGGCGCTCTCCTTCCTCACCTTCCGCGACATCCCGCCGATGGACCACGAAGTCAAGTTCGACCCGACCTCGCTCGGCTTCGCCTCGGTCGGCTGCGTCAGCGCCTTCTTCGGTGCCTCCGGTCTCGTCGACCACTCCTTCGGCGACCCGGTCGTCTGGGGGCCGATCCTGTTCGGCCTGGCGATGATCGTCGGCCTGGTCGTCCACCAGGCCAGTGTCAGCGACCCGCTGATGCCGATCCGCCAGCTCGGCCACACCGTCCCGGTCGCGGCGATCCTGCTCGCCCTCTTCGCCGGCGCCGGCTCGGTCGCCCTGGTCGGGCTGCTGCAGCTGACGATCGAGAGTCGCGACCTCTCGACCGCGGTCTTCTGGCCCGAGTTCCTCGGCGCCGTGCTCACCGCCTTCCTCTTCGGCCGCCTGCTCTACAGCCGCTACATCGCCGTCCTCGCCTTCGCCGGGCTCTGCGTCCTCGCCGGTGCCGGCCTGCTGCTGACCGGCGCCTCGACCGGCAGCGAGGCGCTGCTCGCGGTCGGCACCGGCGCGATCGGCCTCGGCGTCGGCTCATCGGTCGCGCCGGCGCTGTTCGTCGCGGGCTTCTCGCTGCCGTCGATGCAGCTGCCGCGGATCTTCGCCCTGGTTGAGCTGCTGCGCGGCGTCGCGGCCTTCCTCACCGCGCCGCTGTTGATCCACCTCGCCCGCAGCAGCGGCGGCTCGCTCGCCGCTGGCACCGAGACCGCCACCTGGGTGACCCTGGGGCTGCTGGTGGTCGGCGTCCTCGCCGTCGGCGGGGTCGTCCTCGCCGGCGGCGTCCGCCTGCAGGCACCGCAGATCGAGCGCTGGAACGAAGGCGAGGGGCCGGCGCTGAACTCGCCCGCTCTCGGCGCCGCCCTGCGCCACCGCTTCGCCCGCCGCAGTCGCGCCAGCGCCTAGGTCGGTGCGGACGCACTTATGCCCGCATAGCGGGAACAAGTGCGTCCACGCCGTTATTTCGCGTAGGATGCCCGCTTCCCCGCGGGGAACGCCACCCGAATGAAGAAGCTCCTCACCACCCTCGTGCTGCTCGTCGCCCTCGCCGCGCTCGTCGCCGGCTGCGGCGGCTCGAGCGACAGCACCAGCTCGGGCGGCTCGACCGAAGCCTCGGGTGGTGGCGGCGAAACTGCCAGCGTCGACTGCCCGAAGGGCGAACTGGAAACGCACTCGGAAGGCATGCTCACTGTCGCCACCGACAAACCGGCCTACCCGCCCTACTTCGAAAACGACGACCCGACCAACGGCGAAGGCTTCGAGAGCGCGGTCGCCTACGCGATCGCCGGCCAGCTCGGCTACCCGAAGGCGAAAGTGAAGTGGACGGTCGAGCCGTTCAACTCCTCCTTCGCCCCGGGCCCGAAGGAATTCGACTTCGACGTCAACGAGATCTCGATCACCCCGCAGCGCGAAAGCGCGGTCGACTTCTCGGCCCCGTACTACACCGCCAACCAGGCGGTCGTCGCGCTGAAGGACTCCGACGCGGCGAAGGCGAAGACGCTGGCCGAACTGAAGGACGCCAAGTTCGGCGTCCAGGTTGGCACCACCAGCCTCTCGGCTGCCGAAGAAGTGATCGAACCGTCGAGCCGGCCGGAAGTCTTCAACAACTCCAACGACGTGATCCAGGCGCTGAAAAACGAACAGATCGATGCCGTCGTCGTCGACCTGCCAACCGCGCTCTACCTGACCGCCGCGCAGGTCCCGACCGCCACTGTGGTCGGCCAGTTCGAAGCTCCCGGCGGCGACCAGTGGGGCGCCCTGCTGGCGAAGGAATCGCCGCTGACCGCCTGCGTCTCCGGCGCGGTCGAAGAACTCGAAGCCTCCGGCGAGCTCGAACAGCTCAACCAGAAATGGATGAGCCAGGCGGCCGGCGCCCCCGAACTGCACTAGATGGTCGGCTCGCCGACCATCTGAGCTGAGTGCGGCCGGGCGTGTCCAGCGACACCGCCGCCCTCTCCGACCGCCGGCTCGAACGCGAAGCCGCGAAGAAGCGCCAGCACCGCCGCGGCCAGGCGATCGCCGCGGCCTCCAGCCTCATCGTCATCGGCGGCCTCGCCGCCTGGGTTCTGACTTCGCCCGGTTGGCCCGAAGTCCGCGACACCTTCTTCTCCTGGAGTGCTTTCAAGGACGCCTTCCCGGAAGTGCTGGAAGGGTTCTGGCTCGACGTCAAGCTCTTCTGCCTGGTCGAGGTCGGGGTCCTGATCGTCGGCTTGATCGTCGCCCTGGTCCGCACCAGCACCACCCCGACCCTGTTCCCGGTCCGGATGCTCGGCACCGTCTTCGTCGACCTCTTCCGCGGCATCCCGACGATCCTGCTCGTCTACCTGGTCGGCTTCGGCGTCCCCGCCCTGCAGCTGATCAAACCGCCACCCGACCCGGTCGTCCTCGGCGGCATCGCCCTCGGCCTCTCCTACAGCGCCTACGTCGCCGAGGTCTACCGCGCCGGCATCCGCTCGATCCACCGCAGCCAGCGCGACGCTGCGCTGGCGGTCGGCCTCTCGCAGAGCCAGGCGATGCGCCACGTGATCCTGCCGCAGGCGATCCGCCGCGTCGCGCCGCCGCTGCTGAACGACTTCGTCGCCCTGCAGAAGGACGTCGCCCTGGTCTCGATCCTCGGTCCGCTCGAGGCCTTCCGCCTGGCCCAGATCATCAACGCCGAAACCTTCAACTTCACGCCGCTGATCGCCGCCGCCCTGCTCTACCTGGCGATCACGGTGCCGCTGGCGCGGGTGGTCGACCGGATCGGCGGCCCGGAGGGGACGGTGCGATGAGCACGCCCGAGTCGATCGGAGCGACGCCGCCGGCCGGGGCGCCGGTGCTGGAGGTCCGCGGCGTCACCAAGGCCTTCGGCGAGCGCGAGGTGCTGAAGGGGATCGACCTCACCGTCGCCGAGCACGAGGCGGTGGCGCTGATCGGCGCCTCCGGCTCCGGCAAGTCGACGCTGCTGCGCTGCATCGACCTGCTCGAGGAGATCGACGACGGCGACGTCCTACTCGACGGCAAGGTGATCACCGACCCCTCGGTCGCCCCGGTCGCGGTCCGCCGCCGCCTCGGCGTCGTCTTCCAGGCCTACAACCTCTTCCCCCACATGACCGCACTGCAGAACGTCGTCCTCGGCGAGCGCCGCGCCCATGGAGTCGCCAAGGCTGAGGCCGAAGATCGCGGTCGCGCCCTCCTCGCCCGCTTCGGCCTCGAGGGCCGCGAGGACGACAAGCCCGACGGTCTCTCCGGCGGCCAGCAGCAGCGGGTCGCGATCGCCCGCGCCTTCGCCGGCCGCCCCCGCGCCCTGCTGCTTGACGAGGTGACCAGCGCCCTCGACCCGGAGCTGGTCGGCGAGGTCCTCGCCGCCGTCCGCGACCTCAAGCTGGAGGGGATGACGATGGTGATCGCCACCCACGAGATGAGCTTCGCCCGCGAGGTCGCCGACGAGGTCGCCTTCCTCCACGAAGGCCGGATCACCGAGATCGGCCCTCCCGAGCAGGTCTTGGAGCACCCGCAGCGGGACGAGACCCGCCGCTTCCTCAGCCGCATGCTCGCCGCCGGCCGCGCCTAGCGCCTCCGGCCAGAGTGGTGCTTGGGTTTGCTCAGTTCTCGACCCAAACCGGCGTCGGCGACGACACCGGCATTTTGAAGCTCCAGGTCGCATTCCCGCAGCCCCCCGACAATGGGTCGCTGGTAGCCGCCAGGTTTGCGGTTCCGGACGTCCCGCCGGTGAAGGTGCCGCTTATGGTCGTCGCCGTCTCGGTGCAATTGACGAACGATCCGCAGACCATGGTCCGGCCAGGGTTGCCCGTGCCGCCGCTGCTGAAGACCCACGTCCCGCTCCCCGAGCCGGTTGCGGTCAATGAGGCGTTCCAGGGGAGGTTTGCCGCGGTGACGGTGCAGGGAGACATTCCTCCGGCCAAGCAGCCGGTGAAGGTGAGCGAGCTGATTTTGCCCGGTAGCGGGCTGCCTGACATTGCGGTCGTTTTCGCACCGAGGGACACGTTGCAGGTGATCGTGGTGATGCTGGTGGCGAATTTGTCTGGACTGCCGCTCGCCGTCGCCAGGCTCAAAGCGGTTCCGCTCGGATAGACGTGGGCGGCGGCACAGACCGCTTCGTTGGCGTTGCAGAGTTTCGTTTCTGCCGCACACGCTGGGCCGGCACTGAGCGCGAAGGATGCTGCGACAAGCGGCAGCACGATCGGGACAAATCTGCGGATGTACTGGGGACGGCTCACGATCGCTCCTTCGCTCGAACTAAATAGACCATTTATCCAGGCGACTGTCCCACCGATTTCGGGTCCGGTCAAAATTTTTCTTGGAACGAGAGCAGTGCCCTGTTATGCTCGCGCCGAAATCGACCAATCAGGAATCCTGAGTGGGAGATGGCGCAGCCAGCACCAGTGCCTTAATCGGTTAAAGGGACGGCGTTGTAAGCCGTAGATCCGGGTTCGAGCCCCGGCTGGTGCACTCCGAATCAGGGACCGGGGGACTGGCTGTGCGAGCAAATCTTTTCGACATCGTGGACGGGCTCGGCGAGGGCGGGCCGGCTCGCTGGGCGGCACGGGCGCCGTACCGGCCCGAGGACGGGTTCGACCTGATGCTGGTTCCCCGGACCCGCGAATGGGAGGACGACGCGGGGTCGCTGGCCGAGCTGGAGCGGATCGCCGGCGAGCCGGCAGTCGCCGGGGTGCTCCGGGGCGGGACCGTGGTCCGGGTCCGGCTCGCCGACGAGTGGGTCGCCGAGGCCGGGGCGAGGCTGGAAGCGGGAGAGGGTCTCGCCGCCGAAGGCGCCGACCTCGCCGCCGGCGCCCGTTACGCCGTCTACTTCTGGGGCGCCAACACGACCAAGGCCCTCCACATCGGCCACCTCCGCAACCTCGCGATCGGCAACGCGATCGGCGCTTCGCTGAGCGCCGCCGGGGCCGAGGTCGAGCACCGCAGCCTGATCTGCGACGTCGGCCGCTCGATGGGGGAGGCGATGGCCGGTGTCGTCGCCAGCGGCCGCGAGCAGGCGGGAGGTGGCCCGGAGGGCGACGAGAAGTCCGACCACTTCGTCGGCCTCTGCTACGCCGACTACGTCAAGGCCGGCCGCGACGCCGGACTCGAGGATGGCGCCGAGGACTCGGTCGCCCGCGAGTCGGCGCTGTTCAACGACAAGGCCGACGAGCTGATGAACCGGGTTCTGCGCGGCGACCAGTCGGCGCTGGAACTGTGGTCGAAGACCCGCGCCTGGGTGATCTCCGGCCAGCGCAAGACCCTGGCCCGCCTCGGGGTCTCCTTCGACGAGGTGATCTTCGAGTCCGACTACCTGCCCGAGGTCGCCGAGCTCGCCAATCGCGGCCTCGCCGCCGGCACCCTGACCCGCCGCTACGGCGACGAGATGGTGATGTGGGAGACCGAACGCGAGGAGCTTGAAGAGATGCCGCTCCTCCGCGCCGACGGCCTGCCGACCCAACATATGCGGGCGCTCGCCTACTGGGCGGCGGCGCCGGAGCTGGAGGACGTGATCTCCCTTCAGGTCTGCGGCAACGAGTGGGTCTCCCACGTCACCTGCCGGCGGGCGCTGATCGACGCCCTCGGCGTCACCAACGGCAACGGCAACGGCTCCGCCCGCGGCGGCGGGCCGCCGACCCACGACGTCTTCCACGGCATGGTCGCCCGCGGCCGCGAATCGATTTCCTCCTCGAAGAAGGGCGCGCTGCTGGTCGACGAGCTCGCCGATTGGCTGGCGGCGGCGCTGCGCGAGGACCCGCGGCGGCGCGAGGCGCTCGCCGGCCATCCGGACCCGGACCGGGTCCCGGCCCAGATCGCGCTCGGCTTCTTCCTCCTGCAGCCGACGAGCAAGCGGGTCGAATTCGAGCCGGAGAAGCTGCTGCGGGAGGGCAAGGCGAGCCTCGGTTGGGACCTGGCGCTGGCCCAGGCCCACCGCAGCGGCGAGGCACGGCTGGCGGGGCCTCCGGCCGCCGACCCCGACTACCGCTGGGCGGTGGTGCAGTCGCAGATGTACCGGCGCCACCTGGCAAGCGCGGTCGAGGGCTTCGACACCCTGCCGCTGGCCCGCTTCCTCGATCACTTCGCCCGCTGGACGGTCGAAGCGGAGCGGCCGCCGGAGGTCGAGCGGGTCGCCGCGGCTGTCCTCGCCGCCGGCGCCGCCGGGCTCGGGATCGAGGCGGCGTCGTGAGGACCCTGCTGGTCGACAACCACGACTCCTACAGCTACAACGTCTTCCACCTGCTGGCGGCGGCCTCGGGCGAGGAGCCGATGGTGGTCAACAACGACGCGGTCTCCTGGCGGGTGCTGAAGCGGGGCGCCGAGTTCGACGCGATCGTCCTCTCGCCCGGCCCCGGCCGGCCGGAACGCTGGCACGACTTCGGCGTCTGTCGCGACATCCTCCGCTACAGCGAGGTGCCGGTGCTGGGGATCTGCCTCGGACACCAGGGCATCGGCAACCTCCTGCGTGGTGGCGTCAGCCGGGCGCCGGAGGCGATGCACGGCCGCCTCAGCCGCGTCCGCCACAACAATGACGGCCTGTTCGAGGGGGTGCCGCAGGGCTTCGAAGTGGTCCGCTACCACTCGCTGGCGATCACCGAGCCGGTCGGGCCGCAGGGCCACGAGGTCGCCTGGGCCGAGGACGGGGTGGTGATGGGGGTCGAGCACGACGAGCGGCCGATGTGGGGGGTCCAGTTCCATCCGGAGTCGATCGCCACCGAGCACGGCCGCGCGATCGCCGAGAACTTCTACCGCCTCGCCGCCGCCCACAACGCCCACAGCGGCCACGGCCATCACGCCGCCTCGGGGCGCCGGCGGGGTGGCTCTTCGTCCGCCGGATCCGCCGGCCAACCGAAGTCGAGGCGCGAGGCGCCGACCTCGAAGTCGCGGCTGCTGCACCGCTCGTTCACCGGCGAGGCGCCAACCGAGCAGCTCTACGAAGCGCTCTTCGCCACGGCCGAGAACAGTTTCTGGCTCGACTCCGCCGACGCCCCGACCTGGCTCGCCCAGTCCTCGTTCATCGGCGCCAGCCTCGGCCGCGAGCGGACCCTGCTCGAACACGACGTCGAGGCGAAGGAGACGACCGTGCGCCGGGCCGGCCGCGACCGGGTCGAGCGCGGCTCGATCTTCGATCTGCTCGACCGCGAGCTGGCCCTCGGTCGGGTGAAAACGCCGACCGGGGTCGAGCGCGGCCTGCTCGGCGGCTGGGTCGGCTACCTGGGCTACGAGCTGAAGGCCGATGCCGGCGTCGTCAACGCCCACCGCTCCGACCTGCCCGACGCGATGCTGATGCTCGCCGACCGGGTCGTCGCCGTCGACCACGCGCTCGGCCGCACCCACGTCTTCGCCCTCGCCCGCGGCGAGGACCGCGAGGCGGAGGAATGGCTGGAGCGGGCGGCGTCGCTGGTCGAGGGCTGGATCGAAGCGCCGCCGCCGCCGGCGCCGTTGGCGCCTCCCGAGGAACCCGGCGCCGAGGTCGTCTTCCACAGCGGCCGCGGCCGCGAGCGCTACCTCGCCGACATCGCCCGCTCGCAGGCCGAACTCGCCGCCGGCGAGTCCTACGAGGTCTGCCTCACCGACCAGTTCTCGACTGCCGCCGCGCCCGAGCCGTTCGCGCTCTACCGCCGCCTGCGTCGCCGCAACCCGTCCCCGTTCGCCGCCTTCCTGCGCTTCGGCGAGCGGGTAATCGTCAGCTCCTCGCCGGAGCGCTTCCTCTCGGTCGGCCGGGACCGCACCGTCCAGGCGCGGCCGATCAAGGGGACGATCTCGCGTGCCGCCGACCCCGAAGAAGACGGTCGCCGCCGCCGCGAGCTCGCCGAGGACGAGAAGACCCAGGCCGAGCACCTGATGATCGTCGACCTACTGCGGAACGACCTCGGCCGCGTCTGCGAGGTCGATTCGGTCCGCGTCCCCGACCTGATGGTGGTCGAGCCCTACGCGACCGTGCACCAGGTGGTTTCGACGATCACCGGCCGGCTCGAGAAGCACCGCTCGGCGGCCGAATGCGTCCGCGCCTGCTTCCCGGGTGGCTCCATGACCGGCGCCCCGAAGGAGCGGACGATGGAGATCATCGACGACCTCGAGGCCGAGGCCCGCGGGGTCTACTCGGGGGCGATCGGCTACTTCGGGCTCGACGGCCAGACCGACCTCTCGATCGTGATCCGGACGATCGTGATGCGACCGGGGCGGACGACGATCGGCGCCGGTGGCGCGATCGTCATGCAGAGCGATCCGGTCGAGGAGTTCGACGAGGTGCTGCTGAAGGCGCGGGCGCCGATGGCGGCGCTGGCCGAAGCGGTCAACGGCCGCGACGGCGAGGGCGCCTTCCGGGTCGAGCTGGAGCCGGGCGGGACGCGGGTCGCAGCGGTGGCGGTCGGGGAGGAGGCGGCTTGAGCGCCGCAGCCACGGTCACCGTGCGCGATTCGGTCCGCGCCGACGCCGCCGCGGTCGCCGCCGCAGTCGCCGCCCTGCTCGATGAGCTCGGTGGCAGCTCCCCCTCGCTGGGCGAGCTCGAGGCCGAGGCCGCGACCCTGATCGGTGACGCGAGTGCCGGCGCGCTGCTCGTCGCCGAGCAGGGCGGGACGATCGTCGGCGTCCTGCAGGCCTCCTGGCAGCGGGCAATCCATGTCCCCGGCGCCTACGCGACGATCCAGGACCTCTGGGTCGACCCGGCCCACCGGGGCGGCGGGGTCGGTGCCGAGTTGATCGAGGCGCTGGCGGCGCGGGCCCGCGAGCGCGGCGTCCCCCGGATCGAGGTCGGCCTCCCACGCGAGACCTTCCCCGGCCTGGCCCGGACCGAGGCCTTCTACCGCGGCGCCGGCTTCGACCCGCTGGGGCCGCGGATGCGGAGGCTGCTGTGAGCGCCGCCGAGGCGGCCGCGGCCGAGGAACTGGTGATGGTCGAGCAGCAGCGCGGCGCCGCCGGCTCCGACAACGCCTCGCTCTGGGTCCGCGACGGCGACGAGCGCCTGCCCGGCCGCGACTCCGATGCCCGCCTGACCGCGCTCGGCGCCGGCCTGCGCCGCCACGCCGGCGTCCGCGCCCAGCCCGCCGACGCTCCCGACGCCGCGGTCGAGCGCACCCTGCGCAGCCTCCACGAGCGCCCCTACCTGGAGGCGCTGGCCGGGCTCGAACAGGGCGACGCGGTGGTGATGCCGGAGTTCGCTCCGCCCGGCCTGGAGCCCGACGTGCCGGTCACGGCCGGTCTCGTCGCCGCTGCCCGCGAGGGTATCCGCACCGCGATCGCCGCCGCCTCCCGCACCCTCGCCGGCGACCGCTTCGCCTACGCGGTCTGCCGTCCACCCGGCCATCACGCCGGCCCCGCCTTCCTCGCCGGCTACTGCTATCTGAACAACGCCGCCGCGGCGGTGCGGACGCTGGTCGACGGCGGCCTCGCCCCGGTCGGCGTCCTCGATCTCGACCTCCACTACCCCAATGGCACCTCGGCTCTGATCGAGAGGATGCCGGGGGAGGCGACCCTGCACTCGTTGCACGCCTCGCCCGTCACCAACGTGCCCGCCGGCACGGCGCTGCCGCGAGTCGAGGGCGAACGCGCCCTCGCCTTCGCCGGCACGCCGGCGCCGGCGGAGTACCTGGCCGAGGTTGAGCTTTCGATCAGCGAGCTCTCGACCTCGGCGGCGGCGCTGGTCGTCTCGCTCGGCTTCGACACGGTCCGCGGTGACCCGCACGGGGGCTGGTCCTTCGAGCCGTCGATCTTCGGCGACGTGGGGACGATGCTGCGCCGCTCGGGGCGGCCGGTCTGCGTCGTCCAGGAGGGCGGCTACTCGCTGCAGTCGCTGGCCGACTGCGCCCACGCCTTCGCCGCCGGGCTGCTCGGCGGCGACCGCCCGGTGCGCAAACGCAAGCCGGGCAAGCGGCGGCCGAGCAAGCGGGAAGCGGCGGCATGAGCGTCGAAGGCCTCGGCCCCTTCCGAGCCCGGCTCGACTTGCTCGATGACGAGATCGCCCGCCTGCTCGGCGAGCGCTTCCAGATCTGCCGGGAAGTCGCCGTCTACAAGAGCAGCCACGAGATCCCAATGTTGCAGCCCGACCGGGTGAAGATCGTGCGCGAGCGCTATCTCGTCCGCGCCGCCGCCGCCGGGCTCCCCGCCGACTTCACCGCCGACTTCTTCGATCTGCTGATCGACGCCACCTGCCTCGAGGAGGACGAGTTGATGAAGCGCATGACGAGGGAGGTCGCATGACGCTGCCTCCCGGCCCGCGGTTGCCGCGGCCACTGCAGGCGCTGGGCTGGAGCCAGCGGCCGTTGCCCTTCCTGGAGCGCTGCCGCAAGCGTTATGGCGACGCCTTCATGCTACGGATCATGCACTGGGGCGACTGGGTCGTCCTGGCCGACCCGGCTGACATCAAATCCGTCTTCACTGCCGGCGACGCGGTTGGCGTTGACGTCGCCAATCCGCTGCTCGGCCCAGTCCTCGGGTCGCGTTCGGTGATGCTGATGGAAGAACCCGAGCATCTCGGGCGCCGCCGCCTGATGTTGCCCTCGTTCCATGGCGCCGCTGTCGCCGCTGACGCCCAGATGATGGTCACGGTCGCGCGTCGCGAAGTGGGCAGATGGCCGGTCGCCGAGCCGATCGAACTGTGGCCGCGGATGCAGGAAATCAGCCAGGAGGTGGTCCTGCGCGCGGTCTTCGGGCCTGGAGAGGAGCCCCGACTGAAGCGCCTGCGCGAACTCCTGCGCGGCCTCACCACCTGGCTCAACAGCTCTCGCAATCTCGCCCTGCTCGCCGTTTTGGGTCCTGACGCGATGGTGCGGAGCCCCGGGTACCGACGGGCGATGCGCCCGCTGGAGGAAGCTGTCCTGGCCGAGGCGCGACGCCGACGGGAACTTGACGAGCCGTCCAGCCCCGACGTCGTCTCGATGCTTGCCGCCGCCCGGTACGAGGACGGCTCGTCGATGTCCGAGCGCGATCTGCGCGACGAACTCGTGACGTTGATCACCGATGGTCCCACTTCGAGCACCTTGGCCTGGACCTTCGAGCGGCTCCTGCGCAACCCCGAGGTGCTCGTGCGGCTGCAGCAGGATCTGCGTGAGGGCGACGGTGCTTACCTCGACGCGGTGGTCAAAGAGACGCTGCGGCTGTGCCCGCCGGTTCCGGTCATCGTCCGCCGCCTGCTGCGCCCGATGACGCTGGCTGGACATGAACTTCCGGCAGGGATGACGGTCGCGCCCTGCCCCCACCTGGTTCACGACGACGAGCGGATCTATCCCGAACCGCGCCGGTTCCGCCCCGAGCGCTTCCTCGAGCAGCCGCCGAGCACTTACACCTGGATTCCCTTCGGCGGCGGCATCCGTCGTTGCCTTGCCGCCTCCTACGCGGAAATGGAGATCAAACAAGTGGTTCGAACCGTGCTGGAGACCGTCGATCTGAGTCTGGTCGAAAGTGGCAACGGGGCCGTGAAGAAATCGGCTATCTCCTTCGGCCCGTCGCGGCGGGGACTGGTCGTGGCCACCCCCTGCGCTCGGCAGCGGGGCGCGAGGCGGCAGCGTGAGCCCTGAGATTGCCGACCTGTTGATCGTCGGCGGCGGCGCCAAGGCGGCGGCGATCGCCGCCAAGGTCCACGTCGCAAACGAGCTCGGCCTCGGCCCGCTGCGGGTGACGATCGTCGAGAAAACCGAGCCGGCCGCCTCCTGGCTCGGTCGCAACGGGATGACCTCCGGCGAGGAGCCGCTGGCGGTGCCGCCAATCAAGGACGTCGGTTTCCCCTACCGCTCCCACCGCCAGTTCGGCGCGGAGGGCGAAGCGATCGACGCCGGTCTGCTGCCGTTCAGCTGGCAGCGCCACTCGATGGAGCGCCACGAGTACGCCGCCTGGGTCAACTCGGGGTCGCCGCCGGTCCGCCACCGCGACTTCGGCCGCTACCTCGGCTGGGTGCTGGAGCGGGCCACCGCGGGGGTGACGATGCTGGGCGGCCGCGTCACCGAGGTAGGGGTCGATCGCGAGGGCCGCTGGAGCGTCGAGGTCGCCGAATCGAGGGGGGCGGTGGCTCCGTCCGCGATTCGGGAAGCGGGCGGGGGAGGGGAGCCGCTGCGGCTACGCGGCGAGGCCCTGCTGCTGACCGGCCCCGGCGTCCACCGCGCCTTCCCGCACGAGCCGGCCGCCGCCGAGCGCGTCCTGCACTGCGACAGCCCTCGCGGCGATTTCGCCCGCCTGCCAGCGGACCGCGAGTGCGAGGTGGCGATCGTCGGCGGCGGCGAGAGCGCCCTCTCGGCGCTGGTCTACCTGCGCACCTTCCGGCCCCGCGCCCGGCTCACCGTCTACACCCCGACCCTGCCGATGAGCCGCGGCGAGAGTTTCCTCGAGAACCGCGTCTTCGCCGATCCCGACGATGTCTCCTGGGCGGCGCTCGACGGGCAAACCCGACGCGACTTCGTCAAGCACTGCGACCGCGGCGTCTTCGACGTCGGCGTCCTCGCCTCGATCGCCGCCGACGCCAACTGCCGTTTCGCCCTCGGCCGGGTCGTCCACTGCGGACTCGCGGCCGGCGGCGACGGCGTCAGCCTCGAGCACGAGGCGCCCGACGGCTTCGTCGCCGAGCGCTTCGACTACGTCGTCAACTGCACCGGCTTCGACCTGCTCGAGCAGCTGCGCGGCCTCTTCCCGGAGTCGCTGCGGGCCGAGGTCGAGCGTCAGGCCGGTCCGCTCTGGGACACCCCGCCGGGGACCGAGGTGCCGATCGGCCGGGCGCTGGAGCTGCGCGGGATGACCCCGCGTCTGCACATCCCCGGCCTCGGCGGCCTCAGCCAGGGCCCCGGCTTCGCCAACCTCGGCAGCCTCGGCCTGCTCGCCAACCGGGTCCTGCAGCCGCTGCTCGCCGGGCTCGTGCCGACGGTCTCGGGCCAAGCAATCAGCGAGGCGGTATGAAGATGCGGCGCCGGGCCGCGCTCGCCCTCGCCGCTTTGGTGCTTCTGCTCGGGCCAGCCGGCTGCGGTAGCTCCAGCTCTCCGCGCGAGGCTTACCCTGGGACGGACCTCGCCTCCAGCCGCTTCGTCCAGGGGTCGGAAATCGACCGCGCCACCGCCTCGAGGCTGAAGAAGGCCTGGTCGCTGCCGCTGCGCGCCCAGAGCTCTTACGGCGCCTACTCGGCGACCCCGGTGATCGCCGAAGGAGTCATCTACTCTCAGGATTTGGAATCGAGCGTGCAAGCGATCGATCTCGAAACCGGCGAGGTCTTGTGGACTTCGGAATTCGAGGAACCTGATCAAGGGCCGAACGGGGTCGTGGTCGGCGGCGGCTCGATCTTCGGCGCCACCCCGACCAAGGCTTTCGCCCTCGACGCCGAAACCGGCGAAGAGGAATGGTCGGTCAAGCTCGCCGATGGCAGCACCGAAGCGATCGACATGGCGCCCGGCTTCCACGGCGGCCTCGTCTACGTCTCGACCGTGCCGACCAACGTCCGCTCCGAATATCCCTCGGGCGGGGTAGGGACGCTGTGGGCGCTCGATGCCGAAAGCGGCAAGAAGGCCTGGCACTTCGACACTGCACCGAAATCGCTCTGGGGGAACAAGCAGGTCAACTCCGGCGGCGGCCTCTGGTACCCGCCCTCCTTCGACGCAGCAGGCGGGATGTATCTCGGCACCGGCAACCCGGCGCCCTATCCCGGGGTCGAAGGCCACCCCTGGGGCTCCAGCCGCCCCGGCCCCGACCTCTACACCGACTCGATGGTCAAGCTCGACGCGAAGACCGGCAAGCTCGACTGGTTCCACCAGGTCACCCCGCACGACATCTACGACTGGGACTTCCAGGACCCGCCGATCCTCGCCAAGGCGGCCGGACACGAGCTCGCGATCGGCGCCGGCAAGTCGGGCCAGGTCGTTGCCGTCGACGCGAAGACCGGCAAGCCGGTCTGGCAGACCGCCGTCGGCCAGCACAACGGCCACGACCGCGACGGCCTGCTGGCGATGCGCGGCGAAGGCGAGAGGATCAAGACCGGTCCGGTCTACCCGGGCACGCTCGGCGGCGTGATCGCGCCGATGGCGGCCAACTCGACCACCGTCTTCGTCCCGGTCGTCAACCACCCGCTGATCGTCGAATCGGGCACGGCGCTGGGCGAAGGGCCGCAGATGAGCGGCGAACTCGTCGCCCTCGACCTTGCCACCGGCAAAGAGGAGTGGAGCGCCGAACTCGGCGGGCCGGCCTACGGCGCACCGACGGCGGTCAACGACATGGTCTTCGTCGCCGGCTTCGACGGCACGGTCCGCGGCTTCGACGCCAAGACCGGCGGCGAAGTGTGGCAAGAAGCGTTGCCGGCGGGCTCGAACACCGGCCTGGCGATCAGCGGCGGGACGATGCTGGTCCCAGCGGGGATCGCCTTCGCCGAAGGCCAGAAGCCGGAACTGGTCGCCTTCAGGCTCGGCGGCTGAGAGCTGAGGAGACTTATTCCCGAGTGGAGGGTTAACCCGACTCGCGGCGTGTGTGGGCGATCGCCTCGGCGTCGCTCGCCTCGGCCGCCTTCGCCTTGCCGCAACCGGGGCCGCGCATCAGCAGCACCGGGGTCGGGCTCGCCGCCAGCACCCGCTCGGAGACCGAGCCGAGTAGGGCGCGGTGGAAGCGGCTGTGGCCGTGGGAGCCCATCACGATCAGGTCGTGGGAGTCCCCTTCGGCGACGCGGAGGATCGTCTCGGCGGCGTCGCCGCGCTCCAGCCGGGTGGTGACGCCGACGTCCTCGGGGACCACGGTGAGGGCGTCGCGGAGGATCGACTGGTGGACGTCGAGCAGGTCGGGCGGGGAAGCGGTGCCGACCGCGGTGGTCCGGGTGGGGGAGGGGCCGACCGTCAACAGGGTCATCCGCGCGTGCTGGTCGCGGGCCAGCGAGATCGCGTGGCGGAGGGCGGCATCGGCGTCGGGTGAGCCGTCGAGGGCGACGAGGATGCTGTGGTAGCAGCCCATCGCCAGGCCCTCAGTCGGCCGCCAGCGCCGGGACCGTGGCAGGCAGCTCGCCGGGGCGCCGCGGCACCGCCAGCGAGGCGACGGCGGCGAGCAGGCAGGTGGTGGCGGAGATTAGGAAGGCGAGCGAGAAGCCGCCCTCGGTCGGGAAGCCGGACGCGACCACGGTGCCGGCGAACACGCTGGCCCCGATCTGCGCTCCGAGCGACCCACCCAAGGTCCGCATGCCCGTATTCATACCAACGAGACCTTCGCCGTCAACGCCGCCGCCCCGCGCGAGCGAGTGCTGGCGGCGCTCGGCCCGGCGATCGACGCGATCGCCGCCCCCGCCGCGAAGTAGGGCGGCCGCGATCGGGTAGAACCCGAGCGTGGCGACCAAACGCAGCGCCGGCATCCTCCTCTTCCGCCGCCTCGCCGGCGACGGCGACGGCCCCGCGGTCGAGGTTCTGCTCGCCCACCCCGGCGGTCCCTTCTGGAAGCGCAAGGACGCCGGCGCCTGGTCGATCCCGAAGGGCGAAATCGAGGCGGGCGAGGAACCGGTCGAGGCCGCGCTGCGCGAGCTCGACGAGGAGATCGGCCCGGCGCCGGAGTTCGACCGCGACGCTCTGATCGAGCTCGGTTCGGTCCGCCAGCGGGCGGGCAAAACGGTCGACGCCTGGGCCGCCGAGGGCGAGTTCGACCCGGCGGCGATCGAGAGCAACCAGTTCGAGATGGAATGGCCGCCGCGCTCCGACAGCCAGCAGAGCTTCCCCGAGGTCGACCGGGCCGAGTGGTTCGCGCCGGCGGCGGCGCGGGAGAAGATCATCGCCGGCCAGGCGCCCTTCATCGACCGCCTGCTCGAGCACCTGACCTAGCGCCGATTCGCACTTATACTCGGCTGGAGATGGACCCGAGTCAGAACGGCCACTCACCGCCCGAGGAGCTGCCGCTCTCGGCGCGCCTGCTCGGCGTCGGCGTCCGCGGCGCCCGCAGTGTCGGCAAGGCGACCGGGATCGACCGCGCCGCCGAGATCGCCGCCGAGGAGGCGATCGTCGGGGCGATCGAATCCGAGGCGGTCGAGCGGGCGATGACGCGGGTCCTCGAGGGCCCGGTGATCGAAGACGCGGTGCAGAAAGCGGTCGAATCCGAGGCGGTCAAGCGGGCTCTGCTGGAGACGCTCGACTCGGAGCTGGTCGACGAGGTCTGGCGGCGGCTGCTGGCCAGCGAGGAGGCTCAGCAGCTGGTCGAGCGGATCGCCGGCGCGCCCGAGCTGCGGGCCGCGATCAGCGCCCAGGGCGCCGGCCTGCTGACCGACATCGGCCGCACGATCGGCAACCTCGCCCGCCGCGTCGACGACAGCTTCGAGCGGGTCGTCCGCCGCCTGCTCTTCCGTCATCGCCGCCCGGCGCCGACCAACCACGCCGGTGCCGTCAGCCGCACCCTCGCCTTCGTCATCGACGCGATCTTCGTCAACCTCTCCTTCACCGCCGCGGCGGCGGTCGTCACCCTGGTCCGCGTCGCCTTCGGCAGCAACGCCTCCGGCTCGGCCTTCGTCGTTGCCGTCGGCTCGCTCGCCTGGTGCGTCTTCGGCGGCGCCTACCTGGTCGGTTTTTGGTCCCTCGGCGGCCAGACGCCGGGGATGCGCTTCGTCGGCATCCGTCTTTCGCCGGGGCCGCTGCCGCTGCGCCAGGCGATCCGTCGCCTCTTCGGCATGGGGCTCTGCTTCCTCACCTTCGGCCTTGGCTTCCTTGGCGTCGTCTTCCGCGAAAACCGCCGCGGCTGGCAGGACCGGATCGGCCGCACCGACGTCGTCTACGACGAGCGTCGCCCCGATCCGGCCCCCTGGGCGATCGCCCCGGTTGACCCGGCGCTGGCGCCGGTGATCGCCACCGAGACCGAACCGGTGGTGGCGGCGACCGCCCCCGAGGAGATTGCCGCGACGAACGGCGCCCCGCCGGCCGAGGCCGGCGTTCCAGCCGCGCCGGTCGAGCCTCCCGCCTAGACCGGCGCGCCGGAGCGGTTCGGCAGCGCCCGCTGCAGCAGCAGCGTCGCGGTGCCGGAGGCGATCATCAGGGTGACGTTGACGGCCAGCACCAGCAGCGCGCCGGGGACCGCGTTGCGGCCGCCGCCGCCGAGGGCGACGCCGGCATAGGCCGAGGCGGGGATCGTCGTCACCGAGATCGCCACGCCGACCGCGGCGCTGGCCCGGGTCTCGAAGGCGAGGATGCCGGCGACTCCGGCGGCGAGGGCGACCAGGACCGTCGACCAGTCGGTGCTGGCGAGCCCTTCGAGCAGGCTGTCGTGGACGGTGAAGTAGCCGGGGACGAAGTCGAGCTCCTTGAGCAGCCAGGTGAGGATCGCGGCGGTGACGATGACCGAGCCGAGGCCGACCACGAGGGTGAAGAAGGAGCGGCCGGCGAGGGCGCGGCGTCCAGCGACGAGGCCGACGCAGGTGGCGCAGATCGGCAGCAGGTCGGGGCTGACCGCCATCGCGCCGACGATCAGGATCCCGCTCGACTTGATCACCCCGACGGTGGCGATCACCGCGGCAACGGTGATCAGCGTCAGGTAACGGGCGAGCGGGCGCGAGTTGGCCCGCGCCTGTCCCATCACCTCGACCCAGGCGAACCCCTCGGCGGCCGAGCCGGCGAGGTGCCGCCGCTCCGGCGCGACCACGTCGATCCGCTCCAGCACGTAGTCGTCGATCGCGATCCCCAACCCGGAGATCGTCTCGACGAGCGCATCGGCCGCGGCCGGCTCGACATCGGCCACGTAGATGACCCCACCCCGAACGCTCTCCTCCGGGATCGCCGTCACCCGCTTCACCCCGTCAAGCCGGTCCAAAGCACTCCCCAACCGCTCGGCCCCGGCGGCGGCAACGGATGAACGCAAGCGCAGCACGCCGCCATCATCCCCACGCCGCCGGACTGTTCCTTGTCGATCTCAGGCGATTCGTGGCGGGGGAGCGGGTAGGGCTCCCGGGCGTATCAGCACGAGCCGAGCCAGGGCTCGCAAGAGGCGTCAGCCAACCGGCGATTCACTCGGGGAGGTGCAGCCCGGGAGCCCTACCCGCTCCCCCGCCGCACTACCCCACTAGCCGAGAACCTTGAGGACCTTGAAGGCTTTGACGCCTTTCGGAGTTTCCACCTCGACCGTGGAGCCCACCGGGGCGTTCATCAGCGCCCGCCCGATCGGCGACTCGGCCGAAAGGCGCCCCTCGGGGAGGCTGGCCTCGGTCGAGCCGACCAGGGTCCAGGTGTTGGCCTCGCCTTTCGACTCGTCGAGGACTTCGGCCGAGCGGCCGAAGGCGAAGACGTCGCCGGCGGAGTCGTCGACCTCGACCACGACCGCGTTCAGCAGCCGTTCCTGGAGCCGCTTGATCCGCGTCTCCATGTGCGCCTGGTCCTCTTTGGCGACGTGGTACTCGGCGTTCTCCTTGAGGTCGCCCTCGTCCCGGGCGGCTTTGATCCGCCGCGCCATCTCATGCCGTTTCGGCCCTTCCAGCTCGGCCAGCTCGGCTTTCAGCTCTTCGATGCCGGCGGCGGTGATCGGCTCGCCGGCCTGGTCTGGTCCAGTCATCGGTTAAGCCTGCCAGAAGCGGGCCGCCGCCGCGAGCCCGCGGGCCTCAGTCGCCGGCGCTTTCGCCGAGCAGCGCCGGCGCCAGCGTCCGCACCTGCTTGCCGCCGGCTTCGCCGAGCTGGCCGAGCCCGAACAGTTCCTCGCTGGTCCGCAGCAGCGCATACGGTTCGTAGGGGGCCGCGTCGGTGGCGCCGGCAGTGAGGAACTTGGAGACCAGCAAGGTGCCGGTTTTGAGGTCGGTCGCCGGGGTCGGCGGCAGCGTCGGGTCCGGGTTGGGGACCGGGTCGGCGGAGCCGAAGGTGACGATCAGCAGCCCGTCGGCCTTGTAGGCCGGGGACTTGAGGATCTTCGGGACGATCGTCGCCAGCCAGGCATCGGCCGCGGCGGCGCCTTCGGGCGAGCCGGGGACGCAGGTGCCGGGGACGCCGGCGTTGCAGGGCGTCGGTGAGATCCAGCTGAAGTTGGCGGTCTTTTCGGTCTTCCGCAGGTCCTTATCGAGTTCGGTCAGCGGCACGTCGTTTTCCGAGCAGGCGCCGAGGTCGAGCAGCGAGTGGAAGTAGACGAACGGGTTCAGGGTCGAGGAGTAGCCGCCGGGGGCCGGGGCCTCGGTCGCGCCCGGTTCGGGATGGACGCAGCTGTCCGGTTTGCCTTCGGGATCGGCCATCCCTTCCATGTAGGCGTGCCAGCTGAACTGGGCGGTGCCGAGCTGGTCGGCGAGGCTCAGCGTTTCGACCGGCAGCACGCAGGCTTCGTAGGAGGGGCAGTTTTCCCTGCTCGCCGGGGTCGGCGCCTGGCCCGACACCGCCGCCAACGAGTTCGGCAGCGCCCCCGGGTCGAGCAGCTTGAAGCCGGTCAGCAGATCGCCCTGGGGGCGCAGCGTCGTCGCCAGGTAGGGCATCTGCGGCGTCGCCCCGAAGGCGGCTTCGTAGCCAGGGCTGGCGAGCGAGATCACGAAGACGTGCTTGATCCGGCCGGCTTCGGGTTTGGCTTCTTCGGGCGGTGGCGCCGCTTCTTCTTCCGCTGCCGGTTCCGGAGCAGGTTCGGGCGCCGCTTCTTCGAGCGGCGGCGCGGATTCGAGGATCGGCGCCGAGGCTTCGGGGAGTTCGACCGGCGCTTCCGCGGTCGCTTCCGCTTCCGGAGCGGGTTCGGGAGCCGCTTCCGGTTCCGGTTCGACGGTCGCGACCGGCTGCCGGTCGGCGGCGAGACTGTGGCCGATTAGGCCGGCGAGCGGCCCCAGTTCGTGCCCGTCCGTCATTCCGGCGGCGACGATCCCGGAGGTCGCGACCAGCGAGGAGGCGACCAGAAGGCCGAATTTTTTCCCGGTCAGGGTCGCTGCGGCGGCGATCGCCTTGGCGACGTAGGCGGAGAACCAGGCTTTCATCGGCGCACCTCGGTCGGCTGCTCGGGGACGGGAGGGGCCGGCGGAGTTCCGTAGGCCGGCGGGACCGGCTCCGCCTCGGCACGGACCTCACCGCTCGGCGGCGCCTCGGTCGCCTGTCCCGGCGGGCGCATCAGGTGGGAGTCCGGCTCGACCGCCGGCGGCACCACCCCTTCGGGCTGGGGGAGGGGGCTCGATTCGGGGATCGGCGGAGTCGGGTGGACCGGTGCCGGGGCGGGGGCGGGGGCCGTCGGCGCCGCCACCGGTACCAGCGGGTTGCCGCACTGGGCGCAGAAGCGGACGCCGGGGGCGTAGGGGGCGCCGCAGCTGAGGCAGAGCCCGGCGGCGTCGTTCCGCTGCAACTCAAGCACCCGCTCGACCGCCAGCAACTCGGCGTCGACCCGCTGCAACTCGGCCGCCTTGCGGGTGAGGACGTCGAGGCGGACGTGGTCGCGGATCGCCATCTCGTAGAAGGCGCCGCCGAGGTCGGCCTGCATCACCGTGAACTTCTCCAGCAGCCGGTCGCGCTGGCCGATCAGCTCGGCGCTTTCGTCGATTTTGGCCGATTTGTCCGCCTCGGCCGGTTTCGGTTTTGCCGCCGGTTTCGTCGGCCTGGAGGGTCGCGAGAGGCGCGGGATCTTCACGGTTCCACTCCCGGGGTCGAGGATTCTTCGGTCCCGGTACCTTCGCCGCCGACGACCACTACGTCGGGAAGGTTCTGCTGGGCCTTGATGTAGTTTTCGCCCGTCTGTTCGGGGTTTTCTTCGACGATTTTGGTGTCTTCTTCGACCTTCTTCGGTGGCGCTTTGTAGCCGGTCACCTGGTGGACGGTCCCGTTCTGAGTCTTGGCGACGACCTTGCCGCCTTCGGACTCCAGTTTCTTCTCGGATTTCGATTTCTTCGCTTCGCCTTTGGCGGCTTTTTTCGCGCTCGGCTGTTTGGTCGAGGCGGTTTCCGAGCTGGTGGTGGCGCCGGCGGTCGCGGTCTGCGCTTCGCTCTGGCGCAGCGCTTTGATCAGCGCGTCGTTGTCGGATTCACCGGAGCCGGAGCGGCCGACGACGACCCCGAGCGCGACCGCGATCGGCAGCAGGGCGAAGAAGCCGACCGCGGCGGCGCGGCTGGTCGGCGCCCGGCCGCCCGGCGGCGCGGTCAGCGGACGCCGCGCCCGTTTGCTCATCGTCGCGAAGTAGCGCGAGGAAGGGTTGGCGCCGTTGCCGCGCCGGGCAGCGCATTCGACGCAGTAGCGCTGCTGGGCGTCGAGCGGCGAACCGCACTCTTCGCAGGGTTCGTAGCCGTCTTTCAAGCCGGCGCCCCTCAGGTCGGTCTCGGTGCTCATCCCGCTTCGCCTCCCTTCTCCTTGCCGGCCTTGTCGCCATGCCCGTGCTTCTTCTCCTGCTTCTTCCGCGCTTCGCGTTTCGCCCGTTCCTTGAGGATGTGGGTGGCTCGCGCCTGCTGCTTTTCGGCCTTTTCCTGGGTCGTCGAGCACCCGGCCGCGGCGCTGCCGAGCAGCACCGCGCAGGCCGCGACCGCGGCCGAGCGCGCCAGCGGCGCGCGGGTCTCGAGCCGGCTAGCCGAAGGCGCCACTGACGTAATCCTGGGTGCGTTGCTCGCGGGGCGAGCCGAAGAGGGCGGTGGCGCTGTTGTACTCGACCAGGTCGCCGAGGTACATGAAGGCGACGTGGTCGGCGATCCGGTAGGCCTGCTGCAGGTTATGGGTGACGATGACGACGGCGACGTCGTCGCGCAGCCTCACGATCAGGTCCTCGATCACCTGGGTCGACTGCGGGTCGAGCGCCGAGCAGGGCTCGTCGAGCAGCAGCACCTCCGGTTCGGCGGCGAGCGCGCGGGCGATGCAGAGTCGCTGCTGCTGGCCGCCGGAGAGCTTTAGCGCCGGGTGCTTGAGGTTGTCTTTGACCTCCTCGAAGAGGCCGGCGCGGTCGAGGGCGCTGTGGACCTGCGGTTCGAGCTGCTTCTTCCGCATCCGGCGGGAGCCCTGCTCGCGCAGGACGTAGGCGATGTTGTCGAAGACCGACATCGGGAACGGGTTCGGCTGCTGGAAGACCATCGTCACCCGGCGCCGCAGCAGGGTCGGCTCGATCAGGGTGATGTCGACGTCGTCGAGCAGGATTCGTCCGGAGAGGCGCGCGGTCGAGGTCAGCTCGGTGAGCCGGTTGAGCGAGCGCAGCAACGTCGTCTTGCCGCAGCCCGAGGGCCCGATCAGTGACAGCACCTCGCCCTGGCGGATCGGCAGCGAGACGCCTTTGACCGCCTCTTTGGCCCCGTAGGCGATCGTCACCTCGTCGACCTCCATGCGGCGGATCGAGAACTGCGGGGCGCCGATCGAGCGCCGGGCCGCGGTGAAGCCGCCGCCGCTCTGGGTGGCGCCGTTGGGTGCCGCCACCGGCGGCGCCAGCACCTGGGTCGCCGCTTCCGCATTGGGGTCGAGCCGCCGGATCGGCGGCGGTCCGCTCAGCTGCTCCACGTTCCCACCTTTCGGGCGCGGCGATGGATGACGTCGACTGCCGCGTTCAGCGCCAGCACGATCAGCAACAGCACGAAAGCCGCCGCGTAGGCTTTTTCGGGCTGGTTGAGGTTGCCGGTGGGGGAGGCCTCGTAGACGAAGTTGGTCAGGGTCGTGCCGACCCCGCGCAGGTAGTTGAGCGGGAACGGCGCGCCTTCGACCGGGCCGAAGTTCTGGGTCGCCCCGAGCAGGACGACGATGATCGCGGTGTCGCCGATGATCCGGCCGAGGCCGAGCACCGCCCCGGTCGCGACCTGTGGCCGGCAGGTCGGCAGCAGGATCCGCCGGGTCGTCGCGGCCTTGGTCTTGCCGACCGCGTAGGAGGCCTCGCGGACGTGGCGGGGGATCGAGTTGAGGCCCTCGCGGACGCTGGCGACGATCAGCGGCAGCGCCACCAGCGAGAGCATCACCGCCGCGGCGAAGAAGGATTTGCCGAAGACGACGCCTTCGGTCGAGCGGCTGAGGAAGGCGAGCGCGGTCGAGGAGAAGATCACCGTGCCGAACAGGGCGAGGACGATCGAGGGGATGCCGGCGATCGCCTCGATCGTCGACTCGGTGATCCGTGCCAGCGCCGCCGGGCGGCCGTACTCGACCAGCCAGACCGCAATCGCGATCCCGGCCGGCAACGCGATCGCGATTCCCATCGTCGCCACGATCAGGGTGCCGATCAGGGCATCGGAGAAGCCGCCCGACTGACTCTCGTTGAAGCCGGAGGCGGCCGGCGTGGTCAGCTGCGCGGGCTTCAGATAGGTGATCCCCTGGATCAGCAGGTAGATCACGACCGCCAGGGCGATCGCGCAGAAGAGCAGCCCCAGCGCCCAGCAGATCGCCAGGCCGAGGCGGTCGGCCAGCGCCCAGGTGGCGCTGCCCTCGACCGCGCCCTTGCGGCCGCCGCCGGCGACCGGGGGAGGGGTGCGGGGCGGCCCGGCGGGAGCGGCGGCGGCGGGCCCGCCGCCGGCCGGAACCTGCGGAGTGGTCGAGGACTCCATCAAGGGGTCCCGTATTTGCGCATCGAGCGGCGCACGACGTAGCCGGTGAGGGAGAAGACTGCGGCCGAGAACAGCAGCACCGCGGCGATCGAGAAGAGGGTCGCGTTGAACGGCGGCGAGCTCAGCTGGTCGATGTTCTTGACGATCGTCGGCGCCAGCGGTCGCGAGGGCTCGTAGATGAAGATCAGCCCGTCGGCCGGGTTCGGCGCGAAGGCGACCGAGCCGGAGATCATCGCCAGCATCACCGCCTCGCCGATCGCCCGGGCGACTGCCAGCACGGTTCCGGCGACGATCGCCGGGCGGGCGGTGCGGACGCCGATCTTCCAGACCGTGCGCCAACGGTTGACGCCAAGCGCCAGCGAGCCTTCCAGCCAGCCCGGTTTGACCGAGCGCAGGCCGTCGCTGAAGATCGAGACCATCAGCGGCGCGATCATCACGGTCAGCACCGTGACCGCGGCGAGCAGGCTGTAGCCGGTCAGCGAGATGACGCCGGCGACCGAGGCCTTTTGCGGCTCGCTGACCAGGTGGTTGCCGATGAAGGGGACGAGGACGACGACGCCGATCAGCCCGTAGATCACCGACGGCACGCTGGCCAGGAAGCGGACCACCGGCTGGAGGATGTTCGCCATCCATTCCGGCGCGAACTCGACGATGAAGACGGAGACGAAGAGGGCGGCTATAAGGGCGAAAAAGACAGCCCCGCCGGTGATCAGGATCGTCGACCAGATCAGCGGCCAGGCGTGGAAGGTGTAGACGTAGTGACCCCCGGTCTGGGCCGAGAGCGAGATCGCGTTGAGCTGGTCTTCGACCGAGCCCGAGGCGGAGAACCAGGCGAAGCCGTTATGGGAGAAGGACGGCCAGGCCCGGACGAAGACGACGACGATCATCGCCAGCAGCAGGGCGGCGACACCGACGACCAGCGCGCCGAGCATCCGCTCGACGCGCTGGTCTGACCATTTAGGTCCGTACTCCGGTGCGTACTGCTCTTCCAACTGGGTGTCCCGTTACTTCTTCTTGTTGAAGGCGGGGACGCCGCCGGCGCTGCTGATGGCGGTTGCCGCCAGCGGGCTCGAGCGGGCCCAGTCGATGAATTTCTGCACGCCGGGCGACGGGCTGGCCGTCGGCAGGACGATGAAGATGTACCGCGACAGCGGGTACTTCAGCGGTTCGACGCTGATCTTGTTCGCCTGGCACGGAATGCCGTTGACCTTCAGTGGCTTCAGCTTCTTCGAGTTCTGCCAAGCCAGACCGGCGTAGCCGATCGCGTTGTCGTCCTGCTTGACCGCGTTGACGACGAGGCCGTCGGCGGTCAGCGCGTTGACGTTGGAGGCCGGCGCTTCGTTGTTCAGCACCGCCTGGAGGAAGAAGTTGTAGGTCCCTCCGTTGGTGTCGCGGCCGACCGGGTCGATCGTCGTGGTCAGGTTCGAGCCGACCTGGCTCCAGTTCGTCAGCAGCCCGCGGTAGATGTCGTGGGTCTGCTGGATGCTGATGTTGCTCAGCGAGTTGGCTTTGTTGACGTCGAGGCAGAGGCCGTCGAGGTAGAGCTTGATGTACGTCGTGCCGGCGTCGCTGGGAAGCGGCGTCCGGGCCTGTCCGGCGAACTGGCTGACGCCGGTCTGCACGTCTTTGACGCCGGCGTTGCCGCCGTTGGCGGTGTAGAGGAACTTGACGTTTTTGTTGACCTGCGTTTCGTAGGTCTTGAACAGCGCCTGCAGGACAGGCTGGGCGGCGACGGAGCCCGACCCGATCAGGGTCGTCTTCGCACCTGCCGACGCCGGTACGACGAGACCCAGCAGGGCCAACGCCGAAATGGCGAGGGTCTTGATTCTCATCAGTGGTGAGTCCTCTCTGCCGGGTGGGGTATGGGGATAGATTCGACTTTGTTGAGCAACTAAGTCGCCAAAGGCTAGCAGTTTCTGTAGTTTATTGACCTAGTTGGTAAGGAAAAGACGGCTTCCCGGCGGCCCAAGACATGGAGGACCAATTGCTGAAGCGAAAACTCTCGACCCCTCGAGCGGCGACCGTCGTCGTCCTGGCGGCCGTGGTCGCCGTCGCGGCGACGGTTGCGCCCTCGGTGGCCCAGTCGTTTCTGACGAGTAAAGCCGCATCGCAGATCTACCTGACGAACAAGAAAGCGTCGAAGACCTATCTGAACAACAAGAAAGCCTCGACGCTCTTCCTGAGGAAAAAAGCGGCTGGGAATCTGTACGTGGCGAAGAAAACGGCGCCCCTGCCGCCGGTCGTCGGCATCGCCGCCGGCACGGCCCAGTTCGGCCCGATCGCGGCGACCACCGCCGGCTACATCCCCGGCGCGTTCACCTCGTTCGCGACCAAGGCCAACGTCAACTCGACCGTGGTCACGTTCTCCGGCACGGCCAGCTGCACCTCGGAAAAAGGCACTCCCGAACAGGCCTGCCCGGTGCAGCTCCTCGTCGACAACCAGTCGACCGGCAAAGTGAACTTCGCGCCGGCGACCACGGCCCCCGCCAAAGGCGCGACGGCCAACGTCCACACGATCATGCAGACGACCGTGCTGGGCAAGGGCGGCCACACCGTGGCGGTCCAGTACGCCGGTGCCTCCGGCGTCACGTTCACGCTGAAAAGCTGGAACCTCGCGGTGCAGGCCTACCCGCAGGCCGAAGAAGCCCCCGCCACCCCCGAAACGGGCGGCAAAGGCTAGAGCCACGGCTCTGCCCGCGGAATGGATAGGAACGCCATTCCGCGGGTAGCGGCCGGGGATGCCAAAGCTGATCCTGGGGCCACTGCTCCGCTACGTCTCCGAGACCGAGGCCAACGTCTGGGTCGAGACCGACTCCGACTGCGAGGTCTCCGTCCTCGGCGCCACCGAGCCCACCTTCGAGGTCGAAGGCCACCACTACGCGCTGGTCCGGGTCGAGGGTCTCGAGCCGGGGTCGACCACTCCGTATGAGGTCGCCCTCGACGGCGAGCGCGCCTGGCCCGAGCCCGGCTCCGAGCTGCCGCCGAGCGTGATCCGCACCCTCGGCGGCGAGGGCCCGCTCGACGTCCGCTTCGGCTCCTGCCGGGTGGCGCTGCCGCACGAGTCTCCCTACGACAAGCCGAAGGACGAGCACGAGGACGGGCGCGAGCTCGACGCCCTCTGGGTGCTGGCGCGGACGATGGTCCGGGCCGAGGTGGCCGAGTGGCCCGACCAGCTGTTCCTGCTCGGCGATCAGGTCTACGTCGATGAGGGCTCGCCGCAGACGCGGGAGAAGATCCGCCAGCGGCGCGGGGTCGGTACCGAGCCCGGGGAAGAGGTGACCGACTTCGAGGAGTACACCTGGCTCTACCAGGAGAGCTGGAGCGAGCCGCTAATTCGCTGGCTCTTCTCCACCGTCTCGGTGTCGATGCTCTGGGACGACCACGACATGAGCGACGACTGGAACATCTCCTACTCCTGGCTGGAGGAGATGAGAGAACGCTCCTGGTGGGCGCGGCGGCTGACCGGCTGCGTGATGAGCTACTGGATCTACCAGCACCTCGGCAACCTCTCGCCGACGGTCCTCGACGAAACCGAGATCTACAACCAGGTGCGCGGCAACCGCGAGGCCTCCGAGCCGCTGCGGGATTGGGCTGGAGCCATCAACAAGGACGGCTCGGGGACGCGCTGGAGCTTCTGCCGCGACCTCGACGGCACCCGCGTCCTCTTCGTCGACTCGCGCGCCGGGCGGCTGCTCGAGCCCGAGCGCCGCGGCATCGTCGACGACGAGGAGTGGGACTGGGTGGTCGAGCACGCGAAGGGCGAGTACGACCACCTGCTGATCGCGACCACGGTCCCGTGGCTGCTCTCACCCGGCTTCCAGGCGCTCGAGGCCTGGAACGAGCGGGTCTGCGACGGCGCCTGGGGCAAGCCGGCCTCTCGCGCCGCCGAGCTGCTCCGCCGCGAAGTCGACTTCGACCACTGGGGCTCCTTCGCCGAGTCGTTCGCCCGCCTGCGCGGGCTGATCGACGAGGTCGCCCGCGGCGTCCACGGGCCGGCCCCCGGCTCGGTCGTCGTCCTCTCCGGCGACGTCCACCACGCCTACCTGGCCGAGGTCGGCTGGCCGCGCGAGGACGCCGACGCGAACGGCTCGGCGAGCGGCGCCAATGGCTCGGCGAACGGCGCCGGGCCGAAGCGCAGCCCGGTCTACCAGGCGGTCTGCTCGCCCTACCGCAACCCGCTCGACGAGAAAGAGCGGCGGGTGATCCGGGCCGGCTTCAGCCGCCCCTTCGCCGCCGTCGCCCGCGCCTTCGCCGAGGCCGCCGGCGCCGAGGACCCGGGCGTCCGCTGGCGCACCGTCGAGGGCCCCTACTTCGACAACCAGGTGGCGATGCTCAGCCTCGACGGCCGCGCCGCGACGATGCGCCTCGATAAGACCGTCCCCGGCGACACCGGCGAGGAAGCCCTCGAGGTCAGCTTCGAGCGCCGCCTGGCCTGACGGGCGCTCCGCATCCGAGGGCTAGGATCAGCCCATGGCGACTCCATTGGTGACCGACTCGGACTGGCTTGCCTCCAATCCGCCCGGAGCAGGCCGCCTTTCGTCGACCCTGGCTAGGGTGGCGGCCCGGACGCTGAGCGGCGAGGACTTTCACCATGCGATCCGCGAGTTCATCGATGAGTTCTCCCTGCGCGGCGACGATCGCTCGCGCTCGGCATCCGTCGACGAGCCGCCGCCGCTCACCGGCGACTCTCGTTTCGATGCCTACCTCGGCGCCCTGGCGGAGCACCTGGCGAGCGTCCACGGACTGAGCTCGCCGCAATGGTCGCTCGAGCCGAGCCGCTTCCTCGAGCGCTTCTGGTTCGTCAGCGAGGTGAAGGGATTCCGGGCGATCTCGATCGCTCAGGCTCCGGCGGCTTTCAAGCGCCGCGGCGTCTTCGTTCCCGAGCGCTCGCTCCACCGCATCTGACCATGGACCGCAGCGAAATCATCGCCGCGCTGACGGCTCTGGCGGAAGAGTTGGACCGCCGCGACGTCACGGCGGAGATGTACGTCGTCGGAGGAGCCGCGATCGCCTTGGCCTTTGACGAGCGGCGGTCAACGCGCGACATCGACGCCGTCTTCGAGCCGAAGAACGTCGTCTACGAGGCCGCTGCCGTGGTGGCGGAGGACCAGGGACTCCCCGGTGGCTGGCTCAACGACGCGGTGAAGGGCTTCCTCGAGAGCGAAGACCCAAACGCCGCGCCGGTGCTCGATCTGCCCGGGCTTCGCTGCCTCTCGGCCTCGCCGCGAATCCTGCTGGCGCTCAAGCGTCCTGGCCCATAGGGTCGGAGAGGACGAGGACGACCTGCGCCTGCTCGCGAACGAGTTGGGTCTGCGGAGTTCCGCCGAGGTCCTTGCGATCGCCGCGGAGACCTACGGGGACCGGCTGGACCCGGCGGCGCGCTTCTTCGTCGAAGAGATCTTCGACTAGTCCTGGCCGCCACCCAGATCCGGAGGGCGCCCCGGCGCGTGCCGCAGGCGTTCCGCCCACCCGGCAGTGGCGGACTCGCTGCGGCACGCCCCGGCGCGCCCACCGGGGGCGCGGCCGCGGCCTTCGCTCAGCGCTCGGGGCGGGGGAGGGAATCCCCGAGGATCAGACGCGCCCGGTAGAAGAGGGCGTCGTCGGCGGCGGCCTGGCCGTTGTCGCGGTTCGCCGCCCGGGTGGTCCGGTTCTGGCCGAACCCTCCCGGCAGCTCGTCGCGGATCAACCCGCTCAACCTGCCGCGGGAGACGAAGGTGGTGTTGCGAACTCGTTTGGCCATGACAGCTCCTTTCCTTAGCTTGTTGAGCAGCTAAGTCAAGAATAGCAGCCGAGCCGACGCGTGTGGGGAATAGGGGCGATTCGCTTGCCGCCCCGCCGGGCTGGGGGCAAAATGGAGTGGCGAATTGGAGCGGGGCGCCACCCGGCAAAAGCGCGCCCCGCTCCGTCGCCCCTTCAAACGGCTGCAGGCAAGCCCGCGTCGCCGCCGTCACGTTGC
The DNA here is from genome assembly GCA_963716545.1 of uncultured Actinomycetes bacterium. Taxonomy (GTDB): domain Bacteria; phylum Actinomycetota; class Thermoleophilia; order Solirubrobacterales; family 70-9; genus VAYN01. Next base: position 2,103,111 of record OY970316.1, read on the forward strand.
CCGGGGAGAGTCGAGGCTCCACCGGATTGGGACGGCGACGAACCGTTGAAGCTCTTGGCCTGGACCGGTCGCAGGTAGGCGATCTGGCCCTCCCGCAGTTCCAGCCGCTGCAGCTCCGAGCGGGTCAGCTGCGCCCAGACCTCGGTGCCGTCGGAGAGCACGAACTCGACCCGGATCTCGAACCCGAGGGCGACGATCCGTTGCACCATGCCCTCCTCGGTGCGATCGTCGGGGTCGAGCACGACCTCCATGTCGTGTGGCCGCACGAAGGCGTCGCCGAGCTTGTTGACCTCGCCGACGAAGCTCATCACGAACTCGTTCGCGGGCTTGTCGTAGAGCTCCTCGGCGGTGCCGGACTGTTCGACCCGACCCTGGTTCATCACCACCAACTGGCCGGCGACGTCCATCGCCTCCTCCTGGTCGTGGGTGACGAAGATCGTCGTCACGTTCATCTCCTCGTGGAGATTGCGCAGCCAGGTCCGCAGGTCCTTGCGCACCTTCGCGTCGAGGGCGCCGAAGGGCTCGTCCAGCAGCAGCACCTGCGGCTGCACCGCCAGTGCCCGCGCCAGCGCCATCCGCTGCCGCTGGCCGCCGGAGAGCTGGGAGGGGTAGCGGTCGGCGAGCCCGGGCAGCTGCACCAGCTCGAGCAGCTCGTCCACCCGGCCGCGGATCTTGTCCTTCTTCCACTTGCGGATCTTCAGCCCGAAGCCGACGTTCTCGTAGACGGTCATGTGCTTGAAGGCGGCGTAGTGCTGGAAGACGAAGCCGACTTCGCGCTTCTGGGTCGGCTTGCGGGAGACGTCTTCGCCGTCGATCAGGACGCGGCCGGCATCGAGCGTCTCGAGCCCGGCGATCGCCCGCAGCAGGGTCGACTTGCCGGAACCGGAGGGCCCGAGCAGGGCGGTCAGGTTCCCGTCCGGGACCTCGATCGATACGTCGTCAAGCGCCTGAAAGCCCCCGAAGCTCTTGTTAGCTCCCTCGACTGAGATTCCCATCAGGCGTCCTCCTTTCGTTTGAGCAGGTTCATCGCCAGCAGGACCACCAAGGCCAGCAGGGCGAGTAGGACGGAGGCGCCGAAGGCGCCGGGGAGGTTGAAGTTCTCGTAGTTCTTCTCAACGAAGAGCGGCAGCGTCTGGGTTTCGCCGGAGATGTTTCCGGAGACGACCGAGACGGCGCCGAACTCGCCCAGCACCCGGGCGGTGGTGAGGACGACGCCGTAGGCGACGCCCCAGCGGATCGCCGGCAGGGTGATCCGCCAGAAGGTCTGCCAGGCGTTGGCGCCGAGCGTCTCCGCCGCCTGCTCCTGCTCGGTGCCGATCTCCTGCAGCACCGGCACCGTCTCCCGCACCACGAACGGCAGCGAGACGAAGATGCAGGCGATGACCATGCCGACAGGCGAGAAGAGGATCTTGATCCCGGCTTCGGCCAGGCCCGGTTCGAGCCAGCCGGTTTTGCCGTAGAGGAGAAAGAGCGAGAGCCCGATGACGACCGGCGAGATCGCGAACGGCAGGTTGATCGCGGCGTCGATCAGGAAGTTGCCCTTCCACTTGTGACGGACCAAGAGCAGCGAGCAGATCACTCCGAAGACGGTGTTTAGCGGCACCGCGATCACCACCGTCAGCAGGGTCAGCTTCAGTGCGTGCAGGCCATCGGAGGAGGTGATCGCTTCCCACGGCGGCGCCAGGCCGTCTTCGAAGGTCTTGAAGAAGATCAGGACCAGCGGCGCGATCAGGAGGACGGCGAGGTAGCCGATCCCGAGGAAGCGCAGGCCCCAGCGGCTGCCGGCGCTGCCGCTGACCGGCCGGCCGACGGCGCTACTCATCGCGCTGCCCTTCGTCGCCGATGCCGGTTTCGCCGAGTGCGGTCGTGCCCCGCCCCTCGGCCAGCGGCATGCCGCTGAGGTTGCCGGGCTGCAGGCCGCCGGCGCCGGCGCCCTGCGAGCGTTCGTGGCGGCTGCCCCAGCGCTGGATCATCGTGATCACGAAGAGGCAGACCAGCGCCAGTAGGAGCAGCACGATCGAGAGCGCGGCGGCGCCGGGGGCATCGCCGGATTCGATCTTCTGGCCGATGAAGATCGAGGCGACCTGGGTTTCCGGTTTGCCGCCGGCGAAGATCAGCACCGAGCCGTACTCGCCGAGCGCGCGGGCGAAGGCGAGGGCGACCCCGGCGGCGAGGCCGGGGAGGAGGTTGGGGAAGATCACGCGACGGAAGATCGTGAAGCCGCCGGCACCGAGCGAGGCGGCCGCCTCCTCCATCTCCCGGTCCATCTCGATCAGCAAGGGCTGCACCGCGCGGACGACGAAGGGGAGGGTGACGAACAGCAGGGCGACGACGATCGCGGTGCGGGTCAGCGCGAAGTCGATCCCAACCGGGCTCTTGTTGCCCCAGAGCTGGATCAGGATGAGGCTGGCGACGATCGTCGGCAGCGCGAAGGGGAGGTCGATGATCGCGTTCAGGATCGCCTTCCCCGGGAAGCGGTCGCGGACCAGCAGCCAGGCGATGATCGTGCCGAAGACGGCGTTGATCGCGACCACGATCAGCGAGCAGACCAGGATCAGCTCCAGCGACTTCAGTCCCTGGCCGGTGCTGACCGTGTGCCAGAACTGGCTCAGGCCCTGGGAGAGAGATTCGTCGGTCAGGGCCGCCAGCGGCAGCAGGACAACCAGGCTGATGTAGAGGACGACGACGCCGCGGCCGAGGCCCGCGCCGACCCCGGGCAGGCGGAGATGCCTTGCCCGGGGTGCGGCGGTACTGCTGCTGGCGGCGTGGGCCTCCATCGATCAGCCGGAGGTGGAGACGCCTAGTTCGGACTCGATCTTGGCGACGGACCCTTCTTCTTCGTCGAAGAATTCGTCCTTGACTTTGCTCCAGCCGCCGAACTTGCTGATTTCGAACAGCTGCGGCGGGGTCGGGAACACCTTCGGGTCGACCAGCTTCGGGTTGACCGGCCGGTAGCCGTTTTCAGCCCAGATTTCCTGGCCTTCGTTCGACCACATCCATTTCAGGAAGTCTTCCGCCGCAGGCTCCGGCGCAGATTCCGTGACTGCGATCGGGGTTTCGATTTTCAGCGTCGCGGGAGGGATCACGTATTCGACGTCTTCGCCTTCCTTTTCGGCCTTGATCGCTTCGTTCTCGTAGGTGAGGAGCACGTTGCCCTCGCCCTGCGTGAAGGCCGAGAACGCGTCGCGGCCGGAGCCCGGCTGGGCGGTGGTCTTTTCGAGCACCGTCTTCACCGCTTCCAGCGCCTGCGCTTCGGACTTGCCTTCTTCGATCGCGGCGCCGTAGATCGCCATGATGTTCCAGCGGGCGGAGCCCGAGGTGAACGGGTTCGGCGTGATCACTTCCGCGTCTTCGTTTTCCTCCAGGTCCTTGAAGGTCTTGATCCCGAGCGGGTTGCCTTTTTCGACCAGGATCACGACGACGGAGTCGGTCGCGTAGCCCCCGTAGGGCTGTTTGGTCCAGTCTTTGGAGACGAGTTCGCCTTCTTCGACCAGCCGTTCCATGTCACTGGCGGTGGAGAAGTGGACGACCGAGGCGGGCTGGCCCGCGACGACGGCACGACTCTGGTCGCCGGAGGCGCCGAAGGAGTCGCTGAAGCTGACGCCCGCGCCCTGCGGGGTCTTTTCGAACGCCGGCTGGAGCGATTCCGTGTAGACGGATTCGGGGGTCGAGTAGCCGACCACGCTGAGCTTGCCACCGCCTCCGCCGGACGATTCGGTCGAACCGGACCCCGTGGATCCTGAGCTGGTGCTGGAGTCGCTTCCTCCGCACCCAGCGACGACGACAGCGACGAGCAACGTGAGAGCGGCCCCCAAGAGGGTGACCGTCACGCCGCGCCGCCGGGCATTGCGAGCGTTCCGCATCTATGTTCCTTCCTATCTCGACTGACTTACTTATGAATTGAAGTGCGGCAGGCTAGCACAAAGATCAGCGACAAAGTCAAGATTCCCTATTCTTGATCCGGATTCCGGAATTGCGGATAGGCTCGCCGGCATGGGACCGGGCGAGGGGGTGGTGCGGACACCGGACGAGCGGCTCGAAGGGCTGCCCGACTTCCCCTTCGAGTCGCGCTACGAGGAGGTCGACGGGCTACGGCTCGCCTACCTCGACGAGGGCGAGGGCTCGCCGGTCGTCTTCTTCCACGGCGAGCCGACCTGGTCGTTTCTCTGGCGCAAGGTGATCCCGCCGGTCCGCGACGCCGGCTTCCGCTGCATCGCTCCGGACTACGCCGGCTTCGGCCGCTCCGACAAGCCGACCGAGCTCGGCTTCTACACCTACGACCGCCACGTCGAATTGATCGCGGAGCTGCTCGGCCGCCTCGACCTACGCGGCGCCACCGCCGTCGTCCACGACTGGGGCGGGCCGATCGGGCTGCGGCTGGCGGTCGAGCACCCGGACGTCTTCGAGCGGATCGTGATCATGGACACCGGCCCCTTCACCGGCCACCAGAAGATGAGCGACGCCTGGCTCGCCTTCCGTGACTTCGTCCGCGGCGAAGAGGACGTGCCGGTCGGCTTCCTGGTCCGCGGCGCCTGCAAGACCGACCCCGGCGACGAGGTGATCGCCGCCTACGAGGCGCCCTACCCGACCCCGGCCTCGAAGGCCGGCGCCCGCGCCTTCCCGCTGATCCTGCCGACCAGCCCGGAGATGCCCGGCGCCGCGGCGGGCAAACGGGTCGCCGAGGCGCTGCGAGCCGACCAGCGGCCGGCGCTCGTCCTCTGGGCCGATTCCGACCCGGTGCTGCCGTTCGCGACCGGCGAGCGGGTGGCGGAGCGGCTGGGGATGCCGGCGCCGATCCCGGTCGCCGAGGCCGGCCACTTCCTCCAGGAGGACGCCGGCCGCGAGATCGGCGACACGATCGCCGACTGGCTGCGCTCCTAGCGCTGTTCCTTATCCACCTCACGTCGGGATAAGGAACAGCGGAAGCGCTAGGAGGCGAGGGCGGCGGCTTTGCCACGCTCGACCAGGGCGATCATCTCCTCGTGCGAGAGGTCCATCAGGAGCCGTTCGCGGCGCGGCGGCCCCTCGTCCTCGAGCCAGGTGATCGTCCCCGGCCAGTAGGGGCTCGGCGGTTCGCCGGGGTGGTGGAAGATCGTCGCGAAAACCCAGGAGCCGGTGTTGTGGAGGTGGCCGCCGCCCGGCAGCTCCCACTCGGGTTCGTCGCCGTAGGGGCCGCCGCGATGGCTGTGGCCGACGATCACGTGGCCGCCGTCGACCCTGAGCCGGCGCGCGAACTCGGCCGCGGCGGCGAGGCCGCCGGCGAAGATCGCCTCACCGCTGACGTCGCTCTCGAACTCGGCGTCGAGCAGGCGGTTGAGGCCCTTGATGAAGAGCGGGAAGCCGGCGCGGGCGGCGGCGACGCCGAGACGGCGGCGGGCGCCTGCCCCGTCGCGGCTGCCGGCGAGGACCTCCCAGGCACGCTCCGAGGCCCCCGACTGGGTACGGGCGACGGGGGCGGAGCGGACCTGGGCGACGCCGTAGCCGAAGCCGTAGATCGGCCGGGTGACGCGCTCGTAGTCGGCCGGCGCCGCCGGGTCGGGGACGGCGCGGCCGAGCCGCGCCAGCGTCGCCACCGCCAGGCACTCGGCCCGCGGCAGCCGCAGGTGGGCGTCCATGTAGTGGCCATGAGTCGCCCAGACGTCCTCGCGCAGCCGCACGCCCGGGTAGGCGATCTCGAGCCGGGCCGGGCCGAGCCACTCGGCGACGCCGGCCAGCGGGCCGGGGGAGGGGCCGCCCCGGTTCTCCAGCCCCAGCGGCCTCCCGGCCAACGAGAGCTCGTCCAGCAGCGGCTCGGCGAAGCGGTTGTCGTGGTTGCCGGGGACCCAGATCACCTCGGCCTCGCCGACCGCCCGGCCGAGCTCCTCGAAGAACGGCCGCGCCGCGGCGAGCGACCGGCCGAGCGAGAGGTCGCGCAGCTCGACCACGTCGCCGAGCAGGACCACGCGCTCGGCCCCGGCGATCCTCTCGATCAGCACCGCGCGCACCTCGGGGTCGCGGAGGACGTCGCCGCCGGCGCTGAGGCCGAGGTGCAGGTCGGAGACGATCGCGGTGCGCATCCAGTCCTTCTACAGGACGCCCCATACAATCGTCTGATGCACTCCTTCGGCGACGAGCAGTTCGCCTCCGCCAACGGGATCAGGCTCTGTTACCAGGAGATGGGCGACGCCGACGGCGAGCCGCTGCTGCTGGTGATGGGCCTGGCGACGCAGATGCTCGGCTGGGACGAGAGCTTCTGCGCCCTGCTCGCCGAACGCGGCTTCCGCGTCGTCCGCTTCGACAACCGCGACATCGGCCGCTCGACCAAGCTCGACCAGGCCGGCGCCCCGAGCCTGGTCGACACCCTTGCCGGTCGCCGCAACGCGGCCTACCTGCTGCGCGACATGGGTGCCGACGCTTTCGGATTGATGGACCACCTCGGCTGGGACTCCGCCCACATCGTCGGCGCCTCGATGGGCGGGATGATCGTCCAGCAGATGGCGATCGACCGGCCCGAGCGGGTCCGCTCGCTGGTCTCGATCATGTCGACCACCGGCCGCCGCTTCACCGGGCTGCCGACGATCAAGGCCTTCGGCGCCCTCTTCGCCAAGCGCCCGCACGACCGCGAGGCCTTCATCGAGCGCGGCGTCCGCACCTTCAAGGTGATCGGCTCGCCGGGCTATGAGTTCGACGAAGCCCGCGTTCGCGACCTCGCCGGCCGCTCCTACGATCGCGGCCAGAGCGCCGCCGGCGTCGCCCGCCAGCTGCACGCGATCACCGCCTCCGGCGACCGCACCCGCGAGCTCGGCCGGGTCAGCGCGCCGACCACCGTCATCCACGGCAACCGCGACCCGCTGGTCCAGCCCAGCGGCGGCCGGGCGACTGCGAAGGCGATCCCCGGGGCGCGGCTGAAGATGATCGATGGCATGGGACACGACCTGCCGCGTCAGCTCTGGCCTGTCTTTGCCGAAGAGATCGCCGAGACGGCGGCGCGGGCCGGCGCCGCGGTGAGGGCCGGGGACGCCGGCGCGGCGTCGGGCGCGGCCCAGACCGCCTGAGTTCCCCACACCACTTGCGCTCTCTCCACCAATAAGAGAGACTCGCGCCATGGACTGGATCGGCGGGGGCCGGATCCTGCGTTTCGCACTCGTCGCCGCGTTCGCGGCGCTTCTCGCCATGCCCGCCGCCGCCTCGGCGGCGAAGGTCGTCAACGGCGACTTCGAGAGCGGCAGCCTCTCCGGCTGGAACGTCCACACGGTGACCGGCGCCGGCAACTGGTTCGCCTACAGCGGAACCGAGACCCCTTTCAGCAACCGGGCGGGAGCGATCCCGATCCAGCCGCCGCCGCGCGGCCACTTCGCCGCCGTCGCCGACGAGGCCGACCCGGAGACCGCGATCCTCTCCCAGGAAGTCGCCCTCGAGCCCTTCCGCTCCCACCGCCTCAGCCTGCTTGCCTTCTACACCTCGGTCGAGCCGATCGCCGTCCCCAGCCCGGACACGCTCGCCGTCGACCCCGAAAAACGCGGCACCAATACCCAGCAGCAGTTCCGCATCGACGTGATGCGGGCTGGCTCGCCGCTCGAATCCCTCGACCCGGCGGACATCCTCACCACCCTCTACGAATCCCACAACGGCGACCCCCTCTCGATCAAGCCGACCCCCCTGAGCGCCGACCTCACCCCTTGGGCCGGCCAGACTGTCCGCATCCGCGTCGCCGTCGCCGCCCAGGAAGAAATCCTCAACGCCGGCGTCGACGCGGTGACGATCACCAGCGCCGCCGCCGGCGAACCCGCCCCGCTGCCCACCGTGAAGCGCTTCTCCCTCGGCAAGCCGACCCAGAACCGCCACACCGGCGTCGTCACCCTGCCGGTCCAGGTGCCGGGTGCCGGCAAGCTCGAAGCGACCCACAAAAAGCTGATCAAGCCCACCGTCGCCAGCCCCGCGAGCGAAGAAACCGTCGCCCTCAAACTGAAGCCGACCGCCAAGGCCCTGAAGACCCTGCGGCGCAAGGGCAAGCTGAAGACCTCGATCGACCTCACCTACGCGCCCCTCGGTGCCCAGACCCAGTCTGCGACCGCGACGGTCGTCTTCAAGCTGGCGAAGCCGAAGCGCTCGAAGCCGAAGCACCACCGCTAGCCCGGTGGCCCCGCCGGCCGGAGCGGGGCAGAGATGCGGCTGAAAGGAGTCGAACCTTCACGGGCTCTCGCCCACACGGACCTGAACCGTGCGCGTCTACCAGTTCCGCCACAGCCGCAGAGCCAGCCAATCTACCGCTTCCGCCGCCCCAAGCCGCCTCCGCCCGACCCCGCAAAGCCCCAGCTCGCCGAATCGCTAAAATGCCGCTCCCTCGCCGCTATCGTCTAGGGGACTAGGACGCCGGATTCTCAGTCCGGAAACCGGGGTTCGAATCCCCGTAGCGGTACTTCTCGCGGATTGGAAGCAGTGCCTATTCCAGTTGGCTTCAGTTCGCCAGCAGTCGTTCGACCCCGGCGATGAACTCGGCGGTTCCTTTGACAAACTCGGTGGCCTCCTCAGGACTGGGCGGGGAAGCCTCGTAGTCGCCTTCCTCGCGAGCGTCTTTGGCTCGGCGAGCGATGGCGCTGAGGCGCTGCTCGAATTCGCCTGGGGCGACGAAGACTTGGCTGAATAAAGTCCAAGTGCCGCTGTGGGTCTTTGCGAACTCGCCTCGCTCAGATAGGGCGGCGCGGGCTGCGTAGAGCATTCCGTAATAGGCGGCACTAACTATTACGGCTGGATGTGCGGTTCCGAGGATCGCTTCGGCGTCGGCCAGTCGGTCGCGGGCCTGCTGCATGAACTCCTCGGAGCGGGGACTCACTCGAGTGCACTCCCGGCGAGAACGATCTTGTCGCGATCTACCTCTTGGATGAAGAAGGAATCGATCTCGCGGCGGTCTCGCAGCCATTCGGGATCGTGAACGTGAACCGAGTAATTGAAGGGACTCTCTTTCTCGACAACCGCAGCCTCTTCGCTGAGGTCGCCGGCGGTTCGCCCATAGCGATCGCGGCCGCCCTCGGCGATCACGAGGAGGTCGATGTCGGATTCCGGGCGGGACGCCTTGCGAGCGCGGGAGCCGTAAAGCCAGAGACCGCGCAAATCGCCACTCAGCTCGTCGTTCAGGCGGGATGCGAAGCGCTCGACTACCCGGCGCTCGCTCTCGGTGAGCTCCGCTGCTTTCAGTCGCTCGGTGATTGGCAGCTCCATGGCTCTCAAGGATAGGCCGTGGGCAGGAACTGTCTGGACGTCCAGTCCTGGCTCATTCGCACTCGGCTCGCGCCAGGGCAAGTCTCGGTCACTCGTCTTCGCTCAGGTAAGTTTCGTCCATGAGCAGGGACATCCTCGCCTTGGTCATCGCGGGCGTGCTCGGCGCCGCCGTCATCGCTGTCGGCATGCGTCGCAATCTCTCCGAGACGACGCGTGATGGGATACGGCGGTTTGAACGGGACCCGGAGGAGGGGGGCGCGACGCTGGGCCTCTATCAGGGACCGGTGGGGCCTCAACCCCAACGCTCCCCGCGGCAATGGCGGTGGCTCGCGCCGTTTTATCTGGTGTTTGCTCTCGTCTATGGGGTCTTCGCCACCTCGTCGGCGCACGAACGGCCCTGGCATTTGGCCATGGCGGGTACCTGGGTGCTTTTTGGGTTAATCGCCCTGTGGAGAGGGTTCTTCCAGCGCTCTGAGGGTCCCGCCTCCTGATCGATCGCGCCGTCGCGGCCGGCTAGGACGAGGTCGACGCGCGCACGGCGACGCGCCTCGGCGAAGCCGACGGCGCCGGCAGCATTAGGGCCGAGGCGCAGACCATCGCGAAGGCGATGATCTGGAGGACGATGCCGAGGGGGCTGGGCGAGAGGGGGTCGCCGAAGACGAGGATGCCGCCGACGATCTGGGTCGCGTTGGCGATCAGGCTCATCAGGCCGATCGTCTCGATCGCCCCGCCGCCTTGCAGGGCGGCGACGGCGGTGTACTGGGCGAGGGCGCCGCAGGCGAGGGTGACGAGGAGGAGCGAGGCGGTCATTGGCCAGCCGCCGGCGCCGCCGGTGAGGGCCTTGATCGCGATCCCGGCGAGGGAGAAGAGGAGGCCGGCGAGGACGGCGCTGAGGACGCCGCGGCGCTCGGTCAGGCGCTCGGCGCGGTGGCCGAGGGCGATGCCGGCGGCAAGCAGGACGAGGCCGCCCTCGAAGCTGACGATCGCCGCGAAGGAGAAGTCGCCGCCGGAGCCGTGGAAGCGGGGGAGGGTGGCGACGAGGAGGACGAGGCCGGTGGCGCCGACGCCGAGTGCGAGCCATTGGCGTCGCCCGACGGCTTCGCCGAAGAGCCGCTGGGAGAGCACCGCGAGGGTGACGGCGCCGCCGGCGAGGACCGCCTGGACGAGCGAGATCGGGGCCAAGGAGAGGGCCGCGACGTGGGCCAGCCAGGCGACCGCCGCGAGTCCCCAGCCGGCGAGGAACCAGGGCGAGCGGGCGAGGCCGCGGATGCTCTCCAGGGGGCTGCCGAGCCGGACCGGCGTGGTGGCCTGGCAGCCGCGGTGCTTGAGCAGCGCGGCGAGGTTGGTCAGCAGCGCCACGGTCGCCGCCAGGGCGACCCCGATCTCCAGCTCCATCTGCTCAGGCGCCGATGCCGGGCGCGACCGGCTCCGCGGCCGCCCGGTCGAGGTCGCCGCGAACGGCGGCGACGGCGCCGCTGGAGGTGCGACAGGAGTTGGCGATCGTGCGGTCCGGCGCGGCCGGGACGCGGCCGATCTCGAACTCGATCAGGGCGGTGCGCCGGAGGCGGACCAGGTCCTCGCGGGAGGTCGCCTCGGGGGCCGACTCGGCGGCGGCTTCGGAGGCTCGGGCTCGGCTACAGGAGAGGCAGTAGACGCTCTCCTCCGCCGCAGACCAGGTCTCCGGCAGGCCGCTCATCTCACCGTCGATGCGACCGACCGAGACTTCGCAGCGGCCACAGGTCCAGCGCTCCGCGTCAGTGCTCATCGGCTCAGGCCGCCACTTTGGCTCGGCGGCCGCGATTGCGGCGCCGTCGCCGCTTCGCGGAGCCCGGGCCCTGGCTCTTGCCCTGGCCCGAGCCCTTGCCTTGGCTCCGACCCTTGCTCTGGCTCCGCTGGTGCGGCGTCTCGGTCTCTCCGCCGAGGCCGAGGCTGGCCTGGATGCGGCGCATGTCCTCGGCCTGCTCGGCGAGGACGAAGCTGATGCCGGTGCCGGTGCGACCGGCCCGGCCGGTGCGCCCGATCCGGTGCACGTAGGCCTCGCGGTCCTCGGGGGCGTCGTAGTTGACGACGCGGGCGACGTCGGGGACGTCGATCCCGCGGGCGGCGACGTCGGTGGCGACCAGGGTCATCACGTCGCCCCGCTCGAACCGGGCAAGTGCCTGTTCGCGCTGGCGCTGGCTCTTGTTGCCGTGCATGGCGACGGCCGGTACGCCTTGGCCGCCGAGCCGCTTGACGAGGCGATCGGCGCCGCGCTTGGTGCGGACGAAGACGAGCGAGCGACCGGCGTCGGTCCCGGTCAGCTCGACCAGGCGCTCGAGCTTGGCCTCCTGGGAGGCGACGGCGACGAACTGATGCTCGATCTTCGCCTCGGCGCGCTCCGGCTCCGCGTGGGTATGGGAGCGCGCGTTCCTGGTGTAGGCGCTGGCGATCTGGCCGGTGGCGCCGGCGAGAGTGGCCGAGAAGAAGAGGGTCTGGCGGTCTTTCGGGGTCTGGCCGACGATCCGGTCGACGGCGGGACGGAAGCCCATGTCGAGCATGCGGTCGGCCTCGTCGAGGACGAGGACGCGGACCCGGCGCAGCGAGACGGCGCCGCGGCCGATCAGGTCCTCGAGCCGCCCGGGGGTGGCGACGAGGATGTCGGCCCGGCCAGCGGCCTTGATCTGCGGGCCGAAGCCGACGCCGCCGTAGACCGCGGCGATGCGCAGCTGGCGAGCTTCGACCAGGGTTTCGAGCTCGTCGACGATCTGGCCGGCGAGCTCGCGGGTCGGGGCGAGGACCAGGGCCTGTGGCCCCTTCTCGCGCGGACCGATCAGGTCGACCATCGGCACGCCGAAGGCGAGCGTCTTGCCGGAGCCGGTGGGGGATTGGACGAGGAGGTCGTGGCCGGCGAGCGCGTCGCGAATGACCATCTCCTGGACGGGGAAGGGGCTGTCAATGGCGCGAGCGCTCAGCGCGTCGACCACCGATTGGGAAGTGCCGAGATCGGCAAACGAAGTGATTTTGTTTTCTCCTGCTGTGTTGAGCTACTTGGGAGATCCTGCGACCCCAAAGCACCCACTGGCACGCGGAGGAAACGGAACCTCTCGGGCGGCGTTGGGCCAGACCCGACTCGTCAACCGTAGCAGCAGTCTTCGGAAGGCCCCGCAAACGACGACGAAAGAGGGTGCGCTTGCGTCGAGGGCAGACGGCGCCGCACGACGTCGGCCGATGCTGCCAGACTTCCAGGGGTCGGCCGCGCGGCGGCAATCCTGACTTCCCGCGTTCGAGTCATCCCGGCCCAGGGCCGGTCAGCCCAGGACGACAACGCCCGGAGGTTTCGAGATGGTCAGCGCAACGGCACCGAACACCACCACGCCCTGGCGGGCCGCGGTGACCCGCTTCGAGCGACCCTCCGCTCGCCTCGCCGTCCTCGACCTGGTCAGCTCGCTCGGTGCCTACGTCGCCCTGACCGTGGCGATGTACCTCTCGCTCGACGTCTCCTACTGGCTAACCCTGGCGCTGGCGATCCCCGCCTCCGGCTTCCTGCTGCGCACCTTCATCGTCTTCCACGACTGCGCCCACGGCTCGTTCTGGCCGAGTCGTCGCGGCAACCTCTGGATCGGCCGCGTCGCCGGCCTCCTCGTCTTCCAGCCCTTCGCCAACTGGCGCCACAACCACGCCGTCCACCACGGCACCTCCGGCGACCTCGAGCGCCGCGGCCAGGGCGACGTGGCGACGCTGACCGCAGCCGAGTACGCCGCCCGCCCCTGGCAGGGCCGCCTCGCCTACCGGCTCTTCCGCAACCCGCTGGTGATGTTCGGGATCGGCCCCCTCTGGTCGCTGATGATCGGGCCGCGCTTCTGGACCAAAGAGATGCGGCCGCGTCAGATCCACAGCGTCTGGCTCACCAACCTCGCGCTGGCCGTCCTGCTCGGTGCCCTGATCTCGGTGGTCGGCCCGATCGCCTGGCTCGAGGTGCAGATGCCGACCGCGATCCTCGCCGGCACCGCCGGTGTCTTCCTCTTCTACGTCCAGCACCAGTTCGAGGACGCCTACTGGGAGAGCGGTGAGCAGTGGAGCTACGCCGACGCCGCGCTGAAGGGCAGCTCCTACCTGAAGCTGCCGAAGGTCCTGCAGTTCTTCAGCGGCAATATCGGCCTCCACCACGTCCACCACCTCAGCGCCCGGATCCCCAACTACAACCTGCAGCGAGCGCACGACGAGAACGCGATTTTCAGCGACGTCCCGGTCCTAACCATCGCCGACGGCGTCCGCTCGATCCGGCTGAAGCTGATCGACACCGAGAGCGGCAAGCTGCTGACCTGGCGCCAGGCTCGCGAGCTCGCCGCCGACTGAATCGGCCTCCGGGTCGCGCCTCCCCGCTCAGCCCTCGTTCAGAGCGATCGCGCTCTGGACAAGCTTCGCCAGCGCCTGCGCGTCGATCTCGTCCTCCTCGTGGATGTTGATCGCGCGGCGGACGTTGCCGTCGAGGCTCGAGTTGAAGAGGCCTGAGGGATCGTCGAGGGAGGCGCCCTTGGCGAAGGTGAGCTTGATGTAGCTCTTGTAGCTCTCGCCGGTGCAGATGATGCCGCCGTGCTCCCAGACCGGGACGCCGCGCCACTTCCAGGTCTCCTCGACCTCGGGGTCGGTTTTCTTGATCACGGCGCGGACCTGGGCGAGCTTCTCGCCGCGCCAATCTCCCAGCTCCTCGATCCGGCCGTCGATCAGCTTCTCGGCCTCTTTGCCCTCCGCCGCCATCGGTCCTCCGTTCCTCGGGGTCGTCGTGCCCGGGATTATCGCGGCGAGGCTCAGGCGGGGTTGGTGCTCGGGGCGGAGTCGCCCAGATCGGATTCTTCGTCGCCGTGGCCGACGCAGGCGGGGAGGTGGAGCTTGCGGGCGATCGCGTCGCTCTCGTCGCTGAGCTTCTTTTTCCCCGGCTTCAGTTTCGAGCCGATCTTGAACTCGCCGATCGAGTAGCCGGTGATTTCACCGCGGAGGATTTCGACCTGTTCGGCACCGTTGCGGAGGAAGCGGTCGTAGCGGCCGGCGTCGGCCGCGGGGGGAGGTACCGCCGCCAGTTCGCGCAAGAGGCGGACCGAGCGCTTTTCAACCGGCCGGTAGACATTGCGGATGTAGTCGCGGAAGACCGGCAGTGCCTCCTCCGGTGAGACGCTGCCGGGGCCGCCGGCCCCCAGCCGTTTCATCGCTTCGATCTGCGCTGCTCCCTCGCGGGCGATCCGCTTGCCGTCCTTTTCCAAGCCCTGGCAGATGCCGTCGACTCGCTGACGGAACTTCTTCGTGGTGAGCGCCGCGGCGCCGGCGGGCGGGCGCAGCAGACCGAAGGCGGTGCCGTCGGTGAGGTGCTGCTCGGCCTTCACCAGTGGCGTCAGGTCGACGACTTCGCTCGGCTTCGGCAGCGGGATGTGGCTCTGGTGGCCGAAGTCGAAGAGGTCCATCTTCATGTCCATCCGGATCGGCGGCTGCGAGGGGTCGACTTTCATCGTCATCACCTCGCTCATCCGCCGCATCAGGCCGGCGTCGTCGATCCAAACTTCGCTTTCGATCGGGCCTTCGAGGCTGCCGGTGAGGTGGCTGAAGAGCCGTGCCGAGGCGGAGTTGCCCTGCGCTTCCAGGGTGTCGGCGACGTCGGTGGGGTCGACCTTGACCGAGTAGCGGTGGGTGAGGACGCCGCGGACTTCTTCTTCGCCGAGCGAGTCGACCTGGCCGCCGGCCGCTTCGAGCAGCTGCATGCGGCTGTCGAGGCCGCCGCCGGTCGCCAGGGCTTCTTCGGCGGAGTGGCCGAGGAAGGGTTCGACGCCGATCCAGACCTTGCCCGGCGGCAGGTGCTGGTCCTGTCCCTCGATGCGGAAATACATGTTTTGTTCGTCGCCGAGCGTCTCGATCGAGAACGAATTGACGTCCATCCGCAGGTCGGTGCGGCGGTGCTCGGCTTCGTAGACGCCCTCGCCGGTGGCGGTCACTTCCTTGCCCGTCGCGGGGGAGGTGTAGGTAGCTTCGACGCTGAAGCGGGCGCCGGGCAGGCGCTGGGTCTTCACCGCCGCCTGGGCGACCGGGTTGATCCCGTCGCCTTCTTCGCCGCCGTGGAGCAGCGAGTTGACGACGACCGCGATCAGCAGCACCGCGAGCACGGCGACAGCGCGGAGGAGGTTGGTGGAGAGGTGGTCGGGGCTCACGGCGGGCCTGGCGGGGCTGTCGGGGCTCGCGGCGGGCGCGGCGGGGCTTGGGGCGGGCGCGGCGGCGTCTGGCTCCGACCGCGCCGGCACGGCCGGCTGGCCGCTGCCGTAGCGCGGGTCGCCGCCGGGAGGGGGGACCGATCCGCTCATCGCTGCCCGTCCATCTCGTCACCCCCATCGGATCGTGCGCGGGATTCCTTGAGCACTCGGCCGAAAGGCCCGTTTTGCGTCCGCCCGGTGCCCGGATAGGCTCGCGCCCGGATGGGACTACTCGACCCAGCGCCGCCGCCGTTCGAGGTCGAGGAGTGGAAGCGCCTCCCGCACCTCGAGCGGATCAAGCCGCTGGCGGCGGACTGGGCGGTCAACGGCTTCGGCACCCCGCCGGTCGTCTACTTCCTCTACATCGCCAAGATCGTCGTCTACGCCGCGGCCGGCCTGCTGCTGATTGCGGCGACGACGCCGCACCTGGGCGGGCTCGGCTCGCTCTCGAGCTGGTGGACCGAACCGATCGTCTTCCAGAAGGCGGTGATCTGGACCCTGCTCTGGGAGGTGCTCGGGCTCGGCGCCGGCTCGCTGCCGCTGACCCTGCGCTTCAGCCCGATGATCGGCGGCGTCCTCTACTGGCTGCGGCCGGGGACGACTCGGCTGCCGCCCTGGCCCGACCGCGTCCCCTGGACCCGCGGCAACACCCGCACGGTCTTCGACGTCGCCTTATATGGGGGGCTGCTGGTCTCGGCGGCTTTCCTGGTCTGCAGCGCCGGGGTCGACGCCAGCTCCGCGAGCGGCGCCGCGGCCGGTCGGCTCGACCCGCACGGGGTCGGCGTCATGCTCGTCTTCCTCGCCCTGCTCGGCCTCCGCGACAAGGTCCCGTTCCTGGCGGCGCGGGCGGAGATCTACGGCAACCTGGCGCTGATCTTCCTCTTCCCGCTGCCGAACCTCATCGTCGCCGCCCAGCTGGTCTTCGTCTGCATCTGGTGGGGCGCCGCCTCCTCGAAGCTGAACCGCCACTTCCCCTTCGTGGTCACGGTGATGATCAGCAACACGCCCTGGAACCGCTCGCGGGCGGCGAAGCGGCGGCTCTACCGCGACCACCCGCGCGACCTGCTGCCGTCGCGCCTCGGCCACCTCGCCGCCCACGCCGGCACCGCGATCGAGTTCACCCTGCCGCTGATCCTCCTGGTCAGCCAGGGCGGCTGGCTGGGGACGATCGCCGTCGCCGGGATGATCGTCTTCCACCTCCACATCCTCTCGACCTTCCCGCTGGCGGTGCCGCTGGAGTGGAACGTGTTCATGATCTTCGGCCTGCTCTTCCTCTTCGGCCACTACGGCTCGGTGCCGTTCTCGACCCTCGAAGACCCGCTGCTGCTGGTGATCCTGGCGCTCACCTGCGTCGGCCTGCCGGTGCTGGGGAACTTCCGCCCGGACCTGGTCAGCTTCCTGCCCTCGATGCGCTACTACGCGGGCAACTGGGCGACCAGCCAGTGGCTGTTCCGCAAAGGCGCCGGGCCGCCGGGCGAAAGCGGCGGCGCCGAGGAGCGGCTCGACGAGGCGCTGACGAAGCCGGCGCTGACCGTGCCGCGCCAGCTTCACAAGTTCTACGACCCCGACCTGACCGAGGTGCTGATCTACAAAGGCCTCGCCTTCCGGGCAATGCACTCGCACGGGCGGGCGCTGAACGGGCTGGCCGCGCGGGCGGTCGACGACCTCGGCGACTACGACGTGCGCGAGGGCGAGCTGGTCGCCGGGGTTGTCCTCGGCTACAACTTCGGCGATGGCCATTTCCACGACCAGCGGCTGCTGGCGGCGGTGCAGGAGCGCTGCGGCTACGCGCCGGGTGACCTGCGGGTGGTGACGCTGGAGTCGCAGCCGGCGCACGTGCAGCGGCAGCGTTACCGGATCTGGGACGCCGCCGACGGCCTCGTCGAGGAGGGCTTCGTCGAGGTGGGGGAGATGGTCGGGCGCCAGCCCTGGCTCGACGACGGGCCGTTCCCGGTCGCGCCGGCGTGAGCCGGCGGGCGGGCGACGTGGGCGCCGCCGGAGAGCCGGCGTGAGCGAGGTCGTCGTCGTCGGCGCCGGGCCGAACGGGCTCGCCTGCGCGGCGACCCTGGCCAGCCGCGGGGTGGGGGTGACGGTGATCGAGGCGAGCGAGCGGATCGGCGGCGGCGCCCGCAGCGCGGAATTGACCGTGCCGGGAGTCCTCCACGACGAGTGCAGCGCGATCCATGCTCTCGCCGTCGCCTCTCCGGCGCTGACCTCGCTCGGGCTGGAGCGCCACGGATTGGAGTGGGCCTGGCCGGAGGTCGACCTCGCCCACCCACTGGACGCTCCCGTTGACGGGACGAAAACTCCACGTATAGGCGAGAAATCGTCCCGTCAACCGGAGGGGGTGGGGCGGGGCGCGGTGATGGTGCGGTCGTTGGATGCGACGGTGGCGGGGCTCGGCGAGGGCGGGGCGTCCTGGCGGCGGGCGTTCGGTGGGCCGGCGGCCGGATTCGACGCCCTGAGCGCCGACGTCCTGCGTCCGCTGCTCCACTTCCCGCGGCACCCGCTGAGGCTCGCCGGCTTCGGCACCCGGGCGCTCGCCCCGGCCGGCGTGCTCGCTCGCGGCCTCGCCACGCCCGAAGCGCGGGCGCTCTGGGGCGGCGTCGCCGCCCACTCCTTCGCCTCGTTCTCGCAGCCGTTCTCCTCCGCGGTCGGGATGGCGCTGACCTGCTCCTGCCACGCCTACGGCTGGCCGGTCGCGGTTGGCGGCTCCGGGCGGATCACCGCGGCGCTCGCCGCGGTCATCGCCGAGCACGGCGGCCGGATCGAGACCGGCCGGCCGGTGCGCTCGCTGGCTGAGCTGCCGCCGGCCGACGCCGTCGTCCTCGACCTTGCCCCCGGCGCCGTTGCCGACATTGCCGGCGAGCGGCTGCCCTCGCGGGTCGCCCGCACGCTCCGCCGCTTCCGCCACGCGCCCGCCGCCTTCAAGGTCGACCTCGCGGTCGAGGGCGGGGTGCCCTGGAGATACGAGCCGGCCCGCCGCGCCGGCACCGTCCATGCCGCCGGCTCCTATGAGGAGATCGCGCTCGCCGAGCGGGAGATCAACCGCGGCCGAATGCCGGCGCGCCCCTTCGTCCTCGTCTGCCAGCAGTACCTCGCCGATCCCAGCCGCTCGGCCGGCGACGTCCACCCGGTCTGGGCTTACGCCCACGTTCCCGCCGGCTGGGAGGGCGACGCGACCGAGCCGCTGCTCGACCAGGTCGAACGCTTCGCGCCGGGGCTGCGGGAGCGGATCATCGGCCAGGCCGTTCGTTCGCCGGCCGAGCTTGCCGCCGGCAACGCCAACCTCGTCGGCGGCGACGTGATCGGCGGCGCCAACACGCCCTGGCAATCGCTGGTCCGTCCCCGCCTCGCCATCGATCCTTACGCCCTCGGCGCCCCCGGCCTCTTCATCTGCTCCGCCTCGACCCCGCCCGGCGCCGGCGCCCACGGAATGTGCGGCTTCAACGCCGCCCAGTCGGTCCTGCGCTCACTCTGATTCGGAGCCGTTCGACTTTTGTAGCCCAGAGGCGACAAAGGTCGAAGGCCCTTCGTTCTTTGTAACCCAGAGGGTTACAAGCAGCAACAGGTGCTCATTCGCCGGGCCGGACCGGGGCTCTCGAGGTGGCCAGCGGGGGTGGGCCCTCGGGGCGGGCCTCGACCCGGCGCACGTCGCGGGTCGCGACCACCGCGCCCTGGCAGAGCAGCAGGGCGCCGGCGCAGAGCCAGAGCGTCTCCGAGCCGCCCAGCCCCGCCGCCAGGGGACCGATCAGCGCCAGGCCGAGGGGCTCCAGAGCGAGCGAGCCGAACCAGTCGTAGGCCATCACCCGGGAGAGAGCCGCGGTCGGGACCTGCTGGGCGACCGTGGTCTCGTAGAGGATCGAGCCGAAGCTGGTGGCGAAGCCGGCGAGCAGGGAGCCGATCGCGATCGCCGCGGTCGCTGCCGGCAGCGCCAGCAGCGCCACCGGCACTGCGATCAGCAGGATCGAGATCTCGCCGGCCAGCAGCGGTCGCCGCGGCCGCAGGCTGAGGGCGAGGACGCCACCGCCGAGGGCGCCGACCCCGTTGGCGGTCGCGATCACCGCCCAGGCGCTGGAGCCGCCGAGGTCGGCCTTGGCGACCGCCGGCCCCAGCACCTGGAAGGCGGCGAAGAAGATCGCGTTGGTGAAGGCGGCGGAAGCGACGATCACCCAGAGCCAGGTGCGCGAGCTGAATTCGTTCCAGCCGAGGCGCAGCGACTCGACGAACCCCTCGCCCTCGCGGTCGCCGAGCCGCGGCGCCCGCACCCCGATCAGGCAGAGGGCGGAGAAGAGGAAGCTGGCGGCGTCGACGGCCAGCGCCGCCCCTGGCGAGCCCAGCGCCAGCAGCAATCCCGCCAGCGCCGGCCCGCCGATCTGTCCGACCGAACGCGAGAGGTTGACCAGGGCGGCGGCCTCCTGCAGGCGCGGGCCGGGGGCGACCTGGGGGACGATCGAGTCGGAGGCCGGGTTGAAGAAGGCGGCGGCGGCGCCATCGACCGCGTAGAGCAGCGCCAGCTGCCAGATCTCGGCGGTGCCGCTGAGCAGCAGCACCGCCATCAGCCCGGTCGAGGCGGCGCGGGTGAAGTCGGCGCCGAGCATCGCCACCCGTGGCGAGAGCCGGTCGGCGGCGACGCCGCCGACCAGGATCAGGGCGACGATGACGAGGCTGTGGGCGGCGAGGACGAGGCCGAGGTCGGTGGCCGAGCCGGTCAGGTCGAAGACCGCGAAGGCGAGCGCCACCGGGGCGACGCCGTCGCCGATCAGCGAGGCGGTGCGGCCGGCGTAGAAGCGGCGGAAGTTGGCGTCGCGAAGGACGCCGAGCGGGGGCGCGGCGGGCATCGGTCGAGCTTATGCGGCACCACCCGGGGCGTCGGGAGCGGGATGCTGGTTGCGCGTTGACCGGTTTAGCTCAGTCGAACATCTCGTTGACGTCGCCGGCGGCGACGGCGAGCACGCCGTCGATCTCGCCCAGCTCCGCCGCCAGGCCCGCCACCGAACCCGGCCCGTGCACCTCCAGCGCGACCGAGACGGCGCCCGCCCGGGCGCCCTCCTCGTGGCGGTTGACGTCGACGTCGGCAACCTTGAAGTCGCGCGAGGTGCAGGCGGCGAGCACCCGGCGCAGGATCCCGCGCCCGTCCTCGTAATCGACCCGCACCGCCGAGGGCGCGTAAGGGGAGGAGGGGAGGCGGCGGGCGAGCGGCGAGACCGCGAAGACGACGAGGAAGTAGGCGACCGTGCCCGCCACCGCCAGCAGCGGCAGCGAGGCGCCGGCGGCGGCGCCGATCGCGGCGGTCAGCCAGACCCCGGCGGCGGTGGTCAGCCCGCGCACCGAGTCGCGGCGGACGAAGATCAGCCCGGCGCCGATGAAGCCAATCCCGGAGACGATCTGGGCGGCGACCCGGGAGGGGTCGAGGACCACATTGGGGTCGTCGAGGACGTCGGCGAAGCCGTACTTGCTGATCAGCATGAACAGCGCTGAGCCGAGCCCAACCAGGGTGTAGGTGCGCAGGCCGGCGCTCTTCTGGGCCAGCTCGCGCTCGAGCCCGATCGCGCCGGAGAGGACCAGCGCCAAGCCCAGCCGCCAGACTATGTCGAGTTCGTCGACCGAGATGGTCGACTTACGCTAGCGCTACCGCGGCTGCTTCGGTTTGGGGATGTTCAGCCGCCGCCGCGCCGCCGCCACCGCGGCGACCGAGGAACGGCAGGCTTTGGCGATTTCACCGTCGCCGTGGCCGGGCCGGCGCCGCACCTCGAACTCGATCAGGGCCGAGCGGCGCAGTTTCGCGCGCTCTTCGAGGCCGCAGTCGTTCGGGGCGGCATCGAGTGCCGCCTGCGCGGCGCGCTCGCGCCGGCAGAGCAGGCAGAAGGCGCCGTCCTTCTCCTCGACCCACGACTCGGGCAGCGAGACCTTCTCGCCGCCGATCTGGCTGACGCTGACGCCGCAGCCTTCGCAGGTCCACTTTTTGGCGGTTCCCGCCGCTTTCACGGTGGTAGTCAAGTTGGAGGCACTCCCTTCGGTGTCGCGGTTGAAACGGGTGGAGGTCCGGCAGGGCCAGCGCGGGGGCGCGGCGGCGAAGAGGACTCTCCCCGGGCGACGGCGACGTCAAGCCCGACCCATTTAAGGTAGCAAACCGACCCTTTTTCCCTGCTAGCAGGGGGTTTAGAGGGCGAATAGGGGGTTTTGGTGGCTCGCTAGGGTGCGCCGATGCGAATCAGGCCGGCCCGGGACGGCGACGCCGAGGCGGTGACGACGCTCTGGACCGAGGCCTACGTCGGGCATCCGGGGGAAGGGCGGCAGGTGCCCTACGAGCGGGCGGATTTCGACGCGGCCGTGGCGGCGGCGACGGTGCTGGTAGTTGAGGAGGACTCGGCCGATCCAGGCATGGCCGCGCCTGAAGGAGCCGACCGGAACGCCGCGGAGCGGGACAGCGTCTCGCTGCTCGCCGTCGTCGCCCTGAAGCCGCCCGGCTCGCCGCGCCGGGCGGTCGCCGTCGGCGACGAGGCCGAGCTGGCGCGGCTGGCGGTGGCGCCATCGGCGCGGCGCCGCGGGATCGGCGGCGAGCTGGTCCGCCGCTGCGAGCAGCTGGCCCGAGAGGGGAGGGCGAGCGCGATCGCGCTCTGGTCCCGTCCCCACCAGCGCGACGCCCACCGGCTCTACGAAGCGCACGGCTATCGCCGGGTGCCCGAGCGCGACCGCGGCGACGCCAACGGCGAGCGCTCTGTCTTCATCCTCGACCTCGGGCGCGGTTAAGCTGGCGCGGTGATCATCGTCACTACCAACGAGCTTCCCGGCTACCAGGTCGACGAGGTGCTCGGCGAGGTCTTCGGGCTGACCGTGCGCTCGCGCAACATCGGCTCGCAGATCGGGGCGGCGCTGAAGAGCCTCGGCGGTGGCGAGCTGAAAGGGATGACGAAGATGCTCGAAGAAGGCCGCGAGCACGCGACCGAACGGCTGGTCGAGGAGGCGACGGCCAAAGGCGCCGACGCGATCCTCGCCTTCCACTTCGACACCTCGGAGCTGGGCGAAACCTGGACCGAGATCTGCGCCTACGGCACCGCCGTCAAAGCGCACAAGCTCTAGCGGGTCGCGGGCCAGAAAAGCCCCCTTCACAGGCCTCCTACACTTTCCGTATGGCCACCGAGCCCACCTACACGCTCTATCGCCGTGGCCTCGAGCTGCTCGAGGACGGCGACTTCGAGCACGCCACCGAGCCGCTCGAAGAGGCGGCCCGGCGCGAACCCGAGAAGGCCTCGGTGCGCGAGGCGCTCGGCCGCGCCTGCTACCGCGCCGGGCGGTACGCCCGCGCGGCGGCGGAGTTCGAGGCGATCGTCGAGACCCACCCGGTCGACGACTACGCCCACTTCTGCCTCGGCCGCGCCCTCAGCCACACCGGTGAGACCCGCCGCGCCCGCCACCACCTGGCCCTCGCCTCGAACCTCCGCCCCGAGCGGCGCGACTACCGCTACTACCGCAACCTGCTGGATACCGCTGCGTAAGGGGCGGGCCGGGGGACCCTCCCGCCGCTGCTTCGCAGGAGTTCGTCGGGAGGGTCCCCCGGCCCGCCTAGAAGCCGCGAATTAGCTTTCCCACAGTTTCCTTGGTGAAGTAGGGACCGAAGCTGCGGCTCCTGTTATCTAGGTGCAAGTACGTCGTGATCCCGTTGATCTCGGAGCCTTCGCCGATCAGCCAGCCGCCGCCGCTGGCGCCGCGGGCCCAGTGGCAGTCGATCGCCATCGTCGGCGGGCCGGGGAAGCTGTAGGTCGAGCTGTCGTCGCCGATGTAGGGGGATTCGCAGCCCTCCATCCGCTTCTTTTCGCCCGGGTAGCCGTAGGTCTGGAAGACCTGGTGGCGGCCCTTGTCGAGGACGACCTTGGCGCCGCCGCCGACCGCCGGCGCCAGCTTCACCCCCTCCGCGTTGCGGTGGGTGAGGAAGACGCCCATGTCGAAGTTGGGATTGCCGGTGTTGGTCCACTGGGGCAGCGCCCGGATCCGGCCGGCGCGGAGGACGAAGGCGCCGAACGGGGCGGTGCCGCCGCTGTAAGCGGGGACGAACTCGAGGTAGCTCGACCAGACCGCGTGGAGCAGCCGTTCGCCATCGAATTTCGGGCCGGTGTTGACGCAGTGGCCGGCGGTGAGGACGGCGGAGCGGGACTTGGTGTCGATCGCGGTGCCGGAGCAGTAGCCCTCGAGGTCGCCCTGGCGGACGAAGATGCGGCCCTCGACCGAGTACGGCGGCTGTCGCGGTTCGCGGACCGGGGCGTAGCTGGCGCTGGCGAGTGGCGAGCCGTTGAAGGGGGAGGGGTGACCGGTGAGTAGGTGGGCACGGCCCCCGTCGTCGCGGGCGAGGTCGAGCGGGACCGCGTCGCGCATCCGCTGCGGCGTCCAGAAGCGTTCGACCCGGGCGACCGCCGCGGCTTCGGAGAAGGCGGCGGCGGGAGACCGGGCGGCGGTGGCGCCGGCGGGCGTGTGCCCGCCGGGCGCGGCGCCAGCGGGAACCGCGCAGACGGCAGCGACGGCCGCAGTCGCGGCGAATATCGCAAGCGCCCTGCGCGCTCGGGGCCGGAAGCGGGACGGCCGGGGCATCGGCGGGAACGATAGTGGCCGGCCCGCACCGGGCGGGTGGGGCGGTCTAGCGGCGCGGATCAGGAGACGAGAGGGATGACGCAGCGGAAGTGGCGCGTGAAAGTGGAAAGTACTCCGATCAATTCACTGTTCCGATTGACGGTCGCGACGGAGTACGCGTCTTTCGCGGAGTACTGAGTGATCTCGTTCGTCCACTCACCTTCCGGTGCTACTCCCACGTTGGGCTGCTTCGCGAACGCCGTCAACGCCAGCGCCGGCGGCAGTTCGCCGCCCCGCTGAGCGCAGACTCCCGCCGCTGCGGTCGCGGTCATCGCTTCGGCGCTCGGCTCTTCCTCCCAGCAGGCGCCGGCGAAGGGACGGTGGCCGGCGGTGCAGCCGGCGACGTGGCCGTTGATCCGGTTCGCTTCGGCGGCGACGGTGGAGCTCTGGGCGGTGATCGCGGCGCGGGCGGTGTCGGCGCTCCCGGCGCGGGCGGCTTCCGGCACCGGCCCGAGCGTTTCGGCGTTGACCTGCCTGCCGCCGACCGAGCCGGGCTTGAGTCGGTCGCCGTCGACGCTGCCCGCCCGCAGGCGGTCGCCGCCGACCGACCCCGGCACCAGCCGGTTCCCCGGCAGCGACTTCACCCGCACGCTGTGGCCGTCGATCCGGCTCGCCGCGTAGACCGTGCCGCCGAGCGCCACGGTCAGCGCCAGGCAGGCGATCGCCAGCGCCGCCCTCTCCGGATTGCGAAGTCCCCTCATCGGCGCCTCCCCGTGCTCGTTCGCTAATACCCAGACCGGACGAGACCGCGCGAGCGCGCGGGATTTCCCGATCGGGGGCAGCGTAGCGCCGCCGGGGCGAGGTAGACTCGCCGCCGTCAGAAATACGGTCGGTGGTCAAGGGAAGTCCGGTGCGAAACCGGCGCGGTCCCGCCACTGTGACCGGGCAAGGAAGTCGCGGGCGCCCGAGGGCGCCGGCCACTGGGACGCCATCGCGTCCCGGGAAGGCGCGGCCATCCATCCCGGGAGCCAGGAGACCTGCCTCCGGCCAGCCAAACACGACCCTCGAGGAAAGGGTGGCTCAGATGCCGAGAAGTACCCCAAGTCGATTCATGGCCGCGTGCGCGTTGGCCCTCGTCCTGTCCCTGCTCAGTGCCGGATTCGCCGCCGCGGCGGGGACCAAAGCCACCCTGCGGGTGGTCGGCAAGGGCGGCAAGGCCCTCACCGAACAGACGCTGCAGACCGGCACCACCAAAGTGAAGACCAGCCCGCAGGCCAACTGCTTCGGCCCCGGCACCGGCGGCAGCGGCAAATCGGTGACCGTCCGCGGCGCCACCGCGCTCGGCCTGCTCGCCCAGGCCTCGGCCAAGACCGGCACCCTGCGGCCGCTGCTCGTCACCGACGCCTTCGACTTCGGCCTCGGCATCTGCGGC
This sequence comes from uncultured Actinomycetes bacterium, assembly GCA_963716545.1. Classification (GTDB taxonomy): domain Bacteria; phylum Actinomycetota; class Thermoleophilia; order Solirubrobacterales; family 70-9; genus VAYN01. The sequence goes on from OY970316.1 coordinate 2,128,518, forward strand.
GTCGGCTCCAGCAAGGTCAGCGGCAAGGCCTCCTGGTACCTCAAGGTCAACCACCGCGGCTCCCAGGTCAGCGGCGACGCGACCAAGGTCCGGGCCGGCGACGAAGTCCTCTGGGACCTGGCGCCGAGCTACCCGTACCCGAACGAGCTGGTCCTGGAAGCGCCGCAGACGGCAAGCGCCGGCGTCCCCTTCGTCGCCCACGTCTTCTCCTACGACGAAAAGGGCAAGAAGAAGCCGGCGGTGGGGGCGACCGTGGTCGGCGCCACCGGCACGACCGCCAAGGACGGCAGCATCTCGGTGACGCTGAGCGCGCCGGCCGCGCTGGTCGCCAAGCACGGAAAGGAAATCCCCTCGGCGGCGGTCCCGGTCTGTCTCGGCACCGCCTGCCCGAGCGGCAGCTGAGGTGAGCCGGGGCCGCGGCACGGCGATCGCGGCGGCGCTGCTCCTGGCGGCGCTCGCGGTGGCCGGCTGCGGCCTCGGCCCCGGCAAGGAAGTCGGCTCGGTGCAACTCACGGTGACCCGCGAATTCGGCGCCGAGCCGATCGTCTCCGACTCGGTCGTCGCGAAGGAATCCGACACCGTGATGCGGCTGCTGGAAGGCAGCGCCGCGATCGAGACCCGCTACGGCGGCGGCTTCGTCAAGTCGATCGAAGGCGTCGCCGAAACCGAACGCGGCGGCGACCCCTACGACTGGTTCTTCTTCGTCGACGGGATCGAGTCGCCGGTCGGCGCCGCCGAGTACCCGCTGGCTGGGGAAGAGTCGATCTGGTGGGACTACCGGGACTGGGCGGCGACCAACCACGTCCCGGCCGTGGTCGGCTCCTGGCCGGCGCCGTTCGTCCACGGCTACGAAGGCGAACCGCACCCGGTCGAAGTCGCCTGCGAGGGCGGGGGGGACGCCTGCGGGACGGTCGCGGCGGCGCTTGAAGCCGAAGGGGCGAAGCTGAGCGAAGGCGAACCGGAAGGGGCGATCCGGGTCCTGGTCGGGCCCTGGGCGAAGCTGCGGGCGGACGCGGCGGCGGCGCAGATCGAATCCGGGCCGGGAGTTAGCGGCGTCTACGCCGGCTGGCAGGGCGGGCGGCTGCAGGGACTCGACCCGGACGGAGACGCGGCGCAGACCTTCGGCCCCGACGCCGGGCTCGTCGCCGCCACCCGCCGGGCCGAATCGCCACCGGTCTGGCTCGTCACCGGGACCACGCAGGCGGGCGTGCGGGCGGCGGCCGGAGCCCTCGGCGAAGCCGACCTGCGCGACCATTACGCGGTCGCGGTGCAAGCCGGCGAAGCGGTGCCGTTGCCGATCGCGAGCCGATGAGATCGCCCTTCGCCTACACGCCGAGGAGGGGGCCGCTGCAGGCGGCCACGCCCGGCGCCGCGGTCGCCTACCTCGGCGCCTTCGTCGCCGTCGCCTTCCTCTATTCGAGCCCGCTGGTGCTGGTGGCGACGACGGCGGGGCTGGTCCTGGCCGGGCGGCTGGCCGGGGCGCGGCGGGCGGTGCGGGCGGCCCTGCGGATGGGCCTGGCGCTGGCGCTGCTGATCGCCGTCGTCAACGCGCTGGTCTACGACCGCGGCGAGACGGTGCTGGCACGGCTCGGCGACTGGCCGCTGCTGGGGCGGGTGGACGTCACCCTGGAGGCGTTGGTCGAAGGTGCTTCGCTCGGCCTGCGGGCGCTGGCGGCGATCGTGGCCTTCGCCGTCTACTCGGCCTGCGTCGATCCCGATCGGGTGCTGCGGGCGCTGCGACCCGTCGCCGGGCGCTCGGCGCTGACCGCGACCCTGGTCTCCCGCCTGGTCCCCGTTGCCGCTGCCGACGCGGCACGGCTGCGCGACGCCGCGGCGCTGCGCGGCCCGGGGGCGGCCGCGGTCGGGCGGGCGCCGCTCGCCCGGCGCCTGCTGGCCGGCTCGCTCGACCGCTCCGTCGACGTCGCCGCGACCCTGGAGCTGCGCGGCTACGGCCTCGGCGGCCCGCGCGGGCCGCGCCGCCGCGAACGCTCGCGCCACGACCGGCGCTTCTACCTCGCCGGAGCCCTCGTCCTCGCCGCGGCAATCGCCGGCAAGCTGCTCGGCGCCGACGAATTCCACGCCTATCCGACGATCGAGTTCGCGCTCGGCCCGGCGACCCTGGCGCTCGCGGCCCTGCTGGTCGCGAGTGGCCTCGTCCCCTGGCAGCGACGGCGGCGGAGGGCGGCACGGAGGGCGGGGCGGCGGCGTGGCTGAGCTGGCGGTTCGACGCGGAGCCCCGCCGGCCCTGGCACTGGAGGGCTTTGGCTACACCTACGCGGGGGCCGACCGACCGGCGCTCGAAGACGTCTCCCTGCAGATCGCCGCCGGCGAGCTGATCCTCCTCGCCGGCCGCTCCGCCTCCGGCAAGTCGACCCTGCTCCGCGCCGCCTGCGGCCTCGTCCCCCACTTCCACGGCGGCGAAGTCGAGGGCTCGATCGCCGTCGCCGGTCTCGATACCCTCGCCCACGGCCCCGGCGACCTCGCCACCGTGGTCGGCTACGTCGCCCAGGACCCCGAGACCCAGATCGTCTCCACCACCGTCGCCGCCGAGATCGAGCTCCCCCTGGAGATGCGCGGAGACCCCCCAACCGCCCGAGCCCGCGCCGTCGAGGAGGTCGCCCTAGCCCTCGCCATCCCACACCTCCTCGAGCGAGCCGTCGACACCCTCTCCGGCGGCGAGTTGCAAAGAGTGGCCTTGGCGGCGGCCCTCGTGACCCGCCCCCGCCTGGTCCTCCTAGACGAGCCAACCTCCCAACTGGACCCTGTCGCCGGCGACGAGCTGATCTGGCTCCTCCGCCGCCTCAACGAGGAGTGGGCCGTCTCCATCCTCCTCGCCGAACACCGCCTAGAGCGCTGCCTCCCCGCCGCCGACCGAGTCATCGCCATCAACCACGGCCGCCTCACCTTCGACGGCCCCCCTTCGTCCTTCCTCGCCTGGTCCAACGTCAACGACCCGGCCCTGACGACCCCTGCCGCGCAACTCTTCTCCCTGGCGGAGATCGACCCGCTCCCAACCGGCGTTCGTGCTGCCCGGGTGAGCCTGGAGGCGGAGGGGCGGGGACCCTCTGAACGTCTTCAACTTCTCGGTCAACCGAACCTCGGACGGCCGCATCCGATCCACCCGAGCAAGTTAAGTGAAGAGGGTCCCCGCCCCTCCGCCCAACCGGCGCTCCTCTCAAAGGACCTCTGGGTAGAGCTCGAACCCACCTCGGACGGCCCAAAAGACGTCCTCCGCGGCATCGACCTCAACGTCAGCCAGGGAGAAAAGGTGGCCCTGATGGGCCGCAACGGAGCCGGCAAGTCAACCCTCCTGCGCACCGCCGCCAACCTCCATCGCCCGGTCTCCGGCCGCGTCGAAACGCCAGCCGGAATCGCCCTGCTGACCCAGAACCCCAGCGACTACCTGGTCCGCGAGCGAGTCGCCGACGAGCTCCCCGGCCCAGAGGGCGAAGCGGCACTGCGCGCCGTCTCCCTCGAGCACGCCAGGGAGAAGGACCCGCGCGACCTCTCCGGCGGCGAGCGCCAGCGCCTCGCTCTGGCGATCACCCTCGCCGGCCGCATCGAGGGCAACCGCCTGCCGGGCCTGGTCGCCCTCGACGAGCCCACCCGCGGCATGGACCGCGACCGCAAGCACGACCTCGTCGCGCTGATCGAGAGCCTCGCCGCGCAGGGGGCCGGAGTCGTCGTCGCCACCCACGACGTCGAGTTCGCCGCCGGCTTCGCCGACCGCGTCGTCCTGCTCGGCGAAGGCGTGGTCATCGCCGACGGGCCGGCGGCCGAGGTGCTCTCCGGCGGCTGGTACTTCGCCACCGAGGTCGCCCGCATCCTCGACCTGCCCGGAGTCGTCACCCCCGAGCAGGGCGCTGCGGCGCTGCTCGCCGCCGAGCCGGGGCAGGGCTTCCCCGGGGACGAGGGCCTCACGGACGAGGAGGAGCGGTGAGCTGGCAGCTGGCCAGCTTCCTCGGCGTCCTCGCCGTCATCGTCGCCGGCTTCGCCTGGTATGAGCGCTCGCGGCCGCCCTCGCAGGTGGTGGCGCTGGTCGCGGCGCTGGCGGCGCTGGCGATCGCCGGCCGGATCGCCTTCGCCGCCTTCCCCAACGTCAAGCCGACCACCGACGTCGTCATCTTCGCCGGCTACGCCCTCGGCGGCGCGCCAGGGTTCGCGGTCGGCGCCCTCTCCGCCCTCGTCTCCAACTTCTGGTTCGGCCAGGGGCCGTGGACGCCGTGGCAGATGGCGGGCTGGGGGCTCTGCGGGGTCTTCGGCGCGGCGCTGGCGCTCGGCGCCCGCCGTTCCGCCCGGTTCGCCTTCCGCGGCCGCAGCGGCGACAACGACGCCCGCGGCCTCGCCGGCTCCGGCCTGGCGCCGCGCCTCACCCTCGCCGTCGCCTGCGCCCTCGCCGGCCTGGCCTATGGCGCTCTGCTGAACTTCTCCCTGATGGCGACCTATGGAGGAGAGCTGTCGTGGGCGACCTTCTGGCTCTATGAGGGTCGCGCCGTGCCCTTCGAAATCGCCCACGCCGGCGGCAACTTCGTCCTCGCCCTGCTCGCCGGCCCGGCGATGCTGCGAATGCTCGCCCGCTTCCGCGACCGCTTCGAGTGGCGGCGCGCGGCGAGGGGCTCCGAACGACCCGCTCCGGGCAGCCTCGGCCCGGCGCTGCGCGGCGGCACCGCGCTCTTCATCGCCGCCGCCCTTGCCCTCGCCGCCTTCGCCCCGACTCCCGCCCGCGCCGACACCGCTGCCGCCGTCTCCTACCTCGTCTCCCAGCAACACTCCGACGGCGGCTGGAGCTCCTCGCCGGGCGAAGCCTCCGGCCAGACCACCACCGCCTGGGTGATGCTGGCGCTCGAGTCGACCGGCCGCAACCCGCTCGAAGTGAGCAAGGGGGGGAAGACCGCGGTCGACTTCCTCCGCGCCGGCGTCGCCGGCATCCGCAGCCCCGGCCACATCGCCCAGACGGTGCTGGCGCTGCAGGGGGCCGGGGTCGACCCGGGCGATTTCGGCGGCGCCGACCTCGTTGCCCGACTGCAGAAGCAGCAGGAAGGCAATGGCTCGTTCAAGAACTGGCCGGGGTCAACCGCCTACGCGGCGATGGCACTGAAGGCGGCCGGCGAGTCGAAGGCGGCCGGCGCCGCCGCCAACTGGCTGCGCGCGGTCCAGAACGACGACGGCGGCTGGGGCAACGAAGCCGGCCAGGACAGCGTCTCCGACATCACCGGCGCGGCGATGCAGGCGCTTGCCGGCTCGGGCGCAGCCAAGCGAGGCCTCCACTACCTGCGGGAGCAGCTGCGGCCGAGCGGCGGCCTGGCGCTCGGCAACGGCTTCCCGGTCAACACCCAATCGACCGCCTGGGCGGTGCAGGGGATCGTCGCCGCCGGCGCCGACCCGGCGAGCTTCTCCAGCGGCGGCAAGACCCCGCTCGACTACCTGGCGGCCAACCAGCAGTCCGACGGCCACTACCGCTACGCCGCCGCCGGCAACGGCACCTCCTCGATCGTCGCCAACCAGACCCCGATCTTCACCACCGCCCAGGACCTGCCGGCGGCGGCCGGGCAGCCGTTCCCGATCGCCGCCGTCCCTTTGGCGAAGTCGCCGCCGAAGCAGGCCGCGCCGCACGCCTCGCGCGGCTCCTCGACCAGCGCTGGCGGCGCCAACCCGAGCGAATTCGTGCCCCCCGGCACCTTCCCCGAATCCGCCGCGGTGCCGCCGCCGCTCCCCGGCAGCGGCACCGCGGCCAAAGGAGCGGAATCGCGGCCGGGCAAGCAGGGGAAGAAATCCGGCGGGATCGCGCCGGGGAAGGGCCCCGGAGTGGGGATCCCGTCGCCGCCGGGGCTGGGGACGAATCCGAGCGAGATCCCGCCGAGCTACGAAGAAGCCGCGCCGGCGCCGGAAACCCGCACCGCCGAGCCCGAAAGCAGCTCGGACGACGACTCCAACGGCGTCGCCGGCGCGATCCTCGCCGGCGCCCTCGCCGGCTGCCTGCTCTTCGCCCTCGCCTGGGGCGGCCGCCGGGTCTGGATGCGCCAGCGCTACGGGCTCTAGCCCGCGGCCCGCCCGCCCCGTCCGCGAGACTACGAGCATGCTGACCCGCGCCCGCGCCATCGAGGAGATCGCCGGCAACCACTTCGAGGTCGTCGTAATCGGCGGTGGCATCACCGGCGCCGGGGTCGCCCTCGACGCCGCCTCGCGCGGCTACTCGGTCGCCCTGCTGGAGCGCGGCGACTACGCGGTCGGCACTTCCAGCCGCTCCTCGAAGATGGTCCACGGCGGCCTCCGCTACCTGCAGAACTTCGACCTCGGCCTGGTTCGCGAGGCGCTGCTGGAGCGGCAGCTGATGGTGCAGCTGGCGCCGCACCTGGTCTACCCGACGCCGTTCCTGGTCGCCAGCCTCGGCGAGGAGAGGCGCGACCGCAAAGTCGGCCTCGGGCTGAACATGTACGACGTGATGGCGACGACCCGGGTCGGCCGCAGCCGCCGCGAGATGCGCTCCTCGAAGGAAGGCGACGCGGACTTCTACTGGTCGCCCGACCGCCACCGGACGATCTCCCGCGAGGAGGTGCTGGAGATGGTGCCTGCCCTAGGCCCGCGGGAACCTAACGACGCCTACCTCTTCTACGACTGTCAGACCGACGACGTCCGCCTCGTCCTCACCGTCCTCGGCGAGGCCGAACGCTTCGGCGCCCTCTCGCTGAACGGCGCCGACGTGGTCGAGCTCTTGACCAAGGACGGGCTAGCGAACGGGGTCGCCTTCGTCGAGGCCGCGAGCGGCGAGCGGCTCGAGGTCGGCGCCGACCATGTCGTCAACGCCACCGGCGTCTGGGCGGACCGGATCCGCCCCGAGGTGGTCGAGGAGGAGGACGTGCCGCGGATCGCGCCCAGTCGCGGCACCCACCTGCTGCTCGACCAGGCCGACCTGCCGATGGGGAAGGCGGCCTGCATCGTCCCTGCCGGGGCCGGCCGGATGATCTTCTCGCTGCCGTGGTACGGGCGCACCCTGGTCGGCACCACCGACAACGACTACGACGGCGACACCGCCCACCCGAGCCCGGCCAGCGACGACGTCGAATACCTCCTCGACGCGGTCAACGCCTTCTTCGGCACCTCGCTCTCCGATTCCGACCTGGTCGGCGCCTACGCCGGGGTGCGGCCGCTGATCTCCAGCGGGGACCCGCGCAAGTCGGTCGACATCTCCCGCAAGGCGGAGTTGTACGAGACCAGCTCGGGGATGCTGACGATCACCGGCGGCAAGCTCACCACCTGGCGGCGGATGGCGAAGCAGACGGTCGACCGCCTGGTCCTCCGCGAGGGCCGCGAGGCGCCCTGCCACACCGCCGAGATCCCGCTCGGGATGGAGGCCCGGCCGGGCGACCTCGAGGCGCCCGAGGAGGTGGGGGAGGAGACCCTCTCCCAGCTCGCCTTCCGCTACGGCCACGCTTCCCGCCGCGTCCTCGACCTCGCCCGCGAGCGGCCGGAGCTGGCGGCGCCGATCGTCCCCGGCCGGCCCGACCTGCTGGCCGAGGTGGCGCTTGCCGCCCGCCACGAGCAGGCCCGCTCGGTCGCCGACGTGCTCCTGCGCCGCACCCGACTGGGGCTGCTAGCGGCGCCGCAGCTGCGCGGGGCCGAGCCGGTGCGGGCGGTGGCGGCGACGCTGGGGGGCGAGCTGGGCTGGAGCGAGGCCGAGGTGCGGGCCGCCGCCGAGGCCTGGCCGGCGGCCATGGCGGAGGAGGGGATCGACCCCGCCCGCGCCGCCCGGGCGGCTTGAAATAACCTGCATCCGATGACGAAAGCCGAGCTGGAGAACAAGAAACTGTCCGAGCTGCACACCCTCGCCTCCGAGGCGGGCGTGGAGAAGTTCCGGATGCTGTCCAAGGGCGAGCTGGTCGAGCGGCTGGCCGACGGCGATGGCGGCGGCGACTCCGGGGGCGGTGGACGCACGCGCTCCGGCGGCGGCAGCGGCCGCTCCGGCGAGCGGGAGGGATCCGGCGGTGGCGATCGTCCTCGTCGACGGCGCCGGCGCCGCTCGGGCTCGCGTGCCGACGGCGGTCCCGATGAGGACCCCGGCGAGCGCAAAGACGAAGGCGAGACCCCGCGCGAGAGCGGCGGCGGCAAGAGCGGTGGCGGCGGCGAGCGCAGCGGTGGTGGCGACCGTGGCGGCGGCGGGCGCGAGCGCGGCCGAGGTCGCGAGCGCGATCGTGCCGAGAAAGCTTCCGAGCAGGCGCCCCAGTTCGCCGCCTCCGAGCCGTCGCCTGAGCCCGCCGCCGCCGAGCCGCCGAGCGGCGAGTCCGCCCGGCCGCGCCGCCGCCGGCGCCGCCGTTTCGGCCGCCGCGGTCGTGGCGAGGTCACCCTGCCCGGCCTGCTGCTGCCCCCCGAGGCGGGCCGCCAGTCGCTGCTGGTGGCAGAGGGGCGCGAGGCCTGCACGGCGCTGCTGCGCTCGGTCGCGGCCGAGATCGCCGACGCCAAGGACGGCCCGGACCCGGTCGCACTGCTGATCGACCCCAGCCCCGAGGAGCTGGCCGATTGGCGCCGCGAGGCGCCGAAGGCGGAGATTGTCGCCGCCGGCCAGCCCCGTCACGCCGACGACGCCCTCGCCCAGGCGGCGAGTCGCGCCGGCAGCGGCGAGGACGTGATCCTCCTGGTCGACTCGCTGACCCGGCTCGCCGAGGCCTACGGCGACGCCGACGCCGCCAAGCAGTTCTTCGACGCCGGCCGCGCCCAGGCAGCCGGAGGCGGCGGGTCGCTGACCGTCGTAGCGGCCCTCGAGCGCTCCTGAGCTGATTTCAACGCGGGCAGCCGCCCGCAGACGCTCTTAGCGTCTATAAGCGATGCGGCGCCAGCTCGGCTCTTTGGAGAGCTCGATCAGCTCGTCGCTGCGGTCTGGCTGGATGTAGCCGAAGGTCTGGGTGCGCTCGTCGAAGACGATGTCGAGCTCGCCCTCCTTGACCCGCTGGTCGAGCCAGGCCCCGCGGAAGACGAGGCGGCGGATCCAGTGGACGAGGCTGCGGTTGGCGGGCCCGACCAGGTCCTCCCAGTTCTCGTTGATGTGCTCGCCGAGGCGGCTGGTCGGCTCGGCGATCTCACCGGAGACGGCGAGGTCGAGGAGGTCGTCGATCTCCTCCCGGGTCAACCCCTGGTCGACGAAGGCGAGCTTGACGGCGGCCTGTTCGACCCGCTGGGCGAAATCCTCTTCGTTGAAGGCGAAGCGGAGCTCGCCGTACTCGAGCACGTAGTCGGAGCCCGACTCGTAATTGCCTCTGCGCGTCGTTTTCTTATCCATTGAGTTGAAGCCCTTCCCACCCGCGCAAGCCCGGCGCGAGCAGGGCCATGATCTTGCCGATCATCGTAGTGACGTGCCTTGCCGAGGCAGGGCGTGGGCGCCCGGTTGCACCCAGGAGGGTTTTCCCGCTCGTTGCCGAGGGCGGCTGCGGCGAATCCCGGGGAGGGGGGAGAGTTTCGCCCCGCCGAGACCTTAGGGCGGCGTGCTCCACCCTCGACTCGCCAAGCTCCCGCGCCGTCAGGTGGCCGGCTGGCGCGTGCCCGTCGCCCTCGGCGCCGGCCCGCGGCTGCTCGGCCTCGCCCGGATGGAGCGCGAGGAGGCAGGGCCCGGGCTCTTGATCCCGCGCTGCGCCGCCGTCCACACCTTCGGCATGCGCTTCGAGCTCGACCTCTGCTTCCTCGACGCTGCCGGCGAGCCGCTCTCGACCCGGCTGCGGGTGCCGCCGCGACGCTTCGCCCGCGAGCCGGGCGCGGCGATGGTCCTGGAGCTGCCCTCACCGTCCATCCCCGAACCGAGAGGAACCAATTGACCGAGAGAGACGAAATCGCCAGCCTGGTCGTCTGCGAGGACGACCCGGTGACCCTGGAGCTGCTCTGCGAGAACCTTGTCGCCGACCGCTTCGGGGTGCTGCCGGCGCCGACCGCTTCCGACGCCCTGCGGCTCTGCCGCTTCCATCAGCCGGACCTGCTGCTGCTGGACCTGGCGCTGCCCGACGGCTCCGGCCTCGACGTCCTGCGCCAGGTCCGCGCCAACGCCGGCGCGATTCCCCGCTTCGATCCGGAGCTGCCGGTGATCGTCCTCAGCGGTCGCGGCAGCGGCATCGACCGGGTCCGCGGCCTCGACGCTGGCGCCGACGACTACGTCGTCAAGCCCTTCGCGGTCGATGAGCTGCGGGCCCGGATCGGCGCGGTGCTGCGCCGCCGCCTGCCCCGCCGCGACGGCCCGGTGCGGGTGGGCGAGCTGGTCGTCGACCCGGCCCGCCGCCTCGCCACGGTCCGCGGCCGCCCGGTGGCGCTCTCGAAGAAGGAGTTCAGCCTGCTCAAGGTGCTGGCCAGCGAGCCCAGCCGGGTCTTCTCGAAGGAAGAGCTGCTGCTCGCGGTCTGGGGCCACCAGACGAACGAAAAGACGAGGACGTTGGACTCACACGCCTCCCGCCTGAGGAGAAAACTCGATCCGGACCACAGCCGCTACGTGCTCAACACCTGGGGGATCGGCTACCGCCTGCTCGACGTCTGAGGCCGAGGACGCCCCGGCGCTCCCGCGCGCCGGGGTCGCGAAAGCGGTGCTACTCGGAGTCGGAGGGGACCTCGAAGCCCATCAGGGCGACGCGGGCGTTGATCGTCTTGCCGTCCTTGCCGATCCGATTGGCGGTCTCGGCCTGAATCTCTTCGGCCTTCCCCAGGGTCTCGGTGAGCAGGGCGACGATCTCGCCCCAGCCCTGCTCGTCGAGCTGCATCGGCGAGCGGGTGATGACGGAGTCGGGGCGGGCCTCGAGGGTGCCGGAGACGAGGCCCTTGGTGGCGTCGGTGCCGATCGCCTCGAGGATCACTCCGGAGATGCCCTTGCGGGCCGAGGCGGGGATCTTCTTCCAGTCCTCGTCGCTGAAGAAGGCGCGCTCGGTGGCCCGGTAGAAGTGCTCGACGGCGCCGCGGCGGGGCTCGGTTTTGACCAGTTCGACGCAGTCGTATTCGAGCAGCGTTTTGACGTGGTAGCTGACGTTGCCGAGCGGCTCGCCAAGCTCCTGGGAGAGCTGGTTGGGGCTGCTGATGCCCTCATGCAGCGAGTTGAGGATGCGGACGCGCAGCGGGTGGGCCAGCGCCTTGGCGAGCTGCTGGGTGATGCCCTCGGGCGAGGTGCGGGTCTGTGGCACGGGGTGATTCCTCCGATCGGGTGGGGGGTTGCCTTATCGGGTGGCCTTCCGGGCATTGCCCGGGCGTCAGTTAAGTATTTCAGAACAATCCGGCGTTTCCCCGGTCAAACCGCGCATTCGGGGCCGTTTGGGGGGAACCGAGCGGGAATGGAAACGGGATCGGAACGAAGCCGGGACGGCGCGTAAACAAACTCGGACGTTTCGAGTAACTGGATGGGCAGTTTGGGGGTCTTATCCATGCGTGCCCGCCTGCTTCGGAGCGCCTGGCCGAGACCGCACCGGGGCGGCGGGCACGCATTTTCCGTGCTTCGCCTGGGGCTGAGGGGGAGAGAAAGGCGTCGCCGGGCCCTTGGGTCGGGCGTGAACGCGATCCCCGAGCAGGTGTCTCCGTGTTGCCGGTAGAGCTGTCCGAGCTCGTCGCCGGCTGGCCCTATGTGCTGTCGCTGGCGGCGGCGGCGGGGGTTGGCGGCTTGCGCTCGAGCCGGCGCCGGGCGGCGCTGAACGAGGCGCTCCACGAGCTGCGCCGGCCGCTGCAGGCGCTGGCGCTCGCGCAGCCGGCCCGGCGCGAGCCGGCAGCCGGGTCGGTGCGGATGGCCGCGGTCGCTCTGGAGCGGTTGGAGCGGGAGATCAACGGCGAGCCGGCCGGTCCGGTCCGCGCCGCGGTGGCCGTCGAGGCGCTGCTGGCCGACGCGGTGCGCCGCTGGCGACCGCTCGCCCGGCGCCTCGGCGGCTCCCTGGAGCTGCGCTGGCGAGCGGGGGAGACGACGGTCTGCGGTGACGCCGAGGCGCTCGCCCGGGCGGTCGAGAACCTGGTCGTCAACGCGGTCGAGCATGGCGGGCCGCGGGTCGAGGTGGCGGCGGAGGTCGAAGGGCCGGTGCTGCGGGTGACGGTGCGGGACCCGGGGCGCGGCGGCCGCGCCGACGCTCGCCCGGGCTCGCGCCTGCGCTTCACCCGGGGCGCGATGGGCGCGCGGATCGCCGGTGCTCGCGGCCGCGTCTCCGGACGCAGCCGGCGCGGGCACGGGCTGCGGGTGGTGCGCCGGGTCGCGGCCGAGCACGGCGGCTCCTTCTCGCTGCGGGCGGGGTCGGAGGGCGCTGACGCGGTGCTGGAGCTGCCGCTGGTGGGGGCGGGCATCAATGAGGTGAGTCAACTCACGCCGGTTGCCGAGCCGGCCGCTGGGGCGGAGGGCGAGCCAGATGCCGAGCTCGAAAGCGAGAACACTCCCGGGGGCCGGGTGTGACCCGGCGGCGCCGGGCGATCCTCTTCGGCCTCGCCGCGATCTTGGCGGCCGGGCTCGCGGCGGCGCTCGCCGATGGCTACGGCGCCCGCGTCGCCCGCGGCTACGGCGAGTTGCGCCCGGTGGTGGTCGCGGCCGTGCCGCTGCCGGTGGGTCAGCCGATCGACCCCGAGGCGGCGGCCGGCCTCGACGTCCGCCGGGTCCCGGTTCGCTTCGTCCCGCCGGGCGCTCTCGCCAGCCCCGACGACGCTCTCGGCCTGGCTCCCGAGGCGGCGGTCCCGGCCGGCTCCTACCTGCTCGCCTCGCAGCTGCAGCCGCCGGGCGCTCACGGCAAGCCCGGCCGGATCCTCGGCGAAGGCCGCCGACCGGTGCAGCTGACCGTGACCGGCGCCGGTGCCCTGCTCGCCGCGGGGACGCCGACGCGAGGGACGAAGGTCGACGTCGTCGTCACCTCGGAAACCGGCTCGGGGGCCGGCCGCACCCGGGTCGCGGCGCCGCGAGTGCCGCTGCTGGCGCTGGCGCCCGGTACCGAAGCTGCCGCTCCCGGCGAAGCCCTGGCGACCCTCGGCCTCACCCGGGCGCAGGCATTGCGGCTGATCGAGGCCGAGAGCTTCGCCCGCCAGGTCACCCTGCTGGCGGGCGGATGAGCGCCCCGGCCGATCCCCGCGAGCACCACCTGGCCGAGCTGGCGGCGACGCTGCGGGAGCGATTGGTCGAGCAACGCCGCGATGAGGCGGCGGCCGGGGTCGTCGGCGGTGAGCTCGAGGCGACGGTGCGCGAACTGGTCGATCGCGAGGCGGCGCTGCTCGGTGAGCGCGACCGCGAGGAGCTGGCGCGACGGATCGTCCGCGACAGCGTCGGCCTCGGCCCCTTGGAGGAGCTGCTCGCCGACCCGGCGGTGGAGGAGGTGATGGTCAACGGGCCCGACCGGGTCTACGTCGAGCGCCGCGGCGTGCTGGAGCCGACCGAGGTCGCCTTCGCCGACGAGGAGGAGCTGCGCAACGCGATCGAGCGGATCCTCGCGCCGCTCGGCCGCCGCGTCGACGAGCTCAGCCCGATGGTCGACGCCCGGCTTGCCGACGGTTCCCGGGTCAACGTGGTGATCCCGCCGTTGGCGATCGACGGGCCCGCGGTATCGATCCGCCGCTTCGGCGTTCGCCGCCCGGGCCCCGACGAGCTGGTCGAGCTGGGGACGCTGAGCCCGGAGCGGCGGCGGTTGCTCGAGGCGGCGGTGGCGGCCCGGCGCAGCGTCCTGGTCAGCGGTGGCACCGGTTCCGGCAAGACGACGCTGCTGAACGCGCTGTCCAGCTTCGTCTCGCCGCGCGAGCGGGTGGTGACGATCGAGGACGCGGCGGAGCTGCGGCTGCAGCAGCCCCACGTAGTGCGGCTGGAGAGCCGGCCGGCGGGGGTGGAGGGCCGCGGCGAGGTGACGATTCGCGACCTCTTGCGGAACGCGCTGCGGATGCGGCCGGACCGGATCGTGATCGGCGAGGTCCGCGGGCCGGAGGCGCTCGACCTGCTGACCGCGCTCAACACCGGCCACGACGGTGCCCTCTCGACCGTCCATGCCAACTCGCCCGGCGACGCGCTGGCGCGGCTGGAGACGCTGGCGCTGATGGCCGGGGTGGGGCTGCCGCACGCGGCGATCGCCGAGCAGGTCCGCCGCGGCATCGACCTGGTGGTGCAGATGGAGCGCCGCGCCGACGGCTCGCGGGTGGTCAGCGCGGTCGAGGAGGTGGTGAGGTGAGCGGGTTGCCGACCCTGGTCGGAGCTCTGGCCGGGGGGCTGCTGGCGCTCGCGACCCGCGAGGCGCTGCTCGCCAGTCCGGCCGCGGCTGCCTGGTTGCGCCTCGCGCTGGAGCCGCTGCGTCGGGCCGGCCGCGAGGGCTACGCCCCCTCGACCCTGGAGCGGCGGCGGCTGGCGACGCTGGCGGCGGCGCTCGCGGTCGGCGGCGGCTGGATGCTCGGCGGCACCGCGATCGCGGTGCCGCTCGCGGTCGCCGGGCCGGCGCTGGCGGGCTGGGCGATCGGCCGGCGACGGCGCCGCTACCGGGCCGCGGTAGAGCGCTCGCTGCCGGAAGTCGCGACCGCGGTCGCCGACTCGCTCAGCGCCGGCCGCAGCCTGCGCGCCTCACTGCCGGCCGCGGCCAACTATCTCGACGGGGCGCCGGCGACCGAGCTGGCCCGGCTCGGGGCGGAGCTCGACCTCGGCGCCCCGACCGCCGAGGTCGTCGCCTCCTGGCGGGCGCGGATGCGTTCGTCCCGGGTCGACGCCTTCGCCGCGGCGCTGCTCAGCCAGCGGCTCGCCGGTGGCGACCTCGCCGGCCTGCTGCGCCGCTTCGCCGCCGGAGCGGCCGAGCGCGACCGGGTTGCCGAAGACGCCCGCTCGGCGACCGCCCAGGCTCGCTTCACCGGCCTGCTGGTGGTGGCGATGCCGACCGGCGGCGCCCTCTTCGCCGAGCTTTTGGCGCCGGGCTTCCTGGCGAAGCTGCTCGGCTCGCCCGCCTCGGCGGCGATGCTCGCCGTCGCCGGCGTCCTGCAACTGGTCGGCTTCCTAGCGATCAAGCGCCTCTCGCGGGTGGTCGAGTGAGCCCCGACCGCGGCAGAGCTTTCCGGCTCTGTGCCCCGCGGAGGTCTACCGCCGAACGCGGCAGAGCTTTGGCGTCCATACGACCCCAAAGCTCTGCCGCGCTTGCGACCTACGCCCCGATCGAGACTGCCGGGTCCGGGCGGTGAACGCGCCGGCGCTGCTTGCCGCGGTGGCGGCGCTCTGTGCCTGCGTCGCCGCGCGCGAGCTGTTGCGCGGGGCGAGGGCGCCGGAGCTGCCGTTCGGGCTCGGTGGCCGTTCGGCCCGGGCGGCGCTGCGGCTGGGGCTGCCGGAGCGGCTGCGGCGCTCAGGGCTCGCCGGGCGCTGGCCGTTGCCGGCGATCCTTGCGGCGAAGCTCGCTGGGGCGGCGCTCGGCGCCGTCCTCGCTCTGGCCGCCGCGCCTGCCGCGCCGGGGCGAATGGTGCTGTTGGTAGCCCTCGGTTTGCCGGCGGCGGGGTTCTTCGTCCCCGACGCCCTGCTCGAGCGCGAGGCCCGACGCCGCAGTCGCCGCCTCGTCGCGGCGCTCCCCGACGCCCTGGACCTGCTTGCGGTCAGCGCCGCCTCCGGCCGGGACCCGGCGGCCGGGCTCGAGCAGCTGGCGCGGGCAGGGGAGGGGCCGCTGGCGGAGGAGCTGCGGCTGGTCCTGGCGGAGGTAGCCTGCGGCGCGCCGCTCTCGACTGCCCTCGCTGGCCTGCGCCGCCGCGTCCCCGGCAGCGAGGTCGCCGCCCTGGTCGCCGCGATCGAGCGCTCGCGCCGCTTCGGCTCGCCGCTCGCCGAGCAGCTCCGCCGCCAGTCCAGCGCCCTGCGCCGCGATGCCCGCCGTGCGGTCGAGGAGCGCGCTGCCCGCGCCGCCCCGAAGATCCAGCTCGTCGTCGCCCTGGTCCTGGTGCCCTCGGTGTTGCTGATGATCGCCGCCGGCCTCGTCGCCAACGCCGGCACCTTGCTCAATGGCTTCTAGGCCGCCCGCCGCCGGCCCTCGCCGGAGCGCCGCTAGGCGCCGGCGGCGCTGGTCTGCTCGGACTCTTCGCGGAGGCGCTGGGCGACCGCGGCGGTGGCGGCGCGCATTTGGTCGAGGGCGGCGGCGCTTTCCTTGTGACCGCTGACGTAGCAGCAGAGGTTTCCCTTGACCAGCTCGAAGGCGAACTTCTCGGGAGCCGATTCGGTCAGCCAGACGATGAAGACGGGGGAGAAGAGGCGGCGCAGCCAGACTTCGTCCTGGTCGTCGCCGGTGAAGATCTCGTACTTGCGGTCGAGCGCCTCGCTCTCCAGCTTCACCCGTTTCTTCTTGCCGCGGAAGGCGTCCTCGACCTTCTCCAGCGAGCGCAGGCCGAACTTGCGCTGGCAGAGGAGCTCGGGGACGTGGGCGGCGCACTCGGGGACCGGCGTAAGGCCGACCGTGTAGTGGTAGTAGTTGGTCTGCTTGTTGCCGTCGCTGTCGCGGTACTCGTCCTCGTAGGTGTAGAGGGCGAGGATGCCTTCGACGCCTTCGCCCATCGGGCCGGAGAGGGTGCGCTCGGCGTAGCGGTCGTCGCCCTTGCGCAGCAGCGGCGTCGAGGGCGGCAGCGGCGCCTTGCCGCCTAGTTCGAGGCTGTGCTCGGACGCGTAGGCGGTGAAGAAGGCGCTGGCGGCCTGGTTGTCGGCGACGATGAAGACGACGACGAGGCCGGCGACGATCGCGACGACGAAGGCGGCGCCGCCGATCACTGGCGCGACGGTGGCGACGAGGACGACGCCGACCAGCGCCGCCAGGCCGAAGACGAGGACGTTGGTCAGCGGCTTTGCCATCAGCCGCTTGAAGTGGTAGCCGCGGAGGTCGTCGGCGTCGTCGGGCGCCGCCGGCCCCGGGGACGTCGCGGTCGCCGCTGCCGGGTCGGTGCCGGGCGGGACTTCGCCGGCCGCCACGGTGCCCGCCCCGGCGCCGTCGCTCACCGGAGCCCCGGCCGCCTCCGCTTCGGCAACCGCTTCCCGCAGGGCGGCTTCGACCTGCGCCTTTTCGTCCGGCGACTGTGCTCCCTCGCTCTCAGGCATGGCGCGGAAGCTACCGCGCGCCCTCGGATGCAAACGGGGTTGCAAAGGGAGGGCGTGTTGCAAAGTGGGGGAGAGTGGGTTAGGGTGGCGATCGAGTTGAAGCCCAGGGCCGGAGTGGTGTGGCTCCTCCCACCACATCACTCCGGCCCCAACTCCTTCCCAAGCGCCCAGCCCTCGACGACTCGAGCACTTCAGAAAGGAACCCATCGAGGTGGCATTCCGGGGTCTCTATGAGCACAGCCTCGATTCCAAGGATCGCCTCACCGTTCCGTCTCGCTTCCGGGCGCAGCTCGCTGACGGGGTGGTTCTCTCCAAAGGCTTCGACCCCTGTGTCTGGGTGCATACGACCGATTCCTATGACCAGCTTTCAGAGCGCTTCCTCGAACCGCACAGCCCCTTCGGCCGCGACGCGCGCCTGCTGCGCCGCCGCTTCCACGGCGGCTCCTTCGACGACAGCCTCGACTCCGCCGGACGGATCCGCGTGCCCAAGCCGCTGATCGAGCACGCCGGGCTCGACGGCGCTTGCGTCGTCGTCGGCGCCGGCGAGTACCTGGAGATCTGGAACGCCGAGGCCTGGGCGAAGCAGGAGGAAGAGCTCGACGCCGCCGCGCCGGAGATCGCCGAGGGCCTGGCCGGGGCCGGAGTCCAGGCACGATGAGACTTCATGCCCAGCGAATCGCCATCAGCGAAGGACCCGCCCTTGGCCCGGCGGCGTACGCGATGAGCGTCGAACACGAGCCCGTCCTCGCCCCCGAGCTGGTCAGCCTATTGGCGCCCGGCCCGGGCCAGACCGCGGTCGACTGCACCTTCGGCGCCGGCGGCCACGCCCGCCTCGTCGCCGAGCAGCTGGGGCCGCGGGGGACGCTGATCGGGATCGACCGCGACCCCGCCGCGCAGGAGCGCTTCGCCCGCTTCGCCACGACCGCCCCCTGCCGCACCCGCTTCGTCTCCGCCGACTTCGCGGCAGGGCTTCAGGCCCTGCGCGGCGAAGGAGTGCGCCCAGACATGATCTACATGGACCTCGGAATGTCCTCGATGCAGGTCGATGCCTGGGAGCGCGGCTTCTCGTACGCCTACGACGCGCCGCTCGACATGCGGATGGACACCCGCCAGGGCTTCGATGCCGCCGACCTCGTCAACGAGTGGCCGGAGACGCGGATCGCCCAGGTGCTGCGCCGCTTCGGCGAGGAGCGCTACGCCGGCGGGATTGCCCGCGAGATCGCCCGCCGCCGCCCACTTTCCACCACTTCCGAGCTGGTCGCCGCGGTCAAGGCCGGGATGCCGGCCTCGGCCCGCTTCGGGGCCGGCCACCCGGCCAAGCGGACCTTCCAGGCGATCCGGGTCGCCGTCAACGGCGAGCTCGAGGCGCTGAACGAGGCGCTGCCGCTGGCCTGGGACGCGCTGGCGCTCGGCGGCCGCTTCGGTGCGATCAGCTTCCACTCGCTCGAGGACCGGCCGGTGAAGCAGTTCCTGGTCGAGAAGGCGCGCGGTTGCGTCTGTCCGCCGGAGCTGCCGGTCTGCGTTTGCGGCCACGACCCGGAGGCCGAGCTCTTGACCAAGCGGGCGATCGCCCCGGGCCCGGACGAGGTCGAAGCGAACCCGCGCTCGCGCTCGGCCCACCTGCGGGTGGCGAAGAAGATCGACGAGCCGGTCGCCAACGCGGAGGAGCGGGCCTGATGGCCGTCGCCGCCCCCGCCCGCCGCAGTGCCGCTCCGGCAACCGCGCCGCCGCCGAGCCGCACCGCGCCGCCGAAACGCAAAGCTTCCAGCCGCAAACCGCGCGCCGGCGCCGGCGCGGCCACCGCCCCGGCTCCCGCCCGGCGCAAGCCGCTGCGTAAAACGCCCGGCCGCCGCGCCCCGGCGAGGCCGGCGCCGCGCCGCGCGAAGCCCGGCTCCCGGGTCGCCGCCGGCGGCCGCGTCATCCCGATCGCCGCCGCCCGCACCTTCGACGCCGCCCGCAACCTGCCCGACCACGGCCTGGTCGTCCGGATGACCCGCGGCCGCGCCTGGATCGCCGTGCTCGGCGTCCTCCTCGTCGGCATCGTCGCGCTCAACGTCGTCACCCTCAGCTTCGCCGCTTCCTCGGGCAAGATCGATGAGCAGATCAGCGCCCTCGAAGAAGAGAACTCGGGCCTGACCGGCCGGGTGGCGCAGAAGCTCGGGACCGATCGTGTCCGCCACGAGGCGACCGCCGCCGGCCTGGTCATGCCCAACACCGAAGAGCCGCTGGTGGTCGACGCCGGCAAGGGCGACGTCGCCGCGGCGGCGCAGCGGCTGGCCCAGCTCGGCTCGGGATAGGGGCGGCGGGTGCGGCTGATCGAGCGCAGGATCGGGCTGCTCTTCGCCGGCTTCCTCCTCCTCTTCCTCCTCGTCGTCTGCCGCGCCTTCTGGCTGCAGGGAGTGCAGGGCGCCCAGCTCGCCTCCGAGGCGGCCAGCCAGCAGACCGAGGACGTCGTCGTCCCTGGCCTGCGCGGGGCGATCCTCGACCGCAGCGGCAATCGCCTCGCCTCTTCCGAAGACGCGGCGACGATCTACGCGACTCCCTACCAGGTGAAGAACCCGCCGCAGGCGGCGAAGGAGCTGGCGCCGGTGCTGAAGCAGAAGCCGGGCGAAGTGCTGGAAGCGCTGACCGCCGAAGGCGGCTTCTCCTACGTCGCCCACAAAGTCGACCTCGGCACCGCGGCGAAGGTGAAAGCGCTGGAAATCGAAGGGATCGGCCAGCTGCCCGACAGCCGCCGCACCTACCCGCAGGGGGAGATGGCGGGCCAGGTGATCGGCGCGCTCAGCAGCGAAGACAAAGGGCTGACCGGGCTCGAGGAAAGCGAGCAGTCGGTGCTCGGCGGCTCCGACGGCGAACGCAAGATCGTCAACGACGCGCTCGGCGACCCGATCCGGCTGGAAACGGTGAAGGAAGCCGAAGACGGCGAAAACATCCAGCTCACCCTCGACCCGGTGATCCAGCAGAAGACCGAAGCGGTGCTGCAGTCGGTCGGCGAAACGTACTCGCCGAAGGGCGCGACGGCGATCGTCGTCGATCCGCGCAACTCGCAGGTCCTGGCGATGGCGAACTGGCCGCCGGTCGACCCCTCCGACCTCTCCGAAGTCTCCAACGAAGACCTGATGAACCGGGCGACCGGGTTCAACTACGAACCGGGCTCCACGTTCAAGGCGTTCACCGTCGCCTCGGCGCTGGAAGAACATCTGGTCACGCCGACCACCGAATTCACCCTGCCGCCGTCGATCCAGGTCGCCGACCGGACGATCGAAGACGCCGAGGAACGCGGCACCGAAAACATGACCGTGGGCCAGATCCTGGCCAAATCCTCGAACGTCGGCGCGGTCACGATCGGGCTCGAGGTCGGGGCTACGAAGTTCTCCAAGTGGATCGACAAATTCGGCTTTGGGAAGCAGACCGGGATCCAGTATCCGAACGAGCAGCAGGGCATCGTGCCGCCGCTCGCCAAGTACTCGGGCTCGACCATGGGCAACCTGCCGATCGGACAGGGGCTGGCGGTGACGCCGATCCAGATGGTCGCCGGCTACACCGCGATCGCCAACGGCGGCACGCTGCGATCGCCGCAGCTGATCAAGCGGGTCGGCGAAGAAGAGGTGCACGAGCCGAAGGGCGAACGGGTGATCAAGCCGCAGACGGCGGCGCAGATCCGCGAAATGCTCGAGGGGGTGCTGGAAGCCGGGGGTACGGCGAGCGCGGTGAGCGTGCCGGGGTACACGCTGGCCGGCAAGACGGGGACGGCGCAGGTGGCTGAAAACGGCGGGTACTCGGAGACGAAATACGTGGCGTCGTTCATCGGGTTCGCGCCGGCGACGGATCCGCAGTTGCTGGCGGCGGTGATCGTCGATCAGCCGCAGGGAGAAATCTACGGTGGGTCGGTGGCCGCTCCCGCCTTCGGCGAAATCGCCGGGTTTGCGTTGCCGTACCTCGGTGTGCCGCAGGAATAGCTGGAGGGATGGGGGCGGGGAGTGGGACCGGGTGCCCCCTCGCCGAAGACCGTCGCGCAGCTGGGCGAGCCGCCTGGGCTCGGGCGAGCCCCGCTTGAGCCTTCGTCGAGGGGGCACCCGGTCCCACTCCTAGACTCCGCTCGATGGCGATGAGGCTCGAGGAACTCGCGGCCGCGGTGGCTGGCGCCCGGATCGCCGGTGACGCCGGGACCGAGGTGACGGGATTGGCGTATGACAGCCGCAGGGTTGGGGCGGGGACGCTGTTCTTCTGCGTGCGTGGGGAGAAGGTCGATGGGCACGAGTTTGCGGCCGGGGCGGTGGAGGACGAGGCCGTGGGACTGGTAGTGGATCACGAGTTGGAGCTGCCGGTGGCGCAGCTCGTGGTCCCAGATGTGCGGGCCGCGATGGCGCCGGTGGCGGCACGGTTCGCCGGCGACCCGACGTCCGAGCTGAAGGTCGCTGGTGTGACCGGGACCAACGGGAAGACGACCACGGCGTTCCTGCTGCGAGAGATCCTCGAGTCGGCGGGGGTGCGGACCGGATTGCTGGGGACGGTCAAGCAGGTCGTCGGTGGGGTCGAGGAGGAGGCGGTGCGGACGACGCCGGAGGGGGTCGACCTGCAGGCGATCTTCCGGCGGATGCTGGACCGCGGGGACCGGGCCTGCGCGATGGAGGTGTCCTCGCACGCGCTGGTCCTGCACCGGGCCGACGCGATTCACTTCGAGGTGGCGATCTTCACCAACCTGACCCAGGACCACCTCGACTTCCATGCCGACATGGAGGACTACTTTGCGGCGAAGCGGATGCTGTTCGAGGCCGGACCGAGAACGGCGATCGTCAACGTCGATGACGCCTACGGGGCGCGGCTGGCGGGGGAATTCGAGTGCGTCACCTTCTCCGCCGAGGGGGCGGAGGCGGACCACAGCGCTCGGGGGGTTGAGTTCGACGCGATGGGGTCGGAGTTCGAGATCGTGATGCCGGGCGGCGAGGCGGTGGGGGTGCGGACGCGGCTGCCGGGGCACTTCAATGTCGCCAATGCGCTCGGCGCCTTCGCCGCGGCGGTGGCGATGGGGGTCGGGATCGAGGCGGCGGCGGCGGGGTTGGCTGGGGCGGAGGCCCCGCCGGGACGGTTCGAGCCAGTTGACGAGGGGCAGGAGTTTGCGGTGCTGGTCGACTATGCGCACACCCCCGACTCGCTGGAGAACGTGCTGCAGGCGGCGCGGCGGTTGACGCCGCAGGGTCGGGTGATCTCAGTGTTTGGCGCCGGTGGCGATCGCGACAAGGACAAGCGGCCGAAGATGGGACGGGCCGGGGCCGAGGGCTCGGACCTGGTCGTCGTCACCTCCGACAACCCGCGCTCGGAGGAGCCGGCGGCGATCGTCGCTGAAGTCGCGGCCGGGGCGGAGGGAGCGCCGGCGCTCGAGGTCGAGCTCGACCGCCGCGCCGCGATCGCCCTGGCGCTGGGCCGCGCCGGAGCCGGCGACACGGTCGTGATCGCCGGTAAGGGGCACGAGCAGGGACAGGAGTTCGAGGGCGGCCGGAAGGTCCCCTTCGACGACCGCGAGGTCGCCCGCGAGGAGCTGCGCCGGCTGGCCGGGGGCGCTTCGCCCGGAGACGAAGCGTGAGGCTGAACGGATCGCAGATCGCCGCCGCGATCGGGGCCGAGACGATCGCCGAGGGGCCCCCCGAGGCGCCGCGGCGGGCGACGATCGACTCCGGCGCCAGCGGCCCCGGCGACCTCTTCTTCGGCCTGCGCGGGAGCCGCCACGACGGCGGCAAGTTCGCCGGGACGGCGCTGGAAGCCGGCGCCTGGGGCGTCGTCGCGGCACCCGAGCACGCGACTGGGCTGCGTGGCGGCTGGGTCTTCGCCGTCGCCGATCCGCTGGCGGCGCTGGGGCGGCTGGCGCGGGAAAACCGTCGCGAGCTCGGCGCCCGGGTGGTCGGCGTCACCGGCTCGGTCGGTAAGACCTCGGTCAAGGACATCACCCGGGCCCTGCTGCCGGGCCGCGTCCACGCCAGCAGCGAAAACCTCAACACCGAGATCGGGCTGCCGCTGACCGTGCTCGAAGCCCCCGACGAGACTGAGGCGCTGGTCCTGGAGATGGCGATGCGGGGGATCGGGCAGATCGCCGAGCTGGGGGCGATCGCCGAGCCCGACGTCGCCGTGATCACCAACGTCGGACCGGTCCACGTCGAGCTGCTCGGCTCGGTCGCCAACATCGCCGCCGCCAAGGCGGAGATCCTCGACGCCCTGCGGCCCGGGGGCACCGCCGTCGCCCCGGTCGAGGCGGGGGAGCTGGAGCCGCACCTGGAGCGGGCTGGGCGGCTGCTGCGCTTCGGCCCCGGCGGCGACGTCGAGGTGCTGGAGTCGCGCCTGGTCGAGGGGGTTACTGAGGCCCGGATCGCCACTCCGCTGGTCGAGCAGGAGTTCCACTTCCCCTTCGCCGAGAAGCACAACCTGGTCAACGCGCTCGCCGCGATCGCCGCCGGGGTTGCCCTCGACACTCCCCCCGCAGACATGGCCGACCGCGCTGCGAGCATAGGATTCTCCCGCTTCCGTGGCGAGCGCCTCCAGCTCCGCGACGGAATCGTCCTCGTGAACGACTGCTACAACGCCAACCCGGTGTCGATGCGCGCGGCGCTCGACCACCTCGCCACCCTCGACGCCCCGCGCCGGGTCGCCGTGCTCGGCGAAATGGGCGAGCTTGGGGTCGACTCGGCCGAGTATCACCGCGGCGTCGGCGAGCACGCCCGCGCCGCCGGGATCGACCTGGTGGTCGGGGTCGGCGGCCCCGCCCGCGACTACGGACCCGACGAACTGGTCGCCGACCCGGACGAGGCGGCGGAGTGGCTGGCCGCCCAGCTGCAGCCGGGCGACGCGGTTCTGGTCAAGGGCTCGCGTTCGGCCGGGCTCGAGGCCGTCGCCGAGCTGCTGCCGGAGCTGGTCTGATGGAGCCGCACGGGCTCACGCACCCGGGGGCGCGCTGATGGGCGAAGTGCTGATCGCCGGCATGGCGGCGATGCTGATCACGATCTTCCTCGGGCCGAAATTCATCGAATACCTGCGGGTGCGCGAGTTCGGCCAGCACATCCGCGAGGACGGGCCGCAGGAGCACCACGCCAAGGCGGGGACGCCGACGATGGGCGGGCTGATCATCTTCGTCTCGATCTGCGTTCCCTACCTCGTCCTCTCCGAACGCGACGCGCAGAGCCTCACCGTCTTCGGCGTCGCCCTCGGCTGCGCCGCGCTCGGCTTCGCCGACGACTACATCAAGATCATCAAACGGCGCTCGCTCGGGCTGTCGGCGCGCTGGAAGATCCTCGGCCAGATCCTCCTGGCGCTGGTCCTCTGGTACGTCGCCCGCCACTACGTCGGCCTCAAGCCGGTCCTCTACTTCCGCATCGGCGGCGGCTCCCTCGACCTTGGCCCAGTCCTCTACTTCGTCCTGGTCTTCCTCGTCCTCTCCGGCACCTCGAACGGGGTCAACCTCACCGACGGCCTCGACGGCCTCGCCGCCGGCTGCTGCGCGATCGTCCTGCTCGCCTACACCGCGATCAACTTCGTCGCCAACGAGCAGCTCGACCTGGCGCTGCTCTCCGCCTGTCTGGTCGGCGCCTGCGTCGGCTTCCTCTGGTTCAACGCCTTTCCGGCCTCGATCTTCATGGGCGACACCGGCTCACTCGGCTTGGGAGGGGCGATCGGCGCGCTTGCGGTGATGACCCAGACCGAGGTGCTGCTGCTGATCATCGGCGGCATCTTCGTAATCGAGGCCCTCTCGGTCGCGATCCAGGTCTTCTCCTTCAAGACCTTCCGCCGCCGCGTCTTCCTGATGGCCCCCCTGCATCACCACTTCGAGATGATGGCTTGGTCGGAGACGAAGATCATGCTCCGCTTCTGGATCATCGCCGCGGTCTGCAGCGGCATCGGCTTCACGCTCTACCAGCAGTCGATCGGCCGCTAAGCGAGCGATCGGCAGCCCCCTTTTGCAGGTCCCCAGCACCCCCAGAGGTCGGCTGGCCCCGACGCCATGCGTGGTTGAGTTTTCCGTACCTATGGGACGCAAAGGTCAACCACGATCCTGGTGAGGCGCGCCCTCGCGCTGACGGATTGGCTAAGCCGGGAGCGCGGCTTCGATCGAGGCGACGGCGGCGTCGCCGGCGGCGAGGACCGGCTCGGTCGAGCGCTGGGCGCGGGCGAGGACGAAGGCGCCCTCGAGGCCGCAGATCAGCTGGATCACCAGGCGGCGGGAGGTCTCGGCGTCGATTCCGGCCATTTCGAAGCGGGCGACGCCGCCGGCGATCCAGGCGTCGAAGACGTCGGCGCAGGCCTGACGCATCTCCTCGTCGACGCTGGAGACCTCGAGGGCGACGGTGGCGATCGGGCAGGCCTCGGCGTAGTCGCTTTCGACCAGGTGCTCGGCGGCGCCGGCGAAGAAGCCGCGGATGCCGTCGGCGAGCGGGACCTCGGGTCCGGCGTATTCGCCGAGCAGGAGGCCGTAGAGGAAGCCGGAGCGGCGCACCGTCTCGGCGCCGAGCTGCGATTTACCGCCGGGGAAGTGGTGGTAGAGCGAGCCGAACGGGGCGGAGGCGGCGGTGAGGATCTCTTTCACCCCGGTGCCGGCGTAGCCCTGGCGGCGGAACAGCTCGCCGCTGGCGTCGAGGATGCGCTCCCTGGTCGCGTTGGCCATGGCGACGATGATACGGTCCCCCGCTAGAGCGATCTATCTAGTACGAGGGAGGCAAGGAAAGATGCCGAAGGTCGAGCTGACGGCGGGGCCGATCGACTACGAGGACAGCGGCGGCGAGGGGCCGGTACTGGTCCTGGTTCCGGGGCTGCTGATGGACGCCCGTCAATGGGAGCGGGTGGTCCCGGAGCTTGCCGGCGAGTTCCGTTGCATAACGGTGACGATGCCGATGGGGGCGCACCGCGAGCCGATGAAGCCCCAGGCCGACCTTTCGATGGTCGGAATGGGGCGAATCCTCGCCGAGCTCTTGGAGGCGCTCGACCTGCGCGACGTCTGCCTCTGCTTCAACGACTGGAGCGGTGCGCAGGCGATGATCCTCGACGGCAAGATGGAGCGGGTGGCGAGGCTCGTTCTCGCCTCCTGCGAGACCGTCGGCAATTACCCGCCGGGCCTCGGCGGCTGGGCGGCCTGGCTCTCCTCGAAGGCGCCCGGCGGCTTGGCGCTGACCCGCAGGTTGCTGCTGCGCCCGCGCCTCGCCCGGCTGCCCTTCTTCTTCGGCCAGATGTCGAAGCGGGGCATCCCCGACGAGATGATGGCCGACTGGCTGGCACCGACGGCGCGGCCGGAGATTCGCCGCGATCTGCGCAAGTACGCCGCCGACGCGGTCCCTGGCGGCCGTCGGACCCTCCGCGATGCCCAGTCGCGGCTGGGCGGCTTTGAGCGCCCGGTGCTGGTCATCTGGGACAGCGAGGGGAAGATGATGCCCAAGGCGGAGGGTCGCCGGCTGGCCGATTCGTTCCCCGATTCGCGCTACGTCGAGCTGCCCGACTGCTTCACCCTGATCGCTCTCGACCAGCCCGAGGCCCTCGCCCGCGAGATCCGCGAGTTCGCCCGCGCCAGTTGACCCTCCGGACGGCGCCCGGGACCTCCCGGATGCGTCCGCGTTAGCGCCCGCTCACACTTAGAGGCCACTCCCGGCCGGGGGAGAAAGAGGCCCTGATGAGCGTGCCGCCGCCGAAGGAGATCCGCCCGCCGCTGCCGCCGGGCCCGTTTCTGGTCGTCGGCCTGGCCCGCTCGGGGCAGGCCGCGGCGCGGCTGCTCGCCGGCCGCGGCGAGACCGTGCGGGCGGTCGATTCCGGCCATCCCGAGGGCGCGGCAGGACTCGCGGGGGAGGGCGTCGAAGTTCACTTGGATACGGATGGACTTGCACAGCTCGAGGGGACGCGGACGGTGGTCAAGAGCCCGGGGGTTCCCCGGAAGGCGGCGGTGATCGCGGCGGCGCTGGAGCGGGGGATCGAAGTCTTGGGCGAGATCGAGGTCGCCTGGCGGGCACTGCCGAACCGCTTCCTGGCGGTGACCGGCACTAACGGTAAGACGACCACGGTCGAGTTGCTCGGCCATCTCTACCGGACGGCCGGCGAACCGGCGGCGATCGGCGGCAACGTCGGTACGCCGCTGGCCGAACTGGTCGGTGAGGTCGCCGCCGACGCGACCGTGATCTGCGAGTGCTCGAGCTTCCAGCTCGAAGACACGACCCTCTTCGCCCCCGAGTGCGCGGTCTTCCTCAACCTCGCCACCGATCACCTCGACCGCCACCGCACGATGGAGAACTACCTCGCGATGAAGCTGCGGATCTTCGCCAACCAGGGCAACGACGACGTCGCCATCTTCAACGAAGACGACCCGTTTCTCGCCGGCACCGACCTCGGCGGCTGCGCCCGCCGGGTCGGCTTCTGCGTTGGCGCCGGCCCCGATTGCGAGGTCTCGCTGGCCGGAGAGTCGCTCTTCTACGACGGCGAGCCGCTGCTGCCGGTGGCCGAGCTCGGAATGCCCGGCGCCCACAACGTCGCCAACGCGATGGCCGCCGCCGCCGCCGCGCTGACGATGGGGCTGCCGCGCGAGGCGGTCCGCGAGGGCCTGCGCTCCTTCGAGGGCGTCCCCCACCGGCTGGAAGAGGTCACCGAGCGCGGCGGCATCCGCTTCGTCAACGACTCGAAGGCGACCAACGTCGCCTCGGCCACGGCTGGGATCCGCGCCTTCGAGGGCGGCGTCCACGCGATCCTCGGTGGCAGCGACAAGGGCGAGTCGTTCGTGCCGCTGGTCGAGCCGCTGGTCGAGCGCGCCCGCGCCGCTTACCTAATCGGCGCCACCGCCGCGCGGATGGCAAGCGAGTTGGCTCCGGCGGTCGAGGCCGGGGTCGAGCTGCACCGCCCCGAGGACTTCGAAGACGCGGTCCGCCGCGCCGCCGCCGCGGCCCGTCCCGGCGAGGTCGTCCTGCTCTCGCCCGCCTGCGCCAGCTTCGACGCCTTCGCCAACTTCGAAGCCCGCGGCAAGCGCTTCCGCGAGATTGTCGGGGAGCTGACGTGAGCAGCGACGCGCTGCGGATCGGCCGCTTCGGCTTCGGCGGTGGCGGCGGGCGCTCGGGTTCCGGCAAGGCGAAGTCGAGGGGCAAGGCGAAGCCGCGCAGCCGCGCCCGCGGGGCGAGCACCGAGTACAACATGCTGCTGACCGCGACCCTCTGCCTGCTCGCCTTCGGCGCGGTGATGGTCTTCTCGGCCTCCTCGACCACCCGCATCCTTCAGAACGGCGGCCTCTCCGACAGCGCCTACTACCTCAAGCGCACCCTGCTCTTCGGGGCGGTCGGGTTGGCGATCATGCACTTCACCGCCCGCCGCGGCCTCTCCTTGATCCGCAACGCGACGCCGCTCCTGCTCGGCGTCTCGCTCTTCCTGCTGCTTGCGGTGCTCGGGGTGGGCAGCGAAGTGAACGGCGCCAGCCGCTGGATCGGCGGCGGCTTCCTGCAGATCCAGCCCTCCGAGCTGGCCAAGGTGGCGCTGATCCTCTACGCCGCCGACGTCCTCGCCCGCAAACCGAAGCGGGCCCGCACGATCGAGGGGATGATGCCGATCCTCCTCGTCACCGGGGTGGCGGCGCTGCTGATCATGGTCGAGCCCGACATGGGGACGACGATGGTGATCGCCTTCGCCGTCGGCGCCACCCTGATCGCCGCCGGCGCCCGCCCTCGCGACCTCGGCCTGATCCTGCTCGCGATCGGCGCCTGCGCGCTGCTGCTGACGATTGCCGAGCCCTACCGGATGGAACGCCTGGTCGGCTTCCTCAACCCCGGCAGCGACGTTCACGGCGCCGGCTTCCAGGCCGCCCAGGCGAAGATCGCGCTCGGCAGCGGCGGCATCTTCGGGGTCGGGATCGGCAACGGCGTCCAAAAGGCCTTCTACCTGCCCGAGGCCCACACCGACATGATCTCGGCGGTGATCGGCGAGGAGCTGGGGATGGTCGGCATCGTCGGCGTCGTCGGCCTCTTCGGGATGCTCGGCTTCGCCGGTCTGAAAGTCGCCCAGAAGGCGAAGGACAACTACGGCAAACTGCTGGTCGCCGGGCTGACCTCGCTGATCCTGGTCCAGGCGGCGATCAACCTCTTCGCGGTGATGGGCCTGGCGCCGCTGACCGGAGTGCCGCTGCCGTTCGTCTCCTACGGCAACAGCAGCCTGATGGCCTCGCTGTTCGCGGTCGGGCTGATCCTCAACGTCGCTCGCGGCGGCACCGCGGCGGTCGCGCGGGACGGCCGCAGCGGCGGCTCGCGGAGGACCGCTGGCGGCACTGGCAAACTCCGCGTCGTCGATGGCGGACGCAAGCCTGCGGGCGAAAGGAGCCGAAGGACCAGTGCCGGAAGCGCAGCCAAAGGTCGTGGTGGCGGCGGGGGGAACCGCGGGCCACGTCGTGCCCGCCATGGCGGTCGCCGAAGAGCTTCGGGATAGCGGCGCCGTCGTCTCCTGGCTGGGAACGCGCGAGCGAATCGAGGCGGAGCTGGTGCCGGCGGCGGGGTTCGAGATCGACTACCTGCGGGTCCGCGGCATCGACCGCCGCAATCCCCTGCGCGCGGCCCGGGCCGGGGTCGAGGCGATCGGCGCGGTCGGCGCGGCGCGGGCGGCGCTGCGGCGCCGCGGCGCCGACGTCGTCCTCGGTGGCGGCGGCTACGTTGCCGGCCCCGCCGGCCTGGCGGCTTCGTTGACCCGGACACCGCTGGTCCTGACCGAGGCCGACAGCCACCTCGGGCTGGCCAACCGGCTGCTTGCAGGGCGGGCGCGGCGGGTCTGCCTGGCGTTTCCGATTCCGGGACGGGAGGGCGGCCCTTATGTAGTGACCGGGCGACCGGTGCCGCGGGCCGTGCTGGAGGCGGACCGGGCGCGGGCACGGGAGCGGTTCGGGGTCGCGGCCGAGGCAAAGTGCGTGCTGATCGTCGGGGGGAGCCAGGGGGCGCGGTCGATCAACTTCGCCGCGATCGAGGCCTTCGCCGAGGGCGGGGGAGGGGGCACCGGCGGGCCTGCCGCCGCCGTGCCGCCTGGTGCCGCCGAGCGTAACTTCGACGTCCTCCACCTCGCCGGCTCGCGCGACTACCCGGAGCTGCGCCGCCGGTTCGACGCCGCCGCGCACCCGGAGCGCTACCACCTGCTCGAGTACGAGCCGAACCTCGGCGACGCCCTCGCCGCCTGCGACCTCGTCGTCGGCCGCAGCGGCGGCTCGATCTTCGAGTTCACCGCCGCCGGCCGGCCATGCCTACTGATCCCCTATCCCCACGCCACCGCCGACCATCAAACCGCCAACGCCGGCTGGCTGACCGAGGCCGGCGCCGCCGTCGCGGTCGCCGACGCCGAGCTGAGCGCGGAGCGGCTGGCCAGCGAGGTCGCGGCCCTGCTCGGCGAGCCGGGGAAGCTGGAGACGATGGCCGCCGCCGCGCGTGGGATGGCGAAACCGGACGCGGCCCGGCGGATCGCCGACGAGGTGCTCGCAGCTGCGGGCGCAGCGCCCGCCGATGGCGCTGCCCGGGGGGCCGGCGATGGCTGAGCGCGATTGGTCCAACCGCCGGCTGCACTTCATCGGCGTCGGCGGTGCCGGGATGAGCGGGCTCGCGCTGGTCTGCGCCCGACTCGGCGCCACCGTCACCGGCTCCGACCGCAGCGAGTCCTCCTATATGGAGCGGCTGCGCGCCGCCGGCCTCGATCCGGTCATCGGCCATGACGCGGCCAACCTGCCCGAGGGGGCCGAGGTCGTCGTCTCGACTGCGATCGGCGCCGACAACCCGGAGCTGGCGCTGGCCCGCGAGCGCGGGGTCGAGCCGATCCACCGCGGAGCCCTGCTGGCCCAGCTCTGCGCCGAGAAGCGGCTGATCGCCGTCGCCGGCACCCACGGCAAGACGACCACGACGGCGATGGTCGTCTGGGCGCTGCGGGCGCTCGGCGCCGACCCCGCCTTCTTCGTTGGCGGCGCGGTGCCGGCGGTCGGCGCCGACGGCGGCCCGGCCAACGCCGGCTGGGGCGAGGGCGAGTGGGTGGTCGCCGAGGCGGATGAGAGCGACGGCAGCTTTCTTAAATTGCGGCCCGAGGTGGGCGTCGTCACCAATGTCGAGATGGACCACCACGAACGCTGGGGCTCGCTCGCCCAGCTCCACGAAGCCTTCGCCGAGTTCCTCGCCCCGGCCCGCGGCGCCGTCCTCCCGGCCGACGGCTCGCTCGACTTCCTCCGGGCAGGCGGGGGCGGCATCGCCCACTTCGACGAGGCCGGCCCCGGCCCGGCCGAGCTTGGCCTGATCGTCCCCGGCGCTCACAACCGCGCCGACGCCCGCGCAGCCCTGGCTGCGATCGGCCTCGCCGGGCTTGACCTCGAAGCGGCGGCCGAAGCGCTGCGGAGCTTCCCCGGGGTGCGGCGACGGCTGGAGGCGAAGGGCCGGCGCGGCCCGCTCCATATATACGACGACTACGCGCACCACCCGACCGAGGTCCGCGCCGCCCTCTTCGGCCTGCGCGAGCTGGGGCCGCCGCGACTGCTCGCCGTCTTCCAACCTCACCTCTACTCGCGGACCAAGGCGCTGGCGGAGGAGTTCGGCGCGGCGCTGGCGCTGGCCGACGAGGTCGCGGTGCTCGACGTCTACGCCGCCCGCGAGCAGCCGGTTGGCGAGCTGGCTGGGGTCAGCGGCCTCGCCGTCGCCCGGGCCGCCGCCTCGCGCTCTGGGGGCAAGCCGGTCTGGTGGCTGCCCGACGCGGCGACCGCCGAGCGCGCTCTTGCCGCCCGCGTCGATGCCCACCCGGAGCTGTTCGGCGAGGGTGCGGTGCTGGTAACGATCGGCGCCGGCGACGTCTTCAAGCTGGGGGAGGCGCTGGTCCAGTGAGCGCCGCCGCGCCGCCCGCCGGGGTCGAGTCCGATTTCCCGCTCGCCCGCCTCACCACCGTCCGCACCGGCGGGGCCGCCGACTTCTTCGCCCGCCCGCCCTCGAGCGAGGCCCTCGCCGAAGCGCTGAGCTGGGCTGACGAGGCCGGCCTCCCAGTCGGCATGGTCGGCTCCGGCTCCAACCTGCTGGTCGCCGACGACGGCTTCCATGGCCTCGCGATCAAGCTCGCCGGCGAGCTGGCGGCGATCGAGCGCGAGGGCGAGACGGTGCGCTGCGGCGGCGGCGCGCGGCTGCCCTCGGCGGCGGCGAAAGCCGCCGGGTGGGGGCTCTCCGGGCTCGAGTTCGGGGTCAACATCCCCGGCACCGCCGGCGGGGCGGTGCGGATGAACGCCAACGCCTACGGCGGCCAGCTCGCTCGGGTGCTCGAGTGGGTCGAGGTGACCACGGCCGCCGGCGCCGAGCGCCGCGGCCCGGGGGAGCTCGACTTCTCCTACCGGCGCTCGAACCTGGGCGAGGGCGAAGTCGTCTCCCGTGCCAGCTTCCAGCTCAGCCCGGGCGAGCCGGAGGAGATCAAGGCGACGATGGAGGCGATGCGCGGCCGTCGCCGCGAGGCCCAGCCCTCGGGGATCAAGACCTTCGGCTCGACTTTCAAGAACCCCGAGGACCCGCGCGCCGAGGGCCGCTCGGCCGGCCAGCTGCTCGAGGCCGCCGGCTGCCGTGGGCTGATCGTCGTCGGCGCCCGCTTCTCGCCCAAGCACGCCAACTTCGTCGAGAACTTCAAGGACGCGACCACCGCCGACGTGCTGGCGCTGATGGCCGAGGGGCGGCGCCGGGTGCACGAGCTGACCGGGGTCGAGCTGGAGCCCGAGGTCCAGGTGCTCGGCGAGGCCGAGCCGCCGGGCGGCTGGGCGCTGTGAAACGGGTGCTGGCAGCAGCCGCTGCCCTCGTCATCGTCGTCGTCGCGGTCTGGTGGTTCGCCGTCCGCGACACGACCGTCGCCGCCACCGTCCGCCTGCCGAAGCTGGCGGCGACGATCGGCGAAGGCGAAGACGCAATTCCCGTCTCCACTGAAGGCAAAGTCGTCCTCTTCATGCCCGTCCCCGAAGACCCGCCGCTGCCAGTGCTGTCCCTCGAGAAGCCGCCGAAAAGCGGCCGGCTGAAGGGCCCGGCGCGGGAACAGGTGGAAGTCCTCGGCGCGGTGCCGCAGGCGCTGCGGCAGTTCGTCGCCGCGGCCGGCTACGGCGAAGAAAGCGGGGTGGAGGTCGAACTCAATTCGGGGATCGAACTGCGCTTCGGCGACTCCTCGCAGGCGGCACGCAAGTGGAAGGCGGCGGCGGCAGTCCTTGCCAATCCCTCGGTCTCGGCGCTCGATTATGTAGACCTGAGCTCGCCCACCCACCCCGCCTACGGAGGCGAAGGGCACGTCCTGCCGCCGTGATTGGTCGAGGGTTGAGGGGGCGCCGCGAGGAGTACGCGAAATCGCGTCGAATCCCCTGTTACATGCGGAAGTCGCGATTTGCTGGGGCTTTGCAGAGCGGTTTGTTGCAAGACTCAAGTTGAGGGTGAGACTGTCGAAACCCTCAACCCATGGTCGAGAAACTTCTTTTGCAAGCACCCCCCACCGTGATTGACAGACCCCCTGGAATGCCCTACGTTGAGCGCAATTTCCGCACTCGGGGCGTGTGCTAGAACCCTTGAGCATCGCTGAAGAGTCGGACGGAACAAGGGCTCAACTCAAGATGGAATCCACTTACTTAGCCGTGATCAAGGTCGTCGGCGCCGGCGGCGGCGGCACCAACGCGGTCAGCCGCATGATCGACGCCGGAATTCGCGGCGTCGAGTTCGTCGCGGTCAATACCGACGCCCAGGCGCTGCAGGCCTGCGACGCGGACATCAAGCTTTCGATCGGCCAGGAGCTGACCCGCGGCCTCGGCGCCGGCGGCAACCCCGAGGTCGGCGCCGGCGCGGCCGCTGAGTCGCGCGACGAGATCAAGGAGGCGCTGAAGGGCGCCGACATGGTCTTCGTCACCGCCGGCGAGGGTGGCGGCACCGGCACCGGCTCCGCTCCGGTCATCGCCGAGATCGCCAAGGAAGAGATCGGCGCCCTGACCGTCGGCGCGGTCACCAAACCGTTCGAGTTCGAGGGCAAACGACGGATGCAGCAGGCGCTCGAGGGAATCGAGAAACTTCGCAACAACGTCGACACCCTGATCATCGTCCCGAACGAGAAGCTGCTGCAGGCGGTCGAGCGGCGGACCTCCGTCCTTGACGCCTTCCGCCAGGCCGACGACATCCTCCGCCAGGGCGTCCAGGGCATCACCGACCTGATCACGATCCCCGGCCTGATCAACCTCGACTTCGCCGACGTGCGCACGATCATGCGCGACGCCGGCTCGGCCCTGATGGGCGTCGGCACCGCCTCGGGCGAGAAACGCGCCCTCGACGCGGCCAAACTGGCAATCACCTCGCCGCTGATCGAGGAGTCGATCAAAGGCGCGACCGGGATGCTGCTGAACATCACCGGCCCCGACGAACCTCGGACTGTTCGAGGTCAACGAGGCGGCGCAGCTGGTCCAGGCTGAGGCCGACGAGAACGCCAACATCATCTTCGGCTCGGTTGTCGATCAGTCGATGCGGGACGAGATCCGGGTGACGGTGATCGCCACCGGGTTCGAGGGATTCGAGCTTCTGGCGCGGTCGCCGCAGCGGGTGCGGCGCAGGTACGAGAGTCGTCCCAGGGTTGACGCGGAGGATCGGGAGATCCGCAAATTGCGGGTCAGCGATGACGACATCGACGTGCCCGGGTTCCTCAAAGACTGATTCGGAGGCGGTCCGGGGGCGAGGGTCGGATGACCCTCCCGCCGCTGCTTCGCAGGAGTTCGTCGGGAGGGTCATCCGACCTTCGCCGTCGAATAGCCTCCGGCGAGTGAGAACGCCGTTGTACGAGCAGCATGTCGAGGCCGGAGCGAAGGTCGTTGACTTCGCGGGCTGGGACATGCCCGTCACCTTCGAGGGCATCCGTGAGGAGCACTCCGCGGTTCGCAGGCACGCCGGGGTCTTCGACGTTTCTCATATGGGCGAGGTGGAAGTCGAAGGGACGCACGCGCTCAAATATCTGCAGAGAGCCGTCTCCAACGATGTCTCGAAGGTGGAGGTGGGCGGGGCGCAATACCAGCTGCTCTGTGACGAGGCAGGTGGGGTCGTTGACGACCTTTTCCTCTATCGGCTGGGGCATGACCGGTATCTGATCGTCACCAATGCGGCCAATCATGGGGTCGATTTGACTCAGCTCGGCGGGGTCGCGAGGGAGTTCGACGTGACCGTGCGAGACGTTGCCGACCGCTACGCGATGTTGGCGGTACAGGGGCCACATGCGCGGGGGATCGTCGAGCGGACGTTGAGAGTGGCGTTGCCGGGGCGGATGCACGTGGCGCCGGTGAAGATCGGCGGTAGGCCAGCGCTGGCCTGTGGGACCGGCTACACCGGGGAGGACGGGGTCGAGTTGCTCATCGACCCTGAGGTGGCGGCGCCGGTCTGGGTGGAGCTCGTGGAAGCCGGAGTCGTGCCCTGTGGCCTCGGAGCCCGGGACACGCTGCGGCTGGAGGTCTGCTTTCCGCTGCACGGGAACGAGCTCTCGACCGGGCGGAACCCGATCGAGGCCGGGCTCGGGTGGGCCTGCAAGGAGGAGACCGGGTTCGTCGGCTCCGGGGCGGTCGCCGCCGCGCGGCGGGACGGGACCGTGGAGAAGCTGGCGCCCTTTTTGATCGAGGGGGCCGGGATTCCGCGGGGCGGGAATCCGGTGCTCGCCGGCGGCGAGGCAGCCGGGGTCGTGACCAGCGGCACCTTCGCGCCGTCGCTCGAACAGGGCGCCGGAATGGCCTACGTGCGCAGTGAGCTGGCGGCGCCGGGTACCGAGGTCGAGGTCGACGTGCGGGGCAAACGTCGGCCCGCCCGGATAGCCTCGAAACCCCTGTACGAGAGGAGCTGATTTTGGCCGAGGCCGACTACCCAGAGGAGTTGCGCTACCACGACCAGCATGACTGGGCCCGGATCCTTGGCGATCAGGGCGACGAGGCCGTGTTCGGGATCACCTGGTACGCCCAGGACTCGCTCGGCGAGGTCGTCTTCTACGAGCCGCCCGAGCTCGGCTCGAGCGTGCAGAAAGACTCCTCCTACGCCGAGGTCGAGTCGGTCAAGGCCGTCTCCGACGTGATCGCGCCGCTCTCCGGCGAGGTGATCGAGGTCAACGAGGGCCTCGGCGACGCCCCGGAGAAGATCAACGAGGACCCCTACGGCGAGGGCTGGCTGATCAAGGTCAAGCTGACCTCGCCGGAGGAGACCGAAGCGCTCCTCGACTCCGTCGAATACCGCAAACTGCTCGACAACCAGTAGCGACGCGTCCCGGCACCGATCCGGCCCGGCCGCCCGCTTCCCTAGCCTGTAGGCAGTGAGTCGCTACACGTCCGCCACCGACTCCGACCGCGCCGAGATGCTGGCCGCGATCGGCGTCGATTCAGTCGCCGAGCTGTTCGAGCAGATCCCGCCTGAGCTGCGGCTCGGCCGCGCCCTGGAGCTGCCCGAGGGAATCAGCGAGGCGGAGGTCTACGAGCGCCTGGCGGCGCTCGCCGGCCGCAACGCCGACGCCGAATCGCAGGTCTGCTTCGTCGGCGCGGGGATGTACGACCACTACGTGCCGGCGATCGTCGACGCGATCACCTCCCGCTCCGAGTTCCTCACCCCCTACACGCCCTACCAGCCGGAGATTTCCCAGGGCGGGCTGCAGGTGATGTTCGAGTTCCAGACCGCGATGTCGGAGCTGACCGGGCTGCCAGTCTCCAACGCCGGCCTCTACGAGGGCCCCTCCTCGGTCGCCTCCGCCGGCTACCTGGCGATGAACGCGATCGGGCGGACCAAGTTCGTCGTCTCCCGCGGCCTCCACCCCCACAGCCGCGAGACCCTGGTCACCTACTCCGCCGGCTTCGGCGCCGAGGTGGCGGAGGTTGGGCTCGAGGGCGGGCTGACCGACGCCGCGGCGCTGGCCGCAGCGGTCGACGGCGAGACCGCCGCGGTGATCCTGCAGAGCCCCAACTTCCTCGGCGCGGTCGAGGACGTCGAGGCGCTCGGCGCCGCGGCGAAGGAGCACGGGGCGCTGCTGGTCGTCGCCTGCGACCCGATGACCCTGGGGATCCTCAAGCCGCCCGGCGCGATGGGGGCCGACATCGCCCTCGGCGAGGGCCAGCCGCTCGGCAATCGCCTCGACTACGGCGGCCCCTCGTTCGGCTTCTTCTGCGCCACCCAGGACCAGATCCGCCGCATGCCGGGGCGGATCGCCGGCGAGACCGAGGACGTCGACGGCCGCCGCGGCTTCGTCCTCGCCCTGCAGACCCGCGAGCAGCACATCCGCCGCGAGAAGGCGACCAACAACATCTGCACCGCCCAGGCGCTGAACGCGCTGGGAGCGATGGTCCACCTCGCCTGGCTCGGCCGCCAGGGTTTCCGCGAGCTGGGCGAGCTGCTGGCCCGGCGCACCGCCTACGCGCGGGGGAAGCTCGCCGCGGTCGACGGGGTGGAGCTGCTGCACGAGGCGCCGGTGGTGCGCGAGTTCGCGGTCCGGCTCGAGGCGCCGGTACCGGCGGTCCTCGACCGCCTCGCCGAGCGCGGAATCGCCGGCGGCTACCCGCTCGGCCGCGAGTACCCCGAGCACGAGGACGGCCTGCTCGTCGCGATCACCGAGCGGCGCACCCGGGAGCAGATCGACGAGCTCGCCGAGGCCCTCGGCGCCGCGATCGCCGCCGAGCGAGGCGAGTTGGTGTCGCATAGCGACGAGAAGTCGACTCAGCCCGAGGGGGCGCTGCGATGACGCAGCTGACCGAGACGCCGATGCAGCGTGAACGCGCTCGCACGATCTACGAGAAGTCGAAGCCGGGCCGGCGCGCCGCGGTGCTGCCGGACGCCGGCGTCCCCGAGCCGCCGCTGGAGGAGCTGATCCCGACCAACCTGCTGCGCGAGGAGGCGCCGGCGCTGCCGGAGATCGCCGAGCCGGAGATCGTCCGCCACTACAACCGGCTCAGCCGCCGCAACTTCGACCTCGACTCCGGCTTCTACCCGCTCGGCTCCTGCACGATGAAGCACAACCCGCGGCTGAACGAGCGGGTCGCGGCGCTGCCCGGCCACGCCCGCCTGCACCCGGCCCAGGACCCGCGCCGGGCCCAGGGGGCGCTGGAGCTGATGTGGCTGCTGCAGGAGAGCCTCGGCGAGATCTGCGGCCTGCCCCACGTCAGCCTGCAGCCAAGCGCCGGCTCCCACGGCGAGCTCGCCGGCCTGCTGCTGACCCGCGCCTACCACGCCGACCGCGGCGAAGAGCGCCGCCGCGTCCTCGCCCCCGACACCTCGCACGGGACCAACCCGGCCTCGGTGACGATGGCCGGCTTCGAGGTGGTCAAAGTCGCGACCAACGAGCGCGGCGGGGTCGAGATGGACGACCTGCGGGCGAAGATCGAGGAGGACCCGGACGGCGTCGCCTGCCTGATGCTGACCAACCCGAACACGCTCGGCCTCTTCGACGAGAACATCGCCGAGATCGCCTCGCTGATCCACGACGCCGGCGGCACCCTCTACTACGACGGCGCCAACCTGAACGCGGTGATGGGCCAGTCCCGCCCCGGGGACATGGGCTTCGACATCGTCCACGTCAACCTCCACAAGTCGTTCAGCCAGCCGCACGGCGGCGGCGGGCCCGGGGCGGGGCCGATCGCGGTCTCGGAGCGGATCGAGCCCTTCCTGCCGCGGCCCCAAGTGGTCCGCCGCGAGTCGTCCAACGGCCACGGGCCGAGCTTCGACCTCGACTTCGAGCGGCCGAAGTCGATCGGCCGGCTGCGCGGCTTCCAGGGCAACTTCGGCGTCTTCGTCCGCTCCTACGCCTACATCCTCAGCCTCGGCGCCGACGGGCTGGCCGAGGCCTCGGAGACGGCGGTGCTGAACGCCAACTACCTGAAGGCGCGCCTGGCCGAGGGGCGCGCCGGCGAGCGCCTGCCGATCGCCTTCGACCGCCACTGCATGCACGAGTTCGTCCTCTCCGGCAAGCCGATGAAACGCGAGCTCGGCCTCGCCACCCTCGACCTGGCGAAGCGCCTCCTCGACTTCGGCTTCCACCCGCCGACCGTCTACTTCCCGCTGCTGGTCGACGAGGCGCTGATGGTCGAGCCGACCGAGACCGAGACCAAGGAGAGCCTCGACGCCTTCGCCGAGGCGGTGCAGGAGATCCTCGCCGAGGGCGAGGAGGATCCCGAGGTCGCCAAGAGCGCCCCCTACACAACCCCGGTCCGCCGCCTCGACGAGGTCCGCGCCACCCGCCGCCCGGTCGTTCGCCAGCCGCTCGGCTGAGGAGGACGGGTGGAGGCTCCCGGCAGCAGCGGCGCGGCCGACGGCGCCGAGCCGGCAGTAGCCACCCGGGTCGCCGAGGAGGCCGACCTGCCGGTGATCGCCGAGGCCCTCGCCCTCGCCTTCGAGACCGACCCGGTCTGGGGCTGGGGCTTCGAAGAGGCCGAGCGCGAGCGCAAGCTGGACGGCCTCCGCGCCGTCTTCGGCTTCTGCGCTGCGGCGGCGCTGCCGCTCGGCTGGGTTCGTGTCACCGCCGGCGTTGAGGCCGTCGCCATCTGGATCCCGCCCGGCGAACCGGAGATGTCGGCGGCCGACGCCGAGCGCTTCCCCAACTTCGTCCACGAATCTTGCGGGGCCCAGTCGGCCCCTCGCGTCCTCGCCCTGCTCGACGCCTTCGAGCGCACCCACCCCCACGAACCGCCCCACTTCTACCTCAGCTTGCTCGCCACCCACCCCGACCACGCCGGCCAAGCCCTCGGCGCCGGCCTCGTCGCCGCCAACCTGGAGGAGATCGACGCCCGCGGCGCTCCCGCCTACCTCGAGTCCTCCAACCCCGCCAACCTCGCCCGCTACGAACGCCTCGGCTTCCGCCCCCGCGACCAGGTCGAGCTCGTCCCCGGCATTCCCGCCACCCAGATGTGGCGCGATCCGCGCTGACGACTTTCGGCCCCCCTATGGGGGGGTTTAAGGTCGAACGCGCGCTTAGAGCTCAGGCAGCTCCTGCTCGAGTTCAAGCACCGGGGCGAAGAGGTCGCCGTGGCGCTCGATCCGGTCGAGGACGGCGTCGGCTTCGAAGACGAGCTTGGAGGCGTCGCCGGAGTCGGCGGTCGCCTCGACCTCGTCCCAGGTGACCGGGGTGGAGGCCGTGGGGCGGGGGCGGGCGCGGAGGCTGTAGACACAGATCGTCGTCTTGCGCTGGTGGTTCTGGGACCAGTCGACGAAGACCTTGCCCTCGCGTTCGACCTTTTTCATTTTCGAGACGACCTTGTCCGGGGTCTCCTTCTCGAGCAGCTGGGCGATCGCTTTGGCGAACGGTTTGGTCGTCTCGTAGTCGACCTTGTTGTTGAGCGGGACGTAGACCTGCAGGCCCTTGGAGCCGCTCGTCTTCGGAAACGACTCGACCCCGAAGTGGCCGAACATGTCGCGCAGGCGCAGCGCCACCCGGCAGCAGTCGACGACGTCGGCGGGAGGGCCGGGGTCGAGGTCGAAGGCGAGGACGGTGGGGCGTTTGGGAGCGCGTGACCTGGAGAGCGAGGGGTGGAGCTCGATCGCCGCCAGCTGGGCGAACCAGACCAGGGTGGGGCGACCGTCGCAGACGCAGAAATCGATCTTGCCGGCGCGCGGCCCGGCTTCGACCCGGGCGGTCTTCACCCATTTCGGCCGGTGTTTGGGGCAGCGCTTCTCGAAGAAGGCGGCGTCGAGGTCGTCGACGCCTTCGGGGAAGCGGCGCAGGGTGACGGCGCGGCCGGAGAGGTGGGGGACGATCGCCGGCGCCACCTTGGCGTAGTAGTCGACCACCTCCCCCTTGGTGAAGCCGGACTCGGGGTAGAGGACCTTGTCGAGGTTGGTGAGCTTCAGCTCACGACCATCGACCTCGACCACGCTGGTGGTCCCGGCCACGGTCTACTTCGATTTCGCCTTGGCGCGCGAGCCGCCCGATTTCGATTTCGAGCTCGATTTGGCTTTCGCTTTCGCGCCTTTGGCTTTTTTCGCCGCTTTGGGTTTCGACGGTTTCGAAGCTTTTTTGGACGCTTTCGAGGAAGAGGAGGAGGACGAGCCGCCCTTGCCCTGGACCGCGGCGATCGATTCCTCCAGCGCCGCCATCAGGTCGGGCGCCTTGGTCGCCTGCGGCTCCTCGGTCTCGGGGGCGACGATCTCCTTGCCTTCGGCTTTCGTTTCGATCAGCGAGAGCAGCTGCTCGCGGTACTCGTCGCGATAGTCGGTGGGGTCGAAGTCGGTCGAGAGCGAATCGATCAACGCCTCCGCCATCTCCTGCTCTTTCTTCGCCACCTTCGGCTTTTTCTGCGGCAGCACGTCGTCGAGCTCGGAAGCGGGGACGACCTCGTCGGCGAAGCGCATCGTGGTCAGAGTGAGGGCGCCCTTGCTGGCCCGGATCGCCGCCAGGTGCTCCTTGTTGCGGAAGACGAAGCGGGCAATCGCCGCCTTGCCGGAGCTTTCCATCGCCGCCGCCAGCAGCGAGTAGGCCTTCTCGGCGCCGTCGGCCGGCCCCAGGTAGTAGGGGCTGTCGAAGTACATCGGGTCGATCTCCTCGATGTCGACGAAGTCCTGGACGTCGATCGCACGCGTCTTCTCCGGCGCCAGAGCCGACATCTCGTCCTTGCTCAGCGGCACGTAGCGGCCTGGGGTGATCTCGTAGGCTTTGACGATCTCCTCGTAGGGGACCTCTTCGTCGGTCCCCTCGGCGACCCGGCGGTGTTTGATCCGGCTCGAATCCGACTCGCGGATCTCGCGCAGGGCGATGTTCCGCCGCGCCACGGCGCTGTAGAGCCGCACGGGCACGTTCAGCAGCCCGAAGGAGATGGAGCCCGACCAGATCGCTCTCGCCATCGCTCGATTGTTCCAGCCGAAGCGCTGCGAGGAAAGCCGCCGGCGGCCGCGGCAGGCGATCTTGCGTGGGTGGGCCGAGTTATCCCTCATATGGAGGGATAAGTCGACCCAGGCCTCAGCCGGCGCTGCGGCAGCACCAGCCCGCGAGCCGCGGGAACGCGGTCGGCCGATGTCCGGGGCTGAACGCCTCGCTGACTTCGCCGACGGCCGAGGCGCGCCGGCCGCGATGGAGCGGCAGGAAGAGCCACTCGTCGGCTTCCGGCCAGGCGACGAGGAGACGGCTGCCGTCGGGCGAGAAGGCGAGTTCGGTGAGCTGGCCGGGGACGGTGAGCAGGCGGCGGGCGGTGCCGCGGCCACCGTCCCAGACGACGACCGAGCTGCTCGGCCCCGCCGGTCCGCTCCTCGCCGCGCCAAGTCGGCGGTTGCCGAGGACGGCGGCGACGGTGCGGCCGTACGGGGCGAGGGCGGCGCTGCGGACGGTTGCGGCTTCCGGCAGCGGCAGCTCGTGGCCGCGCCCGACGGTCGTCCGCGCCGCCAGCTTCTCGATCCCGACCGGACGCAGGCGCAGGGCCTTGCCCGAGGCTTCGAGCAGCTCGCCGCCGCCCGCGGCCGCCCCGCCGCCGGGGCCCCATTCGAGGCTGCGAAGGTGGGGGAGGGCGGCGCCGGCGGTCACCTGGCCGCCGCGCTCGACGTCGGCGATTCGCAGGCCGCCGCCGCTGTCGACATAGGCGAGCTGCGGCAGTCCGAGCGGGTTCCAGGTCGCGGGGAGGGGAGCGACGCTTGGAGCGACGAGGCGGTCTTCGCTGCCGTCGCCGGCAACCACGCGCAGCGCCGGGCCGGAGCGGTAGGCGATCAGGTAACCGGAGGGCGACCAGCGGGCGTCGCGGACCGCGGCCGGCGCGCTCAGGGTCCAGTGCGGCGTGCCACCGGGCGTGACCGCGGTCAGCTCGCCGCCGGAGGCGACGGCGACGTAGAGGCCGCGCGGCGACCAGCTCGCTTCGCGGTAGTCGCCGAGCAGCCGCCGCGAGCCGTCGGCCCGGACGACCCAGGGTCCGGCGGCGCTTTGGACCAGTAGGCGGCCGCCGCCGGGAAGCTTGCCGAGACCCTGCGAGGGCGGCGGTGGGGCAGGGGTTGAGACGACGTCGCCGACCCAGTCGCGGACCGCGGCGCCGGCCGGGCTGAGGATCAGCGCCGCCAGCAGGGCGGCAAGCGCGAGCGCCAGGGCGAGGCGGGGCAGCGGGCGGGCCGGCCGCAGCGGGCGGAGGGGCGAACCCAGCGGGTGCGGCTCGCGTGCGGCATAGGCGGTGAGCGCCAGGTCGAGTCCACGCCGCTCGGCCCCCGGATCGAGAGGGACCGGCGCCTCGCGCAGCGCTCGCCCGAGCTCGTGCCCATCCACTCGGCGCTCCGAGCGCCGCCGCCCGCTCACGGCTCCACCTCGATCGAATCGCGCAGCTCGTCGAGCGCCCGCCGCAGCCGCGAGTTGACCGTCCCCCGCGGCAGCTCCAGCATCCGCGCGATCTCGCCGGGCGTGTACTCGAGCAGGTGGCGGAGGACGACGACCGCGCGTGCCTCCGGCGCCAGCTGCCGCAACGCCGCCATCAGCT
Organism: uncultured Actinomycetes bacterium; assembly: GCA_963716545.1. Classification (GTDB taxonomy): domain Bacteria; phylum Actinomycetota; class Thermoleophilia; order Solirubrobacterales; family 70-9; genus VAYN01. The sequence goes on from OY970316.1 coordinate 2,171,891, forward strand.
CCTCGCCGACCTCGGGGCCCCGCGGCTCCGCCGCCTCCTCGGCAAGCGCCGGGTCGACCCGGCGCCGCAGCGACTCCCGCCGCGCCCAGTCGAGCGCCCGGTTGACGACGATCCGGTGCAGCCAGGGAGCTAAGGGGCGGCGGCGGTCGAAGCGGTCGAGGTGGTCGACCGCGGCGAGGAAGGCGTCCTGGGCGACGTCCTCGGCCGCGGCCGCGTCGTGGACGACGAGGTAGGCGGCGCGATGGGCGCGCGCCCAGTGGGCGGAGTAGAGCTCGGCCAGCGCCCGCTCGGAGCCCCGCTGCGCCTCGCGCACGAGCACCCGCTCCCGCCGGGTCGGCAGGGGCCCGCTCCGCTCGACACCCTCGACCGTCCCGCTCTCAGCTCGCAAGCCTCACCCTTTCGCGCCGGCATGCCCATCTTCGCCCACCCGATGCGCGAGCAGCGCCTCGGCGGCTCCGAGCCGGCTCGCCAGCCCGGCCGCCAGCGGCCCGGCGGGCAGCTCGACGACGAAGGAGGCGGTGCCGGGGAAGCGATGGTTCTGCCAGTTCGGGGCGGTGCCGTCGGGCCAGCGCATCAGGCGGAAGGGAACGTGGGCAAGGCGGGCGAAGCGGCGCCCGGCCGGAGCGCTCTGGCCCCAGGCGCGGACGAACGGCCGTGGCCCGAGGTGCTGGTGGAACCAGATCGTCACCGCCGGGTCGAGCTGGCGGACGATTCGCGCCGCCAGCCGCGACTCCGGCTCCGAGAAGGGCCGCGGGCCGGAGTATTCGAGGTCGCCGGGCGCCCCGAGCGGCCGCCAGCCCGCGTCGAAGTTGCGGTTGAGGTCGACGCCGTCGCCGTTCAGGCGGGTGTCGGCGGCGGAGCCGTCGGGGTCGAGATCGGGGACGAAGACCAGGTTCGCGTCGGGGTCGGGACAGCCGCTGCTCAGTACGAAGCGTGGTTCGAGGTAGCGGGCGGCGCACTCGTCGCCGTGGATGCAGCCGAAGACCAGCACGGTCCGCCGCGTTGGGTCGCCCCATTGGCGGACCCGGATCGGCCGACCCTCCGCCGAGCGTCCGGCGGCGCCCTCGCGGCCCATCAGGTTGTTCGGGCCGACCGGGGTCTCGAGGAAGTCGAGGAAGCGGTGGCGCGGATGGGTCTCGCCCCGCGCCGTGCGCCCCGCGCCGCCGATCGGCAAATCGATGCTCGCCAGCGGCTGCGTGAAGCCGCTCGGACTGCCGCTGTCGGTGTGGAAGACGACCAGGCGGCTACCGCCGCCCGCGGTCCGCAGGCGCAGCCCAAACGGTTGTTGGCCGGGGTGCACCCGGGGCAACGGCACCCAGAGCATGCGCCGGGCGGCCGTGTCGAGGGCGCCGATGAAGGCGGTCCCCGCAGCCCGGTGGAACGGATAGCCGCCGCCGTAGAAGAGCGTGTAGGCCCAGGTTCGGTCTTCGGAGAGGACCCGCGCGATCGGCACCCCAGGCCAGGGCGCCGCGCTCGCCGGCCCCAGCGCGGCGGGCAGCAGGTGGCTGCTGGCGACGTCGAGCACCGCCATCCGGAAGCGGCCTTCCGGGTGCGGCCCGCGGATCCCGTCGCCGGGCAGCCGCCGGCGCAGGTAGACGAACGAGCCGTTCGGGGAGACCGAGTCGACTTCGAAGCGCCCGCCGAGGGTGATCCGCTTCACCGCGTGCTCCGGTCGCGAACTCCCCGGCTGCTCGGGATGCCGCAGGTAGACCCGGGTGTTCAGCACCGCCAGCCGGGTCACCCGGGGCGGTTCGGGGTGGGCGTGGCCGCGGCGGAAGCGATAGCGGCCGTTGGAGTAGGCGCTGAGGACGAGGGTGCTTTCGTCGGCCGAGAGCCCCGTTCCGGTCGCGTGGTAGGAGCCGGCGGGGATCATCCAGCCCCCACGCAGGTTCCACCAACGCCGCACCTTGCCGCTCGGCGCTTCGATCCGCTCGACCACCGTCACCGGGTGGGGCCGGTTCGGCGAGAGCGCCACGTAGCGGAAGGCCGAGCCCTGCATGGCGACGCCGCCTGGCGCCCCGGCGCCGACCAGGTCGTCCTCCTTCGCCGCCGCCGCAGGGACCAGACCAAGGCAGATCAGAGCAAGCAGGCTGACCAGCATCTTCTTCATGCAGGGGATACGCGCGAGGCTCGCCCAGAGGTCCCGCGTTCGCCGCTTCCTAGACTCGTCGCGTGTCTCGGCAGCAGCGACTCACCCTGGTGGCGACGATCCTCGGCTCGACCGTCGTCTTCCTCGACGCCACCGTCGTCAACGTCGCCCTGCCCGCGATCGGCGACGACCTCGACGCCGGGCTGGCCGGGCAGCAGTGGGTGCTGGAGGCCTACATGCTGACGATGGTCTCGCTGCTCCTCGTCGGCGGCAGCCTCGGCGACCAGTTCGGCCGCCGCCGGCTGTTCGTGATCGGCCTGATCGCCTTCGGCGCGACCTCAGTGCTCTGCGCGCTCGCCCCCAGCGAGGAGTTCCTGATCGGCGCCCGGGCGCTGCAGGGGGTGGCCGGGGCGCTCCTGGTCCCGGGCTCGCTGGCGATCGTCGCCGCCACCTTCGAGGGCGAGGCCCGCGGCCAGGCGGTCGGCACCTGGACCGCCTGGACCGGGATCGCGACCGTGTTCGGGCCGGCCGGCGGCGGCGCCCTTGTCGACGTCCTCTCCTGGCGGGCGATCTTCTGGGTCAACCTGCCGCTGGTCGCGGTCACGGTCTGGCTAACCCTGCGGGCGGTCGAGGAGTCGCGCGACCCCGACGCCTTCCACGGCATCGACGTCCCCGGCGTCCTCCTCTCCGCGGCCGGCCTCGCCGGCCCGGTCTTCGCCCTGATCGAGCAGCCGACCCACGGCTGGGGCGACCCGCTGGTCTGGCTGCCGCTGATCCTCGGCGTCCTCTGCTTCGCCGGTTTCCTGCTCTGGGAGGCCCGCGCCCGTCACCCGATGCTCGACCTCGGCCTCTTCCGCATTCGCAACTTCGCGGTCGCCAACCTGACCACGCTGACCGTCTATGCCGGCCTCGGCGGCGGCCTGCTCTTCGTCGGGCTCTTCCTCCAGCAGGTGATCGGCTACTCGGCGCTGGAGGCGGGCCTGGCGACGACGCCGATCTCGATCATCCTCTTCCTGCTCTCGCCCCGCTGGGGCCGACTCGCCTCCGGCACCGGGCCGCGGCTGCCGATGACGATCGGCCCCTTGATCGGTGCCGCCGGGATGCTGCTCTTCCTCCGCGTCGGCACCGACGCCGACTACCTCACCGACGTGCTGCCGGCGGTGCTCGTCTTCGGCCTCGGGCTCTCGGCGACGGTGGCGCCGCTGACCGCGACCGTGCTCGACTCGGTCGCCGAGAGCCGCGTCGGGCTCGCCTCCGGGGTCAACAACGGCATCTCCCGGGTCGCCGGCCTGCTGGCGATCGCCGTCCTCGGCGCGGTCATCTCCGCCCACTTCGGCTCGGTCCTCGACTCCGACCTCGGGGACGGTCGTCCGCTCAGCCCCGAGGCAAGCGCCAAGGTCGCCGACGCGAAGGAACAGCCGCTGGCGGTGCCGGGGACGGCGAACCTCGACCCGGCCGAGGAAGATCGCCTGCTCGACGCCGCCGAAGACGCCTCGACCAAGGCCTTCCACCTCGGCGCCCTGCTGGCGGCGCTACTGATGATTGCCGGCGGGATCGCCTCGGCGGTTGGGATCGAGGACCCGAAGCGGCGGCGCTCGCAGCCGGCGCCGGCGGGCGCGGGCTAGATTCCCGGTCGTGAGCGGCGAGGCGAACACGAGCGGGGGCAGCGCGGCGAAGCCGATCATCTTCTCCGGCATCCAGCCGACCGGGCGCAAGCACCTCGGCAACTACATCGGCGCGATCCGCCAGTACGTCGAGGGCCAGGACCGCGGCGACCCGGCGATCTTCTGCGTCGTCGACCTGCACTCGATCTCGGTCGCCTACGACCCCGCCGACCTGCGCGAGCGGGTCCTCGACACCGCGGCGATCCTGCTCGCCGCCGGGCTCGACCCGGAGCGCTGCGTCTTCTTCCGCCAGTCCGACGTCCCCGCCCACACCGAGCTGACCTGGCTGCTCTCGGCGGTCACCTCGCACGGCGACCTCAACCGGATGACCCAGTTCAAGGAAAAGACCGGCTCCGCCCGCGACCTCGCCTCGGCCGCGCTCTTCTACTACCCGGTGCTGATGGCCGCCGACGTGCTCGCCTACCGGGCGACCGAGGTGCCGGTCGGCGACGACCAGCGCCAGCACGTCGAGCTGATGCGGGAGATCGCCCGCCGCTTCAACGAGCGCTTCGGCGACACCCTGGTGGTGCCGGAGCTCCTCGTGCCCGAGGTCGGGGCGCGGATCATGGACCTGCAGGAGCCGGAGCGGAAGATGTCGACCACCGGCGGGACCGAGCAGGGGACGGTGCTGGTGCTGGACGACGAGAAGACGATCCGCAAGAAGGTCGGGCGGGCGACCACCGACTCCGGCCGCGAGGTCGTCGCCGCCCCGGACAAGCCCGGCGTCACCAACCTGATCGACATCCTCGCGGTGGCGCGGGGGACGGGTCGGGCCGAGATCGAAGCCGAGTTCGAGGGGGCAGGCTACGGCGACTTCAAGGGCGCCGTCGCCGACGGCGTGGTCGAGCTGCTGACGCCGGTCCAGGAGCGCTACGCCGAGCTGCGCCCGGACGAGGCCGAGCTAGAGCGGGTGCTTGCCGCCGGCGCCGACAGGGCCGCGGAGATCGCCGCCCCGGTGATCGCTGACGTCCGCGAGCGGATGGGCTTCGGCCGCAAGGCCTAGCGGCGCCTCGGCGCCGGGCCCGCTCAGGCGCCGGAGCGCCCGTAGCGGTCCTCGAGCCGGACGACGTCGTCGACCTCGGGGGTCGAGACCTCGACCACGACGCAGTCCTCCAGCGCCTCGATCGTGTGGACCAGGCCGGGCTGGTTGCGCCAGCACTCGCCGGGGCCGAGCTCCCGGGTCGTCATCTCCGCGGCGCTCGGACCCTGGGAGACCAGCGCCCGGCCGGTGAGCAGGTAGGAGGTCTCGTCCTTGGCGTCGTGCAGCTGCACCGAGAGCCGCTCGCCCGCCTGTACCCGGAGGATTTTGCCGGCGTAGCGGTCGGTGAGGGCGAACCAGATCTCCTCACCCCACGGCTTCGCGACCCTTTTCGGCGCCGAGTTTTCGCCCATCGTGCGGCAGTATGACGGCGCCCCCGCGGGCGGCCGAGGGGCCATCGGGCCGCCGCTCTAGTCTCACCCCGTGGCCGTCGCCGATCTCGACCTCGATCTCGACGTCTTCGCCGGGCCCTTCGACCTGCTGATGGCGGTCGTCCTGCGCGAGGAGGTCAGCCTGCTGGAGCTGCAGCTGGGCGAGGTCGTCGTCGCCTACGTCGAGCACCTCGAGCGCGAGGGCGAACTGGAGCTGGAGGTGGCGACCGAGTTCCTTGTCCTGATCGCGGCGCTGCTGGAGCTGAAGTCGCGGCTGATGCTGCCCGGGCCCGAGGACGAGCTCGAGGACCTGAAGCCGGAGGAGGCGGTCGAGGAGCTGCTGGCGCGGATGCTCGAGTACCGCCGCTACAGCCAGCTCGCCGGCGAGCTCAGCCACCGCTTCGAGGCCGAGCGGCCCTACCTCTACCGCTCGGCGCCGTTGCCCGGCGAGCTGCGCCGGGTTGCGGTCGACGCCGCTGTCGCCGTCTACGACCCGGACATCCTCGGCTCCGCCCTCGGCGACCTGCTGACCGAGCCCGAGGACGTCGACCTCAGTCATATCCGCCCGACCGTCTCCCTGGAGCGCCGCCTGCGGGCGCTGCGCGATGCCCTCGGCCGCCACGCCGACTTCGACTTCGACGACGAGTTCGGCGGCGAGGACCGGCTGACCCAGGCGGTCACCGTGTTCGCGATGCTGGAGCTCTACCGCAAGGGCGAGGTGACCTGGGAGCAGGACCGGCCGCTGGGCCCGATCCGCGTGCGCAAGGTGCGGCCGGGGGTCAGCGGCGCCGCGGCGGGCGGGGGAGAGGCCTCGTGAGCGACCTCTCGCGGACCCTGGAGGCGCTGCTCTTCCTCTCCGCTCAGCCGGTCTCGGTCGCCGACCTGGCCGAGGCGACCGGCGCCACCGCGGGCCAGGTCGAGGAGGCGGTCGAGGTGCTGCGCGAGGACCTCGCCGAGGGCCGACGGGGGATCGTCCTGCGCGAGATCGGCGCCGGCCTGGCGCTGGCCAGCGACCCCGCCGCCGAGGAGGCCGCCCGGCGCCTGCTGGCCAAACCGCGGACCCCGCCGCTGACCCAGGCCCAGGCGGAGACGCTGGCGATCGTCGCCTATCTGCAGCCGGTCTCCCGGCCCGAGGTGGCGCGGATCCGCGGGGTCAGCTCGGAGTCGGCGGTGCAGACCCTGGCCGAGCGCGGCCTGATCGAAGAGTCGGGCCGCTCGCGCTTCGGCGCCGCGATCTTCAAGACCAGCGACCTGTTCGAACGCCTCTTCGGGCTCTCTGGAATGGAGGGGTTGCCGGACCCGGCCCAGTTCGATCCGACGCCGGAGGACGAGCGGGAGCTGCGCGAGCGGCTGCTCAAGGCTGGGGAACAGCGGGCGGAGTGAGGCTGGCGAAATTCCTCGCCCATGGAGGCGTCGCTTCGAGGCGCCGGGCCGAGGAGATCATCTCGAAGGGTTTGGTGACCGTCGGCGGCGATGTGGTGACCGATCCGGCTCGCGACGTCTCCGATCAGGATGACGTGCGGGTCAACGGGCAGCAGATTGGCGCCGAGGCCCGTGAGGTCTGGCTGGTCAACAAGCCGGCGGGGGTTGTCTCGACCGCGAAGGAGCCGGGGGAGCGTCCGGCGGTGGTCTCGCTCGTGGACTCGAGCGCGCGGCTCTACCCGGTGGGGCGGCTCGACGCCGACTCGACCGGGCTGCTGTTGCTGACGAACGACGGCGAGCTGGCGAATCGGTTGACCCATCCCCGTTACGAGGTCGCCAAGACCTACCGGGTAAAGCTGCGGGCGCCGCTGGCGGAGCGGGACCTGCGGCGTTTGCGGGAGGGAGTCGAGCTGGAGGATGGGATGACGGGGGCGGCGCGGGTCGAGCGGCGGGGCGAGCGGGAGGTCGAGATCGTCCTCCGCGAAGGGCGGAACCGGCAGGTGCGGCGGATGATCGACGCGGTCGGCAACCGGGTCGTCTCCCTGCGCCGCGTCGCCTTCGGCCCGCTCCGCCTCGGCGACCTGCCCGAGGGCGCGGCGCGGCGGCTCGCGGACCGGGAGGTGGCCGCGCTCTGGAAAGATGCGGGGGGATGACGGAGGTTGGTCGGTACGAGGGTCCGCAGCAGCGCCTCTTCGCGGTCCGCGGGGCGACCCAGTCCCCTGCCAACGAGGCGGAGGCGATCCTCGCCGCGACCGAGGAGCTGATGCGCGAGGTGATCGAGCGCAACCGGCTCGAGCCCGAGGCCATGGTCAGCTGCATGTTCACCACCACCGAGGACCTCGATGCCGAGTTCCCGGCGGTGGCGGCACGGCGGCTCGGCCTCGAGGCGGTGCCGCTGATCTGCTGCCGCGAGATCCCCGTCCCCGGCGCCCTGGAGCGGGTGATCCGGGTGATGCTCCACTTCTACGCGCCGGCCGACCACGAGACAGCCCACGTCTACCTCGGCGCCGCCCAGAAGCTGCGCGCCGACCTGCAAGCCGCGCAATAGTTCCCGGGGCGATGACCGTCACCTTCGCCGAGAAGCTGGCCCGGATGCCGGGCTACCAAGCCGGGGTCCCGACCGGGCAGGCGCCCGAGGCGATCGCCGCCGGGCAGATCGCCCAGCTGGCCTCGAACGAGTCGCCAAAGCCGCCGCACCCGGCGGTGATCGAGGCGATCGCCCGCGCCGCCGGCTCGATGAACCGCTACCCGGACCCCGACGCGACCCTGCTGCGCCGGCGGATCGCCGAGCGCTACGACGCCGAGCCTGGCAACGTCGCGGTCGGCAACGGCTCCTGCGAGATCCTCCTCGCCGCCGCCGAGGCGCTGGCCGAGCCGGGCGCCGAGATCCTCTACGCCTGGCCGTCGTTCTCGATGTACCCCTACCTGCCGGCGCTGACCGGGGCGCGCGAGGTGCGGGTGCCGCTGCGCGACGACGACACCCACGACCTCGACGCGATGGCGGCCGAAACCACCGCCGCGACCCAGCTGCTGATCGTCTGCAACCCGAACAACCCGACCGCGACCCACCTGCCGGCGGCCGAGGTCGGCGCCTTCCTCGAGCGGATCCCCGCCCACGTGACGGTGATCCTCGACGAGGCCTACGTCGAGTTCCAGACCGACGACGACCCCGCCGCCTCGCTCGACCTGCTCGGCGAGTTCCCCAACCTGGTCGTCCTCCGCACCTTCTCGAAGTGCTACGGGCTGGCCGGGCTGCGGGTCGGCTACGCGATCGGCGCCGCCAGCTTCCGCGCCGCGATCGACGCGGTCCGCCAGCCGTTCAGCGTCAACGCCCTCGCCCAGGCGGCCGGGGCGGAGGCGATCCGCCACCAGGACGACGTCCTCGACCGAGTCGAGGGGACGGTGGTGGAGCGGCTGCGGGTGCAGGAGGGGGTGCAGAGGCTCGGCCTCGCCGTCTCGGAGTCGCAGGCCAACTTCAGCTGGATCGACCTCGGCGAGGCGGCGGAGGGCGAGGTCGTCGCCGGCCTCGCCGAGCGCGAGATCGCCGTCCGCCCCGGCACCCCCCTCGGCGGCCCCGGCCACATCCGGGTCAGCTACGGCACCGCGGCCGAGAACGACCGCTTCCTCGCCGCCCTCGCCGAACTCGTCGGCTGAGTGCCCCGCCATCCGGCGGGCGCTTGCCGCCTCGAATTGCCCTCCTCCGGGCGGCGTGGTAAAACCACGGGCGGTGAAGTCGAAGCTCACAACCGGCGGTATCCCTTCGCAGATCGCGCCCGCCGGTGCCGGCTCCTTCACCGCGTATTGGCGATTTAGCTAGGCGTCCGGCCTCGCGGAAGTCGCCACTCGTAGTTCCCTCCGCCGGGCGCCGCAGCACGTTCTCGTACGATTTCGGCTGGAGTGAAGGAAGAAGGCAATATGTTCATCGGGATGGAGCAAGGAGCGAAACACGACGCGGTCCGAGATCAGCGCATCGCGAAAGTGGTGGAGCTGACCCCACCGGAGGCCCTCTTCGGCGAGTTGCCGCTGGGTGAGCAGCGAGCGGCGACGGTGGTGCGCGGCCGCCGCGAAGTGACCGAGATCCTCCACGGTCGCGACGAGCGGCTGATGGTCGTCGTCGGCCCCTGCAGCGTCCACGACCCGAAAGCGGCGCTGGAGTACGCGCGCCGCCTCGCCGCGGTCGCCGAGCAGGTCAAGGACAAGCTGCTGCTGGTGATGCGGGTCTACTTCGAGAAGCCGCGGACGACGACCGGCTGGAAGGGCCTGATCAACGACCCCCACCTGGACGGCTCCGCCGACGTCAACGCCGGCCTGCGGATCGCCCGCAAGCTGCTGGTCGAAGTCGTCGACCTGGGGTTGCCGACCGGCTGCGAGTTCCTCGACCCGATCACCCCGCAGTACATCTCCGACGCGGTCGCTTGGGGCGCGATCGGGGCGCGGACGACCGAGTCGCAGACCCACCGCCAGCTCGGCTCCGGCCTCTCGATGCCGATCGGCTTCAAGAACCGCACGGACGGCAACATTCAGGTAGCTGTTGATGCGGTACGCGCTGCCGCCGCGTCCCACGCCTTTGCCGGGATCGACGACTCCGGCAAGCCGGCGATCCTCCACACCACCGGCAACAGCGACTGCCACATCATCCTCCGCGGCGGCCACGGAATGCCGAACTACCACGTCGCCGACGTCGAGGACGCGCTGGTCACGCTCGGCGTCGCCGGGCTGCCGGAGCGGCTGGTGATCGACGCCTCCCACGACAACAGCGGCAAGGACCCGGAGAAACAGTTCTTCGCCACCGGCGAAATCGCCGACCAGATCGCCGACGGCAACAAGGCGATCGTCGGGGTGATGATGGAGTCCTTCCTGGTCGAGGGCCGCCAGGACCTGGTCCCGGGAGAGAAGCTCGTCTACGGCCAGTCGATTACCGACCCCTGCCTCGACTGGGAGGACACGGTCCAGGCGATCGATCGCCTCGCCCTCGCGGTCGAGGCGCGCTCCGGTTGAAGGTCGCGGTCCTCGGGGTCGGGCTGATCGGCGGCTCGATCGGCCTGGCGGCGCGGCGCCGGCTCGGCGCCGAGGTCGTCGGCTTCTCGCGCACCCCGGCGACCCGGGAGCGGGCATTGGAGCTGGGAGCGCTCGACGCCGCGGCCGAGTCCGCCGCGGCCGCTTGTGAGGGCGCGGAGCTGGTCTTCTGCTGCGGGCCGGTGGCGGCGCTGCCGGCTCAGGTGGCCGAGGCGCTGGCGGCGGGCGGCGCGGACTGCGCGGTCACCGACGTCGGCTCGACCAAGGGCGAGCTGGTCGCCGCCCACGGCGCCGAGGGGCGCTTCATCGGCGGCCACCCGCTGGCCGGGACGGAGACCGCCGGAGTCGAGAACGCTTCCGAGGGCCTCTTCGACGGCGCCCGCTGGTTCCTCACCCCGACCGAGCGCGCCGACGGCCTCCTGCTCGACCGCCTGCACCGCTTCCTGACCGGGATCGGAGCCCGGCCGACGGCGATCGACGCCGCCGCTCACGACCGCCTGATGGCGACCGTGAGCCACATGCCGCACGTGCTGGCGAACGCGCTGGCGGCCGAGGCGGCGAAGGAGCTGACAACCGACTCCGAGCGGCTGCCCGAGGTCGGGCCGAGCTTTCGCGACATGACCCGGGTGGCGGGAGCGAACCCGGCGATCTGGGCCGACATCTACGCCTCCAACGCCGAGGCCGTGGCCGACTCGGTCGAGCGGGTGGCGCGCCGGCTCGACGAGGCCGCGGCGCTGCTCCGCGGCGGCGACCGCGACGCCGTCGTCGCCTGGCACGCGGCGGCCGGCGAGGACCGCCGGGCGCTGCTCGAGCCGGAGACCGCGGCGGGCCCCCTGCGTGAGGTCCGCATCGTCGTCGCCAACGAGCCCGGCAAGCTGGCCCAGCTGGCGCTCTCGCTCGGCGACGCCGGGGTCAACATCGAGGACATGGCGCTCTACCCGGCGGCCGACATGAAGACCGGCGCGATCTCGGTCTGGGTGGCGGGGGAGGAGCAGGCGAACCGGGCGGCCGAGCTGGTCCGCGGCCTCGGCCACACGGTGACGGTGCAGTGAGTCCGTCGCTCGGGAATCCTCGAGTCGGGCGGCGCCCGTGACCCGCTTCGCGCCCTCCGGACCGCTGCGCGGCAGCCTCCGGCCGCCCTCCGACAAGTCGATCTCCCACCGCGCCGCGCTGATCGCGGCGATGGCCGAGGGCGAGACGCTGGTCGACGACTACCTCGACGCCGCCGACACCCGCTCGACCCTCGCCGCGGTCCAGGCGCTCGGCGCCGAGGTCGCGGTCGAAGGGCCCGGCGGCGCCGCGCCCTGGCGCGACCCGGCGGCGCCCTTGGGAAAGCGGATCCGGATTCGCGGCGTCGGCTTGCGCGGTGAGGCCACCGCGGCCGGCGCCCCCGCATCGGGGTCGCCTCCCGGACCGCGGCCCGCCCAGATCGACGTCGGCAACGCCGGCACCCTGCTGCGCCTGCTCCCCGGCTGGCTCGCCGGGCAGGGCGAGGGCGAGTGGACGCTCGACGGCGACGACTCGATCCGCCGCCGCCCGGTCGACCGGATTGCCGCGCCGCTGCGCGAGATGGGCGCCGACCTCGCCGCCCGCGAGGAGCGGCTGCCGCCCCTGATCGTCCGCGGCGCCGAGCTGCGGGGGATCGAGTACGAGATGCCGATCGCCAGCGCCCAGGTGAAGTCCTGCCTGCTCTTCGCCGGCCTGCTCGCCGCCGGCCCGACCACCGTGGTCGAGGCGCACCCGAGCCGCGACCACAGCGAGCGCATGCTCGCCGCCGCCGGCGCCCGGATCGAGCGCGACGAGCGCCGCGACGGCAGCCTCGCGGTCACCGTGCACCCGACCGAGAGCCTCGCCGAGGCCGAGATCGGCGTCCCCGCCGACGTCTCCTCGGCCGCCTTCTTCCTCGTCGCCGCCTCGCTCGTCGCCGGCAGCGAGGTCGTCCTCGACCAGGTCAACGTCAACCCGACCCGGACCGGCCTGCTGATGATCCTGGAGCGGATGGGGGCGGCGATCGAGGTCGAGCCGGAGGACGAGCCTGGCGGCGAGCCGCTGGCGCGCCTGCGGGTGCGGGCGGCGGCGCTGCGCGGGACCGAGGTCGGCGGCGCCGAGGTGCCGTTGGCGATCGACGAGCTGCCCCTGGTCGCCCTCGCCGCCTGCTTCGCCGAGGGAACGACGACGATCCGCGACGCCGCCGAGCTGCGCCGTAAGGAGACCGACCGGATCGAGACCGTGGCAACCGCGCTGAACGCCCTCGGCGGCCGGGTCGAGGCGACCCCGGACGGGATGGTGATCGAGGGCGGCGGCGGCCTCCACGGCGGCGCGGTCTCCTCCCACGGCGACCATCGGATCGCGATGCTCGGCGCCGTCGCCGGCCTCGCCAGCGCCGAGGGGGTCGAGGTCGAGGGCATGGACGCCGCCGCGGTCAGCTACCCCGGCTTCGAGGCGGACCTCGGCTCGCTGCTCGGCGGCTGAGGGCGCCGCTGCCGGTCCCGGCGGGTCGGCGATCGTTGAACGGCGCCGCCCGGCGGGTCGCCGCCCGGTGTCGCCGGGGAGCCCCGCCTCATACCCTGCTCCCATGGTCATCGCTATCGACGGTCCCGCCGGGGCCGGTAAGTCAACCGTCGCCCGCGCCGTCGCGGCCGAGCTCGGCCTCACCTTTCTCGACTCCGGGGCGATGTACCGATCGGTGGCGCTGGCGGCACTGGAGGCCGGGATCGATCCGGACGACGGTGCCGCGGTGACCGAGCTGGCCGCCGGCCTCGAGATCGCCCTCGACGGCCGCCGGGTGCTGCTCGGCGAGCGCGACGTCAGCAATGAGATCCGCACCCCCGAGGTGACCTCCGCCGCCTCGCGCGTCTCCGTCCACCCGGGCGTCCGCGAGGCGATGGTGGCGCGGCAGCGGGCGCTGATCGCCGCCGGCCGCTTCGTCGCCGAGGGCCGCGACATCGGCACCGTGGTCAGCCCCGACTCGCCGCTGAAGGTCTTCCTCACCGCCTCCGACGAGGAGCGGGCGCGGCGGCGGGCGGCGGAGAGCGGCGAGGACTTCGAATCGGTGCTGGACGACCAGCGCCGCCGCGACGCCCGCGACGAAGGCCGCGAGCACGGCGCCCTGCGCGCCGCCGCCGACGCGGTCACCGTCGACACCACCGGGCTCGGGCTGGAAGCGGTCGTCGGCCGCGTCGTCGGGCTCGCCCACGAGCGGGGTCTCGCATGAGTGCCGGCGCTCCAGGGGCTCCCGGCGGCGGCTCTCCCGAGGGCGGCGCCCCCGGGGCTGCGGCGGGCGATGGCGCGATCGACGTCCCAGGCACCCTCGGCGCCGAGGGCATCGCCACCGCGATCCCAACGGTCGCCGTGGTCGGCTTTCCCAACGTCGGCAAGTCGACCCTGGTCAACCGCCTGGTCGGCGGCAACGAGGCGGTCACCGGGGCCGAGCCGGGCGTCACCCGCGACCGCAAGCGGCTCGGCACCGAGTGGAACGGGGTCGCCTTCGAGTTGGTCGACACCGGTGGCATCGACCTCGACGACCCCGCCGAGCTGGCCCGCGACGTGCAGGCACAGGCGCGCCTGGCGATCGCCGAGGCGGACGCGATCGTCATTGTCGTCGATGGCCGCGCCGGGCTGCGCCAGGGCGACGCCGACCTGGCGAAGACGCTGCGCGCCTCCGAGGTGCCGGTGATCGTCGCCGTCAATAAAGCCGACCGCCCCAACGACTTCTCGATCACCGCCGAGTTCCATGGCCTCGGCCTCGGCGACCCGATCGGGGTCTCCGCCACCCACGGGCTCGGCAGCGGCGACCTGCTCGACGCGATCACCGCCGCCCTCGGCGACCGCGAGCCGCGCGCGGCCGGTGCCGACGCGGTCCGGGTCGCCGTCGTCGGCCGCCCCAACGTCGGCAAGAGCTCCCTGGTCAACGCCTTCCTCGGCTCCGACCGGGTGATCGTCTCCGACCTCGCCGGCACCACCCGCGACGCGATCGACACCGAGCTCGAGGTCGAAGGGCGCCGCGTTGTCCTCGTCGATACCGCCGGGCTGCGACGGCGCGCCAAGGTCGCCGGCACCGTCGACTGGTACGCCCAGCTGCGCTCCGAACGGGCGGTCGACCGGGCCGACGTGGCGCTGATCGTCTGCGACGCCGCCGAGGGGGTCACCTCCGAGGACCTGCGGGTGGCGGAGCTGGCGATGAAGGCCGGCTGCGCCTCGATCTTCGTGCTCAACAAGTGGGACCTGAGCGAGACCGACATCGACGACGCCCGGATCCGCGTGGCACGCAAATCGCGGCTGCGGCCGCCGGTGATTACCGCCTCCGCGACCCGCGGCCGCAACGTCGGGACCCTGCTGCCGAAGGCGCTGGCGCTGGCCGACCGCGCCGCCCAGCGGATCCCCACCCCGGCGCTGAACCGCTTCGTCAGCGACGTCGCGATGCGGACGCCGCCGCCGAGCCGCCGCGGCAAACGGCTGAAGCTCTATTACGCGGCGCAGATCGGCGAGCGCCCGATCCGGGTGGCGATCCAGGTCAACGACCGCAAGCTGCTCGTCCGCGGCTGGGCCTACCACGTGGAGAACCGGATGCGCGAGCACTACGAGCTGGAGGGCGTGCCACTGGTGATCGACTTCGTCCCCCGCAGCGGCCGCCGCACCTACTCGTAGGCCGCCAGGTGGCCTCTGCTGCGGCCCGGTCGGGGCCGGACGCCTCGCCGCCTCGGTCCTTTACTCTTCCGCGCCATGCCGAATAAACCGCTTGCCGAGGTCGAGCACCTCTTCACGTCCGAGTCAGTCACCGAGGGTCACCCCGACAAGGTCGCCGACCAGGTCTCCGACGGAGTCCTCGACGCGATCATGGCCGAGGATCCGGAGGGCCGCGTCGCCTGCGAGACGCTGGTCAACACCGGGATGGCGGTGGTCTCCGGGGAGATCTCGACCAACGTGCACCTCGACATCCCCGAGATCGTCCGCGAGACGATCCGCGGGATCGGCTACGAGAAGGGCGATTACGGCTACGACTGCGACCACATCTCGGTCCTGGTCTCACTCGACAAGCAGAGCCCCGACATCGCCCAGGGCGTCGACGCCGCCTACGAGACCCGGGTCGACCCAAGCGACGACGACGAGATGGACATCGCCGGAGCCGGCGACCAGGGAATGATGTTCGGCTACGCCAGCGACGAGACCGAGGCACTGATGCCGATGCCGATCCACCTCGCGCACCGCTTCGCGGAACGGCTGGCGGCGGTCCGCAAGGACGAGTCGCTGCCCTACCTCGGCCCTGACGGCAAGACCCAGGTGACGATCCGCTACGCCGAAGGCCGCCCGGTCTCGGTCGACAAGCTTTTGATCTCGACCCAGCACGACGAGGGCATCGAGCAGACGCGGATCAAACAGGACCTCTGGCAGCACGTCGTCCTGCCGGTCCTCTCCTCCGAGGTCCCCGGCCGCTACGACGAGGGCGAACTGCTCGAAGGCTTCCTGGTCAATCCAACCGGCAAGTTCGTGATCGGCGGCCCGGTCGGCGACGCCGGCCTCACCGGCCGCAAGATCATTGTCGACACCTATGGCGGGATGGCCCGCCACGGCGGCGGCGCCTTCTCCGGCAAGGACCCGTCCAAGGTCGACCGCTCGGCCGCCTACGCCGCCCGCTACGTCGCCAAGAACGTCGTCGCCGCCGGCCTCGCCGAGCGCTGCGAGGTCCAGGTCGCCTACGCGATCGGCGTCGCCCACCCGGTCAGCCTGATGGTCGAGACCTTCGGCACCGGCAAGCTCGCCGACGCCCGCATCTCCCAGCTGGTCGAAGCCGAGTTCGACATGCGCCCCGGCGCCTTCCGCTCCTACCTCGACCTCCACCGCCCGATCTTCCAGAAGACCGCCGCCTACGGCCACTTCGGCCGCGAGGACGACGACTTCACCTGGGAGCGCACCGACCGCGCCGCCGCCCTCCGCGACGCGGCAGGCCTGGAGCCCGCAACCACCGTCTAGTTCCCCGGGGCGCGGGGGAGAGCTTCACGCGCTGTCGACCTTTGACCCCCTATGGGGGGTACAAAGTCGAACGCGCGAAGCGTCGCTGCCTGGGAGTTGGTGAAACGGCAGCACGGGGTGGTGTCGCGGGGTCAGCTGCTGCGGCTTGGGTTTACCAGGAAGGCAATCGAGCACCGCCTGGCCAGCGGGCGTCTGCACCGGATCAGGCGTGGCATCTACGCCGTGGGCCGCCGCCAGCTCTCACGGGAGGGTCGGTGGATGGCTGCTTTGCTTGCGGTCGAAGCCGAGACTCCGGGCTGCGACACGACCGCCCTAGGTCACGGCGACGCTTCGGTCGCGCTCAGCCATGGCAGTGCCGCGGCGCTCTGGACGATCGGCCGGGAGCGTGGTGGTCGAATCGACGTCAGCGTTCGACGCCGGAGCGAGCACCACCGGCGCGGCCTGCGCGTCCGCAGTCGCCCTTCCCTACCTGCCACGTCCCTCACCACCCATCTCGGGATTCCGGTCACCACCCCGATCCAGACCCTGATTGACCTCGCGACCGAACTCTCCGACTCACCCCTCGAGCGCGCGGTCAACGACGCCGATAAGCGCGACCGGGTCGATCCCGAGACCCTTCGCGCGGCGCTCGACTCTTCCTACGCCAATCAGCACGGCGTCAAGCGCCTCCGCGCCCTTTTGGACCGCGACACCTTCGTCCTCACCGAGGACGAACTCGAACGTCTCTTCCTCCCGATCTCAGTCGCCGCCGGCCTGGCCGTCCCGCTCACCAAGCAAATCGTCAACGAATTCGAAGTCGACTTCCACTACCCGACCCTCGACCTCGTTGTCGAGACCGACGGCCTGCGCTACCACCGCACCCCCGCCGCCCAGGCCAGAGACGCCCGTCGCGACCAAGCCCACACCGCCGCCGGCACCGCCCGCCTCCGCTTCACCCACTGGCAGGTCGCCCACGAACCCGCTTACGTCCGCGCAATCCTTGCTCGCACCCGAACCCGCCTCGAAGCGGGGAGCTAAGCCGGCGGCTGGGCCTCGCCCAGCCCATGGCTCCCGGCGGCGTTGACTCCGGTCGCCTTGTCCACCTCGTGAACCACATTCGAGGGATTCGCGACCCCGTAGAAGACGAAGTTGTAGTCATCGGTCGCCGCGGTGTCGAAGTCGACGTCGCCGATCTGCATCACCCGCTGGTACACCGACTGGTTGTAGTTGACGTTCTGGACCCGCTCCAGACGCGTCTCCTGGACCTCGCGGCTGACGATCCCGCGCTTGATATTGAGCCGCCGGTTGGTGATCGTGTACGTGGTCGCCACGCGTTTGATGAAGCCGACCAGGACCGTCACCGCCAGCACCACCAGCACGATCAGGAAGACGACGCCGCTGCTGGCGCCGACCAGCTTCGCAATCACGCCGATCACGATCGCGACCGCCAGGCCTTTCAGGTAGAAGCCGAGGATCGCCCGCCAGGAGGGGTGGCCCTGGAAGATCACCTGCTCCCCGGGGCTGAGGTTGAGGCTCACGGGCGCCAGCATAAGCGCTGCGCCGGCCGCGAGCCCGTCCCCGCGCCCCCATACCCTCGCCGGATGTCCGTTCTCAGGGTCGAGCCCCTGACCACCGCCCGCGCCCTGCGCGGCCCCTTCGACTATCGCCTGCCGGCGCGGCTGGACGGGCTGGGGGTCGGCGCCGTGGTCCGGGTGCCGTTCGGGCCGCGGCGCATCCTCGGCGTCGTCGTCGATGTGGTCGAGACCTCGGAGCTGCCGCCGGAGCGGCTGGCGGAGCCGCTCGAGGCGCTGGAGGCGGGAGCGCCGCCGGAGCTGGTCGAGCTGGGGCTGTGGGTGGCGCGCGAGTACTGCTCGACTCCGGCCCGCGGCCTGCAACTGGTGCTGCCGCCGGGGACCGGGACCGGCGCCGGCGGGCGCACCGTGAAGGCGAAGCTGGAGCTGCGGGCGGAGATCCTCCCGGCCGGGGAGGCGGCGCTCGCCGACGGCGGGCGGCTGGGGGTGAAGCAGCGGGCGGTGCTGGAGGCGCTCCGCGGCGGCGAGATGTCGAGTGCCGAGCTGGCGGCGGCAGTCGGCTCGGACCGCGCGATTCTGCGGCGGCTGGAGGGCCGCGAGCTGATCGCCACCCGGGACGCCCGGCTGCGGCGCGCACCGGGCGGATCGAAGCTGGCGGCGCCGGCCGAGCGCCCCACGCTGCTGCCCGAGCAAGTGGAGGCGGTGGCGGCGATCGTTGCCGCCCTCGACGGAGAGGCCGTTGAGGCGGAGGGCGGGGCGCGTCCGCACGGCGCTGGCCCGGCTGCCTCCCGTCCGCGCGGCGCCAGCCCGGCCGCCCCCCGCGCCCAGCTCCTCCATGGGGTCACCGGCTCGGGCAAGACCGAGGTCTACCTCGCCGCGGTCGAGGCGGCGCTGGCGCGCGGCAAGGGCGCGATCGTCCTCGTCCCCGAGATCGGCCTGGCGCCGCAGGCCGTTGCCCGCTTCCGCGCCCGGCTCGGCGACCGCTTCGCCGTCCTCCACTCGGCCCTCTCCGCCGGCGAGCGCTACGACGAGTGGATGCGCCTGCGGCGCGGCGAAGCGAGCGTCTGCGTCGGCCCCCGCTCCGCCGTCTTCGCCCCGGTCGCCAACCTCGGCCTGGTCGTAATCGACGAGGAGCACGACGCCTCCTACAAGCAGGAGGGCGACCCGACCTACGACGCCCGCGCCGTCGCCCGCCGCCGCGCCGAGCGCGCCGGCGCCGTCCTCGTCGCCGGCACCGCCACTCCGCGGCCGGAGTCCTGGCTGGAGCTGCCGCGGCTGGAGCTGCCGCGCCGAGTCGACGGGCTGCGGATGCCGCCGGTGCGGCTCCTCGACATGCGCGAGGCCGACCCGCGCTCCGGCCCGCTGCACCCGCAGACCTGGGACGCCCTGCAGGGAGTCCGCGCCGCCGGCGCCAAGGCGATTGTGATGATCAACCGCCGCGGCTTCGCTCCCTGGCTCACCTGCCGCTCCTGCGGCCACCACTGGGACTGCCCGAACTGCGACGTCTCGCTGATCGTTCACCGCGAGAGCCGTCGCCTCGTCTGCCACCACTGCGCCCACCGCGAAGCGGCGCCGCGCGCCTGCCCGGAGTGCGGCTCGACCACGCTGAGCCAGGCCGGTGCCGGGACCGAGCGGGTCGAGGCGCTGCTCAGCGAGCAACTGGCGCCGCTGCCGGTCTTCCGCCTCGACTCCGATACCGCCGCCGGGCGCGGCGCCCACGCCCGCATCCTCGCCCGCTTCGGCGAGGCGCCGAGCGCGGTCCTGGTCGGCACGCAGATGGTCGCCAAGGGCCACGACTTCCCGGAGGTGACGCTGAGCGCAATCCTCGACGCCGACGCCACCCTGCGCTTCCCCGACTTCCGCGCCGAGGAGCGGACCTTCGCGATGGTCGCCCAGCTCGCCGGCCGCTCCGGCCGCGGCGAGGCCGGGGGGGAGGTGATCGTGCAGACGCTGGCGCCGCAGGCGGCCTCGATCGAGCACGCCGCGCGTCACGACTCCGCCGGTTTTCTCGCCGGCGAGCTGGCGAAACGGGAGGAATTTCGTTATCCGCCCTATTCGAGTCTGGTCCGGCTCAACTTCGCCGGCGAGGAGGAGAAGCGGGTGGACGAAACGGCGGCGCTGCTCGCCCGCGAGCTGGGGGCGGCGATCCCGGCGGAGGCGGACCTGATGGGGCCGGCGCCGATGTTCCGGGTCCGCAATCGCTACCGGCGGCGGCTGATGATCAAGTCCGAGCGGCGGGAGGAGACGATCGCGGCGGTGCGGAGGGTGGTCGAGAAGCGCGCCGCCGACCGCTCGCTCAAGGACGTCGCGATCGGCGTCGACGTCGATCCGCAATGAGGATGTCGCGATTGATCGAGCCCGCCCGCGGCCATCGCTCTACGCCGCCCCTGGCGCCAAACGCGCTGCCGCATCGCCGCCGGGCTCCCCATACAATCGGGCGATGAGCGACGAGCACGTCACCGACGCCGCCGAACACGACGCCGAGCGCGATCGCGAGCTCGAAAGCGAAATCCTCGCCCGGCGCGAAGCGGCGCTCGCCCACGTGGTCAAGTTCGGCGACCCGGTGCTGAAGTCGAAGGCCTCGCCGGTGGCCAACTTCGGGCCCGAGCTGCGGGCCGAGGTGGAGCGGATGATCGCGATCATGCGCGACGGCCTCGGGGTCGGCCTCGCCGCCACCCAGCTCGGTTCCCTGCGCCGCCTGCTCGTCTTCCAGGCCGGTCCCGACAACGAGCCGACCGCCCTCGTTAACCCGGTGGTCGAGTACCTCTCCGACGAAGTCGCCCTCGCCGAGGAGGGTTGCCTAAGCCTGCCGCGGATCTCGGTCGACGTCGAGCGTCCGCTCTTCGCCCGCTTCAGCGGCCGCGACGCCGAGGGCGAGCCGATCGTGCTCGAGGCCGCCGGCCTCGAGGCGCGGGTGCTCCAGCACGAGATCGACCATCTCGACGGGGTGCTGATCCTCGACCGCACCGTCCGCCCTCAGCGCAAGGGCGCCCTGAAGGCGCTGCGCGAAGGCGGCAGCTACTCGCCCGAGGAGCCCGAGCCGACCGGCGAGGGCGAGCTGCGCGAGCCGCGCACCGACGCCTAGCCGAAGATGCGGACCGCCTACCTCGGAACTTCGGAGTTCGCCGCAACCGTGCTGCGGCGCCTCGCCGACTCGCCGCACCGGCCGGCGCTGGTCGTCACCCCGCCGGACCGCCGCCAGGGCCGCGGCCGCCACGAGTCGCCGCCGCCCGCCGCGCTCGCCGCCCAGGAGCTGGGGCTGGAGCTACTGCAGACCGAGGACGTCAACGAGGACGCCGCGCTGGAGCGCCTGCGCGCCGCCGCCCCGGAGGCGCTCGCGGTCTGTGCCTTCGGCCAGCTGATCCGCGAGCCGCTGCTCTCCGAGTGGCCGATCCTCAACGTCCACCCGTCGCTGCTGCCGCGCTGGCGCGGGGCGGCGCCGATCGAGCGGGCGATCATGGCCAGGGACGCCCGCACCGGGGTCTGCATCATGCGCCTCACCGCCGGGCTCGACTCCGGCCCGGTGGCGCTGCGCGAGGAGCTCCGGCTCGGCCCCGACGACGACTTCGAGAAGCTCTCGGCGCGGCTGGCCGAGCGCGGCGGCGAGCTGCTGGTCCGGGCCTTCGACCTGCAGGCCGAGGGCAAGCTCGAGTTCGCCGAGCAGGACGAGGACGAGGTCACCTACGCCGAGAAGATCGATCCGGCCGAGCGCCGGCTCGACCCGTTGCGCCCGGCGACGGAGCTGGCGGCGACGGTGCGGGGCCTCGCCGGCCACGTCGGCACCTACCTCGAAACCGCCGACGGCGAGAGGCTCGGGGTGAAGCGGGCGCGGGCGGTCGACGTCAGCGTCAAGGCGGGCTCGGTGAAGACGGAATGGGGAGTGCTGCTGGTCGGCTGCTGCCGCGGCGCCCTGCGGCTCGAGGAAGTGCAGCCACCCGGCGGCCGGCCGATGCCGATCGACGCTTACCTGCGCGGCCACCCGCTGCCGAAGCTGCCGAAGTCGGCCGCCCAGCCGTGCTGAGGTGATCGCGCCGGCCCGGCGGCTCGCCTTCGCGGTCGTCCGCGAGACCTTCGAGGACGACGCCCACACCGAGCGCGCCTTCCGCGCCGACGCCGAGACGGCGAAGCTCGACGGCCGCGAGCGCGCCCAGGCGCAGCGGCTCGCCTACGGCACCGTCCAGCGCCGCGGCACCCTCGACGCCGGGATCGAACGGCTCGCCGACCGCTCGACTCGCCTGCTCGACCCGCCGGTGCTGGCAGCGCTCCGCCTCGGCCTCTTCGAGCTGCTCTTCGCCGACGGCACCCCCGACCACGCCGCCGTCGACCAGGCGGTCGAGCTGGCGAAGGGGGCGGGGGCCGCCCACGCCTCCGGCTTCGTCAACGCGGTCCTGCGCCGCGCCGCCCGCGAGCGCGAGGCGCTGCGGGGGGCCCTGCTGGACGACGACTCGACCCCGGAGGCGGCGGCGGTCGCCCACTCGGCCCCGCTCTGGCTGGCGCGGATGTGGTGGGAGGAGCTCGGCGCGGAGAGTGCGCGGGCGCTGCTGGCAGCCTGCAACGAGCCCGCCGAGGTGGCGATGCGGGCGACTCCGAGCCTGGGGCGCGATGCCGAGGGTGCGGCCGGCGCGGAGGATCTCGCCGCCGCCCGCGACGCCGCGGTCGAGCGCCTGCGCGCCGCCGCGGTCGACGCTGCGCCCGCGTCCGGCCCCTGGCCGCTCGCCGCGCCGGAGTCGCTGACGATCGCCGGCCGCACCGGCGAGGCCGTTCCCGCGGCGGTCGCCGCCGGCGAACTGACCCCGCAGAGCCGCGGCTCCGCCGCCGTGGTCGAGGCGCTCGACCCACAGCCCGGCGAGCAGGTCCTCGACCTCTGCGCCGGCCCCGGGATCAAGACCGGCCAGATCGCCGCCCGGGTCGGCCACCGCGGCGACGTCGTCTCGGTCGAGCTCGATCCCGCCCGGGCCGAGGAAACCGCCGCCCAGGCGGCCCGGGTCGGTCTCCGCAACGTCGTCGTGATCGAGGCCGACGCGACGAAGCCGGGGATGCAGTCCGGCTTCGACCGCGTGCTCCTCGATGGTCCGTGCTCCGACCTCGGTGCCCTCGCCTCCCGCCCCGACGCCCGCTGGCGCAAATCGCCGCGCACGATCGAGCGCCTGGCGGCGGTCCAGGACGCCGCCCTGCGCCAAGCCGCCGCCGCCCTGCGCCCCGGCGGCACCCTCGTCTACTCGACCTGCACGATCTCCCGCCGCGAGAACGAGGACCGCCTCGCCGCCCTGCTCGAGGAGGCCGGCACCGGGGAGGTACCGCCGCTGCGTCTCGACGACCTCGGCGCCCGCGCGCCGGGGCTCGCTTCGGTGGTCGAGCCCCGCGCCCTGCAACTGCGCCCCGACCGCGACCGCACCACCGGCTTCTTCATCTGCCGCCTCACCCGCAATGATTAGGCGATGACGGAACCCGGCGAAGCGAGCACCAGCCCGCTCAAACGAGCCCCCTGCCCGAACTGCGGCGAGCCCTGGCTGCGGCCGACGCAGCTGCCCGGCCGGCTGCGCTGCGTCAACTGCCTCAGCCGCTTCGAAATCGTCTCCCAGTGCCCCGAGTGCGGCGAACACCAGACGATCCTGCGGATGACCAACACCGAGGACATGCAGTGTCAGTCCTGCGGCGCCTCGATGCTGAGGGCGGCATGAGCGAGCGGATGCTGGAGCTGATCGGGGCGCCGCGGGTGGCGCCGTCGATTCTCTCCGCGGACTTCGCCCGGCTCGGGTCCGCGGTCGAGGAGGTGATGGACGCCGGCGCCCGGGTGATCCACGTCGACATCATGGACGGGCATTTCGTCCCGCCGATCACGATTGGGCCGCTGGTCGCCGGGGCGATCGCCGACCAGGTCCACGCCGCCGGCGGCGCGATCGACGTCCACATGATGATCGAGCAGCCGGAGCGCCAGATCGAGGAGTTCGCCAAGGCCGGGGCGGACTCGATCACCTTCCACGCCGAGGCGACCCCGCACGCCAACCGCACCGCGGCCGCGATCCGCGAACTCGGCTGCGCTGCCGGCGTCGCGATCAATCCCGGCACCCCGGTCGAGGCGCTCTCGGAGCTGCGCGGCGCGATCGACCTGGCGCTCTGCATGACGGTCAACCCCGGTTGGGGCGGCCAGGCCTTCATCGAGGCATCGCCCGACAAGGTCGAGCGCCTGGCGCCGCTGGTCGGCGACGCCCGGATCGAGGTCGACGGCGGGATCGACGCCAGGACCGCCGCCCCGATCGCCGCCGCCGGCGCCACCCTCTTCGTCGCCGGCTCAGCCGTCTTCGGCGCCCCGGACCCCGCCGCGGCCTACACCGAGATCGCCCAAGCCGCCGGCGCCGCCTGAAGTACGCCAAGACTCAACGACGGCGGCCGCGGGCGATTAGCGCGCCCGTCACCTCTTGCCACCAAGCGTGCTCCGCCGAGTCGATGCCGAGCCGCTCCGCCCGGCCCTCGCACCAGTCCGCCAACGAGCGCCGGCCGCCGACGGCGACTACCTCGGCGCCGGTTACCGCGTAGCGCCCGTCCGCCAGCGCCGCCATCACCCCGACTCCGTCGCGGCGGCTGCGCAGCACCGCAACCACCGGCACCCCGTCGACCTGCTCGGGCGAGCCGAGGTCCTCGCCTTCCCGGGTCGGGCGCACCGTGAAGACCTGGGAGGCGGCGCGGCGGGGGAGCGGGGGTGGCGGCGGCCGGCCGATCGGGCCGCGCACCCAGCGCTTGGTCTGCTCCTCGACCTCGTGCCGCAGCTCGCCCCGGACCAGCACGTGCAGCTCGTCGCCCTCCTGCAGTTCGGTCGAGCCGCGCGGCGGGATCGCGTGGCCGTCGCGGACGATCACGTTGACCAGCGCCTCGCGCGGCAGCTCCAGCTCGCGCACCAGGTGGCCGGCGGCGGCGGCCCCGGGCGGCAGCCGGAAGGCGACGACGTCGCCGCCCAGCTGCCGGATCCGCCCCGACTCGAGCAGCCGCTGCGGCAGCGCCGGCTCGTCGGTGGTCAGCCCCAGCCGCTTCGCCAGCGGCTCGAAGCTAGCCCCCTGGACCAGGGTCGAGGTGACGACGACGAAGAAGACGATCGCGAACTCTTCGTCGCCGCCGCGGACGCCGGCGACGACCGGGAAGGTGGCAAGCCAGATCGGCGTCGCCCCGCGCAGCCCTGCCCAGCCGAGCATCAGCTGCTCGCGCACGTTCAGCGGCGAGAGCGCGGTCGCGACGAAGGTCGCGACGGGTCGGGCGATGAGGATCAGCACCGCCGAGAGCGCCAGGCCCTTCAGCGCGACGTCGCCGAGCGCGTCCGGGAAGACGAGCAGGCCGAGCAGGATGAAGAGGGAGATCTGGGCGATCCAGCCGACCCCCTCGTGGAAGGTGACGACGATCCGCTTTGCCGGCAGGGCCGCGTCGCCGAGCGCCAGCGCCGCCAGGTAGACGGCGAGCAGGCCGGAGCCGTGGACGATCTCCGAGACCCCGTAGGCGAGCCCGGCGATCGCGATCGTCGCCACCGGATAGAGGCCGTCGGAGGGCAGCTCGAAGCGCCGCAGCACCCAGACCGCGGCCCGACCCAGCGCCACCCCGACGACGATCCCGACCGCCAGCTTCAACGCCAGCAGGCCGGCCATGTCGGCGACCCCGTAGCCGGGCTTCTGGATCCATTCGATAAAGCCGATCACCAGCAGCAGCGCAACCGGGTCGTTCATCCCCGACTCGCCCTCGAGCGAGCGGGCGAGGCGCTTGCGCAGGGTCGAGTTGCGCAGCACGGCGAAGATCGCCGCCGAGTCAGTGGCGGCGATCGCCGAGCCGACGATCAGGCTTTCGAGCAGGGAGAAGCCGAAGATCAGCTTCGCCGCCAGGCCGGCCAGCAGTGCCGTCAGCGCCGTTCCCAGGGTCGCCAGCGAGGCGGCGGTGCCGAGCACCGGGCGGATCTCCGACCAACCCGCGGTCAGCCCGCCCTCGAAGAGGATCAGGACGAGGGCGATCGTGCCCAGCGTCCGCGCCAGCTCGGTATTGGTGAAGTCGATTCCGCCGAGGCCTTCGGAGCCGGCCAGCATCCCCAGCCCGAGGAACAGCAGCAGCCCGGGGATGCGGACCCGGTCGGCGAGCAGCGCGCCGGCGATCCCCGCGGCCAGGAGGACGCCGGCGATCAGGATCAGCTCGGCGTCGTGGTGGCCCATCGAGTGACCCTAGTGAACCGCCCAGCGCCTTTCCTCAACGCCCGTGAGCGCCGCGGGCGGGGCCTAGACCTGCTCGTCCAGGGCCGCCAGCCGCGCCTCCAGCTCCTCCGGCGAGCCGGGCTCGACCCGGTCCTCGCTGCGTTCGTGCGGGTTGCGGTAGACCAGGTAGAGGAGGACGAAGAGGACGCTGGCGGCGAGCAGGAAGCCGATCTCGACCCGGCGGTCGACGTCGGAGACGATCGGCAGCAGGTTCCAGCCGATGAAGACGACCGCGCAGGAGATCCAGCGGATGGAAGCGCGGCGCACCTGGCCCTGGGCGATGCAGGCCTGGTTGACCGTGACCGAGGCCAGGTAGAGGCCCATCCCGAACGTCACCAGCAGCAGACCGAGGCGGTCGTAGGTGAATTCATCGCCGAAGGCGATCTGCATGCATTTCGGCCCGGCGATCAGCACCACCACGGCGACCAGGGCGGCGAAGGCGGTGATCCCCAGCAGCACCCCCCTGACCGTGCGGTGGAACTCCTTCGGGGCGCCCGGGTCGTCGCTGGTGTGGAGCGAGGTGAGGTGGGGGAGGATGCTGGTCGAGATCGACTGGAAGAGCTGCAGCGGCGCCCGCGCCAGCATCAGCACGTTGAAGATGTAGCCGGCCTCGGTGGCGCCCTGGAGGCCGCGGACGATGAGTGGGCCGGCGTTGAGGAAGGCCTGTTCGCTGAACATGATCAGCAGCACCGCCGCCGCGAAGCCGCCGCCGGTGGCGAAGGAGAACTTGTCTTCCGGCCTCTCCTCCGCTTCGCGTCCGGGCGCGCCGGGCGGCGCCTCGGCGTCCGCGGCCGCCCGCGCCTCGGCCCCCGCCGCCTCTTTCTTCGCCCGCCGGGCGAAGGCGAACGGCACCACCAGCAGCGACAGCGCCGGCGCCGCGGTGATCCCGATCGCGACCGCCGACTGGCCGCTCAGCAGGCTGATCGCGACCAGCACCGCGAAGACGGTGCGGAAGCAGGATTCGGAGAGGATCAGGGCGACGAACAGGCCGAAGCGCTGGGAGCCGGCGAGGAAGCCGCGGGCGAAGTAGCTGGCGGCGTAGAAGAGGACCGAGCTGAAGAAGACCCAGTAGAGAGTTTCGTTGCCTTCGAGGACGTCGTTCTGCAGCGGTCCCCGCAGCGCCAGCGCCAGCACCGCGAACAGCAGCGCCAGCCCGAACTGGATCGTCGAGGCGACCCGCATCGGCTGGTTGATCGATTCGCCCCGGGTCAGCCGCTCGGAGATGTGGCGGCTGAGCAGCTGTTCGATCGGCCGGTAGAGGGTGGAGATGGTGATGAAGACGGCCGACCAGAGGACGGTGATCTGCCCGTATTCGTGTTTGGAGAGGGTGTGGGAGGCGATCAGGAAGTAGGCGTAGGTGATCACCCCGGTGAGGCCGACCCCGACCGCCAGGAAGCTGGCGGTTTTGCCGTAGTCGGCGGAGCTTTTCGGCGCCTCTTTCGCGGCGGCTCCGTTGCTCGAGGCGTCGCTCATCGCTCGACCTCCCCGTGCTCCTCGACAGCGGGCCGCTGCTCGGCCCCGCGCTCGTAGTGGGAGGGCTCGACCCCGAGGCGCAGCTCGACCCGGCGCACCCGCTCGAAGACCCGCTGGGTCATCACCCGCTGCCCGGCGAGGAGGTCGCCGATGACGCCGAGGGCGAAGAGCTGGATCGCGGCGATGAAGAGGACGGCGCCGAGGATCAGCGACTGGATGTGGCCGCTGGAGTTGCCGTTGAAGATCGCGTCGATCAGGAAGGGCAGCCAGGCGCAGATCGCCAAGGCGAAGACGATGAGGCCGGCGGTGGCGAAGGTCCGCAGCGGCTCGTAGCGGGCGTAGATCCTCAGGATCGCCAGTCCGTTGCGGCGCACGTAGGCGCCCGAGGATCCGGCCAGCCGCGACTCGCGCGTCTTCGGGTTGGTCGCGACCGTCACCTCGTCGACGGCGACCAGCATTTTCCCGGCCTGGATCAGGCTCTCCAGGGTGTAGGTGAAGTTGTCGACCACCAGCAGCTGCAGGGCCGCCTCGCGGTTGTAGGCGCGAAAACCGGAGGTGGCGTCGGAGACCTCGGTCCCCGAGACCCGCCGCACCACCCAGCTGCCCAGCCGCTGCAGCCGTTTCTTCGTCGCCGAGAAGTCCTCGACCCCGCTCACCTCGCGGTCGCCGACGACCATGTCGGCCTCGCCGGCGACGATCGGGGCGACCAGCTTGGCGACGTCGGCGCCGCTGTACTGGTTGTCGGCGTCGGTGTTGACGACGACGTCGGCGCCGAGCTTGAGGCAGGCGTCGAGACCGGCCTGGAAGCCCGCCGCCAGCCCCTTGTTGTTGGTCAGGCGGACGATGTGCTCGACCCCGCACTCGCGGGCCACGGCGACCGTGCGATCGGTCGAGCCGTCGTCGATCACCAGCAGCTCAACCGCCTCGAAGCCGGCGACCTGGCGCGGCAGGTCGGCGATCGTCTCCGCCAGCGTCGCCTCCTCGTTCAGGCAGGGGATTTGGATGATCAGCTTCATCGCGAGCGTCAGGGTATCCCCGCCGACGGCGCCGGAGGCCTGTCTCCCGGCGCGCGGGCCCCGGCCGTGCCGGAGCCCGCGCGCCCGTCGCCTACTTACGCACTTTGCAGGGGCGAACGAGGGTACCGGTCACGCGGTCGCCGCTCGCGAACACGTCGGTCGATCGCGCCAGCAAGCTGTCATGGGTGCATTCCCCCGTGAGGTAGCTCCGTTGCTGCCCGTGGAATTCGAATTCCCGGTGAAGAACCAGGTCGAAGTGAGTCAGCGACCCGGCACCGCCCGCGATGACGGGAATGGTTGCCACCGAGCGCAGTCCGTAGGGACCGTTGTGCACTTTCCGGATCTTCACCGTGGTCACCACCGCGGTCGGCGAGGGCACCGCGATGTACGAATGGAGAAGCAGGGTCGTCACGCCCCCGCTGATGCCGCCGTTGAAGGCGACGACCGGCCCTTTCGCCGAAAACGGCGCTTGTTCGGGGAAGGCGACGCGGACCGTCGTGTGTCCGCGACCGACGATCGAGCCTGCACAGGCTCGTTCGGCGGCGGCGGTGCCCTCCGCTTCGAGCTTGCCGATGCTGCAGGCCGGCAGTCCCTCGGCGTTGACGTAGCCGTCTTTTGCGGTTTCGAGCACGACTTCCCGCAGCGCCGGGGGCTGCGAGCCATCGACCGTGTCGATGTCGCCGCTTGCCCACAGGGTGATGGGCGCCGGCCTGTCTTCCGGCAAGGCAACCGGAAAGACGTCGCCGTTGAAGGTGAGAATCAAATTCCCCTCCCTCACGGTGACGGGTTTTTTCGCGGCCGTCGCGACCCCCGTGCTCGCCGCTGCGAGGACGAGGGTGAGGGTGGCGGCCCAGATCATCTGCTTGCGCATCCGTTCTCCTTGGGTTGGTGGGCGGGCCACCGTGAACCCTCAACCCAGCTTGAAGTCAAGCCGGAAGGAGAAGATCTGCAGTTAGCTGCGCAACGCGCCGCGTACCTCGTCACCGAAGAGCAGGCAGGCGTCGAGCTGCGGACACTCGCAGTTCCCGGCGGCCTGCAGCCATCCCCTCATCGCTTCTGCCCGGGCGATCAAGTCTTCGACGTCGCCCAGCTTGCGCTGTGCCAGCGACTGCAGCCGCTCGGAGGCTTGGTTCTCCGCGGAGGCCTCGAACAGCTCGCGGATCTCGTCCAGCGAGAAGCCCGCCCGCTGCGCCACGTCGATGAAGCCAAGCCGGGTGACGATGTCGGCCGGGTAGCGCCGCTGCCCGCTGACCCGCTCGGGCTCGGGGAGCACGCCGACTGACTCGTAGTAGCGAATCGACGAGGTGCGAAGTCCCGCTCGCGTCGCGACTTGGCCAATGCTCAGCAGCGAGCCTTCTTCCATGTCTCCCTTGACTTCAAGTTGGGTTGAAGGTTCAGGGTAGCGAGATGAACACCAACATCGTCAAGAAGCTGTCCCCCTCGAAGCTCGGGGTTCTGGCCAGCGCAGTCGTCCTACTCGGATGCTGCCTCGTCGTCCCCCTGCTTGTTGGAGCCGCCTGTGCGCTTGCTCTCGGCTTGGTGGGCGAGCTCGCCGCCGGAGTCGTTGCGGTGCTCGCCCTGGGGCTCGCCTTGGGTCGTCGGCTGCTCCGGGATCAAACGAAAGGAATCGGCACGTGAAGAACGCGGAAGTGCGAACGCCGGCGGATCAGGGGTTTCTCAGCGGGGGATGCTGCTCCGACCCAGCGGACCAGTCAGAGCTCCCGCCGCTTGGGCGCAATGCCCGCTTGGCTCGAGCGGGCGCAGGCATTGGATTCCTCCTCCTTGCGGGCGGGATGAGCACTCGTAGGCTGCCGGCACGGGTTGCCCTCTGGCCGGCGGCGATCGTCCCGACCTGGTTCGGGGTTTCCCACCTCGTAGCGAGCGTCACCGGGTACCGCGGTTGCCCTGAGATCGGTGCGATCCCGAGCGTGATGCTCGATCGTCAGGTCGCCACCGCTTGCCGTCCGTGGCAGCGCATCGACCGATACGTCGAACGTGGCGAGGGATCGGACACCCTCACGAATTTCGACCCCGACCGCGCCCCCACCTGTAGGACGAGTTCCGGGAGCACTACGATGGATTGATTGACGAGTCAATCGGTCACCTGAGTTCCCAGCTTTCGGGTAATGAGCGAGCTCAAATGCGCAGAGCGCTGGAGCTTGCCGAAGGAGGGCGCGGGCGGGTCAGCCCCAATCCGCTCGTGGGAGCCGTCCTGGTCAGGGACGACGAGGTGTTTGGCGAGGGATTTCACGCCGAGCTGGGCGGGTTTCACGCCGAGCGGGCGGCGCTGGCCGACTGCCGCGAGCGGGGCGAGGACCCGCGTGGGGCGACGATGTACGTGACCCTTGAGCCCTGCGCTCACCAGGGGCGCCAGCCGCCCTGCGTCGAGGCGATTCTCGATGCCGGAGTCGCCCGCGTCGTGATCGGCGCCGACGACCCCAGCGAGAAGGCCTCCGGCCGCGGCCCCGACATCCTCCGCGAGGGCGGGGTCGAGGTCGAGTGGGCCGCCGGCGCCGAGGCCGCCGCCGCCCGCCAGCTGGTCCAGCCCTTCCGCAAGCACGCCCGCACCGGCCTGCCGCTGGTGACCCTGAAGCTGGCAATGTCGCTCGACGGCCGCACCGCCACCCCACCCGGCAGCTCACCCTGGATCTCCGGCGAGGAGTCCCGCGCCCTGGTCCACCGCTGGCGGGCCGAAAGCGACGCGATCGCCGTCGGCATCGGCACCGCCCTCGCCGACGACCCCCTGCTCACCGCCCGTAGCCCCGACTCTCCCCGCCAGCCGCTGCGGATCGTCTTCGATTCCGCGGCGCGCCTGCGGCTCGGCTCGCGGCTGGTTGCGACCGCGGCCGAGGTACCGGTGCTCGTCGTCGCCGCCTCCGGCTCCGCGCCGCAGGAGCGCGTCGCCGCCCTGCGCGAGGTCGGGGTCGAGGTCTACCTCGCCGCCGCCTCCGACCCCGCCGAGCGGATCGCCGAGACCCTGGCGATGCTCGGCCGCCGCGGCCTCACCTCGCTCTTCCTCGAGGGCGGCCGAACCCTCGCCGACTCCCTCCTCGCCGCCGGCCAAATCGACGAGTCCCGTACCTTCTTCGCACCAATGCTGCTTGGCGGCCCGAACCCCACCTCCGACTCGCGCTCGACGGATCGCACCCCCGATAGGGGGCAAGATCGAACGAGTGCGCTGGCGACGGACGCCCGGTCCGTCGGCCCCGACCTGCTGGTCACGGCCCGCTACAGGGAGTTCTGATCTTCACCGGGCTGATCGAGGACGTGGGCACGGTCGAGACGCTCGACGCCGGCGCCGAGGGCGCCCGCCTGCGCATCGCCACCCGCCTCGGCGCCGAAATCGGCCTCGGCGACTCGATCGCGGTCGACGGCGCCTGCCTCACCGCGACCGCCGCCGACGCAGAGGGATTCGAGACCGAGGCGATGAACCAGACCCTCGCCGTCACCGCTTTGCGCCGGCTCGCGCCCGGCTCCCGGGTCAACCTCGAGCTGGCGATGAAAGCGGGCGAGCGGCTCGGCGGTCACATCGTCCAGGGCCACGTCGACGGCGTCGCCCGCGTCCTCGCCACGCGGCAGGACGGCTTCGCCCGGCGGGTCCGGGTCGAGCTCCCCGACGGCCTGGCGCGCTACGTCGTCGACAAGGGCTCGGTCACGCTCGCCGGGGTCAGCCTCACCGTCGCCGAGCTCGGCGAGGCCTGGGCCGAGGTCTCGCTGATCCCAGAGACGCTGGAGCGAACGAACCTGGGGGAGCTGGACGAGGGAGACGAGTTGAACGTTGAGTGCGACGTCGTCGCCAAGTACGTCGAGCGCTTGGTGCAACCATTCGCCGGAACAGAAAGGGCGTGACCGGATTGGCCGAGGTGCAGAGCAAAGAGCAGGAGCGCGGGGCGGACAGCCCGTTCGCGACGATCGAGGAAGCGATCGAAGAGATCCGCCGCGGTCGCATGATCGTCGTCTGCGACGGCGAAGAGCGCGAGAACGAGGGTGACCTGGTGATGGCCGCCCAGTTCGCCACCCCGGAGGCGGTCAACTTCATGGCCAAGGAGGGGCGCGGGCTGATCTGCCTGACGCTGACCCCGGGGCGCTGCGAGGCGCTCGGCCTCAACCTGATGACGCAGAAGAACGAGGCGCCCCACCAGACCGCTTTCACGGTCACGATCGAGGCCGCCGGCGGCGTCAGCACCGGGATTTCCGCCCACGATCGCGCCCACACGATCCAGGTCGCGATCGACGAGCGCTCCGGCCCGCGGGACATCGTCGTCCCCGGCCACGTCTTCCCACTGAAAGCGAAAGAGGGCGGCGTGCTGGAGCGGACCGGCCACACCGAGGCCAGTGTCGACCTCGCCCGTCTCGCCGGCCTCACCCCGGCCGGGGTGATCTGCGAGGTGATGAACGACGACGGCTCGATGGCCCGCGTCCCCGACCTGATCCCCTACTGCGAGCGGCACGGCCTGAAGCTGGTCACGGTCGCCGAGCTGATCGCCTATCGCCGCCGTACGGAGAAGCTGGTCGAACGGGTGGTCGCGACCGGCCTGCCGACCACCTTCGGCGACTTCACCGCAGTCGGCTACCGCTCCCTGGTCGACGACAAACACCACGTGGCGATGGTCAAAGGCGAGGTCGACGGCGCCGAGGACGTGCTCGTCCGCGTCCACAGCGAGTGCCTCACCGGCGACGTCTTCCACAGCATGCGCTGCGACTGCGGCGAACAGCTGGAAGCGGCGATGGCGACGATCGAGCGCGAGGGCCGCGGCGTCCTCCTCTACCTCAGCCAGGAGGGCCGCGGGATCGGCCTGCTGAACAAGCTGAAGGCCTACAAACTGCAGGAGGAGGGCCACGACACCGTCGACGCCAACCTCAAGCTGGGCCTGCCGGCGGACCTGCGCGACTACGGAATCGGCGCCCAGATCCTCACCGACCTCGGCCTGACCAGCATCCGCATCCTCACCAACAACCCGAAAAAGATCGTCGGGCTGGAGGGGTACGGGCTCTCGGTCTCCGAGCAGGTGCCGATCGAGTCGGCGCCCAACCCCCACAACGAGGCCTACCTGCGGGCCAAGCGCGACCGCATGGGCCACTCGCTGCACCACCAGGGCCTCGACTTCGACGAGGAGATGCTGCACGAAGAGGAGGAACGCGACGCGGCCGGGGCGGGGCCGGCGGCGCCGGCCGAGGAGGGCCTCCGTGGCGAGTGAGGACGGCGCCTTCCTCGAGACCTTCTCCGAGGAGGAGCAAGAGACGCTGGCGGGCCTGCGCTTCGGCGTCTGCGTCGGGCGCTTCTACGAGGACCTGGCGCTGCGACTCGTTTCCGGCGCCCACACCGGCTTCGAAATCGCCGGCGTCGACATCACCGACGTCGCCGACGTCTCGGTCCCCGGCGCCTACGAGCTGCCCTTCGCTGCCAAGCAGTTCGCCGAGAGCGGCGACTATGCCGGCGTCGCCTGCCTCGGCGTCGTCATCCGCGGCGAGACCGACCACTACGACTTCGTCTGCGCCGAGGCGGCGCGGGGGATCCAGGACGTGCAGCTGGAGACCGGCGTGCCCTGCGCCTTCGGCGTGATCACCTGCGACACGATGGAGCAGGCGCTGGCCCGGGCCGGCGGCGACAAGCGCGACCAAGGCCGCAACGCGGCCCTCACCGTGGCCCGGATGGCATTGCTGAAGCGCCAGCTCGCCTGAGCCGCCGGATCGTCTACCATCCAGCGCCTCATGGCGAAGGTATGTCACAGCTGCGGCAAGGGACCGGCGTTCGGCCAGTCACGCAGCCACTCGATGGTCGCGACCAAGCGCCGCTTCGAGCCGAACCTGCAGAAGGTGCGGATCCAGGAGAACGGCCGGCCGCTGCGCGCCTACGTCTGCACCCGTTGCTTGAAGAGCAACAAGGTCACCAAGGCCGCCTAGTTCGGCGGTGCCTGTGGGGCCCCGGGCTGGGGATCCCGCGCGGGAATTGAGTCGCGCGACCTGAAGGTCGCGGCTCCGGATGATGGTGCCCGCCTATGGCGGGCAACGACCGGATTGCATTTCCGCCGCTTCGCGAACATTCCCGCGCGGGATCCCCAGCCCGGGGCCGCGAGCCGCCGCCTTACCGCGAAGATTCGCTCCTTGGGCGGGGGCGAGGGATTGGCCCGGTGAGATCCGGATGATTAGGCCAAGAATTGAGCTAACCGTGACGTAATTGAGCTAATTGGGCCCTCGATTAGCTCAATTAGCGACAGCAGGGAGCCGGAGCGCGGTGGCTCCGGCTCCCTGATTGATCGTGCTCAGTCCGCCTCGGGGATCGGCTCTGCCGGGCGGGCTGCGGTCTTGATCTCGGAGGGCTCGACCGAGAGGCGGGGGAGGATGCGGGCGAGCCAGCCCGGCAGGTACCAGGCGCGGCGGCCGAACAGCTGCATGATCGCCGGGACCAGGATCGAGCGGATCACCACCGCGTCGATCAGGACCGCGGAGGCGAGGCCGAGGCCGAACAGCTTGATGATCCGTTCTTCGCCGAGCATGAAGGAGGCGAAGACGGTGACCATGATCGCCGCCGCGGCGGTGATCACCCGGCCGGTCAGGGCGAGACCGCGGGTCACCGCTTCGGAGGCATCGTTGCGCTGGTCCCACTCCTCGTGGATCCGCGACATCAGGAACACCTCGTAGTCCATCGAGAGCCCGAAGACGATCGAGAACAGGAAGATCGGGAAGAAGGCGATGATCGGGCCGGTGTTGTCGACGCCGATGATGCTGCCGCCCCAGCCCCACTGGAAGACGGCGACGATGATCCCGAACGCCGCTCCGATCGAGAGCAGGTTCATCACCATCGCCTTCAGCGGCACCAGCAGCGAGCGGAAGACCGCCATCAGCAGCAGTGCCGAGAGCAGGATCACGACGCCGATGAAGAGCGGCAGCTTTTCGCTGATCGCGTCGCCGAAGTCCTCGAAGATCGCGGTGACGCCGCCGACGTGGAGCTGCGCCCCCGTTTCCGCTTCGATCGGCGGGATCACGTCGTTGCGGATGTGGTCGAGCAGCGTCGTCGTGTCCTCGCTCTGCGGCGAGGTGGTCGGGTAGACCTGGCAGACGCCGGTGTTCTTCGCCGGGTTGAGGGTGACGTTGGTGACGCTGGCAACGCCTTCTTCCTTGCCTACCGTGTCGCAGAGCTGGGTCAGGCCCTGGTCTTCGCCCTTACTCGGCAGCGCCGCGACCATCGTGAACGGCCCGTTGAAGCCGGGGCCGAAGCCTTCGGCCAGCAGGTCGTAGGCCTGGCGGGTGGTCGTCCCCGAGGGGTTGGTGCCGGCGTCGTTGACGCCGAGGCGCAGCGAGAGCACCGGAATGCAGAGGATCAGCAGGAAGCCGCCGGAGAGCAGCGCCGCCAGCACCGGCCGCTTCTGGATTTTGCGGCTCCAGCGGAACCACCAGCTGTTCTCGTCGATGCTGGTCTTGCGCGGGCCGAGCCCGGGGATTCGCAGTTTGTCGACCCGGTGACCGGCCCAGGTGAGCATCGCCGGCAGCAGGGTCAGCGCCGCGATCATCGTGAACAGCACCGCCAGGGCGGCCGCCACCGCGACCCCATAGAGGAAGCTGATGCCGAGCAGCAGCATCCCCATCAGCGAGATGATCACGGTGATGCCGGCGAAGAGGACGGCGCGGCCGGCGGTATCGATCGCCTGGATCGCCGCGTCGCGCGGCTCCATCCCTTCGTCGAGCCCGTTGCGGAACCTGGTCAGGATGAAGAGCGCGTAGTCGATCCCGACCCCGAGCCCGATCATCGCCGCTAACACCGGGGCGAAGTTGGCCGTATCGAAGACGTGGGTCCCGATCGTGACCAGGCTGATCCCGACCCCGAGCGCGAACAGCGCGGTGAGGATCGGCAGCCCCATCGCCACCACCGAGCCGAAGGTCAGCAGCAGGATCACCACCGCGGCGAGCAGGCCGATGAAGAAGGAGGCGTCGCCGCTTTCTTCTTCGGCTTCCTGGATTGGCTGGCCGCCGAGCTCGACGTTCAGGCCGTTGCCGGAGACGGCCTGCGCCGAGGCGATGATCTCTTCCGTCTTCGCTTTGTCGAGCTTGTTGCTCTGGACGTCGAACTGGATCGTCGCGTAGGCGATCTCGCCGTCCTTGCTGACCGCGGCCGCGCCGCCCTGCTGGTAGGGGCTGGCGACTTCGGTCACGTGGGGCAGCGTTTCGACCTTCTTGAACAGCCCTTCCATCTTGCTCTTCACCCCCGGCGACTGGACCCCGCCGCCGCCTTCGGCCTTGAAGACGATCTGCGAGGTTTCGCCGGACTGCGCCGGGAAGCGGTCTTCGAGCAGTTCGTAGGCTTCGGTCGAGTCCGACTGGGGAAGTTTGAATTCTTCGCTGAAGTCCGAGCCGACCGAGCCGGAGATCCCGCCAATCACAACCAGGGCGAGAATCCAGCCGATGATCACGGTCTTGCGGTGGCCGGTGGTCCAGGTGGCGAAGCGGCGCATGTAACTCCTTCTCTGGCGGAATACGGACTGGGGGGCCGCCCGAAAACGGGGGTGGGACGAGGCTACGGTTGTCGCGGGGCCGGTTCATCGGCCCCTGGGCGGAAATCCTGCCTCCACCCGAGGGTTGAAGCGGTGAAAGTACCGATATCCCCGGCGGATCGGGGGAGGGACACCACTTCGTGCCCCGGGCCAGGCACGGCCGACGGCTGCCGTCGCACCCGGCGGCTAGATTGCCGGTCAGATGCCGGATCCTTCGATCGCCCGGTTCCGCCGGGTCATCAGTTCTGCCTATGCCTCTCTGGAGGCGCGCCGCCAGGAGGTCAACGACCTCAACGTCTTCCCTGTCGCCGACGGCGACACCGGGGACAACATGGCGATGACGCTGCGCGCGGTGATGGAGGAGCTCGACCGCCTCGACGACCAGGACTTCGACGAGGTCGGTCGCACCGAGCTAGTCCAGGCGCTGGCCCGGGCGGCGCTGATGGGCGCCCGCGGCAACTCCGGCGTGATCCTCAGCCAGATCGTCCGTGGCGCCGCCGAGGAGCTCGCCTCGCGGCCGGGCGAGTTGGTCGACCCGGTGCTGGTCGCCGCCGCCTTCGCCAGCGCCGCCGACGCCGCCTACGACTCGGTCCGCGAGCCGGCAGAGGGGACGATGCTGACCGTCTTCCGCGAGATGGCCCACTCGCTGGCCCGCCAGCTCGCCCACCTCGAGGCCGACAAGCAGCGGCTCGGCCGCGACGTCGGCGAAGCCGAACAGGACGCGGTCCTCGCCTCGGTGCTGGAGCGGGCGATCGAGGACGGCGAGCGAGCGGTGGCGCGGACCCCCGAGCAGCTCGAGGTGCTGCGCGAAAGCGGCGTCGTCGATGCCGGCGGCCATGGCCTGGTGCTGATCCTCGCCGGCGTCGTCGCCGGATTGCGCGGCGACGACGAGGCGGCGCCGGAGATCCCCCACCACGAGGCGCCGCGGCTCAGCCGCCCCCACCACGAGGACAGCCGCTACCGCTACTGCACCAACTTCATCGTCGCCGGCAGCGGCCTCTCCGACCGCAGCTTCCTGCCGCGGCTGGAGCGGCTCGGCGACTCGGTCCTGGTGGTCGGCGACGACGCCACCCTGAAGGTCCACGTCCACACCGACGAGCCCGAGGCCGCGGTGGCGGTCTTCGAGGGGATCGGCGCGGTCGCCAACCTCGACGTCGCCGACATGCGCGAGCAGGTCGCCCAGCGCGAGGCCCGCCTCTCCAGCGCCGGCGCCGGGGCGCGGACCGGGGTGGTCGCGGTCGCCGCCGGGGCCGGACTGGAACGGCTCTTCGCCGGGATGGGCGCCCACGTCGTCCCCGGCGGCGAGACGCTCAACCCGTCCACCTACGAGCTGCTCGCCGGGATCCACGGCGTCGGCGCCGACGAGGTCCTGGTCCTGCCCAGCTCCTCCAACGTGGTGATGGCGGCCGAGCGCGCCTGCGAGCTCTCCGAGAAGCCGGCGCGAGTGGTGCCGGCGCTCTCCCAGCAGGCGAGCCTGCTGGCCCTGGTCGAGCTCGACCCCGATGCCGATGCGGCGACCAACGCCGCGCGGCTGGAGGCGGAGCTCGACGGGGTGGCGACAGGCGGGGTCGCCCCAGCCGCCCGCGACGACGCGCAGGGCCGCTTCCGCAAGGGCGACGCGGTCGGCTTCGTCGGCGGCGAGATCGTCGCCTACGGCGGCGCCGGCTCAACCCTGACCGACACCATCCAGCTGCTCGCCGAGGACGCTGAGATCGTCACCGTGATCGGCGGCGAGGGCGCCCCGATACCGCTCGCCGACATCGACACCCACGTCCCCGACGGGGTGGAGATCGAGACCCACGAGGGAGGGCAGCCGAGCTGGTGGTGGCTGCTCGCGGCCCAGTAGCGGCGGGGGAGGGGCGGCTGCGCTCCTTCGCCGGCGTCCGCGAGCTCGGCCGCCCCGAGCTCCTCGCCGCCCCGGTCCACTGGCCGCGCCCGAGCGTCCTCGACGCCTCCCTGCAGGCGCTCCCCGGAGTCGGCCCGAAGACCGCCGCGACGGCGGCCGAGGCGGGCATCGCCACCGTCTGGGACCTCCTCCTCCGCTTCCCGATCCGCCACCGCAACCGCCAGATCGTCCCGCTCGAGAGCCTCGACACCAACGAGACCGGAACGGTCCTGGTCACCGTCCAGGGCAAGCAGCCCCGCCCCTTTCGCAAAGGCAAGCTGACCATCGTCGGCGTCAAGGTCGGCGACGAGTCCGGCCACGTCCGCGCCACCTGGTTCAACCAGCCCTGGGCCGTCGCCAAGTTGATCCCCGGCACCGAACTCCTCCTCACCGGCAAGCTGGGCACCCGCGGCTTCACCGTCAGCGAATGGGAGGTCATCGCGACGTCTGGTCCCGAGGACGAAGACGCCCCTGCGGCGGGACAGGCCCCGCCGCCGCCGGGAGCGCCTGCGTTCCTCCCCGTCCACCCGGCGACCGAAGCGCTCCCCCCGCACCGCATCCGCGAGTGGGCCGCCGAGGCCGTAAAGCTCGCCCCGAACGCCGTCGAGGGCCTGCCGTCCCAACTTCGAACCAAATATCGCCTCGGCGGCGCCGCCGAGGCGATCCGTGCCGCCCACTTCCCCGACTCCGCCGAGGAGCTCGACGGCGCCCGCCGCCGCCTCGCCTTCGAGGAGCTCTTCCTCCACCAAGCCCTGCTGGCGACCCGGCGGCGCACCCACCGCACCTCGCGTCCCGCGCCCCGGCTCGGCAAGCCAGGGGAGCAGGTCGGCCGCTGGCTCGATTCGCTGCCGTTCGAGCCGACCGGGGACCAGCTCGCCGCCTTCGACGAGGTCGACGGCGACCTCGACTCCGGCGAGCCGATGGCGCGCCTGTTGATGGGCGAGGTCGGCTCGGGCAAGACCGTGGTCGCGGTCTACTCGATGCTGCGGGCGCTCGAAGCCGGCTACCAGGCTGCGTTGATGGCGCCGACCGAGACGCTTGCCGAGCAGCACGCGATCACCCTCGGCCGCCTGCTGGCCGAAGAGGCGACCCCGTTCGCGCTGCTCACCGGCGCCACCACCGCACCGGCCCGCCGCAAAGCCCTCGACCAACTGGCCAGCGGCGAGCTGGGGTTGATCGTCGGCACCCACGCCCTGATCGAGCCGACGGTCGAGTTCGCCCGCCTCGGCCTCGTCGTCGTCGACGAGCAACACCGCTTCGGGGTCGAGCAGCGCCGCGCCCTCGACCGCAAGGGGGTCGCCGGGATGGCTCCGCACGTCCTCCACATGACCGCGACCCCGATTCCACGCACCCTTTCCCTAACTGCCTACGGCGACCTCGACACCACCGCCCTGCACCAGCTGCCGGCGGGTCGGATGCCGATCGAGACGCGGCTGGTCGAGGAGGAGCAGCGGGGAGAAGCGTTCGAGTTCATGCGCCGGCGGTTGCGCGAGGGGCGCCAGGCCTACGTGGTCTGCCCGCTGGTCGCCGAATCGGAGAAAACCCCCGGCAAGGCGGCCGAGGTCGAGGCCGAGCGGCTGCGCGCCAGCGAGCTCCGCGACTTTCGCGTTGGCTTGATCCACGGCCAGATGCACTCGACCGAGAAGGCCGAGGCGATGCGGGCCTTCGCCGCCGGGGAGGCCGACGTGCTGGTGGCGACCACGGTTATCGAGGTCGGGATCGACGTCGGCAACGCGACCGTGATGGTGATCGAGGGCGCCGAGCGCTTCGGCGTCTCCCAGCTGCACCAGCTGCGCGGGCGGGTCGGCCGCGGTGAGCATCCCTCGCAGTGCTTGCTGTTCGCCGAACGGGCGGGGGAGCTGGCGCGGCGGCGGCTGGCCGCGGTCGAGGGGCAGAGCGACGGTTTCAAGCTGGCCGAGGTCGATCTCGCCCTGCGTGGGGAGGGGGAGATCCTCGGGACGCGACAAAGCGGCGCCGCCCGCTTCGCGGTCGCCGAGATGCCCGACGACGAAGAGCTGCTGCTGGCGGCGAAAGGCGAGGTGGTGGCCCTGCAGGAGCGCCTCGGCTCGCTCGGCGACCCCTCGCTTGGCCCGTTGCTCGAGGCCGCCTATCGCCGCTTCGGGACCGCCGCCACCGACCCGATCCCGCTGTGAGGGTGATCGCCGGCGATCTCCGCGGTCAGCGCCTGGTCGCCCCCCGCGGCTGGAAGGTCCGGCCGACCTCCGACCGCGTCCGCGAGGCGACCTTCTCCGCCCTTGGCCCGGGGCGGGTCGAGGGGGCCCTCGTCCTCGACCTCTTCTGCGGCACCGGCGCGCTCGCGATCGAGGCGCTCAGCCGCGCCGCCGCCCGCGCCGTCCTCGTTGACCGCGACACCAGGCCGGCGCTCGGAAACGTCCAACGCCTCGGCCTCGGCGAGCGGGCCGAGCTGGTTCGCGCCGACGTCGAGCGCTGGCTCGCCACCGAATCCGGCCTTGACCGGAAGGGAAAGTTCGACCTCGTGTTCGTCGACGCCCCCTATAAACTCGCCGACTCCTTGGCGCCGGC
This sequence comes from uncultured Actinomycetes bacterium, assembly GCA_963716545.1. Lineage (GTDB taxonomy): Bacteria > Actinomycetota > Thermoleophilia > Solirubrobacterales > 70-9 > VAYN01. The sequence continues at coordinate 2,213,102 of OY970316.1, forward strand.
CCTCTCCGCACACCTGCCAAATCTGCTCACCGCCGACGGCCGCGCCGTGGTCGAGTCGGGTGCGCGGCGACCGCTTCGAGTCGAGACCCTGGAGCGGCTGCGCCAGCGCCGCTACGGCGCCACCGACGTCTCCATCTACGGGACGGGGGAGGCGGCCCGATGAGCAAGCGCAACGGCACCGTGGTCTGCCCGGGCACGTACGACCCGGTCACCAATGGCCACCTCGACATCATCGGCCGCACCTCCAACGTCTTCGACCACGTCGTCGTCGGCGTCGTCAATAACCCCGTCCGCAAGCAGAAGACGCTGTTCACGGCGGAGGAGCGCAAGGCCTTCATCGAAGAGGCGACGGCGACGCTCGGCAACGTCGAGGTGCAGATCTTCTCCACCCTGCTGGTCGAGTTCGCCCGCGACAACGGCGCCCACGCGATCGTCAAGGGAATGCGGGCGATCTCCGACTTCGAGTACGAGTTCGAGATGGCCCAGCTGAACCGCAAGCTCGACCCCGGGATCGAGAGCGTCTACGTGATCGCCTCGCCCAACTACAGCTTCCTCTCCTCGACTGGGGTGCGCGAAATGGCGACCTTCGGGGGCGACGTATCCGACCTGGTGCCGCCCGCCGTCGCCGCCGCCCTCGGGGAGCGCCTGGGCGGCCGCTAGTCTTTTCCGGCGCCGGTCGAGGAGGATGGGCGCCGCTTTGCAAGAAACTCCCCGAATCATCGCGACATCACCAAAAACCCCGCATACACGTAGGCTTACGACTCGCTAATGGACGTCCTGGTCCTCATAGACAAGCTGGATGACGTTGTTCACAACGCCCGACCCGTCCCTCTGACGGATCAGGTGCGCGTGGACCGCGAGGAGATCTACGACCTCCTCGACCAGATGCGTGCCACGATCCCCGAGGAGATCAAGCAGGCGCGCTGGATCGTCAAGGAGCGCCAGGAGATGCTGGCCGAGGCCAAACGCGAGGCGGAGCGGATCGTCCGCGAGGCCCGCGAGCAGCAGGCCCGCCTGATCTCCGACGAGGAGGTCACCAAGCAGGCCGAGCGCGCCGCCGACGAGATCGTCGAGGACGCCCGCACCCGCGAGCGCGAAATTCGCCTCGGCGCCGAGGACTACGCCGACGAGATCCTCAACACCCTCGAAGTCAACCTGCAGAAGTTCCTCGCCGCCGTCCAGCGCGGCCGCGACCGCCTCGCCGGCCGCGAGGACGAACCGCAGCCCGAGCTCGACCAGGCTCCCTAGCCGCTACTCGAGCTTCAGGTCCTTGAGCGCGGCCCAGCGGGGGTCGCCGCCGCTGTCGTGTTCGTGCGCGGCCGGGTCGGCGTCGTTCAGCGGCTCGCCGCAGACGGGGCAGAGGCCGAGGCAGTCGGGGCGGCAGAGGAGGGTCGCGGGCATCGCCAGCATCGCCGCGTCGTGCGCCCAGCGGCCAATGTCCAGCTCTTCGTTCTCGACGTAGGGGCTGCGCAGCTCCTCGTCCTCGGTGGCCGACTGCTCGACCTCGCGGGAATCGACCTCGAGGTCGAGCGCGGCCGGCTCGAGGCAGCGCATGCAGGGCCCCTCCAGGTGGGTCTCGAAGCTGAGGTGGAAGGCGAAGCCACCGCTGTGGCGGGAGATCTCCAGCCGCACCCGCGGGGCCGGCGGATCGGCGAGGTAGGTCTGGCCGCCGAGCTCGAAGGGCGGCAGCTCGACCGGCATCTCCAGCCGCTTGCCTTCGCCGAAGCGCAGGCTGAGGTGGGCGAGGTCGACGACGGTTTTCTGGGTAGGGGAGATGCGCACCTGCCTTGACGAGACTTACGATGGAGACCCTCGCCGACGAGGTTACGCAATGCCCGAATTCGCCTGGAAGCCCGACGAGTACCTGGACCTGATCCACGAGGAGGTCCCGCGCTACGCCGAACTCCAGGAGCAGGCGATCGCGGCGATCCCCTTCGCCCCCCAGCGGGTGCTGGAGCTGGGGATGGGGACGGGGGAGACGACCCGGCGGCTGATCGAGGCCTATCCGGACGCCTGGGTGATTGGCCTCGATTCCAGCCCCGACATGGTCTTCCGGGCGCGGGAGATGTACGACGACGTGCAGCTGGCCCGGATCGAGGACCCCCTGCCGGACGGCCCCTGGGACCTCGTCATCGGCGTCCTCTCGATCCACCACCTCGACAGCGAGGGCAAGCAAGAACTCTTCCGCCAGATCCGCGAGCAGTCCCGCGCCCTGGTGATCGGCGACATCGTCAAAGCCGACGTCCAGGTGACCCCACTGGAGGACGGCTACGACCACCCCGAGACCGCCGCCGACCTGGCGACCTGGTCCGGCGGCCAAATCACCTGGCAAGCCGACGACCTGGCAGTGATCAGCGCGACCTACCAGACCTAGGCGAGCCAGGAACGTTGACTTCTTCAGGTCCCTCGGGGCCACGGGTCGTCGAAACGTGTCGAGACGGGAGGAGCCGTGGGGCCTCTCAGGACACTCAGCACGAGCGCAGCGAGTTGCGTCCTGAGAGGCCCCGCGGCTCCTCCCGTCCCCACCCGCTACGATTCCGCACCCAATGGCCGTCCCAAAGAAGAGAACTTCAAGCGCCCGCCGCGACAAGCGCCGCGCCCAGCACAAAGCACCGAAGGCCCGCCTCAACCGCTGCCCGCGCTGCCACAGCCCGCGCCTGCCGCACCGGGTCTGCCCGACCTGCGGCACCTACGCCGGCCGCGAGATCGTCGCCCAGAAACTCGTCGACCCGACGGCGACCACCGCCTCCGAGTAGCCGTGGCGCCGCGGCGCGCGGTCACCGTGGCCCTCGACGGTCACGGGGCCGAGCAGGGTTTCCAGGTGCTCGCCGAGGGAGCGAGGCTGGCCGCCGCCGACGGCATCGGCGTCCGCGTCTTCGGCCCTGAGATCGAGCTGGACCCGGCCCTGAAGGGGGTCGCAGGGGTCGAGCTGATCGATTCCCCGGAGTGGATCTCCAACGCGGAGGATGCCGTCGCCGCCGTGCGGACCAAAACCGAGGCCTCGGTGGTCCGCGCCGCCGCCGACGTCGCCGCCGGGAACTCCGGCGCCCTGGTCAGCCCCGGTTCGACCGGGGCGACGATGGCCGCCGCGACCTTCGGCCTGCGCCGGATCAAGGGCGTCCAGCGCCCCGCCCTGGCGGTCCAGATTCCCGCCCCGGGCAAAGCGGTCCTCTTCCTCGATGTCGGCGCCAACGTCAACGTTCGCGCCCAGCACCTGGTCCAGTTCGCCTTCCTCGGCGCCGCCTTCAGCCACGCCGTGCTGGGGGTGGCGAAACCGCGAGTGGGGCTGCTGACGGTCGGCGAGGAGTCGGGCAAGGGGCGTGAGGAGGTGGTCGAGGCGCACCGGCTGCTGGCCGAGGCACCCGGAATCGAGTTCGCCGGCAACGTCGAGGGGGGCGACCTCCCGGCCGCCACCGTCGACGTGGTCGTCACCGACGGCTTCACCGGCAACGTCACCCTCAAGGTGCTGGAGGGCGCCGCCCGGGCGATCTCCGCTGCGATCGGCGACGCCGCCCGTTCGAATCCACTCTCGGCGCTCGGCGGGCTGATGCTGAAACCGGCGCTGGGCGGGATGAAACGCGAATTCCACCCCGACACCACCGGTGGCGCGATCCTGCTCGGCCTGCGCGGGATCGCCGTCGTCGGCCACGGCTCGGCCGGGGCCGAGGGGATCGCCAACGCCGTCCGCCTCGCCGCCCATGCGGCCGAGGTCGACGCGGTCGGCCGGACCGCGGCGCTGCTCCGCGCCGGCGGCGCCAGCCGCGCCGCGCTGGCCGGGGCCGACGGCGAGGCGCCCGCCGGGGGTGTCGAGGCGGGGAACGCGCCCGCCGAGGCGTCATAGTTAGGGCCGATGGAGCGCGACGACGTCCTCACCCTGGTCCGCGAGCACCTCGCCGAGGAGCTCGAAGTCGACCCGGGGCGGATCACCGAGACCACCCGCTTCCGCGAGGACCTCGACGCCGACTCGCTCGACCTCTACGAGCTGGTGATGGAGCTCGAGGACCGCTACGGGGTCAAGGTCTCCGAAGAGCAGGCCACCCACATCGAGACCGTCGGCGACGCGGTCGGCTTCGTGCTGGAGCACGCGCCGGCCTGAGATTTGGCTGCCGCCCCCGAGCCCGCCGCCGCCCTGGCGGGCCTCATCTCCGAGCTCCCCGATGACCTGCGCCGCCAGGCGCTCACCCACTCCTCCTGGACCGAGCGCCGGATCGACTCCTTCGAGCGCCTCGCCTTCCTCGGCGACAGCGTCCTCGGCCTCTCCGTCGCCAGCCGCCTGCTCGATCGCTTCGAGACGGTCGCCGCCGGCGGCCTGACCAAGATCCACAACCAGGCGGTCAGCGGCGTCTCGGTCGCCGAGGTCGGGCGCGAGCTGGGGGTGCCGGAGATGCTGCGGGCGAACGAGCCGGAGGGCGTCACCGGGGCGATTCCCGCCTCGATTCTGCTGGAAGGCGGGCGGCCGCTGCCGGAGGCGACCGAGGCCCTGATCGGCGCCTGCCACCGCGCCTTCGGCTACGAGCGCACCGCCGCCGCCGTGGCTGCCGCCTTCGCGCCGCGGATCGAGCACGCTTCGGAGACCCGGATCGACTTCAAATCCGCCCTGCAGGAGCTGCTGGCGCGGCGTGGGGCGCGGGTCAGCTACGAGGTGATCGCCTCGACAGGGCCGCCGCATCGGCGTACCTTCGAGGTCGCGGCGATCGTCGACGAGAAGCAGGTCGGCACGGGCGAGGGCCGCAGCAAGAAGGCCGCCGAGCAGGTCGCCGCGGAGCAGGCATTGGCGCAATTTGGAGGGTAAGAGGCATGCGGGTGCGTCCGAGCGGCGCGCGAACCTTCGTTGTCGGTTGGACTGAGATGAGCGCATGTATCTGAGATCGATATCGATGAAGGGGTTCAAGTCGTTCCCCGAGCGGACCCACCTGGAGTTCTCTCCGGGGGTCAGCGTGATCGTCGGCCCCAACGGCTCGGGCAAGAGCAACATCACCGACGCCGTCCTCTGGGCGCTCGGCGAGCAGAGCCCGGGGGCGATCCGCGGCGCCTCGATGCAGGACGTGATTTCCGCCGGCGGCAAGGGGATTGGCCAGCGCCGCGAGGCCCAGGTCGAGGTCGTGATCGACAACTCCGACGGCCGCGCCGCCACCGAGTTCTCCGAAGTCGCGGTGGAGCGCCGGCTCGACCGCGGCGGCGACGGCGGTTACCGGCTGAACGGGGCCCGCTGCCGCCTCGCCGACGTCACCGACGTTCTTTCCGACACCAACCTCGGCCGCGAGATGCACTCGGTGATCAGCCAGGGCCGGGTGGAGACGATCATCCACTCGAAGCCGCGCGAGCGCCGCCTCCTGGTCGAGGAGGCCGCCGGCCTCGGCAAGCACCGCAAACGCCGCCGCCGCGCCGAGCTGAAGTTGCGCGGCACCCGCGACAACCTCGACCGCGCGCTCGATGTAGAGCGCGAGGCGCGGGCGCGGCTGCGGCCGCTGAAGCGCCAGGCTCAGGCGGCCGAGCTGGGGGCGCGGATCGAGCGCGAGGAACTCGGGCTGCGGGCGCAGATCGTCGCCGAGGAACTGCGTTTCGGCGCCGACCGGGCCGCCGCCGCGGCGAAGCTGGCGAAAGAGGCGCGGGCGCGGCGGGCGAAGATCGAGGAGGAGCTCGCCGGCGTCTCGAAGCGACGCCGCGAGGCCGAGGAGCGCTTCGCCGACCGCGACCGCCAGCGCACCCTCGCCTGGGGGATGCTGACCAAGCTGCGGGGCGAGCAGGAGAAGGTCGCCGTGCGGGTGGCGGCACTCTCGACCCGGGCGGCGGAGACCGAGGCGGCGCTGGAGCGGCTGCGGACCGAGCTCGGCCCGCTCACCCTCGACGTCGGCCCCGGCAGCGCCCCGGCCGAGCGGGCGCGCAAGCTGCTCGAGGAGCTGGAGGAGATCGAGGCGGGACTGAAGGCCGCCACCGACGGCTTCGCGATCGCCCGCTCCGACGACGCCGCCGAGGGCGACCGCGAGGCGGCGCTCGGCGACCTCCGGGCCGGGACCGAGCGCGCCGGCCGCCACGCCCGCCGGGCCGAGGGCCTGCTCGGCGAGCGCCACCGCGAGGCGCTGCGCGCCCGCGTCGCCCGCGGCGAGGAACTGCTCGACGACATCCGCGCCGCGCTGGCGGCGGCGGAAACGGCCGGGGCGGCGATCCGCGCCCGGGTCGAGTGGACCGAGCGCCGCGTCGTCGGCGGCCCTGACGAGGGCGACGAGATCGCCGAGGAACTGAAGTCCTGCTCGGCCCGCGAGTTCGAGTTGCAGTCGCAGATGACCGCGACCGCCGACGAGCTGACCCGGGCCGAGGTCGAGGCCGCCCATCTCGGTGACCGCCAGGCCGAGGCGGAGAAGGAGCTGGCCGCGATCGCCGAGAAGCTCGGCGAGGAGATCCCCGCGGCCGAGGCGGCGCTCTCCGAGGAGGAGCGGGCCGAGATCGACAAGCGGCTGGAGCGGCTCGACCGCCGCCGCGCCCAGATCGGCCCGGTCAACCCGCTAGCCGAGCGCGAGTACGACGAAGCTCGCGAGCATGTCGAGGCGCTGCAGGCCCAGCGCGAGGACACCGAGCGGGCGCTGCGCGAGCTGGAGTCGCTGATCCGCGACATCGACGAGGAGATCGAGCGTGCCTTCGAGCAAACCTTCGAGGCGACCGCGAAGAACTTCGAAGAGATGGTCGAGCACCTCTTCCCGGGTGGTCGTGGCTGCCTCCGCCGGGTCAGCCTGCGGCCGGTCCGCGAGGAGAGCAGTTCGTCGGGGGAGGGGGAGGTCCCGTCCGAGGCCGAGGAGCCGGAGCCCGAGGAGGAGGAAGAGCAGCGCGACGAGCTCGGGGTCGAGATCGAGGTCACCCCGGCCGGCAAGTCGACGCGGAAGCTCTCGCTGCTCTCCGGCGGCGAGAAGTCGCTGGTGGCGCTGGCCTTCGTCTTCGCCGTCTTCCTCGCTCGGCCCTGCCCCTTCTACATCCTCGACGAGGTCGAGGCCGCCCTCGACGACGCCAACATCGACCGCTTCCTGCAGCTGATCCGCCGCTTCTCCGACCGCGCCCAGTTCGTCATCGTCACCCACCAGAAACGGACGATGGACGCCGCCGACGTCCTCTACGGGGTCAGCATGGGTGGCGACGGGGTGACCAAGGTGGTCTCGCGCCGGCTGCCGCGCGAAATCGCCGAGGACGAGGGCGAAGACGGCGAAGCGGGCGGCAGCGACGAGGGCGAGGGCGGCGGTTCAACCCTCTCCGCCGTCGCCTAGCCCTCGCCCGGCGACCGTGGTTGAGCTTCGTTCTCCATAGCGAAACGAACCTCAACCGCGCCCGCGAAGTCCGCCGGGTAGCCTGCCGCCCGTGGCCACGACCTGGCAGGAGATGCTCGACCTCGGCGCCCGCGTCCCGCAGGCGCCTGCCGCCGTCGAGGAGGAGCCGGAGCAGCGCCGCGGCGTCTTCCGGCGCCTCCGCGAGTCGCTCTCGCAGAGCCGCAAAGCGCTGCAGGAGGAGATCTCCGCCTCGCTCTTCGAGCGGATCGACGACGAGACCTGGGAGCGGCTGGAGGAGGCGCTGATCCTCGCTGACGCCGGCGCCCCGACCACCGCCGCGGTGGTCGAGCGGCTCGAGCACGAGGTCGAGTCCGGCGCCGTCGCCGCCGATGGCGAGGCCGTCCGCGACCGCCTGATCGAGATCCTCGCCGAGGTCGCGTCGACCGGCCGCGCCCCGATCGACCTCTCCGGCGAACCGGCGGTGCTGATGATGGTCGGCGTCAACGGCACCGGCAAGACGACGACGATCGGCAAGATCGCCTGGCACCTCTCGAAGGAGTTCGGCCTCGACGTCGTCCTCGCCGCCGGCGACACCTACCGCGCCGCCGCCAGCGAGCAGCTCGCCGAGTGGGCCGAGCGTGCCGGAGTCGAGCTGGTCCGAGGCCAGGAAGGCGCCGACCCCGGCTCGGTCGCCTTCGACGCGATCGCCGCCGCCCGCGCCCGCGGCGCCGACGTCGTCATCGTCGACACCGCCGGCCGCCTCCACACCCAGGGCAACCTGATGGACGAGCTCGGCAAGGTCCGCCGGGTGATCGCCAAGCAGATTCCCGACGCCCCGCACGAGACGCTGATCTCGATCGATGCCACCACCGGCCAGAACGGCCTGCGCCAAGCGAAGGTCTTCTCCGAAGCGGCCGAGGTCGACGGGGTCGTCCTGACCAAGCTCGACGGCACCGCCAAGGGCGGGATCGCGCTGGCGATCGCCTCTGACCTCGGCATCCCGGTGAAGCTGATCGGGGTGGGGGAGACGCTCGAGGACCTGCGCCCGTTCGACCCCGACGACTACGCCAAAGCCCTGCTCGCCGAGTAGCCGGTTGCTGTTCGTCACCCAGAGGGTTACAAGCAGCAACCGCGTAAGCTGAGCCGATGTTCGACCAGCTCTCCGATCGCCTCCAGTCGACCCTCTCGGAGGTCCGCTCGCGGGGCAAACTGAGCGAGTCCGACATCGACTCGGCGATGCGCGACATCCGCCTCGCCCTGCTCGAGGCCGACGTCAACTTCAAAGTCGTCAAATCGTTCACCGCGACGCTGAAAGAGCGCTGCCTCGGCGCCGACGTCCTCAACAGCCTCGACCCCGGCCAGCAGGTGGTGAAAATCGTCAACGAGGAGTTGGCCGAGCTGATGGGTGGCACCGGCTCGGAGCTGGCGATGGCAAGCGGCGGCCCGACGGTGATCCTGATGTCCGGCCTGCAGGGCTCCGGCAAGACGACCGCCTGCGCCAAGCTCGCCGCGTACTTCCGCAAGCAGAACAAGGACGTCGCCCTTGCCGCCTGCGACGTCTATCGCCCGGCAGCGGTCGAGCAGCTGGTGACGATGGGCCGCCGTGCCGGCGCCCACGTCTACGAGCAGGGGACGGACGCCGACCCGGTCGAGATCGCCGGCTGGGCGCTGCAGCGGGCCCGCGAAGAGCGCCGCGACGTGTTGATCGTCGACACCGCTGGCCGGCTCCACATCGACCAGGACCTGATGGGCGAGCTGTCGAGGATCCGCAAGAAGACGAGCCCGCACGACGTCCTCCTGGTGGTCGACGCGATGACCGGCCAGGACGCCGTCGGGGTCGCCGAATCCTTCGCCGAGGCGGCCGAGTTCGACGGCGTGGTGATGACCAAGCTCGACGGCGACGCCCGCGGCGGCGCCGCGCTCAGCGTCAAGGCGGTGACCGGCAAGCCGATCCTCTTCGCCTCGACCGGGGAGAAAATCGAGGACTTCGAAAAGTTCCACCCGGACCGCATGGCGCAGCGGATCCTCGGCATGGGCGATGTCCTCACCCTGATCGAGAAAGCCGAAGCCGACGTCGATGAGAAGTCGGCCGAAGAGCTCGAGGAAAAACTCAAAAAGGACCAGTTCACGCTCGAGGACTTCCTCACCCAGATGCGGCAAGTGCGCAAAATGGGCCCGCTCAGCGGGATCATCGGGATGCTGCCGGGGATGGGGGCGATGAAACAGCTGAAGAACGCCGACGTCGACGAGGGCCAGCTCGACCAGGTCGAGGCGATCATCCTCTCGATGACCCCGACCGAGCGCGCCGACCCGCACATCATCAAAGGCTCGCGACGGCGGCGGATCGCCGAAGGCTCCGGGACCAAGGTCCAGAGCGTCAACCAGCTGGTTAAGCAGTTCGACCAGATGAAACTGATGATGCGCTCGATGGCGCACGGCAAGATGCCGTCCCCGGAGCAGATGATGAAGATGAGCGGCCAGGCGCCCAAGCGGCAAAAGGTCCGCCGCCGCTAATCCGCTAACCTCCTGCCGCTCATGGCCGTACGAATCAGACTTAGAAGGGTGGGTTCGAAGAAGAACCCGGTGTGGCGGATCGTCGTCGCCGACAAACGCTCGCCCCGCGACGGGCGGACGATCGAGACGATCGGCCAGTACAACCCGCAGACCGAGCCCTCGACGATCGTCCTCGACGAGGAGCGCGCCAAGCACTGGCTCGAGCACGGCGCCCAGCCGTCGGAGACCGTCGCCACCCTGCTGCGCACCAAGGGCATCGCCGCCTCCGGCAGCTGACCGGCTGGCGATGACCGAGCTGCTCGAATTCCTCGTCAAGGCTCTGGTCGAGGACCCCGAGGCCGTCGAGGTCGAGGAGCTCGAAGAGGACGGTGACCTCGTCTACGAGATCAGCGTCGCCGACGGCGATCTCGGCCGAGTGATCGGCAAGGGCGGCCGCGTCGCCAACGCGATCCGCACGATCGCCAAGGCCGCCGCGGTCCGCATCGACCGCCGCGTCATCGTCGACATCCTCGACTGAGCGCCCGCCCGGGTGCGCCTCGACGTTTTCAGCCTCTTCCCCGAGGCTTTCGATTGGTTCCGCACGCAGCGCTCGGTCACCAACGCGCTGGCGCTCGGCAACGAGCTGAACTTCTATGACTACCGGGCAACGACGCCGCTGAAAGCCGGCCAGGTCGATGACTCCCCCTACGGCGGCGGCGCCGGCATGGTCCTCCGGGTCGACGTCGTCGACGCCGCCCTGCGGGCCGCCTACGGCGAGGGCCCACGGCCGCGAATCGTCCTGCTCAGCCCGACCGGCCCGCTGCTCGACGACCCAATCGCCGACGAGCTCGTCGGCGAGCCCCACGTCGCCCTGCTCTGCGGCCGCTACGAGGGCTTCGACGACCGCGTCCACGAGCATCTGGCCGACGACGAGCTCTCGATCGGCCGCTACGTCCTCGCCGGCGGCGAGCTGCCGGCGATGGTCGTCGCCGACGTCCTCATGCGCAAGCTCCCCGGCGCCCTCGGCCACCAGGACTCGGCCCTCGAGGAGTCCTACAGCGAGGTCCCTCGAGGGCATGCCCGAGTACCCCCACTTCACCCGCCCCGCCGAGTACCGCGGTTGGGGCGTCCCCGAGGTCCTGCTCTCCGGCGACCACGGCAAGGTCCGCGAGTGGCGCCTCGAGCAGAGCCGCCAGCGCGCCGCCGAGCACCGGGCCCCGCGGGGGCGCGACGACGTCGGATGAGATCCCCGGACGCTCGTCCACTTGCGTTGACAGTCACTGAGCGCGCTGACAGGGTCGCCGCGTGTCCGCCTCTCGCAGCCGTGCAGCCCGCGCGCCCACGGTCTCAGTCGCCGGGCTTGCCGTGGCCGTCCTCGCCTGCCTCTTCTGCTGCGCTTCGGCGTCGGCCGGAATCGTCACCATCGGCTCTTCGCTGCAGGGTGAATTCACCCAGCAGTCCTGCGCCAGTCCCTGCACGGTCACCCAGACGCGGCTGAACGGCGAGACGTTGGTCGCGCCCACCGACGGTGCGATCGTCCGCTGGCGCCTGCTCGGCGGCACGCCGGAAGCGAGCTACCGCGTCCGCGCCGTCGATCCGCTGGTCGGCTCGACGGTCATCAACACGGGCAGCAGTCCCTACGTGGTGCCGCAGGAGGAGGAGGGCGTGGAAACCTTTCCGGCCGCGCTGACGGTGCGGGCCGGCCAGCAATTGGCCCTCGACATCGCCGGCGGGACTGTCGCTGTCCGCCCAACCGCCGACTCGAGCTATTGGTACACCTCGCCGCCGGCGCTGATCGGAGCTTCCGAAGTGCTCCAGCCCGAAGGCGAATCGTCGACCGAGATCGGCTACGACGCTGACTTCCTGCCGGCGCCGACGGTCTCCGGCTACTCACCTACGGTCGGCTCCACCACGACTCCGACTCCGGTGACGATTACCGGCTCAAACCTCCTGGAAGTGACCCGGGTCGACTTCGACGGCACCCCGGCGAGCTTCCAGCCCGGCGCCGAATCGACTCTGCGGGTGCTCGCTCCGCCGGGCGTCGCCGGCAACTCTGTCCCGGTTACGGTCGTCACCCCGGCTGGCGCCTCTACCGCTCCCGTCCCCTTCGCTTATCCGGCGCCGATCTGCACCGTCCCCAAGCTGGTTCATCGCCGGCTGAAAGCGGCGAGGAAGGGGATCCGCGGCGCTCACTGCAGAATTGGAAAGGTGTGGGGGGTCGAGGGCGTAACCACGGCGACCGGCCGGGTCCTCAAGCAGAGCCCGAAACCCGGCACGGTTGGGACCGCCGGCACCAAGGTTTCCCTCAAGCTCGGTTAAAGGCGCCGCGAGCGCGCTTCCACTACCATTCCGCGACCGCGCGGTTCCCTCCCGGGGTCCGGCGGTTTTTTCTCGCATGAGCTCCGTTATCGACAGCATCGAGCGCGATCAGCTGCGCAAAGGTTTGCCCCGCTTTGAGCCGGGGGACCGGGTCCGAGTCCACTTCCAGGTGGTCGAGGGAAGCCGCAAACGGATCCAGGTCTTCGAGGGCGTCGTCCTGCGTCGTCAGGGCTCCGGCGTGCGCGAGACCTTCACCGTGCGCAAACAGTCGTTCGGGGTCGGCGTCGAGCGGACCTTCCCGCTGCATTCGCCGAAGATCGAGAAACTGGAGGTCGCGGCGCGCGGGGACGTGCGACGGGCCAAGCTCTACTACCTGCGCGGCCGGATCGGCAAGGCGGCGCGCGTCGCCGAGCGGCGTTGGGGGATCGACGAGGACATGGTCTCGGCGGCCCCGGCGGAGGAGGCGGTGGCCACCGACGCGGAGGGCGTCAGTCAGGACGAGGTCGCGACCGTGGCGGCGCCCCTAGAGGGCGACGCGGAGACGACCGAGACCGACGGCGAGGCTGCCCCGGCGGAGGCAGAGGAGACGCCCGCCGAGGAGAATGAGACTTCTGAGCCGGAGGCCGAGGCGGATGCGCCTGCGGCCGAGGAGGCCGAGAGCGCCGAGGCGCCCGCGGCCGAGGAGGAGCCGGCGGCTGAGGCGGACGCTGACGCGCCCGCGGCGGGGGAGACCGAGGAGACCGACGCAGCGCCCGAGGACGCCGAGGACGAGGAGTCGGAGAACGCCGGCGACTCCGACGAGGGTTCGAAAGACTGAAGCTGCGGATCCCCAAGCCGGAGGGGAAAGCCGGCGGCCTGGTCGAGCTGGTGGTGATCGTCGCGCTCGCCCTCGGGCTGGCGCTGGCAATCCAGGCCTGGATCGTCAAGCCCTACCAGATCCCCTCCGAATCGATGGAGCCGACCCTCGACGTCGGCCAGCGAGTTCTGGTCAACCGCTTCATCTACGACTTCAAGGACCCGAAGCCCGGCGACATCATCGTCTTCCATCCGCCCGCCGGCGCTGACAACGGCACCGAATGCGGCGTCACGCCGAAAGCCGGCGAACCGTGCCCGGAACCGACCAAAGGCGAGTCGAGCCAGAACTTCATCAAGCGGATCGTCGCCGGACCCGGCGACACGGTCTCGGTCAAAGAAGGGCACCCGGTCGTCAACGGGGTGGAGAAGAAAGACGAGCCCTACATCACCCCCTGCGGCGGCGGCTCGGCCTGCAACATGCCGAAGACGATCACGATTCCACCCGACCACTACTTCATGATGGGCGACAACCGTGGAGCCAGCGACGACAGCCGCTTCTGGGGACCGGTCCCCAAGGAATGGATCATCGGCGAGGCCTTCGCCACCTACTGGCCCCCCGACCGGATCGGCTTCCTCTGATCCCGTGCGCGAGCGGCCGCGCACTCGCAAACGTCGGCTGCGCCGCTCGCAGCTGCTCTTCGCCTTCGATCGCGGCCTGCAGAGCCGCTTCGTCGCCGGCGCCGATGAGGCCGGGCGCGGTTGCCTGGCCGGGCCGCTGGTCGCCGCCGCGGTCCTGATCGACTACCAGAAGCTCTCGGTTTCCGACCGCCGCAAGCTGAGCGGCCTGCACGACTCCAAGCAGATGAGCGAGGAGCTGCGCCTGGCGATGTACCCGAACGTGCTGCGGGCGGCCGAGCGGGTCGCGGTGGTGGTTCGCTCCGCCGCCGGGATCGACCGCCGCGGCCTCCACAACACCAACATGGAAGCGCTCGGGGTGGCGCTCGAACGGTTGGCGCCGGGGGCCGAGGCGACCAGCCTGGTCGACGGCTTCGCGCTGCCGCGCTGCGCGGTGCCGCACCGGCGGGTCATCGGCGGCGACGCGACCAGCGCCGCGATCGCCGCCGCCTCGGTCGTCGCCAAGGTCACCCGCGACCGCTACATGCACGAAGCGGCGCTGCGGCATCCGGGCTGGGGCTTCGAGGAGCACGTCGGCTACTCGACCCCCGAGCACCGGGCGGCGATCGAGGAGCTGGGGATCAGCCCGCTGCACCGGCGCTCCTTCCAGAGCGTGGCGTATTCGCAGCTCGGTTTCCTCGACGAGGCCCCGCTCGCCGAGGCCGGCTAGAACGCGTTTTCGAGGTGCTCGACGTCGACGAGGCGGCCGTCGCGGCCGAAGAGGACGCCGACCGCGTCGAAGCGGATCGCCGTCCAGCGCGGCAGCTCGCGCTCGGCCAGGTAGGCGGCGGCGAGGCGACGCACCTGCCGCTGCTTCTGCGGGCCGACGGCATGGACTGGGCGCTCGGGGCCGAAGGCGGAGCCCTCGCGGCCGGCTTTGACCTCGAGGAAGACGAGGACCTGGCCGTCCATCGCGACCAGGTCGAGCTCGCCGTAGCGGGTGCGGGGGTTGCGCTCGAGCAGCTCCCAGCCGGCGGCCTCGAGGCGGTCGGCGACGATCAGCTCGGCGCGCCGGCCGGTCTCCTGTCGTTTGCGGGTCATCGAGAGCTCTAAGCCCTCGGGCGCCCGGTTTTCTCCCCCCGTGACACTTCCTTTTCTCCGATTTATCGGAGTTGGCACCAACTCCACCCACGTGTAGGACTTTCCTTCCTAGCGTCTGGGCCGTGCTCGCCACCGCCCGTACTTTCACCCTCGACGGCATCTCCGCCCGCCCGGTCCGGGTCGAGGTCGACGTCCACCCGGGGCTGCCCGGGTTCGCCATGGTCGGCCTCCCGGACACCGCCGTGCGCGAGGCGCGCGAGCGGGTGCGGGCGGCCCTGGTCAACTGTGGCTTCGAGTTCCCGATGCGGCGGATCGTCGTCAACCTGGCGCCGGCGAGCCTGCGCAAGGCGGGGCCGGGGATGGACCTGGCGATCGCCGCGGCGTTGCTCGGCGCCTCGGGACAGCTGGCCCCGGAGCGGCTGGAACGGATGGCGCTGGCGGGGGAGCTGGCGCTCGACGGGACGACGCGGCCGATCAACGGCGCTCTGGCGATCGCCGAGGCGGCGCAGGCGGGTGGGGTGGAGGCGCTGGTGGTGCCGGCCGCGAACGGGCCCGAGTCGGCGCTCGCCGAGGGGGTGGAGGTGCTGCCACTGGAGAGCCTGCGGGAGCTGGGGCCGTTGGCGGCGGGGGAGTGGCAACCGGCGGCGCCGGAGCCGCTGCCGCTGGAGCTGGAAGCCGGACCGGGGGCGCCGGACCTGGCCGACCTGCGTGGCCAGCCGCACCTGCGCCATGCGCTCGAGGTCGCCGCCGCCGGTGGACACAGCCTGCTGATGATCGGTCCGCCCGGCGCCGGCAAGTCATTGGCCGCCACCCGTCTGCCCTCGATCCTGCCGCCGCTGGCCCGCGAGGAGGCGCTCGAGGTGGCGCGGATCGCCAGCGCCTGCGGGCGGATTGACGCCAGGGGAGAGGGTCGGCCGTTCCGGGCGCCGCACCACACGATCAGCGCTGCCGGCCTGGTCGGCGGCGGCACTCCGCCGCGTCCGGGCGAGGCGACCCTGGCCCATCGCGGCTGCCTTTTCCTAGATGAGCTCTGCGAGTTTCGCCGCGATGCCCTGGAGGCGCTGCGGGCGCCGCTGGAGGCGGGTGAGGTCTCGATCGCCCGAGCCGGCGGCAGCCGGCGGATGCCCTGCCGGTTCATGCTGGTCGCCGCCTCCAACCCCTGCCCCTGCGGCCGCGGCGAAGCCGACCCCGAGTGCGGCTGCTCTCCGATCGCGGTCCAGCGCTACCGCGGCCGGCTCAGCGGTGCCCTCGCCGACCGGATCGACGTCCTTGCCGCGGTCCGCCAGCCGAGCGCCGACGACATCGCCGGCCCGGCGGGCGAGCCATCGGCGGTGGTCCGCGAGCGGGTCACCGCCGCCCGCGAGCGCCAGGCTCATCGCCTCGGCTCTGGTCGCTGCAACGCCGAGATGACTCCGGGCGAGGCGCGCGAATCGGCGATCGGCACCGATGCCGCGGCGCTGCTGGCGGAGCTCTACGCGCGCCGCCGGCTCAGCGGCCGCGCCCACGACCGGGCACTTCGGCTGGCGCGGACCGTTGCCGACCTGGCCGACCGCGAGACGGTCGGCGCCGACGAGATGGCGCAGGCGCTGCAGCTGCGGAGGCGCGACCGTGATTGATCCGGACACCATCCGCATTCAACTGAGTGGCGAGGCCGGCGCCTGCCACGAGTGCCTGCGCCGCGCCTGGCTGCTCGCCCTGCTCGGGCCCTACGTCGAACGACTGGCGAGCGGCGAAGTCGGCCAGCGGGCGCCGGAACTGCTGCGGCTCTCGAACGAGGACCTGGTCGCGGCGGCGGCGCCGAAGGTGGCGGCGCAGATCCTCGCCCGGGTCGAGGCGCTCTCGCCGGCGCAGATGGAGCTGGAGCTGACCGCGTCCGGCTGCTGGGCGACCTGCCGCCACCGCCCGCTCTACCCGGCCGGCCTGCGCGACGCCGCCGACGCGCCCTGGGCGCTGATCGGCCGCGGTGACCCGGGTCTGATCGACGGCCTCGAGCCCTTCGGCGCGGTGACGATCGTCGGCGCCCGCCGCGCCACCTCCTACGGGCGCGAGGTCGCCCGTGAGCTGGGCCGCGAGCTGGCCGCCGCCGGCCTCGTCGTGGTCAGCGGCATGGCCTTCGGGATCGATGCCTGCTCCCACCGCGGCGCCCTCGACGGCGGCCGCACGATCGCCGTTCTCGGCTGCGGGCCCGACACCGCCTACCCCGCCGCCCACCGCTCGCTCTGGCGGCGGATCGCCGAGACCGATCTCGTCCTCTCCGAGCTGCCGCCCGGGGCCGCGCCGTGGCGCTGGACCTTTCCGGCTCGAAACCGGATCATGGCCGCGCTCGCCGGGATGACCGTCGTCGTCGAGGCCGCGGTTCGCTCCGGCTCGCTGATCACCGCCGACCTCGCCGCCGACCTCGGTCGCGACCTCGGCGCCGTCCCTGGACCGGTCACCTCCCGCGCCTCCGCCGGCCCCAACAACCTGCTCGCCGGCGGCGCCTGTGTCGTCCGCGACGCCCAGGACGTCCTCGACGCCCTGCTCGGTCCCGGCGCCGCCCGCCTCGACCGCTCCGGACCGCCCCTCGACCCGGCCCTTGCCGCGATCCTCGCCACCATCGAGGCCGGCGACGGCAGCCCCGACGCCGTCGCCACCGCCCTCGGTCTCTCCGGCCCCGAGGCCGCCACCGCTCTCGCCCGCCTCGAGCTGCTCGGCTACCTCAGCTGCTCGACGATGGGCGTCTACACCCGCACGACCGTCTCGATGCCGACATGATCGCCCCAGCTCGGGTCCCAAATAGGGAAGTCTCCCCGTGGAACCTCTCATCTAGTCTGGCGGCGATGGATCGCACTCCCGTCGCTCTCTCGATCGCCGGCTCGGACTCGGGCGGCGGCGCCGGCGTGGCGGCGGACCTGAAGGCGTTTGCGCGCTGCGGGGTGCACGGGACGACCGCGATCACCGCGATCACGGCGCAGAACACGGTTGGGGTGGAGATCGTCGAGCCGGTCTCGCCGAAGACGATCATCGCCCAGGTGCGGCTGGTCGCCGAGGACATCGGCGTCGATGCGGTGAAGATCGGGATGTTGGGGACGGTGGAGACGGTGGAGGCGGTGGTGCAGGCGCTCTCTTATCTGGGTGACGCGCCGGTGGTGATCGACCCGGTGATGATCTCCGAGAGCGGCGCGATCCTGCTCGACGACGACGCCCGGGCGGCCTGCGTCGAGCAGCTGCTGCCGCTGGCGACGGTGGTGACGCCGAACATCCCCGAGGCGCGGGTGCTGGCCGAGGCGGGGGAGGGCGCTACCCAGGAGGAGCTGGCGCGGGCGGTGGTGGCGCTGGGGCCGAAGTCGGTCGTGGTCACCGGCGGGCACTCCGAAGAAGTCGTCGACGTCTTCTTCGACGGCAGCGAGGCGGTCTCGATCCGCGGGCCGCGCTGGCCCGACGGCGCCGCCCACGGCTCCGGCTGCACCCACTCCTCGGCGATGGCGGCCTCGATGGCGAAGGGCAAATCGGTGCTCGGGGCGGCGCAGCGGGCCCGCAAGCTCACCTCCGAAGCGGTCCGCGACGGGCTCCGCGACCTTGGCTCCGGTCCCGGGCCGGTGGACGTGATCGGTCTCTCCGACGCCCGCCAACAGGTCGGCTGACGCCCGCCGGTAGATTCCGTCCCATGACCTCGAACGGCTCATCTTCAACCCAGGCGAACGCCCTTCCGCGACCCCGCTCGGCGACCGTGTTCGACGGGCCCGATCGTGCCCACGCGCGCGCCTACATGAAGGGGATCGGGTTCGACGACGACGCGCTCAGCCGGCCGACGATCGGGATTGCCAATACCTGGACCGAGGCGATGCCCTGCAACTTCCACCTACGGGCGCTCGCCGAGCACATCAAAGACGGCGTCCGCGCCGCCGGCGGCACGCCGATGGAGTTCAACACCGTCGCCGTCTCCGACGGGGTGACGATGGGCACCCAGGGAATGAAGGCCTCACTGATCAGCCGCGAGGTGATCGCCGACTCGATCGAGCTGATGGCCCGCGGCTACCAGTTCGACGCGATCGTCGCCCTCTGCGCCTGCGACAAGACGATTCCCGGCTGCGCGATGGCGCTGGCCCGCCTCGACGTCCCCTCGGTGCTGCTCTACGGCGGCTCGATCGCCCCCGGCCACTGGCACGGCCGCGACGTCACCATCCTCGACATCTTCGAGGCGATCGGCGCCCACAACGCCGGCGAGATGACGGACGAGGAACTGCACGAGCTGGAGGGGGTGGCCAGCCCCGGCGCCGGCGCCTGCGGCGGCCAGTTCACCGCCAACACGATGGCCTGTGCTTTCGAGGCGCTGGGGATCAGCGCCGGCGGCTCGGCGATGGTCCCGGCCGAAGACGACGACAAGCAGACGGTCGCC
Organism: uncultured Actinomycetes bacterium; assembly: GCA_963716545.1. GTDB lineage: Bacteria > Actinomycetota > Thermoleophilia > Solirubrobacterales > 70-9 > VAYN01. The sequence continues at coordinate 2,232,056 of OY970316.1, forward strand.
GAGAAGGTCGGCGAGCTGGTGATCAGGGTGCTCGCCGAGGACATCACCCCGAGCAAGGTGATCACCCGCGAGTCGCTTGAAAACGCGGTCGCCACCGTCTGCGCCTCGGGCGGCTCCACCAACGCCGTCCTGCACCTGATCGCGCTCGCCCATGAGCTGGGGATCGAGCTGACGATGGACGACTTCGAGCGGATCAGCCGCAACACCCCGCTCTACGCCAGTCTCAAACCGGGCGGCCGCTTCGTCGCCACCGACCTCTACGCCGCCGGCGGCGTGCCGGTGATCCTCCACCGCCTCGAGAAGGCCGGCCTGTTGCACTCCGACGCGATCACGGTCACCGGCCAGACGATCGGCGAGGTCGCCGCCGAAGCCACCGAGGCGCCGGGCCAGGAAGTGGTGCTGCCGCTGGAGCGGCCGCTGAAGACCGAAGGCGGGCTGGCGATTCTGCGCGGCAACCTCGCCCCCGACGGCTCCGTGGTCAAGGTCGCCGGGACCGAGCGTCGCCAGCAGACCGGCCCCGCCCGCGTTTTCGAGTCCGAAGAGGAATGCTTCCGCGCGGTCAAGGAGCAGCGGATCAACCCCGGCGACGTCGTCGTGATCCGCAACGAGGGCCCGGTCGGCGGCCCCGGGATGCGCGAGATGCTGCAGGTGACCGCGGCGATCGTCGGCGAGGGCCTCGGCGAGAGCGTGGCGATGGTGACCGACGGCCGCTTCTCCGGCGCCACCCGTGGACTGATGATCGGCCACGTCGCCCCTGAGGCAGCCAAGGGCGGACCGATCGCGGCGATCCAGGAGGGCGACCAGGTGACCGTCGACATCGACGCCCGCACCCTCTCGGTCGACCTCACCGACGAGGAGCTGGCGCAGCGGATCGCGAAGTACGAGTCGCCGCCGAAGCCGCCCGAGTTCGAGCGCGGCGTGATGGGCAAGTACGCGGCGACGGTCTCGTCGGCCGCGCAGGGCGCCGTCACCTCCTAGCGGCGAGGCGGTCGCGGAGGTCCGCTAGCCGACTGCGGTGCGGTCGGCTCCTGCCTGAAGTGGCTGAGCGCTCTCGACGAACTGGTCGAGCAGGGAGTTGAAGCGCGCTGGGCGCTCCATCTGCGGCACGTGGCCGGTGCGCTCGAAGAGCTCCAGCCGCGAATGCGGGATCAAGCGGTGGTAGCCGAGGGCGGCCTCGACCGGGACGATCCGGTCGCTGAGGCCCCAGACGACCAGGGTCGGGATCTCGATTTCGGTCAGGCGGGCGCGGGTGTCATAGCCGATCAGCGTGGTCAGCGAATCGACCAGGCCCGGGCTGCCGAGGCCCGGCTCGACCTGCTCGGCGAGCAGCTCCGGGCGCAACTTCGCCGGATCACGCATCACCCGGTTGAAGCTGAGCCACCGGCCGCCGGGACGGGTCAGCCAGTAGTTGCCCTGCTTGGCGAGGAAAGGCGCTGCGGCCTGGATCGTCCGCCCGGCCGCCTCGAAGCGGCGGCCACCCGCCTCCGCAAAGCTGATTCCCGCCGCCGAGACCAGCACCAGTCGCTCGAAACGCTCGGGCCGGTCCAGCACCGCCTCGGTGGCGACGAAGCCGCCCATCGAGTTGCCAACCAGCATCGACACCCGGTCGATCCCGATCGCGTCGCAGAATTCATGGATCAGCCGCCCGTAGCGGTCCATCGAGATCTCCCAGTCGGGCATCGGCGAATCGCCGAAACCGGGCAGGTCGAGCGCGACGGCACGGTAGTTCTTGCCGAAGTGGGGGAGGTTCTCGAGCCAGTTGCGCCAGCAGCCGGCGAGCCCGTGGACGAACAGCACCGTCTCGCCCTCGCCGATCTCGGCGTAGTTGACCTCGGCCCCAGGCAGCTGTAGTCGGTGCAGGTGCTCCCGCCAGTCGATCCCCATCCACTCCGGGTTCGGATCCGGGTTGCCGTAATCGGCGGCGGGGAAGAGCATCGTGTCGGAACCCTGCTCGTTCACGCCCGGCATCGTAACTGGCCAGCCAGCCAGTCGCCTGCTAGCCGAGCTTGACGTTGACCTTCGAACCGGCGGCGAGGGACCTTCCCGGTTTCGGTCCTTGGTGGACGACCTTGGCGGTCTTCGCCGTCGCGCCGCTCTTCCTGGCCACCGTCCCGACCCGGCAACCGCCGCGGCGGATTTTCTTCTTCGCCGCCTTCAGCTTCTTGCCGATCAGCCCGGGAACCAGGCAGCGGGCGGCAGGGGCGACGGTCGGGCTCGGCGTGACGCTCGGTATCGCAGGCGGGACGATCGGCGCTGGCGGCCCAGGCGCAGGCTGTTTGGGTTCCGGTGGCTTGGGCGGCGCGGGATCCAGTTCGACGTCGGCGTTGAAGGCGAACGTGAATGGATACTCGAATTCGTTGGTCGATTCGCGGGTCTCGTTTTCAGCCAGGGTCGGGAAGAAGGTTTCGTAGGTGGATTCGCCGTCGAGGGTGCTGAGCTGGCCTTGCTGGGGGATGTTCAACTCGATGAATTCGCCGGCGTGGATCGGCAGGCTCGTCGGGGAAGTTTCGATTTCAACTCCGGCCGGGGTCAGGGAGCCGGTCGAAGCCGTCACCGTGAAGGTGCCGGCCGGGTTCGCGCGCAGCACGTCGAGGCTGTAGCCGGGCACGGCGGAGGCGCCCTGGATCCGCCAGCGGACGACCGTGCCGTCGCGGGGCGCGGCGACGATCACCGAGGGGAGATCGCTGCGGAGCAGCATGTTGCCGCAGCCGCCTGTGCCTGGGGGCGAGCATTCGAGTCCGGAGCTGGCGGGTCCGCTGAGCGTGGGCCCGAGCGTGATCGTTTCGGCCCGAGCCACGCCGGCGAGTGCCCACAGCATCACGCCAAATGCAACCGCTGCAAGCAGGTAAGGGTGCCGCAACCCGTCCTCCCTCCGACGCTGTCTCATCTGGCTTCTTCGTCAGCGGCAGGACAGACCTTGAGCAGCCCCCCAGCTCGCGCGCCCGGCTACCGGGGCCCCCTTACTCCTCCATTCGGAAGCCCACCTTCAGCGACACCTGGTAGTGGAGGACGGTGCCGTCGTCGCCGAGGTGGCCGCGGATCTCCGTCGTCTCGAACCAGTTGAGGTTGCGGAGCGTCTTCCGCGCCCGCGCCAGCGCGTTCTCGATCGCCTCCTCGATGCTCTCGGTCGACGATCCGGCGATTTCGCTGATCGCGTAGACGTTGCTGCTCATCGTTGCCTCCTCGGTTGGGTTGGAGCGCAGCTACCCGCCCTCGCTCGGCCCATCCCTCACCTGCGGCAGAGCGGCGCGCACCGCGTCGCCGCCGCCGGTAGGTTCGCGGCGATGGAGCTGAGCGAGGAGGACCGCATTCGGGTCGAGGCGCAGGTCGAGCGGATGGTCGCGGACCTGCGGATCAAGCCGACCCAGGAGAAGGACGACCTGCTCGGGGTCGAGCTGGCGGCGATGCCGCCGGCCGAGCGCGAACACGTGACGACGGTGCTGCTGGGGATGCTCGCCGCCGAGCGCGGTGGGCCCGGCCGATCCTCAGACGACGGGACGGAGCGGTCCCCAGACGACCGCTCCGCCTGACTCGTCGACCCCGGCTCAGGGCGAGGCGCAGATCACGTAGGCCTGCAGCGGGACGTCGTCTTCGCCGCCAGTCCCTTCGCCGCCGATTCGCCAGCCGGTCGGCTTTTCGCCGTCCTTCAATTCGTTTTCCGAGAGCCCCTGGGTGTTCGCGGTGATTGGTTCGGAGCCCCAGAGGAAGGTGCCCGGTTTGACCATGTAGCCGCCGCCGCCGACCGCTACCTCGCTCCCCTGGCATTTCACTTCGGCGATTCCTTCTTCGGTCTCTTCGGCTCCTTCGCCTTCGAGCTTTCCGACCCGCACGATGACGTTGGTCGCCCCTGGCGCTCCCGGCGTCCCCGGAAGACCCTGCGGTCCGGCGGGGCCGAGCAGTGCTTTCTTCGTCGCTTTGGTCAGTTTCGCCGGCGTCACCGCGCCCTTCTTCAGCTGCTTGGCGCCGACGCTGTTCTTCGGCAGCTGGTTAGCCGCGTAGGCGGCGCCGCCCCCGAGCAACAGGAACAGGCAGAGGGTGGAGATGACGTTGGCGTAGGTCAGCTTGCCGCGCAAGCGGTGCATCGATGCCTCCTCGAATTACGGACGCGACCGCGTCCGGTTGTCTGGGAAGCAACGACCATCTCACGCCGCGCTGACCTGGACCTCGGAGCGCGCCGGCAGCGGCGAAAGTTATCCGCCGCGCCTGCCGATACAACCTCTTGCGTATCGTCGTTTCTCTACCGTTTCGTCCGTACACGTTTCGTCCACGCAGCACCGCATCGTCCGGCAGCAACTGAAGGGGAGCAGCAGCCGAAATGGGCCGCAGAGGTTGGATTGCAATCGTCGCCGTGGTGGCGCTGGTCGTCGCCGTCGCCGGGCTCGCCTACGCGTACGACAACTCGCACAAGGACGAGATCGCCGACGGAATCACGATCGGCGGCGTCGACGTCGGCGGCCTCACCGCCGAGCAGGCCGAAGCGAGGGTGCAGCGCAAGCTGCTCTCGCCACTGCGGGACTCGCTCACGGTCAGCTTCCGCGGCGACGAATGGACGCTGCCGGGAGAGCAGCTGAAGGTCCACGCCGACCTCGCGATGGCGGTCGAAGAGGCGCTCGAAGAGAGCCAGGAAGGGGGGGTGCCGGCGCGGCTGGTCCGCTACGTCTCCGGCGGCGGGGTCGAGGAAAGCATCGAGCCCCGAGTCGCCTACTCGGAGAAGGCGATCAACCGGTTCGTTCGCGAGGTCGCCGAAGAAGTCGACCGCGAACCGCAGAACGCCAGCGTCGAACCGGCCGCCGACGGGCTCGAAGTCGTCTCCGGCCAGGACGGCCGCAAGCTGCGCGACAACCTGCTCGAGAAGGAACTGAAGGCGGCGGTGCTGAACGGCGGGGCGACCCGGACGATCGAAGCCGCGGTCCACTCGACCGAGCCGGAAATCACCAAGAAGGAAGTCGCCTCGAAGTACCCCTCCTATCTGACCCTGGACCGCGCCAACTTCACCCTGCGGCTTTGGAAGCACCTGAAGCTGGCCGAGACCTACACCGTCGCGGTCGGCCAGGAAGGCCTGGAAACGCCGGAAGGGCTCTACCAGATCGAAGCCAAGGAAGAAAACCCGGTCTGGAACGTGCCGGAATCCGCCTGGGCCGGCGACCTCGCCGGGCAGACGATCCCGCCGGGGCCGTCGAACCCGATCAAGGCACGCTGGATGGCGATCTTCGAAGGCGCCGGCATCCATGGCACCGAAGAGGTCGAATCGCTCGGCAGCGCCGCCTCCCACGGCTGCGTGCGGATGTCGATCCCGGACGTCGAAGAGCTCTACGACCAGGTCGAAGTCGGCACCCCGATCTTCATTGGTTAGGCGGGCGCCCGTCTCCGTGCCGTTCGGCGCAGGACGAGCGCCCCGGAGGGCGAAAGAAGCGACGTGAACTGGGAAGCGGCGCTGGCCGACTACGACCGCGACCTGCGGATGCGCGGCTCGGCGGAGCGGACCCGACGGGCCTACGGGGTCGACCTCGGCGGCTTCGTCGAGTGGGCGGGACCGCAGGGGCTCGCGCCCGGCGACGTCCGTTACCGCGACGTCCGCCGCTACGCGGCCGGGCTCTCCTCCGCCGAAGCGGCGCCGGCGACGGTCGCCCGCAAGCTGGCGGCGATCCGCGGCCTCTACGCCTACCTCGTCCGCACCGAGCGCGCCGGCTCCAACCCGGCCGAGCTGGTCTCCAGCCCGAAGCGCTCGGAGAAGCTGCCGCGGGTGCTGAGCACCGAGCAGATGCGGACCCTGCTCGAGCGCATCCCGGCCCGCACCCCGCTGGAGCTGCGCGACCGGGCGATGCTGGAGCTCGCCTACTCCTGCGGCCTGCGCTGCGAGGAGATCGTCAACCTGGATCAGGATTCGGTCGATTTCGAGGGCGAGCGGCTGCGGGTGCTGGGCAAGGGCGGCAAGGAGCGGCTGCTGCCGGTCGGCGAGCCGGCCCAGCGGGCTCTGGAGCGCTATTTGGAAAAGGGTCGCCGCGCCCTCGCTGACGATCCGCGCGAGAATGCGCTCTTCCTCTCAAAGAGCGGCCGCCGCCTCTCCAACTCCGACATCACCCGCCGGCTTGGCCTCTGGACCCGCGAGGCGGCGCTTGCCGCCGGGGTCAGCCCGCATTCACTTCGACATTCCTTCGCAACGCACTTGTTGGAGGGAGGCGCCGATCTGCGTACGATTCAGGAGTTGCTTGGCCACGCTTCGATCTCGACCACCCAGGTCTACACCCGAGTCGATGCCGCCCGGCTGCGTGACACGTACGCTGCAAGCCACCCCCGCGCATGAACATTTTCCCCGCAAACGACCTTAGAATCGACGGCTAGATGGACACCGGCGTCAAAGAGGTGGAGCTCCGCGATCTTTGGAAGCGCTACAAGGAGCGCGACGACCAGACCGCGCGCGAGCGCCTCGTCGTCGCCTACTCGCCGATGGTCAAGTTCGTCGCCGGCCGGCTCGGCGCCGGATTGCCGTCCCACGTCGAGGACGCCGATCTGATCTCCTACGGCCTGGTCGGGCTGATCGGGGCGATCGAACGGTTCGACCCCGAGCGGGGGATCAAATTCGAGACCTTCGCGATGACCCGCATCCGCGGCTCGATCATCGACGAACTGCGCTCGCTCGACTGGGTGCCGCGCTCGGTCCGCTCGCGCGCCCGCGAGATCGAAGCCGCCCAGGCCAAGCTCGAGCACGAACTGCAGCGGGCGCCGAGCGAGGCCGAGCTGGCCGAGAAGCTGAGCATGACCGAGGAGGAACTGCAGTCCGCGCTGCTTGAAATCGCCAACTCCTCGGTCTACGCCCTGGACGAGCTCTGGACCGTCTCCGACTCCTCCGGCGATCAGGTCAGCCTGCTCGACACGATCGCCGACGAAGGCGCCGCCGACCCGCAGGAGGCGCTGGCCTCGAACGAGGTCAAGGACCGGCTGACCGAGGCGATCGGCTCGCTGCCCGAGCGCGAGCAGCTCGTCGTCGCCCTCTACTACTACGAGAACCTGACCCTGCGCGAGATCGGCGAGGTGCTCGGGGTGACGGAGAGCCGCGTCTCCCAGCTCCACACCAAGGCCGTGATGCGGCTGAAGTCCCACCTCCAATAGGCGATGCGACGCGCCCGCCTTGACACCCGCCGCGCCCCCGGCGGCGCTCGGCGTCGGCTGGGCGGCATGCTCGCCCGGCGCGAACGCCTGCCGGAGGACTTCAGCCCCTACGAGCGCGCCGCCTGGGTCTTCAACCACTCCAGCGCGGCGCCGACCGTTGCCGGGCTGACCCGGACCCTGGGCCAGCCGCGGGTCTCGGTCGGCTCCCGCGGCGGCTCCGAAAGCGAGGTGCGGATCACCTTCGCCTGGGACCTGACCTGGTACCAGTGGGGGGTGGACCTCGGCGACGTCCGGCGACCGCCCTTCGAGCTCGCCAACGGGCGCCGGATCGAGCAGCTCGACTCGGCCTCGCAGCAGTGGAACGCGGCGGCCGGCGCGGATGGGCGGATAGTCCTGCCGGGTCCCGGCTGAACGGTCCGCGTAGGCTGGGCGCGTGAAAGTGACCGTGAACGTTGACGGGGGTGCCCGCGGCAACCCCGGCCCGGCGGCGATCGGGGTGGTGGTCCGCGACGGCGACGGCGAGGTCCTGGTCGAGCGGGGGGAGACGATCGGCCGCGCCACTAACAACGTCGCCGAGTACAAGGCGCTGCTGCGCGGGATCGCCGAGGCGGCCGAGCTCGGCGCCGACGAGCTGGAGCTGGTCGGCGACTCGGAGCTGGTCGTGCGCCAGATCGAAGGCCGCTACAAGGTCAAAGACGCGGGGATGAAAGAGCTGCACGCGGAGGCGAAGCAGGCGCTGGCGGAGTTCGACTCGTGGTCGATCCGCCACGTCAAGCGGGCCCAGAACGCCGACGCCGACCGCCTCGTCAACGCGGCTCTGGACGCAGGCTGAGCCAGAGCGAGGCGGCGAGCAGCAGCGGCGCCAGGGTGAGGCTGGGGATGACGTCGCCGTGGCCGAATCCGGAGACGACGATCGCGCCGACCATGATCGCCGCCAGCAGCAGCGCCCACGGCCGCACCATCCAGCCGACGACCAGGGCCACGCCGCCGACGGTCTCGGCGACGCCGACAGCGATCACGAAGGGCCCAGCCAGCGGCAGGTGGAAGGATTCGAAGGCTTCGACCTCCCAGCCGTTGAAGACGAACTTGGCGAGCCCACCGCCGATGTAGATCAGGCCGGTGACGATGCGGACGGTGGTGGCGCGGTCGGGCACGGGTCCACACTAGGAGACGGTCCTTGCCGGGCCGTGAACTCTGCTTCACTCCCGGCATGAGCGACCAGCCAGCGCAACCGATCGACCCCGGCGTCGACATCGGCCACGTCCACCTCAAGGTCGCCGACGTCGAGCGGGCGGTCGGCTTCTACTGCGGTGTCCTCGGCTTCGAGCTGATGCAGCGCTACGGCGACCAAGCCGCCTTCGTCTCCGCCGGCGGCTACCACCACCACATCGGCCTCAACTCCTGGCAGTCGCAGGGCGGTTCGCCGCCGCCGCCGGGGACGACCGGGCTCTTCCACGCAGCAATTCGCTACCCGAGCCGCCGCTCCCTCGCGGACGCGGTGCGGCGCCTGGCCGAGGCCGGCTGGCCGATCGAGGGTGCCTCCGACCACGGCGTCAGCGAGGCGATCTACCTCTCCGACCCCGACGGCAACGGCCTCGAGCTCTACCGCGACCGCCCGCGCGAGGAGTGGCCGCAGCCGCAGCCGGGCGAGCGGGTGGAGATGTTCACCCGGCCGCTCGACCTGCCGGGCCTGATGAACGAGCTGAAGGAGGACTGAGATGGAGGTTGCGATCGCCGGCGGTCACGGCAAGATCGCCCTGCTGCTGGGCAAGCGGCTCAGCGACGAGGGCAACACGGTGTTCGGGCTGATTCGCGACCCGGGCCAGGAAGACGACCTGCGCGCGGTCGGGGTCGAGCCGGTGCTCTGCGACCTCGAGGGCGACGATGACGTCGCCGCGGCGGTCAGCGGTGCCGACGCGGTCGTCTTCGCCGCCGGCGCCGGCCCGGGCTCCGGGGCGGAGCGGAAGCGATCGATGGACCTCGGCGGCGCGGTCAGGTTGATCGAGGCGGCGCAGGCGGAGGGGATCGAGCGCTACCTGATGGTCAGCGCGATGGGGGCTGGCTCGCCGCCGCCGGAGGGAGAGGGCGAGGTCTTCGGCGAGTACCTGCGGGCGAAGGCGGCGGCCGACCGCGCCGTCGAGGAGAGCGGCCTGCGCTACACCGTGGTCCGGCCCGGTGGCCTGACCGACGATCCCGGCACCGGCAAGGTGCAGGTGGGGGAGGGGCTGGAGCGCGGACAGGTGCCCCGGGCCGACGTCGCCGCCGTGCTCCACGCCTGCCTGGAAGTGCCGTCGACGATCAACCGGACGTTTGATTTGGTCTCAGGCGGGAACTCGATCGATGAAGCGCTGAGTTCCCTCTGAATAAAAACGGCAATTTGCGGGTTTCCGCTGAGCCGCCGCTCGCAACGTGAACAGACCGGTTCATAAACCCTTGTCCTCAGGTATAAAACCCGTATGAGGAGCTTTGTCGTCGCCGCGTGGGAGCGGAGCCGGCGCCGGGAACGGCGATTGCGCCTGGTCGAGGCCGACACCGCCGAACACGCGATCGGCGTCGTCGCCTCCGGCCGCGAGGAGGCCGAGCAGCCGGGCGTCTACGAAGCCTGGCCGGCCGAGGACCCGACCGCGAACCTGCGGATGACCCTCGCTCGCCCCGGCGATCGCCAGCTGAAGCTGCATCGCCCCAGCACCGCCTGAGCGGCCAGCCGTTAGGCTCGCGCCGACCCGCCTCGACGAAAGGGAGCGATGAAGAGGCTCGCGTCACTCGTCCTGATTGCCCTGCTGGCCGTCCCGGCCCTGTCGGGCGCCGCCGCGGTGCCGACCGTCCACCTCCGCGACGCCGAAGAATTCGGCGGCCGCGCCCTGCGCAACGACTACGTCGGCTGGCGCAAGCGCGACTCCGGCTACCTCGACTGCCGCGGCGGCAAGGTCGACCGCACCCACTGGGCCTGCAAGTTCGGCTGGATCCGCGGCCAGGACTGCGCGATCGGCAAGCTCCAGGTCTACGGCGAAGACTTCGAGAACGGCAAGCCCTTCTACGGCGTCCACATCAAGGGCCGCCGTTGCTGAGCGGCGACCGACGCTGTGCTCACGTTTGAGTAGTGGCCGCCGCGAAAACCGACTACGGCAAGTACCAGAACAAGTTCAAACTCTCACCAAATGGTGTCGAGTCAGTCACCATTCGCCCCTCGTCCAACTAGTCGGAGGAGGAATCAAGTTGCGCAAGCTGATCGCGAGCGGTGCCGCCGTCCTGGTACTAGGCGTCACCGCAGCGCCCGCGACCGCCGGGGTCGACAAGGACTGTTCGGACTTCCCCACGCAGCGGGCGGCCCAGAAGTGGTTCAAGCATCACAACCCGAGGGCCGACCCCAGTGGCCTCGACGCCGATCACGACGGCATCGCATGCGAGGACAACCCGTAGGGCACCGATGGGGGCGGGAGAAGCTAGACTCCCCTGCCCACGCGGCTGTAGCTCAGCTGGCTAGAGCGTCTGCTTGCCATGCAGAAGGTCGAGGGTTCGAATCCCTTCAGCCGCTTTCCCTGTTAATCGCGGGCCGCCATTTCTTTCGCGCCGAACGTAGCTCCGGCTGCCCGCGGTACTTCCGCAGACGCCCACTTGGGCTAGCGGCGATCGGTGTCCTTCGACAGCGGAGGACGGGTCAAGAGATGGGCACCCCGGTCGCAGAGCTGCTCGGCTGCAACCTGAAGCGAGTCCGTGAGGAGCAGGGCCTCTCCTGGGGTATCCCGGCGAGCCTCAGGGGGCCCGGTGGTCGCAACATCGAACAGCGCGGCGCCGGCTATCCGGCGGGCTCGTACGTCAAGACGACGACGCCGTCCGGTCCGAGGGGCCTCGAATCCTTGAGCTTGAGCGTGCTCAGATCGGACTGGGTGCCGAACAGGTGCTTGCCCTCGCCGACGATGGCCGGGTAGACCATCAACCGCAGCTCGTCGATCAGCCCTTCATCAAGCAGCGAGGCGACGAGCTGACCGCTGCCGTAGACCAGGATGTCGCCGTCGGTCTCGTCCTTCAGCTTCTTGACTTCCTGGGCGACATTGCCTTCGAGCACCGTGGAGTTGTTCCACTCCGGGTCCTTCAGCGTCGTGGAAGCGACGTACTTGGGCATGCCGTTCATGTAATCGGCGAACCCTTGATCGTCGGCGATCGTCGGCCAAGCGGCAGCGAAAAGGTCGTACGTCTTCCGGCCGAGCAGCAGGGCACCGCCCGCCGCCAGCTCGTCCAGCTTGAATTTATCTCCCTCTTCACCGCGGTCGAACTTAGCCGCCCAGCCGCCGCGCTCGATTTCTTTGGAGACACCGTTGTCCTGGAAAACCCCGTCAACGGTTACGTCCTCACTGACTATGACGTTGCTCATGTCTCGCTGTCCTGTCGTTTGGGTTTGCGGCGCCGACTCTTCTCAAGGTTGAACAACCACTTGGTTAAAAAAGGCCTGCGAAGCCGATCTCGTAGCTGTATGTCTCGCATCCGGTTATATCCCGCGTGAGGCGATATCCGCAACCGCTTCGCCAAATCCCGCTCTAGAGGGGGTTTTGGCGTTTTCGGGGCTGGGCTCTGTTCCGGCTACCGAATAGGCCATTGGAATCGTCTAGGCCACTGAAGAAGGCCACCGCGATTCTCTTAGCGAAACGAGATTTGCGAAATCCCGCCCTAGTGCGGGATTTCGTTGGGGGGAGGCTTCGAATGAGGTTCGGAAGTTCCGTCGCCGGGAGCCGCGGCCGCACGTCAGCGAGCCAGCTGGCTCCGGAGTCGCTCCGCCAGTCGCACGCTCGCCTCGATCTCCACTCTGCGGATCGAGACGGACTCGACGTTGATGCCGAACGGGACACCCAGGTGGCGGCAGAAGGAGATCAGCTCGAGCGCGGCGCCCTCGGCGTGCTCGAGGGACGCGTCGAGGGTGTCGTCGGCGTGGCGCAGGTCGTTCTCGATCCAGCGTGGTACCTCGACGCCGAGCCAGCGGAGGAACTCGAGGGTCTTGATCGAGCCGCACCCCGAGAAGGTGAAGGCGATCGGGAGCGGATCGAGTCCGCGGTCGCGGCACTCGTAGGCATAGTCGGACACCAGGTTCTTGGCGGCGTTGACGTCGTAGACGACCTGGGTGACGAAGAAGGAGCAGCCGGCCTGCTGCTTGGCGATCAGGTTGAGGTGCTCGTCGCCTTTGCGAGTGTGCCGCTCGGGTATCGCGACGGCGCCAAGGAGCAGGGCGGGGTCGACCTCGGCGCGGAGCTGCTGGGCCCGGCGGAGCGTCGTCGCGACCCGCCGCTCGCGGGAGGGAGCACCGACGAAGACGGCCATGCGATTGGCGGCGTCCTGAGCCGCGATCCAGTCGCGGAGTTCTCCCTCGGTGTACTTCGCCGTCGCGCGATAGACCACCACCGGAGTGCGCCAGGCCCGGAGGTGCCGATCCAGGTAGGCGGCCGGGTCCATCGTCGGCAGGAAGGGAAAAGGCCGTTGCTCGGGGTTGCGGTCGGCCTCGTCGTCGATGTCGTAGAGGATCAGTCCGTCGAGGTCGAGGGGCGCCAGGCGCTCGACCGTGAGGTCGGCGATCTCCTGGGCGCGCTCCGCGGTGGTCGCCAACCGTGGCGGGGTCAGCGCGAAGAGCAGGAACTCGCCCCGGCGGGAGACGATGCGATGCGGGAGATCCACGCCCAAGAAGCTAACGGGAGCCTGGCTGGTCAGCGGTAGCGGGTGAGGAGCAGCGCGGTGTTGCCGGGGCCGTTGCCGCCACCGCGTTCGATTTGGATCCAGCCGCCGCCGACGACCTGGCCGTTTGCCTCGGTGACGGCGGCGCGGGCGTAGCTCTGCGAGCCGGGCGGGTTGGTCGGGAAGACGCCGCTTTCCCCGAAGCTCCGGTCCCGGCGGCCGTTCGGGAGGAAGCGGCGGGCGGCGAAGTACTCGTAGCCGCCTTCCTTCTGGCCGCGCCGATAGGGAGCGGTTTCGCCCCCGGTGATGACTGTCCGGCCCATGCTGTCGATCGCCAGTGCCTGCGGTTCGAAGTGGTAGGGCTCGACGTGTTTGCGGTGGGCCAAGGGCGGCCGGCGGTCCACCGGGGCCTGTTCGGCGTAGATCGTCTTGCCGAAATCGCGGTCGCGGACGCCGCGCGGCGAGAAGCGGACGAGGACGACGGGTTCGGAGTCCTCGATCGATTTGCTCGAGATGACTCCGCAGAGGACCATGCGACCGCCGGGTTCGACGGCGAACGGAGCCCGGAAGAAGGAGGAGCCGTATTCGGTCGATGGCTTCCCCACGGTCACCTTGCCGTCGCCGCCGCCGAAGCTCCGGTCCGGGCGTCCGTCGGCGCTGAGGCGATAGAGGACGAGCTGGTTCCTCACGTAGCCGGAGACCAAGAGCTTGCCGGAGGGCAGCGCCGCGACCTGGGAGAAGGTGGTGGAGGTGCTCCCGTACGGAACCTTGATCTGGAAGCGGCCGTCCCGGCCGAAGCTCCGGTCGACCTGTCCGTTCGGCCGGTAGGCGAGGACGACGGCCGCCGGCTGCTTGGCCGCCCGAAAGTCGAGATCGGGCCGGCCGGCGATCACTTCGCCGACGCCGACGATCGTCCCGTTCGGCTCGACCGCGACGTCGTTGAGCAATTCCCCACCATGTTCACTGACGGTCAGGCGCCTGCCTCCGAAAGATGGACGGGGTGTGACCTTTCCGCCAGTGCCGAAGCTCTTGACGAGACGCCCGTCTGGCGTGAGGCGAGCGAGGGCCGGCGCGTAGGCCCCTTCGTCATCGAAGTAGCCGCCGAGGACGATGTCCCCGTTCGGCGCTTCGGCGACTCCTTCGGACTGCAGGAAGCCCTGTTCGTTTTCTTCGTGCCCGCGGCTGAACCTGACTCGCTGGGAGAAGCCGCTTTCGCCGAAGCTCGTGTCGAGCGAACCGTCGGGGTTGATCCGGGCGACGGCGAAGTAGTGCCCGCCCTTGGCGATCCCGTCGATGGCGGCAAGCAGCTTGCCGTCGCCGGACCGTTCGAGATCGACGATCCCGCCCACCTGTTCGTCGTTGATGAACGGCCCCGGCTCGCGCGCTTCGATCGCCGCGATCCCCTTGTTGCCGAAGCTCTCGTCGGTCGGGTTCGCGGCAAGGGCCGTACCGACCGAGAGCAGGAGGAGGGCCGCTGAGAGAACGACCGCGGTGAGGCGTCGCCGGTGGGATCGATTCAGGGCCATGAGGGCGAACGATATTTCGCCAGCTCGGCTCGATCCGGGACAACCTTGGCCCGAAGCGGCGGGTTTGACTCGGTTGAGGACCGGATCGGGAGCCGTCGTTGCAGACCCTTGTCGGTGTGCGTCTGAAAGAGCTCGCCGGAGAGCTCTCGCGGTCTGAGTAACTACAACTAGTTGTCGGGCGCGCCGGGGGAACGTTTGCTGCCGCGGGGCCGAGGCTCCAACGACGGTTCGGCCCCGTTGTCGGGGCGAAGGCCCGCCTCCTCGCGGGCAGCTTCGTAGACCTGCAGCGCCCGCTCCAGCGCCTCCTCGGGTTGGTCTACGCCGGTGACCCGGAAGAAGAGTTCGGCGTCGGCCGATTCGCTCGGGTCACTCTGCTCGCGCAAGGAGAACTGAAAGCCCGGGGGAGCGACGGAGGCCGCCGAGCTGACGATCCGCTCGACGTCATCCCCGATCGGAGCCGCGATGTAAACGGCATACTGCATCGATCGAGAGTGTCACAAATCGCACTTACTTGCTCGACTATGGCCTAGGGGTCGGGGGAGCCGGCGTGCAGTGGGGAGCCGAGACGCTGTCGTTGATCAAGCCGGCGAAGCTCGAGGACGCCACCAGCGCCGCCGAGCTGCCGACGTCACTTCTTCGGCGAGACGTCAGCCCGCGGCTGGTATCCGCTCGTGGTTGCAGCTGAAGCTGACGCGCCACCGGTGTTCATCGCTGGAGCCGCTAGGCGGTGGGGATCGCGATCAAGCTGTTGAAGTTCGCCGATCCGTTGGCCACCGCGACGGTGCATTGGACCGTCAACGAGGTCGCGGGGCCTACCGTCGTCGCCACGGCCTGCATCGAGGCAGGGATCGCCGCAAGGGCCGGAAGGGTTTTCATCGCGACCTGATCGAGGCTGGTGGCGCCAGCCTTCAGGATGCATTCGACGCTGTCTCCGGCGCCGGTGTGCGAGAGCTCCGACTTCGCGAAGATCACGTAGTTGCCGGCGGGGACGACGAGTTCGACCACGGTGGTCGCGCCGGGTCCGGTGGGCAGGGCGGTGATTCCCTGTTTCGCCGCAAGCGGTTTCACCGTCCCGTTGATTCCGTTGGTGCCGTCGGTGCCTTTGGCTCCGTTGGTGCCGTTCGTGCCATCGGTGCCGTCTTTGCCGTTGGTGCCGTCGACCCCGTTGGCCCCATTCGCCCCGTTCGGTCCATTGGCCCCGTTCGCGCCGTTGGCGCCGTTGGTCCCTTTCGGGCCTTCGGCACCATTCGCCCCGTTCGCTCCGTTGGGGCCATTTGCCCCGTTGCTGCCGTTCGTCCCGCTAGTGCCGTCGATGCCTTTCGTCCCGTCCAGACCTTTCGCCCCGTCGACGCCGTTGGTGCCATTGGTCCCGTTGCTGCCTTTCGCCCCGTTGACGCCGTCGGCGCCGTTCGCCCCGTCGTGTCCGTTGGTCCCGGCGGCGCCGCTCGATCCGGTCTCTCCCTTGGCGCCGGTGGCACCGGTGCCGCCCGCGAGCGATGCCCGCGTCTGCGAGCTGAGGTCGGTAAGGGCGACTCCACCGTCCCTGATCGCCCTGCTGGCGACGGCACCCGTGGCAATGTCGCTCGCATGGATCAGCCCGCTGGCCGCGACGGCGGTGCCAGTCGATGCCACCACCAGGGCGACGGTTGCGAGGACGATGGCCGGGCTGGGACGCCTCGGCCGCAGCAGCCTGACCCGGCTGGCGAGAGCTCTCATATTCGTACCGCTCCTTCGGATTACCGCTTTGCTGGAGCGGAACTGAGACATGTGGGCGGCTGCCCCTGTCTGCTGGGGCCATCGACAGCAGGCAGATGCGGCTTGAATGCGTGCCTGGCCAGGTGTCGGTCGACGCCGCCGACCCGGCGCCTCAGCCGGCTCAGCCGCGGATCGCCAGGGCTTGATCGAGGTGGTCGAGCAGCACTTCGACGATCGTCGGATCGAACTGTGTCCCCCTGCCATCTCTCATCACCGCGACGGCCTGCTCCAGAGGCAGCGCCTGCCGATAGCTGCGATCGGTGAGCAGCGCGTCGAACACGTCCGCGACGGCGGTGATCCGACCCTCGAGTGGGATCGCCTCCCCGGCCAGGCCGTTGGGATAGCCGCTGCCGTCGAAGCGCTCGTGATGGGTGAGGGCGATCGAAGCCGCCGTGCGGCAGAGCTCGCTCTCGAAGTGGGCGAAGATCCTGTGTCCGACCAGGGTGTGCAGCTCCATCGTCCGGCGCTCCAAGTCGCTCAGCGGGCCCGGTTTTCGCAGCAGCTCCGCCGGGACGCCGATCTTGCCGACATCGTGCATCGGCGCGGCGGCGCGCAGCAGTTCGACCCGCTCCGCGCCGAGGCCGATTTCGACCGCGAGGAACGAGGCGATCGCCGCCATCCGGTCGACATGCTCGCCGGTCGAGGAATCGTGCAACTCGATCGCCTTCGAGAGTCCCTCGATCGTCTCCTGCCGTGAGAGGCGCAGTTCGCTGATCGCATTTGCCTGGGAGACGGAGAGCTCGTCCTGAAGTCGCACCGCCTCCCGCTCGGCGGTGATGTCGAGCGAGACGCCGCCGACGGCGGTGATCTCACCGTCCTCGCCGAGAAGCGGGAACCTGATCGTCTTGAACGTTTTCACCGCCCCGGCGATCGCGACGGTGTCCACGCGCGCGTGGGGAAGACGTTCCTCGAGGACCTGTTGGAAGCTTTCGGCCGCCGTCTCCAGCTCCTCGGGGGGCAGGAACGCCTCGTCGGTCAGGCCGACCAGCTCGCCTCGCTCCATCCCGGCGAGTTTCTCGGCTTCGTGGTTGGCGAGGATGTAGTGGCCGCTGATGTCTTTGGCGTAGATCCCGATCGGCGCCATGTCGATGATCGTCTGGCGCTGGTCGGCGAGGTTTTGCCCGTGGGACTCGGCGGCGCTCTCCAGCTGGCGCCGTCTCAAGGCGCTCATCACCGTGATCAGCAGCTGTCCGGGCCAGAACGGCTCGACCAGATAGCCGTAGACGCCGTGGGCGAATGCCCGTTGGGCGACCACCGGGTCGTCCTCCCCCGTCATCAGCACGATCGTCGCCGTCTTCGGGTGGTCGCGGACGATCTCTCCGGCCAGACCGAGGCCCGAGTCCCCGGTCGATTCCAGATGGCAGACGGCAAGCTCGAAATCACCGCCGGCTAGCAACTCCCGTGCCTGCTCGGTGCTGCTCGCGGATTCGCACCGGTACCTGGTCCCGAGGGCGCGCTCCATCAGCTCGAGCATCTCGGGTTGGTCGTCGGCAACGAGGATCCGCGCGTGGACCGACATTGGTCCTGGCACGTCGACTGAGGTCGCTGCCACGTCGGACATAGGCGGCGCTTACCTCAAGCTCGCAGTCTCAGTAACCAGAACCGCGAGTCTCTCTTGTGCCAGGTCACACAAGCAGCGTAACGTAAGGAATCGACGAATTCGGCTGATACCACTCTCATACTTTCGAAGGCCCAAAGATTCCGATTCCCGCAGAACACCTGACGAACCGATTGAGTCGCCGCGAGGCCGATCGCGTCCTTCGAGGTCTCTCGCGCAGCTACGGGGACGCACTCCGCGCCGGCGACGGAGCCGCGGCCGAGCGGGTAGCGCTCGAGTGCCTGCAGGGGGGAATGGCGATCGAGGCCCTCTACACGCGGGTGATCGCGCCCGCGATGTGGCGGATCGGGTGCCTGTGGGCGGAGGGTGCGATCACGGTCGCCGACGAGCATCTGGCCACCGCGCTCACCCACCGGGTGATGGCAAGCGCCTACGGTTCGAGCTTTGGCCGCGCCACCACCCGTCCGGGCAGGGTCCTGCTGGCGGTGGTCGAGGGTCAGCGGCACGCTCTGGGTTTGAGAATGGCCGCCGACGTTCTCGAGCTGGGCGGTTACGAGGTGAACTACCTGGGTGAGGACGTGCCGCTCGACGCCTTGATCGGCGCAATCGAGTCGCGCCAGCCCGACCTCGTCGGTCTGTCCAGCACGCTGCCGCCGGAGACCTCGTCCCTTGCCGCCACGGTGGCCGAGGTCGAGCGGACCTTTCCCGACCTGCCGATCCTGCTCGGGGGCCAGGGGGTGCCGAGCGAGGGAGGGCGCGAGGGCCACGTGATGCGGACTACCGGGCTCGAAGGCTTGGTGACCCTGGTCGAAGGGGCGCTCTTGGGGGTCAAGGACGTCTCGACGCTGGCTACGTCACGCCCTCCCGATCTTCTCTTCCACTCGGAATCCGACTCCGCGGAGGGGCGAATGCTGGGGGCCGCCGCGGACGCTGCCGATCTGGCCCGGATCCATGCCCGGATGGCCCACTCCTACCGGCGCCTGGCCTATGAGGACGCGGTCATCAAGGGCCCGAACCGGCGAGCCTTCGACGATCGCCTGGCCCTGCTCGCCGACTCGCCGCAGGCGGCACCGGTGGCGATCCTGATACTCGACCTCGACGCCTTCAAGCAGGTAAACGACACCTCCGGGCACGATGCGGGCGACCGTGCCCTGCGCGCGGTCTTCAAAGCGATCGACTCCTGCCTCCGCGAGGGAGACCTCGCGGCCAGACTGGGGGGCGACGAGTTCGCCTCGCTGCTGCCCAACACCGGGATCGCCGAGGCGGAGCAGGTTGCGGCCCGGGTCCTGGACGCAATCCGGGAAACGGGAAGCAAGGGCCTGACCGCGACGATCGGGGTTGCGGCACTGGGAGAGGGGCCGCGCCGAGCGATGCTGGCGGCCGATCTCGCCTTGTACAGGGCAAAGGCCGGTGGGGGCGATTCGATCGGGGTCGCCGGCGAGGAGGACCGGTGAGAAAGTGCAATCGAGGGCAACCGGGTCGTTGCCGGCAGGGTCCCGGACCATGTATCGCGCTCGCCGCAGCCCGCTTTCCGCTCCCTCCTTCATCGGTTAGATTTCAGCACTGAGCCGGTCACGGACACCCGGGGCGAAGTAGCCACTCCGCAGCGCCGGCTTCCACTGGAGGTAGCCATGTTTTATTGCGAGCGGTGCAGTACGCGCTTCAATGCCGGCGCCCTCGGAAACCAGGAGATGCTCTGCCCCCGCTGCAAAGCAAGGGACGGGGTCGTGTCGCCGCTGACGTTCAAGATCTTCGAGCGCACGGGAGGGCGAACTGACGTCCAAGGAGTCGAACGCCAGGCTCGGGACTTAGAGGACGCTGGGCGAGAAGAGTCCGCTTAGGACACCCGTGCTATCTACCTGGGATCGAGGGTTCGAATCCCTTCAGCCGCTTCGCCGGAATCCCGCTCCCGAGCGGGATTTCGGCGTTTTGTAGCGGTCAGATCTTGACCACTACTCGTAGGTAGGTCGCCGGGATCGAGGTCGAGCCGTCGGTGGCGGCGTTCTGACCCTCGAACAGCTTCTCGAGCTCGGCCTGCAGGTCCTCGACACGACCGTCGGCCGCGGCGGCGGCGAAGGCGTTCATCGTCGGGCCGTAGTAATCGCGGAAGGTGGCGAGGAGCTCGCTTGGCGGGCCGGGGTGGACGAAGGTCCAGGTCTCGCGGCTGACCGAGAGCTGCTCGGGGGCGACTCCCGCGGCGGCGAAGCGCTCGCGCACGTCCGCCTCTTGACCCCAGGTGACCGGGCTGATGAAGCCCTCGGGCGGCGGCGGCGAGTAGGCGCCGCTTACCTTCAGCAGCTGGGCGACGAGGGTCGGGTCGCCGGGGATCCAGTTGCCCATCACGATCCGGCCGCCGGGCTTCGTCACCCGCACCATCTCGGCGGCGACGTCGAACGGCTTCGGCGCGAACATCGCGCCGAAGATCGAAATCACCAGGTCGAAGGAGTCGTCATCGAGGCCGCGCAGGTCGCAGGCGTCCCCCTCCTGGAAGCGCACGTTCGCGAAGCCGGCGGCGGCCGCGCGCTCGTTGCCCGCCGCGACGAGGTTGGGGGCGATGTCGACGCCGAGGATGTCGGCGCCGCGCCGCGCCGCGGGGAGCGCGGTGGTGCCGTCGCCGCAGCCGAGGTCGAGCACCCGCGTGTCGGCCCCGACGTCGAGCTCGGCGACGAGTGCCTCGCCGCTCTCTCGCATGCACTCGGCGACCCGGGTGAAGTCGCCTTTCTCCCAAAGTGCCTGGTTCGGATTAATCGTTTGCTCGCTCATTCGTGCCTTTCTTTTGCTTTCTCAGATGAAGGTGTCGTGGATGCCCTGGCGATCGTCGATTACGAGGTCGGCCGCGCCGACCCGGGGGCGAAGCCCAGCAGGCGGCCGAGCCGCCGGGAGCGGAGCGGCACCGGAATCCCCGCTTCTGTCGTCGCTTCGGACCGCCCGCTCGGACGACGGCGATCCGCGGTCCGGCGGAGGTCGGCGCTGTGGGACTGGGCGAGGAAGTGGTTGAACTGGCTGCTCATCGAGCTCTCCTTCGTTCGGAATCGACGATGGAGCCAAGCTAGGTCTAAGCCGGCTGCCCCACATCGGGCAGATGCCTAGTTCTGCGCCTTATCTTTGCGCCCGGGGGCTTAGCCGACGCCGAGGCGGTGGGCGAAAGCGGTCGCCTCGGCGCGGTTCCTGACCCCGAGCTTGGCGAGAATGTGGGAGACGTGGACGCTTGCCGTCTTCTGGCTGATGAAGAGCTCCTCGGCGATCTCGCGGTTCGTCATCCCCTCGGCGAGACGGGCCAGCACTTCGGTCTCCCGCGGGGTCAGGTCGAGCTCGGCAAGCCCCTTCGGGACGCCGTCGACCTCCGCGAGGCCGTCCAGCTCCAGTCGCCCGCGGCGCGCAAGCGCTTCGAGCTCGGCGACCAGCGGCGCGGCGCCGAGCTCGCGGGCAATCGCCAGCGCTTCGCGCGTCAAGGCCTCTGCTTCACCGCGCTCGCCGGCGGCGATGAGGACAGCCTCGGCGCCGCGCCAGCCGGCGTACGCGGCCCGGTAGGAGTCGCCAAGCGCCTGCCAGCGGGCTCGCGCCAGGCGCCAGGCCTCGGCGCCGTCTTCGCCCGAGAGCCGGGTCAGCTCGGCGGCGCAGGTGGCCCGCGCGGCGAGCGCGGCCGGTGCCGGTTCCCCGGGGACCGCGGCGAGCAGGGCGTCGAAGCGGGCGATCAAAGCTCGGCCTCGGACCATCTCGCGCTCGCGGACCGCCCGCTCGGCCGTGCGCTCACCGGCGTCGGCGGACGCTCTGGTCCCAGCCTCGTAGAGCGGCGCGGTGAAGAACGAGGTCTCGACGCCCGCGACGGTTTCGAGGCAGAGGTCGATCGTGGTCGCGGCCGCCGCGGGCTCACCGCGCCAGAGGGCGACGGTCGCCTCCGCGACGTGCAGGGGGGCGAGCCACATCACCCCGCCGGAGCGAACGACGAGCTCCCGCGCCCTGGCGGCGTCCGCCGCGGCCTCCTCGAGTTCCCCGCGGTCGGCGCGGAGCTGGGCCAGCTGAGACCGGACCTGACCCTCGATGATCCCCGTCGGCCGCCCGCGGTCGATCTCGGTCAGCGTCCGCTCGGCCTCGGCCCAGCGCCCGGACCGCAAGAGCCGCATCGCGATCTCGGCCTGGAGGAAGTCGCCGAAGCCGCGGCCGGCACCGAGCTCGCGGGCGCTCTCGATCCCCTCGCGGGCGAGCTCGATCGACTCCTCGACCAGGCCGGCCTGGTCGAGGGCGTCGCTGCCGTTGACGTAGCTGCGGCAGATCTCCTCGACGAGCCCGAGCCGGTTCGCGATCTCCCGGGCCTCGGCGGTGGCTTCGACTCCGCGTCGCTGTTCGCCGCGATGGCTGTAGGTGGCGGTCAGCGTGTTCAGTGCATGGGCCTCGATGCTCGGGGCGTCGACCTCACGGGCGATGGCGAGCGCCTCTTCACAGGGCGGCAGGCACTCGGCGAAGCGGTTGGCGAGCATCAGCACCTGGGCGAAGGCGGCGAGGACCAGCGCCCGCTCGGCGGAGGGCGGCTCGGCCGGCATCAACTCGATCGCCCGCCGGTACTCCGCCACCGCCGCCTCGCCGCGGCCCTCGGTCCAGACGTAGCGGCCGATCCGCTCCTGGATCAGGGCGGCGGTGACCGGGTCGCGCTCGGCGTCGACCAGGTCGAGCGCCGCCCGGGCGAGCGCCGTCGCCCGGGCACTGTCGCCGGCCAGGTTCTCCGCCTCGGCGGCCCTGCGGGTGACCTCGAGGCGGCTGAGCGGCGGCGACTCGACGCCGGGCCCGGCCGCATCCCAGATCTCGAGCGCCCGCTGGAAGTGGAGGCTCGCCTCGGCGAGGGCGCGGGCGGCTTCGGCGGCGACGCCCGCCGCGACCGCCGCCGGCAGCGCGGCGGCCATCTCGTGGGCGGCGTACCAGTGATAGGCGATCTCGGCCGCCGTCCCGGCGGCACCGCTGCCGAGCTCCGGGCGGGCCGCGAGCGCCTCCGCCAGGGAGACGTGCAAGGCCCGGCGCTCGCCGGGCAGGAGGTCTTCGTAGACGGCCTCGCGCAGCAGCGCGTGGCGGAAGCGGTAGCCGGGGGAGCTTTGGTCCTGGGCGAGGACGTAGCCGGAGATCGCCTCCCGAAGCGCCTGGTTCAGGTCCCCTTCGGTGGACCTCGAGACCGCGGCGAGGAGGGAGTGGTCGATCGTGCGCCCGGCCACCGCGGCAATCCGCAGCAGCGACTGCGCCGCGGGCGAGAGCGACTCGACCCGGAGGAGCAGCGCGTCACGCAGGGAGGCGGGAAGCGCCGCGCCGGGCGAGGCCGAAACGGCGAGCAGCTCCTCGGCGAAGAACGGGTTGCCGTCGGAGAGCGCCAGCAGCCGCTCGAGCAGCTCGGGGTCGGGCTCGGTGCCGGCGATCGCGGTCAGCTGCTCCCGCATCTCGCCTGCGTCGAGCGGCCCGAGATCGAGGCGGGTCGCCTGGCCGCTGCGCTCGAGCTCGAGCACGAACGGCCGCAGCGGGTGGCGCCGGTGGAGATCGTCGGTGCGGTAGGTCGCGACCAGTGCCAGCCGCTCACGGCGCGCGTTTCGGACCAGGAAGGAGAGGAAGTCCCGAGTCGAGCGGTCGGCCCAGTGGAGGTCCTCGATCACCAGCAGGACCGGTGCCTCGTCGCCGAGCCGCGCGAGGGTCGCCAGCAGCTGCTCGAAGAGGCGCGACTGCGCCCCGTCGAGCCCCGGCCCACCCTCGGGGACGTTGCCGGCCCCGGTCTGCAGCTCCGGCAACAGTGAGCGGAAGGCGCTGACCAGAGCCGCGTACGGAAGTTCGCCCTCGGCCAGCTCGAGGCACTCGCCGATCAGCACGGTGAAGCCGCGATCGCGCGCCCGCGAGGTCAGCTCGGCGACGAGCCGACTCTTGCCGATCCCCGACTCTCCGGCGAGCAGCGTCGTCGAGCCATCGGCATCCGCAGCACCATCGAGCGCCTCGGCGAGCCGCGCCAAGTGCGAGGCGCGACCGACGAAGACCGGGCTGGAGACAGGCGCGCTCATCGCCCGAACGTTAGGCGCTGAGAGCGTTTTGGGGCGCCAGAACTCGGCCCTGTCCACCTCAAAACTTAAGAATACGAAAAACCAGCGAAAAGTGCCTGTTTTCTGTATTCTCAATATATGGCGAACCTTTCGCGAGCCCAGCAGGTGGAGTTCTTTCACCTCGCTTTCCTCGAAGGTCCTTTCCAAACGCCTCGATCCTTCTCGTCACGTCCTGAAGGGCGGGGCCAACCTGCGCTACTTCTTCGGCAGCGTCCGCTACTCCGAGGACATCGACATCGACCTCACCCGGCCGCTGCCCGCCGACCTGGAGAGGAAGGTCGGCGGCATCCTCGATTCACCGCCGCTTGCGCTCCTGCTCCGGGCCGGGGGTCTTGAGGTTTCGGGGTTCACCGTGCCCAAGCAGACCGAGACGACCAGACGCTGGAAGGTCTCGGTGGCCGGCTCCGGCGAGGAGGTGCGGACCAAGATCGAGTTCTCCGGACGCGAGAGCCATGGCTCCTATCGCCTCGATCGACTCCCGACGGAGGTCGCCGCCCGCTACGGGTTGCCAGCACCGAGCATCCAGCACTATGGGATCGAGGCCGCCACCGCCCAGAAGGTGCGGGCGCTGGCCGGCCGCTCAGAGACACAGGCCCGGGACGTCTTCGACCTCGATCTGCTGCTGCGGCGCCAAGCGATCTCGCCGGGAGAAGTAGATGCCGACGTTCTCACCCAGGCCGCCGAGCGCGCCTTCGAGCTCCCCTTCGACGCCTACCGCGACCAAGTTCTTGCCTTCCTCGAACCGGACGCGCTCGAGCTCTACGACGGCGCCGAAGCGTGGGAGCGGATGCAGACCGCTGTTGCCGGTCATCTGGAGGCAGCACGATGAGGCAGGCCGAGGCGTATGCGCAGCTGCGTGATCTCGGCGGTCCAGTCGTGGGGACGCGCGAGGCGGCGGCGCTCTGGCGTTCAGAGGAAGGGACGGCGCGGCGTCGGCTGCAGTCGCTGGCAGAGGCGGGCCTCGTCACCCCGATCCGTCGGGGCCTCTGGTCCGCTGAAGCCGATCCCGACCCGTTCGCGGTGGCGCCCTATCTGACCGCCCCGTTCCCCGCCTACATATCCACCTTCTCCGCCTTCGCCGCGCACGGGATGATCGAGCAGATCCCGGGGCACGTCTCGGTGGTCTCGCTCGATCGTGCCCGTCGCGTCCAGACCGCGATCGGTGCCTTCGAGATCCACCACATCGCCCCCGAGCTGTTCGGAGGGTTTGTCCCCCGGCAGCGCGGCGGGTCGCTCGCCGGCCCGGAGAAGGCCCTGTTCGACCTCGTCTACCTGCGGGCTGCCGGGGGAGGTCGAGCGTTCGTACCCGAGCTGACGCTGGCCGACGACTTCGATCACCGGGCCTTGCGGTCGTGGGGTGATCGCATCGGCAGCGCCCGGCTGCGGACCCTGGTCGATCGACGGCTGAAAGAGCTCGTGGACGGGGCGATGGCGACCCGGTAGCGGGCCAGGGCCCTGAGCGCGTCCGACTCAGCGCGAGCTGAGGGGGAGCGTGGCTACGGTCACGTCCCGGGAGACGGCGGCGATCTCTTCCGGCAATGCCGAGAGATTGACGTTGGTGGTGAAACCCACCGGCGCCGACAGCGGCCGGAAGAAGTCGTCGTAGTGGCCGGCGACGAGGTAGCTGGGATCGAGCCGCCTCAGGATCCGGTCCCAGTAGCGCTCGGTGAAGCTGCGCCCCGCGATCCCGGCCAGGAAGACGTCGACGCCGCCGCTCGGGACGGCATCGTCAACCAGGTTGGCGCTGCCCTGGTGATAGAGGGTGAAGCCCGCCACCTCGACCCGGATTCCGTAGATCTCGCCGCAGCGGTAGGCGGACGGGCACAGCCCCTCGAGGTGGTCGCAGGTCAAGGCGCCGTCGTAGGGCACCCGCAGGCCGAGCAGAAGCTTGGAATGCAGGGAAGGGAAGAACGTCACCGTGAAGGGGCCGAGCTCGAACCGCTGCCGCGGCTCGACGATGACCGAGGTCTGGCCGTGGAGGCGAGCGAGCTGCGCCAGCGACCGCGATCCATATGCCGTGGTGTCGAACCGGGCGCACAGCGCCGGCACGTCGATCGCGTGGTCGAAGTGGGTGTGGCCGACGAGGATGCCGACGACGTCGCCGACCACGGCGGCCGGCAGGTAGCGCTCGTGCAATCCCGGCTCAACGCGCGCCGGGCAGCGGGAGAGCGTCGCGCGGAGCGGCACCCGCGAGAGATACGGGTCGACGAGCAGGGTCGACCCTTCATAGGTCAACCGGTAGCCGGCGGTGCCGAGCCACTCCACGTCCAGGCCTCGCGGCCAGGGGACGCCGACCCGGGCAAGATCGGCCATGGTGGAGCGGTCCGCCGCCTCGCGAGCGCTTCGGCGGACGAGAAAGCGGGCGAAGCTCGCGAGGTGTCCAGCGGTGTCCGCTCCTTCTGCCATGCGGTACCGCTGTTACTTCACGGCTAGCCGCAGCAGCCGCAGCCGACCTCGGCGATGCAGCAGCAGCCGCTGCAGCAGAGGTCGGTGCCGAAGCAGCAGAGGTCGCCGCCGCCGGGGGTCGGGCAGGACGACGTCCCGCCGCCGCAGCCCGATCCTCCTTCCGCTCCCCCTCCGCCTCCTGCCGGGGGGCCGCCGCACTGTTCGCCGCGCAGGCGCAGGCCGCCGCGTTGGGTGCAGGGCTGAAATTTCGGTGGCGGCGGTTCCAGTGGCGGATCGTCTCGGCAGAGGCCGCAGTGGACGACGTGGCCGAGGAAGGCGGAGGTGGTCGCGAGGATTGCGCCGACCGCGACGATTC
The DNA here is from genome assembly GCA_963716545.1 of uncultured Actinomycetes bacterium. Classification (GTDB taxonomy): domain Bacteria; phylum Actinomycetota; class Thermoleophilia; order Solirubrobacterales; family 70-9; genus VAYN01. The sequence goes on from OY970316.1 coordinate 2,258,489, forward strand.
CACCTGCCGGCGTCAGCACCAATCCGCCGAGGCCGCCGAGGATCGAGCTGTTGGCCTTCTTGTTGATTCGAATCGCCTTGTCCCAGCACTGGCACTCCGGGCCTTCGCCGCTGCTGATCGCCATCGCCTTGCCGGCCAGCGGTCCACCAAGCAAACCGGCGGTGCCGATACCCGCCACTCGAACCGCCTGGCGCCGGGTCAGCTGCAGCTCGCCGCCGCCCTCCTCGTTCTCGACGCTCCGGGCCGCGAGCCGGTCGAACCAGTGGCTCATTTCTTCAGCCCCGCGATCGCGCTGTTGATCCGCTTCTTGGCCTGGGCGGCTTTCGTCTCGGCGTTTCTCACCTTCGGCAGCGCCGGCCGGCTGATCCCGAGCTCGAGCCCCGCCTCGTAGGCTCCGAAGGAGGCGTCGAGAGAATCGAGCGCCTGCAGCGCGCTCGTCTTCGAGGCTTCGTCGGCGGTCGGGATCGAGGCGATCTGAACGCGCAGGCTGCGGTAGTACTGGCGCACGTCGGCGACCGCATCGACGCCGCTCTGCGACATCACCCCATAGGGGTTGTCCTGGACGTTCTTCGCCGCCTTGGCGATCTTCGCGAGGTCGTCGTTCAGCGATGGCACTTCCTGGTTGAGCAGGTCGTAGATCTGCTGCGCGCCGGCATCGGCTGGCATCAGAAGCCTCCTTGGTGGACGGTGAGATCGGGGTCGACGGCGGCGAGCTCGCCGAGCAGGGCTCCGACTCGCTCGGTCCCCATCGAGGGCTTGGCGACGTAGCGCCCCTCGGCGTCGAGCCGGACCGCGCCCGGTGCGCCGTTGACGCCGAGTGCGCGGGAGACCTCGAACTCCTCCTCGATCAGCACCGGCTCGAGTCCGTGCTCCTGTGCCTTGGCGAGATTGGCATCGAGGTCGCCTCGGCTGATCATCACCAGCGGCACCGGTGCCTGCGGGTCGCGCTGCAAACGCCCGATCTCGGGCAGCAGCGGGTCGCAGGCGCCACATCCGGGGTCGGTGACGACCACCACCAGGCCGCGGCCGGCCGTCAGCAGCTGCTCGAGATCGAGGCCGCCGCCGCCGAGTGCGGGCAGCGCGAAGGACGGCGCCAGGTCGCCGGGCTGTGGGCCGCTGGGAGCGGTGCCACCGCCTCCGGCCTTGAGGGCCTCCAGCTCTCCCAGCAAGCGGCCGTTCTGGCGCATCAGCTGCCAGCAGAAAACGAGGCTGAGCGCCGTCAGGACGATCGCGACGCCGGCTGCGAGCAGGGCCAGCTGGGCGGTGTCGAGGTTCGCGAGCCAGGCGACCGCGCTCGGCCCGGGGTCGCTCTGCGCGACGATCGCGACGCTGCCGGCGAGCGCCAGCAGGAGCACGTTGCGGACCAGGGTCCAGCGGCCGATCCGGCTGGGCCCGAGCGACCCGAAGCAGTTGCAGTCGACTTCCCGCCCCTGCCGCAGCGTTCGAGCCACCGCCGCCGTGAACGCCATCAGGAGCAGCGCCGCGGCCAGAGCGCCCCAGGCCGCGGTGGCGGCGGGCAGCAGGGCGACGGCGATCGCCAGCTCGGCAAGCGGCAGGGCGATCGCGATCGGTCGGCGGAGCGATGCGGCGACGCCGAACTCGGCCAGGGTCTCGATCGTGCGCGAGCGGCTGCTCAGCTTGCCGGCAGCGGCAACCGCGAAGACCGCGGCGAGCAGAAGCCGGGCACCGAGCAGGATCAACACCGCACCCCGCTCGAGATCCGCCACTCACTCCCCATGGGCGGCAAGCTATCGGCAGAGCACGACGGGCGCAACGTCCGACCGCGTCTCGCGGGTTTTCGGCCTCGGAGGGCGATGCTGACCGGCTTATACTCGCCCGCGTGCGCAGAGCCATCGCAGTGCTCCTGGGGTTGACCGTCTGGCTCGCGGCGGTGAGCCCGGCCCTTGCGGCCAAGACCTATAACGACCCCTGGCTCGAGGGAGACCTCGAGCAGATCCGGGTCCCCGAGGCGCTCGACATCCTGGCCCGGACGCCACAGCACGTCGTTGTCGGTGACGTCGACTCAGGCGCCCGGCTCTCCGATCCGGACCTCGCTCCACATCTGTTGCGGATGTCGTCTCCGTACGAATGCCGGAGCGAGTACGGGGAAGCCCCGAGCTACCTCGCCGATCCGGCCAACGGTGACTTCGGCTGTGACTTCGTCGGCGGCGGTGATGAGAATGAACCGACGACGATCCCCGACGGCGACCCGTCCGATCCGTACGGCCACGGCACCGGCACCGCCGCGATCATCGCCGCGGTGCCGAACAACGGCATCGAGGGCGCGGGCGTCGCGCCGAACGCGCGCGTGCTCCCCGTCCGCGCCTGTTACGGAGGCAACCCGGACTGCTACAGCGAGCCGGCGCTGGACGGGCTGGCGTACTCCGTCGAAATGGGAGCGTCGGTGATCAACGCGTCCTGGCCGCCCGGTGACGAAGACTTCAGCGACGAATTTCGGGAATTCATCCATGACCACCCCGGGGTGCTGTTCGACTTCGCGATCGGCGGCAGCGGTCAGAACGACGACCCGTTCACGGTTTGCACCGACAAGGGCGAATACCCGAACGTCCTCTGCGTCGGCCTGGCCAACGCGGACGACACGCCGGGAACCACCGATGCGGATGAGACCACCGATGTGTCGGCCCCCGGCTATGCAGGGGTGCCGTCGGCCAGCGGCACGCGGGCGGAGTTCAGCTACACCAGCGGCGCGACCGCCCACGTCACCGGCGCGGCCGCACTGCTCCGTGGAATCGCCCCCAGCCTCAGTGCGTCGGCGATCGCCGAGGTCCATCGTCGCCACCAGCCGGCAGGTCGATGGCTATGCGACTGCCAACCGGGCGAACGGGATCATCGACGTCGAAGCCGCCGTTCGCGCGGTCCAGCAGATGGAAGGCCTGACGACGCCGAACCCGGGCCAGGGGGCGCCGGCTGATTCGCCGGACCCGTTCTCGAGCCAGACGCCTTCCAAGGGCGGCACGACGCCGCCGTCGGGGACCGCCCCGCCGGCGCCCGGCAAGCCGGCGGCTCACCCGAGGCTTTCGCTGAAAGGGCTTCCACGTTCGGTCAAGGCGGGAGCCACCCTCGCGCTTCATCTTCATCTGGCCGGAGGCGCCGGGACCGTGACGGCGACGCTCACCCATCGAAAGACGGTGCTGGCCAAGGCGAGCCGGCGCAAGGCGAGCGGAGACGTCACCTTGAAACTGCGGCTTCCTCGCGACGCAAAGCGCGGGCCCGCGACGCTGACCGTGCGCGGTGGCGCGAAGCCCCTGGTCAGGACGATCGCGGTAACCAGCCCGGGCTAGCGAACCGGCGCTCGACCGCTCCGCTTTCTCTGGGTAGGCTCGCATCCAGCTGTGTTAAACGATCTGGGGGAATAGATGATGGAAGTGAAGGCGAACTTGGGTAACCGGGTGCTAGGGCCACTGGCGGTGCTGCTGGCCGCGGCCCTGCTGCTCGTCGGTCTGACCGGCTCGGCCGCGGCCGGCGACGGCGGAAATGCCACCGGCGGCAGCGGCGGCAAAGGCACCGGCCCGGCTAAGCATGGGAAATGCCACAAAAAGAAGGGAAGCGCCAATTCCAGCGCCGCGAAGAAGAAGTGCAAGAAACGGAAGCCGGGATCGGGTAAGCCAACCCCTCCGACGCCCGTGCCTCCGCCGACGCCGCCGGTAACCCCGCCGCCGCCGGTGACTCCTCCGCCAGCGCCCCCGGCCGCCACGACGCTGGCGATCGACCCAGGGAGCTTCGACTTCGGCACCGCCGAACACGGCGGCTTCGAAGGCTGCGCACCCGACCCCGATCCCAACTGTCCGACCCATGCGTTCACCGTCACCAACACCGGCGGAGCGACGAGCGGAGTGCCGACGGCGTCGATCGTCGAGACTCGCACCCCGGAAACCGGCAGCCACCCTGCGGCATTCCAGATCACGGCGAACACCTGTACGGCGGCCCTGGCTCCAGGAGCGAACTGCAGCATCACGGTGAAGTTCGCCCCCAACAGCAACGCCGGGGACGAGACGTTCGAGTCGCGGCTCGAAGTCAGCGCATCTCCCGGTAGCACCGTCTCCTCCAACCTCAGCGGGATGTCCTCCTAGAGATCACGGATTAGCGCGCCGGTCGGCCAGCGGGTCGACCGGCGGCTTGCCTCTTCGGGACAGGCCGAAATGCGGGGCCCGCAAGCGGTCAGGCGTCGGCGATTGCGATCTCGCCTGGCTCGGGCGCGGCTGGCTCGACCTCCAACGCCTCGCGGTTGAAGGCCAGCATCAGGGCGAAGAAGATCGCGCCGGCGACGATCAGCCCGAGCACGATTATCACCGGCACCTGCGCCTCGTGCGGGGCGACGAGGACCGTCAAGGCGATCAGCAGCCAGACCAGGGCGAGGATCGCCACCGAAAGGTCGAAGCGGCCGAGGGAGAAGGCGCCCTCGCGGGACTCGAGCCGCTTGCGCACCGCCAGGTAGAGGACGACGGTCGCGCCGTAGACGATCACCGGCAGGATCGTCGATGCGGTGATCAGCTGGATCAGCGCGTCCCCGGGCAGCGCGACCATCAGTGCGATGCCGCCGGCGAAGATCAGGATCGTCGCCGGGATCGGCGTGCGCGTGGTCGGGTTGATCCGCCGGAAGGTGGGGTGGAAGGGGAAGCGACCGTCGCGCGACATCGCGTAGACGAGGCGGGCGGCGGTTGCCATCGTCACCATCCCGGCGGCGAAGAAGGAGAAGGTGACCGCCACCAAGAGGATCTTCTCGACGAGCGAGCCGAGCTGGTCGTGCATGATCTGCGCCACCGCCGAGTCGCTCAGGGTCACCTTCTTGATGTTGGTGATCGAGACCGTGAGCGCGATCAGGAAGATCATCCCGGCGATCGCCGCCGCGACCACTGAGCCGATGATCGCCCGCGGGACGGAGCGGTAGGGGTCCTTGGCCTCCTCGGCCAGGTTCGCGGCCGAGTCGAAGCCGACCAGCGTGCCGAGCCCCATGATCGTCGCCAGCATCAGCCCGCCGCCGACGCCGAAGTAGTTCGGCGCGTTCTCGGTGACGCCGCGCGAAGCGAGGTTCTCGGTCGAGCCGTGCCCGGTGGCGATCGCGACGACGATCAGGGCGATCGCCAGCCCGACGATCAGCGACAGCTCGACCACGACCGCGCTCGAGTTCAGCAGGGCGACGATCCGGACCGAGGCGATCACCAAGACCGCCTGCATCGCCAGCACGGCGAGCGTGATCAGTCGCGCGGTGCCCTCGTCGGCGTGGATGCTGAAGAGCGGCATGAAGGCTTGGCTCGCCAGCGCGTTGTCGGCGGCGACCACGGCGATGCCCAGCCAGCAGAAGGTGAGCCAGCCGAAGCCCCAGCCGATCCGCGGACTGGCCAGGCGGGAGGCCCACTGGTAGGAGGAGCCGGTGAGCGCGATCCGCGCCGCGAATTGGGCGATCACCAGCGCCACCAGCCCCTGGCCGACGGCGACGATCGGCCACAGCCAGATTCCCAGCGGCCCCCCGTCGCGCAGCATGTCGTCGTAGGTCCCGAAGATCCCGACCGCCACCGAGATGAACGCGAACGAGATCGCGAACACCTGGAACGAGCCGAGCGTGCGTCTCAGCTCCGGCTGGGAGGCAACGCCTTCGCGGTCCAGGGTCACAGGTGTGGATCGACCCCCGCCCCGCAGCCCTTGAGCGATCGGACAGGAATCAGGCGCTGGCGCCTGAGGAGGGGCTGAGCCGCCTACTCGGCCTCGGGCCGCTCCTCGCCGGGCCAGCTGCCGGTCAGCTTGGCGAACCCGGTGCGGGCGCCATGGTCGGTGAGGCCTTTGACGAGGCGAAAGATCGCCCCCTCGACCAGCAGCGCGGCGACCAGCTTCGGCCAGGAGAATTCGCGGTGCTGGGGGCTCGGCGCCTCTTCGTCGTCGATCAGGCCCCAGATCTTTTCGAAGATCTTCTGGCCGACGATGCCGGCGAGGAGGCCGAGGACGATGCTGAAGGGCGTGAAGACGAACTTCATCCCTCGCTCCCGTTGTCGACGCGGAGGTCGCCGGGGTCGTCCTGCGAGTCGAGGTACCAGTAGGCGGCGGTTCCCCCGGCGGCGGCTGCGACCAGGAGGCCGACGAGGGCAGCTTGCGCCCGGTCCGCTTCGGCTTCTTGCGGCCGCTGGCCAGCGCCGCCGTGCCCTCGTCGATCGCCGCGATCGCGGCCTCGAACTGGCGGCGCAGCTTGCGGTCGCTGGTCGGCTTCACCCGCCGCTTCTGGGCGCGGCCGTAGACGTCGCGGAGCTTCTCGGCGCCTTCGCGCAGGTTCTCGCGGGCGTAGCGGTTGTCCAGCAGCTCCTCGGCGAGGGGGAGCAGTCGGGATGGTGCGTCGGTCACTGCCATTTCCAATCCTCCGGTTCGGTGGTTCGCGGTCAGGTGGTCTTCTGGTCCTTGGGCTCGTCGCGCGGCTCGAGCTGGATCTCCCGCTCGGCTCGTGGACGGCCTTCATCGATCTCGAGGCTGCGCTCGCGCTCGGCGTTCAGCTGGTGGCCGAAGAGGATCGCCAGGTTCGAGATCCAGAACCAGACGAGTAGGGCGATCAGGCCGCCGAGGGTGCCGTAGGTCTTGTTGTAGGAGCTGAAGTTGGCGACGTAGAAGGCGAAGAGGGCGGAGGCGACGATCCAGACGAGGACCGCGACGATGCTCCCCGGCGTCACCCATTTGAAGCCGCGCAGCTTGACGTTCGGCGAGGCGTAGTAGAGGACGCCGATCATCCCCATGAAGACGAGCAACATCACCGGCCACTTGGCGACGTTCCAGACGTCGACCGCGGTCTGGCCGATCCCGAGTGGGCCCGCCACGGCTTCGACCACCGGGCCGGTCAGCACCAGCGAGACGGCGAGCAGCGTCAGCAGGACGATCATCGCGAAGGTGACGAGGATCTGCAGCGGTCGCAGTTTCCAGAACGGCCGGCCCTCCGGCGTCTCGTAGATGATGTTCGAGGCGCGCATGAAGGCGCCGGTGTAGCCGGAGGCAGACCAGAGCGCCGCGGCGATCCCGAGGATCAGCGCCAGGCCGGCTGAGCCGCTCGATTCGGTGATCGATTTGATCGGCCCTTCGAAAGTTTCTGCGGCCGAGGCGGGGCCGATTTCGTTGATGATTTCGGTCAGGCTTTCGGTCGTCGATTTGGGGTCGCCGAAGATCCCGATCAGCGAGACCATCGCGATCAGGGCCGGGAACAGCGAGAGCAGCCCGTAGTAGGTGAGGGCGGCGGCCCAGTCGGAGAGGTTGTCCTCCTGGAACTCGGTCGCGGTCCGCTTGATCGTCGCCCACCAGCCGGTCTCGAGGGCGGCGCCCTCGGGGGCGTAGTCGCGCCTCGCCTCGCCCGGCTGGTCGCGGAACTCGGCGTCGCTCTCGGCGCCCGCGGTCTTCTCGGTTGCGTCGGTCACGACTTCAGCAGCCGCCAGAGCAGGAAGAGGGCGAGGAGGGCGCCGGCGATCGCCACCGGTTTCGGGTTCTGCTTCGCGTAGGCCTGGGCCTGGGCGATGCCTTCCTGCGGCGATTCGGGTGCCGCGGCCTTGACGTCGTCGAGCTTGGCCTGGGCCTGCGCCTTGACGTCGGTCTTGGCGGCGAGGTCGGCGACCGTCTCACCCATTTCCTCGCGGGTGTCGTCGATCTCGGCGCGAATCTCAGCGGGCGACTTCTCGCTGGCTTTGTCTTTCGGGACGCTGGCTTTGTCCTTCGGGATCGTGGCTTTGTCTTTGGGGCTCATACGGATCCTTCCTGGGCGCGGCCCTGGCGGGCGCGCAGTTTGGCTTCCTCGACGTCCTCTTTGACCGTCTCGATCGTCTGCTCGGGCAGCGGCGGCGTCGCTTCTTCGACTTTCTTCTTGCCGACGAGTGCGGCGATCCCGGCGATCGCGAAGAGGACGACGGCGACGAGGAGGGCGGCGAGCCAGGCGGTCATCGCCGTCGCCAGCAGCAGCACGATCGCCGCGACCAGCGTCCCCAGCCCAAGCACCGCGACCAGGCCGGCACCGCCGAAGGCACCGGCGCCGATCCCCAGCCGCTTGCCTTTCACCGACATCTCGGCCTTGGCCAGCTCGACCTCTTTCTGGACGAGGCGGGTGGTCTGCTCGGTGAGCTGTTTGATCAGCTCCGAGATCGACTGCGATTCGTCGGGCATGGGGCTCCTCGGGTCGGGACGAAAAGGGGAACTGAACCGGTTGTGCCCCGGGCTGGAAAGGGCAAACGGACCTCGCGGAGCATCTGACCCAAGTGATGCACCTCCGTGGCACACGTTGTCTCATTTCTGCGAAATCGGGCAGAGACAGGGGATGGCGAGGACCGGGGACGAGCGCAATGGGACGGCAGGACGCCGGGCCGACGCGCTCCGCAACGAAGAGCGCATCCTCGACGCCGCCGCCCGTCTCCTCGACCACTCGCCCGACGCCAGCGTCTCCGACATCGCCGCCGCCGCGGGGGTCTCGCGCTCGACCCTCTACCGGCGCTTCGCCGACCGCCGCGAGCTGCTGGCACGGCTCGACGCTCGTCCCGAGAGCGGCGAGGTGCGACGAGCCGAGGACCCGCTGCCCCCCGGCCAGCTCGGCCGCCAGCGGCCGCTAGCCCTCGACGCGATCCACGTCTTCGACGCGGTCCCGCCGGTCCTCCTGCCCGAGCAGCTGGTCGCCGAGGCCGAGCGAATCGCCGGGGTTCCGGTCGCCCTCTACGTACTCGACATCGACGGCAGCCACCTCCTGCGGATGGCCGGCGCCGACCGTCTCGGCGACGAGTTGATCGCTCCGCTGGCGATCGGTCCCGAGCTCGATGCCGAGGGAATCGCCCGTCTCCGCGCCGCGATCGCCGAGAAGTCTCCCGGCGTCGAGCTCTATCCGCTCTGGCTGCGGGGACGGGCGACCGGGGCCCTGGTCGCCTTCGGCACCCCCCGCGAGCGCCTCACCGAGCTCGCCCGCCAAGCGGCCGCCGCGATCACCCTTGCCGACCGCTACACGGACGTCTTCGCCCGGGTCCAGCGGCGGAAGCAGCCGCGGGCCGCCGCCGAGATCCAGCAGAGCCTGCTGCCGCCGCGGATCGCCCGCGTCGCCGCCGGCGAAGTCGCCGGCAACGTCCTGCCGAGCTACGAGGTGGCCGGCGACTGGTTCGACATCGCCGAAAACCACGACGGGATCTGGGTGACCCTGGCCGACGGCCTCGGGGGCACCACCCGTGCGGCCGCTTCGAGCGCGGTCGCCCTCGGTGCCCTGCGGGCCAGCCGCCGCTCCGGTGCCGCGCCAGCCGAGGCGCTCCTGGTGATGCATCAGACGCTTCGCGAAATGCCCGGCCCACGGGCCGAGATGACCGCCTTGATCGCCCACTGGGACTCGACCTCCCACCTGCTGCGGATCTGCAACTGCGGCCATGTCGCGCCGCTCGTCCTGCGGGCGGCTGGTGGCGAGGAGCGGGTCGAGTTCGCCCGCTCGCACGGACTCGGGGGGCGTTCGGCCCCGAAGCCGGCCGAGCACAAGTCTCGCCTCGAGCCCGGGGATCGTCTCGTCCTCGTCTCCGACGGGGTCCTCGGTCACGCTGCCGGGCAGGCCGGCTTGGGTGAGGACGGGCTCTCAGCGGCGACGATCGCGGCGGCATCCGGGTCGGCTTCCGAGACGGTCCGCGAGATCCACTCCGCGGTCCTGGAGGCGAGTGGCGGGCAGCTTGCAGACGACGCGACCGCCGTCTGCCTCCTCGCCGGCTGATCGGCGCGACGGATTGAAGGTGGGCCGGATTGGAGGTGGGGGGGACGCGGGTAGCTACGGAGCATTGAGCCTCCAGGGAGTTGCCGACGGCAGCTCACGGGCTTTAGCCCGACGAAGGAGGATCGATGGATGCAGGCAGTGGCTCCGCAGGCCGCCAGTTGGCGGTCGTCACCGGAGCGTCGAGTGGGATCGGATTGGAGTTGGCGCGGGTCTTTGGCGAAGAGGGGTTCGACCTCCTGATCGCCGCCGAGGACGCCGAGCTGACCCAGGCCCAGGAGGAGCTGGAAGCGGCCGGGGCAAACGTCGCGGCGCACCGCGTCGACCTCGCGACCGAGGCCGGCGTCACCGACTTCCACCGCCAGATCGTCGATGACGGCCGACCGGTGGCGGCGCTGGCGCTGAACGCCGGTCGCGGCGCCGGCGGCGCTTTCGCGACCGAAACGAAGCTCGCCGACGAGCTCGAGATCATCGACCTCAATTGCCGCTCGACCGTCCATCTCTGCAAGCTGGTGCTCCCGGGCATGGTCGAGCGCGACGCGGGCCGGATTCTCTTCACCTCCTCGGTCGCGGCGACGATCCCGGGCGCCTTCCAGGCCGTCTACAACGCCTCCAAGTCCTTCGTCCAATCGTTCGCGCTGGCCCTGCGGAACGAGCTGAAGGACAGCGAGGTCTCGGTCACCGCGCTGATGCCGGGGCCGACCGACACCGAGTTCTTCGCGGTCGCCGAGATGGACGCGGACGGCAAGAACACCGCGGTTGGAACGGAAGAAAAGGACGACCCGGCCGAAGTCGCCCGCCAGGGATATGAGGCGCTGATGGCGGGGGAGGAGCGCGTGGTCGGGGGCTCCTGGAAGAACAAAGCCCAGGTCGCGGCCGGCAGGTTCGTGCCCGACGGTTTCAAGGCGGAGATGCACCGAAAAATGGCCGAGCCCGGCTCGGCCGAGGAGGACTGACGATGAAAGCATTGACCTTCCACGGCAACGAAGACGTACGGGTCGACGAGGTTGCGGACCCCCAGATCAAGGACCCGACCGACGCGATCGTGCGGATCACCTCGACCGCGATCTGCGGCTCGGACCTGCACCTTTACGGGGTGCTCGGGATGTTCATCGACGAGGGCGACATCCTCGGCCACGAGCCGATGGGGATCGTCGAGGAGGTCGGCCCGGAGGTGAAGCAGATCGCCCCCGGTGACCGTGTCGTCATTCCCTTCAACATCTCCTGCGGGCACTGCTGGATGTGCGAGCGCCAGTTCTTCGCCCAGTGCGAGACGACCCAGAACCGCGACACCGAAAAGGGTGCCTCGCTGTTCGGCTACACCAAGCTCTACGGCCAGGTGCCGGGCGGGCAGGCGGAGTTCCTGCGGGTGCCGCAGGCCCAGTTCGGGCCGATCAAGGTGCCGGACGACGGCAGCCCGGACGAGCGCTACCTGTTCCTCTCCGACGTGCTGCCGACCGCCTGGCAGGCGGTCGACTACGCGGCGATCCCCGACGGCGGCTCGGTCGCCGTCTTCGGGCTCGGGCCGATCGGCCAGATGAGCGCCCGGATCGCCCGCCACCACGGCGCCGGCCAGGTCTTCGCGGTCGACAACGTGCCCGAGCGGCTGGCGATGGCCGAGCGCAACGGGATCACCCCGGTCAACCACGACGAGGTCGACGGCGACATCTCCGATCATCTGCGCGAGCTGACCGGCGGCCGCGGGCCGGACTCGGCAATCGACGCCGTTGGCATGGAGGCCCACGGCGCCGGCGCCGCCGAGCTGCTGCAGAAGGTCACCGGCATGCTGCCCGACGCGCTGGCGGCAAAGGCGACCGAAAAGGCCGCGGTCGACCGGCTCTCGGCCCTGCTCGCCTGCATCGACAGCGTCCGCCGCGGCGGCACCGTCTCGATCTCCGGCGTCTACGGCGGCCAGCTCGACCCGCTGCCGATGATGCAGATCTTCGACAAGGGCCTGCAACTGCGGATGGGCCAGGCCCACGTGCGGCAGTGGACCGACGAGATTCTGCCGCTGCTCGCGGCCGACGCCGGCGACCCGCTGGCGGTCGAAGACCTGACCACCCACCGCTGGCCGCTGGCAAAGGCGCCGGAGGCTTACTCGATGTTCCAGAAGAAGGAAGACGGCGCGATCAAGGTCGTGCTCGAGCCGTGAGCGCGGCTCGCGCGCCGCGGAGCGGCCGATGAAGGTCGTCGTCACCGGCGCTAGCGGCAACGTCGGCACCAGCGTGCTGGCGGCGCTGGCGGAGGAGCCGGCGGTCGAGGAGATCGTCGGCATCTGCCGCCGCCTGCCCGAGGTCGCCCTGCCGAAGGTGCGCTGGGAGGAAGCCGACGTCGCCGCCGCCGAGCTGGCGCCGCTCTTCGCCGGCGCCGCCGCGGTCGTCCACCTCGCCTGGCTGATCCAACCGAGCCGCGACGAGGCGAAGATGGAGCGGACCAACGTCGAAGGCAGCCGCCGCGTCTTCGCGGCGGTCGCCGAGGCCGGCGTGCCGGCCCTGGTCCACGCCTCCTCGGTCGGCGCCTACTCGGAGGGCCCGAAGGACCGCCGGGTCGACGAGGGTTGGCCGACCGGCGGTATACCCGGCTCGGCCTACTCGCGCCACAAGGCCACGGTCGAGCGGCTGCTCGATCGCTTCGAAGCCGAGCAGCCACGCACCCGGGTGGTGCGGCTGCGTCCCGGGCTGATCTTCAAGTCTGCGGCGGCGAGCGAGATCCGCGGCTACTTCGCCGGTCCCCTCCTGCCGGCGCCGCTGCTGCGGCCAGGGTTGATTCCGGCGGTGCCGAAGGTCGAGCGCCTGGTCTTCCAGGCGGTCCACTCCGACGACGTCGGCGACGCCTACCGGCGGGCGGTCGTGGGCGACGCCGCCGGTGCCTTCAACATCGCCGCCGAGCCTGAGATCGGCCCCGCGGAGCTGGCCGAGCTCTTCGGGGCCCGGCAGGTGCCGCTCCCGGGCTCGGTCCTGCGCGGCGCCGCGGCGCTCAGCTGGCGCCTCCACCTCCAGCCCGCGGACCCCGGCTGGATCGACCTCGCGCTCGGGGTGCCGCTGATGGACACCTCGCGCGCCGCCGCCGAGCTGGGCTGGCGGCCGCGGACGGCTTCGCTCGACGCTCTCGCCGAGCTACTCAACGGGATGCGCCACGCCGAGGGCGGGGCGACACCACCGCTGCGGCCGCGAGCGCGGTTTTCGCCTCCCTGAGCGTCCGCGTCTAGCGGTTCGCCGGTCGAGCCAGCTCCGCCAGCGCCTCGCGGCCCTTGCGGAGCTCGCCGATCGTCTCGACCACCCGCCGCGCCCCCGCATCGTTCAGCTCTTCGGCCGAGAAGCCGCCGGTGAGGACGGCGAGGGTGGGGATGCCGGCGGCGTCGGCCGCCTTGATGTCCCAGGTGGAGTCGCCGACCATGATCGCCGGCCCCTCGCCGCCGGCTTTCTGCAGCGCCACTTGGACCAGATCCGGCTCGGGCTTGGTCTGCTCGACCTCGTCGCCGCTGGTCCAGGCCGCGACGAGGTCGCGAGCGTCTAGCAGCTCGAGGTAGCGCTCCACCTCGCTTTCCTTGGCGGAGCTGGCAAGGACGACGGTCGCCCCGTCCTCGCCGAGTTCGCGCAGCAGTTCGGTCGCCCCATCCATCGCCTGCACTTCGTCGATCAGCTCGGCGTAGGCGTCGCCCTCGGCCTCGCGGATCGCCTCGCCGTCGGCCTCCTCGCCGTCCTCGCCGATCAGCGCCGCGACCAGCTGGTCGCCTCCCATCCCGATATGACGGTGGATCTCCCAGAGCTGGACCGTGTAGTCGCTGGCGCGGAAGGCGCGGTGCCAGGCGATCGCGTGCTGGTAGTTGGTGTCGACCAGGGTGCCGTCGACATCGAGGACGACGGTGATCGGGGTGTCGGCTGCCGCTGCGATGCACCGTCGCTACCCGCGGCGGCGCCGGAATAGGCTGGTCCCGCGCCGGGAGTCGCGGCGGTTCGATTGGCCGGCACCTCGTTCGGGTAGAGATCGTCGGAAGAGCCTCCAGGGAAGCGCCTCGCGTTTCACGGGCTGAGTTCGAACCCCGGAGGAGTAAGAGCTATGGCTGATGTGACCCCGTTGGAGGAGAAGCTCGGAGAGGTGATCGGGCTGGCCGAAGCGGCTCAGGAGGCGAGCGGAAAAGTCGCCTCGCTGCTCGAGGACGAGACCCAGGCCGGGCTGCTGGAGAAGCTCGGCGAGGAGTCCGAGGAGACCGCGAAGCGCGGCCGTGAGGTCGCCGAGAGCCGTGACGGTGACGCCGACGGGGTGCTCGAGAAGGCTTCCGAAACGAAGCAAGAGGGCATCGAGATGATGGACAGCTATCTCGACGAGGAGTCCGACGGGCTCGACGGCTTCGAGTTTCTGATCATGACCGAGGCCGGCGAGGCCGGACACTGGGCGATCCTCGGCAAACTGAACGAGAAGGCCGGCGAGGACGCGGTCGGCGAGCTGGTCGACTGGGCGCTGCCGCTGCAGGAGCGGCACCTCAAGGCGGTGCGCGAGGCCTCGCTCGAGCTGGCCGCGGAGGAGGACCCCGACTCGGAGTGAGCGGCACGGTCGCGCTCACCTACGACGACGGGCCCGACCCGCTCTGGACGGAGCGGCTGCTGGTGCTGTTGGCCGAGGCCGACGCCCGGGCGACGTTCTTCCCGATCACGCCGCGGGCGGTGGTCAACCGCGATCTGGTCGCGGCGATGCTGGCCGGGGGCCACGAGGTCGGCTTCCACTGCTATCGCCACGTCCGCCACGCCGAGCAGAGCGAGGGCGAGCTGGCGGCCGATCTGGCCACCGGCCTGCGCCAGCTCGAGTCCGTCGCCGTGCGGCCGCGGGCCTGGCGGGCGCCGTGGGGGCAGGAGACCGAGGTCAGTCGCCGGCTCGCCGCCCGCCACGAGCTGCGGCTCTGGGGCTGGAACCTCGACAGCCACGACTGGCGCGGTGACACCGCCGCCGAGATGCAGGCGGCGATCCGCGCCCAGGGCGGCCTGCGCGACGGCGACGTCGTCCTCATGCACGACGGGCTCGGGCCCGGGGCGCGGCGCGGCGACTGCGCCGAGACGCTGGATCTGACCCGGCTGCTGCTCGAGGAAGCCGAGGAGCGCGACCTGCAGCCGGCGACGGTCGCCGAGTGCGGCGGGGTGCTGGCGTGAGCAGCGGGATCGAATCGGTCGGCGGTGCCGCCCGCACCGCCCGCCTCGACCAGGCGCTGGCCGGTATTGCGGTCGCCGCCGAGCGGCTCGATCGCGAGCCGCGCTTCCCGGCCGAGGCCTTCGCGGCGCTGGCGCGGGCGGGAGCGCTGGAGGCGACGATCGGCGCCGCCCGCAGCGAGGAGTCGGTGCTGGCGGAGTGGACGCTGCTGCGCCGGGTCGCCGCGGCCGACGCCTCGGTGGCGCGGATCCTCGATGGGCACCTGAACGCGGTCGAGCGGCTAGAAGTCGCCGCCCCGCCGGAGCTGCGCGAAGGCGAGCTGGAGCTGGTCCGCGGTGGTCGCCTGCTCGGCGTCTGGGGCGCCGACCCGGGGCCCGGAGAGGGCCCGCCGGCGCGGCTCCGCGACGACGGCGCCGGCGGACTCGTCCTGCGTGGGGCGAAGACCTTCTGTTCTGGCGCCGGCGGCGTCGACGCCGCCCTGGTCATGGTCGGCTCCGACGACGGCGAGCCGCCGCGGCTGGCGCTGATCGACTGCGCCACGCTCGAGATCGACCGCGAGTGGTACCGGGCCGCCGGACTGCGCGCCTCGGAGAGCCACCTGGTCGTCTTCGACGACGCGCCGGTGATCGGCCTTCTCGGCGAGCCGGGCGAGCTCGCCCGCGAGCCGTGGTTCTCCCGCGACGCGATGCGGACCGCGGCGACCTGGGCCGGGATGGTTGACGCCGCCGCCGAGGCGGCGCTGGCCGAGCTGACGGCGAGGCGCGCCGAGGACCCGCTGGCGCAGCTCGCCGCCGGCCGGATCGAGGCGCTGCGGGGGACGGTCGACGCCTGGTTCGCCCGCGCTGCGACTGCCGCCGACCGGAGCCGGGAGCCGGGTGCCGAAGCTGCCGAGCTGAAGCCGACGGCGACGGCGCTGCGGGCCGAGCTCGATCGGGCGGCGAAAGCGCTGCTGGAGACGGCGGCAGCCGCCTGCGGCTCGCACCCCTTCGTCACCGGCGGCCGCCTCGACCGGGCCCGTCGCGACCTCGAGACCTTCCTGCTCCAGCACCGGCTCGAGCCGCTGCTCGCCCGGCTCGGCGCCGAGAGGTTGAAGGGTCCGTGAGCGCCGCCGGCCACGACCGTGCCCCGGTCGCCCACTTCGAGCGGCTGACCCGCGCCTCCGACGACCCCTGGGACTACGAGACCAGCGCCTACGAGCAGGCCAAGTACCGCCGCACCCTCGCCCACCTGCCGGAGCGGATCCCGCGGGCGCTCGAGCTCGGCTGCTCGGTCGGCGTCTTCACCGCGATGCTGGCGCCGCGCTGCGAGCGGCTCCTCGCGGTCGACTTCAGTCCGACCTCGCTGCGGCACGCGCGGCGGCGATTGGCGGGGACCGACAACGTCGAGCTGCGCCGCGAGCGGCTGCCCGAGGGGACGCCGGCGGGGCCGTTCGAGGCGATCGTCTGCAGCGAGATCCTCTACTACTGGAGCCCGGCACTGGTCGGCGACGGGCTGCGCCGAATCGAAGCGGCGCTGGCGCCGGGCGGCACCCTGGTCGCGGTCCATTGGCGCCGGGGCGATCCCCGCCGCGATCTCGACGGCGACGACGTCCACGCGATCCTCCGCGACGAGGCCCGCCTAGTCCACCGTGGCGGCGAGGAGAGTGAGGACTTCCTGCTCGACGTCTGGGCTCGGGAGGGAGGGCCGGCCGATGGCTGAGGCGGGGGAGATCGTGATCGTCGGCGGCGGCCCGGCCGCGCATGCCGCCGTCGGCGCCTACCGCGAGGCCGGCGGCGAGTTCGGCCTCCGCATCCTCGCCGCCGAGCTGGAGCTGCCCTACGAACGGCCGCTGCTGACCAAGGAGTACCTGCGCGGCGAATCGAGCCGCGACGACCTGCTGCTCGCGCACCTCGACTGGTACCGCCAGCAGCGGGTGGAGATCGAGCGCGACGTCAAGGTGACGGAGCTGGACCTCGAGGCCGGCGAGGCGCGGGACGGCGACGGCGGCGCCTGGCGCTTTGAGCGCTGCCTGTTGGCGAGCGGCGCCCGCCCGGCGCTGCCGGACGTCCCCGGCGCCGACGGGCCCGACGTGCGCACGGTCCGGACGATCGCCGACTCCGAGCAGCTGCACGCGCTTGCCGCCTGCTCGGTCCTCGTTGTCGGCTCCGGCTTCATCGGTTGCGAGGCGGCGGCCTCGCTGGCGATGCTGGGTGCCCGGGTCAGCCTCGCCAGCCTCGAGCAGGTGCCGCAAATCGAACGGCTCGGTGCCGCCGCCGCGGCGCGGATCGGCGCCTGGCTGAACGAGCTGGGAGTCGAGTTCGTCGCCGAGGCGAGCCTGGCGGAGATCGTCGCCGACCCGGGCGGCTCGGTCGCCCGCTTCGAGGACGGGCGCGAGCGCGGCGCCGACGCGATCGTGCTGGCGCTCGGGATCGAGCGCAACGACGAGCCGGCGGCGGCGGCCGGGGTGGAGGTCGACGACGGCGTCCTCGTCGACGCCGCGATGGTCTCCTCGCATCCCCGCCTGCTCGCCTGCGGCGACGTCGCCGCGGCGGAGAACGGCGCGGTCGGTCGCCGGCTGCGGGTCGAACACTGGGGCGAGGCGCTGAACATGGGCGAGGTCGCCGGCCGCACCCTCGCCGATGCCGAGGCGCGCTGGGAGGTGGCGCCCGGCTTCTGGTCGACGATCGGCCAGCACACGATCAAATACGCCGGCTGGGGTGACGGCTGGGACGAGGTTCGCTTCGAGGCCGGTGCCGGCGAGGCCTTCGTCGCCCGCTACGGCCGCGACGGCGAGCTGGTCGGGGTGCTCGCCCACGGCGACGACGAGGCCTACGAACGCGGGCGCGAGGAAGTCGAGGCGCGGGCGCCGTGGAGCTGAGTGCGGGGACGCCATTGGCGGCCCTGGAGCCCCCGGCACCGTCGCTGCGGGCCGCGGTGGTGGTCCCGGCGCGCGACGAGGAGGAGCGGATCGGCGCCTGCCTCGACTCGCTTGCCGCCCAGGACGGGATGCGCCCGGAGGAGTACGAGGTGATCGTCGTGCTCGACAGCTGCGAGGACGGGACCGAGGCGGCGCTGGCGGCTGCATCCGCGCGCTGGCCAGAGCTGGCTCTGCGGACGGTCGCCGGCCCGGGGGAGGGCGCCGGCCCGGCTCGCGCGATTGGCATGGACGTCGCCTGCGCCCGGCTCGAGTCGGTCGGCGCCGAGCCCGGCCTGCTGGCCAGCACCGACGCCGATTCCGTCGTCGCTCCCGATTGGCTGCGCTCCCAGTTGGCGGCGATCGAGGCTGGGGCCGAGGCGGTCGGCGGCGAGATCTCCCTCGACCCGGACGAAGCGGCCGCCCTCCCCGCCGCAGTCCTCGCCGGCCGCGCCGGGGAGCTGGGTGAGCGGCTTCGCGCCGCCGCCCGCCGCGGCCCCGCCGAGCATCCGCACTTCTCCGGCGCCTCGCTCGGGGTGACCACGAGCGCCTACCGTCGGGTCGGCGGGATGCGGCGGCTGGCGGCGCTCGAGGACCAGGAGCTCGAGGACCGCCTCGCCGCCGCCGGCGTCGTCATCCACCGTCCCCGCGCGGTGCGGGTGACGACCGCGGCGCGGACCAGTGGCCGGGCCGAGCGCGGGCTCGCCCGCGACCTCGAGCTGGCCAGCTGGCTGGCGACCCGCCGCTACCGCGGCGCCGACTTCGAGCTCGACGAGCTGCTCGCCGCCAAGCGCGGTGAGGTCGCGGCGATCCTGCCGGCCCGCGAATGCGGGGCGACGATCGGCGCCACCGTGGCGGCGTTGGCGCCGCTGCGCCGCGCCGGCCTGGTCGACCGCCTCGTCGTCGTCGACGCCGACTCCGCCGACGGCACCGCCGCGCTTGCCGCCCGCGCCGGCGCCGAGGTGCTGCGCGAGTCGACGCTGCGCCCCGAGCTCGGCCCCTGCCGCGGCAAGGGCGACGCGATGTGGAGGGCGGCAGCAGCCGTCGACGCCGACGTCTTCGTCTTCCTCGACGCCGACTCGCACGACTTCGGGCCCGGGTTCCTCACCGGGCTGCTCGGCCCGCTCCTGCTCGAGCCCGGGATCGAGCTGGTCAAGGGGACCTTCGAGCGGCCCTTGCGGATCGGCGAGACCAGCCGCGCCGGCGAGGGCGGCCGGGTCACCGAACTCGTCGCCCGGCCGCTGCTGAACCTCCACTTCCCGGCCCTCGCCGGCTTCGCCCAGCCGCTGGCCGGCGAGGTCGCGATCCGGCGCGAGCTCTTCGCCCGCCTCGCGGTCCCGGTCGGCTACGGGGTCGAGATCGCGATGATGATCGACGCCCTCCGCCTCGCCGGCCTCGACGCCCTCGCCGAGTCCGACCTCGGCAGCCGCCAGAACAGCCACCAGTCCCTGCGCGCCCTCAGCCTGATGGCCGCCGAGGTGATGGTCGCGGTCGAGCGCCGCACCGGCGCCCCGCTGCGTCCCGACTCGCCAGCCTTCCACCCCCGCCCGCAGCCCGACGCCGAGCTCTGGCGGCTGCGCTGCGAGGAACGGCCGCCGCTGCGCGAGGTACTCGACCCTGAGCAGTCGGCTCAGGGCGCGGTCTGAAGATAAGTAGAGAGCGCCCGGATGAACCAGGTGCTCGTCCGCTCGATGTCTTCGAGGCACGCCGTCGCGTCCCGGAGACTGTGAAGCGAGGCGCGACCCGGACCGACCTGCCCTGAGCGGGAAACGTGGAAGGGAAGTTGCCCCTCGAGGCAGTTCGGACCGCGGCTCCAGGTGTGGCCGTCGAAGCCGGACTGGACTGTCACCTGGGCGTGCTCGGGGATCCCCTCGTTGTGAACCGCCGCGCTCGGCTCTCCGTTCGAATTACGCTCGCGATAGATCACCTGCCCAGAGGTAAGTACGTGTACCTCGCGTTGATCGAGCAGCTCCAACGAGGTCTCCCACCTGTGGATGCAGTAGGCGTCTCCGAGCTCGATCTCCCTCAATGCACCCGGGCGACCGCGACCGAATTCGAACAGCTTGGGCTTCTGCTCGACCCGCCGAGTTTCGAACAGACGTTCAGGTGGAATGCTCGCGGCGGCTTCGATGAAGCCGGACACCGCCCCCTTCGTGCGCCGGTCCTGCTCTCCAAGCGCGAGATCGACGGCGCGGATCCTCGCCTCGCGCTCGTCGCCTGCCCGCTCGGCCTGGGCAACCGCTTCGGCTCGTGCGTCACTCAGGGTGAGGCTCTGCTGCCTTTGACGAACCGCACCGGAGCGCCGGCCGAGGCAGTCGGAGCAAAGGAATTCCTCATCTCCGGACCCGTGGGTCCCGCACAGCGGTCGCGAGCAGTCGCGGCAGGTGCCGATCGAAAACCTTCCGCACGCGCACCGTGGCGTCGCCGCAGCGACGCCGATCTGAAAGCGATTCCCGCAGGCGCGGTAGGCCGGTGCCGGATGGGCGCTGCCGCTGACCTGGGGTGGCGCTGGGTCGAGGATCTGGCCAGTGCATTCGACGAAGCCGGGACTGATCTCACGATGCTCCCTGCTGTTGCATACCGGACAGGCCTCGGCGGTCATCGCGGTGCGAGTCTAGAGCTGGAATCGCGGTGGGGTTCGGTGCGGTCGCCCGGCCCCAGACCAGGGGCTTGACGATCGCCGGCATGCCGCGCCAACGGCCGTGGTTTGCCGACTCGACCTGGAGCTGGGATTCGATCGTGGCCAGGGTCGGGCGGTCGCACTGACAGCCGTCGGCGAACGCCGCCCAGGGCCGCACCGTCCGTTTCTGGAGGCGGCGGCGCCAGCCGGGCTCGGCCTCGACGTGCTCGAGGAAGAGCAGGTGGCCGTCGGGTTTGAGGACCCGGGCGATCTCGGCGACGGCGCGGGCCGGATCGGAGACGGTGCAGAGGACGAGGGTGCCGACGACGGTGTCGAAGTGCGCGTCGGCGAAGGGGAGCTGCTCGGCCGGCGCCCGGACCAGCTTCGCCGGGACGCCGTCGGGGGCGCGGCTGAGGTCGATGCGATCGGCCATCGGGCCGGAGGGCTCGGCGACGATCAGCTCGTCCAGGGTGTCCGGGTAGTGGCGCAGGTTGAGGCCGGTGCCGGCGCCGATCTCGAGCACGGCGCCGCGGGCCTGGGAGAGCAGGTCTCGACGGCGGGCTGCCATGCCGAATCGCTCGCCGGCCCAGAGGACCGGTCCGTAGAGGGCGGCGCTGAGGCGGCTTTCGACGACCTCGATCGGGGGGTTGATCTGCCTTTTGGGGGGAGTGGTGGTCATTCGAGGATTGAAGCGCGGCGGCAGTGGCTTCGCTTCGCCCGTTGCGGCCATTTCGGCTGGCCGGTTTCGGCCATCTTCGCCTCTAAGCTCTCGCTGTGGAAGAGCAGGAGATCCGCTTCACCGAGAGGGACGGGCACCAGATCGCCTGGACCACGACCGGCACCGGGCCGCCGCTGGTCTTCTGCGGCTGGTGGGGCGCTCACCTCGAGCTGAACTGGGCCGACCCGCGCTTCCGTGCCTACCTCGAAGCCCTCGGCCGGCATCGCACGGTGATCCGCTACGACGCCCCGGGGACCGGGGTCTCCGCTGGCGACGTCGGACTCGACCCGACCCTCGAGGGCGAAGCCGCGGTGCTCGGCGCCGTGCTCGCGGCGAGTGGGGAGGAGGAGGTCGACATCTTGGCCGGCTCCTCGGGCTCTCCGGTCGGGCTCGCGTTCGCAGCCGCGCACCCCGAGGCGGTGCGGCGGGTGGTGGTCTACGGCGGCTACGCCTCCGGACCCGAGATCGCCGACGAGCGCACCCGGGCGGCGATGGTCGAGCTGGTCCGCGAGCACTGGGGGCTCGGCTCGCGGGTGCTCGCCGACGTCTTCATGCCGAGCGCCGGCGGCCCCGAACGCGACGCCTTCGTCGCCTTCCAGCGGCAGGCGACCAGCGCCGAGCGGGCGGCACGCTCGCTCGAGGCGGTCTACCGCTTCGACGTCTCCGCTCGCCTGGGGGAGGTGGCGAGCCCGGTGACCGTCGTCCACCGACGCGCGGACCGGGCGATCCCGTTTGCGCTGGGCCGCGAGCTGGCGGCGAGGATCCCGGGGGCGAGCCTGGTCGCGCTCGAGGGGTCCGACCACTACCCGTGGTTCGGCGACTCCGACGCGGTGCTGAGGGCGACGTCGAGCGCGCTTGGCATCGACGCCCCGGACGCCGCGGCGGCCGAGCCGGACTCCGCGCCCGCGGCGGGCGCGGAGCTGACCGGCCGCGAGACCGAGGTGTTGGCCCTGGTGGCGAGTGGGCTCTCCGACCGCGCGATCGCCGAGCGCCTGGTGCTCAGCCCCCACACCGTCCACCGCCACGTCGCCAACGTCCGCACCAAGCTCGGCTTGCCGACCCGGGCGGCGGCGGTCGCGGCGGCGACGAAGCGCGGCCTGCTCTGAGCGGGCGGACCACCGGAGGCCGATTGACGGGGCGTTCTCCGCCTCAGCGCCAGAGCTCGCGGCGCAGCACCTCGTTGCCGCGTTCGAGCTGCTCGATCGTCGCCTTGGCGACGGAGCGGACCCGGGTGGCGCGGTTGACGCTGGCCTGGACCTCGCGGTGGGACCTGTTGGTGCGACGGGCGACTTTGGCGACCAGGCCGCTGCGCTCTCCCCGCAGCCGCTCCCTGGTTTCGTAGGCCGTCTCCCGTGGGGGATCGCGGTCCTCCGGCGGGGCAGTCGCCTTGGCGACCGGGGTCGCCTTCCTCGCCGGCGCCGGGTCTTCGGTCGGGAACAGCTGCAGGGTGGTCTCGCTCATGATCGCCTCGTCCAGCTCGGCGTCGCCGGAGCTGAGCACGGCGAAGCCGCCGCCCGGCTCGCCCCGCTCCGGGCGCTCGACCTCCTCTACCTCGTCCTCCCCGAGCGGCGAGAGGTCGAGCGCGTGCTGGCGCTCCAGCTCGATCTCGCGGGCAAGCGCCTTCAGCCGCGGGTCGGCAGGCATCAGCAGGTAGCTCATCTGGCGACGCGGCCCGCCGGGGGTGGTGCGGATGAAGCGACCGACGACCTGGCGGAAGAAGAGCTCGGTCCGCGCCGCCGTCGCGTAGACGCCGACCCGCAGGCGAGGGATGTCGACCCCCTCGGAGACCATCAGCACCGAGACCATCCAGCGCCGCTCGGAGGAGGCGAACTCGGCGATCCGGCGGCTGGCGCCGGGCTCGTCGCTCATCACCAGCTCCGGCGCCTGACCCGAGATCGCCCCCAGCCGGGTCGCGATCGCCCGCGCGTGCTCCTGGTCGGAGGCGATCACCAGGCCACCCGCGTCGGGGTGCCCTTCGGAGCGCACCTCGCTCAGCCGGGCGTCGGCGTCGCGCAGCACCTCGCCCATCCACTCGCCCTCCGGGATCAGCGCCGTCCGCAGCCGCCGGGCCGACTCCGCTGCCGGCAGCACCAGGTCGAAGTCGGCGCTCCGCTCCCGCCCGTCGCTGACCCACTCCATCTCGCCGTCGTAGGGAAGGAAGGTGATCGGGCGGCAGACCCGGTCGCGCAGCGCCTGCGGGTAGCCGTAGACGTAGTCGGCGCGGCTGAGGCCGTCCTCGTCGTAGCTGACCCAGGGGATCGCCGAGTTGTCGGAGCGGAAGGGCGTGCCGGAGAGCAGCAGCCGGAAGCGGGCGCCGTCGAAGGCCTCCCGCGCCCGCAGGCCCCAGGCGGCCAGGTCGCCCATGTGATGGGGCTCGTCGGCGATCAGCAGGGTCGGCCGGCGGGCGGCTGCCCCCGGTGCGTGGCCGGCCCCGCGGCGATCGTCTGGTAGGTGACCGCGACGCCGTGGAAGTCGCTCGACTCCGGCCCGTCGGAGTTGGGCCGGTTCGGCTCCAGGTCGATCCCGTAGCGCCCCGCGTCGGCTGCCCATTGGCGGCTGATGTGGGTGGTCGGCCCGGCGACGACGACCCGGGAGACGAAGCCGGCACTGAGCATTCGGTGGGCGATGTGGAGGCCGAAGGTGGTCTTGCCCGCCGCCGGCGTCGCGGAGGCGAGGAAGCTCGACGCCGAGTGGGCGCGCACGGCCGTGGTCGCCTCCTCCTGCCAGGAGCGCAGCGGCCTGCCAGCGGGCCACTCCGGAAGCGATCCGGCACGCGCCCCGGCGCCGACCTGGTGCTGAGAGGCGTCGTACAAGGGCGCGGAACATTAGGGCCGGTCGCGGCGGAGGGTCGGCGGGCGAAGTCGATCGCCCGTCCAGGCTCGTTTTTCGCCATCCGCTGCCCGCCTAGACTGGGCCGACGTCATGGCTCGTCGGGGGATAAGCGTGGCGGTGCTCGCGATCGCGACGGTCGCGGCGATCGTCGTCCCCGGGGCAGCGGCCGGCCAGCCGGCGACGAGGGTCGTCGGCGGCGAGGAAGCCGCCGCCGGGACGTATCCCTACCTGGCCTGGATCTACTACGGCGACGAGATCGACCACCGGGCCTGCAGCGGCTCCGTGGTCGCCAGCAACCTCGTCCTCACCGCGGCCCATTGCGTGCTCCGGAACGACCTTGCCACCCCGGTCGACCCGGCCCACTTCACCGTCGTCACCGGCAACGTTCATCACCTGGCCCAGCCGCACACGACCTCGACCGTCACCAGCTTCGCCGTCGCCCCGAACTACCGCACCGAGTACCCGATCAACCACCCGGTGGCCGGCGACGCCGCCGTCCTCATCCTCGCCCAGCCGACTCCGGCGCCGGCGCTGCGGCTGGCGGGCTCGAAGGCGTGGGGGGTGGGGACCGCGGTGACGTTCGCGGGTTGGGGAGAAACCGGCACCCCGAACCCCGGCGACGGCCTGCGGGTCGGGGAGGGCACGGTCCAGCCCGACTCCTACTGCGCGGCGCATACCCCCACCTACGATCCCGCCGAGCTGCTCTGCGCGCAGGGCCCTGGCCGAAAACCGCTACTCGGGCTGCTACGGCGACTCCGGCGGCCCGCTGTTGATGACCGCGCCCGGCAGCGCCGACGAACCCCTGGAGATCGGGGTCATCTCCTTCGGTACCGGCGGCTGTTCCCCTGAGACGCCGGGGTACTTCACCCGCGCGGACGCGATCGAGCCCTGGGTGGCGGCGGAGATCGCCGCGAACCCGCCGCCACCGCCCGCACCTCCCGCGCCGCCCCCGGGGGTCGACCTGACCCCGCGCGAAGCGCGTCCGGTTGTCACCGCCGGTCAGGCCCGCGCCAGGGCGACCGCGGCGCTGCGGCGAGGGCTCGGCGCGCGCTTTGCCGCCCGGCACGGGTACAGGGTCGCCTGCGAGGAGATCAACCTCCACAAGCAGCTCTGCCGGGTCGGTTGGAGGTCGGGCGACACTCGCTACCTCGGCACCGTCACCGTCTTCGGCCTGTTCGTCGCCGGCAACGCCGACTGGCACGCGCCCTACGCGGTCCTCGCGACGACCTGCACCCGGAAGCCCGCGGCAAGCAAGCCCACCTGCCGGAAGCAGAGCTTCCACGGCCGATAGGGCCGCCCGCGTCTAGGGCTCGGGCGGCGAGGTCGTGAACTTGGCGACGGTCAGCGTCATCACGAGGAGGAAGGTGATCGCGTTGGCGACGGTGACCGCGAGGTCCGAGCGCAGCAATCCGTAGACCATCCAGCAGAAGGTCCCGAGCCCGAAGATCAGCAGCCAGGCGGCGGAGAGGTCGCCGGCGTGCCGCGTCCGCAGGGTGCGGATCACCTGCGGCAGGAAGCTGAGAGTGGTGCAGGCTCCAGCGAAGAGCCCGAGAGTCGTCACCGGTCAACCCTAGAGAGGTCTTCCGCTTGCCCCGAACCGGTGCCGCGGATTGCCCGGACGCCTTCGCGGAAGGCCTTCCAGGATGGCTTGGGTCGGCCGTCGCGGCGGTGCAGGCCGAGCGAGCAGAGGAAGGCCACTTCGTCCGAGTGGGCCCGGCAGGCGGAAGCGGGCAGGTCGAACAGGGAGTAGAAGCTGAGGAAGGGGATCGCTCGCGGGAAGCGGTCCCAGGCAGCGAAGACGTTGCGGACGAACCTCGCCTGGGCGGACGGGGAGCCGCCCAGCCGGGCGGCGGAGGAATAGCCGGCCTCCTGCAGCACCAGCGGACGATTGTGGGCGAGGCGGACCAGCCGCGGGATGTCGTGAAGGGGCGCGCTTGGCGGACGCATCCGGAAGCCGCCGGCGAGTGGGTAGTAGGTGACCACCGTCGCGTCGCCGAGGCGCGCCAGCTTCCTGGCGACGTAGGGGTGCGCGGAGGTCAGCCTGTCGTAGGTGACCGTCACCCCGACCCGGGTCGCCGGCGAGAGGCGACGCAGCGCGGCGATCTCGGTCCGGGCGAAGCGCAGGAACGCGGGCAGCTCGCGCGGGTGGGCACTGAAATAGATGTCGGCCTCGTTGGCGATCGACAGGAAGCGCACCTGCCGGGTTAGGTGGGGCGAGAGGTGGCGAAGCAGGCCGCGGTAGCGCGCGATCATCCGCTGGCTGTCCCAGGGCGCGCGGACGAGGTCGCGCGGTACCGAGCGCCGGGTGGTCTCAATCGCGGCCGGGATCAGCATCACCCGCATCGCCGGTTCCGAGCGCACGCCGGAGACGATCGCGGCGACGTCCCCGAGGCGATAGCGGTGCCGGCCTGGCTCCAGTTCGCTCCACGGCTGCGCCGCCTCGATCGCGTTGGCGCCGGCGTCGAGGAACTCTTCGAAGGCCTGCTGCTCGCCACCGGGCCCCGCGTTCAGCGTCACCCCGACCGCGCGCTCGAGCGCCGCCGGAGCGGTTGCCGACCGGGCAGCCGAACTGGCGCCGGCGACGACCCCGACCAGCAGGGTGAGGAAGAGGAGTGCTCGGCCGAGCCGCGGGCGCATCACCGCTGCCATTGAACCAACGGTCACCCAACCGACACCGTTCCGAGGGCTAGCTGTCCTACCATCGCTCCGATGAGCGGGCCGAAGCTGCCAGGAGGAGTTGTCCACGAGCTGCCGGCGGACCTGCGCGAGACGCTGGTCGATAACGCCACCGCGCTGGCGGCCTGGCAGGACATCACCCCGCTGGCCCGCAACGAGTTCATCTGCTGGGTCGAGGACGCCAAGCAGCAGAAGACCCGCGAGCGCCGCATCCGCCGCACCCGCGAAGAGCTCGAGGAAGGGATGCGGCGGCCCTGCTGCTGGCCGGGATGCTCGCACCGCGAGCGAAACGGCCGCGCCGGTTCGGCTTGAACCCATCCCTCCGCCGGACAACCGGCGGATCGGGCGCGAGGACGGATATGCGTTGAACGCCGCGCCCGCCTCGCTTACAGTCCCGCCCGTGGGCCGCTCGCCTTCTCTCGTCCGTGCCACCACCGTCCTCTTCCTGCTGGCCGGGTTCGTCGCCCTGGCCGCGACCCCGGCGGGCGCGGCGATCGTCCGGGTCGGGCCGAAACTCGAAGACGAGACGATCGCCGGTCACTACGAATGCACCGCCAAAGAAGGCTGCACGCTGTCCCAGTCGACGCCGAGCATCACCTCGCCGGTTGATGGGACGATCGTCGGCTGGCGGGTGAAAGGGGCAAACGGGGTAGTCACCCTGCGTGTGCTCGATGGCAATCAGAGCACTGCCTCGAACGCGGTCGGCGTCGCTTCGCACCCGAACGGCGGTGATCACTTCGAACTCGGGATCCCGATCCCAGTCGCGGCCGGAGACCGGATCGGGCTCGACATCCCGACGACGAAAAACACCGTCGCCGGTTTCGCCACCAGCTCCGGCTCGAAGATCTCCTACTGGAACCCGGCCCTCGGTTCCGCGGAGACGCGGGCGCCGAAAGAAAAACTCGAAGACGTCGAGCTGCTGCTGAGCGCCGAAGTCCAGCCCGCCCCGGAAATCGCCTCGGTCAGCCCGAACAGCGGTGAAGTCGGCCATTCGACGGCGGTGACGATCAGCGGCCACAACTTCGTCGGGGTGACTGGCGTCTACGTCGACGGTCAGCCCGAGGGCTTCGAAGAAGTCTCCGAATCGACCCTGAAAGCCGAACTGGTCGGCTTCACCGCCGGGCCGGCGACGCTGGCCGTGACCGCCAAGGGCGGCTCCGCCAGCCTGCCGGGTGGCTTCACCCTCGAACCCGAACCGGCGATCCCGGGCATCCCGCCGGTGGTGATCCCGCCGATCCCGCCACTCGATCTCGGTGGCACCAGGATCGCCGAAGACGCCGAAGTCGAATGCCACGTCCCGAAGCTGAAAGGCAAGAAGCTGCCGGCGGTGAAGGCGGCGCTGACTGCGGCCCACTGCAAGCTGGGGACGGTGAGCAAGCGCAAAGGCGTCGGCGTCAAACACGGCAAGGTGGTCAGCGCCCTGCCGCCGGCCGGCAGCAGGGCGCCTGCCGGGACCCACGTGAAGATCAGCCTCGGTTAAGCCCGCGCCCACAAGCTATCTCGGTTGATTGTGAGTTCGACCGTGGCGTGGCAGGATGCCCTGCGACAGTCGACTACTGGGAGGCACAATCATCACTCGGGTATCTCGCTTCTGGTTGGCGTCCATCGCGGCTTCCGCGTTAGCGGCGCTCTGGCTCTGCTCCTCGGCGGGCGCCGCAATGACCGTCGGCTCGACCGGCGACAGCGGTGGCTGCAGTCTGCGCAGCGTGATCGAAGCGGTCGAAGCGGGAACCAGCAACGGCTGCGGCACGGTCGAAAGCCCGACGACGACGATCAACGTTCCGGACAACACGATCACGCTCACCAACCAGCTGGTGGTCAGCCAGGGCAACCTCAGGATCGTCGGCAACGAAGCCTCGCCGACGCAGTCGGTGATCAAAGGCGGGAAAGACCGCGTGCTCGAAGTCAAATCCGGCGCGACCGTGACGCTTGCCGGGGTCGAGATCACCAAAGGTCACACGCCCGACGGCGGGTTCGCCCCCAGCCTCTACACCGAAAACGTGGTCGGCAACGGCGGCGGAATCCTCAACAAGGGCGTGCTCACCCTCGAACACGTGGTGGTGACCGAAAACCAGACCGGCAAAGGCGACCTCGGGATGAACGGCCCGTCGGAGAGCAGCGGTGGCAGCGGCGGCAGAGGTGGGTCGGGCGGCGGCATCTTGAACGAATCCGGCGCGAACCTGACGATCAGGCAGTCGACGATCAGCAAGAACCTCACCGGCGATGGCGGCAGGGGCGGCGAAGGTGGGACCGGAGTCAACGCGATCGGCCACTTCCCCAACGGCGGGGACGGGGGAGCCGGCGGGCCCTCGGGTAACGGCGGGGGGATCTACAACGCGGGCACGCTGACCATCGAAGGCTCGACGATCAGCGGCAACTTCACCGGGCGGGGCGGAGAAGGCGGAACCGGCGCGATCGGCACCGGAGAAGTCGAAGAATTCAGCCCGGGCAGAGGTGGCGACGGTGGCGAAGGCGGCAACAGCGGCGAGCAGTACGAGAAGAACACGGGCTACAACTCCGACCTCTCGAGTGGCGGTGGCGGCGTTTACAACGCCGGCAGCCTGACGGTGGTCAACTCGACGATCAACGGCAACGGCACCGGGGCGGGCGGTACCGGTGGCGGCTCGGGCGCCGGCGGCGGCCCGAGCAAATACGGGTACTTCGCCGACAGCGGTCGGGCCGGAACCGGCGGCGGTGCCGGGCGTGGCGGCGGCATCCTCACCGTCTCCAGCGGCCCGGTCCACCTGACCAACGTAACCGTCTACGGCAACCGGACCGGCGACGGCGGCACTGGCGGTGGTGGTGGTGGCGGCGCGGATTCGACTCTCGGCGGTGGGGTCGGCGGTTGGGGCGGCGACGGCGGCGGCTTCTGGGCGGAGGGGCCTACGGCCGGCTCCGAAGTGGTCCTGACGCAGGTGACGATCGCCGGCAACGGCCTAGGGGCGGCGGGGCTCTCCGGCGCTTCGGCGAATCCAGCGCACAACGCGAGCGGCAGCGAACGCGGCCGCGGCGCCGGGCTTACCACCGCGGGCGGCTACGACAGCGGCGCCCTGGTCTTCCTCAAGAGCTCGATCGTCGCGGGCAACGGCAGCAACGTCGCCGGTGATGCCAACTGCTACCAGCGCTCGGCTGGAGAAATCTACGACCTGGGCGCCAACGTCACCTGGAACGACACCACCTGCCCCGGCAAAGTCGCCGACCCGCAGCTCGGTGCGCTCGCCGACAACGGTGGGCCGACCGAAACGTTGATGCCAGGCGCGGGCGGCGCCGCGATCGGGGCGGTCCCGGCGACCTCCTGCACGGTTCACGAAGACCAGCGCGGCCTGCCGCGCCCGGGCGTGAGCAAGACCAATTGCGACGCCGGAGCGGTCGAGACTCAAAACGGCGAATCGCCGCACGAAGAAGAAGGCGAAGAAGAAGAAGAAGGCGAACACCCAGGGGAAGGCGGCACTGTCAATCCCCCCAGTGGCAGTGGCGGCACGGGCGCCGGCGGTCCGGTTCCGACCCCGCAACCGTTGGCACCAGTGCCCCCGGCGCCGACGCCGCAACCGAAGCCGTTGCAGTGCAAGAAGGGCTTCAAGAAGAAGACCGTCAAAGGCAAGCCGAAGTGCGTCAAGGTGAAGGCGCACCGGCACCACAAGCACTGAGAACTCGGCTAAGCCCGCTTCACCTTGACCCCGCCGAGGATGCCGAACGAGTAGACGCGGATCCGCGGGGCGGGGGAGATGCTTTCGCCTTCCCCCTCCTCGACGCTGCGCCGGCCGATCGCCAGCGAACGGACCGTCACCAGGGCGCCCCGCGGCACCCGCAGCTCGACGCCGCCGATCAGCGAGAGCTTGACGATCGTCAAGGCTTCGTCCGCGAACTCGGCCTCGGTGAGGTCGAGGTCGGCGCCGCCGGTCGCCGAGACGCGGACGATCCGCTCGGGGAGGCGTAGGCGGCCGGAGAGGTGCAGGCCGCCGAGCAGAGCGAGGCTGAAGGAGCGCATTGGCACATCCTCGCGGCTTCGCCGGTCGGGGTCATCGGGGTGCTCTCGAACATTTGTTCACAAAGTTGATCGAAATTGTAGGATTCGGGTAGAAGTGCCTGCGACCGCGTCCCCAGCGGTCGGGTGTCTCGTCCACGACACCAGTGCGTTCCCCCCACAGGAAAGGACTCAGGACATGTACGACAGCCCGAGAAAGCAGAGCAGGTTGACCCGTCGATGGCGGCGGGTCGCGGTCGCCGCGGTGGCGGCCACGGCGTTGGCCCTCGTCGCCGGTGCCTCCTTGGCGGCGGCCGACCCGACGGCACCGCCGCCGGTGACGGTGCTGACCCATCGCGACGCCGGCCAAGGCGATTTCTTCGTCTCGCCGTTCGGCGACGCGACGACCTACGCCAACGGCACCGAGATCCTCGACCAGGACGGCAACGTCGTCTGGTTCCACCCGGTACCCGCCGGCCAGGAGGCGTCCGACTTCCGCACCCAGACCTACCAGGGCAAGCCGGTTCTCACCTGGTGGCAGGGCACCGGCCTCGGCGGTCTCGCCCAGGGCACCGACTACATCTACGACTCGAACTACCACCAGATCGCCGCGGTCAACGCCGGCAACGGACTCAGCGCCGACGGCCACGAGTTCCTGATCACGCCGCAGAACACGGCCCTGGTCCTCGCCTACACGACGGCCACCGCCGACCTCACCTCGATCGGCGGCCCGTCGAACCAGACCGTGATCAACGGGGTCGTCCAGGAAATCGACATCAAAACGGGCAAAGTGCTGTTCCAGTGGAACAGCGCCGACCACGTTCCCTACAGCCAGAGCGAGCAGCCGCTGCCGGCCTCGCCGAGCACGCCGTGGGATTGGTTCCACATCAACGCGGTCAAGCTCGACACCGACGGCAACCTGCTGATCGACGCCCGCGACACCTGGACCGCCTACAAGGTCGATCGCCACAGCGGCGACGTCCTCTGGCAGCTCGGTGGCAAGGCGAGCGATTTCACCCTGCAGGCGGCGCCGGGCCAGCGGCTCAACGACGCCGGTGAGATCTTCGCCTGGCAGCACGATTTCGAGGCCCAGGGCAACGGGATCTACACGCTGTTCGACAACGAGTCGGCCGGCGCCGCCAACACCGGCAGCGGGGCGACCTCCGAGTACCCGCTCAGCCGCTCGGTGACGGTGAAGCTCGATCCGGGCTCGCAGACCGCGACGCTGATCGACTCGAACAACCAGCCGGAGGCGCTGACCGCGCCCTCGCAGGGCAACGCCCAGACCACGGCCGAGGGCAACCAGGTCGTCGGCTGGGGCTCGCAGCCCTACTTCTCGGTGTTCAACTCCGAGGGCGACCTGGTCTGGAACGCCCGCTTCCCCGACGGGGTCAACACCTACCGCGCCTACCAGCTGCCCTGGGGCAGCGACCAGGGCGGCGGTGGCCCCGGTGGGCCGGGAGGCCCAGGCCACCCTGGGCACCCAGGCCATCCGGGCCACGGCCCGAAGCCGCACGGCCCGCACGGTCCCCACGGGCGCTCGCACCGCTAGGCAGTCCCCCGAGCGTGGTTGACGTTTCCGTCCCTATAGGACGCGAAACTCAACCGCGCTTCGGGGGCGGGCAAAGGGGCGCGTCTGGGCGCGCCCCTTTGCCTGTCTGCCGGCCTCTGGGCACGGCCTTCACGGTGGACGCAAAGTTGCCGAAGTGGGTAGGCCAATCACACCGGCCATTCGTGAAAGGGTTCCGCCATGAATCGTTCGCATCGTCCCCGGCCCGCTGTCTCGTCTCTCGCTTTGGCTCTCGCCGCACTGGTGCTGCTCGTGCCAACGGCGAGCGCGGCTACCCACAAGGCTCCGACCCTCGCTTCCTCAGCCCAGTACAAAGCCTTCGTCGGCCTGGTCAAGAAGCTCGACGGCCTCGCCGGCCAACCCACCACCGCGGCGCAGAAAGCGACCTACGAGGCCGAACTGAGCGCCAAGAAGGAAGCGACGGCGCGCAAAGCCGAAGCGCTCTTCCTGCGCGGGCAGGGGGAAGCCCAGGCGGAAGCCAACCGCGAACAGCAGGCCGACACGACCCTGGTCCGCGGCAACGAGCACGAAGAAGTCCTCGCGGTCGAAGTCGAATTCAAGGAAAAACTCGAACGCGCGGCGCGCAACTACCAGTCGGTGCTGAACCGGATCAGCGACGACCACCACGGCCTCGAAGACAAGCTGCACGAAGAAATCGACAAGCTGCGGACGCAGAAGGCGAAGGCCCAGGGCGCGGCCGCGAAGGCCAAGGTGCAGGAACAGATCGTCAAGGTGAGCAAGGCGGTCGGCGAAAACCGGGCGAAAGAAAAGGAAGACCGGGCCGCGACCGCCGGCAACTACCGCAACCAGCGCGAAAAGCTGACCGGCAACCGGGCGGCGAAGAAGGCCGAAGTCGAAGCTACCGCCGACGAAGTGGTCGCCCACATCGCCCGTCACTACAAGAAGGCGTTCAACAACAAGAAGGCCTCGTTGCAGGGCAAGCGCGACACCCAGATCGCCTACCTCGAACTGAAGCTCGAACAGGGGCGCCTCGACGTCGCCTCGATGCCTGCCGTCGGTTGATCCATTAAAGGTTCTCGATCCGGTGCACGATGAGGCTGCATGCCCTCGACACCCGCGGTATCCCGGTCCCTGAAAGCGCGCTTTGCAATCGGACTGGGGGTCGCGGCCGCTGCCCTGTTCGGAATCCAGGCGAGCGCCATCGCCGCGCCAGCCCCGGCCCCGGCGGTGCTCAGCTTCCGCACCATGGACGTCGGCGCTCCTGGCAATCCCGGCGTCGGGATCGTCCCCTTCACCGACGCGGTCTACAAGAGCTGCGCCGAAGCGCCCGCGCCGAAAGGCCCGCGGGCTCCGGCCTGCCAGGAAGTCGGCAGCGTCGCCAAGCCGTACGGGATCGGGCAGCTGGAGGTGACGGTGATGCAATGGGTCGCCTTCCTCAACACGGTCGACCCGGCCGGCACCAACCGCCACCGCCTCTACAGCGAAACCGAGAGCGGCAGCG
Source organism: uncultured Actinomycetes bacterium (assembly GCA_963716545.1). Taxonomy (GTDB): domain Bacteria; phylum Actinomycetota; class Thermoleophilia; order Solirubrobacterales; family 70-9; genus VAYN01. Next base: position 2,292,066 of record OY970316.1, read on the forward strand.
AATGGCCGCGCTTCGGCCAGGTCGATTTCGTCCCCGCTGCCAAGCCGGGTAAGCACTACCGGCTGGCGGCACCGCAGTGGGCCGACAAGCCTTACGGCTTCGCCAACTTCCTGCGCTCGGCCCGCTTCGCCAACTCGCTCAGCAACGGCAAGGTGCTGGCGAAGACGAGCGGCACCGTCGCCGGCTTCCCCTACGTCACCTACCGGGTGCGCCTCTCGCGCAATACCGAGACGGGGATGTACGAGATGGCCAAGCGGGCGCCGGTGCGGACCCGCGCCAAGGGCTTCGTGATTCCCAGCCAGGACGAATGGATCAAGGCCGCCTACTACGACCCGAGCGGCGGTGGCACCGATTCCTACTGGAAGTACCCGACCAACGCCGGCGTCTTCGGCGACGGCACCGCGACGGCGCCGACCCAGGCGACCCTCGATTCCGCCGACGGCGACGTCAGCAACTCCTCCTCGCAGCCGCTGGCGATCTACCACGCCAGCGAAACGACGGCGCCGAGCTGGTGCCCGCCGCTGCAGACGGCCGCCGACTGCGCCACCGTCAATCCCTTCGAGATCCCCGCCAAGGGCTATGAAAAAGCCTTCCAGGGCAGCCTCGGGACGGTCGGCCAGGCCGGCACCTACTCGCCCTGGGGCACCCTCGACCAGGGCGGCAACGCGGTCGAGTGGACCGACACGATCACGGCGCCGCCGTTCGGCGCCAAGGGCCACCGGGTCTGGCGCCGGCTCCACGGCGGCATCGCCAACGCGCCCGTCTACCAGCTCTGGCTATCCGCAGTTGGCCTGCAGCCGCAGGACAATGCCGCCTTCACCGCCACCTACCCCTGGCTGGGGATTCGGATCGGCGTGGTAGGAGAGTCGACGGTGGAGGCGAAGTAGGTCGGACGCTCGGCTTCGGTCCGGCGACCAGGATGAATCGCAACCGCTCGCTTCCCCGCAGTCCCGCCGGTCCGCGTCGGTTCGCCGACTGCCTCCGGCACGCCGGCCTGCTGACGATCTGCCTGGCGCTCCCGGCATTGGCGCTTCCCGGCCTCGCGGCCGGTGCCGCCACTCTCGGCGAAGGCTCCTTCCAGCATCCGCAACCGCCGCGGCCGAGCAAGCACGGTCGGCTGGTCCAGCTGTCGGGCCCCGCCGGCTGCCTCGCCGGCGCCGGCAAAGCGCGCTCGCAGTGCGCTCACGCGCGGGCGCTCAAAGGTCCGGGCCCGTTCATGGGCTCGCGGGCGATCGCGATCAGCCCCGACGGCCGTAACGTCTACGTCGCCTCCTCGACCAGCAACTCGATCGCCGTCTTCGCCCGCAACCGCCAGACCGGCGCCCTCAATCAGCCGAAAGGCAAAGCCGGCTGCGTCGCCGCCAAAGCCGCCGCCAGCTGCGGCGAGGCACTCGGCCTGCTCGGCCCGAACTCTGTAGCCGTCAGCCCCGACGGCCGCTACGTCTACGCGACCTCGCGCGACGGCGCCTCGCTGACCAGCTTCCACCGCAACCGCAAGAGCGGCGCCCTGCGTCAGCTGCCGCCGACCAGCTCCGGCTGCATCAGCGGCCTGCCGATTCCCGGCTGCACTCCCGGCCGCGCCCTCAGCGGCCCCGACGTCGTCGTCCTCAGCGGCGACGGCCGCAACGTCTACGTCGGCTCCTTCTTCGGCAACGCCGTCGCCAGCTTCGCCCGCAACCCGGAAAGCGGCGCCGTCACCCAGCTCGAAGGCACCGCCGGCTGCATCGCCGCCGCCACCTCGGGTTGCGCGCCCGGCCTCGCCCTCGGCTCGATCGAGGGGCTCGCCGTCGCCCCCGACGGCAGCGCCGTCTACGCCGCCGCCGCGGTCTCCAACGCCCTCGACGTGCTCGCCCGGGACGGCACCACCGGCGCCCTCAGCCAGTCGACCGATGGAAGCGGCTGCCTGGTCGAGGCGACGTTGAGCGGCTGCACCACCCGCGAACCGCCGGTCTCAGCCCAGCTCGCCGGCGCCAACGCCGTAGCCACCGACGGCCAGGGCGGCAACGTCTACGTCACCTCGCTCTTCTCCAACAGCGTCACCTCGTTCACCACCGCGGCCAGCGGGGTCGGGTTGACTCAGATGAAGCTGGCGGCGGGGTGCCTGGTCTTCATGCGCGCGAACGCCTGCTCATTCGGCCGGGCTATGGTCGCGCCGGAGGGGCTGGCGGTCTCCAACGACGGCACCAGCGTCTACGTCACCGCCTTCAAGACCGGCGCGATCGACGTCCTCGACCGCAACCCGCAGACCGGCAGCCTCGAACAGAAGACCGGCCCGGCCGGTTGCGTGGGGCCGAAGTCGCAGCCCGGCTGCACCAGCGGTCGCGCCCTCTCCGGTGCCAGCTCGGTCGTCGTCAGCCCGGACGGCCGCAACGTCTACGCCACCGCCTTCGCCAGCAACGCAGTCGACGTCTTCAGGAGGATCAAATGACCGATTCCGCAGGCACCGACAAGGGGCTGACCCGCAAAGAGCTGCTCGGCTCGGGGGCAGGTGCCGCTGCCGCGGCGCTCCTCTCCCAGACCGGGATCGAGCGCGCCCTCGGCGCCGGCGCCGGTGGCGGCAAAAGCGTCAAGGGGATGAACGTGATCCTCTTCCTCACCGACCAGGAGCGGGCGATCCAGCACTTCCCGCCGAACTGGCTGCGGCAGAACCTGCCGGGGATGCGGCGCCTGCGCCGCCACGGCCTCAGCTTCGAATCCGCCTGCACCGCCGCCTGCATGTGCTCGCCCTCGCGCTCAAGCCTGATGACCGGCTTCTTCCCGGCCCAGCACGGGGTCAAATACACGCTCGAGGAAGAAATGCCGGCGAGCGAATACCCGCAGGTCAACCTGCCGACCGACCTGCCGAACCTCGGCACCGTGATGGGGGCCGCCGGCTACCACGTCGCCTACAAGGGCAAGTGGCACTGCTCGAAACCGGCGATCCCGGGCAAGGCGGAACCGTCGGACCTCGAAAAGTACGGCTTCCCGCGCTGGGACCCGCCGGACGCCGGCGCCAACCAGAGCATCTCCGAGGCCGGCGGCGGCGTCACCAACAACGACGGGCGGATCGTCGAATCGAAAGGCGCCGACTCGGCCGGCGCCGAGGGCGCCCTCGAGTACCTCGACACGGTCGCCGGGCTGACCCAGCCGTTCTTCCTGGTGATCTCACTGGTCAACCCGCACGACGTCCTCTTCTATCCGAGCCGGACCTTCGAAGAATCGGGCTACGACCAGTCCTGGCTGGGCGGCGACATCGGCCTGCCGGCAACCGTCGGCGAAGACCTCTCGACCAAGCCGCAGGTCCAGGAAGAATTCCTGAACATCTTCAACCTCTCCGGCAAACCGCGCCAGGATGCTGAAAAACGCGCCTACCTGAACTTCTACGGGAACCTGATGCGCTCCTCCGACAACTACCTGGTCGACGTCCTCGACAAGCTCGAAGCGAAAGGGCTCTACGACGACACTCTGATCATCCGCACCTCCGACCACGGCGAGATGGGGCTCAGCCACGGCGGCCTGCGGCAGAAGAACTTCAACTTCTACGAGGAGTCGCTGAAAGTCCCGCTGGTCTACTCGAACCCGAAGCTCTACCCGCACCCGGTCACGACCGACGCGATGGTCTCCCACGTCGACCTGCTGCCGACCCTGGCCAACCTGGTCAAGGCGCCGAAGCCGGCGCGGGCGAACTGGGCCGGGGTCGACTACTCCAAGGTCGTGCTCGACCCGGGGGCGAAGCCGCCGCAGGACTACGTCGCCTTCACCTACGACGACTTCCAGTCCGGCCAGAAGAGCGGGCCCTACCCGAAAGGCCCGAACCACATCGTCAGCATCCGCGAAAAGCGCTGGAAGCTCGCCAAGTACCACCACGTCAAGGTGACGGTCGAAAACGAAGTTCCGGTCGAGAAGAGCGCCCCGCAGGGGCGGGCGACCGAATGGGAGATGTACGACCTGAAGACCGACCCGAACGAGGAAGTCAACATCGCCTACCCGGGCTACGAACGCTCGCCGCTGCAGGAGCGCCAGTTCCAGCGGCTGAAGAAGAAGCTGGCGAAGGTCGAAGCGGAGCGGCTGCATCCGCTGAAGACGTAGGGGCGCGGCCGGGCGAGCCGGAGCTGTGGGCGGGCCGCTCCGCGGTGCGCCAGGGCTAGGATCGGTCGGTGGGGAGCCGCGAAGGGCAGACGAGATGACCAGCGGGCAGCGGCGCACCGCGCTGGTCTCGATCCTGGCGGCGCTGGTCCTCGTCGCGCTGAAGCTCGGCACCGGGCTCGCCACCGGCAGCCTCGCCCTCACCTCGGCCGGGATCGAGTCGAGCGGCGACGTGATCGCCGCGCTCCTCACCCTATTCGCGGTTCGCCTCGGCGCCCGCCCGGCCGATTCCGACCACCCCTACGGCCACCGCCGGGCAGAGAACCTGGCGGCGCTGGGGGAGGCGGCGATCATCGGCCTCGGCGGGCTGATCGCCGCCTACGAGGCGTTCCGGCGGCTGTTCTCCGGCGAGGGCGCTCCGTTCAGCGCCGACTGGTACCTGTTCGCGGTGCTCGGGGTGGCGCTGGCGATCGACCTCGCGCGGATCGCGATCAGCCTGCGGGCGGCGCGCCGCTACCGCAGCCCCGCCTTCCGCTCCAACGCCTTCAACTTCGCCGGCGACCTCGCCGGCACCCTCGCGGCGCTGGCCGGCATCGCCCTGGTCGCCGCCGGCTTCGAGCAGGGGGACTCGATCGCCGCCCTCGTCGTCGCCGCGCTGATCTTCCTCGCGGTCGGCCGGCTGGTGCTCGAGAACGGCCGGGTGCTGATGGACACCGCCCCGCCGGACGCCCAGCGCCAGGCCGAAGCGGCGATCTCGGCGCTGCGTCCCGAGGTCGAGCTGCGCCAACTGCGGCTGCGCGAGTCCGGCGGCAAGTACTTCGCCGACGCGGTGGTCGCGGCGCCGCCCGAGCAGGCGCTGGTCGAGAGCCACGGGATCGCCGACCGAGTCGAGGAGGCGGTGGGGAGGGCGCTGCCCGACACCGAGGTCGTCGTCCACCTGGAGCCACAGCGCGAGGGCCTCAGCCTGCGCGCCCGCGCCGCCTCGGTCGCCCTGGCCGAGCCGCTGGTCCAGGAAGCCCACGACATCGCCGTCTACTACGAGGGCGAGCGGGCGGCGATCTCGATGCACCTGAAGCTGGAGGCGGAGACGCCGCTGGCCGCGGCGCACGAGGTCGCCGAGCGGATCGAGGCGACGTTGCTCGGCGCGGATGAGGTGAGCGACATCCAGACCCACATCGAGCCGCTGGAGGAGCCGCTGGAGACGACCGCGGCAAGCGCCGCGCACGAGGCCGAGGTGGCCGAGCTGGTCCGCGCCCGGACCGGCAGCCCGCCGCGTCACCTGCGGGTGCGGGAGAGCCCGGCGGGGCTGCTGGTCTTCGTCGACGTGGTCTGCTCGGCGACCGAGACCGTCGCCGTTGCGCACGGCACCGCACACCGGCTCGAGGAGGAGATCCGCGAGGCGCTGCCGCAGGTTGCCGACGTGATCGTTCACACCGAGCCGTAGCGGCGACCCGGCCCAAATCGCGCCGCTCCCGCGCCTCGTGACTGCTTCGCGGCGATCTGGGTAGCGAAAGTCGCATGGAGGCGAGCTCACTGCCGCGCAAGGGGCCCTTCGCGACCAAGTCGCCGGAACGGCTGATCGCCGAGACCGAAGACCGCAACGAGCAGCTGAAGAAAGCGGTCGGCTCGCTCGACATCGTCGCGCTCGGGATCGGCGGCACGATCGGCACCGGCGTCTTTGTGATCATCGGCGAGGCGATCGGCGACACCGGCCCGGCGATCATCCTCAGCTTCGTCCTCGCCGGCCTCACCTGCCTCTTCTCCGCCTTCAGCTACGCCGAGCTGTCCTCGGCGGTACCGGTCTCCGGCTCGGCCTACACCTACATCTACGCCACGCTCGGCGAGTTGATCGCCTGGATCATCGGCTGGGACCTGATCCTCGAGTACGGGCTCTCGATCGCCGCGATCGCCTCCGGCTGGGGCCAGTACCTGAACGACCTCTTCGGCCACCTCTTCGGCGGTGGCCTGCCGGTGGCGATCTCCGAAGCGCCAGGCGAAAGCGGCGGCACCGTCAACCTGCCCTCGCTGGTGCTGGTCATTTCGGCGACGCTGCTGCTGCTCTACGGGGTGCGGGAGAGCGCCCGGGTCAACAGCTTCATGGTCGCTTTCAAGGTCGCCGTTCTCGGCGTCTTCATCGTCCTCGGCGCCACCGCCTTCGACGGCGGCAACCTGGAACCGTTCTCGACCGGCGGCTTCAACGGGATCGTCGACGCGGCGGCGCTGATCTTCTTCGCCTACATCGGCTTCGACGCCGTCTCGACCGCTTCCGAGGAGGTCAAGGACCCCCAGCGCGACATGCCCCGCGGGATCATCGGTTCGCTGCTGATCGTGACCGTGATCTACATCCTCGTCGGCCTCGTCGCAACCTCGATCGTGCCCTCTGACGAACTGGCCGAAAACCCGGCGCCGCTGGCCTTCGCCCTCGACACCGGCGCCGGCTATAGCTGGGGAGCGACGCTGATCGATCTCGGCGCCCTGGTCGCGATCGCCTCCGTGGTGCTGACGATCTTCTACGGGCAGACGCGGATCATGTTCGCGATGTGCAGGGACAACCTGCTGCCGCGCGGCTTCGCGAAGCTGTCCGAGCGCAAGACGCCGATCTACATCACCCTCGTCTTCGGCACCCTCGCCGGGATCCTCACCGCCTTCGTCCCGCTCGAAGACCTGGCCGAGCTGGTCAACATCGGCACCCTCTTCGCCTTCTTCCTGGTCAACATCGGCGTGATCGTCCTGCGCCGCACCAATCCCGACCTCGAACGCGGTTTCAAAGTGCCGCTGGTGCCGGTCTTCCCGCTAATCGGCGCCGCCCTCTGCGTCTTCCTGATGACCTACCTGGAAGCGCTGACCTGGGTCCGCTTCGCGGTCTGGATGGCGATCGGCCTGGTCATCTACGTCGGCTACGGTCGCGTCCATTCGCGACTGCAGCGCGGCGAAGAACCGGAGTCCACCGAAACCGCATAGGCTCGCCGTCATGGAACGGCCTTGGTTCGACTGCGAGCCGGTGGGGGAGGAGTTCTTCGCGGCGGCGCCGACGGTGCTGCGCGAAGAGTTCGAGATCGCCCGCCCGGCCGAGCGCGTCTGGGCCGATCTGACCGGGGACGAAGCACTGCACTGGTGCCGGATCCTCCAGGACGTCAGCTGGACCTCGGAGCGACCGTTCGGGGTGGGGACGACGCGGCAGGTGAAGGCGCTGGCCGGCGCCGCCGTCCTGCGCGAGCGCTACTTCCTCTGGGACGAGGAGGGCCGCCGTCACAGCTTCTGCGTCGAGCAGGCAAGCGCGCCGCTGTTCGCCAGCCTCGCTGAGGACTACCTGGTCGAGCCGACCTCCGAGGCCTCCTGTCGCTTCAGCTGGACGATCGCCTACAAGCCGCGCGCCCTCGGCCGCGGCCCCCACAACAAGGCACTGCTCGCCAGCCTCTTCGCCGATACGAAGCGCTTCTACGCGGTGCCCTGAAGCTCACCGGCGCCGCCGGGGCCGCTCTCGACCGGGCCGCCGGCTTTGCGCCAGGCGCCGACTCCCTGGCCGACGTGGACGACGGTCTCGAAGCCCTCGCGCTGGAGGATCGAGGCGGCGAGACCGGAGCGCTTGCCGCCGCGGCAGATCGCCGCGATCGGGCGGTCGCGGGGCAGCTCCTCGAGCCGACCGCCGAGGTCGCCATAGGGGATGTGGAGGGAGCCGGGGATGTGCTCTTCGGCGTACTCGGAGGAGTTGCGGACGTCGAGCACCAAGGGCGGCTCGGCACCGTCGGCCCGCGCGATCAGCTCGCTCGGGTCGATCAGCTCGATTCGTCGCACCGGCCGGCCCTCGGTCCGCCAGGCGGTCATCCCGCCCTCGAGGAAGCCGCGCACCCGCATCCCGACCGAGGCCAGCAGCTCCACCGCCAGCCGCTCGTCCCCGTCGGAGGCGGCGACGACGATGATCTCCGCCCCCGCCGGCGCCACCCGCGAGACCTTGGTCGCGAAGCCGGTGTCGTAGGCGGAGGTACTGAGGGCGCCGGCGATGTGGGACTCGTCGAACTCCTCGTTGGTGCGGCCATCGATTACGCAGGCGCCGTTGGCGACCGCCTCCTCGACCTGGTGCGGAGTCAGCGGCTCGGGGCTGCCGAAGCTCTCGATCAGCGGCCCGCGGTTGATCGCGACGATCTTCTCCAGGTTCGGTGGCTTGTCGCCGAGCGAGCCAACCGACTGCTCGACGAAGGCGGCCTCGTCGTCGAATCCCAGCGCCGCGTTGTGGGCGCGCTCGAAGCCGATCGTCGAGGAGGTCTTGAGGTCGAGCGAGGAGCCGCCGCAGAGCGAGCCGCCGAGGTGGCCGGGCCAGACCTCGACCTCGTCGGGCAGCGCCAGTAGCCGCTCGTGCAGGGAGCGGAACATGTCGGCCGCTCCCTCCCGCGGCTCGATCGCGAGGTCGGGGCGGGCGACGTCGCCGATGAAGAGCGAGTCGCCGCCGAGGAGCGCCCAGGGGGCGCCGCCGCGTGAGTCGTCGCGGAGCAGGAAGGCGGTGTGCTCGGGCCGGTGGCCGGGGGTGTGGATCGCCTCGATCGAGACGTTGCCCAGCTCCAGCACCCAGCCGTCGCCGAAGGTCTCGTGCTCGAACTCCGCCTCGGCCAGCTCGTGGACGTGGATCGTCGCCCCCGTCGCCGCCGCCAGCCGCCCATGCCCGGAGACGTGGTCGGCGTGGTTGTGGGTCTCCAGCACGTGTCCGATCCGCACCCCGTGCAGCCGCGCCAGCCGTCGGTAGGGCTCGACGTCCCACTGCGGATCGACCACCGCGGCGACCCCCGCTTCGCGGTCGGCGACCAGGTAGGAAGCGCAGCCGAGATCCTCGTGGATGATCTGGCGGAAGAGCATCCGTAGAAGGTAGCGCGCGATTCGGGCCGCGGATGACAGAATGGCGCCGATGCGGGGGAGGGAGAGATGAGCGGGGAGCGGCGACTCGACCTGGCGCTGTTCGGAGCGACCGGGTTCACCGGCGGCCTGACTGCGCGCTACCTGGCCGAGCACGGGCCGGCGGGGATGAAGTGGGCGCTGGTCGGGCGCAACCGCGAGAAGCTGGCGAAGGTCGCCGCTGAGCTGGAGGGGACCGACTCGAAGTGCGAGGCGCCTGAGCTGATGGAGGCCGACGCGGCCGACGCGGCGGCGCTGGCCGAAGTCGCCCAGGCAGCTCGGGTCGTGATTTCCACCGTCGGGCCCTACGCCTTATATGGCGCGCCGCTGGTCGCCGCCTGCGCCGCCGCCGGCACCGACTACGTCGACCTCACTGGCGAGCCCGAGTTCGTCGACCGGATGTGGATCGACCACAACGAGCAGGCGACACGGACCGGCGCCCGGATCGTCCACTGCTGCGGCTTCGACTCGATCCCGCATGACCTCGGCGCCTATTTCACCGTCCAGCAGCTGCCCGAGGGCGTGCCGCTGACGGTCAACGGCTACGTGCGCTCGAACGCGCAGTTCTCCGGCGGCACCTTCCACTCGGCGATCAACGGCTTCGGCCGGGCCCGGCAGACCGTCGCCGCCGGCAAGGAGCGCAAGCGGGCCGAGACCCGGGACCCGGCCCGCAAGGTCCACGGCGCCAAGCCGGCGATCCGCCGCGACTCCGAGCTCGGCGGCTGGACCGCGCCGCTGCCGACCATCGACGGCCCAATCGTCCGCCGTTCCGCCGCGGCTCTGCCCCGCTACGGCCCCGACTTCACCTACGGCCACAACATGGTGGCGAAGCGCCTGGCGACGATCCCGGTCGGCGCCCTCGGCATCGGCGCCGTGATCGCGGCGGCGCAGTTGCCGCCGACGAAGAAGCTGCTGCTGAAGATCAAAGATCCCGGCGAGGGGCCGGACGCTGCGACCCGGGAGCGCTCCTGGTTCAACGTCACCTTCGTCGGCGAGGGCGGCGGCAAGCGCGTCGTCACCGAGGTCACCGGCGGCGACCCCGGCTACGGCGAGACCTCGAAAATGCTCGCCGAGTCGGCCCTCTGCCTCGCCTTCGACGACAACCCGGAGACCGCCGGCCAGGTCACCACCGCCCAAGCCATGGCCGACTCCCTCCTCGCCCGCCTGCAGGCCGCCGGGATCCAGTTCCGCGTCGTCTCCAGCTGAACCAGTTGTTCCTTGTAACCCTCTGGGTTACAAACAGCAACCGGTTGCTCGGCAGGGCGCCGTAACTACTCGGGCAGGACGCCGTAGATCGCCCGCACCCAGACGTCGGCGAGGACGTCGACCAGTCGCTCCTCGGGCAGCGAGGGAGACTCGTCGGCGAAGCTGGCGTGGCTGGCGCGCTCGTTCATCTGCAGCAGGGCGATCGCCAGCTCGGGTGCCGGCGGACCGGGGGGAGCGGCGCCGCGGGCGCGCTCGACCTCGATCACCTCGGTCACCTGTCGGACCCAGCCCTCCATCGCCCGCGTCCAGAGCTCGCGCGCCTCGGCGTTGGCGGTGCGCAGCTCGGCGGCGGCGAGGGTGACGGCGCGGCGCGAGCCGAAGGCCTCGAAACTCTCCTGCAGCAGCTGGCGCAGCGCCGCCCGAGGCTCGCCGTCGCCGATCGCCTCGATTTCCTCCAGTGAGCGCCGCGAGGCGGCGACCATCGAGTCGACCAGGGTCAGCAGCACCGCGTCCTTGCTCGGGAAGTAGAAGTAGAAGGTGGGGCGGGAGATGCCGGCGCCCTTGGCCAGGTCCTCGACCGAGACCCGGCTCCAGGGCGAGTCGGCGAGCAGCCGCTCGGCGGTCTCGAGGATCGCCCGTTCGCGGTCATCGCCGCTGGCCCGGGGGGTGCGACGACCGCGGGCCGGGGCGCTGGTGGAGGGGGGAGCGGCGGTCATCAGTGCCGGCGAGGATACTCGGTGTCGGCTGAATCGACAAGGGGTTGACGTACTCGACAGGGTGTTGATACGGTGGCCGCCATGAGCGAGAACGGCACCAGCACCAGCAAATCGTCCGCCGCGTCGGCCACCGAGCACCTCGACGTCGCCATCGTCGGCGCCGGCCTCTCCGGCATTGGCGCCGCCCACCACCTGCAGGAACGGCTCCCCGGCAGCAACTACGCGATCCTCGAGGGGCGCGAGTCGATCGGCGGCACCTGGGACCTCTTCCGCTACCCCGGCATCCGCTCGGACTCCGACATGTACACGCTCGGCTACCGCTTCCGGCCCTGGACCGAACAGAAGTCGATCGCCGACGGCGAGGCGATTCTCCGCTACGTCCGCGCCGCCGCCAGCGAGGGCGGCATCGACCGCCGGATCCGCTTCGGCCACCGCGTCGTCGGCATCGACTGGCGCAGCGAGGAGTCGCGCTGGGCGCTCGAGGTCGAGCGCGACGGCGAGAAGCTGACGATGACCTGCGACTTCCTCTGGATGTGCAGCGGCTACTACGACTACGAGAACGGCTACTCGCCCGAGTTCCCGGGGATCGAGCAGTTCGAGGGCGAGGTGATCCACCCCCAGCACTGGCCCGAGGACCCTCGATTACAGCGGCAAGCGTGTCGTCGTGATCGGTTCCGGCGCCACCGCGGTCACCCTGGTCCCGGCGATGGCCCCGGACGCTGCCAAGGTGACGATGCTGCAGCGCTCGCCCTCCTACGTCGTCGCCCTGCCCGGCGAAGACCCGGTGGCGAAGCTGCTCCGCAACCGCCTGCCCGCCCGCGTCCTCTATCCGCTGATGCGCTGGAAGAACGTCCTCCTGCAGGGCTTCTTCTACCGGCTGGCCCGCAAGCGGCCACGGCTGGTCAAAGGGATCGTCCGCCGCGGCGTCGAAAAAGCGCTGCCGGCCGGCTTCGACGTCGACACCCATTTCAAGCCGAAGTACAACCCCTGGGACCAGCGCCTCTGCATGGTCCCCGACGCCGACCTCTTCCGGGTGCTCGGCGACGGCAGCGCCGAGATCGTCACCGACCGGATCGCCCGCTTCGACGCCGGCGGGATCGAGCTCGAGTCCGGCCGTCGCATCGACGCCGACGTCGTCGTCACCGCCACCGGGCTGAACATCCAGTTCCTCGGCGGTGCCGCGGTAACCAAGGACGGAGCGCCGATCGACCTCCCCAATGCCTTCACCTACAAGGGGATGATGCTGAGCGACGTCCCCAACTTCGCCTTCACCCTCGGCTACACCAACGCCTCCTGGACGCTGAAGGCCGACCTCGTCGCCGAATACGTCTGCCGCCTGCTCGCCCACATGCGCGCCGGCGGCTATGCCGTCTGTCTGCCGCACGTCGACCGCTCGCGGGTCAAGGAAGAGCCGCTGATGGACTTCAACTCCGGCTACGTCCTCCGCGCCCTCGACAAGCTGCCGAAACAGGGATCGGTCGAGCCCTGGAAGCTGCGCCAGAACTACCCGATCGACCTGCGTAGCCTCCGCCACGGCTCGGTCGAAGACGACATGCGCTTCCTCCGCGCCGGCGAGGCCGACGCTCAGGCGGTCAACTCGAGCGAGAGCTCCCAGAGCCGCTCGGCGTTGGCCGGGTCGAGCGCGTAGGGAGCGACGCCGGCCGAGCCGGCGGGGTCGCGGCGGGCGACCGTCGGCGCCTCGTTGCAGTCTTCGAAGTAGCGGCCGCCGACGCCCTCCAGCTCGGGGCGGGCGGCGAGCAGGACCGAGGTCGCGGCGCCCTGCGCGGGCGTCTTCAGCCGGCCGGCGGCCTTCGCTTTCTCGATCATCTCCTGCGCCCGCCCGGGCTCGACGTGGCGCTGCAGCGGCGTCTCGATCCCGCCCGGCATCAGCGCGTTGGCGAGAATCCCCTCGTCCGCCCAGCGCCGGGTGATCTCGACCGCGAGCAGGACGTTGGCGCTCTTCGACTGGCCATAGGCGAGCCATGGGTCGTAGGGGCGGAAGTCGAAGTCGATGTCGTCGAAGACGACCGGCGAGCGCAGGTGCCCGGAGGAGGAGACGCAGACGACCCGGGCGCCGTCCGCGGCCGCAAGCGCGTCGTGGAGCCCGACCGAGAGGCGGAAGTGGCCGAGGTGGTTGGTCGCGAACTGCATCTCGTGGCCGTCGGGGGAGAGGGTCAGCTCGGCGATCGCCATCACCCCGGCGTTGTTGACGAGGACGTCTAGCGGCCCCTCCCAGGAGCCGACGAAGCGCTCGACCGAGTCGCGGTCGGTCAGCTCCAGCTCGGCGACTGCGACCTCGTTGCCGGTGCCCTCGCGGACGTCGGCGGCGACCGCGCCGGCCTGGTCGAGGTTGCGGGCGGCGATCGTCACCTCGGCGCCCGCCTGGGCCAGCGCCCGCACCGTCTCGACCCCGATCCCCGAGGCGCCGCCGGTGACCACGGCGCGCTTGCCGGAGAGGTCGACGCCCTCGACCACTTCGAGCGCGCTGCTCTTGGCGTCGAAAGGCGTGGTGATCAGGTCGTGCGAGGGGGGAGTGGGGGAGGTCATGCGTCCCAGTCTGCCCGACCGGGCGCACCGGCTAACCGGTACCACTCGTCGACACCCCGTCCCGGCCGCGGCCGCTGCGCCCGCCTCAGCGCCCCGCTCCTCACTCCGGCTACTCTTGGCGCCATGGACGACCAAGAGGTTCTGAATCGCATCGACGAGCTGGTCCGCGAGGAGGAGGAGCTGCGCAACCGCCATGCAGGCGACGGCGATGGCCTCAGCTCCGAAGAGGAGGCGCGGATGGAGGAGCTGCAGGTGCAGCTCGACAAGGCCTGGGACTACCTGCGCCAGCGCCGCTCCCTGCGCCAGTACGGCGACAACCCCGACGACGCCTCCGAACGCGACGGCGGCACGGTCGAGTCCTACGGCGACGCGACGCCGTTCGACGACAACGACATCGACTAGAGGCGCGGCGGCCGTCCAGCGCTTATCGATGCATCACTTTTAGGGCCTATAGCCCCTAAAACCGAAGCAGCGGCGTAGAGATGCATCACTTTTGGTCGCTATGGCGACCACGATCGATACAGCGGCGACTCAGCGGGCGCGGACGAACTTCCGCAGCGCCTCCTCGGCCTCCTTGGCGAGCCCCTCGCGGGCGTCCTGGAAGCGTTCGGCCAGCCAGCGGACCTGGGCGACGGTGAGCTGGCGGTCCTCGATCAGCAGGCTCAGCAGCCGGATCGCCATCCGTTCGTAGAAGGGTGAGCGGGCGCGGCCGGCGAGGACGGTCAGCCGCACCGCGTTCTCCAGCGAGACCGGCAGGTGCTGGGCCATCCGCCAGGCGTCGTCGAAGTTGCCGACCGCGAGCGCGCGGCTGAACTGGCGGTTTGGATCGCTCGCTCGTCCCAAGGCGAACATATGTTCGCATAAGGTTGACCGCTTTGAATTGTTCTTTTTGTCTGCTGCCGGGGTCAAAAAGCAGACGAAGGCGAGGCCGAGAACCTCCGCCTGCCAGCCGGGGAGCGCCGCGTCCAGTGCGAGAATCTACGTCGTGCGCCGCGCCTTCGCCGCCGTCCTGCTCGCCTCCGTCGCCCTCGGCGCCCTCGCCGCCGGCGCCGTCGCCAAGCCCTGGATCGGCGTCCGCGGCAACCACCTGGTCGACGGCTCCGGTCGCGTCGTCGTCCTCCACGGGATCAACCGCTCCGGCACCGAGTACGCCTGCCAGCAGGGCTACGGCAACTTCGACGGGCCGAGCTCGGCGGCCTCGATTCGGGTGATGAGGAGCTGGCGCGTCAACGCCGTGCGCCTGCCGCTGAACGAGACCTGTTGGCTGGGGATCAACGGGATCGACCCGAAGCTCGGCGGCGATGACTACCGGGCGACGATCCACTCCTACGTCGCCAAGCTCGAGGCGGCCGGCCTCTACGTCGTCCTCGACCTCCACCTCGCCGCCCCCGGCATCAACCAAGCGACCTCGATCATCCCGATGGCCGACGCCGACCACGCGCCCGACTTCTGGCGCTCGCTCGCGGCCTCCTTCCGCGATGACCGCGCGGTCCTCTTCGACCTCTACAACGAGCCCCACGACGTCAACTGGGACTGCTGGGAGAACGGCTGTCGCCTCCGCGACGATCATTTCGGCGACTACCAGGCGACCGGGATGCGCCAGCTCGTCGCCGCCGTCCGCTCGACCGGCGCCCGCCAGCCGGTCCTGCTCGGTGGCCTCGCCTACTCCCGCCGCCTCGACGGCTGGCTCGCCCACCTGCCGCCCGACCCCGCCGACGCCGAGGTCGCGTCCAACCACACCTACGACTTCGCCGCCTGCTTCCGCTCCTGCCGCGCCGACCTCGCCGGCATCTCCCGCACCCACCCGGTCGTCACCGGCGAGCTCGGGGAGGGCGACTGCCGCCACTCCTACATCGACGGCTACATGCCCTGGGCCGACCGCCACGGCATCTCCTATCTCGCTTGGACCTGGGACGCCCACGGTGGCTGGACCTGCCGCTCCGGCCCGACCCTGATCCGCGACTACGACGGCACCCCGACCGCCTTTGGCATCGGCTACCGCGAACACCTCCGCGCCTTGGCGCACCGCTGAGCCAGCGCCCCACCGCGACCGCTCAAGACGACCCGACTCGCCGGCGAGCCCGTCGCTACCCTCTACCGGCCTCTCGGCGCCTTGGCGGAGTGGCTACGCAGCGGCCTGCAAAGCCGTTTACACCGGTTCGATTCCGGTAGGCGCCTTGCCGTTCAGGGGGGTCCATAGAGTATGTTGGACAGCGAGTGTTCCTATTGGGCACTCGCATTGGGACGCAGCGCTGCGGCATGGGGATGGAGATGAAGACGGGGACTATTTCGACGAATCGATCGGTGGCCGCCGCCGCGGCGTTCGCGGTGCTGCTGGCAGCGCTGCTGTCGCTCTGTTGGGCCAGCCTCGCCGCCGCCGACCCCTACGAGCCAAACGACTCGTCGCCCGCCGCCTACGGCCCGATGGGGTCGGGGCAGATCTTCGCGGGCTCGATCGACAGCACCACCGACCGCGACTTCTTCTACTTCTACGACACCGCCGCCGGCGCCAGCTCGATCACCGTGGCCGTTCACAGCCTCGGTGGCAATATCAAAGCCTCCTCCGGCCTCAGCGCCTCGCTGTTCGACTACAAAGGTTCGCCGCTGACCTCGCTGTCGTTCATCCGCGACGGCGAAGTCAGGTCGGAAACCCTCTCGCTGCAGCCGCAGAAATACTTCGTCGAAGTCGCCCCGAGCGAAGGCTCCGGAGATTCCTATGAACTCAGCGTCACCGGTCCGGCCGCGGCGGTGGGCCCCTTCAGTCAGATCACCGCCCAATGCGCCGCCGCCGAAGCGAGCTTCGCACGAAGCCGGGGCGCCCTCAGCCGGGCGGAAGGCAAACTGCAGAGGGTCATCGCCCGCCTGCGGCGCAGCCGCTACGCGAGCCCCAAGGCGCGCGCCAGCGCTCGCGCCGCGGCTCGCAAGGCGCGAGCTGTGATCAGCAGGAAGCGGACCGGGGTTCGGGCCGCCAAGGAAGCGCGGGAGCCCTGGTGCTCGATCGCCCCCTAGCCCTCCGGGCCCGTCGGGTGGTCGGGCGGGCGATCGCGCTGGCACTGGTGATGACGGCCGTAATCGCCGCCATCGCCTCGGCGGAGCTGGCCCAGAAAGGGGACCTGTTCATCAGTTTCAACGGCGGGATCGCGCCGACCGCCCTGCCGCGCAGCACGCCGGCTCCGATCTCGGTCCGAATCGAAGGCAGGGTCCGCGTGCTCGCCGGCTCCGCCCCGCCGGCGCTGCGCGATATCACGGTGGCGCTGAACCGCGCCGGCCGCGTGGATATGACCGGATTGCCGAAATGCCGTCGCGGCGAAATCGAAACCCTCACCTCCGAAGAAGCGCTCGAAGTCTGCGGGGAATCGCTGGTCGGTTCCGGCGGCGTCGTCGCCGAGACCTACCTCCCTGGCCAGGTGGCCTCGCCGCTGCGCGGCAACGTCCTCCTTTTCAACGGCGTCTCCGGCGGCCGCCCGGCAATCCTCGGCCACGTCTACGAGAAGTCCCCGCCGACGACCTACCTGATCCTCTTCACGATCAAACACACCGCCAAGGGCGCCTTCGGCACGGTGATCGACGGCAAGATCCCACCAGGATCCAACCGCAACGGCTACCTGACCTCGATCTTCCTGCAGCTCGAACGCCGCTACACCTACCGCGGCGCCAAGCACAGCTACATCAGCGCCAACTGCGCGGCGCCCGCGGGGCTGAACGGTGGCATCTTCCCCTTTGCGAAGGTCTCAATGACGTTCGAAGACGGGCGCTCCCTGAGCTCGACCCTGATCCGCAGTTGCAAGGTCAGCGGCTGAGCGGTCGGCGCCGCGCTCCGACGCAAATAACGCTCAGTTCCGCCGGCAGGACCCTTCCGTACCGGTCGAGCATCTAGGAGACTGGCCGGGTGCCTCCTGCGGAGCAGTCCTGGACCTCGGCGCTGTCCCGAGCGGCCCGCGGGGCTCGGACGGTGACGGTCTACTCCGCCCTCATCCTCGCCTTCTTCCTCTGGCCGTTCGCCGCGCTGATCGTCTGGGGGCTGCTCTCGCATGGCTCGCTGAGTGCTGCCGATCGCCACTGGCTGGTCGAGGGGGTGCTGGGCATGCTGGCCTTCATCGCGATCTGCACCGTGCTGACGGTGGTGGTCTATCAAGCCAATCAGGCTTTCGAGAATTTTCGAGCGCAGCGCGCGCAGAAGGCGCGGCGGCGACTGCGGGACCGCCGGCGTCAGGCGGTGAGCGGCGGCTTCCGCGATCCACGGGCCGAACGGGGATACGCGCTGGCGGCGTCGCTCGACCGGGTGGAGCGTCGGCGAGCGCGGCGCTTCGCCATCCGCAGGACGCGCGTGAAGCTGGCGAAGCGGCTCGGGATGCTGCCGGTATACGCGCTCCTGGGCGTATCCGGGTTCGCTGCCGTCTGGCTGCCGTTGACCGCGCTCCTGCACGTTCCCGACGCGATCGTCGCCGCGGTCGGCTTCCTGCTCGGCGCGGCGATCTATCTATACATCCACCTGACCGACTCCCGGGAGCAGACCGACGGCGACCCGCTGTTGATCCTCGGCCAGGTGATCCGCGCCTCCTCGGGCACGTCCGAGGAGGGGCTCGAGCGCGACGCGGCCAGCTCCAACGTGCATTCCCTGGAGATGCGGGTGCGGGCGGCAAATAGCCTGCGCGAGGACGGCAGCTTTGGCCCGGCACCCCTCGGCGCCGGTGAGGTCGTCACCCTGACCAGCTTCGACGACCTGTACGACCGGGTCGGGTCCGACGAACGGGTCGCGTTCCTCGCCACGCCGGATGCGCGCGTCGTCGGCCTCCTCGGCGACTCGTTCCCGCGTCAGTGGAGGTGGAGCATGAACCGCAGCGGCCGCTCCTCGAAGTCGAGGCCGCGGTAGAGCGCGTGGGCATCGGTCCGCTTCGGCTGTGAGGTCACCTCGAGGCGGTCGCAGCCCCTGGCTTCGGCCAGCTCGCGGACCGCGGTGACGAGAGCGGCGGCGGTGCCCTGGCGGCGGTGGCGCTCGTCGGTGACGAGGGCGGTGATGCGGAGGGTGGGGCCAGAGCGCTCGAGGTGGTGGACCAGGTCATAGGCGAGGAAGGCGGTGGGGGTGCCGCCGGTCTCGGCGAGGAGGAGGCCGGCGTCGCGGTCGGCGAGCAGGTGCCGGAGGCGGTCGGCAGCCGCGGCCGGGTCGGTCGGATACCCGAGCTGGGCGAGCATCGGGACGAGGGCGGGCGCGTCGGCCTCGGTGCCGGGGCGGATCTCCATCGGGCCGAGGGTAGTCATAACCCTCGGTTGTCATAACCCTGCGGAGTGGGGATGGCGATGCGGTGATTCCAAGTTCAGCCTTTCGTAACCGCGGTCGGACATAGTCCCCGGACTAGGTGAACCACAACGGAGGAACCATGGCTGAGTTGAACGAGATGCAGGCGGGGCTCTGCGAGAGCAGCGAGACCGACTATTCCGACCTGCGGGCGCTGTTCGTCAACTGCACCTTGAAGCGCAGCCCGGAGCCGTCGAACACGCAGGGGCTGATCGACGTCGCGGTCGAGATCATGCGCCGCAACGGGGTCGAGGTCGATTCGCTGCGGGCGATCGACCACGAGATCGCCACCGGCGTCTGGCCCGACATGACCGAGCACGGCTGGGAGGCCGACGAGTGGCCGGCGATCTACGAGAAGGTGCTCGCCGCCGACATCCTCGTGATCGGGATGCCGATCTGGCTCGGCGAGAAGTCCTCGGTCGCGACCAAGGTGGTCGAGCGCCTCTACGGCAACTCCCACCTGCTGAACGAGCGCGGGCAGTACGCCTACTACGGGCGCGTCGGCGGCTGTCTCGTCACCGGCAACGAGGACGGGGTGAAGCACTGCGCGATGAACGTCCTCTACTCGCTGCAGCACCTCGGCTACACGATCCCGCCCCAGGCCGACGCCGGCTGGATCGGCGAGGCCGGGCCGGGGCCCTCCTACCTCGACCCCGGCTCCGGCGGGCCGGAGAACGACTTCACCAACCGCAACCTCACCTTCGCCACCTGGAACATGCTGCACCTGGCGCGGCTGCTGAAGGATGCCGGCGGCATCCCCGCCCACGGCAACCAGCGGCCCGCCTGGGACGCCGGCTGCCGCACCGACTTCGTCAACCCGGAGTACCGCGCCTGAGCCGGGCGGGGCTGCCGAAAATCGCCACCGCGGATCGGGGGTCCGGCCGCCGAGGGGACTTTCCGCGGTGACACGGGTGGGGTGGGCATGGGGTCGAGGCGGGGAGGGCAGCGTTGGACCAGGCCGGCGGCTAGCTCACTGCCCCCGGCAGCTCCCGCCGTATCCAGTTCGGCCGCAGGTAGGCCTCCTCGAAGCCGGCGCGAAGGATGTTGCGGTAGCTCGCCGCCGGCGCGTCGGGGACCCGCTGGCCGGTCTCGACGAAGAGCAGCTTGGCGCCGGCGTCGTGGGCGTCGACGAGGCGGCGGTGCAGGAGGGCGAGCTGGCAGCCGCGGCGGCGCGCCGGCTCCAGGGTGGCGCCGATCCCGAACTCGGCGATCTTCCCGTCGAGCAGCATCGCGCCGCAGGCGTAGGCGGCGCCGTCGACCCGGGAGACGTAGCAGCGCCAGCCCTCGCGTCCGGGCAGGCCGGCGAAGAGGGCGGCGGCCCAGGCCGGCATTCCGAAGCCGGTCGCGGCGATCATCCCGAACGGCTCCTGGTCGGGATCGGTGACCTCAACCACCTCGACGTCGCCGGCCGGGGAGAAGCGCGGTAGGTGGGCGTCGCGGACGAACTTCATCCAGGCTTTGCCGGCCTCGAAGCCGCGCTCGGCCAGCGCCCGCTCGGCCGCTTCGGTCTCCGGTCCGTCCGGGCTGACCGGCACGTAGGGGGAGACGCCGCGCTCGCCGGCCCACTTCAGCGCCGCCGCGAGGTGGCCGCCGACCACCGCTTCGGGCTCGGTCGACCCGAGCACCAGGTTCGCCCAGCCGGCCCCCGGCAATTGCCCGACCACCGTTGCCTGCATCGGGCCAAACTGGCGCAGCTCGATCCCGCGGTCGGCCGCGACCTCGGCCGGCACACTCGCCCAGATCTCCCGCCAGAACCGTCGCTCGACCCGGTCCAGCGCCGCCGGCTCGTACTCGACCCCGTTCCCGGTCCGTGGCATGGGGTCAGCTTAGGCGGCCCTCCCGCCGCGTACCCCGGCACCGTCGCCCGCGCCCGCACCTCGCATCTGTCAGCCTGAGGCGGGTGAGCGTCGTCACCGCATCTGCCACCGCCCAGCGCGGCGCCGAGGTCCCGGCCGACCAGGTGATCGTCCTCTTCGGCGCCACCGGCGACCTCGCCAAGCGCAAGCTGCTTCCTGGGATGTTCCACCTCGCCCAGGTCGGGCTGATGCCGGAGCGCTTCCGGATCATCGGCGCCGCCCGCAAAGACGTCGGCGTCGACGGCTTCCGCGACCTTGCCCGCGAGGCGGTCGAGGGCTCCGGCCGCAGCTCGGAGGACGGCGAGGCCTGGGAGCGCTTCTCCGACAGCCTCCGCTTCGCCTCGGTCGGCGACGGCTTCGGCGACCTCGGCGAGGCGATCGCCGACGCCCGCGGCGAGCTCGGTGACGGCTGCGGCCTGCTCTTCTACCTCTCGCTGCCGCCGAAGGCCTTCGTCCAGACGGTGAAGGAGATCGGCGAGCTCGGCCTCGGCCGCGACGCCAAGGTGATCGCCGAGAAGCCGTTCGGCACCGACCTGGAGTCGGCCAGGGCCCTGAACGAGACCCTGCACTCGGTCTTCGACGAGAGCTGCATCTTCCGCATCGACCACTACCTCGGCCGCGAGGCGGTCCAGAACCTGCTGGCGCTGCGCTTCGCCAACGGCATGTTCGAGCCGGTCTGGAACCGCCAGCACATCGACCACGTGCAGATCGACATCCCCGAGACGCTCTCGATTGAGATGCGCGGCAGCTTCTACGAGGAAACCGGCGCCTTCCGCGACATGGTCGTCACCCATCTGTTCCAGGTGCTCGGTTTTGTCGCGATGGAGCCACCGACCTCACTCGACCCGAAGCCGCTCGGGCTCGAGCGCGAGAAGGTCTTCGACTCGATGACGCCGCTCTCCTCCGCCGACGTCGTCCGCGGCCAGTACGTCGGCTATCCCGACGAGGACGGGGTGGCGGACGACTCGCAGACCGAGACCTTCGTTGCCCTGCGCGCCCACGTCGACAACTGGCGCTGGGAGGGGGTGCCGTTCTACCTGCGCTCGGGCAAGCGAATGGCGGAGAGCAAGCACCTGGTGACGATCGCCTTCTCGCAGCCGCCGCGGCGGATGTTCCCGCTCGACTGCGACGCCGTGGTCGAGTCCTTCGGCCGCGACCACCTCACCTTCGAGCTCGGCGACCCGGGGACGATCTCCGCCTCCTTCCTGGCCAAGGTGCCGGGGCCGACGATGGAGTTGGGCGAAGCCCACATGCAGTTCAGCTACGACTCGCTCGGCGCCGAGGAGCACGCCCTCGACCCCTACGAGCGGCTGATCCACGACGTGATGACGGGCGACCGCACCCTCTTCACCAGCTCGACCGCGATCGAGCGCCTCTGGGAAGTCTCCGAGCCCGTCCTCGAGGACCCGCCGAAGATCGAGACCTACGAGCCCGGCTCCTGGGGCCCCGAGGGCAGCCACGAGCTGATCGCGCCCCGTCGCTGGCACCTGCCCAGCAACCACGCCTAGCCCGTCCGGCAGAGGTTAGGGGTCGCATAGACCCCAAAGCTCTGCCCCGCAATGGAGCGTTGCCGTCGGTCTTCGAGAATCGGGAGCCGCCGCCGCTGCCGAAGTGGGAGTTCGCTCGCGGCGTTACGTGACCATCCCTAGGTGGACTTGGTCGTCGCCGGCGGCTTCAGCGCCTCGGCAGCGCCTGGCGCCGTGCGTCGCCGTTGCTGGCACGGCTAGTGGTCTTGGTCACTGCCAGCGGTTTCACGGAGCTCTCCGCGATCTGGATATTCACGATTTCACCTCCTTGATGGTCGTCGACAGGAGACCTACCGGTCGTTCGATGGCGGTCTACAGCAAGCGCTGCAACTCGACAGTTGGACGAGTCGATCTGACAAGAGATCGAACGGATTGCATTGATGACGGAGCTTCGAGAGTGAACCGGGTCAGTCGGCCGCCTGACCCGTTCGCTGTCTTCCCTGGCTAGTTGGTCTTACTCAACGCCAACGGCTTAACGAGCTGCTCCGTGCAATGCATCGTCACAGCGCCTCACCCCCTCCCATTTCCCGTTTCCCTTGAATTCCGGGGGAGACTTACTGGATGCTTTTCAACCGGTGGAGATTCGATAAGTAGAAAACACTCCAGTTTGTTGCAAAGGACTTACTGCGGACAATAAACTTCAATGCTCTGGAAACACTGAGTTCGTGTGGGAACGACGGGAGGCCTGGTGGCAGCAGCTGACGTAAAGAAGTTGAACGGGAAGACGGATGAAGATGCCGTCCGATTGGCGCGGGCGCTCGGGCATCCCCTGCGGCTAAAGATCATGAATGCGCTCAATCGCGAACCGGCCTCGCCGAGCGAACTGGCCGCTGAGTGGGGATTGGAGGTCGCGGGCCTCGCCTACCACTGTCGAGTGCTCGAGAAAGCCGACTGCGTTGAGCTAGTCAAAACCGAAGCAGTGCGGGGGTCCGTCAAGCACACGTTCAAGGCGACTCAGCGAACGCTCATCGATGCCGTGGCTTGGGCCAAGGTCGCGCCGGGTGATCGAGGTCAGCTCACGATCGAATTCGTCAACCAACTTCAGCGGCGAATCGAAAAGGCGCTCAACTCGGACACGTTCGACTCTCGTACTGACCGCTGCATTGATGCCTCGACGTTTGAGGTCGACGAGGAGGCGTGGCAGAAAATATGCGAGAGCATCGAAGACCTTTCTTTGAGCTTGATCGACATCCAGGCCGAAGCAGCTGAGCGCGCTCGGAATGGGGAGGACGATCGCTTTTGGGCGACGGTCAGCCTGATGAGCTTCGAGTCTCCCGGCCCCGAGTGAGCCTCGGCGTTATCCTGCTGCGTCCGTAGCCCCGGGCGTTTAGCTCAGTTGGGAGAGCGCCAGCTCGACAAGCTGGAGGTCACTGGTTCGAGCCCAGTAACGCCCACTTTCGGGGTATCTATGAGGGAGGGCTGGTGAAGCGAATCCGGGGGAAGCTGACGTTCGCCAACGTCGTCGCCTGCTTGGCGTTGTTCATCGCGCTTGGCGGGGTCGGCTGGGCGGCGACCCAGCTGCCGAAGAACTCGGTCGGGCCGAAGCAGCTGCGCAAGGGGGCGGTGACGCCGGCGAAACTGAGCTCGGCGGCGCGCTCGACCCTGACCGGGCCGCAGGGCCCGCGCGGGGCGGCGGGTCCGGCCGGGCCCAAGGGCGCACAGGGCGACCGCGGGGCGAAAGGCGAACAGGGGATCCAGGGCGTGCCCGGCTCGCTCTCGACCAACCTCGCCCGCGACCTCACTCTGCGCGGCACCTTCGACATCGACCAGCGGGCCAACGCGGCGCTGGAAGAAATCGGCAGCGCGATCTCCTTCGGCGACCAACTGGCGGCGACGCCGGACTTCCTGATCGTCCCGAAAGGATCCGCTGGCGACAACGATTGCCCGGGCAGCGTCAACGAACCCCGCGCCGCCGCCGGCTGGCTCTGCCTCTACACCCGCGAAGAACGGAACATCGAACTCGAGGGTCTCAATCCCTACCCCTTCGGCGCTGAAATCCAGCTCACCGCCCACGCGGTCGGCCGGATCACCCTCTCCGGCACCTGGGCCGTAACCGGGAGCTAGGCTGGCGACGATGAAGGCCCCCCCGCTGACGAAGTTCCTGGCGATGACGGGTTGCGCCCTCGTTGCCGCCGCGACCCTGGCTGGGTCGGCGAGCGCCGGCATCGTCACGGTTGGCAGTCCGTTGACGGCTGAATTCGAACTTTCCGAGATCAACAACAGCCAAGGCACCCTCACCAACTTCACCCTGCCCGAGCCGGGGGCCCGGGCTACGTCGCCCGTCAACGGCGTAATTGTCCGCTGGCGCGTGATCGACACCGAGGGGCCGCACTCGCTCCAGGTTCTGCGGCCGGGCGGCAGTAAGACCTTCTTTGCGGCCTCACGGAGCTCGTCCGAGGTGCCGAATGGGCTCGGCGTCGAAACCTTCCCAGCGGCGCTCCCGATCGGCGCCGGGCAGTCGATCGGGCTCGCGAACGACGAATCGGAAAACACCGGCTTCGGGCTCGCCGAAAAAGTCTCCGGGGCGCTGGCGCTCGCCTTCGAACCGACCCTCGGCGCGACGCCGCAGAAACCCGTAGAAACCGGACCCAACATCGAGGTCGGCTTCAACGCCGACGTCCAGCCGGCACCGGTTGTGGCAGCGCTCAGCACGACCTCCGGCTTCGCCAAGGGCGGCGCACCCATCACGATCACCGGCACCGACTTCGAGGGCGCCAGCGCGGTCACCTTTGGTGGCGTCGCGGTCCCGTTCACGCTGGTCTCCGAAACCACGCTGACGGTGGCGGCGCCGGCGACGGCCCCGGGCGTCCCGGTTCCGGTCGCGGTCACCACCAACGCCGGCACCGCAACCGCGCCCGTCACCTACACCGGCCTCGCCTGCGTCGTCCCCGGGGTCCAGGGCAAGAGCCTGAAAGCGGCGAAGAAGAAGATCCTCGCCGCGGGCTGCAAGGTCGGCAAGCTGAAGAAGAACAAGGATGCCACCGCCAAGACGGGCCGAGTGACCCATCTCGGCGGCGGCAAGGCCGGGGCGGAGCTACCGCCCGGCTCGAAGCTGCCGCTGACGCTTGCGCCGCCGCGGCCCAAGCACCGCTAGGCGGCCGCGTCGGCGCCGGCCGGGATCTTCACCTCGGTGAGGCGGATGCTATTGCCGGAGGGGTCGCGGAAGCCGGAGTCGATTCCGTAAGGCCGCTCCTCCGGCGCTTCGGTGAACTCGACCCCGCGGGCGCGCAGGGCCTCGTACTCGGCCTGACAGTCGTCGGTGGCGAGGAAGATGCCGCTGGCGAAGCCCTTCGCCATCAGGCTTTCGATCTGCTTCTTGGTCTCCTCGTCGACCATCGGCGGGCCGGGGAGCGCCATCAGCACGATCGAGACGTCCTCCTGCCCGGGCGGCGAGACCGCCAGCCAGCGGAAGTTGTCCATCTCCGGCAGGGTCACGTCAGAGCGGACCTCCATGCCGAGCTTCTCGGTGTAGAAGGCGAGGGCCTCCTCCTGGTCGTGGACCCACACCTGCGCGTTCGCGATTCTCATCTCAGTCCTCCTGGGGGGTGTTCGTTTCGGAAGTGCTGCCGCGACTCTAGGAGCGGGCCGGCGAGCTGTCTTCTCGAAACGTGCGGTGCTGAGGCCGGCCGTAGGCGCGGACGACGCAGCCGGGGACGATCGCGAAGGCGGCCGCCGGGGGGTATTCGGCCCGGTACTCGGTCGGGGTGCGCCGGAAGGTCCGCTTGAAGCTGGTGGTGAAGGAGCCGACGCTGCGCAGCCCGACGTCCATGCAGATCTCCGCCACCGAGCGGTCCGTGGTCCGCAGCAGCGCCGCCGCCCGCTCCAGCCGGCGGGTAAGTAGGTAGGCGTGAGGCGAGGTCCCGAACTCGCGCCGGAACTCGCGGCTGAAGTGGGCCCGGCTCAGCCCCGCCGCCGCGGCCAGGTCATCGACGTCAAGCGCCTCCCAGTAGCGCGAGTCGGCGAGGTCCTTGGCGCGGGTCAGGTGCCGGGCGGGAGGGACGAACGCCATGCGGCAGTTTAGGCTCGCGCCCCTGTGATCGGGACCTACGCAGCAGCGCTGGCGGTGTGCGTGGCCTCGCTGGCGTTCGGGGGCGCCGCGGTGCGGCTCTGCGGGGCGCGGCGCTGGTCGTGGCTGGCGCCGGCGGTGGGCCTGGCGCTGCTCTGCGCGCTCTGCTGGGGCACGGTGCGATTGCCGGGGCACGGCCTGGTCTCGGCGGCGGTCGTGCTGGTCCTGGTCCTCGCCTCGGTCGCCTACCTGCTCCGCCCGGGTCCGGGTCGCTCCGCTGTTCCTTATCCCGACCACATCGGGAAAAGGAACAGCTCGGGAGGGGGGAGGCGGCTGGAGGGCGGGGTGGAGGCGCTGCGGATGGGGTGGCCGGTGGCGCTGGTGGGGCTGCTCGCGGCCTCGTTGCCGTTCGTCGCCGAAGGGCACTTCGGGATCCTCGGCACCGGCTTCAACCCCGACATGTCCCAGCACCTGCTGGCGGCTGACCGGCTCGCCGATGGGCAGGGCAGCGGGCTGCTGAACCAGGGCTATCCGCTTGGGCCGCATTCGGTCGTGGTGGCGCTGAACAAGGGGCTCGGGATCGGCCTCGTCCACGGCTTCGCCGGGCTGACGGTGGCGGTAGCGGTGCTGGCGCCGCTGGTCGCCCTCGCCGCCTTCCGCGAGCTGCCCTCCCTGCCGCGCAGCGCCGGCGCGCTGGTCGTCGGACTTGCCTACGTCGTCGCCTCCTACTTCGCCCAGGGCGCCTTCAAGGAGACGATCGAGGCGCTCTTCGTCCTCGCCTTCGCCCTGGCGCTGCGCGAGTCGACTCGGGAATGGGAGGGGCTGGCGCTGCGCTTCGTCCCAGCCGCCCTGCTCGCGGTCGGCGCCGTCTACGCCTACAGCTTCCCGGGGCTGCTCTGGCTGGGAGGGACGGCGGTCGTCTGGCTGATGGCGGAAGCGCTGCTGGGCCGGCGCCCGGCCGATCTCCGCGCCGCCGGCCTGGCCCTGCTCGCCTTCGTCGTCCTCGTCGCCCCCGAGGTCGGCCGCATGATCGACTTCCACAGCTTCGAGACCTTCGACCCCAACGGTCCTGGCCTCGGCAACCTCTTCGGCCAGGTCTCGCCCTTCGAGGCACTGGGGATCTGGCCCTCTGGCGACTTCCGGCTCGCCCCCGGCGACGGGGCCGTGCCGGCGGCCGGCTACTACCTCGGCGCAGCCTTCGCGACGGTGCTGCTGCTCTACGGGATCTGGAGCTGCTGGGTCCGGCGCGAGCTCGCCGTCCTCTCCGGCCTCCTCGCCTGCGCCATCGCCTACGCCGCGGCCCGCGCCGGCGGCACCCCCTACACGGCGGCCAAGGCGATCGAGATCGCCGCCCCGCTGGCCGCCCTGACGATCCTGCTACCGCTGCTCTCCGAGGTCGATTGGGCACGTCTAAGACATCGGGACGGGGAGGACTCGTCGGGTGTGAGTCGAGTTAGCGTCGGTATGCGACGGAAACTCGACTCACCACCGGTGGCGACTGGCGCCGGGCGCCGGATGGCGCCCCTCGCGGCGGCGATCTTCGTGATCGCGGCCGGCGTCTGCTCGCTGCTCGCCCTCGCCAACGCCCCGGTTGGCCCCGGGACCTACTCGCCGGCCCTAACCGACCTCCGCAAGGACGTCGGCGAAGGCCCGACCCTGATGATCGCCTCCCGCCAACTGCTCGAAGACGAACAGGGCGGCCCCTACGTCAGCTGGGAGCTGCGCGGCGGGCGGCTCTGCGTCGCCGGCGCTGGGGAACTGGACGAGCCGCCCGCCGGGGTCCGCTACGTCGTCGTCGAAGGGACCCGCCAGCCGCCCTTCCCCGGCCTGCGGGTGAAGCGCTCCGCCTCCCCCTACCTGCTCTGGGAAGTCGAACGCGTCCGTCCCGGCAAGACCCCCTGCCCGCTGATCGCCGTCCGCCAGGCCCGTCAGGGCGAACCGCGCTCCTGACCTGTTGCTGCTTGTAACCCTCTGGGTGACAAGCGACAACCGGAGCCGGTGGGCGGCAGCCGCGCCGTCGCGGCGCGGGCCGTACCATCACTCCCCGTGGAGGCCGCAACGGAGAAAGTCGTCGCGACGCTGCCGGATGGCAAGCCGCTGGAGCTGGAGCCCGGGGCGACCGGGGCCGACGCCGCGGCGGCGATCGGGCCGGGGCTGGCGAAGGCGGCGCTGGCGATTCGGGTCGACGGCGAGCTGCGCGACTTGGCGGCGCCGCTGCCGGCGCAGTCGCAGATCGCGATCGTCACCGACCGCGACCCCGACGGCCTCGAGCTGATCCGCCACGACGCCGCCCACGTGATGGCCGAGGCGGTCACCGAGCTCTATCCGGGGACGAAGGTGACGATCGGCCCGCCGATCGAGTCCGGCTTCTACTACGACTTCGAGTTCCCGCCGGAGACCAGGGTCACCGAGGAGGACCTGCCGCGGATCGAGGAGGCGATGCGCGCCCACATCAAGGCCGACGAGGGCTTCTCCCGCCGCGACGTCCCGGTCGCCGAGGCGCTGGAGATTTTCCGCGCCGAGGACCAGGGCTTCAAGGTCGAGCTGATCGAGGACCTGGTCAAGAACGAAGGGGTCGAGACCGTCTCGCTCTACCGGAACGGCCCCTTCGAGGACCTCTGCCGCGGCCCGCACTCGCCCTCGACCGGCCGGATCAAGGCGATCAAGCTCTCCAGCGTCGCCGGGGCCTACTGGCGCGGCGACGAGAACCGCGAGCAGCTGACCCGGATCTACGGCACCGCCTTCTTCTCGCAGAAGGAACTCGATGCCCACCTGGAGCGGATCGAGCAGGCCAAAGCCCGCGACCATCGCCGCCTCGGCCCCCAGCTCGGCCTCTTCATGCTCCGCGATGAGGCGCCGGGGATGCCGTTCTGGCTCCCCAACGGGACGACCCTGCTGCACCTGATCGAGGACGAGGTCCAGGCCCAGCTCCGCAAGCGCGGCTACGAGGAGATCGCCACCCCGCAGGTGCTCGACGTCGGCCTCTGGCACCGCTCCGGCCACTGGGACAACTACCGCGACGAGATGTACTTCATGAGCGACGGCGACCGCGAATTCGCCCTGCGGCCGATGAACTGCCCGGGCGCCTGCCTCGTCTACAGCTCCGATCGCCACTCCTACCGCGAGCTGCCGCTGCGCCTGGCCGAGTTCGGCCGGGTCAGCCGCAACGAGCGCGAGGGGGTCCTCCACGGCCTGCTGCGGGTCCGCGCCTTCACCCAGGACGACGCCCACGTCTACTGCACCGAGGAGCAGATCACCGACGAGGTGGCCTCGATCTGCGAGGCGATCGACCAGCTCTACGCTCGCTTCGGCTTCGACGACGTCAAAGTCGAGCTCTCGACCCGGCCGGAGAAGTCGATGGGCTCCGAGGAGCAGTGGGCGAAAGCGGAGGCGGCGCTGACCGAGGCGCTGGAGCGCCAGGGCCGCGAGTACGAGCTGAACCCCGGCGACGGCGCCTTCTACGGGCCGAAGATCGACTTCCACGTCACCGACGCGCTGGGCCGCTCCTGGCAGTGCGGCACCTGCCAGCTCGACTTCCAGATGCCGGAGCGCTTCGACCTCACCTACACCGACTCCGAGGACCAGCCGCGGCGGCCGGTGATGATCCACCGGGCGCTGCTGGGCTCGATGGAGCGCTTCGCCGGGATCCTGATCGAGCACTACGCCGGTCGCTTCCCGACCTGGCTGGCGCCGGTGCAGGCGACAGTGCTGCCGATTGCCGACCGCCACAACGAGTTCGCGACGAAGGCGATGGTCGAGCTGCGCGAAGCCGGGGTGCGGGTGGCGATCGACGACCGCTCCGAGTCGATCGGCAAGAAGATCCGCGACGCCGAGCTCGGTCGCTACCCCTACATGCTGGTGGTCGGCGACCGCGAGGCGGAGAACGGCGGCGTCTCGGTTCGCTCCCATGTCGAGGGCGAGCTGGGGGAGATGGCGCTGGCCGAGTTCGCGACGCGGGTGGCGGCGGAGACCGGTGGCGGCGGCGCGTCGAGTGCCGAGCCGGCCGCTGCCGAGGCGAGCTGACTTGCCAACTCGGTTTCTCCCCCTATACTCCTCCCGACTTGATCGCTGGCACGTCAAATCCACGCAGCCGCTGAGCGCGCCGTGCCCGCAGGTCGACTCGTCCTCTTGAAGCTCTTCCACCTCTCCAGTCACTAGTGCCGGTCCCGCGTAGGTTCGATCGGCGCCCGCCAGAGCGCGACACCACTCGGATCAACGAGCGGATCCGGGTACCGCAGGTGCGCCTGATCGGCGCCGACGGCGAGCAGCTCGGCATCGTTGAGATCGGCGAGGCGTTGAAACGCGCCCAGGCCGCCGACCTCGACCTGGTCGAGGTGGCTCCCGGCTCGAAGCCGCCGGTCACCCGCCTGCTCGACTACTCGAAGTACAAATACGAGCAGGAGCAGAAGACCAAGCAGGCGCGCAAGCACCAGCAGCAGGTCAACATCCGCGAAATCAAGCTGAGGCCGAAGATCGCGGAGAACGATTACAACACCAAGAAGGGCCACGTCGAACGCTTCCTGCACCACAAGGACAAGGTCAAAATCACGATCATGTTCCGCGGTCGCGAGCAGGCCCACCCGGAGCGCGGCCGGGCGCTGCTGCAGAAACTCTTCGAGGACCTCGGCGGTATCGCCGTGATCGAGTCGGCGCCGCTGCAGGAAGGCCGCAACATGAGCATGCTGCTGGCGCCGAGCAAAGAGATCGACAAAGACGTCGATCAGGGCGGGGACGAGGCGGCGGAGAAACCCGCTGAGTCGGCCGCCGCCGACGCCTAGGCACGCGCCTTCTGCTTCAATAGCGGACCGCATGCCGAAGATGAAGACCCATTCGGGCGCCAAGAAGCGCTTCAAGAAGACCGCCAACGGGAAGCTCCGTGGCCGTCGCGCCTACTCCAGCCACATCCTGGAGAAAAAGTCGCCGAAGCGGAAGCGGAAGATGGCGAAACCGGTGGAGATCTCGCCGAATGACGCGCCGAAGGTGCGCAAGTTGCTCGGAGGCGGGAAGTGAGCCGCGTCAAGCGCTCCGTCCACGCGCGCAAGAAGCGCCGCAAGGTGCTGAAGGAAGCGAAGGGCTATTTCGGCCGCAAGCATTCCTCCTACCGCTTCGCCAAAGAGCAGGTGCAGCGGTCGGGGATGTACGCCTATCGCGACCGGCGCAACAAAAAGCGCACCTTCCGCCGCCTCTGGATCACCCGCATCAACGCCGCCGCGCGGCTCGAGGGAATGAGCTACTCCGAACTGATCCACGGCCTCAGCAAAGCCGAGGTCGAGGTCAACCGGAAGATGCTCGCCGACATCGCGGTCAACGACCGCGACGCTTTCCGCCGATTCGTGGAGCTTGCCCGGGAGGGTGCCGCCGCCTGAGGGCGATCCGACACTCCAGTTTCCCGGGCGGGCCGCAGATTGCGGCCCGTTTTCGTTTGTGGAGCCAACTGAGGAGTCACCCGCTCCGTCGAGAAGGACCGAGACCGAACCGATGATCACCAGCCCCGACAATTCGAAGCTGAAGCTGGTCCGCAAGCTGCGCGAGCGCAAGCACCGCGAGCGCGAGGGCCTGTTCGCGACCGAGGGCGAGGAGCTGCTCGAGGCGGGCCTGGCGGCCGGGGTCGAGCCGAGATTCGTGCTGGTGGCGGCGGGCGTCGTGGCGGCCAGGGGGCCGGGGCCGGCGGCGCCGAACGTCGGCGCGCCGGTTGCGGGCGCCGCCGGTGACGGGGCCGCCGCCCCGGCGGACCTGGCCGACGGCGTCGCGACCGCGCCGCACGCCGAGGAGGTCGAGCCGGAGCTGCTCGCCGCCGCCTCCGTCCTCGGCTCGGGCACCCGCGCGATCGCCGTCTGGGCGCTGCCGCACACCTCCGGGGTCGAGCCGATCGCCCCCTGCGTCTACCTGCACGGGGTCGGCGACCCGGGCAACGTCGGCACGATCGTCCGCACCGTCGACGCCCTGCTCGGCGGCAGCGTCGCCCTCGGCCCCGACTGCGCCGACCCCTACTCGCCGAAGGCGGTGCGGGCCAGCATGGGCTCGATCTTCGCCCGGCCGCCGCTGCGGGTCGGGGTGGACGAAACCCCGACGCCGCGGGCCGCTCTGGTCGCCCACGGCGGCGATCGCCTCGGCGCCCTGGGCGGCGCCGCGACGATCTGCCTCGGGGCCGAGCGCGAGGGGCTGCCGGAGGAGGTGCTCGCCGGCTGCCAGGCGCAGGCGACGGTGCCGCTGCGCCCCGGCGCCGCTGAGTCGCTGAACGTTGCCGCCGCGGCGGCGATCGCCTGTCAATGGATATCGTCGCCGACCATGCCCGGAGCCGACGCCGATGCTTGAGCGGATCGAGGAGATCAGGGCGGAGGCCGCCGCGGCGATCGCCGCGGCCGGCACCAGCGCCGAGCTGGAGGAGCTGCGGGTCCGCCACCTCGGCCGCAAAGCCGAGCTGACCACGATCCTGCGCGGGATCGCCGAGCTGCCGGCGGAGGAACGCGGCGCGGTCGGCGGCGCCGCCAACCGCGCCCGTAAGGAGCTCGAGGCCCAGCTCGAGGCCGCCGCGGCCAGCCTCGACGCCGCCGAGCTCGACACTCGCCTTGCCGCCGACCGGGTCGACGTCACCCTGCCCGGGGCGCCGCCGCGGCCGGTCGGCCACCCGCACCTCGTCGCCCGCACCACGCGGTTGATCGAGGACGTCATGGTCGGTCTCGGCTACGAGGTGGTCGAGGGCCCGGAGATCGAGCACGACTACTACAACTTCACCGCCCTCAACCACCCGCCCGGCCACCCGGCGCGGATGCTCCAGGACACCTTCTACCTGCAGTCGCACCCCGAGGTGCTGCTGCGCACCCACACCTCGCCGATGCAGATCCGGGCGATGGAGTCCCAGCCGCCGCCGATCTTCGTCGTCGTCCCCGGCAAGGTCTACCGGCGTGACTCCGACGCCACCCACAGCCCGATGTTTCATCAGATGGAGGGGCTGGCGATCGCCGAGGGACTGACCCTCGCCGACCTCAAGGGAACGCTGCTGGCGATCTCGCGGGCGATCTTCGGCGACGAGCGCGAGGTCCGCCTGCGGCCCCACTTCTTCCCCTTCACCGAGCCCAGCGTCGAGGTCGACGTCTCCTGCTTCCAGTGCGGCGGCAGCGGCCAGCTGGCCGACGGCGCCCGCTGCAACCTCTGCAAGGGCCAGGGCTGGATCGAGATCCTCGGCGCCGGCATGGTCGACCCCAACGTGCTCGGCTTCGTCGAGTCCTCGGGCTACGACTCCGAGCGGGTCCAGGGCTTCGCCTTCGGGCTCGGGATCGAGCGGGTGGCGATGCTGCGCCACGGGATCCCCGATCTGCGCCGCTTCTTCGACAACGACGTGCGGATGCTGGAGCAGTTCGCATGAGCGCCGCCGCCGAGAGCTGGAGGCACGGATGAGGGTGCCGCTGAGTTGGCTGCGCGAGTACTGCGACCCGCCCGCCGAGGCGGCGGCGCTTGCCGACCGCCTGGTGATGACCGGGACCGAGGTCGAGCGGGTCGAGGTCGCCGGGCCGCCGCAGGCCGACAACTTCGTCGTCGGCAAGGTCACCGCTGCCGAGCAGCACCCCGACGCCGACCGGCTGCGGGTCTGCACGGTCGAGGTCGGGGAGGAGGAGCCGAAGACGATCGTCTGCGGCGCCCCCAATGTCGCCGCCGGGCAGACCGTTGCCGTTGCTCTGCCCGGCGCCCGGATGCCGGGTGGCGAGAAGCTGCGCAAGGCGAAGCTGCGCGGGGTCGCCTCGGAAGGGATGATCCTCGCCGCCGACGAGATCGGGGTCGGCGAGGACCACGAGGGCACGCTGGTCCTCGACGACTCGCTTGCCGCCGGCTCGCCACTGACCGACGTCATCCCGCTGGCCGACCCGGTGCTGGAGATCGAGGTGACGCCGAACCGGGTCGACTGCTTCGGCGTCCACGGCGTCGCCCGCGAGGTCCACGCCGTTACCGGCGCCGCGCTCGCCGCCGACCCCTGGGCCGAGGACGCGCCGGCCGAGGGCGAGGGGTCGGCCGGCGACTACGCCTCGGTGACCGTCGAGGTCCCCGAGCTCTGCTCGCGCTTCACCGCCCGCGTCTTCACCGACGTCACCGTCGGGCCCTCGCCGCTGTGGCTGCAGCAGCGGCTCTCGGCCGCCGGCCAGCGGCCGATCAGCAACGTCGTCGACATCACCAACTACGTGATGTTGATGACCGCCCAGCCGCTCCACGCCTACGACCTCGACAAGCTGCCCGGGGGCGAGCTGAACATCCGGACCGCCGGCGAGGGCGAGAAGGTGACGACCCTGGACGGGGTCGAGCGCACGGTCGACGCCGAGACCGTGCTCGTCTGCGACCGCAAGGGGCCGAACGGCGGCATCGCCGGGATCATGGGCGGCGAGCCCTCCGAGGTCAGCTTGGGCACGACCCGGGTCCTGCTCGAGGCGGCGAACTGGAACGGCCGCAACATCCTCCGCACCTCGCGCCTGCTCGGCCTGCGCTCGGAGGCCTCGACCCGGTTCGAGAAGCAGCTGCACCCGGCCCTGGCGTTGCGGGGACAGGTCGTCGCCTCGCGCCTCTTCGTCGAGCTCTGCGGAGCGAAGCTGGTGCCGGGGACGATCGACGTTGCTGCCGAGCCGCCGGCCCCGACGGTGCTGAGGTTGCGGGGCGAGCGGGTCCGCGGCCTGCTGGGGATGGAGATCTCCCAGGACGAGCAGGCGACCCACCTGGAGCGGCTCGGCTTCGGGGTCGAGGCGGCCGGGCTCGACCTCGAGGTGACGGTGCCGCCCGACCGCCACTACGACGTCACCCGCGAGGTCGACCTGATCGAGGAGGTGGCACGGGTCCACGGCGTCGACGACAACCTGCCGACGACGCTGCCCGCCGTGGGCGAGCGGGTCGGCCGGCTCTCACGGCCGCGGCGGCTGCGCCGCCGGGCCGAAGACGGCCTCCGCGACCTCGGCTTCGACCAGGTGGTCAGCTGGAGCTTCACCGACCCGGGCGAGACAGGAAGACTGCGGATCCCCGAGGACGACCCGCGGGCGAAGCCGGTGCTGGTCTCGAACCCGCTCTCCGAGGACCAGTCGGCGATGCGGACGACCCTGCTCGGCTCGCTGCTCGACGCGGCGGCGCGGAACGTCTCCCGCGGGGCGGAGCGGTTGGCGCTGTTCGAGGCCGGCAGCGTCTACCTCGATGTGCCGCCGCCGGAATCGGCTGCGGTTGGAGGTTCCCAGGCCGAGGAGGGAGCCGATCCGGCGAGCGACGAGCTAGGGCCGCTCGCCGGCGCCTTCCCGGGCGAAAAAGCGGCTCCCGTAACCGAGCCGTTCAGGTTCGGCGCGCTGGCCCTCGGCCCGTTGACTCCGCGCTCCTGGCGTGGCGCGGCCGAGCCCGCCGACTTCTTCGCCCTCAAGGGCGTCGCCGAAGCGCTGGCCGCGCAGCTCGGCGTTGAGCTCTCCTTCGCCCCGACCGCGGAGCCGTTCCTGCACCCCGGTCGGGCCGCCGCCGTCACCGTGCGCCCGCTCGGCGACCCCGCCGCCGAGGGCAACCCCGCCGGCTGGATCGGCGAGCTGCACCCGCTGGTCGCCCGCGCCTGGGACGTTCCCGACGCGGTCGGCTTCGAACTCGACGCGGCGCCGCTGTTCGCCGCTGCCGGCGCCGGGATCGAGACCTACGAGGACGTCACCACCTTTCCGGCGGCGCTGCTCGACCTCGCCGTCGTCGTCGCCGAGGAGGTCTCCGCCGCCGAGGTCCGCGCCGCGGTCGTCCAGGCCGGCGGCGAGCTGCTGCGGAGGGCAGAGGTCTTCGACCTCTACGCCGGCGAGCAGGTTGGAGAGGGGCGGGTGAGCCTTGCCCTCGGCCTCGAGCTGCGGGCGCCCGACCGCACCCTCACCGAGGATGAGGTCTCGGCGGTGCGGGCGGAGATCGTCGCTATGATCAAGAACATTGGAGGTAATATTCGCGGAGGAGACTCCGAGTAGCTGCTGAAATAGGGGTCGGCGGTGACGCAGCCAAGGCGAGCATCGGTTAGCTTTCCGCCACTCGCAGCTGTGACCCTCGAGAAAGTCCCACAATCAGCATCGGCACCCTGACCGAAGAAGTTTTGGTTGTCCGACGCAGAGCGTTTTTGACAGACCCGAATTTCTGATTCTGACGAGAGGCAAATGAGAATGATCGGCTCCCCTTCCAATGGCAATGGCGCGTCACACCGCCCGCGTGTACTG
This sequence comes from uncultured Actinomycetes bacterium, assembly GCA_963716545.1. Taxonomy (GTDB): domain Bacteria; phylum Actinomycetota; class Thermoleophilia; order Solirubrobacterales; family 70-9; genus VAYN01. Next base: position 2,328,361 of record OY970316.1, read on the forward strand.
GTTGCCGGAGCCTTAGGCGCCGTCGGCTCGCTGGTTGCCGAACTGGTCGCATCCCATCCGGGGTTGGAGCTTGGAGCGATTACGGCCCGGGACACCGGTGACGAAAAGTCGCCAATCGGTAAACGGCTATCCGAGATCTACCCGGAGCATCGCGTCGATCTGACTGTCGTGGACTTGGATTCGTTAGATCTGGACTCGTTTGATGCAGCAGTCGTGGCCTATCCGGCCGGGGCTGCCTCCACGCTCGCACGGCGCCTCCTCGACGCCGAGCTGAAGGTCATTGACTCTTGCGCTGACTTTCGCTTCTCCGAGCGCGAAACCTACGAAGAGTGGTACGGCCCGCATCAGGAGCCTGCGCTGCTAGGACAGGCCGTATACGGCCTACCAGAGTTGAACAGAGACCAGATTCTTGACGCTGGCCTGGTCGGGAATCCTGGGTGCTACCCGACGGCATCGCTTCTCGCTCTGAAGCCTCTAGCGCAGGCTGGCTTGATTGACGACGTCGTGATCGACGCCAAGTCTGGAGTCTCCGGCGCTGGCAAGCGAGGGGAAAGCGCTCCTGCGTTCGTGGGAACGTTCGACAATATGAAGCCTTATGGGGTTCCGGGCCATAGGCACGAGCCCGAGATTGCCGAGAAGCTGTCCCGACTCAGGTACAACGGAGCGCTTTCGTTCGTGCCTCACTTAGTACCGCTGGACCAGGGCGAGCTGGTCAGTTGCTATGTAACACCGAGTCGAGATGTATCAGCAGAGGAGCTTAAGGATCTCTACCTCGAGGCCTACGAAACAGAGACATTTGTGGAGCTGAGTGATTCGCTGCCGACCGCCAGGGATGTTCAGCGCACGAACATCTGCAGGATCTACCCTGTCCTGGACCGGAATTGCACGCGAATTTTCGTCTTCGCAGTGATTGACAATCTCTGGAAGGGCGGGGCCTCGCAGGCGGTCCAAAATTTGAATCTTGTGCTCGGAATTCCCGAGGGTGCTGGCATCGATCGCAGCACGGCTATCGATCAGCTGAGTCGAGGCGGGCAGCAGTTGGACCGAGTCTCGGTTTCAGTCTGACCGGGCTGAAGCCGTTTCCTGAAGCGCTCAGGCACCCAATGGGCGGCAATCGATGAGTGCATTCTTTCGCTCTCGCTGGGTCCAGCCGCCCCCTGGGGTCGAGCAGCTCGACCCGGGCGCCCTGGCGCCGGGCTTCCGGGCGGCCGGCGCCAAGGCGGGGCTGAAGCAGAGCGGCGGCACCGACGTCGGCTTGATCGTCTGCGACGAGCCCGAGGTCGCCTCGGCGCTGGTCCTCACCCGCAACGCCTCCGCCGCCGCGCCGATCCGGGTCTGCCGCGAGGTCGTCGACGCCGGCCGGGTCCGCGCCGCCGTGGTCCAGAGCGGCAACGCCAACGCCGAGACCGGCGAGCAGGGCTATCGCGACGCGCTGGCGCTGGTCGAGACCGCCGCCGCCGCCCTCGGCCTGCCCCGCGAGCAGGTCGCCGTCGCCGAGACCGGGACGATCGGCGTGCCGCTGCCGACCGAGCTCGTCCTCGCCGGGATCGAGGAGGCCGCGCCGGCGCTCTCGCCCGACGGCGGCAGCGCCTTCGCCGAGGCGATCGTCACCACCGACCTCTGGCCGAAGCGCTGCGCGGTGAAGCTCGGCGGGGTGACGCTTTCCGCCCAGGCGAAGGGGGCGGGGATGATCGAGCCGAAGATGGCGACGATGCTCTGCTTCGTCCAGACCGACGCGGTCGTCGCCGATCCGGCGCGGGCGCTCCGCGACGCGGTCGAGCCCTCCTTCAACCGGATCACCGTCGACGGCCAGATGTCGACCAACGACACCGTCCTGCTGCAGGCCAGCGGCACCTCTGGCCAGCCGCTCCCGGAGGGGCTGCTGGAGGCGGTCCTACTGCAGCTGGCGATCGAGGTCGTCCGCGACGGCGAGGGCGCCGAACGGGTCGGGCGGATCGAGGTCTCCGGCGCCGCCGACGGCGCCGAGGCCGAGCGGGTCGCGCGCGAGATCGCCAACTCGAACCTGGTCAAGACGGCGCTGCGCGGCCGCGACCCCAACTGGGGGCGGATCTCCCAGGCCGCCGGCAAAGCGCTGGCGGGGGAGACGATCGCCGAGCTCGGCACCGAGTCGATCGACGCCGCGGAGCTCGGCGCCGACATTCCCGAGGCCGAGATCGCGCTGCGACTGCGGCGCGGCGAGGGCGCCGCCCACGTCTACTTCTCCGACCTCGGCCCCGAGTACGTCGCCTTCAACGCCGAGTACACGACGTGAGCGAGCGGGCCCCGCAGTCGCGCGCCGCCGGCACCAGCGTCGAGACGCTGCTCGAGGCGCTGCCCTACATCCGCGAGTTCCACGGCCGCACGGTGGTGATCAAGTACGGCGGCGCGGCGATGCTCGACGAGGGGTTGCGCGACGACTTCGCCGCCGACGTCGTCCTGCTCAAGTACGTCGGCCTCAACCCGGTGATCGTCCACGGCGGCGGCCCGGAGATCTCCCGCTACATGGAGCGGCTCGGGCTCGAGGTGAAGTTCCACGAGGGGCTGCGGGTTTCCGACGCCGACACGGTCGAGGTGGCGAAGATGGTCCTGGTCGGCAAATTGAATTCGGAAATCGTCCAGCGGCTGAACCGCCACGGCCAGCCGGCGGTCGGGCTGGCGGGAGAGGACGGGACCCTGTTCGAGATCGCGCCGGTAGCGAACGCCGACCAGGTCGGCTTCGTCGGCTCGATCGAGCGGGTCGACGTCGACGTGCTGAACCACATCGCCGCCGACTACATCCCGGTGATCGCCTCCTCGGCCTCCTCGGCCGACGGCCAGTCCTACAACGTCAACGCCGACGAGGCGGCCGGCAAGGTGGCGGCGGCGCTGGAAGCCTTCAAGGCGATCTTCCTCACCGACGTCGAGGGCTGGCGCGGCGACGCCGCCGATCCCTCCTCGCTGATCTCGCGGGCCACGGTCGCCGAGGTCGAGGAGGCGATGCTCTCAGTCGAGGGGGGGATGCGGCCGAAGCTGCAGGCCTGCGTCGACGCGATCCGCGGCGGTACCGGCAGTTCCCACATCGTCGACGGCCGGGTCCCGCACAGCCTCCTACTGGAGCTCTTCACCGACGCCGGAGTCGGCACGATGGTGACGCCGTGAGCGCCGGGGCGGAGGCGGGGGCCGCCACGCCAGGCGCCGCCGCTGATGCTGGGGGTGCCGCCGGGATCGGGCTCGACGAGGCGCGCTCGCTGGACGAGCGCTTCCTGATGCAGACCTACAAGCGCGCCCCGGTCGACTTCGTCCGCGGCGAGGGTGCCCTGCTCTGGGACGCCGAGGGCAACGAGTACCTCGACTTCCTCGCCGGGATCTCGGTCAACTCGGTCGGCCACTGCCACCCGGCGGTGGTCACCGCGGTCACCGAGCAGGCGGGGCGGCTGATGCACGTCTCCAACCTCTTCTACACCGAGCCAATGGCGCGACTGGCCCAGCGCCTCTCCGAGTCGAGCCTCGGCGGCCGCGTCTTCTTCACCAACTCCGGGACCGAGGCGGTCGAGTGCGCGATCAAGGTCGCCCGCAAGCAAGCCAGCGCCCGCGGGGTCAGCGCGCCGGAGATCGTCTCCTTCGAGGGCGACTTCCACGGCCGCAGCTACGGGGCGCTCTCGGCGACCCCGGGGCTGGCCCGCAATCCGAAACTGGGGCCGATGCTGCCCGGCTTCCGCAGTGTCCCGCGCAACGACTCCGCGGCGCTGCGGGAGGCGGTCGGGCCGAACACCGCCGCGGTCCTGATCGAGCCGATCCAGGGCGAGGCCGGCGTCCACCCGACCTCCGAGGAGGCGCTGCTGGCCGCCCGCGAGGCCTGTGACGAGCACGGCGCCCTCTTGATCCTCGACGAGATCCAGACCGGGCTGGGACGGACCGGCTCGCTCTGGGCCTACGAGCAGACGCCGGTGCGCCCGGACGTGATCACCACCGCCAAGGCGCTCGGCGGCGGCCTGCCGATCGGCGCCTGCATCACCGCTCCGGTCGCCGCCGACGCGCTCGAGCCCGGCGACCACGGCTCGACCTTCGCCGGCGCCCCGGTGGCGACCGCCGCGGCGCTTGCCGTCCTCGAGGTGATCGACGACCCGGCGCTGCTGCGCGGGGTGCGCGAGAAGGGGGCGATCTTGCGGGAGGGGCTGGCGGCGCTCGACGGCGTCCGCGAGGTGCGCGGGCGCGGCCTGATGATCGGCGTCGGGCTAGCGGAGGGCATCGACGCCGCCGCCGTCGGCGCCGACCTCTTGGAGCGCGGCCTGGTGGTCAACGTCCCCGCCCCCGACACGCTGCGGCTGCTGCCGCCGCTGGTGGTCGAGCCTGCCCAGCTGGAGAGGGCGGTTGGACTGATCGGCGACGCGCTCGTAGGCTTGACGGCCTAGTGAAGCGCAAGGACCGCCCATTCGAGCCGCGCCCCCTGGCCGGCTCCGCCGCCGAGCGGGTCAACGCGATCGTCGAGGCCGCCGAGCGGGCGGCCGAGAAGGTGATCGACGACGCCGAAGCCCAGGCGCGCGCCTACGCCGCCGAGGCGGAGGCCGAGGCCGACCGCGCCGCGGCCGAGCGGCTCGCTTCGCTGGGCGAGATGACCACCAGCCTGATCGCCCAGGCGGAGGCGATCCGCCGCCAGGCCGATGCCCTGGAGAAGACCTTGATCGACGTCCAGTCGCGGCTCGGAGAGGAGGGGCGGAGCGTCCCCGTCGCCGACCGCGCCGCCAGCGCCCGGATCGCCGATCTGCGCGCCGGCGAAGCCGAGGACGCTGACTCCGGCGCCGAGGACGCGGTGCTGCGGCTGCCGCGGCTCGCTGCGGTCGAATCGCCAGCCGAGTCCCCGGTCGAGGAGCCGCCGAGTACGCCGAAGCGCGAGCGCGGCGGCAGCCCCGCCGGCGCTCGCCTGCTGGCGACCCAGATGGCGGTCTCGGGCAGCGGCAGGGAGGAGATCGCCGCCCGCCTGCGAAGCGGTTTCGAGATCGAGGACACCGACGCGATCCTCGACGCAATCCTCGGACCGGAGGAGTAGATGCACGAGGACCCGACCCGGATCATGCGCCCTGACGACGGCGATCCCCGCCGCGGCCCGGGCGGCGACGGTCGCGGCGGCCAGGGCGGCCGGCCGCACGGCAACATGCGCCTCGTCGTCGCCGTGCTGGTCGCGGTGATCGTCGGCCTGGTGATCGCGATCATCGTCGTCGCCTCCTCGGGAGGCGGCTCGGACTCCTCGACCACCGAACCGATTACGACGGAACCGACGACGACCACCGAAACGACCGAAGAAGAAGAAACGACGACGCCGGAAGAAAAAGAAGAAACGACGCCGGAAGAAGAACTTAACCCCGAAGAAGAAGGCGGCCCCGGCGGCGTCGAAGAACCCGAACTGCCCGAAGAAGGCGAACCGGTGATTCCCGAAGGCGGCCTCGAAGAAGAAGCCGGCGGCGGGGTCGAAGCGGCGCCCTAGCTCCTTCCTTGGCAGACTGCGGCCCCGATGGCTGACGACCGCCACCCGTTCCAGCAGACTCGCCCGACCGCCAGCTACGAGGCCGACCCGGAGAAGGTCGATCGCGTCCTGCTGCTCTACTCGGGTGGCCTCGACACCTCGGTGATGCTGAAGTGGATCCAGGACTCCTACGAGGCCGAGGTCGTCTGCCTAACCGTCAACCTCGGCCAGCCGGGCGAGGACTACGCGGTGATCGAAGACAAGGCGCTGAAGCTGGGGGCGTTGGAGTGCCACGTGGTCGACGCCCGCGAACGCTTCGCCGAGGAGTTCCTGGTGCCGGCGATCCGCGCCAACGCGATCTACGGCAACGGCTACCCGCTGTTCACGGCGCTGGGGCGGCCGCTGATCGCCCAGCTCGCGGTCGAATACGCCCGCAAGACCAACTGCGACACGATCGCCCACGGCTGCACCGGCAAGGGCAACGACCAGGTGCGGATCGAGGCGACGGTGGCAACGCTGGCGCCGGAGCTACGGACGATCGCCCCGGTGCGCTCCTGGCAGATGGGCCGCGAGGAGGAGATCGCCTACGCGCGCGAGCACGGGATCCCGATTAAGGGCGGCAGCGAGGTGACCCCGTACTCGATTGATGACAACCTCTGGGGGCGCTCCTCGGAGGGCCGCTGGATCGAGGATCTCGACCACGCGCCCGAGGACGACGTCTTCCAGCTGGTTACCAGGCCCGAGGAGGCGCCGGACGAGCCGCAGACGGTGACGATCGGCTTCGAGGCCGGGCGGCCGGTCTCGCTCGACGGCGAGCGCCTGGACCTGGTGCCGCTGCTGGAACGGGCGGCAGAGATCGGCTGCCGCCACGGGGTCGGCATCGTCGACCACATCGAGGACCGGATCGTCGGCCTCAAGGTCCGCGACATCTACGAGGTCCCGGCCGCGGCGCTGGTCCTCACCGCCCACGACGAGCTCGAGCGACTGGTCGGGACGATCCACCAGAACCAGTTCAAGCCGCCGCTCGACCAGAAGTGGGGCTACCTCGTCTACGCCGGCCTCTGGTGGGAGCCGCTGCGGACCGACCTCGACGCCTACATGGAGCAGGTCAACGCGCGGGTGACCGGCGAGATCGGCCTGAAGCTCTACAAAGGCGGCCTCCGGGTTGTCACCCGCAGCTCCCCGAACGCGGTCTACGACGCCGCCCTGGCCAGCTTCTCCGAATCCGGCGGCCTGTTCTCGCAGCTGGCCTCGCCCGGGTTCATCGAGCTCTGGTCGCTGCAGAGCCGGATGGCCCACCGTCTGCGCGAGGAGCCGGCGCAGACACGCGAGGAGCTCGGCCTGCCCGGGCCCGCGGGAGACTCGACTGGAAGCGACGCCGGCGGGGCGGGGGAGGGCACGTGAACGAGGCCCTCGGCCGCGCCGCGGTGCGCTTGGCGGCGCGCTACCTGCGCCGCCGCTACCGCCGCGAGATCCGGATCGGCCTGGTCGCCGCCGTGCTGGTCGCCGCCGGCGCCGCCTGGCTGGCGACCCGCGACGTCCAAGAGGGCTAGCCGCGGCCGACACGGCGTGGGGCAGACGACACGGCGTGGGGCAGGCGACGCAGCGTGGGGCAGGCGACGCAGCGTGGTTGAGTTTCGTTTCGGATAGCGAAACAAAGGTCAACCACGCTCGGGCAAGCCGTGGCCGCGCAAGGCGCGTTGCGGGTTATCGACAACCCGCCGGGGATAGCCCGATCCCGGCGTAGCCTGGAGCTCCCGGTGTCGCCCGCCCGCCCCTCACCCGGTTTCGCTGTCCCCTGCGCCGCGCTGGCGTTCGGAGTCCTGCTCGCGGCGCTGATCGTCCTGGTGCCGCGCGCCGGCGCCGCCGACCGCGGGGCGCTGGAAGCGAAGCTGGCGCAGGCGCGCACGCAGGCCGGTTCGATCGCCTCGGGCCTGCAGCAGTCCCAGGCCGAGCTTGCCAGCGCGGAAGCCGAAGCCGCCAAGGCCGAAGCCCACGAGGAACGGCTCAACGCGCTGCTCAGCGAAGGCGAGGAACGGGTCGCGAGGCTGACCGCCCAGGTCCGTCACACCCGGGCGCGCCTGGCCGAGGAACGCGCCCGGCTCGGCCGCGCCCGCGCCGCCCTCGCGGCCCGGCTGGTGGCGATCTACGAGAGCGGCACCCCGGACACCGCGAGTCTGATCCTCGGTTCCGGCGACTACGAAGAACTCGCCACCCGCTCGAACTACCTGCGGGCGATCTCCGAAGGCGACACCGCCCTGGCCGAGCGGGTCGCGGAAGTGCGCAACGAGGTCAGCCGCGAGGCCAAGCAGGTCGCCGTCCTGCACCGGCGCGCGGTCGCCTACGACGAACGCGTCGCCGCCGCCCGCAATGAAATCGCCGGGGTCCGCGAAGCCGCGGCTGCCGCGGCCGCCCACCTGGCCGAAATCGCTGCCGGCCGCGAAGCCGCCCTGGCCGAACTGCGCGGCGACATCGGCACCTGGGTGAAGCAGGTGCAGCGGGTCCGCGCCGCCGAAGCGAAGGCGGCGACCGAAGCGGAAGCCGAAGAAGAAGTCGGCCGCTGGCTCGGTGGCCCGTTCACGATCCCGACCTACATCGTGATGTGCGAGTCGGGCGGCGACTACGGCGCCGTCAACCCATCCAGTGGCGCCGGCGGCGCCTACCAGATCCTCCCCTCGACCTGGGAACTCTACGGCGGTCAGGGCGAGCCCCAGGACGCCCCCAAGGCCGAACAAGACCGCATCGCCAGCGAAATCTGGGCCGACTCCGGCTCCAGCGCCTGGGTCTGCGGCTAACCGTTCTCGGACCTCCGCGGCCGCAAAATGGGCGAAGTCACCATCTGGGCGTGCCGATTTCACAGTGCCGGCGCAATCCGCGCACCACTGTAGACAAAAGACTTCGTAGGCTGTAAACATGTCAGCCGTGATGAACGCCTGGAACGACGACCGCCTCGATCTCCTCGACGCCAAGGTCGATCAGGGATTCGCCAACGTCGATGCCCGCTTCGATCGAATTGACGAGCGCTTCGACAACGAACGCGGACGTTTCGACGGAGTGGAAAAGCGCCTGGGCCGGGTCGAGGTCCGCCTCGACCGCATCGACGACCGCATCGAGGAGCGGTTCGACCGCGCGGATGAGAGGTTCGATGACCGGTTTCACCGCGCAGATGAGCGGTTTGAGGCCCGGTCTGATCGCATCGACGAGCGGTTCGACCGCAGCGACGAGCGGTTCGACCGCAGCGACGAGCGGTTCGACAAGCTGATCGAGAAGATCGACCGGCGGTTCGACACGATGATTCTCGCGATGGTCACCTTGACCATGGCGGTCATCTTCGGTTTCGCGGGGCTGATCCTCACCTGATCCGACCCCGCAGATAGCGGGAATGGGGCCTCGAGGGGTGGGGGTTCCAGCCGGTCCGTTTGCCAGGATCGGATTTGCCCGTGAGTAGCTCCTCCGCCGTCCATCTGCATGCCCACAGCGAGTATTCGCTGCTTGACGGGGCGTGCAAGATCGACGCGATGGCGGCGCGCGCGGCGGAGCTGGGGCAGCCGGCGCTGGGGCTGACCGACCACGGGGTGATGAACGGGGCGGTCGACCTCTACAAGGCCTGCAAGAAGCACGGGATCAAACCGATCGTCGGGCTCGAGGCTTACCTGGTCGACGATCGCAAGGCGGTTCGCGAGCAGACCCGGTACGAGCGCAACCACCTCACCCTGTTGGCCGAAAGCGACCTCGGCTTCGCCAACCTGGTGAAACTGACCTCGGCCGGCTTCCTCGAAGGCTTCTCGCGCGGCAAGGCCAACGTCGACATGGAGCTGCTCGCCCAGCACTCCGAGGGCGTGATCGTCCTCACCGGCTGCCTGCAGTCGCGGTTCTGCCGCCGATTGGTCGAAGAGCGGAACGACGACGCCCGCGCCCACCTCGACGATCTGATCCAGGCCTTCGGCCCCGACCAGGTCTACTTCGAGGTGCAGAAGAACGGGATCCCCGAGCAGGACAAGGCCAACGAGGGGATCGCCCGCTACGCCCGTGAGCTGGGCCGGCCACTGGTCGCCACCGCCGATGTCCACTACCTGACCCGCGAGGACTTCGACAACCACGCGGCGCTGCTCTGCGTGCAGACGAAGTCGACCCTGGAAGCGCCGAAGATGAGCTTCGACACGAACGAGTTCTACATCAAGAGCTCGGAGGAAATGCACGAGTCCTTCGCCGAGTGGCCGGAAGCGGTGCCGACCTCGCTGGAGATCGCCGAGCGCTGCTCGCTCGACATCGAGCTGGGCAGCCTGCTGCTGCCGCGCTACCCGACTCCGGACGGCGAGGAGCCGGAGACGATGCTGCGGCGGATCGCCGACGCGGGGCTACGCGAGCGCTACGGCGACCCGGCGCCGGCCGCGGCGGTCGAGCGGATGGAATTCGAGCTCGGGGTGGTCGAAGAGATGGGCTTCCCGTCCTACTTCCTGATCGTCTGGGACTTCGTCCACTACGCCAAGAACAACGGCATCGCGGTCGGCCCGGGGCGCGGCTCGGCGGCCGGCTCGATCATCTCCTACGCGTTGCGAATCACCGACGTCGACCCGCTCGCCGAAGGGCTGATCTTCGAGCGCTTCCTCAACCCCGGCCGCAAATCGATGCCGGATATCGACATCGACTTCTCGGTCCGCGGCCGCGAGCGGATGATCCGCTACGTCGCCGAGAAGTACGGCCGCGAATCGGTCGCCCAGATCATCACCTTCGGCAAGATGGCGCCGCGCGCGGCGACCCGCGACGCCGCCCGCGTGCTCGGCTACGACTACGCCACCGGCGATCGCCTGGCAAAGCAGATCCCGGAGCCGATCATGGGCCGCAGTCCCTCCTTCGACGAGTGTCTGAAGAAGGGCCAGGAACTGAAACGGACCTACGACGAGGATGCCGACGCGCGCAAGGTGATCGACGTCGCCCGCGGCCTCGAGGGGATCATCCGCAACAACTCGATCCACGCCGCCGCGGTTGTGATCTCCGACCGGCCACTGCAGGAAGTGGTGCCGCTGCAGCTGGCCGAGGACAAGACCGCGCCACCGGTGATCGGCGACGACGGCAAAGCCCGCAACGAGCGCCAGTACAAGATCGTGACCCAGTACTCGATGGGCCCGATCGAGGAGCTGGGGCTGCTGAAGATGGACTTCCTCGGCCTCCGCAACCTCGACGTGATCGAGGACGCGATCGACATCATCGAGCGCTCGCGCGGCGAGCAGATCGAGATGGAGTCGATCCCGATCGACGACGCGAAGACCTTCCAGATGCTCGCCAAAGGCGACTCGACCGGCGTCTTCCAGTTCGAGTCCGACGGCATGCGCGAGGCGCTGCGCAAGGTCAAACCGACCGAATTCGCCGACCTGGTCGCACTGGTGGCGCTCTACCGCCCCGGCGCGATGGCCTACATCCCTACCTACGCCAAGGGCAAGAAAGACCCCTCGACGGTGCGCTACCCGGATCCGCGGCTGCGCTCGATCACCGAGGAGACTCACGGCTGCGTGATCTACCAGGAGCAGTTGATGGCGATCGCCCGCGAAATGGCCGGCTTCTCCGGCACCGAAGCGGACGACCTGCGCAAGGCGATCGGCAAGAAGAAGCGCGACCTGATGGCGACGATGAAGGACCGCTTCCTCAAGGGCCTCTCCGAATCGAACACCGCGCCGAACGTCGCCGCCGACCTCTGGAAACTGAACGAAGCGGCCGCCGACTACTCCTTCAACAAGTCCCACGCCGCCTGCTACGGGCTGATCTCCTACCGCACCGCCTACCTGAAGGCGAACTATCCGGCGGAGTACATGGCGGCGGTGATCTCCTCGGTGATGAACACCAAAGACAAGGTCCCGTTTTTCGTCAACCGCTGCGCCGAGATGGGGATCGACGTGCTACCGCCGGACATCAACCACTCCGACCACAGCTTCGTCGTCTCCGAGAACGCGATCCGCTTCGGCCTCGACGCGGTCAAGAACGTCGGCCACTCGGCGGTTGAGGCGATCCTGCGGGCGCGCGAGGACAAACCGATAGACTCGATCTGGGACTTCTGCGAGCGGGTCGACGCCCGGGCGGTAAACAAACGCGCGATCGAATGCCTGATCAAATGCGGTGCCCTCGACTCGACCGGGGCCAGCCGCAAGGGGATGCTGGAGATCCTGCCGGCGGCGCAGTCGGCAGGCCAGAAGGCGCAGGAGGACGCCCAGCTCGGCCAGGGCTCGATCTTCGATTTCGGCGAAGAAGACGGTGCGGCGGCGGGCGGGGCCTCCACCGCCCAGCACCGACCCTCGCTCTCCGCCGCGGAGTTCGACCGCGGCGAGCTGCTGGCGATGGAGAAGGAGGTGCTCGGCACCTATCTCTCCTCGCATCCGCTGACCGAGGTCGGCCCGGCGCTGCGCCAGAAGGTCGACTGCTCGATCGCCGCCCTCGGCTCGAAACCGGACGGCGCCTGGGTGACGGTCGGCGGGATCGTCGTCGAGTGCAAGAAGATCCGCACCAAGAGCGGCAGCCAAATGATGTTCGCCACCCTCGACGACGTCGAGGGCCAGGTCGAGATGCTGGTCTTCAAGGCCGACGAGGCGGAGAGCGCGGCGGTGATCCAGCCCGACGCGATCGTCCTCGTCCGCGGCCGCCTCGACCACAAGGACCGCGGCGAGACCAAGCTCGTGGTCCAGGAGGCACAGCGCTTCGAACCCGACGCCGCGGAGATCGCCCGGGCGGGCAAGCTGGCGCCGGTGGCGGTGCCGGCAGGCCCGTTCGAGCTGCCGATCGACTGCTCGAAGCTGAACCAGGAGCTGATGGCCGAGCTGAAAGCGGTCTTCGCCGACCACAAAGGGGAGGCGGAAGTGCACCTGGTGGTCCGTCGCAGCGACGGGGTGAAGAAGCTGCGCTGCGGCGAGGAGTTCAAGGTCCGGCCCTCGGAAGTGCTGCGCAACGAACTCGACCATGTGATCGGTTCAGCGGCGCTGGCCGCTTGACCAGGCTTTTCCGCTTGGTGCCGCGGTCTCGCCTCCCTAGAATTCACGCATGAGCGTTACCAGGACCGAGGTCGGCGAGTGCCGCCAGTGCCGCAGCTTCTGCGACAAGATGGTCGAGCCCCGCGGTTGCGTCGAACTCGGCTGCCGCTACGTCTACAGCTACGTCGACCGCCTCACCGGAAACCAGTACCTCGGCTGCATGCAGGAAGTCTTCGCCGCCGAGGTCGATCTCGTCGCGGTGCTCAAACCCGGCGGCTTCGGCGGAGTGAAGATGACCGGCGAGCCGCTGCCGCACTGCCCGTTCACGGTGGAGCAGGCATACGAGGGCGAGGGCGAGTCCTACGGCTGCGTCAACCGGCGCTTCTTCGACTGCACCGAAACTGGCGCCGAGGGGCTGCGGGCCTTCGACCTGCGCGACGTCGCCGCCGGCTAGCGGCGCACCGAACGGCACCGGCTGGCTCTGGACCGACCGGCTTCAGGCCGCGCGGATTTCGCAAAAGACGACACGGATTCGTGTAGGATGCCGCCGATGTCCTCGGCCACTGACGTAGACGCCCTCGCCGGGATGGCCGGTGAGGATGCCGGCACCGCTGAGGGCCCCAAGTTCAGCCTCGAGCTGAACCAGGACCAGAAGGACATCCGCGACTGGGTGCATGGCTTCGCCGAGGGCGTCGTCCGGCCCGCCGCGGCCGAATGGGACGAGCGCGAGGAGACTCCCTGGCCCGTCATTCAGGAGGCCGCCAAGATCGGCCTCTACAGCTTCGAAGCTATGGGACAGTTCTGGTCCGACGAGACCGGCCTGACGCTCCCGGTCGCCAACGAGGAGCTGTTCTGGGGCGACGCCGGCATCGGCATGGCGATCATGGGTACGACCCTCGCGGTTGCAGCAATCTTCGGGCAGGGAACCCCGGAGCAGATGGGCGAGTGGATTCCGCAGTGCTTCGGCACCGCGGACGACGTCAAGCTGGCCGCGTTCTGCGCCAGCGAGCCGGACGCCGGCTCCGACGTCTCCGCCATTCGCACCACTGCCAAGTACGACGAGGCGAAGGACGAGTGGGTGATCAACGGCCAGAAGGCCTGGGCGACCAATGGAGGCATCGCCAACATCCACGTCGTCATCGCCTCGGTCGACCGCGAGCTCGGCTCGCGCGGCCACGCCGCCTTCGTGATTCCGCCGAACACGCCCGGCTGCGAGCAGGGCGCCAAGGTCAAGAAGCACGGCCTCCGCGCCTCCCACACCGCCGACGTCCACCTCGACGACTGCCGCGTCCCGGGCTCCTGCCTGCTCGGCGGCAAAGAGAAGCTCGACGAACGGCTGGCCCGCGTCCGCGAGGGCAAGAAAGCCAAAGGCCAGGCGGCGATGCAGACCTTCGAGGCGAGCCGGCCGACGGTCGGCGCCCAAGCGTTGGGTATCGCCCGCGCCGCTTACGAGTACGCGCTCGACTACGCCAAAGAGCGCAGGCAGTTCGGCCGCGCGATCGTCGAGAACCAGTCGATCGCCTTCGATCTGGCGAACATGAAGCTCGAGATCGACGCCGCCCGGCTGCTGGTCTGGCGCGCCGCCTGGATGGGCCGCACCGGTCACAAATTCGAAAACGCCGAGGGCTCGATGTCGAAGCTGAAGGCCGGCGAGGTCGCCGTCTGGGTGACCGAGCGGGCGATCCAGATCCTCGGCGGCAACGGCTACACCCGCGAGTTCCCGGTCGAGCGCATGCACCGGGACTCCAAGATCTACACCATCTTCGAGGGCACCTCAGAGATCCAGCGCCTGGTCATCTCGCGCGCGATCTCGGGCGTCCACCTCAAATAGACGAAGTTCGACGGCGGGAGAGCAAGGGTCGGTCGGGGGGCCGGCCCTTGTCGCCTGCCGCAAGCCGCTCGACCTGCCTCAGGCGCGCGCCTGGCGGCGGCGGGCCTGCGTTATGCGGCGTCCTCAGTCGTCTGAATAGCTGGGCTATTCAGACTCCCTGCGTCCTTGCCTAACTTGGCCCGGCGCTCGCCAGCCACACACCTGAGACAGCTCGATCGCCTCGCGGCCGGCTCTTTAATTCGTAGGCGCTCAGGTCTTCGTGAGCTACTTCTCGCGACGCTTCAAACCTTCGCGGCGGAGGCGCTTGGCGGCGGTTACTTCGGCTTTGCTGGTGCCTTTCTTTTCCGGGCCGGGGGTCTCGAGGGTGGCGGGGAGGCCCTCGAAGCGGGGGTCGGAGAGGAAGGCTTGGAGGCCTTTTTTGCCCATCTCGCCTTTGTTGATGTTGGCGTGGCGGTCGAGGTGGGAGCCGAGGGGGGTGGCGGCATCGTTGACGTGGATGGCGCCGAGGCGGTCGATGCCTACTTTGGAATCGGCTTCTTTGAGGACCTGGTCGAGGTGGGCTTCGTCGGTGATGTCGTAGCCCTGGACGAAGAGGTGGCAGGAGTCGAGGCAGAGGCCGAGGCGGGGGCCGCTGCCGGCGAGGGAGATCAGCTCGGCGGTCTCGTCGAAGTCGCGGCCGAGGAGGCCTTTGTGGCCGGCGGTCTGCTCGAGCAGCAGGGGGCAGGAGTCGGTCGCTTCGACCGCGGCTTTGATCACTTTCCCTGCCCGTTTCATCGAGGGGCCGTGGGGCTCGCCTTTCTGGGCGCCGGGGTGGAGGACGACGCCCTTGGCACCGATTCCGTCGCCGATCCGCAGGGCGTGGGTGAGAGAGTTGAGCGACTTTTTACGCAGCTCTTTGTCTTTGGTCGCGCAATTGATCAGGTAGACGGCGTGGATGATCACCGCTTCGACCTTGGAAGCCTCCATCGCCTCGCGGAACTCGGCGAAGTCGTCCTCGGTGTGGTTCGTCGGCCGCCACATCCGTGGGCTCTGGTTGAAGATCTGGATCGCTTCGCAGCCGCGCTCTTCGCCGCGCTCGATCGCCTTCGACAGCCCGCCGGCCGTCGACACATGGCACCCGACCCACATCGCTCAGCCCGCCTCCGCCCGTGCCAGCAGCGCCGCCACGGTCTGCGGGAAGTCGGCGGTGATCGCCGGCCCGAGGCCGAAGTCCGGGTCCTCGCTGCCGGGGCCCTCGATCTGGGTCCGGTAGGTGACCCGGACCAGCCCGTCGGCGAGCGCCTCGACCCGGTGCTCGGTGCGGATCGTCAGGCCGCCGAGCTCGGCAACGTCGACGAAGCGGACGTTTTCCTCGACAGCCTCCAGCCGCAGTTGGACCGGCTCGGCGCCGCGGGGCGTCATCGCGATCGTCGAGCCGGCCGCGAAGGGCCCGTCGAGCTCGATCGCCTCGATGTCCGCGTTCCACTCACCCCAGCGCTCGACCTCGGACCAGGCGCGCCAGATCGCCGCCGGCGTCGTCCCGCCCTCGGCCGAGTGCTCGTATTCCCACACGCTGGGCACCCTACCCGCCACCCGCCGGGCCCAGGCGGTGGCCGTAACGGGGTCGCGGCGGCGCATCTGGAAGCATCAGCGGGATGAGCTCCGAGCCGTCCCGCCTGCGCTTCGCTCCCTCGCCGACCGGTGCCCTGCACATCGGCGGCGCCCGCACCGCCCTCTACAACTGGCTCGCCGCCCGCCACGACGGCGGCGCCCTGGTGCTGCGGATCGAGGACACCGACCGCGAGCGCTCGACCCAGGAGAACTGGGACCAGATCATCGACGCGCTGCAGTGGCTGCAGCTCGACTGGGACGAGGGCCCGATCTCGCAGTTCTCTCGCGCTGAGCGCCACGAGGCGGCGCTGGACCGGTTGCTGGAGTCAGGCGCCGCCTACCGCGACTCCGCCACCGCCAAGGACGTCGAGGCCTGGAAGGCCGAGCACGGGGCGGGGAGGGGGTACCGCGGCGCTCCGACCGAGGAGGCCGGGGCGGCGGTGCGGCTGCGCGTTCCCGACGAGGGCGAGACGGTGGTCGAGGACCTGATCCACGGCCCGGTCCGCTTTCCCAACGCCGCCTACGACGACTTCGTGATCGCCCGCGGCGATGGCACCGTCCTCTACAACTTCGCCGTCGCGGTCGACGACGCCGAGATGGAGGTGAGCGAGGTGGTCCGCGGCGACGACCACCTCTCGAACACGCCGAAGCAGCTGCTGGTGCTGGCGGCGCTCGGGCACGAGCCGCCGCGCTACGCCCACCTGCCGTTGCTGCACGGCCCCGACGGCAAGAAGCTCTCCAAGCGCCACGGCGCCGCCTCGGTGCAGGAGCTGCGCGAGGCCGGCTACCTGCCGGCGGCGGTCCGCAATTACCTGGCGCTGCTCGGCTGGGGCACCGACGACGACACCACGCTGATGTCGACCGAGGAGCTGGTGCGGCGCTTCCGGGTGGAGGACGTCGGCAGGGCGGCGGCGATCTTCGACGAGAAAAAGCTGCGCTGGCTGAACGGTCGCTTCATGCGGGAGATGCCGCTGGAGGAGTACGTCGCCGCGGTCGCGGCCCACCTCGGCCGCGAGGCCGATGAGGGGCTACGCGCCGCCTGCGCGATCGCGCAGGAGAAAGCCCAGACCCTGGAGGAGGTCTGGCCGCTGGTCCGCTTCCTCTTCGAGCCGCCGGTCGACGACCCGAAGGCCTGGGCGAAGCACATGAAGCCGGAGGCGGCGGAGCCGCTCGCCGTGGCCGCCGAGACGCTCGCCGCAACCGACCCCTGGGAGCTCGATGAAATCGAGCGCGGACTGGGGAGCGTGCTGGAGCGCTTCGAGCTCAAACCGGGCCGTCTCTACCAGCCGATTCGGGTCGCGATCACCGGCAGCTCGGTCTCCCCGGGCATCTTCGAGAGCCTGCAGGCCCTCGGCCGCCCGGAGGCGGTGAGGCGGATTCGGGACGCCGTCTCTCGGCTGAGTCCTGCCGCGACGGACGAATAGACGGGTTTTCCGCTCTAACCGGGAGATTTTCGGCTAAACCATTCGTCGCACCCTGCCGATGACGGGTGCAAATGGCAGCAACGACCACCAAGGCCGTCGGCAAGCTCGACGCCGACGACATCCAGATCCGCGCTCAGGAAGCACGTCATGACGGCGGTGCCGAGCCGGCGCCCGCCGAGGGCGCTGCCGGCACCAACGGCGGCCGTAGCGCCGGGGCGCCCGGCAGTCGCCTCGCCGACGCCTTCGAGGCGGTCGAGCGCTTCCCGGTCCTGATCGAGAGCCGCGAGCGGGTAATCCGCGCCGCCACCGCCGACACGCCGCGGATCGGCGAGCTGGTCGAGGCGGTCGAGTCCGACGTCTCGCTGACGATCTCCGTCCTGCGCTTCGCCAACCGCTCCGGCCTCGTCGCCGGCGGCGTCTCCGGCATCCCCGACGCGGTCGAGGTGCTGAAGCCCTCCGGCGTCCTCGCGATCGCCGGCACCGCGCCCTCCTTCGACTTCTTCGAATCAAACGGCGGCTGGGAGCTGAAGCCGGAGCGCTTCCGCGTCCACGCCCTGGCGACCCAGCGGGCCGCCAACCAGATCGGCCGCATCGTCGGCTGGCCCGAACGCGACGAGCTCGCCGTCACCGCGCTCCTCCACGACATCGGTCGCCTCGTCATCTCCCGCCTGCACCCGGGCTACAAGGTCTACTTCGACGCCGTCGCCCGCGCCCCCGAGCAGCGCCTGCGCGAGGAACGCGAGCAGCTCGGCATCGACCACACCCTGGTTGGCGGGGTCCTGGCCCGGCGCTGGAACCTCCCCGGCCGGATCGCGGTCGCGATCGAGCGCCACCACGCCGACGACGCCGAGGGCCTGGCGGCGATGGTCGCCACCGCCGACATGGTCGCCCACTACAGCCAGGGCGAGGCGATCGCGCCGGAGCGGCTGCACGCCAGCGCCGAGCGGATCGGGCTCACCCCCGACGCCCTTCGCGATCTCCTCTACGAGCTGCCGCTGCCGCGTCAGGACACGACCCGGATCTCCGAGCCGTGCCCGCTCTCGACCCGCGAGCTCGACGTGCTGCGGCACCTCGCGGAGGGGATGGTCTACAAGCAGATCGCCAGCGAAATGCAGCTCTCGGTCTCGACCATCCGTACCCACCTGCACAACGTCTACGGCAAGATCGGCGCCGTCGACCGGGCGCAGGCGGTCCTCACCGCGCGCGACCGCGGCTGGATCTAGCCGGCGGATTCCACCGCCTGGCCGCTCAGTCGATCAGGCACTCGCGCAGGGCGACCGCGACCGCGTGGGTGCGGTTCTTGGCACCGAGCCGCGCCATGGTGTTCTTCATGTGGGTCTTGACCGTCTCCTCGGAGAGGTCGAGTTCGCGGGCGGCGACCGTGGTCGACTCGCCGTCGGCGAGCAGCTGCAGGATCTCCCGCTGGCGCCGGGTCAGCTTGCCGCGGCTCCCTTTCGGCGGCACCCCGGGGTCGACGAACTGCTCCTGGGAGGCGGCGGCGACGGCGGCGCGGCGCAGTTCCTCGGGGCCGGCGGTGCGGGCGACGAAGGCGGCGGCGCCGGCCTGCAGCGCCGCCGAGGCGTGATGGCGCTCCGGCCGCTCGCCGTGGGCGACGATCCCCAGCGAGGGTGCTGTTCGGGCCATCGAGCGAATCGCCTCGTCGCCGCTGATCGAGGCCGTGCCGCCGCCGTTGAGGCGCCAGCGCATGTCGACGATCGCGACCGCGTAGTCGCCGATGTCGCGGACCAGGTCGACGCCCTCTTCGCGGCTGGCCGACTCGTGGACCTCGAAGTCGCCCTGGAGAACTTCGCGGACGGCGAGGCGGACGAGCGGCTGGCCGTCGATGACCAGGCAGTTGGGCAGCGAGCTCAGGGAGGCTCCGATCACTGGATTTGCGGTTGCGGAGGCGGGCGCCGGTCCCCACTTCCCTTCGATTCGATCCTAGCCCAGGGCCGACCGGTGCGGTACAAAGAGGCTGTGATCTCGATCACCTCGAAGTCGCGCTACGCGGTCGTCGCGCTCGCCGAGCTCGCCCGATCGGGGGATCGGCCGGTGCCGATCAAGGAGCTGGCCGAGCGCCGCGAGATCCCCGAGCAGTTCCTCGAGCAGCTCTTCTCCACCCTGCGCCGCTCCGGCCTGCTGACCAGCCACCGCGGCGCCCGCGGCGGCTACACCCTCTCGCGACCGCCGGAAGAGATCACCGTCCTCGACGTGGTCCAGACACTCGACGGCAAAGTCGGCGACGAGGCCGACGAGGCCGGCGGCATCTGGGCCGAGGGCGTCGCCGCCCTGCGCAAGGTCTTCGCCCAGACGACGATCGCCGAAGTCTCCCGTCGCGAGGCCGAAGAGGCCGGCAGCGGCATGTACTTCATCTAGGGCTCCGACCCCTGCCGAGCGGCGGTGCCGGGGAGCTAGAGTCTTCGGCGATGTCCGATCGCCACCAGGACCTCGAGCTCGCGGTGCCGCCGCAGCGGGCTCGGGAGGTCGTTCGTGAGGCCGTCGCCCAGATCGGGTGGAGGTGCGTCGAGGACGAGGACGGGTCGCTGGTCGTGCGCGAGGGGGCGGGGCTGCTGGCCGATCACTGGCCGATCGGGATCAAGGTCTCGATCGAGACCGTCGGGGAGCGGCGCTCGGCGCTGCGGATGTGGGGGCGGCAAGGGGGCTTCGGGCCGTTCATCGCCGAGCAGCTGAAGGAGGCGATGGAGGAGTTCGCCGCTGCGGTGCGGCGGGTCGCGGTCAAGAGCCCGTCCTCGGTCTGACGTGGCCGCGGCGGGCGAGGGCGCGACGGGAAGCCGGCAGCTGGCTGGCGGCAGGGTGCTGCTGCGGCCACCGCGGCTGGACGACGCCGAGGGCTACGTGGCGCTGTTCTTCGAGCCTGCCGTCGCCGCCTGGCTGCGGCCGGCGCCGCTGCCGCCGTTCAGCGAGACGGAAATCACCGAAATGCTCCACGACGACGTCCGCCTCTGGCGCGACGGCGGCTTCGGGCCGTGGGCGCTGGTCGAGGCGGAGGGCGGTGTCGTGGTCGGCCGGGTGGGGCTGCGGCGGACCTCGGTCGGCGGCGAGCTGGCGACCGAGCTGGCCTGGACCGTCGCCTCCGACTGGCAGGGGCTGGGCCTGGCGACCGAGGCGGCCCTGGCCGGGATCGAGTTCGCCCGCGAGCTGGGAGTGGACGCGGTGGTGGCGCTGGTGCTGCCCGGCAACGCGGCCTCGCGCCGGGTCGCGACCAAGGCGGGGATGCGGGAGGCGGGCGAAGTCGAGCATGCGGGCCTGCCCCATTTGGTCTACCGCGTTGAGTCGACACGGCGGTGACGGCCGCCCCCGCCGCGGCTAGACTGCGACCGATGCGAGGTCTCGCTCCAAGGCTGGCGGTTTCACTCGCGGCGCTGATCGCGGCCGCCGCGCTGTTGGCTCCGGCCGCGAGCGCGGCGCCGACCTACGCCGGCAAATTCCCGATCACGGGGAGCCTCGACGGCAGCAACGACAAGATCGCCGCCGGCTCCGACGGGAACATGTGGTTCGCCGTCGCCACGACCGGCAAAGACGTCGCCAAGATCACCCCAAGCGGCCAGATCACCGAATACGACCTGCCCGGGATCGAAGGCACCCAGGGGATCGCCTCCGGCCCCGAAGGGAGGCTCTGGGTCCCGACCACCAACAAAGTCACCAGCTTCTCGCCGGGTGACCCCGAAGGCAGCGTCGAAACGACCGAATCGGCCTTCATCAACTCCGGCGGACAGATCGCCTTCGGGCCGGAAGGAGACGGCTGGATCGCCTCCGCCAACGCTGTGGCGAAATTTCCGGCCGCGGACCCGAAAGGGATCGAATCGGTGACGGTGGCAGGCGAACTTTCGCCCAAAGACATCGACTTCGCCGGCAGCGTTGTGGTCATCGCCGACGCCGGCCATGAACGCCTCGTCACCTTCAACTACGAGCTGCCCGGCATGCAGACCGACTTGCCACTGAACGACGGCACGACGACCGCCCAGGGCGTTGCCGGCAACCCGAACGGCCAGATCGCCTTCTCCAAGTCCGATGGCAACGAGGGCCTCGGGCTCCTGACCAAACCCGACGTCCGCAGCGACGTGCTGATGCCCGGTGACCCGTTCGGCGTCGCCCTCGGCTCTGATGGCTCCTACTACTTCGCGATGTCGGCCGCGCACCAGGTCGAGCGGCTCACTGCCAGCGGCCAGGCCTCTACGGTTCCCTTCCCGGGACTCGGAGAATGGTTCCCGCGCCAGATCGCCGCTGGCCCCGACAACACCCTCTGGGTGACGATGGAAATTCCCGGCAGCGAACCGGTTTACGCGGTCGCCAAGGTCGCCGGCCTGGAACCGCCTATGCCGCCGCCACCGCCGGTGCCGGGCGCGCCACCGACGAAGCCGGTGCCGCCCGCCAAGCCGGACACGAAGCTCTCCAAAGGGCCGCAGGCCGTCGTCAAAACCTTGGTCGGCAAGGCCAAGGTCACTTTCAAGTTCACTTCCTCGCTGCCCGGCTCGAGCTTCCAGTGCTCGCTGACCAAGGTGAAGAAACCGAAAAAAGGCAAGAAGGTCAAGACGGCGGCGTTCAGCGGCTGCAAGTCGCCGAAGGTCTACAAGCTGAAGCCCGGCAAGTACGCTTTCCAGGTGCGCGCGGTCAGTCCCGGCGGCGCCGATGCCACCCCGGCGAAGCAGAGCTTCAAGGTCGTCCACGTCGAGAAATGAAGGTCGGGGCCGAGGCCTCGGCCGTGGTCGGCGGCACGCCGCTGGTCCTGCTCGACCGGCTCGGCGCCGACGTCGGCGCCGCGGTCTGCGCCAAGCTCGAGTACTTCAGCCCCGGTGGCTCGGTCAAGGACCGGATCGGGGTGGCGATGATCGACGCCGCCGAGGCGGAGGGGCTGCTGCGGCCCGGCCGCTCGGTCGTGGTCGAGCCGACCTCGGGCAACACCGGGATCGCCCTGGCGATGGTCTGCGCCGCCCGCGGCTACGAGCTGATCCTCACCCTGCCGGAAGGAATGAGCCGCGAGCGCGGCAAGTTGCTGCGCGCCTACGGCGCCGAGGTGCGGGAGACGCCGAGCCTGGGGGGGATGAACGAGGCGGTGGCGCTGGCCGAGGAGATTCGCGAGCAGCGCCGCGCCTTTATGCCGATGCAGTTCTCCAACCCGGCCAACGCCGACGCCCACCGCCGCACCACCGCGGAGGAGATCTGGGCCGACACCGACGGTGAGGTCGGCGCCTTCGTCGCCGGGGTCGGCACCGGCGGCACGATCACCGGGGTGGGGCGGATGCTGAGGGAACGGGCGCCGGAGGCGTTGGTCGTCGCGGTCGAGCCGGCCGCCAGCCCGGTCCTTTCCGGCGGCCCGCCCGGCCCGCACAAAATCCAGGGGATCGGCGCCGGCTTCGTGCCCGACCTGCTCGACCGCTCGGTGGTCGACGAGGTGCTGTCGGTTGGCGATGAGGACGCCCTGGAGACGGCGCGATTGCTTGCCTCCGAAGAGGGGATCCTGGCCGGGATCAGCGCCGGCGCCAACGTCTGGGCGGCGCTGCAGGTGGCGGCGCGGCCGGAGCTGGCGGGCAAGCGCGTGGTCACCGTCGTCTGCGACTCGGGCGAGCGCTACATGTCCCTACCCTTCTTCTCACCATGAGCCGCTGGAAGAGGGTCGTCTCCGAGGTCCGCGCTGACCTCCGCGCCGCTCGCGATCGCGACCCGGCGACCGCCGGCGTCTCCTCTTTCGAGGTCCTCTCCAGCTGGGCCGGGGTGCAGGCGCTGCTCGCCCACCGCGCCGCCCACGCGATGATGGAAGCGCGGGTGCCGCTGCTGCCGCGCGGGATCTCCTACCTCACTCGCGCCGTCACTGGGGTCGAGATCCATCCGGCGGCGGAGATCGGCTCCGAGTTCTTCATCGACCACGGCTCCGGGGTGGTGATCGGTCAGACCGCGGTGATCGGTAACCGCGTCACGCTCTACCAGGGGGTGACCCTGGGCGGCACCGGCTTCCAGCCCGGCAAGCGCCATCCGACCCTCGGCGACAACGTCACCGTCGGCTCCGGGGCGAAGCTGCTGGGGCCGATCGCGGTCGGCGACGGGGCCAAGATCGGCGCCAACACGGTCGTCGTCGAGGACGTTCCGGCCGGCGCCACCGTGGTCGGCAACCCCGGCCACACGGTGCGGGTCGAAGGCCGCAAGCCGGAAGGCCCCGACGCCGACTGGATCCACCTGCCGGACCCGATCGCCGACGCGATCAAGTCGCTCTCGGAGCGGATCGCCGACCTCGAGCGCCGGCTCGGCGAGCTCGACGGCCGCGAGAACGGCGGCGCGCCGGCCGCCGAGATCCGCCCCCGCCAGGGTCGCTCCAGCGCCGGCGGCTGAGCGGGCGACGGGGCAAGAAACCCGTCCTATGCGGCGCTAATTCGACCCGCCCGCGCCCGCCGCTCTCATCCCTATGCTCGGAGGAGTGCTGCAGAACGAGTTCGATCTCACTCCGGAGGCTGATCCGCAGGCCGCCGGAGCGCCCACCGAGCCCGGCGCCGACCGGGTCGAGCGGCTGCTCGCGGGGCTGAACCCGCCCCAACGCGAGGCGGTCGAACACACCGAGGGGGCGCTCCTGGTCCTCGCCGGCGCCGGCTCCGGCAAGACCCGCGTCCTCACCCACCGGATCGCCTACCTGCTGGCGACCGGCGCCGCCCGCCCCGGTGAGATCCTCGCGATCACCTTCACCAACAAGGCGGCGGCGGAGATGCGCGAGCGGGTCGGCGGCCTGGTTGGCCGTTCGGTGCGGGCGATGTGGGTGACCACCTTCCACTCCGCCTGCGCGCGAATGCTGCGCGCCGACGCCGAGCGGCTCGGCTACTCGCGCGGCTTCACGATCTACGACCAGGCCGACTCGCTGCGGATGCTCAAACGCTGCCTCAACGAGCTCAACGTCGACCCGAAACGCTACCCGCCCCGCGCCGTGCAGTCGAAAATCTCCGGCGCCAAGAACCAGCTGGTCGACCCCACCGCCTTCGGCGAACTGCAGGTCGGCACCTTCGAGGAGGTTGTCGCCGAAGCCTTCCCGCTCTACGAGAAACGGATGCTCGAGGCCAATGCGATGGACTTCGACGACCTCCTGGTCCGCACTGTCAACGCCCTGGAGCTGTTCGAGGAGGTCCGCGAGCGCTGGCGCCGCACCTTCCGTCACGTCCTCGTCGACGAGTACCAGGACACCAACCACGCCCAGTACCGGATGCTGCAACTTTTGGCTTCAGAGCACGGGAATCTGATGTGTGTTGGGGACGACGACCAGTCGATCTATAGCTTCCGTCACGCCGACATTCGCAACATCCTCGACTTCGAGAACGACTTCCCGGAGGCGGCGATGGTGAAGCTGGAGCAGAACTACCGCTCGACCCAGACGATCCTCTCGGCTGCCAACGCGGTGGTCGAGCGCAACCGGGAGCGGCGGCCGAAGGAGCTCTGGACCGAAGAGTCGGGTGGCGAGCCGGTGCAGCTGAACGAGCTCGGCGACGAGCACGAGGAGGCGCGCTGGGTCGCCGGTGAGATCGACCGGCTGGGGGAGGAGGACGGCGTGCGGCGCTCCCAGGTCGCGGTCTTCTACCGGACCAACGCGATGAGCCGGGTGCTGGAGGACACGCTGAACCGCTTCGACGTCGCCTACCAGGTGATCGGCGGGACCAAGTTCTACGACCGGCTGGAGGTCAAGGACGCGGTTGCCTACCTCAGCCTGCTGGTCAATCCCTCCGACCAGGTCTCCTTCGGGCGGGTCGTCAACTCGCCGCGACGAGGGATCGGCAACACCACCCAGGGTCGCCTGGCCGCCTACGCGAACACCGCCGGGCTGACGATCTGGGAGGTGATGGAACGCGCCGAGGAAGTGCCGGGGCTGAGCGGAGCGGCGGTGCGGTCGGTCGGTCGCTTCTACGAGCTGATGGACTCGCTGCGCGACCGGGTCGACGAGAACACCCAGGTGGCGCCGCTGCTGGAGCGGGTGCTGAACGAAAGCGGCTACCTGGAAGCGCTGGCGGCCGAGCGAACGGTCGAGGCCGAAGGGCGGGCGGAGAACCTCGAAGCGCTGGTCGAGGGCGCCGCCGAGTTCGACCTCGAGCGCGAGCGCGAGGGCAGCTCCGAGGTGCCGCCGCTGGAGGAGTACCTGCAGTCGATCTCCCTCTACACCGAACAGGACGCGCTGCAGGAAGACCGCGAGTTGGTCACCCTGATGACCCTCCACAACGCCAAGGGGCTGGAGTACGACACGGTCTTCATCGTCGGCTGCGAGGACGGCGCCTTCCCCCACATGCGGGCGCTTGAAGAGGGCGGGGAAGAGGAGGAGCGGCGGCTCTGTTACGTCGGCATCACCCGCGCCGAGCGCCGCCTCTACATGACCTGGGCGCGGGAGCGGCGACTGTTCGGCCGCTCCGAGCGCAACCTGCCGAGCCGCTTCATCGACGAGCTGCCGCCGGAGCTGACCGAGCGCCACGGCGGGCCGCCGCAGGGGCTGACCAGCTGGGGCTCGATGATCGACTCGAGCGCCCCGGCGGACCCGATCGACCCGGGGCCGGCGCTGGCGATGCAGACCGGCGACGACGTCGTCCACGCCAGCTTCGGCGACGGGGTGGTGACCGCGGTCGAGCCGGGCGGGGTGGTCGTCGTCCGCTTCTCCGAGGACGGCACCGAGCGCAAGCTGATGGCCGACTACGCCCCGATCAGGAAGAGGTGACCCGGTGGCGGCAAGGGTGATCGACGGCAAGGCGGTGGCGGCGGCGGTGAGGGAGCGGGTCGCGGTCGACGTCGAGGCGTTCGAGGCCGAGCACGGGCAGACCCCGGGGCTGGCGACGGTGCTGGTCGGCGAGGACCCGGCCTCGGCGATCTACGTGCGGATGAAGCGCGAAGCCTGCGCGGAGGTCGGCATCCGCTCGATCCACCACGAACCCGATGCCTCGATCCGCGAGGAGGAGCTGCTGGAGTTGGTCCGCGAGCTCGGCGCCGACGAGGAGGTCGACGGCATCCTCGTCCAGCTGCCGGTTCCGGCGCAGATCTCCGACGACGCCGTGGTCGCGGCGATCGACCCGGCAAAGGACGTCGACGGTCTCACCCCGCACAGCGCCGGCCTGCTCGCCCACGGGGTGCCGAACATGGTCCCCTGCACGCCGGCCGGGGTGATTGAGCTGCTTGCCCACGAGGGGGTCGAGCTGGAAGGGGCCGAGGCGGTCGTGGTCGGCCGCTCGAAGCTGGTCGGGGTGCCGGTGGCGCGGCTGCTGCTGATGGCGAACGCGACGGTCACCCAGTGCCACTCGCGGACCCGCGACCTCGACGCCGTCTGCGCCCGCGCCGACGTGCTGGTCGCCGCGGTCGGGGTGCCGATGCTGCTTGGGGCGGCGGCGATCAAGCCGGGCGCGGTGGTAATCGACGTCGGCGTCAACCGGCTCGAGGACGGGCTGGTCGGCGACGTCGACTACGCGGCGGCGGCCGAGGTGGCGAGCGCGATCACGCCGGTGCCCGGCGGGGTCGGGCCGATGACGATCGCGATGCTGCTGGCCAACACGTTGAAGGCCGCCCGCGGACGCCGCTCCGGCCTATAGGGTCGCACCGACCGACCCGGCATCACACCAGTCAAAACCGCGCGTTGGACGGCGGAGGGAAAGGGAGCGATGGATCTCGACAAGCTCAGCAACGGGGAGAAGATCGCGGGGGTCTCGGCGATCCTCCTGTTCATCTTCATGTTCTTCGACTGGTTCTCGGTCGAAGTCAGCGGCATCGCCGGTGCCGTCAGCGGCGGCGGCAGTGCCTGGGACGCGCTCGACTTCATCCCGATCGTCCTCGTGGTCGTCATCCTCGTCGCCCTGGGCGTGGTGGCGCTGCGGCTGATGGACTCGCCCTACGAGCCGCCGATCAGCGCCAACGCGGTCGTCGCCGTGCTCGGTGCCCTGGCCTTCGTCCTGATCCTCTACCGGATCATCGACACCCCCGGGCCAAGCGGCTCGGCCGGTGGCTTCTCGGTCGACGTCAGCCCCGCCTTCGGCATCTTCATCAGCTTGATCGCGGCGGCCGGGATCACCTACGGCGGCTACAAAGCGATGCAGGAGGAAGGCGTCAGCTTCTCCGACGTCGGCGATCAACTCGGCAGCAGCGGCTCCGGCCGCGGCGGCTCCCATGGCGCCGGCCATTCACAGCAGCCCCCTGCGAGCCAGGCACCACCGCCTCCGCCCGCCGCTCCCCAGCAGCCGCCGGCCCAACAGCCGCCGGCGAGTGGCGAGCAGCAGCCGCCCCCGCCGCCTCCTCCGCCCAGCAACTAGATCGCGCTCCGCTGTTCCTTATCTCGATGTCGTCGGGATAAGGAACAGCGTTAGAGGTTCGCCGTGGCGCGCGGGGCGGGAGCGCCTTCGCGCTCCGCGATGCCCCTCGCCACCTGCTTGGCGAAGGCGATGATCGTCATCATCGGGTTGACCCCGACCGAGGTCGGGAACAGCGAGGCGTCGGCGACGTAGAGCCGCTCGGTGCCGTGCAGGGAGCCGTCGGCGGCGCAGGCGCCTTCTCCGGGATTCCAGCCGATCCGCGCCGTGCCCATCGGGTGGAAGGCCTCGAGGCGCAGCTCGCCGGGGCGGAAGCGGGTCGCTTCGAACCCGGCCAGGTCGCCGCGCTTCAGCACCCCGGCCCGGACGATGTTCGGGTAGACCTCGGTGGCGCCGGCGGCGAAGTGGATCTCGGCGGCGCGGGCGATCCCGAAGGCGAGGCGGTCGGCGTCCTCCCGGGTGAGCTTGTAGGACGCCCGCAGCGAGCCCTCGCCGGCGAGGCCGACGCGGCCGGAGGAAGCGTCGGAGAGGTGGACGCCGATCGAGCCGACATGGCCGAAGTCGAGCATCGCCCGCTGGTGCTCGGCACCGGCACCCAGCAGCCAGGCGCCGCCGAAGGCGAGCGGGGTGAAGGTCGCCTCGAGCAGGATGCCCTGGCGCTCCCACTCGTCGACGTAGAAGCTCTGCATCACCCCGTCCCAGCCGCGGACCTCCTCCTCGTAGCGGGCGCCGACCCAGCAGGCGGGGTGGATGTGGAGGTTGCGGCCGACTTCGCGGTTGCCGAGTCCGGAGCGTTGCAGCAGCTCCGGGGTGCCGAGGGCGCCGCCGGCGACGATCACCGCCTTGCGGGCACGGGCGACGTAGCGCCGCCGCCCGTTGTCGTGCCTGCGTCCGTCGTGGCCGGGGCGCTCCTCGCCCCGCATCGCCGGCACCACTTCGCACTCGACCCCGACCGCGCGCCCGTCCTCGACCAGCACCCGCCGCGCCTCGACCCCGGCTCGCAGCCGCGCCCCCGCCGCCACCGCCCGCGGCAGGTAGGTGACGTGCATGCCGCGCTTGGCGTCGATCTCGCAGCCGAAGGGGCAGGAGCTGCACTGGGTGCAATTGCCGGCGTTGCGGAAGATCGGTGCCGCCGAGGCGCCGATCGCCGCCGCTCCCTCCATCGCCAGTTGGCCGTTGCGGCCCATCGTCTCGGGGTCGAGCTGGGTCACCCGCAGGGTCCGCTCGCCCTCCTCGTAGTCGGCGTCGAGCTCGCGGGCCCAGGTGACTCCGTGCTCGCTCCGCCAGCGCTCCAGGACCGCGTCCGGCGCCCGAAAGCAGGTGCCGGAGTTGATCACGGTGGTGCCGCCGACGGTGCGGGCGACCGGGACCGGGATCGGCGGTCGCCCGTCGGCGATCGTCAGGCCGGCGTCGCGGTAGAGGGTCGCGATCGCGTCAAGGCGGTCGGCCGGATAGTTGGCGCGGTCGTAGTGGCCGCCGGCCTCGAGGACCAAGACGTCGAGGCCGGCCGCGGCCAGCTCCGCGGCGGCGACCGCGCCGCCGGCCCCCGAGCCGACGATCAGCACGTCGCATTCCTCGCCGTCGCCGCGCGGTTCGGTGTCGCCGAGCGAGCCGGCCGGCTCCGGCAGCGCGCCGTCGGCGGTGTCGCAACCGATCTCGAAGCCAATTCGCTCCTGCACCGGCGGCGTCACCGCGTAGCCGAGCGTGGCGAGGATCTTCGCCATCAGCAGCAGGTCGTGGTACAGCGGCAGGCGCGAGCGGTCGAGCTTGCGCAGGAAGTCCTCGGCGGCGTCGCGGTCGAGGCGACTGAAGCGCCAGGGGAAGGGCAGCCACTCGAAGGCCCGCAGCCCCAGCCGCAGCCGGGTGAGCAGGCGGGGCGAGGTCGAGCGGAGGAACTCGGCGACTGGGCCGGCGACGTCGACCTCGCGCTCGGCCGCCGGCAGGCCGTCGATGCCCGGCGCCATCGCCGCGCAGATCGCGCTCAGGGTGCGCTGCTCGGCGGCGGAGAGCCCCGGCGAGCGCCTTCAGCCGGGGTCGGCCGGCCTCCCGACCCGCCCGGCCAGGACGAACAACCAGAGCGAGAGCAGCGCCAGGTAGCCGTCGACGAGGAAGTTGAGCAGGAGGATGAACCAGTTGGGGCCGATCACGAAGAAGGCGAGGGTGCCGAGCGAGGAGGCGGTCTTGCCGGCGGCGAGGACCAGCAGCAGCGGCCGGTAGCGGACCACGTCGGCCTGGACGACCAGGCAGATGCCGGCGATCACGACCATGTAGGCGAAGGCGAGCGCCAGCCAGAACTGCTGGTCGCCGTGCGGGGCCCGGGTGGTGTTGCCGAACCATTCGCCGACGTCGTTGATGACGTCGATGACGCCGCTGGGGAAGGCGATGAAAAGGATGCCGACGATGGCGAAGGTGGCGGCTAGGAGCCGCAGGTTGGCGACGACGAATCTCTCGGCGGCCGGGCCCTGCATCGGGGGCGAGCATAACTGGCTGGCTGGCCAGTTGCGCCGGGCTGGACTTTGTGCGGACCCGGGGTGGGTCGGGGAGGGGCTCACTTAACTTTTTCGTTGGCGCGCGCTTGCCGGCCGAGATTCGCAGCTGCGAAAAAGTGCAAGACGTTCCGCCCCTCCCCGACCCACCCCGGGTCAGACGTGGCCGGCGGGGCGCCGCGGGCTCAGATCGGCTAGATGCCTAGAATCGCCGACGTGATCGATCGGGAGCAGGTATTGCACGTTGCGCGGTTGGCCAGGTTGCGGCTCTCCGAGGAGGAGGTCGAGACGATGGTTGGCGAGCTTTCGGGGATCCTTGGGCACGTGGATCGGATTGGGAAGTTGGACCTCGAGGGGGTTGAGCCGACTTCGCATGTGGTTGACCTTGTGAATGTGCTCAGGGCGGATGAGGCGGAACCGAGCTTGCCGCGGGATGTGGCGTTGGCGAATGCGCCGGAACCGCAGGATGGGGCGTTTCGGGTGCCCTCTCCGCAGGCGCCGCAGAGCGCGTGATGGCCGGCTCACTCGACCTCACCGTCGCCGAGGCGGCGGCGCGGATTGCCGCTACTGAGCTTTCGGCCGAGGAGTACTTCGGCGAGTGGCACGCGGCCGCTGCGAAGGACGACATCAACGCCTATCTAGCGCTGGTCGATCCGCCGGTTGACCATCAGGACATGCGAGGGGTGCTCGGTGGGATCCCGGTCGCGGTCAAGGACATCTTCTGCACCGAGGGGACGCCGACCACGGCCGGGTCGCGGATCCTCGAGGGGTATCTGCCGCCTTACACGGCTACCGCGGTGGAGCGGCTCGACGCGGCCGGTGCTCGGGTTCTCGGCAAGACCAACATGGACGAGTTCGCGATGGGGTCCTCGAACGAGAACTCGGCCTATGGTCCGGTGCTGAATCCGTGGGACCGGGGGCGCGTGCCGGGGGGGTCCTCGGGCGGCTCGGCGGCGGCGGTGGCGGCCGGGCTGGCGCCCTGTGCGCTCGGCACCGACACGGGCGGGTCGATTCGCCAGCCGGCCTCGCTCTGTGGGATCGTCGGCCTCAAGCCCACCTATGGCGCGATCAGCCGCTACGGGATGATCGCCTTCGCCTCCTCGCTCGACCAGTGCGGGCCGCTGACCCGCGACGTCGGCGACGCGGCACTGCTGCTGGCGGCGATGCACGGCAAAGACCTCAAGGACTCGACCTCGGTCGGGATCTGGGAAGGGGTCGTCGCGCCCAGCCGCGAGGACCTCTCAGGCCTTCGCTTCGGCGTCCCCGCGCTCGACTTCGACGGGGTGGAAGCGGGCGTTCGCGCCACCTTCGAGGCGACCCTGGCGCGGATCGAGGAGCTCGGCGGGGCCCTCACCGAGGTGGCGCTGCCGAACTCCGAGCACGGCATCTCCGCCTACTACGTGATCGCCCCGGCCGAGGCCTCCTCCAACCTCGCCCGCTACGACGGCGTCCGCTACGGCCAGCGTCGCGGCGGCGACGGCGACCTGCTGGAGATGTATGAGACGACCCGCTCGGAGGGTTTCGGGGCGGAGGTGAAGCGGCGCATCATGCTCGGCACCTACGCGCTCTCCTCCGGCTACTACGACGCCTACTACGGGCAGGCGCAGAAGGTAAGGACGCGGATCGCCGAGGACTTCGAGCGGGCTTTCGCCGACGTCGACTTCGTCGTCACCCCGACCTCGCCCTCGGTCGCCTTCGAGCTCGGCGCGAAGACCGACGACCCGCTGGCGATGTACCTGAACGACTTCTTCACGGTGCCGATCAGCCTCGCCGGGCTGCCGGCGATCTCGATCCCGGCCGGGTTGGCGGCGCCCGATGGCGGCGGCCCGGAGCTGCCGGTCGGCTTCCAGATTGCCGCGCCGGCCTTCCAGGAGCAGCAGCTGCTGGAGGCGGCCTTCGCCCTCGAGGGCGCGATCGGCTTCAACGCCGAGCACGCCGCCGCGATCCCCTGGAAGGGGGGCGGCGATGCCTGAGGCAGCGGAGCTGGAGGCGGTGATCGGGCTCGAGATCCACGTCCAGCTGGCGACCCGGACGAAGATGTTCTGCCCCTGCGAGCTCTCCTTCGGCGACGAGCCGAACGTCCACACCTGCCCGATCTGCCTCGCCCATCCCGGGGTGCTGCCGGTGACCAACGAAGAGGCGGTCCGCTTCGCCCTGAAGATCGGGATGGCGCTGGGCTGTGAGATCGCCCCGGTCTCGATTTTCCACCGCAAGCAGTACTTCTATCCCGACAGCCCGAAGGCCTACCAGATCAGCCAGTACGACATCCCGATCTGCGGGCCCGGGAGGCTCGGCGAGGTGCGGATCCACCGTGCTCACCTCGAGGAGGACGCGGCGAAGACGATCCACGCCGGCGGCTCCGGCCGGATCCATGGCTCCACCGCATCCCTGGTCGACTTCAACCGCGGCGGCACGCCGCTGGTCGAGATCGTCACCGAGCCGGACCTGCGGGACGCCGCCGCGGCGGCCGAGTGGGCGCGGCTGCTGCGCGAGACCGTGCGCCAGCTCGGCGTCTCCGACGTCAACATGGAGGAGGGGAGCCTGCGGGTCGACGCCAACGTCTCCGTGCGCCCCGCCGGCAGCTCCGAGCTCGGGACCAAGACCGAGCTGAAGAACATGAACAGCTTCCGCTTCCTGCAGCGGGGGATCGAGGCCGAGCTGGAGCGCCAGCGGGAGCTGATCGCCGCCGGCGGGACCGTCGAACAGGAGACCCTCCATTTCGACCCGGCCAGCGGCAGCCTCACCTCGCTGCGCTCGAAGGAGGAAGCCCACGACTACCGCTATTTCCCCGAGCCCGACCTGGTGCCGATGGCACCGACCGAGGAGATGCTCCGCGAGGCCCGCGAGTCGCTGCCGGAGCTGCCGGCGGCTCGGATCGAGCGCTACGTCGGCGAGCTCGGCCTCGCCCCCGACGTCGCCGCCACCCTCGCCACCGACCCATCGACGGCGAAGTACTTCGAGCAGGTGCTGGCGCTGACGAGCGGAATCGAACCGAAGGTCGTCGCCAACTGGGTGACCGGCGAGCTTGCCGCCGCCCTGCGCGCCGCCGACGGCGAGTCGGCGGCCGAGTCCAGGGTGACCCCGGCCGCGCTCGCCTCCCTGGTCAACCTCGTCGTGGCGAAGAAGATCTCCCACGGCAGCGGCAAGACCGTCCTCGCCGAGCTGGTCGCGGGCGGGGGAGACCCAGCCGCGATCGTCGACCGCGAGGGCCTCGAAATGGGCGACGACGACGGCGACCTTGCCGCCATCGTCGCCGCCGCGATCGCCGCCGACCCGGCCGCCGCCGAGCAGATCAAAGCCGGCAACGGCAAGGCGATCGGCGCGATCGTCGGCGCCGTCATGCGCGAGACCAAAGGCCGCGCCGACGGCGGCGAGGTCAACCGCCTGATCCGCGAGCAGCTAGGGCTGTAGACGTTTCGAGGCGGCGACGCTCCGGCATCGAGGACGGCGTAGGCAAGGCCCAGCGGTCGGAATGGGAGGTGAGAACGTAGTTATGCCCGGATAGCGGGAAGAAATACGTTCTCACCTTTTCTGCGGGCTTATTTTGTGATCAGTGTGACTTTGTAA
Source organism: uncultured Actinomycetes bacterium (assembly GCA_963716545.1). Taxonomy (GTDB): domain Bacteria; phylum Actinomycetota; class Thermoleophilia; order Solirubrobacterales; family 70-9; genus VAYN01. Next base: position 2,361,920 of record OY970316.1, read on the forward strand.
CACGTTGTTACAAAGTGCTACGGTGGGGCTATGGCTTGGAACGTGGTGATAGTCGGCGGTGGGTTCGGCGGGGCGGCGGCGGCGCGGGAGCTGGAGAAGCTGCTGCCGCGGCAGTCGGCGCGCTTGCAGCTGGTCAATGAGACGAACTTTTCGCTCTATACGCCGTTTCTGCCGGAGGCCGCGGCCGGGACGCTGGAGCCGCGGCACGTGGTGACGCCGCTGCGGGAAATCCTCAAGCGGACCTACCTGCGGCTGGGGTCGATCGTCGGGCACGACCCGGAGGCAAAGACGGTCGAGCTGCGGCGCAAGGGCGGCGGCACCGAGACGCTGAAGTACGACCAGCTGCTGCTGGCGCTGGGGTCGGTCTCGCGGACGCTGCCGGTGCCGGGGCTGGCCGAGCACGCGGTCGGGTTCAAAGGGCTCGCCGATGCGATCTACCTGCGCAACCACGTGATCGAGACGCTGGAGGAAGCGAACGCCAGCGAAGACCCGGCCGAGCGGGAGCGGCTGCTCACCTACGTGTTCGTCGGCGGCGGCTACGCAGGGTTGGAGGCACTGGCCGAGCTGCAGGACTTCGCCGCCGACGCGATGGAGGAGTACCCGCGGGCGCGGCTGCACGGGATGCGCTGGGTCCTGGTCGAGGCGATGGACCGGGTGCTGCCGGAGATCGACAAGGAGCTGGCCGACTACGCGCTGAGGGAGCTGCGCGGCCGCGGCATCGACATTCGCCTCAACACCCAGCTGGAGGAGGTCACGGCCGACACCGCCAAGCTCTCGACCGGCGAGGTGCTGCCGACCGAAACCGTGGTCTGGACCGCCGGCGTCTCCCCGGCGCCGATCCTGAAAAAACTCAACCTGCCATTGGACGAGCGCGGTCGCGTCCCCGTCGACGAGTACCTGCAGGTGCAGGGCATGGACGGCGTCTGGGCGATCGGCGACTGCGCCGCTGCCCCCGACCCGCGCGGCGGCACCACGCCGCCGACCGCCCAGCACGCGGTCCGCCAGGGCCCGGTCGCGGCCCGCAACATCGCCGCCCGGCTCGGGGTCGGCGAGCCGCAGCCGTTCACCTTCCGCGCCTACGCCTCGTTCGTCAACCTCGGCCGCTACAAGGCGGTCGGCAAGATCGGCGATCGCACCTTCCGCGGCTTCCCCGCCTGGTGGCTGGCCCGGACCTACCACATGAGCCAGATCCCGGGCGCCGCCCGCAAGGCCCGCGCGGTGCTCGACTGGACCGCCGGTCTGCCGTTCAGCCGCGACGTCTCCGAGGTGGGGACGATCGGCCACCCGAAGCGGCTCGGCGACGGCTAGCTCCCGACGACGAGCGTCGTTTCCATCCCTTTTTCGGCGTGTTCGGGAAGCGAACAGAACAGCCGGTAGGTGCCGGGCGCGAGGTCGACTTCGGCGCTGGCATGGCCTTCCTTCTGGGTTTCCGGCAGTTCCAGTTCGGTGCCGCCGCCGGCGGTTTCGATGTGGAGGTTGTGGGCGTCCTGGCCCTGGTTGGAGAGTTCGATCGTCTCCTCGCCGCTGCTCAGTTCGCGCTTGGAGAGGACGAAGTAGAAGTCGTGGGCGGAGACGCCGAGCCGGTGCGGGTCAGATTCGGGTTCGGTGGTGCCGGGTCCCGGTGGCGGCGGCGGGGTCACCGGGGCCGGCGCTGGCGGCGTGGCCACGGCGGGGACCGGATCGCAGCTCCAGTACGGCCGCTTGCGGACGACCCTGACCCGCTTACCGTGGCGCTTGACGTGCTTGACCACCCGTTTCACGTGTTGCTGCCAGGCGCATTCGCCGGTTTCGGCCGCCGCCGTGCCGCCGGCGGGAAGCAGCAGCGCCGCTAGGGCCGCCAACGCAAGAGCGCCGAGAAGTCGCCGGGAACCGGTGCGGGGCCGCGCGGCCCCGCGACTCACGCCCTCACCAGTTTCGGCCGGCTGAAGCCGGAGGCGCCGGGGATGATCGGGCCGGCGTCCTGGCCCAGCCATTCCTCCAGCAGCGAGCAGTACATGCCGCGGAAATCGCTGGTGACGCGGACGTTGTCGAACTGGTCGAGGTTGGAGAGGCCGGGGAATTCGCCGACCATCTCGCCCTGCGCTTTGGAGCCGATCACGAAGGCGCATCCGGCGGCGCCGTGGTCGGTGCCGCCGGAGCCGTTCTCTTCCGGTCGCCGGCCGAACTCGCTCCAGACCTCGATCATCACCCGGTCGTCGAGCCCGCGTTTCTCGAGGTCGCGTTGGAAGGCGAGCAGTCCCTCGCAGGTTTCCTTCAGCCCGCCGGAAAGGTCTTCGGCCTCGTCGGAGTGGGTGTCGTAGCCGCCGGCGGCGCGGATCGTCACCACCCGGATCGGCAGGCCGAACTGGATGTAGGCGGCGAGCCCGGCCAGCTTGTGGGCGAAGTAGTTTTTTTCGGGATAGGGGACCGGGCTGCTGAATTCGCCGACGTTGCCGAGTTCGGTCCGCAGCTTGTCGGTCTGGGCCGTCGCTTTGCGCACCTGGGCGAGCGCCGGCGAGTCGGCGCCGAGCGAGCCGAGGCGGCCGAAGGTCCGGTGCATCTCGCTCTCCACCGGGTCGGAGACCGGCGACCAGAGGTCGTAGCCGTCGACCGAGTCGATCGCCGCCACCGGCTTCTGCGCGGTGGCGATCATCGGCGAGAGCGAGCCGTCCATCGAGAGTCCCTGCAGCGGGTTTTCTTCGTCGCCGACGACGTCGAGGTAGCGGCCCATCCAGCCGGTGCTCGGCCCGACCTCGAGCTGGCCGATCTCGTAGTAGTGGCGGGAGGTGAAGTGCGACTGGTCGGGGTGGTCGTAGCCGATCGCCGGGAAGACCGAGACTTTGCCCTCGTCGTGCAGGGTTGCCAGCGCTTCCGCGCTCGGGTGCCACTGCAGCCGTTCGTCCTCGGTGAACTTCGGACCGTCGCCTTCTTCGGCCCGCAGAGTGGTCCGCAGCGAGGCGTATTTCGGGTCGCCGACCGGGGCGAGGACGCTGAGCGCGTCGATGCCGCCGTCGAAGAAGACCGAGATCAGGATCTTCTCGCCCTGGGAGGCCTGGGCGATGCCGCCCTCGAAGGCCGAGAGGGGGATCCGCGAGGCGCCGTAGACCGATAGCGCGAAGCCGGCACTCCGGGAGAGGAACTTGCGGCGGCTGAGCCCGGTCCCGGCCGGGGTCGGCATCCCCGGCTCGATCGCCGGCAGGCCGCGGCCGGCCTCGGCGGCCGCCCCGCGCAGCAGCTGCGAGCGGGTGTAGTTGGAGCAGCAGTTGTGGCTCATGCGGACTCCCTCATTGCAGGATCAGGTCGGGGCTGACGCCGATCAGCTGCAGCAGCGCGTTCTGCCGCATCGCCCGGTAAGGGCCGTTCTGCCAGTCGGCGAGGACCGTGTTCTGGGCCCGCTGGGCGAATTCGGCGAGCGCGTCGCGGGTGTCCTGGCGCAGGGTCGGGTTGCCCCAGGAGGCGACCGCCCGGGCCAGCGCTTCGTCGGGGTTCTCGGTCTTCGAGTACTTGCCGTCCCAGGCGTCGACCGAGATCTCGTCGAGGACGTAGTCGACGATGTTCCAACGCGCCCGCATCCGCGAGGTGTCGAGCCAGCGAGTGTCGTCCCAGCCGGAGACGTTGGGCGGCCAGAACAGCACCTGCCCGGCCGGTTCCAGCAGCCAGGTCCAGGCGGTGGTGTCGATGCCGCGGCCGATCCGGCGCAGCATCGAGGCCAGCTGGACCACCGGTGGCATCACCATCGGCGGCCCTTCGTAGAGCCCCGGGGACATCAGGATCGCCTCCAACGCCGGGAGGATCTGCCAGCCGGAGGAGACGTAGCTGGAGATCAGTTCGCCGCGCAGCGGTTCCGGCGCCGGCCCGGCGACGAAGTAGCTCCACAGCTTGTCGACGAAGAAGCTTGCGTGCAGGGGATTTTCGACGCAGAGCCGGCAGGAGTCTTCCCAGCCGAAGTTGCCGCTCTGGCCGAAGATCGTCTTCGTCTTGTCGTCGTGGAGCTTCGGGTCGAAGCGGAAGTTGTGGGCGCCTTCCTCGCTCGACCAGTCGTAGCGCCAGCCGGTCAGCGCCCGCGCCTGTTCGCGCACGTCGTCCTCGCTGTAGGCGCCGCGGTCGGCGCCGAGGCTGAACAGCTCCATCATCTCGCGGCCGTAGTTCTCGTTCGGCGCGTACTTGTTGTTTTCGGCGCCGTTTAGCCACTGCAGCATCGCCGGGTCGATCGTCACCGCGCGGAAGAGGTCGAGAAAGGAGCCGAAGCCGCGGGCCCGGAAGAGGTTGGACTGGTCGATCATCTGCTGCGGTTTGGAAACCGAGGCCTGCGAGGTCGCGAACCAGTCGTGGAGGACCAGGGCGAAGCGCTCGACCAGCGGCTGGTCGGAGCGGACCATGCGGTCGAGCCACCAGAGGCCGTCGTGGCCCCAGGCATCGGCGGGGGCGAGGGGTTTGCCGTCGTCGTCGTGGGGCGTCGGCCCGTTTAGGTTCGCGGCGCCGCTCGGCCGGGTCAGCGACTGCACCGCCCCGACCAGGCCCAGCGAGGCCAGCTGCTCGGCCTGACCCGGGACCGGGCCGAAACCGGCCCGGTGCAGGAGCCGGTTCGCCTGTTCGACCCCGAAGGCGCCCTGGTAGGCGTTCGGCGGCCGCGGGTCGGGATTAACGGGGGGCGGCGGCACCGCGACCGCCCGTTTCGCCGGCTTCGGGCCGGGGCCGCGGAAGTGGTGCTTGGCCGGTTTGTGATGGTGGGTGTAGATGTAGCCTTCGACCCGCCAGTCGCCGTCGGCGGTCGGGACCCAGCGCCAGTGCTTGTCCTTCCAGACGCGTTTGTGCCGACGCCGCTTGTGATGGCGCTTGCCGTGCTTGTGTCGAGGCTCGGTCTTGGGTATCGCCATGCGCGAAGGTCCCGGCGGGGCTCTAACTGTTCTTCGGCGCGAATTTCCTTCCCTTTAATCCGGGCTTGCCGCCTGGACGCTCAGCCTCGCTCCGCCCAGCGCTCCGGGCGCGCCGAAATGCGACGATTGGAGCCGTGGAGTACCTCGTCATCATCTTCTTCTTCGGCCTCGCGACCGCGATCATCGGCCGCTCCAAGGGCAGCTCGTTCTTCATCTGGTTCCTGGTCGGCGCGGTCCTCCCGATCCTCGGCCTCGCCGCGGTGATCTTCTACCGCCGCGAGCGCGACGAACCGGAACGGCAGTGCCCGCGCTGCCACAAGCCGGTGAAGCTCTACGTGCAGGTCTGCCCGCGGTGCGGCACCGACCTCTACCTGCCGGATCCGGCGGCCGTCCGTCACCCGGGCGTTCGCTGAACGCGCGTTGCGAGGGACGGTTCACCTCGAAAGGTGAGGGGGGAGACGGGGGTGCCTCTCCCGTGCTCCCTGGGCAGTTTGCCGTGAAGTGCTGCGGCTGCCGACGTCGGGTGCTCAGGGGCAAACAGCTAACGCCGGTCCGCGCGGGAGAGGCACCCCCGTCTCCTCACTCGCGATCGAGTTGCCAACCCCGGGCCCAGAGTCCAGACCTGACGAATGGATGAGGAGGCCCAGGGTCCAGACCTGACGAGTAGACGAGGAGGCCCTGGGTTCGGGCCTGACGAAGATGGATAGGCCCAGAGTTCTGGCCTGACAAATGGACGAGTAGGCCCGAGGTGCGGGGTCTGGGCCAAAGGATCAAGCATGGCCCGACCCACACGTCCGAGGCTCGACCCTTAAGCGCTTCGAGATCTGAGACGTGTCCCGGATAGTCAGCTCGGGCGGGGGTTGGGTGCCCCTCTCCCGGAGGCTCAAGCGGGACTCGTTTGAGCCCTGGCGGCTCGCTCAGCTGCGCGACGGTCTCCGGGAGAGGGGCACCCAACCTCCGCCCCCTCAAACGATCCGCAGAAAGACCGGCTCGTCTCTCCAGCTCACCGCAACCAGGTGCGAACGATCGCGTTCGCAAACCCCACCCCATAGCGAAACACCGCCGGCTTCTTCGAGTGCCCGTGAAGCCGCTGTTCGACCGTGATCGGGATCTCCTTGGCGGGGATGCCGCGCTTGATCGCCTCGATCATGAACTCGGAGGTGTGGAACTGCTCCTGGCGCAGGACTAGCTGGGGGAGGACGGTGGTGCGGACCGCGCGGTAGCCGTTGGAGCAGTCGGTGACGTGGGTGCGGGTGATCAGGCTGACCAGACGGTTGAAGAAGACGATGCCGAGCTCGCGGGCGAAGTGGTTGCGGTCGGCGTGGCCGAGGACGCGGGAGCCGTGGGCGACGTCGACCTCGCCGTCGAGCACCGGCTGGACCAGCCGCGACATCTCCGAAGGGAGGTGCTGGCCGTCGGCGTCGAGGGTGACGACCACCTCGGCCCCCGATTCGACCATCAGCCGGTAGCCGGTGCGGAGTGCCGCGCCGCCACCTCGGTTGGTGACGTGGCGGGCGACCAGGGCGCCGTGCTCGGCGGCGACATCGCCGGTGCCGTCGCGGGAGCCGTCGTCGACGACGAGGCACCTCGGTGCGGACGCCGCAGACCTCGGCCGGCATCTGGTCGAGAACGACACCGATGTTCTCCGCCTCGTTGTAGGCGGGAATCAGGATCGCCACCTTGTCCTTGAAGCGCTCCGGCAGGTGGGCCTGGCGGAACTCCTCCCAGGCCAGTCCCTCCAGGGCCGCCGAGAGCTGGCGCTGGTTGCGCGCGGTCTGCGAGAGCGCCCGCAGGATCAGCACGAAGAGAACGAAGATCGCGAACACGGCGAGGCCGAGGATGCGCCCGCCGTTGCCCTTCTCGAAGGAGAAGGCGGAGAGCAGGCCGTCGACGATTTCGGTGCCGGCGACGAGGAGCAGGAAGAGGCCGGCGAGGCCGAGCATCAGCACCTCGGCGTTGCGCAATGAGCGCCGGCGCCATATCGCGAAGCCGATCAGCAGTAGGCCGACGACGATGCCGGCGCTGCGCAGCGCGGTCAGCTCGGCCGGGAAGAGGCCGGCGAGGGGGGTCGGGGCGATCATCTGCGGCGGGAGGATAGGGCCGAGGCGGCGCTTGCGACCGCGATCGCGGCCAGCGGAAAGACCAGCGTCATCAGCACCTCGTTGCGCCGCGGCGCCGCCAGGGAGATCGCCCCGACCGCGGTGACGAGCAGGATCGGGACGATCGTCGCGACCAGGTCCCACCAGCGGCGCCAGGCGGCGAGCAGGGCGAGGCCGGCGATGCCGAGGGCGACGAGCAGCACCTGCAGCACCCGGCCGAGGGTCGAGCTCATCGCGGCGCCGACCCCGCTCGACCACATCCGGCCGACCTTCCGCGCGGTCATCGCCAGGTATCCGCCCGGGTCTTCGCCGAAGTATTTGGAGAAGTCTTCCTTGCCGACCGCGCCGAGGGCGGAGTCGCGGGGGAGGTCGGGTTCGTGGTGGGCGGCCTTGTATTCGTTGGCCACCCGGTCGAAGAGCGGGGTCGGGTTGATCTTGTCGAGATCGCCGCCGGAAATCTCGACGAAGTTCTGCTGCTCGAAGAGGTCTTCCTTCACCCGGTCGTATTCGCCGTCGGCGGGGAGGTAGGTGCCGACGTAGAGGGCCTTGCCGGAGCCGGTCGAGATCGGCACCAGGCGTTCGAGCACGACCAGGTTGCGGACCGTCCAGGGGATGATCGGGACGAGCAGTGCCAGCAGACAGGCGACAGCGCCGGCGAGGCCCGGGCGCCAGCCGTCGAGCCCCGACGCGGATCGCCGCGAGGATGACGAAGGCCGCGGCGACGATCAGGTACTCGGGCCGGAACATCGCCGTCAAGCCGAGCAGGAAGCCGGGGACGAGCCAGTCCCAGGGGCTGTCGCTCTCGCTCGCCCAGAGGAAAGCGAGGACGGCGGCGGGCAGGGTGAGGATCGCCGGCGGCTCGCTCATCAGCTCGCCGGTTGAGTGGATGAAAGGCGGATAGACCGCGACCGCCGCGGCGGCGAGCAAGCCCGCCCAGCGGGCCAGCGGCGAAACCGGGACGACGATGGGGCTCCGGTCGCCAGCAGCGGCAGGGCCGGCGCGGGGAGGACCAGGGTCCGCCTCGCGGCCGTCTCCCACTCGGCCAGCCGCGCCGCCGGCCAGCCGCGCCGCGAGCAGGAAGACGACCAGGATCGCCGCCGTCCCCATCAGCGCCTCGACGATTCGCGCGGTCCCTTCGCGGGCGCCGCCGGTGACGAAGAAGGCGGCGGCATAGAGCAGCGGCGCGCCCGGCGACCAGTCGCTCGAGTCGTGGAATTCGGGTCCGCCGTAGCTGCCTTCCTCGTACATCGCCTTGGCCAGCGCGTAGTAGGCGTGGGAGTCGTCGGCCGGGTCGGCGACCGGCTTGACGACGACGTAGGCGCGGGCGAGCAGGCCGACCGCGGCGATCACCGCCAGGGCGATCAGGGTGCCGCGGCCGAACCGCCCCGGCAGGGCGCGGGTCCAGTTGGTCAAGGGGGCCAAGGAGGGCAGGCTATCCGCGCAGGGTGGCGGCCCGCGGCGGCGAAACCCCACTGCAACCGAACCCTGAGCTGGAGGAAACGATGAAGCGAACCTCTCCCGCGGTGGCGTCCCTCGCCGCCGTCCTCGCCCTGGCCGCGTTGGCGGCCCTGCTGCCCGCCGCCGCGAGCGCCAAACCGGCGACCAAGACCTGCACGACGACCTCCCGCAACGTGATCTCGAAGACGGTGATCGGCACCCTCAACGCCTCTAACGTCGATCCTTCGCAGAGGAGCTCTGCCACCTGCGTGACGGCGAAAAAGGTGATGAACAAGATGCTCTCGCTGCGGATCGAGGAGCCGAAGGCGTTCGAAGGCTTCCGCTGCACCCCGAAAGTGCTCTCGACCGAACCCGACGTCGTCAAGTACAGCTGCGTCTTCAAAGGCGCCGACACGGCGACGCTGATCCGGCTCGCCTTCACCGCCCACTACGACATGGACTGAAGCCGAGCGCGGGCCGGCGTCTCGGGCGACGCCGGCTCGCCCGCCTGCCCATCCCGCCTCAGAATGCCGAGCTTGAGGCTCTGCGCGTCGAGCCAAACGACGCCGAGGCCGGCGCAGGCGGCGAGCAGCGGCAGCATCACCAGCACCCGGCGCGGGGTGGCGACGCCGAGCGCGCTGACCGCGGTGATCAGGAGGAAGACGGCGGCGATCACGGCGCCCTCCCAGCGCCGCCGCCAGAGCAGCACCGCGAGGCCGATCAGGCCGAGGCCGAGGACGACCCAGTGCAGGGCTTCCCAGAGTTCGTCGCGGGAGACCGCCCGCGGCCCGTGCGACCAGGTGCGGCCGATCTTCTCGCCGAGGAAGCCGGCGAATTCGAGCGGCTCTTCGGTCAGGTCGTCCCCGAGCCGTTCGCGCCCCATCTTCGCGAGCGCCGCGTCGGTTTCCAGTTCCGGAAAGCGGGCGTGGGCGAGCCGGGCGAGGATCTGCTCCAGCCGCAGCTTCGTCGCCGCCCTCGGCGCGAACAGTTCCGGGTGGCGTTCGACTACCTCGCGTCCCACCGCTTCCGGGTTGCCATCCGAGGGCAGGTAGGAGCCGGCGAACAGCACCTGCCCGCCGCCGGTCGAGACCGGCACGAAGCGACCCAGCTCGACTGCATTGCGCACCGTCCAGGGCGCCAGCACGGCGACGAAGGCGAGCAGCATCACCAGCGTCGCCAGCAGCCCCCGCCGCAGGCGGCGATCACCCTCGGAACCGTGGTTGCGCTCCCATTCGGCCTCCGTCTGGAACCGCAACCACAGCGGCCGCCACTCGTGGAGCAGGACCAGCACGGCCAGGACCAGCGCGACCGCCAGGTACTCCGGCCGGACCAGGGTCAGCGCCCCGAACGTCGCGCCCGGCAGCAGCCAGCGCCACGGCGAGGACCCATCGCCCGCCCAGAGCAGCGCCAGCACGCCGCCCGAGAGCAGGGTCGCCGCCAGCGGCTCGCTCATCATCATCCCGCCGTACTCGAGGAAGGCCGGATAGATCGCCACCGCGGCGGCGCCGACCAGCCCCGCCCAGATGCCCGCGACCCAGCGGCCGGTGGTCTCACCCAGCCTTCGTCCCAGCAGGTAGGTGAAGAGGACCGCGAAGGAGGCGATCACCGCCAGCACCACCCGCGCCAGCGGCCCGTGGACGCCGCCGGTCACCTCGTAGATCCCCGCCACCAGCAGCGGCAACCCGGGCGAGTAGTTGCTCGAGGGCTGGGTCGCTTTGCGCCCCGCCGTGAAGCCGTCGCCTGCATCCAGGTGCGCGGCGATCCGCGAGTAGGCCTGGGCGTCGTAGACCGGCGCCCGCCCGTCGGCGGCGTAGCCGACCCGCAGCCCGAGGCCGAGCAGCAGGATCGCCACCAGTGCGGCAAGTCCCAGCCAACCTCCGTTTCGCGCTGCGAGCCGCCTTGGCATCTGCAGGATTCAACTATCCTGCCCGGCCAATGAAAGTTCTGATCCTCGGTGGCGACGGCTACCTCGGTTGGCCGACGGCGCTGCGGTTCTCCGCCCGCGGGCACGAGGTCTCGGTCGTCGACAACGGAAACCGTCGCCGCTGGCACCGCGAACACGGCAGCAATTCGCTGACCCCGATCTTCACCTTGCCGGAGCGGATCGAGGCCTGGCACGAGGTCACCGGCGAGACGATCCGCTCTTACGAAGGCGGGATCGAGGACGGCGACTTCCTCGAAGAGGTCGTCGCCGAGGTGCTGCCGGAGGCGGTCGTCCACTACGGCCAGCAGGCCTCGGCCCCCTATTCGATGCAGTCGCGCGAGCGGGCGGTCGAAACCCAGCAGGCGAACATCATCGGCAACCTCAACCTGATCTTCGCGATGCGCGACCACGTCCCGGACGCCCACCTGGTCAAGCTCGGGACGATGGGCGAGTACGGCCAGCCCGGGATCGACATCGAGGAGGGCTACATCGAGATCGAGCACAAGGGCCGCTCCGACCGCCTCCCCTTCCCGAAGCTGCCGGGCTCCTTCTACCACTGCTCCAAGGTCGCCGACTCGACCAACATCCACTTCGCCTGTCGCACCTGGGGCCTGCGCGCGACCGACCTCAACCAGGGGGTCGTCTACGGGATCGAGACCGAGGAGACCAACCGCGACGAACGGCTGATCACCCGCTTCGACTACGACGAGCTGTTCGGCACCGTGCTCAACCGCTTCTGCCTGCAGGCGGTGGTTGGCCACCCGCTGACCGTCTACGGCGGCGGCCGCCAGACCCGCAGCTTCCTCAACATTCGCGACACCCTCGCCTGCGTCGAACTGGCGGTGGGGAACCCGGCCGACGCTGGCGACTTCCGCGTCTTCAACCAGTTCACCGAGCAGTTCTCGGTGCTGGAACTGGCCGATCTGGTCAAGGCCTCGGCCGGCCACCTCGGCTACGAGGTGACGATCGAGCACGTCGAGAACCCGCGGGTGGAGAAAGAAGACCACTACTACAACGCGGTCAACACCAACCTGCTCGACCTCGGCTTGCAGCCGCACCTGCTCGGCAAGGAGCTGGTCGAGTCGATGCTTCACCACATCGAGCGCTTCAAGGACCACGCGATCGCCGAGTCGATCGACCCGAAGACGCGCTGGAACCCGGCCCGCCCGGCCCCCTCGCAGGCCTGAGCAGCGGCTCCCTCGCTGCTAGCATCGCCTGTTCCGATGAGGGCCGCCGACGCACTGATGGAGTCGCTGAAGGCCGAGGGCGTCAAGCACGTCTTCGGGATCCCCGGTGGGGCCAACCTGCCGATGTACGACGCGGTCGTCGACGCCGACTTCCGCCACGTCCAGACCCGCCACGAGCAGGGCGCCGGCCACGCCGCCGAGGGCTACGCCCGCGCCTCGGGCAAAGTCGGGGTCGCCTTCGCCACCTCCGGCCCGGGGGCGACGAACCTGATCACCGCGATCGCCGACGCGATGCTCGACTCGACTCCGACCGTCTTCATCACCGGCCAGGTCAAAACCGAGCTGATCGGCACCGACGGCTTCCAGGAGGCCGACATCCTCGGCGCCACGCTGCCCTTCGTGAAGCACAGCTTCCAGGTCACCGACGCCCGCCAGATCCCCGAGTACGTCCACGAGGCCTTCCACGTCGCCTCGACCGGCCGACCGGGCCCGGTCCTGCTCGACATCCCGCAGGACCTCTCGCGAGCCGAGATCGACTACGAGCCGCGAACCGAGCCGGTCGAGCTGCCGGGCTACAAACCGAACCTCGAGGGCAACATCAAACAGATCCGGATCGCCGCCAAAGCGCTGGCCAATGCCCGCCGGCCGATCCTCTACACCGGCGGCGGCGTCGTCAACGCCAACGCCTCCGAGGAGCTGCGCGAGCTCGCCGCCTCGGACCGCTTCCCGATCACCTCGACCCTGATGGGACTCGGCGCCTACCCGGCCTCGGGCGAGAGCTGGCTCGGGATGCTGGGGATGCACGGCACCTTCACCGCCAACTACGCGATGGACAAAGCCGACTTGATCGTCGCGATCGGCGCCCGCTTCGACGACCGCATCACCGGCAAGCTTTCCGAGTTCGCCCCCAACGCGAAAGTCGTCCACATCGACGTCGACCCGGCGGAGATCTCGAAGAACGTCGGCGCCCACATTCCGATCGTCGGCGACGTCAAGCAGGTGCTGCCGAAGTTGACCCGCGAGTACCGGGCACTGCAGACCGATTCCTCGCGGACCGACCAGTGGTGGAGCGAGATCGAAGGCTGGCAGCGCGAGCACCCGCTCTATTACGCGCCGGCCGAGAACGGTGAGATCAAGCCGCAGGCGATGATCGAAGCGCTGCACCGGGTGGCGCCCGACGCGATCATCACCTCCGACGTCGGTCAGCACCAGATGTGGACCGCCCAGTACTTCGGCTTCGAGAAGCCGCGCCGCTGGATCAACTCCGGCGGCCTCGGGACGATGGGCTTCGGCCTGCCCTCTGCGGTCGGCGCCAAGGTCGCCTGCCCGGACGACACCGTGATCTGCGTCGCCGGCGACGGCAGCCTGATCATGAACGTGCAGGAGCTGGCGACCTGCGTCAGCGAGGGGATCGCGGTCAAGGTCTTCCTGATGAACAACGGCTACATGGGCATGGTCCGCCAGTGGCAGGAGCTGTTCTGGGATCGCCGCTACAGCGCCGTCTTGATGGGCGACAGCCCTGACTGGGTGAAGCTGGCCGAGGCCTTCGGCGCCACCGGGATCCGGGCCGAGAAGGCCGACGAGCTCGACGAGGTGATGAAGCGGGCGATCGAGACCGACGGCCCGGTCCTGGTCGACGTCCGGGTCAGCGCCGAGGAGAACGTCTACCCGATGATCGCCCCCGGCGAAGCGGCCCGCGACATGGTCGAGGCCCCCCGGGCGGTGCGCTGATGGTTTCCCCGGCGCTTCGCATTCCGGCGTCCTCGGTCGCTCGCGTGCAAAGCACGCCACGCTCCCTGCGTCCTTGGCCTGCTCGGCCGGGAAACCCATCAGCCTGCGTGGGGAGGCCGTAGTGGAGGCGGGGACGCCGCAGGCGGTCAAGCTCGAGGACCTGCACGTGCCGGGGCAGCTCTCCGGCCGTAAGCACATCCTCTCGATCCAGGTCGAGAACAAGCCGGGCGTGCTGGCGCGGGTCGCCGGGCTGTTCTCGCGTCGCGGCTTTAACATCGACACCCTTGCGGTCGGGCCGACCGACGACCCGGCGATCTCGCGGATCACCCTCACCCTCGACGGCGCCGTCCACCCGATCGACCAGGTGACCAAGCAGCTGCACAAGCTCGTCAACGTGCTGAAAATCCGCGACATGGGGCCGGAGGAGACGGTGGCCCGGGAGATGGCCCTGTTCAAGGTCTCCTCGGCGGTCGAGAACCGGGCCGAGATCATCCAGTTCGCGGAGATCTTCCGGGCCAAGATCGTCGACGTCGCGCGGCGGACGATGACGATCGAGGTAACCGGTTCGGCCGACAAGATCGAGGCCTTCGAGCGGATGGTCCGCCCGCACGGCCTGGTCGAAATGGTTCGTACGGGCGAGATCGCAATAGGCCGCGGGTCGGACTGAATATGACGGCCCCCGACGGCGCCATGCGGCGTCCTCGACTCCCGAAGTAGCGCTGCTACTCCGGGAGTCTGCGTCCTTGCCTGGCACCGTCTGGACCTCGTCATACTCAGCCCGACTGCGGGCTGCATTAGAGCGCGGCGCGGCGCGTGGGCGGCGGACTCTGGTCAGCGTCACCGCCGAAGTCGAGGCGAGCGACCCGGTCGCGCTTGCGTTCGCCTCGCGACTGGCGAGCGATCGCTGGTTCTGCTGGGAGCAACCGGACCGCGAGTTCGCCCTGGCCGGGCTGGGAGTCGCCCACGAGGCAGCCTCACGCGGCGACGGGCGCTTCCGCGACGTCGCTGAGGAGTGCCTGCGAACAGGCGGCGACCGGGTCCTGGACGAGCCGGTGGGGCTGCCGGCCGGCGCCGGCCCGGTCTGGCTCGGCGGTTTCGCCTTCGACCCCGAGGGCGGCGGCACCCCGACCTGGTCCTCGTTGCCGCCGGCCTCGATGGTCCTGCCGGAGGTCTCGCTCTGCCGCAGCGGCAGCCGCAGCTTCCTCACCGTCAACGCGGTGCTGGGGGCGGGGGAGGAGCCGGGACCGCGGGCGGAGGCGCTGGAGCGCCGGCTCGCCTCGCTGCGACTGCGGACGCCGCTGCCGATGATCGACCCCAGCCCGACCGCGCGGGCCGAGATCCGCGGCGCCCGCTCACCGCGCGAGTTCGAAGCCGCGGTGGCGGCGGCGACAGCGCGGATCGGGGCGGGGGAGATGCAGAAGGTCGTGCTCGCCCGTGAGGTGATCGTCTCGGCCCCGGCCGCCCACGACGTCGCCGCCCTCTTCGGCGGCCTGCGCGAGCAGTTCCCCGCCTGCTTCTGCTTCTGCGTCGGCACCCCGGAGGCGGCCTTCGTCGGCGCCAGCCCGGAGCTGCTGGTGCGCCGCTCCGGGGCCGGCATCTCCACCGTCGCACTCGCCGGCTCGACCCGCCGCAGCAGCGACCCCGCCGTTGACGACCACCTCGGCGAGCAGCTGATGCGCAGCGAGAAGGAGCGCCACGAGCACCGCATCGTCGCCGCCCGCATCTCCCGCGCCCTGCGTCCGCACGCGGTCTGGGTCGAGGCGGCGGCGGAGCCGGAGATCGTCAAAGTGGCGAACATCCAGCACCTCGCGACCCCGATCCTGGCCCAGCTGGCCGAGCCCCACTCGACGATCGAGCTCGCCGGCTTCCTCCACCCGACCCCTGCGGTCGGTGCTGAGCCCCGCACCGCCGTCGCCACCATCGCCGGCCTCGAGCGGATGGACCGCGGCTGGTACGCCGGCCCGGTCGGCTGGATGGACGCGACCGAGGACGGCGAGTTCTGCGTCGCCCTGCGCAGCGGCCTGCTCCGCGACCGCGACGCCCACCTCTTCGCCGGCGTCGGCATCGTCGCCGGCTCCGACCCCGCATCCGAGCTGGCCGAGACCGAGACCAAGCTGGGTGCGCTGCTGCCGCTGCTGACCTGAGCGGAGGCGATTGCCGCTAGGTTTCCCGCGTGGTCTTTAGGCGGAGGCGGGGGAGGGGAGCGACATCGCTGCGCGCGCTGGCTCTGTCCGTCGCTGTTCTGGCGCTCCTCGGCGTCATCCTGACGCTGCCGACGACGATCGAGGCCGCCGGCCTCACGCCAGAGATTTCCGACTCTACGGCCCGGGTCACGCTGCCGACTGGCCCGCGCCTTGGATTCCTCTCGCTGAGCCAGGCGAAAGGCGGGTTCGGCACGGCCGGCTCGGACGGCAAGGTCACTCCGATTTCGCTTGCCGCGTCCGCCCGCGGTCCCGTGGTACTTCCGCTCATGACCTTCGCCTGGGTAGGCGGCGGCGAAGCGGTCGTCTTCGCTGGCGCCATCTTGAAGGCCAGCGACCCGCAGGAAACCGACCATCAGCGCCTTTACCTGCTCCCTGCCACGGGTGGCCGTCCGGTGGCGATTCCGCACACGGATGGCGGGTCATACCCCGTCGCATTTCCGGATGGGCAAACGATTGCCTTCTTGAGGATCAAGGGTCGCAACGAAGGGACCTCCATCACAACGCCCAGCGGCAAGGTCCGTGAAATCGAACGCCACGAGCACACTTCGATCTGGCTGGTCCGTACCGACGGCTCGGGCCTGCGTCGGCTGACTCCCTGGGTCACTGATCCGGTGATCGAAACGCCCTCCTCCGTCTCACCCGACGGCCGCCAGTTGGTCGTCAATCGGGCGGTCCACAGCGCACGAGAGAGGACCGTGGAGCTGGCATTCGACGTCGAAACTGGACTGCGGACCCTGCTCGTCTCCGAAGCCTACGATGCGGCCTTCTCGCCGGACGGCAGTCGTCTCGCCGTAATCCGCCTCCGGCGCTTCCCCGGCCTGAAGACCATCCACCTTCCTCATGGAAAAGGCACGCTTACCCTCTCGGGGAAAAGCGTGGTCGAAGTCCAAGATCTGGCAACTGGAGTCGTGGAGCCGATCGTCGACGGCGGGGAACGGGCGATTGGCGCGCTTTCCTGGGATCCCTCCGGCCAGCGGCTCGCTTTCACCGAGACCGGCTCACTGCGCAACGAAGCGTCCCTTTTCGGGATCGGCGACACCGTGATCGAGGTCAACCCGGACGGTAGCTGCCCGACGCCGGTCCTCCACAAGCCGGGCTTCGCCTTCATCAGCCCGCTCTGGCGGCCTGGACCCGGTCGCGAGGCCGGGCCGATCGCCTGCTGAGCGCCGGCTCAGGTCAGCTCGCCGAGCGCCCGGGCGACCGCAGCGGTGGCGGCGCGGTGGGCCGCGACGTTGGTGTTGCGGTCGGTCCGGACCTCGATCACGCCCGTGCCCTCGGCGAGCGCCGCGGGTAGCGCCGCCAGCGACCCGAGGCGGCGGTGGGGAACGCCGAAGGCAGCCGCCGCCCGCTCGACCGAGAGCGAGCGTGGGGTTCCGAACAGCGCCTCGAACTCCTCGCCTCCGAGGCTCTCCTGCTGGGGTAGGAAGTGGAAGATGCCGCCGCCGCCGTTGTCGATGACGACGATCCGGACCGGCGTCTGCACCTCGGGCAGCGCCGCCAGCGAACCGAGGTCGTGGAGCAGGCCGAGCTCGCCGGTGACGATCGTGGTCGGCCGGCCGCTCTCGCGGGCGGCGCCGATCCCGGCGGAGACGAGGCCGTCGATGCCGTTGGCGCCGCGGTTGCAGAGCAGCGCCGCGTCGGCCTCGCCGGCGGCGAGGAAGGTCTCCTGGTCGCGGATCGGCATGCTCGAAGCGGTGTAGACGAGGTCGCCGTCGGCGTGGGCGCGGCCGAGGGCCCGGTGCAGGGCGGGCTCGGTGATCGACCCCTCACCCAGCTCCAGCTCGGCGTCGAGCGCTGCCCGCGCGGCCCGCTCGGCCGCCAGCCAGCGCTCCGGCTCCGGTCGCGGCTCCGATTCCAGCCGCGCCGCCCAACCGGCGGCGCACTCGGCCGAGTCGGCGCGGACCAGCGCCGCCGCCCGCCGCGTCGGCTCGTTCCAGCCGTGGGGGGAGACGACGATCTGGTCGGCCTCGGAGGCCTCGAGCCAGGCGCGGAGCGGCTTCGAGGTCGGCATCTCGCCGAAGCGCAGGACCAGCTCGGGAGCGACCGAGCGGGCGAAGTGCTCGTCGCGCAGCAGCTGGTCGTAGGTCGAGATGACCCGGGAGCGGTCGTGCGGCCCCAGCCGCAGCTGCGAGGTCGGCTCGGCGAGGATCGGGAAGCCGGAGGCGATGGCGAGGCGGGCGAGTGGCTCGCGCAGCTCGGGGTCGGTCTGGCGGCCGGCGACGATCACCCCGGAGATCGCGTCGCCGATGTGCCCGGCGATCTCGTCGAGGATGAACGAGCTCGGCTCGAGGTCGATCGAGGTCACCGCAGTCAGCGGCCGCCCGTCGCGGCCCTCGAGGGCCAGCGGATCGGTTGCGGTCACCGCGCCGTCGACCGGCAACGGCGCCAGCGGCTCGCGCCAGGGCATGTTCAGGTGGACGGGGCCGGGCCGGGTCTCGCCGCGGGCTGCCGCCAGCGCCCGGCAAGCGACCGAGCGGTAGTGCAGCAGACCGGCGTCGTCTGCCAGGTGGTTGCCGACTTCGCAGAACCAGCGGACCGCCTCGCCGTAGAGCTTGATCTGGTCGATCGTCTGCCCGGCGCCGATTCCGCGCAGCTCCGCCGGCCGGTCGGCGGTGAGGACCAGTAGCGGCAGCGAGGACTCGTCGGCCTCGGCGACCGCCGGGTGGTAGTTGGCCGCCGCCGTCCCCGAGGTGCAGAGCAGGGCCACCGGCACCCCGCCGGCCTGCGCCGCGCCCAGTGCGAAGAACCCGGCCGAGCGCTCGTCGACGACCACGTCGACTTCGATCTCCGGCGCCCGCCACAGCGCCACCGCCAGCGGCGTCGAGCGCGAGCCGGGGGAGACGACCGCCCGCCGCAGCCCGCCGCGTTCGAGCTCCTCGGCGAAAGCCGAGGCGAGGGCGGTGTTGGCGTTGGTCGGGTCCATGGTTGGCGCTTGGTGGGGGCATCGCCGCCAAAGTCGGCAAGCCGACCCTAAAGCCGGTGCGCCGCCAGCGCCTCCTCATCGATCGTGACGCCGAGGCCAGGGCCCGGGGGGATGCTGAGCTGGTCCCCGTCGAGCTCCGGACCGGCGGCGCTAACGGTCGCGGCGAAGAGACGTTGGGTGGCGAGCCCGTGGGCGAGTAGTGGGCGGCCCGCCTCGGCCGCGAGCGCGTCGACCCGCCGGGCGAGGACGGCGCCGGCGGCGATCCCGACCGGGCCGTCGAGGGCGCTGGCGACGTAGGAGGGGAGGGCCCGGGCGATCGCCAGCCCGGCTTCGATCCCGCCGACCTTGGAGAGCTTGGTGCCGCTGAGGGCGAAGGCGCCTCGCTCGACCGCCCGTTCGGCGTCCGCGACCGTGGCGATGCTCTCGTCGCCGGCAAGCGGGATCGAGGTCTGCGCCGCCAACATTGCCGCTTCGTCCATCGTCTCCACCGGTTGCTCGGCCAGCTCGATTTCGAAAGGCTCGATCGCCCGCAGCGTCTCGGTCGCCTGCTCGACCGACCAGGCTGCGTTGGCATCGACCCGGATCCGCGCCTCCGGCCCCAGCGCATCGCGCACCGCCCGCACCGCCCCGGCGTCGTCGCCGGCACCGAGCTTCAACTTGAAGGTGCGGAAGCCAGCGGCAGCCCAGCGCTCCGCGTCGGCGGCGACCGCCGCCGGCTCGCCGGAGATCAGGGTCGCATTGCAAGTGACGGCCCCGCTCGTCGCCGGATCGGGAAGGTGAGTCGACTTAAGGTCGGTTTCCGGGGCATAACTCGACTCAGCCGTCCGCGCCTCTAGGTCCCAGAGCGCCGTCTCCACCGCGCAGCGCGCCGGCGCCGAGAGCTCCGCCGCCCGGGCGTCCGCGGCGAACCCCGCCGGGTCGAGTGCCGCCACCTCGGCTAGCGCCTCCAGTTCGCGCACGACCGTCTCGACGCTCGCCCCGCCGCGCAGGCTCAGCGGCACCGCTTCGCCCAGGCCCTCGACCCCGTTCGCGTCGCGCAGCCGCAGCAGCACCATCTGCCGCTGCGTCAACGTCCCCCGCGCGGTCACGTAGGGCTCCCGGAACGGCAGCGCGTAGGGCACCACCTCGACCGCGGCGACCCCGCCCCGGCCGGTCACCTCAGCTCCCGAGCAGGAGGCCGATCGTGACCAGCAGCGAGAAGACGCCGAGCACCGCGCCGGTCCCTGCCAGGGCGCCGTTCAGGGCCGGGCCGTCGGTGCGGCTGCCCATCGCCCGCAGCGGTTTCACCGCCAGCGGCGCCGCCAGCCAGCCCAGCATCGGCCAGGCGGTCGCTTCGCCGGCCCAGAGCGCGAACGGCAGCAGCAGGAAGGCGCCGAACATCAGCAGCCGGTAGAGGTTGACCGCGTTCTCGCGGCCCATCCGCACCGCCAGGGTCATCTTCGCCGCGCGGCGGTCGGTCTCGAGATCGCGGACGTTGTTGACGACGAGGATCGCGGTGGCGAGGAAGCCAACGCTGATCGAGAGCCCCAGCGGCAGCGCGTCGAGCCGCTCGACCTGGACGTAGTAGGAGCCGTTGACGGCGACCAGGCCGAAGAAGAGGAAGACGAAGACCTCGCCGAGGCCGGCGTAGCCGTAGGGCCGGGGGCCGCCGGTGTAGAGGACGCCGGCGGCGATCGAGACGGCGCCGATCAGCAGGATCACCCAGCCGGCGACGATCGCCAGGTAGATGCCGCAGGCGACGGCGACGGCGAAGGCGACCCAGGTCGCCCGCATCACCCTGTCCGGAGTGACCAGGCCGCTGGAGGTGACCCGCACGGGTCCGAGGCGGTCGGCGGTGTCGGCACCGCGCTTCGCGTCGGAGTAGTCGTTGGCGAGGTTGGTGCCGATCTGGATGAAGATCGAGCCGACCAGCGCCGCCAGGAAGGCAAGGAGGCGGGGCAGCTCGCCGGCCCATTCGACCGCCGCCGCGGTCCCGACCAGGACCGGCGCGATCGCCGCCGGCAGGGTCCGCGGCCGCGCCGCCATCAGCCAGATGCGCATCTTCAGGACCGCCGCGGGAACTTGTCGAAGTCCGGAGTGCGGCGCTGCTTGAACGCCTCGCGGCCCTCGGCCGCCTCCTCGGAGCCGTAGAAGAGCAGGTTGGCGTCGTGGGCCAGTTGCTGGATCCCGGCGTAGCCGTCCTCGTGGGCGTTGAAGCTGGCCTTGACCAGCCGCAGCGCGAAGGGGGAGAGGGCGAGCATGTCGCGGCACCAGGCAATCGTCTCCCGTTCCAGTTCGGCCAGCGGCACGACCGTGTTGACCAGGCCCATCTCGCGCGCCTCCTCAGCGTCGTACTGGCGGCAGAGCAACCAGAACTCCTTCGCCTTCTTGGTCCCGACCAAGTCGCGCAGCAGCGAGGCCCCGTAGCCGCCGTCCCAGGAGCCGACCCGCGGGCCGACCTGGCCGAAGACGGCGTTGTCGGCGGCGATCGTCAGGTCGCAGCAGAGGTGGAGGATGTGGCCGCCGCCGATCGCGTAGCCGGCGACCATCGCCACCACCGGCTTCGGCAGCCGCCGCATCTGGATCTGCAGGTCGGTGACGTGGAAGCGCCCGACGCTGGCCCCCTCGGCCAGGTAGCCGGTATCGCCACGGACCCGCTGGTCGCCGCCGGCGCAGAAGGCGCGCTCACCGACGCCGGTGAGGACGACCACCCCGACCTCCTCGTCCTCGCGGGCGTCCTCCATCGCCGCCGAGACGTCGATCAGGGTCTGGGGCCGAAATGCGTTCAGGACCTCGGGCCGATTGATCGTCACCTTGGCGATCCCGCCGCCCTTCTCGTAGCGCACATCCTCGTACTTGCCGGCCGCCTTCCACTCGGTCGGCGCGTAGAGCTGATCCTCCGGCGGTGCGTCTTTGTGGCGTTTGGGCATGATTCCCACGATATGAAACTCGATGACTGGCTGGCGCAGCGCGCGGGGTCGGCTCCGAACCGGATCGCCCTCGAGGCCGACGGGGCGGCGATGACCTACGCCGAGCTCGAGGCGGAAGCGACCTGGGTTGCCCGCCGGCTCGCCGCGCAGGGGGTCCGCCGCGGCAGCATCGCGGCGCTGACCATGCACCCGCGCCGCGAGCAGGTCGTGCTGACCCACGCGCTGATGAAGGTCGGCGCGACGATGCTGCCGCTGAGCCCGCGGCTGACCGAGGCCGAGCGCGCGGCGATCGTCGCCGCCGAGGAGCCGATCGTCGACCTCGACGACCCCGGCGAGCTGACCCAGACCGAGGCCGACCTGCCGCTGCTCGGCGAGCACGACATGGACGATGTCTGCGCCCGGGTGCTGACCAGTGGCAGCTCCGGCACCCCGCGTCCGGTCGGCCTCACCTACGGCAACTTCCTCTGGAATGCGGTCGGCTCCGGCTTCAACATCGGCGTCGACCCGGCCGACCGCTGGCTCTGCTGCGTCCCGCTCAGCCACATCGCCGGCCTCGGGATCGTCATGCGCAGCGTCATCCAGGGGACCACCGCGGTCGTCCACGACGGCTTCGACGTCGACCGCGTCGCCGACGCTCTCGCGAACCAGCGGATCACCGTGGTCTCGCTGGTGACGACGATGCTGGTCCGCCTGCTCGAGGCCGGTGCCGACCTCTCCGGGCCGCGGGCGATCCTGGTCGGCGGCGGCCCGGTGCCGCAGGAGCCGCTGCGGGAGGCGATCGCCAAGGGCGCCGCGGTGGTCCAGACCTACGGTCTCACCGAGACCTGTTCGCAGGTGGCGACCCTGGCCCCGCACGACGCCGAGCGCAAGCTCGGCTCCGCCGGCCGGCCGCTGCTGACCAACCACCTGCGGATCCGCGACGGCGAGATCCTCGTCCAGGGCCCGACCCTCGCCCCCGGCTGCGCCGACGAGTCCGGCTGGCTGCACACCGGCGACCTCGGCCACATCGACGACGAAGGCTTCCTCTGGGTCGAAGACCGGATCGACGACCTGATCGTCTCCGGCGGCGAGAACGTCGTCCCCTCCGAGGTCGAGGAGGTGCTGCTGCGCCACCCGGCGGTCGCCGACGCCGCCGTGATCGGCCGCGAGGACCCCGAGTGGCAGCAGGCGGTGACCGCGGTGGTCGTCCTCCGCGCCGGCGCCGAGGCGACAGCCGACGAGCTGCGCCGCCACTGCGCCGGCGAGCTCGCCAGCTTCAAAGTGCCCAAGCGGGTTGAGCTGGCGGCGGCGCTGCCGCGCACCCCCTCGGGCAAGCTGATGCGGCGGGCCCTGCGCTGAGCGCGGCGCTCGGCGAGGAGCCGTACGCGAGGGCGGCTGGCGGTGACGCTCAGGTAGCTTTCGCGCCATGAAAACCGACGACATCTTCTACGACAAAGACGCCGACATGGCGAAGCTCGACGGCAAGACCGTCGCGATCCTCGGCTACGGCTCCCAGGGGCACGCCCACGCCCTCAACCTCAAGGACTCCGGCGTCCAGGTCGTCGTCGGGCTGCGGCCCGGCTCCTCCTCCCGTGCCAAGGCCGAAGAGCACGGCCTCGAGGTCCTCGCCGTCGACGAGGCCGCCCGCCGCGGCGACGTGGTGATGGTCCTGCTGCCCGACGAGCGCCAGGGCGAGATCTGGCGCGAGCAGATCGCCCCCGGCATCGAGGCCG
The DNA here is from genome assembly GCA_963716545.1 of uncultured Actinomycetes bacterium. Classification (GTDB taxonomy): domain Bacteria; phylum Actinomycetota; class Thermoleophilia; order Solirubrobacterales; family 70-9; genus VAYN01. The sequence goes on from OY970316.1 coordinate 2,384,902, forward strand.
GCAACCTCGTCCTCTTCGCCCACGGCTTCTCGATCCACTTCAACGAGATCGACCCGCCCGAGGGCGTCGACGTCGGCATGGTGGCTCCCAAGGGACCCGGCCACCTGGTCCGCCGCCAGTACGAGGAAGGCAACGGCGTCCCCTGCCTGATGGCGGTCCACCAGGACGCCTCCGGCGAGGCCCACGGCACCGTCCTCGCCTACGCCTCCGGGATCGGCGGCGGCCGCGCCGCGGTGATCGAGACGACCTTCAAGGACGAGTGCGAGACCGACCTCTTCGGCGAGCAGGCGGTCCTCTGCGGTGGCGCCTCGGAGCTGGTCCAGGCCGGCTTCGAGACCCTGGTCGAGGCCGGTTACGACCCCCGTCTCGCCTACTTCGAGTGCCTGCACGAGCTGAAGTTGATCGCTGACCTGATGTACGAGAAGGGGATCCAGGGGATGCGCTACTCGATCTCCAACACGGCCGAGTACGGCGACCTGACCCGCGGCAAACGGGTGATCGGCGAGTCCTCGCGGGCGGCGATGAAGGAGATCCTCGGCGAGATCCAGTCGGGGGAGTTCGCGAAGGAGTTCATCGGGGAGAACCAGGCCGGGAACGAGAACTTCGATCGGATGCGGCAAGAAGGTAAGGACAAAGAGATCGAGGTGATTGGGAAAGAGTTGCGGTCGATGATGCCTTGGATTGATCAGGAGTTCAGCGAGTAGCTGCGGGGGCGGTGCGAGGGGGCGGGGCGGGTGCCCCCTTCGAAAAGACCGTCGCGCAGCTGAGCGTGCCGCCAGGGCTCAGGCGAGCCCCGCTTGAGCCTTTTCGAAGGGGGCACCCGCCCCGCCCGCCGGTGCCGCATCCCCTGGCTTCCCGGACGGTTGAGTGATCATGCGACGACTTGCAGCAGTGCATGCGGGGATCGGATTGGCGTTGGTCGTGCTTTGCTGCTCAGGGGCGGTGGCTGGGGTCCGGGCCGGCGCGGCGGAAGCGACGGCGACTTCGCCCGGAGCAATTTTGGATCCGAGCTTTGGTGCGGGTGGGGTGCTGACGCTGTCGCCCGACAAGTTGGGATACGCGGCTCGCGGGGTGGCGACGGCCGATGGCGGCGCGTTCCTCAGTGGCGGCTCGGACCTGCGGTTGCTTGGGAGCTCGGGAGCGATCACCGAACCGTTCGGGAGCGAAGGCGCCCTCGGTCCCCCGCTGCCCGCGGACGGCGAATTCCGGCTCGGCGATTTCACCGTCGACTCAGAGGGTCGGCTGCTGGTCGTCGGGACCGCTCGTTTCCCGACGGAAAAAGCCAACGTGCCGCTCAACCTCAGCGGCGGCGAACCGCTGTACGTCCCATCGGTGGCCCGGATCCTTCGGTTCCTGCCCGACGGTCGCCTCGATCCCAGCTTCGGACAGGGCGGGGTGGTCGAAACCGAATTCGGCCTGCCGCCGCCGCACGACAAGAACGGGCGGCCGCTGCAGCGGCGGGCATCGCTCACGGCGTCTGGCATCGCCGTCAACTCCGAGGGCAAAATCGCGGTGACCGGCGGCGCCGAGATCCACCTCGGCTATTCCTGCGAACACGACATCTTCGGAGAAGTGCCGGTATCGGCGGGTTTCGTAGCGCGGCTGGACGACACCGGCGCGCTTGACCCCAACTTCAGCGGTGACGGCATCGTGGGCGGCCGCAGGTTGACCGAAAATCCGCTTCGCGCCGAGACGATCGGCGGGCCTGTAATCGGACCGAATGGTGCGATCACCTACACCCCCAGTGCGATCCGATCCTGCGAAGCGGACTACGGCCGCTGGGGCGTAGCTCAGCTGACGCCCGCCGGCAGAACCCGCAAGGTATTGGGCAAGAAAGGCGCGGTCGGCGGCTACTTCACCGCCCTCGCCGGCGAGGGCGACGGCTCGGTGATCGCGCTGGCGAGGATGGGCTGGACCGAAGGAGAAGCCGTTAGGGCCCGCATCGTTCGCATCGGCCCCGATGGAAAGCTCGATCGCACGTTCGGACGCCGCGGCAACACCGTAGTCAAGCTCGGCTCCGCCCGGGGAAATGAACTCAACGCACTCGCGATCGACCCCCAAGGCCGCATCCTCGTCGGCGGAACCTTCACGGTCCCGCACCGCCGCTCGACCCTCCTGATCCGCCTCCGCCCCAGTGGTCATCAGGAAACGAACTTCGGCGCGAACGGAAGGGTCACCACCCTCATCCCGGGCCTAGCCCCCTTCGGCCCCAGCGCCCTCTTCCTAGACGCCCAGGGCCGCATCGTGACCATCCACCGCTACGAAGACCGGCCCCAACCCGGAGAAGAACAATCCGGCCTAGCCCTGACCCGCTACCTGTCCCAGAACTAACCGTCCGGCGGAGCCTGTGAAAGGTCGGGGACGGGGACCCTTCCGAAAAAGCTCAAGGAACCCCGCTGGCACCTCCGGAGCACGCTCAGCTGCGCGACGGTTTTTTCGGAAGGGTCCCCGTCCCCGACCTACCGCACCGCTCCGTCTCTCAGCGGTGCGACTCCCCGGGCCCCAGCTTCCCGTCCCTACCGACGTAGCCACCCTTCCCCCCAACAATCACGTAAACCGCCTCCTCCGAATCGCTCAGGTTCCGCAGCTTCCGAGGCGTCGGCGCATCCACCCAGGCCAACCCACCCGGCTCCAGCGTCTCCGTGCTCCCGTCGCCGAACTCGATCTCGACCCGACCCGAGTGCAGGAAATACAGCTCCTCCTGCTCCTCGTGCAGATGGCTGCCGGTCGCGTAGCCGGGCGGCAGCACGATCGCGTTGACGCCGAAGGCGGTCACCCCGAGGGGGGTGCGGATCTTGCGGAAGCCGGGACCCTCGCCGAGGTCGTCGAGGTTGGCGGCGGCCCAGCCGTCGCCGCGTGAGACCTTGTCGTTCTGCTCGTCTGACATCGCTCAGACCCCCGGTGCGGTCGGCGCCGGCGGGGCCGGCGGCTCGTTTGAGGGCGGCGGAGCGGCGGGGAGGACGCTCTTCGCTTTCTCCACGCCGATCGGCGGATAGTCGTCGGTGAGGATCGCGACGTAGCCGTAGACCCGGGCGTAGAAGCTGTTCATGAAGGTGAGAGCGCCGTTGACGCCCTCCGGCTGGTAGCCGCGGAAGACGATCGTTAGCCAGGAGATCACCGCGACCCACTGGTGGGCGTAGTTGACGGCGTAGGAGACGATCAGCATCGGCAGTGCCAGGATCAGCCGGAAGAAGGCCTTGAGCCGGCTCTGATGGGCCGCCGGCGGGGCGAAGTTGACCCGAATCGGGTAGCTCTGGTCGTCGGCGATGCCGAACGGCGGCCAGGCATCGGTCTGCAGGTAGACCCAGGCCGAGGTGCGGACGAAGTAGCGGATGATCCCGGCGTTGAGGTCGTAGAGGCCCTGGGGATAGCGCCCGAGGATGACTATCGCCACCCAAGCGAAGAAGTGGGTGAAGAGAAAGACGATTCCCCAGAACGCGGCGACGATGAACCACGGGATCGCGACGATGATTCTGAAGAACGTCGTCACCCGGTTCGGGGTCGGGTTGAAATCGGCTTCGTAGCTGATCGGGTACATCGCTCTGATATTCCTCCTAGGACGTGACTGGACGGCCCCTCCGCGAGCGAGCCTAACCGGCCACTCGGCGCGAACGGCGCCGAACCTGTTACTAACCTGCTGAGCCCGCATGAGCCCGCCGACGACCCAAACCGCCGCGATCCCGACCGAGTTGAAGCCCGCCGACGGGCGCTTCGGCTGCGGCCCCTCCAAGGTCCGCCCGGAGCAGCTGGCGCACCTGGCCGATCGCACCCAGCTGATCGGGACCTCGCACCGCCAGGCCCCCGTCCGCGACCTGGTCAAGGGGGTGCGCGAGGGGCTGAGCGAGCTGCTCGGGCTGCCTGACGGCTACGAGATCGCCCTCGGCAACGGCGGCACCACCGCCTTCTGGGAGTGCGCCTGCGCCTGGTTGATCCGCGAGCGCTCGCTGCACCTCAGCTTCGGCGAGTTCTCGCAGAAGTTCGCCTCCTCGGCCGCCGCCGCGCCCTTCCTGGCCGACCCGATCCTGGTCGAGGCCGAGCCCGGGACCGCTCCCGCGCCCAAGGCCGACCCCGCCGCCGACGTCGTCGCCTGGGCCCACAACGAGACCTCGACCGGCGTCATGGTCCCGGTCGAGCGCCCCGCCGACGCCGGCGACGCCCTGGTCCTCGTCGACGCCACTTCGGGCGCCGGCGGCCTGCCGCTCGACGCCGCCCAGGCCGACGCCTACTACTTCGCCCCGCAGAAGGGCTTCGCCTCCGACGGCGGCCTCTGGCTGGCGGCGCTGAGCCCGGCCGCGATCGCCCGGATCGAGGAGCTCGACGGCGCCTCGGACCGCTGGCAGCCCGCCTTCCTCTCTCTGGCCACCGCGCTCGACAACTCGCGCAAGCAGCAGACCTACAACACGCCGGCGCTGGCGACCCTGATCCTGCTCGCCGAGCAGCTCGAGTGGATGCTCGGCAACGGCGGCCTCGACTGGTGCGTCGCCCGCACCACCGATTCCTCCTCGCGCCTCTACGGCTGGGCCGAGCGCTCGCCCTTCGCGACCCCGTTCGTCGCCGAGCAGGCCCAGCGCTCGCTGGTCGTCGGCACGATCGACTTCGACGAGGACGCGGTCGACGCCGCGGCCCTCGCCGCCGCTCTGCGCGCCAACGGGATCGTCGACACCGAGCCGTACCGCAAGCTCGGTCGCAACCAGCTGCGGATCGGGATGTTCCCCGCGGTCGAGCCCGACGACGTCGAGGCGCTGACCGCCTGCGTCGACTGGGTCGTCGCCAACGTCGAGGGGGTCGCCAAGTGAGTGGCAACGGGGCCGAGCCGACCCGCGTCCTGGTCAAGGAGAAGATCGCCGACTCTGGGGTCGAGCTGCTGCGCGAGAACTTCGAGGTCGACCTCGGGCTCGACTGGGACGACGGCGAGCTGGCCGAGAAGCTGCCTGTCTACGACGCGATCCTGATTCGCTCGGCGACGACGATGACGCCGGAGCTGATCGAAGCCGGCACGCGGCTGAAGGTGATCGGCCGCGCCGGCACCGGCGTCGACAACGTCGACATCCCGGCCGCGACCCGGCGCGGGATCGTCGTCGCCAACGCGCCCGAATCGAACTCCGTCGCCGCCGCCGAGCACACCCTGGCCTTGGCCCTTGCCCTCTTCCGCAACGTCCCCCAGGCCCACGGCTCGCTGGTCGCCGGCCGCTGGGACCGGGCCAAGTACAAGGGCGCCGAGCTCTACGGCAAGACCCTTGGCGTAGTCGGCTTCGGCCGGATCGGCCAGCTCGTCGCCAAGCGCGCCCAGAGCTTCGAGATGGAGGTCGTCGCCTTCGACCAGTTCGTCTCCGCCGAGCGCTTCCGCGAGCTCGGGGTCGAGGGCGTCGAGAGCCTCGATGAGCTGCTCGGCCGCTCCGACCTGGTCACCCTGCACGTGCCGAAGACGCCGGAGACCGAAAACTTCATCAATTCCGAGACGATCGCCGAGATGAAGGACGGGGCGCGGATCGTCAACTGCGCCCGCGGCCAGCTGATCGACCTCGATGCGCTGACCGCCGCCCTCGACTCCGGCAAGCTCGCCGGCGCCGCGCTCGACGTCTTCCCCTCCGAGCCCTTCACCGAGCACCCGATCTTCGCCCGCGAGGACGTCGTCGTCACCCCGCACCTCGGTGCCTCCACGGCCGAGGCCCAGGACCGCGCCGGCGTCGTCACCGCCCAGCAGGTGACCGCGGCGCTGACCGGCGGGGTCGTCACCAACGCGGTCAACATCGCCGCGGTGCGACCGGAGGCGATGGAAGCGCTGGCCCCGTTCGTGCCGCTCTGCGAAAAGCTCGGCCGCCTCGCGCAGGGCTTGGGCAGCGGTTCGGTCGACCGCGTCAGCGCCGAATTCCGCGGCCGCATCGCCTCCCATGAGACCCGCCTGCTCGGGATCGCCGTCCTCGTCGGCATCCTCTCCGGCAACACCGAGGAGTCGGTCAACCTGGTCAACGCACCGCAGATGGCCGAGGAGCGGGGGATCGAGCTGATCGAGACCAAGGACTCCAGCGCCGAGGACTTCACCGAGCTGGTCACCGTCCGCGTCCATTCCGGCGAGGGCGAAGTCGAGGTCGCCGGGACCAGCGTCGGCCCCCGCAGCGAGCCCTACCTGGTCTCCGCCTGGGGCGAGAGCTTCTACCTGCCCTTCGCCGACCACATCACCGTCTTCCGCTACGCCGACCAGCCGGGGATGATCGGCCGCGTCGGCAGCGCCTTCGGCGAGGAGGGGGTCAACATCGTCTCCGCCGCGGTCGGCGCCGAGAGCGGGGGAGAGCGGGCGGTGATGGCGCTGACCACCGACGCGCCGGTGCGCCCGGACGCGATCGAGCGCATCCTCGGCATCGACGGCTTCTCAGTCGGCCGCTCGGTCGACCTCTAGCCCGCCAGCGCGCCACCGGCTGTGGCCGCGGCCGCAACGTCGGCGGGAAGACGTTGTTACATGGGGCGATGCGCAAGCTATTCGCCGCGATCCTCAGCGCCCTCGCCCTCGCCGCCGCCTGCCAGCCGCTGGCCGAGGCGGCGCCTGCCTCGGCCCGGATCGCCGAAAAGTCGCTCAACGTGGTCCTCGCCGGCGACCCCGAACCGAACGTGATCTCGGTCCACGTCAGCCCCGACGGGCGCGGCTACGCGATCGAATCCGCCTCGCCGCTGGAAGTCGGCGGCAGCGTCTGCCTCCACCCGGAAGGAAACCCGAACGCGCTGCTCTGCGAAGCGGCGGCGATCGCCGGCTTCGAAGTCAACGGGGCCGGGGGGGACGACACGATCACGCTCTCGCCCGACGTGCCGGTCCCGGCGACCCTTCGCGGCGGCCCCGGCAACGACCACCTCTCCGGCGGCGGCGGCAACGACAAGCTGGTCGGCGGCCCGGGCAACGACTCGCTCAACGGTCGCGGCGGGGACGACTCGATCTTCGGCGGCTCCGGAGAAGACACATTGATGGGCGGCCCTGGCAACGACGTCCTCCGCGGCGGCGAGGGGACCGACTCGATCTTCGCCGGGGGCGGCAGCGACTCGATCACCCAGTAGCCGACCGCTGGCCCCGAGAAGGGTCAGGTCGGCTCCGGGATGGGTTCAGGTCGTCTCCGCGACGGCCCGCCGCTGTCCCAGCAGCGATCCGCCGATGAACAGGACGGCGATCACCAGGCCGACCAGCGAGAGTCCGGCGTCGAGCCGGAAGGCGGCCCGGATGCCGTCGACGAAGGGCGGCGCGACCGCCGAGAAGGCGACCGTGGTCAGGCCGAGGCCGATCGAGCCGCCGGCGATCTGGAACATGTAGACGATGCCGCCGGCGAGGCTCGCCCGCGAGGTATCGAGCGCGGTCACGCCCGCCGTCGTCGCGGTCGGCAGGAAGACGCCGGTGCCGATCCCGAGCAGGACCATTCCCGGCACCAGGGCGCCGAAACCGGATCCCGAGTCGATCATCAGCGCGAAGAGGATCGGCGCGGCGGCGATGCAGGCGCCGCCGGTGACCGCCAGGACCTTGGCGCCCAGCCGCTCATAGAGCGGCCCGGCGAGGAAAGAGAAAATCCCGAAGACGGCGAGGAAGGGCAGGGTCCCGACTCCGGCTTCGAGCGCCGAGTAGCCGAGGTCTTCCTGCATGAACAGCGGCAGGTAGAGCATCGCCCCGAAGAAGGTCGCCGCCATGAAGGGGATCGCCAGGCAGGAGGAGGCGAAGCGCCGGTTCGCCATCACCTCCCGTGGCACCAGCGCGTGCTCGCCGGCCCGCCGCTCGAGCGGGACGAAGGCGGCGACGAGGACGACGGCAAGGGCCAGCATCGCGAGCACCCGCGGGTCTCCCCAGCCCCAGTCGTCGACCTGGTCGAGCCCGATCAGCAGCGAGACGAGGCCGACCGAGAGCGCCGCCACTCCCGGGTAGTCGATCCGCCGCTCGCCGCCCTCCGGTTCCTCGAGGTGGACCAGCAGGTAGGTGACGAGGACGCCGAAGGCGGCGATCGGCAGGTTGAGGAAGAAGATCCAGCGCCAGGAGGCGACCTCGGTGAGGACGCCGCCGACCAGTGGCCCGATCGCGTTGCCGAGCCCGGCCGCGCCGAGGATCAGGCCACCGGCGAGCCCTGCCTTCTCTTCCGGCAGCATCGCGAAGGTCATCCCGAGGATCGCCGGCCACATCAGCGCCCCGCCGACTCCCATCAGCGCCCGCGCCGCGATCAGCCAGGCCTCCGACTGGGCCACCCCGGAGAGCAGCGAGAAGAGGGAGAAGATCGCGGCGCCGGCGAAGAAGGCGTTGCGGCGGCCGAAGGTGTCGGCGAGCCGGCCGCCGGTGATGATCATCACCCCGAAGGTCAGCGCGTAGGCGTTGACCACCCACTGCATCGTGTTGACGTTGGTGTCGAAGTCGTGCTCCATGGTCGAGAGCGCGACGTTGATCGCGGTGAAGTCGTTGGCGATCACCAGCACCCCCATCGCCATCGCGAAGAGCGGCAGCCAGGGCAGGCGGGACGAGTCGGCGGCGGCTGTTCCTCCCACGCGGCGAACCCTAAGCGGCCGAGAGGCGGTGCGCTACTCTCTGCGGACCGAATGGCCGGACGCTTCGACAGCCTCGCGCTTCTCCTTCTCCTCCCCCCTCGGGGGGAATAGCGCTGGGCGGCGCGATAGCCGCGAGAGACATAGAGGCCATTCGATTCACTTAGAGAAGGAGACGGTCCAGATGGGACCCGAGACGAACGAAGCAAACGCAGCGCCCGACGCCAACCGCGTCCACATCTTCGACACCACCCTGCGCGACGGCGAGCAGTCGCCGGGGATCTCACTCAACACCGCCGAGAAGGTGGAGATCGCCCAGCAGCTGGCGCGGCTCGGCGTCGACGTGATCGAGGCTGGCTTCCCGATCGCCTCGCCTGGGGACTTCGAGGCGGTCGAGGCGATCGCCCGCGAGGTCCAGGGCCCGGTGATCTGCGGCCTCGCCCGTACCCATAAGGCCGACATCGACGCCGCCTGGGGGGCGGTCAAGGGCTCTGAGAGGCCCCGCATCCACACCTTCATCTCGACCTCCGACATCCACATCGAGCACCAACTGCGGACCGACCGCGAGGACGTCAAGGGCCAGGCCCGCGCCGCCGTCACCCAGGCCCGGGGCCTCTGCGACAACGTCGAGTTCTCGCCGATGGACGCGACCCGGGCCGACCTCGAGTTCACCGCCGAAGTCGTCGCGATCGCGATCGAGGAGGGGGCGACGACGATCAACGTCCCCGACACGGTCGGCTACGCGACCCCCGACGAGTACGCGGCGATGTGGCGGCGGCTCTACGAGCTGGTCCCCGGCCTCGAGGACGTCGAGACCTCGGTCCACTGCCACGATGACCTCGGCCTCGCCGTCGCCAACTCCTTCGCCGGGGTCGGCGCCGGGGCGCGCCAGGTCGAGTGCGCTGTCAACGGGATCGGCGAGCGCGCCGGCAACTGCTCGCTGGAGGAGATCGCGATGCTGATCCACGTCCGCGAGGACGCCCACGGCTTCAGCACCGGGATCAACACTCGCGAGATCGCCCGCACCAGCCGCCTGGTCAGCCGCCTGACCGGCTACGCGGTGCAGCCGAACAAGGCGATCGTTGGCCGCAACGCCTTCGCCCACGAGTCCGGCATCCACCAGGATGGGGTGCTGAAGGAGCGGACGACCTACGAGATCATGGAGGCGACCGAAGTCGGGGTCGAGTCGAACTCGATCGTGCTCGGCAAGCACTCCGGGCGCCACGCCTTGAAAGACGCCCTGGAGCAGCTCGGTTACAAGGTCGAGGGCAACGCACTCAATGCCGCCTTCAAGGCCTTCAAGGAGGTCGCCGACCGCAAGAAGCAGGTGACCGCGCTGGACCTGGAGGCGATCGTCTCCGAGAAGATGCGCGACCGCGCCGACGCCCATGAGCTGGGCCCATTCGAGGTCACCGCCGCCTCCGGCCGCGAGCCCTGGGCGAAGGTGACCGTGGTCCTGCCCTCGGGCGAGAGCGTTGTCGGCGAGTCCAGCGGCGACGGCCCGATCGACGCCGTCTTCCGCGCGATCCAGGGCGCCACCGGCACCGAGTCGGAGCTGGTCAAGTACACGGTCGACGCGGTGACCGGGGGAGAGGACGCCCTCGGCGAGGCAACCGTGATGCTGCGGACCGACGGCGTCCTCGCCAGCGGCTCCGGCGTCGCCACCGACATCATCGAGGCCAGCGCCCGCGCCTACGTCCGCGCTCTCTCCAACTCCCTCGAAGGGGCAGCCACCCGCGAGGCCGAGGCGGCCACCGCCGACGCCCTCGTCGAGCGAACCCCCGGCCCGTAGCGCTTCCGCCCAAAACCGTCGCGAGAGCCGGCACGTTCCGCCCCCCACACGCGCGCCCGTCCCCTGCACCATCAGGTGCATGGGACGAGCCGCGCCAAGACCAACCCCCGCCCAGCCAGGTGAGTCTGCAGAAACGCCCCGTATAGAGCCCTTTCTACGGACTCGATCCGGGGAGGTCCAGCTGGCAGCGTTGGCAGCGCGCCAGCACGGCGTGGTTGCACGAGCTCAGCTGGTCGACTTGGGCTTTGGAAAGAACGCGATCGAACTCCGGCTTCGCTCGGGCCGGCTTCACCGGCTTCGATGGGGCGTGTACTCCGTCGGGCACACGGTGCTCGGGCGGGAGGGGAGGTGGATGGCGGCGGTGCTCGCCTGCGGGGAGGGAGCGGTTTTGAGTCACGGGTCGGCAGCGAGCCTCTGGGAGCTGCGGGACTACTCGGGCGCCCAGGTCGACGTCACCTCACCCAGCAAGTCCCGATCTTCGGCATCGATCCGCCGGCACGTGGCGTCCCTTGCTTCAGACGAAGTCACGGTCCAGAGCGGCATCCCGACCACCACCGTCCCGCGCACGATCTTCGACCTCGCGGCCGGTGGAGACCCGCACCTGGTCGAGACCCTCCTCCGCGAGAGCGAATACCGCCACCTCTACGACTCGCTCTCACTGCCCGACCTACTAGCCCGCTACCCAGGCCACCGAGGAGCCACGGCCATCCGCACTGCCCTCGACCACCTCCGCGAGGCCCCAGGCCGCACCCGCCGCGAGCTCGAGCGCCGCTTCCTCGCCCTCCTCGACGCCCACGACCTCCCTCGCCCTCACCTCAACGCCTGGATCGAAGCGAGCGGCAAGCGCTACGAGGCCGACTGCCACTGGCCGACCCCCAACCTCGTGGTCGAACTCGACGGCTGGCAATCCCACGGCACTCGCCAGGCCTTCCGCACCGACCGCGCCCGCGACCGAGCCTTCGCCACCGCCGGCATTACCCACGTCCGGGTCACCTGGTCCCAGCTCGAAGACGAACCGCACGAGGTCGCCGCCGACCTCCACCTCCTGCTTGCCGCTGTTCGTCCACAGGCACCTCTCAAGTCTTGAAGAGAGGCAACATACAAACGTCCGTGATAACGTACACGGCACGATGAACGCAGTCGCCACCGACACGCCCCCGGCCACCGCAGCCGCCCCCGTCGTCGACCCCTCGACCGCTGTCGGTCCCCGCATCCGCGCCCTGCGCGACGCGATGAACCTCAGCCTCCGCGACCTCGCCCAGCGCTCCGGGGTCAGCGCCCCGATGCTCTCCCAGGTCGAGCGCGGCGAGACCTCGCCGACCCTCGCCTCGGCCGCCAAGATCGCCGCCGGCCTCGAGCTCACCCTGTCCCAGCTGCTCCGCCTCGACGAGGGCCAGAACGTCGCGATCAGCCGCGCCGCCGGCCGCCGTCGCTCCGAGCGCCGTGGCCACGCGGTCGAGGAGCTGACCCCGCCGCTGCCGGGCCAGCGCGCCGACGTCTCGCTGCACGCGCTCGCGCCCGGCGCCAGCACCGGCGGCCGCGAGGACCCGCCGATGCACGAGCCGGGCAGCCGCGAGACCACGGTCGTCCTCGCCGGCACCCTGGCGCTGGTCGTCGACGGCGGCCGCCACGAGCTGCGCGAGGGGGACTGCGTCACCTTCGATGCCGATCTTCCGCACCACTTCGAGAACGAAGGCGAGGAGCAGACCCGCTTCATCGCCGTGATCACCGCTGGCCTGAGGAGGAGCTGAGCAATGCCAAAGACGATGTTCGACAAGATCTGGGAGGCCCACGAGGTCTCCGGAGGGTTGATCTACATCGACCTGCACCTGGTCCACGAGGTCACCTCGCCGCAGGCCTTCGACGGGCTGCGCCTGGCCGAACGGCCAGTTCGCCGCCCCGACAAGACCCTCGCCACCGCCGACCACAACACGCCCACCGACGGCACCAAGGTCGCCCGGCTGATCGCCGACGAGCTCTCCCGGGTCCAGGTCGAAACCCTGGAGCGCAACTGCGAGGAGTTCGGCATCCCGGTCTACAGCCTCGGCTCCGACCGGCAGGGGATCGTCCACGTGATCGGCCCGGAGCTGGGCGTCTCCCAGCCGGGGATGACGATCGTCTGCGGCGACAGCCACACCTCCACCCACGGGGCCTTTGGCGCGCTCGCCTTCGGGATCGGCACCTCGGAGGTCGAGCACGTCCTCGCCACCCAGTGCCTGGTCCAGAAGCGGCCGCGGACGATGAGGATCTCCTACGCCGGCGAGCTTGGCCCGGGCGTCACCCCGAAGGATCTGATCCTGGCGACGATCGGCCGCCTCGGCACCGGTGGCTTCACCGGCCACGCGGTCGAGTACGCCGGCCCGGCGATCGAGGCGCTCTCGATGCCCGGCCGGATGACGATCTGCAACATGACGATCGAGGGCGGCGGCAGGGCCGGGATGATCGCCCCGGACGAGACCACCTTCGAGTGGGTCCGCGACCGCCCCGGCGCGCCGGCGGACTTCGACGCCGCGGTCGAGCGTTGGAAGCAGCTGCCGACCGAGGAGGGGGCCTCCTTCGACTCCGAGGTCGACGTCGACGCCGCGGCGATCTCTCCGATGGTCACCTGGGGCACCAACCCCGGGATGGTCGTCGAGGTCACCGACTCGGTCCCCGACCCCGGGCAGATGGAGAGCGTCGCCGAGCGCGAAGGCGCCGAACGCGCCCTCGCCTACATGGGCCTCACCGCCGGCACTCCGATGACCGAGGTCGCCCCGGAACGGGTCTTCATCGGCTCCTGCACCAACAGCCGGATCGAGGACCTGCGCGAGGCGGCGGCGATCGTCGACGGCCGCAAGGTCGCCGACAGCGTCCACGGGATGGTCGTCCCCGGCTCCCAGCAGGTAAAGCAGGCGGCCGAGGCCGAGGGGCTCGACGACGTCTTCCGTTCCGCCGGTTTCGAATGGCGTGAGGCAGGCTGCTCGATGTGCCTGGGGATGAACCCGGACACCCTCGCCGAGGGCGAGCGCTGCGCCTCGACCTCGAACCGCAACTTCGAGGGGCGCCAGGGCAAGGGCGGCCGCACCCACCTGGTCAGCCCGAGCATGGCCGCCGCCGCGGCCGTCGAGGGACATTTCGTCGACATCCGAGACTGGAGCTGAAGATGCGACCACTGGACATCATCGAGGGCAAGGTGTCGGTGCTGGATCGCGCCGACGTCGACACCGACCAGATCATCCCCAAGCAGTTCCTCAAGCGGGTCGAGCGGACCGGCTTCGGCGAGTTCCTCTTCTACGACTGGATCCGCGACGGCGAGATCGAGCTGGAGCCGAACCCGATCCTCGTCACCGGGGCCAACTTCGGCTGCGGCTCCTCCCGCGAGCACGCTCCCTGGGCGCTGGAGGACTTCGGCTTCCGGGCGATTATCGCCCCCAGCTTCGCCGACATCTTCTACTCCAACTGCACCAAGGTCGGGCTGCTGCCGGCGATCCTCGACGAAGCCCACTGCAAGGCGGTCGCCGAGGCGGGGGAGGCGCGAATCGACGTCGACGACGAGACCGTCACCTGCGCCGCCGGCGTCTTCGAGTTCCAGGTCGAGCCGGACGTCAAGCACCGGCTGCTGAACGGCCTCGATGAGATCGGCATCACGCTCGAAAACGCCGAGCGGATCGACGTCTTCGAGGAGGCCGGCCGCGCCGTCGGCCCGGTCACCACGGGGTTGTGATGAGCGGCGTGCGCGAGTGGGACGCTGCCTCCTACCAGCGCGTCTCGGTCCCGCACGAGGAGTGGGCCGAGGCGGTGCTGGAGCGGCTGCCGCTGCGTGGGGACGAGACCGTCCTCGACGCCGGCTGCGGCACCGGCCGGGTGACCCGGATGCTGATCGAGCGCCTGCCCGAGGGGCGGGTTATCGGGGTCGACGGCTCGGTCGCGATGGTCGAGAAGGTGCGGGAGATCCTCCGTCCCCAGGACGAGGCCTTCGCCGCGAACCTGACCGAGCTGGAGCTGCCCGAGCCGGTCGACGCGATCGTCTCCAGCGCCGTCTTCCACTGGATCTCCGACCACGACACGCTCTTCGCCCGGATGCGGGCGGCGCTGAAGCCGGGCGGGCGGATGACGGCCCAGTGCGGCGGCGCCGGCAACATCGAGGAGCTGAAGGCGACCGCCGCGGAGGTTGGCTCCCGCGAGCCCTATGCCACGCACTTGCGGGACGTCGGCGAGCCCTGGTTCTACGCCGGCGCCGAGGAGACCGAGGAGCGCCTCCGCGCCGCCGGCTTCACCGAGGTCCGCTGCGGGCTGCAGCCGTGGGACGTGGTGCCGCCGGAGCCGTTCGAGTTCCTGCGGACGATCTGCCTGGCCCCGTTCCTCGACCCGCTGCCCGAGGAGCTCCGCAAGCCCTTCGTCGACGACGTCCTCGCCGCCGAACCGGAGCCGCTGACCCTGCGCTACGTCCGCCTCAACATCGACGCCGTAGCCGCCTGAGCGCGGCGGCGCCTCCGCTCGCCAGCGCGTAGAGTCCGCCGCGATGGCAGACGCCCCTCGCATAGTCGTCCTCGGTGGCGATGGGATCGGCCCCGAGATCGTCGCCGCGACCCGCCAAGTGCTCGACGCGCTGGGCGAGTTCGCCTACGACGAGCGGCTGATGGGCGGCTGCTCGATCGACGAGCACGGGGTCGCCCTCACCGACGAGGTGCTGGAGGCCTGCAGGGCCTCCGACGCGGTTCTGCTGGGCGCGGTCGGCGGCCCGAAATGGGACACCACCAACCCCGACGACCCGCGCCCGGAGCAGGGCCTGCTCGGCCTCCGCAAGGGCCTCGGTCTCTACGCCAACCTCCGTCCGGTGCGCCCGAGCCCGGCCCTGGTCGGCGCCAGCCCGCTGCGCGAGGAGCGGATCGCCGGCACCGACCTGCTGGTCGTCCGCGAGCTCACCGGCGGCATCTACTTCGGCGACTCCGGCCGCGAGGGCGACGCTGCCCACGACACCTGCGAATACGACGCGTCCGAAATCGAGCGGATCGCCGTCGCCGCCTTCGAGGCCGCCCGCCGCCGCGCCGGCAACTCCAATCGCAAGCCAAAGGTCACTTCGGTCGACAAGGCCAACGTGATGGAGACCTCGCGGCTCTGGCGCGAGGTGGTCAGCCGCGTCGCCGGCGACTACGCCGACGTCGAGCTCGACCACCTCCTGGTCGACAACGCGGCGATGCAGCTGGTCTCCCGCCCGGCCGACTTCGACGTCGTCGTCGCCGAGAACCTCTTCGGCGACATCCTCAGCGACGAGGCGGCGATGCTGACCGGCAGCCTCGGGATGCTGCCATCCGCCAGCCTCGGCGCCGACGGCGACCCCGGCCTCTTCGAGCCAGTCCACGGCTCGGCCCCAGACATCGCCGGCCAGGGCATCGCCAATCCGCTCGCGACCTTCCTCTCGGCGGCGCTGATGCTGCGCCACGGCCTCGGCCGCGCCGGGGACGCCGAGCGCATCGAGGAGGCCGTCGACGCGGTGCTCGAGCGCGGCCTACGCACTCCCGACCTCGCCTCGCGCCCCGCCCAGACCCCGCCGATGGCGGACCTCCCGCAGGAGGTCGAGGTGGGGACCGCGGAGATGACCGAGGCGGTGCTCGCTGAGCTGACCGCCTCGGCCCCCGCGTAGCGCTTAGGAGGAGGGAGCAGTTACCGCCCAGACGCCGTAGACGGCGAACGGGCCCGCTTCTTTCGATTTGCCGACCAGGCCGAAGCCAAGCCGGTTGGATCCCTGCACCGAGAGCGGCGCCGCTTCGTCGGCGTTCGTCACTTCGGTGATGTAGACGCAGAGGTTGCCGGGGTTGGCGACCGGGGCGGTGGCGCCGGTGCCGAGGCCCGGGCAGTTGGAGTTGTTCGAGTTCTTGGCGATCACGTTGACGGTCGGCGGGTTCGTCAGCGGGAACTGGAAGCTGACCGAGCCGTTCGCCAGCGCTTCTTTGGCGGCCGCGGTGCCGCCGACGTCGAAGACGCCGCGCAGGGTCTGGCCGCTGCGCAGGTTGCCGAGCAGCGGGCCTACTTCGGGACCCAGTTTCGCCGAGGTCACGGAGCCTTTCGCCAGCTTTGCAGCGTTGACGGCTTCGTTCTGCAGTTTGTTGTTGGTGATCACGCCGTTCTTGATCGAGCTGGCGACGACGGCGCCAGCGGCGATCTTCTGGGTCGAGATGATCCCGTTGCCGAGGTTGCCGGGCAGGACGGCGTTGGCGCCGAGCTTGCCGGCGGTGACCGCGCCTGGGGCGATCTTGCCGGGGGTGATCGCGGCCCGACGGATCGCGCCGGCGGTGACCGCGCCGTGCTTCAGCTGCAGCGGGCCAACGCTCTTCTTCGGCAGGCCGGCCGCGACGGCGGCGCCCCCGAGGGCGACGAACAGCGCCAGACAGGCGATCACGTTCGCAAAGTTGAGCTTCGGGACGAACCTTCGCATCATGCTTGTTCCTCCTGGTGGGTTTGGAATGCCGTTCGCGGCGGCCTCCTGAACCCCTTTCGTTGATCGGGCATACTTCTCCAACATGGAGCCGCAGGATTCGATTTGGATGAACGGCGAGCTCGTCCCCTGGGACGACGCCAAGGTGCACGTGCTGACCCACGGTCTGCACTACGGAACCGGCGTCTTCGAGGGCATTCGCTGCTACGACACCGTCCGCGGCCCGGCCGTCTTCCGCCACGCCGACCACCTCGACCGCCTCCACAAGTCGGCCGAGCTCTATTACCTGCCGCTGCCCTACTCGGCCGAGGAACTGCGCCAGGCGACGCACGAGCTGCTGCGCAGCAACGAGCTCCGCACCGCCTACATCCGGCCGCTCGCCTTCCGCGGCTATGGCGAGCTCGGGCTGTTCTCGAAGACCGCCGTCGACGTGATCATCGGCGCCTGGCCCTGGGGGGCCTACCTGGGCGACGAGAGCGCCGGCGCCGGCATCCGCGCCAAGGTCTCGAGCTGGCGCCGGATCAGCCCCGCTGGGTCGATCCCGCACTCGAAGGCCTCGGGCTCCTACCTCAACTCGATCCTCGCCAAGACCGAGTCCGCCAACGCCGGCTACGACGAGGCGATCCTGCTCGACGAGCGGGGCTTCGTCTGCGAGGGCTCGGGCGAGAACATCTTCCTGGTCCGCGACGGCGAGATCGTGACGCCGCCGCACGTCGCCTCGATCCTCGACGGGATCAACCGCAAGTCGGTGATCCAGATCGCCCGTGACCTCGGCTACACCGTGGTCGAGCGCGACATCGCCCGGGCCGAGCTCTACCTCGCCGAGGAGGTCTGGTTGACCGGCACCGCGGCGGAGATGGTGCCGGTGCGGGAGATCGACGACCACCAGATCGGCGCCGGCGAGCCCGGCGAGATCACCCGCCACGTCCAGGCCAAGTTCGAGGACGCGCTCTACGGCCGCGCCGAGGAGTACCACGAGTGGCTCGACTTCGTCGAGATGCCGGCCGCCGCCGCGAGCGACGACGCCTCCGGAGGCGAGGCCGAGGAGATCGGGCGAATTACCCCTGCCGCCTAGCGGCCGGCGCGGCCCTGCCGCGCGCCCCGGGCCACCGGCCCGCCCCGACTCTCTGAAGCGAAAGGCAGTCCCGATGGAAAAGGTGAAGCTCTACGACACGACTCTGCGCGACGGCATGGGCGGCCGCGGCATGTCGCTCTCGGCGGGGGAGAAGGTGAAGGTCGCGGAAGCGCTCGACGCGCTCGGCTGCGACTTCATCGAGGCCGGTTTCCCCAGCAGCAACCCGAAGGAAGCCGAGCTGTTCGAGCGGCTGGCGCAGCTGCAGCTGCGGAACGCCGAGCTGGTCGCCTTCGGAATGACCCGCCGCCGCGGCACCACGGCCGGAGACGACCCGGCCCTGGTCGGCCTGGCCGAGTCCTTCGCGCCGGTCGTCTGCCTGGTCGGCAAGGCCTCGCGGCTGCAGGTCGAGAGGGTGATCCGGGTCAGCCCGGAGGAAAACCTGGCGATGATCGCCGAGTCGGTCGCCTTCTGCCGCGAGCAGGGCAAACGGGTCGTCTTCGACGCCGAGCATTTCTTCGACGGCTACCGCGAAGATTCCGCCTTCGCGCTCGAATGCGCCAATGCGGCGGCGGAGGCCGGGGCCGAGAACGTCACCCTCTGCGACACCAACGGCGGCAGCCTGCCCGACCACGTCGAGGCGGCAACCGCGGCGGCGCTGGCGGCGCTCGGCGGGGTCGAGCTCGGCATCCACACCCACAACGACTCCGAGTGCGCGGTCGCCAACTCGCTGGCCGCGGTCCGCGCCGGAGCGCGCTCCGTGCAGGGCTGCGTCAACGGCTACGGCGAGCGCTGTGGCAACGCCAATCTCGCCTCGATCCTGCCGGCGCTGCAGCTGAAGATGGGCTTCGAGGTCGTCACCGCCGAGCAGCTCGCGGGGCTGGCCGCGACCGCCCACTACCTGGACGAACTCTGCAACCTCGTCTCCGATCCCGACCGGGCCTACGTCGGCCGCAACGCCTTCGCCCACAAGGCGGGGATGCACGCCGCCGGGGTCGAGCACGAGGCCGCGGCGTTCGAGCACGTCGACCCGTCGCTGGTCGGCAACGACCGCGAGATCGTCCCCTCCGAGCTCTCCGGCAAGGCGACGATCCGCGACCAGGCCGCCCGCGCCGGGCTCGAGCTCGACGAGGAGGCGGCGGGCCGCGCCGTCGTCGAGCTGAAGCAGCGCGAGCACGCCGGTTTCCACTACGAGGCGGCACCGGCCTCCTTCGAGTTGCTGCTGCGTCGCGAGGCGGGCGAGTACCAGCCGCTGTTCGTGCTCGAGAGCTACCGGGTGATCACCGAGCGGCGGGCCGGCGAGGCGGTCGAAACCGAGGCGACGATCAAGGTCGAGGTCGACGGCGAGCGCTACGTCCGGGTCGCCGAGGGCAATGGCCCGGTCAACGCCCTCGACAAGGCCCTGCGCGCGGCGATCGCCGACCGTTACCCGCACCTGGCGGAGATCGAGCTGACCAACTACAAGGTGCGGATCCTCGACCAGGACCATGGCACCGGCGCGGTCACCCGGGTGATCCTCGACTCCGCCGACTCCGAGCGCGAATGGGGCACCACCGGCGTCTCGGAGAACATCATCGAGGCCTCCTGGCAGGCGCTGGTCGACTCGCTGGAGTACGCCTTCCAGTGAGCGCCCCCGGCAACCAGCCCGAGCCGATCCCGCTGGCGCGACCCGAGCTCGGCGAGCGCGAGAAGGAGCTGCTGCTCGACGTGGTCGAATCCGGCGTGCTCTCGCTGGGCCAGCGCCAGGAGCTCTTCGAGCAGAGCTTCGCCGCCTGGCTCGGGGTCGACGACGCGGTCGCCGTCTCCAGCGGCACCGCCGGCCTTCACCTCGGCGTCCGCGCGCTCGGCTGGGAACGCGGGGAGGAGGTCCTGACCAGCCCCTTCACCTTCGTCGCCTCGGCCAACTGCCTGCTCTACGAGGGGGTGCGTCCGGTCTTCTGCGACGTCGACCCGGAGACCCTCGACCTCGACCCGGCGCCGGCGGCGGCGGCGCTGAACGAGCGCACCGTCGGGATCCTGCCGATCGACATCTTCGGCTGGCCCGCCGACATGGTCGAGCTGGAGCGGCTCGCCGCGGGCGCCGGCCTCGGCATCCTCGAGGACGCCTGCGAGGCGCTCGGCGCGGTCGACGCCGAGGGGCACAAGGTGGGGACCCGCGGCCACCTCGCCACCTTCGCTTTTTACGCCAACAAGCAGATCACCACGGGGGAGGGGGGGATGATCGTCCCCTCGAGCCCCGAGGTCGCGGCGCGGCTGCGCTCCGAGCGCAACCAGGGCCGGGCGCTCGACATGGGCTGGCTCGACCACGAACGGCTCGGCTTCAACTATCGGCTCTCGGAGCTGCAGGCGGCGCTGGGAATCGCCCAGGTCGAGAAGCTCGACCAGCTGCTCGCCGGCCGCGACCGCGTCGCCGGGCTCTACGAGGCGGCGCTGGCCGAGGTCGAGGGCGTGACCACGCTGCCCTCGCGGCGCGGCCAGGAGCGGCGCTCCTGGTTCGTCTACGTCGTCCGCCTCGACGACGAGGTCGACCGCGACGCGACGATCGCCCGCCTCGGCGAGCGCGGGATCGCCGCCAAGGCCTACCTGCCCTGCGTCCACCTCTTCCCGCACCTGCGCGAGCTCGGCTACCACGAGGGCCAGTTCCCGGTCGCCGAAGCTGCCTCGGCGCACTCGCTGGCGCTGCCCTTCTTCCCCGCGATGAGCGAGGGCGAGGTCACCCGCGTCGCCGAGGAGCTGGCGGCGGCACTCGGACACCGGTAGAAACCAGCGATGACCGGTCGCCAGGACTCCCGCTTCCGCAAGCAGCCAGACCCGCGCTTCTGGCGACTCAACCGCTCGCTCGGCTTCGACGCGCGGCTGGCTCCGTACGACATCTCGCAGTCGCAGGCCCACGCCCGCGGTCTCGCCCGCATCGGCGTCCTCGACGAGGACGAGCTGGCCCGGATCGAGGCCGGGCTCGATGCCGTCCGCAGGCGGATCGAGGCCGAACCCGGCGCCGCCTACGAAGCCGCCGACGAGGACGTCCACATGGCAATCGAGCGGCTGCTCGGCGAGGAGGTTGGCGCGGTCGCCGGCAAGCTCCACACCGGCCGCTCCCGTAATGACCAAGTGGCGACCGACGTGGCGATGGTGGTGCAGGCGCACGGCCTGCGTGCGGTCGAGCTATGCGGCGCGGCGATGGGGCGACTGCTGGAGCAGGCCGAGAGCCACAAGGACTGGCCGCTGCCCGGCTACACCCACCTGCAGCGGGCCCAGCCGGTCTACCTCGGCCACCACCTGCTCGCCTACTTCTGGATGCTCGCCCGCGACGTCCTGCGCTTCCAGTTCGCCGTCGACAGCGCCTCGGTGATGCCGCTCGGCTCCGGCGCCCTGGCCGGGGTCAACTGGGAGATCGACCGCGAGGCGGTCGCAGCAGACCTCGGCTTCGAGCAGGTCTCCCACAACTCGGTCGACGGCGCCTCCAACCGGGACTTCGTCCTCGACTACCTGAACGCCGCCGCCACCTGCGCGATGCACCTCTCGCGGCTCGGCTCCGAAATCGTCATCTGGTCCTCCACCGAGTTCGGCTTCTGCGAGCTCGACGACGGCTTCAGCTCCGGCTCCTCGATCATGCCGCAGAAGAAGAACCCCGATTCGGCCGAGCTGCTGCGGGCGAAGTCGCCTCGCGTTGCCGCCGACCTGGCGACCCTGCTCGGCGTCATGCACGCGTTGCCGCTCACCTATGGCAAGGACATGCAGGAGGACAAGGAGCCGCTCTTCGACGCGATCGACACGGTCGAGGCCAGTCTCGAAGTCGCCGACGGGCTGCTGGCCGGGATCGCCTTCGACCGCGAGCGGATGGAGGAGGCCTCCGGCGACGAGATGCTGGCGGCGACCGAGGTCGCCGACCTCTTGGTCCGCAAGGGGGTGCCGTTCCGCGAGGCGCACGGGATCGTCGGCGGCCTCGTCGCCGAGGCGGTCGAGCGCGACCTGGCGCTCTCCGAGCTCGCCCCGGCCGACCTCCAGCGCCACTCCAAACATCTCGGCGAGGACTACTACGAGGTGCTGAAGCGGGGCAGTTGGCTGGAGTCGAAGCGGATCGCCGGCGGCACCGGCTCGGCTCCGCTGGCGGCGCAGATCGAGGCCGCCCGGGGAGCGCTGGCGGCGATCGAGTCGCGGGTGCGCGAAGCGCAGGCGTGAACGCGGCCGGCCCCGGTTCGGCTGGGCGTGGCGCCACCGCGGCGCGGCGCGCTGTCGCCGCCCCGGACGGGACCACCGCCGAGCCCTTGCCGCTCGCCTTCTTCGCGCGCTCGGTCCACGACGCCGCCCGCGAGCTGGTCGGCTGCCGGCTCTTCTTCGCCGGCGTCGGCGGCGTCATCGTCGAGACCGAGAGCTACGATCGCGACGACCCCGCCTGCCACGCTCACGTCGGCCTGACCAAGCGCACGGGCGTCCTCTTCGGCCCTCCAGGCCGCGCCTACGTCTACCTCTCCTACGGGATCCACAGCCTGCTCAACTTCGTCTGCGAACCGGAGGGAGAGGCGGCCGCGGTCCTGGTCCGGGCACTGGAGCCGACCGCCGGCATCGAGGCGATGCGGGGGCGCCGCGGCCCGCGGCCCGACGCCGACCTCTGCTCCGGCCCGGGCAAGCTGACCGAGGCACTCGGGATCGACCTGACCAGCAACGGCGCCGATCTTCTGCGCGAGCCGTTCCTGCTGCTGCCACCGGCCGGGGAGCCGCCGGCCGTCGTCACCGGGCCGCGGATCGGGATCACCAAAGCGACCGAGCGCCCCTGGCGCTTCAGCGCCGCCGGCAGCCGCTTCGTCTCTCGCCCGCGCCCGCCGGCCCCGGCGGACTGAGACGCGTCGCAGCTAGCCGTTGAGGCGCGCTGCGGCTAGCCCGCCGTGACGCCGCCGCCGGTGCCTGCCGGCGCCGCTTCTTCAGGCGCTGCTTCCGGCGTCGCTTCTTCGGTCGGCGGGGCTTCGCCTTCGCCGCCACCGCCTCCACCGGCTTCCGGCGTCGCTTCTTCCGGCGCGACTTCTTCGGGCGCCGGTTCGGAGCTTTCTTCCACCGGTTCGGTCGGTTCGTATTCGCCGCTCGATTCTTCGACTTCGGCTTCCGCTTCTTCGGCCTTTTCGGTGTCGCCTTCGCGGGCTGCCTTTTCAGCCTTCTCTTCCGCTTTTTCGGAAGCGCGTTCGGCCTGGATTTCCTTCCAGGCGGAAATCACGCTGGCCCAGATCAGCGCCGGGAAGGTGCCGCCCATCACCGGGCCGCCGGCGTAGAGCGTCGTCATCGGCGTGGTCGAGTCGGCGTAGCCGACCCAGACGCAGGCGGTCACTTCGTCGGAGATGCCGCCGCAGAACCAGGCATCGCCGTTGTTCTCGGTGGTCCCCGTCTTGCCCCACTGGTTTTCGGCCCCGATCTGGGCGTGGGTACCGGTGCCGTTGGAGACGACGGTTTCCATGATCCGCCGGGCTTCGGCGACGTTTTCCTCGCTGAAGACCTGTTCGTGGGTCGAGTCGTTGTCGCCGCCCTTGATCGTCTGCCCGTCGGAGTTGGTCACCTGGGTGAAGGAGACGGGACTGTCGCCGGGCTCCGGCGCCAGGGTGCCGCTGATCCGGTCGCCCTCGTTGCCGATCGTCGAGTAGGCGTAGGCCCAGCCGAGCGGGCTGACGCCTTCCTTGAGGCCGCCGAGCACCATCGCCGGGTTGGTCGAGATCGGGTCGCGGTAGCCGGCTTTGTGGATCGTGCCGGCGATCGAGCGGGTCTTGTCCTCGACCGTCTTTCCTTCCAGCCCTTCGAGGCCGAGGGCGGCGTAGATCGAGTTGTCCGAGTAGGTCAGCGCGCATTCGATCGAGCAGGAGCCGAGGTAGGAGTCCTCGTCGTTGGAGACTTCGAAGACTTCTTCGTTGTGCTTGCCGAAGGTGAAGGTGCGGTGTTCGGAGGGGTAGGTGGTCGAGGGCGAGATCCCCTCTTCCAGGGCGGTGATCAGGGTGAACGGCTTGATCGAGGAGCCGGGCTGGCGACGGCCCTGCGTAGCGAGGTTGAACGGCGCGGTTTCGAAGTCAGGGCCGCCGACCATCGCCTTGATCCCGGCGTCGCGGTTTTCGATCACGACCACCGAGGCGGTCGCCGGCAGGTAGCCCATGTAGGAGCTGACCGCTTCTTCGGCCGCCGCCTGCAGCTTCAGGTCGAGCGTCGACTTCACCTTCAGCCCGCCGAAGAAGGCTTTCGAGGCGCCGTATTTTTCGACCAGCTGCTGACGCAGGTAGGCGGTGAAGTAGGGCGCCTTGGAATCGAGGGTCGGCGGCTTGATGTCGCTTGGCGCCGGCAGCGCCTGCTTGATCCCTTCCCTGTACTGGGCTTCGGAGATGTAGCCCTGCTGCCACATCTTTTCCAGCACCACGTTGCGCCGGTTGAGGTTGTTTTCGGGATAGACCTTGGGGTCGTAGCCCGAGGGAGAGGAGATGATCGCCGCCAGCGTCGCCGCCTCCCAGGGCTCGAGCACCGAGGCGCAGGGCTCGGTCGCGGTGCCGCAGCCGGGGTGGGCGGCGCCGAAGTAGGTGCGGGCGGCGGCCTCGATCCCGTAGGCGCCCTCGCCGAAGTAGATCGTGTTCAGGTACTCGGTGAGGATCTTTTCCTTCGACCAGTGGCGCTCGAGCCGGTAGGCCAGCGCCGCCTCGCGGAACTTCTCCAGCACGGTACGGCTGCCTTCGGCTTCGAGCGCGTTCTTGACGAACTGCTCGGTGATCGTCGAGGCGCCCTGGGCGGCGCTCTGGGCGAGGATGTCCTTGACCAGAGCGCGGCCGATCCCCTGGAAGTCGACGCCGGAGTGTTCGTAGAAGCGGCTGTCCTCGATCGAGACCACCGCGTTC
Organism: uncultured Actinomycetes bacterium; assembly: GCA_963716545.1. Lineage (GTDB taxonomy): Bacteria > Actinomycetota > Thermoleophilia > Solirubrobacterales > 70-9 > VAYN01. The sequence goes on from OY970316.1 coordinate 2,409,534, forward strand.
TTGACGTTGGGGGAGATCTGTGCGCTAGAGAGGAGGATCTTGTTCTGGTCGGAGGTGAGGGTGCCGATCTGTTCGCCGTTGTCGTCGACGACGATGCTGTTTTTCGAGGCCTTGTACTGGGCGAAGTTGTAGATCGCGGGCAGGTCCTGGGAGACCGCGGCCATCATCCCGAAGACCATCGAGACGACGGCGAGGATGCCGAGTCCGAGCAGGACGAAGAGGATCCGCAGCTTCTTCAGCCGCGGGCGCTTGGGCTTCGGCGGCTGTGGAGGGGTTAGCGTCGGGGGCGGCGGGCCGGGCGGCACGTCGCCGCCGCCAGACCGCCGGCGTTTGAGTCCAAGGACTGCCATCGAGGGGGAACTGCGGCGCTCTGCAAGCGGGACGCGGGCCCCGTCGAGCGAAGGCGGCAGTCTAGCATTGCGCCTCATCGTGCCCGAGCCGCCAGCAACCGCCGATCTCACCCGCAACGCGGTCGACGTGCTGCCCGAGGGGCGGCTGGCCGCGCAGCTGGAGGCGGGGCGACCGCTGCGCGTGAAGCTGGGGATCGACCCGACCACGGCGGACATCCACCTCGGCCATACGGTCGTGCTGGCGAAGCTGGCCGAGTTCCAGCGCGCCGGCCACACCGTCGTCCTGATCATCGGCGACTTCACCGCTCGGGTCGGCGACCCCAGCGGCCGCTCGAGCACGCGGCCGCTGCCGAGTCCGGAGGAGATCGAGGCCAACGCCGCCACCTACCAGGAGCAAGCGTTCAAGATCCTCGACCCGGCCGCGACCGAGGTGCGGCGCAACTCCGAGTGGCTGGCGATGCCGCCCGAGCAGCTGCTCGGCCTGCTGGCCCAGACCACGGTGGCGCGGCTGCTGGAGCGCGACGACTTCCAGAAGCGAATGGCGGCAGGGCGGCCGGTGGCGGCGCTGGAGCTGCTCTACCCGTTGCTGCAGGGTTACGACTCGGTTGCGGTCGAGGCCGACATCGAGCTCGGCGGCACCGACCAGAAGTTCAACCTCTTGTTCGGCCGCGACCTGCAGACCGCCTACGGCCAGCCGCCGCAGTCGATCCTGACGATGCCGATCCTGGTCGGCACCGACGGGGTCCAGAAGATGAGCAAGAGCCTCGGCAACTACGTCGGCGTCACCGACGCTCCGGAGGAGATGTTCGGCCGGCTGATGTCGATCCCCGACGAGGCGATGGCCGAGTACTTCCGGCTGCTGCTCGGTGGCGAGGTCCCCGACGCGCCGCCGAACCAGGCCAAGCGGGAGCTGGCGCGACGGCTGGTCGACCGCTTCCACGGCGAAGGCGCCGGGACGGCGGCCGAGGCCCATTTCGACCAGGTCTTCGTCGCCCGAGGCGTTCCCGACGACATCCCTGAGTTCGACCTCGCCAAGGTGGCGGACGGCGACGGCGGCGAGATCCATCTGCCGCGGCTGATCGCCTCCGCCTTCGAGGTCAGCTCCAGCGAGGCGCGGCGCCTGATCAAGGGGGGCGGGGTGAAGCTCGACGGCGAGCCGCTGGCGGCCGAGCCGCTCGATCTGCCCGCCGCCGCCCTGATCGGTAAGGTGCTCCAGGTCGGAAAGCGGCGCTTCAAGAAACTTCGAGCCGGCGACTAGACAAGTCCCCGGCGAGGCGCTATATTCCTTCGTCCTCTGGGGCCTCCTCTGCGGGGCCCCGGCGTCTGAGAGCGTCGAATCCCGACGAAGAGGCGCAGCGGTCTTTGAAAACTGAGCAGCGTGCACTCCGTGGGCCCAACCAATGGTCCGCGGAATGTTTGAGCCCGAACCACTCGGCCAACGTCAGCGTGCCGAGTGGTCATGAATTAAGAATTACCTCGTCATACCGGTCGTCGTACTTGTGTACACGGCGGCCATATAGGCATGACAGGCTCTCTGTAAGAAGTACATTTCACGGAGAGTTTGATCCTGGCTCAGGACGAACGCTGGCGGCGTGCTTAACACATGCAAGTGGTGCGACGAACCAGGGCTTGCCCTGGGGCAAAGCCGCGAACGGGTGAGTAACACGTGGGTAACCTGCCCCGATGACCGGGACAACCCGAGGAAACTCGGGCTAATACCGGATGTGGTGCATTGGCATCAGCCTTTGTACTAAAGGAAGCTTCGGCCTCCGCATTGGGAGGGGCCCGCGGCCCATTAGCTTGTTGGTGGGGTAACGGCCTACCAAGGCAACGATGGGTAGCTGGTCTGAGAGGACGATCAGCCACACTGGGACTGAGACACGGCCCAGACTCCTACGGGAGGCAGCAGTGGGGAATCTTGCGCAATGCGCGAAAGCGTGACGCAGCAACGCCGCGTGGGGGAAGACGGCCTTCGGGTTGTAAACCCCTTTCAGGAGGGACGAAGGTTCGCCGGTGAATAGCCGTGCGGATTGACGGTACCTCCACAAGAAGCTCCGGCTAACTACGTGCCAGCAGCCGCGGTAATACGTAGGGAGCAAGCGTTGTCCGGAATCATTGGGCGTAAAGCGCGCGTAGGTGGCTTCATAAGTCCGTTGTGAAAGTCAAAGGCTCAACCTTTGAAAGCCGATGGATACTGTGGAGCTAGAGTACGGAAGAGGCGAGTGGAATTCCTGGTGTAGCGGTGGAATGCGCAGATATCAGGAGGAACACCAATAGCGAAGGCAGCTCGCTGGGACGTTACTGACACTAAGGCGCGAAAGCGTGGGGAGCGAACAGGATTAGATACCCTGGTAGTCCACGCCGTAAACGATGGGTACTAGGTGTGGGAGGTGTCGACTCCTCCCGTGCCGTCGCTAACGCACTAAGTACCCCGCCTGGGGAGTACGGCCGCAAGGCTAAAACTCAAAGGAATTGACGGGGGCCCGCACAAGCAGCGGAGCATGTGGTTTAATTCGACGCAACGCGAAGAACCTTACCTGGGCTTGACATGTTGGTGACCGCCGTGGAAACACGGTTTTCCTTCGGGACACCATCACAGGTGGTGCATGGCTGTCGTCAGCTCGTGTCGTGAGATGTTGGGTTAAGTCCCGCAACGAGCGCAACCCCCGTTCCATGTTGCCAGCATTCAGTTGGGGACTCATGGGAGACTGCCGGTGACAAACCGGAGGAAGGTGGGGATGACGTCAAGTCATCATGCCCCTTATGTCCAGGGCTACACACGTGCTACATTGGCGCATACAAAGGGCAGCAATACCGCGAGGTGGAGCAAATCCCAGAAAGTGCGCCTCGGTTCGGATTGGAGGCTGAAACTCGCCTCCATGAAGGTGGAGTTGCTAGTAATCGTGGATCAGCAATGCCACGGTGAATACGTTCCCGGGCCTTGTACACACCGCCCGTCACACCACGAAAGCGAGTAACACCCGAAGCCGGTGGCCTAACCGCAAGGAGGGAGCCGTCGAAGGTGGGACCCGTGATTGGGGTGAAGTCGTAACAAGGTAGCCGTAGCGGAAGCTGCGGCTGGATCACCTCCTTTCTAGGGAGATTTCTCTAGAACGTCGACCGGGCTCCGTGTCGACCATTCGTGATCGACACGTACGCTGCTCAGTTTTGAGAGACCACCTCCGGAGAACCCGGAGGTGCGCCTCGGCGGAGCTTGAAAACTGCATAAGGCCAAGAAGCGGGATCTGCGTAAGCGGATCTCGTGGGTATTTGATTTAACGACCTACACACTTATGTGAGTGGGTCGCTCACCGTCAAGATAGTAAGAGTTTACGGTGGATGCCTTGGCACCAGGAGTCGATGAAGGACGTGGACGGCTGCGATAAGCCGCGGTGAGGCGCTGAACAGCCTTTGACCCGCGGATCTCCGAATGGGAAAACCCGGCGTCGGTAATGCGGCGTCATCCAGCAGTGAATACATAGCTGCTGGAGGGGAACCGGGCGAACTGAAACATCTAAGTAGCCCGAGGAAAAGAAATCAACCGAGACTCCCTGAGTAGTGGCGAGCGAAAAGGGATCAGCCCAAACCTGACGGATGTAAGCGGCACGCGTTGTCCGTCGGGGGTTGTAGGACGTCATGTCCGAGCCGTGCCGGCTCGGCGGCAGTTACCAAATCAGGTGTTAACCGAAGCGAGTGGAACCTCGCACCACAGAGGGCAATCGTCCCGTAGGTGAAAACGCACTGATCTGCCGATTGATGTTCCTGAGTAAGACCACACCCGTGAAACGTGGTCTGAATCTGGGGGGACCACCCTCCAAGGCTAAGTACTACCTGGTGACCGATAGTGAACTAGTACCGTGAGGGAAAGGTGAAAAGAACCCCTGAAGGGGAGTGAAATAGTACCTGAAACCGTAGACTTACAAGTGGTCGGAGCACCTTCGGGTGTGACGGCGTGCTTTTTGCATCACGAGCCGGCGAGTTACTCGTCAGTGGCAAGGTTAAGCGATGAGCGGAGCCGTAGCGAAAGCGAGTCTGAATAGGGCGACACAGTCACTGGCGGTAGACCCGAAACTGAGCGAGCTATCCATGGGCAGGCTGAAGCGGGGGTAAGACCTCGTGGAGGGCCGAACCGACCTAGGTTGAAAACTGGGCGGATGACCTGTGGATCGGAGTGAAAGGCTAATCAAGCTCAGAGATATCTGGTTCTCTCCGAAATATATTTAGGTATAGCGTCGAGCAATTGCGTTTCGGCTGTAGAGCACTGTTTGGACTAGGGGCCCTACCAGGTTACCGACTTCAGGCAAACTCCGAAGACCGTTACGGTTAACTCGGCAGTCAGTGTGCGGGGGATAAACTTCGTACGCGAGAGGGAAACAACCCAGACCATCAGCTAAGGACCCTAAGTGCTAGCTAAGTGGCAAACGATGTCCGAATGCAGAGACAACCAAGAGGTTGGCTTAGAAGCAGCCACCCTTAAAAGAGTGCGTAACAGCTCACTGGTCAAGTGTTCGGGCGCGGATAATTCAACGGGGCTCAAGCTAGCCTCCGAAGCTATGGGTGTACAGGCCTGCGGGCTCTGTACGCGGTAGGAGAGCGTTCCAACTGCGTGAAGCGGCGTCGTAAGGCTCCGTGGAGCGGTTGGAAGTGAGAATGCCGGCATGAGTAACGAAAGTGGGGTGAGAATCCCCACCACCGATTGTCCAAGGTTTCCTGAGTAAAGTTCGTCTGCTCAGGGTTAGTCGGGACCTAAGGCGAGGCCGAAAGGCGTAGCCGATGGCCAACAGGTTGATATTCCTGTACCACGTTGTCTCCGTTATGACCGATGGGGGGACGGGGAAGGGTAAGAGAACCCAGGCGATGGTCGTCCTGGGGCAAGCACGTAGCTAGTCGCCGTAGGAAAATCCGCGGTGGCGTTTTGACGCGAGGTGCGATGCCAGCTGGCTTGACCGCCGGCCAGTCTCCGATCCCATGCCTCCGAGAAAAGCCTCTAGGCAGGATTCGCGTGCCCGTACCGATAACCGACACAGGTGGACAAGTAGAACATACTGAGGTGAGCGAGCTAACTCTCGTTAAGGAACTCGGCAAAATCGTCCCGTAACTTCGGGAGAAGGGACGCCCCGGTAGGGTGAACTCCATACGGAGGAAGCCCGAGGGGGCCGCAGTGAATTGGTCCAACCGACTGTTTACCAAAAACACAGGGCTCTGCTAAGTCGTAAGACGACGTATAGGGTCTGACGCCTGCCCGGTGCCGGAAGGTTACGCGGACTTGTTAGCGCTTCGGCGCGAAGCAGCGAAGCTAAGCCCCGGTAAACGGCGGCCGTAACTATAACGGTCCTAAGGTAGCGAAATTCCTTGTCGGGTAAGTTCCGACCTGCACGAATGGCGTAACGAGTTGGACGCTGTCTCAACGAGAGGCTCGGTGAAATTAAAGTCTCGGTGAAGATGCCGAGTACCCGCAGCTAGACGGAAAGACCCCGTGAACCTTTACTGCAACTTGATATTGGAGTCTGGGATATCTCGCTCAGGATAGGTGGGAGGCTATGAACCAGTGGCTTTGGCCGCTGGGGAGCCACCCTTGAGATACCACCCTTGGTGTTCTGGGCTTCTAACACCGCGCCGTGATCCGGGCGGTGAACAGTGTCAGGTGGGCAGTTTGACTGGGGCGGTCGCCTCCTAAAGAGTAACGGAGGCGCCCAAAGGTTCCCTCAGCACGGTTGGAAATCGTGCGTAGAGTGTAAAGGCAATAAGGGAGCTTGACTGCGAGACCGACGGGTCGAGCAGGAACGAAAGTTGGGCTTAGTGATCCGGCGGTAGCAAGTGGAAGCGCCGTCGCTCAACGGATAAAAGGTACTCCGGGGATAACAGGCTTATCGGTTCCAAGAGTCCACATCGACGAACCGGTTTGGCACCTCGATGTCGGCTCGTCGCATCCTGGGGCTGGAGTAGGTCCCAAGGGTTGGGCTGTTCGCCCATTAAAGCGGTACGCGAGCTGGGTTCAGAACGTCGTGAGACAGTTCGGTCCCTATCTGCTGTGGGCGTTGGAGAGTTGAAAGGAGTCATCCCTAGTACGAGAGGACCGGGATGAACGTGCCTCTGGTGTATCTGTTGTCCTGCCAAGGGCATCGCAGGTTAGCTACGCACGGAACGGATAACCGCTGAAAGCATCTAAGCGGGAAGCCGTCCTTGAGATGAGCTCTCCCATCCCCTTGAGGGAGTAAGACCCCTGGTAGACCACCAGGTTGATAGGCCGGCGGTGCAAGTTCAGTAATGAACTCAGCCGACCGGTACTAATGGGTCGAGGGCTTGACGGATATTTTTATCACTTACCCATCGCGGCCTTGTGCGGTTTTCAAGCTCCACCGGGGCGGATCTCAGGCACTGAGAGCGCGCGCAAGCGCGATTTCAGACGTCTCGCAGACCGTCTCACCAATCTCCGGTGGCGCATAGCGAAAGGGAGACACCTCTTCCCATTCCGAACAGAGCAGTTAAGCCTTTCAGCGCCGATGGTACTTGGGGGGCAACCCCCTGGGAGAGTAGGTCGCCGCCGGTTCTTCGTGTCGCAGCCCGCGCTGAGTGCTCGCGCGGGCTGCGCATTCCTATTGTTGAGGGCGCCTTCGGTCGTCTTGCGTAGCGCTGCTACGCGGCGCCAACACCCGCCACCGCCATGCTTGCCCCTCGTCGCGCTCGCTCCACGCGTCAACCCAGCACGAGCTGCGGGTTGCGTTTGGGGCAGACTCAGGCCATTGCCGGACTGCGAACGTATTTCTTCCCGCATACCGGGAGTAAGTGCGTTCGCACTGAGATGGGGAACCGGCTACTACGTTTGGTGACCTGCAGTCGTCTACCCCTGGTTAGACCCGGCTCGGTCGCGATGTGACTGCGCGGCAACCCGGGCCTAGCTGCCTGTCCGGGCCTGCCTGCGTGGGCGCGTCGACCTACCTTGCCGATGCCGCTCCTGTGGCTAGCGGACGCCGGCTCGGGGGCGATCGCCGACCCGGCGCCGCGGCCGTGGCCCGGTAGGGGCGGCGGCGCGGCGACGGGTGCCGCAGCTCGGTTCGGTTCTCCCAACGGGCTCGAGGCCGTACTCGCCGAGCGTGGCGAAGTCGATCAGCAGGTCGGCCGCATCGGTCAGCCGCTCCATTAGCGTTTGCTTGTAATCGAACATGGGTTCGTAAGGTACGCCGACCCCCGGACGGAAGGGCGTGGATGCAAGGGGAATTGCAGTGGCGGTCCGTAAATGGCTCTGTAGAGCGGTCTAGGGCCATGGCAGGTGACGGGCACGCCGCAGCGCTACTGCTCTCGCGTAGCGCTGCGAACCCCAGAAGCGCGATGTGAGGCGTCATTAACGGAGCTTCGCTTGCGGCGGCTGGCCGCGCTCCGTTCTTTCGCCTGACTGGAGGACTTTAAACGCTCGGAGAGAGCGGAGCAAGTCGCGATTCGGCCGCTTCCTGAGGCTGCCCTTTCCCGGCCAGCGGCCGCGTTACCCTAGGCGGCCAATGGAGAAATTCGTGATCCAGGGCGGTGCACCGCTCTCCGGCGAGCTCACCGTCGCCGGCAACAAGAACGCGGCGCTGCCGATCCTGGCCGCCTGCCTGCTGACCGAGGAGGAGCTGCTGCTCGAGCGGGTGCCGCGGATTCGCGACACCGAAGCGCAGCTCGCTCTGCTGGAGCGGCTCGGGGTCGATTGCGAGTGGACCGGCGAGAACGGCCTGCGGCTCTGCGCCGCTGGCGTGACGGACGGGGTGGTCGACGAGGAGCTCTCGCGTCGGATCCGCGCCTCGTTCCTGCTCGCCGGCCCGCTGCTGGCCCGCTTCGGTGAGGCGCGGATGCCGCCGCCGGGCGGTGACTTCATCGGCCGCCGCCGACTCGACGCCCACCTCGACGCCTTCGTCGACCTCGGTGCCCGGGTCGACGGCGACCGTTGGATCGAGATCACCGCGCCCGGCGGCCTCCGCGCCTGCGAGATCTTCATGGACGAGCCCTCGGTGATGGGAACCGAGAACGCACTGATGGCGGCAGCGCTGACCCCGGGGCCGACGACGATCGCCAACGCCGCCTCCGAGCCCCACGTCCAGGACCTGGCCCGGCTGCTGACCAAGATGGGCGCCCGGGTCGACGGGATCGGCTCCAACGTGATGACCGTCAACGGCCGCGACAAGCTCGGTGGCGCCCGCCACCCGATCTCCCCCGACCACATCGAGGTCGGCAGCTTCATGGCCCTGGCCGCCGCCACCGGTGGCGAGCTGCGGATCCGCGACGCCGAGCCGGGCGATCTGAAGAACGTGCGGCGCCAGTTCCGCCGCCTCGGCCTGCGCTCGGAAATCGAGGGCAACGACGTCCTGGTGCCACCGGAGCAGAAGCTGCGGGTCGAGGCCGACCTCGGCGACGCGATCCCGAAGATCGAGGACGGGCCCTGGCCGGCCTTCCCGGCCGACCTGACCTCGATCGCCCTGGCGCTGGCGACCCAGGCCGAGGGGGAGATCCTGATCTTCGAGAAGATGTTCGAGAACCGGCTCTTCTTCGTCGACAAGCTCGTCGCGATGGGCGCTCGGATCACCCTCTGCGACCCCCACCGGGCGATCGTCAGCGGTCCGAGCCGGCTTCACGGCGAGCGTTCGGCCAGCCCCGACATCCGCGCCGGGATGGCGATCCTGATCGCCGCCCTGGCCGCCGAGGGCCGCTCGGAGATCGGCGACATCCACCAGATCGACCGCGGCTACGAGCAGATCGACGACCGCCTGCGCGCCCTCGGTGCCCAGATCGAGCGTGTCTCGGCCGAGGTTCCCGCCTGACGCCGCTCCGCGCCCGGCCTGCCGCCGCGGCAGGGCTTTGCGCCTCGCTCTCGTAAGGTCAGGCCGATGATCCACCCGATTCCGCCCGGAACCCGCGATGTCCTGCCGGAGGAGATGCGCGAGCTGCGCCGGCTGAAGCGCGCCCTAATCGAGGTCTTCGAGGACCGGGGCTACGGCGAGGTGGCGACGCCGGCGATCGAGTACGACGAGGTGATGTCGCGCGGCGACGGCCGTGCCGCCTCCGCCGCCTACCGCTTCTTCGACGAGAGCGGCAACCTGCTGGCCCTACGCTCCGACATGACGGTGCCGATCGCCCGGCTCGTCTCCAGCCGCTTCGCCGACGCCGAGCCGCCGCTGCGCTTCTGTTACCTCGCCAGCACCTACCGCTCGGTGACGCCGCAGCGTGGCCAGGTGCGCGAGTTCGTCCAGGCTGGAGTGGAGCTGATCGGGGCGGAGGCTCCGGACGGGACCGTCGAGGTGATCGAGGTGCTGGAGGCGGCGCTCGACGCCGCCGGCCTCGACCGCGCGGTGATCGGGCTCGGCGACTCCGACCTGTTCCGCCAGCTGCTCGAGGAGTACGGGGTCGACGAGGGCGCCCGAGACTCGCTGCTGGCGCGCCTCGCCGCCCACGACCTGGTCGGTTTGGAGGAGGAAATCTCCGGCCTGGAGGGGATCGGCAGCGAGCAGGCGGAGACCTGCATCGCCCTCTCGCAGCTGCGTGGCGGCCCCGAGGTGATCGAGCGGGCGCGCGGGATCGGCGGCGAGGCGGTGGCACGGGCGACGGCGCGACTGGGGGAGACCTACGAGGAGCTGGAGCGGCGCGGCGCCGCCGATCGGGTCCAGATCGACCTCGGCCTGCTGCGCGACCTCGGCTACTACAGCGGCGCGATCCTCGAGGTCTACGACCCGGCGCTCGGCCACGTGCTCGGCGGCGGCGGCCGCTACGACCGGCTGATGCGCCGCTTCGGCCTCGACCTACCGGCCGCCGGCTTCGCCCTCTACATCGAACGCGTCCACACCGCCCAGATGGAGGAGCAGCGGCGGGACCGGGGGGAGGCGTGATGTCGGTCGGGGTGGCTGGCAGCCGCGTCGTCGCCGGCGGCAAGCTGAAGCTGGCGGTTCCGCGCGGGGCGCTCTTCGGCGAGACCCTCGATCTGCTCGACGCGGCCGGGATCCCGACCGGGGCGGCGCGCGGCGACTCGCGCTCGCTGATCTTCGAGACGCCGGAGCTGACCCTGGTGACGATGCGTCCCTCCGACGTCCCGACCTACGTCGAGACCGGCGCCGCCGACGTCGGCGTCACCGGCAAGGACGTGCTCCTGGAGCAGGCCGACCGCGGCGTCTACGAGCTGCTCGACCTCGGCTTCGGCCGCTGCCGGATGGTCCTCGCCGGGCGCCGCGGCGACACCCGCCTGGGCGAAAGCCAGCGGCGGCTGGGGACGATGCGGATCGCTACCAAGTACCCGCGGATCGCCGCGAGCTATTTCGCCGAGACCGGCCGCCAGATCGAACTGATCGAGGTCAAGGGGTCGGTCGAGCTGGCGCCGCTGACCGGCCTGGCCGACGGCATCGTCGATCTAGTCGCCACCGGCCGCACCCTCGAGGAGAACGACCTCGAGGTGCGCGAGGAGATCGTCACCTGCACCGCCCGCTTCGTCGCCAACCGCGTCGCCCACAAGCTGCGCGCCACCGAGGTCGACGACCTGACCGCGCGGCTGCGGCGGGCGAGCGTCGAGGTGCGGGGCGCCTCGTGAGGCCGCGCCGTTTCGAGTGGACCGACGCCGCGACCACCGCGGCGGCGCTGCGCGAGTGGGCCGCCGAGCTGGCCGGCACGGTTGACGTCTCCGAGATCCGCCACGAGGTCGCGACGCGCGGCGACGAGGCGGTGATCGAGCTGACCAACCGCTACGACGCCACCGAGCGGAGGATCGAGTCGCTGCGGGTCGGCGCCGGCGACGCCGAAGCGGCGCTCCAGGCGCAGCCGGCGGAGCTGCGCGAGGCGCTCGAAGTCGCCGCCGCCAACATCCGCGCCGTCGCCACCGCTCAGCTCTCCGAACCGCGGCGGGTCGAGCTGCCGCAGGGCCATAGCGTCAGCGTCCGCGAGGTGCCGGTCGGCGCCGCCGGCATCTACGCCCCGGGCGGCCGCGCCGCCTACCCCTCCAGCGTGCTGATGACCGCGATCCCGGCCCGCGCCGCCGGCGTCGAGCGCATCGCCCTCGCCTCGCCGCCCGGCGCCGACGGGCGCGTCCACCCGCTGACGCTCGCCGCGGCGGCGCTCTGCGGGATCGACGAGATCTACGCGATGGGTGGCGCCCAGGCGATCTTCGCCCTTGCCCTCGGCACCGAGACGGTGACCCCGGTCGACGTCGTCGCCGGCCCCGGCAACTCCTGGGTGACCGAAGCGAAGCGGTCCGTCTACGGCACCGTCGGCATCGATTCGCTAGCCGGCCCCTCGGAGCTGATGCTCGTCGCCGGGCACGACACCGATCCGGAGTGGGCGGCGCTTGATCTCTGCGCCCAGGCCGAGCACGGCGCGGATAGTCCGCTGGTCGTGGTCGCGGTCGAGGAGCACGTGCTGGACGCCGTCGCCGAGGCAACCGAGAAGGCTGCCGCCGAGCGGCCGAGCGTCGCCGACGCGCCGCTGGCGCTGCTCGCCGTCCCCGACCTCTCCGACGCCGCCGCCCTCGCCAACGCCTTCGCGCCCGAGCACCTGCAGCTGTTCGAGGGCGACGCGGCGCTGCTGGCGGAGCAGATCACCACCGCCGGCTGCGTCTTCGCCGGCCGCCTCGGCGCCACCGCCTTCGGCGACTACGCAGCAGGCTCCAACCACGTCCTGCCGACCGGCGGCGCCGGCCGCTTCTTCGGCCCGCTCGGCCCCGCCGCCTTCCGCCGCCGGATCAGCGTGGTCGAGATGACCGGCGCCGCCGCGGCCGAGCTGGCGCCGCACGTCGACGCCCTCGCCCGGGCCGAGGGCCTGCCCGTCCACGGCGAGTCGGCGATGATTAGGCGATGAAGGCGAATCGCGATCGGCGCGGAATGGAGCGGCTGTGAGCCGCACGGCGACGCGCGAGCGCAAGACGGGAGAGACCGAGGTCAAGCTCAGCCTCGACCTCGACGGCGGTGACTACTCCGCCTCGACCGGAGTCGGCTTCTTCGATCACATGCTCGACCTGCTGGCCAGGCACGGGCGGCTCGGGCTGCGCGTGGAGGCGAGCGGCGACCTCGAGACCGGCGCCCACCACACGGTCGAGGACGTCGGCATCGTCCTCGGGCAGGCCCTGGATGAGGCGCTCGGCGACCGTGCCGGGATCCGCCGTTACGGCTCGGCCCTGGTGCCAATGGACGAGGCGCTGGCCGAGTGCGCGATCGACATCTCCGGGCGGCCCTTCGTCGCCTTCGACGCCAAGCTGCCGAACCAGGCGATCGGCGACTTCGACGCCGACCTCGGCGAGGAGTTCTTCCGCGCCGTCGCCAACTCGGCGAAGCTGACCGTCCACCTCTGGGTCCGCTCCGGCAACAACACCCACCACATGGTCGAGGCGGCCTTCAAGGCCTTCGCGCGGGCGCTCCTCGTCGCCATCTCGATCGACCCCGATGAGAACGGCGTCCCCTCGACCAAGGGGACCCTCAGTGAGTAACGGCGAGGACGTCCCCAGCGACCCGGGCGCCGCGCCGACGATCGCGATCCTCGACTACGGCGTCGGCAACCTGCGCTCGGTCGAGAAGGCGCTGGAGCGGGTCGGCGCGGTCGCGGTGCGGACCGCCGACCACGCGGCGATCGCCGCTGCCGACGGGCTGATCCTGCCGGGCGTCGGCGCCTTTCCGCGGGCGATCGAGCGGATCCGCGAGCGCGGCCTCGACGAGCTGCTGCGCGAGCGGGTCGCCGCCGGCACGCCGGTGCTCGGCATCTGCCTCGGCCTGCAGCTGCTCTTTGAGCGCAGCGAGGAGCTCGGCGGCGCCGAGGGCCTCGGCTTCCTCCCCGGCACGGTCGCCGCGCTCGCCGCGCCCGGCCTCAAGGTCCCGCACATCGGCTGGGCGCCGGTGCGCTGGGAGCGCGAGTCGCGGCTCACCGAGGGGATCCCAACCGAGACGCCCTTCTACCTCGTCCACTCCTTCGCTCCGAGGCCGGAGCCCGGCGACCTGCTCGGCAGCGCCGAGTACGGCCAGCGCTTCGCCTGCGCCGCCGAGCGCGGCAACGTCTTCGGGGTCCAGTTCCACCCCGAGAAGTCGAGCGCCGCCGGGCTGCGCCTGCTCGCCAACTTCGCCGGCGTCTGCGCCGCGGTCCCCGTCTGAGACGAGCCGAAGGTGGACCTCTACCCGGCGATCGACATCCGCGGCGGCCATGCCGTGCGGCTGGTCGAAGGCGATTACGCGCGCGAGACCGAATACGACGCCAACCCGGTCGACGCCGCGGTCCGCTGGGCCGACGCGGGCGCCCGCTTCCTCCACGTCGTCGACCTCGACGGAGCGAAGGCTGGCAAGCCGGTGAACCTGGAGACGATCCGGCGGATCGCCGACGTCGTTCCCTTCCCGATCCAGGTCGGCGGCGGGCTACGCGACGACGAGTGCGTCGCCAACGTCCTGCGGGCGGGAGCGGAACGGGTGGTGATCGGCACCGCGGCGCTGCGCGACCCCGAGTTCCTCGGCCGCCAGCTGGCCTCGCACCGCGAGCGGGTGGTCGTCTCGGTCGACGCCCGCGGCGGCATGGTCTCGCTCGCCGGCTGGACCGAGACCAGCGACGTGCCGGCGACCGAGGCGGTGGCCGAGCTCGCCGAGCGCGGCGTCGTCCACTTCCTCTTCACCCCGATCGAGGTCGACGGCACCCTGGCCGGGCCGGGGCTGAAGGAGTTGGACGCGGTCGCCGCGGCGGCGCCGGGCGCCTCGGTGATCTACTCCGGCGGCGTCGGCAGCCTCGAGGACCTGCGGCGGCTGCGGAGCGAGGCGGCGGCGAACGTCGAGGGGGCGATCGTCGGCCGGGCGCTCTATGAGAAGCGCTTCGGGGTCGCCGAGGCGATTGCGGCACTGGCCTAGGCTTCTCCGATGGCGCTGAAGCGGGTGATCCCATGCCTCGACGTCGACGCCGGGCGCGTCGTCAAGGGGACCGAATTCGTCGGGCTGCGCGACGCCGGCGACCCGGTCGAGCTGGCCGAGCGCTACGACGCCGCCGGCGCCGACGAGCTCGTCTTCCTCGACATCACCGCTTCGCACGAACGGCGCGAGACGATCGTCGACCTCGCCCGCCGCACCGCCGACAACGTCTTCATCCCGTTCACGATCGGTGGCGGCATCCGCTCCGTGGAGGACGCCCAGGCGGTCCTCGACGCCGGCGCCGACAAGGTCTCGGTCAACTCGGCGGCGCTGGCGCGGCCGGCGCTGCTGGGCGAGCTGGCCGAGCAGTTCGGCGCCCAGTGCGTGGTGATCGCGATCGACGCCAAGGCCGAGGCCGACGGGCACTGGGGCGTCTACGTGAAGGGCGGTCGCGAGAGGGTGCCCGGCCACGACGCGGTCTCCTGGGCCGAAGAGGCGGTCGACCTCGGCGCCGGCGAGGTGCTGCTGACCTCCATGGACCGCGACGGCACCAACGACGGCTACGACCTCGAGCTGACCCGGGCGGTGGCCGACGCGGTGCCGGTGCCGGTGATCGCCTCCGGCGGCGCCGGCGAGCTGTCACACCTCAGCAAGGCGATCACCGCGGGGGGCGCCGACGCCGTCCTCTGCGCCTCGATCTTCCATTACGGCCAGCACGAGGTCCGCGAGGCGAAGGAGCGGATGGCCGCCGACGGGATCGAAGTCCGGCTCTAGATGGAATCGACCATCTAGCCGCCGCCCAGGTCTTCGGCCATCCCCGAGACGCCGGTCGAGCGGAGGATCTCGAAGCGAGCTAGTTCGTAGGGCGAGTCCTTCGTCGCATAGCCGGGAATCTCGGTGGTGGCGCCGACGTAGCCGGCCGCTTCGACGGCTTCGATCACGGTCGAGTCGAACTGGCCCGCCGGGTAGCAGAAGTTCTTCACCGGGGCGCCGTATTCGCGGCGGAGGATGCGCCGCGATTCGTCGAGTTCGTATTCGAGTTCTTCCGGGCCGAGCGTGGTCAGGTCGGAGTGGTCGACGGTGTGGGAGGCGAGCTCCCAGCCGGCGGCGACCATCGCCTTGACGTTGCTTTCGTAGAGGTCCGAGCCTTCCGCCTTCAGGTTCAGCACTCCCGCCCAGCCGTGCTTGCGCAGTTGCGGCAGGGCGAAGGTGAACTGGGGCCGATAGCCGTCGTCGAAGGAGAGCACGACCGGCTTCGGCGGCAGCGTGCCGCCTTCGTACCAGGCTTCCTCGACCTGTTCGAGGGTGACCGCCTGGTAGCCGTGGGAGTCGAGCCATTCGAGCTGGTGGCGGAAGTCGGGCCGGGCGACGAAGAGTTCGGGGTATTCCTGGCTTCCGTCGGGGTCGCCGAGGACGTGGTACTCGAGGATCGGGACCGGGCCGGTGTGCGGTTCCCAGTCGGACTGGGGGGTGGAGTTGCGGACCTCCCCGGATTCTTCGGCTTCGGTGGCGGCGGGAGAGCCTTTCTTGCTGCCGGAAGTGCTCTTGCTGCCGCCAGAGCCGACCTGCGTGTCGGGTCCACGGCCACCGGAGCCGGCGCTCTTCGAGCCGCCGCCCCCGCCCGAGGCGATCGCGACGACGGCCACCACGGCCGCGACGACGGCGACCAGGACGGCGCCGGCGACTAGCCTGCGCCGCCGCACGGCGTGCTGGCGATCCTCGCGCGCGGCGCGTCGCTCGGCCCGGCGCTCGTCGAGCCAGTCCTCTCCGTATCCCTCTTTCGGCTCGTCGACCATCCGCGGCGGCGATCATGGTAAGCGGAGCGATGAGCGACGAGCCGTCCAAGACCGATCTGCGCGGAGCCCTGCTGCGGGTCCACCCGGAGCTGGAGCGGGTGGCCGAGGCCGCCCGGGAGCCCGTCTACGTGGTCGGCGGCGCGGTCCGCGACCTGCTGCTCGGCGGCGGTCGCGCCGACCTCGACCTGCTCGTCGTCGGCGACGCGGTGGCGCTGGCGCGGCGGCTGGCGGCCGAGCCGCTGGCCGAGCACGACCGCTTCGGCACCGCCACCGTCTCGGTCGACGGCCATCGCCTCGACCTGGCGCGGGCGCGGACCGAGAGCTACCCCGAGCCGGGAGCTCTGCCCGAGGTCGAACCGACCGCTGACGTCGCTGCCGACCTGGCACGTCGCGATTTCAGCGTCAACGCGATCGCGGTCCGGGTCGCCGGGGAAGGGAGCGGGACGCCGGCGGGCGCAGGGCAGGGTGGGAGCGAGGCGCTCGGCGACATCGTCGATCCCTTTGGCGGCCGCGACGACGTAGCGGCGCACCGACTGCGCGTCCTCCACCCGGCCTCCTTCCGCGACGACCCGACCCGGGCGATCCGCGCCGCCCGCTACGCCGCCCGGCTCGGCTTCGCCCTCGAGCCGGAGACCGAGGAGCTGCTGCGCGCGACCGACCTGGCGACGGTCTCGGCCGAGCGCCGCGGCGCCGAGCTGACCCGACTGGCGGCCGAACCGAGCGGGGTGGAGGGGCTGGCGCTGCTCGCCGAATGGGGGCTGATCGAACCGCGCCCGGACGGGATCGAACTGGCGGAGTCGGTCGCCGAGTTGCTCGGCGACGAGCCCTGGCGCGAGGAGGTGCCCCACCCCGAGGCGATCTTGACGGCGGCGCTGGGACCGGCCGGCGGCGAGGTGGAGCTGGCGGCAGCGCGGCCGCAGCGGCCCTCGCAGGGCTGGGAACTGGCCCGCGGCCGCGACCCGGTCGAGCTGGTCCTCGCCCGCGCCCTCGGTGCCGAGTGGTTGGACGACTACCTCCGCGAGTGGCGCTCGGTGGCGCTCGAGATCGACGGCGAGGCGCTGAAGGCCGCCGGGGTCGCCGAGGGCCCGGCGCTCGGCCGCGGCCTCGAGGCGGCCCGGCGGGCGAAGCTCGACGGCGAGGCCAGCGGTCGCGAGCAGGAGCTGGCGGCGGCGCTCGACGCCGCCCACGGCGGCTGAGCGCCCTCCCGACCGGTTCGACACCTCGATCTGCTTTCGTAGGCCCATGGAGTGGCGCGAACGCGACGGTGTCCGCTGGCTCGAGGCCGATCTCGGCGGAGCCCGGGCCGCCTTCTCGACTCGGATCGGTGGCGTCTCGCCGGCGCCATACGACTCGCTCAACCTCGGGGTCCTCACCGACGACACCAGGGCCAACGTCGCCGCCAACCGCGGCCGGCTCGCCGAGGGGTTGGGGCTCGACCCGGCGCGGGTGCCGATCGCCCTGCAGGTCCACGGCGGAGAGATCGTCCGCCACGAGGCGCCGCAGCGTCCCAGCCCCTTCGCCGAGCCCGGCGCCGAGCTGCCCGAAGCCGACGGCCACGTCGTCACCGGCCTCGGCCTGGCGCCGCTCGTCTTTGTCGCCGACTGCCTGCCCGTGGCCCTCTTCGGACCCGGCGGCGTCGCGATGCTGCACTGCGGCTGGAAGCCGCTGGCGGCAGGGATCGTCGCCCGGGGTGCGGCGATGGTCGAAGCGACCGACGCCGCGATCGGACCCGGCATCGGTCCCTGCCACTACGAGGTCGGGACCGAGGTGCTGGCCGAGTTCGACGGACCTCGGCGAGGGGATCGCCGAGGGCCGGATGCTCGACCTGCCCGAGGTCGCCCGCCGCCTGCTGAAGCGGGCCGGGGTCGAGCGGATCGAGTCCGCCGACCTCTGCACCCAGTGCGAGGCGGAGCTGTTCTTCTCCCACCGCCGTGACGGCGGCGTCACCGGCCGCCAGGCCGGGCTCGCCTGGCTGGTCCCGACCGAATTCCCGACTCCTCCCCCGCAACCCCGCGAGCCCGAGCCGCGGCCACTCGCCTGATGGTCGAGCCGATCCGCGGGATCGACCCCGCCCGGGTCGCCGAACGCCTGGCCGAGGTGCGGGCCGAGGCGGGGGAGACGGTCGAGGTGCTGGTCGCCTGCAAGTACGTCCCGCTGGAGGAGATGGGGGCGCTGGTCGAGGCCGGCGTCACCCTGGTCGGCGAGAATCGCCAGCAGGACCTCGCCGCCAAGCACCAGCGCTTCGGGCCGGAGTTCACCTGGGACTTCATCGGCAACCTGCAGAGCCGCAAGGTCAAACAGGTCCTTCCCCTGGTCCGGCTGATCCACTCGGTCGCGACCGATTCGGTGCTGGAGCAGCTCGGCCGGCACGGGACGCCGGAGACGGAGGTGCTGATCGAGGTGAACGTCGCCGCTGAGGAGGAGAAGGGCGGCGTCGCCGTCGCCGAGCTGGGCGAGTTCATCGCCCGCTGCCCGGTCCGGGTCGGCGGCCTGATGACTATGCCGCCGTTCGCGCCGGACCCGGAGGCCTCGCGCCCGCACTTCGCCCGCCTCGCCGAGCTCGCCGCCGAGCACGGCCTGAAGCGGCTCTCAATGGGGACCTCGCAGGACTGGCGGGTGGCGGTGCAGGAGGGCACGACGATCCTCCGCCTCGGCGGCGGCCTGCTGCGCTGAGCCGGCCACGGCGGCGGTCGCCACTGGGGCCGATCGACACCTTGCGGGGCGGTCCGATTGAAAAATGCCACCCAACGCCCCAAGCCGCCGCTAATCTGCCGATAATTCAGTAGAGGACTCGGCCCGGAGAGGCCGAATCATCGCTCACATGGCATTCCGAGACACCTGGCATAGAGCCCTCGTCTACTTCGGCCTCGCCGAGGACCACGACTACGGTCCCGAATACGAGGACGAATTCGAGCCCGAGACCGGCACCGAGGAAGTCTTCGAAGCGCGCCGCGAGCGCGAGCGCGAGCCGAGCAGCTCGGTCCGCCGCCTGCCGACCTCGCGCCGCGCCCGCCGCGACGAGATCGACGACATCTTCGCCGACGATGAGCCGATCGCCGCCAGCCGCACCCGCACCCTGCGCCCGGTCGACAACGGCGGCGACATCCAGGTCCACCTTGTGATTCCGCGCAACTTCAACGACGCCCAGCAGGTCGCCGACCAGTACAAACGCTCGGTGCCGGTGATCCTCAACCTGCAGACCGCCGACCACGAGCTCTCGAAGCGGATGATCGACTTCTGCTCCGGTCTCACCTACGCGCTCGACGGCGGCATGCAGCGGATCGCCGAGAAGATGTTCCTGTTGACGCCGCGCAACGTCGAGGTCTCGGCGGAGGAAAAAGCGCGCTTGATCGACAAAGGCTTCTTCAACCAGTCCTAGCTCTGCCGGTCACCGCGCGTCGCGGTAACCGGATCGTCACAGGGCCGCTACAACCCGGCCACACCGGCGCGCGTCGCCCTTCTTAGGTTCGAGACGTTCTCGTCCACGTCTCGTAACCAGATTGGAAGAAGGGGAATCGATGAAAGGCAAGCGCCTCAAGGCCGCCTGTGCGGCCGTGCTCGCCGTCGCGGCGATCGGTGGTACCACCGCCGTCGCAACCGGCGCGCTCTCACCAACGGAGCACCAGCAGGTCGAAAGCCAGGTGCAGGCGGCTCTGGCCGACCAGCACCCGCAGAACGTGATCTTCCTGCTCGGCGACGGCATGGGCACCCAGGAGATCACCGCCGCCCGCTACTACCAAGGAGCCAGCAAAGCGCTGAACGTGGACCGGATGAAGCTGACCGGGTTCGACACCATCTGGTCGGTGAAGCCGGCCGCCGCGGCGCCGTACCTGCCCGACTACGACCCCGACTCGGCCTCGACCGGGACCGCCTGGGCGACCGGCCAGAAAACCCTCGACGAGCGGATCTCCCAGGGCCCGAGCAGCGCGATCAACGTCCCCGGCAAGAACCTGAAGACGGTGCTCGAGGTGGCCCACGACGCTGGCAAGAAGGTCGGCGACGTCTCGACCGCGGAAATCACCGACGCGACCCCGGCGGTACTTGCCTCCCACATTTCCCTGCGCGGCTGTCAGGGTCCCGAAGACATGGGCGCCTGCCCGCTGGAGACCAAAGGCGCGGGCGGCAAGGGCTCGATCGCCGAGCAGGAGGTGGATCACAAGGTCGACGTGCTCCTCGGCGGCGGCCGCAAACGGTTCACCCAGACCATCGGCAGCGGCCCCGCGGCCGGCAAGACGGTGCTGCAGAACGCGATCAACAAAGGCTTCCGCTACGTCAGCGATGCGGAATCCCTCAGCCTGGTCCCGAACAACAGCAAGCCGGTCCTCGGCCTGTTCAACAACGAAAACATGTCGCTGGAGTGGAGCGGGCCGAAAGCCGGCCTCGGCAAGGGCAACGAACCGGCGGTGCCCTGCACCGAAGGGGTGCGCCCGTCGAATGAGCCGAGCCTGGCGGTGATGACCCAGAAGGCGATCAGCCTGCTGAGCGAAAACAACGACAGCGGGTTCTTCCTGCAGGTCGAGGGTGCCTCGATCGACAAGCAGGACCACGCCACCAACGCCTGCGGGCAGATCGGCGAGACCGTCGCCTTCGACAAGGCGATCGGCGTCGCTCTCGACTACCAGGAAACTCACCCCGACACGCTGGTCGTGGTCACGGCTGACCACGCCCACACCAGCCAGATCGTCGGCGAGGACGCCGCCGGCAGCAGCCTGCCGACCGGCTACTCGACGAACCTGCTGACCAAGGACGGCCAGACCCTGAGCCTGACCTACGGCACCGCCGGTTACGGCGGCCCCGGGGCGCCTCCGGTAGCCGCACCGCCGAGCCAGCAGCACACCGGCGCGGTGGTCCCCGTCTGGGCAGTTGGGCCGGGCTCCCTGAACGTGCTCGGGACCAACGACCATACGGACCTGTTCAAGACCCTCGGCGGCTAGCCGAGAGCCCCGGACAGGGGAGCCCCTGGGAGGCGGCGGGCACGGTACTCGGCTCATCCGCTCGCACTACGCCCGCCGCCTCCCAACCGGCCGCTCATTAGGCTCCGGTTGATGGTCATCGGATTCATAGGGTCGGGGAACATGGCCGCCGCGATGGCGCGGGGATGGGCCGGCGAGGTGGAGATGTTGTTCTCCGACTCCGGCTCGGGCCGGGCGGCGGCACTGGCGGAGGAGCTCGGCGGCGAGGCGCTGGGGAACGGGGGCGTGGCGGCCGGGGCTGACGTCGTCGTCCTCGCGGTGAAGCCGGCAAAGTTGGACGAGGTCGCGCCGCAGCTGGGCGCGGCCCGGCGCGTCGTCTCGATCCTCGCGGCGGTGCCGGTGGCGCGGCTGCGCGAGTCGCTGCCCGGGGCCGAGGAAGTGCTGCGGGTGATGCCGAACGTCGGGGTCGAGGTGCGGCGCGGGGTGATCTGCGCCGCCGGTGAGGCGAGTGCCGAGGTGCGCGAGAAGCTGGGACTGCTGGGGCGGGTGGTGGAGATCGAGGACGGCGAGTTCGACGCGGCGACGGCAGTGATGGGCTGCTCGCCGGCCTACTTCGCACTGGTGGCGGAGGCCCTGGTCGACGCCGGGGCCGATGCCGGGCTGGACCCGGACCTGGCCCGCGAGCTGGTGGTCGAGACCGCGGCCGGCACCGGCGAGCTGCTGCGGCGGCACCAACCGGCGGCGCTGCGGCGCGCAGTCGCCTCGCCGGGCGGTTCGACCGAAGCCGGCCTCGAGGCGCTGGAGCGCGAAGGGGCGCGGCGGGCGTTCGAGGCGGCGGTGCAGGCCTCGCTGGAGAGGATGCGCGGGTGAGCGCGGGGGAGGGGCCGCGGTGATTGCCCTTGCCGTCAGCCGCGGTGACGTCGCCGACTACGTCAGCGCCCTGTTCATCGTCTACATCATCCTGACCTTCCTCAACATCCTGATCAGCTACGTGCCGCGGATGCCCTACCGGCCCTGGCTGCGCTCGGTGCTCGACTTCATCACCGACTCGACCAACCCGTACCTCGCCTTCTACCGCCGCTTCATCCCGCAGGTGGGCGGCGGCGGCTTCGCCCTCGACCTCAGCCCGATCGTCGGCGTCATCGTCCTCTACTTCGCCCGAGCCGTCCTCGTCGGCCTGATTCAAGGGTGAGCCGCTCCGCCCGCGCCTGGGCCCTCGCCGGCGCCCTGGCCGCGCTCGTCGTCGTCGCCGACCAGGTGGCGAAGGCGCTGGTCCGCTCGCGGATGGTGCTGGGCGAAGAAGTCGACGTGCTCGGCCCGCTGGGCCTCACCTACACCCACAATCGCGGCGTCGCCTTTGGCCTCGCAGGGGGAACCGGGGCGCCGCTGATCGCGATCATGCTGGTCGCGCTGGCGGTGGTCGGCTACCTGTTCTCCCGCCAGCCGACCCGGCCGGGGATGTGGGTGGCGAGTGGCCTGCTCGCCGGCGGCGCGGTCGGCAACCTGATCGACCGGGTCGGCTCCGGCCAGGTCACCGACTTCATCGACCTGCCGCCCTGGCCGCCATTCAACGTGGCCGACGTCTGCATCACCGTCGGCGTCGTCCTGCTGGTGGTGATCTACCTGCGCGAGTCCTGGCAGGAGGAAAAGCGGGCGCGCGAGGCGAAACGGGCCGCGGCGCGCGGAGAGGCCGAGCCGGTTGGCGGCGAGCCAGGGCCTGCGCGGCCGCCGGAGCGCGACGGTGGCTGAGCCGGAGCTGCGGATCGTCCACCTCGACGACGACCTCGCGGTGGTCGACAAGCCGGCCGGGCTGGTCGTCCATCCGGCGCCCTCGCACCGGGGACCGACCCTGGTCTCCGAGCTCGGCGAGCTGCTCGGCGGCGGCGCGGACTCGGAGCGACCGGGGATCGTCCACCGCCTCGACAAGGACACCAGTGGCTTGCTCGTGGTCGCCCGCGACGACGAGGCCCACGCGGCGCTGCAGCGGGCGGTCCGTGAGCGCGAGGTCGAACGCGCCTACCTCGCCCTCGCCGACGGCCGCCTCGCTTCCCGCACCGGCACGATCGACGCCCCGATCGGACGCGCCCAGCGCCAGCGCCACCGGATGGCGGTCTCCGGCGCCGCCTCCCGCCAGGCCCGCACCCACTTCGAGGTCCTCGAGCTGCTGCCCCGCGACTCCTTCCTGGAAGTCAAGCTGGAGACCGGCCGCACCCACCAGATCCGCGCCCACTTCGCTGCGATCGGCCACCCCCTGGTCGGCGATCCAACCTACGGCGGCCCCCGCCGCTACGGCCTCGGCCGCCAGTTCCTCCACGCCACCCGGCTCTCCTTCGCGCATCCTCGCACCGGCGAGCCGCTCAGCTTCACCTCAGAGCTCCCGCCGGACCTCGCCCAGGCCCTCACCGCCGCCCGCGAGCCCCGCTAACCCCTCGAGCTGTTCCTTTTCCCGATGTGGTGTGGATAAGGAACAGCGGAACGGGGTGCACGGAGGAGTTCGGCGATTTCGGCGAGGACCTGGACGGGGCCGTCCCTTAGGCTCCTCCCAGCCAAGTAGAGCCAGTCGGTAGCCGGCCGCCGGGAAGAGCCGGTTTCGCTCGGCATCCCGTACTGCGGCTCCGGGGCTGTTGTGGAATCGGCGGCTGTCCGTTTCGACGATCAGCTTCTGTCGGCGCCAGAGGAAATCGACCTCATATCGCTTCCCATTCACGAAGATGTGGGCGTTCGTCTCCGGAATGGGCAGTCCCGAGACAGCGAGAAGTGGGAACAGCTTCGTCTCGATTCGGCTGCGAAAGCGGGCTCCCGGTGGATGCCCTCGCCAAGGCGAGAGGGCGCGTTGCAGCCGCGGCACCCCGCGGCGCCGAGGTCCGTCGAGGATTGCGTCGATTCGCTCCAGGTCGAGGACGCGGAGTATCGCCGCCTGCTCGATCGCCGCGGCGAGGTCGTTGCGTGGCGAACCGGCCAGATCGACGAGCGTCCGCGCGGCCCCGGTGGTCGGAACCCGCTTGTAGATGCCCGCCTCTCCGTCAGCGGGCGGGGGAACGAAGCGCCGGCGAATTTCCGGGATCTTTCGACCTCGTTCAACTGGTGCGATGACGTCGATCTCGCGAGGCCGCGACTCACTCAACCCGAGCAGCCAGGCGGCGGTTCCGTGGGAGACGACCGTGCCGGGGCCGCAGGCCAGGGTCGCCGCGAGCAATTTGCCGTGCCTCGTGATTGGCTGGTGGCCGACGCCGAAGGTGGTGTGGAAGACCGGGTGCAGGTGGTGGAGCGCGACGGCATGCTCGATCATTGCGTCGCTGAGCCCCGCTTCGCGTAGCTGCTCGCGCGAGACCACGCCGAGCTGCGCCGCGGCAATATCAGCCACCTGCCTCCACCCGCTTGCGCTGTTCCTTATCCCTCTCACATCGAGATAAGGAACAGCTCGGGGGTGGTTCGCCCCCCTTCGTCCCGTGGGAGGGCGCAGCCTGCGGAGATGCGTACAATCGACGTCCGGAAATTCGATCCCTGCTCACTGTGAACCGGATCCTGCCCACGCCACGGAGGCGCGGGTCCCGGGGAGCGGAGCGGGTGCTGGACCACAAACCAAGGAGAAGCACATGCCCGAGGCAACTGCCCAGGCGCAACAGGCCGAGCTGAAAGACCTGCTCGAGGCCGGAGTCCACTTCGGCCACCAGACGCGCCGCTGGAACCCCAACATGCGCCGTTTCATCTTCGGCGAGCTGGACGGGATCCACATCATCGACCTGCTGCAGACCGAGGCGCTGCTGGAGAACGCGCGCCGCTTCGCCGGCGAGCTCGCCAGCGGGGGAGGCACGGTGCTGTTCGTCGGCACCAAGAAGCAGGCCCGCGACACGGTCCAGGAATGGGCCGAACGCTGCCAGATGCCCTACGTGAACAAGCGCTGGCTCGGCGGCCTGCTGACCAACTTCAACACGATGTCCGGCCGGATCGCCCGGCTGCATGAGCTGAACGGCTGGAAAGAGGACGGCAAACTCGACCTGCTGCCGACCAAGGAGCGGATGGGGATGGAGGCCGAACTTGCCAAGCTCGAGTTCAACCTCGGCGGCGTCCGCGACATGGAGCGGCTGCCCGATGCGGTCTTCGTCACCGATCTGAAAACGGAGGAGATCGCCGTCCACGAGGCGGCCCGCCTGCGGATCCCGATCATCGGGCTGGTCGACACCAACTGCGACCCGACCCCGGTCGACTACGTGATTCCCGGCAACGACGACGCGATCCGCTCCTGCCAGCTGATCATCGGCACGATCGGCGCCGCCGTCGAGGAGGGCTCCTCGGGCTGGCGCGTCCAGGAGGAAAAGCGCCTCGCCGAAGAGATGGAGCGGCGCAAAAAGGAGGAGGAAGAGCGGCGCAAACGGGAGGAAGAGGAGAAAGCCCGTCGCGAGGCCGAGGAGGCGAAAAAAGCCGCCGAAGAGGCCGAGAAAACCGCCAGGGCGACCGCCGAAGCGCAGGCCAAAGCTCAGGCGACGCCGAAAGCCCCTCCGCAGCAGAAAGCGCCCGCCGCGCCGACGAAACCGGCCCCGGCCGCTCCCCAGCAGGCCCCGGCGCCGAAAGCGCCCGCGCAGCCGCAGGCCGCGGCACCCAGCACCTCTGCCGAGGCCCCGAAAGCCGACGCCCAGGCCGAGAAAGCGCCTGAGCCGGCCGCTGCCGAGAAAACCGAGGAGCCGGCGGCGCCCGCCAGCGAGGCACCCGCCGCCGAGACCGAGGGAGGCGATTCCTGATGGCGATTACCGCCGCCGACGTGAAAGCGCTCCGGGACCGCACCGGGGCCGCGATGATGGACTGCAAAGCGGCGCTGGCGGAGGCCGACGGCGATGTCGACCGGGCGATCGAGCTGCTGCGGGTGAAGGGCAAAGCCTCGGCCGCCAAGCGCGAAGGCCGCGGCACCAACGAGGGCGTCATCTCCTCCTACATCCACGCCAACGACCGGGTCGGGGCGATGGTCGAAGTCCAGTGCGAGACTGACTTCGTCTCCCGCAACGAGGACTTCAAGGTATTCGCCTACCAAGTCGCCCTGCACGTCGCTGCGACCGCCCCGCAGTACGTCTCGACCGACGAGATTGACCCGGAGGCCCGCGAGGCCGAAAAGCGCGTCTTCGAAGAGAAGGCCCGCGAAGAAGGCAAACCGGACAACATCGTCGAGAAAATCGTCGCGGGGCAGCTGAGCAAGTGGGCAAGCGAGGTCGCCCTGCTCGACCAGACCCACGTCAACGCCGAGAAACACGACTCGAAGACGATCGAGGAGCTGCGCCAGGAGCTGGCAGCGAAAACGGGAGAGAACATCCGCATCGCCCGCTTCTCCTACTTCCGCGTCGGCGGGGAATAAAGGTTAGGGTCGGCGGGACGTGAGCTACCCCCAGTCCAGTTGACCGACGACGGCGCCCCGCGGTTCAAGCGGATCCTGCTGAAGCTCTCCGGCGAGGCGCTGATGGGCGCGCTGGAGTTCGGCACCGACGGCGCCGAGGTCGACCGCATCGCCCGCCAGGTGGCGGCGGTGCGGGAGGCCGGAGTCGAGGTGGCGATCGTGGTCGGCGCCGGCAACATCTACCGCGGCCTCGACGGAGCGGCGAAAGGGATGGACCGGGCGACCGGCGACTACATGGGGATGCTGGCGACCGTCCTGAACGCGCTCACCCTGCAGGACGCGCTGGAGCGCCACAGCCAACACACCCGGGTGATGTCGGCAATCGACGTCAAGGAGGTCGCCGAGCCCTACATCCGTCGCCGCGCGATGCGCCACCTGGAGAAGGACCGGGTGGTGATCTTCGCCGCCGGCACCGGCAACCCGTTCTTCACCACCGACACCGCCGCGGCCCTGCGGGCGCTGGAGATCCACGCCGAGGCGATTCTGATGGCGAAGAACGGGGTGGAGGGCGTCTATACCGCCGACCCCCGCACCGACGCGGGGGCGGAGTTCATCCCCCAGATCAGCCACCGCGAGGCGATTGAGCGCGGGCTGAAGGTGATGGACTCGACCGCGCTCAGCCTCTGCATGGACAACGACCTGCCGATCTACGTCTTCAACATGGGAGACGAGCGCAACATAGATAGGATCGTCCGCGGAGAGAAGGTCGGCACGTTGGTCACCAGTGCGCCGACGGACCTGAGCGAGGACTGAGATTTGGCCCTGATCGACGAACTCCTGGATGACGCGAAGGAGCGGATGACGAAGTCGGTCGAGTCGAGCCGTGGCGAGCTCGCCACGGTGCGCACCGGCCGCGCCTCGCCGCACCTGCTCGACCGCGTCAGCGTCGATTACTACGGCAATCCGACGCCGCTGAAGCAGCTCGCCAACGTTTCCGCCTCCGACGCTCGCCTGCTCACCGTCATCCCCTTCGACAAGGGCGCCCTGGGCTCGATCGAGAAAGCGATCCAGGAGTCCGACGTCGGCCTCACCCCGTCCAACGACGGCAACCTGATTCGGCTCTCGATTCCGGAGATGACCGAGGAGCGGCGCCGCGAGATGGTCAAAGTCGTCCACGGCGTCGCCGAGGAGGGCCGGGTCGCGATCCGCAACGTCCGCCGCGACGTGATGAGCGACCTCCGCGACCTGAAGAAAGAGGGCGAAGCCGGCGAGGACGACGAGCGGCGGGCCGAGGGGACCCTGCAGAAGCAGACCGACGAGGCGATCGCCGAGATCGACTCGCTGCTGAAGGGCAAGGAAGCCGAAATCCTCGAGGTCTGAGGTGGCGGCCGCGGGCGCAAGCGCTCCCAGGTACGTCGCGATCATCACCGACGGCAACGGCCGCTGGGCGCAGCGACGCGGGCTGCCGGTCGCCGAGGGCCACCGGGCCGGCGCCGACACGCTGAAGGAGCGGTTGCGCGACGCCGCCGAGTTCGGGATCGAGGAGCTGACCGTGTTCTCGTTCTCGACCGAGAACTGGAGCCGCGACGAGGACGAGGTGCGGGCGCTGATGGAGATGTTCGACGAGCGGATCGCCTCGGAAACTCCCGAGCTGGACTCCGAAGGCGTGCGAATGCGCTTCATCGGCCGCCGCGACGGCCTGCACCCGCGCCTGGTCGAGCGCATGGGCTGGGCCGAGGAGACAACCGCGTCGAATACCCGGATCACCCTCTTCGTCGCCTTCAACTACGGCGGCAGGGCGGAGATCGTCGATGCGGCGCGAAGCTTCCAGGGGGACTCCGAGGAGGAGTTCCGCTCCCACCTCTACGCACCCGAGATGCACGACCCCGACCTCCTGATCAGAACCAGCGGCGAGCAGCGGATCTCCAACTACCTGCTCTGGCAGTGCGCCTACTCGGAGCTCGTCTTCAGCGATGAGCTCTGGCCCGAATTCGGCCGCGAGGCCTTCGAGGCCGCGCTGGACGAGTACGAGACCCGGCAGCGGCGGTTCGGGGCGCGGGCGTGAGCGTCGACCTCTTCGACGACGAGATGTTCGAGCCCGACCCCGAGCCGGAGCCCCGGCCGCCGCGCCAGCCGCGACCGCGGCGGGGCACCGGGGAGACGGCACGGCGGATCCTGGTCGCGCTGCCGGCGATCGCCTTCGCGATCGCGATCGTCGTCGCCGGCGGCATCGTCTTCGCCCTGGCGGCGATCGGGATCGGAGCGTTCTGCCTGCGCGAGTACCTGGCGATGACCGAGCGGGAGGCGCCGTTCGCGATCCCGGCCTACATCGCGGTCGCGGCGATGATCGTCGCCGCTCATTTCGGCAGCTCCTACAACGTGCTGATGATCTTCGCTGCCTCCTTCGCGCTGATTTTCGTCTTCGCGATCGCCGGCGAGCGGCGCGAGGGGGTGACGGTCGCGATCGCGACGACGCTGCTGGGGATCGTCTGGATCGGGGTGCCGCTGGTCCACGCGGTGCTGCTGATCGACCTGCCGAGCCACGGCCGGGCGCTCCTCATCGACGTCCTCGTCGGCACCTTCGTCGCCGACACCGCCGCCTATGCAACCGGGCGGATGTTCGGCAGCCACCGGATCGCGCCGACGATCTCGCCCAACAAGACGATCGAGGGTCTGGTCGGCGGCTTCGTGATCGGCACGATGGGCTTCTGGTTCGCCGGCCTCTACCAGGACTGGCTCTCCGGGGCCGACGCGCTGATCATCGGCGCCGCCGTCGCCGCGATCGCCCCGCTCGGCGACCTCTTCGAGTCGCTGCTGAAGCGCGACCTCGGGACCAAGGACACCGGAACCCTGTTCGGCCCCCACGGCGGCATCCTCGACCGGCTCGACGCGGTCTTCTTCACCGTCGTCGTCGGCTACTACCTCTCGGTGGCGCTGGTCTACTGAGCGCCTAACGGCACGATCTGCGCGGGTGTCGGCGCGCTCCTGTCACATTCCTTGACGTCGGGGCGAGGGCGGTCCTACCGTCGCCGAGATGCCACGCGCGACCGCCTTTCTATCCCGCTGGGGGTTCTCCCTCTCGTTGGCGCCGCAGCGACGATTGCCCTAAGCGCAGCGGCGCTGTCGCCGCCGCCCGAACCGATTCCCGACTTCGCCCTCCGCGCGGCAGCGGTGTACCGGCTTGAGATCGGCGCGGCCGTCTTTGCCCTGCTCTATCTGGCATCGCTTGCCTTTGTCCTCGCTCTCCACAACCGCGGCTTCAGTGAGATCGGGACGGGAAGTGTCAAGGCGACGAGCATCTCCGGTGAAAGTCGCGAGCAGGAGGACGCGGTCTCGCAGCTGATCGGTCGGACTAACGAACTCGAAGACGTCCTCGCGTCTCTTGTGAGAGAAAGGTCAGATGGGTAATCTATTGTCTGCCATGCAGAAAGTGAAACAGACCGACCGGCCTTTCGACATCAGCCCGGAGCTCGAGGAGTACATCCAGTGGCGTGAACGCGCTTCGCAGAAGAAGGGTGAATCGCACCAGGCATTGCGCTCCTGGCGACGGGCGATCGAGCGCCGCGAAGCGCTCGAACGCGGCGAATTGCGGCTCTGAGCGGGACCGACGCTTTCGCCGCAAATCCGCCGCTTAGGAGGCGATCAGGGGCGCTCCGTATCCTCTGGGGCCGATGAAGCGAGTTCTGATACTCGGCTCGACCGGGTCGATCGGCAAGCAGGCGCTGGAAGTGGTCGCCGCCTCGAAGGAGCTGCAGGTGGTCGGCCTGGCGGCCGGCTCGTCCTGGGAGCGGACGCTGGCCCAGGCTTCGCAGTTCGGGGTGCCCGCCGTCGCACTGGCCGACGAGGAGGCCGCCAGGCAGGCCGCTGGCGCCTGGAGCGGGCGCGTGCTCGCCGGCGAGGAGGGCGTACGGGAGCTGATCGCGACTACCGAGGCGGACCTCGTCCTCAACGGGATCGTCGGCGCCGCCGGGCTGGCCTCGACCGTGGTCGCGCTCAGCGCCGGCACCGACGTCGCCCTCGCCAACAAGGAGAGCCTGGTGATCGGCGGCGAACTGGTGACGGCGCTGGCCGAGGGCACCGGCGCCCGCCTGCTCCCGGTCGACTCCGAGCACTCGGCCCTGCACCAGCTGATCGCCGGTGAGGCTCCGGGAACGGTCGAGAAGCTCACCCTGACCGCCTCCGGCGGCCCCTTCCGCGGCCGCACCGACCTCGACGGCGTCAGCGTCGAGGAGGCGCTCGCCCACCCGACCTGGGCGATGGGCGGGCGGATCACGATCGACTGCGCGACGCTGATGAACAAGGGCTTCGAGGCGATCGAGGCCCATCACTTCTTTGCCGTGCCGTACGAGCGGATCGACGTTGTCGTGCACCCGCAGTCGCTGGTCCACTCGCTGGTCACCCTCCTCGACGGCTCCTCGCTCGCCCACCTCGGCCACCCGGACATGCGGGTGCCGATCTCCTATGCCCTGCACTTCCCCGAACGCGCCGGCGTCGACGTGCCGCGGCTCGACCTCGCCAGCGCCGGCCGGCTCGACTTCGAGGCGCCCGACCCGCAGACCTTCGCCTGCCTGCGCCTGGCGCTGGAGGCCGGCACCGCCGGCGGTACCGCGCCCTGCGTCCTCAACGCCGCCGACGAGGTCGCCGTCGCCGCGTTCCTGGACGGCCGGATTCCCTTCACCGGCATCGCCGCGGTGGTCGAGCGGGTGCTGGAGGCGATGCCGGCGGCGCCGGTCACCCACTTCGAAGACCTCTTTGCCTGCGACGCCGAGGCCCGCCGCCGCACCGAGGAAGAGGTCGGGGAGCTGGCGCACGCATGAGCTGGCTCCTCGTCTTCCTCGGCTTCTGCCTGCTGATCATCCTCCACGAGGCCGGCCACTACGTCGCCGCCAAGGCGACCGGGATGCGGGTCGAATCCTTCTTCCTCTTCTTCGGTCCGAAGATCTGGTCCTTCAAGCGCGGCGAAACCGAGTACGGCGTCAAGTCCATCCCGCTCGGCGGCTACGTGAAGATCAACGGGATGAACCCGGAGGAAGAGATGCCGCCGGGGGAAGAGGACCGCGCCTACTGCAAGCAGAAGGTCTGGAAGCGGATCGTCGTCGTCGCGGCCGGCCCGGCGGTGAACATCGTCCTCTGCTTCGTCATCCTGCTCGCCGTCTTCGGCTTCGGCGGCCTCGAAGACCTGCAGCCGAAGGTGCAGGAAATCCGCTCCGGCACGCCCGCCTCGAAGGTGCTGCAGGAAGGCGACACGATCCTCGCCGTCGAAGGCCATCGCTACTCGGACCTCGCGGTCGAACGGCGGCTGGAAAGGTTCGGCAAGCTCGTCGCCGCCCATCGCTGCGAAGGCAAGCAGGTGCAGGGGTGCGTGGCGAAGACGCCGGTCGAGCTGACGGTGCTCCGCGACGGGCGCGAAGAGCAGATCGTCGTCAAGCCACGCTACGACGCCGAAGCGAAGAAACCGCTCATCGGCTTCGCCTACGGCGGCGAATTCGTCCCGATCTCCTTCTCCCACGCGGTTAACCATTCGCTCGAATCGATGGGGGAAGTGGTGAACCGGACGGCGACCGTGTTCGCCAACATCTTCCATTCGAAGGAGCGCGGCGAAATCTCCGGCGTCGTCGGCACCTCCGACGTCGGCCACTCCGCGGTCGAAGCCGGCTGGCGTCAGGCGCTGCTGCTGCTGGCCCTGGTCAGCCTCTCGCTGGGGATCATCAACCTGCTGCCGATCCTGCCGCTCGACGGCGGCCACATCTTCTGGGCGATCGTCGAGAAACTGCGCGGGGCGCCGGTTTCGCTGCGGGTGATGGAGCGGGCCTCGGTGGTGGGCTTTGCGCTGGTGATGGTGATCGTGTTCATCGGGCTGGGGAATGACATTGGGCGCATTACTGGTGAAGGGTTCAATGTGCGGTGACGTGGTGGGAGGGCGAGAGGGCATCACCCTCCCGCCGCTGCTTCGCAGGAGTTCGTCGGGAGGGTGATGCCCTCTCGCCTCGAATCCCGCTCCGCTAGACGGCTGGTTGACGAGGCGGGGCGAGGATCTTGAAGGCGAAAGCGACCGGGCTTGGGTCGAGGTGGCCGGACGAGTCGCGGGCGCGGACTCGGATGGTGTGTTGGCCAGGCGAAAGCTTTGGCGTGGTGAAGGGGGAACGGCAGCGTCTGTAGGGACGGGCGTCGAGCTTGCATTCGAAGCTGGCGCCGGGCTCGTCAGCCGCGAAGCTGAAGGTGGGAGTGCTGTCGTGGGAGCGCTTCGCTGGCTTGTGCCGGAGGAGGGTTTGAGGCGCTCCGCCTGCGGCTCCGGGGCCGTTTCCGGCGGCGCCACCGCCACCGCCGCCGGATTGGCCTCCGCCGGGGGAGGCGGTGCATTCGTGCTCGGACGGTGGCGCCGAGTTTGGGCGCGGGCCGGGGAAGACGAGTTCGAAGTCGGCGGCGCTGTTGTCGTGGTCGTCGCCGGGCTCGAGGAAGGTCGGGCAGCCGGCGGCGATCGAGCGCCGCAGGGCCATCCCGTCGGGGATGCCGGAGGGGGCAGCCGGGCTCCCGGCCGGGCTCGGCAGCGAGCCGGCAAAGACACCCCAGGAGACGCAGTCGATCGCTTCCCAGCAGACCGCGCCGGCAGCCGGGTCGAGGCTGTTGGGGGCAAGCGGTGCGTCGGCGACAATCCCGAACTGGGCTTCGGCTTCCGGCGTCGCCAGAACCATCGTGCTCTGGTTGGCTTCGCGGGCGACGTCGGCGGGGAAGGTGTCGTTGCCGCTGGGCGCGCCGCCCGGGCCGTAGGTGTGGAGGACGTGGCCGGCGACGTGGTTCTGGCCCGCCGCCCACATCTGCAGCTCGACGTACTCGGCGCCGGGGTTCGAAGAGGAGCCCGGATAGACCTCGCGGATTTGCATCAGGTGGAAGGTCGCCGAGGCGCTCGGCGCCCAGGCCGCCAGCGCAGCCAATGCCACTGCGGCGGCCAGCCCACTGCGCAGCGCCCGCACCGGCTCAGCCCCCCCGGACGATCGTGAAGGCCAGTTTCAGCGGAGTCGCGTCGGAGGAGGCGCCGAGGACGGCCCGGACCGCGAGCGTGTGCCGGCCGGGTTTCAGGCCTTTCAGGGTCAGCGGCGAGCGGCAGGCCTTGAACGCCTTGCCGTCGATGGAGCACTGGTAGGTAGCGCCGGCGAGGTCGGAGTGAAAGCGAAAGGTGGGGGTGGTGTCGTGGGTCTGTTTCGGCGCCTTGCCAGTAGGCAGGGTCTGCGGGATGGCGGCCGCCGCGATCGGCGCCGGACCGGGGGTCGGCGGTGCTGGCGGGGCCGGCGGCGGCACCGGCGCGACCGGCAGCGCGACCGAGAACGAGTACCCGGCCGGGGTCGGGTCGACGTTGCCTTCCGGATCGATCGCCCGCACCTGGAAGCTGTGCGGACCGTCGCCGAGGCCGTCGTAGCTGACGCCGCCGGCAGGACAGGAAGCGAAAGCGGCGCCGTCGAGGGTGCATTCGAAACTCGACCCGGGCTCGTTCGAGGAGTAGGCAAAGGACGCCGTGGCACTGTCGCTGGGGTCCGATGGCTTCGAGTCGATCGCCGTCTCCGGGGGCGTCGTGTCGGCGAGCGAGTTATCGACCTGCCAGCTGAAGCTGGTCGGTTCGGCCTCGACGTTGCCGGCGAGGTCGGTGGCGCGAACCGCAAAGACGTAGTCGGCGTCGGCGAGCGAGGAATAGGTCTTCGGCGAGGCGCAGGCGGAGAACGACACCGCGGTGCCTTGCGGCTCCAGGCTGCATTCGAATTTCGCCCCGGTCTCGCTGGCGTGGAAGCCGAAGCTCGAGCTG
This sequence comes from uncultured Actinomycetes bacterium, assembly GCA_963716545.1. Lineage (GTDB taxonomy): Bacteria > Actinomycetota > Thermoleophilia > Solirubrobacterales > 70-9 > VAYN01. The sequence goes on from OY970316.1 coordinate 2,443,531, forward strand.
CGGCCGGGGGCGGGGTCGACCGGGTGGGTGTCGATCGTCGTCGTCGGCGCCACCGTGTCGACCGTCCAGGTGTAGCTGGCCGGGGTCGGGTCGGGTCCGGAGGCGTTGACCCCGCGGACCTGGAAGGTGTGGCTGCCCTGGGCGAGCCCGCTGTATTCGATCCCGTCCGCCGGGCAGGCGGCGAAGGCCGCGGCGTCGAGCTTGCATTCGTAGCTGGTCGCGGTCGGCGCTTCGTAGGTGAATTCGGCGCTCGTGCTGCTCGAGTTAGGCGCCGGACGGTCGTCGATCGCGGTCTGCGGGGCGCCGGCGCAGGTGTGTTCGGCGGGGGTCGCGGCGTTGTTCCGCGGGTCCGGCGTCACCTCGCTGAAGTCGGCGGCGCTGTTGTCGGTGTCGTCGCTTTCCTCGAGCAGGGTCGGGCAGCCGGGTTCGATCGTGCGGCGGATCGCCTTGCCGGCGGTGATCCCGCCCGGCGAGGCGGGGGAGCCGGCGCTGGTCCCGGTCGCGGTCTGCAGCGCCGCGCCACCGCTGAAGTTGCCCCAGGCGGCGCAGTCGGCCGGGATCCCGCCGGCGTTCCAGCAGACCGCGCCGCCGCTCGCCGGGATCGAGAGGGAGGAGTCGACCAGGTCGGGGGTGACGCCGAACTTGGCGGCGACCCCGCTGTCGCCGATCAGCACGGTGCGCTGGTTTTCGCCCTTGGCGATGCCGCTGGAGAAGGTCGAGGTGTGGACCAGCGATCCGGTCGGCCCGTAGACGGTCAGCGAGTGGCCGGTGAGGAAGGTCTGGCCGGCGGCGAACATCTGCAGCTCGACGTAGCTGTCGTCTTCGCTCCCCGGGTGCACCTCGCGGACTTTGATCAGGTGGAACGTCGCCTGCGCTGCCGGCGCGGCGAAAAGTCCGAAAACGAGCAGCCCGAGCAGCGGCAGCACGAGCCTGCCGCAGCGCCTTCCCCTCATCGACAACCCCTCCCCTCGGAGACCATGGTCTGGGCCGCTCTACGGACGTTCCGGGCGGAAGGTTCAAACCGTGGCGGCGCCGCCGGGCAGGACCGCGGCGCCGCATCCATAAACTCCAGCTATGGCTTCGAAAAGGCAGATCTGGGTCGGCAAGGTGCCGATCGGCGGCGGCGCCCCGGTCGCCGTGCAGACGATGACCAAGACCGAGACCGCCAACGTGGCGGCGACGATGGAGCAGATTCGCAAGGTCGCCGACGCCGGCGCCGACATCGTCCGCTGCGCGGTCCCGCGCGAGCAGGACGCCGAGGCGCTGAAGACGATCGTCAAGGAATCGCCGATCCCGGTGATCGCCGACATCCACTTCAACCACACCCTGGCGCTGAAAGCGATCGACGCCGGCGCCGACTGCATCCGCCTCAACCCGGGCAACATCGGCGGTCGCGAGAAAGTCGCCGAGGTCGCGGTCCGGGCCAACGCGGCGGGAACGCCGATGCGGATCGGAGTCAACTCCGGCTCGCTGCCGAAGCACCTGCACGAGCTCGAGCGGGAGAACCCGGTCGAGGCGCTGGTCGCCGCCGCGATCGAGTTCGTCGAGTTGATGGAGGGGCTCGACTTCGAGAACTTCAAGGTCTCGATCAAGTCGACCAACGTCCCCTACACGATCGCCGCCAACCGGCTGCTCGCGGAGAAGATCCCCTACCCGCTGCACCTCGGGGTGACCGAGGCGGGGACCAAATGGGGCGGCTCGCTGAAATCGGCGGTCGGCCTGGGGACGCTGCTCGCCGACGGGATCGGCGACACGATCCGGATCAGCCTCTCGACCTTCCACGCCGAGGAGGAGGTCAAGGTCGCCTGGGAGATCCTCAAGGCGCTGCAGCTGCGCGAGCGCGGCCCGGTGCTGATCGCCTGCCCGACCTGCGGCCGCCTGCAGTTCGACATGGACTCGGTCGTGGCCGAGATCGAGCAGCGCCTGGAGGGCTACGCCGAGCCGGTCGAGGTCGCGGTGCTGGGCTGCGCGGTGAACGGGATCGGCGAGGCCAGCCACGCCGATTTCGGCATTGCCGGGGCCAAGAACGAGGGCCTGATCTTCGCCGGCGGCAAGCCGTTGCGGAAGGTGCCGCAGGCGCAGCTGGTCGACACCCTGTTCGAGGAGATCGACAAGTCGCTCGACCGCGGCGGCGAGGTCGAGTTCGACGAGGCGGAGTCGCGTGAGGGGGCCGAGTGGGTCGCCAACATCGAGCAGGAAAACGCCGGCGACCTGACCCCGGAGAAGATCGCGGCGATGGAGAAGGAAGCGGTCGAACGCGGCGAGTCCGACAAGGTCCTGCTCGACGAGGAGGCCTCGCCGACCGCAAGCCGCCGCTTCACCAGGGCCTAGTCCGCCGCTCCGCCTAAGCTCCCGAGCCTCTTGTCCCCGCAGAAGAACGCCATCTCGCCGACCCGGGCCGAGGACTTCCCCGGCTGGTTCCAGGCCGTGGTCAGGGACGCCGAGGTCGCCGAACTCGCCCACGTCCGCGGCTCGATGGTGATCCGGCCCTGGGGCTACGCGATCTGGGAGCTGATGCAGGCCGAGCTCGACCGGATGATCAAGGCGACCGGGGCCAGCAACGCCTACTTCCCGCTGTTCATCCCACTCAGCTACCTCGAGGCCGAGGCCGGCCACGTCGAGGGCTTCGCCAAGGAGATGGCGGTGGTCACCCATCACCGGCTCGAAGCCGACCCGGACAACCCCGGTCACCTGAAGCCGGGCGGGGAGCTGGCCGAGCCGCTGATCGTCCGCCCGACCTCGGAGACGATCATCGGCAAGTCGTTTGCGAAATGGATCAACTCCTACCGCGACCTGCCGTTGATGATCAACCAGTGGGCCAACGTGGTGCGCTGGGAGCTGCGGCCGCGGGTGCTGCTGCGGACGACCGAGTTCCTCTGGCAGGAGGGCCACACCGCCCACGCCGACGAGGAGGAGGCGCGGGCGGAGATGACCGCGATCCTCGAGGTCTATCGCGGGTTCGCCGAGCGCTTCCTGGCGATGCCGGTGCTGACCGGCGAGAAGTCGGCCGAGGAGCGCTTCCCGGGGGCGGTGACGACGCTCTCGATCGAGGCGATGATGCAGGACGGCAAGGCGCTGCAGGCGGGCACCTCGCACTACCTGGGGACGAACTTCGCCGCGGCGGCGGAGATCGAATTCTCCGACCGCGAGGGCGGCCGCCAGCTCGTCCATACGACCTCCTGGGGCGTATCGACTCGCCTGCTCGGGGCGCTGATCATGTCCCACTCCGACGACGACGGGCTGCGGCTGCCGCCCGCGGTGGCGCCCTCGCAGGTGGTGATCGTGCCGATCCTCCGCGGCGACGAGGCCGGCGAGGTCGCCGCGGCGGCCGAGGCGCTGGCGGCGGAGCTGGGGGAGAGGAGCTTCGGCGGCGCCCCGGTGCGGGCGAGCGTCGACGCCCGCGACCGCGGCCCGGCCGACCGCCGCTGGGAGTGGGTCCGCAAGGGGGTGCCGGTGGTGATCGAACTCGGCCCCCGCGACCTCGCCGAGGGAGTCGTCGCGATGCGTCGCCGCACCGACGTCGAGGCGAAGCCCGAGAGCGTCGCCCGCGATGGCTTCGCCGAGCGGATCGAGGCGATCCTCGACCAGGTCCAGGCGGCCTACTTCGACGCCTCCGCGGAGCGGTTGAGCTCCCGAACGGCACGGGACATCGGCGATCTGGGAGATTTCCGGGAGTGGTTCGAGGGAGACGAAGGAGACTCGAACAAGGGCGGCTTCGTCCGCGCTCCCTGGAGCGAAGACCCCGCCTCGCTCGCCGTGCTCGAGGAGCTGAAGGCCTCGGTCCGCTGTTTGCCGCTCGACCAGCAGCTGCCGGACGGCGCCCGCTGCGTGCTCACCGGCGAGCCGGCGAAGGTCGAAGCGGTCTTCGGCAAGGCCTACTGAGCCGCCGGCGCCCGGCCCGGCCGCGCCTGGCCTCCCCAAGCATGGGATGGAGGAGGCACAGTGCCTAGCCGCAGCCCCTTCGGCCGCGGCCGCGTCCGCCGCCTCTTCGGCCTCGACCGCTCCTACGCCAAACCGACCGAGACCGTCTCGGGCCAGCCGCTCAACCCCTGGACGATCCCCAACGCGGTCGGCTACCTGCGCCTGGCGGCGATCCCGCTCTTCCTGGTGCTGGCCTACTCGAGCGACGACGGCACCTCCTTCGCCGCCGCGATGGTCTTCTGGGCGATCGCCGCGGGCGATTACCTCGATGGCTTCCTCGCCCGCGTGACCGGCCAGTTCAGCCGCCTCGGCGCCCTGCTCGACCCGGTGATCGACCGGCTGACGATCCTCGCCGGCGCGGTCGTCTGTTGGAGCTTCGAGCTGCTGCCGCGCTGGCTGCTGGTCGTGCTCGCCCTGCGCGAGGCGTTCATGCTCTTCCTCGGCCAGTACGGCATCCGCCACGGAGTCGACATCGCGATCAACTGGCCCGGGCGGATCTCGGTCTTCCCGATCATGGGGGGGATCTGGCTGGCGCTCTTCGCCCCCGGCTGGGTGGCGACCGCGTTGGTGATCTGGGGGGTGGCGATGGCGCTGCTCGCCAGCTACCTCTACGCCCGCCGCGGCATGCGGGAGGTCCGCGCCGCCAAGGCGCGCGCGGCCGGACCCTCGACCTAGACCGAGCCTCCGCGCCGCTTCCGGCGCGGCGCCGAAGCGCCGGATCTCCTGCAACCTTCAACCCGCGGTTGAACCTTCAGGTGTCGGCTCTATAATCGTCGCCCCGGCCAGGGCCACCAACTTTTAGACAGGAGCAGCATGGAGGACACCTTTCCCGATCTCGGTTCCCTCAGCGACAAGGAGCTGAAGGAGATGATCGACAGCCTCACCGAGGAGGAGAACGAGATCTCCTACAAGCGGCGCGTCCTGCACGGCAAGATCGACATCCTCCGTGCCGAGCTGGTCAACCGCCTGCGCCAGAAGCGCGAACACGGCGAGTCGGTGATCTCCGGCGACGACGTCGAGCAACTGACCCAGATCCTCGCCGGCAAAGCCGTCCACCCGCCCGAGGACGGGCCCACCGGCTGAGCCGGCGGCGTCCGCTCGCAGCATGGCCGTCCACTGCCCGGAGTGCGGGTTCGCCAACCCCGAGGGCGCCAACTACTGCCAGAAGTGCGGCGCCTACCTCGGCGGCCCGAAAGAGGAAGGCGAGGACCCGACGACGATGACCTACCGGGTCGACGAGACCGGCGACATGCAGCCGGTCGACATCGACGAGGTGGTCGAGGAGTCGGGGGCGGCGCTGGTGATCCGCGCCGGCGGCGGCCGCGCCGGAGAGAGCTTCTCGATCGACGAGGACCGAGTCTCGATCGGCCGCAGCCCCGACGCCGGCGTCTTTCTCGACGACGTCACCGTCTCCCGCAATCACGCCCTGCTGGTGCGGCGCCGCGACGGCCTCTACATCGACGACCTCGGCTCGCTCAACGGCACCTACGTCAACCGTCGGCGAATCGAGTCGCACCGGCTCACTGACGGCGACGAGATCCAGGTCGGCAAGTACAAGCTCTCCTACCTGGAGCGTTGAGGTGACCGTCCACGACACCGCCTCGGCCCGCGCCGGCGACGGCAGCAGGCCGCGCAAGGCGCTGACGATCGGGGCCGTCTGCAAGATCCTCCAGAACGAGTTCGACGACGTCTCGATCTCGAAGATCCGCTACCTCGAGGACCAGAAGCTGCTGAACCCGCGCCGGACCTCCGGCGGCTACCGCCTCTACAGCCAGTCCGACGTCGAACGGCTGCGGACGATCCTGCGCCTGCAGCGCGACGAGTTCCTGCCGCTGCGGGTGATTCGCCAGGAGCTCGCCTCCGGCGGCGACCTCGTGCTCGGCGGCGAAGCCGAACGCAAGTCGCCCGGCTCGGGCGCGGTGCGGCGGGCGATCCTGGTCGACACCTCCCGTGCCTTCCTCACCCTCGAGGAGGTGATCGAGGAGACCGGCGCCCGCGAGGAGCTGATCGCCGAGCTCGAGAACTTCGGCATCCTGCAAGCGGAGAAACGCGACGGCAAGAAGGTCTACGACGAGACCGACCGCGAGATCGTCCGCGCCGCCAACGAGCTCTCGCGGGTCGGTGTCGGTGCCCGCAACCTGCGCGTCTTCCGTTCCTCGGCCGACCGCGAGGCGCAGCTGCTGGAAGCGCTGCTCGGCCCCTCGCTGCGTTCGCGCAACCCCGACCGCCGCAAGGAGGCGCTGCAGAGCCTGGAAAGCCTGGCGGCGACGGTCAGCCACCTCAAGCACCTGCTGCTGGTCCGCGACCTGCGCCGCCTCGCCGGCGACTGAGCCCGAACTGGTGCCCCGAGTGAGCCGCAAGCGCACGGTGGCGGCTCCGGTCGGGGAGGTCTGGCGGCTGGTCTCCGACCCCTATTCGCTGCCGCGCTGGTGGCCGCGGACCGGCCGAGTCGAGAACGTCGACGCCCGCGACGGCGGCCGGCGGGCCCGCTGGACCAAGGTGCCTGCAGACCGCCGAGGGCCGCGGGGTGCGGGCCGATTACCGCTGTGTCAGCTCCGCCAACGAGGAGCGCTACGTCTGGGAGCAGGAGTTGGAGGGGACGCCGTTCGAGCGCCACCTGAAGGCCTCCCGGGTCGAGGTCGGGCTGCGCCAGACGGGGCAGGGCACCGAGGTGACGCTGACCGGCGAGCAGAGCCTGCGGGGGATGTCGAAGCTCGGTGGGCCGATGATGCGCAGAGGCCAGGCGAGCACCCTCGACGCCGCCCTCGACGGGCTGGAGCGGGCGCTGGGGAGCGGGGAGGAGGACGTGTGAGCACCGCCCCGCGACGCGACGCGAAGTGGTGGGGCTGGGGCGAGCCGGAGAAACTGCCGGAGCTGGACGAGGCCGCCCAGGGGGTCCTGGGCGAGCGGATCGGCGAGCTGGAGCCCTGGCCGCTTGCCCGCGAGCTGGGCGAGTTCCGGCTGCCGGCGGCGGAGCCGCTGCCGCGGGCGGTCCTCGACGCGGTCGGCGAGGAGAACGTCTACGACGGCGCCGAGGACCGCCTCCGCCACGCCGTCGGACGCGGCTACGTCGACCTGGCCCGGCTGCGCCTGGGGGCGCTGGAGGCGGCCCCCGATGCGGTAGTGGTGCCGCCCGACGCGGCGGCACTGAAGCGGCTGCTCGACGCCTGCGCGGCCGCCGGGGTCGCGGTGGTTCCGTTCGGCGGCGGCACCAGCGTCGTCGGCGGAGTCGAGCCCCTGCGCGGCCCGCACCCGCGGCTGATCAGCCTCGACCTCCGCGCCCTACGCACGGTCGAGGTCGACGAGCGCTCGCTGACCGCCCGCCTCGGCGCCGGCCTGCGCGGGCCCGAGGCCGAGGCGGCGCTCGCCCGCGAGGGGGTCACCCTCGGCCACTTCCCGCAGTCCTTCGAGTACGCGACGATCGGCGGCTTCGCCGCCACCCGCTCCGCCGGCCAGGCCTCCTCGGGCTACGGCCGTTTCGACGCCAACGTAACCAGTGTCCGCCTCGTCACCCCGTCGGGCGAGTTGGAGACGCTGGAATCGCCCCACACCGCCGCCGGGCCCGCCCTGCGCGAGCTGGTGGTCGGCTCCGAGGGCGTCCTCGGGGTGATCCCCGACGTCACCGTGCGGGTCCGCCCGACGCCGCCGCTGCGTCGCTACGAGGGTTGGATGGCGGAGAGCTTCGAGGCCGGCCGGGAGATCGTCCGCGAGCTCGCCCAGGGCCCCGGCCTGCCCGACGTGATCCGGATCTCCGACGAGGAGGAGACCGAGAGCTCGCTGGCGCTGTCGGGGCCGCGCGGGGTAACCGGCAAGCTCTTTCACGGCTACCTCGGCGCCCGCGGCCGCGGCGGCGGCTCGCTGGTGATCGTCGGCATCGAGGGTGACGAGGAGTCGGTCTCGCGGCGCCGGGCGCTGACCGTGCGGGCGCTGCGCGGCGGCGGCGCGGTGCCGCTCGGCCGCGCCGCCGGGCGCTCCTGGGAGCACGGTCGCTACGACGGCCCCTACCTGCGCGACACCCTGATCGGGATGGGAGCGATGGTGGAGACGCTCGAGACCTCCCACACCTGGACCCGGCTGGGCGAGCTCTACGCCGCGGTCGGCAGCGCGATCCGCGGCGCCCTCGCCGGCCAGGGGACGCCGGGGATCGTCTGGTGTCACCTCTCCCACGCCTATCCCGACGGCGCCTCGCTCTACTTCACCTTCGTCAGCCGCGCCCGTCGCGGCTACGAGGTGGAGCAGTGGCGGACGGTGAAGGAGGCCGCCTGCGAGGCGATCGTCTCCTCTGGTGGCACGATCACTCATCACCACGCGGTCGGCCGCGACCATGTCCCGTATATGGAGCCTGAGGTCGGCGCGCTCGGCATCGAGGTGCTGCGCGCGGCGAAGGAACGGCTCGATCCGGCCGGGATCATGAACCCCGGCAAGCTGCTGCCGAGCTGACTATTCGCCGGCTTTACCTTTGACCTTCGTGGCGGCGCCGATGATCGGGCCGGTGATCGTCCCGGTGAGGACTTCGGTGCCGGTGTAGGCGGGCGCTTCGCCGGCTTTCGTCGCCGCTTCCAGCGTCTGTTTCAATTTCGCTTCCGAGGTCAGGGTGATCGTCACCTGGTCGAAGGTTTCGTTCGCCAGGTAGGCAAGGACTTCGGTCGGGACTTCGAACTGGGAGGCGATCCGGCCCCGCTCGTTGACCGGGACCGCCATCAGCGGCAGCATTTTGGTCGGCGATTGGGCCAGCCAGATCGCGTAGGCCTGGCCTTTCGCGGTCGGTTCGAGCCCTTCGGCGATGACCTGTAGGGCCAGCGTTTTCTTCACCCGACCGAAGATCGCGACGCCGCGGCCTTCGCCGCCGCCGACCCCGCTCAGCACCGCCTTGGTCACTTCTTTGCCTTTGCCGGCCTGTTCGGCCTGGGCCTCGATCTGGGCGACCGAGCTTTCGCTTTCGCCACCTTCGGCGGTGGTCGGCGTGGTGGTCGAAGCGGTGGTGCTCGAGTCCGAGCCGTCGCCGCCGAGGACCAGCAGCAACACGACCACGACGACGATCGCCGCGGCGACCGCGGCGATTCCCGCCCGGGCGCCTTTGCCCTTTGGCAGTTGCAGCCTCGAACCGCCCCCCGATTTGCCCGAGGGCGGGGGAGTGCCTTTCGCCGGCGGGGCGACCGCTTTCGGCGCCGGCGCCGGCTTGTCCGGGGGCGGAACCTCGCCGGCCGGCGGGCTGGCGCTCAGCTCCGGCGCTTCGTCGGCCGCCTTCGACTGCGGCGGCTTCGGCACCGGCGGCTCCGCTTTCGGCTCCTCTGGCTCCGGGTCGGGCTGCGGCTTCTCGTCTGCGGCCGGAGCGGGGGGCAGGTCGGGCGGCGCCTCGCCCTCGCGCTCGAGCTCGGCGAGGGCGTCTTTCACCCGCGAGCGCAGCTCCTCGACGCTGACCCCCATCAGGGAGGCCATGTCCTCGTAGCCCTGCTCGCGCTGCGCCAGCAGACGCAGCATCGCTCTCTGATCGTCGCTGAGCGGCACCCCCGTGAAGACTATTAGGGTGAGCGGCGATGGCCGACGCCTCCGACGGGCTTAACTCGAACTTCGATCAAGTGCTCGGTACCGAGTGGGTTTCGCTCGATCCCGACGCCGCCGTCGCCCGGGCCGAGCTGCGCGACGAGCTGCGCCAGCCCTACGGAATCCTCCACGGCGGCGTGATGTCCAGCCTGGTCGAGAGCCTCTGCTCCTACGCGACCGCCACCGCGGTCTATGAGCAGGGCAAGCTGGCGATGGGCCAAACGATCGACGTCAGCTTCCTGCGTCCGTTGACAGAGGGCCCGATCGAGGTGACCGCGGTGGCAAAGCACCGTGGCTCGACCACCTGGGTCTGGAACGCCGAGGTGCGCGGCGGCGACGGCAAGCTCAGCGCGCTGGCGAAGATGACGATGGCGGTCCGCCCGGCGCCTCCGGGCACCCCGGGCTTCGAGAGCTCCTAGCTCGCGATCCAGCCCGCCGGACTCAGCCGCCAAAGCGGTTGGTGATCGGCAACCGCCGGTCGCGGCCGAAGGCGCGCGGCGTGATCCGAATTCCCGGCGCCGCCTGGCGGCGCTTGTACTCGCCCCGGTCGACCAGGCGGATCACCTCGTCGATCGTCTCCGCGGGCATCCCCTCGGCGACCATCTCCTCGCGGCCGAGGTCGCGCTCGACGTAGGCCTCGAGGATCCGGTCGAGCAGCGCGTAGGGCGGCAGCGAGTCCTCGTCGCGCTGGTCGGGGCGGAGCTCGGCCGAGGGCGGGCGGTCGATCACGCTGGCCGGCACCAACTCGGTCCCCGCCCGTTCGTTCCGCCGCCGCACCAGGGCGTAGACGAGTTCCTTCGGCACGTCCTTGATCACCGCGAAGCCGCCCGCCATGTCGCCGTAGAGGGTCGCGTAGCCGACCGACATCTCGCTCTTGTTGCCGGTGGTGAGGACCAGCCAGCCGTGGCGGTTGGAGAGCGCCATCATCAGGTTGCCGCGGATCCGCGCCTGGATGTTCTCGGCGGCCAGCCCCGTTGCGGCATCGCCGAGGGTGGCCGCGTAGGAGTCCATCGTCGGCTCGATGTCGAACTCGATCAGCTCGCAGCCGAGGTTCTGGGCGATCTTCCGGGCGTCCTCCTGGGTTTCGGAGCTGGAATGGGGCGACGGCATGACCACGCAGGTGAGCCGCTCGGGGCCAACCGCGTCGGCGGCCAGCAGCGCCACCAGGGCCGAATCGATGCCGCCGGAGAGGGCGAGGCCGACGTGGCGAAAGCCGTTCTTGGCGACGTAGTCGCGGAGGCCGAGCTGCAGCGCGCCGTAGACCTCGTCGAGGTCGCCGAGCGGTTCGGCCAGCGGGCCGGCGGGCGCGCTGGCGCCCTCGCCGACGTCCAGCTCGCAGACCAGCAGCTCCTCCTCGAACTGGGCCGCCCGGGCCAGCACGGCGCCGTCGGGTCCGAGCAGGAAGCTCTGGCCGTCGAAGACCAGCTCGTCCTGGCCGCCGACCAGGTTGCAGAAGGCGAAGTGGGCGCCGTACTCGCGCGCCCGTTCGCCGAACATCGCTTCCCGCTCGCGCCCCTTGCCGCGGTGGTAGGGCGAGCCGGAAGGGTTGGCGACGAGGACGGCGCCGGCGTCGGCCTCCGCCTGGGCGGGACCGCCCGGCGCCCAGACGTCCTCGCAGATCGTCAGGCCGACCGGGGCGCCGCCGACCTCGACGCTCGGCGCTTCGCTGCCGGGGACGAAGTAGCGCTGCTCGTCGAAGACGGCGTAATTGGGGAGCCGGTTCTTGCGATAGACGGCGCTGAGGGCGCCGTCCCGCAGGACCGCGAGCGAGTTGTGGGCGTGGCGGTGGTCGCCGCCGCCGGCAACCGGCTCGGCGAACCCGACGAGGGCGACGATCCCCTCGACCCCAGCCGCCAGCTGCTCGACCGCGCGCTGGTTGGCGGCGACGAAATGACGCTTCAGGTAGAGGTCCTCGGCCGGATAACCGGGAATGCAGAGCTCGGGGAAGATCACCAGCTCGGCCCCGGCCTCGCGAGCGCTGCCGATCCAGCCGGCGACTTTCGCGGCGTTCCCGTCGACGTCGCCGACGGTGGGATTGATCTGGGCCAGGGCGATCTTCACGGTCTGAGCCGGACCCTACCCGGGCGCGCCGGTAGCCTTCCGCCGATGCGGAGTCGCCGCATCCTCGGGCCGGGGGCCCTCGCGTTGGCGGCGTCTCTGGCGCTCGTCGCATCTCCGGCTGCCGCGAACGCCGCCCCGGGGCTGGCGAACGCGATCCCCAGCCTCGCCTCGCCGGCCCAGAAGCCGTTCATCGCGCCGCAGTCCCGTCCCGACGAAGTCGACCCGCGCCCGACCGACTCCGAGGACCCCAACCGCAACAGCTACTCGGTCCCGGAGGCGCCGAAATCGCCCTTCTGCGGGCACGACTTCTGCGTCCACTGGGTCGCCGAGGGCCTCGACGCGCCAAGCCTCAAGGACAGCGACGGCGACGGCGTCCCCGACTACGTGGAGAAGGTGCTGCGAGTGGCCGAACACGTCCACCGGGTCGAGAACGAGGAACTCGGCTGGCGCGAGCCGAAGAGCGACGGCCGCCGCGGCGGGGGAAACGGCAAGACCGACATCTACCTCGCCCAGGTCGGCGGCGAACTGTTCGGCTACGCGGCGCCGGATCGCGGCCAGATCTCCAAAGGCCACCCGCTGCCGCGTCGCCTCTACGGCTACCTCGTCCTCGACAACGACTACAGCGCCTTCGAGTTCCCGCACACCAAGCCGACCAACGACCTCGAGGTGACGCTCGCCCACGAGTACAACCACATCCTCCAGTTCGGCTACGACGCCTACCAGGACACCTGGTTCGCCGAGTCGAGCGCGGTCTGGATGGAGGACCAGGTCTACAACGACATCAACGACTACCTGCGCTACGTGCGGCGCTGGGTGAAGCTCTGGGCAACGCCGTTGACGACGAACTCGATTAAGGAGTACGGGACCGCGGTCTGGAACACCTGGCTGACCCGGCGATACGGGCGTGCCTTCCTCCGCAAGGTCTGGGCCGGCGCGATCCACAGCCGCCCCGGCGGCTTCTCGGTCGGCGCCTACGAAGCGGCGTTCAAGCACGTCCGCGGCGGGGTCACCTTCAGCAGCGCCTTCACCGAATTCGCCGCCGCGGTGGCCGAGTGGCGGACCGGGGAGGGGTTCCGCGAGAGCGACCTCTATCCGGACGTGCCGCGGCAGGGAACGCTGCCGCTGGACGGGACGGTGCTGACCCGGCTGCTCAACCACGCCACCTTCGAGTACCTCAACGTCAGCGCCCCGGAAGGCAAAGCGGTGGTGGTCGAAGCGATGGCCCCGCAGGGCAACTCGGCCGGGCTGGCGCTGGTCGGGCGGACCGGCAGCGAGAAGCAGGGCCACGTGGTCAGCCGGGTCGACTATTCGCGCGGCGGCGGCCAGCTCGCGGTGACGCTGCCTCAGCCGGGTCGTTTCCAGCGCATCACCGCGGTCCTCGTCAATGCCGACGTCGAAGCCCACGGCTACAACGCCGGCCGGCTCGACTGGCGCTACCTGACCGACCGCCACCCGTTCGAGGTCAGCGGCCGAATCGTCCGCTAGGGGGCAGGTTCTCTGGCCGGTGAAACTAGCCGGGCTCGGCGGCGAGCGCCGCGGAGCCGTTCGAGGATGCGGCCTTGGCGGCTTTTTTCGCGGCCGCGGCGGCGGGCGCGGTGGCGATCGCCTCCTCGGTCGCGGCTTCGAGGTCGAGGCCGAAGCTCTCGAGGTCGGCCATCGCGTCGTAGTCCCCGATCAGGCCGAAGTTGACCTGGCCGTTGTAGGACATGATCCCGACGCAGAGCGCCTGGCGGCGGGCCAGCGGCACCATCGGGAAGATCGACTCCATCTTCCGGCCCAGCACGTAGAGCGGGAACTGCGGGCCGGGGACGTTGGTGACGACGAGGTTGAAGAAGCGCTGCGCCGGCTGCAGCCGAGCCGCCTGGGAGGCGATCGTGATCGGGGCGAAGTCGGTCAGTTTGGTGAGGATTTCGGCGCCGACCGCCTGCCCGGAGGACTTCAGGTCGCCCATCTCGGCGGAGACGATCCGCAGCCGCTCGACCGGGTCCTCCTCGCCGACCGGGAGCGGCGCCATCATCGCCGTGATCCGGTTGCCGAGGGCGCCGTGCTCGTCGGCGGCGCGGACGCTGACCGGGACCATCGCCCGCAGCTCCACCCCCTCGGTCTCGTGCCCACGGGCCCGCAGGTAACGGCCGAGGCCACCGGCGACGATCGAGAGGATGACGTCGTTGACGGTGCCGCCGTGCGCGTCCTTGACCCGCTTCAGCTCGCCGAGGTCGGTCTGGACCATCGCTAGGCGCCGGTGCGGGCCGATCTCGACGTTGAAGACGCTGTCCGGCGCCGCCATCCCGGCGCCGACCATCTTCGAGGTGGCGGAGACGCCCTTCAGCACCTTGCGCGGGCCGCGCAGGGCGGCGCGGAAGCCGCGGACGATCTCCTTCGGGCTGGTCAGCCGCTCGCGCAGGGCATCGGTCAGCAGCTGCAGGTCGGTTGGTTCGGGGCGGGCCAGCCAGGGCGGCGGCATCGCCGGCGAGCCCTGGGGCGCCTCGTCGAGGTCGAAGAGGACGGTGGTGATGTCGACGCCGGAGACGCCGTCGACCAGCGCATGGTGGCTCTTGCCGACGATCGCGAAGCGGTCCTCGTCCAGCCCCTCGACCAGCCACAGCTCCCAGAGCGGCTTCGAGCGGTCGAGCTGCTGGGAGAAGATCCGCGCCGCGAGGTTGCGCAACTGCTCGTCCGACCCCGGCGCCGGCAGCGCGGTCTGGCGCACGTGGTAGTCGAGGTTCAGGTAGGGGTCGTCGACCCAGACCGGGCGGCCCTGGTCGAAGGGCACGAAGCGCAGCTTCTGGCGGAAGCGGGGGACGAGGTGCAGGCGCGAGGCGATGTGGTCGCGGAACTCCGCGTGGGTCGGTGCCTCGCCCGCGAAGATCGAGACTGAGGCGACGTGCATGTGGGCGCCGCTGCGCTCCAGGTGCAGGAACGAGGTATCGAGCCCGGTAAGTCGTTCGGCGGTCATCCGTCTCCATCTTCGCACAGGGCGGTCGAGCCTTCTAGGCCAATTTTTCCGCTCTGCAGAGCGAAATGAGGACCGATCTTGCAGAACCGGCGTGTGTGCGTCCGCTCACATCCGTGATCTAAGTGCCCACCTAGCGTGTTTCGGACTCAAACGCGAAACCCATCTGCCGAGCCCCCTCGCCACAGCGCGACGGGGGGCGGGGGACCCAAACGCCGTGGCTTCGAGCCGCGGCACGGGGCGAATCGGGCGGCGAGCCGCCCGTAGCGAAGCCGGTGACTGCCGGCGCACGCGAGCCCGTCAGCTAACCCCGTAGGCGGTCAGAAAGCGAGATCGATTCACTGATGCGACACATCGTGCCCGCGGTGGCTGCTGCCGCCGCGTTGACGGTCGGGGCGGCCAACGTCTCCGCCGCCGAGCACAACCACAAACACGGTCCCAAGCACCACGAGCGGGTGGTCTCCCACCTCGCCCTGCATCTCTCCAGCCACGACGTGCTCGCCGGCAACGGCATCGCCGTCGAGGGGAAAGTGCGACCGGGCGGGCGCCACCGGGTCCGGGTCGTCTTCGACGGCCCCGAAGGGGGCCACGTCGGCGCCCGGACCAAGGCGGACGGCAGCTTCGCGGTGCGGTTCAAGCCGGATCGGACCGGGACCTACTCGGTGCGCGCCTACGGGCTGCACGACCGCCGCGTCCGCGGCTCGGTCAGCAGCGGCCGCAAGGTGACCAGCTACCGCCTTGCCGGGGCGTCCTGGTACGGCCCCGGGCTGTGGGGCAACGGCGTCGCCTGCGGCGGCACCCTGATGCCGGGCACCCTCGGCGTCGCCAACAAGACGCTGCCCTGCGGGACGAAGGTGACCCTGCGATACCACGGCCGCGAGATCACCGTGCCGGTGATCGACCGCGGGCCCTACGTGGCCGGTCGCGAATTCGACCTCACCTACGCCACCAAGCAACGCCTCGGCTTCCCGGGCGTAGGCACGGTGATGGCAAGCCGCTGAGAGTCGGGGTGGTTGTTGTTTGTAACCCACAGGGTGACAAGCAGCAACCGGTCAACCGGGGAGGCTGAGGCGCATTTGCGGCTCGGCCTCGTCGGGCTCTGTGGCGGCCTCGGCGTCCGCCGCCTCGCTCTCGAAGGAGGCGAGGCGGACGCCGAGCAGCCGCACCGGCCGCGGCGGGTCGTAGGCCCGCAGCAGGTCGAGCGCCACTTCGGTGACCAGCGCCGGGTCGTTGGTCGGCGCCTCCACCGAATGCGAACGGGTGGCGTTGGTCCAGTCGTCGAGCCGCACCTTGATCCCGATCGAGCGGCCGGCGAGCTCGCGCTTCCGCAGCCGTCGGCAGAGCTCCTCGGCGAGCTCGACCACATGGCGTTCCTGCTCGGCGCGATCGCCGACGTCGGTGTCGAAGGTGATCTCGGTCGACTGCGATTTGGTCTCCCGCGAGACCGCGATCGGGGTCTCGTCCCAGAGCCGCCCGCGAGCCGCCAGCCAGGCACCCGAGCGGGGACCGAAAGTGGCTTCCAACTCCTCGCGCGGACGCTCGCGCAGCTGCGTCAGCGTGGTTACCCCGAGCCGTTCCAGCCGCTGCACCGTCTTCGGTCCGATCCCGGGGACGAGGCCGGGGGAGTGGGCGGCGAAGCGAGCCAGCGCGTCCTCCCGCGAGAGCACCACTAGGCCGGCCGGCTTGCCGAGCTCGCTGGTGATCTTCGCCAGCATCCGGCTCTCGGAGATTCCGACCGAGCAGGTGAGCCCGCCGGTCGCCTCGCGCACCTCGGCGGCGACGCGCCGCATCGTCGCCTTCGGCGAGAAGATCCCGCTGAGGTCGAGATATGCCTCGTCAAGTCCGACCACCTCAACCGTTTCCACGTTTGCCCGCAGCACCGCCATCACCTGGCCGGAGGCCTCCCGGTAGGCAGGGAAGTCCGGCGAGACATAGACCGCGTCGGGCAGCCGCCGCCGCGCCACCGCCGCCGGCATCGCCGAATGGATCCCGGCCAGCTTGCGCGCCTCGTAGCTGGCGGTCGTCACCACCGCCCGCGGCCCCGAGCCGCAGACCACTACCGGTTTGCCTCGCAGCTCCGGGCGCCGCCGCAGCTCGACCGAGGCGTAGAAGGCGTCCATGTCCAGGTGCGCCACCACACGGGGCCAGTCCGCGATCGTCACGACTTGAAGTTAGCGCCCCGCGCGGCGGAGCGAACATGCGTTCGCCTAGCCCGATCCGCCCGGGGCGAATCCCTCGGCGGGCGGTTCCCCATAGTCCGAGCCGCTGGCGACCGGCAGCGCGTAATAGACGGCGCAGCCGGCGCAGATCGCCAGGGTGATGTAGGGGGAGACGAAGGCGAGGGCGGTGGCGAGGGCGTAGGGGATCTGGCCGAGCTGGGCGAGGCGGAGGGTGCGGCGGCGCCCGGCCTCGGGGATCTGTTCGCGCAGCAGGTAGGCGCGACGCAGGTAGATGTGGCGGTTGACGGCGCCGAAGACGAAGCCCATGACCAGGAAGGAACCGGCGTAGACGGCAGCCGCGAGGCTCTCGCCGCTGCCCTCCTTGAGGTAGGTCGCCATCAGCGAGGTGGTGAAGGGGAGCGCGCCGACGGCCATCAGCAGCAGCAGGTTCCAGGCGAGGATCGAGTGGTCGACCTCGCGCAGGCGGCTGAAGCTGGCGTGGTGGTTGATCCAGATCACCCCAATCGTGAGGAAGGAAATCGCGTAGGCGGCGTAGCTCGGCCATTGCGCCAGCAGCTCGTGGCCGAGGTGCTCGGTGGGCGGTTTCGGCACGGCGATGTCGAGCACGAGCAGGGTGATCGCGATCGCGAAGACGCCGTCCGAGAAGGCCTCCAGCCGGTTGGTGCTCATGGCGAGGGATTCGGCGCCAACCTCTAGGCTCCTGGGATGGCCTCGGCCGACGCGAAGAACCTGGAGGCGATCTCCAAGGCGATCGACCAGCACAACACCAACTGTCCCTTCCCGGCGGCGGAAGTGCGGATGAACCCGTTCGAGATCGAACGCCTCGGCTGGGACACGATCCGCGGCCTGCCCCTGGTTCCCGACGCCGAGCTCGGCACCGGCCGCTTCCGCATCGTCTGCTCCCGCGACTCCGAGGGCGACGGCCTCGAGGTCACCGAGGCGATCGGCAAAGAGCTCCAAACCGTCGTCCCCGCTTCGACCGACAACTGAGTCCGTAGAAACGCCCCTATACGGGCCCTTTCTGCAACCTCAGTTCGGGAGGGGCGCTACTGGTTCCAGAAGTCGAGACCCGAGCCTTCGGCCCAGGAGACGATTTCCGAGTTGATCTGGGTCAGTTCACCGGAGAGGACGAGGAAGCCCATCGCGATCAGGATCACGCCGCCGACGGCGACGATCGCCTGGTAGTGGCGCTTGACCACGGCGAAGGCGGTGGTCATCCGGGAGAAGGCGAGGGCAGTGGCGAGAAAGGGGATCGCCAGGCCGGCCGAGTAGAAGGTGAGGAGGAGGGCGCCGCGACCGAGCGATTCTTCGACCGCGGCGGCGGTGAGGATCGCGCCCAGGGTGGGGCCGATGCAGGGCGTCCAGGCGATCGCGAAGGCGGCGCCGGCGACGATCGGGCCGCCTTTGCCGGCCCGGGAGAGCAGCGCCTCGACGTGCCACTCGCGATTTAGCCGGGTGATGAAGAGCGAGGAGACGAAGAGCACGCCCATCGCGATGATCATGATCCCGGCGATCGTCTTCAGCGTTTCTTCGTGTTCCCGCAGGGCCGAGCCGATCCCGGTCGAGGCCAGACCTAGGCAGATGAAGATCGCCGAGAAGCTGGCGACGAAGAGCAGGCTGGGCCCGAGCACCTGGCGCCAACCGGCGTCGTCGAGCTCGTTGGCGGAGACGCCGGTGACGGCAGAGAGGTAGCCGGGCACCAGCGGCAGCACGCAGGGGGAGAGGAAGGAGACGATTCCCGCCGCCAGGGCGGCGAAGATTCCCACTCCGGTCGCGGGATCGGAAGAGATGACGGCGTCGAGCAAGACCTCCGAGGATACCCTCACCACCGCCTCGTCCGGAGGCCGCGAGGCGCGCCGGGGGACGCTGCCGGGCCTCTTCAACCCGCGCGGGTTCGCCTCCCGACTGGAAGCTTCGCCGCTGTTCGCGATCGGGCCGAGCGAGCCCGGGCCGGCGCTGCGCCGCGGCGCCCTTGTCGCGGTCCCGATTGCGGTCGCCCTCACGGTCGAGCTCGGCTTCGACGCGCCGACCGAGGGCGCGATCGCCACCGGGGCCCTGATCTGCGGTTTCGCCGGCATGGACGCCGAAGCCCGCCCGCGCGCCGCTTGGCAGGCCGCGACCACGGTCCCGATCGGCCTTGCCGCCGCGCTCGGCGTCCTCAGCAGCCAGTGGGCGCCCGCGGCGGTCGTGGCGATGGCACTGCTCGGGGCGCTCGCCGGCTACTGCTTCGCCTACTCGCTGCGACTGGCGATCTGTGGCCTCTCGGTCGTCCTCGCCCTGCTGATCTCCCAGGGCCTCTTCCTGCCCGCCGGCGACGCCCCGAAGGTGTTGATGTGGGGGATGGCCGGCGGCGCCACCCAGGTGCTCTGGTCGCTGCTCGTCTGGTTGGTCGCCGACCGCGGCGCCGCCCAGCCCGACAGTGGCTGGGACCGCCGCCGGCTCGCCGCGACCTTCCGCTCCAACCTCACGCTCGAATCCCACGCCGCCCGCCACGCGCTCCGCTTCGGCCTCTCGCTCGGCGCCGGCGTCGCCGCCTACCGCCTGCTCGGCATGCGCGACCACGGCTTCTGGGTGCCGCTAACGATCCTCTTCGTGATGCGCCCGGAGCGCGAGGAGACCTACCGCCGGCTAATCCTGCGCGCGGTCGGGACCCTGCTCGGGCTCGCCGTCGCCACCGCCGTCGCCGAAGCCTTCGGCGGCTCCGAGCTGGTCGACGGGGTCGTCCTCACCCTCGCCGCGGCGCTCTCCTTCGGCCTGCTGACCGTCCAGTACGCGCTCTTCACCGCGGCGATCACCACCTACGTTGTCCTCCTCTCCGACACCCTCGGCGAGAACGCCCTGCGGGCCGACGGCCAGCGGGGGCTGGGGACGGCGCTGGGGATCGCGGTCGCCTTCCTCGCCTTCGTCCTCTGGCCGAACCGCGACGAAGGCGGCCCGGCACCGGACGCTGCCGAACCGGTCCCGCCAGGCGCCGCGCCGCGCTAGCCTAGGACTTGGCCAGCCGGCCAGGGTTCAAACGGAGGAGGCGGAGTGGCGAAGGAGCGGCAACAGCTGACTGGGAAAGTGGTGGCGATCACCGGCGGTGCCCGCGGGATCGGCAAGGCGACGGCGACGGCATTGGTGCGACGCGGCTGCCGGGTTGCGATCGGCGACCTCGACCTGGAGCTGGCCGAGCGCTCGGCCGGCGAGATCGGCGGCGGCACCCTGGCGCTGCCCCTCGACGTCACCGACCGCGCTTCCTTCGAAGCCTTCATCGGCGAGACCGAGCGCCAGCTCGGCGCCCTCGACGTCCTCGTCAACAACGCCGGGATCATGCCGGTGACGCCGCTGGTCGAGGAGTCGCCCGACTCGGTGCGACGGCAGATCGAGATCAACTTGATCGGGGTCATCACCGGCACCCAGCTGGCGATTGAACGGCTGCGGCCGCGGGGCGAGGGAACGATCGTCAACATCGCCTCGCAGGCGGGCAAGGCCGGGATCCCCGGAATCGCCACCTACTCCGCGACCAAGCACGCGGTGGTCGGGCTGAGCGAGGCGGTGCGGGGCGAGCTGCGCGGCACCGGGGTCGAGGTCGCCTGCGTGATGCCGACCGTCGTCAATACCGAGCTGACCAGCGGGGTCGGCCAGAAATGGGTGAAACCGGTCGAGGCGGAGGACGTCGCCGAGGCGATCGCCGAGGCGCTGGAAGTGCCGCGCTTCGACGTCTTCGTGCCGAAGTCGAACGGGGCGCTGCTGAGGACCGGCGCGCTGCTGCCGCGCGGCGCCCGCGAGTGGGTCGCCCGGGCGATGAAGACCGACAAGCTGATGACCGAGGTCGACCATGGGGCGCGGGCCGCCTACGAGGAGCGCGCCGCCCACAGCGAGGGGACCTCGGCGGACTCCGCGCCCGCCGACGAGGGGACCGCGCCTGCGCCGGACGATCCGGCCGTCGACCCCGCCCGTAGCGACGCGTAACCCAGCTCAGGCGGCTGGCGGTCGCGCCGCTCAGCGTTCGAGCAGCCGGCCCGCCAGCTCCGCTGCGCTGACTCCGAGGAAGGCACCGACCAGGACGTCTGCGGGATAGTGGACACCGGTATGGACGCGCGAGTAGCCGACCAGGGTGGCGAGCGCCCGCAACGGCGCCGACAGCGCCGGCACGGCGGCGCCCGCCCCGGTTGCGAAGGCGAAGGCGGAGGCACTGTGGCCGGAGGGGAAGGAGCTGGTCGAGGGCATCGGCACGTGACGGGCGCGCAGCTCCTCGAGCTCGCGCCGCTCCGGCCGGCGCCGGGTCGTCAACGGCTTGCCGACCAGGTTCGCGGTCGCCGAGGCGATTCCCAGCGAGACCAGGCCGCGACGAGCAGCGCGACGACCGGTCGGCCCGCCCGCGAGCGCGATCGCCGCGGCGGCGCCGAACCAGAGCTTGCCGTGGTCGGCGGTCCGCGAGAGCGAGCGCATCGCCCGGTCGAGGCGTGGGGTCTCCGAGGCGGCAATCGCCCCGTAGACGGCGGCGTCGAGCGCCTTCGCCTCGCTCAGCCAGTCGGGCACGGGGCGATGATATGAGCCGCCGCCCGGCCGCCGCGCTGGCCCTCCTCGCCGCTGCCGTCGGAGTGGCGGCGGCGATCTTCGCCTTCATCACCGACTTTCCGCGGGGGCTGATCGTGCTCGCGTGCCTGGCGGCAGCGCTGGCGGCCGCCTGGATCGGACTGCTGCGCAAGGGCGCGCGCCGCTGGCTGGCGCTGGGCCTCGCCACGGCGCTGGCCCTGGCGGCGATCGTCGTCACCGTCGGCGGCGGCAACGGTTGGGCGCTGGGCATCTCGCTCGTCGCCTTCGTCGCCGGCCTGGCGGCGGCGCGCCAGGCGTTCCGTCCCGAACGCGACCTGCCCGGGCAGCCGGCGCCGCCGCGGCCGGTCCTCTTCGTCAACCCGTGGTCGGGCGACGGCCGCGCCGAACGCGAGGGCCTGGTCGGGGCGGCGCGCGAGCGAGGGATCGAGACCGTGGTGCTGCAGGCCGGGGACGACCTCGAGCGACTGGTCCGCGACGCCGTCGCCGGCGGGGCGGGGGCGCTGGCGATGGCCGGGGGAGATGGCTCGCAGGCATTGGTCGCGGCGATCGCCGCCGAGCACGAACTGCCCTACGCCTGCATCCCGTCCGGCACCCGCAACCACTTCGCCCTCGACCTCGGGGTCGACCGCGAAGACGTCGTCGGCAGCCTCGACGCCCTCGCCGATGGGGCGGGCGAGCGTTATGTAGACCTGGGGGAGGTCAACGGCCGGGTCTTCGTCAACAACGTCTCGCTCGGCGTCTACGCCGAGGCGGTCAGCCAGGACGACTATCGCGAGGCGAAGTTGCGGACCCTGCTCGACACCCTCGCCGACGCGCTCGGGCCCGGAGGCGAGCCGACCGAGCTGCGCTGGACCGACGCCGACGGCCTGCCGCAGATGAGCACCGCGCTCGTCCTCGTCTCCAACAATCCGTACCTGCTGGGGCCGACCCTGGGATCCGGCACCAGGCCGCGCCTCGACAGCGGCCACCTCGGCGTCGTCGACTTCCTGCCGCCGACCCCGGAGAGCGCTCGTGCCCGCTGGCGGGAGCTGGCGCTGCGGAACCTCACGGTCGAGGCCAAGAGCCCGATCCCGCTCGGAATCGACGGCGAGTCGCTGCGGATGGAGCCGCCGCTGGAGTTCCGGGTGCGGCCAAAGGCGCTGCGGGTCCGGATCGCCGCCGCACATCCCGGCGCCTCACCGTCCGCCGACGCGCCCAGGGGCCCGGTCAGCGCCCTGAAGGAGCTGGGGCGGATCGCGTTCCGCGGACGCGCCCATCCCTGATTCACGGACCCAACGCTCGATAATGGTGGTTATGTCAACTCAGGCGAGAAGGAGAGGGGTGCGAGCCGAGGAGCGCCCCGGCCCGCAACCTCCCCCAAGCGTCAGCTGGCCTTGCTGATCGCTTCTTCGATCGCCTGGGCGCTGCCCGGCGTGCCCAACAGTTCGGTGCCGTCGCTGTTCGGGCCTTTGATCGCGAACGACGGCGTGCCGGTGAAGCCGAAGGTTTCCGCCTGGCCGGTGGTGTCGGTGACTTCTTGCTTGACGGCCTTGGACTTGCGGTCCTTGTTCCATTTGGCGAGGTCTTTGACGCCGGCGCCTTTGGCGATCGCTTCCATGAATTCGTCGGTGACGTAGCCCGAGTTCTCCTCGCCCTGGTTGCGGTAGAAGAGCTCCAGGTAGTCCCAGCCTCGGCCCTGCATCCCGGCGGCGATCGTCGCCGCGCCGGCGTCCGGCGACTGCGGCCCGATGATCGTGAAGTTGCGGAAGATCAGCTTCGCTTCGCCATTTTTGATCTGCTTTTCGATCACTGCCGGCAGGATTTCTTCCGAATACTCTTTGCAGACCGGGCACTGCAGATCCCCGTACTCGACCAGTTCGACCGGAGCGTTCTGCTGGCCGAGGACCATCTTCGCCTGCGGGATCCCGTTGACCAGCGAGTCGACCTGCTTGATTTCCTTCAGGTTCGAGGCGTCGCCGCCGCTGTTGTTGGAGCCCGAGTTGGCAACGATGAGGATGACGACGACCACGACGGCGAGGAAGACCGCGCCTGCCGCCAGCTGCATGATCCGCGTGCGCTGGTCGGAGCCAGTCGACTTCTGTTCGGCTTGGATCCGTTCTTCCCGACGCTTTTCGCGCTCCTTCTTGTTGCTCATCGCTCCCTCTTCCCCCTGTCCATTGTCGCTTCAGATTGCGCCGGCCCCGCGGACCGGCCCTGCTTAGGCGGTACTTGCCCCCGCCTCGGCGCTCTCCTGCCTCGATTCCTCGTCCGCAGCGCTGAAATCGTCGCCGTCGGTGCCCCCGTAGCGCAGCAGGCGCCCGGAGTTCAGCAGGAATTGGATCGCCATCAGCACGGCGCTGGCGACGCACCACTGGCAGATCGCTTCGATCTTGAAGATCTCGAGGTAGGTCAGGTAGACGCTGAAGCCGAAGCCGCCGAGGGCGACGGCGAAGCCGCCGAACCGCGCGTAGTCGTTGGCGAAGAAGGCGGTGATGAAGAGAGCGATGTAGCCGACGATCCCGAAGACGGCGATGTTGACGCCGGCGATGTGGGAATAGGAGCTTTCCGCGACCGTGGCGCAGCCGTGCCCGCCGGCGACGCAGGCCGGTGCGCCGCCACCCGAATCGGCGATCGTGATGTAGGTGGCGACGCCGACCCCGAAGACGGCGACGAAGGCGATCGTGCGGCGCAGATTGGCTTCGGTCGGGAATTTCATAGCAATGAGGGTAACGCCTCGCTCCAAGAGACGATTTGGCGCGAAAGCTTCCCCCCTTGCCAGGCTAGCGGCGATTCGCCCTCGGCCTCGCTGACGAGCTGGGAGTTCGGCAACGCCTCGGCGTAGGCGCCCGCGATCTCGAAAGGATGACCGGGGTCGGCCTCGTCGTTGCTGGCGACGACCAGCGCCGGCACCGCGAGGCTCTCGAGCTCCGCCAGCGACTCGAACGGCCGCGAGGCGGTCACCTCGCGCAGCGCCTGGGCGATCGCCCCGAGGTCGCGGTGCAGCCCCATCCGCTCGCGGGTGATCCGCAGCACCGGCTCGCGCCAGGCCGCGGCGATCCCCTGCTCGCCCCCGAGGTAATCGACGAAGCCGTCGACCCCGCCGCCTTCCAGCGCCGCCGCCAGCCCGTCCCAGTAGGCGAGCGTCTCGGGCCGGATCTCACCCCGGTACGCGGGCCCGATCACGACCAGGCCGGCCAGCCGCTCCGGGTGGCGCAGCGCGTAGGCGACCGCGGTGTGGGCCCCCATCGAGTGTCCGGCGAGCAGGAAGCGCTCCTCCCCCACCCGCTCGGCAACGACCCGCTCGAGGTCGTCGACCAGCCGCGGGTATCCATAATCCTCCGCCGCCGGTGCCGGGTCGGACTCGCCGTGGCCGCGGGCGTCGTAGCTAATCACCCGGTGGCCAGCCCGCTCCAGGGTGCGGGAGCCGTGGACGACGTAGCGACGCGTCGCCGTGATCCCGTGGCAGAGCACGACCGGAGGTCCCTCCCCCGCCACTTCGCCGCGCAGCGTCGGCGCCGGCCCGACCGCGAACTGCTCCGCGGTGGCCGCCATCAGGCGATTGCCGCGACGGCCTCTTCGAGGTCGGCGACAGACTCGAAGCTGAGGCCGACGAGAGTGACCTTGCGGTGGCGGACGATGCCCTCCTCGTCGACGACGAAGATCGCCCGCCGCACCATCGGCCCGGCAAGCACGCCGTAGGCCTTGGCCACCGACTTGTCCTCGTCGGCGAGCAGCGGCACGTTCAGCCGCTTCTCCTCGGTGAAACGCTCGTGCGAGTCGACCGACTGCGGCGAGATGCCAAGCACGTCGGCGCCGATCTTGTCCAGCCGGTCGCTTTCGTCGCGATAGGAGCAGAACTGCTTGGTGCAGGTCGGGGTGAAATCGCCGGGGTAGAAGGCGATCACGACCTTGCGGCCCCGGTAGTCGGACAGCTTGTAGGTCTTCCCCTCGGTGCCGGGGAGCTCGAAGTCGGGGGCGGGGTCGCCTACGTTCAGCTTTGCCACTGGACCAGCTTACGGACGCCGGCCTAGCCGGGTTCGATCGAGACGTTCTTGATCAGGACGACCTGTTTCGGTTTTTCTTCCGGCGTCCCCAGCGAATCGATCGTTTCGACGACCTTCAGGCCTTCCGTGACTTTGCCGACCAGCGCGTATTCGGCCGGCAGACCGGCATCGGCGCCACTGACGACGAAGAACTGCGAGCTCGAGGTGCCCGGCGGCTCGGCGCCGCTCTTGGCCATCGCCACGATCCCTTTCGTGTAGGAGAGGTTCGCCGGCGGTTTCTCTTCGACCGAGTAGCCGGCGCTGCCGGCGCCGGTCTCTTCGGGGTCGCCGCCCTGGATCACGAACCCCGGCACCACCCGCTGGAACTGGGTGTTTTCGTAGACGCCTTCTTCGGCCATGTACTTGAAGGAGTTGGAGGTGACGGGCGCCCGGGTCGTGTCGAGCGCGATCGTGAAGTCGCCGCAGCTGGTTTCGACCACTGCATTGACCTTTTCGCCCTTCTTCACGGTCTGCTTCGGTTCCTTCAGCGAGACTTTGCGCGGTTCGGGCGCTTCGACTTTTTCGCAGCCGTTCTTGCCGACCGCACCGCTGGTCGTCGAGGAGGAGTCCTTGCCGCCGCCCCGCGAGACGAGGATGACGACGACGATCGCCGCCGCCACCACGGCGAAGACGCCGAGGATGATCCACCGCCTGTCGAACTGCGATTCCCCCATACCGGCGGCGAAGCCTAGCGATCTTCGCCGCATACGATCGTTTCGCCCTCGATGACCAGCCCTCCCCCGCCGCTGACTCCACTCGCCGCCGCCGCCCTGCACGTCGGCGACCCGGAGCGGATCCTGCAGATCGAGTGCGGCGAGGGCGACGGCGTCCTCTTCCTCGCCCGCGAGTTCCCCCGCGCCAGCGTCCGCGGCGTCGACCGCGACGCCGGCGCGGTCCGGCGCGCCTCGGGGCGGGTCGGCCTCGACCCCGAGGGCCGGGTCGCCTTCAAGCAGGGCTCGCCGCGCTCGCTGCCGTTCCCGGACGACCTCTTCGACCTCGTCGCCTTGCTCGACGCGGAACCGCATGCCGGCGAGGCGTTGCGGGTGCTCCGGCCCGGTGGCCGGCTGCTGCTCGCCCACAGCGCCGCCGCTCCGGGTGGCATCGGGGCCCGCCTGCGCGCCTGGCGGCTGCGCCGGGTCGGGGTCGAGACCGCCGTCGCCCAGACGGCAGGGGCCGGCAGCTTCTCTGTCGGCATCCTCCGCCCCAGCGGTCAGGTCAGCCACTCCGACTAGATTGGCCTCGATGGAGTCGGGGGCCGAGCCGCAGCAGCCAGACGTCGCCGGGATGCCGCTGGCGATCCTCGTCAACCCGGCCTCGGCGGGTGGCGGCACCCTGAAGCTGCTGCCCGAGGTCGAGGCGCTGCTCGACGCTACCCGCGTCCCCTTCCGGGTGGTCAAGACGCGCGGGCTCGAGCACGGCGCCGAGGAGGCGCTGCGCGCGGTCGAGGCCGGCGAGCTGCCGGTGGTGATGAGCGGCGACGGGCTGCTCGGCGCCGTCGGCGGCGCCATGGCCGGAGCCGAGACACCGCTCGGGGTGATCCCCGGCGGCCGCGGCAACGACCTCGCCCGGGTCCTCGGCATCCCCTCCGACCCCGAGCAGGCGATCGCGGTCGTCCTCGCCGGCCACAGCCGCCGGATCGACGTCGGCGAGGCCAACGGGCGCCGCTTCCTCGGCATCGTCAGCGTCGGCTTCGATTCCGAAGCGAACCGTCTTGCCAACGAAACCAGCTGGCTGCGCGGCAACCTCGTCTACGCCTACGCCGCCCTGCGCACCCTGGTCGGCTGGAAGCCGGCCGGCTTCACCGTCGTCCACGACGGCCAGCGCGAGCGGTTCGGCGGCTACTCGGTCTCGGTCGCCAACTCGAGCTGCTTCGGGGGCGGCATGTACATCGCCCCGGACGCGGAGCTCGACGACGGCGAGTTCGATGTCGTCAACGTCGGCGCGGTCGGCAAGCTGCGCTTCGTGGGTAACCTGCCGAAGGTGTTCAAGGGGACCCACGTCGAGGAGGACGAGGTGCGCGTCTTCCGCACCCGCGCGCTCGAGCTCACCGCCTCCAAGCCGTTCCCGGTCTACGCCGACGGCGAGCACCTGACCGACCTGCCGGCCTCGCTGCGGGTCCTGCCGCGGGCGCTCAGCGTGCTGGTCCCGGCGCCGGGCGCCAGCTGAGCCCCGTGGCGGCGCGCAATGGGGAGAGCGGGCGCGGCGGCGCCCTGTTCGGCGCCAAGGTCGCCGCCTCGCGGGCGATTGGAGCCGCCAGCCGGGCCAGCGGGCGCGGCGGCGGCACGACGCTGCCGGGGCGGGTGCTGCTGCGGCTCGACCCCGAGGCGATCGCCCGGCTCGGCCACGGGCTGAGCGAGACCACCCTGGTCAGCGCCACCAACGGGAAGACGACGACCGCCGGGATGATCGCCGCCGTCCTCGCCGCCGAGGAGCGCGCCCCGGTCCACAACCGCGCCGGCTCGAACATGACCTGGGGCGTGGCGACGGCGCTGCTCGAGCAGCGAGGCCGCCGCGAGGGTCTGTTCGAGGTCGACGAGGCCTGGCTGCCAAGGGTCGCCGAGCAGCTCGACCCGACCCTGATCGTGCTCGGCAACCTCTTCCGCGACCAGCTCGACCGCTACGGCGAGATGGAGGCGCTGGCCGACGATTGGGCCCGCACGGTCGCCGCCCGCGAGGGCTCCTCCGGCTTCGCCCTCAACGCCGACGACCCGCTGATCGCCGACCTTGGCCGCGACCGCGACGAGCGCCCGCGCGACGGCGTCATCTACTTCGGCATCGACGACGAGCGCCAGGCGCTGCCGGAGCTGCAGCACGCCTTCGACGCCAAGCACTGCCGCCGCTGCGGCCACCCCTACGAGTACCGGCGCGCCTTCGTCGGCCACCTCGGCCACTACTCCTGCCCCAACTGCGGGGCGGAACGGCCGCGTCCCGAGGTATCGGCGACGCGCATCGAGCTGCACGGGATGCGCGGCTCCTCCTCGGTTGTGCAGACCCCGCAGGGCGAGATCCGGCTCGAGCTCCCCCTCCCCGGCCTCTACAACGTCTACAACGCCCTCGCCGCGATCGCCGCCTGCCTGCGTCTGGGGGTGGCCCCGGCGCGGATCGGCGCGGCGCTGGCCGAGATGCGCGCCGCCTTCGGCCGGGTCGAGACGATCGCGGTCGGCGCGGCTCAGGTCTCGATCCTGCTGATCAAGAACCCGGCCGGGGCGAACGAGGTGCTGCGGACGCTGCGACTGGAGGCCGAGGGCGGAGGCGATGCGCCGGCGGCAGCGGCCGGGATCGACCTCTGGATCGCCCTCAACGACCGGATCGCCGACGGCCGCGACGTCTCCTGGATCTGGGACGCCGACTTCGAGCTGCTCGGCGACGGGGTCCGTCGGGTCGTCTGCAGCGGCACCCGGGCGCCGGAGATGGCGCTGCGCCTGAAGTACGCCGGCTGGCCGGAGGAGCGGATCGAGGTGGTCGAGGGGATCGAGGCCTCGCTCGACGCCGCCGTCACCGACGCAGCCGCCAGCCCCGTCGCAGCGGCCGAGGGCGCCGACCGGCAGCCCGCTCGCCTCTTCGCCCTGCCGACCTACACGGCGCTGCTGGAACTGCGCAAGCTGCTCGCCGACCGCGGCCTCGCCAAGGAGTTCTGGCGATGAGCGCCGAGGCGACCTGGCACGACGTCGAGTGCGGCGCCTACGCGGCCGACCTGGCGCTCTGGGACGAGATCGCCGCCGAGGCCGGCGGCCCCGTCCTCGACCTCGGCTGCGGCACCGGCCGCGTCGCTCTCCACCTCGCCCGGGGCGGCCATGCGGTCACCGGCCTCGACTCCTCGCCGGCGCTGGTCGAGGAGCTGAACCGCCGCGCCACCGCCGAGGAGCTGCCGGCCGAGGCCTTCGCCGGCGACGCCCGCGAGTTCGCCCTCGGCCGCCGCTTCGCCTCGGTGCTGGCGCCGATGCAGCTGCTGCAGTTGTTCGGCGGCCGCGAGGAGCGGGTCGCCTGCCTCGGCTCGGTTGCCGCCCACCTCGAAGAGGGCGGGCTCGCCGCGGCGGCGATCGTCGAAGCGGTCGAAGAAGGTGACGCCCGCGGCGCCGAGCCGATCCCCGACGTGCGCGAGGTCGACGGCTGGGTCTACTCCTCGCTGCCGGTCGCGACCATCCTCAACGACGGTCGCATCGTCCTTCGCCGCCTCCGCCAGACGGTCTCCCCCGCCGGCGAGCTCCGCGAGGAGACCGACGAGGTCCGCCTCGCCGTCCTCTCCGCTGGCGTGCTCGAGGACGAGGGGCGGGAAGCCGGCCTGCGCCCGGCCGGCCGTCGCGCCGTCGCCGCCACCGCCGACCACGTCGGCTCGGCCGTCGTCCTCTTCGCCAAGGAGACCTGATGGAGCTCCGCGTCCTCAGCCTCTATCCGGAACAGATGAACATCTACGCCGACCGCGGCAACATCCTCTTCCTGCAGCGACGCTGCGAATGGCGCGGGATCGGCTTCCGCTGGAGCGGCGCCGGCCCCGGCGAGGGCGTCGACGCCTCCGGCCACGACCTCTTCTACGTCGGCGGCGGCCAGGACCGCGACCAGCGGATGGTCGCCGCCGACATGGTCGCGACTAAGCGCGAAGACCTGGCGGCGGCGGTCGAGTCGGCCGGCGTCCTGCTCGCCGTCTGCGGCGGCTACCAGCTGCTCGGCCACTCCTACCAGCTCGGCGAGGAGAAGCTTCCCGGGCTCGGCCTGGTCGACATGGAGACGGTCCGCGAGCCGGGGCCGCGACTGATCGGCAACGTCGCGATCGAGGCCGACCTCGGGCCCGGCCCGCGGGTCCTCGCCGGCTTCGAGAACCACGGCGGCCGCACCCACCTCGGCCCCGGCGTGCAGCCGCTTGGCCGCGTCCTCGCCGGTCACGGCAACAACGACAGCGACGGGATGGAGGGCGTCCGTCGCCACAACCTCTTCGGCACCTACCTGCACGGGCCGCTGCTGCCGAAGAACGCCTGGCTCGCCGACCACCTGATCGCCCTCGCCCTCGCCCGCCGCTACGGCGCCCGCCCGGAGCTGGAGCCGCTCCCCGACGAGCTCGAGCGCGCCTCCCACGACACGGCCCGCGCCGCCGCCGGGGTCTAGGGCGCGGCCGGGATCACCGCGACCGGACCCTCCTCGCGGTCCAGGTCGTCGGTCTCGAAGCCGGGGCCCTCGAGACGCAGCAGGTGCGGGAAGACGGCGGCGAACTCCTCCTCGTTCTCGAGGAAGGAGATGCGCGGGGTCCGGTAGTGCATCGGCACCACCCAGCTCGGCCCCAGCGAGCTGGCGATCTCCGCCGCCGCGTTGCCGCCGATCGTCGGCCCGCCGCCGACCGGGACGAACAGCAGGTCGACCGCGCCGATCGCCTCGCGCTGCTCCGGCCTTAGCTCGGCCTGGCCGAAATCGCCGAAGTGGCAGACCCGCAAGCCATCGAGCTCGAAGACGAAGATCGCGTTCGGCCCGCGCTCCGTCCCCGCCGCCTCGTCGTGCTCGGAGGCAACGCCGACGACGATGCCGACCGGGGTCTCGGGATGCCGGCCGGCCAGCCTCAGCGTCTGTGGCTTACCGCTCACCGCCCCGACCCCGTTGTGATCGCGGTGCTCGTGGGTGATCAGCAGCAGATCGACGCCCGCGGCGACGAACGGCGGGTAGTTCCACTCGATCCCGCGTGCCTCCAGTCCGGACATGTCCTCCCAGGGGTCGATGAAGACCGTCGCCTCCTTCCCCTCCAGGGCGAAGGCCGACTGGCCGTGCCACTCAACGCGCATGGTGTCCCTCCAGTTCTCGCTCGAGCTCGCGGATCGGGCGGACGCGCGGCTCCGGCTCGCGCTCGCCCTCCTCTTCGTGGGTGTAGCGGCCGCCCCGCATCAGCGAGGCACCGGCGGCGACCAGGCAGGCGACGATCGCGAAGCCGAAGGCGGTGTCGAGGCCGTCGCTGAAGGCGCCGGAGATCAAGTGCGGGAAGAAGCTCGGCCCGGTGAGGAGCGCCTGGGCATGTGGGCCGACCGCGGCGAGCGCGTGCGGGCCGACCAGGTGTTCGATCGGGTTGTAGCCGAGGAAAGCGGCGAAGAGGACCGAGATCGGCGGCGTCTGGCCGGCTCTGTGGGCGGCCGCGGCGCCGACCCCGTGAGCTTCCAGCCCGTGGGTCAGCGAGCCGGCCAATGAGGAGGAGAGGCCGATGATCAGCAGGGTGAAGAAGATCCCAATCGAGATCACCTGGGCGGAGTTCTGGAAGGTCTGGTTCATCCCGCCGCCGGCGCCGCGGTCGGCCTTCGGCAGCGAGTTCATCACCGCGGCGCGGTTGGGCGAGGCGAACATCCCCATCGAGACCCCGTTCATGAACAGGATCGCGGCGAAGACTGGGAAGCTGAAGTCGATCGGCAGCAGGGTCAGCAGGGCGAAGCTGACCGCGGCGGCGAGCATCCCGCCGGTGGCGAAGAGGCGGGCGCCGAAGCGGTCGGAGAGGTAGCCCGAGGTCGGCCCGGCGAGCAGCATCCCGAAGGTCAGCGGCAGCATGTAGATCCCGGCCCAGAGCGGCGTTTCGGTGTAGTCGTAGCCGTGCAGGGGCAGCCAGATCCCCTGCAGCCAGATGATCAGCATGAACATCAGGCCGCCGCGGGCGACCGCCGCGAGGAAGGTCGAGAGGGTGCCGAAGGTGAAGGCGCGGATGCGGAACAGCGGCAGCCGGAACATCGGGTCCTCGACCCGCTTCTCGATCACCACGAAGGCGGCCAGCGAGATCGCCGCGCAGGCGAGCAGTCCCAGCACCCGCGGACTGCCCCAGCCGGTGGCGGCGCCGCCGTAGGGGCGAATCCCGTAGGTGACAGCGACCATCAACAGGATCAGGCCGAGGGCGAAGCTGAGGTTGCCGCCCCAGTCGATCTTCGCCGGTCGCGGTTCGCTTCGCTCCTCCAGCTTCAGGTAGGCCCAGACGGTGCCGAAGAGGCCGACCGGGACCGAGGTCAGAAAGACTAGGCGCCAGTCGATTGGGGCGAGGATGCCGCCGAGGATCAGCCCGACGAACATGCCGCTGACGCCGACGATGTTGTTGATCCCGAGCGCCATTCCGCGCTGGTTGGCGGGGAAGGCGTCGGTGATGATCGCCGCCGCGTTGGCGAGCAGGCAGGCGCCGCCGACCCCCTGGACGATCCGGAAAACGATCAGGTAGAGGGCCCCGTCGGTGCCGGTGAACCAGTCGATCGCCAGCAGCAGCGAGGCGACGGTGTAGATGACGAAGCCGAGGTTGTAGATCCGCACCCGGCCGAAGATGTCGCCGAGGCGGCCGAGGCTGACGATGAGGACGCTGGAGACGACCAGGTAGCCGAGGATCATCCAGAGCAGGTAGAAGCTGTTGCCGGGGACCAGCGGGTCGAGCTTGATCCCGCGGAAGATGTCCGGCATCGCGATCAGCGTGATCGAGGCGTCGAGGGTGGCGAGCAGGATCGCCAGCGTGGTGTTGGAGAGGGCGATCCACTTGTAGGAGTCGCTCGGGGTGCTGGTCGGGGCGGTGCGCGCTGCTTGCATCTGCCCATCGATGATACACAGGCAAACTGCGCAGTTCGCCTGCTGAAGTTCGCTATCCTCCCACCGCCAGTGTCGTCCGAGACCACCCCCCGCGAGGCGGCACCCGCCGCCGACCCAGAGCACCAGAACGCCCATCTGGCGAGCGAGCTCCGCGTCGTCCTCGGCCAGCTGATCCGGCGGCTGCGGGCCGAGCATCGCTTTTCGCTCTCCCAGGGCTCGGTCCTCGGCCGGGTCGACCGCGAAGGGCCGCAGTCGGTTGCCGATCTCGCCGCCAAGGAGCGAGTACGGCCGCAGTCGATGGCCCAGACCGTCGCCGACCTCGAAACCGACGGCCTGGTCGAACGTCGCCCCGATCCCGACGACCGGCGCCGGGCCCTGGTCCTGCTGACCGAAACCGGCCACCGCACCCTGGTCGCCGACCGCCGCGCCCGTGAGGGCTGGCTGTTCGAGGCGATCGAGGAGTTGAGCGCGGAGGAGCGACAGACGCTGGAGCGTGCTGTGGCGCTGATGGAGCGCCTCAGCGAGTCCTAGGCGCGCGCGGTTGCGCTCGGGCGCTGCTTGCTAGCGACCGCTGGAGCCGAAGCCGCCGCCGCCGCGGGCCGACTCGGTCAGCGCCGCGACCTCGGTGACCGCCGGCGTCGCCACCGGCACCAGGACCAGCTGCGCGATCCGGTCGCCGACCGCGACCCGGAAGACCTCGGCCGGGTCGTTGTTCAGCAGCAGCACCCGCAGTTCGCCCCGGTAGCCGGAGTCGATCAACCCGGGGCTGTTGACCAGCGAGATGCCGTGGTCGCGGGCGAGCCCGGAGCGCGGCAGCACCAGCCCGGCGTGCCCCTCGGGGATCTCCACCCCCACCCCGGTCCCGACCCCCCAACGCTCGCCGGGCCCGATGTGGGCCTGCTCGCAGGCATAGAGGTCGAGGCCGGCGTCGCCCTGGTGGGCGCGCGTCGGCAGCACCGCCCCCTCTTTCAACTTCGCGACCGGCAGCTCCATGGGAGGGCAGCCTACTGAGCGGCGAGCTGTTCCTTATCCCGATGTGGTCGAGATTAGGAACAGCGCAACGGCCCTCAGGCCGCTGTCAAGTCCGTGAAGCGGTGGAGCTCGGCGGCGGGAACGCGGGCGTGGACGAGCACGCCGTCCTCGCGGTCGGTCCGCTCGAGCTCGCCGGCCACCTCGTGCAGCTCGTGCAGGCGGCCGCCCTCGCTGTAGGGGATCAGCAGCTCGACCTCGGTCAGGGTCTCGGCGAAGGCCGCCTCGATCCGCTCGCGCAGCTCCTCCAGGCCCTCGCCCTCCTCGGCCGAGACCAGCACCGCGTCGGGATGCCAGAGCCGCACCTCGTGGCGCTCCTCCTCGTCCAGCAGGTCGGCCTTGTTGAGGACCAGCAACCGTGGTTTGTCGTCGGCGCCGATCTCCGCCAGGACCGAGTCGACCGCCTCCATGTCGATCGTCCGCCGCTCCCGCGGTTCGGAGGCGTCGACGACGTGGACGATCAGGTCGGCGAGCACCGTCTCCTCCAGGGTCGCCTTGAAGGCCTCGACCAGTTGGTGCGGCAGCTTCTCGATGAAGCCGACGGTGTCGGTCAACAGGAAGTCGCGGCCGGAGAGCTCGAAGGTCCGAGTGGTCGGGTCGAGGGTGTGGAAGAGGCGGTCACGGACCGCGACCTCGGCCCCGGTCAGGGCGTTCAGCAGGGTCGACTTGCCGGCGTTGGTGTAGCCGGCGAGGGCGACCCGCGGCAGCGCGGAGGCCTCGCGACGGGCCCGCATCACGCCGCGGTTCTTTTCCAGCTGCTTCAGCCGCCGCCGCAGCGCCGCGATCCGGTTGCGGGCGAGCCGGCGGTCGGTCTCGATCTGGGTCTCGCCGGGGCCCCTGGTGCCGATCCCGGCGCCGAGCCGTTCGAGGTGGGTCCAGAGGCCCCGCATGCGGGCCATGTTGTATTCGAGCTGGGCCAGCTCGACCTGCAACTTGCCCTCGGCGGAGTGGGCATGGTCGGCGAAGATGTCGAGGATCACCGCGGTGCGGTCGATCACCGGCACCCCCAGCGCCGTCTCGAGGTTGCGCTCCTGGCGCGGCGCCAGCTCGTCGTCGCAGGCGACCAGGTTGGCGTCGATCGCCTTGATCTCCCGTTTCAGCTCTTCCAGGCGGCCGCGGCCGAAGTAGCGGTCGGGGTCTGGTTTGTCGCGCTGCTGGGTCGCCTCGCCGGCAGTGGCGACGCCAGCCGTCCGCAGCAGCTCCTTCAGCTCGGCCAGCGGCTCGGAGTCGTGCTCGCGCCCGTCGACGATGCCGATCGCCAGCGCCCGCTGGCGGGCCCGCGGGTTGGCGACGCCCGCGCCGCCGGCCGCGGCGCCGTTGCGGGACGGGGTGAGACGACCATTTCGCGAACGTTGCACTCAGGAGGATTGTACGCGGCGGCCCTAGACGGTTTAGGGTGCCTGCCTGTGAAGGTCTTCGTCACGGGAGGGACCGGCTTCATCGGCGGCGCCCTGGTACGCCAGCTGCGCGAGCGCGGCGACGAGGTGGTCGTGCTGGCGCGAAACCCGGCGAAATCCGAGGCGGCGCGCGGACTCGGGGCGGAGATCGCCAGCGGCGACCTCGGCGACGAGGCGGCAATCAAGGCCGGCATGGAGGGCTGCGACGCGGTCGTCCACGCGGCGGCGATCTACGAGGTCGGGATCCCGCCGAAGGAGCGGTCGAGGATGCGCGAGGCCAACGTCGGCGGCACCGAACGGGTCCTCGGAGCCGCCCTCGCGCTCGGCATACCCAAGGTCGTCTACGTCTCCACCGTCGGCATCGGCCACACCCGCGGCCAGGTCATCGACGAGTCGTGGACCCCCCCCGGAACCGATTTCACCTCCTGCTACGAAGAAACGAAGTACGAGGCGCACCAAGTGGCGGAGCGACTGATCGGCGAGGGCCTGCCCTGCGTGATCGTCCAGCCCGGCGGCGTCTACGGCCCCGGCGACGAGTCCTCGATCGGCAAGCTGCTCGACGAATTCCTCAAGGGTCGGATGCTGATGATCCCCTTCCCCGACCTCGGCATCTGCCTCGCCCACGTCGAGGACATCGCCGCGGGCATCGTCCTCGCCCTGGATAAAGGCAAAGCGGGCGAGTCCTACTTCCTCACCGGCCCGGTCTCGACCGTGCGCGAGGCGATCGAGACCGTCGCCGCGGTGAGCGGCAAGAAGGCGCCGAAACGCGGCATGCCGGTGGGCCTGATGAAGGCGCTGACCCCGATCGGCCCCCTCGTCGGCAAGGCGATGGGCCAGCCGCCGAACCTGCGCGAGCTGATCAGCGCCGCCGACGGCGTCACCTTCTGGGCGACGAACGAGAAGGCCGGGCGCGAGCTGGGCTGGCAGCCGCGGGGGTTGGAAGAGGGCCTGCGGGAGACGCTCGCGGCCGAAGGCCGGTTGCCGGCCAGCGCCACCGCCTGAGCGGCCGCGGGGCCGGTGGGCGCGTCCCAATAAGCTGCGGCCGATGCGGCTGATCGACGTCGAGCACCTTGGGCGCCCTCACGCGATCGGCGCCTGGGAGGTCGACGGGGCGATCGTCGACCCCGGCCCTGAGTCCTCGGTCGGGACGCTGCTGGAGAAGTTCGGCGACGAGCAGCCGCGGGCGATCCTGCTCACTCACATCCACCTCGACCACGCCGCCGCCACCGGCGCCCTGGTCCGCCGCTGGCCCAACCTGCAGGTCTACGTCCACGAGCGGGGCGCACCGCACCTGATCGACCCCTCGCGCCTGCTGGCCAGCGCCGGCCAGCTCTACGGCGACCAGATGGAGTACCTCTGGGGCGAGATCGTGCCGGTCCCCGAGGCCAACGTCCACGCCCTTTCCGGCGGCGAGACCGTGCTCGGCATGGAGGTCGCCTACACCCCCGGCCACGCCTCCCACCACGTCTCCTACCTGCACGACAGCACCGGCGTCGCCTTCACCGGAG
Source organism: uncultured Actinomycetes bacterium (assembly GCA_963716545.1). Classification (GTDB taxonomy): domain Bacteria; phylum Actinomycetota; class Thermoleophilia; order Solirubrobacterales; family 70-9; genus VAYN01. The sequence goes on from OY970316.1 coordinate 2,480,209, forward strand.
ATGTCGCCGGGGTGAAGATCCCCGGCACCGACCTCGTCATCGCCCCCACCCCGCCCCCGGACATCGACCTCGAGAAGTGGGAGGAGTCGATCAAGCAGGTCGAAGCCTGGGCGCCGCAGCGGCTGGCGATCACCCACTTCGGGCCGATCGAGGACCCCCTCCCCCACCTGGCGCAGCTCCGCGAGGCCCTGCATGAGGAGGCCGAGCTGGTCCGCGGGACGAGCCGCGAGGACTACGAAGCCGGCCTGCGCCGACGAGTCGAGGCGCGCACCGGCGAGGAGGAACGCGGCGCGATCGGCCAGGCGGCGCCGCTGGAGAACCAATGGGGCGGCCTCGAGCGCTACTGGCGCAAGAAGGCTGAACGCGAAGCCTGCTAGTCCTCGCCTGGACCCGCCCCGGCGGGCGGCGCTAGGAGAGGTGCTCGCGCATCCGGGCGACGGCCTCTTCGATCCGCTCGTCCGGCGTCGTCAGCGAGATCCGGAAGAAGCCCTCGCCGCTCGGCCCGTACATCGACCCCGGAGAGACCACCACTCCCGCCTCTTCCAGCACCAGCTCGACGAAGGAGGTCGAGGTGTGACCCTCGGGGACCGGCGCCCAGACGTAGATCGTGCCCTGCGGAGCGGCGACATCGACGCCGATCTCCTGGAGAGCGCCGACGACAAGGTCGCGGCGGCGGGTGTAGAGGGCGTTCTGTGCCTCCAGCGGCTCCTTCGGGCCGAGCAGCGCCGCCGCGCCGGCGGCCTGGACGGCGCTGAACAGACCGGAGTCGACGTTGGTCTTCAGCCGCCAGTACTCGGCGATCGCGTCGGCGTTGCCGAGGATCGCCGCGCACCGCCAGCCGGTCATGTTGTAGCCCTTGGAGAGCGAAAAGACCTCGACCCCGACCTCCTTGGCCCCGGGGGTGGCGAGGAAGCTGGGGGCGACGTAGCCGTCGTAGGTCGTCTCGGTGTAGGCGGCGTCGTGCACGACCAGCACCTCGTGCTCGCGGGCGAACTCGACCACGCGCTCGAAGAACCCGTCGGGGACGACGGCGCCGGTCGGGTTGTTCGGATAGTTGACGAACATCAGCTTCGCCTTCGCCGCGGTCTCGCTGGGAATCGCCTCGAGGTCAGGGGCGAAGCCGAGGCCCGGGACCAGCGGCATCACCTCGGGGCTGGCGCCGGCGAGGATCGGTCCGCCGGTGTAGACCGGGTAGCCGGGGTCGGAGGCGAGGGCGACGTCGCCGGGATCCATGAAGGCGAAGCAGAGGTTGTAGATGCACTCCTTGGCGCCGATTGCCGGGATCACCTCACTCGCTGGGTCGATCTCGACCCCGAAGCGAGTGTCGTAGAAGCTGGCGAAGGCGTCGCGGAACTCGGCGGTGCCTTTGTTCGAGGGGTACTGGTGGTTGGCGGGGTCAGCGACCGCGGTCTGCATCGCCTCGACGATGTAGGGATAGGTCGGCTGGTCCGGGTCGCCGATGCCGAGGCTGATCACGTCCACCCCCGCCGCTTTCTTCTCGGCGATCCGCTGCTCGAGCTGGGCGAACATGTAGGGCGGCATCGCCCCGAGGCGCTTCGACGGCTCTCCGATCGGCATCGCGGGGACCCTATTAGGAGCGCCGCTCAGGCGTCGGCGAGCGCGGCAAGCAGCTCGGCCGAGAGCTCGCCGGCAAAGACCGGCTGCGCCCAGCCGGTCAGCCGCACCGCCAGGTCGTCGCCGATCTCTACCTCGAGCTCTCCCCCTTCGAGCTCGACCGTGATCGGGCTGGCGGCACCGCGCAGGAAGGCGGTGACCGCGGCACCGCTGGCACCGGTGCCGGAGGAGAGCGTCTCCCCCACCCCGCGCTCGAAGATCCGCGCCCGCACCCGCGACCCGTCGATCGCCAGGAACGACACGTTCGTCCGGTTGGGAAAGATTTCATTGCCTTCGATCTCCGGGCCGATCGCCCCCAGGTCGAGCCCGTCGAGCTCCTCGTCGGCGACGACGATGGCGCACTGCGGGTTGCCGATCGAGACGTGCTGGAACTCCCACTCCCGCCCGCCCGACTGCAGCCGCCCACGTCCGTCGCCGGGTCCCGAGGGAAAGTCCTTGGAGGCGGTCGCCGCCAACCCCATATCGACCGCGCAAGTCAGCTCGCCGGTGATCGTCGGTCGGATCGGTCCGGCGACGGTCGAGATCGCGAACGCGTCCGCCTCGGTCCAGCCGTTGCGTCGCAGATACAGAATCGCCTCCCGCGCCCCGTTCCCCGATAGCTCCGCCTCCGACCCGTCCGGGTTGAAGATCCGCAGATCGGCGACGAACTCGGGATCCGCGCTGGGCGCCAGCAGCAGCACCCCGTCGGCCCCGACCCCGAAGTGCGGATCGCAGAGCAACCCCACCCGCGAGGCCGTCAGCTCCCAGGGCAACCGCTCGCGCTCGACGATCAGGTAGTCGTTCCCGAGTGCCTGCCACTTCTCGAACTCCACCGCCGCAGACTAACCCGATCCGATCGAGCCAGACCGGCCGGTCAATTCGTGACGTAGACGGGAACCGGTTCTTTGAAGACGTAGTTGCCACGCCAGGTGATCGTTTCCGGGAGCACGCCGCTGGAGCCCGGGCAGGAGTTCCCGACCGAACCGCCCTTGAACGCTGGCCGGGCGTTGGCGACGATTTTCCCCGGATTTCCACCAAGTGACCTGAAGGCTCACCGGCCCTTCGTATTCGCAGCGAGTCAGTCCACCCGTTTCGAACGCCGGGCACTTCAGGGTCAGCTTCAATGGGATCCGCCAAGTGCCGTCGCGTTTGTTTCCCTGGGCGATCAATGCGGTGCTCAGGACCGGCGGGTTGGTCGCGGCCACGCTTTCGCATCCAACCCCTTCCACGCTGCATTCGCCGAAGCTCAGGAGCAGAAAATTCATACGCAACGGCGCCCCTTCGACAGCTTCGCTCTGGCCTTCTATGGTCGAGGTGACGCAAGTCAACAGCTTCGTCGGCGTTCCCGTCATCCTGGGTAGTTCGATTTCGGCGTCGCCGGCAACGCCTTTGAGCTTGGTCCCAGCGGCCTTCGGCGCCGCGCAGTTGAGTTCTTCAGCTCCACAGATTTTCGTCTTCGGCCGGGCGGGAGGCAGGAAGAGCTTGCCGGCGTTCGGTAATTTGAAGCTGAATTCGCCATTCCATTTAGCGCTTTTCGGGCATTTGCTCCCGGTGCCAGTGGTCAGGGCGATCCCGTTCGCTTTGGCCGTCGCCGGTTCGCCCCCCGTAACCGAGAGGGTTGCGGTCGCGACCGAAAAGCTGCAGTTGATGATCGTGCCACAGACGTAGGTTGCTCCCGGGTTGCCCGAGCCACCGCTGCTGAAGCTGAAAGAGCCATTAGGGCTGGTAATAGTTTCGAATTTCCCCGCGTACGGCAGGTTGATCGCGCTCACCGTGCAGGTCTGAGCTGAGCCTTCCACGACGCAGCTGGAGAAGCTCAGCGAGGTGACTTCGGCGGTGACCGGTTCGCTTTCGCCGCCTTCGCTCGTCGTTTTTCCTTTCAAAGTGGCCGCGCAATTTACGTTCGCGAGGTTGGTAGCCATCGAGAGTTTGCTCGTGGTCAGTTCGAATTCGGTTCCTTCGGGGAACGGTTCGACGCACGCCGTTTCGTTTTTCGGACAGAGGACCGTCGCATCGGCACCGCCAGTCGCGACGAGCGCCGTCCCCGCGAGGATGGATGAGACGAGAATGAGAATCGGCAACCGCTTCATGCGCACCTACTTGGTCTTGGCGACGAACATGCTCAGCGGCGCCGCTTTCGCCGCGGTCGAAAGCTGGTATTCAGCCGTCAGGTGCCCGGAGGTCGGGCAGCCCGCCGCGTTACCGGCTTGCCCCTTCAGGTTGATCGAGTTCGCCCGCACGTTGGAGGCCGCGCCGCCCCTCACTTCGAAATAGATTTCGCCGAGCAGCGCTTCGTTTCGGTAGAGGCAAGGCTGGACTTCGCCGTTGCACTTCACTTCGAGTTGGAACGAGAACTTGAGCGTGCCATCGCCGAAGGTTCCGAAGACTTCGGACGCCGGGTCGATTTCATGAGCCGGAGCCCCCAGCACGGTGCCCCCGATCGTGCACGGGTTGACCTTCTTGCAGTTGATGAATTCGAGCTTTTCGACCGTCATCACGAATGGACGCTTCGTTGCTTCGGCGTTGTTCTTGAAGGCAAGCTTGCTTTCGGTGCAGGTGAGCGCCCACGCCGGCGTTTCGAGTGCAATGCTCGGGTTGGTCGCGACCCCGGAGAACGCCGTCAGGGCCGGGTAGCGTTTCGCGGGCGGACATTCCTCCAGGCGTTCTTCGCACAGGGTGACTCTCCCCTTGGCCTTGAACGGCCAGATCGCGCCGAGGTTCGGGAGTTTCACTTCGTAGGTCGCCGACCAAGAGACTTTGCTCGGGCATTTACTACCGGTCCCCGACATCGCGATTTCTTTTGCCGCGACGATGGCTGGTTTACCGCCGGTCAAGGTGAGGCCTGGCGAGCTGTTGGTGAAGGTGCAGTTGATCACCGAGCCGCAGACGACACTCGCTCCAGGGCTGCCCGAGCCTCCGGTGCCGAGCGTGAGTTTCGCTTTGGTCCCTTCGGTCCACGCGATCATGCCGGCGTAGGGCAATGCCACCGCCGTCACAGTGCACGTCTGGGTCGACACTTTGCATTCCGAGAAAGCGAGTGAGGTGAGTTTGATGGCGACGTCTACCGTTTCTTCGCCTTCCGCCGCCGTTTCCCCCGCCGCGGTCGATTTGCAGGTGACGGTCCCGAGGTTGGTCGAGAAGCTAGAGGAGTTGCCACCCATTTCGAATTTCGTCCCTGCAGGCAGGGGTTCGAAGCACGAACCTTCGCTTTGGGTGCAGATGACGGTGGCACCTGCCGTCGAAGCGAGGGCGCCGCAGCTCACCGCGATCGCGGATACGAGCACCACGAATGCCAGCTTCGCTTTCACGACGCCGGTGTACCACCGCGGGATCCAAAGGTCAATAAATATTTTTTAAAAGGATTGAAGAGCCTGCGCGATATCCCGGGCCACGGCGCGATCGTCCCGTCCCGTTCGGTCGATCCAGGTGAGGTCGGGGATTTTGCGGGCCCAGGTGAGCTGGCGGCGGGCGTAGTTGCGGGAGCGTTTCTGCATCTGTGGGATGTCGCCGGCGAGCAGCTCGTCGAAGCCGAGGGCCTTGCGGGCGGTGCGGGAGGGGCCGAGAGCGTCGGCGGCTTCGGCCTCCGCGGCAGCGCCGGCGGCGACCATGGCCTCGACCCGGGCGTCGATTCGACGGTAGAGCTCGGCGCGGTCCATGTCGAGGCCGAAGATCCGGGTCGGGTGACGGGTCTGCGGCGACCACAGCTCCGATTCCTCGGAGTGCGGGGGGACCGGTTGCAGGGAGAGGTCGGCGAGGGCGGCGCGCAGGTAGAGGCCGGTGCCGCCGAGCACGACTGGGCGGCGACCGGCGGCGAGGGCGGCATCGACTTCCCGGTGGGCGAGTGCCATGTAGTCGCCGACGGAGAACGGCTCGGTGACCGGGACGAAGGAGAGCAGGCGGTGCTCGAGGCGGGCCTGCTCCGCGGCGCCGGCAGCGCCGGTCAGGGTCTCCAGGCCCTCGTATACCTGGAGGGCGTCGCAGGAGATCGCGATCGGGTCCTCACCGCGCTCGCGCAGCAGTTCGGCGAGGGCGATCGCGACGCCGGTCTTGCCGACGCCCGTCGGCCCGAAGATCGCGACGACCTCCACGGCGGCGTCAGAGCAGGTGGGAGAGCGGCTTTGCGGCGACGCCACTGAGGGTCTGCGAGGTGGCGCTCTCGATCTCCACCTCGACCATCTCCCCCGCCACCGCCTCACCGTCGAAGTTGACCGCCTTGCCATGACGAGTGCGGCCGCGCAGACGGGTCTCGTCGGTGCGGCTCGAGCCCTCGACTACGGCACCTCCACCGTGCGGCCGACGAAGCGTTGAGAGCGCTCGTGGGCACGCCGCTGGACGACCTCGACCAGCCGCTGCATCCGCTCGACCTTGACCGGGTGCGGCAGCTGGCCCTCCATCGTCGCCGCCTCGGTTTCGCGCCGGGGGCTGAAGACGAAGGTGAAGGCGCCGTCGTATCCGACCTCCTCCGCCACTTCCAGCGTTTCCTCGAAGTCGCGCTCGGTCTCGCCAGGGAAGCCGACGATGATGTCGGTGGTGATCGCGCAGTCGGGGACGTGCTCGCGGATCAGCGCCACCCGATCGAGGTAGCGCCCGCGGTCGTAGGTCCGACGCATTCGTTTCAGCACCGCCGAGGAGCCCGATTGCAGGGGCAAGTGGATCTGCTCGCAGAGCGAGGGCAGCTCAGCGTGAGCACGGACGACGTCTTCCTTGATGTCCTTTGGGTGCGGGCTGGTGTAGCGGATGCGATCGATCCCCTCGACCGCGTCGACCCGCGCCAGCAGCTCGGCGAACCCGATCCGCGAGCTCTTCGGCAGGTCGCGCCCGTAGCTGTTGACGTTCTGTCCCAGCAGCGTCACCTCCCGTACCCCGTCGGCGGCCAGCCGCTCGGCCTCCCCAACCAACTCGAACGGGTCCCGACTCCGCTCTTTCCCCCGCGTCGAAGGCACGATGCAATAGGCGCAGACCAGGTTGCACCCCTGCGAGATCTGCAGCCAGCCCTGGAACTCCCGCTCCCGCCGGCTCGGCAGATGTCCGGCGAAGTCCTCGAATTCGAAGTACCCCTGCGCGGTGAGGCTGTCCGAATTGAGGAACTCGGCAAGCTTGTGAATCTGCCCCGGCCCGAACGCCACGTCGACGAACGGGAACCGCTCGAAGACCTCCTCCTTCACCGACTGCGCCCAGCAGCCCCCAACCCCCACCGTCCGCCCGGGCTCTTCCAGCTTCAACCGCTTGGCCTCGCCCAGATGAGCGATGAACCGACTATCCGCCGACTCCCGAATCGAGCAGGTGTTGAAGAGGATGAGATCCGCCTGATCCCTGCTCTCAGCCTCCTCGTAGCCGAGCGAAGCCAGCATTCCCCGCATTCGCTCCGAGTCGTGCGCGTTCATCTGGCAGCCGAACGTGGTGACGTGGAACTTCCTCGCGGGGGCGTTCATTACCCGCGAGATTAGCGGCGTTGGCTCAGGGCTCGAGTGCCAGATCGGCGCTGGTGAGGGCGGTCGCCGGGTGTTCCTCTCCGGACACAACCTCGGCCCGGAGCTCTCCGGCTGTCGCCGCCTCCGGACAAGCCGAGGTCGTTGAGCGTCCGGAGAGGAACACCCGACACCCGCCCCGAGTCCCAACCGCTTCTGACCAAGAGGCCCCGACCAAGGAGCAGGTCTGAAGACCAAGTGGGCGCGACCGAGTTGGTCTTGTCTTAGACATTTTCGAGGGTCCGGGCGGGTGCCGGGGGACCCTCCCGGGACGCTCAACGAACCCGGCAGGAAGACGAGCCGGCGACAGCTAGGGACCTCCGGGCCGGGTTTGTGTCCCGGGAGGGTCCCCCGGCACCCGCCCACCTCGGAAAGCCTTGGCCTAGCCCCTCCGAGGTCCAGGCCCGCCCTACTTGACGGTGAGAGTCCCTTCCATCCCCGCCTCAGCATGCCCAGGAATGGTGCAAAGGAAGGTGTAGGTGCCCGGTTCAAGTTCGGCCGAGGCGCTGGTTTCGCCTTCGGCCAGCGTTGCCGATTCGGCCAGGACCTTGCCGTCTTTCTCGATCGCCACGTTGTGCGGGATCGAGGAGGGGTTGTCGAAGTCGATCGTGACCTTGCCGGCTTCGGCTTCCAGTTCGGTCGTGTCGAAGGCGAGTTCGGTCTTGTTGGCTTCCAGCTTCACCGGAGCGGAAGCGCCGCTGGAGGCTCCCGGAGAGCCGCCGGATTGGGCTTTGCCTTCCTTCGTCGCTCCGCTTTCGCCTTCGGCTTCTTCGCCCTCCTGGGTGCCTTTTTCGCCACCCTCGGATTCTTCGCCTTCGCCGCCGACTTCTTCGAAGCCTTCGCCGCCTTCGGCCTGTTCTTCGTTTTCTTCCTGGTCGAGGTTGTTCTTGCCTTCCAGGGTGTCCTGACCCTCTTCTTCCGCCTTCTTACCGGCCTCCTTGAACTCGGCCGCTTTGGCCTTGTCCTCATCCTTGCCGTGGAGGACCGCGAAGGTCCCGGCGCCGACGGCGAAGACGGCGAACCAAAGGATCACCAGCGGCATCGCTTTGCCGGGGAAGCTCGGCACTTTCAGCCCGATGAGGCTGACCGTGACCGCGGAAACGGCGAGGACGATGCCACAGATGTAGAAGAGGGTCTCGTTGCTCATGGTTGCGAGGCGGCCGGAACTCTATCCACTGCGCGCTTCGGACACGTCCTCGTCGCCGTCGAAGCGCCCGCGGTGCCGCGAAGCGCCCCGACAGCGACTACGAAGGCCGTCCCTACGCCGCCTGAGCCTCCGGCTCTGGCGCCTGCGAGCCGGCGGGCCGGTCGTCGGGCTCCGCGGCCGCGTCCGCGACCTCGCCGTCGATGTTCAGCGCCGCGCGGACCTTGGTTTCGATCTCCAGCGCCAGCTCCGGGTTGTCGACCAGGAACTGTTTGGCGTTGTTGCGCCCCTGGCCGAGCCGGGTCTCGCCGTAGGAGAAGAAGGATCCCGATTTCTGCACCAGGTCCTGCTCGATGCCGAAGTCCAGCAGGCTGCCCTCGCGGGAGATCCCGACCCCGTACTCGATGTCGAATTCGGCCTGGCGGAACGGCGACGCGACCTTGTTCTTGACGACTTTCACCCGGACCCGGTTGCCGACCGCCTCGGTCCCTTCTTTAAGGGTCTCGATGCGCCGGATGTCGAGGCGCTGTGACGCGTAGAACTTCAGCGCCCGGCCGCCCGGCTGGGTCTCCGGCGAGCCGAACTGGACGCCGACCTTTTCGCGGATCTGGTTGGTGAAGATGCAGACGGTGTTGGTCCGGTTCAGGTTGCCGGCCAGTTTGCGCATCGCCTGCGACATCAGCCGCGCCTGCAGCCCGACCGTGGTGTCGCCGATCTGGCCGTCGAGCTCGGCTTTCGGGGTCAGCGCCGCGACCGAGTCGATCGCGACCACGTCGACCGCCGCCGAGGCGATCAGCCGATCGGCGATCTGCAGCGCCTGCTCGCCGTAGTCCGGCTGGGAGACCAGCAGCTCGTCGGTGTCGACGCCGATCGCCCGCGAGTAGACGGGGTCGATCGCGTGCTCGGTGTCGATGAAGGCGCAGACCCCGCCCAGCGCTTGCGCCTGGGCGATGATGTGGTTGACGAGCGTCGTCTTACCCGAGGACTCCGGGCCGAAGATCTCGACGATCCGCCCCCGCGGCACCCCGCCAATCCCGAGCGCCAGGTCGAGCGCCAGCGCCCCGGTCGGGATCGCCTCGACCTTGACCGTGCCCTTGTCGCCGAGCCGCATCAGCGAGCCCTCGCCAAACTCACGTCTGATGCCCGTGACGGCGGACTCCAGGGCGGCGTCTTTGGCTTTCACTTCCTTCGCCGACATGTCTTTCAAGCTCACTCTTTTCTCCGCCATCTTCAGATCACCTCACTGCCACCCGGCACCGGGCAGCTCGACTTGGGCCAATGGCACGTAGCGCGCACCAGTCGGCTGGAGTTCAGAACGGTAGAGGGCCAACCGGACGCCATAGAACGGCTCGGAGAGCCATCGCGGCAGCGCTCCAGGCGGCCTTTCGACCACTGCGGGCCGCCGCGATCCGCGCCCCTCGGCGCGCACCCTGGCGACCGTCACGTGCGGCCAAAACGGCCGCTGCTCGGGCTCGAACAGGCCCGCGGCGACCAGCCGTTCGACCAGGCCCGCCCGCAGCGCCTCGGCGCCGGCGGAGAGGACCGGCAGGGCGAACAACCGGGCCCGGCCCCGCGCTGGCCGAGCCACCGGCTCCCGCAGCTCGACCAGAGGCGCCGGTCCACCGCTTTCACGCAGCACCGCCGCCAACGACTCGACCTGCTCCGGATCGCGACTACCGAGGAAGGCGAAGGTGAGGTGTAACGACTCCTCCGCCCCCGGCCGCAGGGCCGGATCGGCGAGCTCCACCCCGCCCCAGGCGACGATTCCCGCCCGCACCTCCGCGGGCAGGTCGAGGGCGATGAACAACCGCACCCGCTTACCTTTCTCGTCTCGATCGACCACGCCGGAGACGCTACGCGGGTCGGGCGCACGTGTTAGCGCCGCAGACACGCGCCTCCCGAGCAAAAGCCTGACGAAGGTGTGAAAACGCCGATTTTGCGGCGGAAACCCCTCCCGCCTCCGCTTGCCTCGGCGGGGAGGCTAAACCGGCTCTTCCCCACCGCCGAGCAGGATCCGCAGCAGATGCATGCCGACCAGAGCCGAGCGTTCGCGGATGTCGCTGCGCCCGCCCGGAATCACCGGATCGCGAGCGATCGCGGTGCCGTCGGCGAGGCGAGCGTTGAAGCAGACGTAGCCCACCGGCTTGTCGCCTTCTGAGTCAGGGCCGGCGATCCCGGTAATCGAAACCGCAACATCGGCTTCGAAGCGGTCCAACGCCCCAAGCGCCATCGCCTCGGCGACCTCGGGTGAGACCGCCCCTTTTTCTTTGAGCAGTTGTCCCGGCACGCCCAGCAGTTGTTCTTTGGCCTCGTAGGAATACGCCACCACGCTCCCCCGCATGTACTTGGAGGCGCCGGGAACGTCGGTGATGCGGGCGGCCATCTGCCCACCGCTGCAGGACTCGGCCAATCCCAGTTGGTGCCCCCGCAGCAGTTTGGCCACCTGTTGGTCGATCGTCTCCCCGTCGAGGCTGAAGGTCTCCCGCCGGTGACGTTCGACCAGGCCTTCGCGAACCGCGTCGGCAACCGCCGCCGACTCGTCGCGCCAGCGCACGTCGATCTCGATCTCGCCCCGCCGCAGGCAGGTGGTGATCTCGACCGCCTCCAGATCCACTCCCCCCTCCTCCATCTCCCGCAGGCTCTTGGCGATCTCCGACTCCGGCACCCCGAACATCCGCATCGTGTAGCCGTGCAGCGCCGTCGCCCGGCCGAGAGTCGAGGCCACCGGCTCGGTCGCAAGCGCCACCGGCCACATCGGTCGCAGCTCCCGCGGCGGGCCCGGCAGCACGATCACCGCCCGCTCCTCCCCCTCGCCGAAGGGCACGACCAGGCCCGGCGCGGTCCCGACCGGGTCGAGCGCCGTCGCCCCCGCCGGCACCATCGCCTGCTTGCGGTTGGCGGCGACCATCGCCTCCTCGTCGGCCCAGCCACGGCGGCGGGCGAAGTTGCGGATGATCTCGGAGATCTTCGCCTCCATCTCCGCGTCGAGCAGCATCTCCCGCCCGGCGAAGCGCCCGACCACCTCGGCGGTGAGGTCGTCGGCGGTCGGCCCAAGGCCACCGCTGGTGACGATCAGGTCCATCCCCTCCCCGTCGAGGAAGCGCAGCGCCGCCTCGAGGTCGTCGGGGCGGTCGGCGACGACGAGGATGTGGGCGACCTCGACCCCGCGCGCGGCCAGCTGTTCGGAGACCCAGGGACCGTTGGCGTCGGAGATCCGACCGGTGATGACCTCGGTCCCAGTGACGACGATGCCGGCGCGAATCACGCCGGGGAAGCTACCGCAGCGCCGCCGCGATCAAACCCAGGGCAATCGACTCAGGCGTCGGGCTCGCCGTCGCCCTCGGCGGGCGCGGCGGCATGAGCCGGCACCGGGTCTCCCCCGCCCGGCTGCAGGACCCGGTTGAGGTCGGCCTGGGTGATCAGCACCTGGCGCGGTTTCGAGCCCTCGTAGCCGGAGATGACGCCGCGACGCTCGAGCATGTCGATCAGCCGCCCGGCCCGGGTGTAGCCGACCCGCAGGCGCCGCTGGATCATCGAGACCGAGGCGGTTTCGGTCTGGACGACGAGCCGGATCGCCTCGTCGAGCAGGTCGTCGGCGTCGGGATCGAACTCGCCATCGCCGCCACCCTCCTCGAGCGCGTCCTCGGGAGTCTCCAGCAGCTCGTCCTCGAATTCCGGTTCGCCCTGCCTCGCCCAGTGCTTGGTGATCCGGGCGATCTCGTCCTCGGTGATGAAGGCGCCCTGGACGCGCTGCAGCTTCGAGCTGCCGGCGCCGCGGAAGAGCATGTCGCCCTGGCCCAGCAGCGCCTCGGCGCCGCCCTGGTCGAGGATCACCCGCGAGTCGGTCTGCGAGGAGACCGCGAAGGCGATCCGGGCCGGGATGTTGACCTTGATCGTGCCGGTGATGATGTCGGTCGAGGGCCGTTGCGTCGCCAGCACCAGGTGGATCCCGGTGGCGCGCGACTTCTGCGCCAGGCGGATGATCGAGTCCTCGACTTCCGCCGGGGCGACCATCATCAGGTCCGCGAGCTCGTCGATCACGCAAAGGATGTGCGGCAGCGGCGGTTCGCCGTGCTTTTCGCGGTAGTTGTTGAGCTCGACCAGGTTGCGCGTGCGGGCCTGGCTCATGATCCCGTAGCGGGTCTCCATCTCGCCGATCAGATTGGAGAGCACGTTGGCGGCGAGCCGCGGCGAGGTCACCACCGGGGTCAGCAGGTGCGGGACGTTCTCGTAGTGGTTGAGCTCGACCTGCTTGGGGTCGACGAGGACGAGGCGCACTTCGTTCGGCGAGGCCTGCATCAGGATCGAGGAGAGGATGCCGTTGACGCAGGCGCTCTTGCCCGAGCCGGTGGTGCCGGCGACGAGGACGTGCGGCATCTTGGCCAGATCGGTCCAGACGGCGTTGCCGTCGATCCCCTTGCCGAGCCAGGCGACCAGCGGCGAGGTCTTCTCGGGCCGGCCGGCGTAGATGTCGCCGAGGCGGACCATGCGGCGCCGGCTGTTCGGGACCTCGACCCCGACCGCCTGTTTGCCGGGGATCGGGGCGAGGATGCGGATGTCGGTCGAGGCCAGCGCGTAGGCGAGGTCGTTGCCGAGCTCGGTGACTTTCTTCACCTTGATCCCCGGGGCCAGCCGCAGCTCGTAGCGGGAGACGTGGGGGCCGCTGATGACGCCGACGATCTTCGCCTCGACGCCGAAGTGGCCGAGGGTCTCGACCAGCTTGCGACCGATCGCTTCCTGGTCGCGCGGGTCGGGACCCTTGTCGCCTTTGCCCCGCTCCAGCGCTTTCGCCGGCGGCGGCCGGTAATCGATCTCGTCCGAGGTGGTGACCCCGCGCGCGTTCCCCATCGGCGTCGTCGCCGGAGGCTCGGTCAGCGCCGGCGGCTCCGGCTCAGGCAGGACCTCCGGTTCCTCGAAGACTTCGGTCACCGGCTCGGGCTCCTCCTCGGAGTCCTCCTCGGCGGGGCCGCCGCCGAAGATCCCGGCGGCGAAGGGCGCGTCGTCCTCCTCGGCCAGGGCCACGGTCGGCTCGAAGTCCTCGTCGTCCTCGGGGTAGGAGGCCATCACATCGGTCTCGCCGGCCTGGGTCTCGGCCTCGGAGGGAGTGCGGGCACGGCGCTCCTCGCGCCAGTCGGCGTGGGTCCGGGCGACGGTCCTGGCGGCCTTGTCGGAGTGCCCGAACGCGGTCCGCAGGCCGCGACCGATCCCTCGAATCAGGGCCGAGACCGAGGTGCCGGTGAGGATCATGCCGCCGCTGAGCAGCATCAAGAGGGTGAAGATGCGGGCGCCGACCGAGCCGAACAGGTAGACGAGGCCGGTTTCGATCCCGTAGCCGACCTTGCCGCCTTCCCAGCCGGCAAAGAGGACGAAGATCAGGTAGATCCCGAAGGCGACCAGGAAGAGGCCGATCAGGTCGAGATGGCGCTGCTCGAGGCCGCCGATGATCGGCAGGCCGGCGCGCTGGGGCTTCGCTTTCGCTTTCCCCCGGCCTTTCGCTTTTGCCTTGCCACGCCGCGCAGGGGCGGGCCTCTTCTTGCGGACGAACATCGGTTCCCGGTTCGACGCCGGCCGCCGGTCCCCTTTGCCGGCCTCGCGCAACTCCGCCTCCAGCGCTCTAAAAAGGCGGTAAAAGCGGGAGAAACCAGCCATCCGTCCGTCTAACATCATCTTTCGATGGCCCTCGTCGAATCCGATGCCCAGGTGGGCGGCCGCGTCCTCGTCGTCGAGGACGACGCCGACATCGCCGACGTCCTCCGCCGCTCGCTGCGCAACGAGGGCTACGAGGTGCGGACCTCCGGCGACGGCGAAGAGGCGCTCGACGTCGCCGTCGGCTTCGTTCCCGACCTGGTCGTCCTCGACCTCGGCCTGCCCGGCCTCGACGGGGTCGAGGTCTGCCGGCGGTTGCGGATGGAGGGCGACGTGCCGATCCTCATCCTCACCGCCCGGACCGAGACCGAGGACCGGGTCACCGGTCTCGACTCCGGCGCCGACGACTACCTGGTCAAGCCGTTCGAGCGCAAAGAGCTGCTGGCGCGGATCCGGGCGCTGCTGCGGCGCCGCCCGCCGCGCGGCGCCGCTTCGCTCGAAGTCGGCGACCTCACCCTCAACCCGGACACCCGCGAGGTGCGCCGCGGCGAGCGCGAGATCGAGCTGACCAACCGCGAGTTCGAGCTGCTCGAGTTCCTGATGCGGAACGAGCGCCTGGTCGTCTCCCGCGAGCGCCTCCTGGACGAAGTCTGGGGCTACGACCCGACCGCCGCGACGAACACGATCGACGTCTTCATCTCCAACCTGCGCCGCAAGCTCGAGACCGGTGGCGAGCCGCGCCTGCTGCACACCAAACGCGGCGCCGGCTACGTCCTCCGCGATTAGATGGCGGCGGCCGCGGCCAGTCGCTCCGGGGCGATGCTCCGCCGTCTTGTCCATCCCCGCTCCTGGCCGGTGCGCTGGCGCCTCGGCGCCACCTCGGCCGGGCTGACCCTGGCGATCCTGCTCGTCTTCGGCGGCGCGATCGGCCAGATCGCCACCCAGCGCATCCGCGACGACTTCAACAACGAGATCCGCAGCGCGGTCGAGATCCTCGCCGGCGAAATCCAGGTCGTCTATCCGGTGATCGGCGAACCGGAAGCGCGCGGCGGCCCGAAGCTGGGCGAATTCGTCCTCCCCAACGACGCCTCGGCCAGGGTGATCGACATCCGCGGCCAGCCGCTCAGCGGCGCCGGCCACCAGGCCGACGAGCTTGGCATCCCCCACCCCGGTCTGACCGAAAACGAAGGGATGCTGGTCGCGACGGCCCGGGTCTCGAACGAAAGCGGTGAAACCACCGGCTTCGTCCAGTACGGCCGCAGCACCGGCCGGGTCGACGACACGATCGACCGGGTCTGGCTGCTAATCGCCGGCGGCATCCTCGGCGGCACCCTGCTGGCGACCTTTGCCGGCGTCGCGATCGCCGGCCGGGCGATGCGGCCGATCGCCTCGCTGACCGCGACCGCCCGCGAGATCGCCACCACTCGCGACCCCTCGCGGCGGATGCCGGAACCGGCGGTCGACGACGAGGTCGGCGAACTGACGACGACGCTGGAGGAGATGCTCCGCTCCCTCGACGCCGCGCGGGCCGAGCGTGAGGGGGCGATGCAAAAACAGCGCGAGTTCGTCGCCGACGCCTCGCACGAGCTGCGCACCCCGCTGACCTCGATCCTCGCCAACCTCGAACTGCTGCAGGCCTCGCTCGACTCCCCCGACCGCGACGAGGACCGCGAGGTGGTCGACTCGGCGCTGCGCTCCTCGCGGCGGATGAGCCGCCTCGTCGCCGACCTGCTGCTGCTGGCCCGGGCCGACGCCGGCCGCCTCGACAAGCACCGGCGCTGCGACCTCGCCGAAGTCGCCGGCGACGCGGCCGCCGAGGCGCTGCCGCTGATGGGCGACCGGGTCCTGCAGATCGACAACGAGCGCCCGCTGCGGGTCGAAGGTTCGCCCGACGAGCTCCACCGCATGGTCCTCAACCTGCTCGACAACGCCGCCCGCCACACCCCACCGCGATCGACGATCGAGCTGCGCTTGCGGCAGGAGGGCTCTGAGGCGGTGGTCGAGGTCGACGACGATGGCCCCGGCATCCCGGCCACGATGCGCGAACAGATCTTCGACCGCTTCGTCCGCGGCGAAGGCCCCTCCGACACCGCCGCCGGCACCGGCACCGGGCTCGGCCTGGCGATCGTCTCAGCCGTCGCCCGCAGCCACGGCGGCAGCGTCGAGGCCGGCGAATCGGCCTCCGGCGGGGCCCTCTTCCGCGCCCGAATCCCGCTCGCCGAGGGCGATCGCGCCCGGCGGGAGACCGAGTCGCAAATCTTTTAGCCTTCGTTTAGAGACCGGACCTAGATTCCCCCGTGGACGAGACACACTAGCCCGCCGGGATTCTCCCCAGACACTATCCCGGCGGGCTTTTTCTTTGGGTTTTTCGGGGACGGATGAGGGTTCTGGCGGGAGCGGTGTCGGCTGTCGCTCTCCGGAATTGAGTCGCGCGACCTGAAGGTCGCCGCTCCGGATGGTGGTGCTCGCCTATGGCGAGCAGGAATCGGATTGCATTTCCGCCGCTTCGCGAACATTCCTCCGAGCGACAGCCGACACCGCTCCCGACGAAAACGTCGGTCCCGGGACGCCTAAGAAAAAGCCTCGCTTGCGGGATTCAGACCTACGAGGGACGCAGCCCTGGCTTGGGTCCCAGACCTTCGAGGGACGCGTCTGTTCACCCTTGGCCGGAGTCCGGTTCGGGTCGATCGTCCGACGGAGCGTTGCTTTGGGGGAGGCCGGGTGGGTCTCCGGAGGAATGTCGCGAAGCGGGCGGAAATGCAATCCGGTGTTTGCCCGCCATAGGCGGGCTCCATCACTTGGAGCCCGGCGACCTTTAGGTCGCCGCGACTGAATTCCGGAGGAGACCCACCCGGCCTCCCCCTACCGGCAGCCTTCCGTCCCTCGCCCGATCAAACCTCGACCACGACCGGCACCACCATCGGCCGCCGCTTCAGCTTCTGCCAGACGAACTTGCCGATCTCGGCGTGGAGGTCCTCCTCGACGAGAGTGATCTCGCGGGCGGCGCCGTTCTTCTTCGCCCCTTCGATCGAGTCTTCGACCAGGTCGGAGATGTCTTCGACCAGGGCGTTGGCGTCGTCGAGGAAGGCGACCCCGCGGAAGATCACCTCGGGGTCGGCGACGACCGCTCCGTCGTCGCTGGAGATCGTGCAGACGACGATGAAGATGCCGTCGGCGGAGATCTCGCGGCGGTCGCGCAGGGCGGCATCGTCGGGATCGCCGATGTCGACGCCGTCGACGTACATCGTGCCGGCGTGGATGTCCTCGCCGAAGGAGGCACCGTTGCCGTCGACCTCGAGCGGCAAGCCGTTGTGGCCGCGGAAGATGTTCTGCTCCTCGATCCCGACCGCGAGCGCCAGCTCGGAATGCAGCCGGATCCGCTTGAAGTCACCGTGGACCGGCATCACGAAGCGCGGTTTGGTCAGGTTCAGCATCAGCTTCAGCTCCTCGCGAAAGCCGTGACCGGAGGCGTGGATCGGGGCGTCCTGGGCGGTGATCACGGTTGCGCCGATCTCGTAGATGCGGTCGATCGTCTCGTTCACCGCGCGCTCGTTGCCGGGCACCGGCGAGGCCGAGAAGACGATCGTGTCGTCGGAGTGAAGGCTGACGTCGCGGTGGTCGTTGTTGGCCATCCGCCGCAGCGCCGAGAGCGGCTCGCCCTGGCTGCCGGTGGAGATCACCACGACTTTCTCATCGGGAAAGTCCTCGATCTCGCGCGGCTGGATGAAGACTCCCTGCGGTGCGTTCGCCATCCCCAGATTGGAGGCGATGTTGAAGTTCTTGCGCATCGAGCGACCGACCAGGGCGACTTTGCGGTCGAGCTGCACGGCCGCGTCGATCACCTGCTGGACGCGGTGGATGTTGGAGGCGAAAGAGGTGACGATGATCCGCCCCTTGCAGCGCGAGAACTGGTCGAGCAGCGCCGGCCCGACGCTCGACTCCGACGGCGCGATCCCGGGCCGATCGGCGTTGGTCGAGTCGCCACAGAGCAGGGTCAGCCCTTGACGGCCCAGCTCCGCCAGCCGGGAGACGTCGGCGGGCTTGCCGTCGACCGGGGTCTGGTCGAACTTGTAGTCGCCGGTCATCAGCACGTTGCCGGCGGGCGTGGTGAGGAGGACTCCGCGCATGTCGGGGATCGAGTGGGCCAGGTGGACCAGCTCGATTTCGAACGGGCCGCGCTTCACCACCTCCCCCGGTGGCAGCTCCTGCAGCGGCGCTTTGTCGCCGAGCTTGTGCTCGTCGAGCTTCGAGCGGACCATGCCGATCGTCAGCAGGCCGCCGTAGATCACCGGTGGCATGCCGATCTCGCGGATCACGTAGGGCAGGGCCCCGACGTGATCCTCGTGGCCATGGGTGAGGATGATCGCTTCGATGTCCTCGGCGCGGTCGCGCAGGTAGCTGAAGTCGGGCAGCACGAGGTCGATCCCGTGCATCTCGGCGGTGGGGAACATCAGCCCGGTGTCGACGACGACGATCTTGCCGCCGTACTCGACCACGGTCATGTTCTTGCCGATCTCGCCGAGGCCGCCCAGGGGCAGCACTCGGAGCTTGTCATTGGGCACTGGTGGAAATCTCCTTCTCTTTTAAGTTCTAGTTGGCGACCGCGAGGCCGACGCCCTCGAGCGCGGCGCGCACGGTCGCGCGCTGTTCGTCGTCGGCGACGACCAGCGGTAGCCGCACCCGGTCCGAGGCGACGCCGAGCAGGTCGAGCGCGGCCTTGACCGGAATCGGATTGGTAGTGACCGAAGTGGCCTCGTAGACGGGCGTCAACTCGGCGTCGAGCTCACGGACCCGCTCCAGGTCGCCGCTCTGGGCGGCGTCCCACATCTGTCGCATCTGCGGGCCGACCACGTGCGAGGCGACGGTGATCCCGCCCGCCCCGCCGAACTCGAGCACCCGCGCCAGCGTGTTGTCGTTGCCGGCGAGGACCGCGAGCCCCTCGATCGGGCCCAGTTGGTCGTCGTTGGCCTGCTTGACGGCGACGATGTTGTCGACCTCGGTGGCCAGCTCGGCGAGCAGGTCGGGCTCCATGTTGATGACCACCCGCGAGGGGATGTTGTACATCACCATCGGCAACTCCGGAACCGCCTCCGCGACCGTCTCGAAATGGGCCTTTAGCCCGGCCCGATTAGGCTTGTTGTAGTAGGGGGCGACGACCAGCGAAGCGTCGGCGCCGGCCTCGGCGGCTCTCGCCGTCAGCTCGCATGAATGTCGGGTGTCGTTGGTGCCGGTGCCGCAGATCAGCGGCACCTCCTCGCCGACCTCGGCCCGTACCGCCTGCAGCAGCTCGATCTCCTCCGCGTCGGTCAAGGTCGGGCACTCGCCGGTGGTGCCGGCGACGACGAGGCCGTGGGAGCCGTGTTCGAGCAGGTAGGCGGCCAGCCGCCGGGCGGCGTCGAGGTCGACGCCGCCGTTCTCGGCGAACGGCGTGCACATCGCCGTGAGCAGTCCTTCCGGTCGCAGCATGGTCCTCAGCCTAGCGGGCGCCGCGGCACGCCTACAGCAGCTTCTCGAGGCCGACGGTGAAGCGATCCGGCAGCTCGCCGACCCGGCGCACCGCGAGGACGACGCCGGGCATGAACGAGCTGCGGTCGATCGAGTCGTGGCGCAGGGCGAGCGTCTGGCCGACGCCGCCGAAGATCACTTCCTGGTGGGCGACCAGCCCGGGCAGGCGGACGGAGTGGATCGGTTGATGGACTTTGCCGCCGGCGGCGTCGATCAGCTCGGCGGTCCGCTTGGCGGTTCCCGAGGGGGCATCCAGCTTCTTGTCGTGGTGCAGCTCGACGATCTCGCACTCGGGCAGGTGCGGGGCGATCCGCTGCGAGACCTCCATCAACAGCACTGCGCCGATCGCGAAGTTGGGAGCGACGAAGCAGTTCGCCTGCGACGCCTCCGCCGCCTTTCGAGCGCCGTCGAGGTCGAAGCCGGTGGCGCCGACGACGGCATGTACGCCGGCCCCCAGGCACTGCTTGAGGTTGTCCAACACGGTATCGGGGACCGTGAAGTCGACGACGACGTCGACCGAACCCAGGATCTCCCCCAATTCGACCCCGAGCTCCGGATCGGCCCGGCCCGCCAGCTCCATCCCCTCGGCCGCTTCGACCGCCTCGCAGACGGTCGCGCCCATGCGCCCGGCGGCGCCGGCGACGCCGACCCGGATCACGCCGCGACCAGCGACTCGCTGACCGGCGCTAGAGCGGCGCGGAAGCGATCCTCGTCGCCGCCGATGCAGGCGGCGGAGATCCCCTCCTCGCCGTAGAGCTCGGCGGCCAACGCGGTCAGCTCCTCGACGTCGACTGCGTCGACCTTGGCCAGCATCTCGTCGAGGCTTTCGATCGGCAGCCCGAAGAGGGTGGCGCGGGAGATCCGCGTCATCCGTGCCGCCGTCGACTCCGAGGAGAGCACGAGCCGTCCCTTGACCGACTCCTTGGCGCGATGCAGCTCCTCGGCCGAGACCGGCTCGGAGCGCAGGCTGGCGAGCTCGGCGCCGATGATCTGGCAGGCCTCCTCGACGTTGTCCTCGCGGGTGCCGACGTAGGTCGCGACCAGGCCCTGGTCGGTGAACTGCTCGTTGTAGGAGCCGACCGAGTAGGCGAGGCCGCGCTTCTCGCGCACCTCGCGGAAGAGGCGGGAAGAGGTCGAGCCGCCGAAGATCGCGTCGAGGACGGCCAGCGGATAGCGCCGCTCGTCGTCGCGCCGCAACCCCGGCGCCCCAAAGCAGATGTGGTACTGCTCGGTGTCCTTCTGCCTGAAGCAGAGCCGGGCGCCGCCGTCGAGGCCCGTCTCCGGGGCGACGCCGCCGCCTTCGCCGGGCTGGACCAACCGCTCGGCCAGGTCGACGATGCGCCCGTGATCGAGGTGCCCGGCGGCGCCGATGACGATCTCCGAGCCGGCATAACGGGCGCGGTGGTAGCTCTCGATGTCCGGGATCGGGATCGAGGCGATCACCTCGGCCTCGCCCAGGACTCGTTTACCCAGCGGGTGCCCGCCGAAGACCGCTTCCGCGAGGACGTCGTGGACGGTCTCCTGCGGCTCGTCGTCGTACATCGCGATCTCCTCGATCACCACCTGGCGCTCGGAGTCGATGTCGGGGTAGGTCGGCGCCAGCAGCATCTCCGCCAGCAGGTCGAAGACCTCGTCGGTGTGCTCGTCGAGGAAGCGCGCGTGCAGGTGCGTCGTCTCCTTGCCGGTGGCGGCGTTGATCGAGGCGCCGAGCCCATCGAAGTGCTCGGAGATCTCGATCGCCGAGTAGCGCGCGGTGCCCTTGAACAGCAGGTGCTCGAGGAAGTGCGAGACCCCGGCCTGCGCCGGGGTCTCGTTCCTGGAGCCGGTCCGCACCCAGAGCCCGAGCGCCACCGAGCGGACCGAGGGAACCTCCTCGGTCACCACCCGGACGCCCGAGCCGAGCTCGGTTACGCGGGGCTCGCTCAATTACGGCGCTCGCGTTCGCGACCGCGGCCACCGCGCCCGTCGCGTCCCTCACGGCCGCCACGACCGCCGCGATCGCCACCGCCGCGCCGGCCGCCGTCGCCGGAGCCGACCGTGGCCAGCTCCTCGGGCGATTTGCCGGCGACCGAGGGATCGTCGGAGAGGCGCAGGCCGATCCGGCCGCGCTCCTTGTCGACCTCGACCACGGTGACGTCGATGACGTCGCCGCTGGAGAGCACGTCGTCGACCGAGTCGACCCTCTCCCCCGGCTTCACGTTGGAGATGTGGAGCAGGCCGTCGGTGCCTTTGACCAGCTCGACGAAGGCGCCGAAGGTCGTCGTCTTGACGACTTTGGCGGCGTCGTAGCGATCGCCGATCTCGGCCTCCTTGGTCATCCCCTCGATCCGGGCGACGCAGGCGTCGACCAGTTCGCCGGTCGGCGCGTAGATCCGCACCGTGCCGTCGTCCTCGACGTCGATCTCCGCTTCGAACTCCTCGCAGAGGGCGCGGATCGTTTCCCCGCCTTTGCCGATGACCGCCCCGATCTTCTCCGGGTCGATTTTGATCGACTCGATCGCCGGCGCGTGCTGGGAGAGCTTCTCCCGCGGCCCGTCGATCGCCTCGGCCATCTTGCCGAGGATGAACTGGCGGCCCTTGTGGGCCTGGTCCAGCGCGTCCCGGAGGATGTCGAAGGTAACTCCGGTGATCTTGATGTCCATCTGCAGGGCGGTGATGCCCTCGGCGGTGCCGGCGACCTTGAAGTCCATGTCGCCGAGGTGGTCCTCGACGCCGGCGATGTCGGTGAGGACGATGTAGTCGTCACCCTCTTTGATCAACCCCATGGCGACGCCGGCGACCGGTGCGCTGACCGGGACACCGGCGGCCTGAAGGGCCATCGAGGAGGCGCAGACCGAGCCCATCGACGAGGAGCCGTTGGACTCGAGCGTCTCGGAGACGACCCGGATTACGTACGGGAACGACTCTTCGTCCGGAATCGTCGCCGCCAGGGCCCGCTCGGCGAGGGCGCCGTGGCCGATGTCGCGGCGCTTCGGGCCGCGCATGAAGCCCGCCTCCCCGACCGAGAAGGGCGGGAAGTTGTAGTGGTGCCAGAAGCGTTTGGTCGTCTGCAGACCGAGCGTGTCGATCCGCATGTCCATCCGCGTCGTACCGAGCGCGACGTTGGAGAGGATCTGCGTCTCACCGCGGGTAAACAGCGCCGAGCCGTGCACGCGCGGGGAGATGTCGACCTCGGTCTCGATCGGCCGGATCTCGTCCTGGGCGCGACCGTCGGGGCGCTTCTTGTCGACCGCGATCGCCTTGCGGATCGTGTCCTTCTCGATCGAGTCAAAGGCGGCCTTGACGTCATCGCGACGCTGGACGTCCTCGTCGGAGTCGCCCTCCGGGGCCAGCTTCGCGACTGCTTCGTCCTTGACCTTGTCGATCGCCTCGTAGCGCTCGAGCTTGCCCTCGGTGGCGATTGCGTCGACCAGGGCCTGGCCGAACTGACTGCGGACTTCGTCGAGCAGGGCGCTGTCGAGCTCGACCGCCTCCAGCGCGATCTTCTCCTTGCCGACCTTCTGCTGCAGCTCCTCCATCGCGGCGACCAGCTTCTTGATCTCGCTGTGGGCGATGTCGAGGGCGTCGAGGATCTCGGCCTCGGTGACGCCGTTGGCGCCGGCCTCGACCATCAGGATCGCCTCGTCGGTGCCGGCGACGATCAGGTCGAGTTCGAGCTCCTCGTGGTCCTCCTCATCGGGGTTGACGAGAAATTCGCCGTCGAGTTTGCCGACGCGGACGGCGCCGACGTGCTTGGCCACCGGGACCGGCGAGATCGCCAGCGCCGCGGAGGCGCCGTTCATCGCCAGGATGTCGTACGGGTGGACCTGATCCACCGACATCGGGATCGCGACCAGCTGCGTCTCGTAGTGCCAGCCCTTCGGGAAGAGCGGGCGGATCGGACGGTCGATCATGCGCGCGGTCAGCGTCGCCTTCTCGCTGGATTTGCCCTCGCGACGGAAGAACGAGCCGGGGATTTTACCCGCGGCGTACATCCGCTCCTCGATGTCGACGGTGAGGGGAAGGAAGTCTACGTCGCGCAGATTGCCAACGGTGGCGGTGCAGAGCACCATCGTGTCGCCGCTGCGAACCACGACGGCGCCGCTCGCCTGCTTTGCGAGTTTTCCGGTCTCAAAGGAAATCTGGCTGTCGCCGACATCCGCCGAGACGCGGGTTACGTCAAACATGCTCATCTAGGTTTTTACCTCCGGCCATCCGGTTGACAGCCATCTGTATTCAGAACTCTCGTTCTCTTTCTCGTGCAGAGTACCGAAGCGGGGCACTTCTCCTGCCGGTCGCGGCTCTAGGCTGCCGATATGGGCAGGTCGACGAAGCTCCTAGCGGTCGCCGCGCTGTCCTTCGCCGCGCTGTCCCTCTCCGCCCTGATCCTCGTCGCCGGAGCGGGTGCCGAACGCCACAACCCCTTCCGCCGCCAGATCGGCAGCTACCTCGGCGGCGAGAACACCGGCGTCTGCCCGGTCGTTCCCCCCGCGAGGAAGCGGATCTGCACCGTGTCCGAGGCCGAGGCCCACTCCGAAATCACCTTCGGGCACGGCCGCTATCCACGCATTCCCGGCCACATCGTCGGCTTCCGCCTCCACCCCGGCCTCGCCACCGCGGACACCCGCTCGATCCGGGTGCGCTTCCGCGTCCTGCGCGGCCTGCTCGGGGCCGGCGGACCGGCCAGCTCCTGGTTCGAGCTGCCCCTGCATGCGCGGGGCAGTGCACGGCTGCAGGAATTCCCCGCCAACGTGCCGTTCGTCCCGGGCGACCGGATCGGCCTCGACGTCGAGGTCCGGGGGGACGGCCACGGCGAAGCGGCCGCGCCGCTGGCGGGGACCACCGAACAGCCCTTCGGGATCGCCGAATGGAGCCCGCCGCTGGGTTCCGCCAAGCGGCGGGCGCGGATCCGCTCCAACGCCTCCCTCTCCCTCAGCGCGGTCTTCGAACGCGACGACCGCTATCCGCCGGTCCTGCAATCGCGCTTCGCCCACCACCAGGACTTCCTCCGGACGGGACGGGTCTACATGCAGGTCCGCAGCAACGAGCGGGCGCTGCTCAATCCCGAAGCGGGGTTGCAGGTCCCCGGAGAAACCTGGGGAATCGTCCACAACCAGCCGCATCTCCGTCCCCATCGCTGGGCTTGGTTCGTATGCGAACTCGAACCGTCGGCGCTGCACGCGGCGCGAACGGCGGTGCGGCGGGGCGGGAAGACCTACGTCTCGATCCGCCTCGTCGCCTTCGACCGGGCCGGCAACGTCGCCCGCCCGCCGCAGCTGAACGTCCTGCCCTAGCTAGGCGTCGAGCGCCTGGCGCAGCACCTCGGGCCCAGGGAACTCCCCCGGCGAGGGCGATTCGAAGGTCCAGGCGACCTTCCCCCCCTCGTCAACCAGCACCAGGGTCCGGTTCGCGAACCCCATCGGCTCGAAGTAGGACCCGTAGGCCTTCGCAACTGCTCCCTTGGGCTCGAAGTCAGAGAGCAGGCGGGTATCGATGCCGAGCTTCTCCCGGAAGGCCTTATGGGCGAAGAAGCTGTCGACGCTGACGCCGACCAGGTCGATGCCGGCGTCGGTGAGGGCGGCCTGCTCGGGCTGGTAGACCGAGAACTGGTCGGAGCAGACGGGGCTGAAATCGCCCGGGTAGAAGACGAGGAGGAGCTTGCGGCCGCGGTAGTCGGCCAAGCTCACCGCTTCGCCGTCCTGGTCCAGCAGCTCGAAGTCCGGCGCGGTGGCGCCGACCTCGATCATCGACGCAGGCCGAGCTCGGCGACGAGAGCGCGGTAGCGCTCGAGGTCCGTGCGTTCGAGGTAGCGCAGCATCCGGCGGCGCTTGCCGACCAGCATCAGCAGCCCACGGCGCGAGTGGTGGTCTTTGCCGTGCTCTTTGAGGTGACCGGTGAGTTCGTTGATCCGCTCGGTCAGCAGCGCAATCTGGACCTCGGCCGAGCCGGTGTCGCCATCGCCGCGGCCGTATTTGCCGATCAGCTCGCTCTTTTTCTCTTTGGTCAGGCTCATGGGTCGAATCGAGTCAAAAAAAGACCGCGCCCTCGACGGGCCACGGTGCGCAGCAAATTAGCACAGCGACCGAGTCGCGGGCGCCGGGGGCGCTGGCCTAGGAGACCCGCTGCGGCCGGTACCGGTAGCCGATTCCCCAGACCGTCTCGATCGGTTCGAGGCCGACCTTGTTCAGCTTGCGGCGGACGTAGGAGACGTAGAGCTTGACCTCCTCGCGCCCGCGAAAGCCGTCCCCCCAGACGTCGTCGAGCAGATGTTCGTGGGTCAGCGCCTCGCCGGGACGCCGGAGGAAGGCGGCGACCATGCGGAACTCGGTCGGGGTCAGGTCGACCGCCTGGCCGAGGGCGCGGACCGCGTGGCGGCGGGTGTCCATCTCGATGAACTCGTCGACCAGCATCGCCTCGTCCTCGGCCGCCGCCGGGCTGCGCCGCATCACCGCGGCGACGCGGGCCAACAGCTCCTCCGCCCGCACCGGCTCGCCCAGGGCGTCGTCGGCGCCGGCCCGCAGCGCCCGCACCATTGCGTCTTCGTCGCCGGCCGGGCAGATCGCGATCACCGGCACCCCGCTCGCCTCGCGCAGGCGCGAGATCAGGTCCCAATCGCCTTCCCGGTCCCCCGCCGCGAAGAGGACGCAGTTCGGCCTGGAGGCATAGAGGGCCGGGGACCCCAGCTCCGGCTCGGACTCCGTGCACTCGATGCCGGCCTCGGTGAGGAGGCCGGCGAGATGCTTGCGTTCCGGTTCGCCGGGCGCGATCACCAACGCTTTCGCGTCGAGACCACCGTCCTTGGACTGTGCCGGGAACCGCTCGATCGACTGGTTGAATCCGATCCTCGTCATCGACCCTCCTCAGGGGGTTGCCGTCGACGCTGACGTGCGGTGAATTATCTCCGACCGGTCGGATGAATTTCAAGCTCCGTATAGATCGGATTCCTTAACCGCTGGACGGGCGTTCGGTCCCGGTGAACCCGGCGCAGATCTGACGCGCCCGCTCGACGTCACGTCCCATCTGCTCGATCAGCGCCTCGGCCGACTCGAATCGCTCCTCGCCCCGCAGCCGCTCGACGAAGGCGACCCGCAGGTTGCGCCCGTAGAGATCGTCGTCCCGGTCGATCAGATAGGTCTCGACCAGGCGGCCGAGCTCGCTCTCGAAGGTCGGCCGCAGGCCGACGTTAGTCGCCGCCGGGGCGCCGTCGGCAAACGTCGCGTAGACGCCATCGGCCGGGGCGACCAGGCCCGGGTCGGGGACGATGTTGGCGGTCGGGAAGCCGAGCTCGCGACCCCGCTGCTCCCCCTTCACCACCTCGCCCTCGACCATGAACGGGGCCCCCAGGCAGCGGCGGGCGGCGGCGACGTCGCCGGCTTCGACCAGGGAGCGGATGCGGCTCGAGGAGGCCGGGGCGCCGTCGATCTCGATCAGCGGCACCACCCGCGTCTCGAACTCGCTGTGGCGGGCCAGCATCTCCGCGTTGCCGCGGGCTTTGGCGCCGAAGTGGAAGTTCTCGCCGATCGAGACCTTCTCCGCCCCGAGGCGCTCGATCAGGATCTGGCGGATGAAGTCCTCGGCGGTGATGTGAGAGAAGTCCTCGTCGAACGGGATCACCACCAACTCCCCCACCCTCAGCCCCTCGATTAGGTCGCGGCGGACGCCGAAGGAGGTGATCAACTTCGGCGCCAGCTCCGGCCGCAGGACGGTCAGCGGATGCGGGTCGAAGGTGAGGACCGTGTCGGCGCCGGCGATCACCGCCTGGTGACCCAGGTGAACGCCGTCGAAGGTGCCAATCGCGACGTGGCGTGGGCGCGGCTCGGCCTCCGCCAGTGGCGTCACCGCCATCGCCATCAGCGCAGCGCCTCCGCCACCGCCGGGACCAGCCCGGCGACCTCGGCGACCGGCAGCTCAGTGCCGGCGTCGGCGACGTCGAAGGGGCCGATTCGGGTCCGGCGCAGATCGGAGCAGTAGGCGTCGCCGAGGGTCTCGACCAGGGTCCGGATGTAGGTCCCGGCCGAGCATTCGATCTCATAGTGAGCGTGTCCGTCGGCGGCCGAGAGCAGCTCCGCCCGGTAGACCTCGACGTCGCGCTCGGGGGTCTCCACCACTTCGCCGCGGTGGGCCTTTTTGTAGAGCCGCTCGCCACCGACCCGCACCGCCGAGGTCATCGGCAGGCGCTGGCGGACGGTCCCGGTCGGCAGCGCCAGGCCCTCCGGAAAGACGCCGGTCTCGGTCAACTCGCCATCGGGGTCGCCGGTGGTCGAGGTCCATCCCAGCCGCGCTGTCGCCAGGTAGGTCTTCGGCAGGCCGACGAGGAAACGCTGCAGCCGCGTCGCCCGGCCCAGCAGGATCAACAGCAGGCCGGTGGCAAAAGGGTCGAGGGTGCCGGCGTGGCCGGCTTTCTCGCCGCGCTCGCGGCGAATCCGGGCGACGGCGTCGTGGGAAGTCTCCCCGGGCCGCTTGTCGTGGAGCAGAACGACCCCGCCGGGTTCCGCCGCGGCCATCGGCTCAGTCGTCGAGCTGGGCGGCGACCTCGTCGCAGAGGAAGGCGACGAGCTCGTCGTAGGGGAGGTCGGTGGAGAAGCCGGCGGCGCGGACGTGGCCGCCTCCCCCCTGCTTGCGGGCGATCGCCGAGACGTCGACGTCGCCCTCGCTGGAGCGCAGGCTGACCTTGCGGGCGGCGCGACCGCGGTTGCCGAGGTCGCGAACGACCCCCGCCACCTTGGTTCCCTCGATCGAGCGCAGGTGGTCGATCACCCCCTCGGTCATCTCCTCGCCGGCGCCGGTCTCGGCGTAATCCGCCTCGGTGATGTAACAGAGCGCCAAGCGGCCATCGGAGCGGCGCTCGATCGACTCCAGCGCCCGCGCGACCAGCTTCAGCTTTTCCATCGGCACGTGCTCGTAGAGGCGCCGGTACGTTTCGTCGACGTTGACTCCGGCCTCGATCAGCTCCGCCGCGACCCGGTGGGTGTGGGCGTTGGTGTTCTCGTACATGAACTTGCCGGTGTCGGTGATCAACCCGACGTAGAGCGCCGCGGCGATCTCGGCGGTGATCTCGGCCCCGAGCAGGAGCGCCAGGTCGTAGACGATCTCGGCCGTGCAGGAAGCGCCGACCTCGACCAGGTTGACGTCGCCGAAGCGGGTGTTGTCGTGGTGGTGGTCGATGTTGATGCGCTCGTTGTCCCCGTCGGTCAGGAAGGGGACCGGCATGCGATCGATGTTGCCGCAGTCGAGGAAGACGATCGTGCGGTCGGCCATGTCGGCGGGGGCCTCGTGGAAGACCTCCTCCAGCGGCAGGAAGCGATACTCGATCGGCAGCGGGAACTCCTTCGCGGCGAGGAACATCACCGAGTCCTTGCCGATCTGGGTCAGCACCTGGTGCATGCCCAGCAGCGAGCCGAGGGCGTCGCCGTCGGGGCCCTCGTGGGCGGTCAGCAGGAAGCGATCGCGCTGGCGCAGCTCCTCGGCGACGCGCTCGAGGTCGGTGGTCGTGGCGGCGACGTCCGTCACCGGCCGTCCTCGGCCGCGTCTTCGTCGAGGTCCTCGAGCAGCTGCGAGATCCGCGCGCTGTTGGCGATCGTCTCGTCGTAGTGGAAGCTCAGGGTGGGCGTCCGCTTCATCCGCGTCTCCGCCGCGATTCGGCTCTGGATCGGACCGTGAGAGGAACTGAGGCCGGCCAGCGTCTCTTCCCGCGACTCATCGTCGCCGAGCACGCTGACGAACACCTTGGCGGTGCGCAGGTCCGGGCTGGTCTCAACCGAGGTCACAGTTACGAAGCCGATCCGTGGGTCACTGAGGTCTTCCGAGATCGCCGCGCCGACCACCTCGCGGAGCACCTCGTTGATGCGCCGCATCCGAGAGCCGGCCATGCTACTCCAGCGTTTGCTCGACCTGTTTGGTCTGGAAGAACTCGATCACGTCGCCCTCCTTGACGTCAGCGTAGCCGTCGAGCACGATGCCGCACTCCTGGCCCTCGTCGACCTCCTGTACGTCGTCTTTGAAGCGGCGCAGGGAGCCGAGTTTGCCCGTCCAGACGACGGTGCCCTCGCGAAGCAGGCGGACGTTGGCGGAGCGAACCGCCTTGCCCTCGTTGACGATGCAACCGGCGATGCGGCCGACCTTGGAGGCTTTGAAGGTCTCTTTGACCTCGGCCTCGCCGACGGTCTCCTCGACCTCGAGTGCCTCCAGCAGGCCCTCCATCGCGTTGCGCAGGTCCTCGGTGATTTTGTAGATCACGGAATAGGTGCGGACGTCCACACCCTCGCGATCGGCGGCGCGGCGAGCGTCGGCCAACGGCCGCACGTTGAAGCCGATGATGATCGCTTCGGAGGCCGAGGCGAGCATCACGTCGGACTCGTTGATGCCGCCGGTCTGCGAGTGGATGATGTTCATCGTCACTCGCTCCTGCGGCACCTTCGCGAGCTCGTCCTGCAACGCCTCCAGGGAACCGGCGACGTCGGCCTTGAGGACGATGTTGAGCTCCTTGATGTCGCCGGCCTGGGCCCGTGCGAAGACCTCGTCGAGGCTGACTTTGCGGGCGTTGCGGCGGGCCAGCTGCTCGCGCTGGAGGCGATCGGCGCGCTCCTGGGCGAGCTGACGGGCGCGGCGGTCGTTCTCGACCACCTGGACGAATTCGCCGGCGTCGGAGACCCCGTCGAAGCCGAGCACCTCGACCGGCATCCCGGGGACGGCCGCCTCGACGACCTCGCCTTTGAAGTCGTGCATCGCCCGCACCCGGCCCCACTGCGGCCCGGCGACCAACGAGTCACCGACCCTCAGGGTGCCGCGCTGGACCAGGACGGTGACCACCGGGCCGCGGCCCGGGTCGAGCTGGGACTCGATCACGTTGCCCGAAGCGTCGGCCTCCGGGTTGGCGGAGAGCTCCTCCAGTTCGGTGACCAGGAGGATGTTCTCGAGCAGGTCGTCGAGCCCCTGGTGGGTCTTCGCCGAGACCTCGCAGAAGATCGTCTCACCGCCCCAGTCCTCGGGCGTGATCCCCTCCGAGGCGAGCTCGGTTTTGACCTTTTCGGGATTGGCGCCCTCTTTGTCGATCTTGTTGACCGCGATCAGCATCGGCACGTCGGCGGCACGGGCGTGGTCGATCGCCTCTTTGGTCTGCGGCATCACGCCATCGTCGGCGGCGACCACGACGACGACGACGTCGGTGACCTTGGCGCCGCGGGCGCGCATCGCGGTGAAGGCGGCGTGACCCGGGGTGTCGAGGAAGGTGATCGTCTTCTCGTCTTTGTGGACCTGGTAGGCGCCGATGTGCTGGGTGATGCCACCGGCCTCGCCGGCGGCGACCTCGGTCTCGCGGATCGCGTCCAGCAGCGAGGTCTTGCCGTGGTCGACGTGGCCCATGATCGTTACCACCGGCGGCCTTTCGACCAGGTCCTCGGCGGCATCGGCGAACTCCGGTTCCTCCGGCTCCTCTTCGGCGGCGCTGACGACTTCGATCTTGCGGTCGTACTCGTCGGCGATCGCCTTGATCGACTCGTCGGTGAGCGTCTGGGTCAGCGTCGCCATCTCGCCCATCATCATCAGTTTTTTGATCAGCTCACCCGGGGCCAGGCCGAGTGCCTCGCCGAGCTCCCGCACGGTGGCTCCGGAGTTGACCTTGGTCGCCTCGGGCTCGACCGGGGTCTGCGGACCCATCGGCGGCTCCTCGAGCAGCGGCCGGCGACGGCGTCCGCCACGACGGCGCGGCGGGCGCTGCGGCGGTGGTCCGCCCATCTGGTCGCGGCGGGCGGCCTGCGAATCGATCACGACACGGCGTTTTTTGGCGCTGGCGGCACCCCCAGCCCCCCCGGCGGTGGCTCCCTGCGCCCCCCCGGCGCGAACCGGTTTGGTTGAGGTGGGACCTTTTTTCGCCGGCGGTTTAACCGGCCCGCTTGAAGGGTTGGCGGGCGCTTTCGGCGCGGCACCGGCTTGCGGCGCCGGGGCCGTTTGCGCCGGCGGAGCGGACGGAGCCGGTGCTTTCGGCGCAGGCGCCGCTTTCGCGGCCGGCGCACCGTTGCCCGAAGGCGCAGCTTTGGCCGCTGCCGGGGGTTTCGCGGTCGCCGGTTTCGGCGGCGCCGCGGTGGCCGCCCCACCGCCGTTGCCCTTGGCGGCGGCGATCGCCTTCAGCGCGGCGTCCTCCTCGACGCTCGAGGCGGCGGCTTTCGCCTCGACGCCGGCTGCTTTCAGCGCCGCCAGCAGCTCCTTGCTGCTGACGCCCTGTGCCTTGGCGATCTCGTGGACGCGTTTCTTCGCCACTAGGCCTGCTCAGCCTCCTCGGCGACGGGCTCCCCAGCGCCGTCCTTGGCGGTGCCGTCAGCCTCGGCGCCGTTCGACCCCTCGGCTTCGGCCTCCTCGGCCTGCTCGTCGGCGATCTCCTCGGCGATCTCGGCCTCGACCGGGTCTTCCGCGGCGTCCTCGGCTTCGACCTCGGCGATCGCCTCGTCGACGACCTCGTCGATCGGCGACTCCGTCGCCGCCTCCTCTTCGACCTCGACGGCCGCCTCGGCCTCCTCGTCCTCGCTGGGCTCGACGAAGTCGGCACTGGCGCGGGCGACGATCTCCTCGACCTGGCCTTCGTCGGCATCCGGGTCGGCGAGGATCGCCACCTCGGCCTCCGAGAGCGGCGAGAGGATCGCGGTCTGCGAGGTCTCGAAGCGCGAGAGCGCCTGATGTTGGGGCAAGCCGCAGTAGGTCGAGCCCGGGACCGCCGCGTTCGGGCAGCGGCGGCCGTTGGAGAGCACCGCCATGCAGCGGCCGTCGAAGGTTTCTTCGCCCTCGATTTCCAACTCCGGTTCCTCGCTGGCGAACTCGGTCTCCGACTTGATGTCGACGCGCCAGCCGGTCAGGCGGGCGGCGAGGCGGGCGTTCTGGCCATCGCGACCGATCGCCAGCGAGAGCTGGTCATCGGGGACGATCACGGTCGCCTGGCGCTCGTCGTCGTCGACGATCACCTCGCGCACGCGGGCCGGCGAAAGGGCTTTGGCGACGAAGCGGGCGGGCTCGTCGTTGTGGGGAATGATGTCGATCTTCTCGCCGCGCAGCTCGGAGACGACCATCCGCACCCGCGAGCCGCGCGGGCCGACGCAGGCGCCGACCGGGTCGACCCCGTCGGCGTGGGAGACGACGGCGATCTTCGAGCGATAGCCGGGCTCGCGGGCGACGCCGACGATCTCGACCAGCTTGTCGGCGATCTCCGGGACCTCGAGCTCGAACAGGCTCTTGATCAGCTCCGGGCTGCGGCGGGAGACGACGATCGCCGGCCCTTTGGTCGAGTCGGAGACGTCGGTGATGACCGCCTTGACCCGCATCCCGTGGTCGTAGCGCTCGTTGTAGACCTGCTCGGACTTCGGCAGCAGCGCCTCAACCCGCTCGCGCAGCTGCACCAGCGTGTAGCGCTTGTCGGACTGCTGGATGATCCCGGTGATCAGCTCGCCGACGCGGTCCTGGTACTCGTCGTACATCATCTGCCGCTCGGCCTCGCGGATCCGCTGCAGGACCACCTGCTTGGCGGTCTGGGCGGCGATCCGGCCGAAG
This sequence comes from uncultured Actinomycetes bacterium, assembly GCA_963716545.1. Lineage (GTDB taxonomy): Bacteria > Actinomycetota > Thermoleophilia > Solirubrobacterales > 70-9 > VAYN01. Next base: position 2,513,038 of record OY970316.1, read on the forward strand.
TCTTCGGGGGTGACGTCGCGGGTGGTGATCTGGTCCTCGTAGGGAGCGATCATCTCCGGGTCCAGCTCGGGGTCCTCCGGCTCTTTCAGTTCGCCGGTCTCCGGATCGACCTCGGGCTCCTCCTGAGCCTCGGCCGCTTCGGCGAGCAGCTTCTCCTCCAGCTCCGGCGGCAGGATCAGTTCGAAGACGAGGAAGTCGCCGGTCTCGTGGTCGAGGTCCACCCGGGCGTATTTGGCGGCGCCGGGGGTCTTCTTGTAGGCCGAGAGCAGGGCGTCCTCGAGAGCGTCCATCAACTTATCGGCGGAGATCCCCTTCTCCTGCTCGAGCGCTTTGACTGCGTCGACGATCTCTTTACTCACGGACGGGCTCCTTGGTCTCGGAAGGGCTCTGGCGGCGATACTTGGGTCCCGGCGAGGAGACCTCGAGGGCGTAGTCGACGCGCAGGTGGTTGAGGTGCTCGGTGACGCGTTCGCAGAGCGCCAAGTCGACCCCTTCGGGGTGGTCGATGAAGAGGCGCAGCGCTTCCTTCCCCGGCTGCTCCACGGCAAGCAGCTCGAGCTCGGAGTCGAGCTCGTTCAGCTGCTGCTGGATGTCTTGCTTGAGGTCGGTCATCTGGTGGCGTGTACCCATTGGAGCGCCAGCGGCACTCTGGTCGGGGGCGTAAAAAAAGTGGGCCAGGCCCACTTCGAGATGCTGCTCGAACTGCTCGGGACAGAAAAAGCTTGTGGGCAGTATAGCCGGGTTGATTCGGCAGTAAAGGACGTGCAAATGGAGCGTTGTCGGGCGGAGAGGAAGTCCCCTCCTCCGACAGCCGGCGCTACGCGCCGGCTTGAGTATCCGTCGGCTGAGGGGACTTCCTCTCCGCCCTCAAGGCTTCGATGCGGTCCAGGATTCGGTCGGCTATCTCGGTCTTGGAGGCGCGTGGGATGGGGGTGTCGCTCGCTGAGGTGATCAGGGTCACTGCGTTCTCAGTGCTCTCGAAGCCGATCGATGGGTCGGAGACGTCGTTGAGGACGATTAGGTCGGCGCCCTTGCGGGCGAGCTTGCGGCGGGCTCGCTCTATCGCTTCGCCTCCGTGTTCGGCGGCAAAGCCGACGATGGTCTGCTCGGGACGGCGGGAGGCGGCGAGGGTGGCGAGGATGTCCTCGGTCGGTTCGAGGGTGAGCTCGAGGCCGTCGGCACGGGACAGCTTGGATTCGGCGGTGGACTTGGGGCGGAAGTCGGCCGGGGCCGCGGCCATCAAAAGGATGTGGGAGGAGGGGAATTCGGACTCGGCGGCGGCTTTCAGGTCGGCGGTGGTTTCGACGTCGAGGCGGCGGACGCCGGCCGGTGCCGGAAGCGCGACGTTGGCCGCCAGCAGGGTCACCTCGGCGCCGCGGCGGACGGCGGCGGCGGCGAGGGCGATGCCCATCCGGCCGGAGGAGCGGTTGCCGAGGAAGCGGACCGGATCGAGTGGCTCGCGGGTGCCGCCGGCGGTGACGAGGACGCGAAGGCCGTCCCAGGGGCGCTCGCCGGCCGGGAGCTGCGCCTCGAGCCGGGCCAGCAGCTCGGCCGGATCGGGCAGGCGGCCGCGGCCGGCCTCGCCGCGGGAGGCGAGCAGGCCCTCGCCGGGCTCGATCACCTCCACCCCGCGCTCGCGCAGGGTCGCCAGGTTCGCCTGGGTGGCCGCGTTGCCGTACATGCGGTCGTTCATCGCCGGCGCCACCAGTCGCGGCGCCGTGCAGGCGAGGAAGGAAGTGGTCAGCATCGAGTCGGCCATTCCCGCCGCCAGCTTGGCCAGGGTGTTGGCGGAAGCCGGGGCGACCAGGAAGGCGTCGCAGCGGCCGGCCAGCTCGAGGTGGCCGATCGGGTCGTGGCCGAGCCGCTCCTCGCCCGGGAAGCTGCCACCGAGGGGGTCGCGCCCGAACTCCGAGCGCAGCACCGGCGCCCCGACGATGCCCTCGAAGGAGGCGGCACCGACGAACCGCTCGGCGTTCTCGGTCATCAACACCCGGACGCCGTGGCCGGCGAGGGTCGCCAGGCGCGCGAACTCGAGCGCCTTATAGGCGGCGATCCCACCGCTGACGCCAAGCAGGATTCGGGCCATCGCTGTCTCCTCGGGTCCAGGCCCGGCGAGGCTTAGCTGCGGTACTCGTATTTGAGCTTGCCCTCGGCAAGCTCCTGCAGCGCCATCGTCAGGTAGTTGCGCTCGGCGTTGGTCTCGACCATCGGCGGCGGATACTCGCCGAAGCCGCCCTCACCGAGGTTGTGGAAGTAGCTATTGATCTGACGCGCGCGCTTCGCCGAGACGACGACGGCGGCGTAATGCGAATCGGTGTGCTCCAGCAGCTTGTCTACGCGAGGTTTAATCATCGGCGCGGGAGTGTAGATCATCCACCGGGCGGGGCTCAGTCGCCCAACTCCGAGCGCACGATCCCGACCAGCTCCTCGGTGGCCCGCTCGAGCTCGTCGTTGACGACGCGATAGTCGAAGTCCCCCTGCGAGGCGAGCTCTATTTCAGCCGTCTCGAGGCGCTTGTCGATCGCCTCGGCGGAGTCAGTGCCACGGCCGGAAAGTCGCTCGCGGAGGACTGCCGGGTCGGGCGGGGCGATGAAGATCTGCACCGAGTCGGGCTTCGACTGACGCACCTGCTGGGCGCCCTGGACCTCGATCTCGAGCACAACCGAGTGACCGGCGGCGAGGCGCCCCTCGACCTCGGAGCGCAGCGTCCCGTAGTGATTGCCGCTGTAGGGGGCGAACTCGAGGAAGTCGCGCTCGTCCCGGCGCCGGTCGAACTCCTCGGGGCTGAGGAAGTGGTAGTCGACCCCGTCCACCTCACCAGGGCGCGGCTGGCGGGTGGTGGCGGAGACCGAGAGCTCCAGCTCCGGGCAGCGTTCGCGCAGAGCGCGGATCAGCGTTCCCTTGCCGACCCCGGAGGGACCGGTGATGACGAAGACCTTGGACATGAGGCGCGCCGATCTTGACCGCGGCGGCGGACGGCGCCGGCCCCGAGGAGCTAGCGGCGGAGCAGCGAGATCAGCTCGGTGCGCTGACGCTCGGAGAGGCCGCCGATCGTCTTCGAGGGCGAGATCCGGCACTGATTGAGAATCCGGTTCGTCTTTACCCGGCCGTACTTTGGGACGGCGAGCAGCATGTCGAAGACCTTCGCCGTCAACAGATACTCGGGCGGGTCGAGGAGGATCGTGTGGATGCTGGCCCGGCCGGCCTTCAGGTCCTTCTTCAATTTCGCCCGGGCGGTCCGAATGTCATTGGCCCGGCGGAGCGCTTCCATCCGCTGATCGAGCGACCGTTCGGGCGCCGCGAGAGAAGGTTTTACCGTTGGGGCGGCCATCTGCGCGGCGAGTATAGCTTCGACTTCCGGGTCCGCAAGCCGGCCCCCCGCAAAAGCCCCAAAATTCATCTCGACCTCGAGTTGAGGTCTAGTGCGGTTGCGTCACAACGCTTCGGAGCGACCGCTCCGAGAGTTCGGCGGCCACCCGCGAACCCGCTCTGGGATCGGAAAAGTTCTCCGTTCCAACGGCGACGAGCGCCGCCCCGCCACTGATGAATTCGGCGGCGTCGGCGCCGCTTGCGATCCCTCCCATGCCGACGATCGGCAGTCCGACGGCGGCGCGGACGGCTCGCAACTGGGCCAGCGCCACCGGGCGCACCGCCGGCCCGGAGAGGCCGCCGTGACCGGCCGCCAGAGCCGGCTCGGCAGTGCGCGGATCGAGCGCCGAGCCCTTCAAGGAGTTGATCAGCGAGACCGCGTCGGCGCCGCCCTCCTCGGCGGCCACGGCGACCGCAGCGGGGTCGGCGACGTTCGGCGTCAGCTTCACGATCAGCGGCTTCTCGGTCAGCGGCCGCAGCGCCTCCAGCAGGGCCAAGGTCTCGGTCGGCTGCTCGCCGACGATCAGCCCGGAATGAACGTTGGGGCAGGAGACGTTGAGCTCGATCGCGGCCACCTCCTCGCGCTCGCCGACGGCCGCAACGAGGCGGCTGAACAGCGGTCGGTCGGTCGCCATCACGGAGACGATCAGCGGCACCGGCAGCTCCGCCAACTGCGGCAGGTCCTCTGACAGGAAGCCCTCCAGGCCCTTGTTCGGCAACCCAATCGAGTTCAACATCCCCGACGGGGTCTCCCAGATCCGCTGCGGCTCGTTGCCGGCTCGGGGCTCCGGGGTGATCGTCTTCGAGACGAAGGCGGAAAAAGGAAACTCGGCGAGCAGGGCGTCGCCGAAGACCTTTCGCGCGGCGATCACGTCGTAGGTGCCGGAGGCGTTGATCACCGGGTGGGCGAGCTCCATGCCGCAGAAGGTGAGGGACGGAGCGGTCTGGCCGGCGGGTCCTGTCGGGGTAGGGGACCCACCGCCCCTTCCGGTAGCTAAAGCTTCCTCAGGGGCGGTCCCCCCTACCCCGCCACCCGCCGAACGGACCGGTCCATCCACGCAAAGGCGTTCGTAGCCGTTGCCGTCGGGCTTCGGGACCGCACAGCCGAAGCAAGCGCCGTAGCCGCAGGCCATGGGGCTCTCTTCGGCCAGTTGGTAGGGGATGGCTTGGCCCGAGCAGAGGGCGGCCACCGCGTCCAGCATCGCTGGTGGGCCGCAGGCGTAGACGACGGCGGAACGGGCGTCGTCGCCGGCGAGAAGTGCCGCGAGGAGGTCGGTGACGTAGCCGCGGTGGCCGGCGTGGCCGTCCTCGCTGGCGAGGCGGACCTCCGGGCAGAGGGTGCCGGCGGAAGAGCAGAAGAGATCGAGGCCGCCGGAGTGGGCGGCGTCGCGAAATCCCAGGAGGGCTCGATAGGGGATTCCGCGTTCGGCGAGGTGGCGGCGCCAGAGGGCGAGTGGGGCGACGCCGACGCCGCCGCCAATCAGGACCGCGCCGGCGGCGCCGGGGTTGGCCTCGCGGGGCTCGGTGAAGACGTTGCCGAGGGGGCCGGTGACCCAGACCCGCTCGCCTGGTTCGAGGCCGCAGAGGCGAGAAGTTCCGGGGCCTACCGCGTCGACCAGGAAGTCGAGCCGAACGCCGCCTCCCACGGGCGCCGTCTCGGCGACCGAGATCGCCCGCGGCAGGTAGGCGCGGCCGCCGCCCTCGTCCCAGCCGCGCTCCGTGGCGAGCATGTAGAACTGCCCGGCTGCCGGCTCGGGGCCGTCGCGGTCGAGCAGCGAGAAGACGCGGTAGCCGGCCGAGGCGCGGTTCCCGGCCACCTCGCAGGCACGGCGGCCGAAGGGTGCGCGCGGCGGTTCCGTCATGGCGCCGGCGCGGCGGTGTCGCGGCGCGCGGCGTGGATCTCCTGCAGGGACCGCACCGGCGAGTCGTGGCCGCTGCCGGCGGCGATCGCCCGGGCGGCGGCGGTGGCGCCGGTCATCGTCGTGATGCAGGGAATCCCCTCGCGGACGGCGACGCTGCGGATCTCGTAGCCGTCGGCACGGGCGCCGGAGCCGGTCGGGGTGTTGATCACCAGGTCGACCTGGTGCTTGCGGAGCAGGTCGACGACGTGCGGCGAGCCCTCCCCCAGCTTCTTGATTCGCCGCACCGGCACTCCCATCTGCGAGATCGCGTTGGCGGTGCCGCCGGTCGCGACCACCTCGAAGCCGAGGTCGTGGAAGCGCGCCGCCAGCTGCGTCGCCGCCGCCTTGTCGGTGTCGGTGACGGTGATGAAGACGGCGCCCTCGGAGGGCAGTCGCGCCCCCGCCGCCGCCTCGGCTTTGCCGAACGCGGTCGGGAAATCGGCGGCGATCCCCATCACCTCGCCGGTCGACTTCATCTCCGGGCCGAGGACCGAGTCGGCGCCGGCAAAACGGGCGAACGGCATCACCGCCTCCTTGACGCTGACGTGCTTCGGCATCTCCTCGGGGAGCTCCTGGTCGGCGATCTTCTCGCCCAGCATCAGCCGCGCCGCCACCTTCGCCAGCGGCACTCCAATCGCCTTGGAGACGAAGGGGACGGTGCGCGAGGCGCGCGGGTTGGCCTCGATCACGTAGAGCACGCCGCCGGCGACCGCGTACTGGATGTTGATCAGGCCGATCACTCCCAGCTCCCGCGCCATCCGCTCGGTGGTGGAGCGGATCTCGCTGAGCATCTCCTCGCCGAGGCTGAGCGGCGGGATCACGCAGGCCGAGTCGCCGGAATGGATCCCGGCCTCCTCGACGTGCTGCATGATTCCGGCGACGTAGACCTCCTCGCCGTCGCCGAGGGCGTCGACGTCGACCTCGATCGCGTTCTCGAGGAAGCGGTCGAGCAGCAGCGGATGCTCCTGATCGGCTTTGACCTCAGCCTCGATGTAGGCGCGCAGGTCCTCGGTCGAGTAACAGATCCGCATCGCCCGGCCGCCGAGCACGTAGGAGGGGCGGACCAGCAGCGGAAATCCGACCTCTTCGGCGACCGCGAGGGCCTCCTCGGCCGAGTGGGCGGTGCCGTAGGGCGGGTGCTTGATCTCGAGTCGACGCAGCAGCTCACCGAAGCGGCCGCGGTCCTCGGCGAGGTCGATCGCGTCGACCGGGGTGCCGAGCAGCGGGATGCCCGCTTCTTCCAGCCCGCGGGCCAGCTTCAGCGGCGTCTGGCCGCCGAACTGGACGATCACGCCCTCCGGCTGCTCGATCTCGCAGACGGCGAGCACGTCCTCGGCGGTCAGCGGCTCGAAGTAGAGGCGGTCGGAGGTGTCGTAGTCGGTGGAGACGGTCTCCGGGTTGCAGTTGACCATCACCGCGTCGCGGCCGAGCTCGCGGGCGGTCATCGCCGCGTGCACGCAGCAGTAGTCGAACTCGATCCCCTGGCCGATCCGGTTCGGTCCGGCGCCGAGGATGACCACCGCGTCGCGGCCGCTCTCGCGGCGGACCTCGGAGGCCGGCGGCGAGCCGTCCGCGCGGGGCCGCTCGTGGGCGGAGTAGTAGTAGGGCGTCGCCGCCTCGAACTCGGCGGCACAGGTGTCGACCGCCTTGTAGGTGCGCACAAGGCCCTCGTTGCCCTCACCATCGATGGCGAGCCGCGCCAGCTCGCGCAGGAACCAGCGGTCGACCAGGCAGCGCTCGTGTACCTGCTCGACCGAGAGGCCACGGCCGAAGGCCTCGGCGATCTGGTCGAAGCGCTCGGCGCAGGGCACCTCGAGCAGCGCCAGCAGCTCCTCGTCGGCGACGGGGAAGTCCGGCGGCGAGTCGAGCTCGCGCGAACGCATTGCCTTGGCGAAGGACTCGCGGAAGGTGCGGCCGATCGCCATCGCCTCGCCGACCGACTGCATGTAGGTCGAGAGCCGGCCGGTCGAGCCCGGGAACTTCTCGAAGGCGAAGCGGGGGATCTTGGTGACGACGTAATCGATCGTCGGCTCGAAGGAGGCGGGCGTGGCGCGGGTGATGTCGTTGGGGATCTCCTCCAGCGCGTAGCCGACCGCCAGCTTCGCCGCCATCTTCGCGATCGGGAAGCCGGTCGCCTTCGAGGCCAGCGCCGAGGAGCGGCTGACCCGCGGGTTCATCTCGATCACGACGATCTCGCCGTCCTCGGGGTTGACCGCGAACTGGACGTTGGAGCCGCCGGTCTCCACCCCGATCGCACGGATCACCTTGATCGCCTGGTCGCGGAGGTCCTGGTAGACGGGGTCGGGCAGCGTCTGGGCCGGGGCGACCGTGACCGAGTCCCCCGTGTGGACGCCCATCGGGTCGACGTTCTCGATCGAGCAGATGATCACCACGTTGTCGTTGCGGTCCCGCATCACCTCGAGCTCGAACTCGCCCCAGCCAATCACCGACTCCTCGACCAGCACCTGGTTGATCGGGCTGGCGGCGAGGCCCTCGGAGACGACCTGGCGCAACTCGGTGTCGGTGTAGCCGACCCCTCCCCCCTGGCCGCCCATGGTGAAGGCAGGGCGGACGATCGCGGGGAGACCGATCTCGCCATCGGCCAGCATCTGGTCCAGTGCCGCGAGGTTGTCGACCGTGACCGACCAGGGGATCCGGATGCCGGCCTCGTTCATCGTCGTGCGGAACAGCTCGCGGTCCTCGGCCCGGCTGATCGCCTCCGAGTTGGCGCCAATCAGCTCGACCCCGTAGCGCTCCAGGGTGCCGTCCTCGTGCAGCGCCATCGCCAGGTTCAGCGCGGTCTGGCCGCCGAGGGTCGGCAGCAGCGCGTCGGGGCGCTCCTTCTCGATGATCTTGGTCACCGGCCCCGGCAGCAGCGGCTCGATGTAGGTCGCGGTGGCGAACTCCGGGTCGGTCATGATCGTCGCCGGGTTGGAGTTGACGAGGACGACTTCGTAGCCCTCCTCGAGCAGCACCTTGCAGGCCTGGACGCCGGAGTAGTCGAACTCGGCGGCCTGGCCGATCACGATCGGGCCGGAGCCGATCAGGAGGATCTTCTGGATGTCGTCGCGGCGGGGCATGGTGGTTAGGCGGGCTCTCCTGCGAGTTCGAGGAAGCGGTCGAAGAGGTGGCGGGCGTCGTGCGGGCCAGGGCCGGCCTCGGGGTGGTACTGGACGGTCGCCCCGGGGACGTCCTTCAGCACTAGGCCCTCGACCGTGCGGTCGTAGAGGTTCAGCTGCGAGAGCTCGGCGACGCCGAAATCGGTGTCCCAGCGGACCGGCTCGTCGGCGTCGATCGTCTCGGCGCCGCCGGGCCCGACGACGGCGAAGCCGTGGTTCTGCGAGGTGATGTCGATCCGCCCGGTCTCCAGGTCCTTGACCGGGTGGTTGGCGCCGCGGTGGCCAAACGGCAGCTTGTAGGTCTCGAGGCCGACAGCGCGGCAGAGCAGCTGGTGGCCGAGGCAGATGCCGAAGACCGGGCGTTTGCCAACCAGGCCGCGGATGGTCTCGACCACGTAGTCGAGCGCCGCCGGGTCGCCGGGGCCGTTGGCGAGGAAGACCGCATCGGGCCCCTCGGCCAGAACTTCGTCGGGGGTCGAGGTGCAGGGCAGCAGCGTCACCCGGGCGCCGTGCTCGCGGAACTGGCGCACGATCGAGAGCTTGATCCCGGTGTCGATCCCGACCACGTGGGGGCCGGGCGCGTCCTCGCCGAGCCGCACCGGCGCCGCCGGGGTAACGCCGCGGGCGAGGTCGGCACCGGCCATCGAGGGCTCGGCGGCGATCAACTCGCGCGCTTCGACCTCTGCGGTCTCGGCCGGGAAGATGCCGCCGCGCATCGCGCCGCGGTCGCGCAGGTGGCGGACCAGGGCGCGGGTGTCGACCCCGCTGATTCCCGGGGTGCCGCAGTCGTCGAGCCAATCGAGCCAGCCACGCTCGGCGGTGGCGGCGTCCTCGCCGTTCTTGGCGTCGCGCATGACCACGCCGCGGGCGTGGACCGCGTCGGACTCCATCGCCGCCTCGGAGACGCCGTAGTTGCCGATCAACGGATAGGTGAAGACGATGATCTGGCTGGCGTAGGAGGGGTCGGTGACCGACTCCTGGTAGCCGGTCATCGCGGTGTTGAAGACGACCTCGCCGGTGACGTGGCCGGGGGCGCCGACGGCGTCGCCGTCGAGCCGCAGCCCATCCTCCAACAGCAAATAGGCGCCGCTCACGAGGCGACCTCGAGGGTGAAGGAGCGCAGGCGGAAGGCGACCTGGCCGGCGGCGAGGGTCATCAGCACCCGTCCGGTCAGGGTGCGGTCCGCGCACCAGGAGTTCTGCGAGCGGCTCTCGTAGCCCTCCTCCCCCACCGTCCACTCGGCGGTGAGGTCGCAGAGGGCGATGTTGGCCTCCGAGCCGGGCGCCAGGGTCGGGCGGTCGATCCCGAACGGGGCGGCGCCGCCGGCGAGCCGCTCGACCAGCAGGTCGAGGCCGATCACCCCCGGCAGCACCAGCTCGGTGTGAAGGGCCGCGAAGGCCGTCTCCAGACCGGTCACCCCCATCGCCGCCTGCTCGAAGGGAACTTCCTTTTCCTCCGCCTGGTGCGGCGCGTGGTCGGTGGCGATGCACTCGACCGCGCCGTCGCGGAGGCCGGCGATCAACGCCTGCCGGTCGCTCTCGCGGCGCAGTGGCGGGTTCATCTTGAAGCGGTGCGGGTCGAGCGAGCGGACCTCCTCGTCGGTTAGGCAGAGGTGATGCGGGCTGGCCTCGGCGCTGATCTGCACACCGAGGGACTTGGCGGCGCGAACGACCTCCACCGACTCGGCCGCCGAGAGGTGCTGGACGTGGATCCGCGCCTCCTCGTAGGCGGCGAGGGCGGCGTCGCGGGCGACCATCGTCGACTCCGAGACGCTGGGGATGCCGGCGAGGCCGACCGCGGCAGAGACCGGACCCTCGTGCATGACCCCGTCGCCGGAGAGCTCAGGATCCTCCTCGTGCAGGGCGATGTTGCCGCCGCAGAGTCGCTGGTACTGCAGGGCGCGGCGCATCACCCGGGCACTGCGGATCGGCAGCCCGTCGTCGGAGAAGCCGATCGCCCCGGCCTCGCGCAGTTCGACCATCTCGGTCAGCTCCTCGCCCTGCATCGCTTTGGTCACCGTGGCGACGAACCCGGTCGGGACCGAGGCGCCGGCGCGGGCCTGCTCGCGCAGGGCGCTGATGTCGGCAGCCGTGGAGACCGGCGGCTGGGTGTTGGCCATCGCGATGATCCCGCAGTAGCCGCCTGCAGCGGCGGCGCGGGAGCCGGTCTCGACGTCCTCTTTGTGCTCGTGGCCGGGGGTGCGAAGGTGGACGTGGGGGTCGAAGAAGGCGGGGAAAGCGTGCAGGCCCTCCGCCTCGACCAGCTCGGCGCCCTCCGGCACCTCGGCGGCACCGGGCGCGGCCAGCTCGGCGACCTCGCCGTCGCGGACGACGAGATCGTGCTGGCCCTCGATCCCGGCGACGGGGTCGAGCACGGTGACGCGGCGGAGGACGAGGTCGGCCGCTGGGCCCTGGCGGACATCGAGCAGCTCGGAGGTACTCATGCCGGCTGCCCGATCGGGGTCGGGCCGGCCGGGGCGCCATCGCCGTCGGCGGGGACCGGACTCGGTCGCTCGGCGCCGGCGAGCAGCTCGTAGAGGATTGCCATCCGCACCACCAGGCCGGAGGCGACCTGCTCGGCGATCAGCGACTGCGGCGAGTCGATCGCCTCGCCGGAGAGCTCGACCCCGCGGTTGACCGGGCCGGGGTGCATCAGCAGCTGGCGCGGGTGCAGGCGCCGGGAGCTGACCTGGAAGGTGGCCGCGTACTCGCGCAGCGAGGGCACGAAGCTCTCGCTCATCCGCTCCTGCTGCAGGCGCAGGGCGTAGACGACGTCGGCCTCCCCGAGCCGGTCGAGCGAGTGCTCGACCTCGCAGCCGAGCTCCTCGATCCCGCGCGGGATCAGGGTCGGCGGGCCGCAGACGGTCACCTCGGCCCCCATTCGGCCGAAGGCGAGGATGTTGGAGCGGGCGACGCGGCTGTGGAGGACGTCGCCGACGATCCAGATCCGCTTCCCCTCCAGGGAGTCGAGGCGGCGACGCAGGGTAAAGACGTCGAGCAGCGCCTGGCTCGGGTGCTCGTGCTTGCCGTCGCCGGCGTTGACGACCGCCGCCGGGGTCCAGCCGGCGACCATCTGGGCGGCGCCGGCGTAGGGGTGGCGGATCACGATCGCCGCCGGGTCGTAGGCGGAGAGGGTGGCGACGGTGTCCTTCAGCGACTCGCCCTTGTCGACCGAGGAGCCGGCCGCCTTGACCGAGACCAGGTCGGCCGAAAGGCGCTTAGCAGCCAGCTCGAAGGAGCTGCTGGTCCGGGTGCTCGACTCGTAGAAGAGGCTGACCACGGTGCGGCCGCGCAGGGTCGGCACCTTCTTGATGTCGCGGCGGCCGACCTCGGCGAAGCTCTCCGCCCGCTCCAGCACTGCCTCGATCTGCTCGCGGCTGAGTTCGTCGATGCTCAACAGGTGGTTCATGCCAGCGCCTCCTCCAGGGTCGGCTCGGAGATCGTCACTTCGTCTGAGCCGTCGACCTCTTCGAGGCGGACGTTGACCCGCTCGCCGGTCGAGGTCGGCAGGTTCTTGCCGACGAAGTCGGGGCGGAAAGGGAGCTCGCGGTGGCCGCGGTCGCAGAGGACGGCGAGCTGGACCCGGCGCGGGCGCCCGTAGTCGAACAGCGCCTCGATCGCGGCGCGGACGGTGCGGCCGGTGAAGAGGACGTCGTCGACCAGCACGACGGTGCGCTCGGCGAGGTCGAAGTCGATGTGGGAGGCGTGGACGACCGGCTGGGCGGCGGGCGACTTGGCGCCGACGTCGTCGCGGTAGAAGGAGATGTCGATGTCGCCGATCGGCAGCTCGGCCCCGGTCAGCTCGCCGACGAGGGCGTGCAGCCGTCGCGCCAGCACCGCTCCCCGGGTGTGGATCCCGACGATCGCCAAGCCCTCGGGCTCCGGGTTCTTCTCGGCGATCTCGTGGGCGATCCGCCGCAACGTTCGCCTCAGATCGTCGTGCTGTAGCACGACCTTCTCGCTCATCTTTGCTGCCTTCCTGGCCTCTCGGGACCGAGTTAAAGGACGGCTCGCACGGTAGCAGTGCGGGCGGCGGGTGGTACCGAGGGCGGGACGGGGTAGGTCCCCTCTCTCACGACAGCGGGGAGGTTCGTTCGGGGACCTACCCCGTCCCGCCTGAGGGGCGAGCTCCGCCGGGCCCGCCTACTTCCGAGTCGCCGGAGGAGGTGGGATCGTCGCCGGAGGAGGTGGGATCGTCGCCGGAGGAGGTGGGCTCGTTGCGGGAGGTGGAGGGTTCGCGGGCGCCGTTCGCTACTAGATGTGGCTCGCCCTTCTCCGGGAAGGGGATCTCGATTTGGTCGAAGTCTTTGGGGGCCTCGGTGGGGTCGAAGACTTCGCGGGCGTCTTCGAGGGCTTCGCCGACGTGGTAGCGGGAGGAGATGTGGACTAGGGCGAGGAGTTTGACGTGGGCCTCTGCAGCGACTCCCGCCGCTTGCTGGACGGTGGAGTGGCCGGTTTCGCGGGCGCGGGTGGCGTCCTCCTCCATGAAGGATGAGTCGTGGATGAGCAGCTCGGCGTCGGCGGCGGCGGCGACCGTGCGCGGCGAGGGGGCGGTGTCGCCGGTGAGGACCACGGTGCGGCCGGGGCGCGAGGGACCCATCACCTGATCCGGGGCGACGGTGCCGGCGCTGCCCTCGACCTCCTCCCCGCGCTGCAGCGCCGCGAAGGCAGGTTGCCCTTCGGGGACCCCGGCGGCCTTGGCGGCGGCGGGGTCGAAGCGACCGGGGCGCTCGTCCTCGACCAGGGCATAGCCGTGGGCGCGGGCGTTGCGGTGGTCGGTGTCGAAGGCGCGGACCTCGAACTCCTCGTGCTCGACCGCCTCCCCGCCCCCCAGCTCGACCAGCTCGAGGTCGAAGCCGAGACGGCCGAGGAAGGGCCGGAAGATGCCGAAGAGATCGTGCAGCCCGGGCGGCCCGAAGACGGTCAGCGGCGCCTCGCGGTCGGTCAGGTCGTAGGTCTTGAGCAGGCCGGGCAGGCCGAGGACGTGATCGGCATGGAAGTGGGTGAGGTAGATCTCATCCGCCTGCACCAGTCCCAGCGAGCGCTGCATCTGCCGCTGCGTCCCTTCGCCGCAGTCGAACAGCAGGCGCTCGCCCCCACGGGCGACCAACACGCTCGCCGTCGAGCGCCGCGCCGAGGGCACCGAGCCACCCGTGCCCAGAAACGTCACCGTCAGGTCCATCGCGGCCGAGCCTACGTGGTCGCACCCGATTAAGCTGCTTACGCGAGCGCCCGTAGCTCAGCTGGATAGAGCGCCACCCTCCGGAGGTGGAAGTCGCAGGTTCGAATCCTGCCGGGCGCGTAGACGGTCGTCCATCCAGGACTCAATGTCCCTGGCCGCGGCGGCAGCCATCGCGGTCGAGAAGGCGGTGAACCCGTGGCCCGACTCCGGGTAGACGCGGAGGTCCACTCGGCCGCCCGCCGCCGAGAGCCGGGCCGCCATCGCCAGGCTGTCCTCGAAGAGGAGGTCCTCGGTGCCGACCACGAGCTGAGCTGGCGGGAGGTCGTGGAGGTCGCCGAAGATCGGTGAGACGTCGGGGTCGGTCCGGTCGGCGAGGTGACCTACGTAGGCCTCGACGAAGGACTCGCCGGCGAGGACCCGGCCCGCCGGGGTCCGGGCGCTGAGGTCATAGCTGCCGAACTGCAGGACGACGCCGGCGACGCGGTCGAGCAGGCCGCGGTCCCGCAGCCGGAACAGGGTCGTTATCGCCAGGGTGCCTCCAGCCGAGCGGCCGCCGATCAGGAGCGGCGAGTGCGGCAGCGAAGCTCCGGCCTGCTCCAGCGCCCAGAGGGTGGCGGTCTCGCAGTCCTCGGGAGCCGCCGGCCAGGGGTGCTCGGGTGCGAGCCGGTAGTCGACGCTGACCACCGTCACCCCCAGGCGGTCGGCCAGGCGACGGTTGCGGACGTCGCCGCGGGCCGCCGCTCCGAGACAGAAGCCGCCACCGTGGATGTCGAGGAAGGTCGCCCGGGACTCGCCCTCGGAGGGAGCGAGGACCCGGACCGGGACCCGTCTCCCCTCGGCCTCGGCGCCGCGCTCGAGGGCATCAGGATCGCGCTCCCTCGCGGACTCGGCGAGCTTCTCGCGCGCCGCTCGGGCGCCCGCGACGCTGCTCAGGTCGGGCTCCGGCTGGCCCGCCGCCTGCGCCGCCAGTTCGGCGTTGAGCTTCCTGCTCTCCTCGACGTGGTCCCGCAACTTCGGGTCGATCAGGGCCTCCAGGCCGATCTCCAATTTTCACCCTCCCTTTCTTGTCGATCGCCGTATGACCGTGATCTTCATCACTTTGTCCCGCATCTGTGTGGGCACTCACAAACGGATGTTCGCATTGCCGCCAGGCTGAAAAGGCAACGCACGCCCCACAGAAAGGACGCCGCAGTGAGCACCTGGACGATGAAGACCTTTGACCAACACGGCAACGTAGCCGCGGTCGAGAGCGGCCTCGACAGCCGCGCCGCGGTCACCGAGATCTACCGCGCGATGGGCGCCCTCGACCCGACCGCGGTCGAGTCCCTCCGCGCCGACCGCATCACCGAGGACGCCCCCGTCCTCGCGGCCGTCGCCTAGACGGCCGTCAGGCGGTCTTGAACCGCGCTCGCCATTCCTCGCGGTCGAACTCGGCGGGGTCGGTAGCGGCGAGGAAGCGCTCGAGCACCGCGACGAAGCGGCCGGGCGCCTCGACCTGGGGCAGGTGTCCCACCCCCTCGAAGACCTCGAGCCGGCTGCCGGGCAGCGTCTCGTGTGCCGACTCGGCGTGGGAGGCGGGAATGATCGGGTCGTTCTCGCCCCAGACGATCAGGATCGGCAGCGCCTCGGCGAGGTAGAGGCGATCGCCTGCATTGACCCGCTGGCCGCCGGTGCCGACGACGGCGCGAAGGGTTGCCAGGAAGGCGGCGCGGCGCTCGCGGTCGGCGAGTGAGCCGTAGCCGCGGGCGACCTCGGCCAGGTCGGCATTGGGACGCAGGCCGAGGGCGCCGAGTCCGCGACCGAGCGCCGAGCCGACGCTGCGTCCCGGGCCGGCGGTGGCACGGATGAAGAGATCTGCGCCTGGCAGCGCCGCGGCTCGGAGGACTGGGCTGACCTCGGGGCCGAGGCCGCCGCTGGAGACCAGGACCAGGCGCTCGACCAGCTCCGGGAACTGGTAGGTGAACTGCAGGGCGATGCCGCCGCCGAGGGAATGGCCGACGATCGTCGCCCGCTCGTGGCCAAGCGCCGCCAGCAAGTCGCGGAGGCCGGCGGCGTGGGCGCCCAGCGAGTAATCGCCGCTGCCCGGCTCGGAGCGGCCGTGGCCAACCAGGTCCGGGGCGATCACGGTATGGGCCCGAGCCAGCGGCTCGATCACCTCGCGCCAGTTCTCGGTGCTGCCGGCCATCCCGTGGATGAGCACGATCACCGGGCCGCTGCCGGCCTCGACGTAACCGACCGCGCGGCCGTGGATCAGGACGGTCGACCAGCGCGGTCGAATGTCCGCCGGCTTTGCCTTCGGTTTGCGCGCCATCCGCACAACTTAGCCACGAACCGCCCGGAAAGGGCGCGCCGACCCCGCTGCGAGCGGATTGCATTAACGTCGCGCCCGTGAACGAGGAGGCCCCCGCGAACGCCCCCGCCGACAACGGCAGCCGGCCCCCGCGCGCGGCGCTGATCATCGTCGCGATCGGCCTCGTCGCCTGCTTGGTGGCGGCCTTGGCGACGACCGGCAAGGGCGACGGCGAAGCCGCCCACCTGGAATGGGTCCAGTTGAAGAAATTCCCCGATTCCGCAGCGGTGAAGGTCCCCGGCGGCAGCCAGACCATGAACCTCTCGGAAAACCTGATCGAGGCGACCGGGACCAACGTCAGCGGCTATTCGCTGTTCCGGGTCCGCTCGGCGCTGGTGGTCCAGGCGGGGGCTCCGATCGCCAAGAGCCGCGCCTTCTGCTCGGTCAGCGCTGGCAACGGCGCCGAAATCTCGCAGACCTCGGGCGGCCTGCGGGCGACCTATCCACGGTCCTCAGAAGCCGGCATCTTCAAGCAGGAAGTGCCGACCACGATCCTTGCCGACTTCAGCTCGCACGGCTCCGAACTGGCGGTGCTCGAAGTCGACGACCTGCCGAAGCGGTTCACCAACGAGCGCGGCGTCAAGCTCGACTGGCCCGAATTCGAAGAAGGCAAAGAGAACCTCCACTACTTCCTCAACGGCGGCCCGCCGACCCAGGACCTGAAGCTGCCCTTCTACACGGTCTGGCGCAGCAAACGGATCCCCTCGGCGACGGTCGCCTGCGAGCTGCAGACCGGTGCTGGCAAGGCGACCGTCCAGACCGAACTGGCGCTGCCGAAGATCTCGCCGCCGATCGACGAAGAAGCCGAAGAAGAAGAACAGGAACGCCGCGAAGAAACGGAAACGACGGCGGAAGAAGAAAACGACGAAGCCGGCGGCGAAGGCGAATAGCCGCGGCGGCGGGGCCGCGGGCGGCTAGGTCCCGGTCGCCAGTTCAGTCTGCGGCGCGACCAGCAACTCCGGCCCTTCCGCTATCCCTTTGCCGACCTTGTTCAGCGCCGGATTGGCCGGCGCCCCATCCATCCGGTCGGCGTCGAGCGGCCCCAGCATCGCGATCGCGTCCTCGGCGCTGAGGTCGGGGCGCAGCCAGGCCGCTTCGGCCTCTGCGTTGGGGAGGATCGCCGGCATCCGGTTGTGGACCGGCTTGACTACCGCGTTCGGGGTGGTGGTGATGATCGTGGCGCTGTAGAGGTAGCCGTCGTCGTTCATCCCCCGCTCCTCGGGGTCGTCCCACTGCTTGCGGCTACAGAGGCCGGCAAAGGCGAACAGCTCGCCACCGTCGACGGTGAAGCGCCAGGGCTGTCGCGGCTGCTTCGGGTCCTCGGCCCGCATCCACTCGTAGAAGCCGTCGGCGACGATCAGGCAGCGGTGGCGGTACTTGCCGACCAGCGGCCCGTAGGCCTTGCTCTTGCTCAGGTTCTCGGTTTTCGCGTTGATCATCTTGAAACCGGATTTGAGGTCCTTCGCCCAGACCGGAATCAGGCCCCAGCGCATCAGTCGCGCCTCGCGATCGCCCTCGGCCGCCTGCTCTGGGTCAGGGTCGGCGCGGACGGTGAGGATCTCCTGGGTCGGGGCGACGTTGAACCGCCCCAGGCCCGGCGGGGATTTCTCCTTCTTCGCGGCGCCGTTGCCCTCGGCGGAGCCGTCCTTGGCCGACTCGTTGCCGCCGCCGGCGCTTTTCGCCAGCGCCTTCTCCAGCTCGACCTGGAAGCGATCGGCGACCGACTTGGTGTCTTTGTTGGTGACGGTGAAGCGCCCGCACATGCACCCAGCGTAGCCAGCGCCGCCGTCGGCTCCCTACTCGGCCGGCAGCGCCTCGGGGTGCCCGCGATACCACTCGACGGTACGGGCGAGTCCGTCGGCCAGCTCGACCCGGGGCGCCCAGCCGGTGCGCTCGCGGAGCTTCGCCGAGTCGAGATACTGGTCGACGATCTCGCCGGCCGGGACCGCGGGCCCGTACTCGGGGGACACGGCCCCCTCCCCCGCCGCCGCGGCGATCAACTCGACCACCTCGCGGACCGAGTGGGGGCGGTCGCCGCCGGCGTTGAAGGCCTCCCCGCGCGCTGCCGGATCGTCGAGCGAAGCGGCGATCGCCAAGTAGGCGGCGACGGCGTCGTCGACGTGGAGGAAATCTCGCTTCGGGCTGCCGTCGGAGCGGATTCGCGGCGCCCGGCCGCGGCAGATCGCCACCGCGGTCTCCGGCACCAGGCGGGTGAAGTTGAGATCGCCGCCGCCGTAGACGTTGGCGAAGCGGGTGACCGCGATCGGCAGCTCGTAGGCGGTCGCGTAGCTGCGGGCGATCGTGTCGGCGGCGGCCTTGCTGGCGTCGTAGGGCCAGGCTCCCCGCAGCGGCGTCTGCTCGGTGTAGGGCAGATGGTCGGCGGTGCCGTAGGCCTTGTCGGAGGAGGCGAAGACGACCCGCTCGACCATGGCCTCGCGGGCCGCCTCGAAGACGTTCCAGGCGCCGCGGACGTTGACGTCGAACGTCTCGGTCGGCGAGCGGCGGGCGACCCCGACGATGGTTTGGGCGGCGAGGTGGAAGACGGCGTCGCAGCCGGCGACCGCCGCCGTTACCCCGGCGGCGTCGAGCAGGTCGGCCTCAGCCAGCTCGACCTCATCGCGGACACCGAGCAGGTCGAGACCGGAGCGGCGCGGCCCGCCGAGGTCGGTGCGCCGCGGCTCGGGCCGGTCGAGGACGCGGACCGCGATCCCCTCGCGCAGCAGTCCAGCTGCCAGGTGGGAGCCGACGAAGCCGTGACCGCCGGTGACCAGCGCCCGCTTCACCGCCGCTCCCCAGCCCACGCCGGCTCCGCGTCCCAGCTGCGCCACGGCGCCGCGCCGCCCGCCCAGAGGTCGTTCAGCTCGACCGCGTCCTTGTAGGTATCCATGCACTCCCAAAAGCCCTCGTGGCGGAAGGCCCGCAGCTCGCCGTCGGCGGCCAGCGCCGCCAGCGGCTCGCGCTCGAGCACACTCTCCGGCCTCAACCGCTCCAGCATTGTGGGCTCGAAGCAGAAGAAGCCGCCGTTGATCCAGTCCTCGGCCCGCGGCTTCTCGACGAAGCCGCCGACCCGCTCGCCGTCGAGCTCGGCCACCCCCCAGGGTAGATGCGGGCGGACCACGGTCATCGTCGCCGCGGCGCCGTGGCCGCAGTGGAAGTCCAGCTCGGCGCCGAGGTCGACGTCGGCCACTCCGTCGGCGTAGGTGAGGCAGAAGGTGCCGGCGCCCAGCCGCTCGGCCAGCGCCGCGACCCGGCCGCCGGTGGGCGTGTCCAGCCCGGTGTCGACGCACTCGACCTCGACCCCCTCGGGCCAGCGCTCGGCCGCCGCGAACTCCGCCACCGCCTCGCTCAGGTATCCCGTCGCCAGCAGGAAGCGGGAGAACCCCTGGGCGGCGTAGATCCGCACCACGTGCCAGAGGATCGGCCGGCCGCCGATCTCGACCAGCGCCTTCGGCACCGACTCGGTGCGCTCACGCAGGCGGGTCCCCCGCCCGCCGCAGAGGATGACCACGGGCGGCTTCACGCTTTGACTTTATTGCCCCGGAATCCGGAGCGGGAACGTCGAAGCGCGCTCAGCCGCCCGCCACCGCGGGGAGGATCGTCATTTCGTCGCCGTCGTTGACGGCGGTGTCGAGGCCCTGCTGGAAGCGGATGTCCTCGCCGGAGACGTAGACGTTGACGAAGCGGCGCAGGTCGCCGTCCTGGGTGATCCGCTCGCGCAGCTCGCCATGGGCGTCGAAGACCGCGTCGAGGACCTCGCCGACGGTGCCGCCGGCGACCTCGACCTCGGCCTGGCCGCCGGTGGCGGCGCGCAGCTGGGTCGGGATCTTCACGGTGACCGCCATCAGACCGCCACCTCGGCGGCGAACTCACTGGCGAAGCTGTCGAGCGAGGGGTCGATCTCGTGCATCTGGAAGCTGTCGCGGGTCGCGTCGAGGGTCTTCAGCCCCTCGCCGGTGATGTAGACGACGACCCTTTCGCCAGCGGCGAGCTCGCCTCGTTCGGCCAGCTTGCGGAGCACGCCAACGGTCACTCCGCCGGCGGTCTCGGTGAAGATCCCGGTCGTTTCCGCCAGCAGTTTGATCCCGTCGCGGATCTCCGCGTCGTTGACCGAATCGATCCCACCGCCGGTCTTCCGCGCGTGCTCGACCGCGTAGGGCCCGTCGGCCGGGTCGCCGATCGCAAGGCTTTTGGCGATCGTGTCCGGGCGCTGCGGCTTGCAGACGTCCCAGCCTTCGGCGAAGGCGGTGGCGACGGGGCTGCAGCCCTCCGCCTGGGCACCGTTGAAGGTCGGCTGCTCGCCGGCGACCAGGCCGAGGTCGAGCCATTCCTGGAAGCCGCGGCCGAGTTTGGTGAACAGCGAGCCGGAGGCGATCGGGCTAACCACCCGGTCCGGCAACTCCCAGCCGAGCTGCTCGACCGTCTCGAAGGCGAGCGTCTTCGAGCCCTCGGCGTAGTAGGGCCGCAGGTTGACGTTGACGAAGGCCCACGGGTGGGTCTCGGCGAGCTGGGTGCAGAGCCGGTTGACGTCGTCGTAGTTGCCGCGGACGCCGACCAGGTTGGTCCCGTAGACGCCGGTCGCGAGCAGCTTCTGCTCCTCGAGGTTGGCGGGGACGAAGACGTAGGAGTCGAGCCCGGCCGCGGCGGCGTGGGCGGCGACCGCGTTGGCGAGGTTGCCGGTCGAGGCGCAGGCGACGGTGTCGAAACCGAGCTCGCGGGCTTTCGCGACAGCGACGGCGACGACCCGGTCCTTGAACGAGTGGGTCGGGTTGGCGGCGTCGTTCTTGATCCAGATCTCCGCGTCGACCCCGAGCCGCTCGGCCAGGCGGTCGGCGCGCAGCAGCGGCGTCAGCCCCGGCTCGAGCGGATCGCCGGGGCGCCCGGAGAAAGGCAGGAAGTCGGCGTAACGCCAGATTCCCCGCGAACCGGCCTGGATCCGCCGTTTCGCCTCGGCCGCGTCGAGCCCGGAATGGTCGTAGGCGACCTCCAACGGGCCGAAGCAGCGTTCGCAGAAATAGGAGGCACCGAGCTCGTACTCGCTGCCGCACTCCTTGCACTTCAAGTTCTCGACTGACATCCGATCGCTCCTTATGCGAAAAAAACCTCCGCCTGTGGGGCGAAGGTCCGATCGGACTTCCCCCACATCTCCCAGCCGCGATCCCCTCTCGGGGAGCCGCGCCTGCTGGATTTGGCACCTCTCCCGGACGGTTAGGTCCGGGGCGGTTGCCGGGGCTTCGTAGGGCCAGTCCCTCCACCCCTCTGGATGTGGCGCTTATGTTGGGCGAAGCCTACCAGGCACTGCCACGGCGTTTCCAGACGGCCGGGACGGTTAACCTCCTGAGCATGACCTACGTGGAGAACGAAGAGACGATCGGTGGCGCAGATGCCGAACCTTCCGAAACCACGGCTTCGGCGCGCCTCGCGCCGCGGCAACCACGCGGTCACGCCCCACCCCGCTGAGCCCCAGGCCCCGCGGGTCGAGCAGATCGACGGCGCCGGCCTTCGCTGGATCAACATCGAGCACCCCGGAGCGCTGGAGCGCGCCTGGCTCGAGGAGCACTTCGACTTCCACGCCCTCGACCTCGAGGACGTCCTCTCCCGCAACCAGCGGCCGAAGATCGACGTCTACGACGACTACCTCTTCATCGTCCTGCACCTGCCGATCTTCGACCGTTCCGCCGGCCGCCTCGGCACCGGCGAGCTCGACCTCTTTGTCGGCCCCGACTACATGATCACCCTGCCGAACCAGCCGCTGCAGCCGGTCGAGTACCTGTTCGAGCGCTGTCGCTCCAAAGAGGAGCTGCGCGAGCAGCTCTTCGGACGCGGCTCCGGCTACCTGCTCTACCGCCTCGTCGACGACAGCTTCGACTACTGCTTCCCGATGCTGCGCAAGATCGGCAACAAGCTCGACGCGCTCGAGGACGACATCTTCGAGGGCCGCTCCGACGAGGTCGTCCGCGACATCTCCAACGTCAAGCAGGAGATCATCAACTTCCGCAAAGTCATCCGCCCGCAGCGGCCGGTCCTGCGCGACCTGGAGAAGGTCAAGCAGCGCTACCTGGCAACCGACATCGACCTCGAGATCTACTTCGACGACATCGTCGACGCCCACGAGCGGATCTGGGACATGTTGGAAAATTACAAGGAGGTGATCGTCGGTCTCGAGGAGACCAACGAGTCGGTGATCTCCCACCACCTCAACGACATCCTCCGGGTGCTGACCTCGATCAGCGTCGTGATCCTGCCGCTGACCCTGATCGCCAGCATCATGGGAATGAACTCCTGGGTGCCGTTCGAACACAACGAGGCCGGCTTCTTCCTGGTGCTCGGTGTGATGGCGGTCATCCTGATCAGCATGGTCTTCTTCTTTCGCCGCCGGCGCTGGCTCTGACCCAGCGCCCTCCGTTTCTCCCCCTCCCCCTGCTGCCGCTTCTTCGTAGGATGGGTCGCCCGTGGCCAACTTTCGGATCTGGGCGCCCTGGCGCCTCGCCTACGTGACCGACGCAGCGAAGGACAACGAGGAGGAGTGCATCTTCTGCGCCAAGCCGGCGCAGGACAATGACGAGCGCAACCTGATCGTCCACCGCGGCGAGCGGGCCTTCGTGATCCTCAACCTCTACCCGTACACGAACGGCCACCTGATGGTCGCCCCCTACGATCACGTCGGGCGACTGCAAGTGGTACCGGCGGAGACCCTGGCCGAGATGATGGCGCTGGCCCAGCAGGGGATGGACCGGCTGGAGGCGGTCTACTCGCCGCACGGCTACAACGTCGGCTTCAACCAGGGCCGGGTCGCCGGCGCCGGGGTCGAGCACCACATCCACATGCACGTCGTCCCCCGCTGGGGCGGCGACACCAACTTCATGCCGGTCCTCGCCGACACGAAAGTGATGCCGCAGTCGATCGAGCAGAGCTACGAGGCGCTGAAAGGAGCGTTTTGAGCGACCAGGTACTGGCCCCGCCGGGGATCTTCAAGGCTTATGACATCCGCGGTCTGTACGGCGAGGAGATGGACGAGACGACCGCGCACGCGATCGGCCGCGCCTTCGCCCGCGTGCTGGGGCGCCTGCGTGGCAAGGAGCCCTGGCAGCTGCGGATCGGCCTCGGCCGCGACATGCGGCTGACCGCGCCGGGGATGGCGGCGGAGCTGCGCGACGGGCTGATCTTCGAGGGGGCGACGGTCGTCGACGCCGGCATGGTCGCCACCGAGATGCTCTACCACCTGGTCGGCTCGCGGGAGCTCGACGGCGGCGCGATGGTCACCGCCTCGCACAATCCCAAGGCCTACACCGGGGTGAAGCTGGTCCGCGAGGGCGCCCTCCCCCTCTCCGGCGACGCCGGGATCGGCGACGTCAGGGCGGAGATCGAAGCGGGGCTGCAGCGCGTCGGACTCGGCGGCGGCTCGCTGGAGGAGGTCGACATCTGGGAGGAGTACCGCGCCCACGCGCTCTCCTTCATCGACCCGGCGGCGGTGAAGCCGATGAAGGTGGTCGTTGACGGCGGCAACGGGATGGCCGGCCCGATGGTCGGGCCGATCCTCGAAAAGCTGCCGCTGGAGCTGGCCGAGATGTACTTCGAGCCGAACGGCGAGTTCCCCGACCACGAGCCGAACCCGCTGCTGGAGGAGAACCGGCGGATGATCATCGACCGCGTGCGGGAGACCGGCGCCGATCTCGGCATCGCCTGGGACGGCGACGCCGACCGCTGCTTCTTCATCGACGGCAGCGGCAGCTTCTGCGACGGCGACTTCGTCTGCGCCCTGCTCGCTCGCAGCGCCTTGGCAAAGAACCCCGGCGCGACGATCCTCTACGACCCCCGCTCCTCCCGAGCGGTCCCGGACCTGGTCGCCGCCGAGGGCGGCCGCTCCGACCTCTCGCGGGTCGGGCACGCCTTCTTCAAGGCGCGGATGCGCGAGGAGAACGCGGTCTTCGGCGGCGAGGTCTCCGGCCACTACTACTTCCGCGACTTCTGGAACGCCGACTCGGGGACGATCCCGGCGCTGCTGATGCTGGAGCTGATCTCGCGCGACGGCCGCTCGATCGGCGAGCTGATCGAGGAGTTCCGCTCCAGGTACTTCATCTCCGGGGAGATCAACTCCGAGGTCGCCGACCAGGCGGCGAAGCTGGACCAGATCCGCGAGCGCTACGGCGACGGGCGGATCGCCGAACTCGACGGCGTCTCGGTCGACTACGACGACTGGCACTTCAACGTGCGACCCTCGAACACCGAGCCGCTGCTGCGGCTGAACCTCGAGTCGCTGATCTCCCGCGAGGACATGGAGCGGCGGCGCGATGAGGTGCTGGAGCTGATTCGCTCGTGAGCGTCGAGCTGACGCCGGAGGGGGCGCTCGAGCAGGGCGTCCTGGCGGGGATCCACTGCCTGCGGATCCCCACCCCCTTCGCCGTCGGCCGGGTCAACGTCTACCTCGTCGAGGACGACCCGCTGACCCTGATCGACGTCGGGCCCAACTCGGGCAAGGCGCTGGACGAGCTGAACCAGCAGCTCGCCCTCCACGACCGGGCGCTGGAGGAAATCGAGCTGATTCTCGTCACCCATCAGCACATCGACCACGTCGGCCTGGTCGAGATCGCCGCCGAGCACTCCGGCGCCGAGGTCGCGGCGATCGGCGTCGCCGCCCGCCGCCTCGCCAACTTCGACGAGGACGTCAAGCTCGAAGACGACTACGCGGTGCAGGTGATGCTCCGCAACGGCATCCCCGAAGAAGTCGCCTTCGCCCTGCGCAGCGTCTCCGAATCGTTCCGCAACTGGGGCTCGCACGTGAACGTCACCCGCAAACTCGAGGACGGCGAGACGATCGAGCTCGCCGAGCGCCGCCTGCAGGCCTTCCACCGCCCCGGCCACTCCCCCTCGGACACGATCTTCTGGGACGAGGAGCGGCAGATCCTCTTCGCCGGCGACCACCTGCTCTCCTCGGTCTCCTCCAACCCACTGATCGCGCGGCCGCTGGACGGCAGCCAGCGCCGGATCCAGACCCTCGTCACCTACATGGAATCGCTGCGGATCACCCAGCAGATGCCGGCGGAGATCGTCTTCGGCGGCCACGGCGAGCCGATCACCGACCACGCCGCCCTGATCGATACCCGCTTCGCCGCCACCGAACGCCGCAAGGAGAAGATCTACCGGCTGATCGAGGAGCGCTCCCGCAACGGCTATGAGCTGGCCCAGGCGATCTGGGGCAACGTCGCCGTCACCCAGGCCTACCTCACCCTCTCCGAGGTGATCGGCCACACCGACATCCTCGTCAACGAAGGCCGCGTCCGCGAGGTCGAGGACGGCACCGTGATTCGCTTCGAAGTAGTCGCCTGAGCGGACGATGGCCGAGTCCGCGGAGGCCGAGGCGGAGGAGCGCGAAGTCTGGCGGGCGACTGCGATCGCTTGGGCGCTCGTCCTCATCGTGGTCGTCGGGATCTCCGCCGCGATGGCCCACTCCAACTGCTTCGAACCCGGGCCCCCTGTCGACCGGCCGATGTCGGGTACGCCCCGGGCCGGCTATTGCGCAGCGCTGCAGGCGACCGATCCCTGGCTCTCGCTAACCGTGCTGCCGCTGCTCGCCTACGCGGTCGCCGTCTTCGCCTTGAGGGGACGGCGGCCGTTTTGGCTCGGCTTGGTCGCGGCCGCGATCGGCGCCGCGATCGGCGTCCTTGCCTGGTACGGCGGGACGCTCGAATTCGCGACGACGTTCTAGCCTCAGCTCAGCAGAAGACCGCCAGGTTGAACTGGCGGTTGACGGCTTCGTGGGTGCCGTCGAGGCTGCTGACGATCACGTAGGCGGCATTGGGGACGTTTTCGCGCGGTTCGGCGAGGATCGCCGAGGCGACGTTGGTGACCGTCGCGGTGAAGGCGCAGCCGGAGACGTTGCGATCGAAGGTGACTTCGTAGATGCCTGCGCCGAGCGGCTTCGAGGAGACCGCCGCCTGGCTCTTGTGGACCAGTTTGCCTTCGGAGGAGACGACCGCCCAGAGCGCCGTCGCCGGCGCACCCGCGTCGCCCTTCGGTCCCTGCGCGCCGGTTTTGCCCGTGGCCCCCTGTTTGCCCGTCGCGCCCCGGTCGCCCTTCGCCCCCTTTGGTCCCTGCGGACCCGGGGCGCCGGCGAACTGCTGGCGAGTCGCCTTGGCGAGTTTCTGCGGGGTGATCGAGTGCTTGCGCAGCTGCTTCGGGCCGACGCTGTTCTTCGGCAGGTGGATCGCCGCGTAGGCCGCCCCACCGCCGAGCAGCAGGAACAGGCACAAGGTCGAGATCACGTTGGCGTAGGTGAGCTTGCCGTGCAGGCGCTTCATGGGTCCCCTCCCCGGGTTCGATTAGCTGACTGCCCGAAAGCCTCCCACACGCCTAGAAACGCCGTCGCAGCGCCACGAACGGACGAGTGCCGAGTTCATGCGCCAGCAGGTAGACGATGGCCAGGGCGCCGGCAGCGACGACGCAGAGGAAGAGCAACCAGGACTGGGGCTGGGACGGATCGAAGATCGCCGGGCTGGTCGAGGAGGCCGGCGCGCTGACGGATTGCGGCGCTGGGCGAGGGCCACGGACGGTGAGAGTGGATGGCAGCAAATCTTCGAGGTTTCCGACGCCGGCACGGAGCGCGCTAAGCGAGAGGCCGGTGCCGACGTCCTCGACCAACGGGCCGAGGGAGCGGGCGAGGCTGCCGATCGGCTGCAGCAGCCTGGCGTCACCGATGCCCGGAGCGGCACGGCGGCCATGAGAGGACGCGCGTTGACCGCCATCGGAGTGAGCCGGCGCCGAGGCGTGGCCACCTACCGTCGCGGCAGGAAGTGCTGCCGTGGGCGTGGGCGACGGCGAAGACGAGGAAGCAGGGGCGCTGGGGGCGCCTTCGGTGTCGCCGGCGGCGCCGCTCACGTTCCGGATCGCTTCGCCGGCGGCGTTCTCGGCGGCACCGCTCACCGATCCGACCGGGTCGGCCGAGCTTGCGCTCCCGTCCCCGCCGGAGCTATTGCCCGAGCCCTGGCGCGAGCCGCTGCCGGCTGACGAGTCTTGCGGAGTGACTGCTTCGACAGCCGGCTGGGCAGCGCCAGTGACGACTCCGGCGGCTTCGTTCACGGTCGCGCTGACCGCCGGCACTTCGACCGGCAGCGGTGGCACCACCGTGCTCTCTGCCGACGCGGATGCCACCGGTACGAGGACGGCGGCCAGAAGGAAGAGGAACGCGGCGGCACCCCTACGGACCAAACGATTGGCCTGGGGGCGAGCTAGGGAAGTAGTTACAGCCATGACGTCCTCTCGTTCGGTGGCGCGTACCAGAGCGGTACCCGAATCCGGACGAATATACCAATAAGTAGGTAGAGAATCGGCATGGACCGGCGACGCGCCGCGCTCGAATACGCTGCACCCGTGCCCCCGCTCGGTTCCCGCCGGCGCTCGAAGAAGTCGGCGAAGAAACGCATGTTGATCATCGTCAACCCCTACGCGACGACGGTCTCCGACCGGCTGCGCAACCTCGTGGTCTACGCGCTGCAGGGGCGCTTCGAGGTCGAGGCGGTGGCGACCGAGGCGCAGAACCACGCGACCGAGATCGGCCGCGAGGCACGCGACGGCGGCTACGACGTGGTCGTCGCCTTCGGCGGCGACGGCACCCTGAACGAGGTCGCCAACGGCCTGCACGGGACCGACCTGCCGGTGGCGATTCTGCCCGGCGGCTCGACCAACGTCGTCTGCCGCAGCCTCGGCATCCCCAACGACGTCGTCGACGCGACCGAGCACCTCCTCTCCTTGGCTGACGACTGGCAGCCACGCAAGATCGACCTCGGCAGCGTCGACGACCGCCGCTTCGTCTTCGCCTGCGGCGCCGGGCTCGATGCCACCGTGGTGCGGCGGGTCGACGAACACCCGAAACTGAAGGCGCGGGTCGGGCCCTACTACTACAGCTGGGCCGGGATCTCGGGCTTCTACCGCAAGTACCTGGTCAACCCGGTGCGAGTGCGGCTCGAATCCGACGTCGGCGAGCCGACCGAGGGGGTCACCGCGATCGCCCAGAACTCCGATCCGCTCACCTACTTCGCCAGTCGCCCGGTTCGCGTCGCCGAGGGCATCGCGATCGACGACGGCACGCTCTCGATGGTCGTCCTCAAACGCGCCGCCCAGCGCGACATGCCGACCCTGATCGGCCGCCTGCTGAGCGAGTCGAAAGCCGCCGCCGACCACAAGCAGGTCGCCCACTTCGACGATGTCCACGCCGCCACGATCAGTAGCGTCAGCGAGGAGAAGGACGGCTCGCCGCGCCCATTCCCGCTGCAGGTCGACGGCGACTACATCGGCGATCGCACCCGGGTCGAGCTGAAAGCCCACCCCGGCGACCTCACCGTGATCGCCTAGCGGCTAGTCGAAGAGGCCCGCTTCGCGGGCGCCGACGGCCGTCTGCAGCAGCGTCTCCTCGGCGTCGAAGCGAGGCTCCCAGCCGAGCTCGCGACGGGCTTTGGCGGTGTCCATCAGGACCGGGCGGTCGTAGGCGATCGCCCACTCGAGCTGGGGACTGAAGAAGGAGAGCCGGCGGGCGAAGCCACCGCCGAGCGAGGCCAGCGGGCGCGGCACCCGGACCGAGCGCCAGCCGATCGCATGGGCGACGTCGCCGAGCGTCACCTCGCCCGGGGCGGCCAGGTTGTACGGGCCGGGCTCGCCGCGACCCTCGATCGCGGCCGCCAGCGCCGCCGCGACGTCGTCGTGGTGGACGAGCTGGAAGGGGACGCCGGGGTCGGGGATCAGCGGCTTGACCCCGGGGATGCGGCCGACCCGGCGACGCATCTTCGGCAACGGGTCGCCGAGCCGGGCCGAGCCGACGATCCGCTCGATCAGCATCGGCGCCCCGGCACCGGCGACCACGCAGGGGCGGAAGACGTAGGGAGCGACCTCGCTGCCTTCGAGCGCATCGGCCAGCGCTCCCTCCAGCTCCGCCTTCTGGGCCGAGTAGTAGAAATCGTCGGAGCCCTGGACCGGGACGCCCTCGGTGAGCGGCTGCGGGTTCGAGGCGTGGAAGCCGTAGGCGGCGACCGAGGAGGCGTAGACCAGCCGCTTCACCCCGGCTTTGCGGGCGGCGGCGAAGACGCCCCGGCTGCCGACCAGGTTGACCCGCCGGGTCTGGCCGCGACCGCCGAAGATCGAGAAGGCGAGGTGGACGGCGACGTCGGCGCCCTCGAAGAGGTCGGTGAGGCTGTCGCGGTCGAGCACGTCGCCACGGCGATAGGTGACCTTCTCCAGGCCCATTCGCTGTGGGAGGAACGGCCGTCGCGCCATCCCCCGCACGGTGCCGACCGCCTCGTTGCCCTCCAGCTCGCGCAGCAGCGCGGTGCCGAGCTCCCCGGTGGGGCCGGTGATGGCGACGGTCAATGACAAGTCTTCACCCCGTCCGCGTTGCCGTCTTTAGGCGGCCGGGGTTATGCGATACGCGTCGAAGACCGACTCGACGTTGCGGAGGCGGGAGACACACTGCTTGAGCTGCTCGGTGTCCCCGACTTCGACCACGAACCGATTTTTCACCATCGGATGGTTGGTCGTGCAGGAGGCGCCGATGATGTTGATCCCCGCCTCCGAGAAGGTCCGCGAGAGGTCCTCGAGCAGGCGAGTGCGGTCGTAGGCGTCGATCTGCAGCTCGACCCGGTAGGAGGACTCGTTTTCACCTTCCCAATGGACCTCGACGAAGCGCTCCGGCGCCCGTTTCAGGGCCTTGACGTTCTTGCAGTCGGTGCGGTGGATGGTGACGCCGCGGCCGAGGCTGACGTAGCCGGCGATCTCGTCGCCGGGGACCGGGCGGCAGCACTTGGCCAACCGCACCGCGACGTTGTCGGCGCCCTTGACGGCGATCCCGTAGTTGGAGGCGTGTTTGGTCCGGCGGGCGCGGTCGGAGGTTTTGTCGATCAGCGCGCTCGGCGTGTCCTCGTCGACCGCCTCGCCCTGCTTCAGCCGCTGGATCAGTTTGTTGGCGACCGCCTTGGTCGAGACCTTGCCCTGGCCGAGAGC
Source organism: uncultured Actinomycetes bacterium (assembly GCA_963716545.1). GTDB lineage: Bacteria > Actinomycetota > Thermoleophilia > Solirubrobacterales > 70-9 > VAYN01. Next base: position 2,542,941 of record OY970316.1, read on the forward strand.
GATGTAGAAGTCGGTCGCTTTGCGGTAGCCCATCTCGCGGAAGACGTCGGCCAGCAGGGCCGACCCGGCGACCTTCTGCATCGGGATGCCGCGGGTGCGCAGCGCTTCGTCGAGCGATTCGCGTCCCTTGCGCTCGGCGTCCTCGCGCCGTTCCTCTTTGAAGAAGGCGCGGATCTTGTTGCGGGCGCGGCTGGTCCGGACCAGCTTCAGCCAGTCGCGAGAGGGGCCGCGGTTCTGCTTCGCGGTCAGCACCTCGACGATGTCGCCGGAGCGCAGCTGGTAGTGCAACGGCACGATGTTGCCGTTGACCTTGGCGCCGACCGTGCGGTGGCCAACATCGGTGTGGATCGCGTAGGCGAAGTCGAGCGGGGTCGAGCCGGCGGAGAGGTTCTTCACCTCGCCCTTCGGGGTGAAGACGAAGACCTCGTCCTCGAACAGGTCGACCTTCAGCGCTTCGAGGAACTCGGCTGGGTCCTGTTCGCCCTCGGCCTCGACCAGCTGCCGCAGCCAGGTCATTTTGTCCTTCTCAGGATCGGCGACGCCGCCCTCTTTGTAGGCGACGTGGGCGGCGATCCCGTACTCGGCGAGCTTGTGCATCTCGTCGGTGCGGATCTGGATCTCCAGCGGCTTGCCCTCGGGCCCGATCACAGTCGTGTGCAGCGCCTGGTACATGTTGGCCTTCGGCATTGCGACGAAGTCCTTGAAGCGCCCCGGGAGCGGCTTCCAGAGCGAGTGGATGACGCCGATCGCGCCGTAGCAGTCCTTCACCGAGCCGACGATCACCCGCATCGCGGTGAGGTCGAAGATCTCGTTGAACTCGCGCCCCTTCTTCGCCATCTTCGTGTAGATCGAGTAGAAGTGCTTGGCGCGGCCGGAGATCTCGGCCTCGATCCCGACCTCCCCCAGCTCTTCGGAGAGGAACTCGCCGGCGTCGGTGACGTAGGACTCGCGCTCGTCGCGCTGCTGGGCGACCAGCTGTTTGATTTCCGCGTACTTGCGCGGGTGCAGGGTCGCGAAGGCGAGGTCCTCGAGCTCCCACTTGATCGCGTGGATCCCCAGCCGGTGGGCGAGCGGCGCGTAGATCTCCAGCGTCTCGTGCGACTTCGCCGTCTGTTTCTGCTTCGGCAGGGCACCAAGGGTGCGCATGTTGTGGAGGCGGTCGGCCAGCTTGATCAGGATCACCCTGACGTCGGTGGCCATCGCCACCATCATCTTCCGGTAGTTCTCGGCCTGGCGCTCATCGCGGCTCTCGAAGCTCATCCCGGTCAACTTGGTGACGCCGTCGACCAGCTGGGCGATCTGATCGCCGAACTCCGCCTGGATTTCCTCCAGACTGGCGCTGGTGTCCTCGACCGTGTCGTGAAGCAGGGCGGCGCAGAGGGTCTCGGTGTCGAGCCGCATCCCGGCGCAGATCTGGGCCACCCCGACCGGGTGGGTGATGAACTCGTCGCCGGAATAGCGGCGCTGGTCGGCGTGGCGCTCGCAGGCGAAGTCGAAGGCCCGCTCAAGCATCTCGCGATCGATCGTCGCCGTCGCCGTCGCGGTGGCGCCGCTGGTCTCGGCCAGCGCCGCGGCTCCGTTGCCGCCGGCGATCACCGCACCGCCGTTGTGGTGCCCCTCCGGGCTTGGCGCCGAGTCGAACTCCTCGACCACGGCAAAGAGGTCGGCAAGGAGTTCGCGGTGCTCTACGGCTGTCTGGGTCTTGCGAGGAATCGCTGTGCCTCCAGGTGGCGAGCGCGATAGGCGCGAAACGCGGCCGAGCGCTCCAAATCGGTTCCCTCTGAGGATACGACCCCGACCGAGCCAGCACCAGCTTTCGGCTCCCCCTGGACGAGTTCGAGCTCGGCGAGGACCCGGAAGGCGCGTGCGGCGGACTCGGGGGCAAGCGGATGCGCCCCGCCACCCGTGAGGGCAGCCAGCAGCGATTCGCCACTGACGTGTCCGGCTCCCTCGCCGCTCGTACCGCCCTCGGATTCGGCCTCGCGCAGGGCGCGGAAGACGCGGGCGACGGCGTCGCGAGAGGCGAGCGACTCGTCCAGGGCCTGCAGCGCGAAATCGCTCTCCGCCTCGGTCCAGAGCTGATGCAGGTAGCCGGCGCCCTTGCCTGGGTGGACGGGGACGAACCGCGGCGCGACCATTGTGGCCTCGGCAGCGGAGGTGGGCGGATCGACAAGGACGACGTGCTCGAATCGCTCGGCGAGCGGCTCGGGCGCGGCGGCGAGGGTCGCGTAGTCGGTTAGGGCCAGGCCACCGTCCGCCTTCCCCGCCAGCGTCTCGATCGCGGCGCTGCCGCAGCGGGCGCAGGCGACGCGACCGGAGCCGCCGTTGAAGCGGGCGAGCCCGGCCGCCCCCGCGGCGAGCGCCGCCCGTCGCGAGGCATCGGCCGCCACCGCGAGCACCCCCGCCCCACTCGAGACCAGCTCGGCGATCGCCACCACCGCCGATCCTCCGCCCCGCACCACCGCCCGCGCGTTTGATGCATCCTGCCCCCTATAGGGGGTGCTATCCGTCGAGCGCGCGCCGGGCTCGCGGACTAGCTCGGCTTCGAAACGGCGCCACCACTCCCCTGGCTCGCACTCGCAGGGATGAGAGGAGATTCGCGGACCCACCTCGGCGCCGGCCGCATCCCGCTTCCCCCCGGAGCGAGGTTCGGCCTCGGCAGCGGAGCGGCCGCTGGGTTCGGCGCCCGCCCCCCCACCTTCGACCGGATAGAGCTCGCGCAGCACCACCCGCGGCTCGACCGAACCGTTCCAGTGGTTGACCTCGAGGCGGATCGCCGCGTCGACGGGCTCGTCGCTCTCGACCCCGAGGTCGGAGCGGCCAAAGGCGACCCCGAGGGCGCGATGGGCGCCGCTGTGGAGGCTGAAGCGCGAGTGCTTACCCTCGGCACCCATCGTCCGCACGTCGCTGACCTTGGCCGAGGGAACCATCAACCGCACCCCCGGATTGCCAAGCCCGAACGGCGCCAGTTGTCGCAGCTCCTCGGCCAGCTCGAGGCCGAGACCGACGCCGCCGACGAGGGCGTCGAAGCGCTCGGTCCGCGCCGGCGGCTCCGGGCCGAGGACGGCGGTCGCGTGAGCGGCGAAGGCGCGCTGGAATCCCGCCAACTGATCGGCGCGGAGGGAGACCCCGGCAGCGGCCCGATGACCGCCGAAGTCACCGAGGTGCTCGGCGCAGGCTCGCAGCGCCTCGAGCAGGTCGAAGCCCGGAATGCTGCGGCCGCTGCCGCGGGCGCCCCCCTCGCCGTCGAGCGAGATGACCACCACCGGTCGGTTGTGCCGCTCGACCAGTCGTGAGGCGACGATCCCGACGACGCCGGGATGCCACCCCTCCCCCGCGAGTACCAAGCCGGAGGCCGCTCGCAAATCGTCGGGCAGCTCCCGCCGGGCCGCCTCGGCCGCGGCGTCCACCTCCCGCTCGGTCGCCCGGCGCTCGGAGTTCGCCCGGGACAGCTCCACGGCGATCTGCTCGGCCCGCTCCTCGTCATCGGTCAAGAGCAGCTCCACACCTGCGTCCGCGCGGTAGAGGCGGCCTGCGGCATTGATCCGCGGGGCCAGGCGGAAGCCGACGTCGGACTCGTCTAGCTGGGTCGGCTCGCACTTCGAAGCGGCGATCAGCGCGCGCAGGCCCGGCCGCTGGGCCAGGCGCATCTCCGCCAGGCCCTGCTTCGCAAGCGAGCGATTCTCGCCAACCAGCGGCACCAGGTCCGCGATCGTCGCGAGAGCGACGAGGTCGAGGTCGGGAGGTGCGCCTGGCGACGTCGTCCCAGTGGCCTCCCGCAAGGCGATCGCGAGCTTCCACGCCACCGCGGTCCCGCACAGGGACTCGAACGGGTACTCGCTCACTTCCGGATGCAAGATCGGACAGGCCGGAAGCTGCTCGGCTCGCTGGTGATGATCGGTGACCAGCACCTCCATGCCCAGCGACTTGGCCAGCTCCACCTGCTCGACGGCGGTGATCCCGCAGTCGACCGTGATCAGGAGGTTCGTTCCGCGGTCGGCAAGGCGGCGGACGTTCTCCTCGCCGAGGCCGTAACCGTCCTTGAGGCGGTCGGGGATCAGCCAGTCGGCATCGGCATCGAGGCCGCGGAGCGTCGAGACCAGGAGAGCGGTGGCGCAGACCCCGTCGACGTCGAAGTCGCCGTGGACGGTGATCCGGGCTTCCGATTCGATCGCGGCGAGGACCAGGTCCACCGCTTCCTCCATGCCGGCGAAAGCCGACGGTGGGTGCGCCTCCTCGGCAGCGAGGAAGGCCCGGGCCAGGTCGGGCGTGGTGTACCCGCGGCGGACGAGGGTGACGGCGACGGGCTCGCTGAGGCCGAGGTCGTCGGCGACGGCGCGAGCGGCGGCGTAGGAGTAAGGATCGGCGGCGTAGGCCGCGGACGGGGGCATGGAGCCAGGCTAGGAAGCGAAGCGGCGGCAAACCCGACGCAAAGACGCCGAAATTGCAGGGGATTCTTTAGGCGTGCAGGGGGCGCCGCGGGGCGCCGGGGTGCAGCTCAGTCCAGCGCGGCTTCGGAGCGGACGCCGATCAGCCAGACCACGCCGAGGCCGATCGCGACTCCCGGCAGCGCGACCAGCGCCGTCGCGACGTCGGTGTCGCCGAGGCTCTTGCCGGCGACGAGCCAGATGATCAGGCCGACGATCACCGCTCCCAGGACCGAGCCAAGGAAGGCACCGACGATGCCCTGCCAGAAGCGCTCGGGCAGGAAGACCGTGAAGTGCCAAAGGGCGATGCCCATCGTGAACCAGACCACCAGCGCCATCAGGCCCTCTCCCCCCTCATCGTTTCCGACCGCCCTTGCGGCGCTGCTCCCGGCGGGCGCGCCGCTCGGCGTTGCGTTTGCGCCGCTCGGCTGAGACCGGGTCGGGCTCGCCGGCGCCCGGAGCCGCCGCGGCACCGTTGCCGGAGCCGTCGCCGTTCGCCGCCGGCGGCTCCGTCGCCCCCGTGGCCTCGGCCTCCTCCTCGCGCTCGACCGTCGCCACGCCGCCGCCTTCGGGCTCCGGCGCGGCTTCGGCCCGACTGCCGCCGCGGCCGCGTTTCGGCGCCGGCGCTTCCGGCTCATCGTCGACGGCCAGCGCTTCGGTGGCGACCTCGTCGGCGTAGGCCGGAACGAAGCCCTCGACTTCGGCGATCCGCAGGCGCCGCCGGATGAAGCCCGGCTCGCGTTCTTTCCAGGCGGTTAGCACCGGCGAGGCGATGAAGATCGACGAGTAGGTGCCGGAGGCGATCCCGATCAGCATCGCGAAGGCGAAGTCCTGCAGGGTGGCGCCGCCGAAGACGAGCAGCGAGGCGACCGCGAGCAGGGTGGTGAAGCTGGTCGCCAGCGACCGGTTCAGGACCTCGCTCATCGAGCGGTTGACGATCTGCGAGAACGCCGCCCGCGGCATCCGCGGGATGTTCTCTCGTATTCGGTCGAAGACGATGATCGTGTCGTAGATCGAGTATCCGAGGATCGTTAAGAAAGCCGCAACGGTGCCGCTAGAGACCTCTTTTCCGGTCAACGAGTAGACGCCGGCGGTGATCAGGATGTCGTGGAAGATCGCAATCAGCACCGGCAGCGCGAACTTCGGGTCGAACCGCAGCGCCACGTAGCCGCAGATCACCAGCAGCGAGAAGATCAGCGCCTTCAGCGCACTGTCGGCGACCTGCTGGCCGAAGGTCGGACCGACGCTGGTGCTGTCGAAGCCGTCTTCGGCGATTCCGTACTGGGTGGCGAGGGCATCCTGGGCGTCCTTCACTTCGCCCGGTTCGAGCTGGTGCGACTGGATCTGGAAGACGTTGTCGCCGAGCACCGGGTCGGAGACCTGCTGTACCTCCTCGCCGCTGATCCCCGACGATTCCAGGGTCTCGCGCACGCCTTCCTCGTCGGTCGGCTTTTCCAGCGCCGCGGTGATCCGCGTCCCGGACTCGAAGTCAATGCCGAAGTTGAGCTGCTTGGTCGCCAGCGCGAAGGCGCCGACCAGGAGGATCACGCCGGAGACCGAGAAGAACCAGCGACTGGCGCCCATGAAGTCGAAGTGCCAGCGCCGACCTTGTCCGCTGGCGCCGAGTGCCGCCGGCGAGCGCAGAATCCGAGTGCGGCTCATGCTGCCCAGCAGCGATTGGGTGAAGACGACCGCGGTCAGCAGCGAGACGATCGTGCCGACACCGAGGGTGAAGGCGAAGCCCTTGACCCCGGCGGTGGCGAGCACGAAGAGGATGAAGGCGGTGAGCAGGGTGACGACGTTCGCGTCGATGATCGTCGCGATCCCGCGTTTGTAGCCAGCGGCAATCGCGCTCGACATCGAGCGACCAGCCCGGACCTCCTCCTTTATTCGCTCGAAGATGACGATGTTGGAGTCGGCGGCGACGCCGATCGTCAGCACCAGGCCCGCGATCCCCGGCAGGGTCAGGGTGATCGGGATCAGTTTGATCAGGGCAAAGAACATCACCCCGTTGGCGGCCAGGGCAAGCGACGCGATCAAGCCGAGGAAGCGGTAGTAGATGAGCAGGAAGAGGACGACGAGGGCGAGGCCGATGATCCCGGCTTTGATCCCGTCGTGGAGCGCCTGGGTGCCGAGGGTCGCCGAGACCTGGGTCTCGGAGATCAGCTTCAGGTTGATCGGCAGGGCGCCGATCTGCAGCGTCGTCGCCAGTTCCTGAGCCTCGCCCAGGCTGTTGAAGCCACCGGAGATCTGCGCGCCTTCGCGGCCGTCGATCCCGTCCGGGTTTTCGGCGAAGTTGACGATTGGCCGCGACTGGACTTCGTTGTCGAGGATGACCGCGAAGTGGCCGGACTGGGCTCCTGCCTGTTCGGTGCCGATCGAGCCGATCGAGTTGGCCTGGCCGCGCTGGGCGATCTTGCGGGTGACTTCGTGGAACTTGCTCTGGCCGTCGCCGCTGAAGTTGAAGGTGACGATCGGTTCGCCCAGCTGCCCGGTTTTCGCTTCCGGTTCGCTGATGTCGTTGCCCGACAGCGACGGCTTGTCTTTCAGCACGTACCAGCCGGGCTCGGCGGTTTCGTCGATCTTGTTTTCTTCGTCGTGGGGGTATTCGGAGACCAGCACGTAGCCGGTCGGGATTTCGACGACGATCCCGTTCTTCGGCCGTTTTTCGCCGGTCGGGCTGATGAACAGGTCCTTTTCCTTCAGCTCCGGCCCGGCGACCAACTTGTGCGGCTCGGCGCGCTCGAACAGGTAGTACTGCGGCCGGCCGACCGCGCATTCTTCGCACTTCTCGTCCGGCGTCTGTTCAGCGGCGGCCTGGGCCGCGTCGTAGGCCGTCGGGTAGGCGCCGGCCGCGATCAGCTGCGCGTTCTCGACGCTTTTGACTTTGCGCCCGGCTTCTTCCCAGCGCTTTTCCGCTTCTTTGATCGGGCCTTTGGGGATCGTCTTGCCCGGATGGCCGCCGATCGTCCGCTCCGGGCCGACCAGGTTCGGCTCCCAGTCGTAGAAGTAGAGCTGCGCGGTCGAGCCGACCTGTTCGGCGGCGCGGTTGGCGTCGGTGATTCCAGGCAGCGAGACGGTGATCTCTTCGTTGCCGAGTCGGGCGACTTCGGACTCCGAGACGCCGAGCTGGTTGGTCCGTTTTTCGATGATCCCGATCGAGTCTTCGATGTCCTGGCTGGAGACTTCGGTCGAGTTGCCGACCGGCTGCCCCTGGTAGACGAGCTCGAGCCCGCCCTGCAGATCGAGGCCGAGCTGGGTCTGCTTGGTGGCGATCACGATCGCCGAGACGCCGATCAGGCCGAGGACGAACAGCAGGACGAAGAGGTGCCGCCGCCGCGAGCCCATTGCCCCTCTTAACCCTCCGGGGTGAGGACGAGCAGCAGACCGCCGTCGTCGTCATAAGCCGGGAAGACGTCGGCCACCGCCCGCGCCGGCAGGTCGCCCTCGGCGTTGACCGAGACGCGCTTGCCGAGCGAGCGCACGCCCCACTCGAGCGAGGTCTCAATCGGGTCGGTGGCGCCGTTGCCGTCGGTGTCGGCGGTCTCGCCGCCGTCACCGGGGTCGATCCAGTCCAGGCCAAGGACTTCGCGCACGGGGCGCCCGATCACGTCCTCATCGCGTAGACCCGTCAACTCGTAGCTCCCTTTCCCCGCATCGATGACCCGTTCCTGCTTGTCGCAGACGAAGAACGCTGCGTTCGGAGCCGGATAATAATCATCGAGTAATTCGAATACGAATCCGAATCCACATTTCGAGCAGCCCTTGGGGCGGGTGCTGAAGCCGGCGTTGCGGTCACCGCTGTTTTCGCGATGGCCGCAGTTGGGACAGATGAAGAAGGGCATTGGGCGACAGGCTAGATGATCGGATTCCGCCGCGAGTTCGGCCTCTGTTGCGCTGAGCGGCGCCCCTGAGCGCCTAGAAGAGGCTGGCCGCGCCTGCGGGCGCCGGCAGGCCGAGGTGGTCGTAAGCCCGTTGGGTGAGGACGCGCCCGCGCGGCGTCCGTTTGAGCAGCCCCTGCTGCAGCAGATAGGGCTCGAGGACGTCCTCGATCGTGTCCTGCTCCTCGCCGATCGCGATCGCCATCGTCGAGAGCCCCACCGGGCCGCCGCCGAACTTGGTCGCGATGGTGTCCAGCAGGGCACGATCGGAGCGGTCGAGGCCGGCGTGATCGACCTCCAGCATTTCCAGGGCATCGGCGGCGACGGCAGCGCCGATCTCCCCCGTCCCCTTCACCTCGGCGAAATCGCGGACCCGCTTCAGCAGTCGGTTGGCGACGCGCGGGGTGCCGCGCGAGCGCGAGGCGATCGTGTAGGCGCCCTCGGGCTCGATCTCGACCGCGAGTATTCGGGCGGAACGCTCGACGATCTCCGCCAGGTGCTCGGGGCTGTAGTGCTCAAGCCGGTGGGAGACGCCGAAGCGGTCGCGCAGTGGCGTCGTCAACAGGCCAGAGCGGGTGGTGGCGCCGATCAGGGTGAACGGCGGCAACGGCAGGGTGACGGTGCGGGCACCGGCTCCCTGACCGAGGACGACCGGCAGCTCACCGTCCTCCATCGCCGGGTAGAGCGTCTCCTCGACCGCCCGGCCGAGCCGGTGGATCTCGTCGATGAAGAAGACCGAGTTCGGCTCAAGGGCGGTGAGGAAGGAGGCGACGTCGGCCTTGCGCTCGAGCGCTGGACCGGCGGTCTGGACCATCGGTACCCCCATCTCGGCGGCGACGATGTGGGCGAGCGAGGTCTTGCCGAGCCCCGGCGGGCCGGCGAGCAGGACGTGGTCAAGCGGCTCGCCGCGGCGCTTCGCCGCCTCGATGAAGATCGCCAGCTGCTCGGTCACCTGGGACTGGTTGACGAAGTCCTCGAGGGTCGGCGGGCGCAGGCTGCGGTCGAGATCGTCCTCGCCGGTGCGAGCGTCGTGGACCCTCACCTCCGCATCGACCGGCACCGGGTCGCCGGCTGGGCCGCCCGGTCGATCGTCGACCCCTGGAGTACGGATGCGATTGCCGCCGATGTCGGGGCCCTCGGTCATCCTGCCGCCCTCTCGAGACTCCGTACGCGCTCGCTCATCGCGCCGCCCCCGCCTTGCGCAGCGCCGCCGAGAGCAGCTCCTGCGGCTCCTCGCCCTGCAGGCCCTCGAGCAGCTGCTCGGCCTCGAGCGGCGCGTAGCCGAGGTTGACCAGCCCGTCGCGGGCAAGGGCCCGGGCGTCGCCGGCGCCGGCAGCGGCCAGCGCCACCTCCTCCTCCAGCTCGCCGGCGACCTTCTCGCGCAGCTCGACGATGATTCGCTCCGCCGTGCGTTTGCCGATCCCGGGAACCGCCTGGAAGCGCTTGCCGTCGCCGGCGGCGATCGCTCGGGTCAGCTCTCGGGCGGAGCCGCCCGAGAGCGCCGCGATCGCGACTTTGGGGCCGACGCCGCTGACCGAGATCAGCAGCCGAAAGAGCTCGCGCTCCTCCTCGGTGGCGAAGCCGTAGAGGGCCAGCGAGTCCTCGCGCGAGATCAGCTCGGCGTGGAGGAAGAACTCGGAGCCGGCGCCGGGGACCGCCTTCAGCGTCTCCGCCGAGACCGCCAGCCGGTAGCCGACGCCACCGGCCTCGATAACGACGTGGTCGGGGCGGCGGACCAGGACCTCGCCGCGGACCGCGGCAATCATCCCGCCACCCTCGCCGCCGCCAGGGCGCTGGCGTCTTCGAGGCCGGCCCGGGTCGCGGCACGGCGGCCGCTGCTGCCGCCGTGGCAGATCGCCACCGCCAGCGCGTCGGCGGCGTGGTCGGGGGTCGGCGGCTCGGGCAGGCCGAGCAGGGTGCCGACCATCCGCTGCACCTGATCCTTGCCGGCGGCGCCGGAGCCGCAGACCGCCATCTTGATCGCCTGCGGGGTGTAGCCGAAGCATTCGACGCCGCTCTGGGCGGCGGCCAGCATGGCGACTCCGCTGGCCCGGCCGACGGTCATCGCCGAGCCGACGTTCTTGCCGAAGAAGACCTCCTCGATCGCCATCGCCGCCGGCTCGTGCCAGGCGATCAGCTCGGCGAGGGCGCCGTGAATGCGGGCCAATCGCTGCTCCATCGCCAGCTCGGGGCCGGTCTCGACGACGCCGCCGTCGAGCGCGACCATGCGGTTGCCCTCGACGCGGACGATGCCGAAGCCGAGGTTGGCGGATCCGGGGTCTATGCCCATCACTACTTGCATTGGTAGTGATTCTCGGAGAAGGGTCGGATGCCTCCCGGGGGATTAGGGACGAACTGCGGTGCGTGGAGGGAGTTGGGGGTCCCCCTCGCTTGCTGGGTTTTTTGCTGGGGAGAATCTCGGCCGTCCGAGATGCGAGCTCGTGCGCAAAAAAGATGACGCCGCTGCGCGAGGGGGACCCCCAACTCCCTCCCCACGGAAGCTCGGCGAACTTCCCAAGGTCTGCCGCTTTCGTGGGCCGTGCAGGTCGCAGGGCCCGGATCTTCTGAGGGACACGAGGGACCGAGGTGCAGTTCTTCTCGAGAACCTGGGGCGACCGAGGTCCAGTCCTTCCAAAGAGTCCGAAGGCGAAGCCTGGCCCAATTCAGGATCTCGCGCCTGAGGCGAGCGTGGCGATGGGCGGGGGTCAGTTGCCCCTCTCCCGGAGGCTCAAGCGGGACTCGATGGCGCCCAGACGGCTCGCTCAGCTGCGCGACGGTCTCCGGGAGAGGGGCAACTGACCCCCGCCCCCACCACCCCTGATCCCTCAGGCCGCGAGCTCCTCGAGCACGCTCTCAGGGATGTCGAAGTTCGCATACACCTCGTCCACATCATCCTGATCGTCAAGCGCATCGAGCAGCTTCAGCAACCGTTCGGCGTCGTGCCCCTTCAGCTCGACCGTGTTCTTCGGTTCGGTCGCCAGCGCCGCCGACTCGACCTCGACCTCGGCCGCCGCCAGTGCTTTGCGGACGGCGGTCAGGTCGGTGGGCTCGGAGATCACTCGCAGCTTGTCGCCCTCCTCGCGCACGTCCTCGGCGCCGGCGTCGATTGCCGCCATCAGGTCGTCCTCGCTGTAGCGGTCGCCGTCGACCACGACGACGCCTTTTTTCTCGAAGTTCCAGGCGACCGAGCCCGGCTCGCCGAGACTGCCGCCGTGACTGGTGAAGGCGAAGCGGATCTCGGCGGAGGCGCGGTTGCGGTTGTCGGTCAGCGCCTCGACCATCACCGCCACCCCGGCCGGGCCGTAGCCCTCGTAGACGATCCGTTCGATCGCCGCCGAGTCGGCGTTGGCGCCGGTGCCGACGTCGATCGCTTTCTGGATCTTGTCTTTCGGCATCGACGCTTCGCGCGCCTTCGCCACTGCGGTGGCGAGCGTCGGGTTGCCGTCGGTGTCGCCGCCGCCGTCGCGAGCGGCGACCGTGATCGCCCGCGCCAGCTTGCTGAAGAGCTTGCCGCGTTTGGCGTCCGCGGCCCCCTTCTTGTGTTTGATCGATGACCACTTCGAATGACCTGACATATGCCTGTCATTCTATTTGGCAGGGAGATGAGCGCTAGGACCCACACGCTGAGGGCTGGGCGGAGCGTCGCCACCGGGGCGGTGTTCTTCGCGATGCTGCTCGCCGCCTTCTCGCTCTGGACGGTGATCCCGCTGACCTGGGTCTACATCGCCTCCAAGGTCTCGCACACCCAGTTCCCCTCGGGCGGCCCCTATTTGGTCGTGATCGTCGGCATCATCGTCTCGGTGGCGATCGACTCCTGGCTGATCGGCCGCCTCAACAAGCTCTACATCCGGGTCACGGGGACCAACCGGGTCGCCGCCGCCCGCCCCGCTTGGATGCGCAGCATGCGCGACCAGGCCCCCGCCTACGGCACCCTGACCGTGATCGAGGCGGTGATGATGTGCTCGGTGGTGCTTGCAGCGATCGCCCTCACCTATTGGTTCTTCTTCCTCTCCGGAAGCCCGATTCCGGACCAATAACCTGCACCGTGCGACGCTTTTTGTCGTCATAGACAAAAGACGTCATTGAAAGCGCTACCGTGCCATCATGGCGGTGATGACCAGAGACGGCTGGACCGACGAGCGGCTCGACGACCTCAACGTCAAGGTCGACCGCGTCGACGAACGGATGGAGACGGGGTTCAGCGAGACCCGCAACGAATCCCGTGCCCTCCGAGCGGAGATAAAGGGCGAATTCACCGCCGTCCGAGGCGAGATGAAGGAGGAATTCACCGCCGTCCGCACAGAAATGACCGCTGAGTTCCGCGCGATCCGAGGGGAACTGGGCGCGATCAACCGCTCGATCCATCAGCTGGCCTTCAGCCTGGTCGGAGCCCTGCTCGTTGGCTTCCTCGGCACGATCGCGGCGCTCGTCAGCCTTTCGTGAGTGGTCTGATGGAGCGACGAACCTGGACCGACGAGCGGCTCGACGATCTCAACGTCAAGGTCGATCGGATTGACACGCGCATGGACCGGCTCGTCGAGGGTCGTATGGACTCTGGTTTTCGCGAACTGCGGTCTGAGCTCGCAGCTTTGAGCCGGATGATGTTCGGAACGATGCTGATCGGCTTTCTTGGCGTGATCGCGACGATCATCGCCCACGGCTGACGGCCGCTGCTTCGCCGTCAGACGACGAACTTGCCGTTTTCCTGCATCACCACGCCGTCGACTTCGAGCTTGCCGCCGAGGCGGAGGTCGCAGACGAGGTCGGTGTGGACGGCGGACTCGTTGGTGCCGCCGGACTCGGGATAGCTGGCGCCGATCGCCATGTGGACGGTGCCGCCGATCTTCTCGTCGAGCAGGACCTCGCGGGTGCCGCGGTCGATCCCGTAGTTGGTGCCGATCCCGAGCTCGCCTAACGTCCTCGCCCCCTCGTCGGTGTCGAGCTGGGAGATCAGGAACTCCTCGCCGCGCTCGGCCGCAGCGTCGACGACGCGGCCGGACTCGAACTTGAGGTGGACGCCGGAGACCTCGCGGCCACCGATCACCGCCGGCAGGTCGAAGCTGACCTCGCCCTCGACCGAATCCTCGACCGGGCCGGTGAAGAACTCGCCGTCGGGCATGTTGTTGTCGCCGTCGCAGGGGATGAAGGTGCGGCCGGCGATGCCGAGGGTGATGTCGGTTCCCGGGGCGGTGACGTGGACCTCCTCGTGGCCCTCGATCCACTCCGAGAGCCGTCGCGTCTCCTCCGAGGCGCGAGTCCAGGCGCTCAGCGGGTCGCCGTCGTTGGCGAGACAGGCGGCGTAGTAGAAGTCTTCGTAGTCGGCCAGGCTCATCTCCGCCTCGGAGGCGTAGGCGCTGGTCGGGTAGAGCGTGTAGACCCAGCGGAAGTCGCCCTCGGCGGCGCGCTTCATCGCCCGCGTCATCAGGTCGCCAGTGGCGGCCTGGCGCAGGGTCTGGCGCTCCGGCGCCACCCCGGAGAGCTCGCGGGTATTGGTCGAGGCGCCGATCGCGATCCTCACGTCGGCGTGGTCGACCATCCAGTCGGCGAAGGGCGAGATCCACTGCAGCTGATCGTCGGAGGCATGTTTGAAGTAGGCGGCGATCTGACCCTCGAGAGCGACGTTGAGGATCGGGTTGCCGCCGGCCTTCAGCACCTCTTCGTAGACCGCCAGCATCAGCGGCGCCGCGGCGCTCTCGCCGTCGATCGAGACGACGTCGCCCTCCCCCACTTTGGTCGAGTAGCCGACCAGGATCTTCGCCAGGTTCTGGGTTCGCGGGTCGCCGCCGCTCATCGCGCCTCCTTCGTCTCGGCCCGCTCGCGGGCCGCCGTGGTCGTCATCGCCATGAAGATCGCGTGGAAGCGGGGGTCGTCGGTGAGCTCGGGATGGAAGGCCGAGCAGAGAACCGTGCCCTCGCGGACCGCCACCGGATGCCCCTCCCACTCCGCCAGCACCTCGACCTCGGGCCCGTGGCTCTCCACCCACGGCGCCCGGATGAAGACGGCGCGCAGCGGCTCGTCGCCCGCGCCCTCGACCTCGAGGTCGGCCTCGAAGCTCTGCAGCTGACGGCCGAAGGCGTTGCGGCGCGAGGTGGCGTCGATGAAGCCAAGATGCTCGGCATCGCAGACGATCATCCCGGCACAGGTGCCGAGGATCGGCCGGCCGGCCTCGTGATGGGCTCGCAGCGCCGGCTCGAGGCCGGCTGAGGCGATCAACTTGCCGATCGTCGTCGACTCCCCCCCGGGGATGACCAGCGCGTCGAGCTCCTCCAGGTCGGCCGGCAGCCGCACCTCCCGCGGCTCGGCACCGAGCTCGCGCAGCGTCTTCGCGTGCGCCTCGAAGTCGCCCTGGAGGGCGAGGACTCCAACCTTCAGGCCGCCCGGGGGCAGCTCAGCCTCCGCGGTGCTGCAGCAGCGCGTCCTCGGCTTCCAGCGGCCCGATCTCCAGTCCCGACATCGCCTCACCGAGGCCGATCGAGGCAGCGGCGACCCGCTCGGGGTCGTTGAAGTGAGTGGTCGCCTCGACGATCGCGCGGGCGCGGCGCTCGGGGTCGGCGCTCTTGAAGATTCCAGAGCCGACGAAGTTACCCTCCGCCCCCAGCTGCATCATCAGCGCCGCATCGGCCGGGGTGGCGATGCCGCCGGCACAGAACAGCGGCACCGGCAGGCGCCCCGCGGCGGCGACCTCCTGGACGACTTCCAGTGGCGCGGGAAGTTCTTTGGCGGCGGCGGCGAGCTCCTCGGGCCGGAGCTGCGAGAGCCGACGGATGCCGCCGGTGATCTCGCGCATGTGGCGGACCGCCTCGACCACGTTGCCGGTGCCGGCCTCGCCCTTGGAGCGGATCATCGCCGCCCCCTCGCCGATCCGCCGCAGCGCCTCGCCGAGGTTGGTGGCGCCGCAAACGAAGGGCACCTCGAAGGCGAGCTTGTCGATGTGGTTGACCTCGTCGGCCGGAGTGAGGACCTCGGACTCGTCGATGTAGTCGACCTCGAGCGCCTGCAGGACCTGGGCCTCGGCGATGTGGCCGATCCGGGCCTTTGCCATCACCGGGATCGTCACCCCCTCCTGAATCCCCTTGATCATCGCCGGGTCGGACATCCGGGCGACGCCGCCGTCGCGGCGGATGTCGAAGGGGACGCGCTCGAGGGCCATCACCGCGGTCGCGCCCGCCTCCTCGGCGATCTTCGCCTCCTCGGGCGTGACCACGTCCATGATCACCCCGCCTTTGAGCATCTCGGCGAGGCCAGTCTTGAGGCGGAAGGTCGCGCGCTCGGCCATGCGCCCCATATTAGGGGCCGGGAGCGGCGGGCCGTCCTGCGGCGGCTACTTCAGTTTGTAGGCGCGGATGCGGTCTTTGTGGGCGGCCTCGTCGCGGGCGTAGAGCCCGTGGGCGAGTGCCTGGACCAGCGCCATCAGCGCCGTGTTGGAGCGCGCGAAGCTGGGGCTGTTGGAGGAGAAGTAGAGGGTCATCTCGGCGTGCTCCCCCACCTCCGACATCGTCGCGTCGGAGATCGCCAGGGTGCGGGCGCCGCGGTGCAGAGCCAGTTTCATCGCCCGCAGCAGCAGCGGGTGAGCGCGGCCGGCGCTGAGGATGATGACCAGCGTGTCCTCGTCGATCCGGCCCAGCCGCTGCAGGCTCTCGCCGCCGGTCGAGGCGACGATTTCGGCGCGGATGTCGAGCAGGCTGAGGGTGTGGCGCAGGTAGCTGGCGAAGAAGGCCATCTGGTCGACGCCGACGATCACGATCCGCCGTGAGGTGGCAAGCGCCGCGACCGAGTCGTCGATCTGCTGTGTGGTCAGCTTGCGCGCGGTTTCCTCGAGGTTCGAGTAGTCGGCGCTGAGCGAGCCCTCGAGCTCGGAGTGGTCGAAGGAGAAGAGTGGCCCGCCGTTGGCGGCGCCGGCGACGGCGATCGTCGTCCGGTACTCCTCGATCGCGGCCTGCTGCAGCTCGGGATAGCCCTCGAAGCCGAGCGCCTGGGAGAAGCGAACGACGGTGGAGGAAGAGGTGCTCGCCCGTCGCGCCAACTCCTCGGCGGTGAGGAAGGCGGCCTCGTCGAGATGGTCGACGATGTAGCGGGCGACGTCTTTCTGGGAGCGGCTGAACTCTTCGAAACGCTCCTGGATGTAGTCGGAGAGACTTTTGAGCTGAGGGGATTTCGTCGCGGTCTTGGTCACGGCGGTCCATTTCGCCCCCCCTCGCCCATTCCCTCCAAGGAAGATCCGCTTTTGGTTGGATTTCGTCCCAATGACACGCGAGGAGACACTCGAAGAGACCCTGCGGCTGGTCAACCGCAACATGGCCGCGTTCGACCTGGCGCTGGGCTCGGCGGCGCTGCTGGCCCCGGCGCCGACCCTGCGGCTGCTCGGCCACGAGGAGCCATCGCCGGACGCCCGCCACCTCTTCCGCCGGCTCGGCCCGGTCTGGCTCACCTTTGCGGCCGCCCACCTGGTCGCGGAGCGGCGCGGCTCGGCCGCCGACTGGCAGAGCCTCGCCTGGCTGCGCGGCACCGAGATCGCCACCGACGCGCTCTGGTCCGCCTCGCCGGCGGTCGGCACTCGCGGCCGGGTGATGCTCTGGGGCGCCGGCGTCGCCAACCTGGCGATGAGCGCCGGCTTCGCCTGGATGTCGGGGCGGCGATGAGCTTCGAGGGCCTGCCGAGCATGCGTTTCTCGCTCGTCGGCCTGACCGAAGAGGGCGACGAGGCGTGGCTGATCCGCGGCATCGCCCGCAAGCGCTACCACTGCCCCGGCTGCCACGGCGACATCGAGATCGGCGACGAGCACACCGTCGTCCAGTACGTCCGCCGCCTCGGCGGCACAGACCACCACCACTGGCACCGCCGCTGCGCCGAAGAGATCCTCGTCCCCGAGCTCGGCGACCTGCGCCGAGCCCCCGCCGGCGAGTCCAGCCAGCGGAACCTCGAGCGCCGCGGTCGCGTCCCTGCCGGTCGCCGACGCCGTCGCGGCCGGTGAGCACCGCCCGCCGGGTCGCCGGCGCTTACGCGGACATCGCCCGCACCTACCGCGGCTGGGCGCCGACGATCCTGTTGCTGGCTCTGATCGTCTTCGTACCGCTGGGCCTGCTCGACGCCGGCGCCGCCCAGGTCGACGGCGGATCGATCAACCCCGGCGAAGGCTTCAAGATCGCCGCCGCGCTGGCGACCGTCGCTGCGATCACCACCACCGGCCTACTTGGCGAGGTCTTCTTCTCTGGCGCCGTCGCCACCACGCTCACCCACCCCGGGGACGGAAGGCTGGCGAGCTTCGGCGCGATCGCCCGCGAGCTGCGTTGGCGCCGGCTAATCGCAATCGACCTGGTCTACGTCCTCCTCGTCGCCGTCGGCCTGATGCTCTTCGTCCTGCCGGGCGCGGCGCTGTTCGTCTACCTCGGCCTGGCCGGCCCGGTGGTCGAGCTCGAGGACCACGGCGTCCGCGCCGCCCTCGCCCGCAGTTGGCGGCTCGTCCGCGGCAACTTCTGGTTCGCCTTCTGGGTGCTGGTCCCGATCGAGGTCGCCGGCGACGCCCTCGGCGACGGCGTCGAGCACCTTGTCCACGGTGCCCTCGGCGACAGCTTCTGGAGCACCTGGCTCTCCGAGTCGGCCTCCAACATCGTCCTCTCCCCGCTCTTCGCGGTCGCCGCGGTGCTGCTCACCGTGCAGCTGATCCATCGCCACGACGGCGACGGGCCGCAGTTGCGGTCGGGGCCCGGGCGCGCGACGATGGCGGCCGCATGATCCCCGCCGCCTGGTTCTTCGGAGACTTCTGGCACCGGCTCGTCGAGCACGAAGAGCAGGGCTTCTTCCTGGTGCTGGTCGGCTTCGTCGGCTCGTTCGCCTTCATCCGGATGAGCACGCGGATCCAGCGCAGCCCACGAATCTCCTGGTGGCCGGGCAGCGTGGTCAGCGAGAGCGGCGTCCACCTCCACCACCTGGTTTTCGGGATCGTCACGATGATGATCGCCGGGGCGCTCGGCTTCCTCGCCTTCGGCCGCAGCCCCCACACCGAGATCGCCGCCCTCTTCTTCGGGATCGGCGCCGGGCTGACGATCGACGAGTTCGCCCTCTGGGTCCACCTCGACGACGTCTACTGGGCCCGCGAGGGACGTAGCTCGGTCGACGCGATGGTGATCGGCTCCTCCGGGATGCTGTTGATCCTGCTCGGCCTGAGCCCGCTGACCTTCGAGACCAACTCGGTCGAGGCCGTCGTCGGCAGCGTGCTCAGCGCCGTGCTCCTCTTCGGGCTGGTGATGATCTGCCTTGCGAAGGGCCGAGCCCTGCACGCCACGGTCGGCTTCTTCGTCTTCCCGCTGGCGATCTACGGAGCCTGGCGGATCGGCAAGCCGCACTCGCTCTGGGCCCGGCACCGCTACGGCGAGAGGCGACCGAAGAAGCAGGCGAAGGCCGAGGACCGCTTCAGTCCCGACCGCCGCACCGAGCGCTTCAAGGAAGCCTTCCGAGACTTAGTTGGAGGCAAGCCCAGCGAGGGGCTGGAAGCCGTCGCCGACGAGGCGATCGCGGCGACCCGCGAGGCGACCGAGGAAGTGCGCGAACGAGCCGAACGGCTGACCGGGACGGCCGATTCGAACCGCGACGATTAGCGGCCCGGGCTCCGGCGGGCGCGGCGCTCAGCCGCCGAGGCGGCGTTCGAGGTTGGCCCGCACCTCCGGCCACTCCTCGTCGATGACGCTGAAGTAGGCGGAGTCGCGCTGGCCGACGTCGGGGACGATCATGTGCTTGCGCATCACCCCCTCGAACTGGGCCGGCAGCGCCGCCATCGCGTTCCGCGAGCGCTCGTTGCGGGCGTCGGTCTTCAGCTCGACCCGAACGCAGCCGAGATCGTCGAAGGCGCGGCCGAGCATCAGCAGTTTGGTCTCGACGTTGACGCCGCTGCGCCAGACCCGCGGGTCGAACCAGGTCCAGCCGATCTCGACCACCCGGTCGGCACGCCGGACGTTGAGGTAGCGGCTGGAGCCGACCAGCTCGCCGGAGGCACGCTCGCGCACCGCCCACGGCCCCTCCCGCCCCTCCTCGCGGGCGGCGAGCGTCATCTCGAGCCAGAGGTCGAAGGTCTCGCGACGGTCGAGCCGCGCCAGCCAGGCCCAGATCTCCGGCGCCTGCGCCGCCGCCCAGAGTCCCTCGGCGTGCTCCCGGGAAAGCGGCTCCAGCTCGACCAGCTCGCCGCCCAGCGGCGCCGTCAGCTCGGCGCCGGCGACGATCGGCGGGTCGACTGAGCCTCCCTTGCTCACGCGGCGATTATCCCGTCAGAGCCCGAGGCCGTCGACGCCGCGCTCGTCCCAGCCGAGATGGTGGGCGAGCTCGTGGCGGAGGGTGCGCTCGACCTGGCGGGCGAGCAGCTCGCGGTCGTGCCCGAAGTCGGCTTCGAGGGTGTCCTGGTAGATCACGATCCGGTCCTCCCAGCCCTCGCGGGCGACGCCGTCGCCGAAGTACATGCCGTAGGCGCGGTCCTCGCGGCCGCGGTCGGAGACGACAACGGCGACGTCCTCCAGTAGCTGCTGGAACTCTGGCGGCAGCGCGTCGATCGCGTCGGCGACCAGCTCCTCGAATGAGTCGAGGTCTCGTTCCGATGCCATGTACGAACGGTAGAGTCGCCGCAGGCGCGGCGCCGCGCCCTCACCGCAAGCGATAGGGGAGGACCCAAGTGCACGACGATCGACCGACCGACTCCGAGCAGCTCCGGAGCCCCCTCTCCCGGCTGCGAAGCGGCGCCCTCGCCCTCGCCGTCGCGGCGGCCCTCGCCGCCGGCGTCCTCGCCGGCTGCGGCAACAACGACTCGACCACGGGCGGCGGCGGCACCGTCACCGGCAACGCCCAGGAAGAAGCCGAAAAGGGCGTCGAAAGCGCCGAACAGGGCATCGAAGAAGGCAAGGAAAAGGCCGAAAAGGGCATCGAAGAAGCGAAGGAAAAGTTCGAAAACAGCAAGGGCAGCGCCAAGGAAAGCTTCGACGAAGCCACGGAAAAGGGCGAAGAAGCCGCCGAAGAAGCGAAGAAGAAGATCGAAGAAGCGCTGCCGTAGCGGGCGGCGCTCCCCTCGCCTAGTGCGAGGCGATGAAGCGGCGGATCACCCCGACCGCCGGTGAGCGGAAGGGGAAGTAGAGACTGGAGACGTGGCCGCGGTCCGGGACCACGTAGAGGCGCGAGCGCGGGAAGCGTCGCCGCACCTGCCTCGCCTCGGCGACCGAGGTGACGTCGTCGACCTGGCCGGCGAGGACGAGGGTCGGGAAGCTTCGCGACGCCCGCCAGCCGCTCGGGATCGCCGCCGGCAGGCCGCCTCCTGGCGGCGCCGGCCAGGTCAGGCAGTTGGTGAGACGGGCGGCGCTCGAGAGCAGGTACTCGCGGCGGCCGAAGGGGGCGAAGAAGTCGCGCGGCAGCCTCGTCACCGCCTCCGATAGTTCGCGGATGCGCCGATCGATGCCCGATTGCGGGTTCCAGAGCAACCGGTAGTCGTTGCACTCGACCGCGATCTCAAGCCCGTAGGAGAATTCGCCGAGGCCGCCATGCCCGGCCGGGCCGGGCGCGATCAGGCGGTCGAGGCGCCGCGGTTCGCCGGCGAGGAAACGACGGTCGGCCTCGTCGAGGCTGAGGTAGGACCGCGGCGCCAGGGTGCCGGCGTCGAGCAAGAAGGCGATCAGGTCCTCGGTCGAGCGTTCCGCCCGGTGGAAGGCGCGGACGACCCCAGCCAGGCGTGCGACAGGGTCACCAACGCAGCTCGGGGCGTCCCGACAGGCGATTCGCAGTCCGTTCAGTCCGGCCGGCAGGAGCGTCCGGTAGTAGGGGTCGTCGCCGGGATAGGCGGAGTCGAGGATCAGGCCGCGGAGACTGCCCGGGTGGCGGACCGCGTAGGCCTGGCCGAAGAAAGTCCCGTAGGAATCGCCGTAGAAGAAGACCTTGCCGAGGCCGAGCGCGCGGCGGACGACGTCGAGGTCTTCGGCCGCTTCGGCGGTCGTGTAGCCGGCGTAAGCGGGGCCGAGCCGGCTGGCGCATTCGCCGATCGCGATCGGTTCCTGGATCAGCCCCGCCTGCAGGGTCGGACAATCGATCGCCGCCGAGCGGCCGGTGCCGCGCATGTCGTAGAGGACGAGGTCGTAGCGACGCAGCAGCGGGCCGAGCGCCGCAACCAGCGAGCGGGCGTAGGGCGCCGCGGTCGAGGCATAGCCCGGGCCGCCGTCCATCGCCATGATCGTCCCCGCCGCCGGCCGCGAGCGGTCGCGGTGGGGGCGCACCGCGAAGCCGACCTTGGTCAGCCCGAGCGCCGGTTCGGCGCGACGGACCGGGACCATCACGTGGCCGCAGTGGAAGGGGCGCGGCATGCCGAGGTCGCAGGTACGGAGCTGGGGTCGCGGAGCCCTCGCGGCGGAAGGGCCCGCCTCGGCGGCCGAACCGGCGGTGAGGACCAGCAGCGAGACAGCGGCGACGCCGATCGCGAGTGCCGCGGCGGCTGGCCCTGATGGTCTTCTGCCGACGCTCATCCCGGGCAAGCTACCCACCGGTCGAGCGGCAGCGTCAGTCCCACCGCCGCGAGGGGGCCGGCTACTTCTTCTTCTTCTTCTTCGGCTTCGGTTTCGCCAACTTCAGCGAGATCGCCTTTTCGAGCGTGTTGGCGCTTCCGCCAGTGGGCGTGTAGGTGACCGAGACCTTGGCGGCGAGCGCGCCCTTGGCCCTCAGCACTTTCTTGGCGCCACCGGTGGGCTTGATCGCCAGCGTCACCGCGCCGGCTGCGGTTGCGCTCGCGCTGGCCGGCTTCACCGGCGAGCGTCGCTTCTTCTTCCCTTTTTTCGCCTTGGCGACCGAGGCGCTGGCCTTGGCACCTTTGGAGACCACTCCCGCCAGCGAGAGGGTTCCCGGCCCCGGCACGTTCACGGTCAAGGTCGCACTGCCGTTCTTCGGATTCTTCTTCAGCTTGCCGAAGGTGAAGACGTTCGATGGCGGCGCCAGGGGCGCCACCGGGCTGGTGATCGAAACCGCGTCGGCGCCGACGTTGAGGTAGTACCAGCCGGCGACGGCGGCGACCCGGAGGATCACCTTCTGCCCGGCGAAGGGCGTCAGGTCGGCCGCGAGGTGGGTCCAGGGAATCTGCCGAGCGTCGCCTTCCTTCGTCGCGTAGAGCGTCGTCAGGATGTCCGCGGGGTCGAGGGAGGTCGGCGAGGAGCCGCCCTTCAGCACGTCGACCCGGACCTGCTGGTTGGATTCGGCTTCTTCCCGTTCGATCCGTTCCTTTTCTTCCTGTTCGGTCTCGCCGATCGGGATCACGCGCAGTCCTTCGTCGACTTCCAGCGTGTTCGGCTGCGGAACGATGATCCGCGCGAAGGAGTGGTAGTTGAGGTACATCGAGAGCTGCTGGGGGACGAGCGGGTCGAGTGCGACTTCCTGGTAGAGGACCATCGAGTTCGGCCGGTTCTCGTCCGCGAGCGCGTCGAAGTTGCCCTGAAACGGCGGCAGGACGGTGCCGACGTTTTCTTTGTCGGCTTCGATTTCTTCTTCTTCCGCAGGGGTCAGCCGCGTGCCGGCCCCTTTGGCCACTAACTCCATCGTCTGGCGCGAGAGCGGTGCTTCGGTTCCCGCAGTGGCGAACCAGCGACCGTGCGAGTTCTGCTCCTGCTGCTGCCAGCCGGAGAGGTTGCCGGCCTCGAAGTCGCCATTGACCACGGTCGCCGCCGCGGCGGTTGCGGCGACGGCAAAGATGACCAGCAGGGATGCGAGGAGGGCGCCGAGTGCCTTCGCCGGACGGTGCGGCCGACTCTTGCGGTTCATCTCGATGCCCTCCTCGCGCCTGACCCGATCCCTACTTCTTCTTCGGCTTCGGCTTCGCCAGCTTCAGCGGCACCGTCGTCGTCACCGTTTTCGCCGTGCCGCCGGTCGGGGTGAAGGTGACCGCGACCTTGACGCTGAGCGCGCCCTTGGCCTTCAGGTACTTCTTCGCCGCGGCGGTGGGCTTCACCGCCAGGGTTACGGGGCCGGCGACGGTCGCCGTGGCGCTGGCCGGCTTCACCGCGTTCTTCGGCTTCTTCGGCTTCTTGGCCTTTTTCGGCTTCGCAGCGGAGACGCTTGCCTTGGCGCCATTGCCGGTGCTGACTCCCGTCAGCGCGAGGGTGCCGGGACCGGGAACGTTGACGGTCAGCGTGGAGCTGCCGTTTTTCGCGTTCTTCTTCGCCTTGCCGAAGCTGAACAGATTCGACGGTGGCACCGGCGGCGGGACCGGGGCGCTCGAGATCGACACATTGTCGACTCCGGCGTTGAGGTAGTACTCCGTGTCGACCGCGGCGACCCGGATCCGCACCGTCTGGCCGGCGAACGGGCTCAGATCGGCGGTCAGGTGGGTCCACCCGATCTGCTGGGGAGCGCCATTCTTGGTCGCAAAGACGGTGGCGAGGACATCGGCCGGGCTCACCGAGTTGGCCGGCGCCCCAGCCCGCAGCACGTCGACCCGGACCTGCTGGTTGCCTTCCGGTTCTTCCGCGGCCGTCTTCAAGCTCGGCCGCGCTCTCGCCATGATCGGAATCGGAATCACCATCACTTCTTCTTCGTTGATTTCGAGTGAGTTCGGCGCGGAAATCGGCGCGAAGGAGTGGTAGTTCAGGTACATCGAGAGCTGGTGGGTCTGACCGGGCTCGAGGGCGACGTCCTGGTAGAGGACCATCGCGCTTGGGCCGTGCTCGTCGGCGACCGCGTCGAATTTGCCTTCGAACGGAGCCGGCACCGTGCCGATCCCTTCTTCGCGTTCCTCGATCAGTTCTTCGCGTTCCGCGACCAGTTCTTCGATTTCTTCTTCGATTTCTTCGGCTTCTTCTTCGGTGATAACTCCTTCGAGTTCTTCTTCACCTTCAGCGATTTCTTCTTCGCGTTCGCCGATTTCTCCTTCGAGCTCTTCCCGCTGTCCGGAGGTATAGGGCGGCGACGTGCCTTCGAGCGCGAACCATTCGCCAGAGCCCTGGTTCTGTTGCGACCAGCCGCTGAGCGAGCCGGTCTCGAAGCCGCCATTGACGACGGTCGCGGCCGAGGCGATGCCGGCGACGACGAGCAGCAGGAGCAGGGACGAAGCGAGAGCGAGCAGAGCGGCGAGAGGCCTGCGTCTGCGCGGCGTGCGGCGAGTCATGTCAGATGCCTTCCTTGGGGGAACGAGGTTGCGAAGAGAGCCGGGGCCCGTCCAGAACCATATGCCGCAATGCGGCGGGCGGTCCAGTAGGTAGTTCGTCCACCCCTCCTTCAGGTGGACATCGCGGCGACGCTCCGGGTCCGCGCTACCAACACCGTTCCCGCCAGCATCACCAGCAGGCCGCCGAGCAGCATCCAGCCGCCGAATTCGGCCGAACGCCAGTTCTCGGTCAGGAAGAGCGGCTCGAGGGCGATCGGGAGGAAGGTCTGGATCGCGCTGGAGATCGGCACCATCGTCGTTGCCGGACGGCGCTGCAGCGCCGTCATCCCGCTGATCGTCGCGGTGATCCCGGCGAAGCCAGCGACCGCCAGCCAGGCCACCGCCTGGCCCCAGTGCCCGCCGCCGATGTCGTCGGACATCAACTTGGTCGCGACGTTGGTCGCCGCGAAGCCGCAGGCGGAGCCGACGTTGGCTCGCATCGCGGTGTCGTGGCGGCCCCCGCGCAGGGCGAAGGGGACGAGCGAGACGACCACCATCGCCGCCATCACCACGACGACCGTGACCGGTCCACGGTGCTCCTCGCTGTGTTCCGGCGCGCCCCAGGCGATGAAAACGGTGCCGAGGATGATCGCCAGGACCCCGGCCAGCGTCTCGGAGTCCGGCCGCTCCCCCAGCTCGCGGATCCCAAAGGCGAGCAGGACCAGCAGCCCGGCGGCGAGTAGCGGCTCGATCACTACGAAGGGCGCGTTGGAGAAGGCGACGACCTCGAGCACCACCCCGAGCCCGCCCAGCGCCAAGCCCAGCACCCAGACCGGGCGCCGCAGCAGGTGCTCGAGCAGCGAGAGCCGCAGCGCCTCGTCCGGCGGCGACCGCCGCGCCTCCAGCGCCTGCAGGGCGACGCCGAGGTTGAAGAGGACCGAGGCGAGCAGCCCCGCGAGCAACCCGAGCCAGAGCATCTCTCCCCGGTTCCCGGATAGCCGTCCGGCTAAGCGGAAAACACCACCAGGCGATTTAGCTGGAGGCCGGTCTAGCATCGAGGACGTGCCCCTCGCGATCGGCCAACGGCTGCTCCTGCGCCACGCTACTCACGGCGGCTGGATCTGGATCGTCGCCGTCGTCGTCGTGGTTCTCCTGATCCGCTTCTGGCCGGTGATCGTCGGCTGGTTTGAGGAGCGACGACGGTGAACGGCCCGGCCCTCCCTCGCCTCGACCACGTTCAGCTGGCGGCACCGGCGGGCTGCGAGAAGCGGGCGCGACACTTCTTCGGGGAGCTGGTCGGGCTGGAGGAGATCGAGAAGCCGGAGGCGCTGCGCGGGCGGGGAGGCTGCTGGTTCCGGCTCGGGGCCGGTGAACTTCACATCGGCGTCGCTGCCGACTTCGCTCCGGCGAGGAAGGCGCATCCGGGTCTCTCCCTCCACCCCAACGAGCTCGACGCCCTGGCGGAGCGACTCGAAGACGGCGGGGCGCCGGTCAACTGGGACGAGGCGATCCCCGGGGTGCGCCGCTTCTACACCGAGGACCCCTGGGGCAACCGGCTCGAGTTCCTCGCCAGCGCCGCGTCCCCGGACTAGGATCGAGCCGTTCTCGTTCACCTCTCAGGAGGAAAAATTGAAACGCTCGCTCCTCGTCGGCCTCGCCGCTCTCGCGGCCCTGGCTCTCATCGCCGCGCCCGCCGCGGCCGTCAAGACCGGTAAGTCCTACAAATCCACGATCTCGGTTCAGGCGACCTACGACACCGCTACCGAAATCGTCTCCGTCACCGGCAAGGTCACCTCGCCGCAGCTCCTCTGCGAGAAGCGCCGGGAAGTCCTGATCACCCTCGAGCCCCTCGACGAAGGCCTGAAGTCGCTGAAGGCCAACGGCAAGGGCGAATTCAAGTGGTCCTTCCACACCAATGTGCCGGAGGAATACAAGGTCCAGGCCTTCGCCAACACCGCCAAATACGAGCGCCACGGCGAAATCAACACCTGCGGCAAGGCAGTCGAGCTGGTGCCGATTCGCTGAGCCGAGGCGCCGCTCAGTCCGCCGGGTGCATCGTCGGGGCGTAGGAGATCCCGACGATCGCGCCCTCAGGCGAGAGCACCCGCGCCACGGTCTGCCCCCAGGGCTCCTCGCGGACCGGATGCAGCAACTCGTATCCAGCCGCCGCCAACTCCTCCGCCGCTGCCCCGACCTCGGCCGGGCTGCCGACCTCGAACTCGATGCTCGCCTGCGGCACCGGGACCTCCTCCGGCCACTGCTCGGTCCCGAAACAGGCCTGGGCCGCCTGCGCCAGCGGCCAGACGCCGAAGTGCTTGACGCCCTCGACCGCTTCGCTGTGGTGATAGCCGTCCTCCCCCTCGCCCTCGAGCGGCAGACCGATCGTGTCGACGAACAGTCGCCGCGAAAGTGGCGGATCGGGCGCGATCACCGCGACGCTGGTGACGAACTGGACCTCCATCGAAGCCTCCTTCTCTCCCACCTCGGCGATAATCGACCCGCGGGGCGGTAGCTCAGTTGGTTAGAGCACGGGACTCATAATCCCTTGGTCGCTGGTTCGAGTCCAGCCCGCCCCATCCTGTAGAGCCGAGACTCCGCGCCCGACGGAGGAACGTGTCGCGACAGGCGACTGACCATGCGATAGGCGCAGACGTGCTTGCGATGAGACGAGTCCCCCCGATGCACCACCTCCTGCATCTAGCCGTCTGGCGCTGATGTCGCGCAGTCCATCTATGGTCCCGATTGATTGTGTTATTCCTCGCGGCAGACCAAGGTGGCACGGTCCCCGTTGAGGTGCTTTGGGCGGGAGCCATCGCCGTTGTCGCGGCGGCAATCGTCAACGTCCTCGGAGGTCTATGGCAGACCAAGCGAACGTTGGCGCACGACCGGTCCGTCACGGAGCGAAGTGAGCTTCGCACGGTCATTGACGAAGCAGCGGGTCACATCGATGGGCTGACCTTCGATGCGATTAATGCGATCACCGAAGTTAGGGACGCGATCGAGAAAAGATCCAAGAAGTTCACCATCCTCCCGCGTCGGCTTTCAAGGCGTGCCAACAACGCAATAGGAGAGTTATGGGCCGCGGAAATCGAGAAAATCTTCGCTGGAATTCGGCGCGGCGACGGCTTCCGGGCGCGGCTGGAGATGCGACTAGGTGATGACGACACGGCGGTCATGGAGTACAAAGCAGCTCTTGACGGGATGCGGAAGATCCATCGACGGCTGATCGACGGAACGATCCACGACTCCGAAGGAGTCGGAGCGGAGGTTGGTGCTATCGGGGCGCACATGATCGCGTTCCGCGCGCGCTGCAGGGACCTAATCGGGACGGAGTTGAGCGATTAGCCCATATGCCCTGAAGACGACGCCTCGACGCAGTTAAGCCGGCGCCACGGCTTGGCTCGGGACTTCCGAAGGCGCCTATAAGGCGGGAACGCGCGGATGTTGTAGACGGTGACGTAATGCGCCAGCATCCCCCCGTTTTCGTCCCCGCAGAGCGAGTCGCCACGCCTGGGCCCGACGCTGTTCCCTTGGTCGCTGGTTCGAGTCCAGCCCGCCCCATACGGGAATCGGGATGAGGCGATCAGCGCGGCCGCGAGGTGCCGTGCGGCGAGCCTACGAATCGACGGGGTACGCCGCGGCGCTGTGGGCGCGATCGATCAGCTCGTCGCAGCAGCCGGAGATGGTGAAGCCGAAGCCCTCAGGGGACTGATCGACCTCGGTTACGACCGCGGCCTCCCCGTGCTGGGTGCAGACGACACCCTCGATCTTCGCGGTCATCTGCTGGATAGCTTGCTGTCGGCCACCGCCGGCGATGACGTCGAAAAACTCTTCGCTGGTGACCGGGCGGCCCTCCAGCGCGTAGGTGACGGCAGTGCTCATTCCCGTACAGAGTGACAGGTGGCCCCGATGGATGGCTGCTCTGGACATGCGGGCCTCGCGGTACCGTGCATCAAGTGGAAGCCGTCACCCACCTCTACACCTATCCGCGGGCCCTCGAGGCCGAACGAGGCCGCGCCGACATCGAAGCGGCCTTGGCCAAGCTTTCGGCCGAGCTGCAGCTGCCACATGAGCTGCGGCTCAGGTCCGGCCACCTCGGCCGCGTCACGGTCCCCGACACTACGCCCGACGAGACCTGGGCCGCGATGGGCCGGGCGGTTCCCGACTGGCCCGAGCTGTTTCTGCCCCGCCCCGCCGATTAAGGCGCCCCAGCGGCGGGTCATCGCCCGGACGGGTGGGGCGCGCCGATGGACTAGGGTCGCCGGACACGGTTTCGCCGTGCCAAACAATTGAGAGGCGGTCCTTTGGATCCGGTCGGATATGAGCTTTGTACTCCCGAGGGCGGCAAGGGCGGTGGCGTTCGCGCGACTCGTGGATTCCAGGTTGGGGAGACCGTGATGATCGGCGAGCTCGAGGGTGAGGTCGAGCGCAACGACTCCCACGCGACCCAGATCACCCGGACCAAATGGGCTCGGCATCGCGGCCTCGGCCCGATCGTCAACCATTCCTGCGATCCGAATTGCGGCGTCGAGGTGAACGAGACCGGCGCCTGCGACTTCGTCGCCCGGGAGTCGATCTCCGCCGGCGAGGAGATCACCTTCGACTACGCGATGCGCAACTACTCGATCGAGCACTTCCCGGGCGGATGCCTGTGCGGGGCCGACAACTGCCGCGGTTCGGTGACCGGCTGGAAGGACCTTTCCGCCGAACGCAAAGCCGACTACGAGGGCTCGGTCGCGCCTTACCTGCTGGAGATCGACCGCGAGCTGCTGGCTAGCACTGCATAGATGACCGCCTCCTCGCGGAGGGTCGCGCTGATCACGGGAGTCGGGAGGGCGGCCGGGATCGCCGCCGCGGTCGCGCGTGAGCTGGCCCCGTCCTGTGACTTGGTGCTTTCGGGGTATCCGGCGTATGACAGTGCCTCCTCCGGAGAGGGGAATCGGGAAGAGATCGTCGCCCTGGTCTCCGAGCTAGAGGAGAGCGGCGCGAGAGCCCAGTACGTCGAGGCCGACCTTGCCGATGAGACGGCCCCGGCGCGACTGGTCGCGCGGGCGGTCGAGGAGCTCGGGCGTCTCGACGTTCTGGTCGCTTGCCACGCCCATTCGACCGAGACCCCGCTTGGTTCCCTCTCCGCCGCGGAGATCGACCGTCACCTGATCGTCAACGTGCGGGCGACGCTGCTGTTGGTCGAGGCCTTCGTCGGGGCGTTCGACCCGGACCGCGAGTCCGGCCGCGTCGTCCTCTTCAGCAGCGGGCAGCGCCTCGGGCCGATGCCGAACGAGCTGGCCTACGCGGCAAGCAAGGGCGGGGTCGAGGCGCTCGTCATCTCGCTGGCCGAGCCGCTCGGCCACGCCGGAATCACGGTCAACGCGGTCAATCCCGGGCCGACCGACACTGACTGGGCCTCCGGCGAGGAGCACGAGCGAATCCGCGAACGCTTCCCGGGTGGACGCTGGGGCCAGCCGGAGGACGCGGCCCGGCTGGTCGCCTGGCTGGTCGGTCCCGACTCGGGCTGGGTGACCGGGCAGGTGATCGACTCGGAGGGCGGCTTCCAGCGCTGAGCTAGGGCGCCTGGGGAAGCTTCACCGAGCCCGGGTTCGGGTGCGGGCGCGAGGGCGGCGGGACGACTGGGCCGACGTCGCCGTCGGGGGCCTGGTCGAGGTCGACGACGAGCGGGGCGTGGTCGCTCGGGCCTTTGCCTTTGCGGGCCTTGCGGTCGACCCAGGCGGCGCGGACGCGGTCGGCGACCGGGTCGGCGGCGAGGATCAGGTCGATCCGCATCCCGAGGTCGCGGTGGAACATGCCGGCGCGGTAGTCCCAGTAGGTGAAGACGCGCTCGCCGGGCCAGCGCTCGCGGAGGACGTCGTGGAGGCCGGTCGCCTCCAGCTCGGCCAGCGCCGCCCGCTCGGGCTCGGTGACGTGGGTCTGGCCCTCGTAGGCGCCCGGGTCGAAGACATCCTCGTCGGCCGGAGCGATGTTCATGTCGCCGCAGACGACGGTCGCCTCCGTACCAGCCGCGACGGCCTCGCGCAGCGCGGCGAGCCACTTCAGCTTGTACTCGTAGTGGTCGGAGCCGGGCTCGCGGCCGTTGGGCACGTAGACCGAGACGACGCGGACGCCGTCGCAGGTCGCGGCGACGGCGCGGGCCTCCTGGTCCGGGAAGCCGGGGGCGCCGGCGAGGCCGGGGACGACGTCCTCCAGCCCGACCCTTGAGAGGATCGCGACGCCGTTCCAGCTCGCCTCGCCGTGGGCGGCGAACTCGTAGCCGCGGCCCGCCAGCTCCTCGCCGAGCAGCTCGGCGAAAGCGTCGTCGGCGAGCTTCGTCTCCTGCAGGCAGACCACGTCCGGCTCGCGTTCGTCGAGCCAGGGCAGCAGCCGCGGCAGCCGCTGCCTCGCCGAGTTGACGTTCCAGGTCGCGATCCGCACCACGGGGACGCTACTCCCGCCCGGGGCGGCCCCTGCCCCCGGGCGGGAGCCCGCCTAACGGTGGACGCGGTAGCGCAGGTGGGTGACCCCTTCGCCCTGCACGGACCTCGACCGTCTCCAGCTCGACCGGGTCGGGGCCGAGGCCCTCGAACAGCCGCCTGCCCTCGCCGAGCAGCACCGGGACGACGTGGATCTGCAGCTCGTCGAGGATTCCGGCGGCGAGGGCGAGGCTGGCGGTGCTGACGCCGTGGACCAGGACCGTCCCCTCCCCCGCCGCCTCGCGGGCGCGATCAATCGCCGTCGTCACGTCGTCGAGATAGGTGACCAGCGGCCACCCGGCCGCCTCGGGCATCGGCTCGCGGCGGCTGTAGATGAAGATCGGGACGCCGTCGTGGTGGTCGCCTCCCCAGCCGTTGGCCAGCTCGAACGTGGTGCGGCCGGCGACCACCGCGCCGGTCTCGCGCATCTCGTCCATCTTCCCCCCGTCAGCTGCGGGCGGACGCGCCATCGTCTCTTCGCCGTCAGTCTTCCCGCCGGCGAAGATCCACTCGTGCAGGCGCTCGCCGCCATCGCCGAGCCCGTTGCCCGGGCCCTCGTTCGGCCCGGCGACGAAGCCGTCAAGCGACATCGACATGTCAAGAACGGTCGTGGCCATCTCGCAGTTCCTCCTGGTTCGCGGCGCGGCTCTTCACCTCGCCTCTACCCAGACAACGAGCCGACAGCTCCAGAATCGACATCGGGGACGAACTCGAGGTGGAGGCCGAGGTCGCGGAAGCCGAGCGAGGCGTAGACGCCCTCGGCCATCGCCGTCGATTGCAGGCTCGCGGTGGTGCAGCCGCGCTCCCGCGCCCGGTGCAGCGCCAGCAGGGTCAGCGCCGCGCCGAGGCCGCGCCGGCGCGCCCACTCGTGGGTGCCGAGGTTGTAGATCCCGCAGTCGCCCTCGTGGTCGTAGGCGAGGACCGCGGCGGCATCGCGGCCGTCGAGACGGGCGACGGCGAGGTTGAACTCGGCGGGATCGGCGCCCGCCAGCAGCCCGGGCGGAAGGTCGAAGGTCCGCACGTAGGTCTCCCAGTCGAGATCGCCGAGCTGCAGACCTTCGGGCCGCGGCGGCAGGTCGTCGAGCGGCATCGCCATCGCCCGGGTCGAGGAGTCGAAGGCGTAGCGCCTGCGGGAGCGCAGCTCGGCCACTGCCGCCGCCTCGGACTCGTGCGCCCAGACGGCAAAGCGTTCGACCCCGGCCTCGTCGTAGACCCGCTCGACCGCATCGAGCGCCGCCACGACCGCGGCGGCATCGAGCTCGCCCGCCAGTAGCGCGTTGTTGTAGACGAGGCGCTCCGGCTCCGCCGGGAAGACGGCGACCGCCGCGCCGGCGAGCTCACGCACCTCCGCCGCGGCCGAATGACGCGCGTAGGCACGCCAGGAATCGACCAGGGTGGCGGCCTGCCGCTGGTAGAGGATCGGGGCTCCCCGGGCTAGATGGTCTAGGCGCTGAACAGCTGCGCCAGGGAGCGGCCGACGTCGGGCGGCTCCTCTTCGCCCTTGGCCGCCGCCGCCGCACCCTCGGCGAGAGCCTTGGCGGCGTCGGCGATCTGGTGGTCGCGGCCGCCGCGGATCGAGCCGGTCTTCTTCGCTTCGGCGAGGTCGGACTCCATCAGCCCGGCCAGCTCGGCGAGGCGGCGAAGGCCGACTACCCCGGCGGTGCCCCGCAGGGCATGGGCTTCGGCGCGCATCGTCTCGAAGTCGGTGGTGGCGGTGGCGAGGCCGGCGGCGATTACGTCGCAGCGCCGCCGTGCCTCCTCGGCGAACGACTCGAGCAGCTCGGTCCCGACCTCCTCAGAGGCTTTGTCGGCGGCTTTGTCGCTCATCGGCCGACCGCCTTCTGCACGGTCTGGTCGATCAGCTCGGTGCCGAAGGCGCCCTCGACCGTCGCGGCGATCACGCCTTCGCGGTCGATCGCGAACAGCCACGGCTCGGTTGGCAGGTGAAATGCCCGCACCTGCGGCCGCACGCCCTTGGCCGGATCGTTGTCGTTGTAGATCTCCATGTGGATGAAGCTTGCGTCCTTGCCGTATTTCGCCTTTGCCTGCTCGGCCACGTCTACGACCGGCCCGCAGACCCGACTCTGGCAGAACTGGGGGGTTGCAAACAAGAGCAGGATCGGTTCTTTCCCCAGCACTTTCGCGAAATCTGCTTCGTTCTGCGTGTCGGGGGGCTCACGCGTGGTGATCTTCGACAAATCACCGCCGGCTTCCTTCGCGGTCGGGGTGCTGATCGCCGGCGGCCGCTCCCCCACCTCGGGGATCTTGTCGAATTCGCCCACGTTGACGCTCGGCAGCAGCGCCGAGCCGACTTCGTCGCCCTGCTTGACCAGTGCCTCGACCCGGTAGGAGCCCTTTTCGAGGTCAAGCGGAGCCGAGTAGACGACGCTGGCGGATTCCGGGTCGTCGAGGGTCGTTTGCGAGCGGAACTGCGGCTTCGTCGCCAGGGTTTCGATCTGCGCCGGGAACGGCCCGACCGCCGGCTGGTCGAGCGCCTGCTGCGACGCCTTGGCCGCTGCTCCCTTGACCCCCTGCTTCGAGCGCCTTCCAGCCGCAGAGGGCACCTTGGCGTAGTAGAGGGCGACTTCGGCGTCGTCGATCTCCTTCCCTTTTTTCTCGGCCAGGCCGAAGGGATAGCGGTTGACCCCGGGGTAGAAGGCTTCGGCTTCCGGTTCGACCTTGAGTTCGCCCGGCAGGTCGATCGTCGAGGAATCCGCCTCCTGCTTGACCAGCTGGCGGAGGGTGCGGCCCGCGGTCGCCGGGAAGGCGCTCGCCGGCGGCGCCGGCCGGCTTTCCGCGGTCTCGGCATGGTGGCCTTCGCTGCCGTCGTCGCCAGAACCGCCGCAGCCGGCGAGTGGCGCCAAGGCCGCGAGCAGGCAGGCGGCGGCGAGAAGCGTTCGGGGGGCTCCCATCGGGCGGCATGTTCTCAGAGATAGGCTGGCCAGCGTCGGCGAACGAGAGGGGAAGCAGATGGCGGAGAGAGCGGCAATCATCACCGGCGCCTCGGGCGAGATTGGGTTGGCGATCGCCCGCGTCCTTGGCGAGCTGGGATACGGGCTGACCCTGTCGGCGCGGCGACCGGAGAAACTCGAGGAGGCGGTGGCGCCACTGCGCGACGACGGCCTCGACGTCCTCACCGTGGCGGCCAACATGACCTCGGAGGAGGATCTGGTCAAGGTCTTCGACGCCCACAAGGAGCACTTTGGCCGCCTCGACGCGTTGGTCAACAACGCCGGAGTCGGGATCGGCCAGCCGATGGCCGAGATCCAGACCAAGCATCTCGACATGCAGCTCGGGGTCAACCTGCGGGCACTGATCATCGGCACCCGCGAGGGGCTGCCGCTGCTGCGCGAGGCCGGCGCCGAGCACGGCAAGGCGCTGATCGTCAACACCGCCTCGCTGGCGGGCAAATTCGGCCCCGGCTGGCTCTCGGTCTACGCGGCGACGAAGGCGGCGGTGATCAGCTTCAGCCAGTCGACCGAGCGCGAGGTGGCGAAGGAAGGGATCCAGTGCACGGCGCTGGCCCCCGGCTTCGTCGACACCGCGATGGCCGACTTCATCCGCGAGCAGATCGGCGAGCCGTTGATCCAGCCCTCCGACATCGGCGAGTCGGTCCGCTTCCTGCTCACCACCTCGCCGGCCTGCCACGTGCCGGAGATCGTCTTCGTCCGTCCCGGCGAGGGAGCGGTGCAGACCTGAGATGCGGGTCCTCGTCGCCGCCTTCGGCGACCCCGGCCACGTCTACCCGGCGATCTCGCTTGGCAGGGCGCTTCGGGAGCGTGACCACCAGGTCGTAGTCGAGACCTGGGAGGAGCGCCGCGCCGCGGTCGAGGGCGC
Organism: uncultured Actinomycetes bacterium; assembly: GCA_963716545.1. Lineage (GTDB taxonomy): Bacteria > Actinomycetota > Thermoleophilia > Solirubrobacterales > 70-9 > VAYN01. The sequence goes on from OY970316.1 coordinate 2,577,637, forward strand.
CGGCCTCGGCTTTGCCGCGGCCGAGGAATACCAGATGTTCCCCCCGCCGGAGCCGGACTCCGAGGACGGTCTGCACGCCGCCGAGGCGGCGCGGGCGCTGCTGCCGCTGCTGGCGGACTTCCGCCCCGATGTCGTCGTCGCCGACATCCTCACCCTCGCTCCCGCCCTCGCCGCCGAGGCGGCCGGGGTGCCGCTGGCGACCCTCGTCCCCCACATCTACCCGGTGGTCGAGCCGGGGCTGCCGTTCTTCGCGATCGGGTTGCGGCGGCCGCGGACGCCGCTCGGGCGGGCGGGGTGGCGAACGGCGCAGCGGGCGCTCGCGATCGGCCTCGAGCACGGCCGCCGCGATCTCAACCTGCAGCGGGCGCGGCTCGGTCTGCCGCCCACCGACCGCTTTCACGGCGGCATCAGCTCCGATCTCGCCCTGGTCGCCACCTACCCGCAGCTGGAGTACCCGCGGGATTGGCCCCCGGGGGTGCGGGTGACCGGGCCGATGCCCTTCGAGGTCCCCCACCCCGACGTCGCGCTGCCGCCCGGTGAGGCGCCGCTGGTCCTCGTCGCCCCCTCGACCGCCCACGACTCCGACAACCACCTGGTCCGCACCGCGCTGGCGGCGTTGGCGGAGGAGCCGGTGCGGGTGGTGGCGACGACCAACCGGGTGCGCCCCCAGCGGCCGGTCCCGGTGCCGACCAACGCCGTCCTGGTCGACTGGCTCTCCTACAGCCAGCTGATGCCGGCGGCGGCGCTGGTCGTCTCCCACGGCGGCCACGGCACCGTCGCCCGCGCCCTCGGCGCCGGCACCCCGGTCCTGGTCAGCCCGATCACCGGCGACATGAGCGAGACCGCGATGCGGCTCGACTGGGCCGGCGCCGGCCTCTCCCTCCCCTGGCGCCTCTGTCGACCGCGACCGCTGCGCTGGACGGTGCGGCGGATGCTGGCAGACCCGAGCTTTGCGGCGAGGGCCGAGGAGGTCGCCGTCTGGGGACGGAAGAACGACGGCGCCGTGCGCGGCGCCGAGCTGATCGAGGAGCTGGCGGCCTGCAGGCGTCCTCCGCGAAGCGCTGATTGACCGGCACGGTCCGATCTGCGAGGCTGCGCGCGTTTCCCGCTCGCGCCGACCGGAGGTCAGATGACCAACGCAGCTCGTCTTCAAGTCCTTCTCGCGACCGCCGCCGCCTCCCTCGTTCTAACGGCAACCGCAGAGGCTCAAACCGTGACGGTGGGTGGCGACTTCTCGACCCCGATCATCGAACAGGCTGGCTGCCCATTTGGCTGCAGCGCAATCATCGCCAGCGCGAGCTCGCCGTCGTCGGGCACCGTCGCGCCGTTCGACGGGACCGTGACCGCCTGGCGCATCGAGGGCTCCGGACCCACGCCCGGCTACGGGGCGGCCGTCTTCCGCAAGAACAGCGACGGGACCTACACCGAGACCGCCTCGTCGCCGCTAGTCACGCCGGCTGGCCCGGGGATCGAAACTTTTCGGGTCAGCCTGCCGATCAAAGCCGGCGAATTCGTCGGGACGATCGAGCCCGAGGGAGCAGAAATCGATTTCCTCGAAGGGGAATCGCTGGAAACGTTCTTCTTTCCAGCCGTCGGGCCCAACCAAACCCAGAAACCAGAAGGCGACTTCAACAACAAATTCATCATCGCCTTCAACGCCGACATCGAAGCCACGCCCCCACCGGTGCCGGCTCCTCCGGCCCCGGCGCCGGTGCCAACCTGCACCGTCCCCAAACTCGCAGGGAAGAAGCTAAAAGCAGTGAGAAAAACTCTTACGAAGGCGGACTGCAAGGTCGGCAAAGTCGCCAAGGAAAACGGCGTGACCGGAAAAACCGGCGAAGTCGTGAAGCAGCGGCCGAAGCCCGACACGATCGTCGCGGCCGGTTCGAAAGTCTTCGTCAAGCTCGGCTGATGTTCGGCAAGCGCAAGCTCCTCAAGCACGGCGCCACCGCCCAAGCGGCCGTCATCAGCGCCGATATGACCGGGATGAGCAACAGCCACGGCGCCCACAAGTGGAAGCTGAAGCTGAGCGTCCAGTTCGACGACGGCTCGACCGGCGAGGCCTCCTGCAGTGCCTATGAGGCCAGCATTGGGATGGGCTACGGCCCCGGACAGATCGTCCCGGTCCGCTACGACCAGGACGACCGCAGCAAGGTCGAGGTCGACGTCCCGGCACTGGAAGCCACCAAGGAGGCGAACAGGAAAGAGGGCGAAGAAGGTCTCGCCAGGCTCGCCAAAGAACGGCTGGCCCACGGCGAAGTCCCACCCGGCGCCTGAGTCGCGAGCTCCTCGCTGGATCGCCGAGTTAGTTCGCCCGGCGCGGCCGGCGCTCCCAGGTCCGCGCGGTCTGCTTCAGCAGGGCGGGATAGACGATCAGGTGCCGGAAGGGCTTGATCAGCGCCATGTACGCCAGCCCAAAGCGACCCCGCGGCCTCACGTAGACGGCCATCTGACCGCGGTAGCGGCCGCCGCCCAGCTCGACCCAGGCCAAGTGCATGACCCCGTGGACGGTGCGGTTCGAGATCTCCGCCGCGAACTCGTCCTCGCTGCGGTAGAGCGGCACGAAGGGGAGGGCGACGAAGTGGATGTCGGCGGCGCTGCCGCGCAGGTCCTCCGGCAGGCGTCCGGCGACCGAGGCCTCGTCGGTCCCCGGCACCGGTAGCGAGTCCGTGCCATCTGCCGGAGCGGAGATCCCGCCGAGATCGAACCACTCGCCGAGGCGGTCGCGGAGCCGCCAGAGGGCGCGCGCCGGCGCCGATTCGGCGTTCGCCGGGTCCGAGGATGCGGTCAGCTCGATCAGCGCCGCGAAGTCATCGCGGTCACCTTCGGCCGGCAGCTCCCAGACGTCCTCCAAGGTGAAGTCGGGGACGATCGCGTGGATCCGCCACGGATGCGCTTCGTGAACCGAGTTCGGAACTCTCATGCGCTGCCCATCGCCTCGCGGTTTCGATGGTGGAACTCCGGGGGTGGGACTCGAACCCACAACCCTTCGATTAACAGTCGAATGCTCTGCCGATTGAGCTACCCCGGACCGATTCGCCCGGCTGCCGACCGGACCGGGCTGAATTTACCGACTCAGCCCGCGACCCGTTGGGCGTGGGCGATCTGCTCGACCAATTGCGCCCGCTCGCGACTGAGGCTGGTGCGGCGCTCGTAGTCGCCGCGCTCGCCCGCCGCCGCCAGCTCGTCCTCGAGCCGCCGCTGTTCGAGCAGCAGGAAGTTCAGTTCCATCGACTCCTCAGAGGCGGGCTGGTCGCGGGCGATCATCACCAGTTCGGCGATCAGCCCGGCCAGCTCGTCGTCTTCGCGGGGCAGGTTCGAGGCCGGGTCGCCGGGGTTCTCGCGCAGCCAGGCGGCGGCACGGGCACCGGTCGCCGAGAGGTGGGCCTCGGTCAGCTTCCCCAGGTACTCGGCGCCCTTGTCCGGGAGGGCGACGCACATCGCCAGCAGCGCCCGCTCGCGACGCTCGCGCGAGGTCAGCTCGGCGGCGCGGCGCGGCGGCGCCGTTCCGGGGCCGGGCTGGACCGGCGCCGGGCGACCGCCGCGCGGACCGGGGGCCGCTTCGCCGCCGCTGGTCGGCGTCGCCGCCGTCATCCGTCCCATCACCAGAGCCGGTTCGAGGTCGAGCCGCTCCGCCACCTGCCGGACCAGCTCGTCGCGGCTGATCGACTCCCCCATCGCCGCCAGGATCGGCGCCACCTCATCCAGTGCGCCATCACGGGCGGCGGGCGAGCCAACGTCGGTGCGGTCGAGCACCAACCCGACCTGGAAGGCGCTCAGCTCCGCCGCCCCGTCGACGATCTCGCGGAAGCGCTCCGCGCCGCCGCCTTCGGCGACCATCTCCGCCGGGTCCTCGCCGGCCGGCATCGAGGCGACCCGCAACCGCATTTTCCGCCCGGCTGCGACCCGCTGCGCGCGCAGCATCGCCTCCTGGCCGGCCGAGTCGGCGTCGAGCGCCAGGATCACCTCGGTGACCATCCCCGAGAGCTTCCCCACCTGCTCGCCGGTGATCGCCGTCCCCATCACCCCGACCGCCTCCTCGACCCCGGCCTGGTGCAGGGCGAGGACGTCGGTGTAGCCCTCGACGACGACGGCGCGTTCGGCCTTGGCGATCGCGGAGCGGGCCCGGTCGACTCCGTAGAGCAGCTCCGACTTGTGGAAGAAGTCGGTCTCGGCCGTGTTGACGTACTTGGCGCCCTGGTCGGAGCGCATCGCCCGGCCGCCGAAGCCGACCACCCGGCCTTTGCTTTCGCGGATCGGGAACATGATCCGGGCGCGGAAGCGGTCGTACTCGCCGCCGCGCTGGTTGCGCTGAATCAGGCCGACCGCGCGCAGCTCCTCGACCTTGAAGCCCGCCCGCTGGCCGGCGACGAGGATCTTGTCCCAGGCGCTGGGGGCGAAGCCAACGCCGAAGTCGCGTAGGACCGACTCCGAGAGCCCGCGCCCGGCCAGGTAGTCGCGCGCTTTGCCCCCCTCCTGGGACTCCCAGAGGTAGCTGGAGTAATAGTCCGCGGCGCGGCCGAGCAGCTGTTCGAGCCGCCGCTTGCGCGCCCGCCGCGCCTCCGCCCGCGGGTCCTCCTGCTCGCGCTCGATCTCGACCCCGTAGCGGTCGGCCAGCACCTCGACCGCCTCGGCGAAACCGAGCCCGTCCTTCTCTTCGACGAACTTGATTACGTCGCCACCGACCCCGCAGCCGAAGCAGTGGTAGAGCCCTTCCTGGGCGTCGACCGAGAACGAGGGGGTGCGCTCATCGTGGAACGGGCAGAGGCCGACCCAGCGCGCCCCCTGGCGGCGCAAGTCGGTGTGGGCCGAGATCACCTCGACGATGTCGGCCGCCCCCTTGACCCGTTCGAGGCTCTCGGCGGAGATCAGCGCCATCAGATCGTCGACTCCATCTAGAACCGTGACTCCTCGGGGATCGTCAGCTCGGTGAACTTGGCGATGCAGAAGCGGTCGGTCATCCCGGCGATGTAGTCGGCGACGCGCTGGCAGTCGCTCGCGGTCGGGTCAGTAGCCGGCACCTCGCCCGGGTGGGCGAGGTAGTAGTCGAAGAGGCCGTGCATCGCTCGCTCGACCCGCAGGTGCTCGCGGCGCGCCTCCGGGCCGAGGTAGACACGGTCGAACATGAACTTGCGCAGCCGCAGCATCGCGCCGCCGATCTCCTCGCTCTGGACGATTTCGCCGGCCGCGCGCGAGCGCTCGACGATGTCGCGGACGAGGGTGTCGATCCGTAGCGATCCGATCGGCCCCAGCAGCTCGATCTCCGCCACCGGCAGGTCGCCGGGGGCGAGGATGCCGGCACGCAGGGCGTCGTCGATGTCGTGGTTGATGTAGGCGACGCGGTCGACCAGCTTGACGATCCGCCCCTCCAGGGTCGCCGGCCTGGTCGGGCCGGTGTGGTTGAGGATGCCGTCGCGGACCGGTTCGGTCAGGTTGAGGCCGGCGCCGTCGCGCTCCAGCGTGTCGACGACCCGCAGCGAGTGGACGTTGTGGCGAAAGCCCTCGCCACAGTGGTTCTGCAGCTCTTCGGCGAGCGCCTCCTCGCCGGCGTGGCCGAAGGGCGGGTGGCCGAGGTCGTGGCCGAGCCCGATCGCCTCGGTCAGGTCCTCGTTCAGGGCCAGCGCCCTGGCAACGGTGCGGGCGATCCCGCAAGCCTCGAGCGTGTGGCTGAGCCGGGTCCGGTAGTGGTCGCCCTCGGGGGCGACGAAGACCTGGGTCTTGTGCTTCAGCCGGCGGAAGGACTTGGAGTGGACGATGCGGTCGCGGTCGCGCTGGAATGGCGTCCGCAGCGGCGAGTCTTCCTCCGGCACCCGGCGTTCGGCCGGGTAGGAGCGGGTCGCCAGCGGCGAGAGGAACTCCTCCTCCCAGGCCTGGATGCGCTCGGCGAAATCGAGAGTTGCGGGCACGATCCGATCATACGAGCGGCGCTGGTCCGGGCCGACGGTGCGCGAAGCTCTATCCCGCACCGAGCGGACGCTCAAGCCGCCGCGCGGAGCTGCACATGCGCGTGATGCTCGAGCGTTTCGCCGACCGCGCGTTCGACCTGGCGCAGCGCCGACAGCTCCGCTGCCGGGGCCTCGTGCAGCGGCCGCGCCAGCGCTTCGACCATGAACGCGTGCGCCTCCTCGTCGAGGGCGAAGGCGCCGGCTTCGCAGCTGCCGCAGACGACCCCGCCGGCGGCGCCGGAGAAGCCGGCCAGGTGCTCGGCCTCGCCGCAGCGGGCGCAGGAGGCGAGCTCGGGAGCGAACCCTGCCGCCAGGGCCAGCTTAAGGCGGAAGGAGAGCGCCACTTCGAGCACCGCCGCCCGCGGGTTGCCTGGCGCGTCGAGCAACTCCAGGTAGCGGCTCAGCAGGTTGTAGGCGGGCGGGTTCGGCTCGGCCGAGTCGAGCAGCCTCAGGACTGCGTCGCAGGCGCGAGCGCCGGCGCCGATCGCCGCCCCGTCGGAGCGCAGCCGCGGGTAGCCGTTGAGGGTCGAGACGCCGGTTACGGTGAGCAGATCGCCGCGGCCTTCGTGCAGCAGCAGGTCGAGCCGGAAAAACGGCTCGAGACGGCCCCCGAAGCGGGATTTCGGCTTGCGGGAGCCCTTCGCGATCGCCCCGATCCGCCCTTCGCTCTTCGAATAGAGATGGAGGATGCGGTCGGCCTCGCCGTAGCGGATGCTCCGCAGGACGATCGCCTCGGTCTTGAGCGTGGTTCCCGGCACGTCACCGAAAGTGCCCGACGGGTCGGACGGAACCCGTGCTAGGCGCGCTTCGCCCGTTTGCGCCGCTTCGGCCGCTTGCGCAGCCTCACCTGGCAACTAGGGCAGAAGTAGGTCGAGCGGCCGGAGACGACGATCCGCACCACCTCGCCGCCGCAGTCCGGGCAGGGCTCGCCCTCGCGGGTGTGGACGAGGAACTTCTCCTGCATCGTCCCCTTCTCGCCGCGGCCGTCGCGGTAGTCGTCGATCGAGGAGCCGCCGGCGTCGATTCCGGCCTGCAGCGCGGCGACGACCGCGTCGCGAAGCGCCTCCCAATGCTCCGGCTTCATCGAGCCCGCCGGCGAGAGCGGATGCAGGCGGGCGCGGTAGAGCGCCTCGTCGGCGTAGATGTTGCCGACCCCGGCGATTCCCGACTGGTCGAGCAGGAACGACTTCAGCGGCACCGCGCGCCCGGCCGCCATCGCGCCGATCGCCTCCGGGGTGAACTCGTCGGAGAGCGGCTCGACTCCAATTCGCGAGAAGCGGGTGGGCAGGTCGACGTCGTCGAGCAGGAAGGCCTCGCCGAAGCGGCGCGGGTCGGTGAACCAGAGCTCGCGACCGTCGTCGAGGCGAAAGCGGGCGCGCAGGTGACGCTCCGAAGTGGTGCGCTCGCCCTGGTAGAGGAGTCGCCCCTCCGAGGGGTCGAGCACGTCCTCGCCCTCGACCAGGACCAGGTTGCCGGTCATCCGCAGGTGCATGACCAGGGTGCGGTCGCCGTCCAGGCCGAGCAGCAGGTACTTGCCGCGGCGCCCGAGCCCGGTGATCGTCGCGCCGCCCACCTGCTTGCCCAGCTTTGCCGGCGCCACCGGCCGCGACCAGCGCGCATCCAGCACTTCCAGCGCCTCGATCCGGCGCCCTTCCAGTTCCGGCTCGAGCTGCCGGGCGACGGTCTCCACCTCGGGCAGCTCGGGCATGGCCCGAGTTCTACCGGCTAGTCGACCTTGGCGCGCGGGTGGGCCTCGAAATAGACCTCCTTCAGCCGCTCCCCGGAGAGGTGCGTGTACATCTGGGTGGTCGAGATGTCGGCGTGGCCGAGCATCTCCTGAACGGCGCGGAGGTCGCAGCCGTTCATCAGCAGGTGGGTGGCGAAGCTGTGGCGCAGGGTGTGCGGGCTCATCTTTCCCGCCAGCCCGGCGTCGCGAGCGTGGCGCTGGACGATCTTGTAAAGACCTTGCCGGGTCAGCGGCCCGCCGCGGAAGTTGACGAACAGCTTTGGCTCGTGGCGGTCGCCGATCAGCTGCGGGCGGCCGCCGCGCATGTAGGCGGCGATCGCCAGGATCGCCTGGCGGCCGAGCGGCACCAGCCTTTCCTTCGAGCCCTTGCCCCGCGCGCGCAGAAAGCCCTCGCGGGTGTCGATGTCGGCGACGTCGAGCCCGATCGTCTCCGAGGCTCGCAGCCCGCAGGCGTACATCACCTCCAGCAGCGCTCGGTCGCGCAGCGCCGTCGGCTCGGAGCCCTGCGGTGCCGCCAGCAGCTTCTGCACCTCGGCGTACTGGAGCACGTGCGGCAGTTTCTTCGAGCGCCGCGGGGCGCTGAGGGCGGCGGTCGGGTCGTCGGCGATCAGCTCGTCGCGACGCAGGTGCTTATAGAAGGAGCGCAGACAGGCGGCCTTGCGGTGGATCGTCGCCGCCGAGCAGGCCGGCCGCTCCCCCTCCCCGGTCGCCAGCTCGGCGAGGAAGTCGGCGATGTCGGCCGGGCGGGCCGCCAGTGCGTCGCGATCGTGGGCCGCCAGGTACTCGCCGAACTGCAGCAGGTCGGTCCGGTACGCGTTCAAGGTGTTGCGCGAGAGTCCCCGCTCCAGCTCCAGGTAGGAGAGGAAGTCGAGGACGAGGCCCTGGAAGCGTCCCTCGGCTCCCGGCTTGGCGGGAGCGGCGGGCACGGGTGGCTTGATCGCGACGGCCATGGGGCGGGTGTTCGCCTACCCGGGGCGCAACCCTGCGGCCGCAAGGGACCGTGCGCGTCAGTCGCCGGGCCGTTTGTGTCAAGAGGTCTGGCTCAGGGGTCTGCCGCGATCGCCCCCGCGGCAAGGGGAGCGGCGAAGAAGAGTGGATCCTCGTCGATCGAGCGGCCCATCGTCCGAATCGACAGGCCAGAAGACGCGTAGGCGTCGAGGTCGACGGGGGCGGCGCGAAGGCGGTGGCCGCCGGCGGCTGCCGCGATTTCGAGGCCGGCGCGGGCCTCGGCGATCGCCTCGACCTCCCCTTCGGGCACCGCGACCTCGACCGGCGCCAGCAGCAGTTCGAGCAGCGTGTAGGTGTGATGGCTGAGGTGGAGGTGACGTTCGCGGGGGTCGGCGCAGGAGAGGCGCGGCGAGATCAGGGTCGGCAGCTTCAGCGACAGCGACGCGTGGGCGGCCTCGACCGCGGCGATGCCGCCGTGGCCGTACTCGGTCGCCGAACCGATGATCCCGGGGCCGGGGCCGACCAGGACGGCGTCCCAACCCCGGTCGCGAGCGACGGCGAGGGCGCCGGGCAGGGAGATCGCCTCGAGCTCGCCGCCGTAGGCGGCGCCGGCGGTGACGTGGCCGGCAAGCAGGCCGCGCTCGCGCAGGTCGCGGACGTCGCGGGAGAGCGAGCCGGGCAGGGCGCCGCCAGCGGTCTGGACGTAGCCGAGTTCGATCCCGGGCCGGGCCTGAGCGGCAGCCCAGGCGGCCGGTGCGAGGTGGCCGTGCAGCGGCAGGACGCCGACCTGGAACCGGCGCGGCCGAGCCGCGGCACCGCGATCCTCCTGATTCCGGCCGGCGGCGGCCCCCTCCCCCCCTTCCTCCGCCGGCGCCACCGGGTGCTGCAGCGACGTGTAGTTCAGCTTGATCACGTGCTCGCCCGCCGGCGCGCCGCCTTCGAGGCCGCGGCTGAGGTTGACGTGGACGACGTCGAAGCCGCCGGAGCCGAGTCCGAGATCGAGTGCGGCGACGTTGACGACGACCTCGTCGCCCTCGCGCATCTCCCCCAGTAGGGCGAGGTCGGCCCAGGCTCGCCGGCGCTCGCCGGCGACCTCGACTTCCAGTGGCTCGGCCGAGACGACGACGCCGCGCCGCAGGGCGAGCCGGCCGCTCACCCTTCCGGCTCGTCGCCGCCCGCAGCCGGTTCGGCCGGCGCCGGTTCGGCCGCCGCGGCGACGATTCCCTCGCAGACCTCGAGCATCTTGTCGAGATTCCGCGCCGGCACGAACTCCTCTTCGGTGTGGACCTTGTCGGTGCCGTTGGCGAGCAGGACGCAGTCAAAGCCCTCGCGGCGCAGCGCGTTGACGTCGCTGCCGCCGCCGATCGCGACCCGCTCCGGCTCCACCCCGGCACCGCGCAGGCCGGTCTCGGCCAGAGCCAGCGCCGGCGACTCCTTCGGCAGCTCGTAACCGCGGAACAGCTCTTCAATCCGCACGTCGACGTCGCAGTCGTGCTCGCTGGCCCCCCAGGCGCAGGCGTCGGAGATCTTCCCCGCGACCTCGGCCGCGCGCTCGGCGTCGAGGCTGCGGGCCTCGGCGACGATCCAGCAGTGGCCGGGGACGACGTTGCCCGAGGTGCCGCCTTCGATCAGCCCGACGTTGGCGGTCGTCCCCTCATCGAGCCGGCCCAGCTCCATGCGGGCGACCGCGGCGGCAGCGGCGGCGATCGCGCTGCTGCCGTCCTCGGGGTGGATTCCGGCATGGGCCTCGACCCCGGCGAAATCGGCGCGGATCTTCTGCTGGGTCGGGGTGGCGACGATCACCTCGCCGATCGCCCCGGCGTGGTCGAGCACGAACCCGACCTGCGAGCGCAGTTGGGAGGCATCGAAAGCCTTGGCACCGCGCAGCCCCTGCTCCTCGGCGACCGTCAACACCAGCTCTATCCCCACCGCCGGCGTCCTTTCCGCCGCCCGCGCGACCAGCTCCATGAAGACCGCCACCGCCGCCTTGTTGTCGGAGCCGAGAATGGTCGAGCCGCGACTGCGGAAGACGCCTTCGTCGTTGACGACCTCGACCCGGCCTTGGTGGGGAACGGTGTCGATGTGGGCACAGAACATCACCCACCTCTCCCCCGTTCCCGGCAGCCGAGCGAGCAGATTCCCCGACCCCGCTTCGGCCGGTCCGGCCGCGTCGTCCTCGCTCACCTCGAGCCCGAGCGCCCGCAATTCGGCCGCAAGCGTGTCGGCGATCTCCCGCTCCTCCCCGGTCGGACTGCGAATCTCGCAGAGCCGGGTAAAGGTCTCGTACAGCCTGGAGTTGCCGGTCGTCCCCTCCACTTCGCGCAGGCTATATGGAGCCGGGCCGCCTCACCCAGCGAAAGCGACCCGACCGAGTTACCTAGACTTCCTTGCTGATCGCCGCCGGCACGATCGAATCGACCTTTTCAACCTTCATGTAGCTCACCTCCCTCCTTCGCTCGCTAGGGAGGAAGGAGGACTACTTAAGGTTCTTTCACTGGTCAAACCTAATTGTGCGCCGATCTATAATCGTTCCTGCAATATGGTTCGACCGTACCTAAACGCCTGAGCAGAAAGGAACCGCGTGCCGGTAAAAGGCGTTCGTCAAGAGACGTCTGATGGGATCAGCGCCGATCTGACCAAGGCGTTATCCCACCCGCTTCGCGTGAAGATCCTCGGCGAGGTGACGAAGCGGCCGATGAGCCCGAACCAATTTCGGCGTAAATTCGACCTCTCGATCCACAACGTCTCCTACCACTTCCGCCAGCTCGAGAAAGCAGGCTGCCTCGAGGTCGTCGACGAAATCCAGCGACGTGGCGCAGTCGAACACATCTACGCGGCGCGAAGGCGCGCCCTCTTTGATGAAGAGGCGTGGAAGCGGATGCCGAAGGACGTTCGCCTCGGCCTCTCCGGAAGAATGATCAAGTCTCTGGTGGAAGCGGTGAGCGAAGCGATGTTCGCCGGCACCTTCGACTCGAGATCCACCAGGCATCTGACCTGGAGTCAGGAGGAGCTCGACGAGCAGGGCTGGGACGACCTCCAGGAGGCTCATCCTCGACACCTTTGAGCGGATCCAAGAGATCCGATCGGAAGCTGAGACCCGGATTGAGCCCGGAACCGAGTCGTTGCGGGTGAGTTGGGCCATGCTGGCCTTCGAGTCGCCGCCACTGTCGGACGGATCCAATACCTGACCCGAGCTAGAAGGCTGTTAGCTAGAGCGCTGGGCGCCGAAGTCGCTCTCGACCGCGTCTTCGGCATCGGCGAGTTCCGCCCCGTCGGCAGGGTCCTCACCAGCGTGATTGGAGGCGGCGCCAACGAACTCGCGGAACAACGGCTCCGGCCGGTTCGGCCGTGAGTTGAACTCGGGGTGGTACTGGGAGGCGACGAAGAAGGGGTGGTCGGGTAGCTCGATCATCTCGACCAGGCGCCCGTCCGGCGAGGTGCCGCCGGCGACCAGGCCATGGTCTTCGAGCCGACGCCGCAACTGGATGTTGACCTCGTAGCGATGGCGGTGGCGCTTGTAGATGACGCCCTCCTCGCCGAAGATCTCCCAGGCCCGGGTGCCCTCGTGCAGCCGCACCGGGTCGGCGCCGAGCCGCATCGTCCCGCCCATGTCGGAGACGTCCTTCTGCTCCGGCAGCAGGTCGACCACCGGGTAGGGCGTCTCCGGATCGAACTCGGCCGAGTTGGCCCCGTCCATGCCGGCGACGTTGCGGGCGAACTCGACCACCGCGATCTGCATCCCGAGGCAGATCCCGAAATAGGGGATCGAGCGTTCGCGGGCGATCCGCGCGGCCTGGATCTTGCCCTCGATCCCGCGCTCGCCGAACCCGCCCGGGATCAGGATCCCGTCCATGCCTTCCAGCGTCTCGGGCTCCAAGTTCTCCGAATCGACCAGCTCGATGTCGACCTCGACGCCGTGGTGGAAGCCGCCGTGCTCGAGGGCCTCGATGACCGACTTGTAGGCATCGGCCAGCTGCACGTACTTGCCGACGATCGCGATCCGCACCCTGCCGCGAGCCGAATCGGCGCGGCGCACCATCGCCTCCCAGTCGCTCAGGTCCGGCGAGGGCGCCTCCATCCCGAAGTGATCGAGAACGAGGTCGTCGACCCCCTCGGCCCGGAAGACCAGCGGGATCTTGTAGATGTTGTCGACGTCGTGGGCGGAGATGACCGCGTCCGCGGGGACGCTTGCGAAAAGGGCGATCTTCTCGCGAATCTCACGGTCGAGGCGGCCTTCTGAGCGGCAGACCAGCGCGTGCGGCTGGATCCCGATCCGGCGCAGCTCGTTGACCGAGTGCTGGGTTGGCTTCGTCTTCAACTCCCCCGCGTGGCCGACGTAGGGGACCAGGGTCAGGTGGACGAACATCGCCCGTTTCGGACCGAGGTCGGTGTAGAGCTGGCGAATCGACTCGAGGAAGGGCAGCGACTCGATGTCGCCGACGGTGCCGCCGATCTCGGTGATCACGAAATCGACCGACTGCGACTCGGCGACGATCAGGATTTTGTTCTTGATCTCGTTGGTGATGTGCGGGATCACCTGCACGGTGGCGCCGAGGTAGTCGCCGCGGCGCTCGCGCCGGATCACCGAGTTGTAGATCCCGCCCGCGGTGACGTTCGAGGAGCGAGAGGTGTTTTCGTCGGTGAAGCGCTCGTAGTGGCCGAGGTCGAGGTCGGTCTCCGCGCCGTCCTCGGTGACGAACACCTCGCCGTGCTGGAACGGGCTCATCGTCCCCGGATCGACGTTGATGTAGGGGTCGAACTTCTGCAGCTGGACCCGGTAGCCGCGGGAGACGAGGAGGCGGCCGATCGAGGCCGCGGTGATCCCCTTTCCGAGAGCCGAAACCACCCCGCCGGTGACGAAGATGAACCGCGTGTCGCCTTTGTTGGACGGACTCATGCTCTGCCGAGCGAGTCTAACCAGCGCAGGGGCGGAACCTTTTCGATCGTCAGTGAAATCGAACGCAACTCTCCGTAAATGGTCAAAGCCAGGACCACGGCAAGGGCGATCAGGCGCGCGTCGGCGCCGAGCACGGTCAGCAGCCAGACCCCGGCCACGGCGCCGAGGAGGTTGGAGCCGGTGTCGCCGAGCATCGCCCGCTCGCCGAGGGTGAGCCAGGCGCCGACCAGGACCGGGCCGGCGAAGATCCCCAGCAGCTCGATCGGCGCCAGGGTCCAGGCGCCAAGGCAAAGGCCGGCCCCAAGCAGCGCCAGAGCCTTCTCCGCCCGCCCCGGGCGCAGGTCGAGCAGGTTGAAGAGATTGGTGGCGAGGACGAGCAGGGCGACGTCGGCGAGATAGCGCCACGATTCGAGGCCGCGGCCGGAGACGACGTAGGCGGCGAGGGCAAGGGCGCCGAGTGCCTTGATCGCCCCGGTCGAGAGCCGCCCTTCGCGCAGCGCCCGGGCATGGCCCCGCCAGCCGCGCGGGGTCGCCGCGGCGGCACCCTGGCCGAGCGAGTCGTCGAGGAAGCCGAGGAAGGCGATCCCGAGCACGTAGGGCAGCCAGCGGCGCAGTTCGGGGTCGAGCAGGTCGAGATCGGCGCGGTCGTTGAGGATGGCGAGCGGCGCGAGCGCAACCAGCGCCGCCGTCGCCAGTACCGCGCCAAGCGGGAAGGCGAGCTCGGCGCCGCGGTAGTTGGCGCGAACCAGGCCGGCGTCGCGCAGCCCCCGGGCCCCAGCCGGGACGACGAACAGCGCGATCGCGATCGCGACCGGAAAGCCGATCCAGGTCATCTCCGACCCCGCGAGCGCGTCCGGCTCATTCCCCGGGCTGGGCGCCGACTTCGGATTCGACTTCGCCGCCGGCGCCCCCGGTCAGCAAGTCAGGCAGCAGCCGGTCGGCGCTCCCCTTCACCCCGAAGCTGCCCTCGGCCCCGAGCAGGGCGAAGACCATCGCCAGCTGCCCGGCGGGCTGGTCGATGTCATCGACACTGGCCATGTCATTGGCCTGGAAGAAGGAGACCGAGGAGGGTTCGGTGCTCGTCGCCTCGACCCCCACGGTCGGCGCCCGGGTCGCGGTGATCCCGCCGAGCAGCGCCGATTCGAACTGGGCCGCCGTCGAGCGCTGGACCGGCCCCATGTCCTGCGGCTGGTCGCGGACGACGATCACCCCGTCGAGGCCGCCGAAGCTGCCGCTGGCGCGCGAGAAGAGGTGGTCGCGGACGACTTCGGCGAGGGTGCCGCCGAGGACCATCTGCCGCCCCAGCCCGGTGCCGAGTTCGGTCAGCTGGTCCGAGTTCGTGCGCAGGGCCGAGAAGCGGGTTTCGGAGAGGTCGCCGGCCATCCCGTTGACGTCGACCGGCTCGCGGATGACGCCGACGCCGACCAGTTTCGCCCCGGTCGGCCCCAGCGCTTCCTCGACCGCCGAAGCGAGGTCGCCGGGCAAGCCGCCGAGGGCGACGATCGCGACCCGTTTGCCCGCCAGCGTTTCCCGAGTCAGCACCGGATAGACGCGGTCGGCGAATTCGTCGGCGCGGCCGAGCTGGCCGCTCAGTTCGTCGGAGCGGGCGCGGGCGTCCTGGAGGTTGCCGACGAGGCTGTGCTCGAGGTCCTTGCGGGTGTTGGTCAGGGTTTCGCCGCCGAACTCGGCGCCGACCAGGATCCCCACCGCGAGGGCGAGGAAGACCGCTATGAGAGAGGTGGCGTGATAGCGCGCGCTGTAACCCATCGACCCCGGAAGGCTAGAGCTTGCGGGGAATTCCGCCCGAACGGCCCGGAAGCCGGTCGACTAGATGCCGAGCCAGATGCGGATCTTCAGCCAGACCAGTTCGAAGACGTCGTTGAGGGCCGGCGAGGTGATCACGAGGATCGTCAGCAGGACCAGGAAGGCGACGGCGAAGAAGGCGATCGGGGCAAGCGCGGAGCTCGGGTGGTAGAGCCGGCTGACGCCCTTGGCGTCGACCAGCCGCTCGCCGATCCGCAACCGCGTCAGGAAAGTCGAGGACATGCCGCCGCGCTTGCGGTCGAGGAACTCGACCAGGTTGAAGTGGGCGCCGACGCTGACGATCAGCGTCGCCCCCATCTCGTGAGCCATCAGCATCGCGACGTCCTCGCTGGTGCCGGCGGCGGGAACGACCTGGTGCGGCAGCCCCGCCTCGAGCACCCGCTCGCGCCCGGGGGCGCGGCCGTCGGGATAGGCGTGGACGATCAGCTCGGCGCCGCAGCCGAGCGCCCGGTCGGAGGCCGAGTCCATGTCGCCGAGGATCACGTCGGGCTTCAGCCCGGCCTCGAGCACGCCGTCGGCGCCACCGTCGACGGCGACGATCAGCGGCCGCACGTCGCGGATGTAGGCGCGCAGCGCTTTCAGGTCGCGGCGGTGGCGGTCGCCGCGGACGACGATCAGGACGTGGCGGTCGCGAAAGGAGGCGCGGGTCGGCGGGAAGTCGATGTCGCCGGTCAGCAGGTCGGTCTCTTCACGCACGTGGGCGACGGTGTTGGTCGCGAATTCGGCCAGCGCCTCGTCGATTCGCAGCCGCTGCTCGTGCAGCTGCTCCTCGAGGTCGGCGGCGGCGAGGACCCGACCTTGCAAGACCTCCTGCCCCCCGGCGCTGACCACACCCGCGTCATCGACGGTCACCCGCTCCCCGTCTTTGAGCAAGGAGAAGAGGTCAGCGTCGGGAGCGTCGATGAGGAGGATCCCGGCCCGGGCCAGCATCAGCGGGCCGGCGTTCGGATAGCGGCCTGTCGAGGAGGGCGAGGCATTGAGGACCGCGACCACACCGGAGTCGATCAACTCCTCGGCGGCGATCCGGTCGATGTCGACGTGGTCGATCACGGCGACGTCGCCCGGCCGCAGCCGTTTGACCAGGTGCTTGGTCCGGGCGCCGAGCCGGGCGGCGCCCACGACAGGCGCCGCCGAGCGCGCTCCGTTGCGCCGGCCCAACAGGGCGGGAAGACGGCGGCGACTGGTGGTTGCCACGTGAGGAGGTTAGGTCAAGCGGCTGAAGCGCTGCAAATCCCGCCGGCCGTGCGCGACACCGACGCCCGGTTGTTCACCTATGCCCCCTGGTGGGCGCAAAGTGCGCAAGCATTTCCATGTCCTTCCCAGTGGAGTAGAGAAAAGATCGGAAGCGCCCCCGCTAGACGCCTACGCACAGTGTGCCGACTTGACCAAACGGTTTTCGGGGGTATTACACAGGAATCTGAAAGTAAATTGCGCCGCTGGCGCAGACAAGGGGAAGGTCTCGTGATGGAATCTCGGCGGCGTCTCAGCACCCTCACGTTTTGCCTCGCGGTTGTCCTTGCCCTCGCGGGTCTCGCCAGTGCGTCGGCCTTTGGGTCGACCAGCCTCTGCAAAACCAATGTGGAAATCTGCCCTGCCGCGAGCCAGTATGCCTCTGGAACCGTGCTCAAATCGGCGACCACGCCGGGAGGAGCCTCGTTTGCCACCAACCTCGGGTCGATCTCCTGCACCTCGGCGATGACCGGCAAAACGACCGCGGCAACAGAAACTTTCGCCCTGCCCGGGGAAATCACGGCGCTGACCTTCACCTCCTGCAAACTCAGCACCGAAACCTGCACCGTCACCACGGTCGGGCTCCCCTACCGCCTGGAAATCAGCAGAACCGGATCTAACTTCGGCACCTGGAAAATCAAAGACCATCTCGCCGGGCCCAACCCCAGCGTCACGATTGCCTGCGGCGCGATCATCAACTGCACCGTCGGCACGGCGTCGGCGCTACTCAGCTTCGAAGGGACCATCGCCGGGGCCGCGAACGCCAAGGCCCAGTCGATCGCGATGGGCAACGAAAGCGGCGGGAAATGCCCTTCCAGCGCCGTCAGATGGTCCGGGACCTACACGTTCTCCGAACCCTCCCCCCTCTACATCTCGCAGTAGAGCCGATCAGGCAGAGGCGAGCAGCTCGCGGGCGTGGCGGGTTGCCGCCTCGTCCTCGCCGGCGGCGCCGCCGAGCATGCGGCTGATCTCGGCGACGACGTCCTCGCCGTCGAGCCGCTCGACCCGGGCCGAGGCATGCTCGGTCGCGACGTCCTTCTCGAGCCGGAAGTGGACGTCGGCGAGCGAGGCGACCTGGGGCAGGTGGGTGATGCAAAGGACCTGGCGGCCAGTGCCGAGCGCCTTCAGCCGCTCGCCGACGACCCGGGCGGTGTTGCCGCCCACCCCGGCGTCGATCTCGTCGAAGACCAGCGTCCCCGCCGAGCCGGCCTCGCCGAGCCCGCTCAGCGCCAGCATCACCCGCGAAAGCTCGCCGCCGGAGGCCGCGTCGCGCAGGGGCGCCGGCTCGATCCCCGGGTTCGGGGCCAGCCGCAGCTCGACCGTCTCGCGGCCGCTCGGCCCAAATCCGTCGGGGTGCGGCTCGAGGATCGCCTGCAGGGTCGCCCCCGCCATCGCCAGGCTCTCCAGCTCCGCCGCGACCCGCTCTTCCAGCGGCTTGGCCGCCTTCGCCCGCGCCCGCGAGAGCTTCTCCCCCAGCTTGGTCCGCCGCGCCTCGGCCTCGGCCAGCGCCGCCTCGGCCTCCGCCCCGCGAACCTCCGCCCCCTCCAGCCTGGCGATCTCCTCGCGGCAGCGCTCGGCGTGGGCGAGCACCGACTCGACGCTGCCGCCGTGCTTGCGTTCGAGCCGGTCGATCGCCTCCAGCCGCTCCTCGATCGCCAGCAGCGACGCCGGATCGCCCTCGATCCCCTCGGCGTAGTCGCGCAGCTCCGAGCCGACGTCGGCCAGCTCCAGGGCGAGTGCCGCGACCCGCTCGCCCAGCGCGTCGAGCCCCGGGTCCACCCCCTCGGTCGCCGCCAGCCGGGATTCGGCGGCGGCCAGCACGGCGACCGCGCCGCCACCGTCCTCGTCGGCCCCGACGATGCCGGCGTGGGCGCCGATCGCCGCCTCGCGCAGGCCCTCGGCGTGGCGCAGTCGCTCGCGCTCGGCGGCGATCCCCTCGCGCTCCTCCGGAGAGGGCGAGACTTCCTCGATCTCGGAGAGCTCGTAGCGATAGAGGTCGAGGTCGCGCTCCCGCGAGCCTTCGCGCTCACGCAGCTCGGCCAACTCGGCTCCGAGCCGCAGGACTTCGCGATGCGCCCTGGAGTACTCCCCCCGCAGCGCCATCTGCTCGGCGCCGATGAAGCCGTCGAGGACGTCGAGCTGAGTCGAGGCGATCGTCAGCCTCCGGTGCTCATGCTGGCCGAAGAAGGCGAGAAGGCGACCGCCCAGGGCCCGCAGGTCGGCTGCCGTCGCAGCGCGGCCGGCGACGAAGGCGCTGGTCCGCCCCCCGGCCGAGACCCGCCGGCCGATCACGATCTCCTCCGCCCCCTCCGGCAGCCGCTCGGCGAGCTCCGCCAGCTCCGGCTCGTCCAGCAGGCCCGGCGGCAGGTCGAAGACTCCCTCGACCCAGGCCTCCGGCGCCCCCGGACGAACGATCTGGGACTTCGCCTTGCCGCCCATCAGCAGGTCGAGAGAATGGGCGAGGACGGTCTTGCCTGCCCCGGTCTCGCCGGTGATCGCGTTCAATCCCTCGCCCAGCCGCAGCTCGGCTCGCTCGATCAGCAGCAGGTTCTCGATTCGCAGCTCACGCAGCATCCGATCCGGTTTAGCAACGCCCCCGGACCGACAATCGCCCTTTTGTCGCTAGTTGCGAGCGCCCGCTGGGCCCAGCTCAGCTGGCGGCGGCCTCGGGCTCGCCCGCTGCCTCCGACCCCGGCTGCGGGCCGCCTTCGGCGACGAAGTCGCGCTTGCGGACCAGCACGAAGCCCAGCACGGCGCCGACGAAGGCGGTGATCGAGGCGATCAACAGGATCGTGTTGAAGCCGCTGATGAAGGCCGCTTTCGAGGCGGCGACCGCTTTGTCCTGGAGAGCCGGCGGCAGGTTCAGGGTTTCGACGACTTTGGTGCCACCGGAGGAGATCGCTTCGCCCAATCCCTTCGGCGCGTTCGGCAGCGATTCCGCCAGCTTCGAGTTGATCTGGCTCTGGAAGATCGCCCCGAGGCCGGCGACGCCGGTGGCGATCCCGACCTGGCGGAAGGTCGAGTTGATTCCCGATCCCATTCCCGCCTTCTCCGGCGGCACCACCGCGATCGCCCCCTGGCCGATGCCCGGGTTGGTGATCCCGATCCCGATCCCGGAGACGATGAAGCCGGCCAACAGCGCCGTCCAGTCCGAGCTGACGGTGAGGCCGTGC
Source organism: uncultured Actinomycetes bacterium (assembly GCA_963716545.1). GTDB lineage: Bacteria > Actinomycetota > Thermoleophilia > Solirubrobacterales > 70-9 > VAYN01. The sequence goes on from OY970316.1 coordinate 2,597,401, forward strand.
ATCATCAGCAACCCCACCCCGCACATCCCGAGGCCGACACCGAGCATGATCCGCAGCGGCACCCGGTCGGAGAATTTGCCGGCGATCGGCGAGACGACGAAGGCCAGCACCGTCTGGGGCAGGAAGCGCAGGCCCGCTTCCAGCGGCGAGTAGTCGAGCACGCTCTGGATGTAGATCGTCAGGTAGAGGAACATCGCGAAGAGGCTGGCCGAGAGCGCGAAGGCGACCGCCGAGACCCCGTTGAAGGCCGGTTTGCGGAAGAGGTTGAGGTCCAGCATCGGGAAGCGGGTGCGGGTCTCGATCGTCAGGAAGATCCCCATCAGCACCGCGGCGCCGATCAGGCAGACGAGGATCAGCGGGCTGCCCCAACCCTCGGGGTTGCCGCGGATCAGCCCAAAGATCAGCAGGAAGAGCGCCGAGGAGAAGGTGACCAGGCCCGGCACGTCGACCGGTTCGGGTTCCTCAGCGAAGACGTTGACGATCTTTTTCTCGGTCAGGACCATTGCGCCGATCCCGATCGGCACGTTGATGAAGAAGATCCACTCCCAGCCGAGCCCTTCGGTGATCAGCCCGCCGAGCAGCGGCCCGATCGCGACGGCGCCGCCGATCGTCGCCCCCCAGACGCCGAACGCGGTCGCCCGGTCTTTGCCGTGGAACTCCTGGCCGATCAGCGCCAGCGAGGTCGCGAACATGCCGGCGGCGCCGATCCCCTGCAGGCCGCGGGCGAGGTTCAGCAGCGTCGGGTCGTCGGAGATTCCGCAGAGGAAGGAGGCGAAGGTGAAGATCCCGAAGCCGATCGTGAAGACCCGGCGGCGGCCGAGGCGATCGCCGAGCGAGCCGGCGGTGAGCAGGAAGGCAGCGAGGGTCAGCGAGTAGGCGTCGACGACCCACTGCAGGCTGGAGAGGCTGGCGTGCAGTTCGACCCGGATGTCCGGCAGGGCGACGTTGACGACGGTGACGTCGAGCAGCAGCATGAAGGTCGCCACCGAGACCAGAACCAGGGTCCACCACTTGCGCTCCATCGGCGCGACTCTACCCAGTGGACACCGCGTCCATTCCCGGCTCGGCGGGCGCTCCGCCGCGAAGCCCTAGACGGCCAAGTGGCCGAACTTCTCGCGGATGCGGCCGTAGAAGCTGGTTCCCGGCAGCTGTCCGAGGACGCCGACCTTGTGGGCGAAGCGGACCTGGAGCGATTCCCCCGGCCCCAGGTCGGCAACCTGCTCGCCGTCGACCGCGACTTCGACCGGCTCGCGGTCTTTGGCGTTGACGACGGTGAGGACGTCGCGCGGGGCGACGACCAGGGCGCGGGCGGTCAGCGAGTGTGGCGAGATGTAGCTGACCACGTAGCCCTCGACTCCCCAGGCGAGGATCGGGCCCTGATTGGCGAGGTTGTAGCCGGTCGAGCCGACCGGGGTGGCGGCGACGAGGCCATCGCAGCGGACGTGGCCGACCTCTTCGCCGCCGACCGAGTAGCTCAGCTCGGCGACCCGGTCGCGGGGGCGGCGGGCGAGGGTGACGTCGTTGAGGCCGACCGCGCCGTGGCCGTCGACGATCACCTCGATCCCCGGCAGCTCGACTCGCTCGAGCTCACCGGACAGCGCCCGGCGCAGGCCCTGCTCGCCCTCGGCGCGCTCGACCGCGGCGAGGAAGCCGACGGTGCCGTAATTGATCCCGAAGACGGGAACGCCGCTACCGGCGAAGCGGCGCAGCGCGTGGAGGATGGTGCCGTCGCCGCCGAGCACGACGCAGATCTCGGGCGCGTCCTCGCCGTCGGCGATTTCGACCCCCTCGGCCTTGGCCCCGTGCTTGCTGCACTCGTCCTCGGTCGCGACCAGGCGCCAGCCGAGCTCGCTGGCGATCCGCACCACCAGCGGCACCGCGTCGGTGGCGGCCGGTGGATGCGAGTGGGTGATCAGCGCCGCGGTCTTCATCCCGACCCCACGGTCGCAGAATCCTCCGCCGCGACCAGGGCCGCGGCCGGGTCCGCAAGCGAGGCACCGTCGCCGCCGCACCAGACGAAGGTCTCGCGGTTGCCCTTCGGGCCGGGCAGGCCGGAGGAGGCGAAGCCGCGGACCGGCAGGCCCAGCTCGGTCGCCGTCGCGGCGACGGCGAGGATCGCCTCGTGCCGGTCGCGATCGTTGCGCACCACGCCGCGGCCGACCCGGTCGCGGCCGAGCTCGAACTGCGGCTTCACCATCGCCAGCACCTCGCCGCCCGGGGCGAGGCATCGAGCGATCGCCGGCAGCACCTTGCTCAAGGAGATGAAGGAGACGTCGACGGTGGCGAGGGCGGCGGCGAAGGGCAGGTCGGCGAGGGTCATCTCGCGGGCGTTGAGGCGCTCGATCACCGTCACCCGCGGGTCCGCCCGCAGGCCGGCGTCGATCTGCCCATAGGCGACATCGACCGCGGCGACCCTCGGCGCGCCCCGCTGCAGTAGGCAGTCGGTGAAGCCGCCGGTCGAGGCGCCGACGTCGAGGCACTCGCGGCCGGCCGGGTCGATCGCCAGCGCCGCCAGGGCGTTCTCCAGCTTGACCCCGCCGCGGGAGACGTAGCGCGGCCCGGAATCGACGATCAGCTCGTCTTCGGGCCCGACCAACTGGCTCGGGCGCAGCGCCAGCGGCCCGTCGGCGCCGACCCGCACTTCGCCGGCCCGCACCGCGCCGGCGGCGGCCGTCCGCGAGGGAAAAAGACCCCGCTCTGCCAAGACAGCATCTATCCGCGTCTTCTTCACCGCCAAGAAGCTACCGCCGGGACCCCCAGCCGAACGTCTGGGTACCTCCTCGCTGCGTAGCCGGGGATGCGCTTTGATGCGCATAGTTCTGGGTAAATGAGACCCTTCTCAGGCACGAAATCCCCCAAATCAACCAATTCTGTGACGCGCCTCACACACAAAGCGCACATACGTTCGTACGCTGTTCAAGGATTCGGATGGAGAAACCGATGAAAGGCAGCAACTAAAACTTTTTGGCTGAGTCCCGCGTCGTAAATATGGCCCCCGGTGCTTCCCACACCAGGCGCCCACGACACAACTGGGCTCACCTACCTCCCACGGATCCACATATATAGAGATACATATCTCTCCTCCCTGTAGTAACCCCAGAAGCGCCCCGCCTCCCCGGCGGGGCGTTTTCTGTTGTGGTGGCTTTCTAGAGCCGATTGCGCGCGGGAAACGCTCAGCGGCGAATGCTCGTCGGCTGATTCACCGGCCTGTGCGCCAGTAAATGCGCCAGTGGCGCTAGAGCCCCGCCAAGTAGGCGTCCATCCGCGCTCGGACGTGGTCGTGACTACCGGGCAGAAGTTGCCCATAGACGTCGAAGGTCGTATGAATCTTGAGTGGCCCATGACTTCTTGGATCGCTTCTGGGTTTGCGCCCATGTCGATCAAGAGAGATGCTGCGAAGGTGAGGGGTCTTTGCTGTTCCTGGCTCGCTACTTCGAGTTCGGTGCTTGTCTGACCGCTATGAGATTCCTTAGAGCGTTACGGCAACTTCCTCAATGTCATTCGGGCGGAGCCGTGCGGTATGCAGCCGACCCCCAGCTGACAAGCATCCGTGGGCGCTCGGGATCGTCAGCAAGACGAGCTGCGACCTGCGCTTCGAGTGCAAGGGCCGCCGCGAGCGCGTCGTTCCAGATGCGCATCAATTCCTCGCGGCCCTCCTCGTCCGACCAAAACGCTCCCCAGGCAAGATTGGTGTCGTCGTTACCGTCGTCGCCATCAAAAGCACCAGCGTCAATGGCGGACCCAGCATCCTTGACGAAGTCACCGAAGGCGCTGGCAGCGATCGCTTGGCGGACGATTGGCGGGAGTGAACCCCACTCCCGGGTCCAGAGCATCGCGCGCCGCACCGGCCTGAAGATGTGCTCGGTTGCTCCACGCCGCTGGCGGGTGTCGGCGAGCTCGATACATCCCGCTTTCTCCAGCATCCGGAAGTGGTACGCGGTATTGCCGAGCGGATGGCCCGTCTCAGTTGAGAAGTCATTCGGCGACAGCATCCGTTCTGGGCTGTGCATCGCCGAGAGGATCCTGAACCGCACCGGGTGCGAGATCGCGGCCGCTATTCGGGTGATCGACGTGTGCTCGGTATCCGTGATCTTCATTGGCGCGCCTCCTCCTGTTTGCTCGGATTTACCAACTTAGTAGAGAGCGCTTCAGCTTTCACTGCAAAATGCGCCATCTAATTGCATCAATGCAGCAACCTGCATTAGAAACTCCTGCGTAGGGATGAACCACGCCACGGAGGAGGTGATGCGCATGTTCACTGCCGTCCAGTGCCTGACGCCGGCTGCCGTGACCAAGAGCGGCTGATAGGTCGTGGCCTCGACAATCCCGGCCGGGGTCGAGGTCCGAGGCGCAGAGAGGGCGGCTCTTCGGTCTCTGTGAATACCTTCCTGTATTGGTATCCAATCGGATAGGAAAAAAATAAGTATTGAACTCTCCCTAGGTACATGGAAGGTTTCCACGCGTTCGAAGTTGAGGCGCAAAAGACCAAGGGGGCGTTGTGGGGGAAATGGTTAACCGCAGGCAGTCGCGGCGCAGCAAGGCGTTGGCGCTCGTAGCTCTCCCAGTCGGTCTTTTGGTCGCTTGCATTTTTGCCGTGAATGGGGCTGCCGCCGCGGGACGCTCTGAAATTGAACCCGGTAACCCTCCGACAGCCGAAGGCCCCCTAGAACCGTCAGGTACCGAACTTCCAGCCAAGCGCACCGCCACCTCCGACACCTTCGAAACGCCAAGCGGCGCCCTCGAAACCCGGGTCTACGGCTCCCCCGTCAACTACAAGGAAGGCGAATCATGGGAGCCGATCGAAGAAGGTCTCGAATGGTCGCCCGGGGAGGGCATCACCAACGGCGAGAACTCCTTCGACCTCCAGCTCCCCCAGCGCATCGGAGAAAGCGCCACCCGCCTCTCCGAAGGCGATCAGTGGGTCTCTTCGCGACTGCTTGGCAGCGTCTCCCGGCCGGCCGAACTCGAAAGCGAAACGGCCAGCTACGAAGGAGCGGCGCCGGCGACGACGATTGAACTCGCCGCCACCGCCACCGGCGTCGACGAAGAAATTGTTCTAAACGGCCCCTCCGCGCCCGCCACCTTCCACTACGAACTAGATGCCTCGAACGGGCTGACCCCGCAGCTCGCAAACGACGGCTCCATCGAATTCCTCGACTCCTCCGGGGAACCCTTCGCCCAGATGCCGGCACCAAGCGTCTCCGACAGCTCTCCGGGCCTAACCCCGCAGCAAGGTCCGGCCCAATACTCCCTGGAAGAACTGAGCTCTGGCAACTGGCGCCTCGATGTAGAAGTCGATCACAAATGGCTCTCTGAAGACGGTCGAAGCTGGCCGGTGAGGATCGATCCGCCGATCTACGGGTGGGCGGGGCTCGAAGCCGACTGCACGATAGGGAGCATGCCGCTCCCCGAAGGCTGGAGCATGTGCGGCCAAACCGGAAGCAAAGAATTGGACGTCGCCTACAGCCAGAAAGAAGGCCAGCCGGTCCGGACGTTTCTCAAATTTGGCTTCGCTGGAGCCAATATTCCGTTGAAAAGCTATGTCACGAAGGCAGCGGTGGTTCTTTACGCGCAGTCCTCTGCTGAAAACACGCCAGCACTCGTAACGAGACGAGTTACGAGGCTGTGGAACGACTCGCTCAATTGGAAATATTCTAAGACCAGCGGGCACCCTCCATTTCCGACGTGGGGAAACCCCGGGGGTGACTACAACGCAGAAGGACTATCTGAAGTTTCGACGGCCTCGCGAGGCCCGCAACCTGGCAACTGGGTCTTTGAATCTGAAGCCCTTCGCAAACTCGTCAATGGATGGGTCACCGGCGCAATTCCCAACTTCGGCCTTATCGTGAGGCAGGCGAATGAGACGAAAGGCGAATGCGAAGCGAATCCTGCTAACTGTAGTCGTCGGTTCGTCGCTTTCAATTCGAGTAGTGCTGCCTCCGAAAAGCCCTGGATCCGAGTCGACTACTTCCCGCCGGCGCCCGCTTCCAGCAAGATCACCTCGCCGACTGAAGGAACGAGGACCGCGGGCCGCCTGAAGCTCAATGCAGCTTGGAGCGTCGCGGGAGTCACCGGGATCACCTACCAGTACCGAGAAGTCGCAAATGGGAACCAATTCCACACAATCCCCTTGGGCCTAATCAAGGACGCAAACGGGAAATCGCCAGCGGAATGGCCCATCCCGACGGAAGGCGAACATGAAACGGCAAAAAAACACACGCTCTACTTCGACGCCGCCCACGCCACCACAGCCCTCCGCGAAAAAGGCGGGAAGATCCAAGTCCGGGCTCTCTTTGAATCCAACACCGAAAAAGGCGTCGCGGGCTTCAGCGCCCCGGTTGAAGCGCAGGTCAACCGCACCCTCGGCGGTCCCAAAGACGCTACCACCGGGGTCGGCCCTGGCACCCTCGACCTGCTGACCGGCAACCTCAGCGTCTCTCGGACCGACGTCTCGATCCCGGTGATGGGAACCGCGCTTGAATTCTCGCGGACGATCAACTCGAGAGACCCGGGACCCTCGGAAGAAAAGGGCGTCCTCGGACGCAGCTGGAAAACCGGGACCGCGATCGAACAAGCCGGCAGCGGCGCCTGGCGGAGCGTCAAGAAAGTCACCTTCACCGAAGAATTCGAAGGAGAAACCTATCACTTCAACTACGCCATAGTGACCACCCAGGAAGGTTCCGAACTAGCTTTTGAAGAAAACGAAGAAACGCACCTGTACGTTGCCCCGCCAGAAGTGACCGGCTGGTCGCTGAACCTCGAAGAAGAAGGAAAGAAGTTCGTGCTCTCCGAACCTGGGGGCGGGAGAACGACCTTCAAGAACAGCGAAGGCGGCTCCGAATACCTGCCGAGTTCGATCGAAACCGCCGGCGGCAAGAACACCTCTCGAATGGTCTACGTGCCATCCGGAAATGGTCTGCGTCTCGAAATGGTAATCGCGCCGCGCGACGCCAGTGGGGGTAGCTGCAACCAAGAAGAAGTCAAAACGCAGGGCGATTGCCGCGGATTGCTTTTCACCTATGGACAGCCCAAAGAAGTCCCGTCGAGCCTGGGCGAAAGGCTCCTGAAGATCACTTACTTTGCCCCGGGCTTCGGCGGCCCAACCGACGTCGCCGACTACGAATACAACAGCAAGGGACAGCTCTGGAAGGAGTGGGATCCGCGCGTCACCCCGGAACCGCTCAAGGAGATCTACACCTACACCGAAACCGGCCAGCTGCTCACGCTGACCCCTCCCGGCCAGGAACCCTGGACAATGGAATACCGCCAGACCGACGGCGAATACGACCACGGCCGGATCGCGGCTGTGAAGCGCCCGAGCCTGCTCGCCAGCCCGACAACCGCCAAGACCACGGTCGCCTATGGCGTTCCGATCAGCGGCGGCGTCGAAGGGCTCGGCCCGATGGACGGTTCGTCGGTGGGAGAATGGGGACAGACCCCGAGTCAGGCCCCGGTCGACGCGACCGCGGTCTTTCCGCCCAACCAAGAACCGGCGAGCCCACCGACCAGCTACTCGGCGGCGACCGTCTACTACATGAACGCCGAAGGCTACGCGGTCAACACGGCAACGCCTTCGGGTGCGGGGACGAGCGCTCCTTCGATCTCCACGAGCGAAACCGATGAATACGGCAACGTCGTCCGCGAACTGACGCCGGTCAACCGTAACAAGATTCTCGCGGCGCCCGAAGCCGAACGCGCCGAACTAAGCGAACAGCTCTCGACTAAACGGCTCTACGGCAAATCCGGAACCCAGATGGAAGAGGAATGGGGGCCCCGCCATGAAGTCAAGCTCGCCTCGGGCAGCGTCGTCCAGGCCCGCATGCACAAGACCGTTCAATATGACGAAGGCATGCCGGGGGGAACGAGCCCGGACCCGCACCTCCCAACCACCGAAACCACCGGCGCCAGCGTGCAGGGAAAAGGCGAAGACTCCGATATCCAGACCACCAAAACTGGCTACAACTGGACCCTCAGCAAGCCGACCGAAACGATCGTCGATCCGTCGGGACTGAACATTCGGACGAAGACCGTCTACAGCGAAACCACCGGCATGCCGACTGAAACGCGCCAGCCGTCGAACATCGGTGGAGGCGGTGCAGGCAGCACCCAGATCGAATACTACGGCGAATCTTCGAACCCTCTTTGTAGTGGGTCGAGAGTCCGAGGCCTGCCCTGCTTCATCCGTCCCGCCGCCCAACCGGGCACCTCCGGCCAACCGAACCTATTGGTCAAATACATCGCTTCCTACAACTCCCTGAGCGAGCCGACTCAAATCATTGAAGGCTTTGGCGAATCCCTAAAAGCTGAACGTACGACGACGATCACCTACGACAGCGCCGGCAGAGAAACCAGCCGCCAAATCGCCGGCGAAAGCGCGGGCGCAGTCATCCCGAAGGTAGAAATCCTCTACGACCCGAACACCGGTTTGCCGACCACCCAGAGGTTTGCCTGCTCGGGAAGCTGCGAAGGATTTGACTCCCAAGCGACGACCACGGAATACGACAAACTCGGCCGGTCGATTAAATACGAAGACGCCGATGGCAACAAAGCCGAAACGACATACGACCTGCTCGGCAGGCCGGTCACCCAGAAAGACAACAAAGGATCACAGACGATCACCTACGACCCGAACTCCGGCCTGCCGGTCAAACTCGAAGACTCCGGCGCCGGCACCTTTACCGCCGCCTACGACGCCGACGGCAACCTGATCGAACGGACCCTGCCGGACGGCCTCACGGCAACGACAACCTACAACTCGGTCGACGAACCGAACAAGCTCATCTACGTCAAGGCGAACTCCTGCGGCGGTAGCTGCATCTGGCTGCAGGAAAGCCTCGAACGCTCGATCCACAGCCAAATTCTCTCGACCTCGGGCACACTGGGCACCAAGCAATACGCCTACGACAAAGACGGCAGACTGAAGGAAGCCCAGGAAGCGCCGTCGGGTGGCTCCTGCACTACTCGGCAATATGGCTTTGAAGGCACGGCCGGGCTCGACAGTAACCGGACTAAGATGACGGCCGTCGCCTCAGCGTTGGGGAGCAGCTGTGGCACGGGCTCAACGAGCGAGCAGAAATACAGCTATGACTCCGCCGATCGCCTTACCGACTCCGGCATCGTCTACGACAATTTCGGGCGGATCACGAGTCTTCCGGCCGCTGATGCCGGCGGCAAAACGCTGACGACCTCCTACTACAGCAATGACATGGTCGCAACGCAGTCCCAGGGCGGCGTGACAAACAGCTTCAACTTGGACGGCGGCCTCCGCCAGCGGACTCGCCTGCAGGCCGGTGGACTCGAAGGCACGGAAGTCTTCCACTACGACGGCAGCTCCGATTCTCCGGCCTGGACCGAACGCCCGGCGGTCTGGACGCGAAACATCGCCGGGATTGGCGGCGAACTGGTTGCGATTCAGGAAGGTGGCGCTGGCACGATCTTGCAGCTAACCAATATCCATGGTGACGTTGTCGCGACTGCGGCTGCGAATCCGGTGGAATCTAAACTGAAAAGCACCTCCAGTTTCGATGAGTTCGGCAACCCTCTGTCAGGTAGCTCCGGTCGGTATGGATGGCTAGGTGGAAAACAGCGGCGCACCGAATTAGCATCTGGAGTCATTCAGATGGGAGTCCGCAGTTACGTACCGTCCGTGGGACGCTTCTTGTCACTTGACCCCGTTCCAGGCGGATCTGCTAATGGATACGATTACGCCGACGCTGATCCGATCAACGGCCTAGATCTAAGCGGAGAATGCGCAAAGAAGAAGAAGTGCCCAGCCGCTCCCAACCGTCGCAAGGTGCCCTATCCCGGTGCGCATCCCGGCCTTACCCCGTCACCACATCATGAAGCGCACTTCAAGATTCCGGCAGTCCATTTCGACGGGTGCAGCCTGACAGAAGGGCGAGGAGCCGCTGTAAGAAATGTATTGACCGAAACTGTCATGGTAGGCAGTGCGAGCTTCTCCTGTAATCACACGGTGACTGTGGCGGCATTTGTGGCCACGCCGGACGGCGTGGGGCTCATGACCACCATAACTGGGAAGAAACATGGCATCATCGAATTCGGTGCCGAATGGGTAGGGCCCCTCTCAGCAGAAGTGTGCGTACTCTTCGATGACGATCAAGACTGTGGACCCGTCCACTTCCATGTTGTATGATTGGTTGGCAAATGAAACGATTTGCGGCAGCGATTGTGATTGTGATCCTCTTAGTTGTCGGAGGGATTCTTTTTGCCCGACGTGACGCGTCTGGCGCCGGTAAGTCGCAGGCATCTTCTGGATGCGAAGTTGGAGGAAATCCGTCGCTTCACGTGAGTCGCATTCCGAAGACTGGGTCAGTGCACTTCCGTTCTCGCGTGATTGTTATTGCCTGTGGTGATCGGTCGAGCATTCGCTTTGAGCTCGTTGCCTTTTCGACGACTCAAGGGCTCTGCCTCGGAATCGATTTTCCTGCCGAAGGCACCTCGGAGGGCCTAGGCTGTACCCCGAACGCTGAAACTTGGGCAAGTCGATGTGGGGATCTCTGCATTGTCAAAGTCGGTGGCATAGGGATTATTGGCCATGACAAAGTTGCCCGGTCGTTCGTGAGCGGAGTGACGAGTAGCGAAACCTCACGGCTCCAAGTTACGGGGGAATCGAATGGACGGAGGATCGGGGCCGAGGCCGTGGTGTCTGATATTGCAGGCAAGACCGCGCATGAACTCCACCAGGGAGAACCTCTCAGCGTGTTTACTGCGGTTCTGCCCAGATGTGTGTCACCCGGGAGTGTCGGCGCCAGCGCGGAAGCCGAAAACGGCTCTCCCCTTGGAAGCGCTCACTATGAACTCAATCTCCCTGGAGCGTGTCAGTCTCGGTAGTCAGTTCGCTGAGTCTCGACCCTCGCGGTTTGGCTCGGATTCGTCACCAAAGGCCTGACAAGACCTGCCGCCGAGCGCCCTTCGTGCGCCAGTAGTGCGTCAGCGAGGCACCGGAATCACCGGACCGATGATCACTTCGCGGTCTTGCGCAAGCCGTCTGGCCTCCCACCTCGGCCTCCTGTGTCGGATCCACCAGCGTCTCCGAGCGTCCTAGCAGTGAAGCGCCTGCTGTCCGCAGTGGAAGCAAACCCTCGTCAATACATCCTGCTCCGTTTCGAGTTCCGCTAAGCCGCAATTTGGGGGCTTCTGGGATTCGCGGTTCCGCCGCCGCCCCCGCCAGACTTCAAATATCGTTGTCGCACCCACCCCTATCGCGGTTGATCTCAACCCGCCCAAAGTGCCAGGGCGTGATTTGGGCATGGTCGTCTGCCCTATCGACGGGCTTCCCGCGCGCATAGTCAAAGCGCACAACATCTACAAGGCGTCCTCAATCCAGGGCTACGCGGACCTTGTCGCCAAGAGCATGAAGAACAAATGGGAGAACCTCGCCTACGTTGACCTCTTTTGCGGACCCGGTATTTGCTGGGTCGAAGACACCGGAGAATTCGTCTGCGGGTCACCGCTGATCGCCCAGGAAGTTGAGCCTGCGTATTCCCATTTCATCCTCAACGACAAGGACCCAGTCTGCATCAACGCGTTGAAGGCGCGACTGGCCCAGACCATGGGGTCGGTGTCGTACATGACCGAGGACGTAAACGCCCCAGAGACGATCCTTAGCGTGAGGAGCAAGATCCCAACCTGGACCCTCTCCTTGGTGCTCCTCGATCCACAGGGATGCAATCTCGAGTTCGAGACCATTCGCCGCCTGGTGACAGGCAAGCCCCCGCTGGATCTACTGATCAATCTTCCGATCAACAGCCTTAAACGGAGCCGGGAACACCCGCACGTCATCGACAGAGTCCTCGGCAGTGGCTGGCGGGACACCTGCAACCTGGACGACTGGCCGCAAACCGTAAGGGCTTTCTTCCGAGCCAAATTGACGAAGCTCGGCTATCAGTACTCAGTGGGCCAACAAGTCTTCAGCGAGCAGAACAAATCACCGCTCTACGACTTCCTAATGGCGAGCAGAGACCCCCTTGCCGAACGCTTCTTCAAGGAAGTTACCCGCAGAGGCACCCCGCACGGCCAGATGGCCATGCCAATGGGTTAGGCCGACGTCAACACTCGACCTGGGTACTCATCCCAGGTCCGACCCTCAAGCTCTCGGCCATTCGTCTTCGGCCTATGTCCACCCCACTGCTTGAAGAAGAAGGCGACGTTCTCGGCGCCACAGCGGTCCCGCAGGTCGATGATCCAATCTTCATCGACACGGCGATGGCCTGGACCGGACTCGCCCCCGGCGATCAACCAGTCCATGCCGGCGAGGTCGAGCCCTTCGAGTGGCCCAAGCAAAGGCTCGGCCGAGATGAACCGAACGGCAGCCGGGACCTCGCGCAGTGCGTCAGCCCGGTGGACGAAGCGCCGGTTCTCGATGCTGACCCCCATCCAGACGTTCGAAGGCCAGGGCAAGTCGGGGGCGAGTTCGACCATCCGGTCCTGCCGCTTCGTGAGGACCTGGAAGACGTGGTGATCAGCCTCCTCCATCACCTTGAAGACTTTGGCAACGAAGTCGTCCGGTATGTCCTTGTGGAATAGGTCGGACATGGAGTTGACGAAGATCGTGCGAGGCCGCTTCCATTTCAATGGGTGATCCAGTCGCTCGGGCCAGATTCGTAGCTCGAAGCCCTGCTCGTAGGGGTGTCCGGGAACGCCCTTGAAGCGTTCAGCGAAGGTCTTGGCGTAGCAGTGAGCGCAGCCCGGGGAGACCTGGTGGCATCCCGTGACGGGATTCCAGGTTGCTTCGGTCCACTCGATTTCGCTCTTGTCAGACACGGCGACTTGTTCGCCGTCGAGGCCGCAAAACCGCTTTTGCGCCCCTTGCCCTCAAATCTTCTCGATGCTCCATCCACGAAAGCGATCGGCACTGCTCCCGAGAGCGATCGTGACTATTTCCCCTGCCCGACTGCTTCGACGCGGCTGCCACGATCACAAGATAGTTCCCTGCGCCGCTGGACGCGGCCGTCAGCGGTCGGAGCCGAGGTCAAGCTCTGTAACGGCATGCCAAAGGAGTCGAGTCGGAATCTGTCAATTGGGCGGACCTCTCCTGTGAAATGGACGGCGTATTTCGGCATCGCCCACCTAAGCTACTCGGGTGGTCGGGCAACTCATGCGAACATGTGTTCGATGGAATCGCCGGCAGTCGCTCGGCGGTTCCAGATCGCCCCGCAGCCGGGTCGCATGGCCTTACTCTTGGGTTCTATTCGTGGAGGCCACACTGGGGCGCCTTGGCCGGGGTGCGGATCCGAGTCAGCGCAGAGGAACCGCTGCTCGTCAACGAGTTGGAGGCAGCGCTGAAGTCGGCAAAGGCGCTGATCGTCATATATGCCACGACCCGTATCGCGGACTTAGAAGGCGAAAACGACTGGGCGGCATGCCCGAAAGACGGCGCGACCCCTCCGGGGACGCCCTGACCTTGAGTCAAGCATTCGACGATCAGAAAGCGGCGTTCCTCGCTGCCGCTCATGGAGCCACTGGGGCGAAGCTCGACTAAACCACCCCGGCGGGCAGATCCCCGCTCCTCGTGCGCCAGTGAGGCGCTGGGCGCACCGAACTCAGCCGGAAACAACCGGACTGGATCCCGGCATCAGAGCCGAGCGCCACAGCCGTTCAGGCCGTGGCTAGTTCTCTCCTCCCTGTAGTAACCCCAGAAGCGCCCCGCCTCCCCGGCGGGGCGTTTTCTGTTGTGGGGCCGCGGGCACCCTGGAGACACCGGGCTAACCTCGTCGCATGGCGGACCTCCCCGAGCATGTCGCGACCAACCGCGCCTTCTGGGACGGGCTGGCGGAGAGCTACGTCGATGACGGCCGGCGCAACTGGGCAAGCGAGGAACCGACCTGGGGGATCTTCTCCGTCCCGGAGTCGGAAGTCGGCCTCTTGCCGGCGGCGATCGACGGCCGTGACTCGATCGAGCTCGGCTGCGGCACCGGTTACGTCTCCGCCTGGTTGGCCCGGCGCGGTGCCCGCCCGGTCGGCATCGACAACTCCGCCAACCAGCTGGAGACGGCGCGCGCCCTCCAGGGGGAGTTCGGGATCGAGTTCCCCCTCCTCCACGGCGATGCCGAGCAGGTGCCCTACCCCGACGCCTCCTTCGACATCGCGATCTCCGAGTACGGGGCGAGCATCTGGTGCGACCCCTACGCCTGGATCCCCGAGGCGGCCCGCCTCCTGCGCCCCGGCGGCGAGCTCGTCTTCCTCGTCAACTCGATCTTCACGATCCTCTGCGGCCCCGACGACGAGACGATCCCGGCTGGCGACCAGCTCCTGCGCCCGCTCTTCGGCATGCACCGGGTCAAATGGCCGGGCGAGGACTCGGTCGAATTCCATCTGCCGCCGGGCAAGATGATCGCCCTCCTCCGCGATTGCGACCTCGAGGTGACCGAGCTGATCGAAGTCCGGCCGCCCGCCGAAGCGAGGACGAAATCGACGAGCGTCGCCCTCGACTGGGCACGCCGGTATCCGTGCGAGGAAGTCTGGCGCGCGCGGAGGCGCGGCTGAGCGGCCGCTTCTGGGACAAATCTTTAGGCGGACGCTCTAGTGTCCGTGTGGCAAACAGGGCTACGAGCGCTGTCGAACCATTCCTCGCAGCGCAAGAGGTTCCGACTGCCCGCATCCCCTTAACCGTCCGAACGGGGCCACCGGGTCGGCAAGGGAAGGAACCTCCATGGATGAGTCCGATTACACGGCTGGCATGCCCGCCGCCGGCAGCCCAATCGACCGCTTCGCCAACCTCGCCGTCACGGTTGTGCCCCTGGCCCTGATCGGGGTGGCGGTCTGGCAGTCCTGGGGCGGTCTCCTGGTCTGGCAGGACATCCTGATCTTCTTCGCGACGCTGATCCCGTTCGGCTTCGGCATCACCGTCGGCTTCCATCGGCTCTTCACCCACCGCGCCTTCAAGACCAGCGCGCCGCTGCGGTTCCTCTGGGCAGTGCTGGGCTCGATGGCGCTCGAGGGCCCGGTGATCGAGTGGGTCGCCTATCACCGCCGCCACCACCGCTTCTCCGACACCGCCGGCGACCCCCACAGCCCCCACGTTGGCCACGGCAGCGGCATCGGCGGCGCGATCAGGGGCCTCTTCTACGCCCACGTCGGCTGGGTCCTCTTCAGCGACGAGCCGGCCGAGGAGGAGCGCTACGCGCCGGACCTGATCGCCGACCCGGTCGTGCTCTTCGTCGACCGCACCTTCGTCCTTTGGGCGGTTGCCGGCCTGGCGCTGCCCTTCGGGCTCGGCGTCGCCCTCACCGGCACTATCTTCGGCGGCCTGATGGGCCTGCTCTGGGGCGGCGCGGTACGGATCTTCTTCCTCCACCACATCACCTTCTGCATCAACTCCCTCTGCCATTTCTTCGGCACTCGCCCGTTCGAGACCAAGGACGAGTCCCGCAACCTCGCCTGGCTGGCGCCCTTCACCTTCGGCGAGGCCTGGCACAACAACCATCACGCCTTCCCGACCTCGGCCCGACATGGCCTCGGCCGGGCCGAGGTCGACCCCTCGGCAGCGCTGATCGCCCTGATGGAGCGGCTCGGCCTGGTCTGGGACGTGGTCCGGATCGGCCCCGAGCGAATCGCCTCCAAGGCAGCCGCCTAGGACACCGCCTGGAAACTCCGTTGTGCAGGGAGTTGCGAGAGCGCAGCTAGTGGTGGTGCCGGTGCTTCTTCTTATGCTTCTTGACGCAGTGGCCGTGTTTGAGGCGCTTGCCCTTCTTGCACTTCTTCTTGATCTGACTCGGCACGGTAACCGGCGGGACGATCGGGGCCGGTGCAAGGACGGGCGGTGCGGGGCAGGCGGTACCGACGCATCCGCCGCCACCGGCGGAACCGCCGATTTCGGCGGTGAGGGCGACCCATTGGTGGGGGATCGGGTTCGCCGAGGCGGCTTCGCCGTCGGCGAGCGGTCCCGTTTCGCAGGTCAGGCAGCCGTATTCCCAGCCTTCTTCTTCGACCGCGGGTAGCGCCGGCAGCAGGATGCTCGAGTGTCGGAAGAGGGACACGCCAACGATCTGGCCGGTGGCGATCGGGACGCTGACTTCAAAGCGGTGGAGGGCGGCTTTTTTCGCCTCGGCGCCGGAGACGGCGTCGATCGGCTGCACCGGACCCGAGCCGACGACTTTGTATTCGTTGGCGCTGAGATGTTCGAGGACCCGCAGCTGAACGGAGGCGCCCGAGGTGACTTCGCCGGTGTACAGCTGCCAGCTGGTGATCGTCCCCGATTCCGGCGCGCTCAGCTGCTGACCGGCGGGACCGGCGATGGTGAAGATCAACGAACCTTCGGGCCAGCTGATCGTCTGAGTCTGTTCTTCGGGACCCGGGTCGGTAGGTACCGGGCCGATCGTCGTCGCCGCCCGGGCGAGGTTCGGCGCCAGCAAGGTGAAAGCGGCAACGAGAATGAGGGCGGCCGAGGAGCGCAGCGGAAAGGGGCGAGAGACGCGAGCGGCGACCACGGGTCTCTTATACCTGACGAAACGCCGCCGATACCAAAGGCGTACTTAATTCTCCGCCGCTGCCGTCACGAAAGTGGTGGCTTCACACCTCCGGTGCCGCCCTAGCTGACACCGGAGGCGCTCGGCCGCAGCACCTGGGCGACGGTGCCGTCGGCGTAGGCGGTTGAGCTGACCAGCTCGAACCGCTGCGGCTGCGGCAGGTCCCGCCAGAACGAGAGGCCGTCGCCGAGGGCGACCGGATGGACGGTCAGCCGCAGCTCGTCGAAGAGGCCCTCGGCGAGCATGCTGCTGGCCAGGCGGGCGCCGCCGAAGAGCACCATGTCCTTGCCACCTTCGCGCTTGCGCTCGGGGATCTCCTCGGCCGGCGAGCGCCGGGTGATCTCGAGGTTGTCCCACTCGACCGACTCCAGGCGCTGCGAGAAGACCAGCTTCGGCAGCGAGGTCATCAGCTCCCCCATCGCGCTGTCGGCTGGGGACCAGGCCGGGGCCATATCCTCGCAGGCGCGGCTGCCGAGCACGATCAACCCGATCTGGCCGAGCAGCTCGAGGTTGAGCCGGTGGCGCTGGTCGCCATGGTCGGGGCTAAGTCCGGCCGAGAGCCAGTCGATTTCGTGGTCGGGCAGGGCGACGAAGCCGTCGAGCGAGACCGACATGTGGAGGAGCAGGCGCCGCTCCCCGGAACCTGGCCCGCTCACGACGCCACCCGATAGTGGAGGTGGGTGACCCCGGGAGCGTCGACCACCCGGGTCAGCTCCAACTCCCTGGGCTCGACGCCAAGATGCTCGAAGAGGCGCAGGCCCTCGCCGAGCAGGACCGGGATCAGGTGGATCTCCATCTCGTCGAGCAGACCGGCTTTGAGCAGGGACTGGGCGAGGTCGGCGCCGTGGACCATCACGTTCGCCTCGCCCGCGGCCTCCTTCGCCTGGCTGATCGCGGTCTCGACGTCGCCGACGTAGGTGACCAGCTCGAAGTCCGACTCCGGCGGCTCGCCCCGGGTCGGGACGAAGATCGGCACCCCGTGGTGGTCACCGCCCCATTCGTTGGCGTCGGTGAAGGTTTTGTGGCCGACCACCACCGCTCCGCTCGCCATCACGTCGGAGAAGACCACTCCGCTTGCGCCCGGAGGCTCGAACCCCGGCAACCGGCCAACCGGCTCGCCGAGCCAGCTGTGCAGGTACTCGGTGATGACGCCGAGGCCGCCATCGGCGGAATCGGCCGGCCCGGCGATGAAGCCGTCGAGCGACATCGACATGTCGAGAACGGATTTGGACATCGTGATCCTCCCTGGTTGCTTTCAGTGCCGCGAGCGGGCCAGCTCCCGCTCGAGGCGGTCGAATGCCTCGGGCACGCCGCGGCCGTGCTCCTCGCGCAGCGCTTCCGTCGCGAAGCCGCTTTGGGTCATCGTCATCAGCGTGCCGCCGTCGTGCGGCTCGAAGTTGAACTCGACGTCGATCGCCAGGCTGGAGCCGTCGGGCCGGGTCTCGGTGCAGGTCAGGCGCAGCCGGCGCGAGCGCTCGATCTCCTCGAAGACGTGGCGGTGGCGGTAGATCTCCCCCGGACCGGGTCCGAAGCGGATGTCCCAGACGCCGCCGACGCGCAGATCGCACTCGGACTCGACGATCCAGCCCGGCTCGTCTTTGCCGTAGAACTCGCGCTGCCCGTCCGGCCCGGTGAAGGCGTCGAAGACCTGCTCCGGCGCGGCCCGGATCAGCCGCTCGTAGCGCTGCTCGGGAATCACGCGCCCACCCCTCCCCCGCGCTCGACGAAGTTGCCGAAGCGGTCGAGCCGGTCCTCCCAGGCGCTCCGATAGCCCTGGATCCAGGCGTTCGCCTCGCCGAGGCCGGCGGGACCGAGGCTGCATTCTCGCGCCCGGCCGACTTTCCGGGTGACGACCAGGTCGGCCCGCTCGAGGACACCGACGTGCTTCTTGATCCCGTTGATCGTCAGCCCCACCGGCCGCGCCAGTTCGCTGATCGTCGCCGGGCCGGCGCCGAGCTGTTCGAGGATCCCCCGCCGGGTCGGGTCGGACAGGGCGAAGAAGGTCGAGTCGAGATCTGTTAGTGCACCGATCGGCTCACTATACACGGGTGGCGCACCGGAACGCATCGCCGGCGGCGTGGCACGGAGCGGGCCAGACCTGGCTCGATCCGACGCACGAAGGGCCCGGCTCCGGCCGTTTCGATACAGGAGGATGCCGGCATGGACGTGGTTGACGCGGGCAAAGTGGGTCGATCGGCGACGGCGTCGGGTCGATGGGTGGAAGCGCCCCCCGTGGCGAGCAGCGTGGCGCCGCGACTGCTGGTTGCC
Source organism: uncultured Actinomycetes bacterium (assembly GCA_963716545.1). GTDB lineage: Bacteria > Actinomycetota > Thermoleophilia > Solirubrobacterales > 70-9 > VAYN01. Next base: position 2,616,156 of record OY970316.1, read on the forward strand.
GCGGCGGTGGCAGCGGTGGCGGTCCTGGTTGCCCTCCTGCCCAGCTCCGCCCGAGCGATGACGGCGCCGAGGGCGGGGACCCTGGATGGCGCCTTCGGACGGAGCGGCCGAATGGTCGAAGACTTCGGCACCGAACCGCCGCGGTACGGCGAAGCGGAGCAGGCGATCCCGACCGCCGACGGGGGCTTCCTCGTCCGCAGCAGCGAAGCGATCACCCGCTTCCTCCCCGACGGCAGCGTCGACCGTGGCTTCGGCCGCAGCGGGTCGATTGTCCGGATCGAAGGGCCGATCACGATGACGACCGACCCCCAGGGCCGGATCCTCGTCGTCTCCAGCTACGAAGACCCGGCCGGGACGGTGACGCTCGAACGCTTCGGGTCGGACGGACGCCTCGACCGCTCCTTCGGCCGCGGCGGCTCGCGCTCGGTGAAGATCGCCCGTAACCGGATCGGGAGCATCAAGACGGTGCTGACCCAGCCCGACGGCAAGCTGCTGTTGGTCGGCTCCGGCTATGCCTCCAAGACCGACGAGGAATCGATCGGGGCGATCAGGCTGCTGCCGAGTGGCGCGGTCGACCGTGGCTACGGGAGTGGTGGCTGCGCCTCGTTCAAGCTGCCGTTCGCCAGCCAGTCCTGGACGAAGCCGGTGGCGACCCTCGACGGCGAAGACCTGGTCCTTGCCGCCCTCTCGGCCAGGTTCTCCGGCGAACCCAGCTTCCTCGCCGTCCGCTTCGACGCCGCCGGCAACCTCGACCCGAGCTTCGGCAACGGTGGCGTCGTCCACAACGCCCTCGTCACCGGGCCGAGCGGCATCGCCACCGGCGCCGATGGCCGGATCACCGTCGTCGACGGAAGCGGCCGGATGGGCAGGATGCTGCCCGACGGGTCCCCCGACCCGTCGTTTGGCAAAGGGGGCACCGTCACCCTCGAAGATCGCCCCGCAGGTGCCGCCGCGATGGCCCTGCTGCCAGATGGCTCGGCCCTGCTCGCCGGCCACACCGAAACGGGAAGCTTCGTCCTCGAACGGCGGCTCCCGGACGGCTCGCCGGACCCGAGCTTCGGCGCCGGCAAGGGCTACTCAACGGTCGGGTTCGCCGGCGAAGCGAGGGAAATCGGGGTCTACGGGTTGGTGCCGATCCCGGGCCGGGGAACCCTCGTCTACGGGACCGCCCCCTCCACCGGCGAACCAGAAGGTCCGCGGCAGATTGCGGCGGCGCTCTTCGGTCCCGCCGGGGAACCGGTCGGGAGCTTCGGCACGGGCGGAGCGCTGCTGGCGCTGCCGCTGGCCACCTCCCAGGACACCGGCTTCGACCTGCTCGCCGGGAAGAAGGGCATCACGGTGACCGGCCGCGTCGCCGGCGGAGCGCTTCTCCGTCGCTACCGGCCCGACGGTTCGGTCGACAAGCGCTTCCGCAGCGGCCAGCCGACGCTGCCGCCGAGCGGGGCCGAACGGGGTGACGAAGGCAACGTGCTGACCACGGCCTCGGGGGGCGGCTTCTTCCTCGGTGCCGGCTCGAGGACCGGTGCCGACCTCTACCGATTCCGGCGCAACGGCGGCCTCGAGGCGGGCTTCAGTCAGGACGGGGTCGCCCGAGTCGCGGGGCTGAATCGCATCCTCGACCTGGCACCGGCACAGGGCGGCTCGCTCTACCTGCTTGGAATCTCCTATCCAGATTGCTCACTGGAGCTCGGCCGCCTGCACCCCGCGGGGTCGCTGGACCGCTCCTTCGGCCCCCGCGGCGGGCTGCGCCGGGTCGGCTACGGCTCCGGCCCCTGCAGCTTCCACGAAGTCGGTCTGGCGCCGCGCCGAGACGGCGCCGTCGTAGTCGCCGGCGAAACGAGTGAGGGGATCCTCGCCGAATACACCCCACACGGGCAACGCCGCCCGCTCGGCTCGCCCTACTCCGCCTACCTGGAACGCTCGGAACGCCGGCACGCCGTCGCCCTGGACCGGCGCGGCCGCATCCTCCTCGCCGGCCGGATCGAACACAGTCTCACCGTCTCCCGGCTCACCCCCTCGGGCCAGCCCGATCCCAGCTTCGGCAAAGGCGGGGTCGTGAGAGTGAACGTCGGCCACCACGCCGAAGCGGCGGACCTGGCGCTCGAACCGAACGGGAAGATCGTCGTCGCCGGGCGCACCGAGCTCTGCCCACCGCGCACCGACTGCCACGGCTCCAGCCCGCTTGTCGCCCGCCTCGACCCGGACGGCCACCTGGACCGCGACTTCGCCGCGGGCGGTGTCTGGACCGGCAAGCCGGGCGAAGGCGGAGGCTTGAAAGCGCTCTCGCTCGGCCCCGGCTCGATCTATGCGACCGGCTGGGTCACCCGCCCCCACAGCGGCAAGGACCTGCTGCTGGTGCGGCTGCGCCGCTGAGTCGGTCGGCCTAGCGGCGCGCGCGGAGTCGCTCCAGGGCGGCGGGGACCACCAGACCGGAGAGTTAGGCGATGGCGACGCCGATCGCGGTCTCGAGCAGACGCTCGGCGAACCGGTGGCCGGCCTCGTCCAGGTCGGAGTAGGGCAGCAGGAAGATACCCCGCGTCGCGCTGTCGAGTTTGTGGCCCCCAGGGGGACCCAAAAGTCGAATGCGGTGAGAGGATGCGGCGATGGGCGGGCGGCCGTGGTTCATCGACGAGTTGGCGAGCGCCGGGCGGGAGAACCGCGAGTCGGAGCACGCGGCGCGCTACGACGCGAAGATGGACGCCGACGCGGCGCTCGAGGTGGCGATGCTCTCGGAGTTCGGCCTCGACGGCGATGCGACCGTGGTCGACTTCGGCGCCGGCACCGGCCAGTTCGTCCTCGCCGCGGCGCCCCTGGCGAAGCGGGTGGTCGCGGTCGACCCCTCGCCGGTGATGCTGGGGCGGCTGCGCGAGAAGCTCGCCGACTCCGGCACGGGCAACGTCGAGATCGTCGAGGCCGGCTTCCTCTCCTACGAGCACACCGGAGAACCCGCCGACCTCGTCTACAGCCGCCTCGCCCTCCACCACCTGCCGGACCTCTGGAAGGCGCTGGCCCTGCGGCGTGTCGCGGCGATCCTGCGACCCGGCGGCGTCCTGCGGCTCGCGGACGTCGTCTGGAACTTCGGCCCGGAGGAGGTCGAGGAGCGGATCGAGGCCTGGTTCGCCAGCGACGCCGGTGCCGACACCGAGACCGAATGGCTGCGCGAGGAGCTCGAAGAGCACGTCCGCGACGAGCACAGCACCTTCGCCTGGCTGCTGGAGCCGATGATCGAGCGGGCGGGGCTGCGGATCGAGCGGGCCGAGCCCGACGCCGACGGCATCTTCGCCCGCTACCTCTGCGCCAAGCCCGAGTAGGCGCCCCCTTTAGGGTGCGTCGGTGAGCAGCGCAACCGTCGAGACCGCCCCGACCAAGGGGCTGAGCCAGGCCGAGGCCGAGAAGCGGATCCGCGCTCGAGCCCGGCGCGAGCGGCACGGGCAATCGAGCAGTCGCTCCTACGGCTCGATCGCGGTCGCCAACACCTTCACGATCTTCAACGCGATCCTCGCCGGCTTCGGCGCCGCGACGATCGTCTTCGGCAACCCCAAGGACGCCCTCTTCCTCGGCATCCTCGTCGCCAACATCGGCATCGGCACGGTCCAGGAGGTGCGGGCGAAGCGCCAGCTCGACAAGCTGGCGGCCTTGGTGGTGGCGAAGACGACCGTGGTTCGAGACGGCGAGCCGCGCGAGGTGCCGGTCGACGAGGTGGTCAAGGGCGACCTGGTCCGCCTCGAGAGCGGTGACCAAGTCCCCGCGGACGGCAACCTGGTCCGCGCCGACGGCCTCGCCCTCGACGAGTCGGAGCTGACCGGCGAGTCCGAGCCGGTCCTCCGCGAGGTCGGCGACGAGGTCCTCTCCGGCTCCTTCGCGGTCGAGGGCGAGGGCGACTTCGAGGCGACCGCGGTCGGCGCCGAGAGCCACGCCGCCAAATTGACCGAGACCGCGAAACGCTTCCGCCACCCGCGCTCGCCGCTGGAGCGAGCGATGGACCGGCTGCTGATCATCCTCGTCGGAGTGATGCTGCCGCTGGGGATCGCCCTCGGCGTCTCCCTCGCCCTCCACGGCGACGGCCAGGAACTGGCGGTCCAGACCCTCACCGCCGGGATCACCAACATCATCCCCGAGGGGCTGATCCTGCTGGTCAGCCTGACCGCCGCGGTGACCGCGGCGAAGATGGCCCGCCACGGCATCCTCGCCCAGCAGCTGAATGCGATCGAGTCGCTGGCCTCGGTCTCGGTGATGTGCACCGACAAGACCGGGACGCTGACCGAGGCGGCGCTGCGGGTGGTCGAGGTGGTCCCCGCCGAGGGGATCGACGAGGGGGAGCTGGAGGAGACCTTCGGCCGCTATGCCGCCAGCGCCCCGGCCCGCAACTCGACCCTGGAGGCGATCCACGCGGCGGCGCTCTCCGAGGGCGCCGAGGCGGAAGAGCCGACCGCGGTCGTGCCGTTCTCCTCCCGACGGCGCTGGAGCGCGCTGGAGCTGGGAGGGCGCCGGCTCGTGCTCGGCGCGCCGGAGGCGCTGCTCGGCGACGGCGGCGAGGAGTCGGAGTTGCGCCGCCGGGCCGCGGAGGAGGCCGAGGGCGGTCGCCGCGTCCTCGCGCTGGTCGAGTCCGAGGCCCCCCTCCCCGCTCCCGGCCCCGACGCCGAGCTCGGCGAGCCGCTGGCACCGCTGGGGATCGTCGTCCTCGCCGAGGAGCTGCGCGAGAGCGCCGCTGAGACGATCGCCTTCTTCGCCAAGGAAGACGTCACCCTCAAGGTCCTCTCCGGCGACAACCCGGCGACGGTCGGGGCGATCGCCCGCGACCTCGGGGTCGAGGCCCATTCCGCCGCGCTCGACGGCGGCGACCTGCCGGAGGACGACGCCGAGCTGCTGGAGGCGGTGCGGGCGGCGCCGGCGATCGGCCGCATCTCGCCCGAGGACAAGGCGCGGGTGGTGCGGGTCCTCAGCGAGGGCGGCGAGTACGTGGCGATGCTCGGCGACGGCGTCAACGACGTGCCGGCGCTGAAGCAGGCGCGGCTGGCGATCGCCCAGGGCAGCGGCACCCAGATGGCGCGCTCGGTCTCCGACCTCGTCCTCGTCTCCGGCGAGTTCTCCGAGGTGCCGCCGATGGTCGGCGAAGGGCGCCAGATCCTCCGCAACATCCAGCGGGTCGCCCGCCTCTTCGTCAGCAAGGCGATCTCGACCGCCTTCCTCGTCCTCGTCGTCGCCATCCCCAGCGGCGTCTTCCCGATGCTGCCGCGCCAGTTCACCCTCACCTCGACCTTCACGATCGGCATCCCCGCCTTCTTCCTGGCGCTGGCGCCCTCGCAGGGGCCGTGGCGGCCGGAGGGCTTCCTGCGGGCGATCGCCCGCTTCTCGGTCCCGGCCGGGATCGCCACCGGGCTCGGCATCCTCTCCGCCTACCTGCTTGCCCGCTACGCCTTCTCGACCAACATCACCCAGGCGCGCAGCGTCGCCGCCGCGACCGCCGTGGTTGCCGGCCTCTCGATCGTCTTCGCGCTAGAGAACGAGCCGGGCAAGCGGCGGCTGATCGTCGGCGCCCTGGTCGGGGTGATGGCGCTCGGCTTCTTCATCGCCTGCTTGATCCCGGCGGTTCGCGAATTCTTCGAAATAGCGAAACCGACCAGCGACATGACCGCCTCCTGGGCAATCGGCTCGGCCCTCGCGGTGACCCTGCTGGTGGGGGCGCTGCGGGTGGTGGCGCGGCTGGAACTACGGGCGCGCCGCCAAGGCGAGCCGGCGCCGGCCTGAGCTAGCGGCGCGCGCCGCCGCCGAGCAGCCCGATCGCGACCGCGGCGAGGGCGGCGAGGATCGCAATCGCCGTCCCGATCGGCCCGTGACCGGCGATCATCAGCGCCACGCCGACCACCACGAGTGCCGCCACAGCGCCCCAGAGGACCGCTCGACTGCTTCCCCGCTCCCCCTCCCCTTCGCCCATCAGGAGAGGACGACGTCTTCGTTGCCGTCGGTTCCGGTCTTCAGCGTGGGCATCGTGACTCCTCGGGGGATCGGGGATCGGGCTTCTCATACCCTCGGCTGATCTTGCTGGAACGGCGGGCGCCTGACCTGCCACCCGCCGCCGCCCCTCAGGAAAGGATCCCAGCAGTACCTGAGCCTTTCCTACCCAGCTCGCCGATCCCCACGCGGGTCTGGATCAGACCGTTTGCTTGGCGACCCGCAAGGCGCGGGCGCGGAGGGCGCGGTCGGAGGGAATCAGGTTGAAGACCCGGCTCCAATGCGGGTCGATCTCCTGCAGCACCCGGAAGACCTCGGTCGGTTCGGCCGGGATCAGGAACCAGCCGTCCTCGAAGCGCGGCGCCACCTCCAGCTTCATCGCATGGCAGAGACCGCGCAGGTCCTCGAGCACGCGCCGGCGCCCGGGGCCGCTTTCCAGCACCTGCGACTCGCAGCAAAGTTCAGTCACGGTCGCCATGTTAGAAAGGTTTACCTAACCAGTTTCGGCGCACCTGCCTACGCGATATTGATTGGCCGAATGTTCGGCCCCGGATCAGTCGATCCGTCCGTGCAGCGAGCGGTAGAAGGGGCGGAACCCGGCGCGTTCGTAGAGCCTCGTCGCACCGACGTTCGCCTCGACCACGGCGACACCCCAGGAGCCGATCCCCTCGGCGCGCAGCAGCTCGCGGCAGTGGTCGATCAGCGCCGTGCCGACCCCCTCGCCACGGGCCCCTTCGTCGACCACCAGCGACTCCAGCTCCCCGACCCGCTCGCCCATCTCCCAGGTCGGCCCCGGCGACTCCACGGTCAGCACCGCGTAGCCGAGCGGCGTCCCGTCCTCCGCGATCGCGGCGAACATCCGCCCCTTCCCCGACTCGAGCCAGCCGAGGTAGTCGCGGCGGCGACGCCGCCAGGCGTCGTCTGCCTAGCGCACCGGCCACTCCTTACCGGCGACGGCGCGGTGGTGCTCGACCATCTGCTTCCAGAGCGACTCGACCCGGTCGACCTCGTCCGGCCCGAGCCCGACGATCCGCATCGGCTCAGTCTTCGTCGGCCGGGTCCTCGCCGGGCCAACGGCCGGTGGCGCCGGCGAAGGCCTTGCGCGCCTGATGGTCGGTGATGCCTTTGACCACCCGGAAGATCGCCCCCTCGACCGCCAGCGCGGCAATCAGCTTCGCGGTCGGCGCATAGCGCTGGTCGGGCTCCGGCGGCTCCTCTTCGTCGAACACCGCCCAGGCCTTTTCGAAGGCCTTCTTACCGAGCATTCCGGCAATCAGGCCGGCGCCGATCCCGACCGGTGCGAAGAGCAGCTTCATGCCGCCAGCCTACCCGTCGCGGAGGCAAGCCGAACTCTCCCCTGGAGTTTCCATCAGCGACTTGTTACGATATATCGCGTTACATACCGATAGAAAGGTTTCAAGATGCACAGCAGACACCAACACCATCGTTTCGCCGGTCCCGGACACCGGCACGAGTTCGGACGCGGCCCCGGTTTCGGCGGCCCCCGCGGGCGCGGCCCCGGCAGGGGACGCGGGTCGCGGGCCCGCCGCGGCGACGTCCGCGCCGCCGTCCTCGCCCTCCTCGTCGAGAAGCCGATGCACGGCTACGAGATGATCAAGGAGATCGAGGAGCGCACCCAGGGGGCCTGGACCCCGAGCGCCGGCTCGATCTATCCGACCCTGCAGATGCTCGAGGACGAGGGCCTGGTCCGCGGCGAGGACTCCGACGGTAAGCGCCGCTTCGCCCTCACCGACGCCGGTACCGCCGAGCAAAAGGAGAAGGCCGGCGAGGAGGCGCCCTGGGACGCCGTCCGCGGTGGCGTCTCCCCCGAGGCGTTCGCCCTGCAGACCTCACTGCGGAAGTTCGTCCACGCGGTGCGGCAGGTCTTCGACGCCGACGCCGAGCAGCAGAAGCAGGTCGCCGAGCTGCTCGACGAGGCGCGCCGCAAGGTCTACGCGACCCTCGCCGAGGACAAGTAGGCGACGGGCGGGCGAGCGCCCGCTCCCGGACGCGCCTCGCGGCCCCTCCGCTCCAGGCAGGGGGGCCGCGAGAAGTCCGTTCCCCGTACGGACCCACATATAGAGATACGCATCTCTTCTCCCTGTGGCGATTCCCCCAGAAGCGCGGCTTCTCTGCCTGCGCGTCCTTCCTTCACCGAAGAGACAGCCGCAGGCTATTCGATTGCGCCATATGCCGCAATCATCAGTTTTGATGATTGATAAACGGCCGTGTCAAGTCGCGAATTCGGCCGATTTGCGGGGCGATTGACGAATCGACGCCGATCGACCCGGCCCTGATCGGGCGTGACGCGTAACGCCTAGGCCCGGATCGGGGAGCCCTCGGGGAGGGCGGCGAGGACCCGCTCGGCGACGCTCTCGCCGGTCAGCCCGGCCTCCTCGCGCAGCAACGCCGGCTTGCCGTGGGTGACGAAGCGATCGGGCAGGCCGACCCGCAACACCCGGGCCCGCTCCGCGGGCGACTCGGCGAAGGCGTCCTCGAGGTGCTCCAGCACGCCGGACCCGAAGCCGCCGGCCAGCACGTTCTCCTCGATCGTCACCAGCAGGTCGTGCTCGCGGGCCAGGCGCTCGGCCAGCGGGCCGTCGAGCGGCTTGGCGAAGCGGGCGTCGGCGACGGTCGCGCGCAGGCCGTGGTCGGCGAGGATCGCCGCCGCCTGCTTCGCCACCGTTACCCCGTAGCCGTAGCCGAGCAGCGCCACTCGCTCGCCCTGGGCCAGCACCTCGCCGGTGCCGATCGGCAGCAGCTCCGGCGCCGTCGGCAGCTCGGTCCCCTCCCCCGCCCCGCGCGGGTAGCGCAGCGCCGCCGGGCCGTCGTGGGCGATCGCGGTGTGGAGCATGTGGACCAGCATCGCCTCGTCGCGCGGCGCCATCACCACGGCGTTGGGGATCGGCCGGAAGTAGGAGACGTCGAAAGCGCCGTGGTGGGTCGGGCCGTCGTCGCCGACCAGGCCGGCGCGGTCCATCGCGAAGGTGACGTCGAGGTTCTGCAGGCAGACGTCGTGGATGATCTGGTCGAAGGCGCGCTGAAGGAAGGTCGAGTAGATCGCGCAGACCGGCTTCGCCCCCTGCAGCGCCAGGCCGCTGGCCAGCAGCACCGCGTTCTGCTCGGCGATGCCGACGTCGTAGTACTGCTCGGGGCGCTCGTCGGCGAGCTGCTGCAGGCCGGTGCCGCCGGCCATCGCCGCGGTGATCCCGATCACCCGCTCGTCGCGCTCGGCCTCGGCCACCATCGCCTCGGCGAAGACCTGGGTGTACTGGGGCGGGGTGCCGGCGGCGGGCGGCTTCTCCAGCCGCTCGATCCCCTCCGGCGAATCGGTTTCGGTCACCGGCACCGGTTTAGGCGCTGGCGCCGCGACCTCGGCCGGGACCCCGCCGACGATCGAGTTGGGCTTCGCCGCGTGCCATTTCTCCATCGATTCGAGCCCGCCCTCTTCGGCCGGCGCGAAACCCTTGCCCTTGACCGTGTGGACGTGGACGACGACCGGGCGTTCGGCGTCGAAGGCCTCGGTCAGCGCTTCGCGCAGGGCAGCGACGTCGTGGCCGTCGATCACCCCCATGTAGGCGAGGTCGAGCTCCTCGAAGAACAGCCCGGGCGCCCAGTAGGCCTTGATCGCCGCCTTGATCTCCGGCCCCAGCCGCTCGATCCGCCGGCCCATCCCCAAGGGCAGCTTGGTCAGCCGGTCCTCGACCTCCTCGCGGGCGTGGTAGAGGCGCGGGTTGAGGCGGATCCGGTTGAAGTAGCGGGAGAGGGCGCCGACGTTCGGCGAAATCGACATCCCGTTGTCGTTGAGGACGATCACAATCGGCGTCTGCAGGCCGCCGGCCGCGTGCAGCGCCTCATAGGCGACGCCGCCGGTCAGCGCCCCGTCGCCAATCACCGCGGCGACTTTGCCGTCCTCGCCGATCCCCTTGCGCATCGCCTCCTTCAGCCCGACCGCATAGCCGATCGAGGTCGAGGCGTGGCCGGCACCCATGATGTCGTGCTCGGACTCGGGGATCGAGCAGAACGGGGCGAGGCCGCCGTACTGGCGGATCGTCGGCAGCGCCTCGCGGCGGCCGGTGAGGATCTTGTGCGGGTAGGACTGGTGCCCGACGTCCCAGAGCACCTTGTCGCGGGGCGAGTCGAGCAGGCTGTGCAGGGCGACGGTCAGCTCGCAGGTGCCGAGGTTGGCGCCGAAGTGGCCGCCGATCTCACCGATCGTGTCGATGATGTATGTCCGCATCTCCGCCGCGACCTGGGCCAGCTGCGCGTCGTCGAGGCCGTGCAGGCCCTCGGGTGCGTCGATTCCGGGCAGCAGCGGCTCGGGTTGGTCTTCGCTGGGCGGTTTGGGGTGGTCTTCGCTCATTCGTTCCGGGTGAAGATGTAGTCGGCGACCCGTCTCAGGTCCTCGGTCTCGCCGCTGGCGCCGGCTAGCGCCTGCGTCGCCTTCGCGTGCGACTCGGCCGCCAGCTCGCGCGCCCGCTCCAGCCCGAAGAGGCTGACGTAGGTGAGTTTGCCGTGTCGCTCGTCGCTTCCATGTGGCTTGCCGAGCCGCTCGTCGCTCTCGGTGACGTCGAGGATGTCGTCGACGATCTGGAACAGCACGCCCAGCTCGTCGGCGAACTGGCGATAAGGCATTGTCTCAGGTTCGGGCAATCCCTCCAGCGTGAAAACGACACAGACGCTGGCGGCGATCAGCCGGCCGGTCTTCAGCGCGTGCAGGGCGCGCAGGCCCTCGGCGTCGCGGCCGGCGCCGACCACGTCGACGTACTGGCCGCCGACCATGCCCTCCACCCCGGTCGCCGAGGCGAGCTCGCGCAGCGCCGCCAGCACCCGCTCCGGCGGCCCCGGCTGCTCGCAGAAGAGGCGGACCGCCTCGGCAAAGAGGCCGTCGCCGGCGAGGATCGCGACGTCCTCGCCGAACTTGATGTGGGAGGTCGGCAGGCCGCGGCGCAGCTCGTCGTCGTCCATCGCCGGCAGGTCGTCGTGGATCAGCGAGTAGGTGTGGATCAGCTCGATCGCCGCCGCCACCGGCAGGAAGCGCTCGGGCTCGGCGCCGAGGGCGCGGGCGGTGGCGAGGGCGAGGACCGGGCGCACCCGCTTCCCGCCGGCCAGCAGCGAGTAGCGCATCGCTTCCTCGAGGCCGGCGGTAGGCGGAGCGGTGGCGAAGCGCAAGCGCTCCAGCTCGGCGTCGACGAGGGAGCGGACTGGTCCTCGGGGTAGTCGGCGCTCACCCGGCGCCCGCGGCCTCGCGCGCCTCGCGGTTGGCCTCCTCCACCGCCTCGGCGGCGAGGTCGGCCGCCTCGGCGGCGAGGGCGGCGGCGCGCTCGTCGGCCAGCGCCTCGCCCCCCTCGAGCTCGCCGGAGATCGACCGCAGGCGCTCGGCGATCTCGCGCAGGCGGGTGGTCACGCGGTCGCCTCGAGCTCGCGGGCGATCGCGCCGAGGACGCCGTTGACGAAGCCAGGAGCGTCGGCGCCGCAGTACTCCTTGGCGATCTCGATCGCCTCGTCGATCGCCACCTCGACCGGCACCTCGGCGAACTCCATCTCGTAGACGGCGACCCGCATCACGTTGAGGTCGAGCGGCGCGATCCGGTCGACGGTCCAGCCCTTGGCGTGGGCTTCGATCATCTCGTCGAGCTCTTCGCGGTGCTCGTCGACTCCCTCGGCGAGCTCGCGGGTGAGCGGTTTCGCCTCGGAGATCAGCTCGGCGAGCGGGCGCCCGGTGACGTCCCGCTGGTAGCTGGCGAAGACGGCGTCGCGGCGTTGGTCGGATCGGCGCATGCGGGCATTCTGGCGATTCGGCGAGACGGGCAGAGCGCGGTCGCCGCGGCGGGACGGCGAAGCGGCCTCAACGCAGGATCTCCACCATCAGGACCCAGGCGTTGGCGACGGCGCCGCTGATCCCGAAGACGATCCCGGCGGCGAGCCAGTAGATGCCGCCGCCGCTTTCCAGCAGCAGCGAGATGCCGGCGACGAGGACGGGGACGATGCAGGCGAAGCGCACCGCCCAGCGATCGATCCGGTATCGCAGTGGTTCGTTGCCCTGCTCGTCCCGGCCGATCACCGGCAGGCGCAGGATGATCGCGCCCAGCGCCAGGCCGATGCCGAGCACCTCGATCCCAAAGGCCTCGGCGCTCTGGCCGGGCATCAGCCCGACCACCGAGAGGACCAGGACCAGCAGCAGGAGCAGGAGCGTCTCCAGGGCGCGCTCCGGCAGGCCCTCGAGGCCGAGGATCCGCTCGAGGTTGATCGATACGGCAACGAACAGGAGGCCGAGGAGCGCGGCCGAGGCACCGGCGACCGCGACGAAGAGGTCGCTCCACTGCTCTGGCGCGTAGGCGGTCATGGCGTCCATCGGCTGCAATCGTCGCCGCCGCGGCGGACGGCGTTAGGTCCGCGCCGAGAGGCACATCGCCGCAGCGACGCCGCCCCTCGATCATTCCGCGTCAGGTGAGAACGTAGTTCTTCCCGCATACCGGGAACAAGTACGTTCTCACCACGGCCACCCCCTCCCAGGGTGGCCGGCCGGAGCTCGATCAGCTAGGCGCGGGAGACGTATTCGCCGGAGCGGGTGTCGATGCGGATCGTCTCCCCCTCCTCGATGAACAGCGGCACCTGGACCACGGCGCCGGTCTCGAGCGTGGCCGGCTTGTTGCCGCCGCCGGAGGCGGTGTCGCCCTTCAGGCCGGGGTCGGTCTGGGTGACTTTCATCTCCACCGCTCCCGGCACCTGCACGTCGCTCGGCTGCTCGTCGACGAAGAGCACCTCGACCTCGGAGTTCGGCAGCACCCACTTCATCGAGTCCCCCAGCGCACCGGTGGGGATTTCGATCTGGTCGTAGTCGCGGTTGTCCATGAACACCGCCGCGTCGCCCGAGTCGTAGAGGTACTGCATCTTTTTCGATTCGGTCCGCACCGAGCGGAACTTCTCCCCCGCCCGGAAGGTTTTGTCGATCACCGCGCCGTCCTCGATCCGCCGCAGCTTCGTCCGCACGAAGGCGCCGCCCTTACCCGGCTTGACGTGCTGGAACTCGATGATCTTCCAGATCTTGCCGTCGATCTCGATGTGCGAGCCGTTCTTGAACTGATTGGTGGAGACCATGGGCGCGGACTCTAGCCAGTCACGGCCTATGCAGCAATTTCAGCTAGCCAGGCCCCTGTCAGACGAAAACCGCGGATCCTCCGCTCCCGAGACCAGCGAGGGTGGACACCGACAGCGCGGGAGCAAAAACCGCATACTCCCGCCCCACGTGCTGAACGGCGGCACTATGGCTCATGGTGAATTCCGCGCAGCACAGGTCGGAGTAGAGGTCATCCGTAATCCGCGGATCGGCGTCGTAGGTCAACAACCAGCGTCCGCCCCGATGCAGAAGCTCAGCCAGGCGAACATGATCATCCCAGCCGAGCGTATCCAGATACAGATGATCGCCTTTCCCGAGGTAGGGAGGATCGGCATAAATGAAGGATTCCGACTCTGCGAGATGCTCTGCGATCAGGTCGATTCCGTCCACCTCGCACACTGAGACGCGACTGGCATACCGCGAAATCACCTCCAACCGCTGCCCTAGACCCGCACGATCGAAACGAGCGTCGATTTTCCACTTTCCCGATTGGTCATAGCCACCGATGGGCCGCCCATCAAGAATTCCGGAGCGGTTCGTACGGTTAAGGTAAAAGAGCGAGAAGCCGAGCTCGACATCGTCTTTTGGCAGCGACAGGTAAATCTCCCGTTGCTTTCGCCATTCCGTGACAGTGACATCGCAACGTCTCAGCTTGTCTAATAGCTCCCGAGGCCGACTAAAGACCGCGCGCCAAAAAGCCGCGATGCCTGGATTTAGGTCATTGATGACGATCTCATCCACATACTCGTCGACCAAAAGGCGCAGACCCACTCCTGCTCCGCCGGCGAACGCCTCGACGTATCGGCTAGGCCGGGGATTCTGACTCTCCAGAAGCGCCCCAACATATTTAGCGAGACGCCCCTTACCACCCGGATAGCGCAACGGGCTGAGATAGCGAGATGGGACCCTAGACATCATCGTTAAGGGCTTGCAAGAACGGCTCCATGTTCCCAGCGATATTTCCTAGAGTTATTGCATCTGCAAGGAAATATTTGTCGTGGACGAAGGCATGCAGCGTTCGGATGGAATAAAAGCTGGTGCCATCTGATAGGCCTGTTCGTACGGGTTTGAACTGCTTATTTTTGTTCTTAGGGTCGAGTTTCCCTAGGCACTTTTTCACTCGCTGATGAAGATCACTACCACGCGATAGGCCTTTTGCGTCGATATATCCATCGACCGCGAGTTCTAGGATGCACCGCATCAAGACCGCAGCCGCGTGGGGAGTCTTATCCATCCTCAGCCCTTTGAACTCGCGCAAAAGTGCTTGCGTCTTCGAATCGAGTTGAGAGAGGTCTAAGTCCTTGAAGGGCTTCGGGGGCTTCGGAGCTGGTTTTGGTCGTTTTGGTTTCGGCTTTTCCTTGACGCTTTTCGCTTCGCCGAGAGGCGAAGCGTTCGCTTGGCGCTTCGTGGGATCTGGCTCCGGCGTTTTCCCCAGATATTTCGCTCGGTCTGGTTTTTTCCGAAGAGAGCTGATGCCGACAGTCGTCGCGAGATCCGTCAAGACCTGTTCGAAAAAGTCTTCGAGGGCCGCCGCCGAGAATTCGAAGTTCAACGATCCACCGGAGGACACCATTCCCGCCCGCTGCTTGAAATTGGTATCGAGCACCAGCCGCCCGAGCGTGGTCAATTTGCTATTGCCAACTTCACGGATCAGCCTTTGCATAACCTCGTTTTTCGGATATGACCGTTCAATCTGTTCGAGAAACTGGATAGCCGCCGACACTTCCCTATTCGGATTCCCGCCAAATCGGTTAGCGGCAAGGGTGTTCCAAGGGACCACACCCGCGCCCTCAGCCTCTCCCCCATGACGAAGCTCCATCCAATGTTTCGCAGCTTTTCGAGATGGGGCAATCGCACAATCTGCCTCCGTCGGGATCGAACCTTCCGCCGAGAGACGTTTCATTTGGTTCTCGATTACCGTGCCTTCAGCCAAGTTCGGATTGGAGAGAATCCTAACGACGGCCAAGCGGCGATTCCCCTCAACGACGGTGTAGTTCCGACCCGATTTGAGAACTAAGAGCCTGTCGATCGGACTGAGTCCGTATTTCTGGACATCTTTTGCCAGAACGACGAGCTTTTGTCTCTCGGTCTCAATCAGCGAGCGGATCGCGTCTTTCTGAGAGGAAACTTTTTCGTGCCGCGGATTTCGGAGGTCAAGCAACAATTGCCCGACGGGGATGGTCTTCGTTTGGAACGCCATGCCGACGGCAGTATCACTACTCGCACGGATTGACGTCAAGAACCTTCACCGAACGACAAAGTCTGCCCAAAGTGTGATCTGAGGCTTGAGGCCGCCGACTTGGATGTAGTTCAACCAGTACGGACTCGCCAAGCCGACGACATCCCTAGTCCGTCGCAGCGTCGCCACGGCCGAGCAGGACGAGCACGGTGGCGGCAAGCGCCGCGACCGCGGCGGCAAGGACGAGGCCGGCGGCGCGGAGGGTCCAGACCTCGGCGAGGAGGCCGACGCCGACGACCGGGATCGAGATCGCCACGTAGGCAACGACGAAGAAGCTGGAGGCGACCTCGGCGCGGCGCTCGGCGGGGGCGGCGGCGTTGACGGCGCCGAGGCCGGCACGGAAGCTGAGGCCCTGGCCGAAGCCGGCGACGACACCGCCGGCGACGAGGAGGGCCAGCGAGGTGGCGGCGAGGCCGGCGGCGAGCAGGGCCATGCCGAGGATGAGGATGGCGCTGCCGTTGCGCAGCGCGGTGTCCTCGTCGCTGCGGCCGGAGGCCACCTGGCCGGCGGCGCTGGCGAGGAAGACGACGAAGACGATCAGGCCGATCACGGCCAGGTTGCCGACGTCGATGGACCTGGCCGAGGAAGGCCGGCGCGACCGCGGTGAAGGTGCCGAGGACGGCGAAGCCGGCGAAGGCGGCCAGGGCGGAGCGGATGAAGACCGGCCTGATCTCGGCCGGGACGTGCAGGCCCTGCGGGCGGAGGCTGGGGCGCGAGGTGCGCTCGACCGGCTCCGGCATCAGCCAGACCCCGATCGCCCGCCGGGACCAGCAGGGCGAGGTCGACCCAGAACGGCAGGTGCAACGGCGAGCCTCCCCATTCGGCCAGGCAGCCGGACAGCAGCGGGCCAAGGCCGAGGCCGCCCATGTTGACCACGGTGGCGACCAGGGTGGCGCGGGCGCGGCCCTCCGGCGGCGCGAGGTCGAGCAGGGTCGCGGTCGCGGTGCCGGTGAAGATCCCGGCCGAGAGGCCGGAGAGGAGCCGGCCGAGCAGCAGCGGCACCAGCCCCTGGGCGAGCAGGAAGGCGACCGCGCTGGCGGCCGAGAAGGCGAGGCCCGGCAGCAGGGTGCGGCGGCGGCCGATCTGGTCGGAGAGGCGGCCGAACAGCAGCAGGGCGGTGATCACGCCGGCGGCGTAGGTGGCGAAGATCACCGTGATCATCAACTCCGAGAAGCCGAACTTGGCCTGGTAGAGGCCGTAGAGCGGAGTCGGCAGGGTCGTCCCCGCCATCGTCACGGCGAAGGCGTAGGCGGCGAGGAGGAAGGCAGCGCGGCGGTCGACTCGCATCGGTCCCAGCGCGGCTCGCGGTCAGTCCGGGCGCTGCTCGCTGGCGGCCGGGGTGAGGGTGGCGGAGCCGCCGCCGAGGGCGCGGCGGACGAGTCGCGGAGAGAGGATGCGCAGCGCGGCGGCGACCCCGTAGGGCCGCGGCACGTAGCGCTCGGCCTTGCCGCCGGGGCCGACCTCGTAGATCGCCTCGGCGACCTTCTCCGGGCTGGAGAGGATCCAGCGGGTCAGCGCTTTCTCCTTCAGCTCGCTCTGGGAGAAGCCCTCGGTGGGGACGAAGCCGGGCAGGACCATGCCGACGTGGACGCCGTGCTCCGCCTCCTCGTTGTGGAGGGCGTCGGTCCAGCCGATCAGGGCGAACTTGCTGGCCGAGTAGGCGCCCGAGTTGGGGCGGGAGACGCGGCCGGCGGTGCTGGCGACGTTGGCGATCGCGCTTGGGACGGAGCGGCGCAGCAGCGGCAGCAGCGCCTCGGTGAGGCGGACGACCGCGTCGAAATTCAGCTCCATGTGGCGCTTCACGTTCGCCCAGCCGGACTCGCCGAAGGTGCCCCGCCAGGCGGCGCCGGCGTTGTTGACGAGCAGGTCGAGCCGGTCGTGGTGCTCCTCGACGTGGGCCAGCACCCGGGCCGGCGCGCCGTCCTCGGTCAGGTCGACCGCGAGGTAGGTGGCCGGGCAGGGCAGCGAGTCGGCGAGGGTCGCCAGGCGATCGCCACGGCGGGCGACCAGGACCAGCTCCGTCCCCGGCTCACGGGCGAGCCTTCGCGCCGTCGCCTCGCCGATCCCCGACGAGGCTCCGGTGACCAGCGCGACCTTGGTTCCGTTGCCCACGCCGCCACCGTACCCGCCCGCGCCCCCTCGGGTCGCTTCCGCTGTTCCTTATCCCGATTACATGCGGATAAGGAACAGCGGAACGGGTGGCACCCCGGGGTGACGGCTTACAGGACGAAGCGGGCGAGGTGCGAGGATTCGGCCGGTGGAGGCCTCGTCCGAATCCCGATCTCCGCGGCTGAGCGCCGCCCGCCGCGAGGGCGAGCGCGTCACCCCGCTGGAGCTCTTCTTCGACCTCGTCTTCGTCCTCGCGATCACCCAGTGCACGGCGCTGATGGCCCACCATCCGACCTGGTCGGGGCTGATCCAGGGCCTGCTCGTCCTCGGCGTCCTCTGGTGGGCCTGGGTCGGCTACGCCTGGCTGACCAGCGTCATCGACCCCGAGCAGGGTGCCATCCGGCTGATCATCTTCGGGGCGATGGCGGCGCTCCTGATCGCCTCCCTCTGCGTGCCCGAGGCGTTCGGCGACCTCGGCCTCGCCTTCGCCCTGGCGATCGGGGTCTTCCGCGTCTTCCACATCGCCCTCTTCATGCTGGCCAGCCCGGAAGACCCCGAACTGCGCCGCTCGGTCCGCGGCCTCGCGGTCAGCACTGCGATCGCGGTGACGCTGCTGGTCATCGCCTCCCACTTCGACGGGCCGGTGCAAGGGGCGATCTGGCTGCTGGCGCTGGTCCTCGACATGGGCGGCCCCTACGTCTTCGGCAGCGAGGGCTGGCGGATCGTCCCGGCCCACTTCGCCGAGCGACACGGGCTGATCCTGATCATCGCCCTCGGCGAGTCGGTCGTCGCGATCGGCGCCGGAGCCGCCGGGCGGGTCGACTTCGAGATCGGGCTCGCCGCCGTCCTCGGGGTCGGCCTGGCGGCGGCGCTGTGGTGGACCTACTTCGACATCGTCGCGCTGGTCTCCGCCCGCCGGCTCGAGGAGGCCGACCAGGGGGTGATGCAGAACGCCCTCGCCCGCGACTCCTACTCCTACATCCACCTCGCCCTGGTCGCCGGGGTCGTTCTCTCCGCCTTCGGCCTGAAGACCGTCGTCGGCCACCCCGACGAGCATCTCCATGACGTCGCCTCTTTCGCCCTGCTCGGCGGCGTCGCGATCTACCTGCTCGGCCTCGTCCTCTTCCGCTACCGCCACGTCAAGACGATCAACCGCCACCGGCTCGGGCTTGCGGTCCTGCTGGTGATCCTGGTCCCGGCGGCCACCCAGATGCCACCCCTGGCCGCGGTCGCCGGCGTCGACGTCCTGCTCTGGGCGATGATCGCCTCCGAGCTGCGCGGCTACGGCGAGCGCCGCGAGCGGGTGCGCGACGAATTCTCCGTCTCCCATGAGGACGGAGAACCCCACCAGGGCGCTGCAGGCCGCGTCTGACGGCAATCCGCGGCTCGATTTCGCAATACTCTCGCGGACCTTGAAGACGCCAGAGCTACTCGACCAGCTGCTGCGCGCCGGCGCCCCCTCGGGCTACGAGGGCCCGGCGGCGGAGATCTGGCGTGCCGCCGCCGGCGAGTTCGCCGACGAGCAGGCCGTCGACGGCCTCGGCTCCTCGATCGCCCGCGTCGGCATCGCCGAGCCGCTGGTCGCGATCGTCGGCCACATCGACGAGATCGGCTTGCTGATCACCCACATCGACGAGAAGGGCTTCCTCTGGTTCACCTCGATCGGCGGCTGGGACCCGCAGATCCTGGTCGGCCAGCGGGTCGTCGTCCGCGGCAAGGACGGCGACGTCCCCGGCGTCGCCGGCCGCAAGCCGATCCACCTGCTCGAGGCCGATCAGCGCAAGAAGGTGGTCGAACTGAAGGGAATGCACATCGACATCGGCGCCGCCGATCGCGACGAGGCCGCGGCCCTGGTCCGGGTCGGCGACCCGGTGGTGATCGCCGCCGAACCGATGCCGGTGCTCGGCGACCGCCTCGTCTCGAAGTCGATGGACAACCGGATAGGTGCCTACGTCGCCCTCGAGAGCACCCGCCGCTGCGCCGCCGGCGATGGCCCCGGCGGCTCGATGGCCGGCGTCGCCGCGGTCCAGGAGGAGATCGGCCTGTTCGGCGCCCGCACCGCCTCCTTCCAACTCCGCCCCGACATCGCGATCGCCGTCGACGTCACCCACGCCACCGACGCGCCGGGAGTCGACGAGAAGGAGCTCGGTACCAGCCCGCTCGGCTCCGGCCCGGTGATCGGCCGCGGCTCGACCCTCTCGCCGAAGGTCTTCGAGCTGCTGGTCGAGACCGCTGAGGCGGAGGGCATCGAGTACTCGGTCTCGGCCTCGGGTCGCGGCACCTCGACCGATGCCGACGTCCTGCAGATCTCTCGCGCCGGCATCCCCACCGGGGTCGTCTCGGTGCCGCTGCGCTACATGCACTCGCCGGTCGAGATGTGCGACCTGAACGACGTCGAGGCCACGGTCAACCTGCTCGCCGCCTTCGGCTCGCGGGTCAAGGCCGGCGTCGACCTCAGCCGCTAGCGCCTCGACCGCGCCAGCGCCAGTCGGCTAGCCGACTACCTGCAGCTCCTTCGGCAGCGAGCTGAGGTTCTCGTAGCCGCCCTCGGCGACGACGACGAAGTCCTCGATCCGCACCCCGAGCTCGCCCGGCAGGTAGATCCCCGGCTCAACCGTGACCACTTCGTTCGGGGTCAGCAGATCGTCGGATTTCTGCGAGAGCCGCGGGCCCTCGTGCAGCTCGAGGCCGACTCCGTGGCCGAGCGAGTGGCCGAAGGCCTCGCCGTAGCCGGCCGCGACGATGACGTCGCGGGCGACGGTGTCGGCGTCCTCGCCGGTGATCCCGGCCTTGATCGCCTCCAGCGCCGCGAGCTGGGCACGCAGCACGGTCTCGTAGACCTCGATGCCCTTCTCGCCCGGGTCGCCGGTGGCGTAGGTGCGGGTGCCGTCGGAGCAGTAGCCGTCGAGCTTGGCGCCCATGTCGAAGGTGACCAGCTCGCCGGGGCCGATCGTCCGCTCGCCGGGCTCGGCGTGCGGTAGGGCGCCGTTGGGGCCGGAGGCGACGATTGCCGGGAAGGACGGCTCGCCGCCCTCCTCGCGGATCTTCGCTTCGAAGGAGAGGGCGACCTCGCGCTCGGTCTTGCCCTCGAATCCCTGCTCGGCCGACCAGGCGAGGCAGGCATCGGCCAGCTTCGAGGCCTCGCGGATCGCCTTCAGCTCACCCTCGTCCTTGACCCGCCGCAGCTTCTCGACCGTGCCGCCGGCGGGTGTCGGCTCGACCCCCTCGGCGAGTTTCTCGCGCAGTTTCGCCAACGTCCGGACCGACATCTGGTCGTCCTCGAAGCCGGCGCGGCCGCTCAGCCGCGCGGCGATCCCGCCCAGCCAGTCGCCGGAGAGGGTGACCACCTCCCACTCCTCGACTTCGCCTTCGGCCCGCTCGGTGTAGCGGAAGTCGGTGAGGAAGGCGCGGACGCCGGGGGCGCAGACGCAGGCACCGTTGGTGCCGGTGAAGCCGGTCAGGTAGCGGACGTTGAGCAGGTCGGTGACGAGGATCGAGTCGAGCTCGCGCTCGGCCAGCGCCGCCTCCAGCTTCTCGCCGCGGCCGCGCATCAGCGACCCCTCCCGGCGCCAGTACCGCGCATCAGCCCGTCGCCCCGAGCTCGCGGGCGAGCAGCCCCAGCGCCTCGCGGTAGCCGGCGGCGCCCTTGCCGGAGATCTTCGCCAGGACCAGGCCGTCGAAGACCGAGACCTTGCGCCAGTCGTCGCGGTTCTCGACGTCGGAGAGATGGACCTCGACCGCGGGCAGGCCGGCAACCGCGAAGGCGTCGGCGATCGCCCGGCTGTAGTGGGTCCAGGCGCCGGCGTTGATCACCGCCGCGTCGGCCAGCTCCGGCAGCCGATGCAGGTGCTCGCAGAACTCGCCCTCGTGGTTGGTTTGGAAGAAGATCGGTTCCAGCCCCAGCTCATGGGCCCAGCCACCGATTTCGGCTTCCAGCGCGTTCAGCGAGCGGCCCCCGTAGAGCTCCGGGTCGCGCTGCTCCAGCACGTCGAAGTTGACCCCGTGGAGGATCTCGACCCGGTTGCGGGTGATCGCGCTCATTCGAACAACTCTTCCACGGCGGCGCGGACCTCGTCGGCCGGCAGCACCTGGCCGACCCGTGGCTGCCCCGGCTCGGAGAGGAGGACGAAGCCGACCCCGGCGGCGGTCCGCTTCTTGTCGCGGCCGATCAGCTCCATGATCCCCTCGGTGTAGGCCTCGCGCTGCTCGGCGCTGACCCGGGTGGGAAGGCCGTGGCGGAGGAGCAGCGCCTCGACTTCGTCGCGCAGCTGGGGCGCCCCGGAGAGCCGCAGCGCCGCCAGCAGGCCGACGCCGACCGCCTCGCCGTGGCGCAGGCCGCCGTAGGACTCGATCGCCTCGAGCGCGTGGCCGACCGTGTGTCCGAGGTTGAGGGCGGCGCGGATCCCTTCGTCGCGCTCGTCGGCGGCGACGACTTCGCACTTGTAGCGGGCACAGCTGAAGACGACGTCGGAGAGGTCGGCGCCCGCCAGTGTTTCGATCGAGCGCACCCGCTCCCAGAGCGCTCCCCCGGCGAGCAGGCCGGTCTTGATCACCTCGACGAAACCGGCGGCGAGCTCCTCGCGGGGCAGCGTCGCCAGGGTCGAGGGGTCGGCGAGGACCGCGGCCGGCAGTTGGTAGGCGCCCGCGTAGTTCTTCCCCGCCTCGAGGTCGACCCCGGTCTTGCCGCCGTAGGCCGAGTCGACCTGGGCGACGAGGGTGGTCGGCAGGTGGACCACCGGCACCCCGCGCTGGTAGAGGTGGGCGCAGAAGCCGCCGAGGTCGCCGATCACGCCGCCCCCGAGCGCGATCAGGTGGTCCTCTCGCGTCATCCCGCCTTGGGCGAGGATGCCGAGCACGATCTCGACCGTCTTCAGCGACTTCGAGCGCTCCCCGGGCGAGACCTCGACGATGCCGGCGACCGGCCCGACCGCCTCGCCGTAGAGGCCCATCGTGGTCTCGTCGCCGAGCAGGAAGCGCCGGCCCTCGAGCGGCCAGAGGTCGGCCTGCAGCAGGCCGTTGCCGACCAGGATCGGGTACTCGCCGGAGGCGCTGGCCGCCCACAGCAGCTTCGTCCCCGCCGGCAGCGAGGGCAGCGCCCGGATCGTCGCCAGGGCGCGCTCGACGATCGCCCGGTCGCCGACCGGGATCACCGCGTCGGCCAGCTCCTCGTAGAGCGGCAGGCGTTCGGCCAGCAGCTTCTCGACCCCCGCGGCGCTGGTCGCCAGCGGCCGCTCCGAGTGGGCGATCCGGCGCCAGGCCTCGGCCGCGTCGACCTGCAGCCAGACGACGACGTGGCGCTCCAGGGCCGCCCGCACCCGCGGCAGCAGGACGCTGCCGCCGCCGAGCGCGATCGCGCCGCCGTCGGCGTTCTCCAGCAGGCCGCCGACGACCTCCTCCTCGCGAGCCCGGAAGCCGTCCTCGCCGTGGACCTCGAAGGCCTGCTTGATCGACATCCCCAGCTCGGCCTCCATCAGCTCGTCGATCTCGGTCGTCGCCAGGCCGGCGCGGCGGGCCGCCGCGAGCGCGGTGCTCTTGCCGGCTCCCATGAAGCCGATGAAGACGATCGCCGGCTCGCTCACCGGGCTACCGCCGCCAGTCGATGCGCTTCTCGTAAGCGGCGACCGCGGCGAGGACGTCGTCGATGTGGTCGCCGCCGAACTTCTCGCGGTAGGCGCGGGCGAGGACCAGGCAGACCATCGCCTCGGCGACGACGGCGCCGGCCGGGACCACGGTCGAGTCGGTGCGCTCGCGCAGCGCCTGGGCCGGCTGGTGGGTCTCGGTGTCGACCGAGCGCAGCGGCTTGGTCAGGGTCGAGATCGGCTTCACCGCGGCCCGCACCGAGAGCGGCTCGCCGTTGGTCATCCCGCCCTCGAGCCCGCCGGCATGGTTGGTTTCGCGGAAGTAGCCCTGCGCCTCGGACCAGAAGATCTCGTCGTGGGCCTCGGAGCCGGGGCGGCCGGCGACGTCCCAGGCTTCGCCGACCGAGACGCCCTTGATCGACTGGATCGAGGCGACGGCGCCGGCGAGGCGGCCGTCGAGCCGGTCTTCCCAGGAGACGTGGGAGCCGAGCCCGGGAGTGCAGCCGAAGGCGACGACCTCGAAGGTGCCGCCGAGGCTCTCGTTCGCCTTGCGTAGGCGGTTGATCTCCTCGACCATCGCCTTGCTCGCCTCGGGGTCGAGGGTGCGGACAGGGTCGTCATCGACGCCCGCGAAGTCCTCCGGGGCCAGGGTGTCGCGCTCCGTGGCGCGGACCGAGGCGATCTGGGTGACGTGGCTGAAGACGGAGACGCCGAGGGCGCTGAGGAAGCCGCGGGCGATCGTCCCGGCGGCGACCCGGGCGGCGGTCTCGCGGGCACTCGCCCGCTCGAGCACGTTGCGGATGTCCCGGTGGCCGTATTTCCAGGAGCCGACCAGGTCGGCGTGGCCGGGCCGCGGCAGGTGGACCTCGTCGGGCTCGAAGCCCTCGACCGGCCACGGGTTCATCCGCTCCTCCCAGTTGGCGTAGTCGCGGTTGGCGACGAGGACGGCGATCGGGCCGCCCAGCGTGCGCCCGTGACGGACCCCGGAGCGGACCTCGGCCGTGTCGGTCTCGATCCGCATCCGCCCACCCCGCCCGTGGCCGAGCTGGCGCCGCGCCATGTCCCGGTCGAGCGCCTCGCGGTCGAGCTCGAGCCCGGCCGGCATCCCCTCGACGATCGCGACGAGCCCCGGCCCGTGCGACTCCCCTGCGGTGGTGAAACGGAAGGCGGTCATGAGCCGCCTAGGCTATCGGCGCCCTTCGCCGTATGCGGCCTCGCGCATCGCGTCGATAACCCTGTCTTCGAGTCGGTCGCGCTGGAGCCAAATCGCGAGCGAAGCGGCGCCCTGCTGAACCAGTATCTCCAGGCCGTTGACGACGTTGGCACCATGCTCAGCAGCTTCGAGGCTGAGGCGACTAGGCCCTTCGCCATAGACCATGTCGACCAACTGGCGTTCGTTGAGGGCGTCGAGGCGAATCGGAAGTTCGGCGAAAGGGTCCTCGCCATGAAGCCCGACTGACGTCGTATTAACGATGAGCGCGTAATTAGCGAGGTCCGGATTTTCCACGAGATGGGCGGTCGGACGCTTCATCTCGATCAGCAAGGTTTCAGCTCTTTCAGTCGTCCGGTTCCAGACATCAACAACAGCATCCGCCTGGGAGAAGGCCCAAACAGCGGCCCGCGCGGCCCCGCCGGCCCCTAACACCAGAGCCCTTCTTCCTGCCGGATTGACTCTCACCGATCTGCGCAGGCCGATCGCATCGGTGTTGTACCCCTCGATGCCTCGATCTGAGAAGACCAAGGTATTCACCGCACCAATCTCTTCGGCGACAGGGTCCAGGACATCAGCGACCTCTAACGCAGCCTCCTTGTGAGGGATCGTTACGTTCGCGCCAATAAACCCTTCGGAAGGCATCGCCTTGACAACCTCCTCGAAACGTTCCGCCGAGACTTCCCGCGCCTCATAGCTCCACTCATCGGCGATCCCAAGAGCCTCGAGCGCGGCCGTCTGCATCGTCGGAGAACGAGAATGCCCCACTGGGAAACCGATAACAGCGAGCTTCGGCAAGCTAGTTCCCGCAGGTGCTGGGCGCGTTGCCGCCGTTCTTTTCGCGCGCCGTTTCGTACTTTTCGACCGCTTCGTTGAATTCTTCTTCGGTCTTGGCGAAGGTCAGTTCGTTGCACGAGTTCGGATCGTTGACGTAATAGATGAATTCGGTGTTTGCCGGGTGGGCGGCGGCCTCGATCGCGGCCAGGCCGGGGCTGTTGATCGGGCCCGGCGGCAGGCCCTGGTTGGTGCGGGTGTTGTAGGGCGAGTTGGTTTCCAGCTGCGTTTGGGTCAGCGGCTCTTCGTAGTTGCCGGTGGCGAAGCGAATCGTCGCGTCGATCCCCAGCGGGATCCCTTCGCGGAGGCGGTTGTAGATCACCGAGGCAACCAGCTTGCGCTGCTTCGGCACCCCCGCCTCGCGCTCGACCATCGAGGCGATCGTCAACACGTCGAAGACGGTGAGGTTTTTCGACTTCGCGTACTTCATGTTCACCTGCTTGATTTTCCGCTTGAAGTCCTGCAGCTGCAGCTGCACCAGGTCGGCGACCGGCGCCTTCGGCTTCAGTTCGAAGGTGTCCGGGAAGAGGAAGCCCTCGAGGCCCTTGGCCCCCTTGCCGCCGTATTCGGCCGGGCTGAGGTACTTCGACTTCACCGTCGCCTTCATGTAGTTGCCGGGGACGCCGTCTTCACGGACCAGCTGGCCCATCTGTTCGCGGTCGTAGCCCTCGGGCAGGGTGACGGTGGTGATCCCGGGCTTCTGCGCTTTGTTCGGTTCCTTCGAGAGTGCGTCGATCGCCGCGCCGTAGCTCATCTCGTGTTTGAGATTGAAGCGACCGGCGAAGAGGTCGGAGCGCTTCCCCGCCAGGGTGACGCGGATCTGGAACATGGTCGAGTCGTCGATCACGCCGCGCTTGCTCAGCAGGTCGCCGACTTCGGAGACGCTCGAGCCTTTCGGGATCGTCACCGCGACGTGGCCGCTGCCGTCACCGTGAAAGGGCTGGAAGAGGGCGTTCAGGAACCAGAGCAGGACGATCAGCAGGATCACCGCGAGGATCCGGAACGGATGCCGCAGCAGGGCGCCGAGGATGCCGCGGCGACCGCCGTCGTCCCCGTGGCGGCGGCCGGTCCGGGCGGCGCCGGTCATCTCCGGGTCGCCCTCCTCGTGGAAGTCCCAGTCACCCTCGGCCTCGGGGCCGGGAGCGGTTGCCCACTCTTCGGAGGTCTGGGTGGAGGCGCGCTGGGCAGCGGCGGCGCTGGCAGCGGCGATGGCGGACTCTTCGCGGGTGCGGGGGCCGGGGGCGGCCAGGAGGTCGTCCTGGGTTATCGGGCCCGGTGAAGTGGTCCCAGGAGTCGGGGCATTGGGATCCAGGGTCGGGGCCGAAGTGGGCGCGGACCCGGGGGTGCCCTCCCCAGGCGCGACTTCGCGCGGAGTTCCTGGGGAGGGCACCCCCGGGTCCGCGCTGCCAGCGCTCACGACAGGGGCCGGCGCCTCAGGGTCCGGTTTCGGGGCGGCAGGCTGCGGGACGTCCCCCTCGGGTTTCGAGGCAGGTGGGTTCGGGGCGTCGGCGGCGGGCTCCTCCTTGCGTTTGCGACGGAGGAGGGAGCGGAAGCCGCCGGTTTGACTCGACTCGCCGGTCTCGCCCTTCTCCGAGGAGTCGCTCGGGAGTGGCGGTGCGGGCGTTGGCTCCGGCGTCGGGTCTTCGTCCCAGAAGTCCTGCTCGGGGGTTCGCTTGGGTGTGGGGGGTGCGGGCGGTGGCGTCGGCTCGGCCGGAGGGGCGGCCGCCGGCGTCGGGTCGCTCTTCGGTGCCTTGGCCTGGCGGCGTTGCTCGCGTTCGCGCCGACGTTCGGCGCGCTCGATGGAGGCGGGATCGTCTTTGTCGACGAAGGGGTCGTCCTCGAGCCAGTCGGGGGTCATCGCTCGCTTTCGTGGGGGTGGCCGTCGTGGGGAGGCGGGGCGCCGTGGATCAGCTCGGTCTGGTCGCCGGAGGGCATCGTCGCCAGGTAGGTCTCCAGCAGGTGGGCGGCGGCGAGCGAGTCGCGGGCCGCGCCGGCGCCGGCGCGGCGACTGGCGTCGGCCATCCGCGAGGTCAGCCGCTCGTCGTAGGTGTCGACCGGGATCGCCAGCATCGCCTCCAGTTCGCGGGCGAAGGTGCGGGCCAGGGCCGCCTGGGAGCCCTCGCTTCCGTTCAGGTGCTTGGGCAGGCCGACCACGACCCGCTCGACCCCCTGCTCGCGGACGATCTCCACCACGGCGCTCGGCTCCGGCGGCTCGATCACCGGCAGCGGCGTCGCCAGGGTCCCGCTCGGGTCCGAGAGCGCGGCGCCGATCCTCACCGTTCCGTGGTCGAGCGCCAGCACCCGCATCGGCTCAGCCCAGCTCCGCCTCGAGCTTGGCCCGCGCCGCCGCCAGCGCCTCGGCCAGCTTCGAGGGATCGCGACCGCCGGCCTGGGCCATGTCGTCGCGCCCTCCCCCACCGCCACCGACGACCGGCGCCGCCTCGCGGATCAGCGTCGCCGCCGAGACCCCGGCCGAGACCGCGTCCTTGCTGGCCAGCGCCACCAGCGCGACCTTCTCGCCGTCGCCGCCGCCGAGGACGACCGCGGCGGCGCCGCCGAGCATCGACTGCACCCGGTTCGCCAGGTCGAGCAGCTGCTTCTGGTCGGGCAGCTCGGTCGCCGCGATCACGACCTGGACGCCGCCGGTCTCCCCCGCCTCGCCGGCCAGCCGCTTCGCCTCCTCGCCGAGCTGAGCGCCCTGCGCCTTGGCCGCACCGGCGCTCGCCTCCTTCAGTTTCTCGGCCGCGCGGCGGGCGCCGCCGACGGGGTCCTGGGGAGCGCCGAGCGCCTCGCCGACCTCGCGTAGCTGCGCCTCGCGCTGGCGGAAGAAATCGATCGCGGAGGGTCCCGAGATCGCCTCGATCCGCCGCACGTTGGCGGCGCTCGACCCCTCGCCGGTCACCTTGAAGATCCCGATCTCGGCCGTGTTGGCGACGTGGGTGCCGCCGCAGAGCTCGCGGGAGACGCCGTCGATCTCGACCACCCGCACCCACTCCCCGTATTTCTCCCCGAACAGCGCCATCGCGCCCAGCTCTTCGGCCTCGGCCCGGCCCATCTGCAGCCAGCGGACCGGCGCGCTGGCGGCGATCCACTCGTTGACCCGGTCCTCGACCTCGCGCAGCTCCTCCGGCGAGAGCGAGGCGCCGTGGGTGAAGTCGAAGCGCAGTTTGTCCGGGCGGACCGAGGAGCCGGCCTGGCGGACGTGGCTGCCGAGCCGCTCGCGCAGCGCCGCGTGCAGGAGGTGGGTGGCGGTGTGGTTGCGCATCGTCGCGTGGCGGATGGCGCGGTCGACCTCGGCTTCGACCGTGGCGCCTCGCGTCAGCGCCGCCCCCGGCTCGACCCGCAGCACTTGGTCTTCGCCGACCCGGTAGACATCGAGCACCTTGGTCTCGCCCTGCTCCCAGCGGAGCACGCCCGAATCGGCGACCTGGCCGCCGCCCTCGGCGTAGAAGGGGCTCTCCTCGAGCTTGACCAGCACCCGCTCGCCGTTGTCCTCGCCGCCGGCGAACGCCTCGACCGCGGCGAGGCCGGTGGTAGAGCGCAGCCGCTCGTAGCCGACGAACTCGGTCGCCGGCGCCTCCGCCGCGACCGCCAGCGCCCGCTCGTGGCTGTCCTCGGAGCCGTGCGCGGTGGTGGCGCCGGTCCGCGCCCGCTGTCGCTGTTCCTCCATCAACTCCTCGAAGCCCTGGTCGTCGACGCTGAGCCCCTGCTCGGCGAGCAGCTCCTTGGTCAGGTCGTAGGGGAAGCCGAAGGTGTCGTGCAGCTGGAAGGCGTCGGCGGCGTCGATCCACGAGGTGTTCGAGTTCTTCGCCTCGGCGACCAGCCGCTCTAGCAGCGCGGTGCCGCGCTCGAGGGTGCGGCCGAAACTCTCCTCCTCGTCATCTACCCAGCGGATGATGTTCTCGCGCTCCGCGCTCAGTTCGGGATAGACGTCCCCCATCAGCTCGATCGTCCGCTCGGCGAAGCGCCCGAGCCAGGGCGCCTCGAGGCCCAGGGTTCGCCCCTGCTGGATCGCCCGGCGCATGATCCGGCGCAGGATGTAGCCGCGGTCCTCGTTCGAGGGGACGACGCCGTCGGCGATCAGGAAGGCGGCGCCGCGGCTGTGGTCGGCGACGATCCGCATCGCCCTGGTGACCGCGCCGCCCTCGTCGTAACGGCGGCCGGAGAGCTCCTCGGCGAGGTCGATCAGTGGCCGCACGTGGTCGGTCTCGAAGACCGAGGGGACGTCCTGGAGGATCGCCGCCATCCGGTCGAGCCCCATGCCGGTGTCGATGTTGCGCGACGGCAGCTCGGTCAGCGAGCCGTCCTCGTGCAGGTCGTAGCTCATGAAGACGTGGTTCCAGAACTCGAGGAAGCGGTCGCTGGAGTCGCCGGGGCGGTCGGACTCGGCGCCGAAGTCGAGGCCGCGGTCGAGGTAGAGCTCGCTGCAGGGGCCGCAGGGGCCGGTCGGCCCGCCCTGCCAGAAGTTGTCCTCGCGGCCGAGCCGGACGATCCGCTCCGCCGGCACGCCGGTCGCTTCCCAGAGCTCGATCGCCTCGCTGTCGGGGCCGAGCCCGAGCTCCTCGTCTCCGCCGAAGACGGTCGCCCAGACCAACTCCGGATCCATCCCGAAGCCCTCGGTGACCAGTTCCCAGCCCCAGGCGATCGACTCCGCCTTGAAGTAGTCGCCGAAGCTCCAGTTGCCGAGCATCTCGAAGAAGGTCATGTGGCGGGCGGTGTTCCCGACCTCCTCGATGTCGGTGGTGCGGAAGCACTTCTGGACGTCGGTGAGGCGCGGCGCCGGCGGCTGCTCGCGGCCGAGGAAGTAGGGCTTGAACGGCTGCATCCCGGCGGTGGTGAGCAGCACCGTGGGGTCGTGCACGGAGGGCACCAGGGAGGCCGAGGGGACGACCTTGTGGCCGCGCTCCGCGAAGAACGAGAGGTAGGTGTCGCGGATTTCCCCAGCTTTCATGTGAGGAAGCCTAGATACTTCGTTAGGACGGCGTTAGCAACGCGGCTCGCCGTCAGGCGGGGGCGGCGATCGTGCCGTGGCCGACGATCGTCTCGCCCTCGAGCAGGACCGCGGTCTGGCCCGGAGAGGCGCCGGCAAAGTCCTCGCCGAGTTCGACCTCGAGCGCCTGGTGGCGGCCAGGCGTGGTGGCCGGGATGGTCGCCGGCAGCGCCGCCGCGTGGTAGCGCAGCCGCACCCCGTCGACGCGGGCGCCATCGCGGTGCAGGAGCGCGTCGCGCACCTGAATTCGGCGGGTCAGCAGCTCCTCGCGGGTGCCGACCGTGACCGTGTTGGCGACGGCGTCCGTAGCGATCACGTAGGCGGGCTCGTTCAGCGAGACGCCGGTGCCGCGGCGCTGGCCGACGGTGAAGTTGTGGTGGCCGCGGTGGCGGCCGAGCCGGCGCCCGCCGCGATCGACGACGTCGCCCTCGCGGTCCTCGAGGCCACCGTGGCGGCGCAGGAAGCCGCGCTTGCCCTGGCCGGCGAGGAAGCAGAGGTCCTGGGACTCGGGCTTTTTGGCAACCGAAAGCGCGTGGCGCTCGGCGACCGCGCGGACCTCGGCCTTGGTCATCTCGGTCAGGGGGAAGCCGAGCCGGCCGAGCAGCTGCGGCGGCAGCGCCGCGAGCATGTAGGCCTGGTCCTTGGCGGCGTCGGCTCCGGAGGCGAGCAGCGGCCCCTCGGCGTCCTCGACGATGCGGGCGTAGTGCCCGGTCAGCAGCCGGGAGGCGCCGAGCCGCTCGGCGAGGTCGATCATCGCTGCCAGCCGCACCTCGCCGTTGCAGAGGACACAGGGGTTCGGCGTACTGCCGGCGGCGTAACCGCCGATGAAGCGCTCGACCACCCGGGCCCGGAATTCGGCCTCGAGGTCGAGCGTGAAGTGCGGCAGGCCGAGCTGGTGGGCGAGGGCGCGGGCGCCGAGCACGGCCTCGGGCGAGCAACAGGCCTTGGTCCCGTCGGTCTCCGGGTCGGCCCAGAGCTTGACCGTGACCGCGACGACGTCCCGGCCTTCCTCGCGGGCGAGCAGAGCGGCGACGGCGGAGTCGACGCCGCCGGACATCGCGACGGCCACGCGGGGCGGCCGGGACGGCTCAGGTTGGGGCGAATCCCGGTCCACTTCGGCAGGTAGGACCGGGATTCGCCCTGACTTCGCGGCCGGGTCGAGGGACAGCGGAGAGGACGCGGCGGCGCTGAGGGCGCGGTGGAGGGCGTCGGTGGCGAGCTGGGCGGCGTGGCGCTTGGCGGGAGTGAGGCCACCAACGGCGGTTTCGGCGTCGTCGATCGAAAGCCGGGCGGCTTCGAGGGGGGTGGCGCCGTCGACGAGCTCGGCGACGGCGGCGGTGGCGGCGCGGGTTGCGCCGCAGCCCTCGGACTCGAAGGTGACGTTGACGATGTTGCCGTCCGCAATGGTGAGGGAAAGCCGGGCGAGGTCACCGCAGGCGGCACCGCCGGCAGCGCCGGTGAAGGCGTCGTCGGGCGCGGGGCCCCGGCGACTGTCGTCGCCGAGGTAGTGCTCGAGCAGCTCTCGATCCATCGCTACAGGGTAAGCATCGAGCAAAGGTCGGCTGCCAGGGCGGCGCGGCCGCTGTGGAGATGGCGCCAGGTGACCCGGATTGGGCGCCAACCGAGGGCGACCAGGGCGCGGTCACGTTCGCGGTCGGACTCAAAGGCTGCGGGGGTGAGGTGGAAGGTGCGGCTGTCGAGCTCGACCGCGATCCGCTGGCGTCGCCACATCGCATCTATCTCGATGAATCGGTCGCCGAGGGCGAGCGGAGCGTTCCGCTCCGGCCGCAGCAATCCCTGCTCGTCGACGAAGTCGATGAACGCCTCCTCGAGCTCGCTCTTGCCGATCCCACCCGGCTCGTCCGATTCGAGCACCGCGCGCAGCTTCGTCGCCCCTCGCTTCCCCGGATGCCGCTCGAAAAGCTCATCGAACGACAGGCGGTCGGTGAGCCCGCGATGTTCCAGCTCACTCACCGCGTTCTCCAGCCCCCGCCGATCGAGCACGCCGGCCAGGTCGAGCACGGTCCGGAACGGCGACGTCGCCGGAATCGCCTCCTCGATCGTCACCTCATCCGACTGCAGCGAAGCCCGATGCGCCCTGATCCCCGGCCGCGCCCGATGCTTCCCGGGCCGCGTCACTTCGATCGCGATGCCCGATACCGGCACCAGCCCATGGAGCTGGCCAGCCGAACGATGACTAAGCACCGCACCGGGACCACTGGCAAGTACGGCCGCGAGCAATCGAGCGTGCCGGCTGATCACCGTGTGCCCGACCGCGTACACGCCGTGATGAAGAGGGTGAAGCGAACCACGCTCGACCCGTGCCCTCACCCCGCCCCGTCCAATGCCCAGCTCCAGCAACTGCCGCCGCGACACGACGCCGTGCTGGCTGCCTGCAAGCGTCGCAATCAATGCGTCGAGCGCCGCGCCCCGAGCCAGCGCCAGCCCTGCAGCCGGAGCCCTCTCGAATCGAGGACTGCATTTGACATCCAGGGGATGTCTTTTGCAGTCCTCGATTGGGGGCGCGTCGGGCACGCAACGATCGTGGAGCAAGCGGGCGCGCGGGTGGGTCGCAAAGGTGCCGCCTTACGCGCTGAAGGCATGAAAAAGGCCCCAGTCCGCCGTTGCCGCCTCTGGCTTTGATCCCTTCATAAGAAGGTGGGTGCCTGCTCCCGGCCCCAAGGGACAAGGAGACGAATGGCTCCCGCGCCGTTTGTGTTGGGTCAAACGGTGAGACGGCTGTCGCACGGGCTCGAGCCTGGGCTAACCGTAGCACCGGGCAAGCGGCCGGCGCCGTACCCGATCGGCCGGGAGATCCGGCTCAGTCGTCGAGGTTGGAGAGGTGCCACTCGGCTTCCGACCAGCGGTCACCTGGCACCCGCAGGGCGATGTCGCCGTGGCCGAAGCGGTCGATCGGCCAGTCGGCGGTGAGGACCGCCTCGATCCCGGCCTCGATCAGCGCCTGGTGCCAGGCGCGGGCGGTGCGGAGGTCGGCGAAGTCGCGGACCACCTCCCAGGAGTCGAAGCTCGGGTCGTCGACGTAGACCGGGGTCTGCCCCGGCCCCGGCTGCGGCCGCCAGCGCGCGGGGATCCAGTCCCGCAGGCCCATCAGTGCCCGGGCGGGTTCCGTTTGTGCAGCGCCACGCCGATCTCGCGCAGCTGCCCCTCTTCGACCGGCGCCGGCGCCCCGGTGAGCAGGTCGAAGCCGGAGGCGGTCTTCGGAAAGGCGATCACGTCGCGGATCGTCTCGGCGCCGCTGAGGCGCTGGACAATCCGGTCGACCCCGTAGGCGATGCCGCCATGGGGCGGCGCTCCGTAGCGCAGCGCCTCGAGCAGGAAGCCGAAGCGCGCCTCGGCCGTCTCCGCGTCGATACCGAGCGCGGCGAAGACCTTTCCCTGGACCTCGGCGCTATGGATACGAACCGAGCCACCGCCCAGCTCCTGGCCGTTCCAGACCACGTCGTAGGCCAGCGCCCGCGCCGAGCCCGGGTCGTCGGGGTCGAACTCACCGGCGGGCGAGGTGAACGGATGGTGCATCGCGTCCCAGCGGCGCTCGTCCTCGTTCCAATCGAGCAGTGGCCAGTCGACGATCCAGACCAGCTCGTCGGCGCCGTCCTCGATCAGCTCGAAGCGCTCGGCGAGGTCGAGCCGCAGCTGCCCGAGCACGGTGTTGGTGACTGAAGGCTTGTCGGCGACCAGCAGCAGCAGGTCGCCCTCCTCTGCCCCAAGCCGCGCGTTGAGGTCAGCCAGCTCGGCCTCGCTGAGGAACTTCGCGGTCGGCGAGCGCCAGCCCTCGCCCTCGCGGAAGGCCCAGACCAGCCCTTTGGCGCCGAGCTCCTGGGCGCGGGAGATCAACCCGTCGAGCTCGGAGCGCGGCATCTCACGGCGGCCGGCGTTGAGGCCGCGGATCGCCCCTCCCCCCTCCAGCACCGAGCGGAAGACCTTGAACTCGGTCGAGCGCAGGGCATCGGAGAGGTCGACCAGCTCCAGCCCGAAGCGCAGGTCCGGTCGGTCGGTCCCGAACCGCGCCATCGCCTCGTCGTAGCCCATCCGCCGCATCGGCAGCCCAATCGCCGGCCCGCCGACCCGCTCGAAGACGTGTGCCAGCAGCCGTTCGTTGACCTCGATCACGTCCTCGACCCCGACGAAGGACATCTCGACGTCGAGCTGGGTGAACTCGGCCTGGCGGTCGGCCCGGGTCGCCTCGTCGCGGAAGCAGCGCGCCACCTGGTAATAGCGCTCCAGCCCGGCGACCATCAGCAGCTGCTTGAACAGCTGCGGCGACTGCGGCAGAGCGTAGAAGGAGCCCTGCTGCTGACGGCTGGGGACGAGGAAGTCGCGGGCGCCCTCCGGGGTCGAGCGGGTCAGCACCGGCGTCTCGACGTCGATGAAGCCCTCGCCGTCGAGGAACTCCCGCATCGCCGCGACCACCCGGTGGCGCAGCATCAGCGCCTCCCGCATCCCCTCCCGGCGGAGGTCGAGATAGCGGTAGCGCAGCCGGTTGTCCTCGCTGGCCTCGCCCGAGTAGCCCTCGATTTGGAAGGGCGGCGTCTCCGAGTCGGCGAGCAGCTCGGCCTCCCCGACCAGCAGCTCGACCGCGCCGGTCGGCAGCTCCGCGTTGACGGTCTCCTCGGAGCGGCGGACGACGGCGCCGGCGGCGCTCAGCACGTCCTCGGCCCGCAGCTTGTGGGCGAGCTCGAAGGAGGCGCCGGAGCGGTCGGGGTTGAAGACGAGCTGGACGATCCCGGTGCGGTCGCGGAGGTCGATGAAGATCAGGCCGCCGTGGTCGCGACGGCGGTGGACCCAGCCGGCGACCCGGACCTCGGTGTCGACCCGGTCCGGCAGGACTTCGCCGCACCAGGCGTCGCGGTAGCCGTTCGCGTGCAGCGGCGGCGCCCCGGCGCCGCTCGGGCTGGTCTCGGTCTCGCTCACGCTTCCCCTCCGGTCATTTCATCGACAAGGTTGCTGGTATCGACCGGCCGCTGCTCGCCGCTCTGCATGTCGCGCAGCTGAGCCGAGCCGTCGCCCTCCAAGATCAGCACCCGCCGAGCACCGAGCCGGTCGGCGTGTTTCAGCTGACCCTTCATCCCGCGGCCGGCGAGGTCGAGCTCGGCCGCGAGCCCCGCCCGCCGCAGCTCGCGAACCAGTGCCATCGCCCGCTGCCGCTGCTCGGGGGCGGCGACCGCGACGAAGGCGTCGCGCCCCGCCGCCGGCACCTCTTCGTCCAGCGCCAACAGGATCCGCTCGATCCCGGCCGCCCAGCCGACCGCCGGCGTCGCCGGCCCGCCGAGCTGCTCGATCAAGCCGTCGTAGCGCCCGCCGCCGCCGATCTCCGACTGGGCCCCGAGCGCATCGCACTCGAAGGAGAAGATCGTCCGCGTGTAGTAGTCGATTCCCCGCACCAGGGTCGAGTCGATCTCGTAGTCGACCCCGGCGGAGTCGAGCAGCTCGCGGACCTCGGCGAAGTGGTCTGCGTCGGCCTCGGAGAGCGCTTCGAGGATCGTCGGCGCGCTCGCCATTACCCCCCGCACCCCCTCGTCGTCGGAGTCGAAGGCGCGCAGCGGGTTGAGGTCGATCCGCTCGCGGACGTCGGCGCTCAGCTCGGATTCGTGCTGGTGCAGGTGCCCTTTCAGCTCCTCCAGGTAGAGCGCCCGCGCGTCCAGCGACCCCAGGCTGGAGAGCTTAAGCGTCACTCCCGGTACCCCGACCTCCCCCAGCAGGTCGCCGAGCAGCATGATCGCCTCGGCGTCGGCGAGCGGCGATTCGGTCCCGATCGCCTCGATCCCGATCTGGTGGAACTGGCGGTAGCGGCCGGCCTGCGGGCGCTCGTGGCGGAAGAAGGGGCCGACGTAGGAGAGCTTCACCGGCTGCGCCAGTTTGTGCATCCCGTGCTCGAGGTAGGCGCGGCAAATCGGCGCCGTCCCCTCCGGCCGCAGGGTCAGCGAGCGCTCGCCTTTGTCCTCGAAGCTGAACATCTCCTTGCGGACGATGTCGGTCGATTTGCCGACCCCGCGTTCGAACAGGTCGGTGGACTCGAAGCTTGGAGTCTGGATCGGCTCGTAGCCGGCCTGGGCGAAGAGCCGCTCGGCCGCGCCGAGCAGCCGCCGGCGGGCGCGGCCCTGCTCGGGGAGGACGTCGAAGGTGCCTCGCGGCGCCTGGAACTTGCTGGCCATCGGGCTTGCGACCTTAGAGGAGGCGCGGACGCCTCAGCCGACCAGCTGGGCGAGGAACGGATTGGTCGCCCGCTCGGCCCCCAGCGTCGTCTGCCCCATGTGACCCGGATGGACGACGGTCTCGTCGGAGTGGGAGTCGAGCAGCGCCTGGATCGAGCGCGCCAGGGTCGGCCAATCGCCGCCGGGCAGGTCGACGCGGCCGACCGAGCCCTGGAAGAGGACGTCGCCGGAGAAGATCGCGTCCTCGCCGCGCACCGAGTAGGTGACGTGGCCGGGGCTGTGCCCGGGGGTGAAGACGACGTCGAGCTCGACCCCGGCGAGCTCGAGGGTCTCGCCGCCGGCGACGGTCTCGTCGGCGTCGTAGCTCTCGTACGGGCCGAAGCCCGGCATCCGCACGAAGGAATTGATGTCGGCGAGCACCGGCACCTCGATCTCGGGGCAGTAGACCGGCGCCCCGGTCGCCCGGGCCAGCTCGGCGACGGCGCCGACGTGGTCGAAGTGGGTGTGGGTGAGGAGGATCGCCTCGACCGGCCCCATCCCGTTGGCGACCGCGAGGATCCGCTCGGCCTCCTCGCCGGGATCGACCACAACGACCTTCTCCGCCCCCGCGCCGCGGAAGACGAAGCAGTTCTCGGCGATCGGCCCGACCGTCAGCATCTCGACCTCGAGCGCGATCAGCCACCCGCCTGTTCGCGGATCCTCTGGCGCTCGCGTTTGCGCCACATCGCCAGGTCGATGTAGTAGCCGGCGGGGATGTAGAAGGCGAGCATGAAGGCGCCGAAGGCGAGCGCGACACCGGCCGGCCGTTTGAACAGGACGAGCAGGATCAGGGCGAAGATGACCGCGGCGGCGACCCCGCGCAGGGCCGATTTGCCCCAGGTCGGCGGCAGGTCTTCTTTGCGTTTCGGGGCGGAGCGGCTGCCGCTGCCCTGGCGGGCGCGGGCCCGTGCCTCCGCGCGGCTCTGCGGCCGGGTGCGGCGGTTGGTGTCGATTCTGCCGCCCTGGGTGCCGCGGCGCTTGCGGCGGCGCTTCTTCTGGTTCTGGGCCATCGGGTGAATCTAAATCATCGCCCGCTCAGGCGAGGGCGGCGATCCGCCGCTCGATCACATGGCGCTCCGGATCGAAGCCGCGCATCGGCACGTCCGCGGGATAGCCGGCGAGCGCCGCCTGCGGAATCAGCCCGACCAGCTCCGCCTCCAGCGGCCGCGCCCCGAGCGGCGCCGCCAGCGCCCGCACCCGCTCCACCACCTCGGCCAGCGGCACCGCCAGCGGGTCGTGGACGTTGGTCGAGACCTGGGCCCGGCCGCCGGAGAGCAGCAGCCCGATCGCCCGCACGCCGGCCGGCCCACCCCCCGCCTCGCGCAGCCCGGCGGCGACCGCGCGGGCGACCTCGACGTCGTCGCTGTCGAGCTCGACGTTGAAGGCGGCGAGCGGGGCGCGGGCGGTGACCAGGGTGGCGCCGCCGCGCCGGTGCGGCAGTCCCGGCCCGAAGTCCGGCGTCAGCTCCCCCGACTGCATCCGCAGCCACAGCTCCGGCAGGCCACCGTTGCGGAAGTAGGCGCGCTCGGCGCGCCCGGGGCCGCGCGCCAGCTCGCCGTAGAGAAAGACCGGGACGCCGAGCCCGGCGATCTGCTCGGCGGCGGCGAAGGCCTCGGCCCGGGCGGCCTCGCGGTCGGCGCGGTCGAGCCAGACGATCGGGCAGACGTCGAGGGCGCCAATCGCCGGGTGGGCGCCCGCGTAGGCGTCCATCTCGATCGTCTCCAGCGCCACCTCGGCGCCCTCGACCAGGGCGTCGGTGAGCGAACCGGCCGCGGCAAGGGTGAAGACGCTGCGCCCGTGGTCGGCGTCGGCGTGACGGTCGAGCACCAGGGCGCCGCGCCCGAAGGCCGACTCCAGCCGCGCCAGCTGCTCCGGCTCGGCCTCCGAGACGTTGGGGACGGCGAGCAGCGGCGGCATGGCTGGGAGGCTAGATCAACAGCTCGCCACCGCCGAGGATCGCCTCGCCGTCGACTTCGACGGTCGGTTCCGTCAACACGCAGTCGAGGTGGATCGACACCTGCACGGTGCCGCCGATTCCGGCGGAGGCGCCGAAAGCGACGTGGGCGGTGCCGAGGATCTTCTCGTCCTCGAGCAGATTGCCGGTCAAGATCGCCTCTTCGTTGGTGCCGATCCCGAGCTCGGCGAGGTTGGTGCCGTCGGGGCCGTGCGTCCGCAGCAGCTCCAGCAGGCGCTTGCCGCCCTCGCCTTCGGCCCCGGTCAGGTGGCCGCCGCTGACGGTCAGCAGGGTGGGCGCGTCGAGCAGGCCGATCGCCGCGATCGAGCCGTCGACGACCAGCCGTCCCTCGCCGGTCCCCTCCAGCGGCGCGATGAAGCCCTCGCCGCAGGGCAGGTTGCCGAAGGCGCCGCGACTGCCGAGTTCGCCCGCGTCGACGATCCCGAGCCGGTCCTCGATGCCGAAGCGGAAGTCGCTGCCGCGCGGGCAGGTGACCCGCACCTCCGTGCCGCCGTTCAGGGTCGAGACGGCGGCCCAGCTGCGCCGCCGCACCTCGTCGAGGTCGGCGTTCATCAACCGCACCAGCATCTCTTCGGTGACCCCCGGCAGGGTCGCGATCCGCACCCCGTTGTCGCTCGCCTGCTTGCGCGCCGCGCAGTGGCTGAGCGATTGCACCGTCGGCGCCATCACCACGTCGGCGGCGAGCATCGCCGCCGCCACCGCACGCGGTGGCTCAGCCGCGTCGGAGTCACGCTCGGAGATCACCGCCATGGTCGCCTCGGCGCCGTCGCCCTGGGCCTCGATCCGCATCAGCGCGCCGATCTCCTCGGTCGCCGGATTGCAGACCACGAGCACGTCCTCGCCGGGCGAAATGCCCATGCACTTGCGGACGACGCTGCGCACCGCCGAGTCCAGATCCACGCTCACAGAGCCACCTTAGCTCGACCGAGCCGTTTTGGTGGATTCATTTGAACCAAAAATTCTCAAGCGTCGTCGCGACGGTGCGCGATCGCCCACGCCTCGAACCAGATCAGCCCGATGAGAATCGCCCCGAAGGAGATAAAAGGCGGCACCCACCCCTTTGGTCGCATCAACACCAGGGCCCCGACCACGACCGCGTCGGAGATCAGCAGGAAGGCGACCAGGACAGGCCGGATTCCCGACCACCCCGGACCTTCACCGCCTCCAACTCCGCCCGCCATTTACCATCCTCTACCCCCCGCCGGAGTAGCTCAGCTGGTTAGAGCAGCGGAATCATAATCCGCGTGTCGGGGGTTCGAGTCCCTCCTCCGGCATCGAGATCAGCGGAATCAATACGTCGACAGTTCGACCGGCCAATTCTATTTTCCTTCACCCGCCAAGGCGAGACGCTTCGGTGAGCAGCTCGAGGCGCATGGCCTTTACCTCGCCCTCGCGCGTAACGGCTTCGAAGTGGTCGGCTCACGACGCCTCAGGTCGTCAGCGTCCGAGCGCCGGCGAGGCTACGATCTACGCACAGACGCCGAAGAGCTCGTCGGCGTCTACTTCGACACCACGACGCTCAAGCGCGCCAAGAATCACTGGATGGAGGGCGGGCGCAACGTCCTCAAGGT
Source organism: uncultured Actinomycetes bacterium (assembly GCA_963716545.1). Classification (GTDB taxonomy): domain Bacteria; phylum Actinomycetota; class Thermoleophilia; order Solirubrobacterales; family 70-9; genus VAYN01. The sequence goes on from OY970316.1 coordinate 2,655,947, forward strand.
GGACGTTCCCTTTGGCCATGATTGGCCCCAGAAATTCGTCGGCGAAGGAATAGCTGATGCTTCGCACATCGGCAAAGGAGATGACCAGAGTTTCGTCGCCATCCCTCTGCGCGATCGCTTCAGCGCGAATCCTCTCGCCCAACGGGCGAGTCGAAAATACAGTTCCAAAGTGAGAAAGCTGAAAGGTCATCCCCGTCCTCCTTGGGTCTGGCCTCGGGGCGGCTGCTGGAGTTGAGGATATAGATCAACTCGGCGAATTCCTAGACCAATTTAGGGTTGAACATCGTTTGCCAATAATTCGTTAGACGTACGCGAGCGGCCCAATCTCGAAAGTCACCCAGGTGCCGATCTTGAAAGGAGCTGATTGCGTTGAAGTTTCGATTTCGGGGTCGCTGGCGGTGGCGCGCTGGATCAACTGCCCATTGCCGGAGCGGACATCTAGCGTGGCGTGCCGCATCAACGAGTCCTTCGCGGTCTTCATGACCCAGTGGAATCCGTTGCCGCGATGAATCTCACCGGTTCCCGTCACCCCAAGCTTCACCGCCTCACGAAGTGCCGAGCGATCGCCAGGCAGATCGGGGAATTTTTTCCCCATGTGCTGCGGAATTCCGACTCCCAGGTCGGCGAGAGAAAGAACGGTCCGGCGCCCTCCGCGCTCATAGCGCTGGGCGGCGACGTAGCAACCGAGGTCATTGGCGCCATGCTCGACAGCGTTGCCGCACAGCTCTGACGTTGCCATGTGCATCGCGTTTGCGAAAACAGCAACATCGTCCGAATGGCCAGAGAAAAGCTCGACCAGCTGTGCGCCGAGCTCGTCGACGTCGTTCGCAGAGAAAAGCCTGGTAATCGGAATAAGCACATCGGACGCTGCTCGGGGAACCTCAGGAAGTCCTACAAAGATGCCGTCGGGGAACTCATCGTCGATCCCCATTGCCGCCATGTATTGCGCTACCGCGGGGTATTCCGGACAGAGAACTTCGACCTCGTGCCCTTTCTCAAGATGCCACTCGACAAAAGCCAAGAGCCGAAGAAGAAAGGTCGGCACGGCAAAGCGGACTGCTCGCGCGTCGACCCGAACGCGCTCCTGCTCCGCGCGTAGGGAAAGGTTGCACTGCCAGCCGTCGCGAGCCCCTGCCCACTGCCCCAAGCGACGCTCGTACCACTCCGCCATCAACCGATCCTATGACTTGGTTAGGCCGGATTCTCGCTCCTCATCGCGAGTGTCCTTTTGGGACGCCAGCGACTACCTCAGGCCTACCCAGGCGTGATCGTCTCGACGCCAGCGCAACGACGTTCGAGTCCCTCCTCCGGCATCGCTCGTGCGCCAAGCGTGGTGCGGGCCCCATCGCCGCGTCCGGCGACAGGGCCCGCGAGCCGATCAGGTGCCCTTCTGTGTCAGAGCCGGTTTCACCGCGTTCGCTGCCGTGATCGTCATTCCCTCACCCCCTTCTGGTTCGAGTGGCCAGACCTGGATGGACCCTCGGACCCCTTCAAGCGGTTCGACCGCTCGGACTTGTTAAGGCAAAGAAGTCGCTAGACCGGTGGAAACTGTTCTAGGATTCGTCCCCTCGAATGGTCAGCGGAAGGAGAGGCAGTGGGAGCGAAAACGGCTAAGAAATCAGGAGGTCGCAGCGACGGAGTCGCATCGCTGGCGCTGATCGTCAACCACCCGCTGCGGGCGAAGATCTGGTTCGTCCTCGCCGAGCAGGTCGCCAGTCCGAACCAGATCCGCAAGGTCCTCGGGGTCTCGATCAACGACGTCGCCTACCACGTCGACGTGCTGCGCAAAGCAGGCTTGATCGAGCTGGTCGAGGAAATCCCCCGCCGCGGCGCGATCGAGCATCGCTGGCGCGCGATCGAGCGACCCGACTTCGGGCCGGAGGACATCGCCGCGTGGAGCGAGGCGGAGAAACTGGCGAACGCGACGAGCATCTGCCAGATGGCCCTCGCCGACATCGTCCGCGCGCTCGAGGGAGAGACCTTCGCCAGCCGCGACGACCACTGGGTCGCCCGGCTCGCCGGCCGTGTCGACGAGCAGGGTTACGAAGAAGTCAGCGCCGCCTACGCCGCCCTGCTCGAGGCCTTCTACCTGGCTGAGGAGCGGACCAAGGAGCGACTGGCCGAGGGCGACACAACCGAGACGATCCCCGTCTCCGGCCTCGCCGCCTTCTTCGAGACCCCCGAGCGGGTCACCGCGTAGCGGTCCGTTCAGGCGCTTGGCCGGACCCGCACGGCGGTGCCGTAGGCGCAAAGCTCGGTCCAGGTCGAACCGAGCTCGGAGGAGTCGAAGCGGAAGGCGAGGATCGCGTTCGCGCCTTTGCCCTCGGCCTCCTCGATCAGCCGTTCGGTCGCGTGCTCGCGGCCTTCGACCAGCATTTTCGTCATCCCCTTCAGCTCGCCGCCGCGCAGCGACTTGAGCCCGGCGCCGAGGGTCGAGCCGATGTTTCGCGAGCGAACGGTGAGGCCGAAGACCTCGCCGAAGACCTCCTCGACCTCGTACCCCTCGATCTCCTGGGTGGTGGCGATGATCACGGCGGCAGCGTAGCGCGAGGTGCTGCGCCTATTTCGTCGCCGTGATCGTCGCGCTGCCGTAGGCGGTCTGGCCGGCCGGCGTGGCGGCGGTGATGGTGTGGGTGAAGGTGCCGGTCGTCGGCGATTTGTAGGTGAGGGCGGTGGTCGAGAGGGCCGGGCCGGTGGCGGCGATGGTCAGTGGCGAGCCGGTGATCGTGCCGCCGCTGGTGACGGTGACGTTGACGGTGTGGCCGCTGCCGAGGTTCTGAATCTGGTTCCCGGAGCTGTCGGTGACGGCGACCGAGGCGGTGATCGTCCCGGCGTTGCCGACGCCGGTCACCGGGCAGGTGAAGAAGCAGGTCGCGGGGACGCTGCCGGGAGTGGCAATGACGCCGGTCATCGCCAGCTTCGAGGCGGCGCCGACGGCGACGGTGAAGGCGAGCGGCGCCGTGGTCAGGCTGCCGTCGGTGGCGACGACTTCGGTCGCTTCGGCCTTGGTCAGCTTGATGCCGCCGTTCTTGCTGGTGCTGCCGACGGCGACCCCGGAGGTGAAGGTGACGGAGGTCGCGGTGCCGAAGGGGACCGCGGTGCCGGCCGAGTTGAAGACGGTCGGCGCGATCCCGGCCGGGCTGGCGACGGCGCCGGAGTAGACGATGCTCTTGGCGCCGGTGTAGCTGGTGGCGACATTGAGGAATTCGTCTTTGGCGGTCAGCGTCGCCGCCACCGCCGTCCCCGCGGTTGCGGCGCCGGTCGAGGAGGTGAGCAGCAATTCGACCGCCGGCGCCCCCGCAACCGTTACCACTGCGGAGGTCAGCGTCGTCACCGTCGTCCCCTCCGCCGCCTTCACCGTGGTCGAGCCGGTCTTGGTCAGCCGCATCGTCCCGTTCGTCCCCGCCGTCGCGGTGGCGACGCCGGCGACGAATTCGATCGGGGTCGAGGTGCCGAAGTCGACCGGGTTCCCTTCCGTGCCGACGACCGTCGGAACCGTCCCGTTGGGAGCCGCCGAGGCTCCGGAGAAGACGAGGTTGTGGATGCCGGCATAGGCGGGAGTCGGGTTCGAGTAGGCGTCGAGGGCGCGGATCGTCAGGCCATCGCCGACGCCGGCGACCGGCGCGGCCGATTCGGCGGCGAGGTTGAACTTCGTCGTCGTCGTCGGGTTCACGGTCAGCGCCAGCGGCGTCGTCGTCGTCAGCGCGCCTTCGGTCGCGGTGACTTCGAAGCTGCCCGCCCGGTAGGGCTTCAGGACCCCGTTGCGCGAGGAGGCGACGGTGGCCTGGCCGCTGGTGAAGGTGAGCGCGGTGCTGGCGCCGAGGTTGACGCTGGTGCCGGCGCTGTTGACGACGACTGAGTTGGTCCCGCCGGGGCTGGCGGCGATGCCGCCGAAGACGAGAGTGTGGGAGCCGGTGAAGGTGGTGACGGTGGCGTTGTTTTCGTCCTTGGCGGCGATCGTCAGGTTGGTGCTGCCGCCGGCGGCGATCGTCGTCGCGCTGGCGGAGATCGAGAAGTGAGTCGCTTCGCCGATCGTCACTTTGCCGCTGACGACGGCGCTTGTCGTCTGCCACGGTCCCCAGACCGCCGTGACCGTGTATTCGTGGTTGCCGATCGGCACCCCGCGGTCGACGCAGGAGGTGCCGGTGCCTGGTTCGGCAGCGGTCGGGCAGTTGCCTTCGGCGACGGCGCCGTCGCGGCGGACGAAGTATGCGACCGCCGTTTCGCCCGGCGCCGAGGCGGCGGTCCAGCTGAGGCTGACGGTGCCGCCGGCGGCCGGGGTCGCGGTCAGCGTCGGCGCTGTCAATTTCGAGACCGCGGCCGATGCGGTACCGCCTCCGTTGCCCGTGAAGTAGGCGAAAGCAGTCCCGGCGACCAGCGAAACGATCACGATCGCCGCCGCCCCGAGCGCAGCACCGGATGGGACGAACCTGCTCATCCGTGCGCCTCGCCGCCGAAGTCGAGGCTGAAGTTGCCGCCCTCGCAAGCGTCCTGGGCGCTTGGCAGGTCACGCATCGCGATCGACGGCGCCGAGAACCCCGGCGCCGGCAGCGAGACCGAGCCGCCCGGCGGGATCGGCAGGGGCGCCGCCGCGGAGACCCCGGCGGGAAGCAGTTCGAGGTTGGCCGCGCCATCGCAGCCTTCAGGGCCGCCGGTCGCCCTGACGCCGATCGAGGTTACGTAGATCGCGACTTCGTTCGGGTTGGCGACGGTCACCGGCAGGGTCTGCGCCGGGGCGCCCGGATACAGCGGCGCCAGCGTGTCGACCTGCGACTGGATCGAAAAACGCTTCGGTTCGACCACTCGCCAGGAGAAGCTGGCGGCGGGGCCGCGCCGCCAACGGTTCCGCGGTGCCCGCCGAGCGACGCCGCGAACGGAGAAGGAGTGCTCGCCGACGCCAATCGTCGCGTAGCTCCGCGGTGAGCGACAGGAAGTCCAGGCCGAGCCGTCGAGCCGGCACTGGAAGCCGGTGGCGCCGTTGGCGCTGAAGGCGAAGCGGGCGTTGGTCGCGGTCGCCACGGCTTCCGGGTGGACGGCGATCCGCGGCCGACCGAGCCGCGCTCCGCCGCGTTCGGGACCGTGCTGGGGTTCGCCGGTGGGAGCGAGGGGAAGCGCCGGCTCCGGCGGCAGCTTCGCCGACGGCGGCTGCACCGCCGGGGCCAATCGCACCGAGGGGCGGCTGGCCGCGTAGGCCGCGGCGGCGAGGAGGGCGCAGGCGACGACGGCCAGGGCTGGAATCGCCCTGGCCGCGCCGCGGCGAGCGCCGAGAATCGGCCGACGTGGCACTCGGAGGCCCTCGACGAACTTCCGCGCCGCCCTAGTTGCTGGTCAGGTTGAGGGTGAGCGTCGCGCCCTGACAGGCGTTCTGGCTTACCCCGGTGTCGTTCATCTGCAGCGTTCCGGTCTGAGTCACGGACTGGTTGTTGCCGGTGGCGAACACTTTGTTGACGGCGACCGAAGCCATCGTGAAGTCCGGGTTGCCGCCGGTGGTGAGGACGCTGCAGGTCGAGTGCCCGGCATCGACGCTGATGCTAGACAGACTGATCGTGCCGACCCTCTGGGCGGCCGAAGACGGATTGTCGACGGTGAAGCTGACGGTCGCCGAGTTGCCCGGGTAGAGGTTGCCGCTGACGGTGCCTTTCAGGGTCACGGTCGAGCCCGAGCCGACGGTAGCCGTCGCGGTGCCGGATCCGGTGGTGGTGAAGTACGCATAGGCGACCCCGGCGACTGCGAGGACCGCGACGCCGGCGATTGCCAGCAGCGCACGCTTCTTCTTGGTGGCCATTCGATTTCTCTCCTTGAGTACGGGCGGGCTACTCCGCCCGCAGACCCTCGGTGCATCGGCAGACAGCAGGCCACGTTTTAGTGTCGGCTGGCAATCAATTCGGGCTGACTATGTACGAATTGGACAATCCCGCGCGCCAGAGCGGATAGCGCGCTCTGGCAGGCATGAGCCAACGCTCATGAACTTCTACTTCTGAGGAGGCCGAGGCCGCCTCTGGCATCCTCAGGCGATGGCCGAGACGCCAACGATCTACGAGTGGGGCGGTGGCGAAGCCGCCTTCGAGCGCTGGCTCGAGACCTTCTACGACCTGGTCGAAGCCGACGACCTGCTCGCCCCGGTCTTCAGCGGCCGGGTCACTCGAGAGCACCGCGAGCACGTGCTCGCCTGGTGGGTCGAGGTGATGGGCGGGCCGGCCCGCTACAGCGAGTCCCACGGCGGCTACCCGGCGATGCTCGCCCACCACCGCGAGCTGCGGATCACCCTCGAGCAGCGGTTGCGCTTCGTCACCCTGCTGAGCGAGGCCGCCGACCGCGCCGAGCTCCCCGCCGACCCCGAGTTCCGGGCGGCGATCATCGGCTACGCCGAGTGGGGCACGCGGCTGGCGATGCACAACTCCGACCCCGAGGCCGAGGTCGCCGAGGAGGCGCCGGTGCCGCGCTGGGGCTGGGGCGTCGCGCCGCCGTTCGAAGGCTGAACCCGACCCCACCCCGGGCGCCGCGAGGCACCCCACCAGACCCCGGCGCCGCAACTTTCCCCCGGCCGACCAGTTAGCGGACCGATAGGCCAGGCGGCGCCACCCCCACAGGGAGGTGGGGGGCGCCAAAACATAGGAGGCAATGATGAGCAGGGGATGGAAGCGGGGGCGGCACGCCGCCCTCATAGCGACGGCTGTCTGCAGCGCCTGGGCGCTGATCGCAGCAGGCGCAGCACAGGCAACGACGGTCACCGTGGGCAGCGTTCTGCCCGCCGGCTGGGCGCCGGAAGAATTCAAAGAAGCGAGGACGCTCTTCAACTCGGCGCTGCCCGAGTCGGGGGCGAACCTCGTCTCGCCGGTCAACGGCGCGATCGTCCGCTGGCGCATGCAGGGCGCCAAAGGCGGCCCGTTCCACCTCCGGGTCCTGCACCCGAACGGCTCCGGTGCCTACACCGCCGCCGGGACCAGCGGCGCGGCGATGCCGACCTCCGAAGGCCTGCAGACCTTCAGCGCCAACATCCCGGTCCGCTCCGGCGACCTGATCGGGGTCGACCCGACCAACCCGACCGACACGATCGGCGTCGTCAAAGTCGCCGGCTCGCGCTACGCGTCGATCTTCCCCAGCCCGTTCGAAGGGGCGACGACGGCGCCGAGCAGCAGCGTCGACGGCCAGGAGATCGAGCTCAGCGCCGAAGTGCAGCCGCAGCCCGCGGTCAAATCGCTCTCGGTCGAAAGCGGCCAGCTGACCGGCGGCCAGAAAGTCGTCATCACCGGCACCGAGCTGGAGGGTGCGAGCGCGGTCGAATTCGGCGAAACGGCGGCGTCCTCGTTCAGCGTCGTCTCGGAAACGCAGATCACCGCGGTGGCACCGAAAGCGACCAAGACCGGCCCGGTTCCGGTCACGGTGAAAACGATCGCCGGGACCAGTGAAGCCGTCTCGGGCAGCCGCTTCTACTACGAAGGCTGCGTCGTGCCACGGCTGCGGAGCAAGTGACCTGAAGCGGACCAAGCGGGCGCTCAGCAACAGCGGCTGCCGGCTCGGCAAGGTGAAGAAGCCGAAGGGCGTCACCACCAAGAACGGCATCGTGGTCAGCCAGAGCAAGACGCAGGGGAAGATCCTCCACTCCGGGGCGAAAATCGACGTCACCCTGAAGCTGGACCCGAAGAAGGCGAAGCAGGAAGCGAAGGAAAAGAAGGAAGCAGCAAAGACGAAGGAAGGGTCGAAGAAGGGCGGCAAGTAGCCCAACTCGACAGACGACGACGGGCGTCCCTCGTGGGCGCCCGTCGTCGTTCTAGGCTGCGGAGATGACGAAGATCCTGCTGATCTCCGGCAGCCTTCGCGGCGGCTCGGGCAACTCGGCGCTGCTACGAACGGCGGCGGCAATTGCCCCCGATGGGGCCGAGGCCGAGGTCTACGACGGGATCGCCTCCCTCCCCCACTTCAACCCGGACGATGACGCGCCCGGCGGCGAAGAGCTCGACCCGGCTGTGCGGCAGCTGCGGGCGGCATTGGCGGCAAGCGACGCGGTGCTCTTCTCCACCCCCGAGTACGCTGGCGACCTGCCGGGCTCGTTCAAGAACCTGCTCGACTGGACCGTCGGCGGCGGCGAGACCTACGGGATGCCGGTCGGCTGGGTCAACACCGCCGGCCCGGCTGCCCCGGCGGGCGGCGAGCACGCCGAAGCGAGCCTGCGCCGCGTGCTCGGCTACACCGGCGCGGCGATCGTCGCCGCCGCCTGCGCCCGGATCCCAGTCGCCCGCGATGCGGTCGGCGCTGACGGCCTGGTCGCCGACCCGGCCGTGCGCAAGCCGCTGGCGGCGGTGCTGCGAGAACTCGTCGACGCGGTCGAGGCCGGCGGCGAGGGTCGCGAGCGGATCAGCGCCGACTAGCGGGCGCGTGCCAATCAACCACGGTCGTTCGCGAGGGCGGCGATCGCGGCGACGACGCGCTGCGGCTCCTGCGCCATCACCGCGTGGCCGCAGCCGTCGACGATGTCGAGGCTGGCGCTCCAGCGCTCGGCCAGCGGGGCGGCATTGGCAGCGAGGATGATCTCGTCGAGGGCGCCGTGGATCACGATCGCCGGCAGCGCCGGCATCGGTTCCGGCATCTCGCGCCTGCGCCAGGCGATCATCGCCCCCTCCTGGGCTTCCAGCACCGGCACCGACATCGCCTCCTTCGCCGCCGCCATCTCCTCGCCGAACTCGCGATCGATCGCCGGCGCCAGCTCGGGCGGAAAGAGGATCGAGATCAGCTCGCTCGCCTGCTGGCGCGGTGGCGAGGCGTGGTCGGTCAGCTTGCGCCAGACCTCGGCGTCGCCGACCGCGGCGCCTGGGCCGCGGTGGGTGCCGATCAGGGCCAGGCCACGGACTCGCTGCGGCGCCCGCTCGGCCAGCGCCTGGGCCTGGTAGCCGCCCATCGACCAGCCGGCGACGATCGGCGACTCGATCCCCAGGGCATCGAGCAGGCCGAGGTGCGCCGCCGCCATCGCCTCGACCGAGAGCGTCCCCGGCAGGGCCTCGGAGCCACCGAGACCGGGATTGTCGGGAGCGATCACTTCGAAGCGCTCGGCCAGCGCCGCGAGGAAGGTCGGGTCCCAGTCCTCGCCAGTCGAGGCGTAACCGTTGACCAACAGCAGCGGCGGGCCTTCGCCGAGCCCGCGCCAGGCGACCGCGCGGCCGTCGACCTCGGTCCGCTCCCGTCGTTCCCCCACGTCGCGACCCTACATCCGGAAGACCGGCACCGTTCGCGGCCCGAGCGGCGCGTTGGCACAGGCGCCGAGCGCCAGTCCGACCACCCGCCGGGTGTCGAGCGGGTCGATCACGCCGTCGTCCCAGAGCCGCGCGGTCGAGTAGTAGGGGCTGCCCTGGCGCTCGTACTGCTCGGCCAGCCGCTCGCCTTCCTCGGGCTGGCCGACCTCGCGCATCACCGTCGCCGCCTGCTCGCCGCCCATCACCGAGATCCGCGCGTTCGGCCACATCCAGAGGAAGCGCGGCGAGTAGGCCCGCCCGCACATCCCATAGTTGCCGGCGCCGAAGGAGCCGCCGACGACGACGGTCAGCTTTGGCACCCGCGCCGTCGCCACCGCGGCGACCATCTTCGCCCCGTCCTTGGCGATCCCGCCGGCCTCGTACTCGGGGCCGACCATGAAGCCGGTGATGTTTTGCAGGAAGAGCAGCGGCACCCCGCGGCTGTCGCAGAGCTCGACGAAGTGGGCCGCCTTGAGGGCGCTCTCGGAGAAGAGGATGCCCTGGTTGGCGACGATCCCGACCGGATGACCGTGGACATGAGCGAAGCCGGTGACCACCGTGGTCCCGTACTCGGGCTTGAACTCGTGGAAGCGCGAGCCATCGACGAGGCGGGCGACGATCTCGCGCGGGTCATAGGGGGTGCGGCTGTCCGGCGGAACGGCGCCGATCAGGGTCGCCGGGTCGACCGCCGGCTGCTCGGCCGGCCGTCGCGCCCAGGGCACCTCCGGCTTCGCCGGCAGCGTCGCGACGATCGAGCGGACGATCCGCAGCGCCTCGGCGTCGTCGGCGGCGAGGTGGTCGACGACGCCGGAGGTGCGGGCGTGCAGCTCGCCGCCGCCGAGTTCCTCGGCGCTCACCTCCTGGCCGGTCGCCGCCTTCACCAGCGGCGGGCCGCCGAGGAAGATCGTCCCCTCGTCGCGGACGATCACCGTCTCGTCGCTCATCGCCGGCACGTAGGCACCGCCGGCCGTGCATGAGCCCATCACCGCGGCGATCTGCGGGATCCCGGCCGCCGACATGGTCGCCTGGTTGAAGAAGATCCGGCCGAAGTGCTCGCGGTCGGGGAAGACTTCATCCTGCATCGGCAGGAAGGCGCCGCCGGAGTCGACCAGGTAGACGCAGGGGAGCTGGTTCTGCAGCGCCACCTCCTGCGCCCGCAGGTGCTTCTTCACCGTCATCGGGTAGTAGGTGCCGCCTTTGACCGTGGCGTCGTTGGCGACGACGACGACCTCGCGGCCGTGGACGCGGGCGACGCCGGCGACCACTCCGGCACCGGGGGCCGCGTCGTCGTAGAGGCCGCCGGCGGCGAGCGGGGCCAGCTCGAGGAAGGGCGAGCCAGGGTCGGCGAGGCGCTCGACCCGGTCGCGCGGCAGCAACTTGCCGCGAGCGAGGTGGCGCTCGCGGGCGCGCTCGCCGCCGCCCTCCGCAGCGGTCTCGAGCCGCTCGCGCAGCTCGGTGGCGAGCGCGGCGTGGGCGGCGGCGTTACGTTCGAACTCCTCCGAGCCGGGGGTGGCATGGCTGCGCAGGATCGTGCTCACGAAGAGGCCTCCCCTAGGTCCACCAGCGCGTCGCCACTCGGCGACGACGCCTCCATCGGCACCAGCCTGTCGCCGCTCACGACGCCTCCATCCGCACCAACACCTCGCCGCGCTCCACCCCGTCGCCGGCGGCGACCAGCACCTCGGCGATGGTTCCCGTCGCTGGCGCCTGCACCGCCAGCTCCATCTTCATCGACTCGACCACGACTAGCACCTCCCCCTCCTCGACCTCGTCGCCCGCCTCGTGGCGGACCGCGATCACCGTGCCCGGCATCGGCGCCTCCAGCGAACCGGCGGCGGCGCCGGATCCACCGACGAAGTCCTCCGAGGCGAGCGCGAACCGCGCCGGCTCAGCGCCGCCGTCGAGCAGCCAAACCGCGTTCGGAGCGCCCGCAACGACGATGTCGCCAGCCGCGGCGGCGTCCTCGGAGCGCTCCCTCTCGACGCCGAGCCGCCGGGTGCCACCCTCGACCGTGAGCAGCTCGCCGTCGAGCTCGAACGTCCCCTCGCCTCGGTCGCTGAGCCAGCGGTGCGAACGTATTTCTTCCCGCATACCGGGCATAGATACGTTCGCACCCTGGACCGAGGCCTCGACCGGGCCGTCGGGGCCGTCGAGGGTGGCGCGGGACCAGCCGGGGCCGCCGAGGCGCCAGGCGTCGGCAGCGTCCCAAGGATCGTCGCTCTCGCCCGCCACGTCGGCGAGGAGGAGCGCCAGCGCGACGGCCGGAAGCTCGGGCGCCATCGGCGGCGGGGCGATCTCGGTGCCGAGGCGCTCGATCAGGCCGGTGTCGATCTCCCCCGCCCGCACCTCCGGCCGCGCCAGCAGCGCCCGCAGGTAGGAGACGTTGGTCCCCGGCCCCAGCAGCACCAGGTCGGCCAGGGCGCGCTCGAGCGCCACCAGCGCCTCGGCCCGGTCCGCGCCGGCGCCGATGACCTTGGCCAGCATCGGGTCGTAGTCGCTGCCGACCTCCGAGCCCGCTTCGACGCCACTGTCGATACGGACCCCCCCGGGCCCGGCGGCGGCGCCCTCGCCTTTCGGCTCGCGGTAGGCGACGACGCGACCGGTCGAGGGCAGGAAGCCCCGCGCCGGTTCCTCGGCATAGACCCGGGCCTCGATCGCGTGGCCGTCGAACCGCACCTCGTCCTGGGCGAACGGCAGCTCCTCCCCGGCCGCGACCCGCAACTGCAGCTCGACCAGGTCGAGGCCGGTCACCGCCTCGGTCACCGGGTGCTCGACCTGCAGTCGGGCGTTCATCTCCAGGAACCAGAATTTCTCCGGATCGTCGCGCTCGGCGATCAGCTCGACCGTGCCGGCGTTGACGTAGCCGCAGCTCCGCGCCAGCTCGGTCGCCGCCCCCCCCATCCGCGCCCGCAGCTCCGGCCCGACCACCGGCGAGGGCGCCTCCTCGACGACCTTCTGATGGCGCCGCTGCAGGCTGCACTCGCGCTCGCCCAGGTGGAGACAGTTGCCGTGCTCGTCGGCGATCACCTGCACCTCGAGGTGGCGGGAGCGCTGGACGTAGCGCTCGGCCAGCAGCCGCTCGTCGCCGAAGGCCGCCGCCGCCTCGCGCCGGGCCGAGGCCAGCGCCTCCTCAAGCTCGTCGCGCTGGTGGACGATCCGCATTCCGCGTCCGCCGCCGCCCGCCGCCGCCTTCAGCAGGATCGGCAGCTCCTGACCCTCGACCCAGGCGGCGATCTCCTCGTCGCTGAGGCGCTCGCCGGAGAGCCCCGGCAGTACGGGCACACCGGCCGCCTCCGCCGCCGCCTTCGCCGCGACCTTGTCGCCGAGGGTCGCCATCGCCTCCGGCCCGGGGCCGACGAAGACCAGCCCGGCGTCGGCGCACGCTTGCGCCAGCGCCGGGCGCTCGGAGAGGAAGCCGTAGCCGGGGTGGACCGCCTCCGCCCCGCTCGCCCGCGCCGCCTCGACGATCCGCTCGACGTCGAGGTAGGACTCCGCCGCCGGAGCCGGGCCGATCCGCAGGGCCCGATCCGCCGCCCGCACGTGAGCTGCGCTCGCGTCGGCGTCGCTGTAGACGGCGATCGACTCGATCCCCAGGCGTCGCAGCGTGCGGGCGACGCGAACCGCGATCTCGCCACGATTGGCGATCAGGACAGAGGAGAACATCGCGCCGCCGCCGGACCTCACCGGTGCCAGTCGACCGGGCCCGCGAGGAGCGCGTGCGAGCCCAGCGGACGATCGAGGACGCGCTGCGCCTCGCGCGCGGCGGCGATCAGCGCCTCCAGGTCGACCCCGGTCTCGATCCCCATCTCCGCCAGCATCGAGACCAGGTCCTCGCTGGCAACGTTGCCGGTGGCGCCCGGCGGCACCGGGCAGCCGCCGAGCTCGCCGAAGCTCGACTCGAAGGACTCGCAGCCCGCCTCCAGCGCCGCCAGCACGTTGGCCAGTCCCTGGCCGCGGGTGTTGTGGAAGTGGGCGGTCAGCTCGACCTCGGGAAGCTCCGCCGCCGCCCGGGCGAAGAACTCGCGGACCTGCAGTGGGTTCGCCATACCGGTCGTATCGCCGAAGCCGACCTCGTCGGCCCCGGCCGCGGCCAACTTCGCGGCGATCTCCAGCACCCGCGCGACCGGCACCTCGCCCTCGTAGGGGCAGCCGAAGCTGGTCGAGATCACCGCCTCGCGCCGCAGCCCCGCCTCGCCGGCGGCGGCTAGCACCTCGGAGACTCCCGCCAGAGACTCCTCGACGCTGCGGTTGACGTTGCGCTGGTTGTGGGTCTCCGAGGCGGAGAGGAAGACGTTGACCTCGTCGATCCGCTCGCGCACCTCAAGCGCCGCTTGCAGCCCGCGCATATTCGGGACCAGGACCGAGACCGAGACCTCGTTCGGGATCTCCGCCCGTTCCAGCACCTCGCGGCCGTCGCCCAGCTGCGGGATCACGTCGGCGCGGACGAAGCTGGTCACCTCCAGCCGCCGCAGACCGGTCCGCGCCAGCATCTCGACCAGCCGCACCTTGTCGTCGGTGGCGATCGTCTCCGGCTCGTTCTGGAAACCGTCGCGCGGCCCGACCTCGCGTAGCCGCACCGCCCGCGGCAGGGCCGCGGGAGCGCCGCCGGCGCTCATGCCCCCAGCGCCCGCGCGATCACCATCTGCTGCACCTCGTCGGTGCCCTCGCCGATCGTGAGGATCTTCGCGTCGCGGTAGAAGCGGCAAACCGGATACTCCTCGATGTAGCCGTAGCCGCCGTGGATCTGCACCGCCTCCTCGGTGGCGCGGACCGCGAGCCGGCCGGTGATCAGCTTCGCCTGGGCCGCGGTGAGGGTGAAGCTCTGGCCCGCGTCCTTCTCCAAAGCCGCCCGCCAGGTCAACAGCCGCGCCGCCTCGATCTGGGCCGAGAGGTCGGCGAGCTTCGCCTGGATCGACTGGAACTTGGAGATCGGCTTGCCGAAGGCGTGGCGCTCCTTGGCGTAGGCGAGCGCCTCGTCGAGCGCCCCCTGGGCGAGGCCGACGCCCATCGCGGCGACGCCGATCCGGCCGCCATCGAGGATGTGGAGGAAGTTCTTGAAGCCCTCGCCGCGACGCCCGAGCAGGGCCGACTCCGGCAGCCGGCAGTCCTCGAAGGCGAGCGGGCGGGTGTCGGAGGCGTTCCAGCCCATCTTCCGGTAGGGCTCGCCGGGCTCGTAACCGGGGGTGCCGGTCGGGACCAGCAGGTTGGAGATCTCCTTGCGGCCGTGGGCCTCGCCGGTAACCGCGGTGATCGCAACCACGCCGGAGATCTCGGTGCCGGAATTGGTGATGAACTGCTTGGCGCCATTGACGACCCACTCGCCGTCGTCCAGCTTTGCCGAGGTCCGCACGTTGCCGGCGTCGGAGCCGGCCTCCGGCTCGGTCAGCCCGAAGGAGGCGAGCCGCTCGCCGCTGCAGAGCCGCGGCAGCCATTCCGCTTTCTGCTCCTCGGAGCCCCAGAGGTAGATCGGCATCGTCCCCAGCGAGGTGTGGGCGGCCATCGTGATGCAAACCGAGGAGTCGATCCGGGCCAGCTCTTCGACCGCGAGCACGTAGGAGAGCGTGTCGGCGCCGCCACCGCCGTACTCCTCCGGGAACGGGATCCCCATCAGCCCGAGGCCGCCGAGCTTGGCGACGATCTCGTAGGGGAAGCTCTTGGTGCGGTCGAGCTCGCCGGCCACCGGTGCCACCTCGGCCAGGGCGAACTCGCGGACGGTGTCGCGCAGCAGGCGCTGCTCGTCGCTCAGCTCGAAGTCCATGCTTCGCAGAATACCGAATGAACGCTCGGAAACCGAGGAACCATTCGGTTTTCTCGCTACCCTGGGACCTGGATGCCCTCCTCAGCCTCCTCGCCGCCCCGCAACCCAGCCCTGCGCGCCCGCTACGACGCCCGCCGCAGCGAGGTCGTCGCCGCGGCGGCGCGGCTGTTCGCCGAACGGGGCTACGACGCCACTTCGATCGCCGACCTGACCGGGGCCACCGGCCTCGCCGCCGGCGGCATCTACCACTACTTCGCCGGCAAGGAGGCGCTGCTGGTGGCGATCTGCGACGAGCTGCTGGCGCCACTGTTGGCCCAGGCAGAGGAGATCGCAGCTTCCGCGGATCCGGCCGTGGTCCAGCTGCGCCGTCTGCTGCGCGCCTGGATCGCCCACATCGAGAGCCACCGCGACCACATGCTCGCCTTCACCCAGGAGCGGCAGACGATCGAGCGCGAGCCGCAGTGGCGCGCGGTCCGCACCCAGCGCAAAGAGTTCGAGCAGTTGCTCGACGGCGTGCTCGCCCGCGGCGAGGAGGAGGGCTCGATGGCCTTCGAGGACCGCGCCCTCACCCTGCTGGCGCTGCTGGGGATGGTCAACTACGCGCCGCAGTGGCTGCGCCCCCGCGGCCGCCTCTCAGCCGAGCAGATCGCCGACGGCTGGTGCGACTTCGTCCTCCGCGCCGCCGCCCCGCCCCGCTCGCGTGGTTGAGTTTTCCGTGCCATAGGGACGGAAAGCTCAACCACGCTCAGCCTTGCGCCTCGACCTCGAGCATCAACGTCACCGGCCCGTCGTTGATCAGCGCCACCCCCATGCAGGCTCCGAAGACGCCCTTCTTCGCTCCCAGCCGTTCGCAGAAGCGGTCGTAGAGCGGCTCGGCGTCCTCCGGCCGCGCTGCCTCGACGTAGCTCGGCCGGTTGCCCTTGCGGGCATCGCCATAGAGGGTGAACTGGCTGACGCAGAGGATCTCCCGCTCGCCCAGCGGCTCGTTCATCCGCCCCTCGGCGTCGTCGAAGATCCGCAGTTTCGCGACCTTGTCGGCGAGCCGGTCGCACTCCTCCACCCCGTCGCCGATCCGCACCCCGAGCAAGACCAGCATCCCGGCCTCGATCTGGGCGACGCGATCGCCCTCGACATCGACCGCCGCCCGGCTCACCCTCTGGACCAGCGCCCTCACCGGGCGGACGCTAGCGCTTGCCGGCGTTGTGCTTGTGGTGCCGGTGGTGCTTCTTCTTCTTGACGCAGCGGCTGACCTTCTTGCCCTTCATTTTCACGGTCACCTTGCGCTGAGTTTTCTTGCACTTCAGCGGCTGCGTCTTCTTCGGCGGCGTGAGGATCGGCGCCGGCAGGACCGGGGCCACCGGCGGTGCCGGTGGGCCGATGAAGACGCCGAGGTGGCCGTCGACGTCGCCTTTCGTCTCCGCGGAGGTCAGATCCAGCACTTCGGCTTCGCCGAAGGTCCGCTTCTCGAACCACCACTGGCTCTGATTCCCGTCTTCCCTGAAGCGAGCGTCGGGGAACAGGCTGTCGAGGTCTTCGTCCGGCGAGAAGACGACCTTGGTCGGCCCGGAGGTCAAACCGCTCAATTCGTAGGCGCCGCCCGCTTCGGTCTCGCGGCATTCCCAGATGACTTCGCCACCGCCTTCGGTCCTGGCGCAGACCTCGACTCCTTCAAGCGGAGCGCCACCTGAGGAGTAGACGTGTCCACTCACCGTCGCCCCTTTGCGCATGTCGGCATCGACGCCGATTCGGACGAACCCCGGCGAGATCGTCAGCTCCCCTGCTTCAGAGGCAAATCGCTTGTGGTCGAAATACTGGGCTTCCAGCCCCTGCTGGGAGTCGAAGAAGATGACCTTGTAGGGAACGCCCGCGAGACCTTTGACCCTGTACCGGCCATCACCCACGCTGAAGCTGCAGGATTGATAGCCCTCCGCCGGGCTGAACGCGCAGACGACGACACCCTCCAGTGGATCCCCCGTTTCAGCTGAGCGAACCCGCCCTTCAAAGGATCCGCCTTCTCCGAGCTGAGCGTCGATTCCGGTCAGCTTGGTGCCGCTGTAGGTCACCGGGGTCGCTTCCGATTTGTGCAGAGCGTCTTCCCAGTACTCCGGCGCGAGATTTTCCCCACCGGGCTGCGAGTACGAGAATTCGACCAGGTATTCGCCCTGGGAGAGTTCACTGACCCGGTATTCGCCTTCGTTGTCGGAGAGGCCACAGTTGCGACCCTGGTCGCCCGAAACCGGGATGAAGCAGGCTTCGGCGCCGATCACCGGATCGCCGCCCGGGCCGGTGACTTTCCCTTCGGCGGCGATCGTGTCGGCGCTCCCAACCGGCGCCAGCATCAGCCCGAAGACAAGCGCCAGCAGCCCTGCGACTGCGGCAATCGACCCTCTGTGCATCCCCAGACCTTTGGACAAGATGAGGCGAGCCTACACCGAGGGACCCGGGCCGTGATGCATGCGATGGCCTCGCCCGTGGCGGTGGTGGCGATGCTTGCGGTGATGACGCTTGACGCAGCGCTGCTTTCCCTTCACCCGCTTCTTCTCGAACCCCTTGCGGCAGGGCAGCGGCTTCGGCTGAGGCTTTGGGGCGGGCTGCAGCAGCACCTGCAGCGGCGGCGGGCCGGGCGGGCGGAGGTTGCGGACTTCGCCGTCGATCCCGGTGAGGATCTGCGGCGGGACGACGTGGAGATGGGTCGCCCCGGTCAGTTCGGTCGAGCCCATGTACCACTCGGTCGAGTAGCTGTCGGCTTCGCTTTCGAAGCGCTCGTAGGAGAAACCGACGACGTATTCGCCTGCCGAGAGGCCGCGCAGGGCGTACTGGCCGGCGGCGTTCGTGGTCGCCGTGCGGAACGGTTCGAGCGGGTCTTCGCGACCGCCGTCGAGCCACAGCGTGCTCACCCGCACTCCCGCCAGCGGCAGGTGGGTGCCGACTTCGTAGAGGGTGCCGCGAATTTCCGCCCCCGGTTTCAGCGCCGCGTCGATTCCCGAGGTGACGGTGCCCGGCGCGCCCGCGGCGACGTCATTCGACTCGAAGTAATCGCTCTGTTCGTCGTACCACTGGTCCTGGTAGTTAAGTTCGCCGCGGCTGGAGAATTCGACCTGGAAGTTCGGCAGTTCGCGCAGCCCGTTGAGGCTGTAGTTCCCTTCGGCGTCGGTCCGCGAGCAGCGGCCGTTTTCGCCTTTCGGGGTGGTGGCGAAGGCACAGACTGGGAAACCGGCGACCGGCAGCCCGGTCGCGGCGTCGGTGACGCGGCCGGCGATCGTCGCCCCTTCGGCCAGCGCCGCGTCGATCCCCGCGCGGGTTTCGGAGGCGCCGACGACGATCGGGTCGCCGCGTTCTTCGCGCTTGTCGTTCCACTGCTCGGTGACGAAGTCGAGGTTGCCGGCGTCACCGGAGAAGCTCAGGTAGTAGGTCCCGGCCGGCAGCCCGGTCATCGCGTAGTGGCCGGCGGCGTCGGTCAGCACGCAGCCTTCTTCGCCGACCCCCGAGAGCCGGCAGGCGCTGATCCCGGCGATCGGGGCGCCGCCTTCTTCAGCCGTCACCGTCCCTTCGATCGTCGCCGCCGCGGCCACTCCGGGCCCCGCGCCAAGCAGCCCGACGCAGAGCGCCGTTCCGAGCACCCCACGAACAATCGTCCCTCGCCTCACCGCACACCGCCCTCTCGACTGGTCCGACCGGTTGCCGCCACAACCGCGGAAAGCTCGAGAAGTTGCGGCCTCACCCCTCGAGCGCCTCGACCAGCGAGGAGGCGTCGTAGGCACCGAAGAACTGCTCGCCGTTGACGAAGAAGGTCGGGGTGCCGGTGGCGCCGGAGGCCTCGGCGGAGTCGAGGTCACGCTGGACTCGCTCGCGGTGGACGCCGGAGTCAAGCTCGGCCGCCATTCGCTCGGCGTCGAGGCCGAGGTCGGCGCCGACCCGTAGCGCCGTCTCCCGCGAGAGTTTCGGCTGTTCGGCGAAGAGCGCGTCGTGGAACTCCCAGAACCTGCCCTGGGCCGCCGCCGCCTCGCTCGCCTCGGCCGCCATCGGCGCTAACGGGTGGCGCTCGGGGATCGGCAGGTGGCGGAAGGCGAAGACGAGGCGACCCTCCAGCCGGCTCCGCACTCGCCGCAGCACCGACTGGGCGCCGAGGCAGAAGGGGCACTGGAAGTCCCCGTACATGACCAGCTCGAGCTCGGCGCCGCGCTCGCCGCGGACGTGGTCGATCTCCTCCAGCGGCGGCGTCAGGGTCCCAGCCATGCGCCCGATCCTAGGGAGTCGGTCTAGGGAGAAGAGGACGGCGGCTTGGCGCAGCCCTTGAAGACGCCGAGTAGGATCGCTTCGCGCCGCTTCTTCGAGCCGTTGCCGATCTCGATCAGTTCGGCGTCGCTGAGCTTCCCGGCGGCCCCCGCGACGCATTCGGTCGCCGCTTCCGGGAAGCCTTCCTTCGCCGCCAGCTGGGCCAGGGTCGAGACATAGCCGGCCCGCAGCAGCTTCATTTGCGCCGGCGTCCCGTTTGCGTCGATCGCATCCTGGCCGGACTTTTCGCATTTGGTGGAGACGCCGAAGGCGAGTTCGAGCGTCTTCCGCTGCCGTTCGGGGTCGGGCAGTTCGGCAAATTCTTCGACTTCGGCTTCGTTCACCTGATCCCTCGCGTGTTCGAGCAGGCATTCGCGATAGGCGTCGGTGTAGGGGAACTTGGCGAGCAGGGTGTCGAGCTTGCCGAAGACATCGGTTGAGCTTGCCTCGGTGCCGCCGGTCGAGCTGTCGCCAGCGCCGCCGCAGGCCCCCAGCGCCAGGGCCGCGAGCACGCCGAGCAGGGCCAGCACGAGGGGAAGGGTCCGGGGCCGCATCGGGATCGAAGAATATGTGCCGGTGAACAACGTCGAGTCGATCGTCCTGCTGCTGCTCGCCGCCGCGCTCCTGGTCCGGGTCGCCGACCTCGCCCACATCCCCTCGCCGATCGTCCTCGTCGTCGGTGGCCTCGCGATCGCCCTCGTCCCCGGCCTGCCGGAAGTCGAACTCGCCCCGGACACGATCTTCCTCGTCTTCCTGCCGCCGCTGGTCTACGCCGCCGGCTGGCAGACCTCGCCGCAGGAGCTGCGGGCGGTGATGCGGCCGCTGGCGTTGCTCTCGATCGGGCTCGTCTTCCTCACCGCGGCCGTCGTCGCCATCGTCGCCCACGCTCTGGTCCCACAGCTCGACTGGGCCGAGGCGGCGATCCTCGGCGCCGTCCTCGCTCCCACCGACGCCGTCGCCGCGACCTCGATCTTCCGCCGCCTCGGCGCCCCCGAGCGGGTGCGGCTGGTGGTCGAAGGCGAGTCGATGATCAACGACGGCACCGCGCTGACGATCTACCGGATCGCCGTCGGCGTCGCCACCGGCTCCGCCTTCAGCTTCGGCGACGCGGCACTCGAATTCGTCGGCGTCGCCGCCGGCGGGATCGCGATCGGCTTCCTCGTCGGCTTCGTCTCCGACCTGATCGTCCGCCGCCAGACCGACTCCGGGCTCTCGATCTTCCTCTCCGTGCTGACCGCCTACGCCGCCTACCTCGGCGCCGAGGAACTGCACGTCTCCGGCATCCTCGCCGCCGTCGTCGCCGGGGTCTACGGCGGCTACCGCTCACCGCTCTCGCTCGACGCCGACATCCGCCTCAGCGCCGTCGCCTTCTGGCGAGTCCTGATCTTCGCCCTCGAGGTCTCGCTCTTCGTCCTCCTCGGCTTGCAACTGCCGGGCGTCGTCGACACCCTGCACGAAGCCGGCTCCGGAGTCCGGGACCTGGTCTGGCCGGTGATCGCGATCGCCCTCGCCTCGGTCGCGGTGCGGCTCGCCTTCTGCTTCGCGATGCGCGGCGACGCCGGCGACACCCTCGGCGAGCGCTTCGCGGTCGGCTGGAGCGGGATGCGCGGCGCCGTCTCGCTGGCGGCGGCGCTGGCGGTGCCGCTCTCGGTCGAGGGCCGACCGCAGATCATCTTCCTCACCTTCGCCCTGATCCTCGTCACCCTGGTCGGCCAGGGCCTCTCGCTGCCGTTCATCGTCAAGGCCCTGCGACTGGAGGAGCCGCGGCGCTGGTCCGACGAGGAGGCGGTGGCGCGGATGGAGGCCGCCCAGGCCGCCCTCGACCGGCTCGACGAGATGGAGGACGAGGAGCGCGCCTCCGAATCGCAGCTGAAACGCCTGCGCGACGTCTACCGCAGCCGCTTCCGGATGTGCCAGGCGGTGCTCGGCGGCGGCGACCCCGACGCGATCAAACGCGAGCAGCGGATCGCCGACTACGGCGAGCTGCGGCGCGAGCTGATCCGGGTCGAGCGCGAGGAACTGCTCGCCCTGCGCGGCGCCGGCCGCCTACGCAACCAGACCCAGCGCCAGATCGAGCGCGACCTCGACCTGGAGGAGGCCCGGATCCGCGCCTGAGGCGGCGGCTAGGCAAAGAACTCGCGGGCGCGGGTGGCGACGAGCTCGGGGGCCTCGTCGGCGGTGAAGTGGCCGCAGCCCTCGATCAGCTCCAGCTCCATCTCCGGCGCATGGCGGCGCCAACCGGCCAATGCCTCCGGCCGCAGCGCCGAGTCGCCGGTGCCGAAGAGCATCCGCGTCGGCACCTCGAGCTGTGCGTCCGCGTAGCGGCCGGCGACCAGCTGCGGCGTCTCGCGCAGGACGAGGTTGCGGTACATCTGCACCGCCGCCCAAGCCCGCCGCGGCTCGCGGTAACGGTCGCTGAAGGCGGCGATCGTCGCCGGGTCCCAGGCCTCGCGGCGCTCCGAGCCGCCGACCAGGACTTTGGGGACGAAGTTGCCGCTCTCGTGAAGCCATTGCCCAAGGCCCGGACTGGCAACGAGCCACTGGTACCAGAACCGCCAGAGGTGCGGCGCGCTTGCCCGCCGGCTGACCCATGGGGGCAAGATGTTCATCGTCAGGTAGCGACTGAACCGCTCCGGCGCCCGCAGGCAGAGCAGGAAGCCGATCCAGCCGCCCCAGTCGTGGCCGACCAGCTTGACCTGATCGAGGCCGAGCTCATCGAGCACCGCGAGGACGTCGCTCGCCAGCTCTTCCTTCAGGTAGCTCGCCGGCTCCGGCGTCACCTCCGACCAGCCGGCGCCCCGATAATCGAGCGCGATCACCCGGTGGCGGTCGGCGAGCGCCGGCATCAGCTGCCGCCACTCGTACCAGTGCTGCGGCCAGCCATGGAGGCAGAGGACGACGTCGTCGCCCTCTCCCATTTCGGCCAGGTGGAAGTCGCAGCCGCGCGCTCGCACGGTGCGGTGGGTGACCCCCGGGACGTCAGGCAAAGAGCTCAGCGCAGCGCCGATGTCGCCTGCTGGCGGAACTCGGCCAGCATCTCGCCCATCGTCTCGACGTCGCAGGAGACCATTTCCGGCCAGGGCTTCTCGGGGTGCTCGGAGAGCGTCTTCAGGCCGTTGCCGCTGATCACCGCGACGACGGTCTCGTCGGCCCCGATTTTGCCTTCCTGGGCGAGCCGCGCAGTCGCGGCGATCGTGGTGCCGCCGGCCGGCTCGGTCAGCAGCCCCTCGGTGCGACCGAGCAGGTCGATCGCCTCGAAGATCTCCGGGTCCGAGGCGGTCGCCGCGTAGCCGCCGCGGCCGCGAACGGCGTCGATCACCAGGTTGCCGTCGCCGGGGGCCCCGATCGCGATCGAGTGGGCGGCGGTCTCGGGCGTCTGCGGCTCGAGACCGCCGCCGCCGCGGATCGCCGTCGCGATCGGCGAGCAGCCGCTCGCCTGGGCGATGTTGATCTTGACCGAGGAGGTGTCGGCGATGCCGACCGTCTTCAGCTCGTTCAGCCCCTTGTGGACGCGCGAGGAGAGGGTGCCGCCGGCGGCCGGGATGACGAAGTGCTCCGGCGGGGTCTCCCAGCCGAGCTGCTCGACCACCTCGAAAGCCATCGTCTTCGCCCCCTCGGCGTAGAACGGCCGCAGGGTGATGTTGGCGAACTCGATCCCACTCGCCAGCGAGAGCTCGCGGCAGGCGCGGTTGGCCTGGTCGTAGTTGCCGTCGAGCTGGCAGACCTGGGCGCCGAGGGCGCGGCAGGCTTTCGCCTTCCCCTTCTCCATGTTGCCCGGATAGAAGATGTAGGCGGTGGCCCCGGCGGCGGCGGCCAGCGCCGCTACCGCGGTGCCGACGTTGCCGGTGGAGACGCAGCCAACCTCGTCCTTGCCGAGCTCCAGCAGGCGGGCGATCGCCATCCCGACGACCCGGTCCTTGTAGGAGAGGGTCGGCCGGTTGGTCGAGTCGTCCTTGATGTAGAGGCGGTTGAGGCCGAGCTCGGCGCCGAGCCGCTCGGCGTGGATCAGCGGCGTCTGGCCGGAGATCTGCCCGACCCGGGCAGCGGCGGCGGCGTCGGTGATCGGCAGCAGCTCCTCGAAGCGCCAGAGGTTGCGCGGCCGCTCCTCGACCCCCCGCTCGGCGATCGCCGCGGTGGCGCGGTCGTAGTCGTAGTCGATGTCCAGTCCCTCGCCGCAGGCGGGGCACTTGAACTCGCTTTCGCTCAATGGGGTGCGATAGCCGCACTCGCGACAGACGAGTTCGGTGGCACACGACCTGGTGCGTGGCCCTGCGGCCCCTCCCAGCTGCGGCTCAACCGCGTCAGTCATGTTTCCTCCGATCGTCCATTGAAAAACCCTTCGCGCAAGGTAGCGGACTCGGTGGCCGGTAGCCGTGTTTTTTCGGCCAACCGAGCCAAGCGAAGCGAGACCCGATTCGGAGAGGCAACGTTTTGGCTGTAGAGGGACTGTCGTCGCAGCGCGTAGATTCACCCGCGTGAGACCGCAGGAGCGCTTCGCCACCAACCTCCGTAAGGCTCGCAACGAAGCGGGAGTGAGCCAGGAAGAGCTGGCCTTCCGCTGCGACCTGCACCGGACCGAGATATCGCTGCTCGAGCGGGCCGGCCGCGAGCCACGACTGGGGACGATCGTCAAGCTCGCCTTCTCGCTGGGAACGACCCCCGCGGCGCTGGTCGAGGGCGTCGCCTGGACGCCAAAGAACCACCGCTTCGACGTCAAGCCGGCGCCGCGCGAGAAATAACGCGCAGTCCACTCACGCACAGCACCGCAGCTCTTTGTCGTCATCTAATCCGGGCAGCGCTACGGCCGACGCGGAGGCCCCCTTAAGCCGCGCGCCGGCCGAAGCGGTATTGCGGAGGCGGGGTGGGCGACGGCGCTCGGCCGACGCTTCCGGGCTGGTCCAGGAACGGAACGGCCCGGCTCAACGACTGGTCCTCCTTTGCCACCCCAAGGCGGTTTCCCCGTCCGATTGAGAACCCCACCTCCTGGGTGCCGGTGATCTACCCGGCAGTGGCATTCATAACATAATCGCCTATAGCAATCAAGCTGCCTTTCCCAAAAATCTGGACGCCCGTACGAGGGCGGCAAGCTAGGCGGCGGGGAGGGCGTCCTCGACGGCGATGGGGATGCCGGCGCTGGCCGGCCAGTCCCCCAGGGTCGACTCGTCTACCCGGCCCGAATCGAGCAGAATCGCCTCGGCGGTGTGCGGGGCGAACGGGACCAGAGTCCGCGCCACCAGCAGCAGCGCTGCGATCTGCGCCTCGGCGTCGGCGCGATCGAGCTGACCGCGCTGCTTGAGGCGCTTCTCGAAGTCCTGGATCCGGTCGAAGAGGCGGGTGATGTTGCGGATCGCCTTGTGCATCTGCAGCTCGGCGGTGTCCTCGGTGATCTTCTCGAGGCCGTTCTCGCACCACTTGCTGAGCCGCTCGCGCATCTGCTCGCTCTCCGCCGCCCGCTCCGGCTCGTGCCTGGCGTTGTCGAGATCGACGAAGCGGTCGTGTGCGTAGGTCCAGAGGCTGCGCAGGAAGCGGTTGGCGAACTTGACCTCGCCATCGGACCAGTTCAACGTCTTCGCTGGCCCGGCCGCCCGCAGAACCGCGAAGCGCACCGTGTCGGCGCCAAACTCGCCGACCAGCTCGTCGGGATCGACGACATTGCCGAGGTGCTTGGACATCTTGCGGCCGTCGGCGATCACCATCTCGTGGAAGAGGCAGCCGGCGAACGGCTCGCCGTCCTCGATGAAGGCGAACGGGCCGATGTCGCGCAGGGCCTTGGTCACCACCCGCTGGTCGAAGACGAAGCCGCCGGAGTCGCCGCCGGCGACCAGTCGCTCGGAGGGCAGCCACTCCTGCAGGTCGGGGTGGGTGAACATCTGCTCGGCCCGGGCCTCCGGCGGGACCGCCGCCGGCACCCAGAGCCAGAGCGCGTCGAAGTGGCAATCGAGGGTGTCGGTCTCGCGCTTGGCGGGCTCGCCGCAGACGGGGCAGGGCACGTCGACGAAGTCGGGACGCTCGGCCAGCGGGTTGCCCTCGCCGGTCGGGGCGATGTCGCGGGGCAGCACCACCGGCAGGTCGGCCTCCGGGACCGGCACCGGCCCGTGCTCCTCGCAATGGATGACCGGGATCGGCGTCCCCCAGGAGCGCTGGCGGGAGATCGAGAAGTCGTTGGCGCGGTAACGGGTGGTCGCGCGGGCGCCGTCGATCGGCGCGTTCGGCGGCGGCGCGGAGTCCTCGCTGTCGGCGGCACTCTCCGCCCCACCCTCGCCCCCCGCGGAGCTCTCGGACGGCTCGGCAACGGCCGGGTCGGGGACCCGCGCCACTCGCCGGGCGATCTCCGCGTCGGCCTCATCGACCGCCGGGATCCCCAGTGCCGCGGTCGGCCCGTAGCGGGCGTCGACCAGCGGCGAGACCAGCACCGGCAGCTCCTCACCGCCCGGCCCGCGCACCGAGGAGCCGCTGTCGACCACCGGCACCGAGCGGGCGTCGCGGGCGCTGCGCTCCCAGCCGCCGGAGCGCATCTGCTCGAGCTCCTCGCGCACGCTCCCCTCGCCGATCCACTCATCGACGTTCGGGTGGCGCGGCGAGAGCAGGACGAAGGTCGCCAGCGCGGCGGCGTTCCGGTGCGGGGTGAAGACGGTCAGGCCCTTGCCGCCGGGCGCCTCCAGGTCGGCCTCGACCCCCTTCGATTTGCCGAGGATGTAGCGCTGGGTCGCCAACGCCAGGTCGTCCCAGTTCTGCAGTCGCTCGGTGTTACGGTCGTTCTCCTCCAGGTAGGGAGTGATGCGCAGGAACCAGGTCGGCCGCCGGATCAGCCGCACCTCGTTGTGGCAGCGCCAGCAGGCCCCGTCCTCGACCTGGATCGAGGCCAGGGTGGTGTTGCAGGTGTCGCACCAGTCGACGGTGGCGTCCTCGCGGTAGATCAGCCCCGCCTCGAGCAGGGTCAGGAACAGCCACTGCGACCAGCGGTACTGGCTCTCGTCGGAGCTGTAGAAGACCCGGTCGTAGTCGAAGGAGAAGCCGAGCCGGCGCATCTGACCGAGCATCCGCTCGCCGCACTCCTCGACCCAGGCGGCCGGCGGCTCGCGCCGCTCGATCGCCGCCAGCTCGGCCGGCAGCCCGAAGGCGTCGAAACCGAAGCCGAGCAGGACGGCGTCGCCGCGGCCGCGGCGGAAGCGCGCGTAGGCGTCGCCGATCGAGTAGTCGCGGACGTGGCCCATGTGCAGGTTGCCCGAGGTAAACGGGCTCGAGGGCTTGACGTAGACCCGCGGCTGGCCCTCGGCGGGCACCGGGGCGGCGTAGTCGCCGCGCTCGATCCAGGCGGCCTGGCGGGCCGACTCGATCGCCGCGGGGTCGAATGGGGGCTTGCGGTTGCTCACCACTTCAAGGCTAGCCGAGCGGTCCACCGCGGCCGGTCAGCTACCGGTGAGGTTGCAGTTGACCGCGTATATCACGGTCAGTAACAACCTCGCGACCGGCTGTGGTCGCCTAGCGGAAGGTCCAGAGCCGGTTGCCGACGAAGTTGAACGGCATCGCCACAGCCACCGCGATCGCCTGCGAGGGCAGCTCGCCGAGCCCGGCGCTGACCAGCAGCTCCAGGGCGACGAGGTTGATCACCAGGGCGCCGACGCTGACAACGAGGAAGCGCGCCGCCTGGAAGTGCATCGGCCCCTCCCCCGGCCCGAAGGTCCAGTGCCGGTTCCAGAAGTAGTTGTTGGCGAGGGCGACGCAGAAGGCGGCAACGGCGGCGAGGAGGTGCTGGACGCCCCAGTGGTTCGCGAGCAGGGCGAAGACGGCGAGGTTGATCAGGTAGCCGGAGCCGCCGACCACCCCGAACTTGAGCAGCTGGAGCCAGTTGCCGGGATGGCGGGCGGCGGCGCCGATCCGGTAGGCGAAAGCGGTGGCGCCGTTCACGGGACGCGGGCGAGGTCGGTTCTCGCGGCCAAGGTCGGGCACCTTAGCGGGAGTTTCGGGCGGTTCGCGCCTGATCCCCGCCTCTTACCCGTAACCTGCGCGCGTGCGCAGCCACCGGGCGACGATCATCGCCGTGCTCCTCGCCGCCGCCGCGGTAGCGGTCGCGATCGCCTTCGGCGGCAAGAAGGACGCCTCCGCCAAGGTCAAGGAACCGGCGGTTCCGGGACAGCCGCGGGTGGAAATCGTCTCCCCCCGCAACGGCGCCCGCCAGAACAGCCACGCGGTCGTGGTCAAGGCCAAGGTCGAAAACTTCCAGCTGGCGCCGGGGCAGTTCGGCCGCGACCCGCAGCTCGGCGAGGGCCACCTCCGCTTCAGCCTCAACCGCGTCCCCAACTGCGTCGACCCGGTGAAGCTGCTGCACGCGCTGAACAGCCCGCTCGGCAAGAACCGCCTGGTCGGCGCCTCCTTCGACTATCCGCAGTACGCCGGGCCCAACGGCGTCCTCGCCGATCGCCTCGGCACCGCCGGCAGCTACTCGCCGGCGACCAAGCCGGAGATCTTCTACCACCACCTGCCACCCGGCCTCTACCGCCTCGTCATCACCCTGGCCCAGAACAACGGCTCGACCACGCCGACTCACGACGTAACCAACTTCCAGATCCTCCAGCGGCCCGGTCATCACACGAAAAAATGCGAAAAGGGCAAGGTCCCGGCGCAGGCGGCCGCAGCCAGCTTCGAATAGTCAGCACCACGGAGCCCGGCAGTCAGGCACGGATCGGCGCTCCCGGAGCCCAATACTTCACTTTGTATAGTCAGTAGGGATGGCCACTTACCGGCGACTGCTCGGCTTCCTCCGCCCCTACCGCAAACAGCTGTGGGGCTCGCTGATCTTCGCCTGGGCGGCGATGGGGATGACCGTCCTGATCCCCTGGCTAATCGGCCGCGCGGTCAACGCGATCCAGGACCACGACAAGCCGGAACTGCTGCCGCTGGCCCTGGCGATCCTCGGCGCCTCGATCCTGCGACTGGGGATGACCGTGGTCCGCCGCCTGGTCGCCGGCAAGGTCTCGCTCGGAGTCGAATTCGACCTCCGCCAGACCTTCTACCAGCACCTGCAGCGGCTCGAGCTCGGCTTCTTCGACACCCAGCAGACCGGCCAGCTGATGTCGCGGGCGACCGTCGACCTGCAGGCGATCCGCTTCTTCCTCGGTTACGGGCTGATCTTCATCACCCAGAACCTGCTGACGATCACCCTGGCGAGCGCGGTGATGATCGCGATCAACCCGCTGCTGGCGCTGATCGCCTTGATCCCGGCTCCGTTCGTCATCTACGCCGCTTCCCGCTACAACCGGGTCTCGCGACCGGCCCTGCAGGAGGTCCAGCAGCGGATCGGCGAACTGACCGCGGAGGCCGAGGAGAACGTCTCCGGGATCCGCATCGTCAAGGCCTTCGCCCGCGAGGAACATCAGCTCCACCGCTTCCAGCGCGCCGTCGCCCGGGTCTTCGACCAGAGCATCTACTCGACCAAGCTGCAGGCGTTCTTCTCGCCGCTGATCGGTCTGCTGCCGCAGATCGGGGTGGCGCTGGTCCTGCTGATCGGCGGCCGCGAGGTGATCGCCGGCAGCCTCAGCCTCGGCGACTTCACCGCCTTCTACACCTACGTGGTGATGCTGGCCGGGCCGATGCGGATGCTCGGGGTGGCGATGGGAATGGCCCAGCGGGCGATCGCCGCCGGCAACCGGATGTTCGAAATCATCGACCGCGAACCGGCGATCCAGAGCCCGCCCGGGGCGCCGGCGCTGCCGGCCGGAGGCGGCGCCGTGGCGCTGACCGACGTCACCCTCACCTACCCGGGCGCCGGGGCGCCGTCGCTGCACGAGATCGGGCTCGAGGTCGAGGCCGGCAAGACGATCGCCCTGGTCGGCCCCTCGGGCGCCGGCAAGACCAGCCTGGTGGCGCTGATCGCCCGGCTCTATGACCCGGACCGGGGGACGGTCGAGGTCGACGGCGCCGACGTCCGCGAGATCGACGTCGGCAGCCTCCGCCGCGAGATCGCCTTCGTCGCCGACGACAGCTTCCTCTTCACCGCCAGCGTCGCCGAGAACATCGCCTACGCCCGCGCCGACGCCTCGCTGGAGGAAGTCGAAGAGGCGGCCCGCCGGGCCCAGGCCGACGGCTTCATCCGCGAGCTGCCGGATGGCTACGAGACCCGGGTGGGAGAGCGCGGGCTGACCCTCTCGGGCGGCCAGCGCCAGCGGGTCGCGATCGCCCGCGCCCTCCTCGCCGATCCCCGCATCCTGATCCTCGACGACGCCACCTCCTCGGTCGACGCGACCACCGAGTCGGCAATCAAAGCCGGCCTGCGCGAGGCGATGGCCGGCCGCACGACCTTCATCATCGCCCACCGCCTCTCGACCGTCGCCCTGGCCGACGAGATCGTCGTCCTCGACGGCGGCCGCATCGTCAACCGCGGGACCCACGCCGAGCTGATGGAGGGCTGCGGCTTCTACCGCGAGATCGCCGAGCACGGCCTCGCCGACTCGGTCTTCCTCCAGCACGACCTCGAGGAGCGCGAGGAGATGGCGCGGCTGTGAGCCCCTCCACCCCGACCCCCAGCAACGGCTCGGCGCCGTCTAACGGGTCGGCGCCGGAAAACGGCTCGGCGCCGGCCGCGAGCCCGAACCCGCTGCGCAACATCGCCAGCCTCTTCGCGGCGATCTGGAAGCTGCTGCGCGGCGACGACCACCGCGGCCGCAAGGTGCGCTGGATGATCGGCCTGCTGCGTCCCTACCGGGGCCGGATGGCACTGATGTTCGTCGCCCTGCTGATCGAGACCGGAGCCGGCCTGGCGCCGCCCTACCTCGCCGGCCGCGCGATCGACGCCGGGATCGTCACCGGCGACACCAGCGCCCTCGAGCTGACCGTCGCCGCCTTCGTCGCCGTCTCGATCCTCTACGCGGTCGGCACCTTCGCCGAGACCTACCTGGTCGGCTGGGTCGGCACCCGCGCCCTGCAGGACATGCGCGAGCGCCTCTTCGCCCACATCCAGTCGATGTCGATCGGCTTCTTCACCCGCCGCAGCCCCGGCGTCCTGATCTCGCGGATGACCAACGACGTCGAGGCCCTCAACCAGCTGGTGACGAGCGGCGTAGTGACGATCTTCTCCAGCACCCTGACCCTGGTCGGCGTCGTCGTCATCCTCCTCGTCCTCGACGTCAAGCTGGCGCTGATCACCTTCCTCACCTTCCCGCTGCTGGGGATTGCCAGCCTGGTCTTCCGGATCGTCTCCGCCGGCGCCTACCGGGCCACCCGCGAGCGGATCGCCGCCGTCACCGCCTACCTGCAGGAGAGCCTCAGCGGTGTCCGCGTCGTCCGCAGCTTCGGCCAGGAGACCCGCCACGTCGACGAGATGACGGCGCTGAACGAAGCCAACCGCGACGTGAACATGAAGACGGTCTACCTCAACGCCTCCTACTTCCCGGCGGTCGAAATGCTGGCGGCGATCGGGACCGCGGTGATCCTCCTCTACGGCGGCAGCCAGGCGATCGAAGGGGCGATCAAGATCGGCATAATCGTCTCCTTCGTCGGCTACCTGGCGACCTTCTTCGAACCGATCCAGGAATTGAGCCAGCTCTACACCACCTACCAGCAGGGGATGGCGGCGCTCGACAAGATCTTCGACCTGCTCGACACCGCCCCCGACATGGTCGACTCGCCCGGGGCCATCGACCCTGGGGAGATCCGCGGCGAGATCGAGCTCGACGGCGTCTGGTTCTCCTACGCAGACGACCCCGACCCGGCCGACGAGGGCCAGTGGGCGATGCGCGACGTCGACCTGCACGTGCCGCCGGG
Source organism: uncultured Actinomycetes bacterium (assembly GCA_963716545.1). Lineage (GTDB taxonomy): Bacteria > Actinomycetota > Thermoleophilia > Solirubrobacterales > 70-9 > VAYN01. The sequence goes on from OY970316.1 coordinate 2,686,967, forward strand.
CCAGACTCTGGCGCTGGTCGGCGCCACCGGCGCCGGCAAGTCGACCTTCGCCAAGCTCGTTGCCCGCTTCTACGACCCACAGGGGGGCCGGGTCCTGGTCGACGGCCACGACCTCCGCGGGCTGCAGCAGCGGGCGCTGCGACGCCAGCTCGGGATCGTCCCCCAGGAGGGCTTCCTCTTCTCCGGCAGCGTCCGCGAAAACATCGCCTTCGGACGGCCGGAGGCGAGCCTCGAGGAGATCGAAGAAGCGGTCGCGACCGTCGGCGCCACCGCCTTCGTCGCGGCGCTGCCGGAAGGGATTGAGACCCAGGTAGGAGAGCGCGGCGTCCAGCTCTCCGCCGGCCAGCGCCAGCTCGTCGCCTTCGCCCGCGCCCTGCTTGCCGAACCGCGGATCCTGATCCTCGACGAGGCGACCTCGAACGTCGACGTGCGGACTGAGAAGACGATTGAGGCGGGGCTCGAACGGCTGCTGCACGGGCGGACCGCGATCGTGATCGCGCACCGGTTGTCGACGATTCGGCGGGCGGGGAAGATCGTGGTGCTCGAGGGGGGCAGGGTTGCCGAGCAGGGGACTCATGAGGAGCTGATCGCTGCCGAAGGGCGGTACGCCGCCCTCTACGGTGCTTGGGCTGAGTCTTCGGCTGCCTGAGCTCTAGGGCGGTGCGTGGGGGGAGTTGGGGTTGCTCTCCCGGAGACCGTCGCGCAGCTGAGCGAGCCGCCTGGGCGCCGTCGAGTCCCGCTTGAGCCTCCGGGAGAGCAACCCCAACTCCCCCCTCACAGGCCATGCGCAGGCTTCCGAGGTCCAGTGCCTCACGAGGATGCGACAGCCCCAAGGTCCAGTGCCTCCCGAGATGGGAGATGGCCCCATTGTCCAGTGCCTCCCGAGGATGGAAAGGCCCGAGGATCGATCGTCTCCCCAGGCCCGGAAAGTGAGGCACGGACCGCCTATCGGCAATGGGGACCGTATCTAGGTCGAGAGGCCGGACCCTGGGCCGTTGTCTAATTCGGAAGGTCCGGACCCTGGGCCGTACAGATTTTCGGTCCTGTGAGGGAGTGTTGAGGGTCACTCTCCCGGAGGCTCAAGCGGGACTCGTTTGAGCCCAGGCGGCTCGAACAGCTGCGCGACGGTCTCCGGGAGAGTGACCCTCAACACTCCCCCCGCACCGCGCCCCGAACAAACTCAGCCCGGCCCAATCCCCCCAGATTCCGACCCACCTTCTTCCGGCGCCACTTCCCCTTCCGGAGCCCCACCGACCCCCCCACCTTCTTCCGGCGCCACTTCTTCTTCCGGCACGAATTCTTCTTCCGGCACCACTTCTTCTTCGATTTCCGGAGCGACTTCGGATTCGACGCCGCCTTCTTCGGGGGCGACTTCTTCGCTGCCCGGTGCGGTGGCACCGGTCGAGGTGGTCGGGGCGCTCGGTTCTTCGCTGCATTTGGCGAAGCCGTAGATCGCGGCGGTGCTCTCGAAGTGTTCCTGCGCCGGCACCGCTTCGTTCGCCGCGGTTTCCAGCGCTTCGACTTCTTCGCGTTCGGCGGCGAGTTTCAACTCACCCTCGACCTTGGACAGTTCATCCGCGGCTTCGGAGAATTCGGCGTAGCCGTCTTTTTCCTGCGGCGCCCCCAGTTCCTTCAGCCGTTCGACCATCCCGGTGTAGAGGTTGGCGACCTGGATCGTCCGCTCGTTCGGTTCCGATTCGCTTTCGCCCAATGCGCCGATCGCCGAGTTGACCTCGGCGCAGATCGCATCGCCCTGGGAGATCAGTTCGGCTTTCGAGAGCGCCGCCGGTTCCTTCGGCGCCTTGGTCGTGGTCGAGCTCGATTCGTCGCTGCCCCCACCGCAGCCGGCGACCAGCAGCGCAGCTGCTACCAGTGCGGCGGTCATCGCGGCGATCGTCGGTCGGCGGGTTCTCCTCATGCTGATAACTGCGCCCCAGGGACTCGAACCCCGACTACCTCGTCCAGAGCGAGGCGTGCTGCCATTACACCAGGGCGCAAAGTAGGCGAATTGCGAAGGATACCGACGCTTCCGGGGGGAGAGTTCACCCCCGGCCCGCCCCTTCACGGGACATGCTCAGAATCCTGTGTAGCCAAAAGTGTAGACTCGCCCCGTGGCAAGCGTCGAGACCACCACGATCCGTGTCCGCCGCGACACCCACGCTCGCCTCCAGAAGGAGGCAGAAGCCAGGGGAGAAAGCGTGACGGCGCTCATCGAGGCCGCCACGGAGTACCTCGAGGAGCAGCGGATGCTCGAGGGCTTCGTGCGGTGCTACGAGCTGCACGGAGACGAAATCCGGGAGGAGATGAAGGACTGGCTGGAGATGCCCGGCCCGCCCCTTCCGGACGACGACTGGTCGGACGTCCTGCCACCCGAAGAGAACCGCTAGTGCGCGCCGAGGCACCCGCGCGAGGAGAGATCTACTCGCTCGATTCCGGGCCCGCGGTCGGCAGCGAGCAGCGCGGACGCCGCCCGCACCTGATCGTCTCGGTCGACGCGATGAACAGCAAACCGGCCGAGCTCGTCGTCGTCGTACCACTGACGACCACTCCTTGGCCGAACCCACTGCACGTGCGTCTCGACCCGAAAGAGAGCCGCCTCCCCCGCGTCAGCTATGCGATGCCCGAGATGGCGAGGTCGATCTCGACCCGGCGTCTGGAGCGAATCGTCGGGGCGGTCCCGCTGGACACGGTCGACCGGGTCTCTCGCCGGATCGGTCTGCTGCTGGGCCTGGGCCGGGTGCGGCGCTAGCCGAGCGCCGAGAGATCGGCGTCGGGGTCTTCGAGCGTCGCCACGGCGCCAGTGAGGTCGGTGCCGGCGGCAAGCAGGCGGCGGGCCTCGGCGAGGTCTTCGGAGCGCCCGACCGAGAGGGCGCCGGCAACCCTGCCGTCCTTCAGGTACCAGACCGAGAACTCGCCGCTCTCGCGGGAGCCGCGCCAGACCTCGCGGTCCCAGTCGGCGGCCGGGCCGACGTACTCGAGACTGGCCCAGTCGGCGAGGTCGCTGAAGAAGTAGGGGACGACGTCGTAGTCGGCGTCGGCGCCGAGCATGTTGCGGGCGGCGTGCATGCCCTGCTGCATCGCCACGTCCCAGTGCTCGACCCGAATTCGGCGGCCATGGACGACCGAGTCGTAGGAGCAGACGTCGCCGGCGGCGTAGATGCCTGCGGCCGAGGTGCGGAGCTTGGCGTCGCAGACGATCCCGTCCTCGACCTCGAGGCCGGCGCGTTGGGCCAGCATCGTGTCCGGTTTGACCCCAGCGCCGACGACGACCAGGTCGCACTCGAAGCCGCGGCCGCTCTTGGTCACGACTGAGCTGACGCGCCCGTCGCCCTCGAACGCCTCGACCTCCTCGCCCCCCTCGAAGGCGACGCCGTGCTCTTCCAGCCGCCCCTGGAACCAGCGACCGGCGTCGTCGCCAAAGGTGCGCGAGAGCGCCACCTCCTCGACCGCGACCATCGTGCAGTTCGCCCCCTTTGCGGCTAGCGAGGCGGCGACCTCGGCGGCGATGTAGCTGCCGCCGACCAGGACGACGCGATCCGCGGCTTCGGCGTCCGCCCGGATCGCGTCGGCGTTGCCGTAGGCGCGCAGGTAGTGGATGCCCTCGTTCTCGGCCCCCTCCAGCCGCAGCACGTTGACGTTGGCGCCGGTGGCAAGCAGCGCCTGGCCGAAGGCGACCTCTTCGCCGCCCTGCAGCTTCGCCGTCCGCGCCGCTGGGTCGAGCGACATCACGTTGGTCGCGGTCTTCAGCTCGACCTCGTTCTCCTCATACCAGGAGGGCTCGTTGACGTAGGCCTCGGCCCGCTCGGCCTCGCCGCGCAGGTACTCCTTAGAGAGCGGCGGCCGTTCGTAGGGCGGCTCCGGCTCGCGGCCGACCAGCAGCACCGAGCCGTCGGCGCCGCGCTTGCGCAGCTCCGCCGCGCAGCTCGCCGCGGCGAGCCCGCCGCCGACCAGGAGGAAATCGACCTCGCGATCAGCCAACGTCGTTTTCGGGTCCGAACAAGACCTTCAGGTCGTCCTCTTTGCCCGGGTCGAGGACGGCGAGGACCTCGTCGCCCTCCTCGAGCACGGTGTCGGCATTGGGGACGAAGCCCTTGCCCGAGCGCAGGACCGAGATCAACAGGCTGCCCTCCGGCATCGAGAGGTCGCCGACCCGGCGGCCGGTGACGGCGGAGTCGGAGCCGAGCAGCATCTCGATGATCTCCAGTTGCTCCTCCTGCAGGTCGAGCAGGTGGACCAGCCCGTACTCGGGCACCTCATGCTCGAGCAGGCGCAGGATCAGGTCGGTCGCCGAGACCGACGGCTTCACCCCGAGCAGGTCGAAGTGGCGGCGATTGCGGGGGTTGTTGACGCGGGCGATGATCTGGTCGACGAGGTACTTCTCGCGCGCGACCTGGCAGATCAGCATGTTGTCCTCGTCGTCGCCGGTGACCGCGATGACCATGTCGGCGCGCTGGATCCCGGCCCGCTCCAGCACCCAGAGCTCGGAGGCGTCGCCGTAGGAGACGTTGTGCTCGAGCTCCTGCTCGACGGTCAGGTAGCGGCGCCGGTCGTTCTCGATCAGCGTCACCTCGTGGTCTTTCTCGAGCAGCTCGCGGGCGAGGTTCCACCCCACCTTGCCGGCCCCGACGACGATGATGTACACGGTCCCCGAGCCTCCCTACGCCGCGTCGGCGTCCTCGTGGTCGACGCCGCCGGCTCCCGGATCGGGGCCCTGGCGGCCGGAGGAGTCGCGGACCGCGGTCTCCAGCATCTCGATCGCGACCCGGGTCGGGCAGACCGTCTGCAGGCCCTGCCGCTGGTACCACTCGGCCCGCAGCGGATCGAGCACGCGGGCGATCACGGTCGGCACCTCGTAGCGGCGCTGGGCGATCTGGGCGATGATGATGTTGGTGTTGTCGCCGTCGGTGGAGGCGATGAAGACGTCGGCGTTCTCGATCCCGGCGGCGACCAGCGCCTCGGTCTCGAGCCCGGCCCCGACCGTGAACTGGCCGCCGAGGTCCTCCCAGCTCTTCTCCAACCCGACCTCGAGCCGCGCGTGCGACTCCGGGTCCTCGTCGAGGCAGGAGACTTCGTGCCCCTCGCGGAGCATTCCCCGCGCCACCGACGACCCCACCCGGCCGCAGCCGACGATCAAGACGAACATGGCGCGGATACTAGGCCTTGTCGCCGCTCGACCGGGTGCCGTCGTCGTCGTCGGCGACGGGTTTCTCTTCCGGCGACGGCGGCGCCGTCAGCAGCACCCGGCAGGGGGCTTTCTTCAGCACGTACTCGGTGGCGGCACCGATCTCCTCCGGCTTCGCCGCGCCGATGCCGCCGTAGCGGCCGCCGCCGCGGATCTTCGAGGGCGGCTCGCCGCCGATCACGATCGCCTCCGAGCCGAGGCGCCGTGCCGCCTCGAGGATGCCGGCGCCGACCTTGCGGGCGCGGATCACCTCGGTCGAGACGTCGACGTCCTCGTACTCCTCGCCGATCTCGCGAGCTCGCGCCAGCACCCTCCGCGCCCGTTCCTCGCGCTCCTGCGGCAGCTTCGCGTCGAGCGGCAGCGAGAGCGGCACGTCGAGCACGTAGACGACCTCGATCCGCGACTCGCCCCCACCGCCGTCCTCCTGCTCGGCGGTGGCGAGGCGGCCGGCGGTGGCGACGATGTCGTCGTCGAGGGCGGTGCCGAAGACCGGGACGAGGATGTTGCGGAACTCGACTTCGGGCATCTGCTTGGTCAGCGCCGCCTCGGTGACCGAGACGCGCCGGGTCAGCGAGGTCCCCTCGAAGACCTTGCGGTAGATGACGTAGAAGGTGAGGCCGAAAGCCATCCAGCCGATCCCGACCCAGCGCGCGGTCGAGTGGTAGGCGAGGACGCTGAGGAAGGCGAGGCCGCTGAGGACCGCGGCGATCATCGCCGGCACCGGCAGGGTCGCATTGCCCCACCTCATCCCCCAGGGAATGCGGAACGGCCGCGACTTGTCCGGGGCGCCGACGCGGAGCCGGATGATCGAAGCGTGGGCGATCGTGATCGCCAGCGTCGCCCCGAAGGCGTAGATCCCCGCCAGCACCTTGACGTTCGTCGGCACCACCAGGCCGAAGGCGATCACCCCGCAGATCGCGATTGCCACGTAGGGGGTCGAGTGGCGCCGGTCGAGCTTGCCGAGCCAGGAGGGAATCTGGCGGTTGATCGCCAGCGTGTAGATGTGGCGGGAGACGCCGAGCATCGAGGTGTTCGCCGCCCAGAAGAGGACCGGGACGGCGATGATCATCACCATCCAGCGCATTACTTCGGCGACCCCGTGCGGGTGGAAGGCGGAGACCACGCCGAGCACCGGCTCCTCCACCCACTGGCCGCCGAGCGCCGTTTCCGGCCCGTGCGGCCCACCGACGACCGGCAGCGCCATCAGCGCGATCGCCGCCATCCCGGCGTAGACCAGCGGCACCGCGAGGGCCCCAACCGTCGCCACCCGCCGCAGGTCGCGCCGGCCGACCCTGATGTCCGGGGCGAGGTCGGAGGCGGCCTCGATCCCGGCGTAGGCGAGCATCGCCACCACCAGCGCGTAGACGATGTCCTTGAAGTCCGGGTGGGAGAAGAGTTCGAGCTGGTCGGTAAGGCGGTCCGGGTGCAGGACGGCGAGCAGCCCGACGACGATCACCGCCAGCTGCAGGGCGAGGTCAGCGAGGGCGAGGAAGGCCAGTGAGCGCTGTTTGCCGCGGCCGGTGACATTGAAGGCGTTCAGCAGGCAGACCGCGACGATGACCAGGGCGGCGATCGGGATTTCCAGGCCGGGGCGGCCGAAGCGCTCGGAGATCGGCTCCAGGTAGTGGGGCACCGAGAGCGCCGCCAGGGCGATCACGATCAGGTAGTCGATCAGGATCGCCCAGCCGGCGATGAAGGCGACCAGCTCGTTGAAGGCGTGGCGGGCGAAGCTGGAGGAACCGCCACGCTCGCGCAGCATCGCCCCGCCCTCGACGTAGGTGAGGGTGGTCAGCGCGAACAGCAGCCCGGAGGCGAGGAAGATCAGCGGCGTCAGGCCGAGGCCGCGGTCGGCGACGACGCCGAGCGCGAAGTAGATCGAGAAACCGACCGCCGAGTAGGCGGCGACGAACAGGGCCGGGACGCCGAGGCCGCGCTGGATGAACTTTTCCTGGCTGGCGGGCTCGGCCATCCGCCCCGGCCCGGGCGGGCGTTGCGGGTCGGTGGGGCTCATCGCTCGGTCCGCGTCGCGAGCCAGAGCCGGCCGGCGCCGACGAGGAGGAAGGCGATGCCGAGCAGGAAGCCGACCGAGGCCGGGCCGCCGCCGTTCGCCAGAGTCACCACCAGAGCCAGCAGGCCGACGACGATAAAGACGACCGCGAAGCCGCGGATCGCGTGGCCGTAGGCGCCACCGCCGGGGTTCACGTCCTCGCCCCCGCACCCTCGGGGCTGATCCCCGCCGGCTCGACCAGGATCGGCGAGTGGACTGCCGAGCGCTTGTCGACTGGGTCGGAGACGACGATCACCCGGCAGGGCCGCTCGCCGAGCACCGTCTGCAGCATCTTGTCGTAGAGCGGGACGCCGCGGCGGAAGCGCAGCCCAATCACGATCACCGCCGCTTTGATCAGCTCCGCCTCGTCGGCGACCGAGTAGCCCGACTGCCCCGGCCGCACCCGTGCGACGTGCCCGGTAACGCGCTGGCCGCCGATCAGTTTCGCCTCCTCGACCTTGCTCTGCGCCTCCGCTTCGGCCTCCGGCAGCTTCGCGTCGAGCGGCAGGTCGGTGGGCACGGTCATCATCGAGTGGATGTGGATCCCACGACGCCGCTTCGAGGCGAGCTTGACCGCGGTCGCGACCATCTCCGGCGAGAAGCTTTCGTCGTCCTCGAAGGCGACCAGGATCGACTTGTACTCGACCTCCTCGACCCCGAGCGGTTCCGGCGTCAGCACCTTCACGGTCGAGGTCAGCGGCAGCCCCTGGTTGCGGCGGTAGAGGACGTAAACGACGATCCCGATCGCCATCCAGCCGATCCCGACGAAGAGGGTCGAAGGGTTGAGGGCCATCACCACGACCCAGGCGGCGAAGGTGCCGAAGCCGCCGAGGACCGCCGTCATCGGCACCTCGAACCCGAAGGCGCGGACGTTCAGCGGCGGCTTCCAGGTCCGCTCCGCGTCCGGCAGCACCCGCCGCATCTGAATCACCGCGACGTGGGCGATCGTGAACGAGAGCATCGCCCCGAACGAGTAGAGGGTGGCGAGGAAGTCGGTCTTGCCCGGCAGCAGGGTGACGATCGCGATCGCGGCGAAGATGATGATCGCGATGTAGGGCGTGCGGTACTTCGGGTGGACCTGGCGCAGCCCCTCGGGCAGCTGCCGGTGCTGGCCCATCGAGTAGGTCAGCCGGGAGACGCCGATCAGCCCGGCGTTGGTGGCGATGAAGAGGATCACCGCCGCCAGCACGCCGACGTAGTAGCGGAGGATTTCGGTCGGGCCGTTGGAGAGGCCGAGGTTCTCGACGATGCCGAGGATCGGGTCGTCGGCGTATTTCGAGCCGAGGGCGGTGTGGTAGCCGCTGCCGACCGCGTCGTGGACGACCGGCATCGCCGAGAGGGCGACGATCGGGATCAGCAGGTAGAGGCCGAGGACCGCGGCGACGACGAAGCCGACGCTGCGGGGGATCGTCCGGGCCGCGTCTTTGGCCTCCTCGGCCATGTTCGAGATCGTCTCGATCCCGGTGTAGGCGATCATCCCGACCGCGATCCCGAGGGCGAAGTCGCTCCAGGTCGGGGCGACGCCGAGGTGGACGTTGTCGACCAGGATATGCGGGCTGAGGACGAGGACGATCCCGATCCCGACCAGGACGACCTGGGTGGCGAGGTCGGCGATCGCCAGAATCAGGTTCACTTTCGCCGACTCCTCGGTGCCGCGGACGTTGAGCGCGGCGAGGCCGACGATCACCGCGGCGCCGCCGATGATGTCGCCGGGGCTGTTGCCGAGCCAGGGCCAGAACACGGCCAGGTAGTGGGGCACGAAGAAGGCCGAGATCGCGACCGTGATCGTGTAGTTGAGCATCTGCCCCCAGGCGGCGACGAAGCTGACGAACTCGTTGAAGGCGTGGCGGGCGAAGCTGGACGAACCGCCGGCCTCGGGGAACATCACCGTCGCCTCCGCGTAGGTGGCGGCGGTGGCGGCGAAGATCAGCCCGGAGATGACGAAGGCGACCGGAGTCAGCCCGAGCGCGAACGCGGCGGTGACACCGAGGGCGTAATAGATCGACGAGCCGACGTTCCCGTAGGCGGCAGCGAACAGCGCCCCGACACCGTGGACGCGGCTCAGCGATTCGTCTCTGGGGATTCGCTGGGCCATCTAGAGCTGGACGGAACTGGTCACTCAGCCGAATATACGCTCGGCGCCGGTCCGCGCCGCGCCTGAGCGCGGGTCAGCCCGGCGGGCGAAGCGCAGCCACAGAGCGCCAGAGTCAGCGCCAGTTCGTCGGCGAGCAGCTCCAGCACCCGCCGCGCCCCCGCCTCACCGGCCGCCGCCAGGCCCCAGAGCGGCGCTCGGCCGACCAGCACCGCCTCCGCCCCGAGCGCCAACGCGACCGCGATGTCGACCCCGCGGCGGATCCCGCCGTCGACCAGCACCGGCGCCCGCGCTTCGACCGCGTCGACAATCTCCGGCAGCACTTCGGCCGTCGCCGGCGAGCGGTCGAGCTGCCGTCCGCCGTGGTTGGAGACGACGACCGCAGCGGCGCCGTGCTCGACCGCCCGGGCCGCGTCGCCGGCGGCCAGCACCCCCTTGACCAGCACCGGCACCCTGGCCTCGGCGACGAGCTCGGCAAGGTCGTCCCAATCGAACTCGGCGTCCATCAGCCCAAACGAATCGGCGACGGTGAACTCCACCCCGGCGCCCAGTGCGGCATCGGCACTGGGCACCGGCATCCCCGCCGGGATCGCGAACCCGCTCCGCGCGTCCCGCTCCCGGTTCCCACCCGGCGGCGCGTCCACGGTCAACACGATCGCCTCGAACCCGGCCCCGATCGCCTCCTCCATCAAGGCCCGCGTCACCGCCTCGTCGCGGAACGGATAGAGCTGAAACCACCGCCGCCCGCCCGGCGCGGCCGCCGCAACCTCGCTCGGCGAAGCCGTCGCCAAGGTCGAGTGACAATGAACCGCGCCGGCGTCTGCCGCCGCCCGCGCCATCGCCGGCTCTCCATCCGTATGCGCCAGACGCTGATATGCGACCGGCGCCACCACGATCGGCATCGCCGCCGGCTCCCCCAACACCTCGCAGGCGAGGCTCGGCTCCCCGGCCCCAGTAAGCACCTGCGGCACGAGCCGCCACCGCCGCCAAGCCGCAACGTTCTCGGCCAACGTCTCCTCGTCCCCGGCCCCGCCGGCGAAGTAGCCATGTGCCCCGGGCTCGAGCACTTTCGCGGCGGCGCGTTCGGCGTCGGCGACGTTGATCCAGGTGGCCGGCATGGGCGACGACCCTAGATGGTGGGGGGTGGTCCTGTTCCCCTCTCCCGGAGACCGTCGCGCAGCTGAGCGAGCCGCCTGGGCGCGATCGAGTCCCGCTTGAGCCTTCGGGAGAGGAGAACAGGACCACCTCGCCTCGAAGGCAGGGCGCGTCTCAGGACATGCCGGCCCGGGTGGCGGCGTCGAAGTCGTAGCCACAAGCCCGGCACTCGAGCTTGCCGTTAGCGACCCGCTCCCCACACCGAGGACAAGGCCGCGAAGTCATCCATTGCTCCAACCGCATGACGATCATCACCGGGATCGCCACCATCACTAAGACGATCACGATCTCCAGGGGCCCGATTCCGTAGAGAAATGCGACGAGCGGGTCGGACACGACCGCCACCGTACCGAAGCGCCTTCTGCCTAGGGCCGGGGTGGCAATGGGGCGCGTGTCTGGGACCGGCGGGGTTGAACCCTGAGCGGAGGAGTCGGGTGGCCCTCTCCCGGAGGCTCAAGCGGGGCTCGTTGGAGCCCTGGCGGCACGCTCAGCTGCGCGACGGTCTCCGGGAGAGGGCCACCCGACTCCTCCCCCGCCCCGTCCCAACCCCGTCCGAACTAACCTCCCGCCCCGAATGCCCACCCCGCGCCACCCGACGCGCAATCAGCTCCGCCGCCGCCGCACCATCGCCCTCCTCACCATCCTCGTGCTTGCCTCCCTCGCCACCTACCTCGTCCTCGCCGTCACCGTCTTCGCGCCCGCCAACAAGTACGGCGCCCAGGTCGAGCACCTGACGATCGACAGCAGGGCGGTCGGGCGCGAGCTCGGGGTCAGCGTCGTCGTTCCAGGCAACAGGGAGCCGCCGGCGGGGAGGCGGCCGCTGCTCGTTTTCCTCCACGGCCGTGGAGGCGACGAGAACACCTTCACCGGCAACGAAGCGGTCTATCGCAGCCTCAACAACCTCGGCCCCCGGGCGCCAGTGGTCGCCTTCCCCGACGGCGGCAAACACGGCTACTGGCACGACCGGCCCGAAGCCGACTGGGCCCGCTGGGTGATGCGCGAAGTGATCCCGACCGTGGAGCGGCGCTTCGACACCGACCCGCGACGGATCGCGATCGGCGGCATCTCGATGGGCGGCTTCGGCGCCTACGACATCGCGCTGGAGCACCCGGGGCGCTTCTGCGCGGTCGGCGGCCATTCGCCGGCGCTCTGGTTCGAAGCCGGCGAAACCGCCCCCGGCGCCTTCGAAAGCGCCGCCGACTTCGACCGCAACGACGTCGTCGGCGAGGTCGAAGCCGACCCGGACGCCTTTGGCCACACCCGGGTCTGGAACGACTACGGCGACGAAGATCCCTTCCGCGTCTACGACGAAGGCTTCGTCGCGGCGATGGAGCGCGGCGATGCCAACTTCACCACACACAGCGGCCCCGGCGGCCACGACAACGGCTACTGGAACCCGCGCTGGCCGAACTACCTGCGCTTCTACGCCAACTCGCTAGCCCACTGCGACCGCTGAGGAGACCGTCGGCCGAGAGTCGGGGGATCCGGCGGGCGGGGTGCCGGGCGGCGGCGGCGGGCCCCAGGTTTCCGGCCCGCGCGAAGTCTGGATCGGGATCTTCCGCCCGGCCAGGGCCGGCGTGCCGAGGGTCACGTCGGCGATCGCCTTGACCCGCGAGAAGACCTCCCGCACCTCGCTCTTCTTCAGCTGGTAGCCGTACTTGTGCAGATCGGAGGTGAGGCCGGTGGCGTGGATCCCGGCAGCATCGGCGAGGAACAGCGCCCGCGGCATGTGGAACCCCTGGGTCACCACCACCGCGTTCTGCACGTCGAAGATCGAACGCGCCCGCTCCATCGTCGCCCAGGTGTCGAAGCCGGCGTGGTCCTCGAAGATGTCCCGCGGCGGCACCCCGTGCGCGACCAGGCCCTTGCGCATCGTGTCCGGCTCGTCGTAGTTCCAGCTGCTGTGGTCACCGGAGACGAGGATCTTCTGCACCTTCCCTGCATACCAGAGCCGCGCCGCGTCCTTCACCCGGTCGGCCAGCATCACGCTCATCTTCCCGTCCGGCTGCACCAGCGCCCCCGGCAAGATCGCCACTTCCTCCGGCGGCACCTGCCCCACCTTCGAGGTGGACTCACCGCTGGCCGAGAGCAAGATGTAGACGTTCGAGCCGACTACGAGCAGCACCAGGAGGACGACCAGGGCACTCAGAGTGCCCACCGTCTTCGGGAACCGCCGCCAGGGCCAGGTGGCCATGTGGAATGCCCTGCGCATTCGCGGGAACGCTAGCAATGGGGGCGGAGTTAGGGACGTTTAGGGACGAGGCGCATGGTGGCGCTCCTGTTCCCTCTCCCGAAGACCGTCGCGCAGCTGAGCGAGCCGCCTGGGCGCGATCGAGCCCCGCTTGAGCCTTCGGGAGAGGGAACAGGATCACCACCTCGAGATTCGGAAAAACCGCCCAGGGTCCAGCCAGAGAAAGACCAGGCGCGGGTACCGGGCCTAGCGAGAGGAGGCGCTCACCTCGAACGCCAACCTAGAGATCTAGGCCGCTCCTAGGACAAGCTCCGAACCCTGGGCGCGGAGGGGTCTTGTGCCCCTCTCCCGGAGGCTCAAGCGGGACTCGTCTGAGCCCAGGCGGCTCGCTTCAGCTGCGCGACGGTCTCCGGGAGAGGGGCACAAGACCCCTCCCCCGGTCCGTCAAATCTTGTCCCTAGGCAACGCGCCTAAAAGTGAACGATCGGAATGATCAGAATGGCGACGATATTCGCCACCTTGATCATCGGGTTGATCGCCGGCCCAGCCGTGTCCTTGTAGGGATCGCCGACCGTGTCGCCGGTCACCGAGGCTTCGTGAGCCACGGACCCTTTGCCCCCGTGGGCCCCGTCCTCGATCAACTTCTTCGCGTTGTCCCAGGCGCCGCCGCCGGCAGTCATCGAGATCGCCGCGAAGAGGCCGACGACGATGACGCCGATCAAAAGGCCGCCGAGCGCGTCGACGCTGAGCAGGCCGACGATCACCGGCACGACGATCGGGATCAGCGCCGGCAAGATCATCTCTTTCTGCGCCGCCGCGGTGACGATCGAGATCGTCTCCCGGTACTCGGGTTTTTCGCTCCCGTCCATGATCCCCGGGTGCTCTTTGAACTGTTTGCGGACCTGCTCGACGACCTCGCCGCCGGCCCGTCCGACCGCCTCGATTGAGAAGGCGAGGAACAGGTAGACCATCATCCCGCCGATGATCAGCCCGATCAGCACGTCGGGGCTGGTCAGGCTAAACAGCGAGTTGAGGTCGAACCCGGCTGGCGCTTCGTCCGCCAATTCGCTCCTGAAGGCGGCGAACAGCACCAGCGCCGCCAGCGCGGCCGAGCCGATCGCGTAACCCTTGGTAACCGCCTTGGTCGTGTTGCCGACCGCGTCGAGCGGATCGGTGACCGCCCGCACCTCCTCCGGCAGCTCCGCCATCTCGGCGATACCGCCGGCGTTGTCGGTGATCGGCCCGAAGGCGTCGAGGGCGACGATCAAGCCGCAGAGCGAGAGCTGGGCGACGACGGCGATGCCGATGCCGTAGATCCCGGCGAGCTCGTTGGCGCCGAGGATCGCCAGGGCGATGACCAGCGCCGGTGCGGCAGTCGACTGCAGGCCCTGGGCGAGCCCGGAGATGATGTTCGTCGCGTGGCCGGTCTCCGAAGCGGCGGCGATCGACTTCACCGGCCGGAAACGAGTGGCCGTATAATATTCAGTAATCACGAAGAGTAGAGCGGTCACGGCGACCCCGATCACGGCGCAGAGCCAGAGGTCGCCGACGCTGATCGACTTGGCACCGACCTCGAGGCCGTACTTGATCGGGTCGGACATCAGCCAGTCGGTGATCGGATAGAAGGCGGCGATCGAGAGCGCACCGGAGATCAGCAGCCCCCTGTAGAGCGCTCCCTCGACTTTGTCCGTCTTGGTCCGGACGCAGAGCGCGCCGATGATCGAGGCGATGACCGCGACGCCACCGAGCACCAGCGGGTAGATCGCGACGTTGCGCAGGTAGTCGCCGTCGGAGCCGGTGAAGGTGAGGACGCCGAGCAGCATCACCGCGACCGAGGTGACCGCGTAGGTCTCGAACAGGTCGGCCGCCATGCCAGCGCAGTCGCCGACGTTGTCGCCGACGTTGTCGGCGATCACGGCCGGGTTGCGGGGATCGTCCTCGGGGATCCCGGCCTCGACCTTGCCGACCAGGTCGGCGCCGACGTCGGCGGCCTTGGTGAAGATGCCGCCACCGAGGCGGGCGAAGACGGAGATCAGCGAGCCGCCGAAGCCGAGCCCGATCAGGGCATCGACCGCGTCCTTGTCGGAGGTGCCGGTGATGACCAGCAGGCCGTAGTAGCCGGCGACGCCGAGCAGCGCCAGGCCGACGACCAGCAGGCCGGTGACCGAGCCGCCTTTGAAGGCGACGTCAAGCGCCGGCGGAACGCCGCCACGAGCGGCCTCGGCGACGCGGGCGTTGGCGCGGACCGAGACGTTCATGCCGATGAAGCCGGTCGCGCCGGAAAGCGTGGCGCCGATGATGAAGCCGATCGCCGTCTTGTAGTCCTGCAGGACCAGGAGCAGGACCGCGATCGGGATCGCGACGGCGGCGATGATCGTGTACTGCCGAGTCAGGTAGGCCTGAGCGCCTTCCTGGACGGCGTCCGAGATCTCCCGCATGCGGTCGTTGCCACGCGATTTCGCGAGCAGACGCTGGGTAACGATGAGTCCGTAGACCACGGCGGCGCCGGCGCATACGAGCGCGACCACCACCCCGTAGTCCGTCAAGAAGCTGGTCAACTTGGTTTCCTCCGGTGGGTTGGCGGTGCGCGAGTCTATAGACGGGGGCGGTCGCAGCGCACCCCGACCCCGCTCCGACAGCCGAAAAGGCTTCGCTCAGGCGTCGGCTACCGCTCAGGCAGGCAGCTCGACGCCGCCGTAGGTGCGGCCGGTCTCGGCCACCGCGTCGCGGAAGATCCGCTCGATCGAGGCGCCCTCGGCCCGCGCCGCCAGCGCCCGCTCGGCTCCGTTCTGCGCCGGCAGCTCGATCTCGATCCCGAGCCGCGAGCGGGCCGGCTCGCTCCACTCCAGCAGCCGCTCCAGGTACGCCCTGGTCTCGATCTCCGCGCCCGCCCGGAAGTCGATCATCTTGCCGGCGGCGCCGTAGCGGATCGCCCGCCAGAGGTTCTCCTCGATCTCGCGCCCGGCCTGCGGCTCACCGGCGCCGGCATAGCCGCCCTCGTCGTAGGCGAGCGCCGACTGGGCGACCAAGGCGACGATCAGCCCAGACAGCGCCGTCGCCTCCTCGCCGCGGGTCTGGGCGTCGCAGATTCGTACCTCGACGGTGCCGAAGGCGTGATGCGGGCGCACGCTCCACCACAGCTGGGTCGACTCGACCACGGTCCCGGTCCGCTCCAGTAGTCGCACGAACTCGGCATAGGTGGCCCAGTCGCCGAAGGCGTCGGGGACTCCGCAGCGAGGGAAGGTGCGGGTGAAGATCTCGGTCCGCACCGAGTGCAGCCCGGTGTCGCGGTTGTCGAGGAAGGGCGAGTTGGCGGAGACCGCGAGCAGCGGCGGCAGCAGCTCCCGCACTCGGTCGCAGACGGCGATCGCCCGGTCCGCCCCGCGCACCCCGACATGCACGTGCAGGCTCCAGGTGTTGTTGCGCTGGGCGACGTAGCCGAGTTCCTCGCGCAGGCGGTTGTAGTGAGGCGTGTCGATGATCTCCTGGTCGAGGTAGTTCGCCCAGGGGTGAGTGCCGGTGGCACCGAGCGCCAGCCCCATCTCCGCCGCCAGGGCGAAGAGCCGGTCGCGGCGGCGCTGCTGCAGCGAGACCGCCTCGGCGAAGCTCTCGGCACGGCCGGAGCGGATCTCGATCTCCGAGGCGATCAGCTCGCCGGCGGCGGAGTCAGCCAGCGCCTCGTCCGCCTGGGCCCGCTCGTACATCTCCTCGTAGCGGTCGACCAGGTCCAGCGTCGCCGGGTCGAGGATCGCGAACTCCTCCTCCAGCCCGACCGTGAAGTCGGTCGAGCTCTCGAAGCTCTCGCGCGCCGCGTCGAGGTCCATCGGCAGCGGGCTCAGGCCAGGTAGAAGTACAGCGCGTAGAGCAGGTCGACAGCGGGGCTGGAGGTGTGGACGGTGACCTCGGGCGGCACCTGAAGCAGCTGCTCGGAGTAATTGAAGATGATCTTCACCCCGGCTTTGACCAGGCGGTCGGCGACGTCCTGAGCCGCCTCAGCGGGGACTGCGAGGACGCCGACGACGACCTCCTCCTCGGCTACCACAGAGTCGAGCTCGCCGAGGTCGCGGACCGAGAGCTCGCCAACCGCGCTGCCGACCACCGCCGGGTCGACGTCGAAGACGGCGACGACCTGGAAGCCGTGGTCGGCGAAGATCGCCGAGGAGGCGATCGCCTGGCCGAGGTGGCCGGCGCCGAAGAGGGCGATGTTGTGCTGGCCCGAGGTGCGGAGGATCTTGCGGATCTCCGAGACCAGCGAATCGACGTTGTAGCCGACCCCGCGCTTGCCGAACTTGCCGAAGCCGGAGAGGTCGCGACGAATCTGGGTCGGATTGATGTGGGTGTACTCGGAGAGCTCCTGCGAGGAGATCGTCTCCCGGCCCATCTTCCGTGCCTGGGTCAGCACCTGCAGGTAGCGCGAGAGCCGCGCGGCGACCCCGAGCGAGAGGCGCTCCCCTTCCACGGGGAAGGCGCCGGCATCGAACTCCTCCACTACCTCGACCATGCCCCCACAGTATCGAGCCGGGCCCTGACGGCGGCGGCGTCGAAGACCAGCTCGGAGGAGACGGTGCCGTCGACCTCGACCACCGGGATGCGCTCCAGGTGCCGCCGCAGCAGCAGCTCGTCGCTCTCGATGTCGATCTCGACCAGCCCGAACTCGTACCCCTCGGCGTGGAGGGCGAGGAGGCCGGCGATCGCCTCCTCGCAGAGGTGGCATTCGGGCCGCGAGTAGACGACGACGTCGGCCACGGGCTCAGGCGGCCAGCGAGGCGGGCTTACCGCCGCTGGCGAAGGCGTCGTAGGCGAGGTAGTCGGGGTATTCGAGCCGCGGCGCGAAGCGGGCGGCGGAGCCGATCATCGCCGCGTTGTCGGTGCAGAGCGAGCCGGGGACGAGTTTCAGCCGCACCCCGCGGCGCTCGCAGAGCTCGCCGACCGCAGCCCGCAGCGGCCCGTTGGCTGCGACCCCGCCGCCCAGCGCGACCGCCTCCCAGTCGCCCTTCTTCAGCGCCCGCTCCAGTTTCGCCACCAGCTGGCGGACGATCGCCGCCTGGAAAGAGGCGGCGAGGTCGGCGCGGCGCTCCTCGACCCTCTCCGGCCCGAGGTCGCGGCAGAGGTAGACGAGCGCCGTCTTCAGGCCGCTGAAGCTGAAGTCGAGGCCGGGGTTGCGGGCCATCGCCACCGGCATCTCGAACGCCCGCGGGTCGCCGCTCTCAGCCTCCTTCTGCAGCGCCGGCCCGCCCGGGAAGCCGAGCCCGAGCAGCCGCGCCGACTTGTCGAAGGCCTCGCCGGCGGCGTCGTCGAGGGTCTGGCCGAGCAGCTCGTAGCGCTCGTGGTCGCGGACCGCGGCGAGCAGGGTGTGGCCGCCGGAGGCGACCAGGCAGAGGAACGGCGGCTCGAGCGGCTCCGGCTCGAGGAAGTTGGCGGCGACGTGGCCCTGCAGGTGGTCGACCGGGATCAGCGGCAGCCGCCGCGCCGCGGCGATCGCCTTCGCGGTCGAGATCCCGACCAGGAGCGCCCCGATCAGCCCCGGGCCGGCGGTGGCGGCGACCGCGGCGACGTCGTCCAGGCTCACCCCGGCCTCGGCCAGCGCCGCGCTCACCAAGGGCGCCGTCAGCTCCAGGTGGTGGCGGGCGGCGACCTCGGGAACGACGCCGCCGAACTCGGCGTGGGCGGCGTGCTGGGAGGAGATCAGGCTGGAGCGGATCCGCGGACCGTCGAGGACGGCGGCGCAGGTGTCGTCGCAGGAGGTCTCGATCGCCAGGATCAGCCCGTCGCCGGGCGCTCCAAGCTCCATCAGGACCCTCCCCCGCCGAGCACGTCAGGCGCCATCAGTCGAGCCACATGATCAGGGCGTCCTCGCCGTTGTCGTGGTAGTAGCGCGGGCGGACACCGGCCGAACGGAAGCCGAAGCGCTCGTACATCTCGATCGCCGAGTGGTTGGAGACCCGGACCTCGAGCGTGAACGGCAGCACCCCGCGCGCCTCCTCGACCAGCCTGCTCATCAGGTTCCAGGCGACGCCACGACGGCGATGGTCCGGCGAGACGGCGATGTTCATCAGGTGCCAGACCTGGTCGTAGCGGGAGCAGATCACGTAGCCGAGCAGCTCGTCGCCGTCGGCCGCGGCGAGGCAGATGCCGGACGGCTTCGAGAGCTCGAGCACGAACATCGCCAGCGACCACGGGGTCGGGAAGGAGCGGCGCTCGATCGCGATCACCGCCGGCAGGTCGCTGTAGGCGAGCCGGCGCACCCGGATTCCTCGGGTCGGGGTGCTATTCGGCTCTCGGGAGAGAATCTCGCTCACGCCAGCGCTCCGCGTCTGGGGGTCGAAGGTAGATCGGCTCGAGCGGCTCGGCCTCCCCCTCGGCCGCCGCCGCGATGGCGCACACGTGGCGCCCCGCGACCCGGTTGACGGGGTCGGAGTCCTCGGGAATTTGGACGCTTTCCGAGGCCAGCTCAGCCCGAAATCGTACCGCCCCGGGGCCGGCGACCGAGGGGGGCGAGGGCAGCTCGGCGATCCGTTGCGCCAACTCCTCGGGCCGGCCGACGAAGGGCGCCCACAGTTCTTCCCCCTCGACCCCGTAGAGCGCCGCGAAGACCTCGCCGCGAAAACCGTCGAGGACCGGCAGCCGCGCGCCCTCCGCACCGGCCTCGGCAATCCCCAGGGCAAGAGCCTCCAAGCTCCCGACACCGCGGGCCGGCAGGCCGGTCGCGGCAGCCAGCCCGCGCGCGGTGGCAACGCCGATCCGCAGCCCGGTGAAGGAGCCGGGGCCGAGGCCGACCGCGATCAGCTCGACCGCCTCCCAGCCGCCGGCCGCGTCGGCCGCCCGCTCGACCTCGGTCAGCAGCGAGGTGGCGTGGCGAGGCCGCCCCTGGGCGGAGAGGCCGAGGAGCGACTCGTGGATGACCTCGCCGTCGCGCCAGGCGCAGGCGGCGGTGTCGGCGGTCGCGGTGTCGAAGCCGACGGCGACCAGGACCGGCTCCGCGGCTAGCCCTGGACCCGGAAGGCGCTGACGCCGACTTTCTTGCCCTGGACGAACCAAGAGATCACGTGGACGCCCGGGATCGTCGAGGTGATCTTGTTCACGTACAGCGTTCCCTGTTCGGCTTTCTGGGCTTTCGCGCAGAGGTTTTTGCCGCTCGGGAACTTGACGCAGACGCTGTAGACGACGTCGGCTTTGAGGCTTTTGAAGAAGGCGCCCTTTTTCGAACCCTTGGGACAGGCGTGGGCCGGTTTCGCGTTGCGGGAGATGCCGCAGCCGATGTAGTGCTTGTAGGCGGCGGCGCTTGCCGAGGCGGTGATCGCCCCCGCCAACAGGCCGCACACCAGCAGCAGTGCCGCCAGCGCCTTCAGTCCCTTCATCTGGGTCCTTCCTCCTTCGGGTCGAAACTCGGTCGGCCGATGCTAACGAGCCACTCTCAGAAACCCGCTGCGGGGTCGGGGTTGCGGGGCGAGTCGATCTCGATCGTGCGCTCGTCGCCGCCGCCGTGCTCGAGCCTGATCTCGAAGGCGGGGCGCCCGAGCCGGGCGGCGCCGGCCGCCGGCCACTCGACGAAGGCGACCCCGTCGGGGCCGAGGTAGTCGTCGAGCAGCGCCGGATCCTCGCCCTCGAGGCTCTGCAACCGGTAGAGGTCGAGGTGGGAGATGGGCATCCGGCCGCCGCCGTAGCGCTGGCCGATCGTGAAGGTCGGCGAGGTAACCGGGTCGGTGACGCCGAGGGCGCGGGCGGCGCCGCGGACCAGGGTCGTCTTGCCGGCGCCGAGCTCGCCGGAGACGACGACGACGTCCCCCGGCTCCAGCCGCTCGGCGAGGCGGGCGCCGAGCGCCTCGGTCTCCGCGGCGGAATGGGTCTGCAGGCGCTCCACGGCGATCAGCCGAAGAAGCCGAGCTGATCGGCCGGCGGGGGGTCGCTGGAGCCGCCCTCGCGCTCCTCCTGCTCGATCTCCTCGCGGCTCGGCAACGGGCCCGGCAGCGGCCGCTCGACCAGCTCCGGGATCGTCGCGAAGTCGTCGCGCAGCTGCTGCTTCACCGCCGGCGTCCGCAGCGCCGCGGCCGGGTGAAAGAGCGGCAGCAGGAAGACGGTGCGGCCGCCCAGTTCGTGCACCTGCGGAGTGCCGTGGACCTTGGTGATCCCGGTCTGGCTGCCGCTCAGCAGCTTGGTCGCGAAGTTGCCCAGAGTGCAGACCACCCGCGGCTGGATCAGCCGCACCTGCTCGAACAGGTAGGGCTCGCAGGCTTCGATCTCCAGCGGCATCGGGTCGCGGTTGCCCGGCGGCCGCGACTTCAGGACGTTGGCGATGAAGACGTCGTCCCGCTCCATCCCGATCTCCCCCAGCAGCTCGTTCAGCAGCTGCCCGGCGCGGCCGACGAAGGGCAGCCCCTGGCGGTCCTCTTCGGCCCCCGGCGCCTCGCCGACGAACATCACCTCGGCGTCGGCGTTGCCGGCCCCGAAGACGGTCTTGGCACGGGTCTCGTGCAGGGGACAGCGCGTGCACTTGGAGACCTCTTTGTAGAGCTCGACCAGCGCTTCGCGCCGCTCCTCCGCGCTCGCCGCCGCGCTCATCGGACCGCGCTCCCGCTGCGCCCGCTCACGGCTTCTCCCCCGCCGCCCGCCGCTTGCGCGACTCGGCGATCCGCTCGCCCCGGGCCGCTTCCCGCTCCACCCGCCGCGATTCGTCGGCCCGCACCCGCGCCCCGCGCGGCTGCCGCCCCGGCGGCGAGAACGCCGAAACCAGCCGCCGCGTCCGGGTCGAGCCGCACTCGGCGCAGGCGACCCCCTCGGCCCCGGCCGCGACCAGCTCCTCGAAGCGACCCCCGCACTCCTCGCACTCGAACTCGTAAATCGGCATTCGGCTACTCCGACCGATCGCCGACGGGGAGGTAGTCCAGCCACCCGTCCCCCGGGCTGGTGCGTTCGACGACGTCGGCGACGATCGCGGTGACGTTGTCGCGGCCCCCGTGGGCGAGCGCCAGACGGGCGATCTCACTGGCGGTCTCCCCGCTGTCCAGGTTGTCGCCCATGGCCTCGGCAAGCTCGCGGTCGGTCACGTAGTCGGTGACGCCGTCAGAGCAGAGCAGGAGACGGTCGCCCGGAAGAGCCCTGACCTGCCGGACCGGCGGCAGCGGACGCTCCTCTCCGTTCAAGGCCTCGAGCACGACCGAACGCTGCGGGTGGCTTCGCGCCTCCTCCTCGGTCAACACCCCGCGGTCAATCAGCTCCTGCACCAGGGTTTGATCCCGGGTGAGCCGACACAGTCCCCCGTCGCGCCACAGGTAGGACCGCGAGTCTCCGACGTTGGCGACCACGTACTCGCCGTCGTTCGAGAGGGCGATCGCGGTCAAGGTGGTGCCCATCCCGTCCAGCTCGGGGTCGAAGGAGATGACGAAATCGACGACGGCATTCGCATCGGCCACCACGGCGGTGAGCTCCCGCTCGAGGGGAAACTCAAGTCGCCGCTTGTCCAGACCGACGACCTTGTCGATCGCGAGCGCGCTGGCGATCTCGCCCGCCACCGCACCGCCGACTCCGTCGGCGACCGCCGCGAGGCGCGAGGAGGCGAACGCTGCGTCCTCGTTGTTCGCGCGCGGGCCCACCTCGCTGGCAATGGCGGGCCGCATCATCAACGCTGGCATGACGTAACGCTATCTCGACCGGAGGCGCGGCCTTGATGAGACAAGGGCTCAGTCGAGCTCGGCGATCAGCTCGCGAACCCGTCGGGCAATCTCATCTCGCGTCGCCCGCACCTCCTCGATCGGCCTGCCCTTTGGATCGGGCAGGTCCCAATCGACGTAGCGGCGACCGGGGACGTAGGGGCACTTATCGCCACAGCCCATCGTCACGACCACGTCGGCCCAGCGAGCGTCGTCCTCGGTCAGCTCGCGCGGGACGCGATCGGAGATATCGATCCCGACCTCGCGCATCGCCTCGGCCACCTCGGGATGGATCTGATCCCCCGGGGTCGTCCCCGCCGAGCGGGCCCGATGGCGCCCTTCGGCGGCGGCCTCGAACAGGGCCTGGCTGATCTGCGAGCGGCCGGCGTTGTGGAGGCAGACGAAGAGGGCGTTTGCCATCAGCAGCCGCAGCTGCCCGAGGTCGGCTCCTCGCAGCACTGCCCGAGCCAGCGGGAGAGACCCTCGAGCGCCTCCGGAATCACGTAGTAGTAGGCCCAGAGGCCTTGCCGCTCGGAGGCGACGATGCCGGCGTCCCGCAGGACCTTCAGGTGGTGGGAGACGGTCGGCTGGGAGAGATCGAAGAGCGGGACGAGCTCGCAGACGCAGACCTTGCCGGCGTGCTTGCGGAGAACGTCGACCAGCTGCACCCGAACCGGGTCGCCGAGGGCCTTCGCCGCGGCGGCCAGGCGACCGGCGGCGTCCGCGTCGACGTCGGGGAAGACGATCGCCTCGCAGCAGCCGTCACCGGCAGGTCGCTTCTGCTTCGGGGCGAGCTGGAGCGTCGATGACATCTATTTACATATATCTATTGAAATCAAATATGTCAATGCGTAGGCTCGCGCCATGCTCAACGCGCCCCTTCCCCGGCGGCTCCTCGCCGAGTTCCTGGGCTCCGCCTTCCTGGCGGCGACTGTGATCGGCTCGGGGATCGCCGCCGCTGAACTCTCGCCCGGCAATACCGGCCTGCAGCTCTTCGAGAATGCTGCCGCCACCGCTGCCGGCCTCTTCACTTTCATCCTCATCTTCGGCCCGATCTCGGGCGCCCACTTCAACCCGGTCGTCTCCCTAGTCGACGCGACCTTCGGCGGCCTGCGCTGGCGGCATGCCCTCGCCTACGTCCCAGCCCAGGTCGCGGGCTGCGTCGCCGGGGCCATCGTCGCCAATGCAATGTTCGGACTGGCCGCGATCTCGATCTCGACCACCCATCGGGCCTCTCCCCCGCACCTCCTCGCCGAGGTCGTCGCCACCCTTGGCCTGCTCCTGGTGATCTTCTCCCTCGCCCGCACGCGCCGCGGCTCGCTCGCCCCGGCCGCGGTCGGCGCCTACATCGGCGCCGCCTACTTCTTCACCAGCTCGACCAGCTTCGCGAACCCGGCAATCGATGTCGGCCGCATGTTCTCCGACACCTTCGCCGGCATCGCCCCGGCCTCGGTACCGGCCTTCGTGGCCTTCCAGCTCCTCGGTGGCCTCGTCGCGATCGGCCTGATCGCAGCCCTCTACCCCGACCTGTCGACCGAGGAGGCGAGTGAGATCATGGTGCCGCAGAACCGATTTGCGGACGACCGCCCACTCGGTCAGGATTGACGCTCGACCTGCAGAGCGTGCCGTAACGAGGGGAAGGAACCGCAATGAAGAAGCAGATGGTCTTGAGGATCTCGCTGTTGACGGCGATCGCATCCGTCGCGGTGCTGGCGGCGGCGGTGACCGCCCAGGCCGCGACTCTGACCGTGGGGCCGAAGCTCGAGGAAAACTTGCTGGGCGCGCTCCCCTGCGGCAACGACGATCCCGAAGGCTGCGCACTCGCGGCGACTGAGATCAGCGAAGCGACGGCCGTCGCCCCTGTGGCCGGGACGATCACCAGCTGGCGGCTTGGGGACCCCTCGGCGGTCGCCGGCTACGAACTGGTCGTCGCCCATCCCAATTCGAACGGCACCTACGCGGCGACCGGCTCGACCGGCCCGGTGACGCCGGCCGAAGAAGAAGTCGTGACGATGTCGACGCACCTCTCGGTCGCGGCCGGCGACGTGCTCGAGCTGCGAGCGCCGGCTGGGAGCGGGATCGGGGTCGTCCCTGGAGCTTCTCACCTGATCAGCTGGAGCCCGCCGCTGAAGACCGGTGAAACCCGGGCTCCGCTGGAAAATGGGAAAGAAGAGGAAGCGCCCTTCAGCGCCGCCTACAACGCGACCGTGGAATACACCACCATGGCGCCGCCGGTGCCAGCGCCGTTGGTGATCCCGCCGGCTGCCTCACCGATGATCCCCGCCGCCCACTGCACCGTGCCGAAGCTCACCGGCAAGAAGTTGAAAGCGGCGAAGAAGGCCGTCCGTGGCGCCGGCTGCAAGGTCGGCCTGGTGGCGACCCAAGCTGGGGCCAAAGCCGCGACGGCCAAGGTCTCCAAGCAGGCGCCGAAGGCGGCGAGTGTGGTGGCGGCAGGGACGGTGGTCAGCCTCCAGCTCGGCTGAGACGAGCTCAGCCGAGCTTTTCGGCCAGCTCGACGATGATCCCCTCGGGCCCGCGGGCGTAACAGGTGCGCCAGCTGTTCTCGTACTGGACCACCTCGCCGACAAGCTCGCCGCCGCGCTCGCGCAGGCCGGCGACGGTCGCATCGATGTCGTCGACGGCGAAGGCGAGGTGGCGAATCCCCAGCGCGTTCGCCGGCCCATCCGCCATCCCGTCCACCATCGGCGGCGAGAGGAACTGGAACAGCTCCAGCGTCCCGCCGTCCGGGGCCCGCACCATCGCGATCTTCGAGCGGACGTCCTCCAGCCCGATCACCCGGCCCGCCCACTCGCCTTCGACCGTGCCTTCGCCGGCCGTCTCGAAGCCGAGCCCGACGAAGAACTCGACCGCGGCCCCGAGGTCTTCGACCGCGATGCCGACGTGTTCCAACCGTTGGACGCCCATCGCGCGAGTCTAGGTCAGCGGCTCCCAATCCCAGGTGCTGCGGGCGGCGAGGCTCTCCTGGTCGAGCCAGTGGCGGAACTCGGCCAGCTCGTCCTGGTCGATCGAGTAGCCGTGCTCGGGGCCGGGAAACTGGCCGGCGCGGACCTCGGCGTCGTAGCTGCCGACGGCGGCGACCATCTCCTCGTGGATTTCGGCGTAGCGCTTGACGAACTTCGCCATGTGGCCGGTGGTGATCCCGAGCAGGTCGTGGAAGACGAGGACCTGGCCGGAGGTCGAGGGGCCAGCGCCGATCCCGATCGTCGGGACCTTCAGCCGCTCGACGATCGCCGCCGTGATCTCCGCCGGAACCGCCTCGAAAACGATCGCGAAGCAGCCGACCGACTGCAGCGCCAGCGCCTCCTCGCAGAGACGGATCGCGTCGTGGGCTGACTTGCCTTGGGCTTTGTAGCCGCCGAGCGCGGTCGCGGTCTGCGGGGTGAGGCCGATGTGGCCCATCACCGGGATGCCGGCGCGGATGATCGCCCGCGCCCGCTCGACCGAGACGCCGCCGGCCTCCAGCTTGACCACCTGGCAGCCGGTCTCCTTGACCAGCCGCTGAGCGCTGAGGATCGCCAGTTCGTTGCTCGCCTCGTAGCTGCCCATCGGCATGTCGCCGATCATCATCGGCGTCTTCAGGCCGCGGCGAACCGCTTTGCCGAGGACGATCATCTCCTCCATCGAGACGAGGTCGGTGCGCTCGTAGCCGAGCACGACGTTGGCGGCGGAATCACCGACCAGGACGAGGTCGACGCCGGCCGCCTCGGCGACCGTCGCCGAGGGGTAGTCGTAGGCGGTGATCATCGAGATCGGTTCGCCGTTGCGCTTCATCTCCTCCAGCCGCGGCAGGCTCATCGCGACGCGGTCGGCGGCGGGAACAGTGTGGGATCGGGCACCAGAGCTCATGCGAGAAGCACCTCCGGATGGTTGTCGACGGCAAGGGCGGAGTTGTCGGCGTCGACGTGGACGACGATGGGCTCATAGCCCTCGAGGTCGGCCTCGTCGTAGGCGCCGAAGGTGGCGACGATGATCTTGTGGCCGGGCTCGACCAGGTGCGCGGCGGCGCCATTCACCTGCATCGCTCCCGAGCCGGGCTCGCCCTCGATCACGTAGGTGACGAAGCGCTCGCCGTTGTCGACGTCCCAGACGTGGACCTGCTCGTTGGTGAGCATGTCCGCCTGCTCCATCAGCTCGGTGTCGATCGTGATCGAGCCGATGTAGTCGACGTCGCAGTCGGTCACCGTCGCGCGGTGGATCTTCGACTTGAGCATCTGTCGCTGCACTTGCCCTCCTGGGTTCAGTTGTTGATTGGGGGGATAAGGACGTTGTCGATCAGGCGCGCGGCGCCGACCGGGGCGGCGACGGCGACCAGCAGCTCGCGACCGCCGCGCGCGGCGGTCGGGGCGAGGGTCGCGGCGTCGCGGGCCTCGAGGTACTCGGGCTCGATGCCGGCAGCGGCGAGGATGCGCTCGCCGGCGGCCAGAGCCTCGGCCAGCGGGGCGCCGGCCTCGACCGCGTCGCGGACGGCGAAGAGGGCGCGGGAGAGCGCGGTGGCGCGGACGCGGTCCTCGGGCGAGAGGTAGGCGTTACGCGAGCTCATCGCCAGGCCGTCGGGCTCGCGCACCGTCGGCAGCACCGCGATCCGGGTCGGGAAGTCGAGGTCGCGGACCATCCGCCGCACCACCGCCGCCTGCTGGGCATCCTTCTGGCCGAAGAAGGCGACGTCGGGGCCGACCGTGTTCAACAGCTTGGCGACGACGGTGGTAACGCCGCGGAAGTGGCCGGCGCCGCGGCGGGCGGGGTCGCCGTCGAGGACTCCGGTGAGCTCGCCGCCGACCGCGACTGCGGTGGCGAAGCCATCGGGGTAGACCTCCTCGACCGCCGGTGCGTAGACCCAGTCGACGCCGGCCTCGGCGGCGAGCCGCAGGTCCCGCTCCTCGTCGCGCGGATAGCGGTCGAGGTCCTCGCCGGGGCCGAACTGGGTCGGGTTGACGAAGAGGCTCATCACGACGACGTCGCACTCCCCGCGGGCGGCGCGCAGCAGCGAGACGTGCCCCTCGTGCAGGAAGCCCATCGTCGGCACTAGGCCGATCGTCAGCCCGTCGCGGCGGGCCGGCTCCAGGGCAGAGCGCAGCTCGGCCTTCTGGTGCGCTACGCGCACGGCCACGGCGGGAGTGGTGTCGCTGACGAGATCGAGGTTCATAGGTCCATGCCCTTCGAGGGTCACGGCCGAATCGCGCTGCGAATTGTACTCCTACGCGCGGGTTTGTTACGCGGGTGTGTCGCCTGGCGCGCGAAAAGCGATCGGACGCAGGGCTTTCGCCGGAGCGCCGGCGCAGATGTGGCGCGCCGGCAGGTCGGCGGTGACGACCGAGTTGGCGCCGACGACACAGCGCTCGCCGACGCTGACGCCACTGGTCACCACGCAGTTGACCCCGAACCAGACGTTGTCGCCGATCTCGACCGGACCCTTGGTCGTGAACCCCTGCCAGGTGATCGGCAGCTCCGGGTCGTCGAAGCGGTGGGCGGCGTCGCCGACGAAGCAGCCGTTGGCGAACATCACGTGGTCGCCGATCGTCACCTTCCCCTGCACGGCGATCATCGAGTTGCGGTTGAGGAAGCAGCCCTCGCCGATCTCGAGCTCCGCCTCCGCCGCCATCGTCAGCCAGCAGCCCGGCTCCAGCAGGGTCCCTTCGCCGATCCGCAACCGCCCCTGGTCGAGCGCCTCGAGGATCTCTCCCTCAACCGGATGGCGGACGTAGAAGCCGCCGCGGGCGGCATGGCGGTCGATTCGCAGCCGCCGCGCCAGCCGGTGATTGCGCTCATACCAGCGCCGCTTGCGCCACCAGGTCCTCCAGCCGGTCTGCGCCATCGCCCGGACGTTAGCCGGGGAGCCGCCGCGAGCGCCGACTAGACTGCCGCCGCATGGCTGACTTGCGCGGCGGCATCGACCTTGGCGGCACCAAGATCCAGACGGTAGTCGTGGACTCTTCCGGCGAGGTGAAGGGCGAATCGCGGCGGCCGACGCCGACCGAGGGCGGCCCCGCCGACGTCGCGGCTCAAATGTCCGAGGCCCTGAAGGAGGCCACGACGGCCGCCGGGGTCGAGACCTCCGAGCTCGCCGGCGTCGGGGTGGGCTCGCCCGGCGACGCCGATGAGAAGACCGGCGTCGTCTCCTCGGCCCGCAACCTACCCGACTGGGAAGGCAGCTTTCCGCTGGCCGCAGAGCTCAAAAAAGAGTTGGGGACCGAGGTCCGGGTCGGCAACGACGTCCAGGTCGCGACCGAAGCTGAGTTCCAGCTCGGCGCCGCGAAGGAGTTCGACAGCCTGCTCGGCGTCTTCTGGGGCACCGGCGTCGGCGGCGGCCTCGTCCTCGACGGCAGGCCCTGGCTAGGCCGCGGCGCCGCCGGCGAGATCGGCCACATGGTGGTCAAGCGCGGCGGCGCCAAGTGCCCCTGCGGCCGGCGCGGCTGCATGGAGGCCTACGCCGGGCGGATGGCGATGGAAGCCGAGGCCCACCGCCGCCACGACGAGGGCGAGAAGACCGACCTCTTCAAGCTGATGGAGAAGCACGACAAACCACGCCTGACCAGCGGCATCTGGGAGCGCGCCCTCGACCACGGCGACGAGCTCGCCCAGGACTTGGTCGACCGGGCGATCGAGGCGCTTGGCACCGGCGTCGCCTCAGCGGTGAACCTGATCGATCCGGAGGCGGTGATCATCGGCGGCGGGCTGGGCGTGCGCTTTGGCGAGCGGTTCATGGAGCCTTTGATGAGGGAGATGAAGAAGCACCTCTTCGTCGACGAACGGCCGCCGGCGATTCGGGTTGCGAGTCTTGGGGACCTCGGGGGCGCGATCGGCGCCTCTTTGCTGGTTAGTCGCTGACTGGTCTTCGCGCCTTTCTCACTGAGGGCGGGGGTAGGGGGTCCCCCTCGCTTGCTGGGTTTTTTGCTGGGGAGTCCCTGGCCGTCCGAGACACGCGCTCGTGCGCAAAAAAGAGGACGCCGCTTCGCGAGGGGGACCCCCTACCCCCGGACTTGCCGGAATGGCTGAAGGAGAGTCCGCCCAACCTCGCCGGACCCTCGGCATCCCGGACCCCGCTTCGTCCCTCAGGTCTCTAGACCACGGGCGGGAGCGTCCCTTCTCTTGAGATCGGAGACGTCCGAACCTTGGGCGCGGAGACGCCCGGACCTTTGGCGGGGGAGATTCCGGACCCTGGAGGGCGGGGTTGGCAACTCGATGGTGAGTGAGGAGACGGGGATGCCTCTCCCGCGCGGACCGGCGTTAGCTGTTTGCCTCTGAGCACCCGACGTCGGCAGCCAGAGAGTTCACGGCAAACTGCCCAGGGAGCACGGGAGAGGCATCCCCGTCTCCCCCCCTCACCTTTCGAGGTGAGGTTCTAGACCCGCCCAGTTTCTTTCCGCTGCAACCGCACCACGGCATCCACCAGCACCGCCAGCAACAGAACCCCACCCGTCACCATGAGTTTGACCGGCGACGACAGCCCCAACAGGTCCATCCCGTTCGAGATCGACCCGATCACCAGTGCACCCAAGAGGGCCGTCCAGACCGACCCTCGGCCGCCGAAGAGGCTGGTTCCGGCGATCACCGGGCCGGCGATCGCGAGGAGGAGGAGTTCGTTGCCGCCCGAGTTCTGGTTGACGGCGAACAGGCGCGAGGCGGCCATGATGCCGCCGACGGCGGCCATCGAGCCGGAGATCGTGAAGACGGCGATCCGCACCCCGTTGACCCGGATACCGGCTCGCCGAGCCGCCTCGGCGTTGCCGCCGACGGCGAAGACGTGGCGGCCGAAGGTGGTGCCCTGGACGACGTACTCCATGCCGACCACGAAGCCGAGCAGGATCAGCACCGCCAGCGGCACCCCGCGGTCGGAATTGAGGATCGCCACGGCGCCGATCGTGATCCCGGCGACGATGACGAATTTGAAGATCTGCGGTAACGGGCTGCTGTCCGACAGCCCGGCGGCAACGCGTTTGCGGAAGCCGATCCCCAGCACCAAGCCGTAGGCGGCGATGATCACCGCGGCGAACACCCACCCCATCGTCTTCGAATAGAAGATGTTGGCGAGGCCGGTGATCTTCGGGTCGGTCACGTTCAGCGACCCGGTCTTCCCCAACACCTGCAGGAGCGCCCCTTCCCAGGTCAATAACCCGGCCAAGGTGACGACGAAGGAGGGGACGACGAATTTGCTGAACAGGGAGCCCTGGAGGCAGCCGATCGCGGCGCCGACGAAGATCGCGGCGGCGATCGAGAGGTACGGGTTCCAGCCGTGTTTGACGTTCAGCACCACCATCACGGCGCCGCAGAGGCCGCTCACCGCTCCGACCGAGAGGTCGATCTCGCCGAGCAGCAGCACGTAGACGATGCCGACCGAGATCAGCCCGATCGTGGTGATCTGCAGCATCAGGTTGGTCAGGTTCTCCGCCGAGAGGAAGCGGGGTTCCTGGACCTGGAAGATGATCGCGATCAGGATCAGTCCGAAGACGACCCGCAGCGACGAGAGGTCGCCCTGGATCACCCGGCGCGCCATCTTCGCGGGGCTCAAGACCTCTTTGACGGACTCCTCGGACTCCGGTGGCGTCGCTGCCGACGTGCTCATGACCCCTCCTCCCCTGGGTTGGTGCCGGTCGGGCCACCGCCACCGGCCTCGTCCGTCTCGGCCTCGACCTCGGCCGCCTCGGCGGCTTTACCGCGGCTGCCGTCGCCAAGCCCGGTGATGGCGGCGACGACGTTCTCCTCGTTCGCGTCCTTGGCGGCGAACTCGCCCGCCTGGCGACCGAGGCGAAGGACGAAGATGCGGTCGGCGACCTCGAACACGTCGGCGAGGTTGTGGCTGATCACTACTACTCCGAGGTTGCGCTCTTTGAGCCGGCGGATCAGTGCCAGCACCTGCTTGGTCTGGGGCACGCCGAGGGCTGCCGTCGGCTCGTCGAGCAGCACCACTTTCGGCTCGCCGAGCAGCGAGCGGGCCACCGCGACCTGCTGACGCTGGCCGCCGGAGAGGGTTCCCACCTCGGCGCGAAGGCCGGGGATCGTCACCGCCAGATTGGAGAGCAGCTCGCCCGCGTCGTTCTCCATTTTCACCTCGTCGAGCCGGCGCGAGACCAACCCCGGTCCCGGCGAGACCTGCTCGCGGCCGAGGAAGAGGTTGGAGACGACGTCGAGGTTGTCGCAGAGCGCCAGATCCTGGTAGACGGTGGCGATCCCGAGGTTGGTGGCGTCCTGCGGCCTGTTGATCGAGACCTCCTCGCCCTCGAAGCGAACGGTGCCGCTGTCGGGGCTGTGGATGCCAGCGATCGCCTTCACCAGCGTCGACTTGCCGGCGCCGTTATCGCCGACGAGGGCCACCACCTCGCCGGCGCTGACGGCGAAATCGACCCGGTCCAAGGCTTGGACCGGGCCGAATCTCTTACTGATCCCCTCGAGCTCGAGGAGAGCCTGCGTCGGACTCATGCTCAGCCCGAGATTCCCGCTTCTTTACAAGCGGCGGCGTAGGCGCCTTCACACAGTTCCGCCGGAGTGACGAATTTTTCAGCGATAACCGTGCTCTTGATGTTGTCTTTCGTGACCGGGGTCGAGGTCAGCAACACCGAAGGAACTTCGGTCTTGCCGTTTTCGATTTCTTCGGTCTTTTCTTTGGTCGACACTTCGCCGGTTTCACCCAGCGAGATCGCCATTTCGGCGGCGATTTCCGCCTCCGGGACGATCGGCTTGAAAATGGTCATGAACTGTTCGCCGACGAGGATGCGCTGCAGCCCCGCGACCGTCGAGTCCTGACCGGTGACCGGAATTTCTTCCGGGTTGAGTCCAACGGCTTTCAGCGCCGCGATCGCGCCGCCGCCGGTGTCGTCGTTGGCGGCGTAGATGCCGGCGAACCCGTTCTTACCGAGAGCGGTGATCGCCTGCGACGCCTCACGCTGCGCGTTTTCCGCGGTCCAGCCCGGGGTGTCGTATTCCTTGCCGATTTCGACTCCCGCCGCTTCGAAGGCCTTCGAAGAGCCCTTCTTGAACAGTGCGGCGTTGGGGTCGGCCGGATCGCCGTTGATCTTGATGATCGGACCCTTGGGCTTGCCGTCTTCTTTGAGTTTTTCGATCAACGCTTCGGCCTGCTGTTCGCCGACCCTTTCGTTGTCGAAGGAGACGTAGCCGCCGACTTCGCTGTTTTCGATCAGGCGGTCGTAGCTGACCGTCGGCACATCCTGGGCGTGTGCTTTTTCGACGATCGCCGCGGCTGCTTTCGAGTCCATCGGATCGACGATCAAGACTTCGGCGCCCTGGGTCAGTGCCGCTTCGCCCTGGCTCGCCTGCTTTTCGGCGTCGCCGCCGGCGTTGAAGTAGCTGGTTTCACAACCCGAGCACTGTTCTCCAATTGCTTTTTCAATGCTGGGTTTATCGTTGGTTTCGTAGCGGGGGGTTTCATTTTCGGGAAGCAGGATGGCGATCTTCACGCCTTCGCCGCCACCGCCTCCGGAACTTTCGGTACTACCGCTGCCACCGCTGCTGGTGCTGTCGCTGCTGCTACCGCACCCCGCGGCAACCGCAGTAACTGCTGCCAGCGCAAGCACGGCGAGCAGGACCTTCTGAAAAGAACTGGGCATCTCTCCTCCATTCGTTAGCCCGGTTACTTCGCCGACCTTACCCCTTCGCGTCGGTCGATATGCAGGGAATTTCCAACAGTGCCCATCTGTTTGACCCCGACCTTGGACAACTGGGCCAACCGCTTCTTGCCCAACACTCCATCGCGCAGCCCCCAGGCGCCGGTTCTTCCCGTAATTCGCGGCTTCGCCCGGGTGGAGCCTGCTTTGCGGCGCTGGCTCAGGCGGCGACGGCTTCGCGCCGGCGGCTGGACTTCTTCGCCGCTTTCGCCGGCTTCGCCGGTCGCACCAGCTCGGCGAGGAAGCGCCCGGTGTAGGAGCCGGGGACCGCGGCGACCTGCTCCGGCGTTCCCACGGCGACAATCTCGCCGCCTTCTTCGCCGCCCTCGGGCCCGAGGTCGATCAGCCGGTCGGCGGTCTTGATCACGTCGAGGTTGTGCTCGATCACGACTATCGAGTTGCCGGCCTCGACTAGCCGCCCCAGCACCTCGAGCAGGCGCTGGACGTCGGCGAAGTGCAGCCCGGTGGTCGGCTCATCGAGGATGTAGAGGGTGTCGCCGGTGGCGACTTTGGAGAGCTCGGTCGCCAGCTTGATCCGCTGCGCCTCGCCGCCGGAGAGCGTCGTCGCCGGCTGCCCGAGGCGGATGTAGGAGAGACCGACGTCGTGCAGGGTGCGCAGCCGGCGGGCGATCTTCGGCACGTTCTCGAAGAACTCGACCGCGTCCTCGACCGACATCTCCAGCACGTCGGCGATGTTCTTGCCCTTGAAGCGGACCTCCAGCGTCTCGCGGTTGTAGCGTTTGCCGTGGCACTGCTCGCAGGGCACGTAGACGTCGGGCAGGAAGTGCATCTCGATCTTGATCTGGCCGTCGCCCTTGCAGACCTCGCAGCGCCCGCCCTTGACGTTGAAGCTGAACCGGCCCGGCTTGTAGCCGCGCGCCCGCGACTCCTGGGTCTGGGTGAAGAGCTGGCGGATGTGGTCGAAGACGCCGGTGTAGGTCGCCGGGTTGGAGCGCGGGGTGCGGCCGATCGGCGACTGGTCGATGTTGATGATCTTGTCGATCTGCGAGAGGCCGTCGATGCCGTCGTGGGCGCCCGGGCGCAGTTTCGCCTGGTGCAGCCGGTTGGCGACTGCGTGATGGAGCGTCTCGTTGACCAGGGTCGACTTGCCGGAGCCGGAGACACCGGTGACGCAGCAGAGCACCCCGAGCGGGATCGCCACGTCGACGTCCTTGAGGTTGTGTTCGCGGGCGCCGCGGATCGCCAGCGCCCCTTTCGGCTCGCGCCGCTCCACCGGCACCGCGATCTTTTTCTTGCCGGAGAGGTACTGGCCGGTCAGCGAGCTGGCGTTCTTCGAGACTTCCTTCGGGGTGCCGGCGGCGATCACGTGGCCGCCGTGCTCGCCGGCGCCCGGCCCGAGGTCGACCAGGTGGTCGGCGGCCATCATCGTGCCCTCGTCGTGCTCGACCACGATCACCGTGTTGCCGAGGTCGCGTAGCCGATCCAGGGTCGCGATCAGCTTCTCGTTGTCGCGTTGGTGGAGGCCGATCGAGGGCTCGTCGAGGACGTACATCACCCCGACCAGGTGCGAGCCGATCTGGGTCGCGAGGCGGATCCTCTGCGCCTCGCCGCCCGACAGCGAGCGGGCCGAACGGGCCAGTGAGAGGTAGCCGATGCCGACGTTCTCGAGGAAGGCGAGCCGCTCGGTGATCTCGCGGACGATCAGCCGCGCGATCGCCTGCTCGGTCTCGGTCATCTCCAGATCGCGGATCCACTGCGAGGCGGCACGGGCGGAGAGGTCGCTGTACTCGGCGATCGAGAGGCCACCGACCTTCACCGCCAGGCTTTCCGGCCGCAGCCGGGCTCCCTTGCAGTCCGGGCACGGCTGCTCGGCCATGTAGCTCTCGATCCGCTCCCGGTTGGTCTCTGAGTCGGTCTCTTCGTAGCGCCGCTGCAGGTTGTTGACGATCCCCTCGAAACGGACCTTGTAGGAGCGGCGGCGGCCGAAGCGGTTGGTGTAGGTGACCTGATGGCGTTCCTCGCCGGTGCCGTAGAGGAAGATCTCTTTCTCTTTCTTGGAGAGCCGCGACCAGGGGACGTCGACGTCGACCCCGTAGCTGTCGGCGACCGAGGCGATCAGTCGCTTCCAGTAGGCACTGATGCCGCGGTTCCACGGCTGCAGCGCCCCCTCGGCCAGCGACAGGGTCGGGTCGGGGACGACCAGTTCGGGGTCGATCACACGCTGGAAGCCGAGCCCGTGGCAACGGTCGCAGGCGCCGTGGGGCGAGTTGAAGGAGAAGATCCGCGGCTCCAGCTCGGGGATCGAGGTGCCGCAGTGCAGGCAGGCGAACTGCTCGCTGAACAGCAGCGGCGGCTCCTTCGAGTCGACCATCTCGACTTCGATCAGCCCGGCGGCCAGCCCGGCCGCAGCCTCGACCGACTCCGAGAGCCGCCGCCGCAGGTCGGTTTTCATCACCAGTCGGTCGACGACCACCGAGATGTCGTGTTTGTACTTCTTGTCGAGCACGATCTCCTCGTCGAGCCGCCGCAGCTCGCCGTTGATCTTGGCCCGCGAGTAGCCCTCGAGCCGCATCTGCTCGAGCAATTTGCCGTACTCGCCTTTGCGCCCGCGCACCACCGGCGCCATCACCATGAATTTGCGCCCGTCCTCGATCGTCATCAGCCGATCGACGATCTGCTCCTGGGTCTGGCCGGTGATCTCGGCCCCGCACTCCGGGCAGAACGGCGTGCCGATCCGCGCCCAGAGCAGCCGCAAGTAGTCGTAGATCTCGGTCACCGTGCCGACCGTCGAGCGCGGGTTGCGCGAGGTCGTCTTCTGGTCGATCGAGATCGCCGGCGAAAGCCCCTCGATCGAGTCGACGTCCGGCTTCTCCATCAGCCCGAGGAACTGCCGCGCGTAGGAGCTCAGCGACTCGACGTAGCGGCGCTGCCCCTCGGCGTAGATCGTGTCGAAAGCGAGGCTCGACTTGCCCGAGCCGGAGAGCCCGGTGATCACGATCAGCGCGTCGCGAGGCAGCTCGAGGTCGACGTCCTTGAGGTTGTGCTCGCGGGCACCGCTGATGACGATCTTGTCCGAGGCGGCCATTGATTCCAAGTCTACGCAGGCGAACAGATGTTCCCTGGGGGAGAGTTTCGGGTGCGAACGTACTTATGCCCGGTATGCGGGAAGAAATACGTTCGCACTCGAATCTTGCCCAGTTGGCGGCACGACAGTACGGAGTCGTTTCCGCTGGACAACTGCGGCGGCTGGGGTATTCGACCAGCGCGGTCGGGCGGGCCGTTCGCGCCGGTCGACTGCTCCGCGTCCATCGAGGCGTCTACGCGGTGGGGCACCGCGGCCTCGCTCGCCACGGGCTTTCCCTCGCCGCGGTGGCCGCCACCGCACCAGGCTCGGTCGTCAGCCACTGCTCGGCGGCATGGCTCTGGGGAATCAACACGACCTTCGTCCGCCCGGTCGAGGTGACCGTGCCGAGGACGGGCAAGCGGCGACGCGACATCGTGGTCCACCACGCTCCCGACCTCGCCAAGGCGGAGCGGGCACGCTACGAGCGGATCCCGGTGACCTCAGTGCCACGCACCCTGTTCGATCTCGCCGCCCCGGGCTCAGGCTGGGATTTGGCATCTGCAGTGGACCGCGCGAAACGGCGCGGGAAGCTTGACCTGGTTGCAATCGACGAGCTGCTGGCGCGACGGCGAGGCGAGGCCGGAACCGTTGCCCTGCGCGAAGCCGTCGACCTCTATCGGGCACCCGTCTCTGACCGGGCTAAATCGGAGCTGCTATTCCTGGCGCTGGTCCGAAAAGCGGGACTGCCGACGCCAGCGCTGAACGTCTGGGTCGAGAGCTTCGAGATCGACGCCTGGTGGGAGCGCGAGCGGTTCGCTATCGAAGTCGATGGCTGGGAGAGTCACGGAACTCGACGCGCCTTCGAGCAGGACCGTGTTCGGATCGAGGATCTCCGCCTATCCGGCATCGACGTCATCCAGGTGACCGCTCGTCGGATCGAACGCCAGCCAGGTGAAGTGGCCCGCCCTGGCACTGCACCTGCAGCGGCGCCGGCGCGAACTGAGTGACCGCTAGCCGAGTGCCGTAGCCAACTTGCGGCGATACTCGCGGGCCGCGGGGTCTGCCGGGTCGGCGCTGAGGATGCCGATCACGGCTTGGCGCAGGAGCTCGCGGGTGGCGCCTTCGTCGCCGTTGGCGGGGTGGGCCGGGATCTCCTCGATCAGGCGGTCGAGGGCGGTAGTGCGCTCGCCGCGGTCGAGGGCGCTGAACGCCTCTGCACCGACGCCGGCCTGGCTCAGCCGTACCCGCGCCGCGATTCCCTGGGCACCGAAGTCCTCCGGGTGGCCCTCGACCGCGGCCAGCGCCTCGTCCTTCGCCCCACGCTCGAGTCGGGCCCGGCCGAGGGCGACGGCGACGTCGGCCCGCCGCGGGTCGAGTTCGGCAGCCTCGCGCAGGCTCAGCTCGTCGCCTTTGGCCAGCAGCTCGTCGACCTTCGAGGGGACGAGGGCGTCGAAGAAGGCCTCGACCTGGGCTTTCGGCACGGCGCCGACGAACTCGTCGACCACCTCGCCGCCCTTGAACGCCTTCACCGCGGGAATGCCCTGGACGCCGAAGCGCCCGGCCAGCGCCTGGTTGGTGTCGACGTCGACCTTGGCGAGGAGCACCCGGCCACCGCGGCTCGCCTCCGCCGCCTCCAGAGCTGGCGAGAGCTGGCGGCACGGCCCGCACCACTCGGCCCAGAAATCGACCACCACCGGGGTCTGCCTGGAGAGCTCGACGACGTCGCGGTCGAACGTCGCTTCGGTCACGTCAAGTGCCATCGGCCCCAGATTAGACGGCGGCGCCGGCGGGCTTCAGCGGTGGTAGGCACCGCGGGTGCCGCTTTCCTGAGGGGCGGCTGCTGACCCGCCGGCGCCACTCGCTCGACAGCGAACGAGACTCGACCGTACCCGAAGAAATATCCGCTGTCCAGAAAAGCTCGAAAAGTTGCGACTGGGGCTCAGGTACCGGCGGTCATCCCGTCGAGATCGCGGCGCAGCTCCTTCAGCTCGTCGCGGATCCGGCCCGCCTCCTCGAAGCGCAGGTCTTCGGCCGCGGCCTGCATCTCCTCTTCGAGCGTGACGATCGTCTTCTCCAGCTCCTCCGGCGAGTCGAAGTCGCCGCCGCGGCGGCGTCGCCGTTTGGCCGGCGCCCGGTCCTCCATCGCCAGGAACTCGGCCATCTCGGAGATCCCCTTGCGGACGGTCGCCGGGGTGATCCCATGCTCCTCGTTGTAGGCGAGCTGGATCGCCCGGCGGCGGTCGGTCTCCCGCATCGCCGCCCGCATCGCGTCGGTTTCCTTGTCGGCGTACATCAGCACCTTGCCGTCGACGTTCCGCGCCGCCCGGCCGATCGTCTGGACCAGGCTGGTCTCGCCGCGCAGGAAGCCCTCCTTGTCGGCGTCGAGGATCGCGACCAGGGAGACCTCGGGCAGGTCGAGGCCCTCGCGCAGCAGGTTGACCCCGACGAGGACGTCGTACTCGCCGAGCCGCAGGTCGCGGATGATCTGGATCCGCTCCAGGGTGTCGACCTCGGAGTGCAGGTAGCGGACCTTGACCCCGTACTCGACCAGGTAGGCGGTCAGGTCCTCGGCCATCTTCTTGGTCAGCGTCGTCACCAGGGTGCGGTCGCCCTGCTCGGTCCGCGCCTTCACTTCGTTCATCAGGTCGTCGATCTGGTTCTTCGTCTCCCGCACCTCGATGTAGGGGTCGACGATCCCGGTCGGGCGGACGATCTGCTCGACCGTGCGGGTCGCCTCGGCCTTCTCGAACGGCCCCGGCGTCGCCGAGACCATCACCAAGGTCGGCACCCGGGCGAGGAACTCGTCGAACTTGAGCGGCCGGTTGTCGATCGCCGAGGGCAGCCGGAAGCCGAAGTCGATCAGGGTCGACTTCCGTGAGCGGTCGCCCTCGTACATGCCGCCGATCTGCGGGATCGTCTGGTGGGACTCGTCGACGAAGGTGATGAAGTCGTCGGGGAAGTAGTCGATCAGCGTGTGCGGCGGGCTGCCGGCCGGACGGCCGTCGAGGATCCGCGAGTAATTCTCGATCCCCGAAGTGAAGCCGAGCTCCTTGATCATCTCGATGTCGTAGGCGGTCCGCTGCCGCAGCCGGTGGGACTCGAGCAGCTTGCCTTCCTCTTCCAGCTCGGCGGTGCGCGATTCCAGTTCGGCCTTGATCTCGGCGACGGCGCGCTCCAGCGTCTCGTCTTTGGTCACGTAATGGGAGGCGGGCCAGACCGAGACGTGGTCGATCTCGTCGAGGATTTCCCCGGTCAGCGGGTCGAAGTGCTGGATCCGCTCGATCTCGTCGCCGAACAGCGAGATCCGGTAGGCCGACTCGGCGTAGGAGGGCATGATCTCCAGCACCTCGCCCTGGACCCGGAAGGCGCCGCGGCCTAGGACCGAGTCGTTGCGCTGGTACTGGATTTTGATCAGCTTGCGCAGCACCTCGTCGCGGTCGATTTCCTCCCCGACCTTGAACAGCTGCATTTTTTCGTTGTAGACCTGGGGCGAGCCGATCCCGTAGATGCAGGAGACCGAGGCGACGATGATCACGTCGCGACGGGCGAACAGCGCCGCCGTCGCCGCGTGCCGCAGCCGGTCGATCTCGTCGTTGATCGAGCTGTCCTTCTCGATGTAGAGGTCCTGGGCGGGGACGTAGGCCTCGGGCTGGTAGTAGTCGTAGTAGGAGACGAAGTACTCGACCGCGTTGTCGGGGAAGAACTCGCGGAACTCGTTGCAGAGCTGCGCGGCCAGCGTCTTGTTGTGGGCGATGACCAGCGAGGGCCGCTGCATCTCGGCGATCGTCGCAGCCATCGTGAAGGTCTTGCCGGTGCCGGTGGCACCGAGCAGGGTCTGGAAGCGTTCGCCGGCGCGCAGGCCCTCGGCGAGGCCGGCGATCGCCTTCGGCTGGTCCGCGGTCGGCTTGTAGGCAGAGTTGAGTTTGAAATCAGGCACTCTTCCTTGACATTAGCCGGCAGCTAGGCTGGGCAAACGATGAAATCCCTGCGCGCCTCCCTCGCCGCTTTCTTCACCGTCACCGGCGTCCTCCACTTCGTCCGGCCGAAAGCGTTCGAAGCGATCGTGCCGCCGGCGATCGAGCCGATGAAGAAGGAGGCGGTCGCCGTCTCCGGAGTCGCCGAGATCGCCGGCGCGGCGCTGCTCCTCTCCCCCGCCACCCGACACCTCGGCCGCTGGTGGCTACTTGCCCTGTTGCTCGCCGTCTTCCCAGCGAACATCCATATGGCGGTCAGCCCCGAGCAGGTCCACGGTCTCGACCTTCGCAAGATCCCCCGCTGGACCCTTTGGGCCCGCCTGCCGCTGCAGCCGTTGCTGATGCTCGGCGTCTGGCGCGCGACGCGCGGCTAGCCTTTCGCTCCTGCAGCAAGTTTGGTGTAGGGCTAATAGCTGTGGCCCAGAACGTTCCGCTCGCCGAGCATTCGGGGCGTGGACTTTCGGCACAAAGTGGGCGCCAATCTGAAACGAATTCGGATGAAGGTTGGCGTTTCGCAGGAAACGCTCGCGCATCGATCTCAGGTCCACCGAACCCAGATCTCCAAGTACGAGCGCGGCGAGGTCGAACCGACCGCGGAATCGCTGGCCAAGCTCTCCTTCGCGCTCAACGTCGATGCCCAGGACTTCTTCGCCGGAGCGCGATTGACGAAAGGCTCCCCGCCCCGGTTGGTGGTCGACGACAACAGGCGCAGGACGTCTAGCTAGGCGCCAAGCCGGGCCGGCGGCGTCGCTGCCGCGACCGGGCTGGCCGCCGCCGTGGAAGTAAGAGCGGGCTCGCCGGCGTCCCCGATCGGCTCACGTTCGGTCTTCGCCCAGGAGTCGCGGGAGGCGAGCTGGCGGGCGCTGGCGCGGAGCAGGACCGGCCAGAGGAACCAGGTGTAGACGGTGTAGACCTGGGCGATCAGGAAGCCGAGCAGCCAGCCGAGCGGGCCCTGCTGGGAGCGAGCGGCAATGCAGCCGAGCGAGGTGCCGCCGAAGGCGAGCAGGTAGAAGAAGACCAGCTGGATCGTCGGGCCGCCGCCCCAGAAGGCGACCTGGCCGCTGACCCAGAGGAAGAGGGCGCCGAGCAGGCCGAGGCCGATGATCCCCTGCCAGAACGGCATCAGTAGGTAGCCGAGCTGCTCGACCCGGGCGGCGAGGCCGAATGGCATCTTCGCCACCGTGCCTTTCAGCCCGATCGCCTGCAGGTTCCCCTGCGACCAGCGGGTGCGCTGGCGGAACAGCGGCCGCAGCCGCGAGAGGCCCTGCTGGTCGACTTTCGCCCGCAGGTCCTGCCTTCCCTCCCAGCCCGCCGCCAGCAGCCGCAGGCCGAGGTCCTGGTCCTCGGTCAGCTTGTCGCGCCAGGGGCCCTCCTCGTTTGCCACCCCGTCGAGCGCGGCGAGGCGATTGAACTGGCCGTTGCCGCCCATCCCCGCCGTCCCCCAGTGGTCGCGTCCGGCCTGGAAGAGGTGGCCGTAAACGGCGAACTCGACGTCCTGCAGCCAGGCCAGCGGCGCCCGACGGTTGTAGATCCGCACCAGCGACTGCACGCCGCCGACCTTCGGGTCCTCGAAGTGGCCGGCGGCGAAACGCGGCGCCGAGCCGTGCAGGCGGCCGTCGGCGTCGACGATGACGACGATCGTGCGCTCGCGGTCCCGGTGGTCGCGCAGGGCCCGCCAGGCGTAGTTCAGCGCCGCCGCCTTGCCGCACTGGGCGTCCGGCTGGTCCCGGCGCAGGACGAAGAGGTCGGGGTGGTCGATGGCGGCGAGGATCTCCGGCGTGCGGTCGTCGGAGCCATCGTCGATGACGACGATCCGCCGTCGCGCCACCGGCACCTCCAGCAGCCGCCCGACCGAGTCGGCGATCGTCACCTCCTCGTTCATCGCCGGTACCAGGAAGACCCAGGAGAAGCCATCCTGCAGTCCCTGCGGTGCGGCGGGCGGATGGAGGATCAGCTCGTGGGCGCGGATGAAGAGCAGCAGGCTCCAGAGGAACATCGCGACGACGACGACCAGGCAGAGCCCGAAGAGCAGCTGCCAGGGCAGCGCCAATCCCTGGAACGGCCAGCGCAGGCCCAGCAGCACGGCCGCCGGCACCGCTCAGCCCTCGGCCAGGTAGACCGGCTCCTCGGCGTCCGCTTCGACCTCTTCGGCCCGCGGCGCGACGTTGCCGAGCAGCGACTCGAGCATCTCGAAGGCGGCGGCGCCGT
Organism: uncultured Actinomycetes bacterium; assembly: GCA_963716545.1. Taxonomy (GTDB): domain Bacteria; phylum Actinomycetota; class Thermoleophilia; order Solirubrobacterales; family 70-9; genus VAYN01. The sequence continues at coordinate 2,729,125 of OY970316.1, forward strand.
CGGCACCGAGACCGGCGGCGAGCGATACCGCCTCGCGGCTGTAGCCGGGGCCGAAGGGGCGCGGCGCCTCGGTCTCGAAGAAGATGTTCTCGAGGGCGCCGACGATCCGCCCGGCGGCTTCGCCGTCGCCATAGGGGTTCTTGGCCTCGGCCATCCGCCGGTAGGCGGCCTCGTCGCCGAGCAGGCGCGAGCCCTCGGCGAAGATCACGTCGGGGTCGGTGCCGACCAGGCGCAGGGTGCCGGCGGCGATCCCCTCGGTCCGCTCGGTGGTCTCGCGGGTGACCAGGACCGGCACCCCCAGCGAGGGCGCCTCTTCCTGGATCCCGCCGGAGTCGGTGATCACCAGGTGGGCGCGGGCGAGCAGGCGGGAGAAGGTGGCGTAGCCGAGCGGCTCGGTCAGCAGCACGTTGTCGTGGCCGCTGAGGCGCTCGGTGAGGACCTCGCGGACCCGCGGGTTCGGGTGCACCGGGAGGACGAAGTTGACCTCCGGCTCCGCGGCGGCGAGGCGGGAGACGCCGTCGGCGATCCCGCGCAGCCCGTCGCCCCAGTTCTCGCGCCGGTGGGCGGTGACGACGACAATTCGCGAGTCGCCGTCGTGCAGCGCCTGCAGCTCCGGATTGGCGAAGCGGACGTCGATCTTCGAGGCCCAGTGGAGCGCGTCGATGCCGGTGTTGCCGGTGACGAAGACCTGGGCGACCGGGATGTTCTCTCGCACCAGGTTCTGCATGTTGGCCGCGGTCGGGGCGAAGTGAAGGGCGGCGACGCAGGAGATCACCTGTCGGTTCAGCTCCTCCGGGAAGGGCATCAGGTTGTTGCCGCCGGTCCGCAGTCCGGCCTCGACATGCATCACCGGCAGCCGCAGATGGAAGGCGGAGAGGGCGGCGGCCATCGCCGAGGAGGTGTCGCCGTGGACCAGCACCGCGGCGGGGCGTTCGCCGGCGGTGACTTCGTCGGCGCTCGGCGGCTGGTCCGGATCGAGATCCCAGCGCTCGACGCAGAAGTCTTCGAAGCGCTGCATCACCGAGGCCACCCGCTCGTTCAGGTGGGCGCGCCGCGAGCCGGCCCAGAGGGTGACGTCGGGCTTGATCTCGGCCAGCTCGAAGATGTACTCGACCAGGCGGTTGTGCTGGCCGGTGGAGACAACGATCGGCTCGTAGAAGGGGCTCTCGCGCAGGGCGAGAATCACCGGCACCAGCTTGATCGCCTCGGGCCTGGTGCCGACCACGATCGGCACCTGCAGCTTGGTCTTGGGATTGGGGGAATCGAACATCGGTCTAGGCCCTCTATCGGCGCCGCAGGCGACGACTTGAGCGAACCCCCTCGTCGACAGGCGGCGCAGGACCGCAAATCCACTCCCGTTTTTTAAGGGATCAGTTCTTCCAGGAAGCCACCGATCGGCCCGAGGAAGCCGTTGGCGCCTTCGAACAGCGAACGACCGTCCTTGACTAGTTCGATCGCCTGTTCGAGCGGGATGTGTTCGAGCCCTACCCGGGCCGGGGCGGCGAGGATCGGCGACAGCGCCCCGGCTTCTTCGGCGTCGTCGACAGCGCGGATCAGCCCCGCCCGGATCGCCTTCGCCAGCTTCGCGTCGTCGATGTGGAATTTCTTCGTGAAGCGTTCGCGCGCCTGCGGCGTCGCCAGCGCCCGGGCCAGGGTCTCGCGGCTGACCCCGAGCTGACAAGCGGCGCCGTCCAGCGCCGACAGTGAGAATTGCTCGGCGATCTGCTGCAGGCCTTCCGGGTTGTGCCAGGGGCGCGGCTTGCAGGGGTCCTGGGCCTTCAGCGGCTCATAGGAGGCGCCGCCGGCCGCCAGGTAGGCGCCGACAAGGGCGATCGCAGCCAGCGCGGAGCCGAGCACCAGCAGGCGCGAGCGGTTCACAGGTCGACCCTCCGCGAGAGCCCGATCGGCAGCAGCGCCAGCAGGCCGAGCAGGGCCGCGATCAGGAACGAGGGGCTGAAGGCGTGGGTGGCGCCGCGGTCGAGCTGGTCCTGCAGTTCTTCGCGCAGGCCGACCACTTCGGCCCGTTCGCCGGAGTCTTCCGGCAGCGGTTCGAAGGCTGGGCCGATCGTCGGCACCTTGCCCTGCTCGGAGTCGAGGCGGTCGGAGATCCGCTTCGCCAGTTCGATCTTCAGCAGTGGGCTGGCCGGCGAGTCGAGCAGGACCGAGGTGCCGGCATTGATTGCGTCCTTCCGCTGCACGGCGATGTCATGGGTGAAGACCGGGGTGAGCGCCAGCAGGCCGATGACGACGCCGGCGTGGCGGGCAGAGATCGTCCAACCGCCGTGGATCGCCTGCGGCGAGCGGCCGGCGAGCGCGGTCTCGGTGAGGGCGGAGAGGACGAGCGAGAGGCCGACCCCGACCAGCGCCTGCGGCGGCAGGGTCAGCAACACGTTGGCGTGCGGCAGGAAGGCGAGGCCGGCGAGGCCGCCGGCGACGAGGATCGCGCCGGCGGCGGCGCGAGCGCGCTCGCTCGGCACCAGCGGCCCGAGGCGGCCGCCGAGGAAGGCGAAGAGCGGCATCGCCGTGACCACGATCGCGGCCCCGATCGGAGTCAGCCGCCAGCCTTCGATCAGCAGTAGGACGAGCAGGAAGAGCGCCGCCGCGATCGCCGCCGAGACCATCGCCAGGGCGACGTTGGCCCAGAGGTGGGGCCGGCCGGTCGGCTGCCGCCGCTCCGCCTCCATCACCTGGGTCGAGGCCTCGTGGCGGGCAACGGCGAGGATCGGCACCGCCGCGGCCAGCGCCAGCGGCACCTGCAGGAGGAAGATCGACTGCCAGGAGACGAGCTGGGTGAGGATGCCGCCGACCGCCGGGCCGAGGGCCGCCCCGGTCGCCCCGGCACTGGCCCAGATCACCGTGGCGCGGCGCTCGTCGCCGACCGTCGCCGGCAGCAGCTCCAGCGCCGCGGTGACTGCGAGGGCGCCGCCGATCGCCTGGATCGAGCGGGCGACGACCAGGGTTGAGAGCTGGTCGGCGACCCCGCAGGCGAGCCCGGCGCCGGCGAAGACCGCCAGCCCGACCGCCGCCGTCCGCCCCGCCCCCAGCCGCCGCGCCAGCATCGCCGCCGGCACCGCCGCCAGCGCCATCACCAGGTTGAAGGAGATCAGCACCCAGGTCACCCCGGCAACGCTGGTGTCGAGTTCGCGGTAGATGTCCGGCAGCGCCAGGACGACGATCGAGGAGTCGGCGAGGACGAGGCCGACCGCCAGCGCCAGGGCGGCGACGCGGGGACGTGGCGGCGCCATCAGTAACCCAGCTCCCTGGCGTACTTGTGCCTGTATTCGTCCCGCTTCTCCAGCACCTCTTCGACGTAGGCGCGGGTTTCCGGGAAGGGGATGTCGGCGACGCTGAGGCCGCTGCCTCCCCACTTGTCGGCGTTGCCGGGGCCGGCGTTGTAGGCGGCCAGCGCCGCTGCCTCGTCGCCTTCGTAGCGTTCGAGCAGTTCCTTCAGCAGGAAGGTGCCGTAACGGATGTTGATTTCGGGATCGGAGAGGTCGTTGAGGTCGAAGGTGGTGCCGCCGCTCTGCTTCTCGATGAACTTGGCCGCTTCCGGGGTGATCTGCATCAGGCCACGGGCGCCGGCCACCGATTCGGCGTCGCTGAACTTCGACTCGGAGTAGATGACGGCGGCGATCAGCGCCGCGTCGACCCCCTTTTCCTGGGCCTGCTGGCGGATGATGTCCTCGTGTCGCAAGGGCAGGGTGAGCTCGTCGATTGCCTTGTCGAAGGTGCCGTCGATGACGAGGATCGCCAGGACCAGGCCGATCAGCGCCGCGCCGCCGACCAGTAGCGGCCAGCGGCTCCGCCTCCCTCGCCCTCCCCGCCTGTTCATTCCCTCACTTTCGCGAGCAGCGCGGACAGCGATCGTTCGAGGCTCCTCGACCGAGCCGTCGTTGACGACGACATGGTCGGCCCGCGCTGCCTTCTCGTCCTGGGTCAGCTGCCGCGCCTCGCGCTCGTCGACGAGGGCGTGGCCGCGGGCGGCGGCGCGCTCGCGGCGCACCTCCTCGGCGGCGACGACGGCGACGGTGGCGTCGAAGACCTCGGCCCGGCCGCCCTCGAACAGCAGCGGCACCTCGACCACCGCCACCTCGGTCCCCTCCGGCAGCGTCGCCAGCCACTCGGCGGTGCGGGCCGAGACAAGCGGGTGGATCTGCGACTCCAGCCAGGCCAGCTCCTCCGGGTCGGCGAAGACGATGCGGCCGATCGCGGCGCGGTCGACTCCCGCGGGCGGTGCCACCTCCGGTCCCCAGCGCTCGGCCAGCCGCGCCTTCAGCTCGGCGGATTCGAGCAGTTCGTGGACGACCGCGTCGCTGGAGAGGGTGGCGGCACCGAGGCGACCGAACGCAGCAAGGGCCTCGGACTTGCCGGCGGCGATGCCGCCGGTGAGGCCGATCGTCAGCGGGGCCATCCGAGGGCCGCCGCTCAGCCCTGCTCGGACTCGCCAGTCTCGGTGTCTTCGCCGGCAGCCTCGTCGGTGCTGTCCGGGGAATCTGGACGCTCGGAGGCGGACTCACCCTCCTGGACCTCGCCGCCCTCACCCTCGGAGGGCTCTTCGGAAGCTTCCTCGCCGCCGTTGCTCTCGGCGACGGGCTCGGGGGCAGCCTCCTCGACCTCGGGGGCAGCCTCCTCAGCGGCCTCCTCGACAGCGGGCTCCTCGACGGTCGGCTCGGCGTCGGCAGCGGGCTCGTCGGCGACTTCCTCGACCGGCGCGGTCTCGACCGGCGCCTCGTCGATTGCCGCGGCCTCGGTCGGCTCCGGCTCCTCGTTGGCAGGCGCCTCGGCCTCGACCGACTCCGCGGCCTCCTCGGCGGGCGCCTCGTACTCGGCGGCCTCCGGGGCGACGCCCTCGGCGCCCTCCTCGCCGGCCGGCGCGCTTTCGGCGGCGGCGATCTGCTCGCCGAGGCCCTGCATCGGCATGTTCTGGCCCTCGACCCGCTTGATCGAGAGCGAGAGGCGACGACGGTCTTCGTCGATCTCGAGGATCTTGACGTTCAGCTTGGCGCCCGGCTCGACCACTTCGCTGGGGTTCTCGACGTGGTGGTCGGCGAGCTCGGAGATGTGGACCAGGCCCTCGACTCCCGGCAGGATTTCGACGAAGGCGCCGAAGGCGACGACCTTGGTCACGGTGCCCTCGAGCACGTCGTTGGGCCGGTGCGTGCTGATCACCCGCTGCCACGGGTCCTCCTGGGTCTGCTTCAGACCGAGGCTGATGCGCTGGCGGTCGCGGTCGATGTCGAGGACTTTGATCCGCACCGTGTCGCCGATCGAGACGACTTCCGAAGGATGGTTGACGTGGCTCCAAGAAAGCTCGGAGATGTGGATCAGGCCGTCGATCCCGTCGAGGTCGACGAAGGCGCCGAAGTCGACGATGTTGGAGATCTTCCCTTCCACGACCTGGCCCGGCTCGAGCCGGCCGAGGATCTGCTCGCGGACCTCTTTGCGCTCCTCCTCCAGCACCGCGCGGCGCGAGAGGACGACGTTGTTGCGGGAGCGGTTCAGCTCGATGACTTTGCACTCGAGCTCTTCGCCCATGAACTCGTCGAGGTTGTGGACGCGACGGATGTCGACCAGCGAGGCGGGCAGGAAGCCGCGCACCCCGAGGTCGAGGATGAGACCGCCCTTGACGACCTCGATGACCCGTCCCTTGACCGGTTCGCCGGAGTCGGCGGCGACTTCGATCGAACGCCAGGCTTTCTCGAAGCGGGCGCGTTTCTTGGAGAGGATCAGGCGCCCCTCGGAGTCCTCCTTGGTGAGGACCAGGGCATCGACCTGCTCGCCCAGCTCGACCTCGTCGGAGGGCTCGACCGACTTGCGGATCGAGAGCTCGTTGGAGGGGATGACGCCCTCGGCCTTGTAGCCGATGTCGACCAGGACCTCGTCTTTGTCGATGCGGACGACTTTGCCGCTGACCACGTCCCCCTCGTCGAAGGAGACCATCGTCGCCGCGTAATTGGGGACGATCTTGCCTTCGATTTCGAGCAGCAAACCGTTCGACCCGTCAACGGGCGTCGCGGTCGGGGCAGGCGGAGTCATCGTCTCGGTCGCGGACACGGACTGGGCATGATGGCATAGATCGGCGCCCGAGCGCCGCCGCCGGTAGCCTGCCCCTCGATGCCGATCAGAGCCACCAAGCGGGGGGACGAGCGGACGCCGCTGGATGGCTCCCACGACGTCCTGATCTGCGGTGCCAGCTTCGCCGGGTTGGCCGTCGCGCGCGAGCTCGCCGGCTCCGGTGCCGACGTCCTGATCGTCGATCGCTACGAGATCGGCGAGCGCCAGACCTCGGCCTGCGGCATCCCGACCGACTGGCTGCGGCAGCTCGGCCTGATCGAGGCCGAGTGCCAGCGCTTCGACTCCCTGCTCATGCACACCCCCCACGGCGACACCCGCTATCGCCTCCCCTGGACCTTCTCCACCTTCGACTACCGCGAGCTCTGCGCCCTGCTCTGGGCCGATTGCGACGCCCACTTCGAGACTGCCAAGGTCCACGGCCGGGCAGCGAGCGATGGCGACGGCGCGATCGCGGTCGAGACCGACCGCGGGACTATCCGGTCGCCGCTGGTCGTCGATGCCCTCGGCTGGCGACGCATGCTCGCCCTCGGCGACGGCGTGCAGCCGCCCGACGCGCCGCTCTCACGCGGGCTCGAGGTGCACCCCGGCGGGGTCGGCGAGGACCTCGAGATCTGGATCGACCGCAAGTACGTCCCGGCCGGCTACGGCTGGTCGTTCCCGGCCCGCGACGAGCTGCGGATCGGGATCGGCTCCTTCGACCCGCGCTTCCACGTCAAGGGGACTACCGTCGGCCTCACCGAAGACCTCGGCAAGGAGCCGAACGAGTACCAGGGCAACTGGATCCCGCACAAGCTGCGCCGCGCGACCGAGGGCGGTGTCTTCTTCGTCGGCGACTCGGCCGGGCACTGCCTGCCGCTGAGCGCCGAGGGGATCCGCACCGCGCTCTACTTCGGGATCGCCGGCGGGAGGCAGCTGCGGGCGGTGGTCGAGGGACGGCAGAGCCGCGAGGACGCGGCCGAGGCCTACGCGGAGTTCCACGACTCGCACGAGCGGAAGTTCCGCTGGATGCTGCGGGTGCAGAGGCTGATCCCGCGGGTACCGCCGAAGCTGCTGGGGCCGGCGATCCGGTTGATGGGCAGCAAGCGCTTCGTCGATTGGTCGTTCAGGCACTACCTGGCGATCGCGCCGCCGGAGTTCGCCGGCGAGCCGCGGCCCGAGCCGGCCCGCGAGCCGGCGGCGGCCTAGCTCCGGCGCCGGGCCCGACCGACCACCCGGTCGAACGGCCATCGAGGGGCTGAACCTTCAGGTCGCCGCACCCGTAGGCCGATCCGATGGCAGTGACGATGCCGAAGGAGCGGCTGCTGGGGACCGCGCTGCGCACGCAGCCCGACGGTCGCCTGGTCACGCTCGCCCGCGAGGGGGCCGGCGCCGCCGACGAGGAGATCGTCCGCCGCTACCGCGGCGCCCTGGTCCGCTACGCCGGCGGCATCGTCGGCCCCTCGGCGGCCGAGGACGTCGTCCAGGACTCTTTGGCGAAGGCGCTGCCGGCGCTGGCCCGGGGCGAGGGCGAGCTGAATCTGCGCCCCTGGCTCTACACCGTCGTCCGCAACACCTCGCTCAACCACCTGCGCGACGCCGGGCCGCGGACCGAGCAGCTCGACGAGGAATACGACGGGGTCGAGCAGCCACCGCAGGCGCTGGAGCGGCGCGAGGGGGTGCGGGCACTTGTCGCCGGCCTGCGCGGCCTGCCGAGCGCCCAGCGCGAGGCGATCGTCAAACGCGAGCTCGAGGGCCGCAGCCACGCCGAGATCGGCGACGAGCTGGGCGTCTCGGTCGGGGCGGCGCGGCAATTGATCTTCCGGGCGCGGGAAAGCCTGCGGGTCGGCTTCGGCTCGCTGCTGCCGATGCCGCTGCTGCGCTGGCTGGTCGAGAGCGGCGGCGACGGCAACGCGGTCGGCGTTGCCGCAGGGGCCGGCGGCAGCGCCCTCGCGGCGAAAGCCGCGATCGCGATCTTCGCCGGCGCCGCCGCGGTCACCGCCGGCGTCGTGGTCCACGACTCCCATCACGACAAGGGCTCGGCGCCGAAAGTCGGCCAGGTGCGACTGCCGGTCGCGCCTCCGGGCACTGGGGGGCTGCGTCCCGGGTCGGCGGTGGAGGCCTCGGACACGGGTTCGATCGACGGTCCGGGCGGCGACCGGGAAGGGCGCGACCTCTCGCGCGGTGACGACGGTAGCGGCCGGGGCGACGACGTCGGCTCCGATGGCAGCGGCTCCCGCTCCGGGAGTGACGACTCCGACGACTCGGGCTCGTCCGGCGGCTCGGGCGGCAGCGACTCGCACGGCGGCCCCGGGCCCGGCTCGGGCGGCGACACCCATCACAGCCCCGACTCCGGCGACGACCACTCCGGCTCGGGTGGCGGAGACGACCGTTCGGGCGGCGACGGCTCCGGCAAGGGCGGGGGCGGCGACGGCTCGGGCTCCGGCAAGGGCGGCGACGACGACTCGGGCGGCAGCGGCAAGGGAGACGGCGGCTCCTCGGGTGGCAGCGGTGACTCGGGCGGCTCCGGGTCCGGCGGCGACTCCGGCCACTCCGGCGGCGGTGACGGCGGCTCCTCCGGCGGCAGCGGTGGCTCAGGCGGCGGCTCCACCCCCGGCGGCTCCGGGTCCGAATCCGGCTCCTCGGGCGGGTCCGGCTCCTCGGACAGGTCCGGCTCCTCGGACGACTCCGGGTCCGGCTCGGGTGGTTCGGGCTCGGGCTCGGGCGGCTCCGGAAGCTCGGGCGGCTCCGGCGACGCGACCCCCTCTCCGACCGCACCGGTGCCGCCGACCACTCCTCCGCCGACCTCTGGCGGCGACGACGACGGCACCTCGGGGAGCCACTCCGACGGTGGCTCGACCACCTCGGGCAGCTCCGGCGGCGACCTCGATGCCCCCTAGGAAATTTCTTCGGTCTCGCGTGATCTTCGTGCCGGGCTCGTGTCCCAGAGACAACGACCCCGACCAGGAGGAACGATGAACTCCAGGAGCACCCTCAAGATCATTCTCGCCGCCGCGCTCGGCGCGCTGGCGATCTTCGTGCTGCCCGCCGCGGCAAGCGCGAAGGACCGCAACCACGACCGCATCCCGGACAAGTGGGAGAAGCGGCACCACCTTTCGCTCAGCGTCAACCAGGCCCGACACGATCAGGACCGCGACGGCTTGCGCAACCGCGGCGAGTTCGAGGCCGGGGACAACCCGCGCAACGACGACAGTGACGGCGACGGGGTCATGGACGGCGAAGAGAACGCCGGCACGATCAGCGCCTTCGACACGGCCAGCGGCAAGCTGACGATCGCCCTCTTCAACGGCGACTCGATCTCCGGGCTGGTCACCTCCGGCACCGAGATCAAGTGCGAGGGCCCCGAGCACGCCAGCACCAGTGTCCTCGCCCGCGACGGTGGCCCCGGCCCCAGTGGCGGCGACGACAACGGCGGCCAGGGAAGCGAGCCGGGCGACGACAACGGCGGCCACGGCGAAGAGGCCGGCGACGACAATGGCGGCCACGGGGAAGAGCCCGGGGACGACAACGGCGGCCAGGGCGAAGAGCCCGGCGATGACAACGGCGGGCACGGCGAAGAGCCGGGCGACGACAACGGCGGTGCCGCCGCCAACCCGGACAACAGCGGTCCCGGCTCGGCCAACTCCGGCCGCGGCCACGACGGCGAGCACGGTGTCGCCTGCACCACCGCCGACCTCGTAGTCGGGGCGACGGTCCAGGAGGCCGACCTCGAGCTCGAGCACGGCAGCGCCAGCTTCGACGAGGTGGAGCTGGCCCACACTCCCTGATCCCCTGGGGAGGGATCCGGTGGCAGGCGGGGCGGCCGGATGGGGGCCGCCCCGTCTCGTTCCGGGCGCGACTCGGGCCGCCCCGTCTCGTTCCGGGCGCGGCTCGAGGCGGCCCGCCTGGCCGGTGCGCCCCTACTTCGCGTCGAGCCAGTCGCCGCCGACGCCGACGTCGACCTCGAGCGGCGGGTCGAGCTCGTAGGCGCCGGTCATCTCCCGCACCACCAGCTCCTTCGCCGCGTCCATCTCCTCCGGCGGCCCCTCGAACAGCAGCTCGTCGTGGATCTGCAGGACCAGGCGGGTCTCCCCCCCGGCCTCGCGTAAGGCGTTCTGGCAGCGCACCATCGCCACCTTGATGATGTCCGCCGCGGTCCCCTGGATCACCGTGCTGATCGCCAGCCGCTCGCCGAGGCGGCGGGTGTTGGGGTTGCCGGAGCGCAGCTCCGGGATCGGCCGCCGCCGCCCCATCAGCGTGGTCACGTAACCCTCCTCCTGGGCTCGCTCGATCACCCCATCGCGGAAGGCGCGGACGGCGGGAATGCGTTCGAGATAGCGGGCGACGAATTCCTCGCCCTCTTTGCGCGGGATGTTGAGCCGGTCGGCGAGGCCGAAGCCGGTCAGCCCGTAGACGATCCCGAAGTTGACCATTTTCGCTTTCGAGCGCTGGCCGACGTCGACTTCGTCGGGCGCGATCTCGAAGACCTCGGCGGCGGTCGCGGCGTGGACGTCTTCGCCGGCGTGGAAGACCTCTTTCAGCACCGGCTCGTCGGCGACGTGGGCGAGCACCCGAAGCTCGACCTGGCTGTAGTCGGCGGAGAGAAGGCGGTGGCCCTCCCCGGCGACGAAGCAGGCGCGCACCGGCCGCCCGAGGTCGCTGCGGATCGGGATGTTCTGCAGGTTCGGATTGGTGCTGGAGAGCCGGCCGGTCGTGGTCGAGGCCTGGTTGAAGGTGGTGTGGACGCGACCGGTCTCGGGATCGATCAGGTCCGGCAGCGAGTCGAGGTAGGTGTTCTTCAACTTGGTCAGTTCGCGCCAGGACTCGATTTTCTCGACGATCGGGTGCTCGTCGCGGATCGCGGCGAGGACGCGGGCGTCGGTCGAGAAGCCGGTTTTGCCGCGGCGTTTGCGGCTCAGCGCCAGCTTCTCGAAGAGGATCCGGCCGACCTGCTGCGGCGAGCCGATCGTGAACTCCTCCTCGGCCAGCTCGTAGATCTCCTTCTCCAGCTGCTCGATCCGCTCGCCGAAGCCGGCGCCGACCTCCGCCAGCCGCTCGGCGTCGAGCCGCAGCCCCTCCCGCTCCATGTGCGCGAGGACGTCGACCAGGGGAAGCTCGACCTCCTCGAGCAGGCTGGTCAGCCCCAGTTCCTCGATCCGCGGCCGCTGCACCTCGGCGAGGGCGCCGACCAGGCGCGCTTCCTCGGCCGGGTCGAGGCCTGCCTCGGGCTCCTCGCCGAGCGCCATCTGGCCGTCTGGGTCGGGCTCGTTCTCGGCCCCGGCGGCGAGGCCGATGCCGGCGTCGGCGGCGAGCTCAGTCAGCTCGTAGGTGCGGCGCTGCGGCTCGATCAGGTAGGCGGCGAGCATCGTGTCGTGGGCGAGGTCGAGGGCGACCCCCTCCCGCGCCGCCGCCGCCAGCAGCCCGTGGCGGCCGCCGCCGAGGCTCTTGGCGTCGTGGGCGGCGAGCTGGCGTCCGGCCAGCGCCACCGCCAGCTCGTCGTGGCTCGCCTCGCCGCCGACGATCCGCTCCGCCGCCGCAGCTGCCCAGCGCTCGCCAGCGATCCCCAGCGCCACCGCGCCCTCGGGGATCTCGGCGACCGTCCCCTCCTCCACCGTCACCTCGAGCTCGGTCTCGACCCGGCGCCCCGGCACCGCCTCGCCCTCCGGCAGCGCTTCTTCCAGCCGCTCCAGCACCGCCCGCAGCTCGAACTCGCGCATGAACTCGCGCAGGGCGCCGCGGTCGGGCTCGCCGGCCATCGCCTCGGCCAGGTCGACCCCGGTGTCGATCTCGTATTGCAGGGTCGCCAGCTGCTTCGAGAGGCGGGCGTCGTCGGCGTGCTCGGTCAAGTTCTGCTTGCGTTTGGCGCCGGAGATCTCCTCGACGCTGGCCAACACGCCCTCGAGGTCGCCGAACTGCTGGAGCAGCTGGGTCGCGGTTTTTTCGCCGATCCCGGGGACGCCGGGAATGTTGTCCGAGGTGTCGCCGCGCAGGCCCATGTGGTCGGTGATCAGCGAAGGCGGGATGCCGTAGCGCTCTTCGACCGCGAGCACGTCGTAGATCTTGGTGTCGGTGATCCCGCGCGAGGTGCTCATCACCCGGATCCCCTCTTCGACCAGCTGGTAGGCGTCGCGGTCCCCGGTCACCACCATCACGTCCAATCCCTCTTCGCGCGCCGCCTTGGCCAGCGAGGCGATCACGTCGTCGGCCTCGTAGCCGTCGACTTTGACGTTGGTGTAGCCGAAAGCCTCGACCAGCGGCATCAGGTGCGGCCATTGCTCTTTCAGCAGGTCGGGCCGGGATTTGCGGTTCGCCTTGTAGAGGTCGTAGGTCTCCGAGCGGCCGGAGGTGCCGGCGTCCCAGGCGACGATCACCCCGTCCGGGTGGTGTTCGTCGATCACTTTCACCAACATCGAGGCGAGCCCGTAGATCGCGTTGGTCGGGCGCCCGTCGCTGGTCCCGATCGACTCCGGCAGGGCGAAGAAGGCGCGGTAGGCGAGGCTGTTGCCGTCGACCAGGAACAGCTCTTTGGTGGGTGCGGCCATCGCCGCCCCACTCTACGGTTCGACCTGGCGGGACGGTCGCGGGGCGCCGCCCACAGCGGGTGGCTCAGCGGTGGACGCGAAGAGTGCGCCGCAGGCTCTGCGCGGCGGTGCCGTCGGCAGGCGTGAACGAGAGCGTCAGCTTGACGCGGCGGGTCCCTTCGTCGAGAGCACGGCGGAAGCCCTTGGTGAAGTGGCAGGGCACGGTGGCGGCTCCGGTCGCTGCGGCCCGCGAGCGCCCGCCGCAGGCGCGAGTGTGGCCTTTGGCGCCGGCGTAGCTGCCGACCAGCGAGAGCTGACCGGCGCCGGGGGCGGTGACGTCGAGGGTGACGCCGTTGGCGCCGCGGTGGGCCCGGCCGGCAAGCAGCGGCTGCGCCACCAGAGTCTGCCGGGGCGACATCGGGACGATCACCGGACCCGAACCGCCGCTTTTTTCTTCGCCGCCTTTTTCTTTTTCACCGCCGCCTTCTTCTTCTTCGCCTTCTTCTTCCGGAAAACCGCCGATCGGTCGCAGCGGCGGGCATTCGACGGGCGCGACGCCGGACCCCGGCGCGGTCGTCCCCAGGTAGGAGGCGAGTTCTTCGGGCCGATCGGCGATGAAGTCGCGGGCGGAGGCGACCGCGTCTTTGCCTTCGGCCACCGTGTACGGCGGCAGCCGTTCGGTGCCGGCGTTTTCTTCTTCTTCCAGTTCGCGCCAGGGCAGCTCGGCCGCCGCGGTGCAGCGGGCGGTGAGGTCGAGCGCCGCCGGCTCCAGCGCTTTCAGCGCTTCGCTGCCGGCGTCGCCGTAGAGCGAATTGCAGGCGGAGTCGGCGAGGCAGTCGGTGAAGAGGACGCCGTTGGCGGCGCCGCCGAAATCCAGCCGCGACCCCCAGGTCTGGTCCGTGCCCCACGGCAGCATCTGGAAGTCGCCGGAGGCGTCGCTGTAGAGGTAGTAGTTGTTCGGCTGCAGGCCGCCGACCTGGCCGCTGTAGCCGTCCCAGTGGCCGATGTATTTCTCGGTCAGCCACATCCGCGTCATCTCATTGAGGTCGGCCTTGCCGGCGACCCGTTCGGAGAAGCTGCTGCCGCTGCCTTCGACCGCCGCCAACAGCGCTTCCAGGTCGGCTTTGTCGCCCTCTTTTTTCTTCTTGCCCTCCTGGACTTCGAGTTCTTCCCAGCGCGAGGCGCTGACGTCGGCCCCGTATTCGCCCTCGTAGAGGTGCTGGGGCGGCGCTTCGAACGGCCCGAACTGCTTTTCGAGGGCGATCTGGTCCTGGGTTTCGATGTCCAGGTGAAGGCCGTAGCTTTCCCCGTTGATCTTCAGGTAGGTGAAACCGGTGTGGGGCGCGTAGACACCCATGTCGTGGAAGGCCTGATAGGCGAGGGTCTCGTGGATCATCGAGGGATCCTGGACCATGTTGTTGAGGGTCATCTTCTCGAGCCCGTCGAAGGTCTGGCCTTCGACGAATTCGCCGAACTTGATCTTGAAGGCGGCCTTTTCGTCGATCGTGCGCAGCGAGCCGATGCTGCCCTTCAGCCGCACCCCGACTTTGATCGGTTCCGAATAGGGGCCGACTTCGTCGGGCGTCCCGTTCGTTTCGGCGATCGAGAAGAACCCTTCGACGTAGTTCTCCTCGGGTTCTTTGCGCAGGGTTTCGATCGATTCCTGCGGCAATTCGAGTTCGATCGCGGTGAAGGTGGTCGGTTCGTAGAGCCAGTCGGCTGGGCTGGCGGCACGGGCGGACGCGCTCGTCCCGGCGAGCAGCGCAACCGCAAGCAATGCCGCCCCCAGCGGCTTCCCAATCCCCCTCACAGCTGAGAAAGGTAGCTCCTAAGCGTCGCCTCGACCAAGTTTGCGTTCTCTTCGAGCTGCCGTCCGGTGACGCGGAGAGGCTCGAAGCCGGCGGCGCGGAGGGCGAGGTCGCGTTCGCGGTCGTCCTCGAAAGCGACCTCGCCATGGTGGTAGATGTAGTCGTCGGTTTCGACCGCAAGCTTGGCCTTCCGCCAGAGGAAGTCGACCTCGTAGCGGCCGATTTGGACGTTCACTTCGGGGAGCGGGAGGCGGCGGGCTTCGAGGAAGACGAGGAAGTCGAGCTCGAGGTCGGAGCGGGTGCCACGGGTAAGGGCATGGGCGCGGGGGCTGAGCCGGTGGCGGCGGTGCTCGGCCTCGCGAATCGCGCGACGGAGGAGGCGGGGTTCGAGGCCGGTAGCGATGAGGTCCGCGATGGTGCGCGGGACGGTGGTGACGGGGATCCCGAGGCGCTTGGTGCGGGACGATGGAGGGAGCGAGCGGAGACGGTGGACTCGGATGCCCGCTCGCGACGCGCGGCCGTTCTGGCTGGGTAGGGAGATGTGGGTTGGGCCGCTCATCGGCTTCAGTAGAGCCCAGAGGACCGCGGCACTGGTGTGACTGAGGACGGCACCGTCGCCGAGGCTCAGAACGGCCGCCATCCAGGTCGCCTCGCGGCTGGAAGCCCGGTGACCGACCGCGTAGGCGCCGCGGTGCAGCCGGTGGAGGCGCCCGGAGCGGACCCAGCGAGTCGCCGCGCTCTTATCGATTCCCGCGCCTCGTAGCTGGGCGGTAGTCACGATGCCATGCTGTCGGCGAGCGATTTCGGCGAGCGCTGTCGCTGGCGTGTCGATTTCCTCTCGCATAGCGAGAGCAAGTCGCCACGCCCTCCGAACCCTCCCCCCTTACTTGCCTTTTTTCTTGGGTTTTGGGGGGAGCGAGGCGGCGAAGTCGGCGCCGGCGTCGACCCAACTCGCGAGCGTTGCGTCCGACGCGGTGCCTTCCGGGTCCACGTAGACGACGTTTTTCATCGGCCGCCCGGTGAAGTCCATCGGGCGCGCGTGGGGATCCTTCAACGCCTGCGTCGCCTCATCGGGGGTCAGGCGGACGAGGAGGTCGTCTTTGATCACGCCGCAGGCCATGTTGCCGGCGACCATGAAGCAGATGCCGCCGAACATCTTGATCTCGGTGACCTCGGGGCGGGCGGCGAGGACGTCGCGGACGCGGTCGGCGAGGGCTTCGTCGTAGGCCATCGGCCAACCGTAGCGGCGGCGACGCCGGCCGCGGTGGATCTCCAGCGGCGTGGCGGGCGAGCCCGAGGGGGCGAATCTGATTCGATTGCGGCCATGGCGGTCAGCGCTCAATACAGCGTCACGATCCGCGTCGAGCTCGACGCGCGGCAGGAGCCGCTCGGCAAACTGACCGCGGCGATCGCCGAGGCGGGTGGGCAGCTGCAGGGGGTCGACCTCGTGCCGGGCGCCGGGCCGGAGGGCAAGCGGGTCCGCGAGTTCACGATCGACGCCTCCGACCGCGAGCACTGGGAGAAGATCCTCCGGGCGATCGGCTCGACCCGCGGCGCCCGCGTCCTCGACTACGTCGACCGGACGATGCAGATGCACCGGGGCGGCAAGATCGACATGCACAACAAGTACCCGGTGAAGACGCGGGACGACCTCTCGATGGCCTACACGCCCGGCGTCGCCCGAGTCTGCATGGACATCCACGCCGACCGCGCCAAGGCCTTCGAGTACACGATCAAGAAGAACACGGTCGCGGTCGTCTCCGACGGCAGCGCCGTCCTCGGCCTCGGCAACATCGGCCCGGAGGCGGCGATGCCGGTGATGGAGGGCAAGTGCATGCTGTTCAAAGAGTTCGCCGGGGTCGACGCCTTCCCGATCTGCCTCGACACCCAGGACGCCGACGAGATCGTCAAGACGGTCGAACTGATGGCACCCACCTTCGGCGGCGTCAACCTCGAGGACATCTCCGCCCCGCGCTGTTTCGAGATCGAGGAGCGGCTGAAGCAAAGCCTCGACATCCCGGTCTTCCACGACGACCAGCACGGCACCGCGATCGTCACCATGGCCGCCCTCTTCAACGCGCTGAAGATCGTCGGCAAGCCGATCTCCGAGCTGCGAGCGCTGGTGGTTGGCCTCGGCGCCGCGGGGGTAGCGGTGACCAAGATGATGCTCGAAGCCGGGATGACCGACATCGTCGGCTGCGACCGCAACGGCGCCGTCTCGACCGAGCGCGAGGACTACGTCTCCGGCGCGATGAACGAGGCGAAGCGCTGGTACGCCGACAACACCAACCCCGGCAAGGTCGGCGGCTCCCCGGCCGAGGCGCTCGAGGGGATGGACATCTTCATCGGCCTCTCCGGCCCCGGGATCATCAGCGGCGACGACCTGCAGAAGATGAATGAGGACGCGATCGTCTTCGCGATGGCCAACCCGACCCCCGAGGTGATGCCCGAGGAAGCGGCTCCCTACGTGCGGATCATGGCCACCGGCCGCTCCGATTACCCGAACCAGATCAACAACGTCCTCGCCTTCCCCGGCGTCTTCCGCGGCGCCCTCGACGCCGGCGCGCCGAGCATCACCGAGGCGATGAAGCTGGCGGCGGCGAAGGGGATCGCCGAAGCGGTCGCCGACGACGACCTGGCCGAGGACTACATCATCCCCAGCGTCTTCAACCGGGACGTGGCGCCGTTGGTGGCCGCGGCGGTGGTCGAGGAGGCGCGGCGCGACGGCATCGCCCGCCTCAACGACGAGACCGGGACTTTCCAGACGGTCGAGGGCTGAGCCGTGAAGGTGCTCGTCACCGGCGCCAGCGGCAGCATCGGCGCGCGGACCTGCGACGCGCTCTTCGCTCGCGGCGACGAGGTCGTCGGCCTCACCCGCGACTCCGGCAAGGCCCGCGGCCGTAACCCGCGGGTCGACTGGCATCGCTGGGAGCCGACCCTGGAACGGCCACCGGCGGAGGCCTTCGCCGAGGTCGACGGGGTGATCAACCTGGTCGGCGAGCCGATCGCCCAGCGCTGGACCGACGAGGCGAAGGAGCGGATCATGGAGTCGCGGCGGACAGCGACCCACAACCTGGTCCAGGCGATCGAGGGATTGGAGCGCAAGCCGAAGGTACTGGTCAGCCAGTCGGCGGTCGGCTACTACGGCGACCGCGGCGACCAGGTGGTCGACGAGGGCGCCGCTCCGGGCGGCGAATCCTTTGACTCCGAAGTCTGCGTCGAGTGGGAGAAGGCGGCCCGCGGCGTCGAGGCCGCCGGGGTGCGGCTGGCGATCGTTCGCACCGGCCAGGTGCTCGACCCCGAAGCCGGCTTCCTCGCCGAGCAGATGACCCCTTTCAAGCTCGGGGTCGGCGGGCCGCTGGCCGGCGGCAAGCAGTACGTCGCCTGGGTCCACCGCCAGGACGAGATCGGGATCCTGCTCTGGGCGCTCGACGACGAATCGGTCACCGGCGCGGTCAACGCGGCGGCGCCGAACCCAGTCACCAACAAGGAGTTCGCCAAGGCATTTGGGAGCGCCCTGAATAGGCCGGCGGTGCTGCCGATCCCCGGCCTCGCCCTCGACCTCAAATTCGGCTCCGAGTTCGGCCACGTCCTGCGCGGCGGCCAGCGGGTGATTCCGCGACGGACGCAGGAGCTGGGCTACGAGTTCGCCCACCCGGAGATCGACGAGGCGCTGCGGGACCTGCTGTAAGGCCGCCTAGCTGGATGCGCCTTCTTCTTCCAGCTTGCCCTGGACCTCGTCGCGGAGGCTGCCGGAGCTGCCGGCTTCCTCGATCGCGCTGAGGGCCCGTCGCATCGCCGCGGCGCCGTCGCCGGCCGCGACCAGGCCGATCCCGGCTTCTTCGAGGATCGGGTGGATGAACTCGCTCGCCTCGCCCGGGGCTTCGAGGTAGGCGACCGCGGTCGCGTCCTCGGTGGCGCGGCGGGCGTCGACCCCGAGGGTCGCCAGGTCGAGCTTCGATCCCCTCGCCCGATCGGGTCGCGACCCTTCAGTCGCCTGCTTCCCGCAGACCAGCTCCACCTTCAGGTCCCCCGCCTTCCCCCCGGCCGCGTCAAGCGCCCGGTTCGCAGCCGCGCAGGGGCCGGCGCCGGCGTAGACGCGCACCGTTGCCCCGGCGGCGACCCCTTCGTCGCCGCCGCAGCCCACCACCGCGACCGTCAGCGCCAGCGCCACCAGCGCCGCCGCGGCTCTAGCCAAAGAAGACCTCGGCCTCTTCGTAGAGCTCCGGCGGCACCGTCTTCAGCTGCGAGACGGCTTCGGTCAGGGCGACCAGCTGGATGTCCGTTCCGCGCAGCGCCGCCATCGTCCCCCAGTCGCCGGCGTCGGCGGCGTCGACGGCGTGGAGGCCGAAGCGGGTCGCCAGCACCCGGTCGAAGGCGGTCGGGGTGCCGCCGCGCTGGACGTGGCCGAGCACCGTCGCCCGCGTCTCTTTGCCGGTCCGTCGCTCGATCTCCCCCTCCAGCCAGTGGCCGATCCCACCCAGCCGCACGTGGCCGAAGGCGTCGTGCTGCTCGGGTCCGGCGTCGGGAATCCCGCCCGTCGGTTCGGAGCCCTCGGCGACGACGATGATCGGCGCGAAATGGCTGGCAAAGCGGCGGCCGACCAGCTCGCAGACCTCGTCGACGTCGAACTGGCGCTCCGGGATGAGGATGATGTTGGCGCCGCCGGCGAGCCCGGCGTGGAAGGCGATCCAGCCGGCGTGGCGGCCCATCACCTCGACGATCAGCACCCGGTGGTGGCTGTCCGCCGTGGTGTGGAGACGGTCGATCGCCTCCATCGCGATGTTGATCGCGGTGTCGAAGCCGAAGGTGTAGTCGGTGGCGCCGAGGTCGTTGTCGATCGTCTTCGGCACGCCAACGACGTTCAGCCCGTGCTCAGTGTGCAGCCGCGAGGCGGCGCCGAGGGTGTCCTCGCCGCCGATCGCGATCAGCCCGTCGACCCCGGCCTCGCGCAGGTTGGCGGCGATCTGCGCCGGCCCGTCGTCGCTAGCGAAGGGGTTGGTGCGGGAAGAGCCGAGGATGGTGCCGCCGCGGGGCAGGATGCCCCGCACCTCGGGCACGCCGAGCTCCATCGAGTCCCCCTCCAGCGGGCCCCGCCAACCGTCGCGGAAGCCGACGAACTCGTGGCCGTGGACGCCGACGCCTTTGCGGACGACGGCGCGGATTACCGCGTTCAAGCCGGGGCAGTCGCCGCCGCCGGTGAGGACTCCGATCCGCATCGACCCCAGGTTAGGGAACCAGGCCCGAGGGTTCCCGCGCCGGCCGGAAGCGGTTAGGTTCGGGGTCGAAACCGAGGAGGAGAGAGATGAACGACGCACCGGACTTCGTGGCAGCCACGCGCAAACAACAGGAGACCTGGTCGGAGGGCGACTTCTCGATGATCGGCGCCCTCACCTATCCGGTCGCCGAGCGGCTGGTCGAAGCGCTCGACGTGATGCCCGGGGAGCGCGTCGTCGACGTCGCCTGTGGCAGTGGCAACGGCGCCATCGCCGCCGCCCGTCGAACCTGGGCCGGTGCGGTCGGAGCCGACTTCGTCCCGGCGCTGCTGGAGCGCGGCCGCGAACGCGCCGCCGCCGAGCGGCTCGAGATCGACTTCGTCGAGGCCGACGTCCAGGAGCTTCCCTTCGGCGACGGCGAGTTCGACGTGACGATCTCGATTTTCGGCGCGATGTTCGCTCCCGACCAGGAGAAGACCGCGGCGGAGCTCTTGCGCGTGACCAAATCGGGCGGCCGCATCGGCATGGGCAACTGGGTCCCGGACGGCGGCGTCGGGCAGATGTTCATGACGATCGTCAAACACACCGGGCCGCCACCGGCAGGGCTGGTGCCGCCGGTCCTCTGGGGCACCGAGGCGCGCCTGCGCGAGCTGTTCGGCGACGGGATCACCGACTTGCGAATCGAGCGGCGCAAGGCTCGGCAGTCGTTCCGCTCCGCCGAGCACTACCTCGACTTCTTCCGCCGCTACTTCGGCCCGGTCAAGACCGCCTACGAGAAAGTCGGGCCGGAGGGCGAGGCGGCGCTGACCGCCGATCTGCACGCCTTCCTGGAGCAGAACAACATCGCAGGCGACCGTGCGCTGGTGCTCGAGCCCGAGTATCTCGAGGTGGTTGCGACGCGGGCTTAGGCGGCGGGGCCTAGGACTCGTCGCCGGAAGGCAGGGCGATGCTGATGATCGCGCCGAGCAGCAGCACGCCAAAGAAGACCAGACCGCCGACCGGCCCGCCCTGTCCGAGCCAGCCGTAGATGATCACCATGGCGGCAATCGCGGCGAAGAGGCTTACGACCATTCCCATCGCGCGGAAGATTACCCGGCGAGGGCGACGCGCGCCTCGCTGAGGAAGCCGGCGGCCGCGTCGGCTGCCGCTGCCGCCGATCCCGCCTCGCCGGCGGCCCGGACCAGGCGGCTGCCGACGATCACTCCGTCGGCCAGCTCCCCGACCTGCGCCACCTGGGCCGCGGTCCCGATCCCGAACCCGACAGCCACCGGCGTCTCCCCCGCGTCGGCCCTGGTCCCTTCGATCAGCCCGGCGAGCTCGGCCGGCATCTCGGCACGCTCCCCGGTGGTACCGAGGGTGGAAACCAGATAGATGAAACCCGCCGCGGCCGCGGCGATCTCCCGTCGGCGGGACTCCGGCGTCGTCGGTGCGACCAGCGGCACCAGCGCCAGCCCCTCCGCGGCCAGGGCCTCCCGCACCTCCCCCGCCTCGTCCAGCGGCAGGTCCGGCACGATCGCCCCGCAAGCCCCCGCGGCCTTGGCGAGCCCGGCGAACTCCGCCGCCCCACCTTTGGCCAGGACCATGTTCGAGTAGACCATCAGCACCACCGGCAGCCGCTCTCCAACCGCCTGGCAGACCTCCAGCGCCGTCGCGAACGTCGCCCCGGCCTCCAGCGCGGCGGTCGCAGCCGCATGAATCGTCGGCCCATCCGCCAGCGGATCCGAGAACGGCACCCCCAGCTCGATCAGATCGGCCCCCGAATCCGCATAGGCCTCAGCCACCGCCAAGCCGGTCTCCCGATCCGGAAATCCGGCCATCAGATAGGGCATCAAGGCGGCCCGCCCTTCCTCCTTCGCCGCCTCGAATGCCGCGGCGATCCGGGCGACGCCGGACTCAGAACTCATCTTGCTCGGTCACCTCGGCCATGTCCTTGTCGCCCCTCCCCGAGAGGCAGAGCACGTCGAACCCGCTCTCCGCGGGGTTCTCCAGCAGCCAGGCGATCGCGTGGCTGCTCTCCAGGGCCGGGATGATCCCCTCCAGCCTCGCCAACTCCCGGAACGCCGCAACCGCCTGCGTATCCGTCACCGCCTCGTACTTCGCCCGCCCGGTGTCCCGCAGGAAGGCGTGCTCCGGCCCCACCCCGGGGTAGTCGAGCCCGGCCGAGATCGAGTGCGCCTCGAGGATCTGGCCCTCCTCGTCGGCGATCACCGAGGACAGCGACCCGTGCAGCACCCCGGTCGAGCCGCCCTGCAGCGAGGCGCCGTGCCGTCGCGTGTCCAGCCCCTCGCCGGCCGCCTCGACCCCAACCAGGGCCACCTCGGAGTCGGCGATGAACGGATGGAAGATCCCGATCGCGTTGGAGCCGCCGCCGACGCAGGCGATCACCCGGCCCGGCAACGCTCCTTCGGTCGCCAGGGCCTGCTCCCGCGCCTCGTCGCCGATCACTCGCTGCAGGTCCCGCACCAGCGCCGGATAGGGCGCCGGGCCGACCGCGGAGCCGATCACGTAGTGGGTGGTCGCCACGTTCGCGACCCAGTCGCGGATCGCGGCGCTGACCGCCTCCTTCAGCGTCCGTGCCCCGGCCTCGACCGGCGCCACCTCGGCCCCGAGCAGCTTCATCCGCTCGACGTTGGGCGCCTGGCGGCGGATGTCCTCGGTGCCCATGTAGACGACGCACTCGAGCCCGAGCAGGGCGCAGGCGGTCGCGGTGGCGACGCCGTGCTGACCGGCACCGGTCTCGGCGATCACCCGTGGCTTGCCCATCCGCTGAGCGAGCAGCGCCTGGCCGATCGCGTTGTTGATCTTGTGGGCGCCGGTGTGGGCGAGGTCCTCGCGCTTCAGGTAGACCCGCGAGCCGACCCGCTCGGAGAGCCGTTCAGCCCGGTAGAGCGGCGTCGGCCGGCCGATGAAGTCGCGGCGCAGGTGGTCGAGGCGGGCGCCGAACTCGGCGTCCTCGCGGGCCTCTTCCCAGGCCGCGGTCAGCTCGTCGAGCGCCCCGATCAACGTCTCCGGCACGTAACGGCCCCCGTAGGGGCCGAAGCGCTGCTCGACCGCGCTCATCGCTCGGACGAACCGGCGGTGGCAGCTGGCCCGGCGGCGGCCGCGTCCTCGACCTCGGCGTTCGGGTTCGCCGCCGCGAAGAAGGCCTCGAGCTTGGCGTGGTCCTTGCGCCCGGGCTCGGCCTCGACCCCGCTGGCGACGTCGACGGCGTAGGGGTGGACGACCTCGATCGCGGCGGCGACGTTCTCCGGGGTCAGGCCGCCGGCGAGGATCGCCGGCACCTCGGAGCGGTGGCCCCGCAGCAACTCCCAGTCGAACGATTCCCCGGTGCCGCCCCACTGACCCTTGCCACGCCGGTCGAAGAGATGGAAGTCGGTCCGGTAGGCCTCCGCCCCATGGACGTCGGCGGCGCTCGCCACGTGGATCGCCTTGACCACCTTCAGCCCCGTTTTCCGTGCCACCTCGGCACAGAACGAAGCCCCCTCCGCCCCGTTCAACTGCACCATCGTCAGCCCCTCGTCCTCAACCGCCCGAGCAACTTCCTCCAAGGTCGGATTGACGAAGACGCCGACGACCTCGCACTTGCGCCGAAAGGCGGCCGCAACTTCGGCAGCCACACCAGGCTCAACGCACCGCGGCGACCCGTCGTAATGGATCAATCCAACAGCCCAGGCCCCGAGCCGCACAGCCTCAGCCGCATCGTCCAAATTGGTCACGCCACAGATCTTCACCCGCATAACCGCAGCGTACGCGAAGGAAGGACCGGGCAAGCGAAAGAGGAGGGGGTCGCGGCCCCCTCCTCTCACCGCTCTCTTGGGGAGGAACTATTTGCTGACTTCTTCGAGCGAGGCAGGCCGCTTGCCGAGCGTCACCGTGACGGTCTTTTCCTGCCCGCCGCGGAGCACCGTCACTGCCATCTTTTCACCCGGCTTCTTCGCACCGACAACTTCGGAGAGTTCTTCGATCGAGCTCACCTTCTTGCCGTCGAGCGCTGTGATGATGTCGCCGCCGAGGCCGATTTCGGCTCCTTCGATCGTCGCCGTCGTGCTCGCGCCCTTGATCCCGGCCTTGGCCGCCGGGCCACCCTTGACCACTTCCTGGACGGTGACGCCTTCTTCCGCCGGCAGGTTCAGGGCCTTGGCGATTTCCGGAGTGATCGTGCCGCCGCTGATCCCGAGGTAGGCGTGTTCGACGCCACCGTTTTCGATCAGCGACTGGACCTCTTCCTTGGCGGTGTTGATCGGGATCGAGAAGCCGATGCCGACGTTGCCCTCGGAGCCTTCGCCGCCGGTCTCGATCTGCGAGTTGATCCCGATCACTTCGCCCTCGGCGTTGAGCAGCGGGCCGCCCGAGTTGCCGGGGTTGATCGCCGCGTCGGTCTGGATCACGTTCGAGATCGAGAACCCGTTCGGCGCCTGGATCTGCCGCTGCAGAGCGGAGACGATGCCGGAGGTGACGGTGCGGTCGAGCCCGAACGGGTTGCCGATCGCGACCACCGGGTCGCCGACTTCGGCCTTAGCGCTGTCGCCGAGGGTCAGCGGGTGAAGTTCGCTCGCCTTGGCGTTCACCTTCAGCAGCGCCAGGTCCGAGGAGGGGTCGGTGCCGACCACTTCGGCGGTCAGCTCGTGCTCCGATTCGCCGAGTTTGACCGAGATCTTGCTGGCGCCTTCGACCACGTGGTTGTTGGTCAGGATGTGGCCTTCGGAGTCGATCACGAACCCCGAACCGGTGGCGGTGCCGCCGCCGGAGGATTCCGATTCTCCGAATGGGTCAAACGGGTTTGCTTCGGTTTCTTCCGGTTGGATTTCCGATTCGACGAAGGCGACGCCGTCGCCATCGGCTTTGTAGATCTGGTTGACCGTGTTGGTCGAGCCAGTTTCGTCTCCCGCCGACTTGGAGACGACGGGCGCGCTGAGCGGCGCGGCGACCGTGGTCGTCGAGCCGCCGTCGGACTTGATCAGCCCGGAGGCAAGGGCGATCAGGCCGACGACGGCGACGATCGCCCCGCCAAACAGGGCGGAGACGAACGGGGTGCGGAGGAAGCTTTTCTTGGAGTTCATGGCGACGATGATGGAGCCCGGCCCTGGGGCCTCCCTAAACGATCGCCAAAAGTTTTCTAAAGACGCGAGACCGCGTCTCGGAGTTCCTCGCAGCCGCCCGACTAGGGCAGGTGGATCTCGCGGGTGTGCTCGTCCATCCCGGTCAGCTCGCGCACCTTCGCCTCCGGGTCGGGCGCCGTCATCAGCGCGCCGCCGATCAGCACGGCGTCGACGCCCACTCGGTCGAGCTCTTCGAGCTCCTCGCGGCCAGAGATGCCGCTCTCGGCCACGACGGTCTTGCCGGCGGGGACGTCGGGCATCAGCTCGAAGGTGGTGGCGATGTCGACGCTCATCTCGTCGAGGTCGCGGTTGTTGATCCCGATCACCAAGACGTCGGCCTCCAGCGCCCGCTCCAGCTCCTCCGCGTCGTGGACCTCGACCAGGCAGTCGAGGTCGATCTCGCGCGCCTCCTCGTGCAGGCGGCGCAGTTCCCCGTCGTCGAGGGCGCGGACGATCAACAGCACCGCGTCGGCCCCATGGACCGCGGCCTCGTAGAGCTGGTAGGGGTCGACGATGAAGTCCTTGCGGATGATTGGCAGGTCCGAGGCGGCGCGGGCGGCGCGCAGGTCGTCGAGCGAGCCGCCGAAGTGCGGTCCGTCGGTGAGGACCGAGGCGGCGGCAGCCCCGCCGCGCTCATAGGCGGCGACGATCGCGGCGACATCGGCCTCGGAGGCAATCGCCCCGGCGCTCGGCGAACGCCGCTTGAACTCGGCGATCAGCGAGAGCCCGGGGCGCACCAGCGCCTCGTTGAAGGGTCGGTCCTCACCGCGCCCGGAGAGGCGCGATTCGAGGTCCTCTTGGGGGACCTCCCGGCGGCGGGCGTCCACCCCGGCGCGTGCCCCGTCGATCAGCTGCTCGATCATTCCCACTTGAGCCTATGGAGCCTAGAGGGCCGGGGAGACCGTTGCCGCGATCAGCCGGTCCAGCACGTCTGCCGCCGCCCCCGAGTCGATCGCCTGGGCAGCTTTCTCGACTCCCTCCGTGAGGTCGGCCGCCAGGCCGCCGAGGTAGATCGCGGCCGCGGCGTTGAGCAGGACGATGTCGCGGCGCGGCCCCGTCTCGCCGGCGAGGACGGCGCGGAACGCGGCGGCGTTGTGCTCCGGGCTGCCGCCGGCGACGTCCTCGATCTCGGCCGGCGCCAGGCCGAACTGAGCGGGGTCGGCGAACCACTCGGCGGTGCGGCCGTCGGCGACCTCGATCACCCGGGTCGGCGAGGAGAGCGAGAGCTCGTCGAGACCGTCCTCGGCGCTGACCACGAGGGCGCGGACGCTGCCGAGCCCGACCAGCGCCTCGGCGATCGTCTCCTGGTAGTGGCGGTCGGCGACCCCGAGCAGCTGCCGCTCGGCCCCGGCGGGGTTGGTCAGCGGGCCGAGGAAGTTGAAGATCGTCCGCACCCCGAGCGCTTTGCGGGCAGGGATCACATGGGCCATCGCGGCGTGGTGCTTGGGCGCGTACATGAAGCCGAAGCCGACCTCGTCGATGCAGCGGCCGACCGCGTCGGGCTCGAGGTCGATGTTGACGCCGAGAGTTTCCAGCAACTCGGCGGAGCCGCAGTTGGTGGTGCTGGAGCGGTTGCCGTGCTTGGCGACCGCGCAGCCGGCACCGGCGGCGACCAGCGCCGCCGCGGTCGAGACGTTGATCGTGGTCGGGCCGCCGCCGGTACCGGCGGTGTCGACCAGGTCGGGGCGCTCGGTCCTCACCGGGGCGGCGAGCGAGCGCATCGTCCGCGCCAGCCCAACCAGCTCCGGGACCGTCTCCCCCTTCGCCCGCAGGGCGATCAAGAAGGCTCCCGTCTGGATCGGGTCGGTGCGGCCCTCCATGATCTCGGCGAGCACCGCCGAGGCGTGGTCGGCGGTGAGGTGGTCGCCGGCGCAGACGGCGTCGATCGCGCGGGAGACGACGTCGTTGGGCATCAGCCCTCCCCCTCTCCGCCCGCCGCCACGGCAGCAGCGGGAGCGCCGGCTCCGTGGCGGAGGAAGTTCTCCAGGAGGTGTTTCCCCATCGGGGTGAGGACGGACTCGGGATGGAACTGGACGCCCTCCGCCGGCAGCTCGCGGTGGCGGGCGCCCATCACGATCTCACCGAGGCTGGAGGTCAGCTCCAGCTCGTCGGGCAGGTCTGGGTCGGCGACCAGCGAGTGGTAGCGGCCGGCGACCAGCGGGCTCGGCAGGCCAGCGTAGATCGAGCGGCCGTCGTGCTCGACCTCGGCGTCCTTGCCGTGGATCGGCTCGCCGACGACGACCTTGCCGCCGAAGGCCTCGACCATCGCCTGGTGGCCGAGGCAGACGCCAAGCACCGGCGTGCCCGCCTCGGCAAAGGCGCGGATCGCCGCGCCGGAGATCCCCGCCTCGGCCGGGGTGCAGGGGCCGGGCGAGACGACGAGGCGGTCGGGCCGGCGCTCGAGCAGCTCGGCGACGCTGGCGCGGTCGTTCCGCACCACCTCGATCTCCGCCCCCAGCTCGCCCAGGTACTGGACCAGGTTGTAGGTGAAGGAGTCGTAGTTGTCGATCACCAGCACGCGGGTCGCCATGGTCACTCCCAGTCCGGCTGCGCGCAGGCGACCTCGACGGCGCGGAAGACCGCCTTCGCCTTGTTGACCGACTCGTTCCACTCATAGGAAGGCTTGGCGTCGGCGACGGTGCCGCCGCCGGCCTGCACGTGCAGCTGACCGTCCTTGACCACGACGGTGCGGATGTGGATCGCGGTGTCGAGGTCGCCGTCCCAGCTCAGGTAGCCGACCGCGCCGCCGTAGGAGCAGCGCTTCACCGACTCCAGCTCGTCGATGATCTGCATCGCCCGCACCTTCGGGGCCCCGGAGAGGGTGCCGGCCGGGAGCGCCGAGCGCAGCACGTCCATCGCGGTGACGCCCTCGCGCAGCCGCCCGGAGACCTGGCTGACGATGTGGAGGACGTGCGAGTAGGTCTCGACCACCATCAGCTCGTCGACCGTGACCGAGCCGTACTCGCAGACGCGGCCGAGGTCGTTGCGGCCGAGATCGACCAGCATCACGTGCTCGGCCCGCTCCTTGGGGTCGTTGATCAGCCGCTCGGCGAGGCGGCGGTCCTCGTCCTCGCTGCGGCCGCGCGGAGAGGTGCCGGCGATCGGCCGGGTCGAGACCTTCCCTCCCTCGACCGTGACCAGCGGCTCCGGCGAGGCGCCGGCGATCTGGAAGTCGCCGAACTCGAGGAAGTACATGTAGGGCGAGGGGTTGACCGCGCGCAGGCCGCGATAGACCGAGAAGGCCTCGACCGGGGCGGGGGCAGAGAAGCGCTGGGAGGGGACTACCTGGAAGGCGTCGCCGGCGTGGACGTACTCGACGATCCGCGCCACCGCCGCTTCGAAGTCCTCGCGCTCGAAGTTCGAAGTGAACTCGGGCGGCTCGCTGACCTTCGGCTCACTGGGGGTCGGGACGGCGCCGCGGAGGCGCTCGCGCATCTCGGCGATCGTCGCCGCGGCGCGCTCGTAGGCGGCGTCGATCCCGCCCTCGTCCTCGGCGAATGCGCAGGCGAGGATCGTCAGCTCGTGGCGCAGGTGGTCGAAGACGAGCATCGCATCGGTGATCATCAGCGCCATGTCGGGCAGCCCGAGGGTGTCCGGGTTAGGCGGTCCGAGGGGCTCTACGGTGCGGACGAGGTCGTAGCCGAAGAAGCCGACCGCGCCGCCGACGAACGGCGGCAGGCCCTCTACCGGAGCGGGGGTCAGCGTCGCCAGCCGCTCGGCGACGGCTCCATAGGGGTCGGAGGCGTCGAGCACCGAGCCGGGCTCGCTGCCGGCCGCGGCCTCCTCCCCGCTCCACTCGCTGAGCTGCCCATCGACCCAGCGCAGCACCGCCCGCGGCCGCAGGCCGACGAACGAGTAGCGGCCGACCTGGCCCTGCGCGGCCGACTCGAGCAGGAAGCAGGGCGCCCCCTCGGGCTCGCCGGCGCGCAGCTTGAGGAAGGCGGAGACGGGGGTCTCGCAGTCGTCGACCAGCCGAGCGCGGACCGGGACGACGGTCCCCTGGCGCGCCAGCTCGCGGGCCTCCTCGAGGCTCGGCTCCAGCCGCAGCTCGCCGACGTCAGCGGCTACGGCCATTGAGCACCTCCAGCACGGCGGCTTGAGGCACGGCACGGGAGACGAGCAGCACGCTGAGGTGGTAGATCAGGTCGGCGGCCTCTTCGGCGACCCGCTCGTCGCTCTCCTCGCGGGCGGCGCGGGTCACCTCCTCGGCCTCCTCCATCACCTTCTCGCCGATCTGCGGCGGGTCGTCGAGGAGGCTGACCGTGTAGCTGCCCTCCGGGCGCTCGAGGGCGCGCTCGCGCAGCGTTCGCTCCAGGGCAGGAAGCGCTTCGTAGTCGGCCTGGGCGGGCTCGCCGGGGGCGGGCGGGGCGTCCTTGCGGGGCGAGGCCGAGCCGAGCACTTCGCGGTAGAAGCAGCTGCGCTCGCCGGTGTGGCAGGCGGGGCCGGCGGGATCGACCAGGGCGAGGACGGCGTCGCCGTCGCAGTCGTAGCGCAGCCCGCGCAGGGCCATCGTCGCCCCCGAGGTTTCGCCTTTCTTCCAGATCTGGTCGCGGGAACGGCTGTGGAAGTGGAGGAGGCCGGTCTCCAGCGTCATTTCCAGCGATTCCGTGCTGACCCAGGCAAGCATCAGCACCTCGCCGCTCTCGGAGTCCTGGACGACACAGGGCGCCAGCCCGCGCTGGTCGAATTCGATTTCGCCGAACATCCGACAATCGTAAACGGACAGGTGCCGCTTACCGGCCTGGGCCGGAGGTGGCGTGGACGCTTGCGCCGCTCACTCGATCCCGAGGCGGTCGAGCAGGTCCTCGTCGCGGCGCCAGTGACGGCGGACGCGGACTTTGAGGTCGAGGTGAACGCGGTGGCCGAGCTCGGCTTCGAGCGAGCGCCTCGCACCCGCGCCGATCTCGCCGATCTTGGCGCCGCCGCGGCCGATCAGGATGCCCTTCTGGCTCTCGGTCTCGGCCCAGATCTCGGCCCTGATGGTGACCAGGCCGTCCTCGGGCCGCGGCTCGCCGATCTCGAGCACCGAGACCTCGACCGAGTGCGGAATCTCCTGCCGGGTCCGGTTCAGCACCTGCTCGCGAACCAGCTCGGCCAGCAGTAGCTCACTCGACTGGTCGCTCGATTCCTCCGGCGCGTAGAGGAACGGCCCCTCGGGGATCAGCTCGCCGAGCCGTTCCAGCAGCGGCGGCAGTCCCTCCCCGGAGCGGGCGCTGATCGGGAAGACCTCGTCGACGCCCTCCAGCTCGGCCGCCTCGGCCAGCACCGGCACCAGCTCGTTCGGGCCGAGCTTGTCGGACTTGTTGACGGCGCAGATCGTCGGCAGCCCGGCGCCCGCCTCGAGCAGGGCGCGGAGGATGAAACGGTCCCCCGGCCCGACCCCCTCCTCGCCATTGATGACGACGAGGGCGACGTCGGAGTCGGCCAGCTCGCGCTCGACCCGCTTCTGCATCCGCTCGGTGAGGACGTCGCGGGGGCGCTGGACGCCGGGCAGGTCGGTGAGGACGAGCTGGCGGCCGGCGGCGAGGTCGGTGGCGACCCCGCGGATCGCCCGCCGGGTCGTCTGCGGGCGGACCGAGACAATCGCGACGTGGGAGCCGACCAGGGCGTTGACCAGGGTCGACTTGCCGACGTTGGGACGGCCGGCGAGGCCGACGAAACCGGAGCGGGTCGAGCGCTCGGAGCCGCCGTCGCCGGGCGCCGCGGGGTCGCTGCCGGGCGCGTCGCTCATCGCAGTCCCGCCAACACCCGCGCCTGCAGCTCGAGCATCTCCCCGGCGTCGGCCTCGTGGTCGAAGCCGCAGAGGTGGAGGACGCCGTGGACGGCGGTCTCGGCCAGGCTCATGTCCTGGCAGCGCTCAGGACAGATGACGACGTCGCCGAGCTCGCGTGGCCCGGCGACGGCACCGGTTTCGTCGATCGGAAAGGAGAGCACGTCGGTGGCGGCGTCGCGACCGCGGTGCTCTCGGTTCAGCTCGCGGATCCGCTCCTCGCCGACCAGCTCGACCGCGAGGTGGCCGTCCCCCACCCCGGCGGCCACCAGCGCCGCCGCGACCGGCTCGCGCAACTGCGCCGGGACGTCGTCGAGGTCGACCGTCAAGAGCGGGGCGTCGGCCCGTGTTCGCGGGCGGCGCGCTCGCGGTTGCCGTGCTCGTCGTAGGCGGCGACGATGCGCTGGACGAGTTTGTGGCGGACGACGTCGGCGCCACCGAACTCGACGAACTCGATTTCGCGGACGTCGTCGAGGATGTCGCGGACGGCGATCAGGCCGGAGCGCTGGTCGCTCGGCAGGTCGACCTGGGTGACGTCGCCGGTGACCACCATGCGCGAGTTGAAGCCGAGCCGGGTGAGGAACATTTTCATCTGCTCCGGGCTGGTGTTCTGGGCCTCGTCGAGGATCACGAAGGAGTCGTTGAGGGTGCGGCCGCGCATGAAGGCAAGCGGCGCCACCTCGATCACGTCGCGCTCGAAGTAGCCGTTGACGCGGTCGGGATCGATCATGTCGTAGAGGGCGTCGAAGAGCGGCCGCAGGTAAGGGTCGACCTTGGCCTGGATGTCGCCGGGGAGGAAGCCGAGCCGCTCGCCGGCCTCGACCGCCGGGCGGGTGAGGATGATTCGCTGGACCTGGCGTTCGGTCAGCGCCGCGGCGGCCATCGCCACCGCGAGGAAGGTCTTACCGGTGCCCGCCGGGCCGATCCCGAAGGTGATCGTGTTGCGGCGGATCGAGTCGACGTAGCGTTTCTGGTTGACGGTTTTCGGCGCGACTTTGGTGTTGCGGTGGCGCCAGACGACGTCGTCGAGGATCCGCGCCGGCTCTTCGTCGGCCTCCAGGGCGCCGGTCACCGCTTCGATCGTTCCCGGGGCGACGTCGTGACCGTGCTCGATCAGCTCGACCATCTCGTCGACCACGGTCGCCGCCTCGGCGACGTCGTCGGGCTCGCCCTCCAGGGTCAGCACGTTGCCGCGCAGGTGCAGGTCGGCGTCGAGCCGGTCGCGGAGGCCACGCAGGACCGTGTCCTCGGACCCCGCCAGCTCGGCGGCGACGGTGTTGTCGAGGGTCAGCTGCCGGCGCGCCAACTAGTGCCCCGAGCCGCAGGTTGGGTGCCACATCCGACGAGTGAATCGGCGCCCGTGGCAAGGACGCAGGATGAAGGCTTTGCCGGTGGCAAAGCCAAGTCCGAGGACGCCGCCACGGGTGTCGAGGCGCCGTCGGGGTGGTGCGGAACCTGCGGCTCGGGGCACTAGCCGAGCTTCTCCCGCACCGCGGTCGAGACCCGCTTGCCGTCGGCGCGCCCGCCGAGCTTCGGCATCAGCGCCGACATCACCCGCCCCATGTCCTTGATCTCGCTGGCCCCGGTTTCGGCCACCGCCGAGTCGACCAGCGCCGCCAGCTCCTCGTCGGAGAGCTGCTGCGGCAGGTAGCCCTCGATCAGCTCCGCCTCGAAGCGCTCCGCCGCCGCCTGCTCATCCCGGCCGGCACCCTCGTAGGCCTCCGCCGCCTCGACCCGCTTCTTCCGCTCCCGCTGCAGCACCGCGACCTCGTCGCCAGCGCCGAACTTGGCGTCCTGCTGCAACACGTCGACGACCAGCCGCAGCGCCGAAGCGCGCTCGCGGTCGCGCGCTTTCATCGCCGTGCGGACGTCGTCCTGAACCTGTTCGAGCACGCTCATGGGGCTAAGAGTAGTCGCCCCAACTGTCTCAGCCGGCGAAGGTCAGAGATGCTCTACGTAGAGCGGGGTCGGATGGCTGATTGCCATTTTCGTGATGTAGCTCGCGGTGCTCGCGCAGCTGCCGACGAAATTCGACAGCGTCGCGTTCGCTTCGAGGGTGGCTGCTCCGCCGCCGACCAGGGTCATCGGCACGACGGTCGCGCTGTAGGCGCAGGAAAAAGACGGGCAAGTGAATTTGTAGATCGGACTGCTGCCGGTGCCATGCGGCCCGATTTTGAAGGTGCCCGAGTCGCCGCTGGTATAGACCGAGCTGGCGTCGAAAGGAGCGCCCAGGATGACGCCGGTGTTGCAGACGGCTCCGCCTTCGGTGCAACCGCTGATCGCGTAGTTGGAGACTTCGGATTCGAGGACCAGCCCTGAGATCGTGAGGGTCATGAATTTGATCGAGTTGGCGCACGAAACGGTGTGGGTTCCGAAAGTGAAGGTGGCCGCACCGCTCCCTTCGTAGATCTCGTGAGCGGGGTACTGATTCAACGTCGGACACGTGTGGCTCGCCGGATTCGTATTGCAGAAGACGGTGGTCACCGTCGCCTGAGCTGAACCCGCCCCGACGCCGAAGGCACAGAGCACCGCCGCCATCGCCAAACACGGGGAGATCGCCTTCTTCATGCCCGATTGGATACTTGAGAATTACCTATTAGTCAAGTTATCGTTTTTAACGATTACCTGCTCGACCTCGCCGAGCGGCATCTGCAGGAAGCGGGTGCCGACCTCGCGAAAGGCGTCGGCGTCGCCGGTGCAGAGGAAGCGATAGCTGCCCTCGCCGGCGTCGCCGGGGCGCGAGGTGCCGCCGCGGTCGAGGGTGCGCTGGACAGCGGCGGCGACTGCGTGGCCGCCGCTGACCAGGCGGACGTCGCGGCCGAGGATGCGCTGCAGCATCGGCGCCACCAGGGGGTAGTGGGTGCAGCCGAGGATCAGGGTGTCGATGTCGGCCTCGCGCAGAGGGGCGCAGTAGGAGCGAGCCATCGCCATCGTCTCCTCGTCGAAGAGAACGCCTTCCTGGATGAAGGGGGCGAGGCGCGGGGCGCCGACCTCGATCACGTCGAGTCCGCGGCCCTCGGCTGCGAGGGCGCGGCGGTAGGCGCCGCTCTTGACCGTGTTCGGAGTGGCGAGGACGCCGACCCGGCCGTTGTCGGTGATCGCCGCCGCGATCTCCGCCTGGGGCGCCACCACCGGGACCACCTCCACCCCGTGTTCATCCGCCACTTCGCGGGCGACGTCCTCGGCCACCGCCGTCGCCGTGTTGCAGGCGATCACCAGCAGCTTGGCGCCGCGGCCGAGCAACAGTTCGGAGATCGTCCGGACCCGGGCGCGCAGCTCCTCGGGGTCGCGCGAGCCGTAGGGAAAGAGCGCCGTGTCGCCGAGGTAGACGTAGTCCTCCTGCGGCAGC
The DNA here is from genome assembly GCA_963716545.1 of uncultured Actinomycetes bacterium. Classification (GTDB taxonomy): domain Bacteria; phylum Actinomycetota; class Thermoleophilia; order Solirubrobacterales; family 70-9; genus VAYN01. Next base: position 2,762,939 of record OY970316.1, read on the forward strand.
GAGACCAGGCACTCGTGGAGGACGGTAAGGCCGCCAACGCCGGAGTCGAACATCGCCACCGGCGGCGAGGAGTCGCTCACATGAACGGCTTGTAAACCATGAAGAAGATCGTCACCACGATCAGCAGGCCGGTGATTCCGCCGACCTGGCCGATTTTCTGGCTCAGCGCGTCGAACTCGTCGCTGAGCGTGTCACCGACTTTCAGGTCGCGGTCCGCCAGCTCCTTCGCCTTGCGCACCTGGGGACCGAAGAAGCCGTGCTGGAGTCCGAACAGGGCGATGATCGCGATGAAGCCCCAAACGACGAAGAAGTCGCTGCCGTCCCAGACGCTGTCGCTGGTCGCGAGCAGGACGATGCCGGCGATCAGCAGCACCACCATCCCGGGGTTGACCAGGTAGCGGTCGACCCGCTGGACGCCAGAGAGGATCGCTGGCGCCGCTTTCGGGAACTGCGGCACGACCGAGAAGAAGAGGGCGTAGCCGAAGGTCGGGCCGAAGGCGAGCACGACCGCGAGGACGTGGAAGAACAGCGCGATCTTGTAGCCCGAGTCCAGGTAAGTGCCGAGGGGCAGCATCGGCAGAACCTAACGCCTATGGACGACGGAGGAGGAGGGCGGCCCAGTCGCCGTCGATTCGGCGATCGGACTCGGTTAGGCCTGCCGGGGCGAAGGCGGCGGCGGCGGCGTCGAGCTCGTTTGGGAGCAGGCCGCTGAGGACCATGGTCTGGGGGTGGGCGGCGGGACCCGGGGGGAAGCTCGGCGGAGCAACAGCGGGGAGGCTCCGGCGAGCTTCCCCCCGGGTCCCGCCAAGCTGCGAGGCCACAGCGGCGAGCACCGGGTAGGTCATGTTCGCCAGGACGGTGGGCGCGAGGGGTGGCAGGAGTTCGCGGAGGTTCATGCGCTCCAGGTGGACCTCGATGCCGTTCCCCTTCGCGTTGGCGGTGGCGGCCTCGATCGCGAGGGGCTCGTGGTCGTAGGCGCGGACGGGGGACCAGCCGAGCTTGGCGGCGGCGATCGCGAGGACGCCGGAGCCGCTGCCGAGGTCGACCAACTCGCCTTGCGCTTCGCCGGCCTCGGCCAACTCCAGCATCAGCTCGAGGCAGAGGCGGGTGGTCGGGTGGGCGCCGGTGCCGAAGGCGCGGCCGGGGTCGACGACGAGGTCGACGGCGCCCTCGCGTGGCGGCTCCCAGGAGGGCCGCAGCCAGAGCCTGTCGCCGACCAGCAGCGGCTTGTGGAAGTCGCGCCAGCGGTCGGCCCAGTCGTCGGGGACCTCGGTGGCGCTGACCTCGATCCGCCCCTCCCCCACCACCGCATCGATCTCGCCCAGCTCCGGCAGCTCCCCCTCGCCGCCGTAGATCGCGTACTCGACGTAGCCCGGCCCGCGCTCCTCCTCGACCCCGTTCGGCGCCAACACGGTCAGCTCGGCGAGGACCAGCTCCGCCTCCTCGGGCGCGCAGCGAACCGCGAGTCGGATCACCCGAGCCTCAGCCGAAGGCGCGGCGGACGCGGGAAAAGATGCCCTCGCCGCGACCCGGCTCGAGGTTGGCCGGCTCCAGCGACTGGTCGAGCCGCGCGGTGATCTCCAGCTGCTCCTCGGAGAGGTTGGTGGGAACGATGACGTCGACCACGACCCGCTGGTTGCCGCGCCGCCGCGAGCCCAGCCGCGGCAGGCCGAGGCCTCTGAGCGTCTCGCCGTGGCCGGGCTGGGTCCCGGCCGGCAGCTCGACCTCCTGCTCGCCGTCGAGGGTCGGCACCGTCACCGTGGTCCCGAGCATCGCCTCGGTGGCGGGTATCGAGACGACGTGGACGAGGTCCGTTCCTTCGCGGCGGAAACGCTCGTCCTCGGCGACCGCGACCTCGACGTAGAGGTCCCCCGCCGGTGCCCCCGCCTCGCCGGCGTGGCCGGCGCCGGAGACCCGCAGCCGCTGCCCGTCCTCGATCCCGGCCGGGACCTGGATCGTCTTCGTCTGCTCGCCCCGCAGCCGCCCTTCCCCGCCGCAGAGTTCGCACGGCGTCTGCGGCACTTTGCCGCTGCCACTGCAGCGATCGCAGGTGACCGCGCGGCCCATCTGGCCGAAGGGGGTGCGGGCGACGCTGCGCAGCTGGCCGGCGCCGCCGCATTTCTCGCAGTTGTGGATCGGCGTTCCCGGCTCGGCGCCGTTGCCGTGGCAGTGCGGGCAGGTGCCGACCGCGTCGTAGGTGACCTCGCGGGCGGCCCCCTCGGCGACTTCCGGGAGGTCGACTTCGAGCGAAACGAGGAGGTCGCCGCCCGCGGCTGGGCCGCCACCGGCACCGCCGAAGCCGAAGCCGCCGGAGGCGCCGCCGAAAATCGATGCAAAGAGGTCCTCGAAGGAGCCGAAGCCCTGGGCGCCGGGGTCGAAGCCGCCCGAGCGCAGGCCCTCGTGGCCGTAGGAGTCGTAGGTGCGGCGGCGGTCCGCGTCGGAGAGGACCTCGTAGGCCTCGGCCGCTTCCTTGAACTTCCCTTCCGCCTCGGGGTCGTGGGCGTTGACGTCCGGGTGCAGTTCGCGGGCCAGCTTGCGGAAGGCTTTTTTCAGCTCCGCCTCGCCGGCGTCGCGGCCGACGCCGAGGACCTCGTAGTAGTCGCGCGGCATCCGGCTTAGTCGTCGTAGACGGTCTCGAAGTAACGGGAAAGCTCGCGGGCGGCGCCGCGGACGCAGGCGATCGCGGTCGCGTAGTCCATCCGCAGTGGCCCGACGACGCCGACGGCGCCGAGGTTGCGGTGGCCGAGCCCGTAGTTGGCGCCGACGACGCTGACGCCGCGCAGCTCCGGCTGCGGGTTCTCGGCGCCGATCCAGAGGAAGACCGAACGCTCGTCGATCGAGGAGCGGAGCATCCCGAGGACGGAGGCGCGGCGCTCGAGCGCGGTCATCAGCTGGTCGGCGCGCGGCAGGTCGGCGCGGTGTTCCTCGGAGAGCAGCCGCGAGGTGCCGTCGAGGTAGAGCTCGGCGTCGCCGCTGGCAGGCAGCTCGGTGAAGGCGGCGCCGAGGGTGGCGACGAACTCGGCCTCGGCCGGCCCGAGCGCCGGGTCGGCGAGTCGGCTGGCGATCATCCGAGCGCCGACCCCGAGCCCGCTCAGCGACTCGTTCAGGTACTCGGAGGCCCACTCGACCAGGCCCGGATCGACCGAACGCGGGAACTCGAAGACGCGGCGGCCGACGTCGCCGGTCGAGGCGATCGCTATCACCACCACCTTGGTCGGCGAGAGCCGCAGCACCTCGACCCGGTGGATCGTCGCCGCCAGGCTCGGCGGCGGCGCCGTCGCCATCGCCACCAGGTCGGTGACCCGGGCCAGGGCTGCGGTCGTCTCCCGCATCGCCTCCTCGACCTCGCGCCGCAGCTGCGAGAGCTGCAGCTGCACCCCCGACTCGACCGGCGCCCGCCCCGCCTGCAGCAGCGCATCGACATAAAGCCGATACCCCGACTCCGTCGGCACCCGCCCCGCCGAGGTATGCGGATGAGTGAGAAAACCGGCTGCCTCCAACGCCGCGAGCTCAGAGCGCACCGTCGAAGCCCCCCACTCCACCTCCGGCAGCTCCGCCACCTCTTTCGAAGGCACCGGCCGCGCAGAAGCCAGGTAGGCATCCACCACCAACCGCAGAATCAACTCTTGCCGCTCAGACAACATCCCCTCAGTCTAGGTAGCCGCCCAGCCGGCCCCACCCCGCCCGGTCCCTTTTCCTTCAGGAAATCGACAGCCGTGGCGTCGCCTCCCGCGTGCCGTGCGGCCGGAACGTACATACCCTGAGCGGGTGAGCGAAGGGTGTGTGCGGTCCGGCCCCGCGACCGCCCCGAACACCGAACGTCACGGCAGCTCGAGCGTCGCCCTGGCGTTCTTGATGATCTTCGTATCCCCCTGCGTGGCAACCGTGTCAACCGTGACCGTGCTCCCCTCGACCGACTCGACCGTGCCGGAGACGACGATCTCCTGCTCCGGCACCCCCATGCCGCGAAACTGGACCTCGAGCCGCTTCAGCGCCCGCGGGTCGCCCCCGGCGAGGGCACCGGCGTTGGCTTTCGCGACCAGGCCCATCGAGTAGAGGCCGTGGAGGATGTTGCGCGGCAGCCCGACCGCTTTGGCGAACTCGTCGTCGATGTGGATCGGATTGAAGTCTCCGGAGGCGCCGGCGTAGCGGTGCGGCAGGTACTTGTCGGGGGTGACCCGCAGCTCCTCGACCGCGTCGCCCTGATTCACGTTCGCCATCAGACCCCCCTGACGATGTTAGTCCAGGTGCCGCGCACGACCTCGGCGCCGTCCTGGTTGGTGGAGACGGTCTCGAAGACGTAGAAGCCGTTGCCGAGTTTCTCCTCGATCGAGAGGCACTTGGCGGCGGTGGTGATCTCGTCGCCCGAGCAGGCCGGCTCGCCCCACTCGAAGACCTGGCCGCCGTGGACCATGGTCGCGAAGTTCATCGCCACGTCGGGGTCGAACATCGCCGGCGCCATCGCCGGCAGGCTGTAGACGACGGCGAACATCGGCGGCGCGACGACGTCGCGGAAGCCGGCGGCGCGGGCGGCCTCGACGTCGAAGTGGACCGGGTTGTCGATCCCCAACGCGTTGGCGTACTCCTTGATCTTCTCGCGGCCGACCTGGTAGGTCCCCGCCGGCCATTCCTTGCCGATCGCGTCGGTCTTCAGCGCCATCGCCGCGGCACTCTACTGGCTGCTCGGCCAGGGGGGCGGGCCGCTACTCGTCGATCTCCAGCACCGCTAGGAAGGCCTCCTGCGGCACTTCCACCCGGCCCACGGCCTTCATCCGTTTCTTTCCCGCTTTCTGCTTCTTCAGCAGCTTGTTCTTGCGGGTGACGTCGCCGCCGTAGAGCTTCGCGGTGACGTCCTTGCGCAGCGCCTTGACCGTCTCGCGGGCGAGGATGTTGGAGCCGATCGCCGCCTGCACCGGGACGTCGAACATCTGCCGCGGGATCGTCTTCCGCAGCCGCCCAACCAGGCGCTTGCCCTGGTCGTAGGAGAAGTCGCGGTGGACGATGATCGAGAGTGCGTCGACCTTGTCGCCGGCGAGCAGGATGTCAACCTTGACCAGGTCCGAGGGGCGGTTGCCGATCGGCTCGTAGTCGAGCGAGGCGTAGCCGCGGGTCGAGGACTTGAGCAGGTCGAAGAAATCGAGGACGATCTCGCCGAGCGGCATGTCGTAGCGGATCTGCACCCGCTGCGGGCTCAGGTAGTGCATGTCGACATGGGTGCCGCGGCGCTGCTGGCAGAGCTCCATCACGGCGCCGACCTGCTCTTTCGGGCAGATGATCGTGGCGCGGATGTAGGGCTCTTCGATCGTCTCGATCGAAGCCGGGTCGGGAAGGTCGGTGGGGCTGTGGACCTCGTGTTCGGTGCCGTTGGTGAGGTGGACGACGTAGCGCACGTTCGGCGTCGTCGCCAGCAGGTCGAGGTCGTACTCGCGCTCCAGCCGCTCGCGCACGATCTCCATGTGGAGGAGGCCGAGGAAGCCGCAGCGGAAGCCGAACCCGAGCGCCTCCGAGGTCTCCGGCTCCCAGGACAGTGCGGCGTCGTTCAGCGAGAGCTTGTCGAGCGCGTCGCGGAGGTCTTCGAAGCGGTCGGTATCGATCGGGAAGAGGCCGCAGAAGACCATCGGCCGGACCTCGCGGTAGCCCTCCAGCGGCTCGGCGGCGGGGCGGTGCTGGGCGGTCACGGTGTCGCCGACGCGCAGCTTGCTGACGTCCTTGATCCCGGTGATCAGGTAGCCGACGTCGCCCGCCTCCATCCCCGGCACCGCGGTCATCGCCGGCCGGAAGAAACCGAGGTCGTCGATGTCGGCTTCGGTGCCGTTCTGCATCGCCCGGATCCGCTCATGGCGCTTGAACGAGCCGTCGACCATCCGCACGTAGGCGATCACGCCGCGGTACTGGTCGAACTCGGAGTCGAAGATCAGCGCCCGCGGCGGCGCCTCGAGCTCGCCGGTCGGCGGCGGGATGCGGGCGACGATCGCCTCCAGCACCTCGGCCACGCCCACCCCGGTCTTGGCCGAAATGTGGAGCGCGTCGTCGGGGTCGGTGCCGAGCAAGTCGGCGATCTCCTGAGCGACCCGCTCCGGCTCGGCGCCCGGGAGGTCGACCTTGTTGATCACCGGGATCAGCTCCAGCCCGTTCTCGATCGCCAGGTAGGTGTTGGCGACGGTCTGCGCCTCGACTCCCTGGGCGGCGTCGACGACCAGCAGCGCCCCCTCGCAGGCGGCGAGGCTGCGCGACACCTCATAGGAGAAGTCGACGTGCCCGGGCGTGTCGATCAGGTGCAGGTGGTAGATCTCGCCGTCGGCGGCGGTGTACTCGACCCGCACCGCCTGCGCCTTGATCGTGATCCCCCGCTCGCGCTCGAGGTCCATCGAATCGAGCAGCTGCGCCTGCATTTTCTTCGGGTCGACGGCCCCGGTGAGCTCGAGGATGCGGTCGGCCAGGGTCGACTTCCCGTGGTCGATGTGGGCGATGATCGAGAAGTTGCGAATCCGGTCCATGGCGAGCGGTGAGTATGGCGAGGGCAGCGGCTCGGCGGGCGGGCGACGCGGCGGGCGACGGCGCCCAGTCGCCACGGCGAGCGGCGAGCCGCCAGCTCGGACCGTGCCGGCGAGAGCTCAGCCGGAACAGGTGGCGGGGTCGAGCGGCCGGTCGAGCCGGAACACCACCGTCGGTGCCTCCCGCAGCAGCGGCTTCGCGCCGGCGGCTTCGAGCCAGCCGGCCGAGGGCGGGAACTTCGCCTTGCCGGCTTCGATCCGGTCGAGGCTGGCGACCACGTAGTCGTAGTCCCCCTCGATCACCAACCGCAGGAACTCACGGCACGAAGAGGGTTCCACGAAGCCCCCGTGTGCCGTCTCCTCGCCCAGGTACTGGACGTGGTTGGAGAGATCGGTCCCGAACAGCGGGTACTGGCGCGTGCTGGTGGTCGCGATCCGGGCCCCGGAGACGTCGCGGGCCCAGGCGAACGCCGCATTCAGGCCGGGCGTAGTGAATGACGGATCCTTGTAGCGGTCCTGCAGATAGTGCCGCTGGACCGGATACAGGGCGATCACCGCCACCACCCCCAGCACGATCCACATCATCACCGCCCACGGCCGGCCGAGGGACGGAGCGCCGCGGCCCTCCGCAGCGTGGTTGACCTTTCCGTGCCTATGGGACGGAAAGGTCAACCGCGCCAGCGAGCGCCGGAGGATCGGAACGCACGGGAGCAGCGCGAGGCCGAGGACCAGCGCCGGGGCGAGGTAGCGCAGGCCGGATTCGAAGCCGCGCGGGCTGCCGTCGGGGCCGGAGGCCGAGGTCGGAGCGACGAGCCAGGCGAGGGCGACGGCGAGACCGACCAGGCCGCCGATCGCGAGACCAGCATCCAGGCGGCGCAGCCAAGGTTGGCCAGCGCCCAACGCCGAATCGCCCAACTCGGCCCCCTCATCGCGGTTCGGTTCCTCCCCGCACCCTGGCCAGAAGCAGAACAGCAGCCCCGCGAGCGCCCCGAGTCCCAGTAGCGGCCAGACGATCCAGAAGGCCCCGTGCAGGGCGGGCAGGAACCAGTCCGACCAGACCGAGCCGTTGAAGAGGTAGCCGGCGACGCTGTGGGCCTCGCGGCCACCGAGGGTCTGGCCGGGCGAGGGCAGCGAGATCGGGCCGAGGTGATGGACCCAGGGCAGCGGGTTACCGGTATGGACGAGGTTGCGCAGGTACCAGTAGCCGCCCCCGGCGAGCGCCGCCAGCCCGGCCGCGGCCAGCGCTCGCAGCCGCGCGCCCCGCGGCGCCATCAACCCCAACCCCAGCACCAGCACCGCCCCGGGCAGCAGGAAGTTGAGCTTGGTCCCGGCCGCCAGCCCCGCCGCCAGCCCGGCGACGAGCAGCGCCCCGGTCGGAAGCACTCCCCGGATCCCGGGCGTCCGCTGCGGACGCACTTCCTCCCGCATACCGGGCATAAGTGCGTCCGCACCTCCGGCGTTCAGCACCACCGCCACCGCGGCGAGCAGGAAGAAGATGCCGACGATGTCGTTTCTCGCCTCGCCGGCCTGGTCGGCCAACGCCGGCACACTCAGCGCGATCGCCCCCAGCGACAGCGACCAGGGCGCCACCCGATAGGGCCGCCCGATCGCCCAGCAGGCGACCAGGCAGGCGACGAGCCAACCCAAATTGAGCAGCGGCGAGACCAGGTCGCGTCCGAACGCCAGCATCCCCACCGCGTGCAGCAGTTCGCTGTTCGCCGGATAGAACCAAGCAAGGAACTGCGGGGCGATGAAGTGCAGCTCCCACGTGTCGCCGCCCTGGAAGAACCCCGCCGCGAACGGCCCGTGGTACCAGGTGCTGTCGAACCCGGTCATCCCCGTCGACAGCCGCGTCTTCACCCCGCCGGCGAAGTGCACTACCGCGATCGTCGCGATCAGCAGCGCGACCAGCGTCGCCGCCGTCCCTTCACCGCCGAGCCCGCCGCCGCGCTTTCCAAGCCCATTGCCGCGCTCGTCCCGCCGGAGGACGGCACTCCCCACCCCTACTTGCTGGGTGGGGTGGGGGGTGCCGTCCTCCGGCTGACGCAGCGGCAAGAAGAACCGAACTCCCAGCCCCACCCCCGCCACCAACACCAGATACGGCACCGGCTCGAACAACCCGAACGAGCCCAGCACCTCCCCCGCCCAGACCAACAGCGCCACCACCAGCACCACCGTCCCCACCCATGCCGCCGCCCCCTCGAACCCCGGCACCAGCCGCCCGCGCACCCGCGCCGCGCCCAGCCACGCGGGCACCAGCAGGACGGCAAGCTCGAGGACGCCGAGCAAGTAGCGGCCGGGGCCGAGCACTCAACGGCCTCGGCGCCGCAGCAGGCGCAGGATCTGCTCGAGCTCGGCGATCCGCAACATCCGGGCGGCGAGCAGGTAGACGACGGCGCCCGCCATGAGGCCGGCTCCGAGCGAGCCGATCTGGCCGCCGAGGCCGCGGCCGAGGACTTCGTCGAGGACCCTCCAGACCAGGTAGCTGACTCCGGCCAGGGCCGCGGCGGCGATCGAGATCCGCACCGTGGTCGAGATCAGCCGCCCGAACTCGAGGCCACCGAACTCGCGCCGCAGGATCAGCGCCTGCGCGAACACCGCGGCGCTGGTCCCGATCCCGGTGCCGGCGACGATTCCGCCGATGCCGAAGGGCTTGTAGAGCGCCAGGGCCGCCAGCGCCGAGACGACCAGGTCGATCGTCGCCAGCGCCGTCGCCTGCCAGGGCCGCTGCAGACTGAAGAAGGTCCGGGTCTGCAGCAGGTAGAGGCCGTTAGTCGGCAGCGAGAAGGCGAACCAGAAGAGGGCGGTGGCGACCAGGGTCGTTTCCGCCGCGTTGAATTCGCCGCGCTGGTAGATCAGCCGGATCATCGGTTCGGAGAGGACGAGGATCGCCACCGCCGCCGGGACCAGGACGAAGAGGATCTGGCGCATCCCGTTGGCCAGCGTCGCCCGCAGGTTGTCGAACTCGCCGGCGTTGGCGAACCGCGCCAGGGCCGGGAAGAGGACGGTTGCGACCGCGACCGAGAAGATCCCCTGCGGCAGCTGGTAGAGGCGAAAGGCCTTGTCGATCGCCGCCGGGGCTTCTTCGCTGATCAGGGCGCCGAAGAAGCTGTTGATCAGCGCGTTGAAGTTGATCAGGCCGAGGCTGATCGTCACCGGCAGCATCAGCAGCAGCACCCGCCGCACTCCGGGATGGCGCCAGTCGAGGCTGAAGGTGAAATGGAACGGCGTGTGGCGCAGATCCCAGGTCGGGATCAGCAGCTGGACCAGGGTGCCGACGAGGATCCCGATCGCGTAGGCGTAGATCCTGTTCTGGCCGTGGAAGAGCGGCTCGACGAAGAGCAGCACGATGATGATCGTCAGGTTCCAGAACAGCGGCGAGATCGCGAAGGCGCCGAAGCGGTCGTAGCTGTTGAGGATGCCGACGACGACGCCGCTAACCCCGAGCATGATCAGGATCGGGAAGAGCACCTGGGAGAGGGTCACGGTGAGATCGGTGACGCTCTGCGAGTAGTCGGGGATGAACAGCGGCATGATCTCCGGCGCGAGGAGGACGAAGACGGCGGTGATCGCACCCAGCGCCATCGTCGCCAGCAGCATCAGCGTCGAAGCGAGGCGGAAGGCCTCCTTGAAGCGCTTCTCGCCGATCAGTTCGGTGAAGACCGGGACGAAGGCCGGCTGCAGTGCCGCGTCGGCGAACAGGGCGCGAACCAGGTTCGGCACCTGGAAGGCGATCGTGAACGCCGACATCGGCCCTTTCACCCCGTAGAGGCTGGCGGCGACCACTTCGCGGCCGAGGCCGGCGACGCGGGAGGCGCCGGTGGCGATCGAGAAGAACGCGGTCGAGCGGGCCATCCGCCCGGCCTGCCGCCCGATCGCCGGCTCGGCGACCAGTTCCTCGCTCGGTTCGAAGGACTCGGCCCGCCGCAAGGCAATGTCGGTCCAGACGTCCATCTCGGCGTTGATCGCCTGGTCGTCGAATTCGCGCGGCTTCGTCTGGTCCGTCTCCATCGGGGTTCAATTCGGGAGCGCCGCAGGAACTCCTCAGTCGCTATAGTCGGCGGCCGCCCGGAGCCGGCATGGCGCCTGCGAGGGCTTACGACATGGCCAACATTGCCTCACAGAAGAAGCGGATCCTACGCAGCGAGCGCGAGCGCTCGGAGAATCGGCTGCTCACGAGCACCGTGAAGACCCATTTCCGCCGCCTCGAGAACGCTGTCGGCGAGGGCAATTCCGAGACGATCGCGACCGAGCAGCGCGACCTCGTCTCGAAGATCGACAAGGCCGTGCAGAAGGGCGCCATGCACCGCAACACCGGCGCCCGCAAGAAGTCCAAAGCCGCGCGGATCGCCGCCGGCGCAGCTTCCTAGCGGTTCTCCTCAGCTCTCGCCGACGGTCGCCATCTGGCGGATTGCCAGCGTGAACGCCAGCGGGTCGCCGTAGTCGGCGCCGCCGCGGCACCACAGCTCCAACTCGGCGAGCGCCTCGGTTGCGCGGCGGAGGTCGGCGAGGTCGGCGTCGCGGAGGCGACGCACGAGCTGCTTGGCGGCGTAGGGGTGCATCTTCAGTGACGACTCGACCGCGGCGGGAGCAATCCCCTCCTCCAGCATCGCCGCGGCGGTGCAGGCTCCGCGCAGGCGCGAGGCGAGGCCGTAGACCAGTCCGGTGACGTTCTCGCCCTGGGAGATCAGCTGCTCGGCCAGCCGTTGAGCGGCCGCCTCGTCGCCTTCGAGCAGGGCATCGGAGAGCGACCAGACCGCCGCCTCGGAGGTGTCGGCGATCATCTCTTCGAGGTCGGCCGGCGCCACCTCGCCCCCCTCCCCCGCCCACAGGGCCAACCGCTCCAGCTCGTTGTGAAGACGGAGCGGGCCGGCGCCCATCCGCTCGACCAGCATCCGTGCTGCAGCGGGGTCGAGGCGGAAGCCGAGGCCCTGGGCCTCAGCGACGAGCTGGCGGGGCATCTCCCGCGCCTTCGGCGCCTCGAAGTCGTGGACCTCGCCCTGCGCCGCCTTCACCGCTTTCAGCAGCTTCGGCGGCGCTTTCGCACGGGAGATCAGGACCAGGGTCAAATCGGGCGGCAACTCGCCGACGACCTCGGCGACCGCGGCCAGTTGCTTGTCGCGCCATTTCTCCACTCCGTCGGCGAGCAGGTAACGGCGCGAGTCCATCAGCGACATCGCCGGCACCGCCGCCAGCAGGGCCTCGTGGTCGGGCATGCCGCGGCCCTCGGCGGGCTCGAAGACGAGCAGTGAATTGGCGCCGGCCTCGCGCTCGGCGCGCGCCTTCAGACGCGCCCGGGTCGCGTCGACCTTGGCCCCGTCGGTGCCGGAGATCAGGTACAGCGGCCGCATCTCGTCGGGCATGCGGCGAGTCTAGAGCCCCCCAGGCCGGGCTCGGGCACGCTCGCTCGGCGAGCCAGGCAGCTTGACGCGTGCTACTCGGCGGCGGGCGGATTCGATTCGGCCGCAGGCGCTACTTCCGCCGGCGGGGTGACTTCTTCGGCCGGCGGCGGCGGTTCGACCGGGATTTCTTCAGCCGGCGGTTCTACTTTCGGCGGCGCTTCTCCGCCGGTTTCGCCTTCGCCCCCGCTCGGGACTTCTTCCTCCGGGACTTCTTCGTGCGGAATCGGTTCGACGCCTTTTTCGGTCGGCGCTTCTTCGCTCGGCGCTTCTTCGGCCGGAACTTCGCCCCCGGCGGCCGGTTCTTCGGCTTCGCGAGGATTCCCTTCTTCGCCTTTGGCCCCGGCGACCGATTTCGGCGGCAGCGCTTCTTCGCCGGCGTGGGACGGAGTCTTGCCAGAGGATTCGGCGGCTTCTTCGCCTTCGGGAGCGGCTTCGGCGGGCGGGACGGCGGCGGGCGCTTCAGCCGGGGCTTCGGGAGTCGAGGGAGCGGTCGGCGTCGCCGGCGAGTCGGCGGGCTTCGAGCCGCCGCCGGTCGGCCCGACGCCGCTGGTGGCGTCGGCGCCACCGAGGGCGGCGGCGGAGCCGTCATTCGTCGGCGCGGCGGGCGCCGGAACGGCGGCGAACGGGCCGGTCAGGATCGCCGAGACGGGAAGTGCTTCGGCGCCCGCGGTCGTTCCGACGGGCCCGGCAACCGGCGAGGAGGAAGCGACCGGCCGGGCGGCGCCGACGGCGGTTGCGCCGGGGCCGCTTGGAAGCGGGCTTGGAGGCAGGATCGGATAGCCGGCGCTGGCGAAGAGGGCGACCGCGGCCAGGGCGCCGGCGGCGGTCAAGCCGAGGATCGCGAAGATCGTCGTCCGCAGCCGCTCGGTCAGGCCGTCGCCGGCGAAGGTCAGCTTGATCGGCCGATTTCCTTTTCCCGCACGCGAGATCACATCTCTCCATCGACGCCGGGGCGCCGATATAGAGCCCTCGGGCCGATCTTTCCCACTAACGATTCGGTCATCCGTCCAGGCTTCGCCACCGCCGCTCAGCCTCTCGTTCCAACCGCGAATTCGCGATCCCGCACGTCGATCTCGACCGTGCCGTCGCGGTCGGTCCGCAAGGTGCGGACTCGGTGCCGCGCCAGGGTGGACAAGGTGCCCGGGGTCGGGTGGCCGAAGGGGTTTGGATCGCCGACCGAGATCACCGCCAACCGCGGCCTGGTGCGGTCCAGGAGGCCGGCAAGGCCAGCGTCGTCGGAGCCGTGATGGGCGACCTTGAGGACGTCGATCGGGCCCGGGTCGATCGGCACCGTTTCGGCCTCGGCATCGGCGGTGAGCAGGATCGAGAAGCGATGCCAGCGAGCGAGCAGGACGATCGCGAGCTGGTTCGGGTCGGCGCCGGGCTCGGGTTCCGCCGCCAGCTCCGGCGGCGGCCAAAGGCAGTGCAGCTGCAGCGAGCCGAAACGGACCGTCTGTCCCGCGGCGAGCGCTACCGGACGGGCGCCCAGGGCCCGCGCCTCCGCGAGCAGATGGGGCGAGCGGGCACCGTAGATGAGGCGGGTGGCCGGCGCCGCCGCCAGCGCTTCCGGCAGGCCCCCAGCGTGGTCGGACTGATCGTGGGTGACGACGACCGCGCCGAGCCGGTCGACTCCGGCATCGGCCAGCTCGGCGCCGATTCCGTCCCCCGGCGGACCGGTGTCGACGAGGACGGCGGGGGCGCGCGCCGGTTGCAGCAGGATCGCATCGCCCTGGCCGACGTCGAGCACCTCGACTCGGAGGCCGTAGCGATGTGCCGGGGCCCCGCTGCCGGGACGCAGCAGCAGAAACCCCGCCAACCCCACCAGGGCGAGCAATACGGATACGGCGAGAGGCCGCCAGCGGGGCGGCGAGAGCGAACGGAGCGAGCCCCGCCCAGCCGACGCGTGCCCGACGGGAACGGCACGGCGGCGGGCGGCGGCGAGGCGGCGGTCACGCAGGAGCAGGGCGCCGGCCGCGAGCGCGACGACGATCCCGGCGTACGCCGCGGCCAGGCCGCCAGGGCCGAGGCGGAGGTGGACGACGGCCCAGCTCGGGCTGGCGCACCAGTGCGCGACCTGGGCGATGTAGGCGAGCAGGAGGGCGTCGATGGCGTTCAGCCAATCCACCGGCAGGCCCGGCACCTGCGCGGCGGCCGCGCTCGCCATCCCGAGCCACATCGCCGGCGCCACCGCCGGCATCGCCAGCAGGTTGGCGGCGAGGGTGGTGAGCGAGAGTTCTTCGAAGTAGAAGGCGATCAACGGCGCCGTCGCCAGGGTTGCGGCGACGGTGACGCCGGCGCCCTCGGCCAGCGCCCGGCGCCAACCGCCGCCGACCGAGCGCGCACCGCCACTCCGCACGGACCCCAGCCGCAGCACCGCGTCGCGGATCGGAGCTGCCAGCAGGAAGATCCCCAGCACCGCGGCGAAGCTGAGCTGCCAACCGACGTCGCCGGCCACGGCCGGGTCGATCGCGATCGTCACCAGCAGCGCCATCGCCAGGGCCCAGAGGGTCGAGGCGCGACGGCCCGCCAGGGTCGCCAGCATCCCGGCGGCGCCCATCACCCCCGCCCGCTGGATCGTCGGGCCGGCACCGGCCAACGGCACGTAGAGGGCGATCAGCGCCAGCACCCAGACCAGGCGCTCGCGCAGCGGGATGCCGAGCAGGCCGAGCAGCGGCATCGCCAGCAGCGCCAGCAGGGTGACGTTCTCGCCGCTCACTGCCAGCAGGTGACTGAGCCCGCTGCGACGGAAGGCTTCTTCGGTCTCCGGGTCGACGGCTTCGTCCTCGCCGAGGACGAAGCCGCGGGCCAAGGCCGCCTCCCGCGCCGGCATCCCACCTTCGAGCCCAGCCTCGGCGCGAGCGCGAATCGCGGCGGTGTGGGCGAGGGCGACGGCGAGCAGCGCGGCGATCCCGGCCAGGACCGGCAGCGAGAGCCGCGGTGAGCGCCCCGCCGCCACTACGGCTGCAGCCGCGCCCGCAGCGACTCCATCGTCGCCGGGCCGATCCCGGAGACCTGGTCGAGCTGCTCGACCGAGGAGAGGCCGCCGTGTTCTTCGCGGAACTCGACGATGTCTTCGGCGGTGACCGGGCCGATGCCGTCGATCGTGTCGAGCTGTTCGACGGTGGCGGTGCCGAGGCTGATCGGGCCTTCTTCTTCGCCGCCGGCCGCGACGGCTCCGGCGGGGCCGTCTTCGGGGACGACCACCTGCTGGCCGTCGGCCAGCCGCGCCGCCAGGTTGACCGCTTCCAGCCGCGCCTTCGCTGCCGCTCCCCCGGCCCGCTGGACGGCGTCGTTGACGCGGCTGCCCGCCGGCAGCCGGTAGACGCCGGGGTAGGCGACGGCCCCGGTCACGTCGACGACGACGTCGCCGGCCTGACCGTCGAGCGAGAAGCCCGATTCGCCCCCTTCTTCACCTTCGCCGCCAGATTCGCCGCCGCTTTCGCCGCTTTCGTCCCAGCCCGACGAGTACGACTCGGTCGGCGCCCCTCCCCCGCTCTCACCGCGGATCGCGCGGGCACCGACCAGCAGCAGAGCGGCGGCGATCGCTCCGTAGACGAGGACCTGAGTGCGGCTGAGCTGGGGCACCCGGCGATCGTGGCGCGGCCGAGCGCACGCGTGGTGCGCTCAGATGCGCGTCTCAGCGCCCTTTTGGCGCCGAAACGGTGACGACGAATCCCGGAAGCCGCGTTTTGCGGCAACGAGCTTCAGCGGGCGCGGGGGACGGCCCTGCCGGCGCGGCTAGCGCTCGTCGTCGTCGTAGTCGAGGTCGTAGCCGGCGACCTCGGCGAGCTGATCGCTGTAGAGCTCGGAGGCCGCCACCGGCGGCGACTGGATCGAGACGCAGGCGAGTGCCCTCGCCGTCGGTCGAGATCGAGTGCTCGGTCGCCGGCGGGACCAGGATCAGGTCTCCCTCGGCAACCTGCTGTGTGTCCCCGGCCACCGACATCGCGCCGCGGCCGCGGACCACCACGTAGACCTGCTCGCCCTCCTCGAAGGAATGCAGCGTCTGCTCCGACCCGGCCGGCACCTCGAGCCAGGTGACCGAGAGGTTCCGCGCACCGAGTTCGCCCGCGTCCATGAGGACGTGGGCGCGGAGCCGGTGCCATTCCTCGACCGGTGCGTCCTGGAGCCGCCTGACGAGCATCGCGCGGTTTCTAGCAGCTAACGGACGACGAAGTTGACCAGCTTGCCGGGAACGACGACCTCCTTGACCACCTCTTTGCCCTCGAGGTGGCGGCTGACCTTCTCGCTCTGCCGCGCCAGCGCCAGCAGCTCATCGCGGTCGGCCTCGGCGCCGGCGGCGATCCGGTCGCGCAGCTTGCCGTTCACCTGGACGATCAGGGTGACGGTGTCGCTGGCGAGCAGCGCCGGGTCGGCCTCGGGCCAGGGCTGCTCCCAGACCCGCTCGCCGGTCAGCCGCTCGTAGACCTCGCTGGCCAGGTGCGGGGCGAAGGGGAAGATCAGCGAGGCGGCAGTGGCGGTGGCGAAGCGCAGCGAGGCCTCACCTGCCGGGTCGCCGTAGAGCCCGTCCTTGACCCGGTAGGCGTCGTTGACCAGCTCCATCACCGCCGAGATCGCGGTGTTGAACTGGAAGGCGCGCTGGAAGTCCCGGGTCGCCTTGTCGATCGCCCAGTGCGCCTTGGCGAGCAGCCCGCGGGCGGGGCCATCGGCGGGGGCGTCGCCGTTCAACCTCGCCGCGCCCTCGGAGCCCGAGGCGTCGGCGTCTGGCGCCGCGGTGCGCTCCTCGACCTCCGCGCAGAGCCGCCAGAGGCGGGAGAGAAAGCGGTTGACGCCCTCGACGCCCTCGTCGGTCCAGTCGCCGCCGCGCTCCGGCGGGCCCATGAAGCAGACGTAGGTGCGGGCGGAATCGGCGCCGTAACGGGCGACGTACTCGGCCGGGCTGACCGTGTTGCCGCGCGACTTCGACATCTTCGCCCCGTCGCGGGTGATCATCCCCTGGGCGAAGAGGTTGACGAACGGCTCACGGGCGCCGACCTGGCCGAGGTCGGCCAGCGCCTTGGTGACGAAGCGCGCGTACATCAGGTGCAGGATCGCGTGCTCGACCCCGCCGATGTACTGGTCGACCGGGAACCAGTGGTCGACCGCGGCGCGGTCCCAGGCAGCCTCGGCATTCTGGGAATCGAGGTAGCGAAGGAAGTACCAGGAGGAATCGACGAAGGTGTCCATCGTGTCGGTCTCGCGGCGGGCCGGGCCACCGCAGCGCGGGCACTCGGTCGCGACCCAGTCCTCGGCGGCGGCCAGCGGGCTCTTGCCCTGCGGAGCGTAGTCCTCGACTTCAGGCAGCTCGACCGGCAGCTGCTCGGCCGGCACCGGGACGATCGCCGGCTCGCCCTCGGAGCCGCAGGCGTCGCAGTAGACGACCGGGATTGGCGCCCCCCAATAGCGCTGGCGGGAGACCAGCCAGTCGCGGAGGCGGAAGTTGACCGCGTTGTGGCCGCGGCCCTCGGCGGCGAGCCAGGCGACGATCTCGGCATAGGCCTCGCGGTTGTCCTTGCCGTCGAAGCGGCCGGAGTTGGTCATCGGGCCATCGCCGGGGTAGGGCAGGCCGACGTCGTCGCGCGCCGCCTCCTCGTCGGTCCCCTCGATCACCCGCTTCAGCGGCAGGCCGAAGGCGCGGGCGAATTCGTAGTCGCGGCTGTCGTGGGCGGGAACGGCCATGATCGCCCCGGTGCCGTACTCCATCAGCACGTAATCGGCGACGTACATCGGGATCTCTTCGCCGTTGACCGGGTTGACGACATTGCGGCCGAGCGCCACGCCGGTCTTCTCGCGGTCCTCGGCGCCGCGCTCCTCGGCCGACTCGCGACCGATCCGGTCGACGTACTCGCGTACCGCCGCCTCCGCCGGGGTGCCGGCGACGAGCCGATCCAGCTGCGGATGCTCGGGGGCGAGGACGAAGAAGGTGGCGCCGAAGAGGGTGTCGGGGCGGGTGGTGAAGACGGGGAAGTCGAGGTCGACCTCCTCGCAGCGGAAGACCACCTCGGCCCCCTCGGAGCGGCCGATCCAGTTGCGCTGCATCGTCACCACGTGCTCGGGCCAGGACTCGAGCGCCTCGAAGTCCTCGAGTAGGCGGTCGGCGTAATCGGTGATGCGAAAGAACCACTGCCAGAGCTTGCGCTGGACGACCTCGGTGCCGCAGCGCTCGCAGCGGCCGTCGACGACCTGCTCGTTGGCCAGCACCGTGGCGTCTTTCGGGCACCACTGGACCGCCGCCTCGGTCCGGTAGGCGAGCCCGCGCTCGAACAGCTGCAGGAAGATCCACTGGGTCCAGCGGTAGTACTCGGGGGTGTGGGTGGCGAGTTCGCGCGACCAGTCGATCGAGATGCCCCACTCGCGGAACTGGCGGCGGAAGGACTCGATCGAGGCTTCGGTCGCGACCTTCGGCGGTTCGCCGGTTTTGATCGCGTTGTTCTCGGCCGGCAGGCCGAAGCTGTCGTAGCCCATCGGGTGGACCACCTGAAAGCCGTGGCGGCGGCGGAAGTGGGCGATCGCGTCGCCGACCGAGTAGCACTTGAGGTGGCCGACGTGGGGCTCGCCCGAGGGGTAGGGCAGCATCTCCAGCACATAGGCCTTCGGCTTCTCCGGGTCGAAGCCTGGCTGGCCGGGGTTCGGCACCTCCCAGGTCTTCTCCCGCGCCCAAACCGCCTGCCAGCGGCGCTCGATCTCCCCCGGCTGGTAGCCGCCCTCTGCGCGCTCGTCGTTCACGCGGCGATCTTAGGGGTGGGTGCTGCCCCAGGGGTCCAACGTGTAGTGCCCGTGCGAGATCGCCTCGAGGATGTGGGGCCAGACGTAGACCTCGATCGTCGCCGCGACGACCAGGGTCGGGACTGCCAGCATCACCGTCACCAAGGTCGCGGCGAGCAGCTGGTTCCACTCGCCGCGGCGGCTGGCGATCAGCCAGGCGGCGAGCGGCAGGAAAAGTGCGGTCAGCTCGGGGATCGCGTGCGGGAGGACGCTGAGGATCAATTCGAAGCGGCTGATGTGGAGCTGGTAGGCGAGGGTCGAGCCCTGGAAGCCGAGGTAGAGCGCCTGGGTGCAGAGCGAGAAGATCGTCACCGCGGCGACGAAGAGGATCGCCAGCTCGCCCGCTTTGACGTGCACCCAGCGCGAGAACCCGGTCCGCTGCTCGGCCGCCAGCGGCATCGAGGCGCCAGCGATGAAGCCGGCGACGCAGGCGGTCGCGTGCAGCGCCAGGACCAGCGAATTGCGGTAGAGGATCGGCAGCAGATCGCTCGCTTCCGGCGACGTGGTCAGGCCCGGCAGGTGCAGCGGCGTCAGGTCCGGGGTCAGCAGCCCGGCGACGAACCAGGTCGCCGCCAGCAGCGTCAGCGCGATCGCCAGGCTGAGCGCCAGCCACCCCCGCAGCACCCGCCAGGGCTGCCCGCTCCAGGCGTCGATCGTCTCCCGCGTGTCCCGCACCCCGTGGGAGAAGACGTGATCGTTCGCCGTCCGCATCCCCTCTCCATCGGCAGGGAGAGGCGCCGCTTTAAGTGCCAGCTAGCGCGAAGGCCACGGGCGCCTCAGGGCACGAGCAGGTCGCAGGACTGTCCATGGTGGGGAGATATCTGGCCGACGGGAACATCGACCATGTAAACCCGCGAAGCGATGTACTTCAGTTCGTGTGGAGTGTCGCTGTGGAATTCAGCGGGGTCGACCAAGCCCTCCCGGAGAAGTATCCGCACCCGACAAGGATCGAAGTGCTCGGGCGTATGTCCTAGCGGCGGATCTGACAGGTACTTACCCGTGTAGGCGACTTGATTGAGTTCCTTTGACGCACCGAAGACAGGGGAGCTGGGGTCGGCAACGATCTTGCCCCCATACAGAGGGTTGTAGTCGTTGATCAGCCTCCACTTGCCCTCCCGCAAAACCTGGCCTTTCGCCTCGCTCAAGCGGTAATAGTCGTCCCAGCATGCTTCCGGCATGGCGCTGTAGCGAGCACTTAGAAACAGGCTTTGGGTCCTGCCACCGTAGTGACCGGCGTGCCTCGCCCCGACCCCTTGAATCCGAGGCTTCTTGAGCGCGAAATCAATGCATTCCTGCTTGAGGGCCGAGCCGCTTGCCGCCGACGCGCTCACCGACGCCAGCGGCAAGGCAGCCAGGAGCGCGCCGGTCGCGATAACCAGCAGGATCCCCCAGATTGGCCTCTGCGCCACGTCTCGCGCCTTCAACAAGTGGAGCTGAGGGGGCTCGAACCCCTGACCTCCTCGCTGCCAGCGAGGCGCTCTTCCAGCTGAGCTACAGCCCCAGAAGGGGTCGGATCTTACCGGCTAGGCGGCGAACTGCTCGCCGGAACCGTCCTCGTCAACATCGAGGATCAGGTTGTCGGGAGCGGTGTGGCGGACCTTGAACTCAAGGCTTGCGTGCTCCTCGAGCTCGTGCAGGAGGTCGACTGGTTCCTCGAAGTGCATCGAGAGCGAGGCGCGGCCGTCGGAGAAGCGCTCGATCGTGATGTCGGAGGCGCCGCTGGCGCCGACCGCGTCCTCGAAGCCGACCAGTTGCGAGAAGTCGCCGAAGGGGCCGATCTCGAGCTTGACGTCGCCTTCGTAGAAGCCGTCGAAGAGGCCATCCCCGTTGGCTGGGGCGGCGCCGTTCGCGGCTGGCGCCTCGGCGGCACGCTCCGAAGCACCCTCGTCCTGGGCCTCGGAGAGGGCCTGGACCCGCTTGCTCACCTCGACCGCCTCGCGCAGGGCTTTCATCCGGATCCGGGTCGCCTGGCCGCGGGCCTGGGCCTGCATCTCCTCCAGGCGCGCGGTGACCTTGTCGAGGGCGGCGATCGAGCGTTCGTGGATCTCGTTCGCCTCGCGCAGGCGCTGGCCGAGGATGTGGATCTCGCGCTCGCGCTCGATCACCATCGCCGCCAGCTCGGTCGTCTCCAGCTCGGTTGCCGCCATCTGCGAGGCGCGGCGAGCGACCTCGTCGTGCAGTTCGCCGATCTGCCCGTCGCGGTCGACGAGCTGCCGCTCGCGGTCGGCCGCGGCGGCATTGCACGCGGCCATGGCGGAATCGACGTCGGCACGGCGGTAGCCGAGGAGGGCACGCTTGAACGGAGCCATGCGCGGCACCGTAGGGGCGCCTTCGGACGGCAATTCGTCACATAAAGATCAGCCGGTGGCGGCGGAGGGCGCCTCGGGCTCGTCGAGCTCGACCTCGAGCCGTGGCGCGTCCTGCCACAGCTCCTCGAGCCGGTAGCGATCGCGCGCCTCCGGAGTGAAGACGTGCAGCACGCAGTCGAGGTAGTCGAGGATCGTCCAGCCCGCTTCGCCGCCACCGTCGACCCCGCCGGGCAGCAGCCCGGCCTCGCTCTTGACCACCACCCGCACCTCGTCGACGATCGCCTTCGCCTGGCGGTCGTTGCGGGCGGTGACGATGATCAGGAAGTCGGTGTAGGCGACCAGCCCGCGCATGTCGAGGAGGAGCGGGTCCTCGGCTTTTTTCGCGTCGGCGACGGCGACGATCCGGCGGGCCAGCGCCTCGGGCGTCATCGGTAGATCCCCTTCTCCTCGATGAAGCGGGCGACCGGCTCCGGCACCAGGTAGCGCAGCGGTCGGCCGGCGGCGGCGCGCTCGCGCACCGCCGAGGAGGAGACGCCGAACTGCGGCATCTCCAGCATCGTCGTCCGTTCGCCGGCGCCGAGGCTGCGGACGACCGAGGCGACCTCGGAGTCGGAGACCCCCGCTCGCCGTGCCACCGCCAGCCGGGCCAGCTCGACCACCCGCTCCGGCGCCCGCCAGCTCTCGAGGCCCACGGCAGCGTCCGCCCCCATCACGAACACCAGGTCGCTGTCTCCTCGTTCTTCGGCAAGCCGCTCCAAGGTCTCATACGTGTAGGACGGCCCCTCGCGCTCGACCTCGAGGGCCGAGACCGAGAAGCGCTGGTCGTCGGCGGCGGCGAGTCGGGTCATCGCCAAGCGCTGCTCCTTGCCGGGGTCGTCGGGGATCCGCTTGTGCGGCGCCTGGCCGGTCGGGACCAGGACGACCTCGTCCAGCCCCAGCTGCCAGAGCGCCTCCTGGGCGAGCGCCAGGTGGCCGAGGTGGGGCGGGTTGAACGCCGAGCCCAGTACGCCGATGCCGGGGACCGTCGCCTCCGAGCTACCCACGCACCTGGCCGCTGCCGTGGACCACGTACTTGGAGGTGGTCAGCTCGCGCATCCCGATCGGGCCGCGGGCGTGCAACTTCTGAGTCGAGTTGCCGATCTCGGCCCCCATCCCGTACTCGAAGCCGTCGGTGAAGCGGGTTGAGGCGTTGACGTAGACCGCCGCGGCATCGACCCCGGCGACGAACTCCTCGGCGGCCTCTTCCGAGCCGGTGACGATCGCCTCCGAGTGACCGGTGCCGTGGGCGTTGACGTGCTCGACCGCCTCGGCGACCGAGTCGACGACGGCGACAGCCAGCTTCAGGCCCAGGTACTCGGTGTCCCAGTCCTCGTCCGTGGCCGCGCCGACCGCGACCTCGCCGGCGGCGGCGCGGGCGCGCTCGTCGCCGACCAGCTCGACCCCGCCCGCGGCCAGCTCGGCCAGCGCCGCCGACGTGAACTCCTCTGCCACGGCGGCGTCGATCAAGAGCGTCTCGGCCGCGTTGCAGACGCCGGGCCGCTGGGTCTTCGCGTTGAAGGCAATCCGCCGGGCCATCTCGAGGTCGGCGTCGGCGTGGACGTAGACGTGGCAGTTGCCGGCCGCCGCGTACATCACCGGCACCGTCGCCACCGCCTTAATCGCCTCCTTCAGGCCCTCTCCGCCGCGCGGGATCAGCAGGTCGACCAGGCCCTCCTGAGTCGCCAGCTCGGCGAGGTCGTCGCGACCGCCGGCCGGCAGCAGGGTGACCGAGTCCTCCGGCAGTCCGGCCTCGGCAAGCGCCTCCCGCACCACCGCCGCCAGCGCCGCGTTCGAGCGCTCGGCGTAGGAGGAACCGCGGAGGACGATCGCGTTGCCGCTCTTGATCGTCAGCGCGGCGCAGTCGATCGTCACGTTCGGCCGCGCCTCGTAGACGACGGCAACGACCCCCAGCGGCACCCGCACCTTGCGCAGGTCGAGTCCGCTCTCCAAGACTTTGTGTTCGAGCTCCTCTCCGACCGGATCGTCGAGATCGGCGACCACCCGCACTCCGGCGGCCATCGCCGTAACCCGCTCCGGGGTCAAGGCGAGTCGGTCGCGCAGGGCGTCGCTGAGCCCCGCGGCACGCTCGTCGGTGAGGTCGCCGGCATTCGCCTCGAGGATCTCCACCGTGCGCTCCTCCAGCAGCCGCGCGGTCGCTGCCAGCGCCGCGTCCTTGGCGGCGGTCGGGGCGCTCGCCAGCGCCCGCGAAGCGCGCTTCGCGGCGGCGCAGCTCTCGGCGACGCTGAGACTGGTCACGACCATCGGCAGAGGGTAGCTGGCGCCCGCTCCCCGGGCGGGATTCCGACTCAGACCGTGGTTGAGTTTTGGATCGTTATGCGGTCCAAAACTCAACCACGCCGATGGCGTCGGCCCTAGAGCAGGACGAAGCGGTCGCGGTGGATGACCTCGTCGGGCGAATCGGGGAAGTGCTCGCGCAGGTAGTCGGACTTGCGGCCCTTGATCCGGGCGACGTCGACCGAGCCGAACTCGCTGATCCCCTTGCCGATCGCCCCGTCGCCGTCGACGACCGTGACCGCGTCGCCGGCTTTGAAGTGCCCTTCGCTGCCGAGGATCCCGACCGCCAACAGGCTCGAGCCCTGCTCGCGCAGGACCCGGGCGGCTCCCTCGTCAACCCGCAGCACCCCGTCGGGCCGCTTCGCGTACTTGAGCCAGAGCTTGTAGGGCGGGGTGCCGCCGCCAGCCCCGGCGGCGACCCGGGTGCCGACCGCTTCGCCAGCAACCGCCGCTGCCAGCGTCCCCGCCGCGGTGCCGTTGCAGATCGTCACCGGTACCCCGGACTCGCTGGCGATCCGCGCCGCGGTGATCTTGCTGCGCATGCCGCCGCGCCCGAAGGCCGAGGTATCGCCGATCTCGATCGCGGCGATTTCGCCGGTGTCGGCGATCTCGCCGACCAGCTCGGCGCCGGGGTCGGTCCGCGGGTCGGCGGTGAAGACGCCGTCGGTGTTGGTCAGCAGGACCAGCAGCCGCGCCCGCAGCAGGCCGGCGACCAGCGCCGCGAGGAAGTCGTTGTCGCCGAAGGTGATCTCGTCGGTGGCGGTGGTGTCGTTCTCGTTGATGATCGGGACGATGTCCCAGCGCAGCAGCCGCTGCAGCGTCCCCCGCGCGTTCAGGTAACTGGCCCGCTCGGAGACGTCGGAGAGGGTCAGCAGCACCTGCGCCGCCCGCACCCCGCGGGCGTCGAGCCGCTCCTCGTAGGCGCGGAAGAGATTGCCCTGGCCGACCGCCGAGGCCGCCTGCAGCGCGTCCATGTCGGTCGGTCGGGCGCCGAGCTCGAGCAGGCGGATGCCGCGGGCGATCGCCCCGGAGGTGACCATCACCACGTCCTCGCCGCCTTGGCGCACCGCCGCAACCTGCTCGCAGACCGAGTCGAGGACGTCCGCGCGCAGCTCGCCGTCGTCGGCGGCGACGATCGAGGAACCGAGCTTCACGACCAGGGTCATGGCCGAGAGTGTAAGAAGAGCGGATGCCGCTCCCCTTCTCCCACCAGCTCCGGGTCCGCTATGGCGAGTGCGACGCCCAGGGAATCGTCTTCAACGCCAACTACCTTGCCTACGTCGACGTAGCGCTGACCGAGATGTGGCGGCAGACCTTCGGCTCCTACCAGGCGATGGTCGAGAAGGGCCTCGATTCGGTCGTCGCCGAATCGCGGCTGCGCTTCCGCTCCTCCGCCCGCTTCGACGATCTGCTGCGGATCGAGGGCGGCGTCGACCCGCTCGGCCGCACCAGCATGAACCTGCGCCTGTGGATGCTCCGCGGCGAGGAGCTGCTGGTCGAGAGTGAGCTCCGCTACGTCTTCATCGACGTCGAGACGAAGGCGAAGAAGGAGATTCCAGACTGGGTGCGAGAGAAGCTCGCCCCGCTGGTGCTCGCCGAGGACGCCGGGCCGGAGTAGGCCCCCGGGCGAGCCCCGCGGGCCCTCTCAGGGGTGCAGTTCGAACTCGTGCTCACCGATGCGGACGTCGTCGCCGGGCTCGAAGCCGGCCTTGGTCAGCGCCGCGACGACGCCGATCTCGTTCAGTCGCTGCTCCAGGTAGGCGAGCGCTTCTTCGTTGCGGACGTCGTGGCGCTCGAACAGCAGCTCGACCCCACGGCCCAGCACCCGGAAGCCGCCGTCGTCCTCGCGCTCGATCCAGTAACCGCCCTCCCCCGCCGGCCTGTAGACGCGGTGCTCGGCCTCGAATTCCGCCTCCGGCGCACCCGGCGCGGCGCCGCCGCCGGCCGCCGCGGGGACCGTCTCCGGCAGGTCAGCGAGGATGCGGCGACGCAGCTCGTCGAGGCCCTCGCCGGTGGCGGCGGAGGCGGCGATCACCTCACCGTCGAGCCGCTCCCGCCACTCGGCCAGCGCCGCCTCGACCTCCTCCGCCGGAACCAGGTCGCGCTTCGAGAGCATCACCAGCTCCGGCAGCAGCTCCAGCCCGGCGCCATGGGCGGCCAACTCGCCGCGGACCGTCTCGTAGTTCGAGACCGGGTCGCCATCGGGCGGCGCCAGGTCGACCAGGTGGACCAGCATCGAGCAGCGCTCGACGTGGGCGAGGAACTCGTGGCCGAGCCCGGCTCCCTCGGCGGCCCCTTCGATTAACCCGGGAATATCGGCGACGACGGCCTGGCGGTCCTCGCCCTCAATCGTGCCCAGCACCGGCGAGAGCGTCGTGAACGGATAGTCGCCGACCTTCGGCTGCGCCCGCGTCAGTCGCGCCAGTAGCGAGGACTTGCCCGCGTTCGGCAGCCCGACCAGGCCGACGTCGGCAAGCAGTTTCAGCCGCAGCTCGATCCAGTCCGATTCCCCCTTGGTCCCGTTCTCGGAGAACCGCGGCGCCTGCCGGGTCGAAGTGGCGAACCGCTTGTTCCCGTGGCCACCTCGCCCACCTCGCGCGACGATGGCCCGCTGCCCCACCTCGACCAGGTCGACCGCGCTCCCGTCCACCGTCGTCGCCTGCGTCCCCGCCGGCACCGGAATCTCCAGATCGTCCCCCCGCCCCCCCTGCCGGTTCGACCCTTCCCCGTTCCGCCCCCGCTTCGCCCGCCAATGCCGACTCCCCCTCAGGGCACCCAAGTCCCGCCGCGACGCATCGCAGACCAGCACTACGTCTCCTCCGTGCCCACCATCCCCGCCGTCAGGCCCACCCCTGGGCACATGTGCCTCGCGACGAAACGAAATACACCCGTTCCCGCCGGCTCCGCCCTCGACCCAAATCTTCGCGCTGTCATCCATCTCGTCCCTAAAGGTACGACGCGAGGAGCGTGATGCCCCTCCCCCGGACGCTCAAGCGGGATTCGCTGGAGCCCTGACGGCTCGCCCCAGCTGCGCGACGGTCTCCGGGGGAGGGGCATCACGCTCCTCCCCCGCCTCATCCTTCTAGCCGAGCACCTTGAGCTTTACCTTCAGCGGCTTCGAGGAGACGCCGCTGGCGGCGATCTTCAGCGAGTAGGTCTTCGGCTGAGCGGTCGGCTTCACCTTGACCTTCAGCTTCGCCACCTTCTTCGCCAGGCTCTTGACGCCACTGACCTTGGCGCACTTCGACTTGATCGCCTTCTTAGCTCCCTTGACGCAGAGCTTCGCCGATTTCCCGGTGGCGAAATCGCCCTGGTTGGCGATGTTGACCTTGAAAGTCGCCGTCTTCCCCGGCTTCGCCTGGACCTGCTTCTTCTTCGCGCTCAGCTTCAACTTCGCCGCCTTGACCGCGGTTGCCGCCGCACTGGTCTGGCTGGCGGACCCGGCCTGGTTCGTGGCCGTCGTGACGCAGCCGTAGCTCCCCGGCGTGATGGCGGCGAAGGTCGCGGCGCTGGCACCCTGGACCGGTGCCCCGTCGACCGTCCACTGGTAAGCGATCGTGTGCGGCGCTTGGTAGACGAAGGAGCCGGCGAAGTCGGCGGCCCAAGTGCCCGGCGAGCAGCTCAGCGCGGCGGGCGAGCTCGAAGATCGGGTGATCGTCGGTGCCCCGGTGCCGGTCGGAGATTTCAGCACCACCAAGTCCTGCGGTTCGTCGAAGGGCGCCGTCGGCGTGATGTTGCCGCCAGCGCCACCGCTGAGACTGGCGAAGCCGAGCCCGTTGACAGGATCCTCTTCGTTGTCGTAGTTCGGCCAGGAGATCTTGTTCAGCGTCGGGTCGATCGCGAAGCCGTAGGAGGTGTTGACCACGGCGCCGCCCGTATCCAGCGTGTTGTGGGTGCCGCCGAGCAGGCCGGTGTAGGCGAACCTGTTGTCGTTGCCCTCCGACCAGTACAGCCGACCTGCCGCTGGATCGACGGCGAAGGCATAGACATTTGAGGCGGGTGGGGAGATCGGCAGGTCGCCGCCGCCGCTGTTGTTCAGGTTCGCGTAGCTAATCACCGTTTCAGTCGACGTGATGTAGCTGCCCCAGTAGATACGTCCGTTGACCGGGTCGAGACCGACCTTGTACGGGTCCACGAGCGTCGCCCCCGCCGTGTTGATCGTTCCGCCGACGCTGCCGTCGAGTCGCGCCCAGGCAATCGTGCCTTTGTCGTCGGTGCCGCCGCTGGCGTTTGCCCAGTAGATCGTTCTCGTCGTCGGATCAACGGCAACGCCGTACGGAGAATCCACGGGCGCTCCCGGAGCGCTGAAGACACCGGCGCCGCTGCCATCGAGGTTGGCGAACTGGATCTGGCCGCTTTCGTCGGGTCCGGCACTGCTGGCGGCGACGTAGAGGCGAGCGGTGACCGAGTCGATCGCCATCCCTTCTGGGCTCTTCAGGTCGACGCCGGTCAGGTTGAGCAGGCCCCCGCTTCCCGACGCATTTGCGGCCGAGATCGTCTGCGGTTTGGCCCCGTAGTTGTTCCAGTAGAGGAGTTCGGCCGCGTTGGCGCGCACGGCGCTCGCGGCGAAGAGGGCGAAGAGCGCCACCAGCGCGGCACCTCCGAGGACGACCAGACGGCGGTACCCGCTCTCAGCAGCAGCGCTCACGCTATTTCCTTTCGATTGTCCTCAGGAGAGGACGCGGACGATCGACACGACCCTACCCGTCGATGCGAACCGGAGGGGAGCGATCCCCCTCCCCTCGCCCCGGCTAGTCCTCGGCGAGGACGCGGACCGTCCGCCCCTTGCGGGCGGTGTAGAAATCGACCTTCCCCGCTTGGGTGGCGAAGATCGTGTGGTCGCGGCCGAGGCCGGTGCCGGCGCCGGGCCAGAAGCGGGTGCCGCGCTGGCGGACGATGATCTCGCCACCGCTGACCTCTTGGCCGGCGAAGACCTTGACGCCGAGCATGTTCGGATTGGATTCGCGGCCGTTGCGGCTCGACCCGAGACCTTTCTTGTGGGCCATTCGCTAGTCCTCCTTCTCGGCTTTGTCGGCTTTCGCCGGTTTCTCGGCTTTGTCGGCTTTTTTGGCCGCCGCTTTTTTCGCTCCTTTGAGCGTCGTCACCTCGAGTTTGGTCAGCTCGGAGCGGTGGCCGGCGCGGCGCCGGTAGCCCTTCTTCGCCTTGTATTTGAAGACTTTGACCTTGGGGCCGCGAAGGTGCTCGGAGACGGTCGCCTCGACCTTGACTTTCTCCAGCTCCTTCGGCGCGGCCAGCACCTCGCCGTCGCGGAACATCACCGGCCGCAACTCGACCTTGTCGCCCTCTTTGGCGCTGAGGCGATCGACGAGCAGCGAGCTGCCCTCTTCGACGCGGTACTGCTTGCCACCGGTTTCCACTACTGCGTACATGCTTTTCAGTCCTCTTTGCTGCCTTGTTTGGCGCGCGAACGCCCCCGGCCGCCCCTGCGGCCGCGGCTGCGTTTACGCGAAGGAGCGCCGGATTCTAGCTCGGAGTCGCTTCCGTCGCCGTTCGAGCCGTTACCGCTGGGCGGATCGGTCCCCAGCAGCGATGCCACGGCCTCGCTGCGGGCGACGTCCTCGATCCGCACCAGCCGCCGCTCGCCGACGTAGCGGCCGCCGCCGGTGACGCTGACGATGTAGCTGTCGATCCGCGCCACCGCGTCCTCGTCGTTGTACATGTGCGGCTCGTCGATCGAGACCAGCACCTCCTCGCCGACCTTGAACGGCAGCGCCCGCTCCTCGATCTCCTCGCGACTGCCGGACTCGATCAGGTCGAATGTCTCGATCGCCAGCGCGTCGCCGCCCTCGAAGTGGAAGCGCTTGCCGCTTTCCTCCTCGAGCTCGGTCAGGCCGCTGTCCTCGCCGGTGAGGACGTGGGCGACCTTCGGGTTGACCCGCAGCAAAAAGGCTTCGTCGCTCTTTTCGGCGGCGATGTCCTTCAGTTTGCGCAGCGCGTCGAGCGCCACCGTCTCGGCCGAGAGGACGACTCCCTCGCCGCCGCAGGTCGGGCAGAGCTCGGTGAGGATCTCGCGCACCCCGTCGGTGACGTTCTGGCGGGTCATCTCGACCAAACCGAGCGGCGAGACCTCGACCACGTAGCTCTTCGACTTGTCGGCGTCGAGCGCTTTGCGCATCGTCTTCAAGACTTTGTCGCGGTTCGAGGCCCGCGCCATGTCGATGAAGTCGATCACGATGATGCCGCCGATGTCACGCAGCCGCAGCTGCCGCACCGCCTCCTCGGCCGCCTCGGTGTTGACTTTGGTAATCGTCTCCTCGAGGCCGCCTTTGCCGCGGCCGGTGAAGGAACCCGAGTTGACGTCGAGCACCGTCAGCGCCTCGGTGTAGTCGATGATCAGGTAGCCACCTGAGGGCAGGTCGACGCGGCGGTTCAGGGTCGACTCGATCTCCTCGTCGATCTTCCATTTTTCGAACAGCGGTTTGCTGCCCTCGTAGAGCTCGACCCCGGAGACCAGCTCCGGCGCGGTCCGTTGGAAGAAGCTGGTGACCCGTTCGAACTGCTTCGGCGAATCGATGATCGCCTTCTCGAACTCGGAGAGGAAGACGTCGCGGAGGACGCGGACCGAGAGGTCGGCCTCCTGGAAGGTCAGCGCCGGCGCCTTGGTCCCCTCGCTGCGCCGGTCGAGTACTTCGTTGAGCTTCTGCAGGTAGGCGATCTCGCGGACGAAGTCCGCTTTTTTCGCCCCGTGCGCGGCGGTGCGAACGATCAGCCCGCCCGGGCCCTTGTAGGTGCGGTCGACCATCTTCCGCAACCGGTCGCGTTCGGAGTCCGAGAGCCGGCGACTGACCCCGACGCCGCTGCCGTTCGGCGCGAAGACCAGGTAGCGACCGGCGATCGAGACGTTCATCGAGAGCCGGGCGCCCTTCGTCTTCAGCGGGTCCTTGACCACCTGGACGAGGATCTCCTGGCCGGGTTTGATCAACTCGTTGATCCGCCGGCCGCTGCCGCGGCCCCGCTTCGGCGCCTGTTTGCCGTCCGGGGTGACGATCTCGTCGACGTGGAGGAAGCCGTTGCGCTCGAGGCCGATGTCAACGAAGGCGGCCTCCATGCCGGGTAGGACGTTGTCGACCTTGCCCTTGTAGATATTGCCGACGATCGAGCGGCGTCCGCGCCGCTCGATGTAGAGCTCGGCGACGTCGGCCTTGCCGCCTTTCTGCTTGGACTCGAGCACCGCAACGCGGGTCTCGCCGCGCTCGGCGGAAACCAAAATCGTTTTCTTCATTTGTTAGTTCAGCTCAGTTCGGGTTAGGTACGCGGCCCGGGATCCTCGGATCGAGGCATCACCAGGCGAACCTGCCCTTTTGGCTGAGACGCGCTTGGATGTTGATGCTCTGGAGAACTCCGATCGCAAGGAACGTAGCGATCACGGAGGACCCTCCGTAGCTCATCAGCGGTAAGGGGATGCCCGTGATCGGCATGATGCCGAGGTTCATCCCCACGTTGACGAAGGCCTGGAAGAGCAGCGAGACGGCGATGCCGCCCGCCACCAGGGTCCCGTAGGAGTTTTTCGAGAGCGTCGTTATCCGCAGCGCCCGCCAGAAGAGCAGGGCGTAAAGGGATAGGACTAACGCGGCGCCCATGAACCCGTAGCGCTCACCGATCACCGCGAAGATGAAGTCGGTGTGCCGCTCGGGAACGAAGTCGAGCCGCGTCTGAGTGGCTTGATTGCCGCGGCCGGTCGTCTGACCGGAGCCGATGGCGATTCCTGCTTGGTTTTGCTGGTAACCCGCACCGCCGGGGTCGCTGCTGGGAGTGATGAACGACGTCAGCCGTTCCTCCTGATAGCCCTTGAGCAGTGGCGTCCCGACTGCGGGAGCCACCACCAGGACCAGCGCAACGATGGCGACGAGGGCACCGCCGATGACCGCGAAGTGCGTCCAGTGGACGCCTGCGAAGTACATGACGGCGAGGGTTGCGACCACGTACACCAATGAGGTGCCGAGGTCGGGCTGCAAGAAGACGAGAGCAGCCGGTGCCAGGCCGAGAGCGAGGTAGCGCGCAGTGCGCTGCCACGGCGACCCGCGCCTGGCTCCATCGATCACGAAGCCGGCAAGCGCCAATATCAGCAGCAGCTTGCCGAGCTCGGATGGCTGGAAGGAGAAGAGGGGGAATTCGAAGCTGCGTCGCGAGCCGCGCGCCGCGAAGCCGAAGACGAAGACGAGCGAGACCGAGGCGCAGAGGAAGGTGTAGATGCCGACCCGCAGCTCGCGAAAGCGCGAGTAGTCGATCCGGGCCAGGAGGACCATCCCGACGATGCCGAAGAGGCCGTAGAGCGCCTGGCGGTCGAGGTAGTAGTGGGGGCTGCCGGGGACGTCGTTGGCGGTCGCCTGGCCGAGGGTGACGACGCTGACCAGGATCAGCCCAACCGCCGCCAGGGTCAGCGGCCAATCCATGTGGGCGAGGCCGAGGCGTTCGCCGATGCCGATGTGTTCGGCCGCGAACTGCTCCGGGTTCGCCCGGCGGCTGGTGGCGAGGCTCGGCGTCATTCGGCGCCCCCGGCCGTGGTCACTTCGCTCGCCTTTTTGTGGAAATAGGCCTCGAGCATCTGCAGCACCCCAGGTGCCGCCGATTCGGCTCCGAAGCCACCTTCCTCCACGGTCATGATCATCACGATATTGGGGTCGGGGTACGGGGCGAGCGCGACGAACCAGGATTGGTCGGCGTGGCCCGGCCGTTCGGCGGTGCCGGTCTTGCCGGCGATCGGGATCGGAAAGCCGCCGAAAACCCCCGCCGCGGTGCCCGGCGGCACCTGCGCCGCCTCATGCAGGCCTTCGAGAATCGCCTGCCGCGAACCGGGGTCGATCTTGACCTGGCGGCGTGCTTCGAACTGGAATTCCTTCTGCACCCGGCCGGCCGCGTCGGTGACTTCGAGGCCGAGGTGCGGGGTGACGATGGTGCCGCCGTTGCCCAGCGCCGAGTAGGCGATCGCCATCTGCAGCGGCGTCGTCTGCAGGTCGCCCTGCCCGGTCGCCAGCTGGATGTTGTCGCCTTCGGACCAGGGCCGACCTTCGGCCAGGCCGAGTTCGCCGCTGCTTTCTTCTTCGGCGACCAATCCGTTGCGCCACTGCTTGCTCGGCACGAAGCCTTCCGATTCGCTCGGCAGGTCGATCCCGGTCGGGTCGCCGACCCCGAGCAGGTGCGACCAGTGCTGCAGGTAGTTGTGGTTCCACATCCGCCCGCCGAGTTCGTACATGAAGACGTCGGAGGAGACCTGCAGCGCCGGCACCAGGGTCAGCGGGCCGTAGGAGGCACCGCCGGCGTTTTCGAATTTCTGGGTGCCGCGCTGGATGAAGCCGTTGTCGTCGATCGTCGTATTCGGCGTGATCACGCCGTTTTCAAGCGCTGCCAGGGCGGTGATGATCTTGTAGATCGAGCCGGTCGGGTAGGCCGATTCGGTCGCCCGATTGGTCAGAGGTGCCGATTCGTTTCGGTAAAGTTCGTTCACCTGCGCCTGGGTCGGTTCGATCAGGTCCTTCGGTTCGAAGCTCGGCGCCGAGCCCATGCCGAGGATTTCACCGGTATGGACGTTCATCGCCACGAACGCCCCCGGCAGGCCCCGTTCGGAGAGCGCCGCTTCACCCGCCTCCTGCACCTTCGGATCGATCGTCAGCACCAGGTTGTCGCCCGGCTGCGGCGGCGTCGAGGTCAGTCGCCCGCCCGGCGTCGGCTGCCCCATCGCGTTGACCTGGACCCGGGTCACTCCCGGTTCGCCACGCAGGTAGCGGTCGTAGGTGTCCTCGACCCCGGTCTGGCCGATCACGTCACCCGGCTGCAGGCCCTTGAACCGGGTTTCTTCCAGCTCTTCTTCGTTCACCTCGCCGGTGCTGCCGACGATGTGGGCGGCCTCGGAGCCGTGCGGGTAGGCGCGGACGAAGACCCGTTCGACGCTAACCCCGGGGAACTGGCGCTTGTTTTCTTCCAGGTAGTAGACGAGGTCGTAGCCGACGTCACGGCGCAGCGTCACCGGCGCTCCCGCCGCGACTTCTTCGGATTCGCGGATCGTCCGCTTCACCTTCTTCAGCGGCATGTGGGCGAGGCTGCCGATCTGCTTCAGCTCGGCGTTTGCTTCGGCTTCGTCTTCGGGCAGTTTGCTGGTCGTCACCTGCAGCGCCAGGCTGGTCCGGTTGTCGACCAGGGTCTCGCCGCCGCGGGCGAGGATGTCCCCGCGCGGCGGCAGCACCCGGTATTCGCGGGTGCGGTTGTTCTGGGCCTCGGCCAGGTAGTGGGAGCCGTCCAGCACCTGCAGGTTCCAGAGGCGAAAGAAGAGCACGGCGAAGAGGGCCACGGCGATGCCGCCGAGCACCGCGATCCGCAGCGACAGGCGGCTGCGACGCGGGAGCTCGTCTTTGCGCAGGAACATCGGGCCTAGGCTCCCAGCACCGTGGGACGACGCCGCCGCCCGCGCGGCTCCAGCACCAGTGCCGGCCGCAGCAGCCGCCGCAGCAGCAGGTAGATCGGCCAGCCGAGGAAGAAGGCGAAGACGCTCTTCAGGATCAGGTCCTTGACCACGAGGCCGCTGACCGAGCCTTCGATCCCGAGCATCAATTGCACCGCGCCGAAGCCGAGCTCGGCGAACAGGGTCAGCGCCGCGCAGGCGAGCGGCGGCACGAAGCGGTTCGGCAGCTCGAAGCGCTCGCGGTAGAGGCCGGCCAGGTAGCCGGTGGCGAGCAGGACCAGCGAGCCGCCGCCGAGCGGGGCGATCAGCAGGCAGTCGAGCAGGAGGCCGACACTGAAACCGCTGACGGCGCCGGCCATCGTCCCGCCGAGCAGGCCGATCGAGACGACCAGCGCCGGCAGCACGTCGGGGCTGACGTGGAACAGCGCCACCTGGGAGAAGAAGGAAAGCTGCAGGACGACGCCGAGGACGACGACCAGGACCAGGCGGGCGAAGACGTTGCCGGTGAGGATCATCCCCGCGAGCCCCCGGTCAGCACCTGGACGGTGTCGAGCTCGCGGAGGTCGGCGAACGGCCGTACCTTGACCTGCTGCTGGGCCTCCTGCTGGACGATCGAGGCTTCGGTGATTTCGCCGATCGGCAGGTTGGGCGGGTCGCCGGCGGAGATTTCGGCGGCGCGCCAGCCGGCGGTGACGATGTCCTGCCCTTTGTGGACGTGCTTGGCCGAGTCGATGAAGTCGAGGATCAGCGAGCCGGGGTTGCCGACTTCGGGCTTGATCACGCCCTGGACGCCGAGCGGCACCACCTTCGCCGAGACGGCACTGGAGCCGTCGGCAATCAGGTCCACCTCGGAGGAACCACCGGTGACCGCCGAGACATGGCCGACCAGCCCATCGCCATTGATTACTGGGTCGCCGACCTGGGCGCCGTCGCCGGAGCCGACGTCGATCGTCACCCCGGCGTACCAGACGGTTGGCGAGCGGGCGATCACCTGGCCAGTCACCGTTTCGTAGCCGGAGGGGATCGCGCCGGATTCGTCGAGCTTGACCAGCTTGCGCAGCTGCGCGTTTTCGGCCAGCGCCGCCTTCGCCCCGACGGCCTCTTTGCGCAGGGCCACGACTTCGCCGTGCAGCTTCGAGTTTTCGCCCTTCGCGTCGAAGGTCTCGTCGAACCAATTGACCAGGTCGCGGGCCGGCTTCAGGGTGCGGTCGGCGGCCGATTGCAGCGGGTTGAAGATCGAGGCGACGCCCTTCTGCAGGCCGTTGGAGCCCTGTCCGTAGGTGATCGTCAACAGCGCGAAGCTGCCGACGATGAGCAGCGCCAGCACCGCGCGGCGGCGGCGTACTTGTTTTCGGTACACGTTGGGTGGAGTGCCTCGGGTCTAGGTGCGTTGAGGCCGCGCCGGTGGCGGCGACGGCCGGTCGTCCATCTTGCCGGAGCTCCGCGCCGCGCCGGGGGCGGGCGGCGGGCCTGCGCCGGTCCTTGCAGCCATGATGGCATTCGGCGTATTAAGGCCTGCTCAAACGGGGAAATCCCGCCCAAATCGCCGCAAATCAGGGGTGCGAGAAGAGCGCCGGCGCCAGCTCCGCCAGCAGCCCGACCGGCAGCCCGACGACGTTGGAGACGCTGCCCTCGAGCCGCTCGACCAGGGTCGAGCCGAGGGTCTGGACCGCATAGCCGCCGGAACGGCCCTGCCACTCGCCGAAGGCGACGTAGCGCTCCATTTCGGCCTCGGAGAGGTCGCTTGAAGACGACTGAGGTCCGTTCGAGGCCGCTGCGCTCCTCGCCGCGGTCGACCACGACCAGGCCGCTCATCACCTCGTGGGCGCGCCCGGACATCCGCTCCAGGTAGGCGCGGGCGTCGGCGGCGTCGGCCGGCTTGCCGAGCACCTCGCCGTCGAGGACGACGTCGGTGTCGCAGGCGAGGACCAGGTCGAACCCGTCGGCCGCCGCTTCCTCCGCCACGGCCCGGGCCTTTCGCCGGGCGTTCTCGACCACCAACTCGGCGGCGTCGCCGCGCTCCAACTCCTCGACGCCGGGGACCCGGACCTCGAACTCGACCCCGAGCTTGGCGAGGATCTCGCGCCGCTGCGGCGAGCCGGAGGCGAGCAGGACGTTCATCGCCGCCTCCGGCGGCGAGCCGGGCTCAGCCCAGCTCGGGGAACCAGATCCCGATCTCGCGCTCGGCCGACTCGTCGGAGTCCGAGCCGTGGACCATGTTGAAGGTCACCTCGAGCGCGAAGTCGCCGCGGATCGAGCCCGGCGCCGCCTCGATCGGGTTGGTCGCGCCGATCATCTGCCGCGCCGCCGGCACCGCTTCGTTGCCCTCCAGCACCATCGCCACCAGCGGGCCGCCGGTGATGAAGGAGACCAGCTCGCCGAAGAACGGCTTCTCGGTGTGCTCGGCGTAGTGCTGGTTGGCGATCTCCTCGCTCGCGGTCAACGATTTGATCGCGGAGATCCGCAGCCCCTTGCGCTCGAAGCGGGCGATCACCTCGCCGGTCAGGGCGCGCTCGAAGGCGTCAGGCTTGACGAGGATCAGGGTTCTGCTCACGGCTGCTGCTGCTCCTTTGCTCGTTGCTTTGGCTTCGCGGCTCCTCCGAGCCGGCACGAGCGCCGGAGTCACGACCGGAGCTGCTCGCGGAAGGTTTTTTTGCCGCCGGGGCGGCTTTTTTCCGCCGCGGGCGTTTCTGCTCTTTGGCCGGCTGGGCTTCCGGCGCGCGCTCGCGCCGGCGTTCGCCTTCCGGGCGTCGCTCGCCCTCGGGCCGGCGCTCGCCCTCGGGCCGGCGCTCGCGCGGCCGGCGACGCTCGCCGCCGGAGAGAGCCGACTCGCAGTACGGGCAGAGCGCCCAGCGCGGGTCGACCGGCTTGCTGCAGGTCGGGCAGGGGTCCTTGAGGCGGCGCTGGCAGTTCGGGCAGCGGAGGTAGTTTTTCTCCACCGGGTACTCGCAGTTGGGGCAGCTCTGATCTTTCAGCTGCCGCACCCGCAGCTCGGCGGCGCGGATCTCGAGCTCGCGCTCGTGGGCGTCCTCGAGGTACTCCGGCGGCCGCACGATCGTGTAGACGGCGGTGCCGATGAAGGGGAAGAAGGAGGCGATCGTGGCGCAGGCGACCAGGAACGGATCGCCGATGCGGCGGCGGGCGTCGAGGAACGTGTAGACGATCAAGGCGAGCCAGAGCACGATCAGCATCAGCAGAACGAGCGAGGCAGCCAGGTTGAGGCCGCTGTTGGTGATTCCGAAGATCGCTAGTGACATGGGTGGGCTTCCCGCCTGGGGGTCGAAGGGTCGGGCAGTTTACTTCGCCGAACTGAGCGCGAACCCTGCGCCTAGAGGAAGAGCCTTCCGAACAGGTAGCCGACGCCGAAGAAGACGAGGATCACAATCGCGACAACGGCGGCGACGAGGCCCATCATCGAGAGCAGTTCTGAGCCGGCGCTGCGGTCCATGTCGAAATCGTCGCATATGCGGGGATGAGTGGCGCTTTGCTTGGCTATACGCCGAAAAAAGCGCCACGCTAGGTGGTCGGTTCCACGACCATCTAGGCGTCCAGCGCGGCCCGCGCCGGCGCGATCGCGTAGTGGGAGCCGGCGACGAGGACGGCGCCGGGGGGAGACTCGGAGGCTCGGGTGCGGGCGACGGCCAGGGCGGTGGCGAGGTCGGGCTCGGCGCTAGCCTCCAACCCCGCTTCGGCACAGAGCGCCGCCAGCTCGGCCGCCGGCCGTGAGCGGGCGCCCGGGCGACCCTGGGAGCGCAGCGCCGCCGCCGGGACCTCGGTGCAGACGACGGCGTCGAGGGCGGGCGCCAGCGCCCGCACCATCGCCGCCGCGTCCTTGTCGGCGAGCACGGCGAGGACGGCGATGATCCGCCGCTCCCCCACCACCCCCGGCAGCGCCTCGGCCAGGGCGGCGGCACCGTCGGGATTGTGCGCGGCGTCGAGGTAGGTCGGCGGGTTCTCGGCGACCAGCTCGAGGCGGCCGGGAACGGCGAGGCCGGCCGCGACCGTGGCCACCTTGGTTGGATCGAGCTCCCCCAGCAGCGCCTCGGCCGCGGCCATCGCCAGGGCGAAGTTGCGACGCTGGAAGCTGCCGGCGGCGAGCAGCGCGACCCCGGCGCCGGGGTCCTCCGGCGCCCGCACCAGGGTGGCACCGTGTTCAGCGGCGGTGCGCTCGGCCAGCGCCTCGACCTCGGCCGAGACCCGGCCCAGCACCAGGGTCGTCTGGTCGCGCAGGACCGCCAGCTTCTCGGCGGCGATCTCGAGCTCGGTCCCGCCCAGGTACTCGGTGTGGTCGAGGCCGATCGAGGTCAGCACGGTGACCCGCGAGGGGATCGTGTTGGTGGCGTCGAGGCGGCCGCCGAGCCCGGCCTCGATCGCCGCCGCCTGGACCCGCGCCTCGGCCAGGGCGACGAAGGTCGCCGCGGTCGCCGCCTCGAACTCGGTCACCACCTCGTCATCGTCGAGGGTGCGGTTGACCGCCTCGGCGGCGCGCGCGACCTCGCCGACCGCCCGCGCCCAGGCCTCCTCCCCCACCTCCTCGCCGCCGATCAGCGTGCGCTCGGTCCAGCGCGAGGTGTGGGGCGAGAGGCAGGCGCCGGCGCGCATCCCGTGGGCGCCGAGCAGCGCCGCGGTCATCCGCGTCACCGAGGACTTGCCGTTGGTGCCGACGACGTGGATCGAGGCGAAGCGATTCTGCGGCAGCCCCAGCGCCGTGGTCAGCTTCCACATCCGCTCCAGGCCGAGCCGCCAGCCGACCGGCTCGAGGGCGTTCAGGAATGCGTCTGGATCCCAGGTCAGGCGACGGCTGCTCCGCTTCGCGTCCGCACCGTCTGGCACGTCACGAAAGCTCGTTGAGTTCCTGGCGGTAGCGCTCTAGCTTGCCGCGCTCCTCCTCGACCACCTCGGCCGGGGCCTTGGCGACGAAGCCCTGGTTGCCGAGTTTGCGCTCACCGCGCTCGACCTCGGCGCGCAGCTCCTCGCGGCGCACCTCGAGCCGACTATTGAGTGCCCCGGCGTCGAGCGCCTCGGAGGCGAGGACGCGAACCGGGCCGACCGAGGCGACCGGCTCGGAGCCGACCCCGTCGAAGGCGAAGCGGGAGAGGCGGCCGACGAAGGCCGGCGGTTCGACCCCGTCGATCAGCGCCGGCAGCGTCGCCCCGACCGGCACCCCGGCGAGGTCGCGCCAGGCGCGCAGCCGCTGGGTCAGCCGGATCCCGCTCTCGACGTCTTCCTCGGCCGCCGGGTCGACTAGCGCCTCGTCGGCGACCGGGAACGGGTGGACGACGAGATGGCCGCGGCGGGCCGGGTGGAAGGACCAGATCTCCTCGCTGACGAAGGGCATCAGCGGGTGCAGCAGGCCGAGCACCCGCTCCAGCGCGTAGAGCAGCGTCGCCGAGACCTCCTCCTCGCCGTCGTAGAGCCGCGGCTTGACGATCTCCAGGTACCAGTCGCAGAGGTCGCGCCAGAAGAACGAGTAGGCCTCCTGGACGGCGTGGGCGAAGTCGTAGGTCTCCAGCTTCTCGGTCACCGAGGCGATCGTCCGCTCCAGCCGGGAGAGGATCCAGCGGTCTTCGACGTGGAGCGGCCGCGGGGCCGGCTCGACCTCGGCCGCGTTCAGCAGGATCAACCGGCTGGCGTTCCAGAGCTTGTTCGAGAGGTCGCGGCCCTGCTCGACCTTGGCGTCGGAGTAGCGCACGTCCTGGGTCGAGGACATCGCCAGCAGGCCGAAGCGCAGGGCGTCGGCACCGTGGGCGTCGATCTCCACCAGCGGGTCGATCCCGGTGCCGAGGCTCTTCGACATCCGCCGCCCGTCGCGGGCCTGGATCACCGAGTGGACGTAGACGTCGCGGAAGGGGACCCGGCCGGGGAACTCGATCCCCATCATCACCATCCGCGCCACCCAGAGGAAGAGGATCTCCCGCGCCGTAGTCAGGAAGCTGGTCGGGTAGAAGGCGGCCAGCTCCGGCGTCTGCTCGGGCCAGCCGAGGGTGGCGAAGGGCCAGAGCGCCGAGCTGAACCAGGTGTCCAGCACGTCTTCCTCCTGGCGCAGCTCGCCGCCGCACTCGGGGCAGCGCTGCGGGGTCGCTTCGGCGACGACCGTCTCGCCACAGGAGTCGCAGTACCAAACCGGGATCCGGTGCCCCCACCAGAGCTGGCGGGAGACGCACCAGGGGCGGATCTCCTCCATCCAGTTCAGGTAGACCCGCTTCCACTGCTCCGGGGCGATCCGCACCTCGTCGGTTTCGACCGCCTCGATCGCCGGCCGCGCCAGCTCGTCCATGCGGCAGAACCACTGCAGGCTGATCAACGGCTCGATCCGCTCGCCGGAGCGGTGGCTGAACGGGACCGAGTGGGTGTAGGGCTCCTCGGCGCGAAGGCGGCCCTCCTCGCGCAGGGCAGCGACGATCGCCACCTGCGCCTCGGGCACGCTCATCCCGGCGTACTCCCCGGCCTCCTCGTTCATCCGCCCGTCCTCGCCGATCACCCCGATCTCCTCGAGCTTGTGGCGACGGCCGATCTCGAAGTCGTTGACGTCATGGCCGGGGGTGATCTTCAGCGCGCCGGTGCCGAACTCGATCTCGACGTGCTCGTCGGCGATGATCGGCAGCCGGCGGCCGACCAGCGGCAGCAGGCAGTGCTGGCCGACTAGGTCCCGGTAGCGCTCGTCCTCCGGGTTCACCGCGACGGCGGTGTCGGCGAGCATCGTCTCCGGGCGCACCGTGGCGACGGTCAGCACCCGGTCGGAGCCCTCGACCGGATAGTCGATCGAGTAGAGCGCGTCCTCCACCTCGCGGTTCTCGACCTCGAGGTCGGAGATCGCCGAGCGCGTGCCCGGGTCCCAGTTGACCATGTAGTTGTCGCGGTAGATGTAGCCCTTGTCGAAGAGCTGCTTGAAGACCCGGTAGACCGCCTTGACGTAGCCGTCGTCGAGGGTGAAGCGCTCGCGCTCGTAGTCGCAGGAGGCGCCGAGCCGCTTGTACTGCTCGACGATCCGCGACCCGTACTCCTCTTTCCACTCCCAGACCCGCTCGACAAAGGCCTCACGCCCGAACTCCTGGCGCGTCTTCCCTTCCTTCTTCAGCTCTTTCTCGACCACCGCCTGAGTGGCGATGCCGGCATGGTCGGTGCCCAGGATCCACAGCGTGTTCCGCCCTCGCATCCGGTTCAGCCGCACCAGCGCGTCCTGCATCGAGCCGTTCAACGCGTGCCCCATATGAAGGGCACCGGTGACGTTCGGCGGTGGAATCGCGACGCTGAAATTATCCTCCGGCGTCCCCTCCGCCTCGGGATGGAAGTACCCCCCCTCCATCCATTCCGCGAACACCCGCGCCTCGACCTCGGCCGGTTCCCAGCGGGTCGTCTCCTCCAGGCGTTTGCGGCGAGCCTCGTCCATGAGGGCGCGAGTCTAGATGCCCACCCGCGGCCAACGGCCTCCAGGCAAACTCCGAGCGCACCTCCCCCCGCTTGCGCTGTTCCTTATCCACTCCACATCGGGAAAAGGAACAGCCCACGGGCAGTGCCGGGCTTCGCCGCTCGCGCCACGGCCGTGAGCACGCCTTCGGCTGAACCGCTAGGCGGTTTCCTCGCCGAGGTCCTCGTCGGCAGCGGCCCCGATGTCCTGGTGAGCCGCCTCCGTGACCAGCGTCGGTCGCCGTCCCTGCAGGATCGTCTCCTTGGTCACCACGCACTTGGTGACATCGCGCCGCGAGGGCAGCTCGAACTGCACGTCGAGCAGCGTTTCCTCGAGGATCGAGCGCAGCCCGCGCGCCCCGGTCTCCCGTTCGATGGCCTTGTCGGCGATCGCCTCGAGGCTGTCGTCGCTGAAGACCAGCTCGATGTCGTCGAACTCGAAGAAGCGCTGGAACTGGCTGGTCAGCGCGTGTTTCGGCTCGGTCAGGATCGTGGTCAGGTCGTCGCGGCTGAGCTGGTGGATCGCGGTGATCACCGGCAGGCGGCCGATGAACTCGGGGATCAGGCCGTATTCGATCAGGTCCTCGGGCAGCACCTGCTCGAACCACTCGCCGGCGTCCTTCTCCTGGCGGGCGGAGATTTCGGCGCCGAAGCCGATCCCGCGGTCGCCGACCCGGCGCTCGATCACCTTGTCGAGTTCGGCGAAGGAGCCGCCGCAGATGAAGAGGATGTTGGTGGTGTCGATCGTCAGGAACTCCTGGTGGGGGTGCTTGCGCCCGCCCTGCGGCGGCACCGAGGCGGTGGTCCCCTCGAGGATCTTCAGCAGTGCCTGCTGGACGCCTTCGCCGGAGACGTCACGGGTGATCGACGGGTTGTCGGCCTTGCGCGCGATCTTGTCGATCTCGTCGATGTAGATGATCCCCGTTTCCGCCTTCTTGACGTCGAAGTCGGCGGCCTGGATCAGCTTCAGGAGGATGTTCTCGACGTCCTCGCCGACGTAGCCGGCCTCGGTCAGCGCGGTCGCGTCGGCGATCGCGAAGGGGACGTTGAGGATCCGGGCGAGAGTCTGGGCGAGCAGCGTCTTGCCGCAGCCGGTCGGCCCCAGCATCATGATGTTCGACTTCTGCAGCTCGATCTCGGTCTCCTCGGACTGAGCGATCTGCACCCGCTTGTAGTGGTTGTAGACGGCGACCGAAAGGGACCGCTTGGCGGCCTCCTGGCCGACCACGTACTCCTGCAGGACGTCGTGGATCTCGCGCGGTTTCGGCAGGTTCTCGAGCTCGAAGGCCGGCGGCGCGGTCAGCTCCTCGTCGATGATCTCGTTGCAGAGGTCGATGCACTCGTCGCAGATGTAGACCCCGGGGCCGGCGATCAGCTTCTTCACCTGGCGCTGGGACTTGCCGCAGAAGCTGCAGAGAAGCTGCTCGTTCGAGTCGGTGGGACGTGCCAGCGGAATCCCCTCCTGGGGTGGTCGGTTTGTCACCGGCGGCGGCTCCAAAAGCTTAGACGGGGCCGGTCGCCGTGTCGTCGGGGTGATCTACGGCGCCCGGGCTGGCCGTCCTGCTCGTGGTCGCGGACTTGCGCCGCCGCTGTAGTTTTCGGTCCCGTGGCAGCAGAGCTTGAGGTGAGTGCGGTGAGCGCGGCCGAGTTCGACGAGGTCGTGCCGCTGATCGCCGCCTACCAGCGCTTCTACGCGGTCGCCGAGCCGAGCGACGAGCGCAACCGGGCCTTCTTCGCCCGCTTCCTCGCCCCCAGCGAGGACGGGATGCTGCTGCGCGCCCGCGGCGACGACGGCGCTGGCCCGATCCGCGGTTACGCCTGCCTCTATTGGCACTTCAGCTCGCTCGACCCGGGCGAGACGGTGCTGATGAACGACCTCTTCGTCGTCCCCGAGGCCCGCGGCGAGGGCGTCGGCCGAGCGCTGATCGAGGCCGCCCTGGAGGTCGCCCGCGAGCGCGGCTGCAAGTCGCTGGAGTGGTCGACCGCGCCCGACAACCAAACCGCCCAGCGCCTCTACGACTCGACCGGCGCAACCCGCAGCACCTGGTTCAGCTACGAGCTCGATGCCTGAGGTCGAGTTCGCCGTCGCCCGCCGGGACGACCCCCGGGTGCTCGCCCTGTTCGCACCCTTCGTGGTCGAGGCCGGCGCGGAGCTGGACGAAGCCGCTGAGGAGACCGCCCGCGTGATCGCCGCCGGGCCGCCCGCCGACCTGGTCCCGCCCGGCGGGGCGATGCTGCTCGCTCGCGTCGACGGCGAGCCGGCGGCGATCGGGGGCGTCCGCCACCTCGACACCCCGGTGGCCGAGATCAAGAGCATGTACGTCTCCCCCACCCACCGCGGCCTCGGCCTCGGCCGCCGCATGCTCCGCGAGCTGGAGCGGATCGCCGCCAAAGCGGCCTGCCGCGCCGTCCGCCTCGACAGCAACGAGTTCCTCGCCGCCGCCGTCGCCCTCTACCGCGCCGCCGGCTACCGCGAGGTCGCCGACTACAACGGCAACGCCAAAGCCGACCTCTGGTTCGAACGCCAGCTCTAGGACCGGTTGCTGCTTGTAACCCTGTGGGTTACAAACGACAACACCCCTGCTACGGAAGGCGCACGGCCGAGGCAGGGCGCCGCGGCTAGAGGGCCTCGCGGCGCTCCTCCTGCTGCCGCTCCTGGGCGGCGAGGGCGCGGTCGAGGGAGCGGCGCAGGCCGAAGTAGGCGCCGAGCGAGGTGAGCAGGTAGATCGCGCCGATCGCCAGCAGCAGGCCGCGGTGCTCGGAGACGATCAGGGCGACGACGACGATCAGGATCACCCCGAAGACGGTCGAGGCGAGGAGGCCACGGGTAGCGCGATCGGCGGCGGCGCGGGTCATCCGTGCATCTTCTCGTAGCGACGGATCAGGGCGCGGCGGTAGAGGCGGTGCATGAAGAACGCGACAACGCCGTAGACGATGGCGACGAGGAGCAGGACCGGGCGGATCTCGGGCATCGTGATCGCCACCACCACCAGCAGCGCGAAGGAGACGAGCTGGGCGAAGCCGTAGACGCGCATCGCCCGCCGCACCGGCGCCGGGGTTTCCTCGCCATCGCCGGGAGGGCCACCGGGCGCGCCGGTGCCGACCTCGACCAGGTTGCCCTCGGCATCGACTTCGTAGCCGCCGCTCCTCATCCCGCCCCGGATTCCAGCAGTTCGAGCGGCTCGCCGTGGTAGCCGGCCCGGGCCAGCAGCCGTTCCTCTCCGCCGGGCCAAGTGGTCAGGGTGAGCGAGGCCCGCTCCCCCGGTCCCTCCATTCGCAGCCAGGCGAGCGGGGCCGCGACGCTCGCCTGGTCGCCGGCGGCGGCGATCGTCGCCAGCAACTCCTCGCGTTCGCCCTCCGGCAGGTACCAAATGAAGACGGAGTGAAAGACCACCGTGGCGAGACCTGGTGCCGCATTGGCGAGCCGCTCGCGCGCCCACTCGCCGGCGCGGGCGCGGTCCACTCGCACCGGGTGTTCCGCGGCGACCGCGAGCGCCGCCTCCAGCCGCTCGACCCGCCGCCCCTGGTCCGGCCAGACGTAGGCGCGCAGGGTGGTCCGTCCCTCCTCGCTCGTCGGGTCGATCGGCGCCGCGTCGCAGCCCTCGCGCGAAGCCACCTCGACCCCCGGCGCCGGCTCGTAGCGGTCCCAGTTGAGGTTGAGCCCGGCCGAGGCGCCGAGCTCGAGCAGCCGCAGCGGCAGCTCGGTCTCCAGGGCGACGGCGAGGAAGCCGTGGCGGAGCACCGCCGAGCGGCCGACCTCGTTGGTCTGGACCGGCAGGTCGACCAGCTCGCGCAGGCTCTCGCGGCGACGGACCAGGACGTCGCGGAAGATCGGCCAGGCGTCGACGTCCCCGCCCTGCCGCGCCGTCG
Organism: uncultured Actinomycetes bacterium; assembly: GCA_963716545.1. Taxonomy (GTDB): domain Bacteria; phylum Actinomycetota; class Thermoleophilia; order Solirubrobacterales; family 70-9; genus VAYN01. The sequence continues at coordinate 2,807,937 of OY970316.1, forward strand.
CGTAGGCCGCGGCCAGCTCCGGCTCCTCGCCGGCGAGGACCAGCCGATTGACGGCCCCCAGCAGCTGCAACGCCAGCTTTGGCCAGCGCCCTTCGTCCGGCTGGCCGCGCAGGACCTCCCAGGCTGGCCCGCCGGCTTCGACGTCGGCTGCTGCGCCGCCCAGCAGCCCGGCGTAGAGCGGCGAGCCGAGCCGCTCGCATTCCTCGCGTTGGTGCCGCAGGGCGGCGGCGACCGCCACCCTGCCCGCCTCGGCCGCGGCCACCGGCTCAGCTCCAGCGGTCCCAGCGCCGCAGTTCGGGCTCGGGGTCGACCGCGACCCCGTGGACGTGGATCTCGAAGTGCAGGTGGCAGCCGACCGTGATCGCGTTGCCGGTCTTGCCGACGACGCCGACCCGCTCGCCAGCCCAGACCCGCTGGCCCTTCTCGACCAAGGCCGGCCGTCGCATGTGGGCGTAGAAGTAGCTGCGGTCCTCGCCTTCGCCGTGGATCAGCAGGTAGTTGCCGTAGAGGACAGGGTCGTAGCCGGTCCGCAGCACCTTGCCGTTAGCCGCCGCGACCAACTTGGTCCCGCAGCCGGCGACAATGTCGAAGCCTTCGTGGGTGCGGCCGCCGTCCCGCGGGGCGCCGAATTCGCCGATGTAGCCGCGGGTGCCGTGCGGGCCCTGGACCGGGAAGACGTGGGCGAAGAAGGGGATCGCGCCGTCGGGGGCGTGCAGCGGGTCGAAGTCGCGGGCCGACGCCGCGGCGGCGGGCAGTACGAGAGCGAAAGCGAGAAAGAGAGCGGCGAAGAAACGACGGCCGCGCAGCACCGGCGGAGCTAGTGGTGCTCGATGACGCGGTCGACGATGTTGTACTCCTTCGCCTCCTCCGCGCTCATGAAGTAGTCACGCTCGGTGTCTTTGGTGACCTTCTCGAAGTCCTGGCCGGTGTGTTTGGCGATGATCTCGTCGAGCCGGCGGCGGACGTCGATGATCTCTTTCGCGTGGATCTCGATGTCGGTCGCCTGGCCCTGGAAGCCGGCGGAGACCTGGTGGATCAGGATCTTCGAGTTCGGCAGCGCCATCCGCTTGCCGGCGGCGCCACCGGAGAGCAACAGGGCGCCCATGCTCATCGCCACGCCGACGCAGATCGTCTGCACGTCGGGTTTGATGAATTGCATCGTGTCGTAGATCGCCAGGCCGGCGTAGACCGAGCCGCCGGGCGAATTGACGTAGAGGCTGACGTCCTTGTCGGGGTCCTCCGACTCCAGGTGCAGCATCTGGGCGACGATCAGGTTGGCGATGTCGTCGGTGACCGGAGTGCCGAGGAAGATGATCCGCTCGCCGAGCAGGCGCGAGTAGATGTCGAAGGCGCGCTCGCCGCGCGAGGTCTGCTCGACCACCATCGGAACCAGGGGACTCATCGGTTCAGGACTCTATAGATCGAGGCCGTCGGGTCGGTCGCGGCGGCGTCGGGTCGGCGGACTAGTCAGACCCCGGGGTCCACAGTTTCGACTCGCCGGGTTTCTCCGACTCCTCCTCGGGCGTCCACAGCTCCTCGGACTCGGCCTCCTCGGCGACGGCCTGGTCCTCCGGCTGCTCTACCTTCGGCACCGGTTTCGCCGCCTCGGCGACCAGTTCGATCGCCTTCTGCGCCCGCAGGTCCTCTTCGACCATCGCCGCCCGGCCGTTGGCCCGCAGTCGCTCCAGCAGCTTCTCCGGCGAGGTCCGTTCGTGCTCGGCCGAGTGGGCGAGCGCCTCGACCAGGTCCTCGTCGGAGAGCTCGATCTCCTCCGCCGCGGCGATCGCCGTCACCACCGCCTCGCGCTTCAGCTCTTTGAGCGCGTCCGGTTTCGTTTCCGCGATCAGCTCCTCGCGCGTTTTCCCCTGCATCTGCAGGAACTGGTTGGGGTCCATCCCGCGCTGGGCGAGCTGCCGTTCCATCCGCTCCCAGCGTTCGGCCGCGCGCGCCTCGGCGAGCGCGTCGGGGACCTCGACCGTGGCCTCGGCGACGGCGGCGTCGATCGCGGCGACCCGGAAGTCTTCCTCGGCGCGGCTGTCGAGAGCGGCGCCGACTTTGCCGCGGATGTCATCGCGCAGCTCCTCGAGGGTGTCGAACTCGGAGGCGTCGGAGGCGAACTCGTCATCGAGCTCGGGCAGGATCTTCTCCCGCACCTCCTTCACCTTGACTTTGAAGACCGCGTCTTCGCCGGCCAGGTTCTCGGCCTGGTAGTCCTCCGGGAAGGTGACGGGCACATCGACGTCGGTGCCGGGCTCGGCCCCGACCAGGCCCTCCTCGAAGCCGGGGATCAGCGAGCCGGAGCCGAGCTCCAGCAGGTAGTCCTCGGCCGAGCCACCCTGGAAGGCCTTGCCGTCGAGCAGCCCCTCGAAGTCGATCAGCAGCGAGTCGCCCTCCTGGGCCGCCCGCAGCACCGGCTCCAGCCGGGCGAAGCCCTGGCGGATCCGCTCGACCTCGGTGTCGACGATTTCGTCCGGTACGTCTTTCGAGTCGCGTTCGACCTCGAGGCCCTTGTACTCACCGAGCTCGGCCGGCGGCCGCACCCCGACCTCGAAGCTGAAGCCGAGCGGCTCGTCCTCGCCCTCGGGCTGGGAGGTCATCTCGATCTGCGGATCGCCGATCGCGGCGATGCCGGAGTCGAGCAGCGCCGCTTCGTACCACTCGGGCAGCGCCTCGCGAATCGCCTCTTCGAGCACCGGCGGGAAGCCGACCCGCTGGATCACCAGCGCCGGCGGCGCCTTGCCTTTGCGGAAGCCCGGCAGGCGCATTTCGCGCGCCATCGTGCGGGCGGCGCGGGCGGTCGCTTTGGCGACGTCCGCGGCCGGCACCTCGACCTCGATCTTGGCGCGGGACTCGGGAAGCTCGGTGACGGTGGTCTGCATGGCCCCGACCCTAGCGAGAGCGCGCGCGGCGCTGAGCGACCATCGTCCGCAGGGCGACCGCGAAGTCGATCGCGAAGGCGCCGCCGCGGCCCAGCGGCCCGGTCACCAGCCAGGCGCGGAAGCGATCAGCCCTTGGCATCGGCACCGAGCAGCTGCCGTTCCAGCCGCTCCCCCTGGCCGGCGGCGACCGCCCGCTGGGCCCGCGCCGGATCGAGCTCGACCCCGCGTTCCCAGGCGAGGTCGATCAGCCGCTGCTTCTCGACCCCCTCCTTCGCCGCCTTGAAGAAGAACCAGGCGATCAGGCCCAGGCCCAAGACCAGGCCCTCGACCATCATCACCACGCCGGCGCCGCTCTGGTCGGCGACCGCGCTGATCCCCCACTTCGCCTCGCCATTGGCGTAGACCGGATAGAGGACGGTGTTCGACCACATCAGGACGTTGCCGAGGATCACCCCGCTGAAGCGGATGATGATCACGTAGACGACCTTCCAACCGGAGTTGAACCAGGTCGGGTTCGGCAGCGGCCCGAAGATCGGCATCCACATCAGCGAGCCGAAGAAGATGAAGCTGGCGTGCTCGAGCGCGTGCACGGCGGCGCCACCGTAGGCCGCGTCGTAGAAGAGTGGCACGTGCCAGGCGTAGAAGTTGATCGCCCAGAGCGGCAGCGCGACCAGCGGGTGGGCAAGGAAGCGCAGCTTGTCGAGCGGTTTGCGGGCGAGAATCGGCTGCAGCAGCGGTCCGGTCAATCCGAGGACGAGGAGCAGCGAGGCGACGTCGCCGATCAGCAGGTGCTCGAACATGTGGGCGATCACGAGTTCGTCGGAGACGTCGGAGATCGGCGTCACAAGCACGATCACGATCAGCAGCAGCCCGCCGGCGAAGCAGATCTGCCGCCACATCGGCACCGGCCGGCCGCGGTTGGCGAGGGTCGCCGACCGCTTCGCGTAGAGCCCAGCGGCGAGCAGCATCGGCAGCAGCTCGGCGAAGGCGAAGGGGCCGGTGAGGTGGGCGACGGGCAACGCCATCGGGTCCAGCGTAGCGGCGGCGAAGCGCCGTCCCCCGAACGGTCGAATGCCGCTCAGAGCGCGGGATGGCGCCCCGGCCGCTGCTAGCTTGGCGGCTCGATGGCCCCCTCGGACAGCGAGCGCTTCCCGCCGATCGGCAGCTACGGCTTCCTCTCCGACTGCCACACCGCGGCGCTGGTCTCCTATGACGGCGCGGTCGAGTGGCTGTGCATGCCGCGCTTCGACTCGGCCTCGGCCTTCGCCGCGGTGCTCGACCGCGGCGCCGGCCACTGGCGACTCGGCCCGCGCGGCGTCCACACCCCGATCGGCCGCCGCTACGAGCCGGGGACGCTGGTGATCGAGACCACCTGGGTCACCGACACCGGCTGGGTCGTCGTCCGCGATGCGCTGACGATCGCCGAGTGGGAGCGCTCCGGCGACGGCGACGACTCCCGCCCCGCCAGCCGCCACCAGGCGGACCACTCGCTGCTGCGGACGATGACCTGCGTCGACGGCCACGTCGAGATGGAGATGGAGTGTCTGCCGCGACCGGCCTACGGCGCCGAAGCAGCGCGCTGGAGCGGCGGCGAACTGGGCGAGGCGGTGGCCGCCTGGGAGGAGGGCGGCGTCCACCTCCACACCGACATGGAGCTAGGCCTGGACGGCGGCGCCTGCCGCGGCACGATCTCCCTGCGCGACGGCGAGAGCGCCTTCTGCGCGCTGACCTGGGGCGAGAGCGACCTCGGCGGACCGCGCAGTTCCCCCGAGGCCTTGGAGCGGCTCGACTCGACCCGCGAGTTCTGGCGCAGCTGGCTGCGCGACGGCGAGTTCCCCGACCACCCCTGGCAGGTCCACCTGCAGCGCTCCGCGCTCGTCCTCAAGGGGCTCACCTACGCCCCCACCGGGGCACTGATCGCCGCTCCCACCACCTCGCTGCCGGAGACCCCGGGCGGCGAGCGCAACTGGGACTATCGCTTCAGCTGGATCCGCGACTCGACCTTCAGCCTCTGGGCTCTGCACACGCTCGGCTTCGACCAGGAGGCGCGCGACTTCATGGGCTTCATCGTCGATGTCTGCCGCGACCACCCGGACCTGCAGATCATGTACGGGATCGGCCACGAGAAAGACCTCACCGAGAGCACCCTCGACCACCTCTCCGGCTACGAGGGGGCGCGGCCGGTGCGGATCGGCAACGGCGCCTTCGACCAGCGCCAGAACGACGTCTGGGGCGCCCTGCTCGACTCGATCTACCTGCACGAAAAGGCGCTGCGCGGCTCCGGCACCGCGGTCGACCGACAGCTGATCCGCTACCAGGTGGAAGCGGCGATCGCCGCCTGGCCCCACCCCGACCAGGGGATCTGGGAGTCCCGCGGGGAGCCGCAGCACTACGTCTCCTCGAAGCTGATGATCTGGGTCGCGGTCGACCGCGGGGCGCGGCTGGCGCGCAGCTTCGGCTACGACGAGATCGCCGCCGAGTGGGAGGCGACCGCGGCGGGCTTCAAGGCGGAGATCCTCGAGCGCGGGGTCCGCGACGGCGTCTTCCGCCAGCACTACGACACCGACGCCCTCGACGCCTCGCTGCTCTTGATCCCGCTGTTGCGCTTCCTCCCCAACGACGACCCACGCGTGGTCGACACCGTCGGCGCGATCGCCGACGAACTGACCGAGCACGGACTCGTCCTCCGCTACAAGGTCGAAGAAACCGACGACGGCCTGCACGGCGTCGAGGGCACCTTCCTGATCTGCTCCTTCTGGCTGGTCTCGGCGCTCTCGGAGATCGGCGAGCGGGAGCGGGCGCGGAAGCTCTGCGAGCGGCTGCTGGAGTCTGCCGGCTGGCTCGACCTCTTCGCCGAGGAGCTGGAGGCCGAGTCCAACCGCCACCTCGGCAACTTCCCCCAGGCCTTCACCCACCTGGCGCTGATCAACGCGGTCAGCCACGTGATCGCCGACGAGCAGGCGCCGGGCGGCGGTGGCGGCGCGGTCTTCACGACGATGGGCGGCGTCCGCGAGGACGCCTAGAGGCGCTTCTCGCAAGCTGCGACTTTCGGACAGTCGGGTTCGCGATGCAATCTTCTGTCCGTGAGACAAAACGTTTCGTTTTGTCTTACTATCTGGCCATGGCGAGCCCCGCGAGCAGCGACGACAACGACCTGCTGGTCGCCCTCCGCCACCCGCTGCGGCGGCAGATCCTGCAGAAGATGGACGACCAGCGCTCGATCAGTCCACGCGAGCTCTCCTCTGCCCTCCACCAGCCGCTCAGCAACATCAGCTACCACGTCCGCGTCCTCGCCGATTGCGAAGCGGTGGCGCTGGTCGAGACGAAGCCGGTGCGGGGCTCGATGCAGCACTTCTATTGCACTTCGATTGACGCACCTTGGGCGCGTCAGGTGCCTCGGCCTCCCGGATCAGGACGGTTCCGGGGGGGAGAGTTCGGAGGACTCCGGGTCTTAGATGGCCTGAAAGGGGGACGAATGCAACCGAGCGACGACACCTGGACGACCGAAGGCGACGACCTGAGGACCCAGAACGCGGTCCTGCAACGAGTGCTCGAGGTCCATCCGGCGCAGCTCACGGTCGCCGAACTGGTGCGGGAACTCGCCGGCGAGGAGCCGGAGTTCGGCGAGCGCGACGCGATCGAGCGGGCCGTCGGCGACCTCGCCGGCATTGGCCTGCTGCACCGCAACGACGAGTTCCTGATGCCGACCCGCGCCGCCCTGCGCTACAGCGAGCTGCTCGACGGCTAAACCTCGACGCGACGGAACTCGGCTCGCAGCCGCGCGCCGAGTTCCGTCGCCGCCTGCTCGGCGTCAGGGTCCTCGGCGGCTCCGGTGGTGACCAGGATCACCTCGCTGGCGGGGAAGCTGCCGACCTGGTCTTCGACCGCCTGGACCAGGTCCTCGTCGCCGACCCGGGCTTCCGCCTCGACCCCGGCGGCGGCGAGCGAGGCGACGGTGAGGACGAGGTCGTCCTGGGCGGCGCGGCGGGCACCCTCGAGGTCGGAGGCCCAGCGGTCGAGGAAGCCGATCCGGACCGGGGCGAGGATCAGGGTACGGTCGGCCTCGCGGGCGGCCGCGGCGATCGCCTCAATCGCGCTCGAGTCCTCGACCGCGGTCGCGATCACCACTAGCAGCAGACTGCCGGCCACATCGCCGGGGCGCCGATCGCGCCGCGAGGGCGCGCCCGCACCGCGAAGTAGACGACGGAGGCGGCGGCCAGGGCACCGACCGAGACGCCGACTCCGGGCCCTCCCAACAGGAACCCGGCGACGATCGGGACGGCGATCGCGACCACCAGCAGCGGCAGCTTCCAAGGAGCCACCAACCCAAGACTGCCAGAGGCGCGATCGCCACCCGTCCGTTCCGGCCAGGGGCCGGAATCAGTGCCGGCTCAGCAACCCTTCCTGAGCGCCGGCGGTGCGACCTGCTCGAGAGCGTGTTCGATCCTCACGGTTTCCACCCCCCGTGTTAATCAACCCCCTATGGGAACTGCACACCGCCCCATCCGCGGTGCCGTTCCCACCAATACTTCAATTGATTCCAGTAATCAAGCCCAAAAGACTAAAATCTCATCAATAAACGGATATTCCGCAACCGTTATGGATTTTTTGAGCTTCGGTCTCTAGGATGAGGCGATCGGCCGCCACCCTTGTTAAACGACCGTAAGGAAGGCCCCCTTGCCGAAGACTAAGAAACAAGACGACGTCGAACAGGTCGTCGCCAAGGCCTTTGCCCACCCCCTTCGCGTACGAATCCTGATCATTTTGAACGAGCGGGTCGCCAGCCCCAACATGTTGGCCCAAGAGTTGGACCAAAGTCTTAATTTGGTCGCCTACCACGTCCGGGTGCTGGAGAAATACGACTGCATCGAGCTGGTCGACACCAAGCAGCGGCGCGGCGCCACCGAGCACTTCTACCGCGCCACCCGTCGCCAGTTCCTCAGCGACTCCGAATTTTCCCGGATGCCGGACGTCCTCAAGCCGGCCGTCTCCGGGGCGATCCTGCAGACGATGTTCGAAGACATCGAGGAGGCGGTGCGCTCGGGCACGATGGACGAGCTCGACGAGGCGCACGTCAGCCGCACCCCGATGGTCGTCGACCGCCAGGGCTTCGACGAGACGGCGAAGCTGCTCGCCGACACCCTCGACCGCATCCTCGAGATCCAAACCGAGGCCTCCCAGCGCATCGCCGAGGGCGACGAGGAAGGCATCCTCGCCAAGGTCGAGATGCTCTATTTCAAATCGCCACGCCCGGAGGGCGAAGAGGACGGCTCCACACCCGAGCTGGAAGAGCCGAGCGCGGTCAAGTAACGGCGGCGGTCGCGACGGCGGGACCGAGTCGCCGAAGCGAGAGCGCTAGGACGGCGCCGCTCAGGAGGTGAGCGGCGCCGCTGCCTCCGGCGTCGCCACGACCAGCGTGAAGCTCTCCTGCAGGTAGAGGTGAACCTGGTCGGCGTCGTGGTGGCTGTAGCCGATCGCCAGGTCCTGGCCGGACTCGAAGAGGAAGTCGCCGCCGCGAAGGCTGACCACGACGCCACCCTCGACCCCGGGCGTCCAGACGATCGGCCCGCCGTCGAGGATCTTCGCCAGGTGGTCGAGGAGCGGGTAGCCGCCGTGCTCGGCGGTCTCGAGCACGGCGGTCCACTCCGCCGGGCCGAGCGCCAGCCCGTAGGGGCCGCTCACGCCCTCCTCGCGGAGCCCCTCGACCGCCTTCGCGACGGCACGCGGGTAACCCTCGGCAGCCGTGCCGAGGGGTGCCGGGTCGAATGACGAGGCGGCGGCGACGCCGGCGATTCCGGCCGCCTCCCAGCCGTGGAAGACGGCGGCGTTCTCGCAGACGGCGATTCGATGGGCGGCCTCGTCGAGGCCGGCGAGGTCGGCGTCGAGAGCGCCGCGGTCGTTGTCGAAGAGCTCGGCGATGGCGACGGTGAAGTCGGCGCGCAGCTCGGCCAGCGGCTGCACCCGGCGACGCTTGGCGACGACGCCGGCGCCGGGGGCCGGGGCGTCCTCGGTGCGGCCGAGGTTGACGGCCGAGAGCTTCCAGCCGCTGGGGCCGTTGAAGTCGACCAGGCGACGGGCACCGAGGGCACCGTGCAGGCGCTCGCGGGCCTCCTGATCGAGCAGCTCCCAGGACTCGTCGGAGATCGGCGCCAGACCGCGGAGGAGGTGGTTCATCGCCCCTCCCCCTTGAGGCTGCCGATGCCGAGGCCGCGGTGCTCGGCACCACCGGAACCGCCGGCGATCCCGGCGTCTTTGGTCGCCTGCTCCTCGACCTCCTCGCCGTGGTCGACGATGTCGCCCTCGGTGAACAGCACCCCTTCGCAGATCTCGCGCCAGCGCGGGGTGCGGCGCAGCAGGTACTCGAGGTCCATCGCGAAGTGCTTGAACTCCTCGCCCTGGGCGTCGAGCATCACCGCCCGCGCTTCCGGGTCCTTCTCGACGTCGAGGCGCTGCGCGTACCAGCCGATCGCCTGCGCCTCCTCTTCCAGCGAAGCGGCGAGACGCGCGAAGGTGCGCGTCTCCGGCGAGAGCTCCTCGGGTGGCTCGTGGTACTGGTCGAATCCCATCGCGTGCAGGTTACTTCCTACCCACTCGCCGGTTTTCCAGCCGGCTGGCAGGGACGGAAGGGCTGGGCGAAGAGGTCGTAGGACTTGCGGATCGAGCTGAAGTCGAGCGCCGCGGCCTTGTCGCAGTAGGCGGAGGGTTCGAGTTCGTACTCCGCCTCGTAGACCGCCTTGCCGGCCGCCACGAAAGGTTTGTAGAGGCCACATTCGTCGTACTGGAAGCACTCCTCGACGATCGCGAAGTCGAATGAATTGAGCAGCTGCGACACCTGCTTCGGGTCGTTCTTCAGCGCGACCGCCATGCCCTGCCGGTGGACGGCGGCGGCGACCCAGCGGTTGAAGCGCAGCTGGTCGGCGGCGCTGAGGTCGAAGCCGGTGTCGTTTTCGTAGCCGGCGACGTTGTCGGGCTCGACCGCGTCGAAGCCCTTGCGCGCGCACATCGCGATTCGCGCTTCCAGTGGCTTCTGGAACAGCTGGTAGCGGCTGATGTCGAGCCAGCGCTCATTCGGGAAGCCTTCGTAGCGCTTGCCCCGTACCGAGGGCGGGAACTGCGCCTTGTCGGGGCGGTATTCCTCCCAGCTGCCGACGTCGAGGTAACAGATCGCCTTGCGCCCTTCGGCGTGCAGCGCCGCGACTTCGGCCTTCTTCGTTTCGAAGCCGTCGACGTCGAACACCGAGGCCGCCACCGAGCGGTCCAGCTTTCCCTGCAGTTGCCACTGCCAGGCGGCCGTGGTCGGGGCCGGGTGCCAGATGCCATTGGCGCCGGCCAGCGGCGCGCTCAGCGCCAGCGCAGCGAGGGCAAGCGGGACAAGGAGGGTCAAACGGCTGTGTTGCACCCGCCCTCGCTACCCGTCTGGCGCCAGACCCAAATCGAGGCCTGCAAAAGACATCCCCTTAATGACAAATGCAGTCCTCGGCGGTCCGTCGGCTCTGAACGGGATTTCGACTTGGGGCTGACGGCGTACCGTCGCTATCGTGTGGGGTGGGTGGCCGTAGGGTTGCCCGGCGCTGCACGGCTTCGACATCGAACGCCCTCTGGGCGGCGCCGATGAGACGAGATCCAGACGTTTCATTTTCGATGCCAGCCAAAGACGAGATCCCCTTTACCGACCCCGCGCCGGCCCCCGGGCCGAGCGACGGCCTCGCCAGCGAGGCGGAGCTGTGGCGGCGCTTTGCCGCCCACCGCGACCCGGCCAGCCGCGAGGAGCTGGTGCGGCGCTACCTGCCCTTCGCGAAGAACCTGGCGCTCCGCTACCGCGGCGCCAGCGAGTCCTTCGACGACCTCCTGCAGGTCGCCAACCTCGGCTTGGTCAACGCGATCGACCGCTTCGAACCGGCCCGCGGCACCCCCTTCGCCGCCTTCGCCTCGCCGACCATCCTCGGCGAACTGAAGCGCCACTTCCGCGATCGGGTCTGGACCGTGCGGGTGCCGCGTGGCCTGCACGACCGGATGGCCGAAGTCGACAAAGCGACCTCGGCGCTGACCGTGGAGCTGCAGCGGTCGCCCTCGGTCGGCGAGATCGCGGCGAAACTCGAAATCGACCCGGCCGAAGTGCTGGAAGTGTTGGAGGCGAACCACAACCGCCGGCCGCTCTCGCTCGATCGCCCGCTCGGCGACGAGGAAGAATCGCCGGCCTCGGAGTGGATCGGCGACGTCGACGAGGGCTTCGAGCTGATCGAAGACAAACTGACCCTCGAGGGAGTGCTGCCGCAGCTCGACGAGCGCGAGCGGCTGATCCTCAAACTGCGCTTCGTCGACGACATGACCCAGTCGCAGATCGCCGAGCAGATCGGCCACTCGCAGATGCACGTCTCGCGGATCCTGCGACGGACGCTCGACCGGATTCGCGAGGCGGTCGCCGAACGCGACGCCGAGTCCGGCGGCGACTCCCACTCCTAGCCGGCCGCGCGCGTCCGTTCGGCTGAGCCGACGCGGAACGCTCAGCCCGAGAGGGCGGCGATCCCGACCACCAGGTACTCGCCTTCGTCGTCGGACTCGACCGCGAGTTCGTCGGCGAGGCTGGCCAGCGAGCCGCCGACCTCGGGCAGATCGAGGCTGGCCCGCAGGCGCTCCCCGCCCCCCGCCGGCATCGGCCCGACCCGCAGCTGCACCCCGTCGGGTCCGTCGACGATCGAGAGGCAGACGTGACCGTCGGCGAAGCCGTCGGGGGCGCCGGCGGAGATCGCGTCGGAGAGCAGCATCGCGTCCGAGATGCGGTCGACGGTGACATCGTGGCGGGCAGCGAGCGAGGTCAACGCCCGCGAGAGGATCGGCGCCAGCAGGCTTGGCGGGCCGACCCGGAGGTCGGTGCTCTCGCCGGCACCGGGGAGCTTCAGCTCCTCGACCACGCCGTTCTCCCCCTCCGCCCGCGCCTTCAATGGCAGGTGCATGCGGATTTCGGTGCCGCGGTCGACGCCGCCCTTGATTTCGAAGCTGCTGGAGAGGGCGGCGATCAGGGTGAGGCCGAGGCGCAGGCTGGGGCGATCGACGTCGGTCCGTGGCCGGATCCCCATCCCGTAGTCGCGGACGGCGACGGTGAGGCCGTCTCCGTCGAGGACCGCCTCGACCTCGAGCGGCCCCGGCTGGTCCGCCGGGTAGGCATGGACGACGACGTTCATGCAGGCCTCGGTGACGACGGTCTTGAGATCGGCGATCCCGGGTTCGTCCATCCCGATCGACTCCGCCAGCCCGGTCAGCGCGTGACGTACGACGGCGACGTTCTCGGCTTTCGCCGGCAGGGCCATCTCGAGCCCTGATCCTTCCTCGTTGGTCGTCGTCGCGTTCAAAGAAGCGCCTCTGGCCCTCCGCGAGCCCGCCGCCTGATTAGGACTCTCAGTCCGATGCGGCGGGAGACCATACCTTCCGCGCCACATTCGGCTCCTACCCCCCGCCACTCGGCCCGAAACGGGTGCCGGCAAAGCGTCCCGCTGCGGTAGCATCGCCGCGTGGCTCCAGCTTCCTTTGAGGCAACGACCGCCGCGCTCGACGGCGGGGTGCGGGTGGTGGAGGTGCGGGGCGAGCTCGACCTCGGTACCGCGCCGGAGCTCGAGGGCCCGCTGGAGGAGGCGGTGAGCGCCGCCGAGCCGCTGCTGATCGACCTCAGCGGCTGCGAATTCATCGACTCGACCGGCATCGCGATGATCGTCCGCACCTGGCAACAGCTCGGCGAGGGAGACGGCGACTCCCGACGGGTGGTGATCTGCAGCGCCAACGACCAGGTCCGGCGAGTGCTCGAGATCACCGGCCTGGAGCTCTCGATCCCGATCCACGGCAGCCGCGAGGAGGGACTCGCGGCGCTCCGCTCCTAGTCTTCCCCGGGCGCCCGATTTCGGGCTGAACCTCCCAGCCGCGGGTGAATCCCGTCACATAAGTGAGAGGACCGCAACTCCGCCCCCGTGCCTGGGTAGCTTGAGGTGATGTCCAAACGGCGCCGCACCCCCCGCGAGATGTTCGAGACGCGCAGCCACGCCTGGACCTCGATCGGTCTCGGCGACGAGCTGGCGCCGAAGTTCTCCCGCAAGGCGCTGGGCGGATTGCTGCTGGCGCTGATCATCCTGGTGGCGACCCTGGTCGTCTACAACGAGCGCCGCCACATCGCCCCCGGCTACGGCGAGTGGATCCGGATCGGCACCGTGGTCGTTCTCGTCCTGGTCGGCTCGGCGGCGATCCACTGGCTCGGCCGCGCCTTCTCCCCCCGCCTCTACCGGCGCATGGACCCGGCGACCGCCGGCACCACCGGCTTCATCATCCGCCTGCTGGCGACCGCGGCGGTGGTGATCCTGGCGCTGCGGATCGCCGGCGTCTCGCCCTCGACCCTCGCCGTCGGCGGCGCCTTCACCGCCGTCCTCCTCGGCCTCGCCGCCCAGCAGGCCCTGGGCGGGATCTTCGCCGGCATCGTCTTGCAGAGCACCAGGCCGTTCCGGGTCGGCGAACGGGTGCGGCTGGTCGGCGGGCCGCTGGCTGGGCAGCTGGAGGGGACCGTCTCCTCGCTCGGGCTCTTCTACACCACCCTCAGCCAGGGAGCCGACCGCTTCAAAGTCCCCAACAGCGTCCTCCTCAACCTCGTCGTGGTGCCGCTGCGCGAGCCGGAGAAGGTCGACGTCCGCGCCCGCTTCTCGAACGGCGCCAGCCCCCAGGGGATCGAGGCGGGCCTGCTGCGGGCGATCAGCGTCCCCACCCGCTACCGGCCGAGCGTTTCGATGGAGGAGATCGATCCGGAGGGGGTCACTTTCCGGATCCAGGCGACGCCGTTGCGGCCGGAGGACGGCTCGCAGCTCGCCGAGGAGGTCCTCGGCGCTCTCCGCGAAGAGACCGCCGGCCTCAGCGCGCGGGACTAATCCCCACACCGGGCGCCGCGCCCAGATTCGATCAAGCGAGCAGCAGGATCAGCAGGTTGACCAGCATCGCCAGGGCGGTGCCGGCGATCGAGAAGTTCGCCGCGAAGTGGGCGAAGCGGCCGCGGTAGCGGACGCTCTCGAAGATCGTCAGGCCGACGACGTGGGCCATGTTGACCAGGGCGGTGGCGATCGCGACGCCGATCGCGAAGGCCTGCCAGCCGCTCGCGGTGTTCTCGCCGACGGCGGCCGCGGCGAGGATCACCGTGACGATGGTGCCGAAGATGCCGAAGGCCATGCCGGCGAAGTCGCGCCGGGTCATCCCCGGCACGTAGTCGCCGCCGACTTCGTGCGGGACCTCGTCGTCGAGACCGGCGGGGGCGCTCTCGACCTCGACCACCTTCTCGGCGCCGTCGCCGGCGGAGCCGTCGAGGACGGCCAGCCGCAGCGGCGGCTCCAACGATTCCTTCGCGTGGTCGAAGAGGCCGCCTTCGTACCAGTGCTGCTGGCCCTCCTCGTAGACGTAGATGAGGATCTCGTCGGCCGGTTCTTTCAGCAGCGCGTCCTGGGCGGCCTGGACGGGGTCGGGGTCGCCGACCTCGCCGCGGGCTTCGACCCCGGCGGCTTTCAGGTTCGCCAGCGTCCGCTTCAGCCTCTCCCCCGCTTCGGCCCGCGGCTCGTCGATGTCCCCGAGGGTGTGGTGGAGCGGGTTGGCCTCGACCGCGGGGGCGACGACGCGGACGTCGACTGGCTCCCCTTTGGCGGATTCGGAGAGCGTCTTGACCGGCTCGTCGCCCTCGAGAACGTCAGTGACGACGGCGATCACTCGGTGCGGCATCGCGTCTCCTCTGCTGGCGCCGACGGGCTGCTCACTCGTCGCCCGGGGGCTCCTGGTCGGGTTCGCCGTACTCGGCCTGCTGCGGCTCCTCGGGCTGGCCGGTGGCGCTGTCCGGGAAGCGGTGTTCGTCGCCGTGTTCGGCGATGTCCTTGAGGTCCTTCTCGGCCAGCTCGAAGCCCTCGGCCTCTCCCTCGCCGGCCTCGGCCAGCGGCTGCTCGGCCGGGTCGTCGCTGTCGCGCGGGGCGTCGCCGCCGATTCCGGCGGCTTCGCGGCCGGCCTCTTCCTCCTCCTCTTGGACAAAGGCTTTGTCGTGGTGCTGCGGCTCGTCGGTCATGGCGGTCGGTTACCCCCGGGGGTTGGGGACAAACCGGGCCGAGCGGGTAGCCGGAGCGCCGCGGCGGTTCAGACGGTGGCTGCCGGCGGCCCGGCTGGGCTGCCGGTTTTGCCGAGCAGCCAGACCGCGGCGGCGCCGATCAGGACGCCGAGCCCGATCAGGCTCGAGGCGCGCATCGGGTTGCGGCGGATCCTAGAGGCCGTGCCGTGAGCGGTGTGCTTGGCCGTCGTCTTCACGGCCTTCTTCGCGAGGGTGGATTTGAGTGCCATGGTCGGCGAGTACCCGGGCTGGTCGGCAGGTAACCGCCGCCGAGATCAGCTGGCGCCGGCGACGGCGCGCTCGAGCTGTTTCTTGCTCATCTTCGAGCGGCCTTCGATCCCCAGCTTCTTGGCGTCGTTGTAAAGCTGTTCCTTGGTCCGGCCTGCGGGCCCTTTACCGGACTGCTTGCCCCCGCGACTGGAGGCGGAGCGACCTTTGGTCGAGCTTTTCGACTTCGTTTTCGTCTGACCCGCGCGCGCTTTTTCCTTGTTCACGGTGCGGGCGGCGATCTCTTTGGCTCGTTTGGTCGAGCGCCCCTCTTTTTTCTCGCGTTTGACGATCTCCTTGTACTGACGATCGCGTTTGCTGCCTTTTTTCACTCCGCGTGGTGGCATCTCCCGATCCTCCTGCGCTTTATCTCTGGGGGTGAAATAAGTGAGCCCGCCGGCCCGAACGCCTCTCCGTGGGGGAAACGGTTGGTCGCGGAGCCCGAGCGGGAACCGGTCTTGGTCCGGTGGAAAGCCGCTGGGCCTCGGGCCGGCGGACTGTCTGAGGGCGATTACCCGAGGGTTGGCGAGGCAAACAGCGGCCCGCCGGTTCGTTCGCGGGGCCGAATCGGCCGGCTCAGCCGAAGAAGCTGCGCGGCCAGAGGCGCCGCGCCCGGACCACGTTGGCCTCAGCGGCCATCACCACCGACATCGCCCCGAGGTGGATCCAGGCCAGCAGGCCGATCACCAGCGCGAAGGTCCCGTAGACCGGGGTCGCGCTCTTCACCTCGTGCGAGACGTACCAGCCACCGAGGAGCTGCAGCAGCTCCCAGCCGATCGTCGCGATGACGATGCCGAGGGCGAGGTCGCCGAACGGGACCGCGGAGCTGGTGAGGAGGCGGAAGACGGCGCCGAAGACGCCGAGGTTGAGCACGGTGGCGATCAGGATTCCCCAGACCGGGCCGAACAGGTCAGCGCCGCCGGAGACGAGGCTGGCGACGATCGTCGAGACGACCGCGAGACCGCCGAGCAGGACCAATAGGCCGATCGCCCGCAGCCGCGAGCCGACGAAACCGCCCTGGTCGTCGTCGGGCACTCCCCAGACCCGGTCGAAGGTCTTCTCGGTCTCCAGCACGACGCCGAGGCCGGCAAGCAGCGAGCCGACCACGCCGACCGCCAGCGCCAGGCCGTTACCGGCGAGGTTGCCCCCCTTTAGCTGGGTGCCGATCACCGGGAACTGGGCCAGGGTCGAGTTGACGACTTCCCGGCGCAGGTGTTCGTCGCCGGCAAGGACGTAGCCGAGCACCGTGGTCAGCAGGAGCAGCAGCGGGAACAGCGAGAAGAAGGCGCGGTAGGCGATCAGCGAGACCATGCCGCCGCCTTCGTCGTCATTGAACTTCTTCACCACCGCGAGCGGCGCGGCGAGTGGGTTGTGACGCTGCTGGAAGGAGTCGAAGGCGCGCAGCGGCGCTTTGGCGTCCATGGCGGGATGCTTACCCGCTCGCGAAAGTTCGCGTCGTCTCAGCCGATCAGCTCGAGAACCTGCTTCTCGATCTGGTTGCGCCGGCGCTCGGAGAGGCGGCCGTTCGCCGATGCGCCGAGGTCGATCGTCTCGCCGTCGCGATAGCGGTCGAAGACGCGCGGGTCGATGTAGGAGCGGCGGCAAACCGCCGGGGTGTTGCCAAGGGCTTCGGAGACCTCTTTGACGGCGGCGTTGATCGTCCGTTTGCCGGCCGCCTTGGAGGCCGGCTTCGGCTCGCCGGCGAGCGCCGCGGCGGCGAGCACGGTCCCGGCCCAGGTGCGGAAGTCCTTCGCCGAGAAGCCTTCGCCGGCGTACTCCTGGATGTAGTCGTTGACGTCGGTCGAGCGGACGTCGCGCCAGCGGCCCCGGTCGTCCTTGAAGGCCAGCAGGTCCTCGGGGCCGCCGCGGCGACGGCGCATCGTCTCGATCGCGGCGATCGCCGCCGGGTCCTCGATCGACTGCACCCGCCGCTGGTTGCTCTTGGCGGGGAAGTCGAAGACCAGCTCGCCGTCGCGGGCGGTGACGTGCTCGCGGCGCAGCGTCGCCAGCCCGAAGCTTTCGTTTTCCTCCGCGTAGCGCTCGCCGCCGATCCGGAAGAAGCCGAGGTCGAGGAGGCGAACGGCGGTCGCCAGGGCGCGCTCGCGCGGCATCCCGTCGGACTTGATGTCCCGCTTGACGGCGCGGCGCAGGCCGGGCAGGGCGCGGGCGAAGGCGCGCATTTCCTCGTACTTGCGGGCGGCCCGGCGGAGGTCCCAGCGGTCGTGGTAGCGGTACTGCTTGCGGCCGGCTTCGTCGTAGCCGGTGGCCTGGATGTGGCCGAACGGGTCGGTGCAGATCCAGACGTCCCTCCAGGCCGGTGGGATCGCCAGCTCGCGGATCCGGTCCAGCGTCTCGGAGTCCTCGATCCTTCGGCCGCCGGCGTCCTCGTAGGAGAAGCCGCGGCCGCGGCGGACCCGGTGGATGCCGGCAGCGGCGCAGTCGGCCCGGCGCAGGCGACCCTTGGCGACGGCGGTCGGGCTCACCGGCGTCCTCCCGCCCCAAAGTTTTCGCGCCGGACGTTCGCGCGAGGGAGCCGTCGGGTACCCACCCCGCAATGGCCGACGAGAGAAATCGCTACCTGGGCATCTACCTCAACGACCACCTGGCCGGCTCGATGGTTGGGATCGGCCGCGCCGGTGCAACCCGCCAGGCCGACGCCGGCACTGAGTTCGAGGCGCCGCTGAAGCGGCTGCGAGACGAATTCGTCGAGGACCGCGAAGCATTGGAAGCGACGATGGCAGCGCTCGGGATCTCCCGCGATCCGGTCAAACCGCTGCTCGCCGGCGTCGGCGAGAAGCTCGGCCGGCTGAAGCCGAACGGACAGCTGCGGGGCCGGTCGCCGCTCGGGCGGATCGTCGACCTGGAAGTCCTCTACGTCGGGATCAGCGGCAAGAGCCGGATGTTCCACCTGCTCGAGCAGCTCGTCGGCGACGAGGTCGGCGAGGTCGACTTCGCCGAGTTCGCGGCCCGGGCCGACCGGCAGCGGACCGAGGTCGAGAGACTGCAGTCTCTCGCCGCGACGAAGCTGTAGGGGCGTCCCCGAGGTCAAGGGCGTCGTCAGATCGGCCATTTCTCTCTCCTGGTCATCTGCGCCCGTGGAGCTCCTCGCGGAGCCCCCCTGGAGGCGTGTCCTGTTGGCTTCCCCGACCTACCCACTGGGGCGGGAGACGGAAACGCCCCGCGCCGGCGGTGCCGTCCGGACGCCGCGCAACCATCGGTGCGTGTGGTCAGTCGACATAGTCTGCTCCGACCCCGAATGCGAGTGGCAGGCAGAGATCCTGCTCGACGAGTTCGAGGAGCTCGAGCTGCTGGTCTGCGAGTGCGGGCACTGCGCCGTCGTCCGCGCCGTCGCCGATTTCGAGGCGCTCTATCTTTCTCTCGATGGGGAAACCGCAGGAGCTCGAGCTTTGGCGCTATCTGCGGAGCCAGCGTAGGCTCGCCGCGGCGCTGATCGAAGGCGGCTCGCTGCCGGAGGTCGCCGACGACTTCCTGGAGACGGTCGGGCGGTTGCTGCGCTGGCAGGCCGGCGCGCTTTGGGAGGTGCGGCCGGATGAGGAGACGCTTGGCTTCGTCGCCGGCTGGGGCGACGCCGAGACCGATTCCGACCTGCTCTGGGACGCCAGCCAGGGCGTCGACTTCCTTCCCGGCACCGGCATGCCCGGATCGGCCTGGGAGAGCGGGGAAATCGTCTGGAGCCCGAACGTCGCCGTCGACGCGCGGCGAATCGCGCCGCGGCTGGCGGCGGCGGAACGGCTGGGACTCTCGGCGGCGCTGGCGATCCCGATCCCGATCGGGCCGCCCGAGCAGGTGCTGGCGGTTGCCGAGTTCTTCGCCAGCTCCTTCAGCTCGCAGCCGGAGGAGCTGATCGACCTGCTCGCCGGCTTCTCCGAACAGCTCGCCGCCTTCATCGACCGCCAGCGCGATCAGGAGGCGATCGACGCCGGCCAGCGCGACCGTCAGCACCTCGCCGAGGTGATCCTCGGCACCGGCGACGCGGTGATCGCCAAGGACCTGAACGGCGTCGTCACCGCCTGGAACCCGGCGGCGGAGCGCCTCTACGGCTACTCGGCTGCGGAGGCGATCGGCCGGCACATCTCCTTCATCGTCCCCGAGGACCACAAGAACGAGGAGCAGGTGATCCTCGACCGGGTCGGCCGCGGCGAACGCCTCGACACCTACGAGACGGAGCGGATCCGCGCCGACGGCGCCCGCATCGCTGTCTCGCTCACCGTCTCGCAGATCACCACCCCCGCGCACGGCCTCGTCGGCGCCTCGGTCGTCGCCCGCGACATCACCGCCGAGAAGCGACGGCGGCGCGCCCAGGAGTTCCTCGTCGCCGCCTCGCGCCGACTCGACACCTCGCTCGAGGTCGAGGAGACGGCGCGGACGATCGTCGCCACCGCGGTGCCGGAGCTGGCCGAGATCTGCGTCATCGACTTCCTCCGCGAGGACGGCTCCTTTGGCGACAGCGTCGCCGCCGGCGCCAATCCCGAGGCGGCGGCGCGATTGGAGGCGATCCGCCGCGACTCGCCGCTCGACCCCGAGGGCGACCACCCGGTGGCGCAGGTGATGCGCGCCGACCGGCCGCTGATCTGGCGCGACCTGAAAGCACCGGAGGTGATCGACCAGGTCGCCCAGAACGAGGCCCACCGGCAGCTGATGGACGACGCCGGCTACAACTCGGCGGCGGTGGTGCCCCTGGTCGCCCGCGGCCGCAAGATCGGCGCCGTCTCCTTCCTCCACGCCTCGCGCGACCTCCGCTACGACGGCGGCGACCTCGACTTCCTCGCCGAGCTCGGCGACCGGGCGGCGATGGCGCTCGACAACGCTCGCCTCTACAGCGAGCGGGCGCGGGTAGCCGCCAGCCTGCAGCGGGGGCTGCGGCCGCCGCGGCCGGCGGCAGTGCCGGGAATGGAGATCGAGGTCGTCTTCGAGGCCGCCGGCGAGGGGATCGAGATCGGCGGCGACCTCTACGACGTGCTGCCGAGCGAGGACGGCTGCTGGATCCTGATCGGCGACGTCGCCGGCAAGGGCACCGACGCCGCCGCGGTCTCGGTCGCCGTGCGCCACGCGGTCCGCGGCCTGACCCGCGAGATCCAGGGCCCGGGCGAGGTGCTGAGCCGGGTCAACGAGCTGCTCCTGGCCGGGTCGAGCCTGAACGACTTCGCGACCGCGATGCTGCTGCGCCTGCGCCCGGCCGAGGATGGCGGCTGGACGGTGCGACTGGCTTCCGCCGGGCACCCGCCGGCGATCCAGATCGGCGCTGGCGAGCCCCGTTGCCTCGGCGGCGGCACCGTGCTCGGCGCCTGGGAGGAGGCGGCCGTCGAGCGCCACGACCTCCACCTCGGCGCCGGCCAGACGCTCCTCCTCTGCACCGACGGCTGGCTCGAGGCCGGCCCGGTCGCCGCCCACCACGACCCCGAGGCCCTGGCCGCGATCGCCGACTCGCTGGCGGCCCTGGAGCTGGCCGAGCTGACCGCGCGGCTACGGGCCGACGCGGTCAGCCGCGGCGGCGGCTCCTTGCGCGACGACATGGTGCTGCTGGCGCTGCGCCCGGCCGCGGTCGGCGCCAGCCGTTCGGCCGAGCGCCAGGTCGCCGGGCTCGGCTAGCCTCGGCGGTCGTGCGACCCGCCGCCCGAGCCGCCCTGCCCGCCTTCGCGGCGCTGCTGGCTTTCGTCATCCCCTCGGTCGGCTCCGGGGTCGCTGCGATCGGCCACCCGAGCGAAACGACCGCCCCGGCCCGGCTCCCGGCCAGCTCGCCGCTCGAGCGCCACCACCCGTCTCCCGCAATCGCCGCGCCCGGCGCCGCCGGCGCGCCCCGCGCCGCCGGTCCGGTGCGGCCCGCGATCCGGATCTGGCCGATTCCCTTCGGCGCCAAACGCAAACATGAGATGGCCGCCTACTCCAAGCGCCACTACGGCGAACGAACCTGGCGCCTGCGCCACCCGCGGGTGATCGTCGAGCACATGGCCGAGACCGGCAGTGCCGCCGCCGTCCACAACACCTTCGCCGCCGACGTCCCCGACGTCGAGCTGCACGAGCTGCCTCAGGTCTGCTCGCACTTCGTCATCTCCTCCGCCGGGCGGATCTACCGGATGGTCAACCTGCGCACCCGCTGCCGCCACACGGTCGGCCTCAACTGGACCGCGATCGGGATCGAGCACACCGGCTACGCCGATTCCGACGCGCTTGACGACCCGGCCCAGATGAGGGCCTCGCTGCGGCTGACCCAGTGGCTGCGCTGCAGCTTCCGGATCAAGGTGAAGAACGTGATCGGCCACGCCGAGAGCCTCAGCTCGCCCTACCACCGCGAGCTGGTGCCAAGCCTGAAGACCCAGACCCACGGCGACTGGCGCCACTCCTCGATGCAGGTCTACCGGCGCCGCCTGCGCGCCCTGGGGCCCTGCTGAGAGCGGCCGCCGGTGGGCGCCATAGACTGCGCCCGATGAACGATCAGGGGTTCAAGGAGGGCGACAAGGTCTGGGTCGAGGACGTCGACGGCAAACGCCACCCGGGCATCTTCGTCGGCAACAACGAAGCCGCCGGCTGGTTCGGCGGCGGCCCCAGCGCCTATGTGGCCCACCCCGAGGCCCACCAGGCCGAGGTCGTCTCGGTCTTCCGCATCACCCCTCGCGACCACTAGCCGTCGCGAGGAGAGGCCCCCGCGACCGCGGTCGGCCACCCTGACCGCGATCGCGGGCGCCCCGGCCCCGCTAGCCCGGCTGGCGCCGAACCGCTATTTGCATTCGAGCGGTTCGACCTGACCCGGCAGGGTCGGCAATTTGACCAGCCCGCCAAGCAGGTTGGTGATCGGCCCGAGAGTGGTGTTGAGGTTGGTGCCGAGGGTGTTGACGGCGGTGTTGACCTGGTTCAGCGTCGTCGTCACCGTGCCGAGTTTCTGGCAGGTGCCTTTGACCGTGGTGCCGAGGGTCGTCACCGTCGTCCCCAGGCCGGTCAGGCCGCCTTCGACCCCGCTGACTTTGGTGCCCAGCCCTTCGACCGTGGTGCCAAGGGTGGTGACGGTGTTGCCGACCGTGTTCAGGGTGCCCTGAACGGCGGTCACCGCTTCTTTGTTGCCGGTCAACCCTTCGCCGAGTTTGCCCACGGTGGTGGTCAAGCCACCGACGGTGGTGCCGAGCGTGCCAACCGTTTCTTCGACGGCTTTGAGGCCTTTTTCGTTGCCGGCCAGCCCTTCGCCGAGTTTGCCGACCGCGGTCCCGAGGCCGTTGACCGTGCCGCCGAGGTTGGTGAGGGATTCTTCGACGACTTTCAGGCCTTCGTTGTTGCCGGTCAGGCCTTCGCCGAGTTTGCCGACCGTGGTCTGGACGTCGCCGACCGTGCCTTCGAGGCTGGTCAGGTTGCCGAGCAGGCCGCCGACCGTGCCTTGCAGCCCGGTGACGGTGCCTTCGAGGTCACCGAGGTTTTTGCCGAGGCCGCCGACCGTACCTTCGAGGTCGACGAGGCCGCCGGTGAGCGCTTCGAGCTGTTTGCTGAGAGCGCCAATTTTCGCCGTCTGGCCGGCGATCAGTTCTTCCAGCTCTTTGCTCAATTTGGCGTCGGAGCCGGGGGATCCCTGGGCGCCGGCGGGGCCCTGCGGGCCGCGTTCGCCCCTTTCGCCGCGCTCGCCGCTGCCGCCGTCGGTGCCATTGGATCCGTTCGAGCCACTGCCGTTCGAGCCGCTGGCGGCGCCGGCGGAGAGGACGAGGAGCTTTTCGCCCTTTTTCTTCTTGCAGGCCTTGGGCGTGCGGACGACCCGCAGCAGCCCGCGGGTCGCCTTGCGGGTCTTCTTGTCAACGCCCTTGGATTGCACGCCCTTGGTCAGCATGCAGGCGTTGACGACGCCGGCGGCGGGGGCCGCCTCCGCGAGTGGAACCACCAATAAACACACCGTTACAAAAAGACCGCAAAGGGTGAGGCATTTCCGGGGTTCTCTCATCGCCGGTTTGAGGTCGGCAAGCGGGATCGGAAAACCGCAGGAGAACAGTGAGGAATCGGTATGAGTGGCTTCTAGGCCTCGCGAGCGACGGTGCGACGAGGCGAGTAGCGGTAGCCGACGCCGCGCACCGTCTCCACCGGGTCGACGCCGACGACAGCGAGCTTGCGGCGCAGGTAGCTGACGTAGAGCTTGACCTCGTCGCGCCCGCGGATCCGATCGCCCCAGACCGCGTCGAGCAGCTGGCCGTGGCCGAGCACCCGACCGGGGTTCTCGGCGAAGGTCTCAAGCATGCGGAACTCGGTCGGGGTCAGCGCCACTTCGTCGCCGAGGACGGCGACCCGGTGACGGGCGCGGTCGACCGAGACGAAGTCGTCCTCGATCACGTCGGCCGAGTCCGGGGTCATCCGCCGCCGTCGCAGCAGCGCCTCGATCCGGGCCACCATCTCTTCCGCCCGAGCCGGCTTGGAGACGCAATCGTCGGCACCGGCGCGCAGGGTGACGATCCGCTCGTCCTCGCCGTCGGCGCCGGTGACCGCGACCACCGGCACGTCGCTCAGCTCCTTGATCCGAGCCAGCACCTCGAGCCCGCTGACGTCGGGCAACTCGATCTCGAGCACGACGACGTCGGGGCGCTCGGCGTAGAAGGAGCGCAGGCCGCCGATCCCACTGCTTGCTTCGACCAGGTCGATCTCGACCCGTCCGAGGGCGCCGCGAAGCTGCTGGTGGGCCTCAGGCTCGCCAGCGATCGCAAGGGCTTTGGGCCGGACGTGGCTCAACTGGTGGTCTCCTGACCTGGACACTTCCCCCGGTGTCGCCAGAAGATTCTCACTTTGCGCAACACACTTTGTCAACCATGACAGGAAACCGTGTTGTTCTTATTGAGCGGAGGAGCCGGTTATAGACAAAAGCGTTCGCAGAGTTGGGTAAATCCGTACCGACACTGAACCCCGAAGGAGATGAGTCAATGCGCTTCATGATGTTCATGTATCCCGAAATCAGCGACGAGGACTGGGCGCCTGACCCGGGAACGGTGGAGGCGATGAGCCGCTACAACGAGGAGCTGCGCAAGGCGGGAATGCTGCTGGCGCTCGACGGGCTGCACCCTCAGGCGGAGGGGGCGCGGGTGAAGTTCGACGCCGAGGGGGTCGGGGCGGTCACCGACGGGCCCTTCGCCGAGGCGAAGGAGGTGGTCGGCGGCTACTGGCTGATCCAGGCCCGCTCCAAGGAGGAGGCGATCGAGTGGGCGCGGCGCTGCCCGGGGCGCGAGTGCACGGTCGAGGTCCGGCGCGTCTACGAGATGGAGGATCACTCGCCCGAGGTCCAGGCGGTCGCAGGCGGGTGAGCGGAGAGGCTGCGGCGGCGGTCGAAGCGGTCTGGCGGATCGAGCAGGCGCGCCTGATCGGCGGACTGGCGCGGATGACCCGCGACGTCGGCCAGGCCGAGGACCTCGCCCAGGACGCCCTGGTCGCGGCGCTCGAGAGCTGGCCCCACGACGGCGTCCCCGACAACCCCGGCGCCTGGCTGATGGCGACGGCGAAGAACCGGGCGATCGACTCCGCCCGGCGCGGCGCCGTGCTCGAGCGCAAGCGCGAGGAGCTGGTCCGCGAGGCGGGAATGCGGCTGACCGTCGAGCGCTCCGAGTTCGACGCCGCGGTCGAGGATGAGGTCGGCGACGACGTCCTGGCGCTGATCTTCACCACCTGCCATCCGGTGCTGCCGCGGGAGTCGCGAGTGGCGCTGACGCTGCGCCTGCTCGGCGGGCTGACCGCGCCGGAGATCGCCCGCGCCTTCCTCGCCAAGGAGTCGGCGGTGGCGCAGCGACTGGTGCGGGCGAAGCGGACCCTGCGCGAGGCCGGGGTGGCGTTCGAGGTCCCGCGCGGCGACGAGCTGGCCGAGCGGTTGCCCTCGGTGCTGGAAGTGATCTACCTGATCTTCAACGAGGGCTACGCGGCAAGCGCCGGCGAGGACTGGATTCGGCCGCAGCTCTGCGAGGAAGCGCTGCGGCTGGGGCGGGTGCTGGCGGCCTTGGCGCCCACCGAGCCAGAGGCGCACGGGCTGATCGCACTGCTGGAGATCCAGGCCTCGCGCAACCCGGCGCGGACTGGGCCCGACGGCGAGCCGGTGCTGCTGCTCGACCAGGACCGGGGGCGCTGGGACCCGCTGCTGATCGTCCGCGGGCTGCGGGCGCTGGAGGCGGCGGAAGCGGCCGGGCCGCTTGGCCCCTACGGACTGCAGGCGGCGATCGCGGCTTGCCACGGGCGGGCGCTGCGCGCCGAGCAGACCGACTGGGTGCGGATCGCGGCGCTCTACGAGGCACTCGCCGGCATCTCCCCCTCCCCCGTGGTCGAGCTGAACCAGGCCGTCGCCGTCGGCATGGCCTTCGGGCCGGCAGCCGGACTGGAGCTGGTCGACTCGATCGACGCCGAGGCGCTCGCCGGCTACCACTTGCTGCCGAGTGTGCGTGGCGACCTGCTGGCCCGGCTCGGGCGCGATGCCGAGGCGGAGGCGGAGTTCCGCCGCGCCGCCGAGCTCGCCGGCAACGAGCGTGAGCGCGAGTTCCTACTCGACCGGGCGGAGGACGCGGCGGGCTAGCGCGGCCCGCCGTGCGACCTAACCGTCGTCGTCGGTAGGCGAGCCAGCGAGCCGGCGGATCCCGTCGGCCTCGAGCCGTAGGGTCGTCCAGCCGTCCATCCGGATCGCGCCGAGGCCCTCGTAGAAGCTCAGCGCCGACTCGTTCCAGTCGAGTGCGGTCCACTCGAAGCGGACGTGGCCGCGCTCCAGCGCCAGCCCGGCCAGGTACTCCATCACCGCGCGGCCGATGCCGCCGCGCCGTCGCTCGGGCCGCACGTAGACGTCCTCCAGCCAGATTCCCGAGCGACACTCGAAGCTGGAGAAGGTGACGTAGATGATCGCGTAGCCGATCGCCTCTCCCCCGGCCTCGATCAAAAAGGCCTCGGCGTCGCCGCGCTCGAACAGGGTCCGGCGCAGCTGCTCCGGGCTGCCGAGGACGCTTGTCGGCGAGCTTCTCGTAGGTCGCCAGCTCGACGATCAGGGCGTGGAGGGTCTCGACGTCGGCCGCGCTGGCGGGGCGGATCTCGGTCTCGTCGGTGAGGCGCACCGGGGCGACCCTACCCGGCGCGGGCTGCGTTCATAGACTTGCGGCAATGGACGACCTGATTCGCAACAACGAGGAGTTCGCCGGCTCGCGCGAGGAGCTTCACCTGCCGGTCGAGCCGGCGCGGAAGATCGCGATCGTCGCCTGCATGGACTCGCGGCTCGACGTCTTCGCGGCGCTCGGCCTGGGGCCCGGCGAAGCGCACGTGCTGCGCAACGCCGGCGGTGTCATCACCGACGACGTGATCCGTTCGCTGGCGATCTCCCAGCGGCGGCTGGGGACCGAGTCGGTGATGCTGATCCACCACACCGACTGCGGCATGCAGAAGGTCACCGACGATGGCTTCCGCACAGAGCTGATGGAGACGACCGGGGTGGCGCCGGCCTTTGCGATCGAGTCCTTCACCGACCTCGACGCCGACGTCCGCCAATCGATCCTGCGAGTGCGGCGCTCGCCCTTCCTGATCCGCCGCGACGACGTACGCGGCTTCGTCTACGACGTCGACAGCCACCGGCTGCGCGAGGTCGAGGTCGAGGAGTGAGGCGGCGCTGAGCGAGGTCGCTCCCTACGGCTCCTGGCGCTCGCCGATCACGCCGGAGCTGGTCGCCCGTGCCGGGCGGCGATTGGGCGGCGCGACTCTGGCGGCGGACGGCGCCGTTTGGTGGGCGGAAGGACGGCCGGCCGAGGGCGGCCGGACGGCGCTGATGCGGCGGGCGCCGGGCGGAACGCCGGAGGAGGTGAGCCCGGAGGGCGCCAACGTGCGCTCGCGGGTGCACGAGTACGGCGGCGGCGCCTGGACCGTGGCAGCGCCGGACCTCCTCCTCTATGTCGATTTCGCCGACGGCCGGCTGCGGCGGCTGCGGCTCGGTGGCGAGGCGGAGCCGATCTCGCCAGAAGCGCCGGCGGAGGCGCCGCTGCTCTACGCCGACATGCGGCTGGCGCCGGACGGCGAGACCGCCGTCTGCGTCCGCGAACGGCATCCGCAGGGCGGCGGCGAAGCGGCGAACGAGATCGTCGCGCTGCCCATGGACGGGGCGGCGGCCGAGGACCCGGCAGCGGTGCGGGTGCTCGCCTCCGGCCGCGACTTCTACTCCTTCCCGCGGGTCTCGCCCGACGGGGCGACGCTCGCCTTCACCTGCTGGGAGCACCCGAACATGCCTTGGGACGGAACCGAGCTGTGGACGGCGCCGCTGGCCGACCCGGGCGCCGCGACAAAGGTCGCCGGCGGGGCGAGCGAGTCGATCTTCGCGCCGGCCTGGGACGCGGAGGGGCGGCTGCACTGGGTCGGCGACGGCGACGGCTGGTGGAACCTCTACCGGGCCGGGGCTCCCGGTGACCCGGGCACGGTGGGCGGCGCAAGCGGACCGGGCGACCCGGGCACGGTGGGCGGCGCAAGCGGACCGGGCGACCCGGGCACGGTGGGCGGCGCAAGCGGACCGGGCGACCCGGGCACGGCCGAGCAGCTGACCTTCGAGGAAGCCGACCTCGCCCATCCCCAGTGGCTCTTCGGCGGCGCCACCTACGCCTTCCTCGACGGCGGCGCGATCGCCCTCGTCCGCACCGAGCGCGGCAGCGAACGGCTCTTCGTCCTCGACTCGGGGGCAGAGCGCCCGCGTGACCTCGGCCTCCCCTTCACCGCCTTCGGCTTCCCGGCGATCTCTGGCCGAGGGTCCCAGGTGGCGTTTGCGGCGGCGACCCCGGAGGCGGAGACCGCGGTCGTCCTCTGCGACCTCGCCGCCGGCACCACGGAGATCCTCAGCGATGCCGCCGAGCAGAGCGTCGACCCGGCCCACGTCTCGGTGCCGCGGCCGATCGAGTTCGACACCGGCGACGGCTCCGAGGTCGCCCACGGCTTCTTCTACCCGCCGGCCAACGCCGAGTTCGAGGCGCCGGCGGGCGAACTGCCACCGCTGATCGTGCAGAGCCACGGCGGACCGACCTCGCACGCGACCCCCGCCTTCGACCTCGACTTCCTCTTCTGGACCAGCCGCGGCTTCGGCGTCGTCGACGTCAACTACCGCGGCTCCAGCGGCTACGGCCGCGCCTACCGGGAGAAATTGAAAGGCGAGTGGGGCGTCGCCGACACCGAGGACTGCGTCCGCGCCGCCCTCCACTTGGCCGCGGAGGGCGAGGCCGACCGGGCGCGGCTGGCGATCCGCGGCGGCTCGGCGGGCGGCTACGCCACCCTCTGCGCCCTGGTCTTCCACGACGACCTCGCCGCCGGCGCCAGCTACTACGGCGTCGCCGACACCGAGACCCTCGCCCGCGACACCCACAAGTTCGAGTCGCGCTACCTCGACGGGCTGATCGGCCCCTACCCCGAGCGGATCGACCTCTTCCGCGAGCGCTCCCCGATCCACCACCTCGACCAACTCCGCAGCCCGCTGATCCTCTTCCAGGGCCTCGAGGACAAGATCGTCCCCCCGAACCAGGCCGAAGAGATGGCTGCCGCTCTCGCCGCCAAGGGCGTCCCCCACGCCTACCTCGCCTTCGAGGGCGAGCAGCACGGCTTCCGCCGCTCCGAGACCGAGATCGCCTGCCTCAACGCCGAGCTCTACTTCTACGGCAGGATCCTCAACTTCACCCCCGCCGACGAGCTCACCCCAATCGAGATCACCGGCCTCGCCTGACCGCGGCAGAGCTTAGGGGTCCATACGACCCCAAACCTCTGCCGCCCGAAGAGCTTCCGGCGCTGGCCAACCTCTACGGCCTGAGAGCGAAGCCGGCGGGGTGCTCGGAGGGAACGCGGGGGAGCCTCTCCGGAGCCTCCCCGCTGTTGCTCCGGAGAGGCTCCCCCGCGTTCCCTCCGTCCCTAACGTTTTTTCGCTTTACCTTTGCCGCTGGCTTTTTTAGTCGACCGTTTGGCGGCGGCTTTTTTCGCGCTGGCTTTGCGAGTCGCTTTTTTCGCCGCGGTTTTCCTCGCCGCTTTTTTGCCAGCCGCTTTGCGCGTCGCGGTTTTTTTCGCTTTGGTGGCTTTTGCTTTCGGCGCGGCTTTTTTCGCCGCTTTGCGCCGGCCCGCTTTGCGCCGCTGGGAGGCCGGGACCTCGTCGAGGGCGGTCGCACTGGCGAGCTGTTTGATCTGGCTGAGCAGGAAGGAGGCCATGCGCTCCTCCTCGCGACGGATCGACCGCGCCAGGCTGGCGGTCTCGGAGTCGCCGACTTTGGTCGCGAACGCCTCCAGGGCGAGGTAGGTGGAGATCTCCTCCTGCTCGCTGGTGTACTGGGTCTTGGCGTTCTTCAGCATCTTCTCGGCGGCGCCGTCGCCACGGACTGCGTGCAGCGGGCCCTTCGCGACCGCGGTCGCTTTGCCGAGCAGCGACTGCCCGGTCGGGGTCGAGCCGCCGAGTTTCTTGATCCGGCGCTCGAGGCCTTTGGCGTGGGCCTTCGTCTCTTTGAGGTGCTGTTTGAGGCGTTTCGCGTACGGCGCCTTGGTGGTGATCGCGATGTCGACCTGCAGCGCCACCTCTAGCTCGCGCTCTTTGCCGTAGGCCTCGCTCAGGTACTGGATCAGCTTTGCGTCGCGCTCGTTCGGATCTGCCATCTCTTGGGTCCTCCCATTGTTTTCGGTGCGTGTCAGCCTGTCAGCTGACGACGCAATTCGCGCCGCCCGGCGACTTCCCTTTGGCGGGGAAGGCGTGGGCAAGCGCCTGCGCGATCAACTGTGCCCGGGCTGCATACCCAGGCGAGGTGAAGTGGATGCCGTCTTCGATGAACCAGGCGGGTTTGACGTCGTCGGCCCAATCGTAGACCCGCATGCTCGGATAGGTCAGGCACGCTCGTTCGAGTTCTTCGTCCCATTTCTTCATCCCTTCGGGCGCGTAGTCTGCCGGCGCCCGCGGCAGCGATTTGACGTTCACCCACATCGTCGGTTCATCGCCGATGATCGCCATCATTTTTTCGATCCGTTCGCCCTCGCCGACCTTGGAGCCGGCGGCGACGTTGGCGGCCTCGTTGGTCCCCAGCGCCAGCACCCAACAACCGCGGAAACCTTCGGCCTTCGCCGCCGCGGCAACTTCCTGGGCGTTCGGTTCGCCTTCGTAGCGCTCTTCGATCGAGCGGGCGCCGGAGACCTGCATGTCGACTTCTTCGACCCCGACTTCGTTGTAGCGGTTGGTGATCCGCTGGCCGGCCAGCGGCAGGTATTCGGCCGAGTCGAGCCCCTCCGAGGTCGAGTCGCCGATGTGGATCACCGCCCGGCAGGAGGACTGGGTCGATTCCGCTGCCTGCTTCGGGGTCAGTGGCGGCGGCGCTTCGGTGCCGGCGGCGGTCGCTTCTTCGACTCGCTTGCTTTCGCCTTCGGCGCTGGCCGAGTTGAGCCCGGCCATGCCGGCAATCCCAACCACGAGCAGCACTCCGGCGGCGACGAAGGCGACCCGCATCCCGGGCACGAACGTGTACCAGCCCCAGCCGACCGCGCGGCGGCGGGCGAAGAAGCGGCCGAGGGCGCCGTGGCGGATCGGCTGCTCGAGGAAATGCCAGGAGAGCGAGGCGACGGCGAAGATCGCCACCAACTGCAGCAGGTGGCCGAGGAGGCTGCCCGAGTTCTCACCGCCCGGCGCGGTGAGGACGATGATCGGAGACTGCCAGAGGTAGATCCCGTAGGAGCGTTCGCCGACCCAGCGCAGCGGCCGCACCCCGAGCACGACGCCGAGCCGGCAAGCCGGGTGGACGAGTGGCATCAGCACCATTACCGTCGCCAGCGAGAGCAGGACGAAGCCGCCCTGGTAGAGGAAGGACGAGATTTCGCTCGTCCGCCAGATCATCACCGCGATGATCAGCAGGCCGAGGACGCCGAGGCCGTCGAGCAGGTTGCGCGCCTGCGGTTTGATCCGGCGGCTCAGCTTGCGGCTCGGCCAAACCATCGCCAGGGCGGCGCCGAAGAGCAGGCCGCCGGCGCGGGTGTCGGTGCCGTAGTAGTCCCGCGAGGGGTCGAGGCCCGGGTGGTAGAGGACCGCCATCAGGATCGAGGAGGCGATCGCCAGGCCGAGGGTGAGCAGGGCGAGGCGGGGACGGACGCCGGAGGCCAGCGGCCGCTCGCCGACGATCTTCGTCCCGAGCAGCAGCAGGAACGGCCAGAGGATGTAGAACTGCTCCTCGACCGAGAGCGACCAGAGGTGGACGATCGGGCTTTCGGCCGCGAAGCGGGCGAAGTAGGAGGAGTTGTTGGCGATCTGCTCCCAGTTGTTGACGTAGAAGATCGCCGAGACGACGCCCTTGCGGAACTGGTCGGGCTGGGAGGGGCCGAAGATCGTCACCCAGGCGAGGACCACCGCCAGCATCAGGAACAGCGCCGGCAGCAGCCGCCGGGCGCGGGCCGCCCAGAACGAGCCGAGCTTGATCTTCCCCTGCTTCGCCAGCTGGGCGAGAAGGATGTCGGTGATCAGGTAGCCGGAGAGGGTGAAGAAGATCCCGACCCCGAGTTGGCCCCCCGGGACCGCGCCGCGGTCGATGTGAAAGGCGATCACCGCGAGCACGGCGATCGCCCGCAGGCCATCGAGCCCGGGCATGTAGCGCTGGTTGCGCTTGACTGGTTCGGGCATCGGTTTTTCGCATCCTAGGGGGGCCGGGTACGGGAAGGGACCGAACCCCCCGACCGTCGAATCAGGAGAAACGAATGCCGCCTCAATCGCCCGCCACCGCCCTCCCCACCCGCCGCCTCGGCGACTCCGAGCTGGAGGTCTCGACCGTCGGCCTCGGCTGCAACGCCTTCGGCTGGCGGATCGACCTCGAGGCCTCCGCCGCGGTGCTTGAGGCGGCGCTCGCCGCCGGCATCACCCTCCTCGACACCGCCGACATCTACGGCGGCGCCGGCGGCAGCGAGCGGATCATCGGTGAGGTGCTGGAGGGGCGCCGCGAGGAGTACGTGCTGGCGACCAAGTTCGGGATGGAGATGAGTGGGGCCGACGGCGTGCCCGACGCGTCCCGCGGCTCGCGCGAGTACATCCGCTGGGCGGTCGCCGGCTCGCTGGAGCGGCTACGGACCGACCGCATCGACCTGCTGCAGATGCACGAACCGGACGAGGCGACGCCGATTGCCGAGACCCTGGGGGCGCTCGACGAGCTGGTCCGGGAGGGGACGGTGGGCGCGATCGGCTGCTCGAACTTCTCCGCGGCGCAGCTGGAGGAGGCCGAGCGGGTGGCGCAGGAGGAGGGCTTCGCCCGCTTCGTCAGCCTGCAGAACCACTACTCGCTGCTCGAACGCGGGATCGAGGCCGAGGTGGCACCGACCTGCGAGCGGCTGAACGTCTCGATCCTGCCCTTCTTCCCGCTCGAAAAGGGGCTGCTGACCGGGAAGTACAAACGCGGCGAGGAGAGCCCGGAGGGGACGCGGCTCTCCGGCCAGGAGCCGGGGACGGCGGCCCAGTTCGACGTGGTCGAGGCGATCGAAGCATTCGCCGCGGAGCGCGGGATCAGGACCGTCGACGTGGCGATCGCCGGGCTCGCGGCGCAGCCGCAGGTGGCCTCGGTGATCGCCGGCGCGACCAAGCCGGAGCAAATCGAGTCGAACGTGGCGACGCTGAAATGGGAGCCGAGCGAGGCCGACATCGAAGAGCTCGACCGGATCGCCCCGACGCCGCGCGGCTGAGCCGGGTCGTCGCAAAAATCGAGGACTGCATTTGACATCCCTGAGCTGTCTTTTGCAGTCCTCGGTGGGTCGAGGCGGTCGGCCATCCGCTGAGGCCCTCCGGAGCCGCCGCGAGCGCTGGTAGGTTGCGCGCCCGTGACCCGCTCCGACCTCAGCTCGCGTTCGTACGGCGCCCTGGCGCTGGCCGCGCTCGCCGGCGCGGCGCTGCTCGCGCTGGCGGCGGCCCTGGCGCTGGCGCCGGGGAAGGCCGGCGCGGCAACACCGGTCCGAGCCGGCGCGGCGCCGAGTTGCCCGGGCTTCAAAGTCCTCCACGACGACCGCATCGGCCCCGCCTCGCTGCCGGCCGGCACCTACACGGTCACCCCCGCGACCAACTCGGGGCTCAGCTGCAAAGCGACCTCCGCCCTCTTCGCCCGCTTCCTCGCCGACTACGACGGCAACCTGCCAGGCGGCTGGCGGGTGACGCCGGAAGGCAGCGGCAGGGCCTCGTTCAAGCGCGGCGGCGTGACTGGCTTCTCGGTCTCCCGCAGCGGCGGCGAAGGCGGCCCCAACACCCTGGTCGGGAAACTGTGCCCGAACCAGTTCACGGTCAACGCCGGCGCCCAGGTCGGCCCGCTGTTCTTCCCCCGCGGCCAGTACCTGCTCTACCAGCCGGCCGGCACCGGGATCACCTGCAACCGCGCCGCCGTCCTCTTCACCCGCTTCCTCTCCCAGCCAGGCGGCCGCCTGCCGGCACCCTGGCGGCTGACCAACCAGACCGCGACCTTCTTCAAGCCGGAAAACCCGCGGCGCTCGGCCTTCCGGGTCGAGCCGCTGAGCGGGACCTGAGCCGCCAGCTCTGGCTGAGCCGCTAGCCCGGCCGGCGGTCGGGATCGCGGCCGAGCGGGCTCGCCTCGGCGGCGAGCAGCAGCTCGAACTCGCCGGCGTCGAGGAACATGCCGTGGCACTTGGTGCACTGCTCGATCGTCACCCCATTGCGTCGGTGGGTCCGCATCGGCGACTGGCACTTGGGACAAGTCACCCCCCCAAGGTAGCCCCTCCCCAGCTTGCGGCGAGCGGTCCCAACGCTCGCCCTAGGCGTCGAGGCGCGACTCCTCGAGGTCGAGCTCGCGCTCGATCCGCCGCATCACGTCGCCGGAGACGGTGCCGTCGTTGCGCAGCCCAACCAGCGCCTCGCGCTGCGCTCCGTAGAGCTCGTGCATCAGCCGCTGGTAGGAGAGCGAGCGGTCCTCGATCCCGTCCTCGTCCTCGATCTTCCCGGTCCGCACCTTGAAGCGGCGGCGGCGGAATTCGTAGAGGCCGCGGATCCGCTCGACCGTGTCCGGGTTGGTCCACTCTTCGCCCTCGAGCTCCTCCAGCCGGGCCAGCGCCGCGGCGGCGGACTTCAGCCGCGCCTTCAGCTCCTCGTGCTCCTCGGCATCGCCGTCGCGTTCGATGCCGAGGGCGCGAATCAGGAACGGCAGGGTCAAGCCCTGGCCGACCAGGGTGACGAGGATGACCCCGAAGGTGATGAAGAGGATCAGGTCGCGGCCGGGCAGGGGGTTGCCGGCGTCGGTCGCCAGCGGCAGCGCCAGTGCCGCCGCCAGCGAGACCGCGCCCCGCATCCCCGCCCAGCAGCCGACGATCCGCGAGCGCCAGTCCGAGCGGCGCGCTTTCTGCGAGTCGCGACGGTCGATCGCCCGGATCAGCACCGTGGTTCCGAACATCCAGGCGAAGCGGATCGCGACGACGCCGGCGCAGGTGAGCGCCGCGTAGCCGATCGCGGTGCCGAGGGCGAGGCCGCTTTCGCGCACCCCGTCGACGATCAGCGGCAGCTGCAGGCCGATCAGCACGAACAGGGTCGCGTTGAGGAGGAAGGTGAGGATCGACCACAGCGAGAAGGTCTGCAGCCGGGTTTCCGGCGAGGTCAGTTCGGGCGCTTTCCAGCCGATGTAGAGACCGGCGACGACGGTGGCGAGGACGCCGGAGAGGCCGAGCTCGTCGGCCGGTAGGAAGGCGGCGTAGCCGGTGAAGAGGGAGATCGTCACCTCGGTGGTCGGGTCGTCCACGCGGCGACGGATCGCCGCGACCAGCCAGCCGACGACGAGCCCGATCGCGATCCCGCCGGCGGCGACACCGACGAATTTGAGCCCCGCCTCGGCAACCGAGAAGCTGCCACCGACCGCCGCCGCGACGGCGACTTTGTAGGCGACCAGGGCGGTCGCGTCGTTGACCAGGCTCTCCCCCTCGAGCACGTTGACCTGGCGCCGCGGCATCCCGAGGCGGCTGAGGATGCTGGTCGCGGCGACGGCGTCGGTCGGGG
Organism: uncultured Actinomycetes bacterium; assembly: GCA_963716545.1. Lineage (GTDB taxonomy): Bacteria > Actinomycetota > Thermoleophilia > Solirubrobacterales > 70-9 > VAYN01. The sequence goes on from OY970316.1 coordinate 2,843,131, forward strand.
CGACGATCGCGCCGAGGGCGAAGCTGACCGCCAGCGGCAGGTCGAAGAGCGCGTGGGCGAGCAGGCCGATCCCGACCGTGGTCGCCAGCACCAGCCCGACCGAGAGCAGGGTGATCACACGGGCGTCGGCCCGCAGCGCCGGCAGGTCGGCGAAGAAGGCACTCGAGTAGAGCAGCGGCGGCAGGAAGATCAGCAGGACCAGGTCCGGGTTGAGTTCGATCTCGGGGATGCCGGGGACGAGGCCGAGCGCCAGGCCGCCGAGCACGAGGACGATCGGGTACGGGATCCGGAGCCAGTTGGCGAGCGCATTGAGGACCGCGACCGAGACCAGCAGCGCGGCGACGAAGATCTGGATCTCGCTCATCGCGGCATTGAACCGATTCGTCGCGGCGGCCGCCGGGTAACGGCGCCGCATGCGCTACTTCCACCTCTGTGCCCACGAGCAGTTCCCGCCACCGCGCCTGCTTGAGCAGGCGCCCGCCGCCGAGCGGGCGGGCTTCGACGCGATCGGCTGCAGCGACCACCTCCAGCCCTGGTGGGAACCGGGCGAGTCCGGTCAGGCCTGGTTCTGGCTCGGGGCCGCCGCCCAGGCGACCGAACGGGTCGGCTTCGGCACCGCGGTGACGCCGCCGGGGCCGCGTTACCACCCGGTCCTGATCGCCCAGGCCTGGGCGACGATGGAGCTGATGTACCCGGGCCGGCCCTACCTCGGCTTCGGCTCCGGCGAGGGCCTCAACGAGGCGCCGCTCGGCCAGGGCTGGCCACCGGTCGGCGAGCAGATCGACCGGATGGCCGAGGCGCTGGAGATCATCCACGACCTCTGGGACGGCAAACGCCTGACCGCGCCCGGCAACCACTTCTCCACCGACGGCGCCATCGTCCACTCGTTGCCGCAGCGCAGGCCGCCGGTCTACGTCTCCGCCTTCGGGCCGGAGGCGGCGACGGTCGCCGGGCGGCTCGGCGACGGGATCTGGACCCTGGCCGACCCCGAATCGGTGCCGGAGATCCTCGACGCCTACCGGGGCGCCGCCGAGGACGCCGGCCGCGAGCCGGGCGAGATCGTCCTCCAGGCGGCCTTCTCCTGGGCCGGCGACGACGACGCCGCCTTCGAGGGGGCGAAGGTCTGGAAGGGCGCCCAGCCCAAAGAGTTCTACCGCGAGGACTGGCACGACCCGCAGGCGATGCAGGAGCACGCCGAGGAGCAGGTCTCCGACGAGGAACTGAAGGAAGCGATGATCATCTCCGCCGATCCCGAGGTCCACGCCGAGCGGATCCACGAGGTCGAAGAGATGGGCGCGACGGTGGTGGCGCTGATGAACAACTCCGGCGCCGATCCGCTGGGCGCGATCGAGGCCTACGGCAGCGCAGTGCTGCCGCGGCTCGGGGCGCGGGCGGCGCGATGAAGGCGGCGGTCCGGGCGAGGGAGGGCGCGCGATGAAGGCGGCAGTTCTGCACGAGCGCGGCGGGGTGCCGCGGTTCGAGGACTTCCGCGACCCCGAGTCGAGTGGCGACGACCCCGTCCTCGACGTCCTCGTCGCGGCGCTGAACCCGATCGACCTGGCGATCGCCGCCGGCAAGGTCCCGGTGCGCGAGCAGGAGCACCCGAGCGTGCCCGGGACCGAGGGCGTCGGCGAGCTCGACGGCAGGGCCTACTACTTCGACACCGCGGTGTCGCCGTTCGGCTCGCTGGCCGAGCGGGTGGCGGTGAAGCGCGACTCGCTGATCGAGGTGCCCGGCGGGCTCGACCCGGCGCAGGCGGTCTGCTTCGGCGTCGCCGGCCTCGCCGCCTGGCTCTCGCTGACCTGGCGCGGCGGCCTCGAACAGGGGGAGACGGTCCTGGTCCTCGGCGCCAGCGGCGTGGTCGGCCAGATCGCCGTCCAGGGGGCGCGGCTGCTCGGCGCCGGCCGGGTCGTCGCCGCGGCCCGCGACGGCGCCGGCCTCGACCGCGCCCGCGAGGAGTACGGCGCCGACGCGATCGTCCAGCTCGGCGGCGGGGGCGACCTCGCCGAGCACTTGAAGGAGGCGGCGGGCGGCGGCTATGACCTGGTGATCGACCCGCTCTGGGGCGAGCCGGCGATGGCGGCCCTCTCCACCCTCAACGACGACGGCCGCCTGGTCGCGATCGGCAACAGCGCCGGCGAGACTGCGGAGATCTCCGGCCGCGACTTCCGCAACCGGCTCGCCCGGGTGATCGGCCACACCAACTTCAAGGCGCCGCGCGAGCGCAAACGCGAGGCCTTCGAGGCGCAGTGCCGCCACGCCCTCGCCGGCGAACTCAAGGTGCCGGTTGCCGAGCGGCCGCTGGCCGAGGTCGCCGAAGTCTGGGAGGCGCAGGGCGGCAGTCCCCACGCCAAGCAGGTGCTGCGGGTCCCCTGAGGGGTCGCGGTAGAGGTTGGGGGTCCAGGCGACCCCTAAGCTCAGCCGCGCGCGGCCTTCCAGTAGGCATTCAGGCGCTTGCCAAAGGCCTTCGGCTTCTCCGCGTAGAGCACTGCGCCGAGCAGCAGGGCGCGGTCGAGCAGCTCCGCCTGGCGGCGGGCGATCAGCTCCTCCAGCGGCTTTGGGTCAGCGACCGGGCGCTCGCCCAGGTCCGCGGCGAGGACGGCGAGGTCGTGATGGTCGCCGAGCAGGTCGGCGAGGTCGTGGGCCTCTTCGACAGTCGCGCCGAGGAGTCCCGGCCAGAGGTCGTGGAGGAGGCGCAGGTGGTACCAGAGGTCCTTGGTTCGTTTGCGCCAATCGTGGACCGAGTCGGGGTCGGCGTGCTTGCGCACCTCGGCAAGGGCCTCGCGGCCGCGGCCGTAGGCGCGCAGGACGCTGGGCGCGACCGCCTTCCAGGAGTCCTTCTCCAGCGGTAGGCGGGCGAGCTCCTCGCGGCCGCCCTCGATCGCCCGGGCCGCCTCGGCCATCCGCTCGGCGACCTCGCCTTCGGGATCGGCGTCGCCGGCATAGCGCTCCCGCTCCAGCGCCGCCCGCCAGACGATCGCCGAGTCGGACGGGAACTCCTCGCCGAAGCGCTCCTCGAGGTCGTCGAGCGTCTCCACCTTGACCTCGGCGTCGCGGGTGTCGGAGAGCAGCCGCCCGGCGTCGCGGAAGCGCTCGTTCTGCGGCCGGTAGACGTCGTCGCCGACTTCCGCCCGGACCAGGCGCAGGACCGCACGCAGCTTCTTCAGGTCTTTGCGGGCGCCGTGGATCGAGTTCGCCTGGTCCTCGCCTGGCTCGCCCAGCCGCGCCGCCGCCTTGCGGGCGCGGCCGACGGCGATCCGCCGCAGCCCGTCGGGCACCGGCTCGTCGTTCTCGAGCCGGAAGCCGGGGCGCTCGTCCTCCTTGGGCAGGTCCTCCTCCGCCATCGCCGCGGAGTCTCCCTCCCCCGCCTCCGGCCGTCCAGTCGGCAACCCGTCCACCGCCAGGGACCGGTTGGCGTAGGCGTCCTCGCCGGTCACCTCGCGGCCGAGCCAGGCGGGCGGAACGAAGGCGCGCGCCGCCGCCTCGTTCGGGAACTCGACCTCGGCGACGATCAGTCCGCTGAGCTCGCCCGCGTACTCGTCGACCTCGGCAACGAAGGGAGCGTCGAGCGGCACCAGGCTGCGGACCTTGCGCAGGCGCCGGCCGGCGGTCAGCGACCAGAGCCGCTCGAAGGCGCCGGCCGCGAGCTCGACCTCGACCTCCTCGCGCGCCTCTCCTCTGCCGACCTTGACCCCGAGGGTGCGCTCGGTCTCGGTCCGGCGCAGCCGCACCTCGACCTGGTCGGCGATCGCCAGGTAGCCCTGCTCGATCGCGGTCCGCGCGGCGCCGTCGAGGACCGCCGGGCGCCCGGCGAGGACGAACTTGCGCTCGATCTCCGCCGCCACCGCTCAGCGCGTCTGGCGCGCGTCCGGTGAGGCTTCCCAGAAGTCATCGACCTTGGTCGCGTCGCTGTGGTCGTTGGTGCGGGAGATCGCCCAGAGCTCGACCGGCTCCTCGCCGCGGTTGCGGTGCGAGCGGGTCGTCTGCGGCGCGACCCGGACGGCGCTGCCGGCCGGCACCTCGTGGACGTCGTCGCCGAGCCGCATCGTCAGGGTGCCGCGGGTGACCAGGTAGACCTCCTCGAGCCGCTCGTGGTGGTGGCCGGTCCCCTGCTCGAAGTCGGAGTGCGGCGGCACCCGGATTAGGGTCAGCGCCACCTGCTCGGCGCCGAGCCGGTCGGTCAGCGAGCGAAACTCGCCAGGAACATCCGAGTCGGGGTCGGAGTAGGCGTCCTCGCATTCGTCGGCGGAGACGATCTCGTACTCGCTTGCCATGCTCCGGTCTCTACCCGCCGCCGGGCTCCCTTACGCTGCGGCGATGGAGGCGATCGACCACCTCGACCTGGTGGTCAGCGACTTGGAGCGCAGCCTCGAGTTCTACCGCGGCCTGCTCGGACCGCTGGGCTACGTCGGCGAGGGCGAGATCGTCGGCGAGCAGGGCGAGCGGGTCGTCTACCTCAACCGCAACCACCCGCAGGGGGCGATCGGGCTGCGCGAGCGGCGCTCCGGCGAGCGCCCCCACGACCGCTACGAGCTCGGCCTCCACCACCTGGCGCTGCAGGCCGAGAGCCGGGCCCGGGTCGACGCGGTCGCCGAGTGGGCCCGCGGCTTCGGCGCCGAAGCCGAGAGCGGCCCGGCCGAGCACGACTACACCCCCGGCTACTACGCGGTCTTCCTCCGCGACCCCGACGACCTCAAGCTGGAGGTCGTCCACCGCCCGCGCGAGCGCGACCTGGTCCGCCGCTTCGCCGCGCTCGAAGCCCGCCTCGCCGAGCTCGAGGTCGACGCTGGGCCGGAAGCCGACCGCGATCGCGGCTAGGAGCCCTGGTCGAAGACGTAGCGGAAGCGGTCGCCGAAGCGACTGCGGCAGCTGGCGGTCTCATGGCCATAGGGGTTGATGCGCCCCTGCTTGACCCGCGTCCGGCCGCGGCAGTGGAAGCGGCCCGTGACGAAGCCGAGCGTGTTGGTTCCGTTCTCCCCTTCGGTGAAGTGAGAGGGCAGCCGCAGCGTGGGAGCGTTGAGCGCGCGATAGCCGATCATCGTCGCCAGGTAGCGGGCTTCGCCGCAGCTGACTCCGTGGGCGCTGAGCGAGTCGGCGTCCTGGTTCGCCTGGGCCAGCTTGCGCAGGCCGCAGCGGCGGGTGCGGGTCGGAATCGGGCCGATCTTGAAGATCCCGCCCTTCGCCGCCCACCTGCCGCCGTGCGGGACCATCAACGCCGATCCCTTGACGATGCCGCGGCCGATCAGCAGGCGGAACTCGCAGACGTGGCCGTCGCCGCCGTCCTGCAGCGGCAGCGTGTTGGCACCCGGGCAGTTGACGAAGCGCGAGGAGGAGCCGGGATAGCGCTGCTGCAGCTTCGCGATCAGCGGGTGGGCGGCCGGGAGGAAGCCGAGGGTCTGGGCGCCGGCGCTGGAAGTGATGACGAGGACTGCGAGCACCAATGCGCTCCCGATGCCAGCCGCCCGCCTCGACATTCGGTCAGCCTACCGGCCCTCGAACCCCGCACTTCTTCCCGCATACCGGGAACAAGTGCGGGCTCACCTCTAGACGATGTTGCCGCTACCGGCGCCGGCGGGGAGGCCGCTGTGGACGTTGGCGTCCTGCTTTTCGACCAGCTGGCCGCCTTCGCGGTCGAAGCAGAGGCGGGCGAAGATCTCCGGTTCGTCGGAGAACTCCCAGTAGGTGCACTGGACGTCGTCGCTGGCCGGCGGGAAGAGGACCAGGACGTAGCCTTCGGTGAGGTCTTCGGGGCGACCGGCCTTGCCCAGGTGGGTGAGGACATCGGCCTGGCTTTCGCCCGTTTCGATTTCGTCGTACTGGGACGAGGTCATGATTTCGCCGGGTGGGACCGCGACCACTTCCTCCAGGTGGTGGGTTTCGCCGGCGCCGAGGACGATCGAGAGCACCGCCAGGGCGATGAAGCCGACCCCGACCAGCCAGCCGAGCACCCCGCGGCGCCGCTGCTGGCGCCGGTAACGCTCGGGGTCGGCGGGGACGATGGCCACGGGTGAAGGCTAGCCGGGCGCTGGGGCGGCCCGGTCAGGCCGGCGCCGGCAGCTCCTGTCGTTCGGAGAGCAGGGGCGCGAAGAGGTCGCCCTTGTGCTCGATCCGCCGCAGCGCCTCGTCGGAGTCGAAGGAGAGCGCGGCGGCGTCGCCGGACTCGACCGCCGCGGCGAGCTCCCCCCACTCCAGCGGGGTCGAGACGGTCGGGGTCGATTTGGCCCGCAGCGAGTAGACGCAGACGGTGGTCTTGTGGCGATCGTTCTGGCTCCAGTCGACCAGCACCTTGCCGCGCCGTTTGCCCTTCGCCTGGGTGGAGACGACGCGGTCGGTGAAGCGGCGCTCGAGGGTCTCGGCGACCGCTTTCGCGAACGGCTTGGTCAGCTCGTAGGTGACCGTGGTGTTGAGCGGCGCGTAGACCTGGATCCCCTTCGACCCCGAGGTCTTTGGGTAGCAGCGCAGGCCGAGCTGCTCGAACATGCCGCGGATCCAGAGCGCGACCTGGGCGCAGTCGAGGACGTCCGCGGGGGCGCCGGGGTCGAGATCGAAGACGAGCGCGGTCGGGGTGTCCATCGCGGTGGCCAGCGAGAGCGAGGTGTGGAGCTCGAGATCGGCGAGGTTGGCGAGCCAGACCAGGGTCGGCAGGTCTTCGGCGAGGACGTAGTCGATCTCGCCCTCGCGCTGGCCGCTCCAGATCGAGGCGGTCCGCACCCAGTCCGGCGCATGCGGCGGGCAGCGCTTCTCGTAGAAGAACTTCCCCTCGACCCCGTTCGGGTAGCGCTTCAGGGTCAACGGCCGGCCGCGCAGGTGTGGCAGCAGCACCGCGGCGACACGGGCGTAGTAGTCGATCACCTGGCCCTTGCTGAAGCCCGCCTCCGGATAGAGGACCTTGTCGAGGTTGGAGAGGGCGAGCTCGCGGCCCTCGACGGTGAGCAGCGATTTGCCGCCCGGCGCCGGCTCGGCCCGCTCCAGCTCGACCTCGGCGGCGGGCTTGTCCTCGCGCAGGCCCTTGAAGGAGCCGTGGCGGATCAGCCCCTCTTTGGTCAGCTCGCGGAACTCGACCTCGGCGACCAGCACCGGCTCGACGTAATTGGCATTTTTCGGGCCGCGCCGGCCGAACGGGTTGGTCTCGCGGGCGAGCGGCTTGAGGCGCTTGACCAGGTCGGTGAGGTCGCGGGCGGAGAAGCCGGTGCCGACCCGGCCGGCGTAGCGCAGCTCGGCGCCGGAGCGCCCGCCCTGCCCCGCGGCGGCGTCGCCCGCGTCGCCCTCGCCCGCGTCGGCATCGCCCTCGCCCGCCTCGGCGTCGCCCTCCTCGTGGTAGCCGAGCAGCAGCGCCCCGAGGCTGTTCTGGCGCCGCCCTTCGCCCGGCAGCCAGCCGCCGATTACGAACTCCTGGCGACCCAGGTTCTTCACCTTGAGCCAGGAGCCGTTGCGCTTGCCGGGGACATAGCGGCTGTCGAGCCGCTTCAGCACGATCCCCTCGAGGTCTTTCTCCGCCGCCGCCGCCAACAACTCCTTGGCGTGGCCGCGGGAGAAGGACGGCGTCTGCCAGCTCTCGCCGTCCAGCTCCAGCCCCTCGAGCAGCTCGCGGCGGCGCTCGTAGGGCTCTTCCATCAGGTCGTCCCCGTCGAGGTAGAGGAGGTCGAAGATCAGGTAGGTGACCGGGTGCGTTTTCATCCGCCGCCGCACCACCGTGTCCTCGGTCTGGTGGATCCGCTGCTGCAGCCGCTCGAAGCTGGGCCGGCCCTCGGCGTCGAAGGCGACCAGCTCGCCGTCGAGGACCGCGTCACGGGCGCCGAGCGCGCGCGAGAGCCGCCGCACCTCCGGATAGGAGGCGGTGACGACATTGAGGTTGCGGGTCTGCAGCTCGAGCCGGCCGGGGTGGCAGTAGGCGATCGCCCGCACCCCGTCCCACTTCACCTCGACCGCCCAGTCCTCGTCGCGCGCCGGCAGGGTGGCGAGCTTGGCCAGCATCGGCACCACCCGCTCGGGGAAGGGGTCGGCCTGGCGCTCCGGCGGGTCGATCCGGTGGATCATCCAGTCCTTCTCGGCTTTGCCGGCGCGGAAGAGCGCGTAGCGGCCGCGCAGGCGCTCGCCCTCGAAGCGCAGGACGATTTTCGAGTCGGTCCACTTCTCCGCCTCGTAGGTGCCGCTGTCCCAGACGGTCATCGTCCCAGCGCCGTACTCGCCCTTCGGGATCTCCCCCTCCCAGGTCAGGTACTCGAGGGGGTGGTCCTCGGTGTGGACCGCCTTGCGGTTCTCCTCGGGGTCGGTGGGGATGCCGTTGGGGACGGCCCAGGAGGCGGCGGCCCCCTCGTGCTCGAGGCGCAGGTCCCAGTGCAGGCGCCGGGCGCTGTGTTCCTGGACGACGAAGCGGGGCTTGGCCGCTTTGCGGGGGCGGCGTTTGGCCGGCGACTTCGATTTCGGCGCCGGCTCCTTCGTCTTCGAGAAGTCGCGCTTCTTCTCGTACTCGGAGAGGCCGTCCCGCTTCGCCTGCGAGCCCGCGGCTTTCGCCTTCGATCGCTTCGCCTTGGTTTTCGAGCCCGTCGCTTTCGCCATCATCAACCGCCGTGATCGCGATCATCGCCGACACCCATATGCCGCGCGGCTCGCGACGGCTGCCGGAGCGCTGCGTCGCGCTGCTGCGCGATGCCGAGGCGGTCGTCCACGCCGGCGACTTCTTCGCCGTCTCGGCGCTGGCGGAAGTCGAAGCGCTCTGTCCGCGGGTCCACGCCGTCCATGGCAACGTCGACGAGCCGGCGCTGCGCGAGCGACTGCCGGAGGAGCTCGCGGTCGGACTGCCCTGTGGGCGGCTCGCGGTCGTCCACGACGCCGGCCCGGCGAAGGGACGGCTGGCGCGGTTGCGGCGGCGCTTCCCCGCAGCGGACGCGGTCGTCTTCGGCCACAGCCACCTGCCGCTGCACGAAGTCGCCGCAAGGGACGAGGCGGAGGCGGCAGCGGGCGAGCCCGGCCGGCCGCCGTTTCAGATCTTCAACCCCGGCAGCCCGACCGAGCGGCGGCGGGCGCCGCGGGCCTCGATGGGCCTGCTGAGCTGCGAGGACGGCGGCTTGCGGTTCGAGCACGTCTGGCTGTGACTACCCTCGGCCCTGTCGATGAAGCGCCCGGAGCGCCGATGAAGCGCCGCCAGACCGCGATGCGCCGCCGGCTCAAAGCCGAGCAGCTGCTGGCGGCGATCGCCGAGCTCGCCGACGACGGCTTCACCACCGCCGGGGAGCTGCATACGAAGCTGCCGCGGGTCTCCCGCCGCGACCTCGAGGCCGGCCTCTCCCGCGCCGCCAACCGCGGCACCGTCGTCCTTCGCCGCACCCCAGAGGGGCGCCGCTACGCGGCGCTCTCCGGCGAGGGCTGGCGGCAGCTGCGCGAGTCCCGCCGCGACTGAGTCCACCTCGACCCCGTTGCGCTGTTCCTTTTCCCCACCACATCGGGAAAAGGAACAGCTGCGGGGGTTTGAGGCGCGGCGGGCGCGGTACTTTGGTGCGAGTGTCCGATCCGAACGGGACCCCGGCCGCCGGGACCGACCGCCTCGCCCACCGCTTCGGCTCCACGCCGCCGCTCTCGCTGGGCGTCGAGGAGGAGCTGCTGCTGGTCGATTCCAGCCTGGCCCTGTGCTCCGCAGCCGAGGCCGTCCTCGACGCGCTTCCCGGCGAGCTCGCCGAGCGCGTCTCCTCGGAGATCTTCTCCGAACAGATCGAGCTGAAGACCGGCGTCTGCCTCGGGGTCGACGAGGCGCTGGAGCAGTTGCGCGCCGCCCGGGCGGCGCTCAGCGGGCTCGACGCCGGCCTGCCCGACGGCCCGGTGCGGCTGCTCGGCTCCGGCCTGCACCCGGCCTCGCCCGACGGCGCCCGGCTGGTCTCGAAACCGCGCTACCAGCCGGTCCAGGAGGACCTCGGCGACATCCTCAACACGCCGCCCTGCGGCCTCCATGTCCACGTCGGAATCGGCGACCCGGAGACCGCGGTGCGGATCGCCAACGCCTTCCGCCGCTACCTGCCGGCGCTGGCCGCGCTGGCGGCCAACTCGCCCTTCCGCGGCGGCGCCGACAGCGGCCACGCCAGCGCCCGCACCACCGTCGTCCGCGCCTACCCGCGCTTCCAGGTGCCGCGCGCCTTCCGTGACTACGAGGACTTCTGCCGGGTCGCCGACCAGCTGATCGCCGCCGCCGGGGTCGATGACTACACCTACATCTGGTGGGACGTGCGGCCGCACCCGAACCTCGGGACGGTCGAGGTGCGGGCGGTCGACGTCCAGGCCGACGCCGCCCGCTCGGTGGCGCTGGCGGCGCTGATCCAAGCGATCGCCGCCCGCGAGCTGGAGCTCCCGAGCGAGCCCGAGCTGGAGCGCGAGGCGCTGGAGGAGTCCTACTTCCAGGCGGCGAGCCACGGCCTCGAGGCGAGGATCCTGCTCGACGGGGCACTGCCGCGGCCGGCCCGCGAGGTCGCCCGCGACGGTCCTCGACGCCGCCCTCCCCTACGCCCGCGAGCTCGGCACCGAGGACGCCCTAGTTGAGCTGGAAGCCGTGTTGAGCGAGGGCAACGGCGCCGAAGAGCAGCGCCGCGTCCACGCCGAGCGCGGCATGCGCGGCCTGCTCGAGCATCTCGCCGAGCGCACCCGGTAGCGCTTCGACTTGCGGGCCCCTCTGGGTGCCAAGGGTCGGCAGCGTAGATAAGGTCGGAACGTGGCGGAGATTGCGACGATCGGGGTCTACGGGTTCGACCGCGAGTCCTATCTGGAGGCGCTGCGCCGGGCCGGGGTCGCGCTGGTGCTCGACCTGCGCCAGCGGCGCGGGGTGCGCGGCAGCGAGTACGCCTGGGCCAACGCGAAACGTCTGCAGGCGGCGCTGGGGGCGGCGGGCATCCGCTACCAGCACCTGCCGGAACTGGCGCCGACGACGGCGATGCGCGAAGCCCAGTACCGGGAGGACGACCGGCTCGGCGAGGGCAAGCGCAGCCGCACCCACCTCTCGCCCGAGTACGAGCGCCTCTACACCGAGGAGATCCTCGACCGGGCCGACCTGGAGTCGGTTGTCCGCTTCATCGGCCGCAGCCAGGCGGCGCTGATGTGCGTCGAGCGCGACCCGGAGGCCTGCCACCGCTCCCTTGTCGCCGCCCGCCTGCGCGACGAGTTCGGCTTCGAGGTGGTCAACCTGCGGCCCGAGTGAGAACCGGTTGTCGCTTGTAACCCTGTGGGTTACAAGTAGCAACCGCCCTCAGTCGTCGAGGTTTTCGCGCTTCGGTGGCGTCGCTCACTCGCCGGCCTCGGGGTCCTGGGACGGCGGCGGTTCGCTGGTGCTCTCCGAGCCGGTCGGGACGTGCGGCTCCTCGCCGACGTGCTCGACGTCGGCGGAGGCCGGGTCGCGCGGGTCCTCGCGCTTCTCGTAGGGGTCGGGCCACTCGGTCGGGTCGGGGTCGGTGACGGGATTGTTGAGCGCGTGGTGGGGCTCGGGCTGGCGGACCTCGGTCGGCGGCTCGGTGGACGCCGGCGCGGGGTCGGCCGACGGTTTCGACCCGGTCGGCCTTTTGGTACCCGGCACGTCGGCCGGTGAGGTCGGCTCGCCGGCGATCTCCTCCATCGCCTCGTTGACCGGCGTGACGGGAGGGGGCGTGGGCTCGTCCGGGATGTCCTCGGGCGAGGTCGGCTCGGCGGCGATCTCGCGGGCGGCCTCGGCGTCGGGGCCGCCGATTGCCGGCTCGGGCGCCGCCGACGCGGACGCCTCGGGTGCCGACGCGGCCGGCTCGGCCGCCGGGGCCTCCGGCGGCTCGTAAGCGCTCCGCTCTTCGCCGGCGCTCCGCTTCTTGACCAACGCGTAGACGCCGACGCCGACCGCGGCGCCGACTCCGGCGAGGGTCGCGGCGGCCCGCTTCGAACCCCCGGTGGCGAACCTGACGAGGCCGCCGACGGCGCCGATTCCGGGGAAGCTTGGCATGCCTGCCTACTGCCCAAATCGGCCGCGGTTCAATCCCCTGTCGAAATCGCCGCCTGCCGTTCGTCCAATACGCGACCATCGCCAAACCGAAGGAGGAAGCAGATGCGATACCTGATGCTGATTCACCAGGGGACCACCCCGACGCCCGACGATTCCGAGGCCTGGGGCGCCCTCTCCGAGGACGAGCAGAAGCAGGTCGGGGCCGACTATCAGCGCCTCAACGAAACGCCCGGCGTCACCCCCGGACCCTGGATGCAGCCGCCGGAGCTGGCGACCACCGTCCGGATGCAGGACGGCGAGGCGCTCGTCACCGACGGGCCCTTCGTCGAGACCAAGGAGGCGCTCGGCGGCTTCTTCACGCTCGAGGCCGACGATCTCGACGCGGCGATCGAGGTCGCCTCGCGGGTGCCGGCGGCGCGGCTTGGCGGCTGGATCGAGGTGCGGCCGTTGAAGGAAGGCTGACGATCCTCGATCGCGCCTTCGAGCAGGAGTGGGGACGCGTCCTCGCCGCCCTGGTCGGCTTCCTCGGCGACATCGACCTCGCCGAGGAAGCCACCCAGGAGGCCTTCGCGGTCGCCGCCGAGCGCTGGCCACGGGAGGGGACGCCGTCCAACCCGGCCAGCTGGCTGGTGACGACGGCGCGGCGGCGGGCGATCGACCGGATCCGCCGCGAGCGCCTCTTCGCCGAGAAGGCGCCGCTGCTGCTGGGGCCGGAGGCGGAGGAAGGGAGCGAGGGCGAACCGATGACGACGATCCCCGACGAACGGCTGGAGCTGCTCTTCACCTGCTGCCACCCGGCCCTGGCGCCGGAGGCCCAGGTGGCGCTGACCCTGCGCACCCTCGGTGGCCTCGACACCGGCGAGATCGCCCGCGCCTTCCTCGTCGCCGAGCCGACGATGGGCCAGCGACTTTCGCGGGCGAAGCGCAAGGTTCGCGACGCCGGCATCCCCTTCCGGGTCCCACCCGACTCGCTGCTGCCGGAGCGGCTGGGGGCGGTGCTGACGACGATCTACCTGATCTTCAACCAGGGCTACTCGGCCGGCGCCGGCGCGGAGGCGGCCGGCCCGGACGGCGCGGGGGCGCCGGGCGTCGCCGGCGCTGGCCCGTCCGCCCGGCGCGAGGACCTCGCCGCCGAGGGCGTCCGCCTCGCCGCCGCCCTCGCCGAGTTGATGCCTGACGAGCCCGAGGTCCACGGCCTCCATGCCCTCTGCCTGCTGCTCGACGCCCGCCGCGCCGCCCGCTTCCGCGACGGCGAGCTCGTCCTCCTCGCCGACCAAGACGCGGCGCTGCTCGACGCCGCGGAGGTCGCCGCCGGCCGCGTCGCCCTGGAGCGGGCGCTGGCGCTGCGCGGCCGCGGCCCCTACGTGGTCCAGGCCGCGATCGCCTCGCTGCACGCCTCCGAGCCGCGCGACTGGGCGCAGATCGCCGCCCTCTACGTCGAGCTGGAAGCGCTCACCGGCTCACCGGTGGTGGCGCTGAACCGGGCGGCCGCGGTCGCCGAGGCGGAGGGGCCGGCGGCCGGCCTGGAGCTGGCCGAAGCGCTGGCGCCGCGGCTCGACGGCTACCACTACCTGCACGCCGCCCGGGCCGAGCTGCTGCGCCGCCTCGGCCGCAGGGCCGAGGCGGCGAGCGCCTATCGACGTGCCCTCGAGCTGGTCAGCGAACCGGCTGAGCAGCGCCTGCTGCGGCGTCGACTGCGCGAGGTTTGCGACCGTTGAGGCTGCCGGGACTGAGATCGAAGGCCTTGAATGCCAACGGCGAGCGCACCTTGTCGCGGAGGCGACACCTGGGGCAGTCCTCGACCCCGAGGTGCGACTGGCTGAAACTGCTCCCGCAGCGCGAACACTCGAACATGGTGGTACTCCCCTTCCTGCGTTTGACCCTTGTCGCCGTGCCTACCCCTAGGCCGGTGCGTACAAACTAGCGCCAATTCACCCTCCATATGGCTCGATAGGCGAGTATCCGAATCAAGTTGGCGCCCAGCCAACCGGTGGGGTCGTCGAACCGGCTCGAACGGGCATAGGGTCGCCGCATGGCGCTCTATCTGAGCCACCCGGCCTGCCTCGGCCACGATCCCCGCGAGCAGCTCCCCGGCCACCCCGAGACGCCGGAGCGAATGCTGGCGATCGAGGGGGCGCTCGACGAGCGCGACTGGCTTGGCTGGGAGACGCGGCTGGCGCCGCAGGCCGAGGAGCGCTGGCTGGAGCTGGTCCACACCCCCGCCCACGTCGAGTCGATGCGCTCGCTCTGCGCCGCTGGCGGCGGGGTCGTCGACCTCGACACCGCCGTCGGCAGAGCCTCCTGGCCGGCCGCCCTGCACGCCGCCGGCGGCGCCTGCGAGCTGGTCCGCTCGCTGCTCGCCGGCGAGCACCGGGTCGGCCTCGCCGCCGGCCGCCCGCCCGGCCACCACGCCGAACCGGAACAGGCGATGGGCTTCTGCCTGTTCGGCAACCTCGCCGTCGCCGCGGCGCTGGCGATCGACGAGCTCGGCGCCGAGCGGGTCCTCGTCGTCGACTGGGACGTCCACCACGGCAACGGCACCGAGGCCTGCTTCCGCGACCGCGCCGATGTCCTCTTCGTCAGCCTCCACCAGTCGCCGCTCTGGCCCGGCAGCGGCGCCGCCACCGAACGCGGCACGGGCGCCGGCGAGGGCTACACCGTCAACCTGCCGGTCCCGCCCGGCTCCGGCGAGGAGACCTGGCTGCCGCTGATCGAGGAGCGGATCGTCCCCCTCGGGCTCGAGTTCGAGCCCGACCTGATCCTCGTCTCCGCCGGCTTCGACGCCCACCGCGCCGACCCGCTCGCCCAGTGCCTGCTGGAGAGCTCCTCCTACGCGGCGATGGCGACCCGCCTCGCCGACCTCGCCGAGCGGGCAGGCGCCCCGCTCGGCCTCGTCCTCGAGGGCGGCTATCACGTCCCCTCGCTGGTCGAGTCGCTGCTGGCGACGATGGAGGCGCTCGGCGACTAGCGCGGTTGACTTTTCCGTCCAATAGGCACGAAAAAGTCAACCACGCTGCGGTCGCTCAACCTTGCTCGGAGTAACGCAGCGAGCCTGGGGTGTCGAGGTCCTCACCGGTCTCCAGCAGCGTCTTCAGCCCGGAGAGGATCATCGGCCAGCCGCCCCAGAGTTCGTTGTTGGCGCCCTCGGCGAGCTGGTCGTGGGTGACCGCGAGGCGACAGGAGTCGCCGACCGGCTCGATCTCCCAGGTCACCCGCGAGACCCCTTCGGCCTTGACCTCCTCCGACCACATCGCCTGGAAGGTCTGGACCAGGCGCCGCGGCGGGTCGACCTCGACGTTCTCGCCGCTGGCGATGTCGATCACGCCGGGGACGCCGGATTTGTAGCTCGACCCCTCGGTCCACTCGGAGGCGGTGCCGACGCCGAAGCTGTAGCGGGCCCGCATCGACTCGTCGGTGATCGCCTCCCAGAGGCGCTCGGGGGTCGTCTTGATGTAGATCTCGAAGGCGGTCATCGTGCCGCGACCGCCGACCACCGTGTACAGCTGCTCCTGCTCCATCACTTCTCCTCCTTCTCGAGGTCCTGTTTGAGAGACGTCAGCGCCGCAGCCCAGGGCTCGGCGTACTTGGCGACCCAGCGGTCGTAGAGCTGCCGGATCGGGACGGGGTTGAGGAAGTGGAGCTTCTCCCGGCCCCGCCTCCTCGTCGTCACCAGGCCCGCCGACTCGAGCACCTTGAGGTGCTTCATCACGCCGAAGCGGGTCATCGGCAGGCGCGCCTCCAGCGCGCCCAGGGTCTGGCCGTCCTCGCGGAAGAGCTGGTCCAGCAGCTCCCTCCGGGTCGGGTCCGCCAGCGCCTTGAAGACCTCGTCCATGGCTCCGACTATAGGTGACCAAATAGTCACATGTCAACTCCCGCCGGTCGCGCGGCGTGCCGGACGGCCGGCTGGCAGTGTTGGTGGGAATGGCCGAGGGAGGCGAGACTCACGGGCTGGGCGCCTACCGCCGAGTGCTCGCAGCGCCGCTGGTGCTGCCGCTGCTGAGTGCGCAGACCGTGGCGACGATGCCGGCCGGGATGGGCGCGGTCGCCCTCGTCCTCTACGTCCACGACGTCACCGCCTCCTTTGCCGCCGCCGGGGTCGTCGCGGGCGCCTTCACGATCGGGCTCGGGCTGACCGGGCCGGTGCTGGCGCGGGCGATCGACCGGGTCGGGACGCGGCCGATCCTGCTCCCGGCGGCGCTGCTGGAGGCGGCCTCGCTTGTGGCGCTGGTCCTGCTCGGGCGGGGCGGGGCCGGGCCGGCGGCGCTGGCCCTCGCCGCGGCGCTGGCCGGGGCGGCGGCACCACCGGTCGGCGGCGTCGTCCGCCAGCGCTGGCCGGAGCTGGTGACCCCGTCCGACCTCCCCACCGCCTACGCGGTCGACGCGATCCAGGTCGAGGTGATCTTCATCGCCGGACCGCTCCTCGCCGGTGCCCTGGCGGCGACGGTCGGCCCCGGCGACGGCCTCCTGGTCGCCGCCGGGCTGGGCGCCATCGGCATGCTCTGGTTCGTCCTGCTGCTGCGCGGGGTCGCCCCGCCGGCCAAGGTCGAGCACCGCCACCACGGCTGGGCCGGAGCGCTCGGCTCGGCCACCGTGCGCCTGCTGATCCTCACCGGGGTGCCGCTCGGGGCGACCTTCGGCGCCCTCGACGTCGCCCTCCCCGCCTTCGGGGTCGAGCACGGCGCTGCCGCCCTCGGCGGCCCCTTCGCCGCCGCCCTCGCGGTCGGCTCGGCCCTCGGCGGCCTCGCCCTCGGCGCCCGCCCCCGCGCCCTCGGTGGCCCCGGCCGCGCCTACGTCACCCTCAGCCTGGTTCAGTTCCTCACCTGCCTGCCGCTACTGGCGGCGACCGCGATTCCGGAGATGTTCGTCTTCTCCGTCCTCTCCGGGGTCTGCGTGGCGCCCCTCGTCGCCAGCCGCAGCCAGATCGTCCAGGCGCGCTCGCTGCCGGGGACGACGGTCGAGGCCTTCACCTGGATGGGGCTGTCGCTCACCGTCGGCGCCAGCGCCGGCTCGGCGATCGCCGGCCCGGTGGTCACCGCCGGCGGCTGGCGCGCCGGCGTCGCGATCGCCTGCCTCGCTCCAGCCGTCGCCGGCGTCCTCGCCCTCGCCGGTCGCCATCTGCTGGAGGTCCCGGAGAGGTCCGTAGAGGTTGGCCGCGCATAGTCCGGCCGACCTCTACGGCTCGAGCGACGGCTAGGCGACCGCCCGTGAGAGAAAGTCGACCTGTTCCTGCTTGCGCATGATCTGGTGCTCGAGCATGTGCTCCAGCGCCTCCGAGCGGCCCTCGCGCCCGGTCGGCTCGATCGATTCCTGGAGCGCCTCAATCACCTCCGCCTCGCAGTCGCGCAGCCAGCGCAGCGACGCCTTCGGATCGGCGTGATGGCGCAGCGGCGCCACCGCGGTGGTCGGCTCGCCGCCGAAGGAGACGATCTTCTCGATCAGCGAGCGCGCCCCGCTCAGCTCCTCGTCGCCGAAGCTCCGCAGCGCCGGCCCCAGCGACACCGCCTCCAGGCCTTCGATGCTGGCAGCAACGACCGAGTACTGCAGGGCCGATCGGTATTGCAGCCGCAGCGCCGCATTGAGGCGCTCGACCGCGAGCTCTTCGTCGAGGATCTCTTCGTTATCTGGCATGGCCGAGCCGCTACCCTGATCGCGGTCGCGTGAAGCACTTCGAAGTCAGGGAACGCAGGGTGCGCGAGGGGGTCCGCGCGGTCACCGTCGCCGGTGAGCTCGACCTGGCGGTCGCACCGCGCCTGCAGGGAGCCCTCGACGAGCTGCCGGGCGATTGCGAGACCGCGCTGATCGAACTGCAGGACTGCGAGTTCATCGATTCGATCGGGATCGCGGTCCTGGTCCGCTCCCACCTGCGCTTCCTCGAGGCCGGCCGGCGACTGGTCGTCTGCGCGCCGCGGGCCCAGGTCCGGCGGGTCCTGGAGATGGCCGGGGTGACCGAGCGGGGCCTCGTCTTCGACTCGGTCGGCCAGGCGCTTTCCTAGCGGCCGTCGCGTCGCGTCAACGCCTCGGGCCGAGAGCCGCTTCCCGCCTTCTGGTCGAAAGATTGTTTGACCCTGCGCGGGATGGCTATCTACGGAGTAAGCAAAATCGAGTATCGACCCGCCACCCGGAAGATCCCATGAACTCGACCCAGACCACTGCCTTCACTCACTCAGCGCTTCTCTACGGCGACCGGGAAGAGCTGCTCGAGAACGCCCTGCCCTTCCTGCGCGAAGGCGCCGAGCGCGGCGAGGCGCTGCTGGTCGCGCTGACCCGCCCGCGGGCAGCACTGGTCGAGGCCGAGCTCGACGGCGAAGTCGCCGTCTGCTTCATGGAGATCGAGGAGGAGGCCCAAAACCCGGGGCGCCTGATCTCCGCCTGGGGCGACCTGTTGGAGCGCCGCGGCGCTGGCCACAACGGCGTCCGCGCGATCGCCGAAACGGTCTGGCCGGGACGCACCGTGGCCGAGCTGGAGGAGTGCGAACGCCACGACATGGGGGTCGACCGCGCCTTCGTCGCGCTGGACGGTGCCAGGCTGCTCTGCGCCTACGACCGCGCCGGACTCGACCCGGAGACCGTCGAGCGCGCCGGCCGTTTCCACTCCCACCTGATCGAGGACTCGCACGGCGCCAGCCCCAGCGCCGACTTCATCCCCCTGGCCGAGCGCGACCCCTTCGCCGGTGAGCTGCCGGCGGCGAGCGGGTCGGCCGAGCGGCGCGCCTTCTCCGACCCAGCCTTGCACGACGAGCGCGAGTTCCTCCGCGGCGCCGCCGAACGGGCGGGGCTGGACCGACTGCGGATCGAAGACTTCGTCCTCGCCGGCAACGAGCTGGCGACCAACAGCATCCAGCACGGCGGCGGCAGCGGCGAGTTCGCGGTCTGGAGCGAGGACGGCGAGCTGCGCTGCGAGGTCCGCGACGGCGGCCGCTTCGAGGACCCGCTGGTGGGACGGCTGCGAGCGCCGATCGACCAGCCGCGCGGGCGCGGACTCTGGATCGCCAACCAGCTCTGCGACCTGGTCCAGATCCGCTCCGACGAGGCGGGCAGCGCCGTGCGGCTCTCGATCTCGATCGCCGGCTAGCTCGAGGCCCGGACGCTGCCGTGCAGGCTGGCGGCTAGGTTGGGGGCGTGGCCCGCCCCTTCCTGCTCCTGCAGCTCTCCGACCCCCACCTCGCCGCCGACTGGGGCGACGGCGATCCGCTGGGACGGCTGCGCGACGCGGTCGCCCGTGCCCTGGCACTGCCCGACCGTCCCGACGCCCTCGTCGTCACCGGCGACCTCAGCGACGACGGCTCGCCGGCGAGCTACGCGGCGGTGGCCGAGGCGCTGGCGCCGCTCGGCCTCGAGCCCCACGTCCTCCCCGGCAACCACGACGAGCGGGCGGCGATGCGGGAGGCCTTCGGCCTCCCCGGCAGCGGCGCGGAGCCGCTCCACCACAGCGCCGACCTCGGGCCGCTGCGGCTGCTCTGCCTCGACTCGACCGTGCCCGGTGAGATCCACGGCTCGCTCGATCGCGAGCGCCTCGCCTGGCTCGACACCGAGCTGGCGGCAGCGCCCGAGCGGCCGGCGGTGCTGGCGATGCACCATCCGCCGCTGGCCACCGGGATGGCCGCCTGGGACCGGATCAACCTGACCGAGGCCGACCGTCTCGGCCTCGCCGAGGTGATCGGCCGCCACCCGCAGCTGCGCCTGGTGATCGCCGGCCACCTGCACCGCACCGTCGCCGCGGTCCTCGCCGGCCGCCCCGTGCTCTCCGCCCCCAGCACCTACATGCAGGCGGCACCCGACTTCGCCGCCGCAGCAGCTGAGCTGACTGTCCCGGTGCCGGGCCTCGCCCTGCACGCGCTTCGCGACGGCGATCTCTCCTCGCACGTCGAGACCTGGCCAGGGGCCTAGTCGCGGCGCCTTCCGCCGCGTAGAGTCCGCAGCCGGGCGCGCCGCGCCCCGTGTCTCTTGTCCGCAACGTCCCTCACATCGTGCCCCAGGTAAAAGCCGAGCTGACGATCGGCGAGGTGGTCGCCGCGACCGGCCTCGGCGAATCGACCCTGCGCGCCTGGGAGCGCCGCTACGGCTTTCCCTCCCCCGGCCGCGGCGCCGGCGGCGCCCGTCGCTACCGCCGCGAGGACATCGAGCAGATCCTCCGGGTGATGGGCGAACGCGACCGCGGCGTCGGGCTCGCCTCGGCGATCGCCCGCGCCGGCGCCGCCCCTCCCCCGCCAGCCTCCTTCTTCGCCGGACTGCGCGAGTGCCGGCCCGAGCTGCGGCCGCTGAGCGCCAGCAAGCGCGACCTGCTGGCGCTCACCCGGGCGATCGAGATCGAGAGCGGCAGCCGCGGCGGCGAGCCGATCTGGATCGGCGGCTTCCAGCGCGAGCACTACTACCGTCGCAGCGAGAAGCGCTGGCGGAAGATGATCCGCGGCTCGACCCGAGCCATGGTCTTCGCTGACTTCGCGGCCCAGCGCTCGCCCGCCGGCGGGCCCGACGAGCTGCCGCTGCCGCCGGACCATCCGGCGATCAACGAGTGGGTACTGGTCTGCGTCGCCGCCTCCCACGCCGCCGCGCTGATCACCCGCGAGCGCCCGGGCCCGGGCGAGACGGAGCGGCGCTTCGACTGCCTGTTCACGGTCGAACCGGAGGCGGTGCGGGAAACGGCGGCGGTCGCGGTCGCCCTGGCGGCACCGACCGACCCGGCGCTGGCCGACTCGCTCGCCTCCGAGCTCGACTCCCTGCCTGCCCCCGGCGCCGAGGCGCAGCTGCGCCTGGCCGCCGCGATCACCACGCGAAGCTCCCTCCGCGGCTAGGGGTTCTCCGCGGCTGGACCCCGCGGGACGCGAGCGGCTGGCTAGACCGTCTCGACCGGGATCGTGAAGCGCTCGCGCACCGTCGCGGCGAGGTCGTCGGCATCGTCGACGAGGACGATCCGCTCAGCCTCGAAGGTGGCGAGGGCGTCGGCAATCGCCTGCGGGGTGTCGACGTCGCCGACCTCCGACTGGGCGGTGGCGACTTGGTCGGAGGACTCCGCCTCGTCGGCGGAGCGCTCGGCCCGATCGCCGGCGGCGGCAATCGAGTCGTCGACCTCGCCGGTGAAGAGATCGAGGTTGGAGGCGGGCTCGATCGGGACGACGACCTTCAGCTCCAGCTCGCCGCCCTCGGCGAAGCGCTCCAGCCGCTTGCGCAGAGCAGCCTCGTCGCGCTCCTTACTGACCACGAGTATCCGCGTCGCGTCCATCTCCTCGGATTACCCAGCACGGGCGCGGGTAATCGCGACCCATGCCAAGCCCGAGTCCCACCCCGACCCTGGAGACGCCCGCGCCGCCGGCCCCGGCCCCGCCCGGGCCAGTCCCCGACCCGAGCCCGCCCAGCCCGGCTCCCGACCCCGGGCCGCCGGTGCCGCCGGCCCCGGACCCGAGCCCTACCCCGCCCGGTCCCGACCCGGTGCCGCCGGCGCCGGACCCGCCCGACGTCCCCGGCCCCGACCCGACGCCGCCGGTACCGACGCCGCCGAACGACCCGCCGGAGCCGAGCCCGCCGGGACCCGAGATCTGAGCGCGGCGGGGCTCCCGGAGGTGGCCGCCGAGGCGCCTCGCGACGGGAAAGGGCGCCAGCCGGCGTCGACCTTCCGCCTGCCGTTGGAGAAAATCCGCGCCGGCTACTACTCGGACTCCTATTTCGTCCTCACCAAGGAGCTGCTGGAAGCCGAAGGGCGGCGACCGCAAGTGACGATGCAGTGCTTCGCCAAGCACCATGGGCTGCTCGGCGGGATCGACGAGGCGATCGCGATCCTGCGCGAATGCTCGGGGCGGAGCGAGGGGGGCGCCTGGCAGGACGGCTGGCCGGAGCTGGAGGTGGAGGCGCTGCACGAGGGCGACGAGATCGAGCCCGACGAGACGGTGATGCTGATCCGCGGCGACTACACCCTCTTCGCCCACCTGGAGACGGTCTACCTGGGAGCGCTTTCGCGACGCTCGCGGGTGATGACCAACGTCCGCGAGGTGGTCGACGCGGCGGCCGGCAAGCCGGTGATCTTCTTCCCCGCCCGCCACGACCACTGGCTGGTCCAGACCGGCGACGGCTGGGCGGCCCACGTCGCGGGCGCGATCGGCGTCTCGACCGACGCTCAGGCGAGCTGGTGGGGCGGCCGCGGCGTCGGCACCGTCCCCCATGGCTTAATCGCCGCCTACGGAGGCGACACCGTCGCCGCCGCCCGCGACTTCGCCAACCGCTTCGCCAGCGAGATCAACGTCACCGTCCTGGTCGATTTCGAGAACGACTCGGTGGCGACGGCGCTGGCTGTCGCCGATGCCCTCGGCGACGGACCTCTGGGGCGTCCGCCTCGACACCTCCGAGCGCCTCGTCGACAAGGCCCTGCAGGGCCCCGGCGGTGCAACCGACGGCCCGCACGGCGTCGCGCCGGAGCTGGCGGTCGCGGTCCGCGAGGCGCTCGACGCCGCCGGCCACGAGCGGGTCAAGATCGTCGTCTCCGGCGGTTTCGACCGCGACCGGATCGAGGCCTTCGAGCGCGCCGGCGCCCCGGTCGACTCCTACGGCGTCGGCTCCGCCCTGCTGCGCGGCGAGTTCGACTTCACCGCCGACGTGGTCGAGCTCGACGGGCGTCCCTGCGCCAAGGTCGGCCGCGGCCTGCGCCCGAACCCGCGGTTGGAGCGGGTGCGGTGAGGGCAGATGGCAGCGGACGTGCGCCGACGCGGCCACGTGCAGTCCGTCGTGGCGGGCCGGGTCCGCCGCGACTAACCTGCCCCGCCGTGGCAGGGATCGCTCGAAACTGGACCGCGCTCGCGCTCGCGGCGGCGGTTGCGGTCGCGCTTGTCGGCTGCGGCTCGGACGGGTCGTCGACCGCACCGACTTCGCAGGGCTCCACGCAGCGGGCCCCGAAGACGGAACAGCCGCAACCCGCCCCCGCCGAGAAGTCGAAGTCCGCTCCGGCAGAGGAGAAGTCGAAGCCCGTCCCGTCGGTGAAGGTGATCGGCGGCGCTCCTCCCACCGCCAGGGGGCCCGCGCAGCTCTCCTTCCACCTCGGCGAACGCGTGCGCTTCCGCGTCGTTACCGACGAACCGTTCTCCTTCGAAGTCCTCGCCCTGGGGATCGCCAAGACCGTCGACTCGAGCGCGACCGTCTCCTTCAAGGCGACCAAGGTTGGTCAGTTCCCGGTGATCGCCTCCGCGACCAGCATCGGCGTTGCCGACCTGATCGTCTCGGGGCGGTAGCAAGCACCACAGGCCCCAGCGCCGCTCAGGCGCTGAGTGCCTCGAAGGCGGCGGAGCTGGCGAGGCCGTAGACGAGGTGGAAGCCGAGGTCGGGGACGAGCGCGGCGGCGGGTTGCTTCCAGGGCGGCGGGGCGAGGCCAAGGGCGGGCAGCTCGGCGAGGGAGACGGCCCAGACGCCGAGGCCAAGGGCGAGGCCGGAGGCCGGCCCCGGACGGCGGCGGGCGAGGAACCCGTAGGGAACGCCCCAGGCGGTGCCGTAGGCGAGGTGGGTTGCAACGTTGAGGGTCGGGCGCCGCTGCGCCGGAACGGCGAAGCCGAGGGCGCCGAGCAGGCGCTCGCCGACGACCCGGGGCGCCTCGCTCGAGGGCGCGCCGGTGAGGCGGTCGATCGAATTCTGGACGCTGGTCATCGCCGCGGTGCCGACCAGGGCCGCGGCGAGGCCGCGGGCGGCGGTGGCGAGTCGGCCGGGCGGCGGCTGCGGCGGCGCCGGGACCGGCAGGGTCGGCTCGCCGGGATCGGTGCCGGCGGCGGCGTAGGCGCCGCCGATGACGACGGCGTCTTCGGCGAACGCGACCGCCGGGTCGGGCAACCCGGTCCGCTCGACCGCGCCGACCCGGAGGCGTTCGCCCGCGTAGGCGCCGGCGAGGGCAAAGGCGGTGCCGACCCGGGCCCCCTTGGCGCCGCGCAGGGCGGCGCCGGCCGCCGCGCCCGCGACAGCGCGGCCGGCGAGCGCCGGGGTCTCGCTGCGGCCGCCCGCCATCGGCAGCTTGTCGGCGAGGAGCTCGCCGGCGGAGAGGGCGAGGATCGCGCCGCGCAGCCAGGGCGAGCGCGGCCGCCCGCGCAGGGCGATCCCGGCGGGCCCGGCGAAGGTACGGGCGGAAGAGGCGGCGCCGAGCACGGCGGCGGCGCGCAGGCGCTTGCGGGCGGCGGGCATCTCCGGCCCCTACCCGCCCTCCGCCAGGGACTCACGCTTGCGCTGTTCCTTATCCAGACCAGATCGGGATGAGGAACAGCGGAGCGGCCTCGAGGCCCTATTCGGCGACGTGGAGTTCGAGCGCGTGGATCTGGTCCTGGCCGAGGTGGCCGGTCTGGACCGGGCCGGCGGCGCTGACCCGGTCGCCGAGCTTCGGCAGCGGGTGCGGGCGGAGGCCGGCGCGGACGTCGATCGCGGTCAGCCCGGGCAGGGTGATCGACTGCGGGTCGACGACGACGAAGTGGGCGTCGCCGTCGCCGTCGGGGTCGACGTGCTCGATGTAGACGATCCGGCCCTCGGTGGTGCGGCAGGCCGGATGGCCCGGCGGGCAGTGCGAGGGGACGAGGGTCGCCGGTTCGCGCTTGCCGGGTTCGGCCGAGCCATGGACGGAGCGCTTGCCGGGCGAGGTGCCGCCGCCGGCCTTCGCTTCGCTACCGGTCTTCGCTTCGCCGCCGGACGGCGAACGGTGACTCGGCGCGGACGTCGACGGGCCCGCCGTGCTCGAACCGTCACCGCCGCAGCCGGCGAGCGCCGCCAGCGCCACGGTCGCGGCCAGCGCCGCCGTCGTCCTCCCCAGCCTCATCCCGAGCAGGCTAGCCGGCGCGGCCGCCGGCGAAGCGGACGTAGGCGCGCCAGGCCGGCTTCGGCTTGAAGCCGGCGCGGAAGAGGCCGCTGCCGCCGCAGAAGTTGCAGGCATTCGGCAGGTCGTCGACCGAGAACCAGAAGACCTGGCGGAGCCGCCAGCGGGCCTGGTGGGAACGCAGCAGCCGGAAGGCGCCGGTCAGTTCGCGGGCCTGTCCCTGCAGCCCTTTGGCAAAGGAGTCGCGCGGCGAGGGGCGTTCGGAGCTCCAGCCGATCTCGGTCAGCCAGAGGCCCTTGCCGGCGCCGCCGTGGCGGGCGAGGACGCGGCGCGCTTCGACGATCTCCGATTCGAGGTTGCGGTAGGTCGAGGTGTAGGGATGCAGGGCGAAGCCGTCGAAGGCGGCGCCGACCCCGGGCGAGCGCCGGTACATCTGGTCGAGGAAATCGACCGCGGTGAAGGCCTGCGGCGGGTGCAGCGGCAATGCCGCTTCGGCCGGGCGGGCGAAGAGGCCGCCGAGGACGATCGTGGCGCCGCGGTCCTCCGCACGGATCGCCCGCGAAGAGGCCTTGACCAGGCGACCATATTCGCCCGGGTTCGGCCGCACGACGAAGTATTTGTAGTTCTCCTCGTTCCAGATCTGCCAGGTGCGGATCGGCTGCCGCGGCACGCTCGGGTTTTCCGCCCAGAACGTGCCCTGGGGTCCGTAGCGGGCGACGGCGCCGCGGACGAATTCGGCCCAGCCGCGACCGGCACGGCCGCCGACCGGCAGGTGGGCCGGCGCCTTGGCGCCCCCGCCGGTCCCCGGCACGGCGCCCTGGGCAACGGCCCAGCGCGGCGCTCCATAGAGGAAGGGGAGCAGTTCGACGTGGGCGCGGGCCGCTGCGGCGACCAGCGGGTCGAAGCCGGAGAAGTCGAGCCGCGCTCCGGGCCCCGACTGGACCGAGGCCCAGACCAGCGGGACCCGGACGCTGTCGACTCCTCCCTGTCGCAGCCGTTGCAGCTGCGAGGAGTTGAGTTGGCGCTGCGGCACCGCGCCCCAGAAGTTGGAGGGAACGGCCCCGGCCGGAGCGGCCGCGAACCCCGCGAGCGCGCAGACGGCGAGCAGGGCGGCGGCGAGGCGGCGGGCACGAGGCGGGCGTCCAGCGCGGCGACCGTGGAGAGCGGTTGCGTTCATCCCTCCCGGAACCCGCCCGCCGCCGGTTTGTCGCGGCGGCTCAGCGGCGCGGCGGCCGCAGCCGCAGGGTGCGGCGCTCGACGTCGCGCTGGCCGAACGCGTCGACGGCGACGAAGCGGATCCGGGCCCGGAGGCGGACCGGGCGTGCGGCTTTGCGCAGCCAGTGGCGGAAGTGGGGCGGCAGGCGGAAGCGCAGCCGGATCGCGTCGCTGGACATCGGCGGGCGGCCGATCAGCCGCAGGCGGGCGGAGCGGCGGGCCCCGTCGGCGGCCCGGGCGTGGACCCGGCCGCGGGCGCGGACCGTGCAGACCAGGTCGCAGTCGGTCCAGGCGAGGACCCGGCCGGCGCGCAGGCCGCGGCTCACCTTGGTCACCGCGAGGTCGAGCCCGGGTTCGGCGCCATCGGAACCGGGCCTGCCCGGGATGCCACCGTCACCGGGTGCGCCGCCACCGCCCGAGGGTCCCCCACCGCCTCCGGGCGTGTCGCCGCCTCCTTCACCTCCGCCTTGTTCTTCTTCACCACCTTCTTCCCCCGACTCCTCGGCTTCGGTCGCGTCCCAGGCGAAGGCGACCGAGGTCGAGGCGCCTTGGACGTCGTTCTGGTCGACCGCCGGTCCCGCTTCCGGCAGCGTCGCGGTGAATTCGAAGCGCCGCGTCTCCCCCGCCTCCAGCCGTCCGGCGGCGACCTCGGGCATCGCCGACAGCGGCCCGGAGTAGAGGGTCCGGGGCGCGGCTTCGCTGACGTCGGCGATCCGCAGGGTCAGCTCGCCGGAGAGCAGGCCGCCTCCCAGGCCCGGCGCATCGACCAGTTCGTGGCGGTGGATGGTCAGCTCGGCCGGCAGGTCGCCGCTGTCGGCGATCGCCACGGTGCCGCTCGCCGCGTCCCCGGGCGCCACTCCGGAGGCGGTGAAGATCGGCGCCCCGTCATGGTCGTTCGCGACCGCGAAGTCGCCGCCGGTCGCGACCGTCGCCGCCCGGGCCCCCGGCTTCGCCCCCGAGCCAGCCAGCCCCGCCGCGGCGGCGACCCCGGCCAGCCCCAGGTAGAAGCAGAAGGGGAGCCAGCGTCGCATCAGAAGTCCTTGTCGGCGGCGCCCGACTCGGTCGCTTTGGCGGTCGAGACGACGTTCGCGGCGCGGTCGTAGGGGGCGGTGACCGGGGTCGTGTTGGTCGGCGCCCACACCATCGTCCCGGCCGCGGCGGTGGTCCCGCGGAAGGGCCCGACGATGATCGTCGCTTCGTAGGTCCCGAGGGTGATTTCGACGCTGTTGCCGTTGATCGCCATCGAGGAGGCGTTGAACCTGTAGTAGCCGCCGAGCAGGCCGGCGGCGTAGTCGTTGCGGCCGAGGTCGACCACCCCGAGCGGCAGTTCTTTTTCGTTTTTCGAGTCGAAGACGTTGACCGAGTCGTTGCCGGTCGGCAACCCGAGCAGGCCGTTGTCGTTGACGTGGACGGTGACCGGGGTGGCGGCCGTGCCGGTCCAACCAGCGAGGATCGATTCGGGCTCGATCGGCTCGCTATAGGTGAGGATCAGCTTGTCGCCGGCCTCGGGGAGGCCGGCGGTGCCGCCGCCGACGTTGGTCGTCTGCACGTCGCTGGCGTTTGGCGGCGCGTTGTCGATCGTCGCCGTGCCCGGTTTGGTCGCCGCGTTGCCGGCTTTGTCGGTCGCCTGGACCGTGAACGGCATGCTGCCTTCGGCGAGGCCGTCGGTCAGCGCTTCGGAGCGGTAGTTGTAGGAGAGGCCGCCGGCGGTGTAGGTGCCGGCGGTGAGGGCGACTTCGGTCGCGCCGGAGGTGTAGACGGCGACGTTGGCCTTGACCGTGGCGATCCCGCTCGCCGGATTGCCTTTGTCGGCTTCGACGTTGGCGTAGACGTAGTAGGTACCGCCGGTCTTGACGAAGCCGCTGGCACCGCCCTGGGTCTTGCCGAGGGCGACCGCGGAGACCGACGGGGCGACGAAGTCGGGCGCCGCTTTGACCAGGTCTTCGGAATTCTCGGTGCGGGCGCCGAAGGCGGCAAGCGCCGCCGGGATCGCGACCAGGGCCAGCACCGCGACCGCGGCCAAAGCCAGCGAGGCGCTCGCAGCCCGCCGCGCCCGGACCCGGCGTCGCACCGCCTCACCGCGGCCAGGCCGCCCCATCTGCGGTCCGCGGCTAGGCCGTCCCATCCGCGGTCCCTCCTCGCGGCCTCCAGATCCGCACCAGCTCCTCCAGGGCGAGGAACAGCAGCGGTACCGCGAGCAGCGCCAGCCAGCCCATCTTGCTGCGGGTCAGCGCCGCGACGTGGCCGACCCAGGGCACCGTGTAGGCGATCCGGCCGAGCTCGCCGCCGGCGGAGATCCGCCAGTGCTCCCGGGTGTTGTTGGCGTCGCCCTGGGTGACAAAGCGCAGGTGGGCGCCGTCGGGGACGATCTTCCGCACCCGGTGGGTCAGTTCTTTGCTCTGGTCTTCGGGGTCGCGGAAGGTGACGATGTCGCCGACCTTCGCTTCGCTCGGGGCGATCGGTTCTTCGATCACCACATCGCCGGCCGAGATCGTCGGTTCCATCGAGCCGGTCAGGTCAGTCCGCGGGTGGTCGCCGATCAGCAGCGGCCCGGCGACCGCCAGGGCGATCAGCGCCCCGGCGAGGAGCACGGCCCAGCCGACGCCGCTGACGAGCTGGCGGGGGATACTGGGCCGTGCCTCCACGGGGGAACTCCTGGGGCGGGTTGTCGAGGGGCCGGGGCCGTTACTGGTTCTGCGCTTCCCAGCGGATGATGTGGGCGCCGGTGGTTTTGCCCTGGGCCGCTTCGGGTGCCGAGGAGGAGAGCGTCACCGTCACCCGGTAGACGGCCGAGTCGTTGGTCTGCCATTTGGTCGCTGACGCGCTCGGCACGGTGGTAACGCCGTTTTCGAATTTGTTCCGTTCGGCGGCGAAGGCGCTGAGCGTGCCTTCGTAGAGGGTGCCGCCGGTCGTGAAGGCGGTGAACCCGGTGCATTCCGGGAAGGTCGAGGTCGTCGCCGTGCCGGCTTCGATTTTCAGGTTCACGTAGGGGCCGAGTTCGCCGATCGTACTCGGGGTGAACAGCTTCACCGTCGCCGGCAGCGAGCCCGTGTAGGTGACTTTGATGCAGGAGGTTTTCGAGTCGCCCGGTTTGGCCGCTTCGAGTTTGTAGAGGGCGCTGCCGCCGTCGTTGTCGGAGATCGCGACCGTCCCGGCGGTCACCACGTTGCCGGGGTTGTCGGTCGAGCTCGAGAAGGCGGAGAACACCCCCGCTCCGGCGATACAGGCGACGATGCCCAGCAGCACCAGCGTGCGCAGGACCTTGGATCGGTTGCTCATCTCTATTACGCCCTTTCCGGGGCGCAGGCCCCGATTCGGTTGGCTTCTGAGCTGCCGAATCGACGGGCATGGACGGACGTCCTCCGGAACTTGCCTTTCCTCTCATACATCCGTCCAGAGCCGGGCCGGGCGACGTGGTGGCGCCGCGACCCCACCCCAGGGCCGCGGCGCCGGTTCCTCCCTGGGAGCGCCACCCCACCCCGGGGACGCCCTCAGGCTTGGCGGGCTCCCCCGCCGCGCCCCTGGCGGCGGGTGCCCAAGTGCGTCGATCAGCCGATTCCGTACTTCCCCGAGTTCGGCGATTCGACCGAGACCGTCCCGTAGGTCTTGGATCCGCTGATTTCGCCGAGCGTTTCGAATTCGTGAATTTCGGTCGTGTTGTCCGGCGTGAATTTAGTACTGGTGATCGTCGCGTTCCATTCGGAACGCGAGCAGCCGGTTTTGAATTTGCGTTTGATGTGCATGTTGGCGACGGTGATGTTGGTCGTGTTGACCGTCGCGGTCCACGGCAGGCCGATCGGTTCGGCGGTCGAGACCGCGCAGCCGTTCATGCCACCGAAAGTGGTGCTGCAGCTCGACTCCGACCAGGCGGTGATCTTCGTCACCAAGGAGGTCTGAGCCATCGTCATTTTCACCGAGCACTGCATGCCGCCGACCGTACCGCTGGTGAATTCGAAGCTTTCGGCACCGGCGAGGCCAATCGAGAAGTCTTTAGTCACCGTCACCCCTTTTTCCTTCCAGCTTGCTGCCGAGGCGCTCGCCGGCCCGACCAGGGCCAGCGCCGCGACCGCAGCCAGCAATCCCGCGAGCAGCATCCGGTTGTCTTTCCGCATCATCTCCACCTCCCGTTTTGGACAGAGAGGCCAATATAGTCAGAATCTTTAGATCACGTGGTACCCAATTGCCTCCCATGCGAACATCCGCGCCGTGCCGGAGAGACGCGAAGACCTCGAGGAGGTTCTGGCCCGTCGTGGGCTGACCCGCGACGACGCCCGCCCCGAGGCGGTGGCGAAGCGCCACGCCGCCGGCGGGCGCACCGCCCGCGAGAACCTCGAGGACCTGGTCGACCCCGGCTCCTTCGTCGAGTACGGCCGCTTCGCGGTCGCCGCCCAGCGCGGACGGCGGGAGATGGAGGAGCTGATCGCCCGCACCCCGGCCGACGGGCTGGTCGCCGGCACCGCGCGGATCGGCGGCGAGGAGTTCGGCGCACGCGCCGCCTGCGCGGTCCTCTCTTATGACTACACCGTCCTCGCCGGCACCCAGGGCGCCCTCGGCCACCGCAAGAAGGATCGGCTGTTCGAGCTGATCGAGCGGATGCGGCTGCCGACCGTGTTCTTCGCCGAGGGCGGCGGCGGCCGGCCCGGCGACACCGACTACCCGGTGGTCTCGGCGCTCGACGTCCGCGCCTTCGCCCTCTGGGCCGGGCTCTCTGGTGTGGTGCCGCGCGTCGCCGTGGTCGCCGGCCGCTGCTTCGCCGGCAACGCGGTGCTGGCCGGCTGCGCCGACCTGATCGTCGCCACCGAGGGCTCCTCGCTGGGGATGGGCGGGCCGGCGATGATCGCCGGCGGCGGTCTCGGCGACGTCGACCCCGACGAGGTCGGCCCGGTCGAGATGCAGGCGCGGAACGGCGTCGTCGACCTGGTCGTCGCCAACGAGGCGGAGGCGACCGCGGCGGCGAAGAAGCTGCTCGGCTACTTCCAGGGGCCGACCGCGCCCGGCGAGGCGCCCGACCAGGAGCCGCTGCGCGAGCTGGTCCCGGAGCGAGCGCGCCGCGCCTACGACGCGGCGCCGATCGTCGCCACCCTCGCCGACGCCGGCTCGGTTACCTTCCTGCGCGAGCGCTTCGCCCCGGAGCTGGTCACGGCCCTGGTCAGGATCGACGGCCGCCCGCTCGGCGTCCTCGCCAACGACACCCGCCATAGCGCCGGCGCGATCACCTCCGGCGCCGCCGACAAGGCCGCCCGCTTCCTGCAGCTCTGCGACGCCTTCGGCCTTCCCGTCCTCAGCCTCGTCGACACCCCGGGGATGATGGTCGGGCCGGCCGCCGAGGCAACCGGCCTGGTCCGCCATGGCTCCCGCCTGCTGGTCGCCGGGGCGGCGCTGCGGACGCCGCTGATCGCCGTGGTCCTGCGCCGCGGCTACGGGCTCGGGGCCCAGGCGATGGTCGGCGGCAGCCTCCACGAGCCGCTGCTTACCGTCGCCTGGCCGACCGCCCACCTCGGGCCGATGGGGCTGGAGGGAGCGGTGCGGCTGGCGCTGCGCCGCGAGCTCGAGGCGATCGAGGACGAGGCCGAGCGCGAGCGCCGGGTCCGCGAGCTGACCGCGGCGGCGGAGGAGAACGCGCGGGCGCTGAACGCGGCGACCCTGTTCGAGCTCGACGACGTGATCGACCCGGCGGAGACCCGGGGGCTCATCAGCGCCACCCTGCGCGCCGCCGAGCCCGAGCCGCACGACTGGCGCGCCGAACCACCGCGCCACCCGGTCGACACCTGGTAGCGGCGCGCAGACCCGCGCCGCGAAGGACCGCCTATTCAGTTGTCCCCCCGATAGAGGGGACAAGTGCAAAAGCGCGCGCGGGCTAGGCGTCGAGCGCGGCCGCGGTGCGGATGGACGCTAGGCGTCGAGCGCGGCCGCGGCCGCGGCGCTGAGCAGGGCGGAGCCGCCGGCGACGGCGGCGGTCGCCGGGGCGCTGCCGTCCGGCAGGCCGCCGCGAGCGGCGGCGGTGGAGGCGATGTCGCCGAGGTCGCCGGCGATCGAGGCGTAGAGGAAGGGTCGGACCGGCCTCCCGGCCGCGAGCGCGGCAAGGGCGATCCCGTGGACCGCGACCTCGCGGGCGCCGACCCCGCGCAGTCCCACGGTCGCCGCCGGCTCACGGGCGCCGCCGCCGAGCCAGCGCCCGCCGGCCACCTTCCCTGGCGCAATCAAGAGCCCAAGGCCATAAGCGACGCGAAAGGCGAGCAGCGCCGCGGTCCCGGCGCGCGTCGCTGTGCTGTTGCCGGAGTCGCTCACGCGCTCCCGCTACCCGCGTTCGTCCTCGACTACGCCCGCGCCACTCGGGGCCCGCCCGGGACCCGCCGCATCCGGACCCCGCCGCCATGCGTGGTTGACCTTTCCGTACCTATGGGACGGAAAACTCAACCACGCCCCGGCCGCGCCGGGGCCTACGCAACCTCGAGCACGGCGGCGCCGCGGAAGCGGCCCTCGCGCAGGTCCTCCAGCGCCTGGTTCGCCTCGGCGAGCGGGTAGGTAGTCACCTCGGTCCGGACCGGTACCCGCGGCGCCAGCTCGAGCAGCTCCTCGCCGTCGCGCCGGGTCAGGTTGGCGACCGAGCCGAGGCTGCGCTCCTCCCAGAGCTGGCTGTAGGGGAAGCTCGGGATGTCGCTCATGTGGATTCCGGCGCTGATCACCCTCGCTCCCTTGGCGCTGACCCGTAGGGCCGCCGGCATCAGCGGCCCGGCGGCGGCGAAGACGATCGCCCCGTCCAGCTCCTCCGGCGGGCGCTCCTCCGAGGAGCCGGCCCACTCGGCCCCGAGGCCGCGGGCGAAGCGTTGGGTCTCCTCGTCCCCAGGCCGGGTGAAGGCGAAGACGCGCCGGCCTTCGGCGACCGCGACCTGGCAGAGGATGTGGGCGGAGGCGCCGAAGCCGTAGAAGCCGAGCCGCTCCGCCTCGCCAACCAGCCGCAGGGCCCGGTAGCCGATCAGGCCGGCGCAGAGCAGCGGCGCCGCCTGCAGGTCCTCGTAGCCCGCGGGGATCGGGAAGCAGAAGCGCTCGTCGGCGACCGCCAGCTCGGCGTAGCCGCCGTCGATGTCGTAGCCGGTGAAGCGGGCCCCGTCGCAGAGGTTCTCGCGGCCAGAACGGCAGTAGCGGCAGGTCTCGTCGGTCCAGCCCAACCAGGGGACGCCGACCCGCGCCCCCTCGGCGAAGCGCTCCGCCCCCTCCCCCAGCCCGGCGACGATGCCGACGATCTGGTGGCCCGGCACCAGCGGCAGCTTCGGCTGCTCGAGCTCGCCGTCGAGGATGTGCAGGTCGGTGCGGCAGACACCGCAGGCGCGAACCGCGATCAGCACCTGCCCCGGCCCCGGCTCGGGGTCCGGCAGCTCCGCCTCCCGCAGGAGCTCGCCGGCCCGCTCCAGCAGCATCGCTCGCATCGCCTCATGATGGCGCTTCGTTACCCCGCGCCCCCTACGACTCGATCGTCGCTGGAGCTTCCCTCGCCCCGGACGAGCTAAAGGGGCGTCGCGCAGGCTTCGAAACCGTAGGCGGCGGCTTCTTTTCCAACCGCGGCGAAGGGCGTGACGGCACCGGATGCAGTCGACTTTTCGTAGGCAGCCTCGTCACCTTGAGGAGGGGTGAGTTCACCGAGTTCTTCGGCCTCCGTGGCAACCGGCGGGAGCCCAACCTCGACCAGCACCATTCCAGCTTTGCTCGGGGTCTTCTCCGCTACCGGGTGCTTCTTGATGAAGGCGCCCAGAGCTACTTCCTGAGCCGCGTCCGCGGCTTTGCAGATCGCGTCGGCTTCGCTGATGAAAGCCTGCTTGGTGACGCTGGCAGGAATCGTTTCGGCGGCCGACGAGGCGTCGCCGTCTCCCGAGCCGCCACAGCCGGCCGCGAGGGCCACCGCGGCGACGAGGACCAAGAGGGCAGATATTCGTTGAAAGTAAGACATTAGGTTTCCTGAGTAATTTGAGGAAACCCAGCATTTTCTTCTCGTGCCCGGCGGAGGCGCGGGGACCTTATCCATCCCGTTCCCGGGCACAAAGCGAAAATTAGGGCTTGTCCCCGAGGCGGGCGGTCAGGCGGAGACGAGGCTGGCGACGAGGCGGCGCAGGCCGCGGACGAAGAGCTCCTCGTCGCCGGCGGGGTCGTCGTTGCCGAGGGCGACCATGCGGTCGAGGGCGGCGCGGATCGGGTCGCCGTCTCCGGCTGTCGGCGGGGCACCGTCGTCAGCGGCGCTGCCGATCACACCGGCGCCGGGCTGCAGCCCGAGCTGCTCGTCGGCGAGACGGCGGCTGGCGGCGAAGAGGACGGCGCCGATCATAAAGGCGGAGTAGGCGTGGAAGGCGGCGGCGGCCCCTTCTGGGTCCTCGACCAGGCGGCCGAAGAGGTTCGTCATCAGCACCACCGAGCGCTCGAGGAAGTCGTTCTCCGAGGGCGAGGCGGCCAGGTAGGGGGCGAGGCGGAAGTGGCGCTGCCAGGCCCGCCGCGTTGCCACCCCGATCGCGACCAGGACCATTTCCGGGTCGGCGTCGAGGGGATCGGGGACGAGGGCGAGCAGCTCGGTCACCGATTCGTTCCAGACCGACTCGACGCAGGCTTGGATCAGCTCCGTCCGCGAGGCGAAGTGGCGCGCGACCGCCGCCGGCTCGACTCCCAGGGCCGCGGCGATGCTCTCCGTGCTCGGCGGCGTCGGCCCGGCGTCGAACTGGGCCACCGCCGCGGCGACGATCGCCTCGGCGGTCGGCTCTGCTTCTCGGCTCTCGGGCGGACTGCTCACCGCCCCAATCCTGCCGGATTCGGTACGAGCGTGGCTGCCGCTCAGGCTTCGATGTGGACGATCGTCCCGACTTCGCTGTACGGGTAGACCGTTTGCGCCTCTTCGAGCGGCATCTCGACGCAGCCGAGACTCTGCGGGGTTCCGTAGGAACCGCGGTCGAAGGCGTGAAGGGCATCGCCGCCGTTGAAGTAGGAGACGTACATGATCCCCGGGTCGACGTATTTGGAGCCGTCCGGGTTTTCGCCGCTCATCGTCGTTTCTTCGAGGTGCTCGAAGACCGGGAAAGTGCCGAGTTCGGTTTCGGCGCCGGGGATGCCGGTGTTGCCGGCGCCTTCGAAGACGACCTTGCCGTTGTGCCAGACGAAGACCGTCTCCGGCAGCGTCTCGGTGACGTAGATGTAGTCGTAGCCGTACTTGCTGCGGTCGCCCGCGATCGCCGATTCCATCAGCTTTTCCCAGACTTCGGGACCGGCGACGCCGTCGGTTTCGAGTTCGTGGTCGCGCTGGAATGCCATCAGCGCGCCCTGGGTGATCACGCCTTCTTCGCCCGGCTTCCACTGTTCCTTCAGCGAGCCGGGGGTGTCGTGGTAGCGCCATTCGAAGTGGCCGTGCGGCGGTTCGGTGGTCGCCCGGACCTCGCCTTCCGGCGTCTTCTTCACCGCTTCGCCGGAGCTCGGCTTCCAGTCGACAGGTAGGTAGCCGGCCTGGGCGAGCAGCTGCTGCAGGCGCAGGGTGGTGCCGCCGGGGACGTGCCAGGCGACCTTGTCAGTTTCGGCGACCGAGCCATCGCCCTGGACCACGGCGACTTCCTTCGGCAGCTTCGCTTCGACGTCGGTCGCCATCGGCGCTCCGAAGCCGGTCGGGATGAAGACCAGCGTGTGGGGGTCGGCCTGCTTCCACTTGCCGGGCACGGCGGGATCGAGTTCGGGCGTCTGGCCGCCGAGCACCTTGCTCACCTTCTTCGAGAAGGTGAGCTTCAGCGGCGTCGAGGGCGAGACTTCCGAGCCGGCGACCGGGTTGGCGGCAAGGGTCGGCGAGCCCGAGGCCGGGAACCAGGTCACCTGCTTGAACTTGCCCGGCTTCTCCCAGGAGCGCGCCGCGGCGGCGACGACGACCGAGCCGGCGGTTGCCTGTTCGCCGAGGCTGACCGCGTGGTGGGGGTGCGAGAACTGGCGATGGACGAGTTCGCCGGGCTGGCCGTAGGCGACCGCGCGGACCGGCTGGGAGAAGTGGACCTTCGGCGACCCGCCCTTCTTAACGCTGATCCAGCGCGACTTCACGTGGGCGGTCGGCGCCTTCAGGTGCAGCGTCTGGGTCGCGGTCGAGCCGACCAGCCAGCCGGTCATCGAGGGGCGCTTGACCGTGACCTTCACGGTCAGCGGCTCGCCCGGGTGCAGGTTGCCTTCGGGGACGATCCGCCCGTCCGTCAACTTCGCCGGCACTTCGGTGCCGTCGCCGGTGGTCACCACCACCCGTTCGACTTCGCCGCCGAACGAATCGAGATTGACCGCCGCGAGGGCACTGGAGTCGCGGCTGAGACTGGAGCCGGAGAGCCCGAAGGCGAGCGCGACAAAGGCGCCGATCGCGATCACCGGCACCGCCACGGCAGCGCCGACCGCGAGCCTTTTCGGCCAGCGACGCTTGCGCTCCGACGGTGGGTAGTCGGGGACGGTTGGACTTTCCTCGGTGATCACCTGACTAAAGAGTAGGCATCCCGCCCTCGGAACGGGCGAATTTCGCATTCCTGGGCGGACGGGTGCTCGATGCGGCCCCTCAGCAGCCGGGGCGACTCAACCCTCCACCTGGAGGGATAACTCGACCCACCCTCCTACCGATTCGCCTCTTCCCACTCGCGTCGCAGCTTGCGAGGGGTCGGCGCCCGCTTGCCGGTCCATTCGCCATCGCGGCTCCAGTAGCGCATCCGGTAGGGCTCGGCCGGATCGATATGCCAGCCGACCTCGCGGTCACCGATGATGTTCGGCCCGTCGGGAGGAGTGGCGGTTGCGGGAGCCGCCCCCACTCCCGAGCCGAGGTGCGGAGGGGCGGGGGCCGGCCGCCGGGTCCAGACGTAGCGCCAGCTCGGCGGGGCAATGAGCAGTGCCAGATCGAGGATTTCGACGGGTATCCACCAAGGCTGGCCATCGAGAAAGGGCCGACTCCCGAGGCTGAGCAGCGTGAACGCGAGCTCGATGCTCCAGGCGACCCGGCTGCCTCGCAGGGTGAAGAAGAGCAGAGCGAGGATTCCCGCGCCGCCGAACAGCGGCGCGCCAACCGGAGCGTGCACCCGAATCGAGAGCACGACAACCCAAGCCAGCTCCGCGAGGCCCAGCACCACATAGGCCTTCAAGGTCCAGGGCGCCTCCCGCATCCGCTTCACGCTGCTCGCTCTCTACTCGGCGACGGCGTCCCGCTGCTGCAGGAGCTTCTTCGGCGTCCACGTCGTCTTCTCGAGCCACTCGCCGTTGCGGCTCCAGTAGAGCATTCGCCTCGGGTCGTCGGGGTCGATGTGCCAGCCGACCTGGCGGCCGGCGACGACGCTGGGGTCGGCGGCACCGCCGTCGTCGGCGGGGATCGCACCGGCAAGCGCGGCGGCGGGGTCACGCCTGGGAAATTGGGGCCGCGGGCGCGGCCGCACGTGATAGCGGCTCGCCGGGGCAAGTAGAAGGGCAAGCAAAGCGAGTTCGAGCGGCAGCGGCCAGAGGTCCCGTCCGGTGAAGATGCGGATCGGGATGTTCGCAACTGCAAAAAGCACCAGCATCCACCACAGCGGGCGAACGCCCAGCAGGAGTAAAAGCGACCACGAAATGGCCAAAACGACGGTAAGCGGCAGCAGCAGACCCGGCTTATTGGCGTCGGATCCGGCGATCACCGCCCAAGTCACACTCGCCGCCGCGTAAACCCAGAGGGTCCAGGGCGCTTCCTTGAATTCCTTCACGCGGGAAATCCTACGACGCTCGGGAGCGCCTGAGCAAGGTCCCGGCTCAGTCATCGAGGGGCTGGTGAGTCGAGTTAGACGTCGTATGCGCCACCAAGTCGACTCAGCGGGCGCGGTGGCCGGGGGCTCAGTCGTCGAGCGGCTGGTGGTAGACGGCCTCGACGTTGTGGCCGTCGGGGTCGAGGAGGAAGGCGCCGTGGTAGCCGGGCGAGTAGCGGGGGCGCGGGCCGGGGGCGCCGTTGTCGCGCCCGCCGGCGGCGAGGCCGCGGGCGTGGAAGTTCTCGACTTGGGTGCGGGAGGTGGCGAGGAAGGCGAGATGGAGGGGCGGGGTCGTCGGGCCGCCGCGGTCGAGGCTGATGTCTTCGCCGCCCTCGGGGCCGAAGGTCGGCAGGCCTTCGATCTCGCGCTCGACCCAGCCCATGCCCTCGACCAGGGCGGCGCGGTAGAAGCGCACCGACGCCTCGAGGTCGGCGACCGGGAGGGTCAGGTGGTCGAGGCTGTAGGGGCGCGGACTCGGCGGCCGGTCGGCGGCGCCCGCTTTGGCCCGGTACTCGCGGCCGGCCTCCCCACCCCGGCCACCTCGACCAGGCGGCGCGCCAGTTCGGCGGGGCGGGCGAGGTAGGGCACGTGGCCGCCGTCGATCTCCTCGACCTCGTGGCCGAGGCGCTCGCGGGCGACGCGGCGCTGGAACTCGAGCGGGAAGAGGCGGTCCTCACGCCCGACGAGGACGGAGGTCGCGACCTCGGGCCACTCCTTCATCGGCAGCGGTTCGGCGAAGAGCCCGTCGGCTGGGGCGCCGTCGTATTTGGCGTTGGCGGCGGCGACCTCCGGGTCGACGTCGTGGAGGAAGACCTCGGCGACCGCCTCTTCGTCCCATTCGCTCGGCTCCCCGAGCCGCGCGGTCAGCTCGGCGATCGCCTCGTCGTGGCCGGTGCCGCGCCACCACTCCCCCGCCGACTCGCCAGGCCTCGGGATCATCGGCGACAGCAGGATCAGGTGCCGGGGACGCAGCCGCTCGGCGGCGATCGTCGCCGCGTAGGCGCCGAGGCTCTGGCCGACGACGACCAGCTCCTCGCCCTCCGGTGCGGCGGCGACCACCGCGTCGGCGTGGTCGCTCGGGGTCGCCTCGTCGCTCAGCGGCAGCTCCGGTGCGATCCCGTCGTGCCCGAGCTCGCGCAGCGTCTCGATCGTCATCCCCCAGACCCGCGGGTCGGCGCCGGCGCCGGGGATCAGCAGGAAGGTCGCCATCGGGCGACCTCTACCCGGGCCGGGCGCGCCTACTCGGGCAGGCCGTGGGGATGCAGGTGGTCTTCGGCCATCCGCTTGAGGCCGACTCGATCGATCTTGCCGGTCGGGTTGAGCGGCATCTCCTCGAGGAAGACGATCTCCTCCGGCGCCTTGTAGCCGACCCGTTCGCGGCAGAAGCGGATCAGGTCGGCGCTGCTCGGCTGCTCGGCGCCCTCGCGCAGGGTTACGTAGGCGCGGACGTTCTCGCCGTGGACTTCGTCGTGGACACCGACGACGCCGGCGAGGTCGATGCAGCCATGCTCGACCAGGGCGCCCTCGACCTCGAAGGGGCTGACGTTGGAGCCGTCGTGGACGATCACCTGCTTCTTGCGGCCGAAGAACCAGAGGTAGCCGTCCTCGTCGGCGCGGGCGAGGTCGCCGGAGTCGAGCCAGCCGTCGGCGACGACCTCGGCGGTCGCCTCTTCGGCTTCCCAATAGCCGGCCATCTGGCTGCGGGTCTTGATGAAGATGCGGCCGACCTCGCCCGCCTCGACCGGGCCACCCTCGTCGTCGCGCAGGGCGATCGCGAAGCCACCGATCGGGGTGCCGATCGAGCCCTGGCGGACCTCGCTCAGCGGGTTCAGGGTGGCGAGGCCGACCTCGGTCATTCCGTAGCCCTCGACGATCGGGAAGCCGGCGGCGGCGGCGAACTCGCCGAGCAGCTCGGTCGAGACCTTGTCGGAGCCGGCCCGGGCCAGCCGCAGCGAGGCGAAGTCGCCGGGGCGGAGGTCGTGGTCGTGGATTAGCGCCGAGAGCGCCGCCGGGATCATCGCCATCACCGTCGGCTGGTGCTCGCGCAGCAGCGGCAGGATCTCGTGGGCGTCGGTGGTGCGGGCGACGACGACGCGGCCGCCGACCGAGAGGGCGGAGAGCGCCCAGAGGAAGGAGCCGACGTGGGACATCGAGGAGCCCGGGAGGAAGACGTCCGTGGAGGTCAGCTCGAAGGCCGAGGCGGCGCTGGCGATCATCCAGCGCAGCGATTCGCGGGTGTGGGTGACGCCCTTGGCCGGCCCGGTCGAGCCGGAGGTGAAGAAGATCGTCACCGGCAGGTGCGGGTCGAAGTCGGCGTCGGCGCTGAGCGGCTCGGCGGCGAGCAGCTCGGCGAAGGAGTGGTCCCAGCCGGCGTCAGTGTCGTCGTCGGCGTGCAGGAGGGCGGCGCCCTTTGCCGCGCCGGGCACCTCCTCCCCGGGGGCGTCGTGGAAGGCGATCGTCCCGCGCGGCAGGTCGCCGGCCAGCTCGGAGGCGGCGATGTCGGCGGCGCGCTCGCCGTGGGCGACGATCGCCGCGGCGGTCGAGACGGTCAGCGCGTGGTCGATCTCGCGGGCGGTGTAGCGGTAGTTCAGCGGCGTCGCCACCAGGCCGGCCTTGAAGCAGGCGAGGTAGTGGACGACGAGCGCGATCCGGTTCGGCATCAAGGAGGCGAGCCGGTCGCCCGGCTCGAGCCCGAGGCCGAGGTAGCCGTTGGCGAGCCGGGCGCTCTCCTCCTCCAGCGCCGCCCAGCTCAGCGAGCGGTAAGCGGACTCGATCGCGACCGCGTCGGGGTCGGCGGCGAGCCCCGCCCGCAGCAGGTCGTTGAGCGGCCCGGCGGGCTCGGCCAGCGGTAGTCCGTCGATCTCCACGGCGGCATCGTAGGCGAGCCCGCGGCCGTCGGCACGCGCTCAGCCGTCGGCACGGGGCGGTGGCGGCGGGCGCAGGGCCAGAGCTCGGCGCTATTCGTTCTCGGCGATCGCGGCGATGACGTCGGCGGGGAGCTCGCCGGCGACG
Source organism: uncultured Actinomycetes bacterium (assembly GCA_963716545.1). Lineage (GTDB taxonomy): Bacteria > Actinomycetota > Thermoleophilia > Solirubrobacterales > 70-9 > VAYN01. Next base: position 2,883,815 of record OY970316.1, read on the forward strand.
ACATCGGCGAGGGTGACCCGCTCGAGCACGGCGCGGATGTGGGCGCGAAGGGCAAGCCAGACGTCGTGCAGGGGCTCGGCGACGCCCTCGTAGTGGACCGCGTCGGGGCGTACCCCCCGCACCGTAGCCAGGGGCCCGTCGACGGCGCGGATCACCTCGGCGAGGGTGATCTCCTCGGCCGGCCGGGCCAGCCAGTAGCCGCCATCGGAGCCGCGTTGGCTTTCGACGATCCCGGCTCGGCGCATGTCCGTGAGGATGTTCTCGAGGAAGGAAACCGGGATCTCCTGGCTCTCCGAAATCCAGTCGCGCTTGACCGGTTTGGTCGGCGCCGCCGCCAAGCCGATCGCGGCGCGGACCGAGTATTCGGCTTTGGCGGAAATCCGCATCTCATCGCATTCTCACCGATTGAGTGGAGCTCCGTTGAGCAGCGCCGGACACGGTGAGGTCGACCGCCGCGCTGGCCTAGCAGCGGGCGTAGCCGTATCTGCGGCGGCTACTACTTCTTCTTCGGCGACGCCGGGACCGCTTCGAATTCGCGGAAGCCGGCGCAGTTGCCGAGGTACGACGAGGTGATGGTGCCGGCAAAGCGGCCGGCGAAGAAGGCACCGTTGAGACTGACCACGGTCGGCGTCGCCCCGGTGGTTAGGAAGTGTGCGACGACGGATCCGGAGGGCGAAATCTGCGCCGATTTCACCAGCGAGCTCGCTTCGGTCGGGACGCGCGGGAGCGGCGGCCACGGTTCCGGGGTGAAAGTAGGCGGCGCGCAGGAGGCTTCCAATTCGGTCGCCAGCCCCCGCAGTTCCGTCCCGTTCCCAGTCACCCGGAAGGTGAGCGGGGATTCTTCCTGTTCCTTCTTGCCGACGACGGTCCACTTGCCGGTGGGAATCGCGGTCGGGGTGGTGCCTTTGTGTTTCTTCTTGCGCACCGTCTTGCCAAGCGGTTCGAGGCTGAGTTCGGTGCCCGGAGTGCCGACGATCACGGGTCGCAGCAGTTTGTGGCCGGCGCCGAGCGTGACGTAAAAGGTGTTTTCGCCCAAGGAGGTGCCCAGTTCGGTGGAAATGGTTTCCCAGGCGCTTCCCCGCCACAGCTGCAGCTCGACCTTGGCCCCTTTCAGCCCGGCCGCACCAGCGAAGGAGACTTTGGTCATGTAGCCGCCGTAGATGTGTTCTTCAAAGGTCAGTTCGGCTTCTTCATCGGTTGGGACTACGACGAAAGAGCGCACCGGCCCGACTTCGTAGCCATGCACGCATCCTTCGCATTCACGGTAGGGCTGCCAGAACACCCTTCCCCCGTAGAGCGCGGCGGGGTTCGGACTACTCGGCAGGACAAGTTCGGAGACGCAGTTCGAGGTCCCTTTGATCGCTTCGGCTTCCGCTTCGCCGCCGTCCCCAAGCCCGGTGCTGACCAGGCGACCGGCACTGTCGACCGTCGAAGCGGTCGAGAAAACGACGCCGTAGTTTTCGGTCGTCCCGAAAACAGGGACCGCAACCGCTTCTTCTTCTTCCCCTTCTTCTTCTTCTTCGCCTTCTTCTTCTTCTTCAGCCGTCCGGTAGGAAGGGCAGGCGTAGGTGACGTTCAGTCCTTCTTCGAGCGCGGGGCCGCTGATCCCGTCGGCGGGGGTGAGCGGTGCGACCGGCGGGTCGCCTGGAAGCGCCGAGGCGATGGGAGCAAAGCCGAGGAGCGCGAGCAGCGACATCGCCAAGGTCAACAGCGATATCCGGATCCGATGTGACCGCTCCCAGTAGATCAACCCAAGCTACTCCACGTTCGCTCATCTACCTGTCATTTTGGACGGAGCGTCCTACGGCCCGCGACGGGGTTGTCCATCCCTTCGACGGAACGTCCCAATCGACGCGGAGGGCTTGCAACCTCCGAAAGGTGTGCGAGTGATCTCGCTGGGCCGTCAAGACGCTGGGGTCGGGACGCAACGGCGACCGAGCGAGGCGGGTGAAGGTCTCCTGGGCCTCAAGGCGGGCGAGGCCGGCGCCAACGCAGAAGTGGGGGCCAAGGCCAAAGGCCAGGTGGGACGTGGCCTCGAGCTCGAGGTCGAGCCGGTCGGGGTTGGAGTGCTGGGCCGGGTCGCGGTTGGCGGCTCCGAGGACGATCAGGGCCTGGTCGCCCTTCCTGACCTCGACCTCGCCCAGGACGAGGTCTTCGCGCGCGAAACGTGCTGCGACCTGAACCGGGCTGTCGTAGCGGAGGAGCTCGTCCACAGCCTGCATTGACTTCTCAGGGTGCTCCTCCAGCCAGTCGAGCTGGTCGGGGTGCTCCCAGAGGGCGATGGCGCCGTTGCCGATTAGGTTGGCGGTGGTCTCGTGGCCGGCGGCCAGGAGGAGGAGGCACATGGTGATGATCTCGTCGTCCTCGAGGGCGGGGCCGCCGTCGGGGGGATGGATCAGGGCGCTGAGGAGGTCGTCGCCTGGTTCGAGCTTGCGCTGGGCGACGATTGGGACGAGGAAGAGCATCACTCGCATCGCGGCAGCGGCGACCACTTGGCTCTCGGCGGCGGCAGCGGGGTCGAGCTCGAGGCCGCGGGCGAGGGTCGGGGTCTCGGCGCCGAGGACTTCGGCGCCCTCGAGGCCGACGTCGAAGAGCTCGGCGATCACGGCCAGGGGGATCGGATAGGCGAGCTCGGCCATCAGCTCGATCGGTTCGCCATCGAGGAGCGGGGTGAGGGCGGTCTCGACGATCGAGGCGACGCGGTCCTGGATGCCGCGGACGGCGCGGGGGGTGAAGAAGCGGTTGACGGCGCCGCGCAGGCGGGTGTGGGCGGGCGGGTCGCTAGTCAGCAGCGTCTGCTGGCCCAGCACTCCGGCCGATCCTGCTGCTTCGAGGGCGGCGAGCAGCTGGGGACTGTTGCGTGGGTCCGAGCTCCAGTCCTTGCCGCGCAGGACGGCGGCGGCGTGCTCGTGGGAGAGGACCAGATAGGCGCCGACCGCCTCGTTCCACTGCACCGGCGCCTGCTCGCGGGCTGCCCGGTAGGCGGGGTAGGGATCCTCCGCCGGGAACGGCCAGGCGCTCCAGTCAGGCACGGTCGCCCACGGCATCGCGCCGCTCGCGGTAGGCGCGGTCCGCCTTGCCCATCGGGGTGACCGGGTCGGCGCCGTCGACGTACTCGGCGCCCACCGACGCCCACTCCACCGCCACCCGCAGCTCCGAGAGGAGCGACATGACCCCGATGTCGAGGCGGCTGAGGACCGTGTAGTCGGGCGAGGTGGTGATGTGGTGGAAGGCGTTTGCCGAGGGGCCGGTCGGCAGGTAGCGGGTCTCGATCAGCTTCGAGACGTACTCCGGCGTGACCGTGAACGGCTGCTCGCCCCAGTAGAGCTCGACCGGCTCGCGCCAGTAGCTAAAGACTTCCTCGCGGGTGAGTGACCCCGACGGGTCGAAGAACCCATCCTCGATGCTCAGCCGCCAGGTCTCCTCGACGTCGCCCCGCACGCAGGCGCGGAGGATGTCGTCCAGCGATTTGGTCTGCTCCGGCTCCAGCCGCTTGACGCAGCCGAAGTCGAGGCAGCTGACGCTGCCGTCGTCGTGGAAGAGGAAGTTGCCTGGGTGTGGATCGGCGTTGAAGAGCTGGTAGTTGGAGTAGGAGCCGTAGAGGAAGCGGTAGATCGCCTCCGCCCAGCTGGCACGCAGGTCGTCGGCGGCGGCGAGCGCCTCGCTCCAGGGCATGCCCCGCACCAGCTCCTGGGTGAGGACTCGGGCGGTCGAGAGCTCGCCGACCACCGCGGGGACGTGGATGTACGGATGCCCGGCGTAGAGCTCGGCGAACTCCGCCTGGTTGGCGGCCTCGGTGCGGTAGTCGAGCTCTTCCTTGATCCGCACCCCGATCTCCTCCGCCACGCCATTGATGTCGAGCTTCGGCTTGCGCGGCGAGAGGCCGCGAATCAGGCCGAGGAAGGTCGCCAGCAGCTCGGTGTTCTTGAGGTCGGCGTCGATCGCGGCGCCGACCCCCGGGTACTGGATCTTCACGGCGACGGCGCGGCCGTCGTGAAGCCGCGCCGCGTGCACCTGGCCGATCGACGCGGCGGCCAGCGGGTCCCAGTCGAACTCGGCGAAGGCGTCCTCGGTCGCACGCTCGAGCTCGCGCTCCAGCGCTTCGCGGGCCAGCTCCGGGGCCATCGGCGGCGCGTCGTTGCGCAACCGGGTCAGCGCCGCCTGGTAGGTGTTTTGGAACTCGCCCCCCATCGCCGAGCCGAGCGAGACGAAGGAGAGCATCTGCCCAGCCTTCATCAGGGCGCCTTTGGAGGAGCCGAGCAGCTCGGCGTAGCGCTCCGCGGTGCGGACGTGGAACTCGCTGCTGTCGGCGCCGGTCAGCTTGCTGCGCAGGCCGACCACGACAGCCTCGCCGGCGGTGCGCGCGGTCAGGGTCGCCAGCGGCACGGTACGCCGCACGCGGCCGCCGTGGATGCCATCGCCTCTGTCTTTCTCTGGATTCACTGACCTAAGCTAAGTGTACACTTAGACAGATGCCGACGTCGAACCCAGCCCCCACCCGCGAGCGCATCGTCGACGAGGCAATGCACCTGTTCAGCCAGCACGGCTACGCCGGCACCAGCATCGCCAGGATCGAAGCCGCGGCCGGGCTAACCCCTGGGGCCGGCGGCCTCTACCACCACTTCAAGAGCAAGGAAGCGGTCCTCGCCGCCGGCATCGAGCGCCAGCTCGAGCGGCTTGGCGCCCTGCGCAAGATCCGCGCGGTGATGGGCTCGCTGGGCGACGTCCGGGTCGAACTGAAGCTGACCGCCCGCTACTTCCTCGCCGAGCTCGACGACGAGTCCGAGCTACTGCGCATCCTCGCCTCGGACGTCCGCAGCCGCCCCCAGGTCCTCACCGCCGCCGCCGAGCAGCTGGTCAGCTCCGCCCTCTCGGACTTCTCCGGCTGGATCGCGGCGGAGGCGGAGCGCCCGATCCCGCCCGAGGAGGCCGAGGCGATCGCCGTCTTCGGCCTCGGCTCCCTGCTCTCCTCCCGCCTCCTCCGCGACGTCCTCGGCATCCCGGTCCCGGTCGACGACGAGATTCTGGTCGACGCCTGGGTCCAGATGATGGTCGCGGCGCTGGCCGCGCCCGGCACCTAGCGCGGCGGGCGCGGCGCGGTCCCTACTTGAACCGGAAGCTGGCCAGGCTCGTGCCCGAAGGTCGGATTGAAGACGACGCTTTCGAGGTCGACTTCATCCGAGACGAAAGTCGTGGAGATCCCTGAGCCGTAGGGAGCCAACGGCGCTTCTTCCATGAATTCCCGGTCCAGCGCCGCGTATTCCTTTTCCTGCTGCGGCCCCAGCTCCTGTTCGCCCAGTTCGGCGATCTTCGCGCTCAGCTTCGGATCGGCGAAGCGGGCGAGGTTGGTGCCGTTGGTCGGGGCGATCGATTCTTCTGAGAGCAGGGGCTGGAAGAAGTCGTTGGGGTGCGGGTAGTCCTCGAACCAGTTGGCCCAGCCGGTGTCCAGGTCCGGGGTCGAGGTGTTGCCGATCACGGTGAAGTAGTTGTCCGGCTGGAGGACTTTCAGGGTCGTCTGGAAACCAAGTTTGTTGAGCACGTCCTGGTAGTAGGTGCCGGCGTCGCGGCTGGTTTCAGCCGATTCGGTCCAGACAGTGACCGCGCGGTCGCTGGGGTTGGCTTCGGCGACCAGTTCCTTCGCCTTGGCCAGGTCGGTCGGGTAGAGGTCGAGGTCTTCGTGGCCCGGCATCCCCGGCGGCAGGATCTGCTGGCCGCCGTTCAGCTGGCCGGCGTAGATCCGTTCCAGCGCCCGCGGGTCGATCGCCATGTTCACCGCCCGCCGCACGCGGACGTCGTCGAACGGCGCCTGGGTCGTGTTCATCCAGAAGAAGTAGGTGGACACCGCCGGCTCGACCCGGAACTGGCTGCCTTCGTATTTGGAGAGGATTTCCTGGTAGCGGTCGGCGGGCGGCACGTTCAGCATGAAGTCCCAGCGGCCCTGCTGAATCCCGTTCACCTCGGTCTCCGGGTTGCGGATCACCTGGAACTGGATCCGATCCATCGAGCCGGTGGGGATCTGCGGCAAGAGCTTCGCGTTGCCCTTCGCCCACTGCGGGTTGCGGGCGTATTCCCAGCCGCGGCCGGGCTGGGCTTTGACGATCTCATACGGCCCGACCGCCGACGGCGGATCGGCCGAGAGGTCCTTGGCCGGCGTCCCCTGCGGGACCAGCGAGGCGAACGGCAGCGCCAGCTCGTTCTCGAAGGTGCCGCGCGGCTCGGTCAGGTGGATGACGATCTCCCCGGTCTTGTCGTCGGCTTCGATCCCGGAGATGCGGCCCTGCTTGGTCTTTTCGAACTCTTCGGCGCCGACGATGTCGTCGTAGAAGGGCGAGCCGCTGGAGTTGAGCTCGAAGACGCGTTCCAGCGAGGCGGGGAAGTCGGAGGCACGGACCGGGGTGCCGTCGGAGTAGTGCAGGCCCTTGCGCAGGGTCAGGGTGTAGGTGCGACCGCCGTCGCTGACCTTCGGCATTGCCGTCGCCAGGCCCGGCACCACCTTGCTGCCGGCGGCGCCGGAGCGGTGGGCGTAGGTGAGCAGCGGCACGTAGGTGTCCCAGGTCGCGGTCCAGCCTTCCTCGGTGTGGGAGAGCGCCGGGTCGAGGTAGTCGGGAAAGGCCTCGGCGACCGCCTTCAGGGTGCCGCCTTCGCTGCCGGAGCTGGTGCTCCCGCCCGAGCCGCCGCAGGCAGCCAGCAACAGCGCCGCCGCCAGCGCGCTCGCGGCCGTCGCCCCCGCCCAGCTCCTTGGTTTCATTCGCCTCCTCACGCAGCCTCCCCTCGGGCTTCACCGTCGCCTCCTTTAGCCCTGCAAGGAGGCGCCCAACCGATCGGCCAACCGGTTTGAACGACCGTTTGGTGCGGAGTACCTTTCCAAAAGATGAGCCGCCCCGGCCTCACCGCCAGCCTCCTCGGCGCCGTCTGCCTCGCCATCGCCCTGGCGATCCTGGTGCTGCTGATCGTCTCGGCCTCGCAGTGAGCCGGGCCGCGGCGAGCGTCTTTCCGCCCTAAAGGAGAGGCGGCGGCTGCCGATTCTCTCCGGGTGAAAGCTCGCCTGCTCCTCCCCGCCGTCCTCGTCCTCCTCGTCGCCGCGCTCGCGCCGGCGCTCGCCGCCGCGAAGCCGACCGGCTCCGGCGGCCACTCGGTCGCCGTCCGCGCGATCGCCGCCGGCGGGGTCGGCGGTTTGCCGCTGCGCGGCGCCCGGGTCGTCGTCCGCGACGGTGGCGGCCACGTCCTCGCCCGCGGCCGCACCGGCTCTGAGGGCGTTGCCCTGCTGCGCTCGCGCCGGCCGCTCCGCGGCGCGATCGGCGTCGCCACCAGCGGCGGCAGGGCCGGCGGTCACCGCTTCGGCGGCCACCTGCTCGCCCGGGTCCCCCGCTACCGCTGGCCGCGGACCGCCTACGTCGACTCGGTGACGACGCTGGCCGCGCGCTACGCCGCCGCCCATCCCCACCGCTCGCGCCGCGCCGTCAGCCGCCGCGTCCACCGCTTCCTCCGCCTCCCCGGCTTCTACGCGATCGGGCTCGACGGCCGCACCGCGGTCGACTTCGACGGGCGCCGCTTCCTCGCCGCCGCCGGCGGCGGATACGACCGCTTCGTCGGCCGCCTGGTGCGGAAGATGGCGAAGCCGAAGGTCCACCGCTCCTTCCGCCCGCGCGGCGTCCACCTCGCCGGGGCCTCGGCCTCGGTCAACGCCGCCCAGGCCGGCGACAGCCTCGAGGCGGTGACCGAGGCGGTCGCCGCCGGAAGCGGCTTCTTCGAGGTGCTCGACAAAACCGACGCGGTGCTCGACTTCGTCGACGCCTCGCTGGTCCTGGCCGGCGTCGGCTCCGGCCCCTCGGTCGAAGAAATGCAGGAAATCGAGTCGAAGCTGAGCGAAATCGAGGAAGAACTCGCGCAGGTCCGCGACGCGATCGGCCGGGTCGAAGAGGCCGGCGCCAAGCGCGGCTACTCGGCGGTGCTGCGGGAAGTGAAGCCGGCGAGCGAAGCGGTGACCGAAGCCGAGAGCATCTTCGACACCGGCCTGCGCGACGCGGTCCAGTTCCACTGCGGCGAACCGAACTCGGACGCCCGGGGCTGCGCGGAAGTCGAAGAAATGATGACCGGCAAGGGCGGCTTCGTCGCGACGATCCAGGAAGGCGGCCTCGGCGGACCGGCCGGGCTGAACACGTTCGGCGGCCGGATCGCCGGCGAAGCCGGGCCGCGCGGCACCTCCGAAGAAGAAGGGCTGGCCGAGGCCGGCTCGGCGATGGTCACCGCCGGCGCCTCCCACTTCTACTTCGACGGCGAAGAATCGCAGCGGGTGCGGGCGATCGCGACCTACTGGAGCGCCCGCTTCGCCGAGGCGACGGCGATGGCGCCGATCGCCTGGGGCCTCGAAGGCGACAACGGCCTGACCCTCTCGCGAGCGATCGAAGCGACCCGCCCGACGGCGCAGGCGATGCAGGGCCTGACCCCGCAGCCGCTGCCGGCGGGCACCGTCGTCGACATGCAACACGGGCTGATGTGGCCGACCGAAGTCAGCGGCGAAGGCACCTCCCAGCCCTACTCCTGGTACGTCGAAAACAACCCCTGGCGGCTCGAAGCCGGCGCCTCCAGGTGGGTCTCGGTGAAGAGCGGGGTCAGCGTTCCGGCGCTGGCGGCGAACGGCGCCGCCGCCCCGCCCTACGAAAACTGGGACGTCGCCGGGCCGGGGCATCTCGGCATCCTGGTCGGCACCGCGCCCGGCGGCGAAGCGCTGCTGGAAGCGACCGGGATCGACGGCGAAGTCGTCACCCCGAGCTACGGGGGCGGCGTACGCGGCATCCCGACCGGGGAGGAACCGGGCATTCCCGGCCACGCCGCCAAAGGCTGCTCCTCGCTCGGCGCGAGCACCTGCTTCTGGCCGATCTGGGCCGGCGACGGCGCCCAGGTCTTCGACCTCAACGGCGGCGGCGAATCGCAGGCCGCCTACGTCGCCCACGCCAACGAAGAATACGAACAGACCGAATACTTCGGCCCGGTGCCGTGGTGGGGTCGCTTCGGCGGCACCCTCTACGGCGGCGCCCCGGTCGCCAAGGTCCCGAACCTCTTCTTCCGGGAAGTGGCGCCGGCCAATTGCTTCTACTACCCGTCCGTCAGCGGCCCGACCGCCGGCTCGCCGGGCTGCCCCTAGAGCAGGGCCAACTGCGGGCGCAGCGGGTCGGGCTCGGGCGGCTCGCCGCCGAGGCCGCGCCGCTCCAGCTCCAGCAGCGCTTCCTTGCGGGCGCCGCCGCCGGCGTAGCCGCCGAGGCGACCGCTGGCGACGACCCGGTGGCAGGGCAGGAAGATCGGGGTCGGGCAGCGGGGGACGGCGTTGGCGACCAGCTGGGTCCGCCGGCCGGGGAGCAGCTCGGGTGAGAAGAGCGCCGGGTCGAGGTCGCGGGCGAGGCGGCCGTAGGTGACGGTGCAGCCGTAGGGCAGCTGCCGCAGCCGCGCCCAGACGGCGCGTTCGAGCCGGTTGCCGCGGAGGACCAGCGGCAGGTCGAAGGCGCGCAGCTCGCCGGCGAAGTAGGCCGCGAGCTGCGCTTCGGCTACGGCGACCGGCCGGCGGCGGCCGGGCATCAACGGCGGCGCCTTGCCGTCGAAGTGCAGGGAGCGGATGCCGTCGGCCTCGGCGAGGACGGTGAGCGGCCCCAGCGGGCTCTCGCAGACGGTCCAGTGCGAGTCGGTCGGCGGCGGTGCGTCGCCGCGGCCGGCGTGCCAGGCGGGATCGGCGATCTCGGGCCAGTCGGTCATCAAGGGGATGATTGCGCAGCCCTCGGGCGGCTCGACTAGCCGGGGGCGAGCATGGTCACCGCGCCGGCGAGCACTAGCTCGCACTCAGTGCGCCGCGGGACTCTCGGACGATCGGTCGCTGCGCTGGCCGGGGGAGATCAGCGCCACCGGCAGCGCCAGCCCCGCCTCGCGGCGCAGGGTCGCGATCCGGCGGCCGGGCTGGACCGCGTCGCGGGGACCGCTGACCAGCCCGGCACCGAGCCGGGCGACGCTGGCGTCGAGGTCGGGGACGACGAGGGCGAGCCCCCAGAAGAACGCCGGCCGGTCGCGGCCGCCGCCTCGCGCGATCGCCTCCTCCGGCTCCTGGACGACCTCGAGGATGACGCCGCCGAGCCGGAAGAACGCCTGTCGCGGCGCCCCCGCCGGCGTCGGCTCCTCGCGGACGCGGCGCAGGTCGAGCCCGGCGGCGGTGAGGGCGGCCACGGTGCGGTCGAGGTCCGGCGTGATCGCGACCACGTGGTCGAGCCCGGCGACCCCGTTCGGGTGCGCCTCGACGGTTGGGTCGATTTCCTCTCGCTCCGCGAGAGTTTCTCGACCCACCTCCGTCGGCAGGCCGTCGAGCTCGGTCGAAGCGGCGCCGCGGAGGGTCCAGCGGAGCGCTGGCGGCCCGGCGTCGCGTCCCGCCAGGCGCACGCGCACCCCGCCGAGCTCGCAGGCGTCGCCATCGACCGCGAACCCCGCCGCGGCCCAGGCCGCCGGCTCATCGGCGACGGTCAGCTCCTCGATCTCCACTGCCACGCCCCGACCCTAGCCGCCATACTCGCCGCCGATGGCCGAGCCGGTCGAGATCGAACGGGCGGGGGCCGAGCGGATCGGGGAGCTGGAGCCGCTCTACCTCGCCCTCGCCGAGCACCACGGCCGCATCCGCCCCAGCCTCGCCGGGCTTGCGGCAACCGACGGCGCCACCGGCTGGGCCAACCGCCGCCGCCACTACGAGGAGTGGCTGGCGACTGACGGCGCCTTCGTCCTCGTCGCCCGCCGCGACGGCGCCCCGGTCGGTTTCGCCCTGGTCACCGTCGAGCCCGGCTTCGACGGCTGGGGCGTGGGCGGCACGATCGGCGAGCTCCACGACCTCGCCGTGCTCCCCAGCGAGCGCGGCGTCGGCCTCGGTGGCCGGCTGCTCGACCGGGTCGCCGCGGAGCTCGCGGCGGCGGGCGTTGAGCACCTCCGCCTCGACGTCCTCGCCGGCAACGACGACGCGGCCCGCCTCTACGAGCGCTGGGGCCTGGAGATGGTGGTCACCCGGATGCTCGGCCCAACCCGCCGCTGAGCGCGGTGAGATCGCATTTGTTCCCGGTATGCGGGAACGAAAGCCGGCTCACCCCCCGAGCAGGTCCTCGAGCGTCCTGCCGCTGACGACCGACTCGGGGCGCTCGGCGGCGACGTCGGAGCCGGGGCGGGCGACGGCGTCCTTGCGCTTGATCAGGAGCCACTGGGGCTTCTCGCCACGACCGGTGCGCTGCAGGGCGAAGCCGCCCGCGAGCTTCTCGCCGTGGAGGACGAAGACGGCGTGGCCGCGCTCGATCGCCTCCGGCCAGGGGACGCGACCGCCCTGCTCGTAGCTGCCGCGGTCCCAGACGATCACCGCGCCGCCCCCGGTCGGCCCCTCGAAATCGTTGTGGGAGAGCTCGTGGTCCTCGACCTCGACCGCGAGCCGCTTGGTCGCCGGGTCCATCGAGGGACCCTTCGGCACCGCCCAGGACTTCATCACCCCGCCGACCTCGAGCCGCAGGTCGTAATGGTGGGCGGTCGCCTGGTGCTCCTGGACGACGAAAACGCCGGCGGCGACGCCGCGGACCGCGAACTGCTCGTGGCCCTCGACCTTCGCCTTCTCGACCTCGACTCCCTCGACCGCGGCGCCGCGCGGGCCCTCGGTGAGGAACTCTTCGAGCCCGGTGACCGCCTCGTCGGCGCCCTCGGCGTGGACTAGCACCTCGTCGTCCTCGCCGTTCCGCACCCAGCCCAGCGCGCCCAGCTCCTCGGCCCGGCGCACGGTCGCTTCGCGGAAGCCGACGCCCTGGACCTGCCCGCGCACCGTCGCCTGCACCGCGCGCTTCCGCCCTTTTCCGCCGCCCGCCCCGATCGGCCGATTCTAGGCCGCGCCGGCGCCGCGGCCGGCGTACGCTGAGGGCCATGGCCACCGATCACGACCCATATGACCTGCAGCGCTTCCTCGACGCCCAGGAAGGCGGCGGCACCTACGCGCAGGCGCTGGCCGAGCTCGGCGGCGGCCGCAAGCGCACCCACTGGATCTGGTTCGTCTTCCCGCAGATCGCCGGGCTGGGGATGAGCCAGACCTCCCAGACCTACGCGATCGCCTCCCTGGACGAGGCCCTCGCCTACCTCTCCCACCCGCTGCTCGGCGCCCGGCTGCGCGAGAGCGCGGCGGCGCTGCTGGCGGTCGAGTCGGGCTCGGCCGAGCATGTCCTCGGCCCGGTCGATGCGGTCAAGGTGCGCTCCTCGATGACCCTCTTCGCCGCCGCAGCCCCCGAGGAGCCGAGCTTCCGCGAGGTGCTCGACCGCTTCTACGACGGCGAGGAAGACCCGGAGACGCTCACCCGGCTCGGTTAGCCGGCGGTACGGACGCACTTGTTCCCGCTATCCGGGAAGAAGTGCGTCCACGCGCTCAGGACTTGGTCGGCTGCGGGACGATGCGGATGTAGGGCTTCGGCTCGTCCCACTCGCCGAAGATCTCTTTCGCTTTCTCGTTGTCGACCGAGCCGGCGATGATCACGTCGTCGCCCTGTTTCCACTGGGCCGGGGTCGCGACTTTGTTGTTGGCGGTGAGCTGCAGCGAGTCGATCACCCGCAGCACCTCGTCGAAGTTCCGCCCGGTGGTCATCGGATAGACCAGGATGAGTTTGATTTTCTTGTCGGGGCCGATGACGAAGACGTTGCGGACCGTCTGGTTGTCGGCCGGGGTGCGCTCGCCGGAATCGCCGGCGGTCTCGGCCGGGAGCATCCCGTAGGCCTTCGAGATCGCGAAGTCGTCGTCGGCGACGATCGGGTAGTTCGGCGCGGTGCCCTGGGTCTCGGCGATGTCGCCGGCCCAGCCCTCCTGCTTGTCGAGCGAGTCGACCGAGAGGCCGAGGATCTTCACCCCGCGCTTGGCGAACTCGGGCTCGATCGAGGCCATGTAGCCGAGCTCGGTGGTGCAGACCGGGGTGAACGCTTTCGGGTGCGAGAACAGCACGCCCCAGGAATCGCCGAGCCAGTCGTGGAAGCTGATCTGCCCCTCGGTCGTCTCGGCCTCGAAATCGGGTGCTACGTCGCCAAGCTGAAGTCCCATCGTTTCCTCCTTCTCAGTCGCCGGGAAGTGGCGACGTTGGCGCGGAATTTCGCTTCTTCATCAATTGAATCAGGAAGGCCTACCCGGCTGCCCGGTCTCCACGATCAGGCGTCGATCGGGACGTGGCCGGGGACGGCGGCGACCCGCGCCAGCCAGGTCCGGGTGGCAGGCAGCCGGTCGAGCTCGAAGCCGGCCTCGTCGGCGACGTGGGTGTAGGCGTAGAGGGCGATGTCGGCGACGCTGAAGCGCTCGCCGACCAGGAACTGGCGCTCGCCGAGGTGCCGCTCGAGGGCCTCGAGGGCCGCCTCTCCCCCGCGCCGCTTCGCCTCCGCCTCGCCCGGATCGGGCTCGATCCCGGCGTGGGACCAGAAGCGCAGCACCGCGACGTTGGGCTCGTGGCTGTACTGCTCGAAGAACATCCACTGCAGCACCTGGGCGCGCTCGTAGCCGTCCTCGGGAAGGTACTCGCTGCCCTCCGCGACGAAGCAGAGGATCGCGTTCGACTCGGCCAGCGGCCGGCCGTCGTCGAGGACCAGGGTCGGCACCCGCAGCGCCGGGTTGAGGCCGCCGAGGATCTCGGGGCGGTCGCTGCGGTCGAAGACGTCGACCTCGTGCCGCTCGTAGGCGCGGCCGAGGTGGGCGAGCAGCAGCCGGACCTTGTAGCAGTTGCCGGAGATCCGGTTGTCGTAGAGGAGCACGGCGGGATTGTCGCCGAAGCGGCCCGGGCCGAAGCGGTGAGGCGCCGCGGCGGGCTCAGAGCGGGTCGAGGCCGAAGCGGAGCTCCGGCCCGACCTCGACGGCGACGTGGGAGAGGTCGGCGAGGACGCACACCGCGCCCTCCAGCCGGGCAGGCTCGTGGGTGCTCGCCAGGCCGACCACGCGGGCGCCGGCGGCGCGGCCGGCCGCGACCCCCGCCGGCGAGTCCTCGAAGACGACGCAGTCCGCCGCGGCGACGCCGAGCTCGGCGGCGGCTCGCCGGTAGCCCTCCGGGTCGGGCTTGCCGGCGCCGAGCTCGTCGGAGGGGACGAGGACCGCCGGCGGCTCCAGCCCCGCCTGCTCGAACCGGGCGGTCGCGAGGCGGCGCTGGGCCGAGGTGACGACGGCGAGCCGGTTGGCCGGGATCGCCGCCAGCAGCGCCGCCGCGCCCGGGGCGGCGACCACGCCCTCGGCGTCGGCCCCCTGCTCGGCGGTGAAGGCCTCGTCCTCGGCCTCGAGCCCCGGCGCCAGCTCGCGGATCGTGTCGAGGCTCGGCCGCCCGTGGGCGACCGCCAGCACCGCGTCGACGTCCAGGCCGTGGCGCTGCGCCCACCGCGTCCAGGTCCGCTCGACGCTGGCGGTGGTGTCGATCAGGACGCCGTCCATGTCGAAGAGGACGGCGCGGGCGTTGAGGCGGAGCGAGGACAGGGCGCCGAGCCTAGCGGCGAGTCGGCGGCGGCCATTGGCGACGCTCGCCTCAGGGGTTGCGCCAGGGCGACCGTTACGGGAGCCTGCGCCGACGGCACCCCCCGCCGACCGATGTCTCGACCGAAGGAGCCACCGCATGACCGCCGAGCAGACCCCCGCCGCCGCCAAACCCGACACCGTCCTCTTCATCCATGGCCTCTGGATGACCCCGCGCTCGTGGGAGGGCTGGATCCAGCATTTCGAGAAGCGCGGGATGAAGACCCTCGCCCCCGCCTGGCCGGGGATGGAGGCCGAGGTCGAGGCGCTGAACGAGGACCCGACCCCGATCGGCGAGCTCGACATCGAGACCGTCCTCGACCACTACTCGGGCATCCTCGACGGGATGGAGAGACAGCCGATCATCGTCGGCCACTCCTTCGGCGGCCTCTTCACCCAACTGCTGCTGAACCGCGGCTACGGCGCCGCCGGCGTCGGCGTCGCCCCGGCGACCCCGAAGGGCGTCCGCGACCTGCCGCTCTCGACCCTGAAATCGTCGGCGCCGATGTTCGCCAACCCGTTCAGCCACAAGGCCGTGCCGCTGGACGAGAAGCAGTTCCATTACGCCTTCGCCAACACCCTCGACCAGGAGGGGTCGAACGCGATCCGCGACCGCTACCACGTGCCCGGCGCCGCCTCGGTCCTGCGCGAGGGCGCCGCCGCCAACCTGCACCGCCACCCGGCAACCGAGGTCGACTTCGCCAAGGCCGACCGGGCGCCGCTGCTGGTGATCGCCTTCGACGAGGACCACATCATTCCGCCGCAGGCCGCCCACCACATCTACGAGCACTACGAATCGGGCGTCCTCGCCTACAAGGACTTCCCCGGTCGGCCACATTTCCCAGGGGTCGACGGCTTCGAGCAGGTCGCCGACTTCGCCCTCGACTGGGCGCTCGACCCGCAGCCGCTGGACGAGTACTCGGCCGGCTAGCTAGTACTGCGGCGGCGGCGGTTCGCGGCGGTCCTCGACGAAGACCTCGCGCTGCGAGCGCCGTCGCCGCCCGTCGGCGATGAAGCCGAGGATGAGGCCGGCCGCGCCGGCGATCATCAGGATGATCCCGACCGTGTCGAGGTTGATGTGGGCGACGCGGGCATTGGTCGCGAACTTGAGGATCGCGCCAACCGCGATCAGGAATATGCCTCCGGCAATCGTCATTTCTCTCCCCCTTCGGTTCGGCCGGGACCGGCCGCTCGGAGGCGAAGTTACCCGCCCGCAGGGCCACCGAAAACTTCCGAGATAGGGCCTGACGGCGGCTCTGCGGCCGCGTTTTACAGCGGGGTCGAACGGCCTCAGGCACGTCCCAAAGCCCAATCCGGTGGGGAGGGTTTCCGTCTCGCCGGAAAGGGAAGGAGAGTTGACGCAATGGAAGGAGAGGAGACGCAATGAGCGTCGTGCTAATCGTCGTCATCGTGATCGTCGTCCTGGCCCTGGTGGCCGCGGCGGCCCTATACGCGAAGCGTGCGAAGGAGCGTCGCGAACTGGAGCGGCAGCGTCTCGGCGAACGCGCCGAGGCCCACCGCGACGAGGCCGAGACCCACGCTGCCCGGGCCACCGAGCTCGACTCGGCGCACCGCGAGAAGGAGGCCGAGGCCGCCGAGGAGGCAGCCTCCGCCGAGCGCTACGCGAAACTCGCCGAGGAGCATCGCGACCGCGCCGACGACCTCGCCGAAGAGTCCGGCGAGGCTCGCGAGCGGGTCGAGCGGGAGCGCGAGCGCGCCCGCGAGCACGGCCATCGCGCCGATTCGATCGAGGAGGACCTTTGAACCCGAGTTTCCTCAACCGGTCCCGGACGCGCGGAATGCGCCGGGCAGTCAACGTAGAAAGGAGCCAAACATGACGATCGTCTGGATCATCATCGTGATCATCCTGATCCTTCTAGCCATCGGGCTGGCCCGCCGGGTCCTCTAGCTGAGAGGCTGCGCCGCGCGCTCCCTGGGTGGTGAGCGCGCGGCGCTCAAGCTTGCGCGGCGGCGATGGCCGCCTAGAAGCGCAGAGTCGCGGCGACGCCTTCGGCGCTCGCCAGCGGCTCAGCCACCCCGCCACGGACGACGGTCACCTCGGCGCCGCTGGAGAGGGCGCCGCGGACCAACTCCTCGGCCGCCTCCTCGCCGATCGCGGCGTCGAAGACCAGGTGCTGGACCCGGCCTTCGGCCAGGGCCTCGTTGGCGTCCTGACGGCCCAGCGCGCCGGGACGGCCGCCACTCTGCCCGAGGGCACGGGCGACGACCGCGCCGTCGCTTTCGGCGCAGGCCCGCTCCACCGCCTCGGCCGCGCACTCGGCGAGCTTGCCGATCGGCTCCGAGATCAGGTCGGCGTCGCCGCCGTCCCGCACGGCCAGGCCCTTCGGCTCGACTCCGGCGGCGAAGGGACGGGCGTCGACGGCTGGGCCGATCACGATCACGTCGCCGAGCCCGGCCTCGCCGAGCCGCTCGCCGGCCAGCCGCCCGGCCTCGCCGAGGAACTTCTCGCGGTTGTGGCCAAGCCGCTCCTGGTAGCGGTCGTGGCCGGAGGAACCGCCGTGCGAGCCGGCCGCGTCACCGCCCGACTTGCGCTCGCGCCAGTCGAGGCTGGTCACCTCCAGTTCGAGGTCGGAGACCTCCTCCAGCCGGCCGCTCTCGAAGCGCAGCAGCCGCACCCGCTCGGCGGAGACGACTGCGACCCCATGGGCGGCCTCGCCGCAGTTCAGCTCGACCAGCGGCGCCACCAGCGGCCGCTCGCCGAGCGAGACCGCCGCGCCCTCCTCGGCCGGCGCCGCGGTCGGCCACCAGCGCTCCTCGCCGCCCTTCTCGGCGACCGCGACGAAGCCGGCTTCGCCGTGGGGCGGCGGCCGCGTCTGGTCATCGTCGAGCCGCGCCGCGATCCGCTCCACCGTCGCCCGCACCGCCATCCGCCGCGCGTGCTCCTCGCCCTCGGCCCCGGCGACGACCGCCTCCAGCCCGTTGCGCAGGTGGGTGCGCCAGGCGGCGCTGCGATCGCCGGGGTCGAAGCCGAGATAGATCGAGACGACGCCAAGCGACGGCCGCCAATCTGCCAGCTCCCGAATCTCCTCCTGCGTCGGCCGCTCCATTCCGGCTCCCCTCGTTCGGCTCGTTCCGTGCGTCCCACGCTACCCAATGGCCATCACCCGGAGCCCGTCCGCCTTGCGCCCCTGGTCAGCTGCCCTCGCCGAGCAGGCGCTCGACCGAGTCGACCTTGTCGGCGAGGGTCTGCTCCGGCTTGTCGCGACGCTCGTCCAGCTTCAGCACCGAGTAGACCCGCGGCAGGCCGAGCTCGAAGGGGACGGCGTGGAGCTCGCCGACCAGGGCGAGGATGTCGGCGGTCTCGCCCTCCAGCGAGGTGCCCATCGCGTGCAGCTGGAAGCGGACCTTGTCCTGGGCCGCCAGGCGGCGTTGGATCTCGGCGACGTAGCGGCTGGCGCTGGCCTCGGCGCGGCCGAGGCCGATCACGGTGAGGTCGGCGGTGGCGATCGGCCCAGGCTACTGCGGCGGCGTAGGATCTCGCCGATGAGGATGCGCGCGGCGGTGCTGGAGGAGTTCGGGAAGCCGTTGGCGGTACAGGAGGTCGAGCTGGCCGAGCCGCGAGCCGGCGAGGTGCTGGTCCGGCTCGCCGCCTGCGGGGTCTGCCACACCGACCTCTATACGGCCTCCGGCGCCGACCCCTCGGGCTACGCGCCAGCGGTGCTCGGGCACGAGGGCGCCGGGGTGGTCGAGGCGCTCGGCGAGGGAGTCCGCGACCTCGCGGTCGGCGACCACGTCGTCACCCTGTTCTCGCCGCAGTGCCGCGAGTGCGTCCACTGCGTCGATGAGCGGACCAACCTCTGCATGGCGATCCGCGCCGAGCAGAACCTCGGCCACCTGCCCGACGGCAGCACCCGGCTGCACCGCGACGGTGAGGAGATCCGCCACTTCATGGGCTGCTCGACCTTCGCCGAGTACACGGTGATGCCGGAGATAGCGCTGGCGAAGATCGACCCCGAGGCGCCCTTCGAGCACGCCTGCCTGTTCGCCTGCGGGCTCTCGACCGGGCTCGGGGCGGCGATCAACACCGCACAGGTGCGGGAGGGCTCGACCTGCGTCGTCTTCGGCGCCGGCATGGTCGGCCTCGGTGCCGTCGCCGGCTGCCGCCTACAGGGAGCCGAGCGGATCGCCTGCGTCGACCTCTCCCCGGAGCGGCTGGAGCTGGCCCGCGGCCAGGGGGCGACCGACCTGCTCGAGGGTGGGCCGGAGGCGGTCGAGGCGATCCTCGAGATGACCGGCGGCTTCGGCGCCGACTACGTCTTCGAGGCGACCGGGCTGACCGCGGTGATGGAACAGGCGCTGGAGGCGACGCGGATGGCCTGGGGCCTCTGCACCGTCGCCGGGGTCGCCGGCAAGGGCGAGACCCTCGATGTGGTGCCGCGGCTGCTGATCACCGGCCGCCGCCTCGCCGGCTCCTCGTTCGGCGGGGTCAAGGGCCGCGACGGGGTGCCGCAGCTGGTCGACCGCTACCTGGCCGGCGAGATCGACGTGGCGCCGTTCCTCTCCCACCGGCTGACGCTCGACGAGGTCAACCGCGGCTTCGAGCTGATGGAGGCCCAGGACGGAATCCGCAGCGTGATCGAGTTCGCCTAGAACGCCGGACCGGCCACCGCATCGTAGGAATCCGGTGAGAGTTGGAATGGAATTCCTGCTCATTGCGGCAATTCCGGCCCCCAAGACCTTGTGCGCTTCGCAACGAAGGGCGTACGTTCATCCTCCCACCCCTGTCTCATCCGAGGAGGAAGACATGTACCAGTGCGAGCGCTGCGGAACGCGCTACCGCCGGCAGACTCCAGTGGTCGAGGTCTGTCCACGCTGCCTGGCCCGCAACGGCGAGCGGGTGCCACTCGTCTACAAGCTGTTCGGCGACCTCGAGCCGCCGCGCACCAGCGCCGTTCCGGCGGCGGCGCTGCAGGCGAGGAGCATCGCCCGCTTGCCGGCGACGGCATCGAAGAGCGGCGACCGGGACTCGGCGACGGCGTAGAACCGAAACGCGATCGCGGCCGCTCCGCGTTCAGCCCGTGCTGGGCGCGGGCTCGCCGCTCTCGTCCGCGGCGACGAGGCGTTTCCACTCGGCTTTGTCCTCCCGCCACCCCTCCTCGGTCCGCGAGCGCTTCCAGTAGCCGGAGACCGAGAGCCGCTCCGGTGGCATCTGCCGCTCGACCACGAGGTGGCGGCGGGCGGCGCGGACCGCGGCAGCCTCGCCGTGGACGAAGGCGTGGCCCTCGCCGGCGGGCAGCTGCAGCTCGCGCAGCGCCGCGGCCAGCGCCTCGGGATCGGGGTCGTCGAGCCAGCGCAGGCGGAGGTCGCCCGGGGAGGTGAACTCCAGCCGGTCGGCTGGCTCGACCTGGAGGACGACGAAGACCGGGACTCCGGCGGGGACGCGGCCGAGCGAGGCGCCGATGGCCGGCATCACCGCGGCGTCGCCGGCCATCAGGTGCCAGGCGGCCTCGGGGTCGGGCGAGTAGGCGCCGCCGGGGCCGGTCAGCTGGATCACGTCGCCGGGGGCGGCCGCGGCGGCCCAGGGGCCGGCGACTCCCTCGTCGCCGTGGGTGACGAAGTCGACGCTGAGCCGGCGGCGGATCGGGTCCCAGCCGCTGACCGTGTAGGTACGGGTGCGCGGCCGCAGCTCCGCCGGCAGCTCGGCCCGCAGCGCCTCGTAGTCGAAGGGCGCGCCGTATTCGGCGCCGGGCGGCGGCAGCTGCAGCTTCACGTAGTGGTCGCTGAACTCGCCCGCCTCGAAGCCGGCGAGCGATTCGCCGCCGAAGCCGATCCGGACCAGGTGCGGGCTGAGCTGCTCGACCGTCTCGACCCGGACCAGCAGCGGCAGGCGCCGCGGCTTCGGCTTCTCGGCGCCCTCTCCAGCGGTGCTCACGCTCATCCTCAGTCGCGGTGGAGGGTCATCGCCAAGCCCTGGCCGACGCCAATGCAGAGGGTGGCAACGGCCCAGCCGCCGCCGCGGGCGGCGAGCTCGGTGGCGGCGCGGCCGACGCAGCGGGCGCCGGAGGCGCCGAGCGGGTGGCCGACCGCGATCGCGCCGCCGCGGGCGTTGACCAGCTCCGGGTCGAGCTCCGGCCAGCCCTTCAGGCAGGCGAGCGACTGCGAGGCGAAGGCCTCGTTCAGCTCGACCAGGTCGAGGTCACCGAAGCCGATCCCGGCGTGGGCCAGCGCCTTATTCACGGCCTCGACCGGGGCAATTCCGAAAACGTCCGGGTCGACCCCGTGGACGCCGCGGGAGACGATCCGCGCCAGCGGCTCGGTTCCCAGCACGTCGGACGCGGCCTCGTCGCCGATCAAGAGCATCGAGGCGCCGTCGTTGAGTGGCGATGAGTTGCCGGCGGTGACGGTGCCGCCCTCGACGAAGGCGGGCTTCAGCTCCGCCAGCTTCTCCAGTGAGCTGTCGGCGCGGATGCCCTCGTCGCGCTCCAGCTCGATCCCCGGGATCGGCACCACCTCGGTCATCGCGCCCTCGTCGTAGGCGGCCGCCGCGAGGCGGTGGCTGCGCAGGGCGAACTCGTCCTGGTCCTCGCGCGAGACCTCGTAGATGTCGGCCAGCTTCTCGGCGCTGGCACCAAGCGAGATCGTCCACTGCTCCGGCATCTCCGGGTTGACCATGCGCCAGCCGAGCGTGGTCGAGTGCAGGGTCTCGTGGCCGGCCGGGAAGGGGCGCTCCGGCTTCTGCAGCACCCAGGGCGCCCGGCTCATCGACTCGACCCCGCCGGCAATGAGGAGCGAGGCGTCGCCGGTCTCGATCGCCCGCGCCGCCTGGATCGCCGCCTCGAGGCTGGAGCCGCAGAGGCGGTTGACGGTGACCCCGGGAACCGAGGTCGGCAGGCCGGCCAGCAGCAACGCCATCCGGGCGACGTCGCGGTTGTCCTCGCCGGCGCCGTTGGCGTTGCCGAGCACGACGTCGTCGATCGTCGCCGGGTCGAGGTCGGGGACGCGGGCGAGCAGGGCGCGGAGGCTGTGGGCGGCGAGGTCGTCGGGGCGGACGCCGGCGAGGGCGCCGCCGTAGCGCCCGAACGGGGTGCGGACCGCGGCGTAGACGTAGGCAGCGCTCATCGTCCGAACTCTGCCAGGCGCGCGCAGCCGACGGTGCCGCGACCGACCGCAGCACGATCTGAACCTATCTCCCCTCCGGATCGAACTCCTTGACTAAGGCCGGGCGCAGCGAGAGAGTCTCAGCGCCTCGGCCAATCGACACACCGAGCCGGGCGCCTCGCCCGGAGAGAGAGGTTCGAGATGGATACCTACGTGATTCTTCGCCGCAGCGGTTGGAAATCAGCCGAGCAGCTGCAGGAGGCCGCCGCGCGCTCGACCCAGGTCGGCGACGAGGAGATGTCCGACGACATCCGCTGGATCCGCAGCTACGTGCTCGAGGAGGGCGGCGACACGGTCGGCACCGTCTGCGTCTACCAGGCCACCAGCCCGGAGAAGATCGAGGAGCACGCCTCCCGCGCCGACCTCCCCGCCGACGAGATCATCCGCGTCGCCGACACCGTCCTCGTCCGTCCCGACCCCGCCTAGCCGGCAACGAGGTTGCAGAAAGGACCCGTATAGGGGTATTTCTGCAACCCTCGCTAGCGCGCGGGGTCGAAGCGGCGGAGGCGGAGGGCGTTGAGGACGACGGAGACGCTGGAGAAGGCCATCGCGGCGGCGGCGATTACCGGGTTGAGCAGGCCGGCGGCGGCGAGCGGGATCGCGGCGACGTTGTAGCCGAACGCCCAGGCGAGGTTCTGGCGGATCGTCCTCAGGGTGGCGCGGGAGAGTCGGATCGCGTCGGCGGCGGCGCGGAGGTCGCCGGAGACGAGGGTGAGGTCGGAGGCCTCGATCGCGACGTCGGTGCCGGTACCGAGGCTGAGCCCGAGGTCGGCTTGGGCGAGCGCCGGGGCATCGTTGACGCCGTCGCCAACCATGGCGACGACGTGGCCCTCAGCCTGCAGCCGCGCAACCACCTCGGCCTTCCCGGCCGGCAGAACCTCGGCGACGACCTCCTCGATCCCGACCTGCGCGCCGACGGCGTGGGCGGTTGCCGCGTTGTCGCCGGTGAGCAGGATCGGGCGCAGCCCGAGCGCCCGCAGCGAGGCGACGGCCGCGGCGCTGGTCGGCTTGACCGCGTCGGCGACGACGAAGACGGCGCGCGCGGCTCCATCCCAGCCGGCGGCGACGGCGGTGCGGCCCTCGGCCGCGGCGGCGCGGCGGGCCTCCTCCAGCTCCGGCGGCAGCGGCATCCCGCGCTCGGCCAGGAGCGAGGGGCGGCCGGCGAGGAGGACACGGCCCTCGACGACTCCCTCGACCCCGAGGCCCTCGAGGTTGGCGAAAGAATCGACCGGAGGCAGGAGTGCGGCCGACAGTGAAGCGGTCGCCCGATCGGCCGCGACCGGCTGAGGATTGGACGAGATTGGCGCGGCAGCTGACTTGCTTCGCGCCGCGCGGGCGATCGCGGCAGCGATCGGATGCTCGGAGGCGGCCTCGAGGGCGCCGACCAGGCGCAGCGCCATCGCCTGCTCGACCCCGTCGGCGGTCGCCACCTCCGTCAGCTCCATCCGTCCGGTGGTGACGGTGCCGGTCTTGTCGAGGACGATGGTGTCGACGCGGCGGGTCGACTCCAGCACCTCCGGCCCGCGGATCAACAGGCCGAGCTGGGCGCCGCGGCCGCTGCCGACCATCAGCGCCGTCGGCGTCGCCAGGCCGAGCGCGCAGGGGCAGGCGATGATCAGCACCGCGACCGCGGCGGTGAAGGCGAAGTCGGCGCCCTCCCCCACGGCGAGCCAGAAGCCGAGGGTGGCGAGGGCGAGGAGGATCACCGCCGGCACGAAGACGGCGCTGACCCGGTCGGCCAGCCGCTGCACCGGCGCCTTGCCGTTCTGGGCGTCGCTGACCAGGCGGGCGATCTGGGCAAGGGCAGTGTCGGCGCCGACCCGGGTGGCGCGGACGACGAGCCGGCCGCCGGCGTTGACGGTCGCCCCGGCGACCTCCGAGCCGGGCCCGACCTCGACCGGCACCGGCTCGCCGGTCAGCATGCTCATCTCGACCGCGGAGGCGCCGGACTCGACCACGCCGTCGGTGGCGACCTTCTCGCCCGGGCGGACGACGAAGCGGTCGCCGACCGCGAGCTGGCCGATCGGCAGCCGGCGCTCCGCACCGTCGGGACCGAGGACGGCAACGTCCTTTGCCCCCAGCTCCAGCAGCGAGCGCAAAGCCGCCCCGGCCCGCCGCCGCGCCCGCGCCTCGAAGAAGTTGCCGGCGAGGATCAGCGTCGTCACCACCGCCGCGGTCTCCAGGTAGATCTCGGTGGAGCCGGCGCCGCGCGAGGGCAGCAGCTCGAAGCTCATCTTCATCCCGATCTCGCCGGCGTCCCCGAGGACGAGCGCGTAGAGCGACCAGAGGAAGGCGGCGAGGACGCCAACGCTGATCAGCGTGTCCATCGTCGCGGTGCGGTGGCGGAGCGCGTTCCAGGCGGCCGCGTGGAACGGCCAGGCGCCCCAGGCGACGACCGGGGTCGCCAGCGCCAGCGAGACCCACTGCCAGCCATCGAACTGCAGCGGCGGCGCCATCGCGAGGACGAGGACCGGCAGCGAGAGTGCGGCGGAGACGAGCAGTCGGCGTCGCAGCGCCAGCTCCGGATCGGCGGGATCGGGCTCGCCGGCGGAGCTGGGACCCGCGCCGGCCCCGTCGGCGGAGCCGCTGCTCTCGCCGCCCTGGTTGTCGGAGCCGGTGCCCGCGCCGGCTCCGTCCGCGGGCAGCGACGCCCGGTAGCCCGCCGCCTCGACCGCCTCCAGCAGCCGCTCCGGGGCCACTGCCTCGGCGTCGAAGGCGACCGCGGCCCGCTCGGTGGCGAAGTTGACGCTGGCGCTGACCCCGTCGACCGCGTTCAGCCCGCGCTCGATCCGCCCGGCGCAGGAGGCGCAGGTCATCCCATCGATCGGCAGCTCGACTTTCGCACTCACTGGCAGAGGATACCAATACCCCCTAGGGGTATCCAGGACGCGCCCGTCCTTAGCCCGCGGGGGCGCTCAGCTGTTGCGCTTGACCTTGAAGCGGAAGATCGCGGGAGTCGCGTCGGCGAGTCCGGCGGCGCTTGCGGCGACCTTGAAGACGTGGGGGCCGGGGCCGACTTCGTAGGCCTGCGGTGACTTGCAGAGCTTGAAGGCGCCCTTGTCGAGCTTGCAGCGGAAGCTCGACCCGGCGACTGAGGAAGCGAATTCGAAGCTCACCTTCACCTGCGCGGAGTCGGTCTTGACCAGCTTCGCAGGGTGCTTCTTCAGCTTCGTCTGCGGCGCTATGAGGACGGGTGCAACAGGCGGGCCGATCGGTGCGATCGGTGCCGGCGCCGGGATCGTCGCCGCCGTGTAGGTGATGGTGACGAGCGCGGGTTCGTCTGCTTCGCGGACAACCGCGGCGTTGGTGACCCGGGGATCGAAGAAGTCCGAGCCGCCGCCCCCGCCACCCCCGGAGCCGCCCTTGGCTTGAGAGCTGCCGCCGCTGCCGCCGCCGAAGGCGCCGCCACCGCCGCCGCCACCGGTTGCGGCGCCTTCGTTGGGGCCGGACAGCTGCTGGCCCGAACCGCCGACCCCGAAGCTGCCGTCGTGGCCGAAATCGAGACCGCCTTTGCCCGCGGTCGTCGCGGTGGCTCCACCGCCGCCGGTGCCGGCGGAATTCTCGTCGGGCGGATTCGAGACCGTCTCCCCATTGCTCGCCCCAGCGCCGCCGTCACCGCCGCCGGGGAGGCTCTCGTTGCCGCCCGCGGCGCCACCCCCACCGCCGCCTCCGGCGACGAGGAGGCGCGACTGCAGGGAGCCGGGAGCGGTGCGCACGTCCGAGGCGCCGCCGCCTCCGCCGGCGCCTCCCACCGTGCCGCCGTCGACTTCCCCGCTGCCGCCGAGGCCGCCGCCGTTGGCCCCGCCGGCGCCTGGGACGGTGCCCGAGGCGTCGCCACCGACGCCGCCGACGTCGACGTAGAGGACCTGGCCCGGGGTCACCCCGAGATCGCCTTCGACCCGATCACCGAGACCACCGGCGCCCCCTCGCGAGGTGGCGCCGGAGCCACCGCGGGCGCCAATCGCGACGAGGTGGACGCTGGTTATTCCGGCGGGGACGACGAAGCTCTGCTCGCCCGGGCTGGAGAACGTCGTAGTGGTGGCACCCGCCACCGGCGCAGCGCCCAGCGCCAGAATCACCACCGGGGCGATGGCGAGGATGAAACGGCGCAGCCAAGACGGACCAGACACTTTCGCCACCCTAACCGCCGATTCGCCCGCTGGTTTCAAACATTCCAAGAATTGGGTAGCGTGGCGCCGGATGCGTGGACGACTGGGGACAGCGGCGGCACTGGCCATGGCCTTGGTCGCCTGCCTGGCGACCGCCCCCGCGGCGGACGCGGCGCGCCCCGCGATCAACGGCGGGCCGACGGTGAACTCGCCGAGCGAAGCACCCTGGTCGGTCCTCACCGACGAGGACAACGGGGTCGACGGCACCGGCTTCGAAGGGACCGGCTGCAGCGGCACGATCATCGACTCGACCCACGTCATCACCGCCGCCCACTGCACCTACAACGCCGCGAACCAGCCCTGGTCCGGCTCGAACTACCACGTCTTCGCGGGGATCGTCAGCAATAAAGGGGGCAGCGAACTGCAGGAACGGACGGTCAGCTCGATCCGGGTCGCCCCCGGCTACGTGCCGCCGATCGGGGGCGCGGACGACGTCGCCGTGCTGACCCTGAACAGCGCCCTCGACCTCTCCAAGCCGGGGGTCAAGTCGATCCCGGTCGCCGGCGAAAATTATCCGCTGCTGCCGGGCACGGCGGTCAATATCGCCGGCTGGGGGCAGACCTCCGAAGGCGTCGAGGACGGCAACGAGCACTCCCTCGGCGAGTCGGTGATCCGCCAGCGCGACTGCCTCGGCGGGGCGGCGTCGGTGCTCTGCGCAAACACTCCCGTCGGCGCCACCTGCCACGGCGACAGCGGCTCCGGCATCGTCAGCGGCTCGCCGCCGGTCCTGGTTGGAGTCACCAGCGTCGGGGTCGGCGCGCAGATCTGCATACCGCTCTCCCCGACGGGCTTCGTCTACCTCGGCAGTCCCGAAATCAGCCAATGGCTGCGCGGCAACAACGCCCCGCCGCTGGCACCGCGGGCGACCACCAGCGCGGCGATCTCGAGCCTCGCCCGGGTCGGCCAGAAGGTCAGCTGCGAAGGCCCCGCCTGGACCTACGCGACCAACATCAACTGGGTTTTCTTCCGCGCCGACACCGACCAGGACCTGCAGGTCGGCCCGTCGTCAACCTTCGTGCCGAAGAAGGCGCTGCTGAATCTGCCGATCGCCTGCGCCTCGATCGCCGGCAGCGCCGGCGGGGTGACCGAATCGCTGCGCAGCGGCAACGTCACCGTCACCCCCGGGCCGCCCCACCGCAAGAAGAAGGGCAAGCACCCCAAGCGCCTCTCACGCCAACTGATCAAGGTCCGCGGGCTGGTCCACAAGCACGGCCACTGGAAGGTGACGCTGCAGCCGAAGGGCCTGCTGGTCGGCGGCAAGCTCGACTACGAGTGGAAGGCGAGCAACTGCCCGCGTGGCTGCAACTTCTTCAAGCGGATCGGTATCCGCAAGGAGTTCTCGATCGCCTCCCCGCCGCTCGGCAAGAAGACGAAGGCGGAGCTGATCCTGAGCCTGCCCAAGGTGGTCTACGGCCACCAGAAGTGGGCCGCCTCGCACCTGGTGATCAAGGTCCCGTAGCGGCCCGCGCCAGCTCGATCGCGCCGACCACGCCGGCCCGCTTGCCGAGGCCCGGCGGGACGACGAACTCCTCGATCGGCTCGCCCGCCCGCGGCGCTTCGACGTAGCCGCCGAGGACCGCCGGCAGCCGCTCCCGGACTAGCTCCAACAGCCCCGGCGTTTCGCCGACGCCGCCGCCGACGACGATCCGCTGCGGTGAGAGCGTCATCACCAGGTTGCCGAGCCCGAGCGCCAGGTAGTCGGCCTCGAGCTCCCAGGCCGCCGGGTCGCGCAGCTCCTCGCCGGGGACGCCCCAGCGCTGCCGCAGCGCCTCGCCCGAGGCGAGCCCCTCGAGGCAATCGCCGTGGTAGGGACAGCAGCCCTCGAAGGGATCGCGGGCGCGGTCGTGGGGCACCCGCATGTGGCCGACCTCGGGATGGACGAGCCCGTGCAGCGGCCGCCCGTTGGCGACGACGCCGCCGCCGATTCCGGTGCCAACGGTGAGGTAGCAGAAGGTCTCGAGGCCGCCGCCGGCGCCCCAGCGCGCCTCCCCCACCGCGGCGGCGTCGACGTCGGTGTCGAAGGCGATCGGGACGCCGAGGCCCGCGCCGAGCGGCCCGGCGACGTCGGTGTTCGCCCAGCCGGGCTTCGGGGTCGCCGCGATCCAGCCCCAGCGAGGCGAACCCGGGTGCAGCTCGACCGGCCCGAAGCAGCCGATCCCGAGCCCGTCGAGCTCGCCGCTGGCGCGAAAGAAGTCGAGCGCCCGGCCCAGGGTCTCCGCCGGGGTCGTGGTCGGGAAGCTCTCGAATCGCTCGATCCGCTCGCCGCCGCCGCCGACCGCGCAGTTCCAGCGGGTCCCGCCCGCCTCGATGCCGCCGAATCTTCCCATCGGCGCGAGCCTACGCGCCCGGCGGCCGCCCTGGGCCCGGCGACGGCGATAACGTCCGCCTGTGCCCTTGTCCGCTCGGCCACGGATCGGTGCGCGGCCCCTTGCCGCGGCTCTGCTCGCCCTCGTCCTCGCGGCGCTCGCCGCCGGCTGCGGCGGCGGCTCGGGCGAAGACGAAGAAGCCCTCCGCGGCGAGCTGAAGCGGGCCGCCGTGAAGATGGAGAAGGCGAATTCCGTGCGGGCCTCGATCGGCTTCGAAGCCCAGGACGAAGAAGAGTCCGAGGCCGAAAAGCTCGGCTGCCTCAACATTGCCAGCGAAGGCGGGCACCCGGATAAGGTCGACCTCCTCAGCTTCGACCTCGGCTGCGAAGGCGGCAGCGAAGCCCACGAGGTGATCGTGATCGGCAACCGCGCCTGGGTCTCCTCGGAACCGGAAGACTGGACCGCGGCGAAGGTGCCGCCGAACGTGGTCGAGGAACTCGGCGACGAAGAAGAAAAATTCGACACCCTCCTCGCCGCCGCCGACGACCTCGCCAAGGAAGAAAAGGGCGGCGCCTACGCGACCCCGAACGGCGGCGCCAACGTCGGTCCCAAATACTCCTTCACCGCGCCCTCCTCCTCGTTTGCCGACGTTGCCGGCGGCGACTCCCCGGAAGTCGACGTCGATGTCGACTTCACCGCGACCGTCGACCACCAGGGCTACCTGCGGGAACTGACCGCGAGCGCCAGCGAAGGTGGGACCGAAGTGAGGATCCTCGTCACCTACGAAGACATCGACCAGCCCCAGGGAGTCGAACCGCCCTCGCCCGACGAAGTCTCCGGGCCGGTGATTCAGGTCCACTCCCGGCAGCAGCTCGAAGACCTGATCGGCTCGCCTTAGTCCGAGGCCGAGCGAGGCGGCTCAAGCGGTTTCGCGCTCGCGCACCCGCGCCCCGGCGCGCCGCTTCAGTCCGGCCGGGACCGGCCGCGAGAGGACGACGCGGTGGGCGGCGACCCAGCGGTAGCCGCGGTCGGTGAGACCGGGGAAGCGGGCGAGGACCGCGGCGGGGGCGCGACCGCCGGGCAGCAGCCGCAGCAGCGCCGGCAGCGCCGCGCCGCCGGAGAGCCGGGCACCGTCCGGCGCGACGAGGTGCCAGGAGGCGAACCGCTGCTCCTCGCCGAGGTCGGCGAGCAGGGCGGCCGCGGAGCCGCTCTGCAGCGGCACCGGTCGCAGCCGCCGCGCCCGGTCCCAGCGCAGCAGGCCGGCAAGCAGCCATTTGCAGAAGCCGCATTCACCGTCGTAGAGGACGAGCCAGCGCCCACCCCTCGGCGCGTGCGGCGAGGACGCCACCCCCGGGCCCTACTTCTGGGCCGAGCGAATCAGGGTCAGCGAGCGGCTTGCCGAGCCGGGGCTGCCCCCGGTCGGCGTGAAGATCACCTTCACCTTGACCTTGGCCCTGCCCGCCTTCTTCAGCACTTTCAGCGTCCTCACCTTCGGCCGGATCGCCAGGGTGAGCTTGCCCGGCCCGCCCTTGCGGTTGACCCGCCGCACCTTCTTCCCGCTCAGCGCCAGCTTGCCGGCGGACGGCAGTACCACCTGCAGCGTCGCCGTCCCCTTCTCCTTGTTCAGCTTCAACTTGCCGAGTCGAACCTTGTGCGAGGGCGCCTTGGCGATCGGCAGCACCGGCGCCGGGCCGACGCTCACCGTCCGCCGCGGCAGGGTCGAGCCGGTGCAGTAGGCGCCGCGGCCGGTCCAGAGCTGGGAGCTGCCACAGCCCTCGTCGTCGATCGGGTCGAAAGTCGCGGCGAAGCTGCCGGCGGCTGCGTAGGCATGGGTCGTCTGCGGCGCCGTGGTGCTGGCGAGGGCGCCGTCGCCGAAGCTCCAGTCATAGTGGGCGATCGAGCCGTCGGGGTCGCTGCCGACGTCGCCGCTGAAGGCGATCGGCGATCCGGCCAGGCCGGCCGAGGCGGCGAAGCCGCTGCCGCGCGGCGATTCGTCTGGTTCGATCACGACCAGCCAGGGCCCTTCTCCGGTCAGGTCGGTGCTTTCGTCCGCGACCGCGTCGGTGGCGGTGTCGATCGCGACCGCTTCTCCAGCGCCGTAGACGGCGACTATCGCCCGCTTGCCATTGGGCGTGATCGCGATTTCGTAGGGTTCCCCGCCCACTTCGATCGGCTCGCCGACCGTCTGCCCGGTCGCGGTGTCAATCACCGAGACCGACCCTTCGCCCTCGTTGGTGACGTAGAGCTTGCGGCCGTCGGGGGTCAGCGCCATGCCGTAGGGCGATTCTCCGACCGGGATCGTTTTCACCAGCTGGCGGCTGGCGACGTCGATCACCGCGACGTCGCCGCTGCCCTCGTCGGTCACGTAGGCGGTCTTGCCGTCGGGGGTGAAGAGGACGTTGACGGGTTCCTGCCCGACTTCGATCGGGTCGCCGATCTGTTCGTCGGAGTCGGTGGCATCGAAGACGTAGACGGAGTCGGCTTCTTCCCCCGCGACCCAGAGCTGACGGCCGTCGGGGCTGAGCGCGAGTCCCCAGATGTCTTCACCTCCGGGCGTTTCGATTTCGTCGGCGACCGCCGGGTCTTCGTCGAGCCTGACGACGTCGACCAGGCCGCCGTTCTCGGAGCTGACGAAGGCCTTGGTGCCGGCGGGGTTGATCGCGATCTCCGCCGCTTCCAGATCGAGCGGGATCGGCATCCCGACTTCTTCGCCCGTTTCGGTGTCGAAGACCTCGAGCGCTTCGATCAGTTCGTTGCCAACGTAGAGCCGTTTGCCGTCGGGGGAGATCGCCATCGCCGAGGACTGGGCGCCGACTTCGATCGGTTCGGTGACTTCTTCCATCGTCGCCGTATCGATCACCGAGACGGTGCCGCCTTCGTAGTTCTCGACGTAGGCCAGCCGCGATTCCGCGGCGGAGGCCGAGGCGCAGAGTGCGAGCGCGGCCAGGGCGGAGAGGATCAGGGCAGCGGGAAGCGAGCGGCGAGGTTTCATCCCGCTTATCTAACACCCGATGCGGCGAGCTGGCGAGCGAGCGGCCGGGCCAGGTCGCCTTTGCGTCCGCAGACGATCCGCGCGAGGCCCATCCACTCCGCCATTTGGCGCAGCTCCTGCGTCAGGGCGGCGGCGACCTCGGCCTCCTCGGCTCCCGGCTCGAGGAAGGCGCCGGGGACCCGCAGCACCCCGGCTGCGCGGTCGGCTTTGAGGTCGACGCGGGCGACCAGGCGGTCGCCGAGCAGGAACGGCAGTACGTAGTAGCCGTGGACCCGCTTCGGCTTCGGCACGTAGATCTCGATCCGATAGCGGAAGTCGAAGAGGCGCTCGACCCGCTCGCGCATCCAGATCAACGAGTCGAAGGGGGAGAGCAGGGCGCGGGCCTGCGGCGCCCGCTGCGGCAGCCGCTGGCCAGCCGGCAGGTAGGCGGGCTTCCCCCACCCCTCCACCGCAGCCGGCACCAGTTCCCCCGCCTCGACCAGCTCGGCGACCCGCGCCTTCGAGTCCGCCCGCGGCAGCCGGAAGTAGTCGCCGAGGTCGGCCTCGGTGGCGACCCCGAGCCGGGCGGCGGCGAAGCTGACCAGCTGGCGCTGGGCCTCGTCTGCCGGCGGAGTCGGCGTCGCCAGCACGGTCTCCGGCAGGACTCGCTCCGGGAGGTCATAGAGGCGCTCGAAGTTGAGCCGACCGGCGGCGCTGACCCGGCCGGCGAAGAAGAGGTGCTCGATCGCCTTCTTCTCGTCGCTCCAGCTCCACATCTCGGCCCGGTCGCGACGGCGCGGCGGGGTCAGCTCGGAGGCGCGGACCGGCCCCCGCTCGCCGACCTGCGCGAGCACCCACTCGACCAGCTGCGGCCGCTCGCGGGCGATCCGCACCATCGAGCCCCAGGCGAGGTCGTCGAGCCGCGCCATCCGCCAGCGCAGCAGCGGCTCCAGCTCGACCGGGACCAGCGAGGCCTCGTGCGCCCAGTACTCGAAGAGGTCGCCGGGGCGCTCGCGGCGGGCGCGACGGCGCGGCACGGCACCGGCGCCGTAGTGGTGGGCGAGCCGGTCGATCGCCTCCCGCGGGTAGGGGCCGAGCCGCGAGAACAGCGGCAGGTAGTGGGCGCGGGAGAGGACGTTGACCGAGTCGAGCTGGAGGATGCCGACGTCACCGAGCACTCGGCGCACGTGCCGCAGGTCGACCCGCCCCGCCGGCCGCGACCGCGCGAACCCCTGCGCGGCCAGCGCCAGCCGCCGCGCCTCCGCCCCACTCAGCTCGATTGCCCGCTCGCTCACCGAGCGCATTCAAGCGCTCGGACCCCTCCGGCGGTGCGTGGTTGACCTTTCCGTACCTACGGAACGGAAAAGTCAACCACGGCCGGCCTCGCCGCCAGGGTCGGCCTCGCCGCTGCGGCCGGCCTCGCCGCTGCGGCCGGGCGACGCCAGGGCTAGGGGTTCGCCGCGCGGTTGACGAGCGGCACGTATTCGCGGCAGGGCTCGCCGCGCAGGCCCGGGCAGGGCGGCAGCGTGCTCGAAGCGGTCACCCCAGGCACCACCGGCAGGGACAGCTTCGAGGGCGTGTCGCCGCCGTAGGAGATCGCCACCTTCGGCTTGCCGCTCGCCGGTTCCGGTTCGGCGAAGGCCCAGATCGGCTGGCTGCCGTTGGGGGCGGCAATCGTCACTCGGATTCGCGAGCCGGCGCGGTAGACGTGGCCCTCGTAGTAGAGGGGGATCGTCACTTCGACGAAGTGGTTCGACGGCAGCGGTTCGACGTCGGATTCGCGCAGGCTGAGGACCGGCTCCAGCGGCGTGCTCTTCGCCGCGTCGAGCTTGCGCTCGTTGCCCCGCACCCAGCCGTTCTGGACGAAGGTCTCCACCCCGTCCGGCCGCACCTCGCTGACCGTCGCCTGCAGGTCGACGCTCGGGGCCGCGGAGCGGACCCAGAGGTGGACCGCGCCGGCGCCGACGACCGCGGTGGTCGACTTCAGCGGCGAGGTGAGGTAGGAGACGGCGCTGCCGGCCGGGCTCTGTTCCCAGTGGTATGCCGGCATCGCGGTCCAGAGGCCGCCTTCGCCGGAGGCGGTGTCGCCCGTGAAGTCGGTCGGCGGCAGCGCCTTCGCGTCCCAGGTGAATTCGTCGGCGTGCTTGGCGCTCACCTTCTTCCCGGCCAGGGCGCCTTTCGGCCCGAGGTACCAGGAGTCCGCTTCGGTCCCCGGCGGCGGGAACTTGCGGAAGCTCGCTTCTGAGCTTGGATAGGGCTGGCCCGGCGAAGTGCCGCCGGCGCCGTTGTCGAAGAGGACGCGGACCGGCTTCGCCGCTTCGAAGGCGGCGAGCGCCCCGGCGTAGGTCGGCTGCAGCTGGACCGGATCGGGCGGCAGGGTCAGCCCCTCGATCCCCATCGCTTCTTTGTAGACCAGCGGCGCCGCCGCGTGCAGGACCGCTCCGGCCGCCGCCGGCGACTGCTTGGCGACGTAGAGCTCGAGGAAGTCGAGCCAGCGGTTGAAGGTCGCCGGGTCGAGCGAGTCGACGTGGGTGCCGTTGGTGAAGGTGAACCACTTCTTTTTCGTCCCGGTCATGTGCTCGGCCAGGGTCGGGCAGTGGCCGCCGGTCTGCTCGTCGGTCCACTGGCAGGCCATGAAGGTCGGCACCTTGATCTTGCTGACGAAGGTGACCGGCGCCAGCGGGTCGGCGACCGCCGGCTTGTAGTGCGAGTTTTCCCTGATCTTCTGCATCAGGTTGACTGCTTCGGGGTGCAGCGCCTGGTTTGCCTTGCAGGTCGCGTCGCCTTCCTGGACCCGCTTGTAGGCCCATTCCTGGCCATGGCCGGGGCCGGCCGCTTCGGCGTTCTGGACCCGCTCCTTCGCCCATTCGACGGCGAAGCCGGTGTTGAGGATGCCGCCCGGATAGAGCGTCGTCTGGGTGTTGTCGATCACCGACAGCGGCGAGATCGCCGCCAGGTCGGGCGGCTGGGTCGCCGCGGTGAAGAGCTGGCTGATGCCGCCGTAGGAGATCCCCATCATCCCGACCTCGTGGTGGAGGACCCAGGGCTGGTGGGCGATCGTCTCGACCACGTCGTAGCCGTCGAGGCTCTGCAGCGGCTCGAAGAAGTCGAAGGCGCCGCCGGAGCAGCCGGTGCCGCGCATGTTGACGTCGACCACGGTGAAGCCCATCAGGTTGGCGATCAGCGAGATCCCGTTTTCGGGACCGGCCGGGTTGGCGTAGCCGTAGCCGGAGTACTCGATCAGGGTCGGGGTCGGCCCACTCGGCACGGTCGGCAGTTCGAGCGCCGAGGCGGAGGCGCCGGACTTGGCGGCGGAGCTCGACGCCGGAGCGGCGCTCGGCGCCTTCGCGCTCGCGCCCGAGAGCGGCAGGCCCGGCAGCTTCGGCAATTCGAGCCCGGGCAGCAGTTCGGGCAGGTTCGGCAGTTCGATTTCGCCGAGGTCGCCGCCGGAGCCTGAGCCGCCGCCGTTGGCCTTCGGCAGTTCGGGCGACGGCACCACCTTGGTCACGTCCTGCGGCGGGTGGACGTAGATCGCCAGTTTGGTCCCGTCGCGTGTGGTCAGGTAGCCGTAGCCGCTGGAAGGGATTTCCTGGTTGTAGAGGGCGGGGCTGGGCGGAGCCGACTGCGTCGTCAGCACCTGCAGCGGGCCCGAGGTCGGGCCGCCGGCCACTGCGACCTTGTAACCGCCGCCGGGAGTGACTTCGCGGAAGAGCACGCCGCCGAGCTGGTCGGCGTTCTTGGTCGCCACGCTTTTGCCCGAGCCGTCGGCGAGGGTGACTTTCGCGCCCGGGTCGAGCCCGGTCGCGTAGACCTGCTCGACGCTTCCGTGCGCTTCGAAGCTCGCCGCCGCAGCCCCTGCGGGAACCGCCAAAAGCACCAGCAAACCCAGACAACAAGCCATTTTCGCCGCGATGCGGCGCCCAACCCGAGCTTCAGCCACTTCTCCCCCTCTACTTAGGATTGGGTATTTGTACCACTTACAAAGAGGATGTAAACAAACGGCTCGCGGCGGGCCAAACGCGGCTCGATCCGGGGCGCGGCTGTCCTTCCCGGCCGCCGGGCCGGCCGCGATGATCGCCGCCATGACCTCCCCGAATGCCCAACAGCTGCTGCCGAGCCGCCCCACCGAGAACGTTCCCGGCCCGATCCCGACCCTGCTCGCCGCCGCCTGGCTGCTGGCGGTCGCCGCCCTCCTGGTGGCGGTGCTGCCGGCCACCGCTTCCGCCTCCGCATCGCCGGCCGCGACCGCTGCCTCGAAGCCCCACACCGCGAAGGCCCCCCTGCGGCTCGACCGCTCCTTTGGCAGGCGCGGCGTCGCCGAGCCGAAGCTGCCGCCGCACTACGCCTCGACCAGCGTCCAATCTCTCGGCCTCGGCCCCGGCGGGTCCGTCATCGCCGGCCGCCATGACGGCTACGACGGCGAAGGCCTGCTCAACCTGCAGAGCTACGACGCCTCCGGCCACCTCATCCGTGGCTCGCGAACCGAGTCGGAAATATCCGAACCGGAAGCGACCGAACCGAACGGCTACATCCTCCGCGCCAACAGCGGCATCGTCGAACGCTTCCTTCCCGACGGCAAGACGCCCGATCCCGGCTTCGGTGCCGACCTCGCCCACGGGCGAACCTTCAGCGATGCTCTTGGCTTCAAGATCGAATCGCTGCTGCCGACGCCGTCGGGCAAGATCGTCGCCGCCGGCAGCCTCGCCAAGCGCAAGACCAACGGAGAACAGATCGAACAGATCGCGGTCGCCCGGCTCGATCACGTGGGCAAGCTCGACCCGAGCTTCGGCGGCGACGGGATCGTCAAGCTCGACGACGAGGATGGAGTCGCGGCTGCGGGCCTGGCCGGCGTCGCTCCGCTCGGATCCGAATCCGCGGTCGTCGTCGTCAACGACGAACAGACTCCCCAGTACGAAGGCGAGGCGGTCGAGCCCGGCGGGTCGACCGTGGTCGCGCTGGCGCCGAACGGTGCCCTCGACCCGGCCTACGGGACGGGCGGAACCGTGCGCTCGCCAAATGCCTCGGTCGTCGCCCTTGCGCCGCTAGCCGACGGCGGCCTCCTTCTCGCCGGCGACAGCTGGGGCGCCGCGCTCGGAAGGAAAACGGGGCAACAGCCACAGCAGCGCAGCAGCGACCTCTACGCCGCCCGGCTGACCCCGGGCGGACAGCTCGACCCCGGCTTCGGCAGCGGCGGGGTCACCGCCCTCGACTTCGGCGGCCAGGACCTGACCGCGACGCTGCTGCTCGGCGCCGATGGCTCGATCGTCCTCGGCGGCTCCTCCACCACCTCTACCGACGACGCGGTGTGCGTCAACTACGAAGGCTTCTGCGACGAAGTCCCGGTGCTCGCGCGGCTGCTGCCGAACGGCGCGCCGGACCCCGGCTTCGGCAGCGGCGGCAAGGTCTTGCTGGCGAGCCTCCGCGAACCGTACGTCGGGCTCGGAACCGGCCGCGGCGCCCTCGTCCTCGCCGCCCTCCCCGGCGGCGGCATCCTCGCCGGCGGCGGCTCCGGAACCGCCGGCTTCCTCGCCGAGCTCACCCCCGACGGAACCCCGGCGGCCGGCTTTGGGCAGGAAGGCGTCGCGATCGAACGAGACCCCGAATCGGGCGAAACCGAGACCCACGCGCTTGCCGTCGACGCTCGCCGCCGCATCCTCGTCGCCGGCGCGACCGGTGCCGGCGCCCTCTACAGCTTCGAAGCGGGAGCCGTCTTCCGCTTCCGCGCGGACGGCAGCCTCGACCGCAGCTATGGCCGCGGCAGCGGCTTTGCCCGCGTCCCCGGCAACACCAGGGCGATCGCCCTAGGCGCGGGCGGCGACGCCTTCGTCCTCTCCGGCAAGTACGCACCGAGCCTGGTCGTCCACTTGACCACCCACGGCACCCTCGACCGTCACTTCGGCGAAGACGGCGTGGCGCCGCTGCCGCCGGCGCCCCGGCTGAGCAGGCGCAAGGGCCGGTTCCCCTCCCTCGACCCGCGCTCGCTCCTCGCCCTGCCCGGCGGCGGCGTCATCGTCGGCGGCGAACTCGGCGACGACTACGACACCCGGGTCGCCCTGGTCCGCTTCGACCGCCGCGGCCACCTGGTCAGGAACTTCGGCCGCCGCGGCGTCGACGTCCTCGCCCTCGGCCGGACCGGCCAGTGCAACATGACCCAGCTGGCGCTCGACCGCCGGGGCCGGATCTTGATCGCCGGCCGGGTTCGCGAACGGGGCGAATTCGGCCGCCGGGCGGCGCTGTTCCGGGTGCTGCCGAACGGCCGGCCGGACCGCTCCTTCGGTCGCCGCGGCGTCGCCCAGTTCGAAGGCCAGGGCGAAAGCAAGGGCGTCAGCGTCCTCGTCGGCCGCGACGGCTCGCTGCTGCTCGGCGGCAGCCGCCAGACCGGCCGAGACGGGGTGGCGCCACTGCTCCTCCGCGTCACTCGCAACGGAGCCATCGACGGGAGCTTTGCCCGCCGCTCGCTGGCGGCGCGGCCCGAATACATCGAACCGCGGCAGCTGGTCGCGGCCTCGGGACGGATCTTCGGCATCTCCGGCTCGGTCCTCACCTACCGCCGCGACGGCGCGTTTCTCGGCGAAATGCCGTTCGCCGGGAAGACCAAGCCACCTAAATACCTGAAGGCGGGAGCACCGCAGGGGAAGGGGCTGGTGCTGCTCGGCCAGGTCGGCGTGGAGCGCGGCTTCGAACTGCGCCGCTACCTGCCGCGCTGATCAGTCGCCGGGGCCGGTGGCGACCGGGCCCAGGGCGAGCACGTCCGGGTCGTGGCCGGGCCGCACCGCGGCGCCGCCGTCGCGCAGCCCGCGCAGGCGTTCGGCCGAGGCGGCCTGGGCCTCGAGGTCGTCGCCGAAGAGCGGCAGCCGCAGATCGTCGAGGCCGCTGGCGAAGTGGGTGACGTCGCCGCCGATCACCAGTCCCGCGCCGACCCGGACCGACTGGTGGCCCGGGGTGTGGCCGGGGGTCGAGAGCAACTCGACCGAGCCGTCGCCGAGCAGGTCGTGGTCGCCGTCGACCAGGACCACTTGGTCGACGACGCACTCGTAGTCGCGGGCGTGGAAGAAGTTGCGGGCGACCGCCTCGGGGTCCTGCCCCGCCTCCCACTCGCGACGCTGCAGGTAGACCGGCAGCGAGTCGGGCAGCAGCTCGAGCCCGCCGGCGTGGTCGAAGTGGAGGTGGGTGACGACGACCCGCGTCAGCGAGTCGAGGTCGATCTGCTCGCCCAGCCCCGTTCCCTGCTCGAGCTCGAAGGGCCGCATCGAGTCGGGGTCGTAGTGCGCCGCGGCGTCGGCGACGGCGCCCGGGTTGAGCCCGGTGTCGACCAGGATCCGCTCCTCCCCCACCTCGACCAGGTAGACCGGAATCGGGAAACGGACCTGCCGACCGAGGCTCTCGCCCTTCCGCCAGATCCCGGCGGCCGAGGTGAAGTGGCCGCCGTCGAGCATCGTCACGCGCACGGGAGGAGATATTAGAGTCGCCCCCATGCTCAGGTCCCTGCCGATCTT
This sequence comes from uncultured Actinomycetes bacterium, assembly GCA_963716545.1. Taxonomy (GTDB): domain Bacteria; phylum Actinomycetota; class Thermoleophilia; order Solirubrobacterales; family 70-9; genus VAYN01. The sequence continues at coordinate 2,922,391 of OY970316.1, forward strand.
CCTCGTCCCGCTCGCCGCACTCGCGTCGTTCGCCATCCTCGCGCCGGCTCCGGGGACCGCGGCCGGCGCCGAAGAACAGGGCTGCGTCGAGAAGCTGCTCGACCAGCCGCGCCCGACCAGGACCGTGATCGAAGTCGCCGGCTCGCGCCCGGTGATCTCGGTCGCCTTCGCCTATCCGACCGTTGCCGGCTGCGACTACCTCGAACGGCTGCCGGGGCTGCGCTTCCAGGTCAAGCGCCCGGGCCAGCCCTGGGATTTCCTCACCGGCAAGAACTGGATCCTCTTCCGCGCCACTCCCGGCACCGCCAACGCCGAAGGCGAAATCGCCAAGACGCTGAGCGGCGCCAAGGTCGACGCCTCCTGCGAACGCGGCCACCGTCCCCGCTTCCGGGTCGAAGTCCGCACCCAGGCGAAGATCGTCGGCACCCACCGCTTCGAAGGCACCAGCGGCTCCGCGCTCCACCCGCTCAGCTACGAGCCAGCCGCCGCGGCGCACTGCTGACGGTAGGACCGTTCGTGCCCCGGGCGGGTTGCTGCTCAACGGGCCCCAGGGTCGATCTGCAGCGGGTAGCCGGCGCGCAGCGCGGCGAGGCTCGAAGGCGGCGTGATCGCCGTCGCCTCACCGCGCCGCGGCCGCGGGCGCCGGGCGCCATAGCCCTCCCGCGTCCACTCGACGAGGCCGTCGCCCAATACCAACGCCGGCGTCTCGTCGATCAGCACGAACGCCCCGTCCGGCAATCCCGCCCAGGGCACCGGGTGGAACCTCCTGCGGTGGCTGCCGGGGAAGATCCGCTCGCCGTGGAGCCGGCGGTTGATTTCCCTGGCCCCCGGCGCCGGCACCGCCAGCCCCTCCGCCCACGCCTCGCGGTAGGCGTTGTAGCTGGCGCGCCGGCACTCGGCGCAGGGCCGGTGACCGGCGGCGAGGGAGACCGCCTCGTCGTGGAAGAAGAGCCAGGTGAAGTGGTGCGGCAGCCACTGCTCGCGCCAGCGACCGCGGAACTCCAGCGCACAGGTGATCCAGAGATCGCTGGCGTGGAAGCGAACGATCTCCCGGCCCCGGTGGATGATTCCGCGGTTGCCGGTCCAGGCCCCGCGCAGCGGAAACGCCTCTATGTCCCCCAAGGGCGTGACCCGGTTGCGTGCGGCCATCGCAACCGAGTTTCGCAGTCGCTCATTCGAAGCTCCACCTGTCGATCCGATGGTTGCCGGCGTCGGCGACGTAGACGCTGCCGGCCGCTCCCTGGGCAAGGCCGAACGGTTCGGCGAACTGGGCGCTGCCCGAGCCCGCGGACCCGTAGGTCGCGAGCCTCGCGCCCCCGGAGCTGCTCGGTTGATAGAGGGCGAGGCGGTTGTTTTCCTTTTCGGCAACCAGCAGGTAGCCGCTCTGTTTGACCAGGATCCCGGTGGCGCCAAGGCCTTCCAGATTCACGACGGTCTGCCAGCTGCTCGCACCGGCTGGGGCCTCGAGGATTTCATGAGTCCCGAAGCTGCTGACGAAGACATCGCCGGCGGAGTCGGAGGCGAGGGCGGCCGGGGTCGTGAGCGAGCCGACGATGAGTTGCGGCGTCCCCCCGGATTCGGACCTCTTGATCACCGCGGAGTGGCCATAGTCGCTGATGTAGACGTAGCCGTGGGTGACGGTGATCGCCGTCGGTTCTTCGAGGTGATATTGCTGGCCCGCGATTACGTAGGTTTCGTTCCACTGCCCTTCGTAGACACCGCTGGCCGAGAAGTACTCGACCCGGTTGTTGCCGGTATCGACCACCCAGATCCGACCGTTGGCGCCGATCGCGATGCCGCGAGGATCGTTGAATTCGCCGTTGCCGCTGCCTTTTTTGCCGAACTGGGCGATGAATTCGCCGCTCGGACTGAACTTCTGCAGGCGGTTGTCTTCGCGGTCGGTTGTCCAGAGGTTGCCGGCTGCGTCGACGGCCACCCCGATCGAACGCCCGAACTGACCCGGGCCGGTGCCCTGGGAGCCGATCGAGGTGGTCGAGGTGACGCCCGGCACCGTCGTGAACGTCTTGTCGGCTCCGTAGCTGGTCCCTTCGCTGTTCGTGGCGACGACCCGGTAGTGATAGGTGCGTTCGGGTTCGAGTCCGGTCAATACCTGTGTCTTCGCGACCCGATCCAAACCACTGCCTGCCGAAGCGCCACCGGCCGGAGCGGTAGTCCCGTAGCTGGCGCTGGTGCCATATTCGAATCGATAGGTGGTGGCGAGCCCCGCCGGATCGACCTTCCCGCCGAGGGTCGCCGAGGTCGGTTTGACCGCGCTCGCTGCCGTGGTCACGGCTTCGGGCTTGGTCGGCTGGTTCCAGCGCTCGATCCGGTGGTTGGCGGCGTCGGCGACGTAGATGTTGCCGCCTGGGCCGAGGGCGATGCCCATCGGTTCGTTGAACTGTCCTCCACCGGCACCCGACGTACCGGCCGAGGCCAGCCATTCGCCGCCTCCGACCAAATCCCGGGCCGGGCTGAAGAGCTCGATCCGATTGTTCGGTTTATCGGCGACGACGAAGTTGCCGCTCGGTTTGACCGCCAGACCGTACGGCCCGGCGAGATTGGTCGATTCAGGGGCGCCCGCGAAGCTGACTTCCGGTACCCAGGAGAGTTTGATTGGCGCTTCCTGGGGGGCGTAGAGGAGGACTTGGTCGGTCGAGTAGCTGTTGAGAAACAGATGTCCGGCGGCGTCGGTCGCAAGACCCGCGGGTGTGTGGATTTCCAGGAGCCCGTACTCCGTTCGGGGGAGCACTGTGGCAGCTCCACCCGCTTCGGAGACTTTCACCACCGCGTCTTTGCCGTAATCCCCGACATAGACATAGCCCTGGGTGACCACAATCGAGGTCGGTTCCTGGAAGTAGGCAACTCCCGCGTTCGATTTCAGCTGACCTTCGTAGCTCCCGCTGGGCGAGAAGTACTCGACCCGGTCGTTGCCCTCGTCGGCCACCCAGATTCGCCCATTGGCCCCGATCGCGATCCCACACGGATTGCTGAATTCCCCGTTGCCGCTGCCTTTTTTGCCGAACTGGGCGATGAATCCGCCACCCGGAGTGAACTCCTGCAGGCGATTGTCTTCGCGGTCGGTGGTCCAGACATTGCCTTCCGCATCGACGGCGACGCCGATCGAGCGGCCGAACTGGCCGGGACCGGTCCCGGCGGAGCCGAAGCTCGATTTGTAGACCGGCGGAACGGCCAGGGTCGTGAAAATGAGGTCGTTGCTGACCGCCGAGCCCAGCGCATTGTTGACCCTGACTCGGGCGTGGTACCTCGTTTCCGGCTGTAGGCCGGTCAACGTTTCCTGGCCATGAGTCCAGCCGGTGCTGCCGGCGAGCGTTTTCGGCTGGGCCGGGAAGACGCTCCCATATGAAGTCGTGGTTCCGTATTCGATCTGGAAGGTCGACGCCAATCCAGCCGGTTCGGCTTCGAATCCAATCGCCTCGCTGGTGGTGGACCCGCGCGTCCTGGTCGGACTTCGAACCAGCGGCGACGCCGTCGCGGTCACGACGGTGCGATCGGCTCCGTAGGTCGTTCCGGCCGGCGACACCAGAACGATTCGATAGTGGTAGGACGTCGCCGGAGTCACCCCGCCGATCGCCTGCGACACCGGAGAGGTGGCGTACCCGGAGCCCGCCGAGACCGAAGCGGTCGATTGACCGTATTGGGCGGTGGTCCCGTATTCGAAGAAGTAGGAACTGGCGTAGCCGTTGGGGTCGACTTTCCCCGTGACCGTGATTTCACGATTGGCGTTCCTCGTCACCCCGGCGGTTTCGGTGAAAGGGGGCGTGCCCATTTTCGGGCCCACCGTGACGGCCATTGCTTCGGAAGCCTGAGTGACCTCCTGATAGAGCATCGCATTAGGCGGTCCACCGGAAACCAACCCGACGGCCGAGTTGCCGTTCCAAACCGGACCGCCGCTGTCGCCCTCGATCGCAGGCGCGGTCGCTTCGGTCAGATGGGCGAGGTAGGTACCGTCCCGATAGGGCGTCGAAAGATCGATCGCGGTGACAACCCCACAGTTGGACCCCATCGTTCCGGCACCCGAATGACAGACGGACTCACCGAGGTAGCTGGAGCTTTCCGAAGTGATCGGGATGTTCTGGTTGCCCCCCCAGAAGACAACCTCGGAGGGCCACGGATTCACGTCCCAAAAGGTCCCGTAGCCGGTTACCTGGATCCTCGCGTAGTCGCCGTTGGCTCCGTATTCCCCAAGATCGCCATGTCCGAGGTAGTGCACGTAGCTCGGTGAGGCCCCGCTTGCAGACCAGTCTGCGGAGTTTTTGTAGCAGTGCCCGGCGGTCAGGACATAGCGATTCCCCGTGGTGTTTCCTGTCGCCTTGAAGCCGGCCGTACAGACTGTGTAGAACCCGCCCGGCATCCCTTCTCCCGCTTCGTCGATCTCCACCCCGCCGCGCATCGGAGGATCACAGGCGAGGATCGCGCCCCAACATTCGGTCGGTTCGATCTCGAAACGATCCACCTGCTTCGGTTCCGGGCTGATCGCAACCTGCGAACGTCGGGAGGCCAACGAGATCTCCGCGCGCTGCCTCGGCGAGAGGCCTGACGCCTCTCTGATCACGACGCTGTTGGTCCGTGGGTCCAGCCAGGTCTGCACGAGGCCCGCCATCTCCAATTCCTTGAGCTGGCCGTTGAGGATCGCCTGTGCCGATTCGAGCTGGGTCCAGGTACTGCGCACGCTCGGGGTGCGGTAGGAGGCAGACGGAACTTCCACCCAGGACATCGCCTCTCGAACGCGTGGTGCCCGCGAACTGTCCGCCATCGGTACGACGAATTCACCCGCGTCGCTATCGAACCACATGCCTGCGTAATCGTTGCCGGTCGCGTCTTCGACCCCTTCGACGATCCCGGTGGCCTGCTTCTGCAGGTGCACGTCTCGCTCGGCGCGACCGGGCGGCAGGCTGGCGTCTTCGGCGTAAGCCTGTACCGCCATCGCGGTGGGCCCGTCGCCCTGGCTCGGGCCGCCGTCAGCGGCCGACGAACCAAGCGCTCCCTGAGGAAGAAGGAGCATTCCTAGGGCCGTACAAACGAACGGAATGAGGTAGGCCACATTTCGCGACGCCAAATCGAACCCTCGGCGAGTCCACCGAACCATCTCTGCATCCCCCCTGCCTCGTGGATTGAGTCCGGCCAATCCGGACGTTTGGGGACGCTAACGTTTTAATTTGAGACTATGTAGTTTTCCGGTGGGAGACAGTTGCCCGCAGGAAATTCTTTTAGAGGTTCAACGCACCGCACCACTGAGCAGGAACACGCAGCCCAAGGCTCCCTTTCTCAAGGGTGCGACGAACTGGCGTAACCCTGCTAGCCGAGTAGCGAGAATTCGGTTTCGGCGATTTCTGGCGCACCGCCGGACCGACCGAGCGGTTTCGCCTTGACCGACGTCCGGAACCGATACAAGCCGTCTGGTGCCGAGTCGGGAATCGGGACGCTCCAGGCACGACTCGCCACACCCGGAGCGGCCACTATGGCGACCGACGAAAAGACGCCAGTCCCGAAATCGACCGGCACCCATTCGGAACCCGAGAAACGATTGATTTCATAGCGTTCGCCGAACATCACCGGCTCGGTGCCGACGTTTTCGAGGCAGAAGGTAGCCACCTGACCTCGCGAGTAGGTGTCGCTACTCCGACCTAGTTGCACCGCGAATTCTGGTGCCATGACGCGAAAGTAGTCTCCAAACGAGCGCAACTTCTTTCCCCCGACCGAGTAGAAGGTCAGGGTCCGAAGATAGGTGCCTGGCCTAAAGTTTTCCGGTGGCCGCACCTGGACGTTGCGGTCCGGCCCGATGGATCCGAGTTTGATCTTGGAGGCGAAGATCGGGGCAGACATCCGCGGTGCCCTGCTGGCCCGCCGAATAGTGACTTCGAGCGACCAGTCGACGGGATGCCGAGTTGGCGATTCGAGGTGGAATTCCAGACCCCTGAATTGAAGTGGATACTGGCCCAATTTCGTCCCGTTGAGAACGATTCCGCGGGGCCCGAACGGGAGCGGGGAGTTGACCGGAACCGGAGTCATCCGAGGCAAACTCGGGCTGGCAGCGAAGCTGCGAACCGGCGATTCGCAGAAACCGGAGGCCGCCGCCCTCGGCACGATGGCGACGCTGAGGACGACCGACGACAGAACCGCTGCTGCGAAGAATGTCACCCGAGCGTTCCGTATTACAGACAATACGTTTCCCATGTAGCTGATGGTAGACGACTCACTGCCAGGACTCTATGGACAATTGCCTGAGAATGCTAATAGAAATTAAAGTGGTTATCTTCGAGGCGATGCCGCGGGTGTTCGCCATCCTCGTCGCCGGCGCCCTCCTGGCCAGCGTCCTCGCCGCCACTGTCACCGCATCTGCGGACCACGCCACGAGCAACCCAGCCGGCCTCACCGCCCCCCGCGAGCGGGAGATCGCGATGGAGCTGGTCTCCTCGGCCGAGGACTCGACCCTCGACTGGCGCCGGGAGTTCGGCTACATCGAAGACATCGGCGACGGCCGCGGCTACACCGGCGGGCTGATCGGCTTCTGCTCCGGCACCGGCGACATGCTGCAGCTGGTGCGTGCCTACGTCGCGGCGAAGCCGCGCGATCCCCTGGCCCCGTTCCTGCCAGCGCTGCGCGGGGTGAACGGATCGGCTTCCCACCGTGGGCTCGGCGCGCCCTTCGTCGCCGCCTGGCACCAAGCCGCCCGCGACCCCCTCTTCCGCCGCCAGCAACTGCGGGAGCTCGACCGGGTCTATTTCGACCCGGCCGTGCGCCGGGCGAAGGCTGACGACCTCGGCACGCTCGGGCAGTTCATCTACTACGACGCCCTGGTCATGCACGGGCCCGGCGGCGACCGCTCGAGCTTCGGCGGCATCCGTGCCCGCGCGATCGCTCGCGCCCGCACCCCCGCCGAAGGCGGCTCGGAGGTCACCTACCTCGAAGCCTTCCTCGACGTCCGCCGCGCTCAGATGGAGACCGAAGCGAAGCACGGCGACACCTCGCGGATCGACGACGAGCAGCTCCGCTTCCTGCGCGAAGGCAACCTCGCCCTCCGCCCTCCCCTGATCTGGCATACCTACGGCGACCGCTACGAAATCGCCGGCTAGCCTCGGCTCGAACCGGCGCTCGCCTATCCGTCGAGGCGCAGGGGCATGGTCCTGCGGACCATCTCGCCGGAGGAGTCGGTCGCCTGGACCGAGACGACGAGCTTCACCCGGCTCAGGCGCCGCAGCTCCCTGCGCCCTCGCTGAGTGAGCACCAGGGTCACCGTCCTTTCACCCGCGGCGGAGAAGCTGGCGGTCCGCGGGGCAAAGATCGTGACCAGCCTTGGCCGGGCCGCATGAGCGGCCCTGGATCGAAGCTTGGCCCGCCCGCTCACAACGAGTTTCGCCGCATCCCCGAAGCTCACCCGGACCCTCAGTCGCCCCGTTCTCAGCAACTCCGGGAGCGAGCCCTTCCCGGTCGCCGGCGAGAGCTCGACTTCGAGGCGCTTCGCTTCGTTCCCGGGAGGGACCGGCCCGCCCGGCGGTCCGGTGCCGCCCGGCGGTTCGCCCGTCGGTGGCGTCCCGCCCGGTTCTTCGTGGGGTGGCCCCGGCGGTGCCGCGATCACCTCGTAGTCGACTGCGGAGCTGCTGGTCAGGCCGTCTTTGGAGACCGCGGTCACGGTGTAGATGTGGTCGCCCTCCGTCGTCGTATCGAGCTGTCCCACGCCGCCGCTCGTGCCCGTAGTGCCGTTCGAGTCGTCGCAGGAGAGAAGCCCCGGCCCGGCGACCCCCTCGTCGCACGAAAAGACCGTCGCCACCGCTTCGCCGACGACGTAGGTCTCACCTGGTGCGGGCGTGGAGACGGCTGCCGTCGGCGGGCCCGCGACGTTGAGCGTGACCGTGGCTTCGGCGTAGTCGTCGGTGTCGCCGGCGGCACGAAAGACGAAGGAGTCGACGCCGAGGAAGCCGGGTTCGGGCAGGTAGGTGAACGACCCGTCGGGTTCCAGGGCCAGCGACCCGTGGCTGGGCGGCTCGACCAGGCTGACGCTCAGCGGGCTCTGGTCCGGGCCGGAGGCGCCGGCGAGCACACCCCCGTCGGCGGCAACGTCGAGTTCTTCGTCGCCGAGGGTCGTGTATTCGCCCGCCTCCACGGTGACCGGGTCGTCGTATTCGATCCCCAGCCAGCCATCCCCTTCGCTGGCGCTTTCACTGTCTTTCAGGTGCCCTGGGGCGACGAAGCTGGTCCCGCCGCCCCCGCCTCCCGAAGCGGCCACAATGCCGCAGGCGTCGCGGGCGCCCGCGCCGCCCTGTCCGCCGCCGAGGTAACCGCCGCCTCCACCCCCTCCCGCTTCGGCCACACCGCCGCCGGCGGAGCCACTGCCGGCAGCGCCGGACGCGCCAGCGGACGCCCCTCCTTCACAGCTCGTCGAACCGACGACCTGGCCGCCTTCGCCTCCCCCGCCACCGGTGCCACCCGCCGCGCCGCCGTTGCCGCCTTTCAGCGTCGCTCCCGCCGCCAGGGTCTGGGCGCCGCGGGCTCCGGCGGCACCCTGGGCGCTGCCTTCTCCTCCCCTGCCGCCCATCACCAGCAGCGTGCCGTTGTGCCCGTCGATGCCTCCCCCACCGCCGCCAGCGGCGAGGACCTCCAGAGTCGATTCGAGTTCGAGCTTGGTGTAGCCGCCGCCACCGCCGCCGCGGCCTCCGTCGCCGCCGCCGTTGAACCCTCCCGCGCCCCCGTCGGAGTAGGTCTCGCCCTTGCCGCCGACGCTGATCTCAGCCTCCTGGCCCGGCGCCAGCGGCCCAAGCGTCGCCCAGATCCGCACTCCAGCCCCGCCTCCGCGTTCCGGTGCCTTGAAACGGCCGCCGCCCCTCGCGCCCTCGGCGGTCACGCGGGCTGCCTCGACGCCCGGCGGGACGGTCCAGGTCGAGGACGCCCCCGAATAGCGGAAGGCCATCTTGCACTTGCCATCCGCGCAGGTCGGGCCCGAGACCACCGGCACGTTCACCGTCAACGGCGCCGACGGGTCGCTGAGGTTTCCTTCCTCGTCCTGGGCGACGACGGTGTATTCGAATTCGCCGGCCGGCGGGCTGAAGTCGAGGTATTCGCGCGAGTTGACGTTACCCACCTGTTCGCCGTCGCGGTAGACGAAGTAGTTCTTGACTTCGGCGCTGTCGGTGTCGCTCCAGTCGAGCTGTACGCCGTTCGCACTAACCGAGGCGTGGACGCCTTCGGGAGCGGCCGGGGGCTGGTTATTCAGCGTCACTTCTACCGTCGCTTTCCCCGCGCCGGCGGAGAGGGTCTTGATTCGCACCCTGCCGCCGTCGAAGGTCTCGCCCGGCTGCAGCGGCGCGTCGGCGAACGACAGGGTCGAGGGGTTGGCGTCCAGCAGCAGCGTTTCGGGTGAGAGGAATTCCGCCGTCGCCCGGATCGAGACCCCGGTCATCGCCGCATCGGAGCCAGTTTCGAAGACGCCACCGGACTGCCTGATTTCGAGGTAGTACCAGGAGGAGACGGCGTGGGTGGGAGAGTGCTTCCGAGCGATCCGCAGCACCGTCGGTTCATTCGTCTTGGTCGCGGCGGAGCGGATCGAGTAGGTCCCCGATTCGCTCACCGTCTCGATGTTCTGAGGCCCGAGGATGCCGAGCTTGGCCAGGTTGAAGCCGCTGTTGTGGCGGTTGGCCTTGGCATCTCCCATCGTGTCGAACGGGTCGCCGTACTCGCTGGCGGTGCAGGTGTCGCTGATCTGGACCCGGACACCCCCTTCCGTACAGGTCCAGCTGCCGGCGTGCTCGAGGCCGAGGTTGTGCCCGAGCTCGTGGGCGATCACCCCCGTGGGAGGGTTCCCGTTGATGTTGACCCGGGTCCCGTTCAGGTCGGCGATTCCCGACCAGTTGCAGGAGAGCTGCAGCGACGTGTCGTAGACGATGCTCCCGTAGTCGCTGAGGTCGACGCCCGCTTTCTGCGCCGCCTGGTCAGCCTCTTCGTCCCATTCTTCGTAGGCGCAGCCGCTCTGTTTGGGGGAGACGCCGTAGGGGCCGAAGACGTCGCCGTCCTGCCGCAGCTTTCCCGTCAGCGAGATCTCGCCGTAGGACTCCTCCTTGTAAAAGGCGTTGGCGGAGTTCGTAGCGGTGAAGACTTTCGACCGGGCTTCCGCGGCCGACCAGCCCGGCTGGAACGTCTCGCCCGGCAGGTTGACCAGCAGCACCGCGACCTTGCGCGGACCTTCTTCGGCAGGCGTCAGATCGGCCAGTACGCCTTGCTCGGAGCCGGCGCCCAGCAGCGACGGAGCCGGAGTCGCCAGTTCGGTCCGCGACCGGCCGGTGTGGAAGTTGTCGACCACCACCGCCGGAACCGGGTTCTGGCGAACGGCCGCCGGCGCGGGTGATGCCACGGTGCAGCAACTCAGCGCGAGGGCACAGACAACCCCGACGATCCAGAGATACCGAGGCAATCCCCCTCCTTTTGCCGACGACATCGGAATCAGAAACCGAGGGACATTCTAGGAGCTGAAGTGCCACCGGCCGCCGCGTAAATAGTCAAGGACGCCCTAGTGTTCAGACGAGCGGTGGCCAGATGGGCAGAGGGGTGGCAGACGGGATTCGAACCCGCGACCGCCGGCACCACAAGCCGGAGCTCTACCAACTGAGCTACTGCCACCGCGAGGGATTGAATCTAGCGGCTAGCCGAGCGGGGCGCCCGGCTAGCCGGAGCCGATCAGGCGGGGTCGCCGCCGTCCTTGCGTTTGGCCTTTGCTTTGGCGGCAGCGGCGTCGAGGGTCTCCGCGGCTCGCTTGGTCTCGAGGGTGGCCTCTTTGGCGTCGAGGGCCTCTTCTTTGGCGTCGAGGGAGGCGAGCTTGGCGGCCTGGTCGGCTTTGGCGTCGCGTTTGGCTTTGGCGGCCGCGGCGTCGGCGGCTTTCTGCTTGCGTTTCTGCTCGGCTTTGCGGGCGCGGGACTCGCGGTCGCGTTTGCGCTTGGTGGCTTTGCGGCGCTCGGCTTCGGCTTGGCGGCGGGCCTCTTCTTCGGCCTCCTCGTTCGCCTCCTTGACCTCTTCGAGGTTCTCGGCGGCGACGTCCTCGACCTCGGCGGCGGTCGCCCGCAGGTCGGCGGCGCGTTCGCGCTGTTCGGTCGCGAGCAGGAGGTCCTGGCCCTGGCGGCGGAGCTGCTCGTCGCCGAGCAGGTTGCCGGAAGCCGAGCGGGCGCCGGCGTCGAGGCGGTCGACCAGGTACTTGGCCGAGGCGCCGGACTCCCCGGCGACGCCGAGGACGGCGTCGATCGGCAAACGGGTCAGCCGCAGCGAGCGGTCGACGACGGTTCGGGTGACGGACTGCATCGGCATCAGCTCTGCTCCTTGGGGTCGATTGCCGCCGCGGCGTTCTCCGCGTGGCGGGCCTGCTCCTCCAGCCGGGCCGCCTCGGCGGCGGCGTCCTGGCGTTCCTTCAGCGCCTCGGCCTGCTCGCGCGAGTTCGCGGCCTGCTCTTCCTGGCGCCGACGCTCGGCAGCCGCAGCTTGGGCGCGCTCGTCGCGGGCGGCGGAACTCTTCTCGGCGGCACGGTCGCCCTCGGCGGCCTCCTCGCGCGCCCCGCGCTCCCGCTCGCGCTCGAGCTCACGGCGCTCGGCCTCGGCCTCGGCTCGCTCGGCCTCCAACTTGGCCTCGCGCTCGCGCTCCTCGGCCTCCGCCCCGCGCTCGGCAGCCTCGGCCTCGGCCTCGGCCCCGGCCTGCTGCAGCTTGCCCTCGCGCTTCAGATCGTCGTTGCCGAGCGCCTCACCGGCAACCTCCTTCGCCTTTCCCGCCAGCCGACCCAACGGGCCGCCCGCGGTTCGCTCCTCACCGCTCATTCCACTGCCTTTCCTCGACTTGGACGCACGAGGACTGGCTACCCCCTCTGCGGGGGAGAGCTAACGCCGCCCGTGTGCGAAGGGTCACACGGGCTCGGGCAGGACGCCGGATCCGCCCCGCCGGGCGGGAGGCCTAGATCCGCGGCGCGATCTCGCGCCCGGCGAGCACCACCGCGTCGAGGTCGCGGTGCAGCAGGTGCTGGCCCATGATCCGGGTCAGCCCCGCCTCGGCGTACTCGCCGAGGCGCGCCACCGCTTCGTCGGCGGTTCCGACCACGGCGTGCTCCGGCATCGCGGCGAGGAACACCTCGCCGTCGCCGTCCTCGCCTTTCCACGCCGAGAGCCGCCCGGCGCGGTCGCGCAGTTCGTCGCGGTCGGTGCCGACCAGCCAGGTCGTCATCAGCGAGAGCGGCAGGTCGGCCGGGTCGCGGCCCTCGTCCTCGCAGGCGCGGTCGAGCCCGGCGCGGACCGCGGCGATTTCCGCCGGGGTCGCCATCACCGTGTTGTACTCGTCGGCGTACCTCGCGGCGAGCCGGAGGCTGCGCTTGCCGCCTTTGCCGCCGAGGATCAGCGGCGGCCGCGGCTTCTGCACCGGCTTCGGCAGCGCTTCCAGGTCCTCGGCGCGGTAGTGCTCGCCCGCGAAGCTGAACGGGCCCGGCGCCCAGTGCCCGCGGACGATCTGCAGCTGCTCCTCCAGCGCGTCCAGCCGCGGCCCGACCGGCGGCAGGTCGAAGCCGTAGAGCTGGTGCTCGCGCTCCCACCAGCCGGCACCGATCCCGCACTCGACCCGGCCGCCGCTGACGTGGTCGGCGGTGACGACCAGCTTCGCCAGCTCGGCCGGGTGGCGGAAGGTCGCCGGCGAGACCATCGTCCCCAGCCGCAGCTTCTCGGTCACCGCGGCAAGCGCGACAGTCGTCCCCCAGGCGTCGAGCGAGCCGCGCTCGCGGCGGTCGTCGACCGAGAGGTAGTGGTCGGAGCGGAACATCGTCCCCACCCCGTTCTCTTCGCAGGCGGCGGCCAGCGCCAGCCAGTCCTCCCAGGTCACGTCCTCCTGGCCCTCAATCATCAAGCAGAACTCCACGTCGCCTCCTTTTCCCGCTACTCGCCCGCGTTGAACTCCCAGATCGCGATCCCGAGCATCAGCATGCCGAGGGCGAAGACGACGAAGATCTCCAGTGCCGTCGGCACCGCCCAACCGAACCAGGTGATGCTCGGGTTCAGCGTCGCTTCGGCTTCCGCCGAGAGCCCGAGGTTGTTGAAGACCAGCTCCCGCATCGGCGAGACCGCGTAGGTGATCGGGTCGAGCCGGTTCAGCACCGCCAGCCACTGGGGCAAGTTGGTGACCGGGAAGAGGGCGCCGGAGATGAAGAACATCGGCGTGATCACCAGCTGCATCAGCCCCATGAACGACTGCATCTGCTTCACCCGCGCCGCCGCCATCACTCCGAAGGCGGTGACGCTGAAGGCGAGCAGCGCCTGCAGGGCGAAGACGCCGAGGACGAGGCCGACGCTGTAGGGGACGTGGACGGCCCAGGCCAGCGCCAGCAGGATCACGCCCTGGAAGGAGGAGACGGTGGCGCCGCCGAGGCACTTGCCGACGACGATCGAGCTGCGCCGCACCGGCGCCACCATCATCTCGCGGAGGAAGCCGAACTCGCGGTCCCAGACGATCGAGGCGGCGGAGAACATCGCGGTGAAGACGACCGCGATGCAGAGCACGCCGGGGTAGATGAAGGTCTTCAGGTCGACCCCGTGGGTGCTGGCGGCGGAGAGCTGCTGCAGGCCGGCGCCGAGGACGAAGAGGAAGAGCAGCGGCTGGACCAGCGAGGTGACGATTCGCAGGCGATCGCTGCGGAAGCGGATCAGCTCGCGGCGCCAGACCACCTTGATCGCCCGCAGCTCGCTGCGCAGGCTGCGGCCGGGGACGTGGACGCGGACGACCGGCGCGGTGCCGGAGGCGCCGGTCGAGGCGTCGACGCTCATCTCCCCTCCCCCGGGCTCACCGCTGGCCGCTCATCATCTGCGCCGCGATCCGGTTTTTCTGTTTGCTGCCGTCCTCTTCGGCGTCGCGGATCGTGGTCCCGGTGTGGGACATGAAGACGTCGTCGAGGGTCGGCCGCGAGAGTGCCACTGAGCGGATCGGCACCCCGAGCTCGCCGAACAGCCGCGGCACGAACTCCTCGCCGTCGGGCACGTAGAAGGAGACCGCTTCCTCGGAGATCCCCGCCTCGAGGTCGAAGCGCTCGGCCAGCGCCCGGATCGCCGCCTCGTCGTCGTCGGTGGTGATCCGCACCCGGTCGGCCCCAACTGCTTCCTTCAGCGACTGCGGGGTGTCGAGGGCGACGATCTCGCCGTGGTCCATGATCGCGATCCGCCCGCAGAACTCGGCCTCGTCCATGTAATGGGTGGTCATGAAGATGGTGATCTCCTCGGAGCGCTGGAGCTCGCGGATGTAGCCCCAGATCGAGGCGCGGGTCTGCGGGTCGAGGCCGATCGTCGGCTCGTCGAGGAAGAGGACGCGGGGCGAGTGCATCAGCCCGCGGGCGATCTCCAGCCGCCGCCGCATGCCGCCGGAGAAGGTCATCACCGGCGTGTCGCGACGCTCCCAGAGGCCGACCATCTCCATCACCTGCTGCATCCGCGGCGCTACCAGCTTGCGCTCGACCCCGTAGAGCTCGGCGTGCAGCTGCAGGTTCTGGGCGGCGGTGAGGTAACCGTCGAGGGTCGGGTCCTGGAAGACCAGGCCGATGTGGCGGCGGACGTCGTCGCGGGCGGTGACGACGTCGAAGCCGGCTACCGTGGCGCTCCCCCCGCTCGGCTTGGAGAGCGTGCAGAGCATGTTGATCGTCGTCGTCTTGCCGGCCCCGTTGGGGCCGAGGAAGCCGAAGACCTCGGAGGTGCCGACCTCGAAATCGACGCCGCGAACGGCTTCGAAGTCGCCAAACGATTTGCGCAGTGAGTTGACCGAGATCGCTGAGGGCATCTACCGCTGTCGAGGTTACGCCTCAGCCGAGACCGAGGCTCAGCCGCGCTCGGCGACAAGGGCGGCGAAGGCCTCGAAGCCGGGGGTCGAGCGGGCGATCAGGTCGGCCTCCAGAGCCGCGGCGCGCTCGGGGAGCTCGTGGACGCCCCGCTCGCCGATCGCGGCGAGCGCCTCCTCGACCATCACCGGCACCTCGAGCCAGGCCTCCAGCAGCGCCAGGTCGGCCTCGGGGTGGAAGAGGACCCCCCAGGCGTTGCCGTCCGGGCCGGCGCGGAAGGCCTGGTGTTCGGTCAGCGCCGAGGAGGCAAGCGACCGGGCGCCGTCTGGCAGCGCGAAGACGTCGCCGTGCCAGTGCAGCGCCTCGACCTCCGGCGCGAGCCCGCCGAGCACCGGATCCTTGGCGTCACGCACCTCGACCGCGTGGAAGCCGATCTCCTTGCGCTCCCCCGGCCGCACCTCCGCCCCCAGCGCCCGCGCCAGCAGCTGGGCGCCGAGGCAGATTCCAAGCACCGGCGTCCCATTCCCCACCGCCGTCGCCAGCCACTCGCGCTCGGCGGCCAGCGCCGGGAAGCGCTCGAGCTCATCGACGTTCATCGGCCCTCCCATCGCCACCACCCCGGCGACCTCCTCCAACTCCGGTAGCGCCTGACCGGCGAGCGGCTTCACGGTACGGACCCGAAGGTCGTGGCAAGCGTCGAGGATCCGGTGCGGGCCCTCCCAGGGGACGTGCTGGAGGACCAGCAGCAGCGGCCGCGCCTCGCCGCTCGACCGCTCGTCCGGCTCCGTCATCGGCCCCAGGCTAGTCGCGCTGGATGATCTAGGCTCGCGACATGAGCCTTCCCTTCCTCCAGCGGGACCGCGCAGTCGCCCGAGGCGCGGTAGCCGACGGAGCGACCGCCAGCGGCGCCGAGATGCACGGGGCGATCGCGATCGGCGCGTTGGCGGTCGGGGCGACGGCGATCGGCGCCCTGGCGATCGGCCGCCTGGCGATCCGGCGCATGCAGCTCGGCCAGGGCGAGGTCGAGGAACTGTCAGTGCGCCGCCTGCGGGTCGAGGAACTCGAAATCGGCCGCCTCGCGATCCGCGAGGGCCCCGGCGCCCGCCCGGCTGGACCCGGCGACGATGCGACCGAGCTCGGCGCCTAGTCCGCGACGTTTGTTCGATCGCACCCCCTATAGGGGGGAAAAGTGAACAAGCGCGAATCGGCGGCGGTGGCGGCGCGCGGATGGAGCGCAGCGGCAGCGCTGCTCGCGGCCGCGGCGCTGGCGCTGATCCTCACTAGCGGCGCTGGCGCGGCGAGCGAGGCCAGCGGCTGCGCGGTCTTCCCTCAACCGCCCGCCGGCACTGCGGCGAACGCGCCGTCGCTCGCCACCCAGGCCGCCTGGAACCAGGACGTCTCGAAGGCCCCCCGCGCGGCGAACTCGGCCGCGGTGATCTCCTACATCGACTCCCACGGCGGCGGCCTCCTCCACCCCGATTTCGGCTCGCCCCGCCCCTACGGCTTCCCGGTCGAGACCGTCGGCCCCGGCCAGCCGAAGCTGCCGATCCACTACACCGCCTACGGCGCCGAAAGCAGCAAGGGGCCCTTCCCGGTCCCCGGGGGCGCCCGGGTCGAGGGTGGCAACGGCAGCGACGGCGACCGCCACGTGGAGGTCGTCCAGCAGGGCAGCTGCCGCCTCTTCGAGCTCTACCGCGCCTTCTTCCGCGGCGGCTCGAAGCCGCACTGGGACGCCGACTCCGGGGTCGAATGGGACCTCTCCTCGCCAGCGATCCGGCCGGAGGGCTGGACCTCCGCCGACGCCGCCGGCCTGCCGATCTACCCCGGCCTGGTCCGCTACGACGAAGTCGCCGCCGGCCACCTCGACCACGCGATCCGGGTCACCTTCGACTCGAGCCGCAACGCCTACGTCCACCCGGCCGTCCACTGCGCCGGCGACACCGACTCCGCCGCGGCGCCGGCGATGGGGACGCGACTGCGGCTGCGCGCCGGCTACGGCCTCGGCGGCTTCCACGGCGCCGCGGCGGTGATCGCCGCAGCGATGAAGCGCTACGGAATGATCGTCGCCGACAACGGCAGCAACTGGTACTTCTCCGGCACCAGCGACCGGCGCTGGGACGACGAAGACCTCGACCAGCTCAAGCGGATCCCCGGGAGCGCCTTCGAAGTGGTGCGGAGCGCAGCCGCCGTCCACCCCTGCTGACCAGGCGGCCGCCGCCGGCGAGCAGCTGGAAGAACTTGCCGATGATCGTGATCACGGTCATCGCCACCCCGAGGCCGATCGCGCCGAGGATCAGCAGGAAGACGATGAAGGCGATGATCGCCAGCGGTATCAGCAGTACTTTCACCACGTCCGGATGCTCCTCGAGTCTCCTGGTCGAAAGATGAACTCAATCTTCGCCCACTAACGTTCCCGGGGGAGGGACGGAGAAAGCGATGGGGCCTTTGTTTACACGTTCGCGGCTGGCCGGGGCGGCGCTGTTGGTGCTGGCGCTGCTGCTACCGGCGAGCGCGGCGGCCCGCGGCGGCGCTGCCGACGGCGCCCGCGAAGGCGGCATGGGTGCGCTGCGGCAGACCCTGGTGACGGCGCTGGCCGGCTCGCAGGCCGGCGACGCCGTCCACACCCTCGGCGACAGCCTGGCCCTGCTCGGGGCGAAATGGCAGATCGAACGAAAGGCGCGGGTCGATGCGGCGAAGGCGAAACGGGAAGCCGCCGCGGGGGAAGCGAGTGCCACTCCGCCGCCCGAAGAAGAACTCGACCCGGAAGACATGCCGGCCGCCTCCGCCGGCACCAACGGCTCCTACGAACCCGGCAGCGCCCCCGCCGCCAAGGGCGCCGTCTTCGCCCACTCCCGCGCCGGCGAATCGAGCTCGATCCTGCTCAGCGGCATCGCCCTCGCGCCGCCCGACGCTCCGGAAACGGTCAAGGGCGTGATCAACAACGCCAACTCGATCGTCGGCCGCCCCTACGTCTGGGGCGGTGGCCACGGCTCTTTCTACTCCTACGGCTACGACTGCTCGGGCTCGGTCAGCTTCGCCCTCTTCGGCGGCGGCCTGATTCCCGAACCCCTCACCTCGGGCTCGCTCGAGGGCTGGGGCGCCCCCGGGCCCGGCAAGTGGATCACCGTCTACGCCAATGCCGGCCACACCTTCGCCGAGATCGCCGGCCTGCGCTGGGACACGGTCGGCGACGAAAACGGAACCGGCCCCCGTTGGCACCTGATGCCGACCTCGACCGCCGGCTTCGTCGTCCGCCACCCGCCGGGGCTGTAGCTCCCGGCCCCCGTCGGGCCTTCTAGCGTTCGAGCCCGAACGGGTTCAGGTAATTGACGAGGTTGATGCAGCCGCGGGTGCCGCGGAGCCGGTCGGTCGGCGTCGTCACCACGTGCCAGCAGCCGTGCGAGCCGACCCGAACCCGCTCCGGGTACGCACCGCTGCCGATGTCGTCGAGGGGTTCGATCCCGCAGCGGTACTCGCCTGCTTCGAGGTGGGTGCAGCCGGCGAAGCCGGGGACGGAGTTGCCGAGCACTTCGGCGTCGACCCCCAGCACCGGCGCCGGGCGGAAGATGAAGAGGCCGACGAGCAGGACCGCCAGAGCCACCGCCGCCGCCCAGGCGAGATGGACGCCGCGGCTGCGCTGCCGCGGGATCGGCAGCTCCGCCCGCCGTCGTTGCTCCGCGTCGTAGCGCCATCGCGCCCAGCGCGACTCGGGCGGGGCCAGCGCCGCGGCGCCGCCGTACCAGCTGAGGCCGAAGCTGAGGAAGCCCCAGACCAACAGGCGCCCGTTCCCCTTCGCCGCCGTCACGATCCCCGCCGGGACCACCGTCAGCAGGTAGAGGGCGAGCGATCCGACCACGACAACCTCGATCGCGAGAACCAACATCTCGAAAAGGCTAGCGCCGCCACGGGCATCTAAGCTTTCGCCATCGCCAGGGGGAATCGCCTAATGCTCGGCCTCGCCGTCGCGCTCGTCGCCGGCCTGCTGGCGCTGCCCGCGGCCGCCCAGGCGGCCACCGGGTCGATCGCCGGCAGCGTCACCGCGGAATCCGGCGGCGCGCCGATCCCGGGGGTCGAAGTCTGCGCCAGCGGGATCCTGCCGACCTTCGGAAACGCCTGTGACACCACCGACGTGGCCGGCGAATACGAGATCGGCGAACTCGCCGACGGCAGGTACTCGGTCCACTTCCGCCCGGCCGACGATTACGTCGAACGCAGCTACTCGGACCCCGGCAGCGGCGACATTGGCGTCACCGTCGCCGGCGGCGCCGCGACCGTCGGAATCGACGTCGCCCTCACCACCGCCGCCCACGTCGAAGGCACCGTCACCGCCGCGGCCGGCGGGGCCGCCCTGGAAGGCGTCTACGTCTGCACCGTGCCACCGGGCAACTCGCCCGGCCAGGGGAAATGCACCTACTCGGGGGCCAGCGGAGCCTATGCGATCGGCGGCATCCCGCCGGGCGAATGGGAGGTGCGCTTCTCCGGCTCCGCCCCGCAGACCGGCGACTACCTTACCCAGTGGTGGGATGGCGCCGGCAGCGCCGAATCGGGCACCGTGATCCCGCTCGCCGGCGGCCAGGTGAAAACCGGCATCGACGCGGCGATGGTCAAAGGCGGCGCGATCGCCGGCACCGTCACCGACGGGGAAGGGAACCCGGTCGAATCCGACAGTGTGTGCACCTATCCGGTCCTCGGCAACGGCACCGGCAGCCACTGCGACATCACCCGCCCCGACGGCACCTACCGGATCGGCGGCCTGGCGCCGGCCGAATACAAGGTCAGCTTCAGCCGCTCCCAGCACGGCAACCTCCAGCGCCAGTTCTGGAACGACTCGCCGACCCGGCGCGAAGCCGGCGCGGTAACCGTTGCCGGGCCCGAAACGGTGGAAGGGATCGACGCCCACCTCCACCCCGGCGCCCGGATCACCGGCCTCGTCACCGACACCGACGCGAACCCGCTCAACGGCGCCACCGTCTGCGCCCGCCGCCTCGTCACCGAAGGCGCCCAGTACTGCAGCACCTCGAACTCGGCCGGCGAATACGCGATCGAAGCCATGCCATCCGGCGAATACGGGGTCTACTTCGAAAAGAGCTTCCCGGTGCCCTACGTCAAACGCTGGTACGGCGGCGGCGCCGAACCGGGGCAGCCGATGACCATCAGCGCCGGCTCGACCCTCTCCGGGATCAGCGACGCGCTGACCCGCGGGGCGACGATTTCCGGCGAGGTCACCGACCAGGCCAGCGGCGAACCGCTGGCGGGGATCGAGGCCTGCATCACCGATGCCCAGATCTTCTTCGGCGGCTGCGCGGTCAGCGACGATGCGGGCGAATACGAGATCGAAGGCGTGCCACCGGGTCAGCATCTGGTCAGCTTCCGGCCAGCCGTCTCCAACCCGTTCAACAGCTTCAAAAGCGGCGATCCCCACTATGCGACCCAGTTCTGGGACGGAGTGACCGCCGAAGCCGACGCGACCCCGGTGAACGCCACCGCCTCCTCCCCCGCCACCGATGTCGACGCGGCGATGGTCGAAGGCGGAGCGATCGCCGGCACGGTGAAGGGGCCCGATGGCGAACGGGTCGCGAACGCCGAGGTCTGCACCTACCTGACCGCCAACTCGGTCGACCGCTGCGACGCCGCCAATGAAGAAGGCGAATACGAAATCGTCGGCCTCCTCCCCGGCCCGCACGCGGTCCACGTCGAACCGTTCGCCGACGGGATGGTCGGCGAGTTCTACAGCGGCTCCGCCAGCTACGCCGACGCCACCCCGGTGAGCGTGACTGGGTCGGCGACGACGCCGGCGATCGATTTCCAGCTCGGCCGCGACGGCTCGATCTCGGGCACCGTCACCGACGCCTACGACGGCGCCCCGATCCAGGGGGCCTCAGTCTGCGTCGTCGCGATCGCCGACGGCTCGCTGCTCCGGTGCGGTGAAACCTCGGCCCTCGGCACCTACCTGTTCAGCCGCCTCGCGCCAGGCACCTACGGGGTCCGCTTCGCCGACGGCTACTACGAAGACGACGGCCGGGTCGACGAATTCACCACCCAGTTCTTCGCCGGCGCCGCGACCATCGACGGCGCCTCCCCGGTCACGGTCAGCGCCGGCGCCATCACCGCCGAAATCGACGCCTCGCTCTCGCCGACGCAAGCGATCCTCGACTCGCTCAGCGTCGACCGCGACGGCGAAGGTGAAGGTGGCGTCACCAGCAGCCCCGCCGGGATCGACTGCGGCGTCAACTGCAGCGACGAGTTCGAGACCCGCAAGACCGTCACCCTGCAGGCCGAACCGGACCCGGGCTCGACCTTCACCGGCTGGACCGGCGCCTGCAGCGGAACCGGCCCCTGCCAGGTGCGGCTGACCGGCGACGCGACCGTCGGCGCCAGCTTCGAGCCGACCGGCTCGGGCGGCGGCGGGGACGAAACGGGCGGCGGCTCCGGCGGTCCAGCCGGCGGCGGCGGTACCGGCGCAACGCCCGCGACGACGCCTCCGACCGCCCCTCCCGGCCCCGGCCCACAGCCGGCAAAGAAGCGCTGCCCGAAGGCGAAGAAGCTGAAGAAGGTGGGCGGCAAGCAGCGCTGCGTCAAGAAGCACCACCACCGCGCCCGCCACCACCGCTAGGCGCCCCGCCACCGGGCACGGCGGTACCGAGCGCGGCGGTCACCCCCGCGCGGCGTTCCCGGTTCTAGGTCGTCGCGCCCCGGTCAGCCGGCGCGGCCGATGCAGATGAACTTGTAGTCGCGCTCCTCGTCGACCGGTTCCTCGAGCAGGATCCGGGTCCCCTCCTCGCGCATGCCGAGGATCGCCAGCCGCTCGAGGCCGACGCTCCGCATCATCTCCTCGACTTCGGCCGGCGGGTAGTGACGCTCGCGGTTGACGACCGGCTCGGCGAGGCCGTCGCCGGCGATTCGCGCCGCGGCGACGCCGCCCGGCTGGGCCTCGCCGTCGCCGAGCCCCGTCCAGGTCCAGGTCCGGCCCTCGTACTCGATCGTCGCCTCCTCGCGCCCATAGGTGGTGCGGAAGGCGGAGAGCGCGTTCATGTCGAAGAGGGCGAGGCCGCCGGGAGCGAGGTTGGCCCGGAACCCGGCCAGCGCCCGCTCCAGGTCGTCGGGCTCGATCAGGTAGTTGACCGCGTCGTTGAGGCAGATGACGAGCTCGAACTCGCCGTAGACCGGCAGCTCGCGCATGTCGGCGACGTGCAGCTCGACCCGCTCGCCCCAGTCGTCCTCGGCGACCGCGATCATCGATGGCGAGAGGTCGCAGCCGACGATCTCCCAGCCGCGCTCGAGCAGCGGCTCGAAGGCGCGCCCGGTGCCGCAGCCGACGTCGAGCACCCGGCCGTGCCGCAGCCCGCGGGCCTCCAGCTCCGGCAGCATCACGGCGCCGAGCCACTGCTCGTAGTCGTTGCGGTGATTGAAGTCGTTGTAGATGGCCGCGAAGGCCTCGTAGGTGGCGAGCGGCTCTCCAAGAGTTGTCATCGGGCGAGCCTACTCAGACAGGAGGCCACGATCAATCCCAAAGGACACCAGGAAAAGACCGTAAATTACGGCTTCACCGGGGGCGACGCTGAGCGTCGTAGGCCTGCCAGATCTCGTCGTAGACTTCGTGCGCAGCGGTGAACGGCGCGAGCTCCTCCCGACCGATCCCACCGTAGGCGTCGAGCGCGGCGGCGACGAAGTCCACCTCCGCACCGGCGTCTTCGAGGGCAATCAGGTAGCCGGCCAGGTCCCAGTGGACCGGGCCGCGGAAGACGTCCTCGAAGTCGTTCCAGAGCAGCTGGCCCGAGGGGGCGCGCAGGAGGTTCGAGAGCGAGGCGTCGCCCTGCAGCGGCTGCACCGGCAGGGCGGTGCCGAAGACCGTCTCGCCAAGTGCATCGAGCCGCGCCGCCAGCGAC
The DNA here is from genome assembly GCA_963716545.1 of uncultured Actinomycetes bacterium. Taxonomy (GTDB): domain Bacteria; phylum Actinomycetota; class Thermoleophilia; order Solirubrobacterales; family 70-9; genus VAYN01. The sequence goes on from OY970316.1 coordinate 2,945,065, forward strand.
TCGAGTCTCCAGACAGTGAGCTCGCCGGTTGGCCGGAACTGGCCCAGCAGACGCTCGATGTCGCGCTTGAGGTCGGCGGGCCCCGGCAGCTCGCCCGGAAAGCCGGCGAGCTCGTCGTGAAGCTGGCGCAAGGCGCGGCCGAGTCGCTCCGCCCCCTCCTCGAGCCCCGCCGACCCCCGGTGCGCCACCGCTTCGACGAAGGTCATCCACAGCCCGTCCCGCTCATACGGCCCCGCCGGAATCAGCGAACTCGGCCCGACCACCAGTCCCGACGGCGCGAGGAAATCCAGCACCGCGACCTCGCCGCCGAGCCATCGCTGCGGATCGTCGTGCAGCGCCACCGTCCCGGTCATCACCCGCGCCACCACCGGCGACGGCCGCAACTCGACGATCACGTTGCTCGTCGAGTTGAGCACCACCGCCTCCCCGCACGGCACCCCTTGCTCCGCCGCGACCGCCCGCGCCGCCGCCAACGCCCGCTGCTCGATCGCCTCGCTTTCCATTGGTGCAGCGCTACCGCGAACCCTTCGGCGGAGGGATTCCGAGCTGCCGGCAAATGGCGCGAGCCAGCGGATAGCCAATCTCACGATGCCGTGGAATCGACGTTGAACGCTCCGCGTCCAAGCCCCAGTAGCTGTGCCTGCCACCCTCTCGCAACAAGCGAGCACCGTGCTTCTTCAGATGGCGCTCAAGATCGCGGCGCTTCACACCGCGACTATGTCGAGCGACTCACTGCCAACCGACTTTCCTTGCGGCTCGTGCTCGGCGGCTCGAAGCTCCAGCATCCCCGCCAATGCATCAAGCACCATCTCGCGCGCTTCGGCTTTGGTTTTCCCTTGACTGAGAACGCCGGGGACCTCGGGGACGGAAGTGAAGATCCAGCCGTTCTCGTCCTCCTCATAGAGGATCGTCAGATGGAGAAGGTCGCTCATGGGCCGAGTGTAGCGTTCGACGGCGCACCCTCTGTGAGGACGAGGGCCTTTTTGGCAACGCCGGACAGCTTGCGAGCATTCAGGGCATGCAGAGTGAGCAGGAGAGATTTGTTCGGACTCTTATGACCCACAGTTTTGGCGCACCCTTTCTCTTTGAGCCCGATGAATATGACAAGAGCAAAGGTTCGGGCCGAAGGCAACCACGGGAGCCAGCCGATCTAGCTTGGTGGTGCAGGGACTCCATGTTTCTGATCTCGATGACGGAATCCAAATGCTCTGCCGACGAAGCCGCCGACCATAATTTCCGACAGCTGCGAGGCTGGATGCGGGCTTGGAGCGCCGGCCGTAATCTCACTGGGACAAATGAGTTCGGCTCCTTCGAGGTAGCACTCGACCAAGTGGATCAGCTGGTGCTGATGTCAGTGAATAACGATCCGGCCGGCACTGCGTGGGTCGAGCTGGAACCATCTCGCGAGTCGAACTGTTCTCTTATTCGAGCCTCGCTTCCACAGGTGGTCTTGGAGCGTCTTGCGGAGATGGCAGGCGGAGCTCTCGACCTAGCCGACTTGCTTCTGCAACTTTCCATCGGGTCGGAAAGGTTTTCAGCGCCTGAAGCGATCGCGCTTCTGGAAGAGCAGAGGGAGAATGGCGTCCGGGCCGCCGTGGCTCACCCTCATATCTCCGGGGAACGAGAGTACTTCCTAGACAAGATGTTGGAAGTGAATACCTTCAATGCCATACGGGCCTGCGCCGCTGAGACTTTGGATGGACGCGGCGATAACCCAGAGGAGATTGGAATGTTGTCGGCGATCTTCAATGATTTCGACTGGGAATCGAGCTGTCGCTTCACCTTCAGGCTCGCGGACCTTGTGCGGGAAGTTCGAGATTTCCCCACAGACAAGAGATCGATGTTTATAAGCCAACGACTTGACTTAGGGCCTTACCTGTTCCTGCTTACGGTCTCGCGAATCGACACTTGGCGAGAGGCACTCGATCGAACGATGAACCTTCGAGAGAAAATTATCGCGGACCAGCCTTCACGCCCCCTTATCCAGGTCACAGGCTTGCTCGCAAACGACGAGGTCACACCCATCTTTGCGATCGAGCCACATTCCGTTTCTACGCTCACCCGAGAAGCGTTAGCAGCCATTGCTCAGGGTGGCACCTAGCCGCACATAGCGCCCCCGGCAGGATTCGAACCTGCGGCCGTCGGATTAGAAGTCCGATGCTCTATCCAGCTGAGCTACGGGGGCTTGGAGGCGAACGGTAGAGGAGGGAGCGGGCGGTTGGCGGCCGCTCGGGGCTTAGGATGGCGACGTGGCGGGGGGCGACTTCGAGGTCTACTGGGAGCGCGGAGGCGCGGGTGAGCCGCTGCTGCTGATCCAGGGGATGAGCGGGACGCACCGCAGCTGGGGGCGGCCGTTCCGGGCGCTGCTGGAGGAGGAGTTCGAGGTCTTCGCCTTCGATAACCGCGGAATCGGGCTCTCGCCGGAGGTGGAGGAGCCGTTCACGATCGCCGAAATGGCCGCCGACACGGTCGCGCTGCTTGACCGGCTGGAGCTGGAGAGGGCGCACGTGCTGGGGATCTCGATGGGCGGGATGATCGCCCAGGAGCTGGCACTCAGCCATCCGGGCCGGGTGCGGACCCTGACGCTCGGCTGCACCTACTGCGGTGGCCCGGGCTCGCGGCTGATGGACCCGGCGGACTTCCAGGGATTGGCCGAAGCGCAGGCCTCGGGGAACCGCGACCGGGTACTGGCGGCAATGTGGGAGCTGAACCTCTCCCCCGGCTTCCGCGAGCGGGTCGGTGAGGCCGGCTTCGCGGAGTTCACCGAGATGGCGACCTCGGTGCCGGTCCGCAACCAAACGATCCAGCTGCAGGTGCAGGCGATCCTCGGCCACGACACCAGCGCCCGGCTGCCCGGGCTGGAGCTGCCGACGCTGGTGGTGCACGGCACCGCCGACCGCGTCCTCGGCTATCCCAACGGCCCACTCATCGACTCGCTCCTCCCCGACTCGCGGCTGGAGACGATGGAGGACGTCGGTCACCTCTTCTGGTGGGAGCGCCCGGAGGAGTCGGCGACGCTCCTGCGCGCCCACGCGCTCAGTTAGCTGTTCCTTATCCCGATGTGTTCGGGATAAGGAACAGTGCAACGGGGGTCAGCCTGCTTCGGCTTCGGGTTCGGGCGCGGTCAGCGGTTTCGAGCCGCCGCCGTTGCCCGAGCAGCCGGCCGGGTCGAGCTTGCCTTCGACCTTGAACACGTAGTCCGGCTGGGGCACGATCGTCGGCTCCTTGACCACCGCTTTCAGCGCCGGATCGTCTTTCACCCAGGCGTAGATCGGGTACCAGAATTCGGCCGAGGGGGAGTCCTGCGTGTACTGGGACATGATCAGGTAGTCGTATTCGCCTTCGTTGATCAGGCGACGGAACTGGCGGCAGTTGGTCGCCAGTCGCAGTGAGCCGTGCGGGCCCTTCTGGCCGATGAATTCGACGCGGTTGTTGAGGTGGCCACCGAAGAAGCCGTACTGGCCGAAGATGATCTCGCTGGAGCCGACGATCCCGATCTTCTGGTTTTCCAGTTCGCGGGCGTAGTCGTAGGCTTTCTGCGGCCCGCCTTCCCCCAGGAAGAGGGTCGATTTCGTGTAGTGGTGGTCGGCGTACTGAACCTGCTGGGCGCGCCCGAGCACCACCGCCAGCAGCACCACCCCGGCGACGGCGCCGAGCACCAGACCGCGGCTGGCGCCGCCGCGCGAGCGCAGCACCCCGAGGATGCCCGGCGTCCAGACCAGCGCCAGGGTGAAGAAGATCGTGCCGACGATGTAGCTCGGGTACCAGCGCGGCGTGGTCAGCACCGTGATCGCGTAGACCGCGGCGAGGAAGTAGAGGGTCATCCGGGCGCGCTTGTCGGGCGCCCGCAGCGGCCGCGCGAGCGGCAGCATCACCATCGCCAGCACCAGCCCCGGGACCAGGTAGCGGGTGTTGGTGAAGAAGCCGGTCGGCGAGCCCGGCTGGCCGGCGGCGGTCAGCGGCGTAAACAGGTAGACGACAGCGGTCAGCAGCGCCGCCGCGGCGAGCATCCTCAGGATGATGTTGCGCGAGCGCCAGATGATGAACACCGCCGCGCAACCGGCGCAGATCAGGATCAGCGGCCATAAGGGCCCGAAGGCGTTGTCGAGCTGGGGGAAGAACCAGCGGCGGTAGATGGTCGGGTCGGTGAGGTAGTGGGAGACTGCGAAGCGGGGCCGCGGATCGAGCGGCATCTGGTTCGGGACCGGCAGGCTGAGCGGGCCGAATTTGGTGATCGGGATCGGGTTGCCACCGGTCTTGATCGCCGCCCGCAGGTACCAGTAGCCGCCGACGATCAGCAGCGGCAGGCCCATCACCCAGGCGGTGGTCAAGCGGCGTCCGCGGCCGCTGAAGAGAAAGACGCCGACGGTGATCGCGACCACCGGCACCAGGAAGGTCGTCTTCACCGAGGCGGCGAGGCCGGCAGCGATCCCGGCCATCACCAGCGGGCCCTTGTCGAGTAGCGGCTCGCCGCGCTCGGGCTGCTCCGCCACGGCCCCCTCTTGCGGCGCTCTTCGCTGGTGGCCGTTGATCAGGAAGGCGGCGAAGGCGATCAGGAAGGCGAGGCCCATGATGTCGTTCCGCCCCTCGCCGGGCTGGGTTTCGATCATCACCCCCGAGTCGAGGATGATCGCCCCCGCGACCAGCGTCGCCGGACCGACCTTGTAGGGCCGCCCGACGCAGTAGGCGCCGAGCAGCGCGATCGCCAGCCAGACCATGTTGATCAGCGGCGAGAGCCAGTCGCTCTTGAAGAGGACGATGCCGGCGGCACCGACCAGCTCGCTCGACTGCGGGTAGAACCAGGCGGCCAGCCGCAGCGGGTCGGTGAAGTGGAGATGGACGGTCGAGTGCTGCTGGGCCATCGTCGCCGCGAACGGCATGTGGTACCAGGTGGTGTCGCCGCCGAACATCCCCTGGTCGAGGCTGAGCTGCGAGGGGAAGGTCCACTCGGCCATCGTGAAAGAGGCGACCGCGAGGGCGATCACCAGGGCGACGGTCTGCACCCGCGGCGCGTTCACTTCGGCAGCCGGCGAGGACGCCCGCCAGCGCCCCAGCGCCGCGGCGCCGAGCCCGACGGCGATGCAGAAGACGATGATCGGCCCCAGCTCGAGGATGCTGAGGGTGCCGAGGATCTCCAGCGAGACGACCAGCAGGGCGACGCCGATCGTGGCGTCGGCGAGCCGCGCCAGAGCGCCGGAGAATTCCGGCACGATCCAGCGGCGCAGCCAGTAGCCGCCGAGGCCGTCCGCCGCGACGATCCCGATCACGGCGAGGCAGCCGACTATGTAGGAGCCGAAGTCGGGAGCCACCGGCGCGAGATGCTATTGACCGGCGCCCCCGCGCCGCCGCCTCACTTGGCGGCGGCGGGGATGCTGCAGGCGACTCCGGTCCCTTTGAGGCCGCAATAGCCGTTCGGGACCTTGTGCAGATACTGCTGGTGGTAGTCCTCGGCGTAGTAGAAGTGGCCGGCCGGCTCGACTTCGGTCGTGACCGGGTCGTGCCCCTTCTCCCGCAGCGCCTCGTCGTAGGAGCGCAGCGCCATTTCGGCGGTCTCCTTCTGGGCGTCATTGGCGTAGTAGATGCCGGAGCGGTACTGGCTGCCAACGTCATTCCCCTGGCGCATGCCCTGGGTTGGGTCGTGCTCCTCGAAGAAGACCTTGAGCAGGTCGGCGTAGGAGACCTTGGCCGGGTCGTAGGCGACCATCACCGCCTCGGCGTGGCCGGTGCGGCCGCTGCAGACCTCCTCGTAGGTCGGGTTCGGGGTCGTCCCCTCCTGGTAGCCGACCGCGGTCGAGTAGACGCCGTCGAGTTCCCAGAACAGGCGCTCGGCCCCCCAGAAACAGCCGAGGGCGAAGTAGGCGACCTCGATCCCCTCCGGGAACGGCGGCTCCAGCGGGGTGCCCAGCACGGCATGCGTCTTCGGCACGTCGAAGGGGCGCTCGGAGCGGCCCGGCAGGGCGTCCTCGGCGCTCACCAGCTTGGTCTTCTCGGGGTTCAGCATGCTCATCAGCTTTCCAATGTCCATGAGGTCCTTTCTCTCCTTACCCAGGGTACGCCGCGGGCCTAACGAATCGGTGAACTGGAGGGGCGTGGCGCAGGAGTCGACCGCTGCGGCGGGAACGTTCAAGCATGGGTTGTTTCGTCGCGCTCTTCGCGCTGATCTCGCCGCGGCTGGCGCTGTTCGCCGTCTTCCTCTTCTCGGACCTGCTCAGCCGCGCCTACGACAGCTGGATCCTGCCCTTCGTCGGCTTCTTCCTGCTGCCCTGGACGACGCTCGCCTACGCGGTGATGTGGGACGTCGGCCGCCACGGGGTCAGCGGCTTCGAGTGGTTCATCGTCATCCTCGCCTTCGCCGTCGACCTCGGCTCCTACATCGGCGGCGAGCGCTCGCGCTAGGCCTGCTCGGCGGGGTAGGACATTCGCACGTGGCGCTTGTTCAGCGCCAGGAAGGGCCGCTCGACGACGCTGCCGTCGCCGTGCGAGGTGATCTCGACGTTGGTCAGCGGCACGAATTCGTTCTCGACCCGGTTGAGCGAGTCCGAGAAGCGGCTCTGGTAGCCGGCCGGCGGCAGGGTGACGTCGCCGACGATCCGATGGCGGTCGGTTTCGAACACGGCTCGCTGGACCCGGCGCCCGGCGCTGGAGCCCTCGCCGTACTCGCGGATGTCGGTGAAGCCAGAGTCGTTCACGACCCCTTACATCGACACGACCGCGGCGGCTCTTTAGGCGCGCCAGGGGGCTCCCGGCCCGGCGCCCGGCGGCCTCGGGGCCGCTACGGTCCGGCTGTGGACCTCTCCCGGCGCGACGAACTCGAGCCCTACGTGACCGCAGACGGCTCGGAGATCCGCGAGTGGGCGGGCCCCGGCTACCGGGCGGAGGCAGGCAACCTCAGTCTGGCCGAGGCGACGGTGGCGCCCGGCGAGTCCACCGCCCCGCACCACCACAAGCTCTCCGAGGAGATCTACCTCGTCACCGCCGGCCGGGGCGTGCTGCGGATCGGCGAGGAGGAGCGCCAAGTCGGCCCCGACGACTGCGCCGTGATCCCGCCCGGCACCGTCCACGGCCTGCGCAACAGCGGCACCGAGGACCTCGTTGTCGTCTGCGCCTGCTCGCCGCCGTACTCCCACGACGACACCTACTTGGAGTGAGCGCCCGAGCGCCCCGGGGCCTGGAGCGAGCGCCCCGGGACCTGGGGCGCGTCCTCACTCCTCACCGCTGCATCACTTTTAGGTGCCATAGGCCCTAAAAACGATGCAGCGACGTAGGCTCGCCCGATGACTGACTGGCCGGCGATCGACGAGCCGGAGCTGCTCGCACGCCTCGCCCTTCCCGACGACGAGTTCGAGCACTTCATCGCCGAGCTGGTCGGCAACGTCCCGCCCCGACCCTTCGACCGCGCCGCCTTCGACCTCGCCCTCGGTTACCCCTGGCCGCGGCCGCCCGGCGCCTTCGAGCTACGCGACGGCGAGGCCCATCCCCTGGCCGAGATGACCGCCGCCGAGCGCGAAGCGGCGGTCCGCCGCGGCACCGGCGCCGAGGAGCCCCGGCTTCCCCTCCTCGCGATCGGCTCCAACGCCGCTCCCGAGCAGCTCGAGCGTAAGTTCGCCCACTTCGAGCGCCCCGCCGACCGCTCCCTGCTCGCCGTCAGCGGCCACCTCCACGGCTTCGACGTCGGCGCCGCCCCCCAGCCGACCCTCTACGGCTCCCTCCCCGCCACCCTCTTCCCCAGCCCCGGCACCGAAGTCGCGACCACCGTCCTCTGGGTGACCGCCACCCAGTTCACCCAGCTCACCTGGACCGAGCTCAGCTACCGCCTCGGCCGCCTCCACACCCCCTTCACCGCCGAGCAGCTCGACCTCCGCTTCGACGACGTCCTCCTCTTCGTCTCCCGCTTCGGCGCCTTCGCCCCCGACGGCGCCCCCGTCGCCCTCTCCGCCATCCCTGCCCACCACCGCACCGCCGAGGCCCTCAGCCAACAGCAGCTCCTCGACCGCGCCGCCGCCATCGCCCTCGGCGAGGACGCCGACGCCGAATCCCTCGTCCGCGCCACCCAGGAAGACATGACTGCCCTCTCCACCCTCACCCGCGAACGCCTCTGGCGCCATTCGCAGCCGTTCGAGTCACCTAACTGGGAGCCGTTCCCGACCGCTGGCCGCGAGGCCTGATTCACCGTACGGGTCTCTGATCAGTTTCCAAGAGGTACGCTGCCGTTGCCGTGGGAAGGCGAGAGGCGAAATGCGGGCGAGGACAGGCGCGGGTCGCGGTGGCGAGCGTCGCGTTAGCCCTCGGACTTCTGGCAAGCGGCACCGGGACCGCCGTGGCAGCCAGCGAAGGCCCAGTGGTCGTGCCCGGCGAACCGACCTTCGCCGCCAACGGCGAGTTCTCTCCGAAGGCCCTGTCGAAATCCACTCCCACGCCAGTGTCCCTCGCCCTCAGTGCAGAAATCCGGAGCCTCAGCGGCGCCCCGCCGTCGGCACTCGCACGACTCGAAGCCGATCTCGGCGAAGCGGTCGTCTTCGACTTCGACGGCATCCCCGGCTGCCCAGCGGGGGGCGCCGAAGACACCAAGACCTTCGAACGACGCTGCAAGCGGTCCCTTATCGGGACGGGACAGCTCACGGTCAGGCCGCTGGTGGCACCGCCGCCGAAATCGGGACCGGCGCCGTTGCTGCCCGGGGCGATCGTCTACCTGCGAAACACCGGTCCGCACGGGGCAACGCTGGGGGTCCACGAGTACGAGGGGCCCGCGGTCGGAGTGCTCGACCTGCCGATCCACGTACGCGAAAACCCATGGTGGTACGGGCCCAAGAGACTGGTGCTGGAACCCCAGCCGAGCACTTTCGACACTCCGCTCGCGAAGCTCAACCTGACGATCAACAAGAAATTCACCACCAAGGGACGCAAGTCGTCGGTGATCTCCGCGACGTGCCAGGAAGGCCAGTTGGCCGTCGCCACGACGGCGACCTTCGCGAACGGCGAGCGCCGATCGGGCGACCTGGTCAGAACGTGCACTCCCAAGCCATGAGATTTGCCGCTTCCATTGCCTTATTCGCGTGCACGATCGGCATCGCCCTGCCCACCTGAGCGGCTGGCGCGGGCGAAGGGCCGTCGACGATCACGGTCGGAGGCGGAGTGGCGTGGTCCGGCTTCGGCTTCGCGCCAAAGAGGCTCTCGAAGTCAGAAGCAGAACCGATTCGCCTGGAGCTCGGCGCTCACGTCGAAACCGTCGACGGTTCTCGACCGGAGCCCGTGTCCGAAATCGACGTCGCGCTCGACCGCCGCTTCGAACTGGATCTGGCCGGGATCCCCGGCTGCACATTTGGAATCCAGATCGAGACCTCTATACCCGTGCCCCAGCGGTGTCGGGCGAGCATCGTCGGCTCCGGACAGGCCACGGAGCGGATCGATTTCCCGGAGCAGATGCCGATCCACTTATCCGGGCACGTCCTCGTGATCAAACAGAAGAACCATCAGATGACCGGCTGGGCGGAATTCAGCGCACCGATCAGCGGCTCACTGCTCTTCCCGATCGATTTCGAACCGTCTCACGAAGAAAGGTTCGGCTCGCAGCTGCGAATTCACGTCCCGACCGTCGCGAACGGCAATGGATCGCTGCTTTCGCTTCAGATCCTCTTCGCACCCTGGGGGCGCAGAGGCGCACCAAGTAGTCCCGTCTTCTCGGCCCACTGTGACGACGGGAAGCTCGAGGCATTTTTCAAAGGGGCATTCCCCTCCGGGCGCAGGATCCAAGAAACGCAAATCCGCACCTGCGCCCCCACCGGCTGACTCAGCTCTTCGGCCGCCCCTCGTCGAATCGCTCGAGGCCGTCGTCGGGGAGCGGCTCCCAGGGGGCGGCGTAGGCGACGAAGGCGTGGTAGCTGGGGCGGATGCCGGGGTCGTCGTCGAAGGCGCCGAGGCGGATCGAGATGGCCGAGTGGTCGTCGGGGCCGGGGCGGCTGAAGAGGTGGGAGCCGCACTCGCCGCAGAAGCACTTTTCGAAGCCGCCGTCGGGGTGGCGCCAGCCCCTGATCAGGTCCTCGCCCTGAAGCCAGCGCAGGGCGGTCGGATCGATGCGGGCCTGGGGCGAGGCCGCGGCGCCGGTCCGGCGGCGGCAGCGGGTGCAGTGGCAGTAGTAGGCGACGTGCGGGATCGCGTCGAGCTCGAAGCGAACGCCGCCGCAGAGGCAGCCGCCGGTGAGGGGCAGATCGGGCACCGGTCGAAGGGTACGCCGCCGCGAGCTCCCGGCCCGCGGGAGGCGCGGTCGAATGGACGACGGCCGTCCGCCGCACTAGGTTAGGCAGGCAGTCGGGCCGGGAGGCCGTTGGCAAGTGCGTCGAGGGGGAGAAGCCATGAGGGGTTTCGTCGTGACGGGAGTGGGCCGTGTCTGGGTGCTGTCCGCGCTGTTGGCCCTGGTCGGAGGGTTCCTGCTGGTCGCCGAGCGGGCGGGGGCCGATGGGCCGGAAGGACAGGACGAATCGCCGGTCATCGCCAGCGGCTCGCTCAGTCCGGGCAGCCTCCCCTACGAAGGCGGCAACGTGCAGATCAGTGCCGTGGTCACCGACGACTTCGGCGTCTCGACCGTCTATGCGCAGGTCTACGGGCCGAACGGAAACCAGTACTTCCAGCTCTTCGAAGGCGGCGGGAGCACCTACTACGGGACCCTGGAAGTGCCGCCGAACAACTCCGAATTCCCGGTCGAATACGAAGTCGAAATCCAGGCCTACGACACCAACAACGCCTACAGCGCGACGACGATCGGCGGCGTGCAGGTCGAAGGGGCGCCTCAGTTCGACGAACCGCCCTACGTCTCCAATCCGCAGCTGACCCCGCAGGCCCTGCCGGCCGAAGGCGGCGCGGTGACGCTCAGCGCGGACGCGACCGACAACCGATCCGTCTCCGCCGTCTTCGCGACGATCTTCGAGCCGGGCGGCGGCACTGCCGAAGTGACGCTAGACGCAACCGGCACCGGCCGCTTCGAAGGCACCTTCACGGCGCCCGCCAACCCCGGGCCGCTGGCGGCGGAATACATCGTCGAAATCGCCGCTCAGGACGACATCGGACAAGAATCGCGGGTCTTCGCGGGCAACATCACTGTGCAGCCGCCGGCGAGCGCCGGCACGCTGCGGGTCCGGCCGACGGCGAGGCGGTTCGGCCGAGTTCCCGTCGAAGGGAACTCGCAGCGCTTCGTCTTCGTTCGTGCCCCGCGGCAGAACGAAGGGGAGATCGAGGCGACCGTGCTGATCGCCGGCTCTGCCGACTTCACCATCGCCGGTGCGCCCGCGGAGGGACTCCACTTCTCACTGGCACCCGGCGAACGCCTCGCGGTCCCGGTCCAGTTCCAGCCCGGCGTTCGCGCCCGACAAGAAGCCGTCCTGGAGATCGTCAGAGACGACGGCGAAGAACCAGGACTCTCAGTCGCCCTCTCGGGACGGGGCTCGCCGAGACGATGGCCGACCTGGCAAAACAGCAGCACAGACCCTAGCCACCGAGCCAGGCGACTCAGGACATCGGAAAGCCCGGATCAATGAGCTTAAGGGAGCCGAAGGTCACGAACAGAATCGCCACCGCAGCCAGCCGTCCTAAAGCCTTGAATCGTTGAGGTGACAGAGGCACAGGTCGTCCGAGCAGCAACAGCCTGACGACCTGTGCCGCAACGAAGAGAAAGCCGTAGACAATTGCCAGGCTCGTCAGTCCACAAAGGAAAAAGGTGTCATGTCCCTGCGCGAGAGTGCGCAATGCCGCCATCTCGCCTAGAAGCATTAAGAGCATCACACCGACCGCGAGGAGAACGGAGCTCCGCCAACGCTGGAGGTCAAGTTCGTCACTGCGGACGATGCGACCCTCTCCCACGAAAACCACGAGCATGAGGACCGGAATGATTTGGGCGCCTGCTTCGTAAAATGCCTGATGGAGAGCGAGCAGAAGCACTTCAAACCCCAGCCGCTGCGAGAATCGCTTCAGCCACGGACCGAATCTCCCCGCCGCGGGTACTGCCGAAGCACCTGAGCATCACCGATCTGCTTGGCAGGTCGGGATCCCGCCATCTGTCGCTTGCATTGGGCCAGTAGCTGAAGCGACGATAGAACCTACGACAGATCAAAGCTGCCTCAACGGGGGATATGGAGCGGCGACGCCTACCGGGTTCGGCGACGGGGACACCGGCAGCCACCAGCGCCGCCTCGAGGCCGTCGAAGTGCCGCCGAATCGATTGCATAGAGGGTAGGCGATTCACTGCACGACACTCCCGGGCCCGTGGTGGCCGAGCGTGGTAGCGATAAAAGCGCTGAAGTGCGGAGATCACCTGCGCTCGCCGCCATTCCTCACCGGGGCCGGGGAGGGAGATGTCAATCGCGTCTTCCTCCGCTTGAGGTAGATCCGGGACACAGAGTGTGGCTTCCCGGAATGCGCTGTCACCGAGATCTTCTTCGATCGCGTCGGTCGAGCGGAGTGGCGGAGCGGAGTGATTCTTCAGTAGTCGATATCGACTCCGCACGAAGAGCAGCCCGAGCCATCGATCCGTATCGAGCGTGAAGAGATCTCTCCGGTTCTCGATCAAAAAGACCAGTTCCTGGTCGATCGCTTCCTCCGCGTGGTCGAAGCTGCAGCGAGCCTTGCGGGCGAGCCGCTTCGCCATGCGTCGCTCCCAGTCGCGGTCGAGGCCGGAAAGAGCAGCGGCGAGCACGGGGTCTTCCGGGGCCCGGTGAACTGGCTTTGCCGAGTAGACGGCCCGCTCGAGCGCGGGCTCCGGAACCTTGGCCAGGGCGAGGGCGACCGTGGCGGCCATCAGATCCTGACTGCAAGGACGTACGCCGGCCGTCCGTTATGGCGTTCCATCCTGATCCGCTCTTCGGCCTGAAGCCTTCCGCAGGCCTCGATCACTTCTTGGAGCGGCTTGCGCAGGGCTTGTGCAAGTTCCGTCGCCGTCGCTCGGGAGCGATCTTCAAGGACTACGACGATCCGCTCTTCCACCGTTCCCTGGGTCGGCGCTTGTCGGGCTAATGGGTTGGCTCCGGGCGTGGCAGAGACGTACCGCGTCGCCGACCCAGTGCCTTCCGGCTTAATTTGTCCGTTCTCGATTGCGACCCGGATGCCCGTGCGCGCTCGATGTGAAGTTAGGCCGAGGGTGTCCCGGATCGTTCCTAACGGAAGTCCGTCCCTGCTTTCCGTGAGCAAGCGGGCGATCTGGTCACAGCGATCCGCAAGCTCTTTTTGGGATGCAGGCCGCAGGCGCTTTCTTCGCACGCGCTTCTTCGCGCTCGGTTGGATTTCGGGCTCGGGCTTCGGGGGTGCCTGTCGCCGCGGAGCCCTCGTCGTCGGCTGATCGTCTGAGGCCACAGCGCGGGCGGCCCGGTCCAGCTTGTTCAAGTCGGAGTCTCGGCGTGCTTCCACATCCTTGATCGCCCGCTCCGCCCATTGCCGTGTCTCTAGGCGCTTCGCATCGATCGCCTCCAGCACTGCGGTGGCATCCATCACGTTCCCCTTTCGCCAGCTTTCAGGATCGAGACGAACGTAATTCCGGCGGTTTGAAAACTCACCCCATACCGAGATGAAGATCCCGCAGACTCCGAGTTTGCCTAGGCGGCGACAACAAATGACGAAGAGACCTCGACGGCGCGTCTCGATGAATTGGCCCGGCCAACGCCAGCGAGCCAGACAGGCACCCGGATCAATTTAGCTCTAGAGGTCAGCTAATCCAGCTGACGCATCACTTTGCATCACAGAGCCGGCGCCGCCGCCTACATCGCCATTATCAACGAATGAGCGAGTGGCGTCCCCTGTCGAAGCGTGGCCAGCCTGACGAGCGACTCGATGAGCCTACCGAGGGCCTCCCACCCTATTTGGCCGGCCCGGTCATCAAATGGCTTCAAAAGATGTTCCGCGATTCATACGTGGGCAACGTTCCGCAAACAAGGCTGGAATTACTCCAGTTGAAGTTCAAGTTGGAACCGGCCCTCGAATGGCGAAATCCGAGTCCGCGCTGCGGGACCTGCTCGAACGAGTGGGAAGGGATGAAGAGTTTGGCTTAGATGTCATCGACTTCGTTCTGAACCACATCGACTCGTACGTCAGCCGTTACGACCAGCCAGGAGACCTGGCGAAAGAGGTGGCCGGCCTATTGCGGCTCGGAGGCTCCGCCTGGGAGGTGAGCGCCAACGACGACGGCTCGTTCGCGTTGTCCCGCCGCGCCGTAGGACCCGTCAGGGAGGCTGTCGAGAGCGTCCGATCGTCGACCCGAGCGCACCAACATCTGGTTAGAGCTTGGAACAAGCTCTCCGGTCGCAATCCCGACGAGTCTGCGGCTTATCGAGAGGCAGTCAGGGCCGTCGAGGCAGCAGCAAGGCCCGTGATCCTTCCCGCGAATGACAAGGCAACCCTCGGGCAGATGATTGCGGCATTGAGAGACAAGGGGGACAAGTGGAAAGTGACGATCGGCACCTCCGATGACGTGCGCCGACTGATGGAAATCGTTTGGAAGGGGCAGCTAGATCGTCACGGAACGGACGACGCCTCGGTCCCGCTGAGTGTCTCCGCCGAGCAGGCAGATGCAGCCTTTTCCATCTGCCTCGATCTGAGCCGCCTTTTCGCGGGCGGGCACATCTTGCGAAAAGGCTAATCCGCGCGGTCGGACCGCGCATCGACATCGGGGCGCCCGGATTCGAACCGGGGACCTCCGCCACCCAAAGGCGGCGCGCTACCAGGCTGCGCCACGCCCCGACGAGGTGAGTGTAAGGCCGGGCGGTGGACGCGGGACGCAGGCGTTAGCCTCAGCGCGATGGCCGAGGTCCTCCCCTTCGACGCGCTGCACTACGACTTGGAGAAGGTCGGCGGGCTGGCGGCGGTGGCCTCGCCGCCCTATGACGTGATCGACGCGGCCGAGCGGCGGGCGCTGCTCGACCGATCTCCCTACAACGCGGTCGCGATCGACCTGCCGAAGCCGTTCGACCCGGCCGACCCCGACCACGATCCGGACCACGACCCCTACGCCCGCGCGGCGGAGACGATCGGGCGCTGGCGGGAGGAAGGGGCGGTGGTCCAGGACGAGGGGCCCTCGCTGTGGGCGCTGGAGCAGGACTACACCGCCCCGGACGGCGGCCGGCACACCCGCCACGGCATCCTCGCCCGGGTTCGGGTCGAGGACTACGAGGCCGGCGGCATCCGCCCCCACGAGCGCACCCACCCCGGCCCGCTCGAGGACCGGCTGCTGCTCACCCGCGCCACCGGCCTCAACCTCTCGCCGATCTTCTCGCTCGCCAGCGAGGACCCCTGGCCGCTCGTCGCCCCCGCCCTCGAGACCACCCCATGGGGCGAGGTGACCGACCCCGACGGCACCGTCAACCGCCTCTGGCGGGTCGACGACCGCGCCGTCCACAGCGCCGTCACCGACCTTCTCGCCGACGCCCAGCTGCTGATCGCCGACGGCCACCACCGCTACGAGACCGCCCGCGCCTACCGCGACGAGGTCGGTGCCGACGGCCCCGGCGGCTACACGCTGATGGCCTTGACCGGCCTCGACGACCCCGGCCTCACCGTCTTCCCCACCCACCGCCTGCTCTCTGGCTTCGCCGATGACCCGGAGCGCTCTCGGGCGCTCGGCTCCGGCCTGCGGGAGCTGTTTGAGCTCGAGGAGGTCTCCCGCGGGCAGCTCGACCCGGCCAAGACCGAGGGGGTCGGCGTCTTCGGGATGATCGACTCCCACCACGGCCAGCCCTACCGGCTGCGACTGAAGGACACCGCGGAGCTCGACCGCCGCCTCGCCGGCAAGCCCGAGGCTTACCGCCGCCTCGACTCGGCGATCCTCGAGACCCTCGTGCTCAAAGGCCTTGCCGGGATGAGCGACGAGGACATCGACGCGCGCCGCGGGCTCGAGTACGCGAAGTCGGTCCCGGACGCGCTGGCGCTGCTCGGCGAGGGCCACGACGTCGCCTTCCTGCTGCGGCCGGTGCCGATCGAGCAGGTCCGCGCGGTCGCCGCGACCGACGAGAACATGCCGCCGAAGTCGACTTACTTCTTCCCCAAGGTGATGAGCGGCTTCGCCTTCAACCCCGTTCGCTAGGAGGCCGACGATGGTGAAGATCTACACGAAGAAGGGCGACGACGGGACCACCTCGCTCTGGTACGGCGGCCGCGTCCCCAAGCACCACGGCCGCACCGAGGCCTACGGCGCCCTCGACGAGGCCTGCTCGCAGCTCGGCGTCGCAAGGGCGCTCTGCGGGCCCGAGCAAGCGGAGCTGGCGGCGGCGATCCTCCGCCTCCAGGACGACATCTTCATCGCCGGGGCCGAGCTGGCGACCGCGCCGGAGGCGGCCGAGCGGCTCGAGGACGGGATCAGCCGCGTCACCGAGGAGATGGTCACCGAGCTGGAGGGGCTGATCGACCGCTACATGAGCGAGGTCGAGCTGCCGCCGCAGTTCGTCATCCCCGGCGGCAACGCGCTCTCGGCGACGCTCGACGTCGCCCGCACCGTCGTCCGCCGGGCCGAGCGCCGCATCTCCGCCCTCGCCGCGGAAGGCGAGCTCGCCTCGGAGACGGTCATCCACTTCGTCAACCGCGCCTCCGACCTCGTCTACGCGATGGCCCGCTGGGCCGACGTCGAGGACCCGGCCCTGTTCGAGGGCCGGCGCCGAGGCAACTGAGGTGCGCGTCCACGCCCGTCGGCTAGAGGGACTGGCGCACGAGGTCGACCTCGAGGGCGGCCACGTCCTCACCGTCGACGAGCCGCCCGACCGCGGCGGCACCGACACCGGCCCGCGACCGATCCAGCTACTGGCGGCGAGCCTTGCCGGCTGCACCGCGATCACCGTCGAGATGTACGGCGACCGCAAAGGCTGGGACCTGGGGACCGTGGAGGTGGAGGTCGAGGTGGGCTACGAGGGCCCCGTGCCGACCGAGTTCGACGTCGCGCTGCGACTGCCCGAGCACCTCGACGCCGAGCAGCGCCGTCGCCTGCTGGTGATCGCCGAGAGGTGCCCGGTGCACAAGGTGCTGGCCGGCGAGGCGAAGGTGAGCGTGCGCGAGCGGGTCGAGAGCTAGTGGACCTGGGGATCGCCGGCCGCGGCTGCGTCGTCACCGGCGGCTCCCGCGGGATCGGCCTGGAGACCGCGAAGCTGCTCTGCGCCGAGGGCGCCGGGGTTGTCCTGGTCGGGCGCGACGAGGAACGCCTGGCCGCCGCGGTCGAGGAGTGCGAGGGGGCGGCCGCCGGCGCGAGCGGTGCCCCGTCGGGTGCGGTTGGCGCCCCGTCCGGCGCCAGCGGACGATCGCCGATCGCCGTCGCCCTGCCTCTCGACGTCACCGACGACGACGCTGGCGATCGCATGCTGGCCGCGGCCGAAGAGGCCTTCGGCTCGCTCGACGTGCTGGTCAACAACGCCGGTGTCGCCAGCTGGCGCGACCTCGACGAGGTGCCGATCGAGGACTGGCGGGCGCAGTACGAGCTGAACGTGGTGGCGCCGCTGCGAGCGATCCGCGCCGCCGCGCCGGCGATGCTCGAGCGCGGCTGGGGCCGGATCGTCAACGTCTGCTCGACCGCCGGCAAGCGACCCTCCGCCTCGATGCCGGAGTACTCGGTGGCGAAGGCAGCCGAGCTCTCGCTCTCGCGCCTCTTCGCCGATCGCTACGCCGGCCAGGGCGTCCTTGTCAACGCCGTCTGCCCCGGCCCGACCGAATCCGAGATGTGGATCGGGGCCGGCGGCCTCGGCGACGAAGGCGCCGCCGGCGCCGGGATCAGCCGCGAGGAGATGCTGGAGTCGGCCGGCGCCAAGCGCCCGATCGGCCGCCTCGCCAAAGTCGAGGAGATCGCCTCCGCCGTCGCCTTCCTCTGCTCCGAGCGCGCCTCCTACGTCGCCGGCGCGGCCTGGTCGGTCGACGGCGGCACCGTCCAGGTCATCATCTGAGCGCCGTGGCGGCGACGCCCGACAGCGGCGCGACGGACGGCCTCGCCGAGTACCTGCTGACGCCGGCGGAAGCGGCCGCACTCGAGGTCCGGGGCGGGACCGATGCGGCAGTGCTCCTCGCCCTCTACGACTGGCCCGAGAACCCCGGCCTGATCTTCACCGAGCGCCGCGGCGACCTGCGCCGCCACGCCGGCGAGATCTCCTTTCCCGGCGGCCGCCAGGACCCCGGCGACGCCGACCTCGAAGCGACGGCGCTGCGCGAGGCGCGCGAGGAGATCGACCTCGACCCCGCCGCGGTCAGCGTCGCCGGCGCCCTCGCCCCGGTCTCCACCTTCGTGACCGATTACCGCGTCTTTCCCTTCGTCGGCACCGTCGCCGCGCCCGGCGAGCTCGGCCTGCAACCGAACCCGGGCGAGGTCGAGACCGTGCTCGCCTTCGACCTCGACCGCCTCCGCCAGGGGTACGCGATGCGCCGCCTGGTCCGCCGCGGGGTGCCGATCCACACCCCCACCTACGAGGTCGACGGGGCGCTGATCTGGGGCGCGACGGCGCGAATTCTCGGCGAGCTGCTCGAACGACTGGACTAGCCGAGCGGCGCGATCACGCGCCGAACCGCCGCCGCGGCGGCCTCGACCCACGCCTCGGCGTCGCCGGGGTCGGCGTCGAGCAGCTCGACCGGGATCCGCCAGGTCTCGTGCGCCCGGCTCAGCACCTCGGCCCCGCCCGTCAGCAGCTCCTGGTCGACGCTCCCCGCGGTCTCGTAGACGACGCCACGGACCGGCGTATCGACGAGTTTCTCGACCAGGCTTTCGAGCCGCGGCCCGTGCACCGCCTCGACCTTCTCCGCCTCACCGTCGATCGACCCCAGCGCCAGTACCAGCACGGCGACGTCGGCGACCAGTTCGACCAGCGTCCCCGGTCGCTCCGGATCCGCCTCTGCCGCCTCCAGGCCCGCCGCCTCGATCGCCTCCAGGCCGCCGCCGCGGCTGGTCCCCCGCACCGCCCAGCCCTGCTCCAGCAGGCGCCGCCCCAGCTCCCGGCCGCGGCAGCCGCAGCCGACGATTAGCGCGCGTGCCATGTCCGTTGGCGCTCGTTCGCGCCCGGCCCCGCCTCGGCGTGGACGTGCCCGGGCTCGACCGGCTCGCCGCAGTGCGAGCAGGTCGGGACGACGTGGAAGTCCTCGCCGCAGTCGTCGTGGACGGTGACTAGCGGCGGCCCGTCCTCGGCGGTCCAGCGGTCGCCCCACTTCAGCAGCGCCCACAACACCGGCTGCAGGTCGATCCCCTTCTCGGTCAGCCGGTATTCGAAGCGCTCGGGATGCTCGCTGTAGCGGCGGCGCTCCAGCACCCCCTCCTCAACCAGCGTCCCCAGCCGCTGGCTGAGCACGTTGGTCGCCACCCCGAGCGAGTCCTGGATCTCGTCGAAGCGGCGGCGGCCGAGGCTGACGTCGCGGATCACCAACAGCGCCCAGCGCTCGCCGAGGAAGGAGAGCGGTTTGGCGATTGAGCAGTTGAGATCGGCGAAGGCCTTGATCGTCATGGGCTGGATTCTATCCCCTCGCTTTTATTTAACAAGCTAGGTGCTAGGGTGACTTGCGATTTGCAACCCAGAGTGAAGGGAGCAGCGATGGACAGGCGCTGGAAGGTCCTCGGAATCACCTCGGTCGGGCTGTTCATGGCCAGCCTCGACGTCTTCATCGTCAACATCGCCTTCCCCGACCTCGCTCGCTCCTTCGAGGGCGCCTCACTCTCCAGCCTCTCCTGGGTGCTGAACGCCTACGCGATCGTCTTCGCCGCCCTGCTCGTCCCCGCCGGGCGGATCGCCGACCGGATCGGACGCAAGCGCGTCTTCGTCTCCGGCCTCTTGCTCTTCTCGTTCGCCTCAGCGCTCTGCGCGGCGGCGCCTTCGGTCGAGACCCTGGTCGCGGCGCGGGTGCTGCAGGCGGCCGGCGGGGCGATGATGATCCCGACCTCGCTCGGCCTCATCCTCCCCGCCTTCCCGACCGAGCAGCGGGCGCTGGCGATCGGCGTTTGGTCGGCGGTCAGCGGCGTCGCCGCCGCCCTCGGCCCGCCGATCGGCGGACTCCTGGTGCAGATCAGCTGGCACTGGATTTTCCTCGTCAACGTGCCGATCGGCCTCGTCACCGCGGTGCTCGGCGCCCGCGTCCTCGCCGAGGTGCGCGAACCCGACGATGGCCGCCCCGACCTGCTCGGCGCGGCGCTGCTGGCGCTCGGCATCGGCGTCCTCACCCTCGGCATCGTCGAGGGCCCGGAATGGGGCTGGGGAGACCCCCGCACCCTCACCGCCTTCCTCGGTGCAGTGGCGCTTGTGGCCGCCTTCCTGCGCCGCTCAGCCCACCACCACGCGCCGGTCATCGAGCTGCCGCTGCTCCGCGTCCGCTCCTTCGCCCTCGCCAACCTGGCGACGCTGGTCTTCTTCGCCGGCTTCGGCGCGATGCTGCTCTCCGGGGTCCTGCTACTGACCGAAGTCTGGGGCTACTCGGAGCTCCGCGCCGGCTTCGCCCTCTCCCCCGGCCCGCTGATGGCGGCCGCCTTCGCGATCCCCGCCGGCCGCCTCGGCGCCCGCATCGGCCAGCGACCGGTAGCGACGGCCGGCGGCCTCGTCTTCGCCGCCGGCTTCGCCTGGATCCTGCTCAGCGTCGACGCCACCAGCTCCTACGCAACCACCTTCCTGCCCGGCTTCATGGTTGGCGGCGCCGGGGTCGGCCTGACCATGGGCACCCTCCCCGCCGCCGCCACCTCGGAGCTGCCGCCGAGCCGCTTCGCGACCGGCTCCGCCGTCTTCGGCATGGCCCGCCAGCTCGGCTCGGCGATCGGCGTCGCCGTCCTCGTCGCCCTCCTCAACGACTCCACCGGCGGCGACCTCCTCTCCGGCCTCCGCCGCGGCTGGTGGTTCGCCCTCGGAGCCGGCCTCGGCACGGCGGCCCTCGCCTTCGCCCTCCCGGCCCTCCCCCGCCGCGCGGCGACCCCGACCCCGGCACGGACCGACGAGGTTGCAGAAATACCCCTATAGAGGGCCTTTCTGCAGACTCGTCAACCAGCGGGGCCGGGCGTATCCTGGGTGGGTGCTTTTCGTACTGGGGACGCTTGGCATCCTGGCTCTGATCGTGGTGATCCTGCTCGTCGTCGGGCACTTCTATCCCGGCGACGGCGGCGACCTCGTCGATTGGTACCCGACCCGCTCGCCCGAGGTCGAGGCGCAGAACGAAATCGACGACGTTCGGCAGATGCTCGAGGCGCAGAACGAAATGCGCCGCCGCCGCGGCGCCCCCGAGATGACCGAAGAGGGCCGTTCACGTCGGCGTCGCCGAGGACGAGGAACTGCGCCTGCGCGGCCGGGGCCCGTTCGGGGGCGGCTGATCCACGGCATTCCTGGCGAGCCGGCCCGCTGAGGTAGCCTCGCCGGGGTGAGCGACCAGGGGTTCACGGAGCTGGCGAGCGTCGACGGGCGGATCGGGCCGACCGCCGAGGCGACGGTGCCGCTGAAAGACGACGGCCTCTACCGCGGCGACGGCGTCTTCGAGGTGATCCGCCTCTACGCCGGCCGGCCGTTCGCGCTCGGCGACCACCTCGACCGGATGGAGCGCTCCGCCGCCGCGATCGAGCTCCCAATCGACCGCGCCGGCTTCGAAACCGAGATCGAGGCCCTGCTCGCGGCCGACGCCCCCGACGGGCAGCTGCGCCTGATCGCTACCCGGGGCGGCCGCCGCATCGCCGCCACCGAGAACATCCCGCCGCACAACCCGACCGCCAGCGTCGCCAGCGTCACCTACAACCCGACGGTGATCCTCACCGGGGTCAAGTCGCTCTCCTACGCCGCCAACATGGAGGCGACCCGGATCGCCAAGGGCAGGGGCGCCGACGAGGCGGTCCTGGTCCTCCCGGATGGCACCGTCCTGGAGCCGCCGACCTCCTCGATCTTCTGGGTCTCCGGCGGCGAGCTGCGAACGACCGCGCTGGAGACCGGGGTGCTGGCCTCGATTACCCGCGACCGCCTGGTCAAGGCGCTCGAGGTCGTCGAGGGCGCCTGGCCACTGGCCGACCTGGCCGGTGCCGAGGAGGCCTTCCTCGCCTCGACCACGCGGGAGATCCAGCCGGTCTCCGCCGTCGACGGCAAGGCGATGGACGCCCCCGGGCCGCGCACCGGCGAAGCCCAGGAAGCCTTCGCGGCGACGCTGCGGCGCGAGCTCGGCGACGCGCCCTGAACCGCGGCGCAGCGGGTACGCGGTAACGAAACTTCGAACACAGGCAGAGGCGAGGGAGGAGCGCAGATGGACTTCAAGTTGAGCGACGAGCAGGTGCTGATCGCCGAAGGGGCAAAAGAGTTCGCCGACCGCGAGGTGCTGCCACGGGTTCGCGACAACGACCGCAGCGGCAAGTTCGACCGCGAGCTGGCCCGCAAACTGGGCGAGGTCGGCTTCCTCGGCGCCCCGATCGCCGAAGAGTACGGCGGCCGCGGCCTCGACTACATCGGCTACGGGCTGATCGTCGAGCAGATCGGCCGCGCCGACTCCTCCGCCCGCACCGTCGTCTCCGTCGTCACCTCGCTGGTCGGCGGCTCGATCGAGCGCTGGGGAACGGAGGAGCAGAAGCGCGAGTGGCTGCCGAAGCTCTGCAGCGGCGAGGCGCTCGGCTGCTTCGGGTTGACCGAGCCCGACACCGGCTCCGACGCCGCCAACCTCCGCACCCGGGCCAAGAAGACCGACAACGGCTGGTCGATCAGCGGCCAGAAGATGTGGATCTCGCTCGCCAACTTCTCCGACGTGGCGCTGATCTTCGCCCAGACCGACCCGGAGAAGAAGCACCGCGGCCTCGCTGCCTTCCTCGTCCCCACCGACAGCGAGGGCTTCTCCGCCCAGGAGATCCACGGCAAGCTCGGGCTGCGCTCCTCCGACACCGGCGAGATCTCGCTCGACGAAGTCGAGGTGCCGGACTCGGCGATGCTCGGCGAGATCGGCGACGGCTTCAAGGTGGCAATGAGCGCGCTGGAGAACGGCCGCTACAGCGTCGCCGCCGGCTGCGTCGGGATCTGCGAAGGCTGCGTCCAATCCTCGGTCGAATACTCCACCGAGCGGCGCCAGTTCGGGGTGCCGCTGGCCCGCTTCCAGCTGGTCCAGGAGATGATCGCCGACATGATCCTCAAGCGCGACGCCTCGCGGATGCTGGTCTTCCGCGCCGGCGCGCTGAAGGACGAAAAGAAGCCGAACGGGACCGAGACCTCGGTCGCCAAGCTCTACGCGACCGAGTCGGCGGTCGAGTGCGCCAACCTGGCGATCCAGGTCCATGGCGGCTCCGGCTACGTCGACGACTATCCGGTCGAGCGCTACCTCCGCGACGCCCGCGTCACCACCCTGTATGAGGGGACCTCGCAGATCCAGAAGCTGATCATCGGCCGCGCCGCGACCGGGATCAACGCGATGCTCCCCTTTGAGGAGTCCTGACGAAGCGATGCCTGCCTTGAAGGAGCTCCGGTGAGCGAGCTGGTCGAGCTGGAGGTCAACGGTGACGGCGTAGCGCTGCTGCGGCTGAACCGGCCCGAGGCGCGAAACGCGCTCTCGCCGGAGATGCGCGACGCGATCCTGGCGACGCTGCAGCGGGTCGACGAGGACCCGAAGGCCCGCTGCGCGGTCCTCGCCGGGCACGAGAAGTTCTTCGCCGCGGGCGCCGACATCAAGGTGATGGCCGAGCGCCCGCTCGACGCCGCGCCGGACCCCGAGTCGGCCGCCTTCTGGCCGCGACTGGCGGCGATCGAGACGCCCGTCGTCGCGGCGGTCTCCGGCTACGCGCTCGGCGGCGGCTGCGAGCTGGCGATGGCCTGCGACACGATCGTCGCCGACGAGAAGGCCCGCTTCGGCCAGCCCGAGATCACCCTCGGGATCATCCCCGGCGGCGGCGGCACCCAGCGGCTGACCCGGGCGATCGGCAAGCAGCGGGCGATGGAGTACGTGCTGACCGGCCGGCTCTGGGACGCGAAGCAGGCGGAGAGCTGGGGGCTCATCAACAAGGCGGTCGCCGACGGCGACTGGCTCGACGCGGCGCTGGAGCTAGCCCGGGAGATCGCCTCGCGTCCGCCGCTGGCGGCGCGGTTGGCAAAACGGGCCGTGCTGGCGGCTGAGGAGCACGGCGTCCTCGCTGGGCTCGCCGCCGAGCGCGAGCTGTTCGAGCGGGCGATGGCGACCGAGGACCGGGTCGAGGGCATGCGCGCCTTCCTCGAGAAGCGCGAGCCCGAGTTCAAAGGTCGATGAGCGTGGCCGAGTGCATCAGCGTGGCGAGAAAGGGCCGGCTCGGATGAGCGTCGAGCGGGTCGGGGTGATCGGCGCCGGCACGATGGGCGCCGGGATCGCCCAGATCGCCGCCCTCGGCGGCTACGAGACCCACCTCCACGACGCCGATGCCGACGCCCTCGCCGGTGGCCGCGCCCGCCTCTCCGAGGCACTCGCCAAGGGTGCCGCCCGCGAACGCTGGAGCGAGGCCGAGGCGGCCGCCGCCTACGGCCGGGTCGAGGCGGCGTCGACGCTCGCCGACCTCGCCGGCTGCGACCTGGTGATCGAGGCCGCCCCCGAGGTGCTGGAGTTGAAGCGCTCGCTCTTCGCCGACCTCGCCGCGGTGGTCGGCTCCGAGGCGGTCCTCGCCAGCAACACTTCCTCGCTTCGAGTCGCCGACATCGCCGCCGAAGTCCCCCACCCCGAGCGCCTCGTCGGCATGCACTTCTTCAACCCGCCGGCGCTGATGAAGCTGGTCGAGATCGTCGCCGCGCCCGATTCCTCGGAGCGGGCCTTGGTCGCCGCCACCGAAGTCGGCGAGCGGATCGGCCGCACCCCGATCCGGGCCAAGGACAGCCCCGGTTTCGTCGCCAACCGCCTCGCCCGCCCCTTCAGCCTCGAGTCGCTGCGCATGTTGGCGCGGCAAGTCGCCGACGTGGCGGCGATCGACCGCGCCGTCGAGGCAGCCGGTTTCCGCATGGGCCCGTTCAAGCTGCTCGACCTGATCGGCCTCGACGTCAACCTGACGATCGCCCGCAGCTTCTTTGCCCAGGGCGGCGAACCGGAGCGCTGGCGCCCGAGCCCGATTCAGGAACGGATGGTCGAGGAAGGCAAGCTCGGCCGCAAGAGCGGCGAGGGCTATTACTCCTACGCCGGCCCCGGCGGTGACACCACGGGGCCCGTCATCGCCGGCGTCGCGATCGAGGAAGGGTCCGACTCCGCCGACCCGCCGGCCGAGATCCTCCCCCGCCTCTACGCCCAGATCGCCAACGAGGCCGCCTTCGCGCTGGAAGAGGAGATCGCCTCACCCGAGGACATGGACACGGCGATGAAGCTCGGCTTCAACTGGCCCCGCGGGCCGATCGAGATCGCCCGGGAGATCGGCCCGGCCGCGATCGAGATCCTCGCCGAGCTGCGAGAGAGCGAAGGCCCGGCCTATGAGGCGGCGCCGAACCTGGCCAGCGTGGTCGGCGCCTGAGCCGGCGCCGGCGCGCTCACTCCGCGCGTAGCTCCATCATCAGCTCGTCCGGGTAGCACCAGCTCCAGCTCTCGCCCGGCTCGGCCGAGCGGATGATCGGGTGCCTGGTCTCGTTGTGGTGGGCAGTCGCGTGTTTGCCCGGCGAGTTGTCGCAGCAGCCGATGTGGCCGCAGCTCTGGCACATCCTCAGGTGGACCCAGGTGCCGCCTTCACGCAGGCACTCCTCGCAACCGGCGATCTCCTCCGGCAGCTCCAGGTACTCCACCTGGTCGAGATGAGTGCACTCGGCGGCCATCGCCAAACCACCTTAGCGCCCGCTCGACACCGGTTCCAGGACTAGCCGGGGTCGGCGGCGGAGACCAGCGCCATGCGGTCGCCGAGGCGAACGCCGACCCGATCCTCGATCCGGGCCACGCGCACTTCCCCCGCCTCGGCGCCGGCAAAGTCCGAAGGCGGAGCTGTACGTCGCAACACCGGGTCCCCGGCTTCGACCGGAAAGACGACCTCCCAGCCGGCGACCCAGACATGTACTGAGCCGTCGGCCCCCAGACGCGAGATCACTCCATCGGCCTCCATCGCGAGCGGCAAGATAGCCGCATCGAAAAACTCCGCTGTAGCGGTGGTGTGAACCTAACCGGTGTGGCGCCCCCGAGCGCCGGTGTGGACCGCGCGCCCGGCGAGCCCGCGAGCGCTACGAGCCGGTGGCGATCTCCGCCGGCTCGCCGCCGGGCATCCAGTGGGCCTCGACCGGCGGCGGCGCATCGCGCAGGTAGCGCTCGGCGTCGAGCGCGCCCATGCAGCCGGTTCCGGCGGCGGTAACGGCCTGCCGGTAGGTGTGGTCGACGACGTCGCCGACGGCGAAGACGCCGCCGAGATCGGTCCGGGTCGAGCCCGGCTCGACCTTGATGTAGCCGTCCTCGTCGGTCGCGACCTGGTCCTTGACCACCTCCGAGCGGGGGATGTGGCCGATCGCGACGAAAGCGCCGGTCGCCTCGACCTCCTTCTCCTCGCCGGTCTCGGCGTGACGCAGCCGGACCTTCGCCAGTTTGCCGTCCTCGCCGGGGACGAAATCGAGCGGCACGTAGGGAGTCAGGGTGTCGATGTTGTCCTTCTCCAGCGCCCGGTCACGCATGATCTTCGAAGCGCGGAACTCGTTGCGGCGGCCGACGATGGTCAACTCGTCGGCGTACTTGGAGATGAAGATCGCATCCTCCATCGCCGAGTCGCCGGCGCCGATCACCAGCACCCGGTGGCCCTTGAAGAAGGCGCCGTCGCAGACGCCGCAGGTGGAGACGCCGCGGCCGCCGAGCTCCATCTCGCCGGGGATGCCGAGCCGTTTCGGCTCCGCCCCCATCGCCAGGATGATCGTCTTGGCGCGGTACTCCTCGTCGCCGAGGAAGACCTTCTGGACGCCGCCGTCGGAGAGCTCGACCCGGTCGACGTCGTCGGTGACGAAGCGGGTGCCGAAGCGCTCAGCCTGGGCGCGGAACTGGCCCATCATCTCCGGGCCCATGATCCCCTCGGGGTAGCCCGGGTAGTTCTCGACGTCGGTCGTGTTCTGCAGCTGGCCGCCCCACTGGAAGCCCTCGAAGACCAGCGGCTCGAGGTTGGCACGGGCGGTGTAGAGAGCCGCCGTATAGCCGGCTGGACCACCGCCGACGATGATCACGTCCTCGACCTTCTTGCTCTCCATATCTGCCATCAAGCTCACCTCTGTCCGCTTTTTTCCGACCGTGGAAGTCTAATACTTTACTTTTTATAGTACTCCCCGAGGCGCTCGTCGACAAGCGGCCCGACGGCCGGCTCGAGCGGCGAAGTGCCCGCGCCGCCGCGCTCGATCGGCAGCCCCTCCTCTTCCCAGCGACGGACCGTGTGGCGGAGCTGGAAGAAGGCGACGACGCCGGGAGGGATCGGCATCCAGAAGGAGATCAGGCGGAAGACGAGGATCGCCGGGAAGACGGTCTCCTCGGGGATTCCGAAGAGGACGAAGGCGCCGATCATCCCGGCGTCGACCGCCCCCACGCCCGCCGGCGCCAGCGGGAAGAGGTTGGCGACCATCCCCAGGAAGTAGCCCTGGACGACGACCGCGAGCGGCACCCGGACGCCGAGCGCATGGAAGGAAGCCCAGAGGACGCCGATGCTGAACGCCCAGAAGCCGGCGGCGCCGATCAGCGCCAGGCCGCCGCGCTTCGGGTGGGCGAAGAGGCTGAGCGCGAAGCGGATGCCCTCGCCGATCGTCGCCGGCACTTTGGCGGCGCCGCGGATGAAGTTGCGGAGGGCCTCGTTGGTGACGTGGGGGTTGAGCCGCCGCTCGAGGTCGGGAGGGATCAGCGCGATCAGCACACCGATCACCAGCAGCAGCCCCGCCACCGCCGCTGGCACGATCGTCAGCTCGACCGAGTCCTTGCCGTGCAGGACCCCGGTCCGCAGCAGCAGGCCGAAGACGATCAGCGCCAGCGGATAGAAGGCGTAGTGCAGGCCGACGAAGGCGACCATCCGCCGGGCGGTATCGCGGCGGGTCATCCCGGCTTTGCGCAGCGCCCAATAGGTGAGCGCCACCCCGCCGGCCCCGCCGGCGGAGAAGAGCAGCGTCGCCGCCACCCCGGCCATGTTGATCTCGTAGGTCTCGCTCCAGCTGAGTCGCAGCGCGTCGCCGCCGACCACCGCCTTGAACAGGGCGATGTAGGTCGCGTAGGCGGCGACGTTGAGGGCGATCGCGACCCCGATCCAGACCGGGTCGGCGTCGTCGAGGCGGCCGAGCGCGTCGCCGAAGCCGACCAGCTTCGGGAAGAGGAAGTAGATCCCAACCAGGAGGACCGCGATCAGGATCAGCGTCTGGACGATCCGTTTGGTCGTGATCAGCGGCAGCTCGACGCCGCTTTCGGCGTTGCTCCGGGCTTCGCTCCCGTTGCGGTTTGCCGAGCTATCTCCTGACACCGGGGGAAAAGCTACCCGCTCGCGATCCTCTCCAAGTGCTGCAGGCGACGGTTGACCGCTTCGACCAGCGGCGTCGCCAGCGGCTCGCCGGTGCGGACGAGCCAGACCAGGAGGGCCCCGGCGAGGAGGTCGGTGACGTAATGCTCGCCGAGGTAGACGAGCCCGAAGCCGAGGGTGCCGGCGTAGCCCCAGCCGAGCGAGCCCTCCAGCTTTCCCACTTCGGAGAGCGAGATCGCCCCCATCACCGAGGTGGCGAAGTGCAGGGATGGCATCGCTGCCCAGGGGTTGCCGCCGAGCGCCTTGTACATCGTGTCCCAGGCGCGGCCCCAGGTGGGCTCGCCGACCTCGACCATGATCCGCCGCACCTCTTCGCCTCCGGCGTGCCCTTCCTCGACCGACCACCACGGCGGCGCAGTCGGCACCAGGAAGTAGATCGCGCAGCCGAGGTCGAAGACCGCGGCCATCTGCCGAGCCGCCCGGGGGAAGCTGCTGTTGGGACGGCGCAGGAGAGCGACGACGAGCGCCAGGTAGGGCTCGAAGAACCAGAGCCAGTGGAACCAGGTGAGGGTGCGGTCGATCGTTTTGGCGAAGGGGAGCCGGGCGACCGCCCGCTGCAGACGCCCGTTCGGCAGCTTGCCGAGGCCGATCACCTTGTCGCTAACGATCGGATATCTCGTTTGCAGACGGCGGCGCAGGCGCTCGGGATCGTCGTAGGGAAGCTCGTGGACGACCGCGAAGGCCCACATCTGCAGGGCGAAGAGGGCGACGTCGCGGGAGCGCGAGCGCGGCCGCAGAACCGCCACCGCCAGCGGCCCGGAGGCGCAGGCGGCGATCGTCACCGGGGCCGGGATCCGCAGCCGCTTGCGCAGCATCGGCACCGCGAACGCGGCCACCAGCGCCGCCGCCGCGCCACCTCGCACCGCGAGGGCGGCCCCCCCTGATCCCCTGGAGCGGCGCTTCATCAAGCCGGCGAGTATAGGTAGGCCCGGGTCGGGAGCCGCGGCGCCGCCTCGCCTGAATAGAATGGCCGCGCTTTGGCGCCGCACTCCCCTGGCACTGACCAGATCGACACCCTGCTTTGGGTCGGCCTCGTGGTCGCGATCCTGATCGTCCTCGCGATCGGGGGCCTCGTCCTCGTCGTCGTCCGCCGCAACCGGGCCCACCGCGGCGCCGAGCCACGCCAAATCACCGGTTCCAGCGGCACTCAGATTCCGGTCGTCGCGACCCTCTCGGCGCTGGCCCTGGCGCTGTTCGTAATCAGCGTCGTGATCACCGACGAAGCGCGCGAGACGCCCTCGACCGGCCCCACCGGGCTCGTCTCGGCTAAAGGGGAACCGCGACAGTCGCCGCTGAACATCAAGGTCACCGGCCAGCAGTGGCTGTGGCGCTACGACTATCCCAACGGCGCCTTTTCCTATTACAAACTCGTCGTCCCGGCGAACACCGCGATCAACCTCGAAATCGTCTCGACCGACGTCGTCCACACCTGGAACGTCGGCGACCTGACTCCAAAGGCCGACGCGGTCCCGGGCAAGACCCACAACATCGGCTTCGAGACGGGCGACGAAGGCACCTACACCGGTGACGCCGCGACCCTCAACGGCCAGGCCTACGCGGCGATGCGCTCGGAGGTCGAAGTCGTCTCACCGGACGAATACAACGCCTTCGTCAAGCAGCAGAAAGCCGAAATCGAAGAAGCGCAGAAAAAAGTCGTCGGCGAGATCGAAAACGGAGAAGTCCCATGAGCGAGCGCCAAGCGCCTGAGCTGATCGTCGACGGCTTCCCGCGGCGGGACCGGCCCGACTGGGTGCGGCTGGCGACCAGCGGCGACCACAAGGACATCGGCCGCATCCTGATCTCCGGCGCGCTTGGCTTCCTCGTCATCGCCGCGATCGAGTTCGTGATGATGCGGCTGCAGCTGGTGGTGCCGGAAAACGCCTTCCTCAGCCCGGTCGGCTTCAACCGCATGCTCTCGACCTACGGGACCACGGCGATCTTCTTCTTCGCCCTGCCGCTCGTCCTCGGCCTCTTCTACTACGTGACGCCGCTGCAGGTCGGCGCTCGCGGCACCGCGCTGCCGCGCCTCGGCCAGATCGGGATGTCGCTCTGGGTCGCCGGCGGCGCCGTCCTCTACGCCTCCTTCATGTGGACCCCCTCCGAGGCCGGGATCAACCCCTTCGCGCCCCTGACCGAGACCGCCTTCCTCGCCAACAACGGGGTCGACGTCTGGGTCACCGCGGTCGGCCTGGCGACGCTCGGCTTCGTCTTCCTCACCGTCGACCTGCTGACCACGCTGCGGAAGATGCGCGCTCCCGGCATGGCCTGGCGGCGGATGCCGGTCTTCGCCTTCGCCGCCTCGGTCTGCTCCTGGCTGATGCTGGTGATCGGCCCGATCTTCCTGGCGGCGCTGACGATGCTGATGATCGACCGCAACTACGACGGGATCTTCTTCGCCGACGGCTCCGGCGGCGCGCCGCTGCTCTGGCAGCACCTGAGCTGGATCTTCTTCACCGGCGTCTACATGACGATCCTCATCTTCGCCTTCGGCGCGCTTGCCGAAATCTTCTCCGCCTTCTCGCGCAAACCGCTCTTCAACCGGCCGGCGGTGATGGTCTCGCTGGCGGTGATCGCGGTCGTCGGCACCCTCGCCTGGATGCAGAACATGCTGACCGCGCCGATCGGGATCGGCTGGCAGTACTTCGCGATGCTGATGTCGCTGGCGCTGATCGTTCCGATCGGCCTCGTCATCTTCAACTTGGTCCTGACCCTGGCCGGGGGCACCCTGCGGATGCGGGCGCCGCTCTTGTTCGGGATCGGCGCCGTGCTCTGCATCGTCGTCGGCCTCGCCGCCGAGCTCGAGCAGTCGCTGGTCGCCTCGGGCTGGCAGCTGCACAACACCGTCGCCTCGACCGCGGCCACCCACTTCGCGCTCGTGGGCGGCGCCGTCTTCGGCGGCTTCGCGGCGCTCCACTACTGGTTCCCGAAGATGACCGGGCGGACGATGGGCGAGCTGATGGCCCGGATCGCCTTCGCGACCCTCGCCCTCGGCATGGTCCTCACCTTCCTGCCGCTATTCATCGCCGGCCTCGTCCACGGCCAGGTCGTCGACGCCTACAAGTACTTCTCCGGCACCGGTGTCGGCTTCTGGAACTTCCTCTCGACGATCGGCGCCTTCGTGCTCTTCGTCGGGATCGCGCTCGAGGTCGCCAACGCGATCGCCAGCAGGAGCGGCGGGGCCACCGCCGGGCACGATCCCTGGGGTGGCGACACGCTCGAGTGGTTCACGCTCTCGCCGCCGGAGCCGCACAACTTCGACGTCCTCCCCGACGTCCGCAGCGATCGTCCGCTGCGCGACATCCGCGATGCGATCGCCCGCCGCAGCGCCCGCTCCGAGCCGCCGGCCCGTGAGCGCCAGCCGGTAGCCTGACTCGCATGCAAGCCGGCGCCGGCGCGCCAACCGCGCCTGACCCGACGGCCGTCGAACGCAGCCACGCGGCGACCGTCCTTCGTGACTACCTGACGCTGACCAAGCCGAAGGTGCAGTCGCTGTTGCTGTTCACCACGGTGACGACGATGTACACCGCCGGCGCCCCGTCGATTGGCCTGGTCCTGCTGACCTGCCTCGGCGGCGCCCTCTCGGCCGGCGGCGCCGGGGCGATCAACCACGCCTACGACCGCGATATCGACCTGACCATGGCCCGCACCGCCGACCGCCCGGTGGCATCCGGCCGCGTCTCCGCCGCCGCCGCCTACGGCTTCGGCGCCGCCCTCGGGCTCGCCTCCTTCCTGCTGCTGGCGCTGACCGTCAACCCGCTGGCGGCGGCGCTCTCGCTCTCCGGCCTGCTCGGCTACGTCTTCGTCTACACCCTCTGGCTGAAGCGGACGACGCCGCAGAACATCGTCATCGGCGGGGCGGCCGGCGCGGTGCCGCCACTGGTCGCCTGGGCGGCGACCACGGGCTCGCTCAGCGGCATGGCCTTCTACCTCTTCGCGATCGTCTTCTTCTGGACCCCGCCCCACTTTTGGGCCCTCTCGCTGCTGATGAAGGACGAGTACGCGAAGGCCGGGATCCCGATGCTGCCGGTGGTCCGCGGCGAGGACGAGACCCGCCGCCAGATCGTCCTCTACACCGTCCTTCTCTACGCCGTCACCCAGCTGCCCTTCTGCGCCGGCGGGCTCGGGATCGCCTACCTGGTGCCGTCGATGCTGCTCGGGGCGGCGTTTGTGGGGTTCTCGGTGAAGCTGTTGCGGAGCAAGGAACGTGGATGGGCGTTGCGTACCTACTTGTTCTCGCTTGCCTATCTGGCGCTGCTGTTTCTCTCGATCGCCATCGCGGCGAACGTTTAGCCGGACCGCCTAGGGGCGCCTTCCGAGCGGTGCGTGGGGGGAGTTGGGGTCGCTCTCCCGGAGACCGTCGCGCAGCTGTTACGAGCCGCCTGGGCGCCATCGAGTCCCGCTTGAGCCTCCGGGAGAACGACCCCAACTCCCCCCTCACAGGAGAAAGGCCAGCTTCCAGGGTGAAGTGCCTTTCGAGATTGGGAAAGGCCCGCGGGACGGGCCTACGAAGAGGAAGCCGGCCCAGGGTCCAGACCTCTGGATAGAGACGGCGGCCCAAGGTCCAGATCTCTGGATATGGGTCGGACCTTGGGCCAGTCTCTGGGTAGAGACCTCGGCCCTTGGGCCTGGTCTTCGCGCGGCGTTTCCGGCCCGAGAGCCTAAGAATCGGGATCTGTTGGGCGGGGGAGCCCTGGTCGACGGTCGGGAGGGCCAGATGACACTCTCCCGGAGGCTCAAGCGGGACTCGTCGGCGCCCAGGCGGCTCGCCCCAGCTGCGCGACGGTCTTCGGGAGAGTGTCATCTGGCCCTCCCCCACGCCCCTGGAACAGGCATCCAAGCCGCCCCGACTGATAGAAATCCCCCCTGATGGACCGAAATTCCGCCCGCACCAACATGAGCACCGGCTTGGTCCTCGGCCTGATCGCCGCGGGAATCTTCGCCCTCACCTTCGGCGTCGCCTTCCTCTACGTCGGCGTCTCATGAGCGAGCACCGGCACGTGCCCGAGCCGGGCGAGATGATCTACACGCCACGCTCCTCGTGGGGCCCGATCTTCTTCGCCATGGGCGCCCTCGGACTGCTGGCCGGGGTCTATGCCGGCGGCTTCATCTTCCCGCCAGTCTTCTACGCGATCGCCGGCGCGGTCTTCATCCTCGCCGCCTTCCGCAGCCTCGCCCGCGGCGCCGTCCGCGGCTTCTACCGGCTGCCGCGCCGCCAGCACCCGCACTCGGCGGCGCTGCCGGTCGAGCAGATCCACCTCTCCGATCTCGAGGACTAGCCTTCAGCGGCGCCCTGGGCGCCGCTGACGCTACTCGGGCGTCATCCCCGAGGTGGCGCCCTCAGAGGTCCAGACGCGGACGATGTCGCGCATCGAGAGCACGCCGATCGCCTCCGGTCCATCGAAGACGACGAGGTGGCGGACGTTTCGCCGCGACATCTCCGCCGCGGCCCGCTCGAGGCTCCAGTCCGGCGCGGCGGCGATCAGTTTGCCGCTCATGTGGTCGCGGACCCGCTCGGAGTCCGGGTCCTCGCCGGCGCCGATCGAGTTGAGCAGGTCGCGCTCGGTGACGATGCCCGGGGCCGGGAGATCGGGGTCCTCGACCAGGGCCGAGCCGGTGCCGCGGTCGACCATCTTCGCCGCCGCCTCGCGCAGCGTGTGGTCGGGGCCGACGCTGACCGAGATCGACGACATGCCATCGCTCACCTGCATTTCACGCCACCTCCCTTGGGGGTCTCAGAGTTAGTGCGAATCGCTGCAAGAGTAACCAAAACCGTGCCTGTGACGACGCGCTGCCGCTCCGGCCCGACATATAGACTTCCGGGCCGCTGCCGCAGTATGAAGAGCTTCTCCAAACCCACCCGCCTGCTGCTCGTCCTCGCCGCCCTCGCGGCGACAATCGTCGCGGTTTCCGGTTGCGGGACGACCAGCGCCGACTCGCAGCGGGGCCGGGCCCTCTTCGTCACCAAGTGCGGCGTCTGCCACACCCTCGCCCAGGCGGGCACCACCGCCGAAATCGGCCCCAACCTCGACGACGCCTTCGCCTCCGCCCGTGAAATCGGCCAGGACAGCGACACGATCGAAGGCATCGTCCGCGCCCAGGTCGAGTACCCGCGCCCGAGCAACGGCGACCCCGCCGTCTCGATGCCGCGCGACATCGTCACCGGCCAGGACCTCGACGACGTCGCCGCCTACGTCGGCGAATACGCCGGCGTCCCCGGTGCGGCGCCGCCGGAAGTCGAAGGCGGCCCCGGCGCCCAGGTCTTCGCCAACAACGGCTGCGGCGGCTGCCACACCCTCGCCGCGGCGGGCTCCGGCGGCGTCACCGGCCCCGACCTCGACGAAGTCCTCCCCGGCCAGAGCGAAGAAATGGTCAAAAAGGACATCGTCGACCCGAACGCCGAAATCGCCAAGGGCTACCCGCCGAACGTGATGCCCGAGAACTTCGAACAGACGATCCAGCCCGAAGAACTCGAATCGCTGGTCGAATACCTGATCGAAAGCACCTCCAAGTCCTCCAATAAAAAGGGCTGATCGGGGCGGCCCCGCGCCGCTGCGATGATTTCCGAGGATGCGGGAACGGTTCCAGATCTCACCCCAGCGGTACGCCCAGGTCAGCGCGGTCGCGCTCGGAGCGTTGGCGCTGATCGTCCTCACCGGCGCCGGGGTGCGCCTGACCGGCTCCGGGCTCGGCTGCCCGGACTGGCCCAAGTGCTACGGCGGCACCTCCCCCCCGCTCGAATCGCACGCGATCATCGAGTACGGCAACCGGCTGCTGACCGGGTTCGTCGGCTTCGCCGTGATCGCCGCCGCCGTGCTCGCCTTCTTTCGCCGCCCTTATCGCTGGCATCTCGCCCTGTTCGGCGTGCTGCTGCCGATCGGGGTGATCTGCCAGGCGATCCTCGGCGCCCTCGTGGTCGAGCACCACCTGGCGCCGGGGCTGGTGATGAGCCACTTCATCCTCTCGATGATGCTGCTCGACGCCTCCTTCGCCCTCGCCTGGTGCTCGCGCTACGAGCCCTGGGAGCGACGCCGCTCGCGCGACCGGCTCGGGGTCTGGGCGGTGCGGGCATTGATCCCGCTCGGGCAGCTGACGATCCTCGCCGGCACCTTTGCCACCGCCTCCGGGCCCCACGCCGGCGCCAACGGCAAGCAGCTCGTCCACCGCTTCGACTTCGAGGGCACCGGGACGCTGGAATGGGTGGTCCAGCGCCACGCCGTCGTCGCCACCGTCTACGGGCTGGCGGCGATCGCCGTCTGGTTCCTCCTCCGCCGCCCGGGCGGCGATCGCCGGGCGCTGCGGCCGCTGACCGTGGTGCTCGGCCTGCTCGCCCTGCAGGGCGTGGTCGGCGGCGTCCAGTGGTACCTCGAACTGCCCGGCGAGATCGTCTGGGTCCACATCGCGATCGCCACCGGCAACTGGCTGGCGATGCTGTGGACGGTCGCCGCCGCCGGCCGGCTCGAGCCGCGCGGCGAAGCTACCGCGGAGGCGCCACGGCAGCACCAGGACCCGGCGCCGACGCCCGCCGGCGCCCTCTGAGCCGGCGCCACCTTGCTCCCGCTTCCCTTCTGGCTCTCAATCGGTGCTCTCAGCCTCGTCCAGGCGCTCCTGGTGGCCCTGCCGCGCCCCGCCGAGCTACCGGCCCTGGTTCGGCTGCGGAGCGGCTGGTGGGCGCTCTGGCTGCCGCTGCCAATCGCGGCGGTAATCGGGGCGATTGCCCTCGATTCCGCTTCGGCCACCTTCTTGACCTACCTGGCCCTGGTCGCGGTGCCGCCGCTCGCCGCCGCGGCGCTGGCCTGGATCGTCCGCGGCGCCCGGCCCGCCCTGGCGCTGGCGGCGGTGCCGCTGTTCGCCCTCGCCTGGGCCGAGCGCGGGACGTTCGGTGGCGACGCCTGCGCGTTGGCGCTCTCGGCGCTCGCCTGCACCACCCTTGGCTGGCTGCTCGCCTGCGTGGTGCCGCGCAAGTGGCTCGCCCTCGGCATCTACGCGATGGCCGCGATCGATGCCTACTTCGTCGCCACCGACCTCCTGCAGCAGCCCAACGGCGTCCTCAACGCCGCCGCCCCGGCCGCCGACCTGCCGCGACTGCAGCTGGTCCACTTCGGCACTGCGGTGATGGGCTTCGGCGACGTCTTCGTCGCCGCCACCCTCGGCGCCCTGCTCGCCTCGGACCGCCGCCTGCAGCTCCGCGGCGCCCTCCTCGCCGCCCTCTTCGGCTGCCTCTTCGACCTGCTCTTCTTCGCGGTCGACGAGCTCCCCGCGACCGTCCCGATCGCCCTGGCGCTGGCGGCGTTGGAACTGTGGAGGCGGTTCAGTGCAGCGCGACGATGAAGCCCAGCAGAACGCCGAAGGTGGTGATCTGCAGTCCGGCGAGGCCGAGGAGGGTCTGAAAGATCCGTTGGTCGATGCCTTCGAAATGTCGCTCGATCCGATCGAACCGCTGGTCAAGCCTCTGCTCCATTTCGGTGAAGTGGGCGTCGACCTTCTCGAAGCCGCGATCTACCTTCGCGTTTAGGTCGTCGAGTCGCTCGTCGGTCCAACTCTCTTTCATGCGGTACATGGAAGCAGAGTAGCGAGTCGCGTGCAACTTTTTGTCAGCTAGACCTCTGTCTGCGCTCGCGGATCCAGCGATATGCGTAGATCGCCGCTGCGACCAGTGCCAGGGCGAAGAGGATGGCGCCGACCAGGGGCCGGGTGAGCAGGGTCACCGCGACCAGGAAGGCGACGACGGCGCCGATGATCACCACCCATTTGAAGACGACCTCCTCGCGGATCCTCATCGCCCTCCTTCCCTTCGCTGATGCCGGCCGAAGGCCGAGCCCAGCCGCGCTAGAGGATGTAGACCGTCAGGTAGACGACCAGCCACATCACGTCGACGAAGTGCCAGTAGATGCCGGGAACCTCGACGCCGAGGTGGTCCTCCGCCTTCGGGCCGAAGTGGCCGCGGAAGGCGCGGATCGTGGCGAAGCTGAGCAGCATCAGGCCGACGAAGACGTGGGCGCCGTGGAGGCCGGTGAGGCTGTAGAAGATCGTCCCGAAGGAGAGGTCGCGGGCGCTGAAGCCGAGGTGGACATACTCGTTCAGCTGGATGAAGAGGAAGGTCAGGCCGAGCATCCAGGTCAGGACCAGGCCCAGCTTCATGCCGTTGCGGTTGCCGCGGCGGATCGACTCCAGGGCGTAGTGGATCGTGAAGCTGGAGGAGACCAGGATCGCCGTGTTGACCCCGGCGACGGCGACCGGCAGTTCGTACGGTTCCGGCGGCCAGGTGGCTGGGTTGACGACGACGCGGAGGAAGAAGTACGAGGCGAAGAACGCCCCGAAGACCATCACCTCGGAGATGATGAAGAGGAGGATGCCAAGCGTCTGTCGATCGATCCGCGAGCTCTGGTTGGCCTCCGGAGGACCGTGGTGGTGGTGGTCCTCGGCGTGGCCGGTGCCGGACGGGAGGGGTACGGACGCGCTCTCCATTAGCCCTCCTCCCCTTCGGCCACGGCGGCGGCGACGGCTGTGGCGGGACGGCCGACCTCGATGTGCTCGACCTGCTTGTCGGTGATCTCGCGGGTGCGGCCGATCAGGTCCTCCTCGAGCCAACGCGAGGTCTCGCCTGCGTAGGTCGAGATCAGCACCTCGTCGATCCGATAGTGCTCGATCGCGTTGCGCACGGCGACGAAGGGATCGGGGCTCATCGGCTGCCCGGTGGCGTCGATGTCGGAGCGGTAGAGCTCGGCCAGGGTCGAGGCGAGATCGCGGACGATCTGGCGCTCCGAGACCTCCTCGCTGCGCGGGCAGACGATCGTGTAACGGTGCGGCGCCGCGGCGGCGCGCTCCTTCAGGCGGTTGACCAGGTCCGGCGTGGCGACCGTGCGACTGGCGACGACCAGGGTGTGGATCAGGTCCCAGCGGATCGCGTCGTCTTCGATCCGGACCGGGATGTGGGTCAGCTTCGCCTCGGGTTCGACGATCTCTTCGGCGGCAGCAACGAAGTCGCGCCGGGTGAAGCCGGAGCGCTCGCCGGAGAGGGCCGAGAGCAGCACCTCACCGGGCTGGTGGGCACGCATCGCGTCGCCGAGCGCCAACGCCGGCTGCTTGTCCATCACCTCGCCGACCGACTCGATCCCGAACTGGTTGAAGACCGACATCGTCACCTCGACCCGCGAGCGGGCGGCGTCGCGCAGATCGCCTTCGTCAATCAACTGCCCGACGGCGGGCTGGTTCTGCGGCGCCACGACGACGACGTTGGAGACCGTCCCCGCCTCTGTGCGCTCGCGCACCGCGGCCAGCAGTTTGCGGCCGCCCGCCACCTCGTTGAGGAAGACGAGCAGCGGCCGCGCCTCGACCTCGGTGCTCATGGGGTGCCCACCACGCTGTGCTGTTTCTCGGGAACCTCGGCCCCTTCGCCGGGCATGATCGCGTGCCGGGCGCCGGGCACGCCGAACTCGTACGGGCCGCCGACCACACGCGGGATCTCGTCGAAGTTGAAGATCGGCGGCGGTGAGGAGACCTGCCACTCGATCGAGTTGGCGCGCCACGGGTTGCCGACCGCGCGCGGCCCGAAGCGCCAGGAGACGACCATGTTGTAGAGGAAGACCAGCTGGACGGCGCCGAGCAGGAAGGCGAAACAACTGATCAGCAGGTTCCAGTTGCCGAACTGCGAGGCGTAGTCGGCGACGCGCCGCGGCATCCCGTCCATCCCCACCCAGTGCATCGGGATGAAGGTGCCCCAGGTGCCGATCAGGGTGCCCCAGAAGTGGACCCGGCCGAGTTTCTCGTCGTACATCCGCCCCGTCATCTTCGGGAACCAGTGGTAGATGCCGGCGAAGATCGTGAAGACCGAGCCGCCGAAGAGCACGAAGTGGATGTGGGCGACGATGAAGTAAGTGTCGGAGACGTGGATGTCGAGCGGCACCATGCCGAGCATCACGCCACTGATCCCGCCGATCGTGAAGGTGACGATGAAGGCGAGCGCGAACAGCATCGCGGTCGAATAGGTGTGGATCTTGCCGAAGTAGAGCGTTCCCAGCCAGGAGAAGATCTTGATCCCGGTCGGCACCGCGATCAGCAGCGTCGTGAACATCATCGGCACGCGCAGCCAGCTGAACATCCCGGCGACGAACATGTGGTGGGCCCAGACCGAGTAGCTGAGGACGATGATCCCGATCAGCGCCAGGGCCATCAATCGGTAGCCGAAGATCGGTTTCCGGGCGTGCGTGGAGATGACCTCGCTGATGATCCCGAAGCCGGGCAAGATCATGATGTAGACGGCTGGGTGCGAGTAGAACCAGAAGATGTGCTGGTAGCTGATGACGTCGCCGCCGGCGGCGAAGTCGAAGAAGTTGGTGTGCATGATCCGATCGAAGAGGACCATGAACTGGGCCCCGGCGATGAACGGGGTCGCGGCGACGACCAGCAGCGAGGTCGAGAGGTTGGCCCAGACCAGCAGCGGCATCCGCCAGAAGGTCATCCCCGGCGCCCGCATGGTGATGATCGTGACCAGGAAGTTGAGCGCGGTGGCGATCGAGGAGGCGCCGGCGAACTGGACGCCGAGGTTGAAGAACGATTGTCCCAGCGGGGCGCCCGTGGAGAGCGGCGCGTAACCGGTCCAGCCGGCGTCGAAGGCGCCGCCCGGAGCGAGGAAGCTGCCGATGAAGAGCAGCCCGGCGACCGGCAGCATCCAGAAGCTGAGCGCGTTGAGGCGCGGGAAGGCCATGTCCGGAGCGCCGATCATCAGCGGCAGCACGTAGTTGGCGATGCCCGCGAAGACGGGAATGATGAAGACGAAGATCATCAGCACCGCGTGGGTCGAGAAGAGGCTGTTGTAGGTCGCCGCGTCGACGATCTGGGTGCCCGGCTGGGCCAGCTCGGCCCGGATCAGCATCGCCATCGCGCCCGAGACGAAGAAGAAGAAGAAGGTGGTGCAGATGTACTGGATGCCGATCACCTTGTGATCGGTGTTGAAGCGGAAGTAGTCCTTCCAGGTCTTCGCCCCGTGCTGGGAGTGGTCGTCGGGGATGGTCGGCGCGCCAATCGCCCAGCGCAGCCAGTAGTCGAAGCAGCCGAAGCCGAGCAGGAAGCCGAACGAACCGCTGATCAGCGGCACGACCACGTGCGGATAGCCGGTCTGTTCGGTCTGCCAGATCGGCAGGTGGGAGATCGCCCGCAGGACGACCACGAGGCCGAAGCCGAAGGCGGCGCCGCCGAGGGTCCCCAGAGCCGCGCGGTACCAACCCGGTCGCTTGATCGCTGCCGCCATCAGATCGCCTCCATTATGCCCCGCCCGCGCCGAGCGATTCGGAGGGGTTCGTTTCGGTGTCCTGCGCTATCGAATCCATCAGCAGCTTCGGCACCTTGGTTTCCAGCCCGGAGACCCATTTCTGGAACTTCGCGGGCGACTCGACGACGACCTTCGCCCGCATCGAGGCGTGGCCGAAGCCGCAGAGCTCGGTGCAGATCAGCTGATAGGTGCCTTCGCGGTCCGGCGTCACCGTCGCCGTCGTCGTGATCCCGGGGACGTTGTCTTTCTTGATCCGCCACTCCGGGACCCAGAAGCTGTGGATCACGTCCTGGGCGTGCATTTTGAACTGGACCTGGCGATTGACCGGGACGTGCAGTTCGCCCTGGGCGTAGGCCATCCCTTTGCCCGGGTAGCCGAAGCTCCAGGCGTATTGCTGGGAGAAGACGTCGACGGTCAGTGGGTTCTTGTTGACCTTTTCGATTTCATTCAGAACCTTCCAGCTGTAGCCGCCGCCGAAGAGGACGATGATCGTTGGGATCAGCGTCCAGGCGATCTCCAGCCGGGTGTTGCCGTGGATCGGCTCGCCGTCGGATTCGTCGCCAG
The DNA here is from genome assembly GCA_963716545.1 of uncultured Actinomycetes bacterium. Taxonomy (GTDB): domain Bacteria; phylum Actinomycetota; class Thermoleophilia; order Solirubrobacterales; family 70-9; genus VAYN01. Next base: position 2,986,263 of record OY970316.1, read on the forward strand.
GCTTGGCGCGGAATTTATAGAGCGCGTAGCCGAGCATCACCATCACCAGCGAGAAGACGAAGCTGGAGATGACGATCATCACGTTGAGCAGGTCGTCGATCTTGGGGGCGGCGGTGGATGCCTCCTGCCCGTCCCAGTTGATCGAGACCATCACCGCTGAGATGACGGCGGCGAAGGCGACCGTCGCCAGCATCATTTTCACTATCGGCAGGCGTCCGTACATGCGGCGGCGCGCATTCTATTGAAGCTGCGGCGGGAGGCTTTGCGGGGTCCCAGGTGCTTTCTGTGACTTGGGCCGCGGGCTAGGCGGGAGGCGGCAGCGCGTCGAGCTCGCCGGTCGCGGCGGCGAGCACGCCGCGAGCCACTCCCTCCCAGCTCCAGAGCCGGGAAGCGGTCTCGACCAGAGTCGCCCGGGCGCGCTCGCGCTCGGCCGGCGGTAGTCCGAACCAGGCGTCGAGGCGGCCGGCAAGCGCCTCGATCGCCCCCTTGCCGGGAGCGAAGGAGACCAGCGGGGCGAGCTCGGGCGGCAGTGCCGCGGCGAGCTGGCGGGAGACCTCGAGCATCCCCGAGTGCCCAGCCGAGATCGGCAGCGTCCCACAGGCGGCGGCCTCGACCGCGACCATCCCGAAGGCCTCCGGGAAGGTGCTCGGCATCACCGCGGCGTCGGCGCGGCGGAAGAGGCCGGCGACTTCGCGGTGCTCGAGCCGGCCGACGAAGGACACCGTGCCGGCCGCCTCGCGGGCGAGCTCCGCGTAGCGGGGCGGCGGGTCCGCGAGGAAATCGTCGAGGACCCACAGCCGCTGCTCGAGCCCGCCCTCGAGGCCGCGGCCGAGGCGGGCGATCTCGCGGGCCTCCTCGACGTCGCCCCGCTCCAGTGCGCCGAGCAGTCTTCGCAACGCCGCCTCGAACTCGCCGAAGCCGGCGATCTCCAGGCGGGCGCCGGGGTGGCGGGCGTGGACCAGGGGCCAGGCGGCGAGCAGCAGATCGACCCCCTTGGAGACGATCAGCTTGCCGACGAAGGCGACCAGCTTCTCCCGCGTCCCCTCGGGGCCGGGCTTGAACTCCTCGACGTCGACGCCGGGCGGCCCGAGACGGGTCTTCTCGCGCAGGCCGGGGACGTCCGGCAGCGCCGCCCAGAGCGATTCGGCGGTGTGGGCGGAGCCGACGAGGACGCCGGCGGCAGCTTCCATCCCCTCGCGGGCGAACGGCCCGAAGCGTTCCGGGTCCGGTTTGACCGTGTACTCGAGGGCCGAGCCGTGGATCTTGGCGGCATAAGGGGCGACCCCGGCGCGGGCGAGGACCGCCGGGCCCATCACCAGGTGGTTGGCGAGGGCGGCGTCGATGCCGCCGGCCGCCATTGCGACCTCGCGCACCGCGGCGACGTTGGCGCCGACGTAGAAGCCGAGCTCGGCCTCGCTCAGCTCGGGGAACTCCTTCACCTCGAAGCCGGGGTAGGGATCGCGCACGTAGACCGGCAGCAGCTCGCCGATTTCCGCCCGGTGCATGGTCACCCCCGGCAACTCGACCTCGCGGTCCTGGCTCAGCAGGTGGACCTCGTGGCCGAGCCGGGCCAGCGCCGGCGCCAGCTCAGCGTTGTAGATGTTGCTGCCCGTCCCGCGCAGCAGATAGCCATGAAAGATGAGGATGCGCATGTTCCGACGTCCAAGCTATTAGTCTTGGCGCCGATGAACGACCGCCAGCTCTACCGCATGCGCGCCCCGGCCTCCGGCCGCGAGGCGATCGCCCACGCCGAGCCGGGCCAGACCTACGTCGACCGCGAGACCGGAGAGGAGATGGAGCCGGTTGCGATGGTCCTCCCTCTCGCCCCCTCCGCCTCCGCACTCCCCCGCTCGCCGGAGAACCTCCGCGCCTGCCGCCGCTGCGACCAGCTGATCGGCCTCGACGTCAGCGACTGCCCCTACTGCGGCCTCCGCCAAAGCGCCCTCTAGCGCCCTAGAGGGCGTCGCAACGAGTCGGGTAGTCGCCGCCTCAGTGCGGTTGGAAGCGGCCCTTCCCGCACCCACATGTAGGCGATCAGCGCACCGAGCGAGACGACGTAGACCCCGGCAGCACTCGCCTGAATCGCAGCGCATACGGCGAGCGCGGCAAGCGCGAGAACCATCATGTGCCCTATCTCAGTGCTGACAAAACGCTTCATAAGCCCAAAAGTAGCTGATAGACAAGAAGACCGCAATAGGACAGGGACCCGAACACGAATGCCGACCCGGCCCAGATATTCGCGGTCCTCGCCTGTTCGCTAAAGCCGCTGCCCAACTTACGGAAGGTGCCGAGCAACGCCCCGGCACCAGCGAGCGCAAAGGGAAAGCCAACACCGACAGACCTCGGAAAAGGCGATTCTGCGTGGGGCAACAAAGCGATGACCAGAAGCACGTGGACCATCGCTTTACTGTTGCAGACAAAACGCTACATCTGTCGCGCACTCCGTTAAATCTCCCGCACGAAAGCCCCGCCAGTTAGCGCCCGACCCACCTACCTCCGCGAGCAGCACGCCGACGTCTGAACCCATGCGTGAGGCATGCGAGAGCCGGCGGGGCCGGGTGCCCCTCCCGGCGTATCAGCACGAGCCGAGCCAGGGCTCAATCAAGGCGCCAGCAACGGAGAGCCGACTCGGGGAGGTGCAGCCGGGAGGGGCACCCGGCCCCGCCGGCGCCCACGCACCCTCGTCCCTACGGTTTTTTCACCAACGTCGCCGTGTAAAGCAACCGCGCATCCGAGTAGTAGCACCCATAGCTCTTGGTCTTCCCGACCCCCTGCTGCGGATTGCCGTTCTGGATGTCTTCTTTGGACACGCAGTGTTCGGGCAGCCGGCTGCCGCGCCAGCTGTTGTTGGCGGAGACGTTGAAGGCGAACATCGGCGCCCAGGTCGGGACGGTGAGGGCGACGATCTGGCCGGGAATGACGGTCAGCGGGTGCTCGAGGGCGAAGACGGGGGTGGTGCCGAAGTAGGGGTTGAGGACCTCGAGCGGGCTCTGGCGGACCAGCGTGTATTTCGGCGGTTTGCTGCCTTCGACCGGGCGCAGGATGCCGATTCGCGCCTCCGAGGGCGTGCCGAGGAATTCGTTGAAGAAGGCGACCTCGTTCGTGGTCGTTTCGGTTTCCGCGGTCGAAGGCTTGGAGAGGGTGATCGACCAGGCGACGATCTTGCCTTCGAAGGGGACTTCCATCGGTTTCGCGATCCCGTCGGCGATCGACTGGAAGCCGGTGATGTGGCCCTCGACTCGGCACGGTTTGATCGGCTGGCCGTTGACGACTTCGCCGGGGCAGGAGGCCGGCGGGGTTTCCGTCGTCTGGCCGAGGACGAGGACGCGCAGCGGCGCCGAATCGGCCGCTTCGGGCGCGGCGACGTAGACCAGCGCCGCCAGCAGGCAGGCAGCGGCGGCGAGCAGCGCCAAGGCGCGGCGGGGGCGTCGGTTCTCGGTTTCGGCGAGTGGCATGTCCTATGGCAACACCGGCTCGGCTGGCCGGTTGCGGATGGATTCTGCCCACCGCGAACCGCACTTGCAGGCCGGAGGCGGCGCTTGCACGATCCCGGCCAGGTGCCTCTGCCAAGAGGGCGTGGCCAGGTAGCCGACCATCTAGGGTCGGCGGGATGGAGATCGCCGCCGAGGCCGAGCGCGTCCTGCGCCAGAACTGGCACGAAGGCGAGCGCGATTCGATGCGTTTCTCCTACACCGAGCCGAGCCCCGGCCGCTATCCCTGGCAGTGGTACTGGGACAGCTGCTTCGCCGCCTTCGTCTGGCGCCGCTTCGATCCGGCCCGCGCCCGCCGCGAGCTCGAGAGCCTGCTCGAAGCCCAACGCCCCGACGGCTTCATCGGCCACACGATCTTCTGGCGCGCCCCGGTCTCGCTGGTCCGCCTCGGCTTCTACAACGTCGCCGCCCGCACCTCGCTGATGACCGGGACGATCCAGCCGCCGCTGCTGGCCTGGGCCTGGCGGGCGGCGGTCGGCGACCCGGCCGAGGACGAGCGGATCGGCCGCCAGGCCGACTGGCTCGAAGCCAACCGCGATCTCGAGGGCGACGGCCTGCTCTGGACGGTCCAGCCGGACGAGTCCGGGCTCGACGCCTCGCCCAAGTTCGATCCGGTCTGGGGCTGGCGGGCGCAGGGGCGGGCCGGCTTCCCCCTGCTGGTCCGTCGCAACCGGATCGCCGGCTGGAACGCGCGGCGGATCCGCGAGCGCGGCGGCCCGGTCCTCTGCGAGACCGTGGTCAACGTCTTCTGGTCGCTCTCGCTGCAGGCGCTCGGGCGCCCCTCCACCACCCCGGCGCTGGTCGACCGGCTCTGGGACGAACGCCGCGGCCTCTTCATCGACGAAGCCGAACCCGGCTCCCTGCGTCCGCAGGTCGTCACCTGGGCCTCGCTGGCGCCGCTGGCGCTGCCCGACCTGCCGGAGGAGATCGGCCGCCGACTCGTCGAGGAGCACCTGCTGAACCAGGCGGAGTTCCTCACCCCGGTGGCGCCGCCCTCGGTGGCGGCGAACGAGCCGAGCTACGAGCCCGACGGCGGGCATGGCCCGGTCCGCCGTTACTGGCGCGGCCCGACCTGGGTCAACTCAGCGTGGATGGTCTGGCTCGGCCTGCGCCGCCTCGGCTACGAGGCGGAGGCGAGCAGGCTGGCATCGGGCGTCCTCGGCGCGATCGAACGCGAAGGATTGCGCGAGTACTACGACCCTCGCGACGGCACCGGCCTGGGGGCGCGGGACTTCGCCTGGTCGGCGCTGGCGGTCGAGCTGGCCGAGCCGGACCCGGCGGCGGCGCGCTCCTATTTGTAGCGGTAGGTGATCCGACCGCGGTCGAGGTCGTACGGAGAAAGCTCGATCTTCACGCGGTCACCCGGAAGGATGCGGATGTAGTGGCGACGCATCTTTCCCGAGATGTGGCCGAGCACGTCGTGCCCGTTGTCCAGTTTGACCCGGAACATCGTGTTGGGGAGAGCCTCGGTGATCTCCCCCTCCATTTCGATCTTTTCCTCTTTGGCCATGCGGCCGTGCACTGTACACAACGGCCAGTTTCAGGCCGCCTTGCCAAGCGCTATGCAGCGCGGTTCGCGAGGAATCGGAGGGCCTCATCGCGGGTCGTGACCTCGCCGGCGTACTGGGCCGCCTCGAGCTCGGCCAACGCCTCGCCGAGTTCCGGGCCGGGCTCGAGATCGAGCTCGCGGGCAAGCTCGTCGCCGCGCAGCAGGGGCCTCGGCGGGCCGTCGCGGCGCCAGTCGAGGGCAGCACCGATCAGCACCTGGGCGAGGTCGAGGTGGGCCTGGACCATCTCCGGGGCCGCCAGCGGCCCGGCGCCGCGGGCCGAGAGGCGGTCGGCGATCGTCAGCAGGGTGACGTCGACGCCAACCGGGTCGGTCTCGCGCAGGTAATCGTGGATCCGGCGCGGCGGCAGCGGCGCCTCGGGGATCATGAAGCCGAGGCGGAGGTGGTGCAGGGTGAGCGCCTGCAGGTGGCGGGTCAGCGCCCGGCTCGCCCGCAGGCGACGGCCGAAGACCTCGCCGATCACCTCGGCGCCGACCGAGTCGTGGCCGCGGAAGCCGACGAAGCCGTCGCGCTGCTGCTTCGTCTGCGGCTTGGCGATGTCGTGGAAGAGGGCGCCGAAGCGAAGCGCGGTGCCGCGGCTGACTTCGTCGGCCAACGGCTCGGCGAGGAGGGCGGCGACGTCGTCGGCACGCTCGCCGGCGAAGCGCGGCAGGTCATGCTCGATTTCGAGGACGTGCTCGAGCACGGCGAGGGTGTGGCCGTGGACGTCGAGGTGGTGGTTCGGCCCCTGCTCGACCCCACGCAGGCCGGCGAGCTCGGGCAGGACGACCGGGGTCACCTCCAGCTCGTCAAGCATGGCGAGACCGCGCAGGGGCTCGGGGCCGCCGAGCAGCTGCCGCAGCTCCGCCAGCTGTCGCTCCCCAGCCGGCTCGGCGGCGCGCGGAGCAGCGGCACGGGCGAGCTCGACCGTCGCCGCCTCGAGCTCGAGGCCAAGGGACGCGGCGAGCCGCGGCGCCCGCAGCAGCCGCAGCGGTTCCTCGGCGAAGGAGCGCTCGGAGACCGCCCGCAGGACGCCGCGGCGGAGGTCGCCGAGGCCGTCGTAGGGGTCGAGCGCCTCGCCCCCGGCGAGCGGCACCGCGACAGCGCCGACGGTGAAGTCGCGGGCGGCGAGGTCGGCCTCGATCGCGCCGTCGTGGAGCGGCGTCAGGTCGACCTGCCAGCTGTGGTCCCGGGCGACGACCCGCCAGGTGCGGAACTCGGCCGAGAGCTCGAAAGCGGTGCCATCGAGGGGCCCGGCCAGCGCCCGCGCCGCCGCCCCGGGGTCGCCGGCGAGGGCGAGGTCGAGGTCGCGGACCTCCGCCCCCAGCGCCGCGTCGCGGACCGCGCCGCCGACGATCCAGGCGCCGGCCTCGGCGCCGAGCGCCCCGGAGGCGGCACGCACCAGCGGCGCCGCGCGCAGCGCCGGGACGGGGTTGTCGACTTGCTCGGCCATCAGCCGACTAGAGCGACACGTCGCGGGCGGCGCGCCGCGGTACCCGGGGCGAGACGCCGCAGGTGACCTCGTAGTTGATCGTGCCGAGGCGACGCGCCCACTCCTCGGCGCGCACCTCCTCTCCCCCCTGGGCCCCGATCAGCACCGCCTCCTCGCCGGGCTCAACCGCGGTCTCGGGGCCGAGGTCGAGGGTCAGGTTGTCCATCGAGATCGTTCCCACCACCGGGTAGCGGCGGCCGCCGACCAGGAACTCGGCGTCGTTGGAGAGCGCCCGCCGCACCCCATCTCCATAGCCAACCGGGACGACCCCGACCCAGGTGTCCGCAGGTGCCCGCCAGGTGCGGCCGTAGCCGGCGCTGGCCCCGGCCGGAAAGCGCTTGACCTCGGCGACGTAGGAGCGCAGCGAAAGCGCCGGCCGCAGCCCCCGCTCGGCCGGGTCGCCCTGGAACGGGTCGAGGCCGTAGACGGCGACGCCGCAGCGCGCCATGTCATGGTGGGAGCGCCGGTCGCGGAAGACGGCGGCGCTGTTGGCCGCGTGGGCGATGACCTCTGGGAACTCGGTCTTGACCGCGGTGGCGACGGACTCGAAGCGGTCGAGCTGCTCGTCGAAGTAGCCCTCGTCGGCGTCCGGTTCGTCAGCGGTGGCCAGGTGGGTCCAGACCCCCGCCAGCTCCAGCGCCGGGTCGGCCTCGCAGGCGCGGGCCAGCGCCAGCACCTCGGCCGGGTCGAAGCTGCCGAGCCGGCCCATGCCGCTGTCGTACTTGACGTGGACCCGGACGGTGCGCCCAGCGGCCACGGCCCGGGCCGAGAGCAGGCGGCGGAAGTCCTCGCGCCAGAGCGCCACCTCGGCGCCGGCGCCGACCGCGATCTCGACCTCGGCCTCGCTCAGTGCCCCCATCGCCAGCAACGGCACGTGGGCGAAGCGCCGCCCTACCGCCTCCGCCTCGAGCGCGGTAGCGACCGCCAGTCGGGTGGCTCCGCCGGCCAGCGCCGCCGCAGCGCAGCCCTCGGCCCCGTGCCCGTAGCCGTCGGCCTTGACCACAGCGCAGAGCTCGGCACCGGGGTCGAGCACGGTCCGCAGGCGGGCGCAGTTGGCGCGCACCGCCTCGAAATCGATTCGGGCGACCGCCCGCTCCATCGGCCTAGGCGTCGTCGGGGTCGACGTCGTCGACGACCGCGGCAAGCGCGTCGGCGCGGGTGACCATCCCGACGAGGCCGCCGTCTTCGTCGACCACCGGCAGGTGGTTGTGGTGGCGGTCGGCGATCTTCTTCGCCACCCGGTCGGCGCTCTCGAAGTCGTGGGCGACGACGGGGTCGGCGCTCATCAGCTCGGAGACTTTCGTCGCGAAGGCTTTTTCCAGCCGCTTCTCGAAGCCCTTCATCGAGCCGACGAAGACGATCCCACCCATGATGTTGAGGTAGTGCGGCAGGTGCAGGTCCGACTCCTCGTCGCTGAGGACCAGGTCCGACTCGCTGACGATCCCGACCACCTTCCGCTCCGCGTCGACGACCGGGATTGCCCCCAGGTCGGTCTTCGCCAGCAGGTCGATCGCGGCGCGGGCATCGTCGTCGGGACCGACCGAGGGCACGTCGGCGTCCATGATCTCGCCAGCGGTCTTCATCGCGCGAGGTTATCCGCCCGTCGCGGCGGTCCGCAGGCCGGCGGGGAGCGCCGCGATCACGTCGGAGGCAATCACCGACTCCGCCGCGCCGACGCGGCGGGCCGCCTCCTGGCCGGCGCGGGCGTGGGCGAGCACCGCGGCGCAGGCGGCGGCGAACGGCTCGAGGCCGCGGGCGAGCATCGCCGCGGTCAGCCCGGAGAGGACGTCGCCACTGCCGGCGGTCGCCAATGCCGGCGCGGAGACCGCATTGACGGCGAGGCGCTCGCCGGCGGCGACGATCGTGTCGTCGCCCTTGAGGACGACGACGGCACCGCTGCGCATTGCCGCCTCGCGAGCGGCGGCGAGGCGATGGGCATCGATCTCCGCGGAGTCGCGCTCGAGCAGGCGGCCGAGCTCGCCGGCATGCGGGGTGAGGATCGTCGGCGCCGGCCGTGCGGCGAGCTCCTCGAGACGGCCGGCGAAGGCGTTGAGCCCGTCGGCGTCGAGGACCAGCGGCGCCTCGATCGCCGTCGCGGCGCGACGGGCCAGCTCCAGCGATCCCTCGTCGCGGCCGAGGCCGGGACCGAGGACGCCGGCGGCGGCCCGCTCGAAGGCGGCGAGGACGCCCTCGACCGACTCGGGCGAGAAGCAGCCGTCGCCGCCGGGGACGCCTTTCGACATCACCTCCGGGTCGGCGGCGGCGAAGACCTCCTGCAGGTCAGCGGGAACGGCGACGGTCGCGTAACCGGCACCGCCGCGGATCGCCGCCAGCGAGCTCATCCGCACCGCCCCGGTGAGGCCGCGCGAGCCCCCGGCGATCGTCACCTGGCCGGAGCTGAACTTGGTCGAGTGCGGGCCGCGGTGCGGCAGCAGCTCCAGCACCGCCGGCTCGACCACTCCGGCGGCCGGGGCGGCCGGGGCGCCGGACGGGATCCCGATCGGCGCCACCCGCAGCTCGCCGCCGAGCCACTTGCCGGGGGCGACCAGGCTGCCGACCTTGGCCGCGTGGAAGGTGACGGTGAGGTCGGCGCCAACCGCCTCCCCCGCGGTCTCGCCGCTGGAAGCGTCGACGCCGGACGCGACGTCGCAGGCGACGATCGGCGCCCCGCAGCGGTTGATCGCGACGATCGCCGCCCGGGCAGGCTCCCGCGGCTCGCCGCTGAAGCCGGTGCCGAAGATCGCGTCGACGACGGCGCCGGAGTCGCGCAGCCGCGCCGGCAGCTCGCCCGGGCCGAGCTCGTGAGCCTCGACGCGGGCCAGGTTCGCCGCCGCGTCGCCGCCGACCTCGGCGGCCGGCCAGAGCAGCAGCACCTCGGCCTCGAAGCCGAGCTCGCGCAGCAGCCGGGCGGCGACGAAGCCGTCGCCACCGTTATTGCCCTTGCCGCAGACGACCCGCACGGGACCGCGCGGCGAGCGCTCGGCGACCGCCTCGGCGACGGCACGCCCGGCGGCCTCCATCAGCTCCAGTGAGGGGATCCCCTGCTCCTCGATCGCCCAGCGGTCGGTCGCCCGCATACCCTCGGCGTCGTAGAGCGGTCGCAGCCATGGTTCCATGCGCGGCAGCGTACCCGCGCGGCGGCGAGGCGAAGCGACGGGTGGCGTCCGGGGCGGTCGGGCGCTACTTGGCGAGGCCGACGATCAGCTTCGCCTGCGATTTGTCGCCGCTACTGGAGCCACCGATCGCGACGTAGCCGACCTTTTCGAGGTACGGCTTCGCTTCGGCGAGTTCTTCGGCTTCGAGCGGCGAGGCGACGCCGTTGATCAGGGTCAGCGCCGTCTGGCCGCTGACGAAGCCGCTGATCGGCGTGTCGCCGAGGGCTTCCTTGGCTTCCTTGAAGACGGGGCTGTCCGCGAGCGTCCCGCCCTTGCCGGAGAGCGCCGCGACGGCCGCCTTCGGGCCGAGGGCGATCGCGATGTTGGACTTCCCGGCGGCGACCACGATCGGCTTGCCGCCGAGTTCTTCGTTCGGGATCGAGAAGCCGGAGACACCACTTTCGGAGATCGCGGTGACGCCGGGAGTGCCGGTCGAGCGCAGGATCAGGCCGAGGTTGCGGACCGTGTTCTGGGCTTCGCTCGGGTCCTTCGACTGGATCACCACAGCGCCCCCGAGGTTGCGTTCGCTGTTGCCTTCGACGAAGAAGCCGATGTCGCCGAGCGAGCCGACGATCGAGTCGAGGTCGATCCCCTGAGCTTCGAGCGCCTTCTTGAATTCGCCCGGTTCGATCTGTCCCGGAATCCCGTTCTTGTCGATGCGGTTGATGATTTCCTCGATGCCCTTGCCGAATTCGGAGCTGGAGAGGGCGACAACCGAGCCGGCCGGCAACGAGCCGAGCAGCTCGGAGGCGTCGCCGCCGGAGATCGGGCCGGTGGCGACGTCGGAGCTGACGTCGAGCTCGAGGTTGTTCGAGCCCGGCACCAGGCTGATCAGCGCGGTCGAGCCTTCCGGTTCGATCCCGAGGATTTCCAGGCCGAGTTCGGTTTCCTGGTCGGTTTCCTGACCGGCTTCTTCGACCAGCCCACCGATGTCGACGTAGACGTCGGCGACGCTGCCGTCGGGGACTTCCTCGGCAGCTTCGGTGTACTTGTCCTGGCCGGCGAGGTTTTCGCCGTCGAGCGCGTTGACCGCTTCTTTGAAGGCTTTTTCTTCCTGACCGAAGATCAGCAGTCCTTCGGTGAAGCCGAAGGCGGAGCCGTCTTCCTGGACCTGGAAGTCGACGCCTTCGTATTCCTCTTCTTCGAAGGATTCGCCCGCTTCCTTCGACTTTTCCTCGATTAGATCTTCTGCTTCGCCTTCGTCTTCCACCTGCAGCGCGAAGCCGCCGCCGTTGAATTCGTCGCCGTCGTATTCGCTCAGGAAGAAGCCGGCCTTTTCGCCCAGCAGCGGCTCGATTTCCTTTTCGAAATCGATCTTGGCGCCGTTGGCGACGGTTTCCTTGTCGATTTCTTCGGCGATCAGGGCGCCGAGGTCGTCGACGCCGGCCAGCTTCTGGGCGAGTTCTTCGACGTTTTCGGCGACTTCGCCATCCGGCTTGATCGAGCCCGCGATGAAGACCGTCGAGTCGGGCGGGGCAGCTTCGGCCGGGTCCTTGCCGCCCGAGTCGCTGCTGCCGCCGCAACCGGCGACGACGAGCGCCGCGACGGCGCCGAGGGCCAGGAGGACGAGGAGACGGGCCTTCATCGGACGCGGCACTCTAGCGCTACTCGACGGTGACCGTCTTCGCCAGGTTGCGCGGCTGGTCGACGTTGAGGCCGCGGGCGCGGGCGATGTCGTAGGCGAGCAGCTGCAACGGCAGCACCGCGACGATCGGCTGCAGGATCCAGTCGGTCTTCGCCACCGCGATCGTCTCGTCGGCGACCTCGGCGGCCCGCTCGTCGCCCGCGGTGGCGACGGCGATCGTCTGCGCCCCGCGGGCCCGGACCTCCTCGACGTTGGAGAGGACCTTGTCCATCACCGGGCTGTCAGTGGCGATGCAGACGACCGGGGTCGACTCGTCGAGCAGGGCGATCGGGCCGTGCTTCATCTCCCCCGCCGCGTAGGCGTCGGTAGGGATGTAGGAGATCTCCTTCAGCTTCAGCGCCCCCTCGAGGCAGACCGGCAGGCCGATGTGCCGGCCGAGGTAGAGGAAGAATTCCTGCTCGAAGTGGCGTTCGGCGACGGCGCGGACCGCGTCCTCGGTCATCGCCAGGGTCTCGTCGATCTTCACCGGCAGGCCCTTCAACTCGGCGACCAGCTCTTCGATCCGGCCGGGCGGCAGGGTCTCGCGCAGCTCGGCGATCCGCAGCCCTAGCAGGTACATCCCCGCCACCTGGGCGAGGAAGGTCTTGGTCGCGGCGACGCCGATCTCGAGCCCGGCGCGGGTGTAGAGGACGGCGTCGGCGTCGCGGGTCGCCTGGCTGCCCATGATGTTGGTCACCGCCAGCACCTTGGCGCCGGCCTCGCGGGCGAGCCGCATCGCGGCCAGCGTGTCGGCGGTCTCGCCGGACTGGGTGATGCCGATCACCAGGTCGCCGGGCCCGACCACCGGGTTGCGGTAGCGGTACTCGGAGGCGACGTCCATCTCGACCGGGACCCGCGCCCATTCCTCGATCGCGTAGCGGCCGATCAGGCCGGCGTGGTAGCTGGTCCCGCAGGCGACGATGACGATGCGGTTGACGTCGCGGAGGAACTCGTCGGAGAGGTCGACGTCGGAGAGGTCGACGCCATCGGCTTCCGGCAGGCGGTCGGTGATCGTCTCGGCGACCGCGTCGGCCTGTTCGTGGATCTCCTTCAGCATGAAGGTCTCGAAGCCGCCTTTCTCGGCGGCGTCGGCGTCCCAGGTCACCTCTTCGGGCGAGCGCTCGACCGGGTTTCCCTCGGCGTCGGTGATCTTCACCCCGTCGCGGTCGATCTCGACGATCTCGCCGTTTTCGATCGGCATCGCGGTGCGGGTGTCGGCGAGGAAGGCGGGGATCGCCGAGGCGAGGAAGGTCTCCCCCTCGCCGACGCCGGCGACCAACGGGCACTCCTTACGCGCCCCCAGCAGCCGTTGCGGCTCCTCGGCGTGCATGGCGACGAAGGCGTAGTGGCCGCGCAGGTCGGCATAGGCGGCGCGGACCGCGGCGGCGAGGTCGCCGTCGTAGTGCGAGGCGATCAGGTGGGCGACGACCTCGGCATCGGTCTCGGAGGTGAAGGTCTGCCCTTCCTCCTGCAGCTTGCGGCGCAGCTCGGCGTGGTTCTCGACGATCCCGTTGAGGACGATGTGGACCTGGCCGGAGCTGTCGTCATGCGGATGCGCGTTCTCCTCCGTCACCCGCCCATGAGTAGCCCAGCGCGTATGGGCGATCCCGGTGGCGGCGTCGGAGACCCGCCCGCTCCCGTTCTTCCGCCCCTCCATCGCCGCCCGCAGGTTGGCCAGGTTCCCGACCGCATGCACGCTCGCCACCTCGCCCCCGTCGAGCAGCGAGACCCCCGCCGAGTCATACCCGCGGTATTCGAGCTTTTCCAACCCGGCGAGCAAAAGCTCCTCGCAAGGCCGGCCGCCCACGTATCCAACGATTCCGCACAAGAGGCGGAACAGCTTAGTCAGGCGCCTGCGTCGCCCTCCCGAAACATCCGTCTATGCGGGGCTTGTTGCGCCCGGCACCGCTAGAGGTCGAACCAGCGGGCGCGGCGGGTCGAGCCGAAGGCTTCCTTCAGCTCCATCTGCTCGGCCGAGGGGGCGTTGAAGACGCCGGTTTTCTCCGGCCCGGAGAGGAAGTCGATGTCGACGCTGCCGATCCGGCCCTGGCCGAACTCGATGTAACAGGTGCCCTGGCCGAGGTGGCGGCCGGCCGGCTCGCCGTCGGCGAGGTCGGCGACCAGGGCCGCGGCGACGACGCGGGCGGCACCCTCGGCAAAGACCCCCGCCTTGGGGACGCCGGCGGTGGCGACGTCGCCGACCGCGTAGACGCCGGGGAAGCTCGTCTCCAGGGTGGCGGTGTCGACGGCGACGAAGCCGTCCTCGCCGGTCAGCCCGCTCTCACGGACGACCGCCGGCGCCTGGTGTTTGGGGACGCCGAAGAAGAGGTCGAAGGTGAGCTCGGAGCCGTCGTCGAAGTGGACCGACCCGGGCTCGAGCGAGCTCACCTTGCGACCGGCGTGGAACTCGATCCCGCGCCGCTCGAACTCGGCTTCGAGCTCGTCGGAAGTCTCTGGCGAGGGCGGCACCGGTCGGTCAAGCGCCATCACGAAGGTAATCCGGCAGGCGTCGCGGACGCCGCGGCGGCGCAGCTCGTCGTCGAGCATCAGCGCGCACTCGCTCGGCGCCGGCGGGCACTTGAAGGGCGCCCCGCAGACGCCGATCACGGCATTACCAGAGGAGAAGTCAGGGATTAGCTTGGCCATCCGTTCGGCGCCGGCGACCGAGTAGAACTCGTTGCCGAACTCGGTCAGACCAGGGGTCGCGTCGAAGTCGTAGTCGGCACCGAGGGCGACGACCAGACGGTCGCACTCGTGGACGCCGGAGTCGGTGCTGACCCGCTTGGCGGCGGGGTCGATCGCGGTCACGGTCTCACGCAGCAGCTTCACCCCGGGCTTGACGAAGCGCTCGTAGGGCAGGCTCACCTCCCGCGCCGAACGGCCGCGAAAGAGCAGGTCGAGCTTCGAGTAGCCGAACACGAAGGCGTCGCCGCGATCGATCACGGTCACCTCATCCGCGTCGCCAAGCCGCTCGGAGAGCTGCGTCGCCAGCTCCAGGCCGCCGAAGCCGGCGCCGAGGACGAGCACCCGCGCCACCTAGGCGAGCTCCTGCCTAACCAGGTCGACGAGGCGGTTGCAGACCTCGTCGGCCTCCTCGGCACTTGGAGCCTCGACCATGACTCGGACCAAGGGCTCAGTACCGGACGGCCGCAATAGGACGCGGCCGCGGCCCTCGAGCAAGCCGTGCTCGTGCTCGACCGCCTCCCAGACCGCGGCGGCGTCGGCGATCGCCGAGCGGTCGGCGACCTCGACGTTGACCAGGGTCTGAGGCAGCTTCTCCATCGGCGCCGAGGTGGCCAGCTTGGCGCCGGCGAGCTCGCGCATCGTGGTGAGCGCGGCGGCGACCCCGTCGCCAGTGAAGACGAACTCGGACTCGATGATGTGGCCCGACTGCTCGCCGCCGAGGCGCCAGCCGCGCTTGCGCATCTCGTCGATCACGTAACGGTCGCCGACCTGGGTCGTCGCCACCTCGATCCCCTCGCTCTCCATCGCCGCGTGGAAGCCGTAGTTGGTCATCACGGTGACGACGACGCCGCCGCCCAGCTCGTCGCGGGCGGCCATGCCGCGGGCGGCGAGGGCGATCAGCTCGTCGCCGTCGTGGATCCGCCCTTCGCCGTCGACGGCGAGGACGCGGTCGGCGTCGCCGTCGAAGGCGAAGCCGACGTCGGCGTCGGAGGCGGCGATCCGCTCGGCCAGGGACCCAACGTGGGTGGAGCCGACGCCGTCGTTGATGTTGCGACCGTCGGGCTCGACTCCGATCGCTTCCACCTCGGCGCCAAGTCGTTCGAAGATCGCCGGGGCGACGCGATGGGCAGCGCCGTTGGCGCAATCGAGCATCACCTTGGTCCCAGTGAGGTCGAGCGGGAAGGCGGCGGCAAGCTCGCGCAGGTAGTCATCCTCACCGCCGGCCAGCTCGCGGACCCGGCCGATCTCGGCGGCGGGCGGCGGCGGGTTCTCGATCAGCTCCTCGATCCGCGCCTCCTCCTCGTCGGGCAACTTGAAGCCGGAGGCCGAGAAGAACTTGATCCCGTTATCGCGGTAGGGGTTGTGGGAGGCGGAGACGACCGCAGCGAGGTCGAGGCCGAGGCGCTTGACCAGGATCGCGGCGGCCGGCGTCGGCAGCACCCCGGCGAGCAGCGCGTCGCCACCGGCTTCGGCGATCCCGGCGGCCAGCGCCGCCTCCAGCATCGGGCCGGACTCGCGGGTGTCGCGGACGATCAGAACCTGGGGGCGCGCGGCTTCCAGCGTCGCCGTCGTCGCCCGACCAAGGGCGGTCGCCAGCTCGGCGGTGAGGAAGGTCCCCGCCTCTCCCCGGACCCCATCGGTCCCGAAGAGCCTGCGCTCGGCCAAGCCGATGCCCTCTCTAGCGCTTCGAGAACTGAGGCCGCTTACGGGCCTTCTTGAGGCCGGCCTTGCGGCGCTCCTTGACCCGTGCGTCACGAGTGAGGAAGCCGCGCCGCTTGAGGTCGCCGCGCAGCTCGGCGTCGATCTCGGTCAGCGCGCGGGCGACGCCGTGGCGAACCGCGCCGGCCTGGCCGCTGATGCCGCCGCCGTGGACACGGACGCGGACGTCGACGTTGCCCTCGTAGCCGGAGACGGTGAGCGGCTGAGTGGCCATCGTCTGGTGCAGCGGGCGGGGGAAGAACTCGGCCAGCTCGCGGCCGTTGACGATGAATTTGCCGTCGCCGGGAAGCAGGGTGACGCGGGCGATCGAGCTCTTGCGCTTGCCGGTGGCGAGGAAACGGGCGCCGTCCTCCATTTTCGCCGGAGCGCGACTTGCGGCCTCCTCGGCCTCGGCAGCGAGCAGCTCGGCCTCGCGGCGGGCTTTCTCCTCTTCCTCGGCTTCGAGCCGGGCCTTCTCCTCGGCGCTCAGCTCGGGGCCCTCGGGCTCGACCGCGATCGGCTCCAGGTCGGCCCCGGGGATGACGTCTTTTTTCGGCTGCTCGGCGGCGGGCTCCTCGTCTGCCCCCTCGGCGACGGGCTCCTCGGCGGGCTGCTCCTCCTCCTCCTCGGCCTGCTCCTCGGCGGCGGGCTGCTCCTCGGCGGCGGGCTGCTCCTCGGCGGCGGGCTGCTCCTCGGCGGGGGCATCCTCGCCCTCCTGCTCGGGCGCTGGCTCCTCCGCCTGCTCGGCCGGAATCTCCTCGGCAGCGGGCTCGGGCGCCTCGGTGCTCTCCTCGGTCGAAGTCTCGCTCTCCTCGGCGGCCGGGGCGCTCTCCTCGGCGGCCGGGGCGCTCTCCTCAGCGGCCGGGGCGCTCTCCTCAGCGGCGGGAGCGTCGCTCGACTCGCTCGCCTCGGGCGTCGGCTCCGCGGTCTCCTCGACGTTCTTCTCGTCGTCTGCCATCAGTCGTTCGTCTCCATCGGTTTCGGCTGCTGTGCCGCATGTGGGTGGTCGGGCCCGGCGTAGACCTTGAGCTTGGTCAGCTGCTGGCGGGCGAGGCGGTTGCGCGGCAGCATCCCCTTCACCGCCTTGCGGATCACTTCCTCCGGCTTGCGCTCCAGCATCTCGCCCAGCGAGCGCGACTTGATCCCGCCCGGGTAACCGCTGTGGCGCCAGTAGGTCTTCTGCGCCAGCTTGTCGCCGGTGACATGGATCTTCTCCGCGTTGACGACGACGATGAAGTCGCCGGTGTCGACGTGCGGGGTGTACTCGGGCTTGCGCTTGCCGCGCAGGGCGTCGGCGATCTGGGTCGCCAGCCGGCCCAGGGTCTTGCCCTCGGCGTCGACGACGTACCAGTCTCGCTGGCGGTTGGCGGCTGTCGCTACGTAGGTCTTCATCATGAAAAAGCCACGCGGCGTGAGCGGCGCGGCCGGGGGATGATAGCCAGGTCGCGCGGTATGCTGCCGCGCCAGCAGTGCCGAGTCCCGCCCGGACCGCCGAGCGGGAGTGGAGGAACCGTTGGGACCTTTGCAGGTCCCGGGGGCGAATCGGCCGAATCCAAGGCCGTAGCGCATCTCTTTCAGCGCGAGCCCGACAGCTAACTCCGCAGGCGATCGGAAGAGAGAGGGCGATTGGCTGAACTGCAAGATCGGGACCGGCATGGCCGGTCCGGGACCGGAGCGAACCGCGCTCGGCGAGCCGCTGCGCTGTTCGCCGTCCTCGCGGCGCTACTCCTGCTCCCCAGCGCCGCCTCCGCCGCGACCGGCGGCGCCGTCATCCCGGGCGGCGGTCCGCCGCCGCCGGGCTCGGCCGCCGGCGCCCCCGCGGCTGCCCCGAGCGCCGGCGTGATCACCCTCGCCGCGGCCGAAACGGCGCCGAAGCAGAGCTTCTACTTCGGCTACCGCTATCCGCGAATCAATTTCACGATCGGTTCGACCGAAGCGACCAACGACCTCCGGGTCGACGTCGTCGGCGCGGCCGGCGAAGTCGTCAAGACCTACTACCTCGAAGACGTCGCCCCCGGGGTGCCGCAGACGATCCGCTGGGACGGCAGCACGAACGAAGGCAAGCCGGCCCCGGACGGCAAGTACGCCTTCCGCATCTCCTCCCAGGCCGAAGGCGCCCCGGCAGCGCGCAAGGCGACCACCTCAGCCGCCCTCTCGCTGGGCTTCGAATTCCACGACTACGCCTTCCCGGTCCTCGGACCGCACGAATTCGGCCTGGGCGCAGGCCGCTTCGGCGCCGCCCGCGCCGGCCACGTCCACCAGGGCCAGGACACGATGGCCGCCTGCGGAACGCCGCTGGTCGCCGCCCGCGGCGGCAAGGTCCAGTACGCCGGCTGGCAGTCGGCGGCAGGCAACTACCTGGTGATCGACGGCCGCGGCACCCCGGTCGACTTCATGTACGCGCACCTGGCCGAACCCTCGCCGCTGCAGACCGGCGAAACGGTGCGGACCGGACAGCCGATCGGGATCGTCGGCGAGACCGGCGACGCCACCGCCTGCCACCTCCACTTCGAGATGTGGGGGGCGCCCGGCTGGTACGAAGGAGGGGCGCCGTTCGACCCTCTGCCTTATCTCGAAGCTTGGGACGCTTACAGCTGATTTGGTCTGAGGGCGGGGGTTGGACGGGGGCGGGGGTGGGTCTCCGGGCTGCACCTCCCCGAGTGGGTCGGACCCTGGCTGGCGCCTCGTTCGAGCTCCGGCTCGGCTCGTGCTGATACGCCCGGAGACCCACCCCCGCCCCCGTCCAACTATCGACGTCTGAGAACCACCTAGAGCCAACTCCCACCGGCGGATCCGGGATCGAGGCTCGACCTCTTGCCCCAGATATCGAGGGACGGGCCTTCCGACGTATCGAGGGCGGGCCTTCCGACGAAATTGGGACTGTCGTGGCCCGGAAGCCGGTAGGCCTCCCGGGCGTATCAGCACGAGCCGAGCCGGAGAGCTCCGAGGCGTCAGCCACTCCGGCAAAACTCGGGGAGGTGCAGCCCGGGAGGCCTACCGGCTTCCGGGCCCCGCACTACCCCTAAATAAGAACGGTTCTCATTCTTGTTATCGTCCCCCGCCATGACCTGGGCGGAACATGCGATGGGACGAATCGATCAGGCCGGCTACCGGGCCGGAGCGGCGCGGCGGCAGGTGGTCGAGTTGCTCGCCGACCAGAGCTGCGCGGTGACCGCGCTGGAGATCGACGAACGGCTCCCCTCGGTCGGCCGGGCGAGCGTCTACCGGACGCTCGAGCAGCTCGAGGAGCTGCGACTGGTGCAGCGGGTCGAGCTCGGCGGCAGCGCCGGCGCCTATGAGCGGGTCGACCCCGCCGGCCACCACCATCACCTCGTCTGCGAGCGATGCGAGCGCCTCTTCCCCTTCGACGACCCCGGCCTGGAGCGGGCGATCGAGCGGGTGGCCAGGGGGGCCGGGTTCGAGCTGCTCGGCCACGACGTGCTGCTGCGGGGGCTCTGCCCGCGCTGCCGGCGAGCGCGGGGCTGAGCGGTGCCGAGCGTCGCCATCCCGCTCGCCGGATTGACTGTGCTCGCGACCTTGATCGGGGGCCGGATCGGCATCCGCTATG
The DNA here is from genome assembly GCA_963716545.1 of uncultured Actinomycetes bacterium. Classification (GTDB taxonomy): domain Bacteria; phylum Actinomycetota; class Thermoleophilia; order Solirubrobacterales; family 70-9; genus VAYN01. The sequence continues at coordinate 3,005,523 of OY970316.1, forward strand.
CCCACCACCTCCCCACCCTGCTGGCGCTGAGCGGCGGCGTCGTCGTCTCGATCGCCCTGCTCGACGTCCTGCCCGAGGGGATTAGGGGACTCGACGACCCGAACCTGGCGACCTTCCTCGTCGCCGCCGGCTTCTTCGGCTTCTTCGGAATCGAGCGCTTCTTCACCCTGCACAACCGCGACGAGGCAGCCGAGCAGCTCGGCGGCAAACGGATCGGCGCGATCGGCGCCGCCGGCCTCTCGATTCACAGCTTCATCGACGGCCTCGGGATCGGCCTGGCCTTCGGCGTCGACTCGGCCACCGGCCTGCTCGTCTTCGTCGCCGTGGTCAGCCACGACTTCGCCGACGGCCTCAACACGGTCAGCTACGTGCTGCGCCGCTCCGGCGACCGCCGCGCCGCCTACCGCTGGCTGTTGCTCGACGCGGCGGCACCGTTGCTGGGCGCGATCGTCGGCTCGCTGGCGACGATCTCCGACGCGTCCCTCGCCCACCTGCTCTGCGTCTACTGCGGCTTCTTCCTCTACCTCGGCGCCACCGACCTGCTGCCCGCCGCCCACGAGCAGCCCTCGTGGACGCGGGTCGGCCTCACCTTCGCCGGCTTCGGCCTGATCTTCGCGATCACCAGGCTCGCCGGGGTCTGAGCTACTCGGCCAGCAGCTTCTTCCCCCCTTTGACGCAGATCGAGAAGGGCGTTCCGGGGGTCCCGTCGACGTGCTTCTTGCTGAGACCGGCGCAGGCCTTCGCCGGGCTCGTCGTCACCCCATTGGCGAGCTTCGCCATGCCGGTGACGCACTGGCTGAACGGGGTGCCCTTGGTGCCGGCGAGGTGCTTCTTGCTCTCGCCCTGGCAGTAGCGGCCGTACGCCTTCGCCTTGGCGCCGGGCGTATCGCCGGGCTTGGGCGGATGATCGGGGTGCTGCGGATGGGTCGGGTGCGTGGGATGGGCCGGGTGTTCGACTTCGTAAACCGGCCCGGTCGCGAGCGCGGCGGCGACGGGAAGCGCGGCGAGCGCCAGCGCGCAGGCGGCGGCAAGCAGCTTCAGCTGGGGGCGCATCGGGTCCTCCTTTGGTCGTGGGCTACCGAATCGATTGCCGCTGAAACGACCGGAGGGCGACCGCGTCAGGCCTTATTCCGCGACTTCGACCGCGCCCGCGCCCGCTTCGGGCGCCACTTCGGCTTCCTTCTTTGCCTGGCCGGGCGGCGCGGCGCCGCTCTGCCCCGGGGCTTCGGCCGAGTCGCCATTTCCCTCCGCGGCGGGCGGCGAAGGCGGCGGCTTTTCCTCGTGCGGCGGCTTCGCGGCATGGGCCGGCTTTTCCGGATGAGCCGGCTTTTCGGGATGGGTCGGCTTGACCGGATGGGTGGGGTGCTGCGGATGTTCCGGATGGTCCTTGCCGAGCTGACCCGGCGCTTCGCCGGTCTGGCCGAGATGGCGTCCCGGATTGGATTCCGGCGCCTCGGTCGCCGCTGGCGACGCGGCTGGCTCGGCGGCGGTTGGCTTTGGCTCGGCGGCGGTTGGCTTTGGCTCGGCGGCGGTTGGCTTTGGCTCGGCGACTGCGGTCCGGTTCGAAGGCGGCGCCGCGGAGCGCTTCGAAGACGAAGCCTGGCTCGCCGCCGAGACGGCAGCCGAGTTCGTCGCGGCATCCGCCTCCCGTTCGGGGCCGGGACGAAGCGGCGCCGACTTCGCCGGCGGTCGCTTCGAATCGTGGGAGCCGCCGAGGTCGATCAGGCCGCGCTGGTCGGCGGCGGTGACGCCGATCGCGACGACCACCCCGACAGCCGCCGCACCCTTCAAAGCCGCGGCGCCGAGGATCGATTTGCCCCCGGCAGCCGCGACGGCACCAGCGGATCCGGAACCCGCGACGCCGGAGCCCGCCGCCGCGACGCCGGACCCGCCGGCAGACCCTCCCCCGCCCGCCGCAACCGCCCCGCCCCCGGCAGAACCCGCTCCGGCCGCGGCGCTTCCCGCCGCCGCGCCGCCGCTAGCGAGCACCGCGTGAAGCAGCCCCGCCGCCGCCGCCGCCGGCAGCGGCGCGATCAGCGCCAGGTCGCCGCGGCGCTCGGCGATCCCGGCCTGGAAACCGCGACACGCTCCGCACTCCCCCAAGTGCGCCCGGATGTCGCGGCGGCGCAGCCGGCGGCGGTCTTCGGCCGAGACGGCCCGCATCACCTCTTCACAGTCCATCTCGCGCCCCGCGTTCATCTGACGCAGCCCCAGTCGCGCCTCGTAGATCGTCTGCCGCGCCACCTGCGGCGAGGTGCCGAGGGCGGTGCCGATCTCCTCGAAGTCGAGCCCGGACAGCTCGCGCATCACCAGCGCCCCACGCTGGCGCTCCGGCAGGCGCGAGACGTCGGTGACCAGTCGCCGCAGCCGTTCCCGCGCCTCGGCCTCCTCCGCCGCCGCCGGGGCCCCGCCGAGCGAGTCGGCGTCGAGCTCCTCGACGCCGCCGCGTCGGGCGCGAACGAGGTCGATCGCCTCGTTGTGGGCGATCCGGTAGAGCCAGGGTCGCAGCTTGATCTCGCGCTCCTCGCCCGGCAGCGTCCGCAGCACCTTGACCATCGTGTTCTGCACCGCGTCGTGGGCGTCCTCGGCGTTGCCGAGGATCGCCGCGCAGTAGCGGTAGAGCTCCTGGTGGTGGCGCTCGAAGATCGCTTCGAAGGCGCGGTCGCTCCCCGCGGCGGCTCGCCGCGCCAGCTGCGCTTCGTTCTCGGTTCTCGCTGCGGTCGCCAAGCTCCGGCACCTACTCTCGAACGGTCGACTTCCCCCTGCGTCAGGGAGTACCTACCCCGGCCGCCGCAGCGTCACTCAGCGATCTGCTACTCCCACTCGATCGTCGCGGGTGGCTTCGAGGAGATGTCGAGGGCGACCCGGTTGACGTCGCGAATCTCGTTGATGATCCGGTTCGAGACCCGCTCCAGGAGGTCGTAGGGCAGCCGCGCCCAGTCGGCGGTCATCGCATCGTCGGAGGTGACGGCGCGGATCACGATCGGGTAGGCATAGGTGCGCCCGTCGCCCTGGACCCCGACCGAGCGGACCACCGGCAGCACGCAGAAGCTCTGCCAGAGCTGACGGTAGAGCTCGGCGGCGCGGATCTCCTCCTGCAGGATCGCGTCGGCGGCGCGGAGGATGTCCAGGCGCTCCCTGTTGACCTCGCCGCCGACGATGCGGATGCCGAGGCCCGGGCCCGGGAAGGGCTGGCGCCAGACCATCCGCTCGGGCAGGCCGAGCTCGGCGCCGACCGCCCGCACCTCGTCCTTGAACAGCATCCGCAGCGGCTCGACCAGCTCGAACTCGAGGTCGTCGGGGAGGCCGCCGACGTTGTGGTGGGACTTGATCGTCGCCGCGTGGTCGGAGCCGCCCGACTCGATTACGTCCGAGTAGAGCGTGCCCTGGACCAGGTAGCCGACGTCCTCGAGCTTCGCCGCCTCGTCCTCGAAGACGCGGATGAACTCCTCGCCGATGATCTTGCGCTTGCGCTCCGGCTCGTCCTCGCCTTTCAGCCTGGCGAGGAAACGCTCCTCGGCGTCGACGTGAACCAGTGGAATGTCGAACTGGGAGAAGGTCTCGACCACCTGCTCGGCCTCGTTCATCCGCATCAGCCCGTGGTCGACGAAGACGCAAGTGAGCTGGGCGCCGATCGCCTTGTGGACCAGCATCGCGGCGACCGAGGAGTCGACCCCGCCGGAGAGGCCGCAGATCACCTTCCCTTCCCCCACCTGGGCGCGGATCTTGTCGACCTGTTCGGCGATCACGGACTCGGGCGACCACTGCTGCTCGCAGCCGGCGACGTCGCGGAGGAAGCGGGTGAGGATCTCGGTCCCATAGGGGGTGTGGACGACCTCCGGGTGGAACTGAATGCCGTAGATGCCGCGGTCGGCCATCTCGTAGGCCGCTACCGGGCTGTTCGGGCTGGAGGCGAGCGCGGTGAAGCCCTCAGGCGCCTCGAAGACGGCGTCGCGATGGCTCATCCAGCAGGTCTGCTCCTCGGGCAGGCCGCCGAGCAGCCGGCCGCCGCCGTCGCGGAGGACGAGATCGGTGCGGCCGAACTCACCTGAGGAGGCCGACTCGACCCGGCCGCCGAGCGCCAGCGCCATCGCCTGCATGCCGTAACAGATGCCCAGCAGCGGCACCCCGAGGTCGAGCAGCTGGGTCGGGAAGTCCGGCGCACCCTCCTCGTAGACCGAGGCCGGCCCGCCGGAGAGGACGAGCGCCTTCGGCGCCCGTTCGCGCAGCTTCTCGATCGACGTGGTCGAGGGCAGCAGCTCGGCGAAGACCCCGCATTCGCGGATCCGCCGGGCGATCAGCTGCGAGTACTGGCCGCCGAAGTCGAGGACCAGCACCTCCTCCACCTTCTTCACCTCGTCGGGAGATATCTCCTCGGGCGAGACCAGCAGGCGTTCCTCGCCGGCCTCGCCCACGCCCGTGCCGTCACCGGCAACGGACGCGGGCGGAGCCTCTGACGGCATCTAGTCGTCCGAGACCGCGACGCCGGCCGCGACGGCCGCGCGCCCATTCGAGCCCATCCCGACGTGCTGCTCGTTCTGGAGCTTCTTGCCCTCGCTCATCAGCGCCGGCGCGACCATCACCTCGGCCCGCTGGAAGGAGCGGATGTCCTCGTAGCCGCAGGTGGCCATCGAGGTTTTCAGCGCCCCCATCAGGTTGAAGGTGCCGTCGTTCTCCTGGGCCGGGCCGAGCAGGATCTCCTCCATCGTCCCGTCCTGCTTGGTGGAGACGCGCGTCCCCCGGGGCAGCGACGAATGGAAAGTCGCCATCCCCCAGTGGAAGCCGCGACCGGGGGCCTCCTTGGCGCGGGCCAGCGGCGAGCCGACCATTACCGAGTCGGCACCGACCGCGATCGCCTTGGAGATGTCGCCGCCGGTCCGCATGCCGCCGTCGGCGACGACGTTGACGTATTCGCCGGTCTCCAGCATGTGCTGGGCACGGGCCGCCGCGACGTCGGCGATCGCCGTCGCCTGCGGGACGCCGATCCCGAGCACGCCGCGGGTGGTGCAGGCGGCGCCGGGGCCGACGCCGACGAGGACGCCAACCGCGCCGGTCCGCATCAGGTGCAGCCCGGTCGAGTAGGAAGCGCAGCCGCCGACCACGGTCGGCACCGGCACCTCGGCGATGAACTCCTTCAGGTTCAGCGGCTCGACCGTGGTCGAGACGTGTTCGGCGGAGATCACCGTGCCCTGGATCACGAGGACATCCAATCCGGCCTCGACCGCCGCCTCGTAGTGGTCGCGCACCTTCTGCGGGGTCAGCGAGCCGCAGACGACGGCGCCACGGGCCTTGATTTCAGCCACCCGCTGGGAGATCAGCTCCTCCTTGACCGGCTCGGCGTAGATCTCCTGCATCATCCGCGTCGCCAGGTGCTTCGGCGCGGCGGCGATCTGCTCCAGCCTCTCTTCGGCGTTCTCGAAGCGGCACCAGATGCCCTCGAGGTTGAGGACGCCGAGGCCGCCCAGCTCGTTGACCAGGACGGCCGTGTCGGGGCTGACCACTCCGTCCATCGCCGAGGCCATCAGCGGCAGCTCGAAGCGATAGGGGCCAAGGGTCCAGCTGATGTCGATGTCGTCGGGATCGCGGGTGCGGCGGGAAGGAACGATCGCGACGTCGTCGAATCCGTAGGCGCGCCGGCCTTTCTTGCCGCGGCCGATTTCAATTTCCAAGGTAGTCCTCCGGGGCTGACGGGTCGAAAGGTCAGCCTACACTTCGGCGGGGACCTCCAAATCGTGGACGGCGACCTCGCCGAGCAGTCGCTCCACCTGGTTGCGGTCGACGGTGCCGGCGCCGAAGTGTTGGGTCGACTCGGCGCCGCAGGCGACCCCGTATGCCAGGCACTCCTCAGGCGTGCGGTCTTCGTAGCGGGCGGCGACGTAGCCGGCCAGGAAGGCGTCGCCGGAGCCGACCGTTGAGACCGGCTCCAGCGGGTCGGTGTGGACCTCGAGCAGGCGCCGCTCGGCGCCCTCGCCGACCGCGGCGACGCAGCCGTCCGGGCGGGTGATCGCGGCCTCGTCGGCACCGAGCCGGATCAGCTCGTGCAGGCCTTCGGCGAGGTCGGTGCCGTCGGCGAACTCCTGCCCGACCAGCTCCTCGGCCTCGGTCTCGTTCGGGGTCACCATCGAGGCGCCGGCGCGGAGGCCGGCCAGCATCGCCTCGCCCTCGGCGTCGAGGACGACCGGGACCCCGCGGCGGACCAGGTCGGAGACCAGTTTGGCGTAGAGGTCGTTGCCGGCCCCCGGGGGCAGCGAGCCGGCGAGGACGCAGATCTTGGCGCCTCCAGCGAGGTAGCCGATCCGCTCGAAGAGCTTCTTCACCTCCTCCGGGCTGACCGCCGGGCCGCGCTCGTTGATCTCGGTCTGCTCGCCCGAGGTCGGGTCGATCACGGCGAGGTTGATCCGGGTCTCGGCGGCGATCCGGGTGAAATCGGTGAGCACCGATTCTTCGCGCAGCTGTTCCAGCACCCGGGTGCCGGTCGGGCCGCCGACGAAGCCGGCGGCGATCACCGGCCGGCCCAGCAGGCTGAGCGCCCGGGCGACGTTGATCCCCTTGCCGCCAGCGACGGTGCGGCTCTCGACCGCGCGGTGGCGGCGGGCGAGGCGGAAGTTGGGGACGGCAACGGTGCGGTCGATGGCCGCGTTAAGGGTCACGGTGAGGATCACTTGGCGTTCACCATCTATCGGCTCCTCAGTGGTTCTCGGCGCACTCGGCGTCGGCGGCGGGACAGGCGCCGCCCAAGAAGTATCCCGATCAGCATTATCGCCGAGATCGCGATCGCGATGGGGATCCAATTTTCGCTGAGGAACTCGCGGGCGCGGTCAACGAAGCTCGCCTTCGGGATCCCCCGCCCGGCGAGCAGCTTCACCTGGCCGGCGACGTTGCCGTCGACGAGCACGGTGGCGCTGCCCAGCGACAGGCCGCGCCGAATCGGGCCCTCCACCTCGGCCGGCGCCCGGACGTCGGTTTCGACCTGCTGCCCCTTGCGCAGGCCGACGGTCAGCGAGTCGGCCGCGCGCAGCGGCAGCTCGCCGCCGCTGTAGCGAATCGACGGTTCGGCGAGGTCGTCGCCCACCTTCACCACCTTCCGCTTGGCGTATTGGCGGAAGCCCCATTCGAGCAGTTCGAGGTCGTCGGAGAAGCGGGTTTCGTCGGTCGGGGCGCCGACCGCGGCGGCGATCAGTTCGACCCCCTTTTTTCGCCCCGAGCCGACCAGGACGTAGGCGGCGCCCCAGGTGTGGCCGGTCTTCACCCCGGTCACCCAGGGAGCGTCGAGCAGCAGCTCGTTGATCGTCTTCAGCTTGCGCGGCGGTTCGGTCGAGGTCAGCTCGTGTTCGCGCGAGTCGGCGATCTTCGCGAAGGCGGGGATGTCGAGCAGGTGGCGGGTGAGGACGAGGAGGTCGGCGGCGCTCGAGTAGTTGCCCCTCTGGTCGAGCCCGACCGGGTTGGCGTAGTGGGTGTGGGAGAGGCCGAGGGCGGCGGCGTAGCGGTTCATCAGGGCGACGAACTTCGGCGTCGAGCCGGCCGTGCGGACGGCGATCGTGTGGGCGGCGTCGTTGCCGGAGCGCAGGATCAGGCCGTAGAGGAGGTCGCGGATGCTGATCTTCTGCCCCGGCCGCAGGTTCATCAGCGACTCGCCGTATTCGGCTTCGTAAGGCGCCGCGGTGACGACCTTGTCGAGCGGCATCTCCTTCAGCGCCACGTAGGCGGTCATCAGCTTCGTCGTCGAGGCGATCGGTAGCTCCGCGTTCGCCGCGTGGGAGACCAGCGTTTCGCCGCTGCGCCCGTCGATCAGCGCCCAGGAGCGGGCCAGCACCGGCGGTCCCTTCTGCGGCTTCTGCTTCGCGGGCTGCTTCGACCCGCCGGATTCGGCTCCGGCCGGAGGCTTCGCGGCCGCCGCCGGGCCGGCGAGCAGCGCACAGAGAAGCGCCAGACCCGCCAGGACCAGCGCCGCGCCCGCGCGGCGCCGCCTCATTTCAGCTTCAGCGTCTCGCCCGCGATCAGGATCTGCGGGTCGACTTCGGGGTTGAGGGCGAGGAGCTCGGCGACCGGGATCCCGGTCTTGTGCGAGATCGCGGTCAAGGTGTCGCCACTTTCGACCGTGTAGGACTTCGCCTTCGTCCGCTGCTTCTTCGGCTTGCTTTCCTTCGCCTGGTGCGAGTGGCCCTTGCCGTTGGAGTCGTCGGAATGGAAGTTGCCGACGATCACCACCACGGCGATCGCGACTGCGACGATCGCCGCCACGGTCAGCAGGCGGGCCATGTATTTCCGGGTTCTCTGCATCGGGGAAGTCGCGCGGGGCGAACTGGAGGCGGGATCGTAGCGACGGGGCCGCTGTTTTCAGCCGCCCGAGATCTTCCACACGATCGCTCTCAATTCCTCCGCGGCGCCGGCGGGATCTTCCGCCGCGGCGATCCCGCGCGAGGCGGCGACGAGGGCGGCGGCCGGGCCGGCGGCGAAGGCGGGGCCCAGAAGCTCCGGGCGGCCGCCCTGAGCGCCGACACCGGGGATGAGGAAGACGGAGCGCGGCATCAGCTCGCGCAGGCGGCCGATGTGCCCGGGCTCGGTGGCACCGACCACCGCGCCGGCGCCGCTGAGCTCACCGGAGCCGGCCAGACGCGGCGCCAGCTCGGCGACGATTTCGGCGAGGCGCTCGTGCAGCGGTCGCAGCTCGCCGCTGGGCCCACCGTCGGCATCGCCATCGCCCTGACGGCCGTCGCCGTCGGCGGCGCCCGAACTGAGCAGGTCCTCGACGTCGGCGGCGCCGGGATTGCTGGTGCGGACAAGCATGAAGATTCCCGCCCCGGATTCCGCGGCGGCGGCGATCAGCGGCTCCACCGCGTCGCGGCCGAGCAGCGGATTCGCGGTGAAGGCGTCGGCGCCGAGCCCGGCGACCGGGCCCCAGGGGGTCGGCGTCTCGCCGACCAGCGCCTGGGCGTAGGCGGCGGCGGTGACCGGGACGTCGCCGCGCTTGCCGTCGGCGATTACCAACAGTCCTGCCTCCTGGGCTGCGGCGACGGTCGTTTCCAGCGCCGCCCAACCCGGGGCGCCGAGACGCTCGAAGCAGGCCAGTTGCGGCTTCACCGCGACGCAGGCCGGTCCGGCGGCTTCGATCAGGCCGCGGCAGTGCGCGGCGACCGCGGCCCCGGCCGCCTCGGCGGCGGAGCTGGCGCCCGCCTCACCGGCGGGACTGTCCGCCGCGAGTCCGGCGGGAGAAGAATCGGGCGGCCTACCGCCCGGGCCCGCCCCGGCCCCGGCCAGCTTGGCCGGGTCGGGGTCGAGACCGAGGCAGATCTGACTGCGGCGCTCCTCGACGAGCGCCGCGAGCCGATCCGCGAAGGGCTTCAGCTTGCCTCAGCCGCCCTTGACTTTCGTCTTCAGGGCCGAGCCGGCCGAGAAGCGGGGGACTTTGCCGCCCGGAATGGTGATGCGCTCGCCGGTGCGGGGGTTGACGCCCTGGCGCGGGCCGCGCTCGGCGACGTGGAATTTTCCGAAGCCGGTGAAGCTGACCTCGTCACCGGAGCTGAGCGCACCGGTGATCGCGTCGAGAACGGCGTCGACCGCGTCGCTCGCGGCTTTTTTGCTGCCAAGCCGCTCATCGCCTGACAGTTGGTCCAGAAACTCAGCCTTGGTCACGTCGAGATTCCTCCTCGGGGTTGAAGACGCGGCGGAACATAACAGCGCCCTCAGGCGGAAAGTCAGGCACAGCGCGGAATTGCTCCTACGGAAGTCCGCTCCGTGCCGGATTTCGAGGTTGCCTCACGCCGTGCCTGAGGAGCCGAAAACCGCTGCTCAGGCCGCTAGATGGTCGATTCCACGACCATCTAGGAGCCGCTGACGGCGAGCTCGCCGATCAGCAGCGGCGGGGTCGAAACGCTGCCGCCGAACGGCACCCAGCGCGCCTTCGCGCCCGCCTCGCGGACGCTCGCCAGCATCTCCAGCAGCTCGCCGGCGATCGTGAACTCGCGCACCGGCTCGGCCAGCTCGCCGCCGCGGATCGTCCGCCCGGAGGCGCCAACCGAGAAGACGCCGGTGACTGGGTTGACGCCCGAGTGCAGGCCGGCGACGTCGGTCACGTAGACCCCCTCCCCCGCCGCCGCCAGCAGCTCCGCCTCGCTCAGCGAGCCGGGGGCGACGACAAGGTTCGAGGCGGAGACGGTCGGCAGCGAGCGGTAGCCGGCGCGGGCCGCGGAGCCGGTCGAGTGGGTGCCCTCGCGGTTGGCCGTGTAGGTGTCGTAGACGTAGCCGCGCAGGCGGCCGCCCTCGATCAGCGGGGTCCGCCGGCGCGGCACTCCCTCCCCGTCGAACGGGGCGGAGGCGGGGCCCTGCGGGTCGCGGCCATCGTCGTGGAGGGCGAAGGCCTCGGCGGCGAGCTCCTCTTCGATCCGCCCGGCGAAGGGGGAGCGGCCGCGCTGGACCGCTTTGGCGCCGAGGGCGCCGCCGATCAGGCCGGCGAAGCTGGCGGCGACGGTCGGGTCGAGGACGACCGGGCAGGCGCGCGACTCCGGCTTGCCGGCGCCGATCATCGCCGCCGCGCGGGCCGCCGCCTCGGCCCCGATCGCCGCCGGGTCGAGCCCTTCGGGGCCGCGGGCAAGGCCGAAGCCGAGGCCGCTCTCGCGGGCGCCCTCGCCCTCGGCCAGGGCCTGCAGGAAGGCGTAGCAGCTGGAGCTCTCGTACTCGCCGGCGACCCCGGCCGAGGAGGCGATCGCGACCTGCTCGGAGGCGTCGGCGTAGACCGCGGTCTCGACCGCGACGACGCGCTCGTCGGCGGCGAGGGCGGTGCGCTCGACCGCCAGCGCCAGCTCGGCGACGCGGCCGCTGTCCCAGGTCTCGATCGAGGGGTCGTCGAGGCCGGCCAGGGCCTCGACCGCGGCCGGCTCTGGCGGCGCCGCGAACTCGTCCTCGTCGGCGACCGCGGCCGCAGCGGCGGCGCGGGCGGCGATCGCCGCGACGCCCGCCTCGGAGAGGTCGGTGCCGTAGGCGTAGCCGACCCGGTGGCCGCGCCAGGCACGGACGCCGATCCCGCTCTGGGTCGCCGCGGTGAGGCTCTCGACCGCCCCGCCGTGGACGCGGACCTCGCGCCCGGTCTCACGGGCGGCGTAGGCCTCGGCCTCGCCGGCGCCGGCGGCCTGCGCCGCCTCGACCGCCCGCCGGGTCGCCGCCGAAAGCTCGCTCACGAGCGCCCCCTCCGGGCCGCGACGCTCATCGCTGCGTCCCGCCCACGGTCATCCGGCCGACCCGGACGTGGCCCTGGCCGGTCCCGACCGGGACTTTCTGGCCGCCCTTGCCGCAGATCCCGGTCTTCATCCAGAAGTCGTTCCCGACCGCGTCGATCGCCGCCAGGGCGTCGAGGCAGTTGCCGACCAGGGTGGCGCCCCGGCACGGCGCGGTCACCTTGCCGCCCTCGATCAGGTAGCCCTCGGAGACGCCGAAGACGAAGTCGCCGGTTGCCGGATCGACTTGGCCACCGCCGAAGCTGACCGCGTAGAAGCCGCTGGCGAGCTCGGCGATCATCTCCTCCGGGGTCGCCTCGCCGGGGGCGATGTAGGTGTTGGTCATCCGCGGGATCGGCAGGTGGCGGAAGCTCTCGCGGCGGCCGTTGCCGGTCGAGGCGACGCCTTCGCGCTCGGCGGTGACGTGGTCGTAGAGGTAGGAGACCAGCTTGCCGTCCTCGATCACCTGCGTCTTCTGGGTCGGCTGGCCCTCGTCATCGCAGCCATCGCTCCCCCACTCGCCCGGCAGGCGGCCGTCGTCGTAGGCGTTCAGCAGCGGCTGGGCGACCGCCGCGCCGAGCTTGCCGACGTAGACCGAGGCGCCCTTCTGGATGTGATCGGCCTCGAGTCCGTGACCGGTCATCTCGTGGAAGAGGACGCCGCCGAAGCCGCCGCCGACGACGACCGGCATCGAGCCCGACGGGGCCGGGCGGGCGTCGAGCAGGGTCAGCGCCTTGCGGGCGGCCTGCTCGGCGATCAGGCCGGGGTCGTCTTCGAGCAGCTCGAAGCCGCGGTGGGCGCCGAGGGTCTCGGCACCGGTCTCGACCGCGTCGCCACGGCGGGCGACCGCCTGGGCGCCGATCCGGGTGCGGGTGCGGTCGTCGGTGGCGAAACGGCCGGCGGAGTTGGCGACGGCGACCTCGCGCCGGGCCTCGAGGTAGGAGGCGGTGAACTGGGCGACCTCGTCGCCCTGGGCGCGGGCGCGCCCGTCCAGCTCGCGCAGCAGCTCGGCCTTGCGCGCCGGCTCGACCTCCTCGGGGCGGTGCTCGATCGGCAGCGAGTGGGCCTCGACCGCCCGCAGCGGCGTCGGCGCGGAACGGCCGCCGCGGAGCGCCGCCGCGGCCTCCTCGGCGGCGCGCTCGAGGTCGGCCGGGTCGAGCCCGTCGACGTGGGCGAAGTAGGTGGTGCCGTCGTCGATCACCCGCACCCCGGCCCCTTCCTCGGCGCCGGACTGGACCGACTCGACCCGGGACTCGTCGATCGTCATCGAGTAGCCACCGCGGCGTTCGGCGAAGACCTCGGCGAAGCTGCCGCCGTTGGCGAGGGCGCGGGCGATCGTCCGCTCGGCGACCTCGGGGGAGATCAACTCGGTGCGCTCGCTCATCGGCTGGCCGCCGGTGAGGTGGGGATCGAGTGACTCACTCCGCGGCCTCCCGGGAGCGGCGACGGCGCGACCCGCCCTCGCTGGGGCGGCGGCCCCGTGGGCGGCCGGCGAGCTCGACCAGCTCCGCCGCCGCGTCGAACATCGCGATCCCGGCCGCTGAGTCGATCCCGGCCTCGTCGGCGCGGCCTTCCGCGTAATAGAGGCGGGCGAACGGCTGGCGGGCGATTTTGCGCCGGCGCATGTAGGCGGCGGCCTCGTCGGCGTAGCCGGAGACGCGATCGAGCAGGATCCGATGTGGCTTCGGCGGCATCAGCTCGCCTCCGCCAGGTCGCGCAGCGCCTGGCGCATGTCGAAGAGCATCAACGAGGAGAGCACGAAGCGGTCGGTGACCGCGACCGCGGTCAGCCCCTCGTGGCGGAGGGCGAAGACCTCGCCGGCCTCGATGGCCACGTGGACCCGCTCGACCGGCTCCTCCCCATGGCCGTCGGCCGCCTTCAGCAGCCGCTTCGCCTCGGCGGCCCAGCGCTCGCCCTCCTCGCCCGCGGCCAGCACCGCGCCGTCGGAATCGAGGATCGCGGCGCCTCGCAGCCCCGGCGACATCTCGGTCAGGAAGGCGAGCGCCGCCTCGGCGGGAGCCCCGGCGGGGACCTCGGTCTGGGCGGCGTCGGCCATCTCGGCGAAGATACCGACCATGCCGCTCGCCCGAGCCTCCTGGCTGACCGTCGTCGTCGTCTGCGCCGTCGCCGCGATCCTCTTCGCGATCAGCGGCTACACCGGCTACACCTGGACCCTGATCGCCGTCGGCGCCGCCGCCGCGGTCAACCTGCTGCCGAAACCGTAGGTTCGGGCGAGCCCAGTTGTTGCTTGTAACCCACAGGGCGACAAGCGACAACACCCCGTGACGAAACACGCACGGCGCCCGGAGCCGTTCGACTTTTGTAGCCCAGAGGGCGACAAAGGTCGAACGGGCACTCGCGTTTGGGGTGCTCAGCCGGCGAGGTCGGCGAGGAGCAGGCGGGCGGCCTTGCCGCGGTGGCTGATCGCGTGCTTCTCGGCGGCGCTGATCTCGGCCATCGTCCGCGGGTCCTCGGGGCCGGTCTCGTCGGGGACGAAGGCGGGGTCGTAGCCGAAGCCGCCACTGCCCCGTTCCTCGCGCAGCAGGTAGCCCTCGCAGCGACCTTCGAAGAGCCGCTCGGAGCCGTCTGGGTCGATCAGCGCCAGAACACAGACGTAGGCGGCGCGGCGATCTCCACCGGCGGCGTCGACGTCGCGCAGCAGCTTCGCCAGATTGGTCTCGTCGTCGGCGTCCTCGCCGGCGTAGCGGGCCGAGTAGATGCCGGGCGCGCCGCCAAGTGTCCTCGGCTTCGATCCCCGAGTCGTCGGCCAGCACCTGCTTGCCACCGCCGCCCGCGGCGAACGCGGCGCGGGCCTTGATCAGCGCGTTGGCCGTGAAGCTGTCGCCGGTCTCCGGCGGCATCTCGAAGCCCTCCGGCAGCGGCTCCAGCTCGACCCCCGGCAGCAGCTCGCGCATCTCCGCCAACTTGTGGCGGTTGCCGGTGGCGAGGATCACGAAGGCAGGACCCGCTCCTGCATCTCCCGCAAACGGGCGATGCCACCCTCGGCGAGACCCAGCAGCTCATCCAGTGAAGCCCGGGAGAGCGGCGTCCGCTCGGCCGTCGCCTGCACCTCGACCAGGCCGCCCTCGCCGGTCATCACCACGTTGGCGTCGACTTCGGCGTTGGAGTCCTCGCCGTAGTCGAGGTCGCAGAGCGCCCGCCCGTTGACCATGCCGACGCTGACCGCGGCGATCGAACCGGTCAACGGCATCGTCTCGATCGATTTGCGGTCGAGCAGCTTCTGGAACGCCAGTCGCAGAGCGACGTAGCCGCCGGTGATCGAGGCGCAGCGCGTCCCCCCATCCGCTTCGAGCACGTCGCAATCCACGTAGACGCTGCGTTCGCCGAGCGCCTTGAAATCCACCACCACCCGCAGGCTGCGCCCGATCAGGCGCTGGATCTCGACTCCGCGCCCGTCCTGCTTGCCCTTCGAGACGTCGCGCTGCTTGCGGTCCCCGGTCGAGGCCGGCAGCATCGCGTACTCGGCCGTCACCCACCCTTTGCCGCGGCCCATCATCCAGCGTGGAACCGACTCCTGGACCGAGGCGGTGCAGATCACCCGCGTCCGGCCCACCGAGATCAGCGCCGACCCGTCGGCGCTTTCGACGAAACCGGGATCGATCGTCACCGGCCGGATGTCGGCGGGCGCACGGTCATATGAGCGAGAGGCTGGCATGGCGGCGATCTTTTCACGCGACGAATCCACGGTGCTGGCTTCCCAGGCACCGGCCCCTCGTTTGGCTAGCCTTCGCCGCGTGTTCGGCCGAGCGTTCGTCCTCGTGAGCTGCGCCGTCCTGGCGGTCGCGGCGGCGTTCGCCGGCAGTGCCTCGGCGGGGGTCCCTGGCTTCGGTGCCGCCAAGGCCTTCCACCGATACCCGGTCTATTGGGCGGGAGCGGAAGTCCTCGGAATGCCGCTGGAAGACATCGAGGGCCACGCCGGGTACGAAAAGCGGGCGCCGAGTGGCTGGAGCCTCCTCTACGGCACCTGCGAACTGTCGGGAAGCGACCATCCGTCCTGCGCTCCGCCGCTGCAAATCCAGGTCGACAGCACCTGCAAGCGCTGGGCGAGCGAGCTGAATCAGCTCGAAGATCTTGTCGTCTTCCGCGGGGCCAAGGCGGTCTGGCATCCGG
This sequence comes from uncultured Actinomycetes bacterium, assembly GCA_963716545.1. Taxonomy (GTDB): domain Bacteria; phylum Actinomycetota; class Thermoleophilia; order Solirubrobacterales; family 70-9; genus VAYN01. Next base: position 3,020,864 of record OY970316.1, read on the forward strand.
GGATTCCCCTGCAGGGCGGCGGCACGGCCGAAGCCGGCCCGCTCGAAATCTTCACCGGCAGGGAGACCGTCGTCGTCTTTGTCGAATCGTTCGGCTTGAAGCACACCTACGGGCTGAACGACCCCGAGAAGGTCGCCTTCGAAACCGCCGGGCAACTCCGCACCGTGCACCAAGCTGCTCCGAAGCCGCTGCCGCCCCCGGTTCCAGGCTCCCTAGCCGGAAAGCTGCCCTGCCAGAAGCCACCGACCGAATAGGGCAAAGAGGGCCGGCGCGCCGGCCGCACCGGGGCGACCAACGCGCCTCCCGCCTATTTGAAGGTGACTTTGTCGACTGCCTCCTTGATCTTGTTGACGATCACGTCGGCGAGCTCCGTGCCCTGTTTGCCGTTGAAACCCTTCATCGCCGCGACCATGCCGACCATCAGGAGGCTGACCAGCAGGATCAGGCCGACGTACTCGACCGTCCCCTGCCCAGCCTCGCCCTCGGCGAGCCGGCGGATTCGCCGCACCCGCTCGACCACCGCCGCGTGCAGGTATCCGAACCACATGTAGACCATCTGCTTCCTCCTTGGGATCGCTTCGCTCGTACGCGAGCGATCGTGGGCGGAGCGGGCGCACGAAACAAGACGCTTCGGTGGCGCTTCTGCGCGGAGCCGCGCGAGGCTTCGTGCCAGTTAGCGTAAGAAGCCGCTACTTGCGGAAATCACCCCGAACTAACAGTTCCAGCAGAGCCCTCACGTTGGGATAACAGATGCGGCTCGGGGGGCAGACGGACGCGGGCGGGAACAAGTACTAGGAACCGCCTCGATTGCGCACGATCGCTGGGACGGTGCGTAGGAGGATCGTGAAGTCAAGCAGGGGAGTCCACTTTCGGCAGTAGGTCAAGTCCAAATTCGTCATCTCTTCCAATGAGTGCTCCCGTCTCGAAATTTGCCATAAACCAGTGATGCCGGGCCTCACCGCATAACGCGCCCTCTGAAACTCATCAAAATCCCCAAAGGTCTCATCACCAATCGGTCGCGGTCCCACGATTGACATCGTGCCCGAAAGAACGTTCAGAAGTTGCGGTAGCTCGTCTATTCGCCAGCGTTCTAAGAGACCTCCGACACGTGTTGGCGCACCTTCCTCTGTCGTACGAAGTCGCAACATCCCGAAATAAAGTTCGCTCAGCCCGGGCCTCAGTTTCCGCACGAATACCGGTTCATGGCTTTGCATCTTCAAAACCAGCGCGATAAACAGCAACGGTACGGCAACGAGCAGTCCGATCAAGAGGCTCAATGCCACGTCAAACAGGCGCTTGGTAAAGCTGTCGACATAAGTTAGATAGAGCGGCCGGACCTTAACTAGGGGAACCAGCATCTCATCCAAAGAATCCGTTGCCCCTTGGATCAACTCCGCCGGGCTTGGAACCAAGTCAGTTGCAAGATCAATGGTGTGGGCTCGATAGATCAAACTGCGCCGCTGCTCTGCCGTGAGGCCCTTATCGGAAATTATTAGGCGGTCGGCAAGGTTCGCGCGCGCGATCGACTCTAGATCGTCTATCGCTCCCAGCCATCCAGGTTCGCTCTGGTTCGGGGCGAGGTAGCCGAGCATCTGCATTGGACGCTGAGAGGATTCAAGTAATAGGTTTGCCACTGCTCCGGGCTGGTCAGAATCGATCAACAACACGCGCGATTGCAGCCCCGCGTGTTTGACCCATCGCCGACTGATTGAGTCATAGAGCCAGCGGAAGAGATATGCCAAACCCACCGCCGTTGCGGTAGCAAGAAATGCCAGCGACAAGTTAGTGATGTCGAAGCCCTCCGCAAGAGCAATAGCGCAAAGCGAAAGGGCGACAAGGCCAACTCCCTTGATTATCTCGCCGAGCCGAGCGCGTACTCCGTCTGACCGGTAGAGACCAAAGAAAAGAAAGAAAACAAAAACAAGACTGGCAGCCACGCCGGCCGCCGGAAACGTGAGTTGCACTTCACTTGAATTGCTCAGCGCCAACGTACCGAGGTCACCGGCAAGGCGAACGCCTGCTAATACCGCGCCTATATCGAGGAGAAAAAGGAGGATGAAGCGCAAAACGTCGCGGGGAATCCGCTCCGAGTAAAAACCTTGCCAGCGTTTGCCTTGCGGCACGGCGGGATCGAATGGGCTCCCCTCGGCCGGCGGAGCTAACGATCGCTCCCATTCCTTGGGCAATGGGTCGGGGTCGGGGCCGATCGACACCCGTCGTAGCATGCCGTCCACAGGCCCTTCTGAATCGGACTTATGCAGAGCTTTGAGCAGCTCAGCCGCAACCCTGGACGGCGCCCTTGGTTCATCTTGCGTGTACACCTGACGCAAAAGTCTCTCAGCCAAGTCGGGTTTGCCGCGCCATGCAGCTGCCCGTCCAATTGAAAGCAGATCATCGGGTCCTGCCGCAATAAGTTCGATGATCGAGTTCCAGATACGGGACGGCAGCTCCGTGGGCTTGGTCCCAAGTTTACTGTACCTATCTGCATGCTCTACAGCGGCTGGATTGGCAGTGATAGCGGGATCATCCCCCACCTCACTGACCAAGAGCAGATCCGCGATCTCTGGAGGATCACTGACGCAATAGGTGACAGCACCGTCCCAATCGTCGACACTAAATGTGTAGCCATCAAGTTGAGTTACCTCGCGTGACATAGCCAATAGCTTCGATAAGCGGACTGGGCGTGCGAGGCCTGCCCGAGCGCAATTGATTGCGGAGAGAGCAAGGGCCCTGCCAGCGGGGTTTTTGTGAGCCGCGACTTCCAGCCTATTGACAGTAGTTTCTCCTTCAGCCAAGAACTCCCCGAGCTTGGTTTTGCTCTTGGGAAGCTCGTAGCGCTCCCGCGCTTCAGCAAGGGCGCCATCGCGGAAGTCGGGCAAGAGGGTCAGCGAGGCTCTCTCCGAAAGCAAGCGTGCCGTCGCTCGGTTGACACTGCTCGCATCCTCCTTAATCAGATCCCCCCAACGCTCTGCGGAGACAGTCGCGATGAGTCGAGAGCCGCGATGAGTTCTCAGCCATCGAGGAATCGCCAGAGGGGAGATCGCGGAAAGGCGAGTCTCGAGATCGTTGACTATTAGTACATACCGGCGTCCACGAGGCAGAGGGGAATTCGAGGACAAGAGATCGGCCAGCGGATCCGCGCCGTCTGCGGGCTCCCTAGGTACGACTACCAAGTGGCGCGGGAGAACGCGGCCGATCGCCTCGAAGACTGCGTGGCTCTTGCCTGAGTTGGTGACTCCTCGCACAATCACAGATCTATGCGCTCGCAATTCCTCGTCAAGCCGTTCCTCAAAGGGCGGGCGGTGAATGTACGGTGGCCGTTGGCCAGGGAAGCGGCGACGCGCAATGGGCGAGGGCTTTGCACCGAGCTGAACGGGAGAGAGGCTAGCCTGGGTGGCTGGCATGAACTCGACTAAGCCACGCAGACGCTCTTGACGTCTGCGGAGGCCTATTAACGCTGCCAACGCAGCAATGCCAGACAAGATCAGGAGCTTCTCCCAGATCGTTGGCACCAGAAAAACGATGGCGACAATGGCGGCAATCAGCGCAAGGATCTCGCCGACGATTCCCCAGAAGTTGTCAGGTTTTCTAGCCACACTCATAGAGCGCCCGGCGCCTCCTCCACCCAGCCCGGTGATCCTAGCGGCGTACCCCGTTAAGGACAGGTAAGTGAGTGAAGTCGCCGTGGAGTTGAGCAGGGACACCGACTTGACGCCAGCGACGCGGATACCCTCACGCGGTGCGCGTCCTCGTCGTCACCAACTTCGAGCCGGACGCGGGCGCGCCGCAGCGGGGGCGGTGGGTCCGCGACCAGATCGACGAGACGCGGAAGCTCGGGGTCGAGGTCGACGTCTTCAGCTTTCCGCCGGGGAAAGCTGAGTACGGGCCGGCGACGCGGCGGCTGCGGGTGCTGCTGAAGCGGGAGCGGTTCGACCTCGTCCACGCGCACTATGGGCTGGCGGGCTGGGTGGCGAAGATGGCGGGGGCGCGGCCGCTCGTGGTGACCTTCCACGGGACCGACGTGCGGCATCCGGTGGTCGGGGCGATGAGCCGGCGACTGGCCTGGCGGGCCGACCTGGTCGCCGCCGTCTCGCGGCGGCTGTTCGAGGACGAGGACGAGCGGCCGGGGCTGCCGGCCGTGCCGGGCTCCGTCGTCCTCCCCTGCGGGCCCGACCTGGGGCGCTTCGGGCCACGGCCGCGCGCCGAGGCGCGCCGGCAGCTGGGGCTCGAGGCCGACGGGCGCTATCTGCTCTTCCCCGCCAACCCGGCCCGCCCCGAGAAGCGACACGACCGCGCCGCGGAGTTGGCCGCCGCCTGCGAGGCCGACCTGCTGACCGGCGGCGCGATCGACCCCGACCAGATGCCGACCTGGGTCAACGCCGCGAACGCCGTCGTCGTCACCTCCGACTACGAGGGCTTCGGGCTCGCCGCGGTCGAGGCGCTCGCCTGCGACGTGCCGGTCCTCTCCACCCCGGTCGGCGTCGCGCCTTATGCCCTCGCCGGCATCCCCGGCTGCCTCGGCGCGCCGTTCAACGTCGCGACCTGGGCCGCCGCCGCCCGTCCCCACCTCGACGCTGCCGACCCGCGGGTCGCCGGAGCCGCCCGCGCCGCCTCGCTCTCCGCCGCGCGGATGGCCGCCCGGGTCGTCGCCGCCTACCGGGACCTAAGCGGCGACGCGAGATAGGCTGCGCGGATGAGCGCGCAGACGGGAGGGCCGGCGGGAGTGGAGCCCGAGGGAGAGACCCCGAAACCGGCCGCAGAGCAGCCGAAACCGGCGCCCGCCGAGACCCCGAGCGGCGCCCCGATCAACCCCGCTCTCGACGCCAGGATCGAGGAGGCGAAGCGGCGACTGCAGGGCGCTGCCGACAACGCCAGCGAGGCCGAGCGCCGGGCCGAAGCGGAGATCCGCGCCCTCGAAGCCGACATCGAGCGGATCCGGGCGAAGGCCGAGGAGGAACTGAAAGCGCAACGGCTCGCCCACGAGGAAGAGTTGCAGGGCGAACGCGAGGCGCGCGCGCGGGCGATCGCCGCGGCCGAGGAGCGACTGAACGAGATCGAAGCGCAGGCCGAGGCCGCCGAGGAGCGGATCGCCGAGGCCGAAGCGCGGGCGGCGCGGGTCGAGGCGGAGATCGAGGACGAACGGGCGCGGGCGCGCGAGAGCGCCGCCGCCTGGCTGCGCGGGCAGCTCGAGCAGCTGCGCCGAGAGGGCTGAGCCGGATCCCGGCGGCGCAGCGGGAGTTCGACGTCGCCGTCGTCGGCGGCGGCGCCGCCGGCCTCTGGACCGCCCTCCGCGCCGCCGAGCACGGCGGCCGGGTCTGCCTCGTCTCCCGCACGCCGCTCAGCGAGAGCGCCAGCTTCTGGGCCCAGGGCGGGCTGGCGGCGGCACTCGAACCGGACGACTCGCCCGCGGCCCACGCCGCGGACACGATCGCCGCCGGCCGCGGCCTCTGTCGGCCGAGCGCGGTCCGGGTGCTCTGCGAGGAGGCGCCGGCCGCCGTCCGCGACCTGATCGTCCGCGGCGTCGTCTTCGACCTCGACCAGGAGGGACAGCTGGCGCTCGGCCTCGAGGGTGGCCATTCGGCGCGGCGGATTGTCCACTCGGGCGGCTCGGCCACCGGCCACGAGATCACCTCGAAGCTGGCGGCGATGGTCGCCGCCGAGGAGCGAATCGAGGTGCTGGAGCGGACCTCGGCGCAGGCGCTCTGGTCCGACGGCGAGCGCTGCCACGGGGTCCTCGCCGACTCCGGCCCGATCGGCGCCGCCGCGACCGTCCTCGCCACCGGCGGCGCCGCCGCGCTCTGGCGCCGCACCACCAACCCGCGCGGCGCGATCGGCGCCGGCATGGTCCTCGCCTCCGCCGCCGGCGCCGATCTCGCCGACATCGAGTTCTGCCAGTTCCACCCGACCGCGCTGGCCCTCCCAGGCACTCCTTATGACGGCCGCCTGATCACCGAGGCGATCCGCGGCGAGGGCGCCCAGCTGCTCGATGCCGGCGGCGAGCGCTTCACCGACGAGCTCGCCCCGCGCGACGCGGTCAGCGCCGCGATCCTGGCGAAGATGCGCGAAGAGGGCTCGGGGTCGGTCCTGCTCGATCTCCGCGGCATCGACCCCGCCCGCTTCCCCAACGTCTTCGCCTCGCTGGCCGAGGCCGGTCTCGACCCGCGTGCGGACCCGGTCCCGGTCGCCCCCGCCTCCCACTACATGATGGGCGGGGTCGCGGTGGACCTCGACGGCCGCTCCTCGCTGCCGGGCCTCTACGCCGTCGGCGAGTGCTCCTGCACCGGACTGCACGGCGCCAACCGGCTCGCCTCCAACTCGCTCAGCGAGTGCTTCGTCTTCGGTGGCCGGGCGGCGGCCGCGGCGGTCAGTGAGAGCGCGGCGCCGGCGCGACCGGAGCTACCGGAGTGGCGCTTCGATCCGCCGAGCAGCGAGACCCGCGAGGAAGCCTGGCGCTTCGCCGGAGCGATGCGGGTTCCCGACGACCTCGCGAAGCTGATCTCCAACCCCTATCCGCTGGCCCGAGCGATCGCCACCTCGGCGCTCGATCGCCGCGAGTCACGCGGCGGCCACCTGCGCGCCGACGCCCCCGAGACCGACCCCGACCTCGACGGGATCCACGTCGTCGTCGGCGCCGACCGCGCGGCCCGGCACGAGGCCTGGCTCTAGGAGTCCCCGATGCTGCTCGGGGTCGACGTCGGCGGCACCTTCACCGACGCGGTCCTGCTCGACGGCGGCGCCGTCCACACCGCCAAGGTCCCGACCACCCCGGGCGATGAGTCCCGCGGGGTGATGGCGGCGATCGAGGCGGTGCTGGAGCGGGCCGAGGCCGGAGCCGACGCGGTCGAGCTGTTCTGCCACGGGATGACGGTCGGCACCAACGCGCTGCTCGAGGAACGCGGCGCCCGCACCGCGCTCGTCGCCACCGCCGGCTTCGCCGACCTGCTCGAGATCGGCCGCCAGGACCGCCCCCACCTCTACCGCCTCTGCGCCCCGAAGCCGACGCCGCTGGTGCCACCCGAGCTGCGCTTCGAGGCCGCGGAGCGGACCGGACCCGAAGGCGTGGTCGAGGCGATGGACGACGACGAGCCGGAGCGGCTGGCGCGGCTGATCGAGGAGTCCGGCGCCGAATCGGTCGCGATCTGCCTGCTCTTCTCCTACCTCGACCCAGGCCATGAGCGACGGCTCGCCGAGCACCTGCGCGAGCGCCTGCCCGAGGTCCACGTCTCCGCCTCGCACGAGGTCCTGCCGCGCTTCCGCGAGTACGAGCGCTGCTCGACCACCGCGATCGACGCCTACCTCAGCCCGCTGCTCGGCCGCTACCTCGGCGCCCTGGCCGAGGCAACCGAGGAGGCGGCCCTGCCGGCGCCGCTGGTGATGCAGTCCTCCGGCGGCGTCGCCCCCGCCGCCGAGGCCGCCCGGGCGGGAGCCTGGAGCGTCCTCTCTGGCCCCGCCGGCGGCGCCGTCGGCGCCGGCCTGCTCGCCCGCGCCGCCGGCGAGCCCGACGCGCTCGGCTTCGACATGGGCGGCACCTCCTGCGACGTCTGCGTGGTCGAGGACGGGACGGTCCGCCGCACCGACTCGCGGCACGTCGAGGGCCGGACGATCCAGCTGCCGATGGTCGACGTTCACACCGTCGGCGCCGGTGGCGGCTCGGTCGCCTGGCGCGACGGGGGCGGCGCCCTGCGGGTCGGCCCGCGCTCGGCCGGGGCCCGCCCGGGCCCCGCCTGTTACGGCCGCGGCGGCGAGGAGCCGACGGTCACCGACGCCAACCTGCTGCTCGGCAACCTCGCCGCCGACTCGACCCTCGCCGGCGGCGTCGAACTGGACCTCGAAGCCGCCGAGCGCGCAATCGACGGGCTCGCCGCCGAGTTCGGCCTCGGGCGCGAGGAGACCGCCGCCGGCATCCTCCGCGTCGCGAACGGGGAGATGGTGCGGGCGCTGCGGGTGGTGACGGTGGAGCGCGGCGTCGACCCCCGCGGCTTCGCCCTCCTTCCCTTCGGCGGCGCCGGGCCGATGCACGCGGCCTCGATCGCCGCCGAGCTGGGGATCGAGCGAATCGTCTGCCCGCGGGCCAGCGGCGTCCTCTCGGCCCTCGGCCTCTGCGCTTCGGACCGCCGCCGCGACACCGCCCGCACGGTGATGCTGGCCGGCACGGAGCTGAGCGCCGAGCGGATCTCCGAGGAGGTCGAGACCCTGATCGCGGCCGCCGGCTCCGACCTCGGCGAGGAGGCGCGACCCGAGCTGGTCTATGAGATGCGCTACGCCGGCCAGGCCTTCGAGCTGCCCGTTCCCGGGCCCCGCGACCCCGACCCGGCGGCGCTCGCCGCCGAGTTCGAGCGCCGCCACGAGGAGCGCTACGGCCACCGCGACCCCGAGGGCGAGGTCGTCCTCGTCGACATCCGCCTCGCCCTTGTCGTCGACGGTCCCGAACCACGGCCCGAGGCGGCCTCGGGCGAGGTCGAGGAGCGCTCGCGCCGGGTCAGCTTCGACGGCGAGTGGATAGAGACCCCGGTCCTGCGCGGCGAGCCGGGTGCCGGCACCGCCGCCGAGGGCCCGGTCGTCTTCGAGCTCCCCGAGGCGACCCTCGTCCTGCCGCCCGGCTGGCGCGCCGAGGTCGACCCCGCCGGCACGATCAACGCTCGCCGCCACCCCTACCCCCGGCCGAGCTGTTCCTTATCCCGACCACATCGGGAAAAGGAACAGCGCAACCGGGAGGAGGTAGTGATGGCGGGGCTCGACCCGATCACCTTGCAGGTGCTGATCGGCGGCCTGCGGGCGGCCTGCGACGAGATGGGGGCGACGCTGATCCGCTCCGCCTACAGCGCCAACATCAAGGAGCGTCACGACTGCTCGACCGCGCTCTTCGACGCCGCCGGCGAGCTGGTGATGCAGGCCGAGCACATCCCCGTCCACCTCGGCTCGATGCCCGACGCGGTCGCCGCCGTGCTCGACGAGGAGCAGCGCCCGGGCGAGCCCTGGATCCTCAACGACCCCTACCGCGGCGGCACCCACCTGCCGGACATCACCCTGATCTCCCCCGTCTTCCTCGGCGAGGAGCTCTTCGGCTTTGCCGCCAGCCGCGCCCACCACGCCGACGTCGGCGGCCCGACCCCGGGCGGGATGCCGGCCGACTCGCGGACCCTCGACGAAGAGGGGGTGGTGATCCCGCCGACCCGGGCCACCTCCGAAGAGCTGGAGCGGCTAGCGAACCAGATGCGCTCGCCGCGCCAGCGGCTGGCCGACCTGCGCGCCCAGGCCGCCGCCAACCGGATCGGCGAGGAGCGGCTGCTCGAGCTCGCCGAGCGCCACGGCGCCGAGACCCTGCGGGCGGGGATGGCGGAGATCCTCGCCTACTCCGAGCGCCGCACCCGCGCCGCCCTCGCCGCCCTCCCCGACGGCACCTGGAGCGCCGAGGACGTGCTCGAAGACGACTCGGGAGGCGAGCCGCGCGACGTCACCCTGCGAGTGCAGGCGACGATCGAGGGCGAGGAGCTGCGGCTCGACTTCGCCGGCACCGACCCGCAGATCGACGGCAACCTCAACTGCCCCCTCTCGGTGACCAAGTCGGCTGCCTTTTTCGCCGTCCGCGTCCTCACCGACCCCGAGGCGCCGCCCTCCGCTGGAGCCCAGCGCCCGATCGCGGTCGCGGCGCCGGAGGGCTGCCTGCTGAACGCCCGCCACCCGGCCGCGGTCGTCGCCGGCAACGTCGAGACCTCCAGCCGCGTCGCCGACCTCGTCATCGCCGCCCTCGCCGGCGCCCGCGAGGTCCCCGCCCAGGGCCAGGGGACGATGAACAACCTCACCCTCGCCAACCAGGACTTCACCTACTACGAGACCCTCGCCGGCGGCCAAGGCGGCTGCCCGGACGCCCCCGGTCCGAGCGCGATCCACGTGGCGATGTCGAACACGCTGAACACCCCGGTCGAGGCGCTGGAGACCGAGTTCCCGCTGCGGGTCCGCGAGCTCTCGCTGCGCCGCGGCAGCGGCGGCGAGGGCGCCCGCCCGGGCGGCGAGGGGATCGTCCGCGAGCTGGAGGCGCTGGCGCCGATGCGCTACTCGCTAATCACCGAGCGCCGCCGCCACGCTCCGCGCGGCCGCGCGGGCGGCGGCGACGGCGAGCCGGGCCGCAACCTGCGCGAGGGCGAGGAGCTGGCGAGCAAGGCGAGCGGCAAATTAGCGCCGGGAGAGCGGTTGCGGATCGAGACCCCTGGCGGCGGCGCCCACGGGTCCGCCTGAGCTTCAAGACGCGCCGCAGCCCAGACCCAGAGCCACCGATCGCCTACACGCGGGTACTTGGACTGGCCTCCGCCAGTCGTCCGCCGAAAGTGATTCATCTCACGTAACGGAGAAACTACCCAAAATCGATTTGGGTTTTCGCAAAGCTTTCTCTAGAATCCGCGCCCTCGGCGAGGCAGACGGTCGTTCCACGGCCAGCACACCAGCGCGCCCCGCCAACAAGTCAAACCGACCTTCACCAGGTACTGATTCCACATGCCAATCGCTTTCAAGGAATGGGCCGTCACGGTCCGCGCCCTCTCCGAGGGTGAGCAGCTTCTGACCCTCCGCAAGGGCGGGATCCGCGAGGAGAACAAGCACTTCGAACTGGAGCACGAGCGGTTCTTCCTCTATCCGACCTTCGACCACCAGCGGAACGACCTGGTCCGGGAATCGCACCACCCGGAGCTGCGCCGTGCGCTCGAGGAGGGTGTCTGGCCCGACGAGGAGCCGCCGCCGAAGGCGCTGCTCCAGGACGGCGGCATCCCCCAGCCCGACCGTGTCCGCCTGCGCGCCTGGGCCGAGGTGACCGATCACGTCACGATCACCGACCGCCGCGCCCTCGAGTGCCTCTCGCCGTATTACGTCTGGACTCCGGACTACGCCGAGAAGCGGCTCAACTGGAAGCGCCGCCACCCGCTTCACATCCTGCTGCTGCGGGTCCACCGCATCCCCCGCCCGGTCACGGTGCGGGTCCGCGACGAGTACCACGGCTGCCGCTCCTGGGTCGAGATCGACCGCGACCTGCCCTTCGAGGGCACGCCGGTGATGGCCGACGAAGAGTTCGACCGCGCACGGAGTGAGATCATGTCCGTGTGCGCCGAAGCCTCAGAGCCCGTGCTGGTCTAAGACCGCCACGGCAAGCAGATCAAGGACGCAGGGAGCGAAGCGTGCTTTGCACGTGAGCGACCGAGGACGCCGATATGCGCCGCCGAGGCGGTCTTAGATGGCTTGGGTCGAAACTGAGTCGCTGAGCTTCACTGCCCGCCACGACTCCGACGATGCGGCGTTCGCCGAGCGGACGCTGGACCGGATGGAGGAGCTGCGGCTGCGGTTGGAAGACCGCTTCGCGACCGTGCCCGACGCGGTCACCGTGGTCATCCACACCAACCCGGCCTGGCTGACCGCGGCGCACCCGTTCCTGCCGGCGGCGCGCTGGTCGGCGGCGCCGGCCGGGCGGCGCTACCTCGCCGGCTGGCCGATGGCGACCGAGCTGCACGTGCTGAACGACAAGCACATGGAGAAGCGCGCGGCCGGCGACGACTCGCTGGAGGCACTGCGCGGCACCGCCGAGCGCCTCTACGCCCAGGTCGTGATCGCCGCCAACAACTCTGCCCTGCCGCCGATCTGGACCCCGCGCCGCTTCGTCCGCTACCTGCAGTGGGCCTGGCTGGTCGAAGGCGGCGCCCAGTACTTCGCCCGCCAGGTCGGCCTCTACCGGGCGGCGGTGATCCGGCGGCTGCGCGAGAGCGGCCGCGTCTCCTTCCCCCCCGCCCGCCGCGACGCGGTGATCCTCGGCGGCACCGTCTTCGACCTGCTCGAGAACGAGCGTGGGCCGGAGGCCTGCGAGCGACTGGTCGACCGGCTACTGCCCGGCGGCCCCGAGGTGACGATCGAAGACGCCTTCGACGCCCGCTTCCGCGACATCGAGGACGCCTGGCGCGAACATCTGCGGGGGATGATCCGCAGCGGCAGCGTCGCCTGAGCAGGGGCCGCAGAGCTTTGGGCCGCACAGGCGCCAAAGCTCCACGGCGTCCTCAGGTCAGTTCGTAGAGGACCCAGATCAGGGCGACGGCACCGGCCGCGGCGGCGGTGACCCAGAGCGCCAGCCTGCCCGGCGCCACCACTCCAGTTTCGCCTCGCGCCAGCCGCCGTTCCTCCTCCAGCTCCGCGAGCTCGTCCTCTTCGCTCTCGCCGAAGGTGTCCCGCAGCACTTCGCGCGCCCGCGGCGCCGCTTCGGCGGCAACCATCACGTTGCTCGGGCCCGGCATGTACGCCGCGCCCGGGATCGGCGCCGAGCGCTGCAGCACGCTGGGAATGCCGGCTTCGCGCAGCAACCCCTGCAGCAGCTCGCCTTCCGCCTCGGTGCGGGCGAAGGCGACCTTGACCAGGCGCCCGCCGTCGCCCCCGCCGCCTCCTCCGCCCCCATCGCCGCCGTCGCGACCACCACCAGCGCCCGAGTCCTCGGCGCCGCGGCTGCGGGGTGGCTTATGTGACGTGGAGCTCGGCATCGGCGATCTTCAGGTCGGCGAGCTCAAAGGCTTTGACGTCGGCCGCGTCGGGGTCGGCCAGGGAGACGATCACGTAGATCTGTTCGGGCCAGTTCTGCGCCTGGTTGACGTCGGTTTGGGAGGGATAGGCGGCCGAGCGAGTGTGCGAGTGGTAGATCGCCAGCAGCTCCTCGCCGCCGCCTTCGATCTCCTTCAGCGCGTCGAACTGCCCCTGCGGATCCATCTCGTAGCGCAGCGGGCTGGCGGCGGAGTTCTCGACCCGGACGACCTTGGTGGCAACACCGTCACGGCCGCCGACCATGCCGCAGCACTCGTTCGGCACGTCCTCCTTCGCGTGCGCGACCATCTCGTCGACCAGGGCCTGCGAAATCTTCACAACGGCGAGGCTAGCGGAGCGGCTCAGCTCCCGAGCTCGACCCGATAGAGCTTCGGCTTGGGCGGCCGGCAGGCCGAACGGCAGAACGGCAGGCCGGGGTCGTAGACGATCGCCGCGCCGGGCCCGGCGGGCTGGATGAAGACGCCTTCTTCGTTGGAGGCCCCTGGCAGACCGACGAAGCCGAAGCTCTTGTCGAAGGCGCCGTCGGGCAGCAAGTGGGCGACCTTGTAGCCGGTCTGGTGGCCGCGATAGAGGTAGCCAGCGAGCAGGCCGCCGCCGTGTCCGTCGGGGGCGGCACCGGTGGTTTCGAACGGCAGTTTCCGGCGGCCGCCGTTGGCGAAGGAGGGGTCCGCCTTCCCGTTCGCTAGCAGGGCGGCCACAGAGCCGTGTTCTTCGTAGGGGAAGCCGACGACCGTGACGCCGCCGTGTCGCCGCGGCAGCAGGGTGAAGCCGTTCCAGCCGATGTCTTCCGGGCGGGTTCCCTTCAGTCCATGCAGCGCCTTCGTCGCGTTGCGGGCGAACCGCGGCAGCAACTTCCCCCTCGGCGAGAGCCCTTCGATCAGCAACCCTCCCGGCAGCTCCCCAGCCAGCGCTTGAAGCAGGATCTTTCCGTTCGGCTCGAGGCTGGCCGAGAATTCGGAGCTCCGCAGCGGCGGCCGGCGCAGCACTCCGGCCTTGGCGAAGCTGCGATCGAGCGAGCCGTCGCCGCGCAGGCGGGTGATGACCCGGATCGTGCCGCGGTGCCGCCCCCCCTTCGCCGGCTTCGCGTGGCCGAGCACCAGGACGCCACCGCCCGGCGCCGCCACCACCGAGTCGAGTTCGCAGCCGCATTCGAGCGTGACCGTGCCGCCCTCGCCGAAGGAGGGGTCGGGCTGACCCCCTTTGCCGTAGCGGGTGACGGCGATCTGGCTCTCCTCGCCGATCGCGGCCAGCGCCCGACCGCTCGAATCGACCGCCAGCGACGCCGCTTCGCCCGTGACTTCCCCCACCAGCGGCCGGCCGAAGGCGGCGTCGAGGTGACCGGTGGGGTTGTAGCGCCGCAGGTAGAGGCGGTAGGGACAGTTGCTCTGGCTGCAGCGATCTCCTTCGATGAAGAAGATTTCCCCCTTGGGACCGGTCTGCATTTCGGTCAGCCCCAGGTAGTCGTCTTCTCCGAGGATGCTCACGGAGGCGATGCCGTCGGTGCCGAACGAGGGGTCGAGATGCCCGGCGGCAAACGCCGGGGCGGCGGACGCGAGGGAGACGGCGAGGATCGCCGCGAAGATCAAACAGCGCTTCGCCGGCTTCATCCCACGACCCGGTAGAGCTTCGGCTTCGCCGGTTGGCAGTCCGAGCGGCAGAACGAGAGGCCGGGGTCGTAGACGATCGCAGCCCCGGGCCCGGCGGGTTCGATGAAGACGCCTTCTTCGTCGTCGGCGCCGGGCAGCCCGACCAGGCCGAAGCCCCTGTCGAGACCGCCGCCGGGACGCAGGCGGGCGACCTTGTAGCCACCGTGCTTGCCGTAGAAGTAGCCCGCGATCAGCCCGCCGCCGTCGCCGTCGGGGGCGGCGTCGGTGGTTTCAAGCGGCAGCACCTGGCGGCCGCCCTTGGCAAAGGAGGGGTCGCGCTTGCCGTTCGCCAGCAGCGCCGCGACGCTGCCGTGTTCTTCGTAGGGCTCGCCGAGGACCGTGGTGCCGTCGTGCCGCCGTGGCAGCAGGGCCATCCCGTTCCAGCCGATGTCGTCGACCCGGGTCCCCTTCAAGCCGCGCAGGGCCCTCGTCGCGTTGCGGGCGAACCGCGGGACCAGCTTCCCCTTCCGCGAGAGCCGCTCGATCAGCGGTCGCCCCGGGAAGGTGTTGTCGAGCGCGTACAGCAGGACGCCGCCGCCGGGCTCGACGCTGGCCGAGAATTCGCGGAAGTTCGGCATCGGCCGCCGCAGCACGCCGCGCTTGGCGAAGCCGCGATCGAGCGAGCCGTCGGCACGCAGGCGGGTGACGACCCAGGTCCGGCCGTGGGCACCCAGGCTCTTCGACAGCTTCGAGACGGCGAGCACCAGCGCCCCGCCGTCCGGCATCGCCACGATCGAGTCCAGTTCGCAGCCGCAGCCGAGGGTGGCCGAGCCGCCTTGGCCGAACGAGTGGTCCAGCTGCCCGCCGGGGAGGAAGCGGGAGACGACGACGCGGTGACCGCCGCCGAGCGCGGCCAGCGGCCGGCCCCGCAAATCGACCGCCAGCGAGGTTTCGCCCTTGAAGGTGCCGACCAAGGGCCGTCCGAAGCTGGAATCGAGGTGGCCGCTAGGGGCGTAGCGCCGCAGGTAGAGGCGGTAGGAGCAGTCACTCTGCCGGCAGCTGTCGTATTCGGCGAAGAAGATTTCGCCCTTCGGGCCGGTCCGCATTTCGGTCAGCCCGCCGTAGTTGTTGGCCTTGTCGGTTTGCAGCGCGAGCACGCCCCGGCGGCCGAACGTGCGGTCGAGGTGGCCCTTGGCGAGCGCCGCCGGCGTGACGGCGAGCAGCAGCCCGAGCAGCGCCAGCACGACGATCGCGCACCTCGAGACCCTCATTCCATCCTCCCTCCGCATCGGACCGACCTCCCTACTGATGCAGCCGGTTCTTGCCGGCGCCGCCGAACAGCTTGTCCTTGCCCGGCCCGCCGCAGATCAGGTCGTCGCCGCCGAGGCCAAGGACCTTGTCGTTGCCGCCGAGGGCGGCGATCACGTCGTCGCCGGGAGTGCCGCGGATGACGTCGCGTTCGCGGGTGCCGACGATCGTTGCCCGTTTGCCCATGCAGCGGGCAGTGGCGTTGCCACCGGTCAGCCGGGCGAGGACGAAGCTGCGGGTCGAGCTGCCCCATTCCTCCTCGACGACGATCTTGCCGTCGGGCTGGACCCCGAAGCCGCTGGTGCGGGCGTCGGCGCCAAAGGGGTAGAGCCGGACGCCGCGGCCGCCGCCGAAGCTGCCGTCGGGCTGGCCGAGCTTGCGCAGCCGGAAGACCTCCACCCCGCCTTCGCCGCGGCCGGCGACGCCGACGATCCGGTCCTGGTCGTCGGTGGCGATTGCCTCGACCCCGCCGACCCCCAGTTCCGGCCCGAGCAGGGCCTGGCCGCCCTTGCCGAAGGTCGGGTCGAGGCCGCCGCTCGGCAGCAGTCTGACGACGACCGAGCCGCGCCCTTCTTCTTCGATCGCAGCGACAACCGAGCCGCGCGGGCCGGGGGCGATCGAGCGCAGGACGGTGTTGACGCCGCGCGGCAGCACCGCCGATCCTTTGCCGGCGAGGGTCGGGTCGAAGGCGCCGCTGCCGGTGAGGCGGGCGAAGCTGACCCCCGGTGCGGCGCCGGTGTCGCCGTGGCAGCACTCGGAGAGGCCGAGTTCGAGTCCGGCCGAGTTCGGGACGAGCGCCGTCGGCCGCTCCTGGGTACCGAGGGCAAAGTTGGCGACGCCTTCGGTGCCGAAGCTCTTTTCGATTTCGCCGCCGGCGAGCACGTGGGCGACGCTGACCTGGGCGCCGCCCCCCGTCGGTTCGGTTTCGGCGGCGACGTAGAAGCCGCCGGCACCGTCGGCGGCGAGGACCGGCGCCGTCCCGGCGGCGCCGCTGAAGACGGTGAGAACGCCGCTGGTCGCGGAGGAGCCTTCCTTGGCTCCGAGACTGCCGTCGGGAGAGCCGTTGCGAGCGAAGCGGGCGACGACCACCTCCGGACGTGGCGGCGGCAGCGGCGTGGCCACACCCGGCGGGAGGGATGCGGCGGGTAGCCGAGGTTCCCGCCGCGTCCAGGCGACTAGCGGCCGGCCCTGCGAGTCGACCGCGAGCGCCGCCCGAGCGGAGAGGACTTCGCCGCCGGCGAAGTTCGGCGCGAAGCCGGTGTCGCGGGCGCCGCTAGCTTCGAAGCGGGCGAGGGCGAATTCGACCCCGATGCCGCCGAGCGGCTGGCGCGGCTCCAGCACGAAGGTTTCGCCCTTCGGCCCGACCGCGGTGGCGCCTTCGCCGGCCGCGTTGTAGGTGTCGCCGCCGACGTAGCCGCGATTGCCGAAGGAGAAGTCGAAGTCGCCCGGCCCGGGCGCCGCGACCGCGCTGGCGGCGAGGGCGAGCAGGCAGGCGAGAACGGCGCCGAGAGAGAGCCAAAAACGCATACGGACAGTCAACCGGCGGGAGGGCGTCGAGTTGCGCGCCGCAGCGACCCTGAAAGGTCTCGCCCGCCTGGATCGACGGTGCACCGCGCCGCCCGCGGGGCGGCTCAGCCCCGGCCGGCGCGCGTCAGCCTGACCACCGCCCGGTAGGCGCTCCAGGCGAGCTTCGGGGTGCCATCGACGGCGAGCAGGCCGGCGCCCTGGCAAAACGAGCAGTGCGGGTCGGCGCCCGGCTGGTCGCGCCAGGTGAACCAGTCGACCCCGGCGAGGTGCCAGGCCCGCCGGTTGGCGACCAGCAAGCGGAAGGCGGCGCCGAGGTAGGAGGCCTGCCCGCTTTCCCCCTGCACGAACCCGGACGGCAGGTCGCCGTGGGAGGCGACGCCAAGCTCGGAGATCAGCAGCGGCTTCCGCCCGTCGCCGGCCCGGTCCATGATCTGCCGGGTCAGTTCGACCTGGGCCCGGGTGTTCGAGAGCGAGACCGCGTAGGGGTGGATCGCCACCTCGTCGAAGCTCCGCTTCACCCCCTTCACCGCGTAGAGCTTGCGCAGGAAGGTCCAGGGCAGGTAGCCGGCGCCGACCGGGGCGACCCCGCCGGTGACGATTCGGGCCCCCGGATCGGCACCGCGAAGCGCCCGGGCGGAGGCGCCGAGCAGCTTCGCGTAGGCGGCCGGCCGCGGGTGCGGGCGCCAGAAGAGGATGAAGTTGGGCTCGTTCCAGACCTGCCAGGTGCGGATCGGCAGCCGCGCCGGGGCGGTCGCCCAGAAATCGCCCCGCGGCCCGTAGCGGCCGACCAGCGTCCGCAGGAACCCCGCCCATTCGCTCCGCGCCTGCCCGGCCAGCGGCGGCAGCGCCGGCTGCTTCGCCAGCCAGCGCGGCGTCCCGTAGACGAACGGCAGCACCCTGATCCCGGCCGCCGCCGCTGCCCCGATCTCGGCATCGAGCCCGGACCAGTCGTAGACCCCGGGGCTCGGCTCGACTTCGAACCAGTTGACCGGGATCCGCAGGGTGCCGACCACCCCCCGCATCAGCCGCAGGTCCCCCGCCCCGACCGGATACTGCGGCACCACCCCGAAGAATCCCGGCGGCACCTTGCCGGCGGACGCCCGGTGGTCGCCCGAGGCGTCGCCTCCCACCGAGCCGCCCGCCCCACCCCTGGCCGCGCCGGCCGCCGCGGCACCAGCCAGCGCCAGGGCAACCGCCGCGGCGACGACCGCGAGCGCCAGCGTCAGCCGCCTGCGCCCGCCGTCCCGCATCTCAGCCCTTGCCGTGCCGCGGCACGATCAGGAAGCGGCCGATCGTCGGGGTGGGTTCGCAGCCGCCGTAGCGGCAGAAGGATTCGCCGAGATCGGTGACGACCAGCTTGCCGCCGGCGATCCGGGTCAGCCGCCGAGGCGATTCGCCGTTGTTCTGGCGGTCGGGAACGCCTCCCGCTTCACCGAAGGAGCGATCGATCTTGTCGTTCGGCGCCAGTCGCAGCAGGGTTTCCCGTTCGACCGCGGCCAGGGTCCCGCCGGAGCCGTCGAGGACGCCGCTTTCGATCGCCACCGGCAGCTTCTGCATCCCCTTCTTGCCGAACCCCGGCTGCAGCTCGCCGTTGGGCCGGAAGCGAACCGCGAAGCCCTTTTCCTTCCCTGCGCGGACCGAGCCGAAGGCATCGATGCGGCCGTGGGGCCGCAGTACGAAGGTGCCGACGCTGGGGTTGGAGCCGAGGTTCTCGTGCTGCAGGGTGTTGAAGACCCGGGTCGTCCTCTCGCCGAAGCGGGTGTCGAGCCGCCCCTTCGCCGAGACGCGGCTGAGGTAGTTGCCGTAGCGGGTGCAGCAGCGATCGCCGCCGAAGTAGATCGTCCCGCTGGCGGTGCCGAGGATCGATCCCGGCGTGGTGAACGGCGGCAGTTCGATCCGGGCGACGCCGCCGCTGCCGAAGCTCTGGTCGAGCCTGCCGTCGGTGAGGAAGCGGGCGAGCACCAGGGTCGTCCCCGAGGATTCGTAGCTCGGCGGCTTCTGCTGCGGGATGAAAGCGCCGACGACGATCCTTCCCTTGCCGGCGAAGGTCGCCTCGAGCTGGATGCCGCGGCAGCCACACGGAAAGCTCGCCTTACCGCCGCTGCCGAAGCCGGCGTCGGGCGTGGCATTCGGCAGGTAGCGCCGCAGGATCACCGAGCCGTCGGCCGCGGTCGCCGGCACGACCGCCCTTTCCTTGCCGTCGACCAGCAGGCCGGCGCGGGTTTCTTCTTCGCCGCCGCTGACGTGGACGGTGCCGGTGCCCAGGTAGCGCGGGTCCAGCACGCCCTTGGGGGTGTACCGGACGAGGTTGGCGCCCGGGCACACCGTCGGCGTGCAGTCGTAGCCCCGGACCAGCCCGAAGGCGGCACCACGCTGGCTCGGGGCCAGGGCCAGCAGGGACGCCGGGACGCCGCCCGCCGCTTCCCTTCCGTTCAGATCGACGATCCCATGCGCACCGAAGCCGGAGTCCGGACGCAGCGTCCGCGGCGCCGCCGAGGCCAGCGGTGCCGCCAGCGCCAGCACCGCGGCCAGCGCGATCAGCGCCGCAGCGACCTTCGAAGACCTTGAAGTGAGCATTTCGATTCCCCCGTCCGGTGACCTTGCCGCTCGCTCAAAACCGAGCGGTCGAGAGGAGTTTCGGTGCTCGCAGCGGCGCGCCTTCAGCGGGCGCCCGCCGGTGCTACCACCAGACGGTCGAGTCGAGGTTCTCGATCTCCTCGAGTGGCTTCGTGTAGACACCCGAGGAGAGGTACTTCCAACCGTCGTCGGGAATCAGGAAGACGACATTGCCGCTCTCCAGCTCGCCGCCGATGCGGGCGGCGACGCGGGCGACGGCGCCGCCGGAGACGCCGGAGAAGATGCCCTCCTCCTCCAGCAGCTTCTTCGTCCAGACGATCGCGTCGCGGTTGGAGACCATGATTTTGCGGTCGAGGATGGAGAGGTCGATGATCGGCGGGATGAAGCCGTCGTCGAGCGAGCGCAGGCCCTGGACCAGCTCCCCCTGCATCGGCTCGGCGGCGACGATCAGCGTCGCCGGATCGGCCTCTTTGAGGCGGCGGCCGTTGCCCATCAGGGTGCCGCCGGTGCCGAGCCCGCCGCAGAAGGCGGCGACCGAGTCGAGCTCGTCGAGGATCTCGACCGCGGTGCCGTAGTAGTGGGCGTTCGGATTGGCCTCGTTGCCGTATTGGTAGGGCATGAAGTAGCCCGGCTGCTCGGCCATCTCCAGCGCCACCTCGACCGCGCCGTTGGAGCCCTTGGGGCCCTCGGAGTAGACGATCTCCGCCCCGTACATGCGCAGCAGCTGGGTCCGCTCCTCGGTGACGTTGTCCGGCATCACCACCTTCAGCGGGTAGCCCTTGCGGCGGCAGATCATCGCCAGGGCGATGCCGGTGTTGCCCGAGGTCGGTTCGAGGATCGTCTGGCCGGGCTCGATCGCGCCTTCGGCCTCGGCCGCCTCGATCATCGATTTGGCGACCCGGTCCTTGACCGAGCCGGTCGGGTTGTGGCCCTCGAGCTTGGCGAAGATCTTCACCTCCGGCTTCGGCGAGAGCTTCGGCAGCTCGACCAGGGGCGTGTTGCCGATCGACTGCACGACGTCGTCGAAGCGCCCCCCGCAGGGTCTGTTGAGAGTCTGGTCAGCCATCGCCGGGTCCCCTTACTTCAGAAAGTGTAGCGATGGCTTTGGCCCGCTGGATAAACACCTGCGGCCAATCGTGGAGTATCTTCGCGCGGGGTTCACAATCTTTTGATCGGAGGCAGTTACTTGATGAGCAAGACCCGGCTGGCCGCCCTATTCGCGGTCCTCCTCGTTGCCCTGATGGCGTTCGTCGTCGCCGGCTGCGGGAGTAGCAGCAGCACGACCGGCTCCTCGGAAACGTCCTCGACCGAAGCCGAAGGCGGCGGCGGTTCCGAAGAAGCGGAAGCGGGCGGTGGCGAAAAGCTGACCGTCGGCTCAGACATCCCCTATCCCCCCTTCGAGCAGGGGAAAAAGGGCAGCTACACCGGCTTCGA
The DNA here is from genome assembly GCA_963716545.1 of uncultured Actinomycetes bacterium. Classification (GTDB taxonomy): domain Bacteria; phylum Actinomycetota; class Thermoleophilia; order Solirubrobacterales; family 70-9; genus VAYN01. Next base: position 3,041,860 of record OY970316.1, read on the forward strand.
CGTCGAACTGATGGAAGCGATCGGCGAAGAAATCGGCCGCGAACCGGAATTCATCGACTCCTCGTTCGAAACGATCTTCCGCGACGTCGCCCAGGAAAAGTTCGAAGCCGTGATGTCGGCCGCGACGATCACCGAAGAACGCGAAAAGGTCGTCTCCTTTTCGAATCCGTACTACCTCTCCGAACAGGCGATCCTGGTCCAGGAAGGCAGCGACATCAAAGGTCTGGCCGACCTCAAGGGCAAGGTCGTCGCCGCCCAGCAGGGCACGACCGGCCTCGAACTCGGCAAGGAAAAAGCCGAAGCGAGCGAACTCCGCCCCTTCCCCGAAGGCCCGGACGCCGACAACGCATTGAAGGCCGGCACGGTCGAAGCGGTGATCATCGACGCCCCGGTGGCGAAACAGCAGGCCGAAGAACTCGGCGGCATCGAAGTCGTCGAAAAAGTCCCGACCGAAGAAACGTACGGGATCGCGGTCGCCAAAGACAACACCGAACTGGTCGAACAGATCAACGAAGGCCTGGCGAAGGTCCTTGCCAACGGCAAGTACGCCAAGGTCTACGAAAAGTGGTTCAAAGAAGCCCCGCCGAAGGAAATCTTCACCCTCGGCAAAGGCGCGGAATAGCGGCCGCGCTGGAACAAGAGACGTAGAACGGAGGGGGCGCCGAGACGGTGCCCCCTCTTTGATTGGGAAACGCAGCGGCAGGGAGCAGGAGCGAGAGCTTGAAGGTCTTCTTCGAACAGTACTTCGACTTCTCGATCATGGGGGAACACTTCTGGGAAGTCTTCGAAGCCTTCCTCCAGAACCTCCTCGTCTTCCTCGTCGCCGCCATCGTCGCGCTGATCTGGGGGCTGGTCCTGGCCCTCCTGCGACAGCTTCCCGGCAGGAAATGGATCCCGCTTCGCTTCCTCACGATCGCCTACATCGACGTCCTCCGAGCGATCCCGCTGCTGATCATCATCCTGCTGATTTCCGGCGGCGTCCCCTTCCTCAGCTTCATCCCGAAAGACATCCGCATCCCGGAGTGGTTCGGCAAGCCCGACCCCTTCTGGTACGGGGTGGCGGCGCTGGTCTTCGTCTACGGCGCCTACATGGCCGAGGTCTACCGGGCCGGGATCGAAGCGGTGCCGAAAGGCCAGATGGAGGCGGCGCGCTCGCTGGGGATGAGCCACTTCCAGTCGATGCGCCACATCGTCGTCCCCCAGGCGGTGACCAAGATCCCGGCGCCGATGCTGAACGAATTGATCTCGCTGCTGAAGGACACGACCCTGGTCAGCGTCATCGCCTTCGGCGAGTCGGTCCTGGTCAGCCGCGAAATCCTCGCCGAACAGCTGAACAGCTCGGCGCTGATCCTCACCGCCGCCTTCTTCCTCGTCATCTGCCTGCCCGGCGCCCGCCTGGTCGACTACATGATCAAGCGCAACCAGGGCAAAGTCAGCCGCGGCTCCCACATCGAGGTCGGCTGATGGAGACGGGCGCGAACGGCGGGGCGATGCTGGAGCTACGCGGCATCCATAAACGCTTCGGCCAGCTCGAGGTGCTGAAAGGGGTCGACCTCGAGGTCGCCAAAGGCGAAGTGATCTGCATCCTCGGCCCGAGCGGCTCCGGCAAGAGCACGCTGCTGCGCTGCGTCAACCTGCTGGCGCCGCCGGAGAGCGGCGAGATCTTCCTCGAGGGCCAGGACATCTGCAAGGGGCCGGGCTCGGGCACTGGCGAGCAGAGCTGGAACCTCGACTTCGTCCGCCAACGGGTCGGGATGGTCTTCCAGCAGTTCAACCTCTTCCCCCACAAGACGGCACTGCAGAACGTCACTCTGGCGCCGCAGCGGGTGCTCGGCAAGTCGAAGTCCGAGAGCGAAGAGAAAGGCCGCGCCCTGCTCGAGCGGGTCGGCCTCGGCGACCAGCTCGGCCAGTACCCCGAAACCCTCTCGGGCGGCCAGCAGCAGCGGGTCGCGATCGCCCGGGCGCTGGCGATGGAACCGCACGTGATGCTCTTCGACGAGGTCACCTCCGCCCTCGACCCCGAGTTGGTCAAAGAGGTCCTCGACACGATGCGCGAGCTGGCCGAGGAAGGGATGACGATGCTGGTCGTCACCCACGAGATCGGCTTCGCCCGCGAGGTCGGCGACCAGGTCGTCTTCATGGACGGCGGCGTCGTGGTCGAGCAGGGCGACCCAAAGCAGGTCCTCGACTCCCCCCGCGAGGAGCGGACCAAGCAGTTTCTCGGCCTGGTCCTGGAGCGCTAGAGCGTGCCGCCGGCCATCGCCGGCAGGATGACGACGGTGTCGCCGTCCTGGACCGCGGTGGTGAGGCCGTCGAGGACGCGGACGTCCTCGTCGTTCAGATAGACGTTGACGTAGCGGTTGAGCTCGCCGTCGGCGCCGAAGAGCTGCTCCTCGGTCCCCGGGTGGTCGCTGGTGAGGGCGCGCAGGACCTCGCCGACGTCGGCGCCCGCGGCGTCGACCTCGGCGGCACCGCCGGTCTTCGGTCGCAGGACTGGGGGGATGCGAACGGTCGCCATCGAGGGGTGATCCTAGTCGAGCCGGGGCCGGCTCAGCGGTCTCCGCCGGCGCCGGCGCAGAAGAGCTCGTAATCGGGGAACTGGCCCATCTCCGACTCGGGGATCTCGGGCGCGTTCTCACCGCAGATCGGGCAGTCCGGGTCGCGGCGGACTTTCAGCTCGGTGAAGGTGGTGCCGAGCGCGTCGTAGAGCAGCAGGCGGCCGATCAGTGGCTCGCCGGCGCCGAGCACCAGCTTGATCACCTCGTTTGCCTGCAACGTCCCCATCGTCCCGGCCATCACGCCGAGGACGCCGTTGGCGGAGCAGCTCGGGGCCAGCTCGGCCGGCGGCGGGGTCGGGTACAGGCAGCGGTAGCAGGGGCCCTCGAACGGGGCGAAGGTCGAGACCTGCCCGTCGAAGCCGAGGATCGAAGCCGAGACGACCGGCTTGCGCAGCCGCACCGAGGCGTCGTTCAGCAGGTAGCGGGTCGGGAAGTTGTCGGCTCCGTCGACGACGATGTCGTAGTCGGACATCACCTCGAGGATGTTGCTCGCGTCGAGACGACCGTTGTGCTCGACCACCTCGACGTCGGGGTTCAGCTGCTCGATGAAGATCCGCGCCGAGGTCGTCTTCGGCATCCCGATCCGTTCGGTGTTGTGGATCACCTGGCGCTGCAGGTTGGAGGCGTCGACGACGTCGTCGTCGACCAGGCCAATCGTGCCGACCCCGGCGGCGGCGAGGTAGAGCGCGGTCGGCGCCCCGAGCCCGCCGGCGCCGAGCAGCAGCACCTTCGAGTTGAGCAGCTTCAGCTGCCCGTCGACCCCGACCTCGGGCAGCAGGGTGTGGCGCGAGTAGCGGTCGCGCTGCTCGGCGGTCATCCCCGACGGGGAGACGACCGGGAGGCCCTGCTCCTGCCAGGCGATGATCCCGCCTTCCATCGAGGCGACGTTCTCGTAGCCGAGCCGCTGCATCTGGGCGGCGGCGATCGCCGAGCGGTTGCCGGAGCGGCAGTAGAGGATCGTGCGGGCGCTCTTGTCCGGTGCCGCCGTCTCGATTTCATCGGCCAGCAGCCCCGGCGGGACCAGCTTGCCGTTCTCGAGGTGAGCCTCCGCGTACTCGTGAGGCTCGCGGGTGTCGACGAGGACGACGTTGCCGCCCTCGATCTCGGCCTGCGCCTCGAAGGGCTGAATCTCCTCGATTTGCGACTGCTGCTCGGTCTGCGCGCCAGTTGACATGGAAATCCCCTAAATCGGATCAGCTTTTACTTCAAAAAGTATAGCGACCTGTCAAGGGCGGGTTTGGGGCGGCGTCCGGGGTGGTCGAAAGAAGCGCGGGCCGCCCAGAGGGGCGGCCCGCGAACGGCTTCGATTTGGACGAGGGAAGTCGCTTACAGCGAGGGGCGCATCTGGCGCAGACGGCGGACGCGCTCCTCGATCGGGGGGTGGGTGGAGAAGAGGCCGGCGATCCCCTTGCCCTTGAACGGGGCAACGATGTAGAGCGGCTCGGCCGCCTGGTTCGTTTTCATCGGGATCGCGGTCGCGCCCTGCTCGAGTCGCAGCAGCGCGCTGGCGAGGCTCTCCGGGTTGCCGCAGATTTCCGCCCCGCCGGCGTCGGCCGCGAACTCGCGCTGGCGTGAGATCGCCAGCTGGATGATGCTGGCCGCGATCGGGGCGAGGATCACCATTCCCAGCGAGGCGACCAGGCCCAGCGGCGAGTTGTCGTCGTCGCCGAACCACAGCAGCATGTAGGCGAGGTAGGTGATCGCGGCGCCGATCGCCGAGGCGACCGACTGGATCAGGATGTCGCGGTTGCGGACGTGGGTGAGCTCGTGGGCGAGGACGCCGCGGAGCTCGTCCTCGGAGAGCAGTTTGGTGATCCCGCGGGTGACCGCGACCGCCGAGTGCTTCGGGTTGCGGCCGGTCGCGAAGGCGTTCGGCTGATCCTGGGGGATCATGTACATCCGCGGCATCGGCAAGCCGGCGCGGGTGGTCAGTTCGCGCATGATCTGGAACAGGCGCGGGTTGTCCGACTCCTCGATCGGCTGCGCCCGACTCATTCCCAGCGCCAGTTTGTCGCTGAAGAAGTAGGTGCCGAGGTTCATCAGCAGGGCGATGCCGAGGAAGATCGCAGCCGTCGAGGGGCCGCCGATCAGGGCACCGATCACGACCAGGAGGCCGGAGAGGGACGCCAGCAGGATGGTCGTCCGCAGGGTGGCGCCGAAGGTCGATTGCTTGGTGGTGCTCATCGCGTAGATGCTCCTAGGGTCGGTTGGTCCGGCGATTGTGGCGAGCCGCGCTCGGTTTGACCATAGGGGTCAGCCCCCGTAGCGCTCGGGGGCGCCCCCTAGACCGCAGCTCGGGCCTAGGCTTGATCGCGTGAGGCGACGCGCCCTGTTCTCGCAGATGCTGGCCCTGAACGCGGTCCTGGTCGGCGTCGCTGCGCTCGCGGCGGGGCTGATCGGCGACCTCCACGTCCTCGCTGCCGTCGGCATCGGGGTCGCGGCCGCGCTCAGCGCCCTGCTCGTCAACCAACTCCTCCTGCAGCGCCGCTTCAGCCCCCTGGAGCGGCTGATCGAGGAGATGGAGAAGGTCGACCTCAGCCGCCCCGGCCCCCTCCTCCCCGCCACGATCGACGGGGTCGGCGAGAGCGAGGAGGTGGAGCGGATCGAGCTCGCCTTCCTCCGCATGGTGCGGCGCCTGGAAGCCGAGCGCCGGCGCGCCGGCTCGGCGGCGCTGCGGGCCCAGGAGGAGGAGCGGGCGCGGGTCGCCCGTGACCTCCACGACGAGGTCAACCAGTCGCTGACCGGCCTGCTGCTGCGACTGGAGGCGGCGCGGGCGGAGGCGCCGCCGGGGATGGAGGCGGAGCTGGCGGAGACCAAAGCGCTCGCCAACCAGGCGATGTTCGAGCTGCTGCAGCTGGCCCGGCAGCTGCGCCCGACCGCGCTCGACGACCTCGGCCTGGCGGCGGCGGTCGCCGGACTGGCCGAGCGGCTCGGCGGCGGCGAGGGGATCGAGGCGAGCTACGCCGGCGAGGGCGATTTCTCCGACCTCGGCGACGACGCGGCGCTGGTCGTCTACCGCGTCGCCCAGGAGGGCCTCTCCAACGCCGCCCGCCACTCCGGCGCCGCCCGGGTGGTCGTCTCGCTGCGCCGTCGCAACGACGGCGGAGTCGAGCTCGAGGTCGCCGACGACGGTCGCGGCTTCGCCTTCGAGGAGGCCGAGCGCGGGCTCGGGATCGGCGGCATGCGCGAGCGGGCGCTGCTGGTCGGGGCCGAGTTGACGATCGAGAGCCGACCGGACGCCGGGACCACGGTGCGGCTGCTGGTGCCGGCAGAATCGGCGGCGATGGGTGACCTGAGCGAGACCACGGCCGACCCCACGGCGAGCGAGACGGATTCGGCGGAGGCGGAGCGATGAGGGTGCTGATCGCCGACGACCACGGCATCGTCCGCTCCGGACTGCGGCTTTTGCTGGAGCGCCAGAGCGACATCGACGTCGTCGCCGAGGCCGCCGATGGGGCCGAGGCGCGCGACCTGGCGGTCCGCGAGCGGCCCGACGTGGCGATCCTCGACGTGCGGATGCCGAAGCTGACCGGGCTGCAGGCGACGCGGGAGATCAAGCGCCAGGCGCCCGAGGTCGCGGTCCTGATCCTCTCCATGCACGACGACGAGCGCTACCTGTTCGAGGCGCTGAAGGCGGGCGCCTCCGGCTACGTGCTGAAGGCCCAGGCCGACACCGACCTGCTGGCGGCGATTCGCGCGGTCGAGCGCGGCGAGCCGTTCCTCACCCCGGAGGCCCAGCGGACGCTGATCAAGGACGTGCTCGAGCGCGGCTCCGACGGCGAGGAGGAGCTGACCCCGCGCGAGGAGGAGATCGTCAAGCTGGTCGCCGAGGCGCACACGACGAAGCAGATCGCCGAGCTCCTCCACCTCTCCGAGAAGACGGTCGAGAACCACCGGGCCAACGCGATGCGCAAGCTCGGCATGCGCGACCGGGTCGAGCTGGTCCGCTACGCGATCCGCCGCGGCCTGATCGAGCCCTAGGCCACGCGGGACATCGCGGGGGCGGAAGGGCCATAACCGACCACTCCGGTAGGATTTGCTGCCGATGCTGTTTTCGACCAAAGCCGAGTACGGAGTCCGCCTGATGGTCGAGCTGGGCCGCCAGCCCTCCTCGTTGCCAATCTCGCTGAACACCGTCGCCGAAGCCGAGCGACTGCCGCTCTCCTATCTCGAGCACCTGGTCGCGAAACTGCGCAAGGCTGGCCTCGTCACCTCGACCCGCGGCGCCCATGGCGGCTACCGCCTGGCGATGCCGGCCGAGGAGATTCGCATGGACGCGGTGGTGCAGGCGCTGGAAGGGCAGATCGCCCCGATGGAGTGCTTCCACGACTCGCCCGAAGGCAAAGTCCTCTGTTCCCACGAGGACGACGGCGACCGCGCCTGTTCGACCAAGCTGCTGTGGACCCGCGTGCAAGGCGGGGTCACCAAGGCGCTGGCCGGGACGACGCTGGCCGAGCTGGTGGAGTTCTCCCGCCCCGGGGGACGCACCGAGGCCGAGATCGTCCACGCCGCCTGAGACTTCCCAAAACCCGAAACGGAGTGAGCATTGGCTGAGCTGGAGATACGCAACCTGCACGCGAAGGTCGAGGACAAAGAGATCCTCAAGGGCCTCGACCTCGACGTCGAGAAGGGCAAGGTCCACGCGCTGATGGGGCCGAACGGCTCCGGCAAGTCGACCCTCGCCAACGTGATCATGGGCCACCCCGCCTACGAGGTGACCGAGGGGACGATCACCTTCAAGGGCGAGGACGTCACCGAGGCCGCGCCCGAGGACCGCTCGCAGGCGGGCCTGTTCATGGCTTTCCAGTACCCGGTCGCGATTCCCGGCGTCTCCGTCTCCAAGTACCTGCGGATGATCATCAACGCCCAGCGCGAGGCGCGCGGCGAGGACCAGATCAAGATCAAAGACTTCGCCAAGACCGCCCAGGAGGCGATGGCGCTGGCGAACATCCCCAAAGACTTCTCCAGCCGCTACCTCAACGACGGCTTCTCCGGCGGCGAGAAGAAGCGGATGGAGCTGTTGCAGCTGGCGCTGCTGCGGCCGGAGATCGCGGTCCTCGACGAGACCGACTCCGGCCTCGACATCGACGCCCTGCGCACGGTCGCCGAGGGGGTCAACAAGTTCGCCGGGCCGGACATGGGCGTGCTGATCATCACTCACTACCAGCGGATCCTGCACATGGTGAAGCCGGACTTCGTCCACGTCATGTTCGAGGGCCGGATCGTCAAGCAGGGCGGCCCGGAGCTGGTTGGAGTGCTCGAGGAGAAAGGCTACGGCTGGATCCGCGAGGAGGTCGCGGCGGCGGCGTGACCGTCCGCGCCGCCTTCCCGCTGGCCGAGGTCCGGGCCCAGTTCCCGGCGCTGGCGCGCGAGGTCGGCGGCGCCCCGGTCGCCTATCTGGACAGCGGCGCCTCCGCGCAGCAGGTCCTCGCCTCGATCGAGGCGGTCGACGACTACACGCGGCGCCACCACTCCAACGTCCACCGCGGCTCGCACACGCTCTCGGCTGAGGCGACCGAGCTCTACGAGGCGGCGCGGGGAACGGTCGCGGCGCACCTCGGCGCCGCCGACCGCCGCGAGGTCGTCTTCGTCCGCAACGCGACCGAGGCGATCAACCTCGTGGCGCGGGCCTGGGGCGAGGCCAACGTCGGCGCCGGCGACCGCCTGCTGTTGACCGAGATGGAGCACCACTCGAACCTGGTGCCCTGGCAGCAACTGGCCGAGCGGGTCGGAGCCGAGATCGACTGGGCGCCGATCGACGCCGAGGGCCGGCTCGACATGGAGGCCTTCGCGGCGCTGGTCGAGCGGGGCCCGAAGCTGGTCGCGGTGGCCCACGTCTCCAACGTGCTGGGGACCGAGAACCCGCTGGCGGAGATCGCCCGACTGGCACACCAGGCAGGCGCGCTGGTGCTGGCCGACGGTGCGCAGGCGGTGCCGAAGATGGCGGTCGACGTCGGCGAGCTCGGGGTCGACTTCTACGCGCTGACCGGCCACAAGGCCTACGCGCCGACCGGGATCGGCGCCCTCTGGGGCCGGCTGGAGCTGCTGCGCGAGATGCCGCCCTTCCTCGGCGGCGGCTCGATGATCCGCAAGGTCAGCCGCGAGGGCACGACCTACGCCGAACCGCCGGCCCGCTTCGAGGCGGGGACGCCGGCGATTGCCCAGGCGGTCGGCTTGGCGGCGGCGCTGAGCTGGCTCGACGGGCTGGGCATGAACGCGGTCCGCGCCCACGAGGAGGAGATCGCCGACCATGCCCTCGCCGCCCTCGCCGAGGTGCCCGGCCTGCGCGTCTTCGGCCCGCCCCGCGGCCCCGGTCGCCTCGGCCCCGTCTCCTTCGAGATCGAGGGCATCCACGCCCACGACGTCTCCGAGATCCTCGACCGCCATGGCGTCGCCGTCCGCGCCGGCCACCACTGCGCCCAGGTGCTGATGGACCGCCTCGGCGTCGCCGCCACCGCCCGTGCCAGCTTCGGCGCCTACACGACCGGCGAGGAGATCGACCGCCTCATCGACGGCCTCGAAGACGCCCGCCGCGTCTTCGGTTTGTAGCCGGGGCGACTTCCTCTCGCTATGCGGGAATAAGTCGCCCCGCTAGTCGGCCGGTAGGTAGCGGACCGCGCTGAAGGGGAGCGGCCCGGTCACGCATCGCCGCGCCCGCCCGCGCTTCGGCTTCGCGGTGCGGACGCGCTTGTAGGTGCCGGTGACTGCGCCTGCTTCGACCCGACCGGAGATCGTCATCGTTTCAGCGTAGGTGGCGCCGTGGCGCAGCTTCCCGGCGATCTTTGCGCTGCTCCGAAACTCTCCATCAGCGCTTTGCTTGGCACCGGCGGGAAGAGAAAAGAGTGAGCGTCGGCGCGACCCGCGGTGGCCGCCTTCCACCTGGCACTCGGACACGAACGTGCCGCGGAGCCCACCGACGGCACCTTTCGGAGTGCGCAGGAAGACTTCGACCGGACCTTCGTTGCCGTAGTAGACGCCGAGCTCGCCACCGGCCGGCGCAGCCGTGCCGGGACTGCCGATCGGTTCGTAGCGCGCCGTCTCGAACGGGAGCTTCCCGAGCGGGAAGCCGGTGTCGCAGTGGAACGATTCCTCGCTGGTCCCGTAGGCGTAGCTGCCCGTCACCGAGCCGCCGGTGAGTTCAGCCCAGACCTGGCCGGTCCCGGCGCCGTGGAGGAAGCCCCGCGAATCTTCAGCGGTCGGGCGCGGGTCTTCGCTCCCAGAGTTCGGGACGAGCAATTTCGGCGCCGCGAAACTGCTGAATCCCGCCCTGCCGGCGTCCATGTGCGGTTCGTTGTAGTAGCAGTCGACCGTGCCGGCGAGCTCCAGCACGTAGAGACGATCTTCTTCGGCCCTGAAAGCAACCGAGTAGTCCTTCGAGTCGCCGACGTAGAGAGTCGCGGCGGAGGCAACCGCAGTCCCGATCGCGAGCGCCGCCAGCAGCGATGCGGCGAGAAATGCGGCGAGGACGAGCGCCCTCGAGACGCTGCGCGGGTCGACTTTTACCTCCATACGGAGGGACAACCCGCCCCACCGACCGATGTTTTCGTCTAGGCGACGATCAGTCGATCGTCAGCGCTTCGGAGTGGCCGCCCTTGCACTCGCCCTTGGGAGCGACGACGACGGTGTATTCGCCGGAGGTGAGGTGGCGGCCGACGGGGATCTTCCACTTGCCCCTGGCGTTGCTGGTGGTGCGGCCGAGGACCTTCTTCTTGCCGGAGGCCTTACGAATCGCGGCGAGCTTGCGGCCGCCGAGGCAACCGTCGTCGGCGGACTTCAGCGAGCCGTGGAAGGCGGGGAACTTAAGGCTGACGACGACCTTGGTCGCGTGCGGCTTGGCGGCGCCGGCGGCGGGCGCGAGGGCGAAAACGGTGGCGAAGCAGGCGAGCAGCGCGACCAGCGAAGTGCGACGAAGCATTGGGTCCCTCCCTGGGAAAGTTTGCTCTACCACTCTAAACCGCTTGCGATAACTGTCGGCGCCTGAGCGCGGCATCGGGGCTGCGGATCGTGTTTAATGAAGTTGTTAATTAACTACTAATTTAAATGCCGACCGACCAACTCGACCTGACCTTCGCCGCGCTCGCCGATCCCACCCGGCGTTCGATCCTCTCCCGCCTTGCCGAAGGGGAGGCGACGGTGGGCGAGCTCGCCGAGCCGTTCGCGGTCAGCCTGCCGGCGATCTCTCGCCACCTGAAGGTGCTGGAGCGGGCCGGGCTGATCGCCCGCGACCGCGAAGCGCAGTGGCGGCCGAGTCGGATGCAGACCGAGCCGCTCGACGAGGCAGTGGAGTGGATGCACTCCCGCAAGCAGACCTGGGAAGGCCGGATGGATCGACTCGACACGCACCTGCGCCTGAAAGGAAACCGAGATGAGTGAATCGACCGCAGCCGACCGGACCGTGAGGATAAGCCGGACGTTCGAGGCACCGCCCGAGCAGGTCTTCGCGGCCTGGCTCGACCCAGACGAGGTGGCGGCCTGGTACGGGCCGGAGCAGTTCGATGCCCCGCGCGAGCGGATCAGGATCGACGCCAGGGTCGGCGGCCGCTGGGAGCTGACGATGGTGCGGCGCGACGGCGGCGGCGAGTTCGCGATCGGCTACGAGATCATCGGGCTGGTCGAGCCCGAGCTCCTCGTCCTGCGCTCGGACCCGATGCCGGAGATGGGGATGTCGGAGCCGACCGTGGTCCGGGTCGAGCTGCAGGCGGACGGGGACCAGACGCAGATGACCCTGAGCGACGGCCCGATGCCCGAGCCGGGGCGCAAGCCGGCCGAAGCAGGCTGGAACGCCGCGATGGAGAAGCTCGCAACCCAGCTCGCCGGCCGGGGATAGCGGCGGCTACACGGGGGCGCTTCGCTAGCCTCGTTGGATATGGACGAGCTCTACCGCGACCAGATCCTCGAGCACTACAAGCGCCCGCACAACTTCGGCGTCGTCGCCGACGCCGACCTCGAATTCGAGGACACCAACCCGTTCTGCGGCGACGAGCAGCACGTGACGATTCGCCTCGACGAGGACGATCGGGTGGCCGAGGTCGCCTTCGAGGGCAAAGGATGCGCGATCTCCACCGCTGCCACCTCGCTGCTCACCGATGAGCTGGTCGGGAAGACGCGCGAGGAGCTGCTGCGGCTGCCGAAGGAGTACGTGCTCGAGCTGCTGGGGATCGAGATCTCGGCGACGCGGATGAAGTGCGCGATGCTCGGCCTGAAGATCGTCAAGTCCGCCAGCCTCGGCCAGCCGGCCGAATGGGAGGACGAGGGCGAGACCGGCTCTCCCGCCGAAGCGGCGACTTTCTAGCCGGCCTCGCCCAGCTTCCTACGGGGCGTTTTCGCGGGACTCGTCGGTGGGGTTCATCACGGCGAAGACGGCGCCGTGGGGGTCGGCGACGACGGCGAAGCGGCCGACCTGGATGTCCATTGGACCGTTGCGGAGGTCGCCGCCGTTGGCTTTCACCGTCTCCACCGCGGCGTCGCAGTCGGGGACCGTGAAGTAGATCAGCCAGTGAGCTGGGACCTCGTCGGGGACGACGCCGGAGATGTCGAACATGCCGCCGCGCGTCTTCTCGCCGTCTTTCCAGACCGTGTAGGTGCCCATCTCCCCCATGTCCTGCTCTTCGACTCCCCAACCGAAGACCGCGCCGTAGAACTCGCGGGCCGCGGCGGTGTCCCGGGTGCCGAGCTCGTTCCAGCCCCAGCTGCCGTCAGAGTTAACGACCTCGGCGCCGGCGAAGGTGCCCGGCTCCCAGACCCCGCAGACGGCGCCGGTCGGGTCGCTGAAGACGCCGAGCTTGCCGAGGTCCATGACGTCGTCGGGGCCGAACATCACCGTGCCGCCAGCCTCCTTCACCTTCCCGAGACTCGCCGCGGCGTCCTCGACGGAGACGTAGGTGGACCAGACGCAGGGCTGGTCGTCCTGCATCTTCGGCGAGACGCCGGCGACGTCCTTGCCGTTCAGTTTCGCCCGCCGGTAGCCGCCCAGTTCAGCCGAGTTCGGCAGCTCCGGCATCTCCCAGCCCAGCAGCTCCCGGTAGAACGCGGCGCTGGCCTCGATGTCGGGGGTGCCACTCAGTTCGACCCAGCTCGGCGTGCCTGGCTCGTAGCTCGTTCTCTCGCTCATCTGCTTCCTTCCCTCGAAGTTCGTCCGTGCTCAATCAGACCACGATCGGGAGCAAAAGTCATCGCCGGTTTGTAAAGGTCTGCGCGAAGTCGGCGGCTGCCGAGGGACCGAACGGGCCGCCCCGCTAAAATCCGACTCCGGAAGTAGGATTACGTCTCATCCCGCACTAAGCCCCGCACATTCGCGGCGCAGGAAGCCTTCTCCCTTGTCAGACACCGCAGCTACGACCATCTCCGTCTGCCCGGCAGCCGAGCTCGGCCCAGGCCAGATGCGGCTGGTCGAACACGACGGCCGCAAGATCGGCGTTTTCAACTGCGACGGCACCCTGCTGGCGATCGAGGACCGTTGCTCCCACGACGACGGGCCGCTGGCCGAGGGCGAGTTCGACCCCGCCGCCTGCACCGTCGAGTGCCCCCGCCACGGCTCGCTGTTCGACCTCACCACCGGCAGGCCGAAGACGCTCCCCGCCTTTCAGCCGGTGCAAACCTTTCCCGTCTCCGTCGGAGACGACGACACCATCCACCTGGAGGTCGACTAACCACATGGCAACTCCCGAGGTCCTGGCAGAGAAACGAGACTTGGCCGGCATCAACGCCGATTACAAGGAGAAGTTCGGGTTCAACGATCCCGAGACCGGCTACGCCTACAAAGCGCCGAAGGGATTGAGCCGCGAGGTCGTCGAAACGATCTCCGACTTCAAGGAGGAGCCGCAGTGGATGCGGGACTTCCGCCTGAAGGCACTCGAACACTTCGAACAGCGCCCGACCCCGCAGTGGGGCGGCGACCTCGACCAGATCGACTTCGACGACATCCACTACTTCGTCCGCGCCAGCGACACCAACTCGCGCGACTGGAGCGAGGTCCCGGATGACATCAAAAACACCTTCGACCGGCTCGGGATCCCGGAGGCGGAGCGCAAATTCCTCTCCGGCGTCGGCGCCCAGTACGAGTCCGAGGTCGTCTACCACCAGGTCAACGAGAAGCTCGAGGCCCAGGGAGTCATCTTCACCGACATGGACACCGCCCTGCGCGAGCACGAGGACCTGCTGCGCGAGCACTTCGCGACGATCATCCCGCCCAACGACAACAAACTGGCGGCGCTCAACTCTGCGGTCTGGTCGGGTGGATCCTTCGTCTACGTCCCCGCCGGGGTCAAGGTGGAGATGCCGCTGCAGGCCTACTTCCGGATCAACACCGAGAACATGGGCCAGTTCGAGCGGACCCTGATCATCGCCGAGGAGGGCGCCGACGTCCACTACATCGAGGGCTGCACGGCGCCGGTCTACTCGTCGGACTCGCTGCACTCCGCGGTGGTCGAGATCGTCGCCAAGAAGGGCGCCCGGGTCCGTTACACGACCGTGCAGAACTGGTCGCAGAACGTCTTCAACCTGGTCACCAAGCGCGCCGTCGCCCACGAGCAGGCGACGATGGAGTGGGTCGACTGCAACCTCGGCTCGAAACTGACGATGAAGTACCCGTCGATTTACCTGATGGGGCGCGAAGCCCACGGCGAGATCCTCTCGATCGCCTTCGCCGGGGCCGGCCAGCACCAGGACGCCGGCGGCAAGATCATCCACGCGGCGCCGAAGACCTCGTCCTCGATCTTCTCCAAGTCGATCTCCAAGGACGGCGGCCGGGCGACCTACCGCGGCCTGATGGAAATCGCCAACGGGGCAGTCGAAAGCCGCTCCAAGGTGGTCTGCGACGCGCTGCTGCTCGACGAGGACTCGCGCTCGGACACCTACCCGACGATCCGGATCGACGAGAACGACGCCGACGTCGGACACGAGGCGACCGTCTCCAAGATCGGCGACGAGCAGCTCTTCTACCTGCAGAGCCGCGGCCTCGACGAGGAGGAGGCCTCGAAGATGATCGTCAACGGCTTCATCGAGCCGGTCACCAAGGAGCTGCCGATGGAGTACGCGGTCGAGCTGAACCGGCTGATCGAGCTGCAGATGGAGGGCTCGATTGGCTGAGCTGGCGACCGAACCGGCCTGGCTCGAGGAGAGGCGCCGGCATGGCGCCTCTTTGGCGCAGAGCCTCCCCCTTCCGGACCACAAGTCGAAGGGCTGGGAATTCACCGACCTCTCCAGGCTCGACCTCGATTCCTACGAGGGAGTCGCCGCCGACGCTCGGGTCGAGGGTGCCGAGGGAGCTGTGGTCGTCCCGCTCAGTGAGGCGCTCAACTCCCACGCCGAGCTGCTCGCCGAGCGGCTCGGCTCGCTGGTTCCCGTCGAGGACCCCTTCGTCGCCCGCAACGAGGCCGAGTGGAGCGAGGGCGTCCTCGTCCTCGTACCCCGCGGGGTGCGGGTGAGCGAGCCGGTGCGGATCGAGGTCCCGGTCGAGGCCGACGGCGCCGCGGTCAGCTGGCGCACCCTAGTGGTGCTCGAGGAGGGTGCCGAGGCGGAGGTCTGGGAGCACTGGTCCTCGCCTTCGGACGAGGTCGACGGCGTCCTCAACTCGGTGGTCGAGCTGAGCGTTGGCGCCGGCGCGACCCTGCGCTACGTCAACACCCAGGACATCGCCGAGAAGTCGTGGATCTTCGCCAGTCAGCGGGCGCAGGTAGAGCGCGACGGCCGTCTCGACTGGGCCGCTCTCGGTTTCGGCTCGGCCAACGGCAAGGTGCGGATGGACACCAAACTCGCCGGGCCGGGCTCCGAGGCGCGGGTGACCGGCGGCTACGCCGGCCGCCGCGGCCAGCATCTCGACTACGACACCACCCAGGAGCACGCGGCGCCGAACACGAACTCCGACCTCGCTTTCCGCGGCGTCCTCGCCGCCGGCGCCACCGCCGTTTGGCGGGGGATGATCAAGGTCGACCCCGGGGCGCAGCAAACGGATGCCTTTCAGGACTGTCGCAACCTGCTGCTCTCGACCGAGGCCCACGCCGACGCGATCCCCGGCCTCGAGATCCTCGCCGACGACGTCCGCTGCACCCACGCCGCCGCGGTCGCCCAGGTGGATCCCGACCAGCTCTTCTACCTGACCTCGCGGGGGCTCGACGAGGGGGCGGCGAAGTCCCTGATCATCGAAGGGTTCCTCGAGTCGCTGGTCGAACGGTTGGCTGAGGGACCGGTTCGGGACGAGGTTTCGGCGGCGCTCGAGAAACGCCTCGGCGAGATTCTTTAACGCCCTGGGATTCGTCTAGGGCGGTGCGTGGGGGGAGTTGGGGTCACTCTCCCGGAGACCGTCGCGCAGCTGAGCGAGCCGCCTGGGCGCCATCGAGTCCCGCTTGAGCCTCCGGGAGAGTGACCCCAACTCCCCCCTCACAAATCTCTGGTCAGGTTCCAGGTGAAGTTCCTCGCGAGATTGGCAGGCCCGTGGGACAGGCCTATCCAAAGAGGCTTCTCGGACGGGCCTTTCAGCGAGACGACGTGAGTCGGAGGTCTGGCTGACTCGGTGGACGGGCGGGTGAGTCGGAGGTCTGGCTGACCCGGTGGATGGGCGGGGGTCCGGTGCCACTCTCCCGGAGGCTCAAGCGGGACTCGTTTGAACCCTGGCGGTTCGTAACAGCTGCGCGACGGTCTCCGGGAGAGTGGCACCGGACCCCCGCCCCCCGCCCACCCCGCGTCAGTCGTCCCTCCCCTCCCCCTCCCCCTCCCCCTCCCCCGACCCCCGCCGCCTCTCAGCCCGGCTCGAGTAGACGATCCCCCCAACCACGATCAGGATCGGGATCACGTAGAAGACCCAGAGCCAGTGGCCGAGATGGGCGATCGGGAGCATCGTCGCCCCCCTACCCGTTGCCCGCCGAGAGCAGGTAGAGGCCGAAGCAGGTGAAGGCGACCATCACTGCCAGCATCCAGTACTGGGAGCGGGTGGCGCGGCGGTAGTCGGGCCAGATAGTCAGGGCGCGGTCGTGGGCCAGGGTGAGGCCGAGGACGTGGCCGACGACGAGGGCGCCGACCTGGACGTACCAGATCGCGTTGGCGCTGACGACGTTGAAGTTGATCCCCGCTTCGGCCGTGCCGAAGAGATCCGTGGTCGCGGTGCCGAGCGGGTCGGAGAGCAGGTAGGTGAACTGGGCCTGCTCCTGGAAGACGAAGAGGCTGAAGTAGTGGGCGATCAGATAGGCGAGGGCGATCGGGATCAGGGTGTGAGCGAAGGCGATGCGGAGCTTGGCGACGCTGGGCGAGCCCGGGACGGTCCGCATCCCCCGCAGCCCGAGCCAGAAGATCAGCCCGACCCCGGCGAAGAAGAGCAGCATGAAGACGGTGTCGGTGAGGCGCTCGGCGGTGAGGATGCTGGTCCCCAGTTCTTCGAACCAGCCGATCACCGTTTCGAGGATTTCCTTGAACGCGCCCTCCTGGCCGCCGTCGAAGCTGGTCGAGGCGATCGAGGCGATCACCACCGCGGCGGAGCCGGGGACGACCGCCCAGCGGCCGGCGGCGGCGAGCGGGCGGCGGCGGCCGAGGCGGCCGTCGTCGACGCTGAAGATGCCGAGCTGGCTGAACATCCCGAAGTAGACCGAGAAGATCTCGCCGCGATCGCACCACTCCTCGACTCCGAACAGAGCCATCATCGCCAGGGTGTAGACGCTGTAGACGCAGGCGGCGACGGCGCAGGCGTGGGGCGAGAGGCCGATCGAGACCGAGCCGCTGCCGCCGTAGACGACCTCCAGCCAGACCGTGGCAAGGAGGCCGATCGCCGCCGGCCAGCGGCCGAGGCGCTCCGGGTAGGGCAGGCGGGCGGCGCGCTGGCCGGCGATCGCCGTGAAGGCACCGCCGAAGACACGGCCGACGGCCCGCCAGGGGTTGAAGGGCCGGAAGAGGTCGCCGAAGAAGGCCGAGAAGAAGGGGAAGCCGAGCCAGCAGGTGACGAAGAGGAAGGTGAGGGTGAAGTTGCGGTCCGGGGCCGAGGTGCCGCGCAGGCCGGAGTAGATCGCCACCCCGAGCAGGAAGACGCCGATCGCGCCGCAGAGGATCTGCACCGGCGCCCCCACCAGGGCGCGGCTGGCGCCCGCCGAGAAGGGGCGCCAGCCGATCTGCTCGAAGCGCGGCTTCCGCCAGGCCGCCGAGAGCGCGAAGAAGGAGACGATCAGGACGATCGACGCCCCCCAGGCAAAGAGCCAGGCAGGGATCGGGAGATCCTGCCTGGCGACCAGCGCGTGGGCGAAGGGAAGCGCGAGCGGGATACTCACGGTTCCACCGTCAACTGGATGATCTGTTCCTTGCGGTCCTCGAGCTCGGCCTCGAAGACGCCTTCGATGCTGGCCGGCAGGTCGTAGGTGACCGTGCCGCCGCCCTTCGGGACCTCCTTGGGGATGTCGTAGCCGTGCAGGTGGACCTCTTCTTCGAACGGGACCTTGACCTTGAAATGGATCTGGTCGCCCTTGTGGTAGGTGAGGTGCCTGGATGCCGCCGACGGCGTGGCCTTCCTTGTTGACGACGATCACCGGGACTTTGCCGGCGTCGGTGGTGCTGGTCTTGTCGTCGCTGCCGCCGCTGGAGAGGACGATCAGGAGGACGACGGCGACGACGACGAGGACGCCGCCCACGATTGCGGTTCTGGTGTTCATGACGCTCCTTTGCTCGGGCGCAGGGGTTCGCCCCGGCCGGTCGGCCGCGGCTCTGGCTAGGCGAGCGTCGTCGCGGGCGGCGGGCGCTGGGCGAGCCCGAGGGCGATTAGCAGGCCGCCGCCGGGGGCGAAGGAGGGCGGGGGGAGCGGCAGCCGCGGCCGGGTCGCCTCCCGGGTGGGCCGGCCAGCACGGGCGGCGATCCGCTCCGAGAGCCGGACGATTGCCTCGCAGCCGGGGTAGCGGCCGAGGAGCAGGAAGGCCAGCAGCCCCAGCAGGGGGACGACCGGCAGCAGGAAAGCTCCGAACTCCGACATTCGGCGGCCCAGGATAACGTCAGGCGCCCTTGCGCCCCGGCCGCGACGACATCGCCTCCCCCGACCTGCCTTCCGGGTTGACCTGGATCGGGGCCGAGCCTGAGTCGATGCCGGCGCTGACCGCGGCCGGCCCGGCGATCGTCCACTTCATCGACTTCGCCCAGCTGAACAGCGTCCGCACCCTGCCCTACCTGAGCGCCTGGTGGGAGCGCTACCGCGGGGCGGGGCTGCGGGTGATCGGGGTGCAGTCGCCGCGCTTCCCCTTCGGTGCCGACCCCGACGCGGTCGCTGCCGGCCTCGCCGAGCTCGGCGTCTCCTTCCCAGTCGCGATCGACGCCAAGCGCGAGCTCTGGCTTTCATACGGCTGCGAGGGCTGGCCCAGCCTCTTCCTCTGGGCGCTCGGCGGAGCGCTGGTCTGGGCCCACTTCGGCGAGGGCGAGTACCTCGGCACCGAGGAGGCGATCCAGGGGGAGCTGCGGGAGATCGACGCGCTGCGCTCGCTGCCGGCGCCGCTGCAGCCGCTGCGGGCGACCGACGGGCCGGGGGCGCGGGTGCTGGCGCCGAGTGCCGAGGTCTTCCCAGGCGGCTCCTGGGAGCGCTCCTGGACCGCCGGCGAAGACGGCGAGGAGTTGGTCGTCCCCTACTCGGCCGGCGGCGCCTACGCGACGGTCGAGGGCGAGGGTGAGCTGGCGGTGACGCTGGACGGCGAGCCGCTCGGCCGGATCGAGTGCCGCCACCCGGCCCTCCACCCGCTCGCCGAGCACCCCCGCCACGAGAGCCACGAGCTCCGCCTCCGCCCCGACCCCGGGATGCGGATCTGGTCGGTCAGCTTCGCAGCGGGTATCCCCTGAGTGCCCTTCCGCTGTTCCTCCTCCCTCCCTGGTAGGGATAAGGAACAGCGCAAAGCAACCAAGGAGGCGATTGTGGCGATCACCAAGCTGGACTTCATCGGGGTACCGTCGACCGACGCCGACCGCTCGCGCGAGTTCTACCTCGAGACGCTGGGGCTGCGGCAGGACGAGCAGGCGAACTACGAGTTCTGGGTCGGCGAGACCTGTTTCGGGATCTGGGAACCGAAGCAGCTGGGGGTCGAGTTCTCGCCCAGCCTGTGGTCGCAGCCGGCGCTGCACGTCGACGACGTCGCCGCCGAGCGCAAGGATCTTGAAGCGAAGGGCGTTCAGTTCCAGGGCGAGACGATCGACACCGGCGTCTGTCATATGGCCCTGTTCGCGGACCCGGACGGCAACGGCTGGATGCTGCATCACCGCTACGCGCCGGTCGGCGGCGGCGAGGGCTAAGCGCGGGCGGCGACCTCTTCGCGGATCTCCTTCGGCAGCATGAAGCGGACGTCCTCGTGGACGGTCCGCAGCTCCGAGATGTCCTCGGCGCCACGCTCGCGGAAGAAGCCGACGAGCTGTTCGACCAGCTCCTCGGGGGCGCTGGCTCCGGAGGTGATGCCGACGGTCTCGACTCCCTCCAGCCACTCCTCGCGGACCTGGTCGGCGTTGTCGATCAGGTGCGAGCCGGCACCGTGTTCGCGCGCCACCTCGACCAGCCGGTTCGAGTTCGACGAGTTTGTCGAGCCGATGACGAGGACCAGGTCGCACTCGCGGGCCAGCTGCTTGACCGCGATCTGGCGATTGGTGGTGGCGTAACAGATGTCGTCTGACTTGCTCGAGACGATCGCCGGGAACTTGGCGCGCAGGGCGGCGATCACCTCGGCGGTCTCGTCGACCGAGAGCGTCGTCTGGGTGATGAAGGCGACCTTGTCGGGGTCCGGCACCTCGAGCGCCTCGACCTCGTCGGCGGTTTCGATCAGGACAATCGCCCCCGGCGCCTCGCCGGTCGTCCCTTCGACCTCCTCGTGGCCGTCGTGGCCGATCATCACGATCGTGTAGCCGGCGGCAGCGAAGCGGCGGGCGGAGACGTGGACCTTGGTGACCAGCGGGCAGGTGGCGTCGATCGTGCGCAGGCCGCGCGCGGCGGCGTTCTCGTGGACCGCCGGGGAGACGCCGTGGGCGGAGAAGACGACCATCGCCCCCTCCGGCACCTCGCTCTCCTCCTCGACGAAGATCGCGCCGCGCTTGGCGAGCTCCTCGACCACGTGCTTGTTGTGGACGATCTCCTTACGCACGTAGACCGGCGCCCCGTGCAGCTCGAGCGCCCGCTCGACCGTCTGCACGGCGCGGTCGACCCCGGCGCAGTAGCCGCGCGGGGCGGCGAGCAGCACCCGTTTTGGGGCGGCAGTGGTGGTCGCGTCCATCCCCCCAGGGTACCGGTGGGCGGCTTGCGGCCCGGCCGGCGGGGTTACACCGGGCGCGGTCCGGGGGATAGCCTTTGCGGGGTGAGCGAGAGGACGAGACGATGAGCGCGACCAGCGGGCGGCACCTCGACCGGCTGACCGCCGTCGACGCCTCCTTCCTCTCCAACGAGAAATCGAACGCCCACATGCACGTCGGCGCGATCCTCGTCTTCGAGGGGCCGCCGCCGAAGTACACCGACCTGGTCGAGCACGTGCGCGGGCGGCTGGCGCTGGTCCCGCGCTTTCGCCAGAAACTGGTGGTGCCGCCGCTGGAGGCCGGGCGGCCGCTCTGGGCCGACGACGTCAACTTCAACCTCGCCTACCACATCCGCCACACCGCGCTGCCCGACCCGGGCGGCGAGGCGCAGCTGAAACAGCTCGCCGGGCGGGTCTTCTCGCAGCAGCTCGATCGCTCCAAGCCGCTCTGGGAGATGTGGCTGGTCCAGGGCCTGGAAGAGGACCGCTTCGCGATCCTGACCAAGACCCACCACGCGATGGTCGACGGCATCTCCGGCGTCGACATCGGCACCGTGCTGTTCGACTTCGAGGCGGTGCCGGAGCCGGTCGAGATCCAGGACGACTGGGTGCCGCAGCCGGCGCCGGGGACGGGCGAGCTGGTCGCCCGTGGGATCGCCGACTTCGCGGCGCTGCCGGTCGGCGCCGCCGAGCGGGTAGCCCGGGCGGTACAGCACCCGGAGCGGGCGGCGCGCAAGGCGGTCGAGGCGCTGGAGGGGGTCTCGGAGATCGTCAGCGCCTTCGCCGACCCGGCCCCGGACGTGCCGCTGAACGTCTCGATTGGGCCGCACCGGCGCTACGTCTGGGCGCGCTCGGAGCTGGCCACCTTCAAGCGGATCAAGGACGGCCTCGGCGGCACCGTCAACGACGTCGTCCTCGCCGCCGTCACCGGGGCGATGCGCAACTGGCTGCAGAACCGCGGGGTGCGGACCGAGGGGCTGGAGCTGCGGGCCCTGGTCCCGGTCTCGATCCGCGGCGAGGACGAGCGCGGCAACCTCGGCAACCGGATCGCCCTGATGCGCGGGCCGCTGCCGGTCTACGTCGAGGACCCGGTGCGGCGACTGCGCACGATCAGCGAAGAGATGGCGGGGCTGAAGCGCTCCAAACAGGCGCTCGGAGCCGAAGTCATCTCCCGCTTCAACGACTTCGCGCCCCCCACCCTCCTTGCCCAGGCCTCGCGGATCAACTTCTCGACCCGGCTGTTCAACATGATCGTCACCAACGTCCCCGGCCCCCAGCTCCCCCTCTACGTGCTCGGCCGCGAACTCCAGGACGTCTTCCCGATCGCCTTCCTGCCCGAGAACCACGCCCTCGCGGTGGCGATCATGTCCTACAACGGCAAGGTCGGCTTTGGCCTGCTCGCCGACTACGACTCGATGGAGGACATCGACGTGGTCGCCGACGGCATCGCCGAATCCCTCAGCGAGCTCGAAGCCGCCGCCGGCGCGGCGACTAAAAAAGCCGCGTAGCTACGAGGCTCCGCGCCCTCGATGCATTGCACCCCTCATAGGGGGTGTGATCGAACCAGCGCGGACCGGATGCGCTCAGGGCGCCAGCGCGCCCAGTTCTCCGAGGGCGGTGGCGACCCGGTCGCGGCGCTCCATCGGTCCGGGCATGACGAAGGCCGGGATGCCGGCCACCGCGAGGCCGGGCACCCGGCCGTGGCCTCGGAAGCGGCCGCAGAGGACCTCGGCCGAGCGCTTGTAGGAGAAGAGGACGAGGGCCGGCCGCGCCTCCTCGAGCTTGGCGAGCAGCGGTTCGCGGCCGGCGGCGAAGTCGGCCGGCTCCAAGTGATGGGCGCGGGCCGAGGGGCGCTTGACCAGGTCGGTGAAGCCGATCCCCTGGGCGAAGGCGTCGTCGTCCTCGACGCCGTCGCGCAGGTCGTGGGCGAAACCCGCCCCCTGGATGCGGGCGTAGAAGAGCTTGCCCAGGCGACCCTGGTAGTAGTGGCCGGCGGCAAGGCTGACCGGTGAAGGGTTGATCCCAACCACGACGGCGCGCAGGCCCGGGACCAGGAGGTCGGCGAGCGTCTCGAGCTCCTCCCCACGCCAAACCGCCCGTACCCGGTGCCCGCGGGCCGGCGTCTCTACGCTTGGTGGCGTGTTTCTCCTCATCGCTCTCTTCATCGTCGTCCCGATCGCCGAGCTCTACGTGATCATCCAGGTCGGCGAGCTGATCGGGATCTGGCCGACCCTGGGGCTGCTGCTGCTCGATGCGGTCGGCGGCTCGTTGCTGCTGAAACACCAGGGGCGGGGCGCCTGGCGCCGGTTCAATGAAGCGCTGGCGCAGCGACGGTTTCCGGGACGCGAGGTCGTCGACGGGGTGCTGATCGTCGTCGGGGGAACCCTGCTCGTCTCCCCCGGCTTCATCACCGACGTCTTCGGCGCCTTCCTGCTGATCCCGCCGACCCGGGCGATCGCCCGCGCGCTGCTGAAGCGACTCAGCATCGGCCGCGTCGCGATGATCGGCAACATCCCCGGCGCCGGTCGCTTCGGCGGCTTCGGCGGCGCCGCTCCCGGCCCGACCGGCTCCGGCCGCGCCCGGCCGTCCTACGACTACGACGTCACCGCCGAAGAGGTCCCCCCGAACGGCGACCGCGAGCTGCCCGGCCACGATTGAGGTCCGGCCTCGCCGGGGAAACGGGAGGTTGTGAAGGTTCCATCGGTGCAGACGACGGCTTCGCCCGAGTTGGTGTGGGATTTGATCTCGCGGCCGGCGCGCTGGCACGAGTGGTCCCCTTACGTGGGCGGCGGTGGTGGGCTCGGCTCGCCGGAAGTCGCCGAGGGGGCGCGCGGCTCGGTCGTGCTGCGCGGCGGGGTGCGACTACCGGCGCGAATCACCGAGGTGCGGCCGGGCGAGTCGTGGACCTGGGAGTCGATGGGGCTGCGGATCCGCCATGGCGTCCTTCCCCGCGACGGTGGCGGCGCGGTGATCGAGCACGAGGTCGAGGCGACCTCGCTGCTGACCCGGCCGGCGGCGATCGGCTACGTCCCGGTGGTGGCGTTGATCGCGCGCAACATCGCCCGCGTCGCCGAGCGTTCCAACTAGGATCGAACGGTATGCAGGCGTCCGACGGTGCGGTTGGTTCTACGGGCGCGCCCCTTTCGGCGACTTCAAGCAGGCAAGGCTCGCCCGCGAGGGCAGCCCGAGGGCCGAGGTCCAGGAGGTGAACTACGTCTGCCTCGAGGGCATCGACGCCGCCTGAGCGCGACCCGGCCCCTGGCGCGGGCGGCGGCCGCGACGCGGAGCCGGCACGGAGCCAGCGAGGCGTTGCCGTGGTCACCGGCGCCGGGCGCGGCCTCGGCCGGGCGCTCGCGGTCGAGCTCGCCGCCGCCGGCTTCGACCTCGCCCTCCTCGCCCGCTCGGCCGACGAGCTGGGGGACGCCGCGGCCGCGGTCGAGGCGAGCGGCCAGCGCGCGCTGCCGCTGGCCCTCGACCTCGCAACCAGCGGCGCGGCGGAGACGGCGGTGCGGGCGACGGCCGGCCTCGGCCCGGTCTCCCTCCTCGTCAACAACGCCGCGACCCTAGGCCCGGTCGAGCCCAGCCCCGGCCTCGACCCCGGCGTCTGGTCGCGAGCGCTCGCCCTCAACGCCGGCGCCGCCGCGGCCCTCTCATTCGCCCTGCTGCCGGCGATGATCGAGCGCGGCCGCGGCGAGATCGTCAACGTCTCCAGCCGGCTGGTCGCTGACCCGACCGCGATGCCCCGCGGCAACGCCTACGTCACTTCGAAGGCGGCGCTCGAGGCTCACTCGGTCAACCTCGCCGCCGAGCTCGCCGGCAGCGGCGTCGCCGTCAACGTCCTCCGCCCCGGCATCCTCGACACCGGCCAGCAGTCCTGGCTGCGCGAGCAGGGCGCCGAGGGCATCGGCGCATACCTCCACGCCCGCTACCGGGGCTTCGCCGAGCAGGGAAAGCTCACCGACCCCGCCCTCGTCGCCCGCTTCCTGCTCGAGCGCCTCGGCGGCACCGAGACCGGGCAGGTCTGGGACTACGAGGCGGGCTGAGCGCCGGCTCGTCAAGACCTCGGCAGGTCGAGGCGGTGGGTGCTGCCGATGCGCCTCACGTCGGGCTCATCGATCCCTGCCCCCGCCGCATGTACGGGCCACTTAGCCACCGCATCGCGGACCTCGGCCAGGATCGCGTCCGCCCGGCCCCGTTTCAGCGAGACGCTCCGCGCACACTGCTCGAAGTCCGTGCGGCTGAAGCCGTCGCGCTTGCCGTTCAACGTCATCTGGTGCTGGGCGGTCCAGTCGCCGCTGGGATTGAAGGCGAAGGTCAGATCGAACGCGGGCGACAGGGACCAATCCCCTCCCCTGCCCATCAGGAAGGCGATGTTCTTGACGTGATCGTCCTGGTTGCGGGCGATCACGTTGAAGGCCATGCGACGGAACTGTTCTTCGACCTCGGCCAACGGCAGTCCCAGCTGACGGATAACCAGCATCGCCTGCTCGTAGGAATAGGCGCCCGCCTGGTTGAAGTCGAAGTGGGCGATCGCACCGAGCGACTGCAGGTGGAGCTTGGCGTTTCCCCTGGGCCGATCGAATCGCCTGGTCATGAAATGGCGCCGCCCGTTCTTTTCGAAAAGGCGACATTTCGTCATCTCGATCCCCGCCTCCGCCGCCATCAGCGAGTAGGCGAACTCGGTCGCGCCGTGTCCCTGCGGATCGTCGAAGCTCTCCTTGTCCCGGTTGCCGCGAACGCCGTCGAACTTGAGCAGCCAGTGCTCGAAACCCGGCGGTGCATCGACCTGGCCGGAGCGAATCTCGTTCGTCTCGGGATCCCAGGCGATCACCGCCTTCGCCCTGGCGCCGCCCGCCGAGATCCCGACGCTGAGCAGCTCGAGCAGGCCCTCTTCCTCGTGGCCTTCCTCGACCGAGGAGACGAACTGCTCGCGCCTGGAGAGGACCTCGGAGGCGAGCCTGACCAAGGCCTCGATGCGGATCTCCTGGGCCGGCTGCCGCTGCGGCCCCTGGACCGGCTCGAACTCCAGCGCCCCCATTCCCCGGCTGCCGATGTAGCAGAGGCGCTCAACCGAGTCGGCGCTCTGCGGCGGGCGACCCTGCGAAGCGAGCCAGGTGTCGATCAGCGCGTTGCCGAATTTGTCGGGCAGCGAATCAACGAGGAGCCCGGGCAAGCGCTTGAACGTCGGCGAGAGGGCAGGGAGGGAGTATGGATCGCGCCGCAGGGGCATGGTCAGTGGCGCGACCTGGATCGCACTGCGGGCGAACTCGGGCTCGTACTGGAAAACGGCAGCTGGCCGGTCGTCGAGTAGCGAGACCGCGCCGATCCGCCGCCCCCAGAGGTTGACCCCCGCGTCGCTCATGAAGAGTCACCGGAACCGACGTCATCGTCGCCGGAGCCGATGTCCCCCCAGCGCCAGGGACTCTCCCGGCGGTCCTCGGCCTGCGATTGGCGCGCCCGCTTGCGCCGGCGCCCTTGCAGCCGCACCCGCTCGATCGGGCTCAGCAGGGGCTCGGGGATCAGCCGGTCGAGCGCGTCCAGCTGCCCCAGAGCGCGGAGGATCCGGATCAGGCTGGAGAGCTTGACCTCGCGACCGCTCTCGACTCGCTCCACCGTGGTCTTGCCGACGCCCGCTTCCTGAGCGAGCCGTTCCTGACTGGTGTTGCGTTCGAGACGCGCCCGGGCCAGACGCGATCCCAGCTCCCGCAGAATCGTCTCATCGCTGTTCTGGGCTTCTATCCTCATAACTCTCCTTAGATAGGGAGTTAATGTCAGAAAACGGCTTACTTCTCCTGACAGGCAGAGTTAAAGGATAGCGATTGGTGCAGTTCAATCATCCTATATCTCTCCTTATGGGAAGAATTAATCAGCAAAACCGGTTTTGCTCTTCACATAAGGAGACTTACAAATCGTTGAGCGCCGTACTAGCGCTCAGAAGCCAAGAGCGAACTTCGCGTCCTCGGTCATCATCTCCGGGCTCCAGGCGGGATCGAAGACCATCTTCGGGTGGACCTTGGAGACGCCGGGGAGGTCGCCGACGAATTCGACCATCTGCTGGGAGACCTGGGGGCCAATCGGGCAGGCCGGGGTGGTCAGGGTGAAGGTGACGTAGACGTCTTCCTTCTCAATCTCGACGTCGTAGACGAGGCCGAGGGAGACGAAGTCGAGCCCCAGCTCGGGGTCGATCACCTCCTCCAGCGCCTCGTAGACGTCTTCCTCGGTCGGGACTTCGGCATGAGCCTCGGGCGGGAGCGGGTTCTCGGTCTTGGGAGTCGCCCCGGGAGCCTCGGCGGCTGGCTCGGGGGCGGTGGTCTGCTCGTCTTGCATCGCTCAATGGTAGCCAGCCGGGCTCAGGCACCCGACGGCCGCGGCTCCGGCGGCGCGCCCGCGGGGGCCGGGGCGAGCTCCAGCTGCCACCAGCCGACGTCGCGCCAGGCGCCTTCCTTGAAGCCGATCTCGCGGAAAACGCCGATCGGGCGGAAGCCGAGCGCCTCGTGCAGGCCGATGCTGGCCTCGTTCGGCAGGGTGATCCCGGCGCATGCGACGTGCAGACCCTGGCGCCGCAGCCGCTCGAACAGCTCGGCGTAGAGGGCGCGGCCGTGGCCCCTGCCCCGCTCCCCGGCGGCGACGTAGACGGAGACGTCGGCGCTCCAGCGGTAGGCGGCGCGGCCCCGATGGGGGCAGGCGTAGGCGTAGCCGACGACCTCGCCGTCGCGCTCGGCGACCAGCCAGGGATGGGTCTCCCGGTAGGCCCGCATCCGCTCGGCGATCTCCGCCGCGCCCGGCGGCGTCTCCTCGAAGGAGATCGCGCTGCCCTCGATCGCCGGGGCGTAGATCGCCGCGCAGGCGGCGGCGTCTTGGTCGGGGCGGGCGTCGCGGACGATCGTGCTCATCGGGGCGAAGGAGAATAGGCTTCCCCGCTCGATGGCCGAGGCAAACCCGCAGGGAACCGTGGTCCGCCGCTCGATCGGGATCGTCTTCGCCGACGGCGGGCTGCTGGCGCTGACCGCGACCCTGCCCGGCGGCCGCGGCGAGCTCGGCGACGAGCAGGTGGCCGCCGTCCTCTGCGACCCCGATGCGGCCCCGGTCGAGTTCGGCGAGGCGCTGCTCTCGACCGAGTACGGCGAGGACGGCGTGCAGCGTCGGGCGACCCTGGAGCTCTGGGACGAGGCCGAAGAGGCGCGGCCGCTGCGCGGCGCCGGCCACCTGATCAGCGCCGTGCCGGTGCGCCGCGACGGGCTCGACTCGACGATCGCCTTCTTCCGCTGGACGGTCGAGGGACGCGAGGGCCTCGGCCACTACGAGGTCGCCCGCCTCGGTGGCTGAGCCCGGCGGCAGCGAGGGGGCGCCGCTGGAGGCGGTCGTCTGCGACTTCGGCGGCGTGCTCACCACGCCGCTGTTCGAGGCCTTCGTCCACATCCAGGAGCACTTCGGGATTGAGGCCGGGGACCTCGGGACGGCGATGAAACGGCTCGCCGATGAGCAGGGCGAGAACCCGTTGTTCCCGCTGGAGCGTGGCGAGATCGCCGAATCGGAGTTCCTCGCCGAGCTGGGGACGGCGCTGGAGGAGCTGCTCGGGCGGCCGACCGAAGTCCACCGCTTCCGCGAGGCGCTGTTCAACGGCCTGCAGCCGAATCCGCCGATGATCGAGCTGATGCGGGAGCTGCGCGGTCGCGGCCTGCGGATGGCGATGCTGACCAACAACGTCAAGGAGTGGGAGCCACTCTGGCGCTCGATGCTGCCGGTCGACGAGATCTTCGAAGCGGTGGTCGACTCCGGCTTCGTTGGCTGCCGCAAGCCGGAACCGCGGATCTACGAGATCACCTGCGAGCGGATCGGCGTCGCGGCCGAGCGCTGCCTCTTCGTCGACGACATCGAGGTCAACATCGAGGCGGCGCGGGAGCTGGGGATGCGCGCTGTCCACTTCCAGGACAACGAGCAGGCGATCGCCGAGGTGCGGGCGGCGCTGGACTAGCGGGGGCGGCGGGACGGGGCGCCGGGCGCCCAGTACCTCAGGCAGCGCCGCCGTTGCTCTGCGGCGCCTCGCGCCAGCGCCGGGCGAAGGGCAGGCGCCAGCTGTTCGGGGCGATCAGGCTGCCGATCTCGGTCGGGCCCCAGGAGCCCGGCGGATACGGCTTCACCGGCGGCGGGTCGCGCAGCAGCGGTTCGGAGATCGCCCACAGCCGCTCGATGTCGCGGGCGGTGGTGAAGAGGGTGCGGTCGCCGGCCATCGCGTCGCGGATCAGCCGCTCGTAGGCCTCCAGGGTCTCCCCCCGGTGGCCGGTTTCGTCGAGTGAGAACTGCATGCTCGCCTTCTCCAGCACCATCCCCATCCCCGGCTTCTTGCCGTAGAACGAGAGCGAGACGCGCGAGGACTCGTCGAGGTCGAAAGTGAGGTGGTCGGGGCCGTAGCGACCGACCCGCGAGTTGGTCGGGAACATGCTCTGCGGCGGCTCGCGGAAGGCGATTGAGATGATCCGTCCCCCCTCCCCCATCTTCTTGCCGGTGCGGAGATAGAACTTGACCCCGCTCCAGCGCCAGTTGTCGATCTCGTTGCGGAGGGCGACGAAGGTCTCGGTGCTCGAGTGCTCGACCCCGACTTCCTCGGTGTAGCCGTCGTACTGGCCGCGCACGACCCAGTCGGGGTCGAGCGGCCGCAGGCTGCGGAAGACCTTGTTCTTCTCCTCGGTGATCGGCTCCGGCGCCAGCGACGTCGGCGGCTCCATCGCGACGAAGGCGAGGATCTGGAACAGGTGGGTGACGACCATGTCGCGATAGGCGCCGGTCTTCTCGTAGAACGCCGCCCGCGAGCCGACCCCGAGCGTCTCGGGCACGTCGATCTGGATGTGGTCGATGTGGTCGCGGTTCCAGATCGGCTCGAAGAGGCCGTTGGCGAAGCGCAGGGCGAGGATGTTCTGGGCCGCCTCCTTGCCGAGGAAGTGGTCGATGCGGAAGACCTGCTCCTCGGCGAAGACCGCATGGACGAGCTCGTTCAGCCGCTGGGCCGAGGCGAGGTCGGTGCCGAAGGGCTTCTCCATCACCACCCGCGAGCGGGCAGTGAGGTCGCGCTCGCCGATCATCTCGATCACCGCGGCGGCGGCGCTCGGCGGCACGCTGAGGTAGTGCAGCAGCCGCATCTCCTCGCCGAGGGCGGCGCCGGCGTCCTCGACCGCCGCGACCAGCCGCTCCGGCTGGTCGACCGGCACGTAGCTGAGGCGCTGGGCGAACTCGTCCCATTCCTCGGCGCTGAACGGGTGGTGGGCGAACTCGTGGCAGGCGTCCTGGGCGAGGCTGAGGAACTCGGCGTCGTCGATCTCCTCGATCGAGACCCCGACGATGCGGAATTCCGGCAGCAGGCCAACCTGGAAGAGGTGCAGCAGCCCGGGCAGCAGCTTGCGCCGCGAGAGGTCGCCGGTGGCGCCGAAGATGAGGATCGCGTGCGGCGGCAACGGCGTCGCCACCGAGCTGACCGCCTCGACCGGATTGACCCCCGGGTGGGCGATCGCCGGCGCCTCGGACGGAGTCGGGTCGGGCACGGACTCAGAGTAGCCGCTGCCCGGGCGGCGCCTGCGGCGACCTCCGCGAATCCGGAAGGTCCGAAATTCATCCGCCGAAGTGGGCTGGTTTAGGAACGAATGAAGTATGTTCCGCTCCGGGAGGTTCAACCGATGCGTGTGTCTTTAGCCAAAGCCCCGCTGCGCCTGCTGCTGGCCGCAACCGTCGTCCTGCTCGCGCTACTCGCACTGCCACCCGGCTCGCCAGCTCAGGGCCAGCAACACTCGAAGCAGGGGAAGCAGGGGAAGGCCGGCAAGTCGCAGCACCCCCATGCCGGTAAGCCGTCGGCACCAGCCGCACCGGCTGGCGGCGGGCCCGCCGCGGAAGCCACCCCGAGCCAGCCAGCGCCCGACCCGGTGCCGGAACTCGAGTGCAACCGCAAGGTCCCGAAGCTGCGGCGGGTCGGCGAACTCGCCGTCGAACCGAAAGTGAAACCGAAGAAACCGATCGAATTCTCGGTCCGCGAGACCAATCCGGTCCTCAGCTTCGGCAGCAAGCGCGGGGTCCAGGCCAACTACATCGTCCTCAGCACCTCCGAACCGATCCCGAAAAACATCTTCTCGAAGAACTTCGAGATCGACAGCCTCGAACCGCTGCGCCGGATCACCACCGGCGGGCTCGAATCGATCCACCTCGACCCGCCCACCTACACCCGCCCGCACATCTTCAACCACCGCCGCGAAATCGGCTTCAACCTCTGCGTCAGCGCCCGCGGCGGCGAACCGGGCAGCTACAACGGCCAGTTCCAGTTCGTCGGCCCCGGGGCGATCGCCACCGCGACCCTGACCCAGACCGCCCAATTGAAGGCCGAGCAGGGCACCTTCGAAATTGCCTTCTTCGGGGTCGCCGGGCTCGCATTCGTCCTACTCCTGTTCAGTTCCTACTTCCAGTCGAAAGGCGGCTGGAGCGGGCGGCAAATACTGGCCCGGCTCGTCGTCATCGTCCTCTCCCTGGTCTCGACCCTGCTGGCGATGCTCGTCGCTTTCTCCGAAAGCCCGACCTGGGGCGAAAACCTCTGGCTCGCGGTCGGCGCCCTGATCGCGACCGCCTTCGGTGCCGCCGGGCTCGGCAACACGATCACCGCCGCCGCCGAAAAGATCACTTCCGAAAAAGACGAAAAGCCCGCAGCAAAAGGTGCCGCGACGGCCTTGAAGAAAGACTGGAACGCGGTCAAGGGCGTCTTCGGCAAGTTGCGCGGGGGGAACTCACGCGGGGGTGGGAGCGGAGGCGCGTCGCCGCCCGGCGGTCCGAAACCGCCGCCCGGCCGCTAGTTGTCGGAGCCGGCGCGATCCCAGATGTAGAGCTCGACCGCCTCGACTGCGAGGGCCATCAGGCGGGGCGGGCTGAGCAGGCCGAGGACGAGCTCGAGCGCGTCCTCCTCGGTCACCCCGGAATCGACCGCCTCCTCGCCGCGGAAGCCGGCGGCGAGCTTCAGCGCCTCGCGGCGGTTCTCGCCGAGCGCGCCGAAGGCGCCCATCAGGAAGTCGCGGTTGGGGATCGGCTGGCCGATCTCGAGCGAGCCGTGCCAGGCGGCGAGCATCGAGAGATCGTGTTCGTCGAGCTCGGAGATCGCCTTCGCGTAGTGGACCTCGAGCTCGGAGTCCGGGATCTCGTCGACCCAGGCGCGAACCGCCTCGCCGAGCAGCTGGCGACGGGCCTCGCGCCCGATCGAGTCGGAGATGGCGCGGATCGCGTCGGCGGGGTCTACGAAGCAGAGAGACATGCGATGAGGGAAAGGTAGAGGCGCCGGGGGACGGGAAAAGCGGGGGCGCGGAGGCGGAGTTTGCGGGGTCCCGAGCGCCTGCGCCGACGCCCTTCGTAGGCTGGGCCGGTGCCGCTGAAGCTGATCCACGGACCGCCCAACGCGGGCAAGCGCGGCGTCGTCCTGCGCGAGCTGCGCCAGGCCCTCGACCGCGACCCGATCCTGGTCGTGCCCAACGCCGACGACGTCTTCTCCTTCGAGCGCGAGCTCAGCACCGGCGGCGCCGTCCTCGGCGGCTCGGCGATGACCTTCGGCGCCCTCTTCCGCACCGTCGCCACCGCCGCCGGTCGGCCGCCGGGAGCGGAGCTGACCCCGGCCCAGCGGCTGCGCGCGGTCGCCGCCTCCGTCTCGGCCCGACTGGGCCGGCTGGGCCCGCTGCGACGCTCGGCCGAACGGCCCGGCTTCGCCGCCGCCTTCGAGCGGCTGCTGGGCGAGCTGCAGGCGGCC
This sequence comes from uncultured Actinomycetes bacterium, assembly GCA_963716545.1. GTDB lineage: Bacteria > Actinomycetota > Thermoleophilia > Solirubrobacterales > 70-9 > VAYN01. The sequence continues at coordinate 3,074,400 of OY970316.1, forward strand.
GGGATCGAGCCGCAGGCGGTCGAGGCGAGCGCCGCCACCCTGGAGGGCTCCGCCTACCTCGCCGACGTCGCCACCCTCTTCACCGCCTACGCCGAAGCTCGCGACCGGGCCGGCCGGGTCGATTCGCACGGGATCGCCCGCGAGGCGATCGCCGCCCTGCGCGCCGACAGCTTCTGGGGCGAGCGGCCGGTCTTCGTCTACGGGCTCGACGACCTCACCCCGAACCAGTTCGACCTGCTGGCGGCGCTGGCCGGGCGGACCGAGGTGACGATCGCGGTCCCATATGAGGAGGGCAGCCCGGTGCTGGCCGGGCGCGGGCAGCTGCTCGAGTCGCTGCGGCTGGCGGCGGGAGGAGCGCCTGGGGAAATCACCCTGCCGGCGGACCCCGGCAACACCGAGTCGCCGCTCCTCTACGCGCTGGCGACGAACTTCGGCCGCCCCGGCGCGGCCCCCACCGAGCTCGGCGCCGGCCTCACCCTGCTGCGCTCGGCCGGTGTCCGCGGCGAGGCCGAGGCGATCGCCGCCGAGGTCTCGCGGCTGCTCGCCGGCGGCATCGACCCGGCCGAGATCGCCGTCGCCCTCCGCGACCCCGCCCGCCGCGGCCCCGCCGTCGCGGCGGCACTGGAGCGCAACGGCGTCGCGGTCGCGCTCGAGGCCGAGCTGCCGGTCGCCGGCACCGCCGTCGGCGGCGCCCTCGTCGCCCTGCTCGAGGCCGAGTTCGGCGCCGGTAGGGCCGCCGACCTGCTGCGCTACCTGCGCGGCCCCTCCGGCTTCTCCCCCGGCCGCGTCGACTGGCTGGAGCGGCGGCTGCGACGGGGCCGGGTCGAGGACGCGGCGACTGCGCTGCGCTATTGGCAGGGGGACGAAGGCGAGCCACCGCGCGACCTGATCGCCCTGCGCGAGGCGGCCGGGCGCTCGCCGGCCGAGCTGGCGGCAGCGGTCGGGCGGTTGGCAGCGACGATGGCCTCGCGGCCGCTGCGCAGCGGCGAGGACGGGCCGCGGATCGAGACCGGTGAGGGGGTCGAGTTGCGCGCCGCCGGCGAGATCGCCGCCGCCCTCGCGGAGCTTGCGGAGCTGGGACCGCTGGCGCCGCGGCCGGAGGAGCTGGCGGCAACCGTCGCCGGGCTCGGCTATCGGGCCTGGAGCGGACCAGTCGAGGGCCGGGTGCGGATCGCCAGCCCCTATCGCCTCCGCGCCGGCCGCTTCGAGGCGGTCCTCGTCGGCTCGCTGCAGGACGGCGAGTTCCCCCGCCGCGACCGCGGCGGCGACCCCTTCCTCTCCGAAGCCCAGCGCGAGCGACTCGGCCTCGACCCCCGCCGCGACCCCGAAGCGGAGGAGCGCTACCTCTTCGCCGCTTGCCTTTCACTGCCCCGCCGCTCGCTCTTCATCTCCTACCGCGACAGCGACGAGAACGGTGCCGCCGAGTCCCGCTCGCCGTTCATCGAGGACGTGCTGGTACTGCTGGCGCCGGCGGGGGAGGAAGGGTCAACGGCGCCAGGTGAGGACGGGGCGACGCGGTTGACCCTTCCGTCCCATAGGCACGAAAATGTCAACCGCGATCGGACGGCCAACTCGGTCGAGGCGGCAATCACGCGGGAGCGCGACCTGGCGCGGGTGGTGGAGCCGCTGGCGGAGGCGGCCTCGGAGGCGGAGCTGGCGCGAGCGCTTGCCGCCCACGGGCCGAGCGCCGACGCGGCGGCGCTGCTGTCCGCCGCGAGCGTGCCGGCCCCAGTCGCCGCCCGGCTCGAGCAGCGCCTCGACGCCGCCCGCCGCGCCGAGGCCGCTTCCCACGCGCCCGGGCCGATGACCAATCCCGAGGTCCTCGCCCAGCTCGCCGCCGTCCCCGCTTACGGCGGCACCACTCTGGAGGAGTTCGACCTCTGCTCCTACCGTTGGTTCGCCAACCACGAGCTCGACCCGCAGCGGCTGGAGCCACCGCCCGACCCCTTGGTCCAGGGCGGCCTCATGCACGAGGCGCTCTTCCGCCTCTACAAGGAGCCGCCGGACGGCGAACCGCTCCCCCGTCCCGCCACCCTCGCCGCCTGGACCGCCCGCGGGGTCGAGCTGGTCGCGGCGCTCGCCGCCGAGCGCGAACTCGGCGACCACCCGGCCGAGCGGGCGATGCGGCGCCGGGTCGAGCGCCTGCTCGGGCGCTTCCTCGCCGAGGAGGCCGAGCGCGACCCCGGCGGCTTCGAGCCCTGGCTGCTCGAGGCCGGCTTCGGCGAGGGCGAGGAGGCCGAGCGGCCGGCGCTCGACCTTGGCGGCTGGGGCCTGCACGGAGCAATCGACCGGGTCGACCGCGCCGCCGACGGCCGCGCCGTCGTCCTCGACTACAAGCTCTCTGGCTCGGTCACCCCGCGGGAGAAGTTCGAGGAGCGGGCGAAGCTGCAACTGCCGCTCTACCTGCTGGCAGTCGCCGCACACTGGGGCGGTGAACCGGTCGGCGGCCTCTACCACCCGCTGCGCGCAACCTCCTACCGGCGCCCCCGCGGAGCGGTCGCCGCCGAGTCGGCCGGCGACCTCGCCGGCTACGGCCTCTACCCGCGCGACGTCGTCCCGGCCGAGGAGCTGGAAGCGCTGCTGGAGGACGCCCGCGCGCGCTCCGGCTCGATCGTCGCCCGCATGCGCGCCGGCGAGATCCGCCGCGACCCCGGCCCCCGCGAGGGCCTGCGCGGCCACGACGTCTGCCCCGCCTTTTGCGAGTTCGCGCCGATCTGCCGCCGCGACCGGGCGCCGCGCTACGAGGAGGACCAGGAGGCGGAGGAGCGATGAGCGCCGAGGAGAAGCCGGCGACCCCGGGAGTGGAGACCGAGGCCGGCGCAGAGGCGCCGCGCGAACCGACCCCGGAGCAGGCGGCGGCGATCGGCGCCAAGGGCGGCGACGTCCTGCTCGAGGCCGGCGCCGGCACTGGCAAGACCGGGGTAATGGTCGACCGCTACTGCCGCCTCGTCTGCGACGCCAAGGTCTCCCCCGACGCCGTCCTCGCCTTCACCTTCACCGACAAGGCCGCCGCCGAGCTGCGCGAGCGGATCCGCGCCGAGCTCGGCCGCCGGGCCGAGGCCGGCTCGGCCCGGGCCCGCGAGCTGCTCGGCTCCTTCGGCGGCGCCTGGGTGACCACGATCCACGGCTTCTGCAACCGCCTGCTCGCGGCCCACCCGGTCGCCGCCGGGATCGACCCCGACTTCCGCGTCCTCGACGCCCCGGAGGCGGCCCGCGCCGCTCGCGAGGCCTTCGACGAAGCCCTGGCCGAGTTCCTCGCCGCCGACGACCCGCGCCGCGAGGAGACCGTCGCCGCCTACGAGATCGACGGCCTGCGGGGGATGGTCGCCACCGCCCACGACGAGCTGCGCAGCCGCGGCGTCGCCGAGCCGCGCCTTCCCGAGCCGCCCGCGCCGGACCTCGAGGGGGCGCTGCGGCGCCTGCGCGAAGCGGCGGCCGAGGTGCTCGCCGAGGCCGATCCGGAGGACCCGAAGTGCGAGCCGGTGCGGCGTGCCGCCGAGCGGCTCGGCACAGTCGAACCCGAGGATGCCGCCACCGGCGCGGGAGGCGCCACCGACGCGGGCGCCCTATGGGTGCCGGACCTCGACGAGCTGCGCGCCCTCGCGGTCGGCAAATCGAAACCGCTCGCCGCCTACCGCGAGGCCCACGAGGCGGCGGTCGCGGCGGTCGCCGAGGCGGGCGAGGGAGGCGAGGCCTACCGCCACGTCGCCGAGCTGCTCGCTCTCTACGACGCTCGCTTCGAGGCGGCGAAGGAGCGCCGCGCCGGGATCGACTTCGAGGATTTGCAGATCCTCGCCGCCCGGCTACTCGAGCGAGCCGAGATCGGCGAGGCCTACCGGTCCCGCTTCAAGCACCTGCTGGTCGACGAGTTCCAGGACACCAACCGGCTGCAACTGCGGCTGGTCGAGGCGCTGCACGGGCCGCGCTCGGAGCTGGTCGAGGTCGGCGACGAGCTGCAGTCGATCTACGGCTTCCGCCACGCCGACCTCGACGTCTTCCGCGCCCAACGGGCCGAGGTCGAACGCCGCCCGGACGCCGAGCTGCTCGAGCTGAGTGGCAACTTCCGCTCACGGCCGGCGGTGATCGGCGCCGTCAACCGTTTCGGCGAGGCGCTGCTGGGCGAGGCCTATCGGCCGCTGCGGTCGGGGCGGGCGCCGGAAGGGGCCGAGCCACCGGCCGATGTTCCCCCCACCGCTGGCGACGCTTCTCACACTGCCGCCGCCGAACCTGCCGTCGAGCTCCTGCTCACTGCCCGCGACGGCTGGGACGGCGACGAGATCGAGCTCGAACCGACGATCGACGGCTCCACCCCGCTCAACTGCCTGGCCGAGGCGCGGGCGCTGGCGGAGCGGCTGCGGGCGCTCGCCGACGAGGGCGTCCCCCGGGGCTCGATCGTCGTCCTGCTCCGCGCCTACACCCACCTCGACGCCTACGAGGACTCGCTCGCCCGCGCCGGCCTGCGCCCCTACGTGGTCGGCGGCCGCGGCTACTGGTCCCAGCAGCAGGTCGCCGACGTCACCGCCCTGCTCGCCTGCGTCGCCAACCCACTCGACGACGAAGCCCTCTTCGGCGCCCTCGCCTCCCCCGCCTGCGGCGCCGCCCCGGACACGCTCTGGCTGCTACGCCGCGCCGCCGGCCGCAAGCGCCACGTCTGGCCGGCGCTGGAGCGGGCGGTCGGCCTCGGCGAGGCGGAGCTGGCCGAGCCAGAGGCGCTGGAGTCGATCCCCGAGGGGGAGCTAGCGCTGCTCGCGACCTTCGCCGCCCACCTGGCGGGCCTGCGGGCGCGGGCGCCGCGGCTCGCCCTGGCGGCGCTGATCGAGGCAGCGACGAGCGAGACCGGCTACGACCTGGCGGTGCTGATGCGCCCGGCCGGCGAGGCCCGCTTCGCCAACGTCCGCAAGCTGATGCGCCTGGCCGAGGAGTTCGAGGGGCGCGAGGGCCGCGACCTGCGCGGCCTGCTCGACTTCCTCGCGGCGCGCGCCGAGAGCGACGCCGAGGCCCAGGCCGCGACCGCCGCCGAGGGCCACGACGGAGTGCGGATCATGACCGTCCACAACGCCAAGGGTCTGGAGTTCGACATCGTCGCCGTCCCCGACCTCTCCCGCAGCCTGCTCGCCGGCGCCCGGCCGCCGTTGATCCAGCTCGGCCGCGAGCAGCCGCCGCGGGCGGGGATGCAACTGCGCCGCCTCGGCAATCCTTCGGTCAACCTCTTCGGCTACGCGGAGCTGCTGGAGGAGAGCCGCGAGCGCGACTCCGAAGAGGGCCTGCGCCTCTTCCACGTCGCCGCCACCCGGGCGCGCGAGCGGCTGATCGTCAGCGGCGTCGTCAACCCGAAGCCGCCGCGGGAACGGAAGCCGGGGACTCCGGTGGTCGAGCGCCTGGTCGACGCCCTGGAGCTGCCGCGGCCGGGGGTCGCGGAGGAGGGTGAGACGGACGCCGCGGTCGAAGCGACCGTGCCGATTCCCCCGCCCGAGCCCCGCATCGGCCTCGACGCCAGCTTCGCCCCCTCCGAGATCCCGGTGCGACTCAACCTCCCCTCCCCCGCCCGCGCCGCCGAGCTGCGGGAGCTGCGGCGCGACGCCGCCGCCGCGCGGGAGCTCGGCCACGGGCCGCCACCGCTGGTCGAGCGCGACCCGCCGGTGGTGCCGAGCCGCCCGCTCTCCTACACCGCAATCGCCGCCTACGAGGAATGCCCCTACCGCTTCTACATGGAGCGGGTGCTCGGCATCCGCGAGCGCGTTCGTTCTTTGTCACCCACAGGGTTACAAGCGACGAACACCCCCCTCGGGGAGGAGCGCGAGGGGACGCCGTCGGCGCGGGAGGAGCGCAGCGCCCGCGGCGCCGCCGTCCACGCCCTGCTCGAGTGGAGCCAGGCGAATGGATGGAGCGAGCCCGACGCCGAGCTGGCCCACCGCCACGCGCTCGCCGCCGGCCTCGACCCGGAGCGGGTCATGGCCGAGGACCTGCTGGCGCCGGTCCACGGCTGGCTCGGCTCGACGCTGCTGCGGGATCGGATCGCCGCCGACGACGACGCCCGCGTCCGCGCCGAGGTGCCGATCCTGCTCGGCCTCGGCGGCACCGTCCTGCGCGGCTCGATCGACCTCCTGGTCGAGCGCACCGGCGCCCCGCCTCTGGTCGTCGACTACAAGACCGACCGCCTCGGCGACACCACCCCCGCCGAACACGCCGGCCGCTACGCGACCCAGCGCTCGATCTACGCCCTCGCCGCCGCCGAGGCCCTCGGCGCCGCCGAAGTCGAGGTCGCCTACGTCTTCCTCGAGCGCCCCGAGGAGCCGGTCGTCACCTGCCTCGACTCAGAGGCGATGGCCGCCGGCCGCGCCGACCTCGAAGCGGCGATCGAGCGGATCGGCGACCGCGAGTTCCCCCCGGCGCCGCCCGAGCGACGCGACTGGGCGCTCTGCCGCGGCTGCCCAGCGCTAGGCCGTCTATGCAGTGGGCCGACCGAGAACGACTGACCGGCGAGTCGCTCAGCCGGCTTCGGGGTCGAGCCTGGCCGCGAGCTCGTCCAGCTTCAGCTCCTTCAGCCCCTCGCCGACCGCGTCCAGCTCCCGCGCGCAGTAGGAGACCAGCTCGCGACCCTCGCCACACAGCTCCAGCGTCTCCCGCAGCCCGGCCTGACCGGAGTCGAGCCGGTCGATGATCTCCTCCAGCCGCTCGACCGCGGCCTCGTAGCTCTGCGGCTGCTCAGCCATCGTCGCCCCGTTCGGGCTGGCGGCGTCCGCTGCTGGGCTTGACATCGAGGCGTCCATCGGCGAACCGCAGGCTAAAGGCCGCCTCGGCCGCCGCGGCGGCGGCACTGGTGAGCGGCTCGCCGTCCGCCCCCTCGGCCAGGGCGTAGCCGCGCTCGAGAGTCCGCTCGGGATCGTGGGCACGGAGGGCGACCAGGGCCTGGCGCAGCGCCTCGCGACGCTTGGCGATGTCGCGAGAGGCGGCGCGCTCGATCGCGGCGCCCCTGCGCGCCTCCTCGGCCACCCCCGCCGCGACAGCCTCGATCGCCCGCCGCCGCGCTCTGTCAAGCACCACCGCGCCAATCCGTCGCTGGAACCGCCGCTGCTCGGCGACGCCGCGTTCGGAGGCGGCGCGAATCTCGCGGATCTTCTGGTTCAGCTTGCCGCGCTCGCGCCGCAGGGCCCGAGCGGGGCCGCGGGCGAGGGCGCCGAGGTGGCGCGCCCGCGACCCGACCGCGCCGTCGGCAGCCCGCCGCAGCGCCAGCCCGCAACGGGCGAGCTCGCGACGGGCGGCGAGGCAGTCGAGCGGCACCGCCGCCTCGGCGGCGTGGGTCGGGGTCGAGCAGGCGACCGCGGCGACGTCGTCGATCAAGGTCATGTCGCGCTCGTGGCCGACCGCGCTCACCACCGGCACCCGCAGCAGCGCCACGGTCCGGCAGAGGGTCTCGTCGCAGAAGGCCCAGAGGTCGGCGAGGCTGCCGCCGCCGCGGGTGACGACGATCCCCTCCACCTCGGGCCGCGCCGCCAGGTCCTGGATCGCGGCGGTGATCGCCGGTGCTGCGCGCCGGTCCTGGACCGGCGCGAAGGCCCAGACCACGGTCCCTTCCCAGCCGCGCCGCCGCAGCCCGGCGAGCAGATCGCGCCGCGCCGCGCCGGTCTCCGCCGTCACCACGCCCAGCGTCTTCGGCAGCAGCGGCCGGCGCAGCTGACGCTGCAGCTCGTGCAGGCCCTCGGCCCGCAGCTGCCGCCGCAGGGCCTCCAGCCGCAGCATCAGGTCGCCCTCGCCGGCCAGCCGCACGTGGGTGGCGCGGAAGCTGAAGCTGGGCGAAGCGGCGCCCCCGCCCGGGTAGTAGTCGGGACCGCCGGCGATCACCAGTTCGGCGCCGTCGCGCAGCGCCCCCTCCGGCAGCCCCGCCCGCTCGAGATCGTTCAGCCAGATCGTGCAGGGCACGGCACCGTCGCCGTCGCGCAGCTCGAAGTAAGCCTGGACCCGGCTGCGGCTGACCCCGGTCACCTCGCCGACCAGCAGCACCCGCGCCCGCTTGCGCATCTCCTCCCGCAGTTTTCCCGCATACCGGCCGACCGGGAACGGCCCCGGCAGCTCCGGGTCGGAGCTCGGCCGCGGCACGTCCAGCTCGATCTGCCCGGGATCGACGGGCGGCAACTCGTCCATCCGAGTCAGGCTAGTCCACCTATCTGACGGGTCTGGGCCGTCAGATCAGCCGGCGCACTTCCAGCGCTTCGCCCAGATCTGGAGCTCGTAGATCGCTGGGCCGAGGTCTTGGCCGCGGTCGGTCAGCGAGTACGTCACCCGCACTGGCGATCCGGCCTCGACCTCGCGCTCGACCAGGCCGGCTTCCTCGAGCTCCCGCAGGCGCTGGGAGAGCAGCCGGTCGGAGAGGCCGGGGACGACCCGGCCGAGCTCGCCGAAGCGCATCGGCCGCTCGGTCAGAGCGCAGACGATGGCGCCGCTCCAGCGCTTGCCGATCAGCTCAATCGCGGCGTGGAAGTGCGGGCAGATCGACGCGGCGGGGGCCTGCCCCGGGGACATCGCTCCCGCCTGGACCTGGGTCGTGACGCTGACCTGCTCCATCCATTTGACCTTACCGAACGGGCTTGCTCGGCCCGGCGGTTTTCGGCCACCGCAAGCGTGCCTGGCCGCTCGGGAAGCCGGCTTCAGCGGGTGCAGGGGCCGGTGTCGACCTGGCCGGCGACCCGGGCGAGCGCCTCGGACACCTGCTCGGCCGGCACCGCGAAGCCGCCGTGCGGCCCGCCGGTGGTGGCGGCGAAGACGACGCCGACGACGCGCCCGTGGACGTCGACCAGCGGGCCGCCGGAGTTGCCGCTGCGGACGTAGCCGCGCAGGGCGGTGATCGTGCGGTTGATCGGCCCGTTGCCGTAGGAGTCCTCGCTGACCGTCGGCCGCGTCTCCCCCAGCCGTGCCGCCTCGACCGTGTAGGGGCCGTTCTCGGGATAGCCGAGGACGGCGGCCTCGGCTCCCTGACTCCGCCGCGAGGAGACCTGCAGGGTCGGCAGCACCGCGTTCACCTTCAGCAGTGCCAGGTCCTGGTCGGGGCTGTAGTAGACCGGCGTCGCCGCCAGCTCGACCCCGCCTTGGGTGGTGACGGTGGTGTCGTCGGCGCCGGCGACGACGTGGGCGTTGGTGACGATCAGGTCCGGCTCGACGGCCCAGCCCGAGCCCTCGACCCCGAGCCCGCAGGCGGTGCTCAGCACCCGCACCACCGAGCCGCCGTCGCGCAGCACCTCCGGATCGGCGCCGATCCGCGGGTCCGGCGCTTCGTTCGGCGTCGCCGGCCCGGCCACCGAGGGCGCCGGGTCGACCCGGTCGAGCGCGTTCAGGACCGGCCCCGAAGGTGGCAGCACTTCGTTCAGCCCGCGCAGGATCACCGAAGCCTGGACGTCGGCCCGCAGCCGCGCCGTCCCCGGCGCGTGCAGGGCGACGGCGCCGAAGATCCAGGCCATGCCGAGCGCGACGGCGGCGATCAGCGCCGCCCCGCCGGCGCCGTCGGCGCGGTGCAGGAGGCGGCGGCGGATCAGCCGCGAGCGCAGTCCCATCGCGAAGCCCTCGACCCCGACCGCGATCACCGCCCCGACCAGCAGCGCCCCCAGTGCGGCGAAGAGCGGCGCGTAGGGCGAGGAGGAGCCCTGGGAGAGGACCAGCGGCCCGACCCGGCTGCCGATCAGCGCCCCGGCACCGAACCCGACCAGGGTCAGGGCGCCGACGATCAGCCCCTGTCGGTAGCCCCAGAGGGCGAGGGCCAGAGTGAAGGCGACGATCGCCCAGTCGAGCACGGTCACCCCTGGAAATAAAGCACGCCGGTGACGTCTCCTTTACCTTTCTCACGTGAATGACAGGTCTCGCGAGGCGGAGCGGCGGCGGCGCCTGCTCACCCGCACGCTCCCGCTCACCGTCGTCGCCATCGTGGCCTTCGTCGCCGGCGCCGCGCTCGGCGCCCCCGGATCGCCGGAAAAGGACGCCGCAGACAACTTCGCCGCCGCCTGGGCCGCGCACGACTTCAAGGCGATGTACGCGGAGCTGAACGATTCCTCACGAGCCAAGGTCAGCCGCGAGCAGTTCGTCGCCGCCTACCGCGAAGCCGAACTGACCGCGACCCAGCGCGGCCTCGACCCCGGCTCCGCCAACGACGCCGAATCGCGCCAAGGCGAAACCGTCGTTCCGGTCTCCTTCGTGGTCCGGACCGTCGCCTTCGGCCGCTTCGAAGACGAGGTCGACTTCCCCTGGGACGAAGGCGGGATCGAGTGGAATCCGAGCCTCGTCTTCCCCGGCCTGGGCAGGGGTGAGACCCTGGAGAGCAAGGTGAAACTGGCGCCGCGGGCGGCGATCCTGGCGGCCAATGGCGAAGCGCTGGCGGAAGGCCCGGCCGAAGAACGTGAACACCCGCTCGGCGACTCCTCGATCGACGTCACCGGCGAAGTCGGCGAAGCCTCCGAAGAAGCGGTGCCGCTGATGGCCCGCCAGGGCTTCCCGACCGGCACCCCGGTCGGGATCAGCGGCCTCGAGCAGGCCTTCAACCGCCGCCTCGCCGGCAAGCCCGGCGGCCAGCTGCTGGCGGTGCCGCCGAACGGCGGCGCGCCCCGGGTGATCGCCGAAGCCGAAGCCGAAGCCGGCGCCCCGGTGAAGACCACGATCGACCCCGAACTGCAGGAAGTCGCGGTCGCCGCGCTGGCCGGCCGGGCCGGCGGGATCGCCGTCCTCGACGCCAAGAACGGCGACGTCCGCGCCCTCGCCGGCCAGGCCTACTCGGCCCCCCAGCCCCCCGGCTCGACCTTCAAGATCATCACCACCACCGCCGCCCTGCAGGACGAACTGGTCAGCCTCGAAGACGAATTCGAAATCAACGACGGGATCAACGTCGGCGGCCGCTTCCTCAACAACGCCAACGGCGAGTTCTGCGGCGGCACCTTCCGCCAGGCCTTCGCCGAGTCCTGCAACTCGGTCTTCGCCCCGCTCGGCCCGAAGATCGGCAACGACGACCTAGTCGGGGCCGCCGAACGCTTCGGCTTCAACTCGCCACTGACCCTCTACGCGCCGAAGCTGATCCACGAAGTCGACCCGCCCGAATCGACGATCCCGGAAGAAATCGGCGAAGAAATCGACCTCGGCGTCTCGGCGATCGGCCAGGGCGAAGTACAGGCGACGCCACTGGAGATGGCGAGCGTGGCGCAGACGATCGCCAACGACGGCATCCGCGAACCAACCGCGATCGTCAACAACAAGCAGCTCCGCCCCCATCCCCATTCGGAAAAGGTGATGTCGAAGCAGATCGCCGCCGAACTGACCGAACTGATGATCGGCGTCGTCACCGAAGGCACCGGCACCGCCGGGGCGATCCCGCAGGCTCAGGTCGCGGGCAAGACCGGCACCGCCGAGCTGGGGCCGAAGCCGGGCGAAGAGGAATCGGAAAATCCGGAGCAGATCAAGGACGCCTGGTTCTCAGCCTTCGCCCCGGCGGAAAAGCCGAAGCTGGCGATCGGGGTGCTCTTCATCGAAGCCGAAGCGGCAGGCGGCGAAGTCGCGGCGCCGGCGGCGGCGCAGGCCCTCAGCGCCGGGATCTAGAGGTCGAGCTCGACCTCGGCCTTTTCGCCTTCGGGGCTTTCGATGTGGAGCGTCAGGGGCCGGTTGCTCGACGCTTCGGGATCGAGTTCGAAGATCGTCACCACACCCTCGATCGGCCCCTGCTGGGCGGGCGAGTCGAGCACCGGAACCTGTTCTTCCGGCTCGATTTCGCCGCCGTACTGCAGCGCGAACTCGCTTTCGCTCGGGATCGACTTGAATTCTTCGCCATCGGCGTCGGTGATCAGCAGGTTCGCCGGCAGTTTCTGGATTTCTTCGCTGTCGTTCTGGACTTCGAAGAAGACCCCGAAGAAGGTGTTGCCTTTCTGCGGTTCTTCCTGGCCGACCAGGTAGGCGGCGTCCTCGGAGTCGTTGGGGTTCAGGTAGCGCGAGAAGGTGACGGTGTATTCGACGTCGCCGAGCTTCACGACCTCGCCCTCGACCACTTCCTTGGAGTCACTGGAGCCGCAGGCGGCGAACGCCAGGACGATCCCGGCGGCGAGCAGGGCGGCGAAAAGGGGCAGCAGGATCCTTCGATTCGACATCGGCGCGCGAGAGTCTATTAAGGGATGCCGGTCGCGTAGCGGTTCCCCCCGGCGACGCCGATTCGCCGCACCGGCTCGGGCTGCTCGGACTCGAGCAGGTCGCGCAGCCGCCGCAGCGCCTCGCGCCAGCCCCGCTGCTGAAAATGGGCGCCCCAGGAGAGGCTCTCCAGCGCTTTGTCAAGCGGGTTCGTCGGCTCGGTCCAGGAAGAGACGGTGACCTTGGTCAGCGCCCCGGCGCCGCCGGTCACCTCCCAGACAGTGGTCACCGGGATCCGGTTGACCCGGCCGCAATGGCCGCGCTCGACCAGCTTGAACGGCTCCTGCGCCTCAGCGATCGTGGCATCGGTCCAGACCTTCCGAAACGGCGCCTTGACCCGGAACCGCGCCCCCGCGCCAAGCCCGACCGGGTCGATCCGGGTGAGGTGGAAGTCGGTGAGGAAGTGGTCGGTGAAGGAGGGACGCAGTGAGAGGTCGGCGAGCAGGGCGAAGACCTCCTCGCGGGAGACGTCGATCTCGGTTTCGGCGCTGATCGGTCCCATCCGGCGGCGATTCTATTGGGCGCCCCCGGATTCCGGCCTCCCCCAACCCTAGGATTGGCGCCGATGACTCCGCCCGACCCGACCCCGCCGGCCCCCGGCTCCGCTTCGATCTCCGCCGGCGCCGATCGCGCCCGCGCCCAGCTGCACGAGGAGATCGAGCGCCTCCGCCTCGGGGTCGAAGAGATGCTGCACGAGCAGGACCAGCCGATCGCACCGGAGCTGCGCCGCGAGCTCGACGACATGCGCGAGGAGACCCGCCTCTTCGTCCGCAAACGGGTAAAGAAGAGCGAGCGCAAGCTGGAGCGCTCCCTGCACCGGGTCGAGGAGCGCACCGTCGCCCTCGAGCACCGGATCGAGCAGGTCGAGGCCGATCGCGAAGCCGCCGAGGTCCGCATCCATTCCGAAACCGAGCGCCTCCTCGACGGCCTCCTGCAGGAGATCCGCGCCGTCGCCGACCTCTTCACCCAGCGCCCGCCCCGCCTTTAGCTGGGACCAGTGAGTCTGCAAACGGACTCGCTATGCGAGTCGAAGCGCAACCTCGCCGGAAGGCGGCCCCGACGATGGCGATTCAGCCGCCGAAGCTGGCGGTGTAGGCGTGCGGGACCAGGGTCTTGATTTTGCCGCCGGTGACGCTGACGACGTCGCGCTGCGGGCCCGGTTCGAAACCGCCTTCGGAGCCGAACACGGTCTTCCCGTCGAACGAGATCGCCGCGCCTTCGAGGCCCTGCTCGGTCGCTTCCACCACCGGCTTCTGGGCCCCGCTCTGGGCGTTGACGACGACCGCGTAGCTGGTGTCCTGGCCGCCGAACTGGGCGAGGATCGTCTTGCCGTTGCCGGACCAGGCGGTCGGGAACAGGCCCTGCAGCAGTTCGTCGACCTTGGTGTGGGTCAACCGCTTCACCTGCTTGCCCTGCGCGTTCATCGTGAACAGCTCGTTTTTCGGCGCGTACTTGCGCTTGCTCGCTTCCAGCAGCTTGACGAAGACGATCTTCCCCGTCGGCCCCCAGACCGGGTACTCGGAGTTGTGGTCGTGGGTCAGGGCGACCGCCTTGCCACCCGACACCGGGACCCGGTAGACGTCGCTCTTCGGCGGGAAGGCTTCCTTGTTGGCCTTCGCGTAGACGATTTCCTTGCCTTCGGGGCCGAAGGAGAAGCCGCTGAAGAAGCCGCTCGCCAGCACCTTTTGCGCTCCGCTGGCGACCGTGACCAGAACCAGCTGCCGCTTGCCGATCTCGCCGCCCCGCTCGGCGAGGATGAATTCGGAGTTCGGCGACCAGACCGCGAGGAACGGTTCGCGCCAGTTCTTGATCAGGGTCTTGCCGGCGCCGGAGCTGCCGTCGGCGGCGGTGATCTTCATCGCCGTCTGTTCGCCGGATTCGGAGTTGTAGACCAGCGAGGCGCCGTCGGGGGAGACGTGCGGGTAGTTCCCCTTGCCGATCTTCTTGACTCCCTTGCCGTTGTCCCCGGAGACGTAGACGGTGCCGGCGACGTTGCCACGGACGAATCCGATCGTCGCCTGGGCCACCGCGGGCAGCACCAGGAGAAGGGTGAGGGCGGCGAGCGCCACGAGCAGTCTGAGCGAGCGGGAAGTGATCATGGCGGCGACTTTATCCCGGCCCGACGACGAAAGGACGGAAATCTCAGCCTGGTCCGACGATGGCGGCGACGACGAGGCTGCCGCTCATCGCGACGAAGCTGACCAGCGCCAGCGCCCGGTACCAGAGCCGCCGCTCGGCGTCCGGGGCGAAGGCGAGCGGGACGAAGAGGAGGGGGTTGACGAAGGTGCCGAAGACGAGCGCCACCGCGACCGCGGTCGGCAGGCTCGGCACCGCCAGCCCGACCCCGATCAGGATCAGCCCCATCATCACGTAGTCGAGGTGGACCTGGCGGATCCGCTGCGGGGCGACGACGCCGATCCGCCGCAGCCACTCGGGCTTCTCGTCCCGCACCACCATCGCCCAGCCCAGCAGGCCACCAATCGCCAGCTCGACCAGCCCGATCCGCACCACCCAGTCCATCTACTCCCCGCCGTCCATCTACAGCTCCGGGACGTCGGCGCCGAGGGGACTGAAGGGCAGCCGCCGCACTTCGGCCCAGCCGTCGCAGCGCTCGTGCAGCGCCGCGGCGACGTTGCCGGCGTCCTGCCAGGTGGTCCAGACCAGCACCGTCGGCCCGGCGCCGGAGATCGTCGCCCCCAGCGCCCCCAGCTCGCCGGCCGAGTCGACCAGCTCCATCGAGCGCGGGTAGAGCTCGCGGCGGCGCGGCTGGTGGATGCGGTCGTGGAGACCGCGGCCGACCAGGTCGAGGTCGGCGCTGCGCAGTCCCAGGACCAGCAGGGCCGCGGCGGAGACGTTGGCGACGGCGTCCTCGAGCGGCAGCTCCGCCGGGATCGCCTCCCGGGCCCGCCGGGTCGAGACCTCCTCGGGCGGGATCACGACGATCCCCTCCAGCCCCTCGGGCGGATCGAAGCGGGCCGCGAACGGGTCCCCGCCGCGAGCGGCCGGCTCGCCCGGCCCGCAGACCACGAACCCCCCGTAGATCGCCGCCGCGACGTTGTCCGGGTGCCCCTCGAGCTCGGTCGCCCGGGCCAGCATCTCCTCCTTCGAGAGGGCCAGCTCGAACAGGTGATCGGCGGCGAAGAGCCCGGCGACGATCGCCGCCGCGCTCGATCCCAGCCCCCGCGCCAGGGGGATCTCGCTGCGCACCCGGAAGGCGATCCCGTCGGCCGGGTGCAGCGTCTCGAACGCCCGCACGATCAGGTTGTCGCGCCCGGTCGTCACCGCCAGCCCGCCCGGATCGAGCGCGAACTCCCCCGCCTCTTCCACCTCGACCTCCAGGTGCAGCGAGACCGCCGCCGCCATCGAGTCGTACCCCGGCCCGAGATTGGCCGAGGAGGCGGGGACGCGGACGAGTCGGTGGCGGATGGTCATCGAGGTTCCTCACCGCCATTCTGCTGCAGATCGAGGACCCAGCGCGCCAGCAGGGGGTCGACCGGCTGCCAGACCCCGTCAACCTCCCGCACCTGCCCCGCCTTCGCAAGCGCGTCGCGGGCATAACGGGCGCTGCTCTTCGAGAGGTTGAAGCGCAGCAGGGTCCGCTCGGCGAAGAGTCCGGCACCGCCGACGACGAGCGCCGCGAAGACCGCCTGCTCTTTCGTCTCCAGCGAGTCCCAGGCGGCGCGCATCGCCTCATCGTGCTCGGACAGGACCGTTCCGAGCGCGGCCTGCCAGCGATCGGCATCGGCGACCTCCCCTTGCGGCGTCTGCTCCCAGAGGTGATGGGCGAGGAGCATCGCCCGTTGGGGATGACCGGCGGCCAGGTCCAGTAGCGGATCGAGCGCCGGGCCGACGTCGCGCTTCGTCGCCTCGAAGCGAGCACCGACGTATTCGGCGATGTCGGCGTCCGCCAGTGGCTCGAGCGCGAACGGTCGCGCCTGTCCGTAGAACGGCCGCTCGCGGGCGCCGAACAGCTCCGCCATCAGGCCCGGGTGGGAGCCGGCGAAGACGTAGCTGGCGGCATCGCCGTGGCGCTGGATGCGGCTGCGGAAGAGACCGTCGACCTGCGGCCCCACCGCGAGCAGGGCCTGGAACTCGTCGAAAGCGACCAGGGTCCGGGTCCCGGTCCGCTCGAAGATCCGCAGCGGCAGATCGAGCAGGCCGGTCACGAGCTTCGAGGACTGCCGCTCGAGCTGTGGCCTCGACTCGACCCGCAGCGGACCTCCGCCAACGCTCACCCCGGGGCGGAGGGTCCGGATCGCCGCCCGGGCCAGGCGCCCCGGCGTCGAACGCAGCCCCGCGTAACCGTCCTCCAGCCGCTCGGCGACCTCGAGCTCGGAGAGGACGCCGTAGAAATCGACCTCGACGTAATTCATCCCGGCGCGCTCGGCATCCTCCCCGAGCCGTCGCAGAAGGCTCGTCTTGCCGTACCGGCGCGGCGCCGAGAGACGCACCGCGTGGCCGCCTTCTGCCAGCGCCAGCAGCTTCTCGGACTCCCGGTCGCGGTCGATCAGATCGGCGGGATCGACCGGACGGCTGAAGACGAAGGGATTGAGGGCATCCATGAGTTCAGTCTGACTGTACCAAAAAGGTACAGTGAGACTGAACTCAGTCGAAGACGGCGCGCTCGACGGCGGTGAGGTCGTTCTCGCAGTTCATTACCGGGGGGGCTTCGGAGAAGGCGGTGTCGGGGTCCTTGAGGCCGTGGCCAGTGAGCACGCAGACGACCGAAGTCGGCGGCGGGGCGCCCTCGACGGTGGGCAGGCCGTGGGCGAGGAGGCCGGCGACCGAGGCGGCCGAAGCGGGCTCGCAGAAGACTCCGACCTCGGCCGCGAGCCAGTGGTAGGCGTCGAGGATCTGGGCGTCGGAGACGGCGGCGATGCGGCCGCGGGAGGCGGTGACGGCGCTCATCGCCTCCTCCCAGCGGGCCGGGTTGCCGATCCGGATCGCCGAGGCGACGGTCTCCGGTTCCTCGACCGGCTCGCCGCTGACCAAGGGCGCCGCGCCCTCAGCCTGGAAGCCGTAGAGGATCGGCGCCGTGTCGACCTCGCCGAAGCCGCGCCAGTAGGCGGTGATGTTGCCAGCGTTGCCGACCGGGATCGCCAGCGCGTCCGGGGCTCCGCCGAGCTCCTCGACGATCTCGAAGGCAGCCGTCTTCTGGCCTTCGATCCGGTGCGGGTTGACCGAGTTGACCAGCTCGACCGGGTGCTTCTGGGCGATCTGGCGGACGATCCGCAGAGCGTCGTCGAAGTTGCCCTGCAGGGCGACCACGCGGGCGCCGTGCATCAGCGCCTGGGCGAGCTTGCCGATCGCGATCTTGCCCTCCGGCACGATCACCGCCCCGCGCAGGCCCGCCCGCGCCGCGTAGGCGGCGGCGCTGGCGGCGGTGTTGCCGGTCGAGGCGCAGATCACCGCCTCCGCCCCGCGCCCCTTGGCGCGGCTGACCGCGACCGTCATCCCGCGGTCCTTGAAGGAGCCGGTCGGGTTGGCGCCGTCGAACTTGAGGTGGACGGTGGCGCCGACCCGTTCGGAGAGGAGCGGCGAGGCGATCAGCGGGGTCGAGCCCTCTTTCAGCGTCACCACCGGGTCGCCCGGCTCGAGCGAGAGGCGGTCGCGGTAGCGTTCGATCAGCCCCGCCGGCACGTCAGCCCTGCTCCTCGGCGACCCGGATCGAGCGCGGCGGCGTGCGCAGCTCGGCGATCCCGCCCAGCGCCTCGACCGCGGCCCCGAAGCGCGACTCCAGCACCTCGTGGGTCACCATGATCAGGCTCGCCTCCTCGCCGGTGCCGCGCTGGACCACGCTTCTGACCGAGACGTCGTGGTCGCCGAGCACGGTGGCGATCCGGGCCAGCACCCCGGGCCGGTCGGCAACCTCGAGGTGCAGATAAAAGGCTGAGGGGACGTCGCCGACCAGCGGCAGCTCGACCCGGGTCTCGTGCACCGGCGCCTCGCCGGCGAGGATCGAGACGACGTCGCCGAGCACCGCCGAGGCGGTCTGCAGGCCGCCGGCGCCGGGGCCGGAGATCGTCACCTCATCCAGCGCCGGGCCCTGGATCGTCACCGCGTTGAAGGCGCCCTCGATCGGCGCCAGCGGGTGGCCGCCGTAGAGGAAGCAGGGGAAGACGCGGACGCTAATCCCGCCTTCGCGGCGGTCGGCGACCCCGAGCAGCTTCAGCGAGAGCCCGAGCTCGCGGGCGTAGGCGAGGTCCGTCGGGCCTGATCGCCTCGATCCCCTCGTAGCTGACCTCGGCCAGCGAGACCGGGGTGTGGAAGGCGAGCCGGGCGAGGATCGCCATCTTCGCCGCCGCGTCGGCGCCGGTGACGTCGTCGGTCGGGTCGGCCTCGGCGTAGCCGAGCCGCTGCGCCTCGGCGAGGGCGTCCTCGTAGGAGGCGCCGGTCGCCGCCATCTGGCTGAGGATGAAGTTGGTGGTGCCGTTGACGATCCCGAAGACGCGTGAGATCTCGGTCGTCCCGAAGCCCTCCTGGATCGTGCGGACGATCGGGATCACCGCCGCCACCGCCGCCTCGAAGCGCAGCTGCACCCCGGAGCGGCGGGCGACCGCGAAGAGCTCGTCGCCGTGCTGGGCGAGCAGCTGCTTGTTGGCGGTGACGACCGGCTTCCCGGCCTCCATCGCCCGGGTGACGTATTCGCGCGCCGGCTCGGTCCCCCCCATCAGCTCGACCACCAGGTCGCAGCGCGCGAGGATCTCGTCGAACTCCCCTTCGCCGCGGGTGAGGACGCCGGCGATCTCCGGCCGCCGCCCGGTCGCCGCCTCAACCGCCTCAGCCCGCTCGCCGATCAACTCGGCGAAGGCGCCGCCGACGGTGCCGCGGCCGAGCAGGCCGATGCGGACCGGTTTGGACCCCTCGCCGGGGTCAGACATCGCGAGCGGTGAGGTCGTCGTAGGTCTCGCGGCGGACGACGACGCGCGAGTCGCCGTCGCGGCAGAAGACCACCGGCGGCCGCGGGACGCCGTTGTAGTTGTTCGCCATCGCGTGGCCGTAGGCGCCGGTCGCCGGGGTGACGAGGACGTCGCCCACCGCCGGTTCGGCCAGCTCGGCGTCGCGGACGAGGACGTCGCCGGACTCGCAGTGCATGCCGGCGACGGTGACGAGCGAATCGGGCGCCTCGCCGGCGCGGTCGGCGATCACCGCCTCGTAGCGGGAGCCGTAGAGCATCGGCCGCAGGTTGTCCGACATGCCGCCGTCGACGGCGACGTAGGTCCGCACCCCCGGCACCTCCTTGACGGTGCCGACCCGGTAGGCGGTGACGCCGGCGTTGGCGACCAGCGAGCGTCCAGGCTCGACCATCACCTTCGTCCCCGAACCGAAGACCTCCTCGACTCCGCGCACCTTGACCTCGGCGTAGGCCTCGATCGAGGGCGGCTCGTCCTCCTCGGCGTAGGCGACCCCGAGGCCGCCGCCGACATCGACGATCTCGCACCACTCGCCGGCGATCTCACCCAGCGCCCGGATCGCCAGCGCGTAGGGCTCGAGCTCGAAGATCTGCGAGCCGATGTGGGCGTGGAGGCCGACTAGCTGCAGCTGCTCGGAAGCCAGGACGCGCTCGATCGCCCGCTCGGCGAGGCCATCGGCGAGGCCGAAGCCGAACTTCGAATCGAGCTGGCCGGTGGTGATGAAGTCGTGGGTCGAGGGCTTGATCCCCGGGGTGACCCGGATCAGCACCCGCTGCGGCCCGTCGAGCAGCCGCTCGCAGCGCTCGATCTCGTCGAAGGAGTCGAGGACCAGGTGGCGGACGCCGGCGCGGGCGGCAAAGAGGATCTCCTCGTCGGTCTTGTTGTTGCCGTGCATCAGGATCCGAGCCGGGTCGAAGCCGGCGTGGAGAGCCATGTGCAGCTCGCCGCCGGAGGCGACGTCGACCGAGAGCCCCTGCTCGGCGAAGAGCCGGTAGGCGGCGGTGCAGGGAAAGGACTTGGAGGCGAAGACGACCTCGGCCGCGGCGCCGCGGCGCTCGAAGGCGTCGAGGTAGGCGCGGGCGCGGGCGCGCAGATCGTCCTCGGCGTAGAGGTAGGCCGGGGTGCCGTGCTCTTCCGCCAGCTCGACCACGTCGCAGCCGCCGATCTCGAGGTGGCCGGCCGGGTTGACCCGGCTGCCGATGGGGAACACGGGCGAGCCCGCGATCGGGTCCGCCACCGCCCCTGCCTGTGTCTGCTCCGCCATCCGGAGCCGCATTGTGACGATCCCGGGGCGAGCCTGGGGAGCGATGCGGTCCCTGCGGCCGAGCGCGGCGCCCGGTCGCGCCGTTACTTGCCGCCGCCGAGCAGGCCGTTGACCGTTTCGACGGTCCCGTCGACGGTCTTGCCGACGACCGATTCGGGGCCGGCGGCGCCGTTGACGACGCCTTCGACGACCCCGGTGGCGCCGGTCGATCCGACCACGCCGCCGGTCGCTTCATCGACCCCGTTGACCGATTCGGTGACGCCGGCCGAGGCGCTCGGAGGGTTCGCCGGCGGCGGTGCGGCTTCGTTGCCACCGCCGCCGCCTTCGCTGCCGCCGCCTCCGTTGCCTCCGCCGCCGCCACCGGAGCCGCCGTTGTCCCCGCCGCCGTTGCCCGGAGGGGTGCTCGGCGTCGCCGGCTGCGCCGGGTTCGAGGGGGAAGATTCGTCGCTGCGGGAGGGGCCGCCGGCGGCGCTCGGAGCCGGTACCGCCGCTTCCGGGCTGACCGGGGTCGTCTGGCTGTTCTGGACTGCCGGGCCGCGGCCGCCGGCTTTGCTGCCGCCGCCGTTGCCGTTCGCTTTGTCACCGCCCGCGTTCGCTGGGGTCGGCGCGACGTCGGCCGTGGTCGTCGCCGCCTGGTCGCTCCCCGGGCCGGAAACCGGTTGGCTGGAGGAGACGTCAGCCTTCGAGTCGTTGCCGCCCAGCGCCGCGATTGGCCAGTCGCGGAAGACCTGGGCGGAGACGAGGACCACGAAAACGGCTACCGCCACCGCGATCAAAGTGGCTCCAGAGGCGGCGCCGACGAGGTAATTGCGGGCTTGGCGGATCATCTCTACCTATCTTCGCTAAAGGTATCCCATCGGGTCAGTGACTTCGCCGTTTATACGAACCTCGAAGTGGACGTGAGGGCCGAGGCAGTAGCCGGTGCAACCGCTGTACCCGATGATCTCCCCTTGTTCAACCGACTCGCCCGGATTCACCGAGAAGGCGCTCTGGTGGGCGTAACAGGTGCTCAGCCCGCCGCCGTGGTCGATACAGGTGTAGTTGCCGTAGCCGCCGCTTTCGGCCTCTGACTCGGTAAAGACGACGGTGCCGGCGAGGGCGGCCCGGATCGGCGTCCCTTCCGGCACCGCGATGTCGATCCCGGGGTGGAACTCGTATCCGTTCAGTTCGCGCGGGCCGAAGGGCGAGGCGATTGGACCGTTGACCGGCCAGATCATTTCCCCCGAGCCGGGGACGATCGGGCCGGCCGGCAGCGGCGTCGAGCCGGTCGCCGCCAGCTCGGCGGCGATTTCGCCCTGGATCGCTTCGACCGAGCCGTCCAGCTCTTCGCCGTGCTCGCCGAGGGTCGCCAGGGTCGCTTCGCGATCGCCGCGGGCGGCGACCAGCTGTCCCTGGCGCCGCTGCAGTTCGGCCCGGCCACCGGCCAGCGAGCGGCGCCGGGCGGCGATCTGGTTACGGCCGCGTTCGATCGTGACTTTGGCGTTGAGGCGGGTGACGACGAGGTCGCGGACTTCGTTGCGAAGGTCGCGGACGCGGCCGACGACCGCTTCGTCCTGGCCGTGGATGCGGTTGAGGTATTCGGCGCTGGCGGCGACTTCGTCCATCCCCCTCGAGCCGACGAGGACGCTGACCAGGTCCGGCGAGCCGGCCTCGTAGATCGCGACCAGCCGCCGCTTGAGGACGACGATCGCGCGGGCGAGGCTGGCGCGGACCCGGTCGAGGCGGCGTTCGGAGCCCGCCAGCGCCGCCCGCGCGCTGGCCAGTTCGGCTTCTTTCGCCGCGAGCGCTTCCGCAGTGGTGGCTTCGCGGGTGCGGATCGCGGCGACGACCGCGATCAGGTGGTCGATCCGCCGCTTGTAGCCGCTGATCGTCGTGGTCAGCACGCCTTCGCGTTCGTGCACCGCTTCCAGCGTTTCCTGCTTCGATTCGAGCTGGGACTCGAGGTCTTCGGCGCCGGCGCAGGCCGGAGCCGCCAGGGCGAGCAGGCAGAGGAGGGCGAGCGGCGCGAGCAGGGCCGCGATCGGGCGGGCTCTGGACATCGGGAAGGCGAGGCTAGAGGAGCTGGTTTTCCCGCTTCGGGGGCGAAAAGTCCCTGCAAACCGGCTTGCGGGAAGGGCGTTTCCTTGCAGCAGCCGGGAGCGGGTTTATCCAGGCGCCGGGGCGTTCTCGACCCGCAGCAGGCCGCCTTCGGCCTCCTCCTCCATCTGCAGGGTCGTGTGCTCGATCCCGTAGCGCTCGCGCAGCAGCAGCTCCAGCCGCTGGCGGATGTTGTCGCGGTCGGCGCCGCGGGCGACGACGACGTGGGCGGCGAGCGCGCCGAAACCGGCGGTGACGGTCCAGACGTGCAGGTCGTGGACCGAGCGCACCCCCTGCTCGGCGCAGATCTCGGCCCCGACCGCGTCGACGTCGACGTTGGCCGGGGCCGCCTCCATCAGCACCTCGAAGGGCTCCTTGATCAGCCGCCAGGAGGAGAGCAGGACGAGGGCACTGATCAGCAGGCCGACGATCGGATCGGCGATGTCGGAGCCGCCGAGCAGGACGAAGAGGCCGGCGACGACGACGCCGAGCGAGCCGAGCGCGTCGGCGGCGGAGTGGCGCAGGACGCCCTCGAGGTTGACGTCCTCGCGCTCGCCGCGGGCGAGGACGAGGGTGGCGAGGAGGTTGCCGGCGAGGCCGAGGATGCCGAGGACGAGGACCCAGCCACCCTCGATCGCCGGCGGGTCGGAGAGGCGGCCGATCGCGGCGACCCCGATGCCGACGCTGACCACGACCAGCAGCAGCCCGTTGGCCAGCGCCGCCAGCACCTCGGAGCGCTGGTAGCCGAAGGTGCGCCGGCCGGCGGCGGGAAGCGCCGCGAGCCGGACGGCGATCAGCGCCAACACGATCGAGGCGATGTCGGAGAGCAGGTGGCCGGCGTCGGCGAGCACCGCCAGCGAGCCGGCGAGCAGGCCGCCGACGACCTCGACCGCGAAGAGGACGAGATTGATCGCCAGCGCCCAGGTCATCCGCCGGCGGCTGTCCTCCCGCCGCGCCTCCAGCGAGTGGGCGCCGAAGCCGTGCGAATGGCCGGCGTGCGAATGGTCGTGGGCGGGCGAGCTCACGCCCGCAGCGTAGCCCCAGCTCAGGCCGGGACCGGCTCCGTCTGCGGGGTGCCGCTCTGGGCGGCCGCGGCAACGTCGGCGGCGAAGCCGAGGCGCTCGGCGTACTCCCGCGCCTGCATCCGCGAGATCACCATCCGCTGGATCTCCGCCGTGCCCTCGAACAGTTGGTAGATCTTGGCGTCGCGGAACCACTTCTCCAGCGGATGGTCGGTGCTCTGCGCCTCGGGACCGACCAGGTCCATCAGCGTCGTCGTCGCCCACATCGTCACGTCGCCGGCCTTCAGCTTCGACATCGAGCCCTGGCCGCCGCGCATCGGCACCCCGTTGCGACCCATCCAGGCGGCCCGCTGAACCAGCAGTCGGGCCGACTCGATCTCGGTCGCGACGTCGGCCAGCGTCTGCTGGATCCGCTGCGCGCTGAGCAGCGGCACGCCGCCTTCTTCGCGGCCGTCGAGGTACTCGAGCGTCCACTCGTAAGCCGCCTGGGCGATCCCCAGCGCCGAGGCGCCGACGATCGGCCGGGTGATCTCGAAGGTCGCCAGGGCGTCGGCCGAGCGCGACTTTTCACCCGAGCGCGCCCGCTCGAGCTTGCGCTGCAGCTTCTCCTCGCCGCCGAGCAGGTTCTCGGCCGGAACCCGGCAACCGTCGAGGACGACCTCGGCGGTGTGCGAGGCGCGGATCCCGAGCTTCGACTCCTTTTTGCCCTGGGAGAGGCCGGGGGTCCCTCCCTCGACCACGAACGAGGCCTGGCCGCGGGTGCCGAGCGCCGGGTCGACCGCGGCGACGACGACGTGGACGTCGGCGATGCCGCCGTTGGTGATGAAGACCTTGGTGCCGTCGAGGACCCACTCGTCGCCGTCGCGCTTCGCGGTCGTTTTCAGGCTCTTGACGTCGGAGCCGGCCTGCGGCTCGGTCACCGCGTAGGCGCCCAGCCGCGGGTCGTCCTCGGGGCCGAAGCAGCGCGGCACCCACTCGGCGATCTGCTCGGGGGTGCCGGAGGCGGCGATCCCGGCCGCCGCCAGGCCGGAGCCGCTGACCGCGAGGGCGATCCCGGCGCAGCCCCAGTGGAACTCTTCGGCCGAGATCACCTGCATCTGACCCTGCGGGTCTTCGGCCGAGCGCTGGATCGACTCGAGGCCGCCGAAGCCCTGCCGGCGCGCCTCCTTGATCACCTCCCAGGGGGTGGTCTCGTCGCGGTCGTGCTGGGCCGCGGCGGGGCGGATCACGTCGCGGGCGAAGGCCCGGCAGCGCTCTTTGTGCTCGAGCTGCTCGTCGGTGTAGGCGAAGTCCATGCGGTTCCTCCTCTTGCGTGTGCCCGGGCGCGGGCCGAGCGACTGATTGACTGGTCAGTCAGCCAGTCGTCCCGAAAGCCTAGCGCCGCCACCACCCGGCGAAGATGAAGGAACGTTTGAGTTCGCGGACGCGGACGGCGCGGGGCGGTACGGTTCGCGCGGGTGAGCGCCGACCGACCGATCAACGCCGACGTCCCCTCGCCCGAGCCGGAGGAGCAACCGACCGGCGAGCCGCGGGGAGCTGCGCCGGGGGAGCCGAAGACGGCGAAATCGCCGCGCCCGGAGACGAAGACGAAGCCGAAACCCAAGCCGAAGCGACAGCGCCGCAAGCGCCAGCCGATCCCGGGCGCGATCAAGCTGGTCGCCGGGCTGGTCGCGCTGGCGATCGTCTTCATCGCCGCCGTCGTCGTCGGCGGCACCGGCGGCGCCAAGCACGACGACACCGGCTCGGCCGCCCCCGCCCCGGTCGTCGCCCCACCTGCCGAAGCCGAAGGCGGGGAACCGGAATCCAACGAGGAACCCGAAGTGGCGAGCACCGAACTCGGCTTCCCCGGCTTCGCCACCGACAACACCACCCGGGTCGGCGGCGCGACCGCCGCGGAAAACGCCGCCGCGGTGGCGCTCTCCATCTTTCCTTCGACCACCCCCGCCCAGCGCCCGGAAGCGGTCGCCCTGGTCGACGAAACCGACTGGCCGGCGGCGCTCGCCGCCGCGGTCCTGATGGCGCCGCCGCTGCGCGCCCCGCTGCTGCTCTCCGGCCCCGACGAAATCCCCGCCGCCAGCCAGGAAGCCTGGGACGCGCTCGCCCCCCAGGGCGGCAAGGCCTCGAAGGGGGCCCGCGGCTTCGCCTTCGGCGCGGTCACCGCGCCCGAGGACTCGAGCGGGATCGAACAGGTCCTCCCGGCCCGGGTCAGCGACCCCGCCGCGGCCACGCCCGCCGCCAACGCCGCCGCGATCGCCGAGTACCGCGACCGCCTCTTCGGCTCGCCCCCGGACGCGGTCGTCGTCGCCCCACTCGAAAGTCCGCAGCTGGCGATGCCCGCCGCCGCCTGGGCCGCCCGCTCCGGCGACCCGGTCCTCTTCGCCGAAAAGGACAAACTGCCGGAACCGACTGCGGAAGCGATCTCGCGCCACACCGGCGTCCCGGTCTACGTCCTCGGACCCAAGACCGCGATCTCCGACCAGGTCCTCGGCGCGATCAAGAAGCTCGGCCCGAAGGTCCGCCGCATCGCCGCCAAGGACCCCATCGCCAACGCCCTCGCCTTCGCCCGCTTCCACGACGGCAGCTTCGGCTGGAACGTCAACGACCCCGGCCACGGCTTCGTCCTCACCCGCGACGAGGACCCGCTAGAAGCCGCCGCGGCGGCGGCGCTCTCGGCCTCCGGCACCTGGGGCCCGCTGCTGCTCACCGACTCCGCCGATAAATTGCCTGCCGAAGTGCGCAGCTACCTGCTCGACGTCAAGCCCGGCTACACGACGGACCCGACCCGGGCCTTCTACAACCACGTTTGGGTGATTGGCGACCAGTCGGCGATCGGCATCGGCCAGCAGGCCGAAGTCAACGAACTGGCCGAGTTGGCCAAAATCGGAGGAGAAGAATGAGCGAAGCCGAGAACCCACGCCTGGTCGAGCAGGGCCCCGAGGTCTCGGTCGAGGACATCCGCGCCCTCGCCGGCCCCTCCACCCCCCACTTCGCGCTGCAGGTCCGCAACCGCATCCGCCGCCTGATCGCGCCGCTGCCGGAGGGCCACCCGGCACGGGTCGAAGGCGAGCGGCAGATCGCCCGCCTGGAGGCGCTCGCCGACAACAGCGGCGACCCTCGCGGCACGCTCGGCATCCACTGAGGCCGGCGGACGGGCACGGGAGGCGACGATGAAGTTCATGGCCCCCGGCGTCTGGCGGCTCGACGAACGACCGCGGCCGCTGATCAACGTCTACCTCGCCGAGGACGTCCTGGTCGACGCCGGCCGCCGCTGGGACTCGCGCCGGATCGCCCGCCAGCTGCGCGGGGTCGAGCTTTCGATGGTGGCGCTGACCCACGTCCACCCCGACCACCAGGGCTGCGCCGACGAGATCTGCGAGAGCCGCGGAATCCCACTCGCCTGTCACGCCGCCGACGTCGACGCGATGGAGGGGCGGCGGCCGGTGGCGGCGACGAGCAGCCCCGGCGCCCGCTTCTTCGGCAAGCTCTGGACCGGACCGCCGCACAAGGTGGACCAGGTGTTGGAGGAGGGCGACGAGGTCGCTGGCTTCCGCGTCGTCCACGCCCCCGGCCACGCGCCGGGCGAGGTGATCTTCTTCCGCGACGCCGACCGGGTGGCGATCTGCGGCGACGTCGTCCGCAACTGCACCTACCTGACGATGCGGACCAAGCTCGACCAGCCGCCCGACGGACCTCAGCCCGAACCCGGCCGAGAACCGCCGCTCGATCCGCAAGCTGGCGGCGCTGGAGCCGACCCTGATCCTCCCCGGGCACGGCCCCGCGGTCACCGACATGGCCGCCTTCGGGAAGTTCGTCACCGCCCTGCCCAACGACTAGATGGTTGATTCCACGACCAGGCACACCTGGATGACGCGCCTGGCACCCTGCGCGGCTCGGCGTCCTCGGGTTTGCCTTTGCCCACCGGCAAAGGCTGCACCCTGCGTCCTTGATCCGCTTGGCCAGGCACGCCCCCAGTCGCACCTCGCCGTGGAATCAACCATCTAGGCGCGACGGTGCCCGCCCCGGTCGTCGGGTCGAAACCGCAGCTTCCGGCTTGCGCGCCGGTTGCGATGGGTAGAGCCCGAACGACCAACCGGCAAGGAGGACTGAGATGAAGAAGCTTTGGCAGCGACGCCCCTCGGGCGCGATGGTGGTGGCGCTGATCGCCCTCGTCGCCGCCCTCGGCGGCACCGCCTACGCGGCGGGCCGGATCAACGGCAACGCGATCGAAAAGCAGTCGATCGGCGCCGGCAAGCTCAAGCACAAAACGCTGACCGGCTACCAGATCAACACCAACAAGCTGGGCACGATCCCGAGCGCGAAGCGGGCGACGAACACGCTCTGGGCCGTCGTCAACAACCCGAGCGGCCCGGGCAACGCCAGCCTGGCCCGCTCCAGCGACCCGAACGTCACGATCTCCGAGGGCGGCGGCGCCGTCAACGTGATCTTCCCGGGCAACGTCGCCGTCTGCGCCAACGTCGCCGGCCGCAACAACGCCAGCACCACGGTGCCGACGCCGGGCTACGTCCAGACCAACATCTCCCCCGCCAACCCGAATGCGATCGAAGTCCACACCCGGGCCAAAGACGGGACCAACGAAGACGCCGACTTCCACCTGATCGTCGTCTGCCCGTAGCCCCACCGCCTCGGGCTGTTCCTTTTGCTCCCTAGAGGGACAAAAGGAACAGCTACCGAGGCGGGCGGCTAGAGTTCGGCCCATGCTCGAGCAAGGAATCGACTCGCCCGACAACGCCCGCGATCTGGCGATCCAGCGGCTGAAGATGAAGCAGGACTTCAACGGCCTGCTCGCTGGCGGCCTCTTCGCGATCGCGATCACGGTGGTGATCTGGGCGCTCGGGGGCGGCGGCTACTTCTGGCCGATCTGGGTCTGCCTTGGCGTTGCGATCGGCGTCGTCGCGCAGGGCTGGAAGGTCTACGGCCCCAGCAACCGGATCACCGAGGCCGACGTCCAGCGCGAGATCTCGAAGTCCGGCGACGGCCCGGTCGCCTAGACCAACCATCTAGCGTCCAGGTGCTTGCCTACGTCTTCTGGCACCGGCCCGCCGCCGGCGTCAAGGCGGAGGAGTACGAGCAGGCCCAGCGCGGCTTCCATGCGGAGCTGGAGATCGAGTCGGGTTGCTTCCGGCTGAGCGAGCTGCCGTTCGCGGCGGCGGACGGCGACGGGGCCACGGCCGGCGGCGAGCGGGATGGCTACGAGGACTGGTACCTGGTCGAGGACTGGGCGGGCCTCGGCGAGCTGAACGAGGTGGCGCTCGACGCCCGACGCCGCCCCAGCCACGATCGCGCCGCGGCGCTCTCCGGCGCCGGCTGGGGCGCCGTCTACCGGTTGCTCGCCGGCCCGGCCGAGGTGCCGGCGAGCGCCCGCTGGCTCGACCGCCCGCGCGGCCTCGCCGCCGCCGACGCCCGCGCCGCCCTCGGCGACCCGCCCGCCTGGCAGCGCCAGCTGGTCCTCGGCCCGGCGCCGGAGCTGTGCCTGGCGGTGCCAGCCGAGGACGGCGGCGCCGGGCGCACCCGCATCTGCTGAAGATTCCCGGCAGCCGCCGATGATGCATGGTTCTATGTCGTGGTGCAGGTGCGTACCGAGACCGAGCCCCGACCCAAGGGATGGGGCCTGTCGTTGTCGGGCGGCGGCTTCCGGGCGGCGTTCTTCCACGTCGGCGTCCTTGCTCGCCTGGCCGAGGTCGAGCTGCTGCCCCAGGTGGAGGTGATCTCGACCGTCTCCGGTGGCTCGATCGTCGGCGCCCTCTACTACCTGCACCTGAAGCGGCTGCTGGAAGAGAAAGGCGACGCGGAGCTCCGGCGCGAGGACTACCTCGACCTGGTCGCCACAGTCGAGGCGGAGCTACGGCGAGCGGTCCAGCGAAACATCCGCGCCCGGGTCTTCGCCAACCCGGCGAAGCTCGCGAAGATGCTCCTCCCCTCCTACTCGCGCAGCGAGCGGATCGGCGACCTCTACGACCGCCTCGTCTACCGGGCCGCCTGGCCCCGGGCGCGGGACGCGCGCAGCCTCGGCCGCGAGACCCAGATCGCGATGCGGGAGCTGCTGATCGAACCGTGGCCCGGCGGGCCCAAGCGCAGAGACGAGAAAGTCGAGTTCAACGTCGACGACAAGGGAGCCGCCGCCGCGCGCACCCACAAGGTGCCGGCGCTGGCGATCAATGCCACCACCCTCAACAGCGGCCATGCCTGGCGCTTCGAAGCGACGCGGATGGGCGAGGAACTGCCGGAAGACCCCGAGACCCGCACCCGGGTCGAAGCGATCGACAAGAACATGTGGCTGCAGCGCGCCTACTACGAGCCGGCGCCGTGGCGGCCGGACGAGCCGGTTGTGCCTCCGCGGCATCGGGACTTCCCGCTGGCGCTCGCCGTCGCCGCCTCGGCCGCGGTCCCCGGCGTCTTCCACCCGCTCTCGATCACCGGGCTCTACGAGCGCATGCGGGTGCAGCTGGTCGACGGCGGCGTCGAGGACAACCAGGGCTTGCAGGCATTGCACGATCTCCGCTGCAGCAAGCTGTTGATCAGCGACGCATCCGGGCAGATGGCCGACAAGGACCGGCCGTGGCCGCTCGCCCTCTCATCGCTGCTGCGGTCCAACTCGGTCGCCGAGGACCGGATCCGCGACGAGCAGCTGGTCGGCCTCGACGACGAAGCGATCGTGATGCATCTGCGGATGGGGCTCAAGGCCGAGTCCGTGCCGCCGGCAGGCGGACCCCGAAAGCGCCAGGAGGGCACCGAGCTCACCGCCGGTGATACCGACTTCGGCGTCGCCCGCGGCGCCCAGCACCGCCTCTCGCGGATTCGCACCGACCTCGACTACTTCAGCGACCTCGAGGCGCTCTCGCTTGAGGCTGATGGCTACCTGATCGCGACCCAGCAGCTCCCCGCCGACTTCGCGGGCGGGGCCGAGGAGAGCTGGGCCTTCCACCCCTGGCTCGACCGTCTCAACCACCCCAGCGACGACCTCCTCGACCGCCTCGATTGCGGCCGCCTCAAGTTCGGGCGCGCCACCTGGTTGTGGCGCCCGCTGGGGCCACTCGCCGCTGCCGTTGTGCTGGCGATCCTGGCGGTGCTCGTGGTCTGCTGCGGGATCGCCGACCCGGTCGGCCGTCTCTACTCCTGGTGCTGGCCGGTTGGCATCGCCGTCACCGCGCTCGCGCTCATCGGGGTCGCGGTCGCCTGGTCGAACCTGAAGCCCCTGCTGGGACGTCTCTACTGGCGGAAGCTCAAAGAGGACTGACCCGGGCGGCGCGCATATCGACCCGGTCGCCGCGGAACGGCACGCCCTCCTCCCTCAAGCGCCGCTTCTGCCGCGCCCCCTTGGCCAGCGAGCCATCGGCGCGGACGACCCGCCACCAGGGCAGATCCGGCTCCTCGCTGCCGAAGAGGACGCTGCCGGCGAACCGGGGAGCCCCCGGCGAGACGTCGCCGTAGCTGGCGACCGAGCCGGCCGGGATCGCTCGCACCCGCTCCAGGCACCTCGCCTTCGCGGTCGCGCCCGGAGTCGCGCGACTTCCGCGCCCGACCGCGGGGCTCGGAGTCACTCAACCTCCGCGCCGCGGCGCTCATCGCCGAGCCCTCGCTCAGCGGTTCGCCGGCCCGAAGGCCGCGACGATCCGCCGCTGGTACTCCGCCAGCTCCTCCGCCGAGAGGAAGTAGGTCGGCGGGGTGAGGAAGAGCCCGTCGGCGCGCTCCGCGGTCGCCTCGACCCGGGCCCGGACCTTCTCGAGCGGACCGGCGGCGCAGTAGGCGTCGACCATCTCGTCACTGATCGCCCCCGGCACCGCCTCCAGGTCGCCGCGGCGGAAGGCGTCGCCGGCCGCGATCGCGTTCTCGGCGAAGCCGTGCATCTCCCAGAGCGGCATGTAGGTCTTCACCGTCGCGTAGAAGGAGATCGTCCGCCGCGCCATCTCGATCGCCCGGTCCTCGTCCTCGTCGATCGCGCAGCAGACCGTCGGTAGGTAGTCGAAGCTCGAGCGCTCGCGGCCGGAGCGCTCGAGCCCGGTCTCGAAGGCCGGCACCACCACCTCGTCGATCCACTTCAGGCTCTGGATCGGGTGCCCGATCAGCCCGTCGGCGACGTCGCCGGCCATCCGCGCCATCCCGCCCTGAACGGCGGCGGTGTAGATCGGCGGCACCGAGTCGGCGCGGGCGGGCGGGTTGGGCCGCACCCACCCCTTGATGTCGATGTCGTAGTAGTCGCCCTGGTAGCGGATCGGTTCGCCGGCGCTCGCCTGGCGCATGATCAGCCGGGTCGCCTCGATCGCCTCGCGCAGGTGCGGCGCCGGTTTGCCGTAGTCGGCGTTGTGCCAGGTTTCGTTCAGCCGTTTGACCCCCGCGCCCATCCCCAGCCGGAAACGGCCGCCGCTGATCTCGTCGACGTCGAGGGCGCTTACCGCGTGGATGAAGGGGCTGCGGGTGAAGGCCCAGACGATCCCGGTCGCCACCCCGATCCGCTCCGTCTTCGCCGCCAGCAGGGTCGCCTGGGTGACCGCGGAGCGGAACAGCTCCGGCGCCCAGACACATTCGACTCCGGCAGCCTCGGCTTCGCGCGCGTCGGCGACCAGGTCTTCGGCGCTGACCCCGATCGCCGCGACGGAGATCCGGTCAAGTGCGCTCACGCGGCGAGGACGCGAGCGGCGACGCGCTCGCGGTGCCAGCGGGCGTCGCCGAAGGCAGCGGCGTTGGCTTTGCCGCGCTTGAGGAAGAAGTGGAGGTCGTGCTCCCAGGTGAAGCCGATGCCACCGTGGACCTGGATCGAGGCGTCGGGCACCCGCCAGCCGGCGTCGGAGGCGTAGGCGGCGGCGCTGTGCGCGGCAAGCGGCAGCGCCCCGGGGTCGGCGTCGGCGGCCCAGGCGGCGCCGTAGACGGCCGAGCGCGAGTTCTCGGTCTCCAGCAGCATCTGCGCGCAGCGGTGGGAGACCGCCTGGTAGGCGCCGATCGGGCGACCGAACTGCTGGCGGTCTTTGGCGTAGGAGACCGCCATCTCCAGCGAGCGCTGGGCGACCCCGGTCGACTCGGCGGCGAGGGCTACGCAGGCCCGCAGGAAGGTCCCCTCGTAATCGGCACCGGCGCCCGGCAGGGTCGCCTCCGGCGCCACCCGCACGCCGTTCAGCTTCACGGTCGAGATTCGCCGGGTGGTGTCGATCGAGGTCTCGGCGACGACCTCGACGCCCTCGGCGCCGGCCTCGACCAGGTGGCGGCGGCCGTCGGCGGTGGCGACGAGGAAGAAGTCGGCACCTGCGGCGTCCATCACCAGGACAGCTTTTCGCCGTCGAGGACGAGCCCGTCGCCCTCCTCGCGTGGCTCCAGCGTGAAGGCGCCGGGAGTCGCGGTCGAGCCGGCGTCCCAGAGCGCAGGGGTGCCGCGCAGCGTCCCCTCGGCCAGCGGCCGCAGCCACTTCTCCTTCTGCTCGTCGGAGCCGGCGGCGGCGAGCGCCAGGCCGACCACGGTGTTGGAGAGCAGCGGCGAGGGCGCCAGTGCGTAGCCGAGCTCCTCGAAGAGGACGGCGAGGTCGACGATCCCGAGCCCCTGCCCGCCCCACTCCTCCGGCAGCGCCAGGCCGGCCCAGCCGAGCTCGGCCATCTCCTTCCAGCCAGCCGCGTCGGTGCCATCCGCGGAGCCGGCGATCTCGCGGAGCCGCTCCGATTTGAAGCGCGCGGCGAGGAACTCCTTGGCGGTCGACTTGATCGCTTCCTGCTCGTCGGTGAGGTCGAAGTACATGGTCGTTTCGCTACCGCATCCGCGGGAGCCCCAAAACCCGCTCGGCGATGATGTTCTTGAGGATGTCGGTGGTGCCGCCCTCGATCGAGTTCGCCCGCGAGCGCAGGAACGAGTACTGCCAGGCGCCGTTGCCGACAGCGTGCTCGGAGCCGCGGCCGAGCGGCGCATAGGCGCCCTCGATCTCCAGCGCCAGCTCGGTCAGCGCCTGGTTGATGTCGGCCCACTGCCACTTGCCGAGCGAGCCCTCCGGCCCGGGGATCCCGGACTCCATCGTCTTGGTCAGGCCGCGGTAGGCGTTGAGGCGCATCGTCTCCGCCTCGATGAAGAGCTGGGCGATCCGCTGGCGGAAGTAGGAGTCCTCGGCGGCGCTGGAGCCACCCTCCTCGCGCACCTCCTGGGCGAGCTTGGCCAGCTTGCCGAGGCTGTTGTGGATCTGGGCGATCGCCCCGAAGGCGAGCCCGGCACGCTCGTTCATCAGCGTCGTGATCGCCACCCCCCAGCCGCCGCCGACCTCGCCGACGACGTTCTCCTCGGGGATCCGCGCCTCGTTGATGAAGACCTCGTTGAACTCGCCCTCGCCGGTGATCTGAACCAGCGGTTTCGCTTCCACCCCCTCCTGTTTCATGTCCATCAGGAAGTAGGTGAGGCCCTGGTGCTTGGGCGCGTCGGCGTCGGTCCGAGCGACCAGCATGCACCACTTCGCGTACTGGGCGAAGGTGGTCCAGACCTTCTGCCCGGAGACGACCCATTCGTCGCCGTCCTTGCGGGCGCGGGTCTTCAGCGAAGCCAGGTCTGAGCCCGACTCGGGCTCGGAGAAGCCCTGGCACCAGATCTCCTCGCCGGTCAGGATCGGCTCCAGGTAGCGCTCCTTCTGCGCCTCGGTGCCGTGGGCGATGACCACCGGCCCGCCCATCGCCAGCCCCAGCACGTTGGCCGGGCTCGGCGCTTCCTGGGCGGCAGCCTCGCCGACGAAGATCGCCTGCTCGATCATCGTCGCGCCGCGGCCGCCGAACTCCTTCGGCCAGGAGATCCCAGCCCAACCAGCCGCGTGCAGCTTCAGCTGCCACTCGCGGCGGAAGTCCATTACCTCCTCCAGCGAGCCTTCCGGTTCGGGCCCGGGATTGTTCTCATGCAGCCAGGCGCGAACCTCGTCGCGAAAGCTCTCCTCCGATGGCGACAGCGTCAGGTCCATCGGCCGCCAGCATATAGACCCCTGGCCACGTGGCCAGGGGTCTACGCTGCGTCTTCGTCAGCTGCCGCAATCCTTCATGCCGAATTCCGAGGCCATTTTGGTCGCCGGGCCGAACGGGTTCTTGCCCTTGACGATCCCTTCCGGTTCGTCTTCGGCTTCTTCGAGGTTTTCTTCCAACGTCGAGACCAGCTCTTCGGC
Source organism: uncultured Actinomycetes bacterium (assembly GCA_963716545.1). Taxonomy (GTDB): domain Bacteria; phylum Actinomycetota; class Thermoleophilia; order Solirubrobacterales; family 70-9; genus VAYN01. Next base: position 3,108,951 of record OY970316.1, read on the forward strand.
TTTCTCTTCTTCGCCTTCGGGCAGACCGAGTTCGCTGATCGCTTCACTCTGTTCGCCGACGCTGGGGAGCACGAACTTTTCGACCAGTTCGACCTGCTGAGCTTCGGAGGGTTCGCCCTTGATGCCTTCTTCTTTCACGAAGGCTTCGATTTCCTTGTTGCTTGCCGCTTCCTTGCTCTTGCAGATCGCGTCTGCCTGCTTGACGAAAGCCGCTTTGCTGAGACCGGAGCTGGAGCTGTCGCTGCCGCCGCCGCAGCCGGCCGCGACTGCGGCGAGCGCCAGCGCAGCAAGCAGCGCGACGACGAAGTTGCGCTTGTTCAAAGGACTCTCCTCGATTGGGGATGAGACGAGGCCGGCAAGCTACCGGCCCCGTCGGTCCCCCAACGCGAGCTTGGCCGTGAGGCCTAAACCCGCTGGATCAGGGTGCCGGTGCCGAGGCCGCCGCCGCAGCACATCGTCACCAGGCCCATCTCCTTGTCGCTGCGCTCCATCTCGTGCAGCAGGCTGGTGATCAGACGGGCGCCGGTCGAGCCGAGCGGGTGGCCGATCGCGATCGCGCCGCCGTTGACGTTGACCCGGTCCATGTCGGGCTCGAGCTCCCGCCGCCAGGCGGCGACGACCGAGGCGAAGGCCTCGTTGATCTCGATCAGGTCGATGTCGTCGATCTTCATCCCGTTGCGCTCGAGCAGCTTCTGGGTCGCCGGAATCGGGCCGGTCAGCATGATCACCGGGTCGACCCCGACCGTGGCGATGTCGAAGATCCGCGCCCGCGGCTTCAGCCCGAGGGCGTCGGCCTTCTCACGCGACATCAGCAGCACCGCGGCAGCGCCGTCGGAGACCTGCGAGGAGTTGCCGGCGGTGATCTTGCCGTCCTCCTTGAAGGCCGGCCGCAGCTGGCTCAGCGACTCGATCGTCGTCTCACGCAGGCCCTGGTCGGTCATGTAGGTGTCGCCGTTGACCTGGAACGGGATCATCTCCCGCTCGAAGCGGCCCTCGTCGGTCGCCTGGCGGGCGAGCTGCTGGGAGCGGACGCCGAGCTCGTCGAGCTCGGAGCGGGGAATCTCCCATTTGTCGGCGATCATCTCCGCCGAGAGGCCCTGCGGGATCAGGTTGTAGCGATCCATCAGCTCCGGCGAGAAAGCGAGGCCCCGCTCGCCCATGATCTCGGCGGCGGCGGCGAAGCTGTTTTTGCCCATGTGCTCGACCCCGCCGGCGACGACGACGTCGTGGACGCCGGAGGCAATCAGCGGGGCGCCGAAGTTGACCGCCTGCTGGGCGGAGCCGCACTGACGGTCGATCGTGGTCGCCGGCACCTCCTCCGGCAGCCCGGCCTCGAGCCAGGCGTTGCGGCCGATGTTGAGCGCCTGCTCGCCCCACTGCTGGACGCAGCCGGCGATCACGTCGCCGACCTCGAGCGGGTCGATCCCGGCGCGCTCGATCAACTCGCCGTAAGTCTTCGCCAGGAGGTTGGAAGGGTGAAGGTCCTTGTAGTAGCCCTTCTCCGGATGGCCGCGGCCGACCGGGGTCCGCACAGCCTCGACGATGACCACCTCACGCCCACCGAACTTCCCGTTCCCGTCTGCCATCGCGAGCCTCCGTTCCTTTCCTGGTGAGGCGCCGGCGGCGCCCGTCCCGATCAACGTTACCCGGTTCGATTGACTGGTCGGTCAACCCGCAGGACGCCGCGCGGAAAAGGTTGATAGGAACCCGGCATGAGCGCTACTCAGGGGTACGAAAGTCCGGGGATCGCGGGGAGCGGGGCAATCGCCACCGGGCTCGCGGCGGTCTCGACCACCACGGCGGAGACGATCCTCCTGGCCCGCAGCGAGGCCTCGGCCTGGCGCGCGGAGGAGAAAGTCGTCGCCGCCTGCGCCAAGCTCGAGGGCGGCGACCCCTCGCGGTTGCGGGTGACCACCGACCCCAACGACCTCGCCGACTGCGACGTCATCGTCGAGGCCGTGGTCGAGGAGGTCGCGCCGAAGGCCGAGGTGATCGCCCGGGTCGCCGAAGCGGTCCCGAACGCCGACCTCGCCACCACCACCAGCTCGCTCTCGATCGCCGAGATCGCCAAGGCGGCCGGCACCGAGAAGCTCTGGGGCCTGCACGTCTTCAACCCGGTGCCGCGGATGGCCCTGGTCGAGGTCTGCATCCCCGACGGCGCCAGCGCCGCCCGCGAGAAGGCGCTCGCCTGGTGCGCGGCGATTGGCAAGACCGCGGTCGAGGTCCCCGACCAGGCCGGCTTCGTCGTCAACCGCCTGCTCTTCCCCTACCTCTTCGACGCGGTGCGGCTGATGGAGCGCACCGGCATGGAGGCGGGCGAGGTCGACACCTGCATGAAGCTCGGCGCCGGCCACCCGATGGGCCCGCTGGCGCTGCTCGACTTCGTCGGCCTCGACGTCTCCGAGGCGATCGGCGACGCCCTCTACGCCGACTCCGAAGAGGCCGCCCACAAGCCGCCGGGATTGATGGTCGAGATGGTCGGCGAACGCAAGCTGGGCCGCAAGAGCGGCGAGGGTTTCTACACCTACGACTGAGGCGTTACTCGGCCGCCGCCTGGCGGTGGCCGGAGCGGTCCCAGATCACGTCGGCTTCGCTGATGCCCTGCCGGCGGGCGGCCACCTCGATGTCCTCCCAGGGGAGGGCGGCGTCTGGCAGCTCGTCCCAGCGGGCGAGGTCGAGCGCCTCGATCGAACCTTTCAGTGCCGGGCCGAGATGCTCCTCGGAGCGCAGCAACGCCCGTAGGCACCTCCAGCTGCTTGTCCGTCAGCTTTACAACCCACATAGGGGACCTCCAAGTTCCAGAAAGGTGCGGGTTGCTCAGGAAACCTAGGCCGAGGCGCGGACGGAATCGGAGCCGCCGTTCGGCCCGGGGCCGCTGATCCGCACCGCCTCGATCCGGTTCTCGCGGACCGCCTCGACCCGGATCGTGTAGCCGTCGGAGCGAATCGAGTCGCCGCGCTTCGGCAGCCGCCCGAGCTCGCCGAAGACGAAGCCGCCGACCGAGTTGTAGGCGTCGGTGTCGACCGGCAGCTCGATCCCGGCGTCCTCGAGGTCACCGAGCGAGACGTGGCCGCGGACGAACCAGTCGCCGTTGGTGAGCCGCCGCAGCGCCGCCGCGCGGGGGTCGGTCTCGTCCTCGATCTCCCCCACCACCTCCTCGAGGATGTCCTCGACGGTGACGATCCCGACCGTCCGCCCGTACTCGTCGACGACGACCGAGAGCGAGGTCCGCTGCACCTGCAGGTCGTGCAGGAGATCGTCGAGCGGACGCGTCTCGGGGACGATCAGGGCGTCGCGGATCACCGTCTCAATCTCGGCTTTCGGCCCGTCGCTCATGTAGAGGCGGGCGAGGCTGTTGTTGTGGACGATGCCCTTAACCCGGTCGGGGTTGTCGTCCTCGATCACCACCAGTCGGGTGTGGCCGGAGGTGATGCAGCGCCGCAGCGCCGCCTCGACCGTCTCCGCCGCGTCGACCGTGGTCACCGCCGGGATCGGCGTCATCACCTCGCGCGCCTCCTGCTCGTGGAGGTGGAAGACGCCGCCGAGCATCCCTGCCTCGCCAGGATCGAGATTGCCGCGAGCCGAGCCCTGGGAGATCAGCAGCCGCAGCTCCTCCGGCGAGGTCTCCTCGGCGACCGCGTCGGGGTCGACCCTGAAGAAGGTGCGGACGACGAAGTTGGCCGGCGCGTTGGTGGCGATGATCAGCGGGTGCAGGGCGGTGCGGAAGAATTTCAGCGGCCGCGCGACCCGCAGCAGCACCGGCTCGGCGCGTGCGATCGCCAGCATCTTCGGCGACTGCTCGCCGAGGATCACGTGCAGGAAGGTGACGATGATGAAGGCCAGGGCGATCGCGATCGCCAGCGCCAGCGCCTCGGAGGCGACCCCGCCGAAGAGCGGCTTCAAGAGCTCCGCCAGCGCCGGCTCGCCGAGGAAGCCGATGCCGAGCGAGGCGAGCGTGATCCCGACCTGCGAGGTGGCGACGTACTCGTCGACGTGGTCGATCATGTAGAGCCCCTGCTCGGCGTTGCGGACGCCTTCGTCCCGCAGCTGCTCGAGCCGGGTGCGGCGCGAGCGGACGATCGCGAACTCGGTCGCGACGAAGAAGCCGTTGACCGCGATCAACAGCAACATCAGGACGAGCAGGACGATGCTCATCGGCTATGCGGCCCGGTACTTCGGGCTGGGACGTCTTCGGCCATGCGGCTTTCGGAATATAGCTGCGCCGTGCGGAGGGACTGGCCCGGCCGCCGCCGGCCGGCCGCCGTGGGCCACCCTCTCCCCCCGCCCAGAGGTGCCATATTTCCGACTCCGATGCGCATTGCCACGCTCAGCGAGATGCTCGAAGAGGTCGTCCACCTGGGTGAGGCGACGGCAATGGAGGAGCACGCCCACGAGCTTCGCGGCGAGCTCGAGGGGCGACTGGCGGCGGTCCGCGCCGCCGTCGCCGGCACCGAGGCGCCGCGGGTGGTGGCGCTGCGCGAGCTGGAACCGCCGCGGGCCGGCGGCTTCTGGCTGCCGGAGATGATCTCGATCGCCGGTGGGGTCGACATCGCCGGCGACCCCGGCCTCGCCTCGCCGGCGGTCCGCTGGGGCGAACTGGAGAGTCTGCGGCCCGAGGTCGTGGTCCTCGTCCTCGACGGCGAGCTGGCCGATTCGCAGGCGCGGGCGATGGAGCACTGGGAGCTGGTCGAGGCCCTCGGCGCCGGGCGCATCTTCGTCGTCGACGCCGGGGCCGGCTTCACCGACCCCGGCCCGCGCCTCGTCGACGGGGTCGAGCTGCTCGGCCACCTGCTCCATCCGGACCGCATCCCGCCGCCGGGCGGCGACCCGTTCGCGCCGCTGCGGGCGCCGGTTTCGCGCAGCTTCTGAACTCGCCCCGCTCCCCAGCTGGCGCCTGGCTCAGGCGATCGCGATCGAGAGCAGGACTGCAGCGGCGCCGATTAGGACCATTGCGGCGATCTCGGCGTTCCGTGGTTTCCGGCCAAGCAGGCCGCGACCACCAGCGGCGATCACCCCGGCACAGATGACGCCGCCTATCAGCCCCCCGACGTGGGCGCCGATGCTGACATCGCGGGCGCCGAAGCTGAAGACGAGATTTATCACGATCAGGAAGGCGAACTGGCCGGCAAGCTCATTGAGGCCACGCTCGCGGGCGAGGATGAAACCGGCGCCGAAGAGACCGAAGACCGCCCCGGAGGCGCCGAGCGTGAGCGCGCCCGGATCGATGATCATCACTCCCAGGCTGCCGACGAGCAGCGAGGCGAAGTAGAGGACGACGAAGCGCGCCGTCCCCAGCGCCGGCTCCAGCAGCCGCCCGATCAGGAACAGCAACAGCATGTTGAAGCCGATGTGGAGCAGGCTCCCGTGCAGGAAGCCGCTGGTCACCAGCCGGTACCACTCGCCTTCGGCGACGAAGGGTCCGTAGAGGGCGTAGTGCAAGACGATGTTGCCGCTCGGGTTGTTGATGCCACCGCTGCCGGCAGCGATCTCGATCAAGTAGGCGACGATGTTGATCGCGATCAGCACGTAGGTCGCCGGGTGGGCCCAGAAGCCGGTCGTCGCGGCGGCACCACTGGGCCCGCGGACGACCCGGGTGCGCTGGCGCGAGCACTCCGGGCAGCGCATCCCGACCGGGGTCGGGGTCATGCACTCGGGGCAGATCGGGCGCCCGCAGGACGAGCACGAGACTCCGGTCTCCCGGTCGGGGTGGCGGTAACAGGTCTGGGCCATCGGACGAAGGAGCCTACAATCGCGCCCGATGGAGGCCCCCAGCCCAGCCCGCCCCTACGCCGCCGCGGCAGGAGCGCTGCTCTTCTGCCTCGGTGTCCTCGGCTTCTTCTACAGCGCCAGCTTCGGGGCACCGGGCCAGGTCGAGCCGATGCTCGGGGCGCTGCGGACCAACGCCTGGCTGAACCTGCTCTGGGCCGCGCTCGGCGCCCTCGGGCTGCTCACCGCCGGCGCCTCCTCGCGCGGCTACGCGCTCTTCGCCGGCACCGTGCTGAGCGCCCTCGGCGTCTGGGGCCTCGCGATCGCCCCCGGCGACGCCGTCCTCGGCTTCATCCCCGCCGCCGGCGCCAACGAAGCCCTGGCGCTCACCCTCGGGCTGCTCGGCCTGCTGGCCGCCTGGGGCACGCCAAGCGGCAAGCCCCGCCGGCTAAAGCCGCGAGCGAAGGCCGCCGGCAAGGGCGCGTAGCGGGCCACCACCGCCCTGCTTGCTGCGGCGGCGCAGCTCGAGCAGGACCAGCGCCCCGGTGGCGACGCTGCCGGCGCCGACCGCGACCACCGGCCGCACCCAGTTGCGCGGGTCGCGCAGCGCCCGCAGCTCCGACTCCTCCAGCTCCTCGGCCCAGTCCGAGAGTTCCTCGGCGGCTGCTGCGGTCACCTTCGAGAGCGTCTCCTCGAAGCGGCCCGAGAGCCGCTCCGGCGGGTCGATCGGCCGCAGGGCGTCGCTCAGCAGCGCCTCGACGTCGAGGTTCAGCAGCGGCTGCTCAGCCGGACTCACTGCTCATCTCCTCCTGCAGTTGCTTGATCGCGCGATGGATCAGCACCTTGGTGGCGCCGTCGGAGCGCCCCAGCGCCCGGGCGATCTCGCGGTTGTCCATGCCGAGGGCGAAGCGCATGATCAGCGCCTCGCGCCGGTCCTCGGAGAGCGCCTCGAGATTGGCCATCACCTCGCGCAGCTCCTCGCGCCCCTCGGCGATCGCCACGGTGTCGTGGCGGGCGGCGATCGGGTCCGCGTTCTCCAGCGGCGTCTGCGGCCGCCGCGAGCGGTCGCGGTAGTAGTTCGAGGCGAGGTTGTGGGCGATCCGGATCACCCACGGCCGCAGCGGCCGCCCGTCGGACTCGCGCCGCGCCCGGTCGAAGTGGCGGTAGGCCTGAAGGAAGGCCTGCTCGGTCAGGTCCTCGGCGTCGTGGTGATTGCCGACCCGGTAGTAGGAGTAGCTGTAGACGTCGCGGAGGTGCGAGCGGTAGAAGTCCTCGAAGGCGCGGTCGAGGTCCGCCTTCTGCGCCGGAGGCAACGACGCCGGCTCGACGTTCTCCTCCGCTGGGCTCACCGACCCAGACTAGAGGCCGGCCGGCACGGTCGCCGCGGGCGCCGGGGAACCGCAGCGAAGCTGTCGCCGGCGCCGGCATCAGGCCGCCCGCCGCGAGCGCTCGACCCGGCGCAGTCCGTCGACCCAGGTCTCCGGGTCGACCTCGCCGCGGATCAGCTGGGCGAGGCCGCCGAGCGCCTCGGCGCTGACCCCGGAGGCGGCAACCGCTTCGGCCAGCAGCGGCGTCGTGTCGAGCCCCTCGGAGGCCTGGCCGATCTCGGCCGGAATCTCCCCGGCCGGGGTGCCGCCGCCGAGCAGCTCGCCGGCGCGGCGGTTGCGTCCGGTCGGGGCCATCATCGTCGCGGTCAGGTCGCCGACCCCGGCGAGGCCGGAGAAGGTCTCCAGCTCGGCGCCGTGGGCGAGCGCGTACTCGATGCACTCGCTCCAAATCTCCGCCACCGCGATCCCGGCGGCGTTCAGCCCATGCGGCTCGGCCGCGGCGGCGGCGAGGGCGGCGGCGTTCTTGGCGGCGCCGCACATCTCCACCCCGACGACGTCGCGGGAGCGCTCGCAGACGAGACCGGCGCGGTCGAAGACTTCGCCGAGCTGGACCCGCAGGTCTTCGTCGGCGGAGCCGAGGACGAGGGCGGCGGAACCGGAGACCGCCTCGCGGGCATGGGCCGGGCCGCCGAGGCAGGCGATCGCCCGGGCCCGGACCCGTTCGCCGACGTACTCGGCCGGCAGCTGGCCCTGCGGCGCGATCAGCCCCTTGGTCATCAGCAGCACCGAGGAGCGCGAGCTGACCCGGTCGGCGATCGCCCCGACCGCGGCCGGCAGCGACTTCGAAGGAATCGCGAGGCAGATCAGGTCGAGCCCGGCGAGCTCGATCTCGGCCGAGTGGCGGACGTCGATCGACTCCGGCAGCGGCACCCCGGGCAGGTAGCGCGAGTTCTCCCCCGCCTCGTGCAACTCCTCCACCTGTTCGGTGGTGCGGGCGCCGAGCTGGACCTCGAGGCCACCCCGGGCGAGCAGCACCGCCACCGCGGTCCCCCAGCTGCCGGCGCCGATCACCGCCGCCCGGCGCATCGGCGGTAGCCCGCCGAGGTCTTCCCACTGCAGCTGCACGTTCGGCCAGATCCGCGAGGTGACGGTTTCCGCCAGCGCCGGCGAGGGCTCCTCGGCGCGCGGGAAGGTCATCGCCTTGCCGAGCCGGACCTTGCACTTGCGCGGCCGGATGCGCCAACCGCGACGGACGTCTTCGGTGCCGATTACGGCGACCGGGACGATCGGCGCGCCGGTCTGCAGGGCGAGGCGGCCGACCCCGCGCTTCGGCTCGCCGAGGGTGCCGCGCCGGTGGCGGGTGCCCTCGGGGAAGATCGCCAGGGCGCCGCCGCGTTCGACGATCATCCGCGCCGTCGCCATCGACTCGTGGTCGGCTTCGCCGCGGCGGATCGGGAAGGCACCGAGGCGGTTGAGGAACCAGGCCTGCAACGGGTTGCGGAACAGCTCCTGCTTGGCGACGTAGTTCATCGGCCGTCCCCAGGGCAGGCAGGCGCCGATCACGAAGGGGTCGAGGAACGAGCGGTGATTGGCGGCAACGATCATCCCGCCCTTCAACCGGGCGTGGTTGCGGCCGGTGCGGCCGAGTCGGAAGTAGACGAGGAAGAAGGGGACGAGCAGCGCCCGGGCGGCGATGTAGAGGGGCCAGTTGACGCTGTGCTTGCGCGTGTAGGCGTGGTAGCGGGCGAGCTGCTCGGCGGTCACGAGGGGGGCTACACGGGGTTCCGGTGCCGGTTACTGCGGCCGGGGACGCCCACCGGGCCGTTGCGCTGTTCCTTATCCCGATGTGGTCGGGATAAGGAACAGCGCAAGCGTCACCAGGCGGCGGCGAGGAGGGCGCGGAGGTCGGCCTCGGTGACGGGCGGGCCGGGGACGTGGCCGAGCTCGGGGCGCTCGAGCATCGCCGCGACCGCCTCGTCGAGCTTCGCCTCCTCGGCGCCGGCGGCGCCGAGGCCGGGCGGATCGCCGCCGAGCTCCCGAAGTCGCGATTCGAGGCCGGCGACCAGCGCGTCGCCCGCGGCCGGGGCGCCCGCGCCATCGCTGCCAAGCGCATCGGCCAGCGCCGCGTACTCCGTCGGCGCTCGCCGCGCCAGGAAGACGCCGGCGTGGGGCAGGATGGCGGCGTTGGTCAAGGCGTGCGGGCTGCCGCAGACGCGGACCAGGGTCTGGCAGACGACGTGGTGCAGGGAGAGCGAGGCGGAGTCGAGGGCATAGCCGCAGAGCAGCGAGCCAAGCGCCAGGGTCGGTGCCGAGCGCTCGTTCCGTGGCTGGTCGAGGGCGGCGGCGATCGCCCCGGCCCCACGCAGCGCCGTCATCGACGCCACCGGGTTGGAGAGCGGCGTCGTCAGCGAGTCGGCACCGTGGCCAAGTGCGTTCATCGAGCTCGCCCGCAGCTCCGCCTCGGGCGCGCTCGTCATCGCCGCCGGGTCGGCCAGCACCAGCCGCGGCCGCACCTGCCCCCGCGAGCGCTCCTCGGCGCCGGCCGGCAGCCGGTGGATCGCGGTCATCTCGGCACCCGACATCGTCGTCGCCAGCGCCGCCACCCGCGCCCCGGTCACGGCGGCAACCGCCTTGGCGGTGTCGATCACCCGCCCGCCGCCGAGTGCCACCAGCGCCGGCGGCAATGCTGCCCTTCCCGGCCCGACAACTGGCGTTCCCGCCCCGGCCCCCTCCGGGCGTGGTTGAGTTTTGTTTCGGCTGGCGAAACGAAACTCAACCGCGCTCAGGAGGTCGGCGGCGAGCTCGGGCACCTGACCGCCGGGGATGCGATGGACGTGTGCTGCGGCCTCGGCGAGCGCCCGTGCTCCAGCGCCCGTCTCACCGTCCTCGCCAAGGACGCGCTCCGTGGTCAGCAGCTCGAAGCCGTCCCACCCACGCTCCGCCAGCACCGTCACCGCTTCGCCAGCCAGGCCCGGCCGGCAGATCACCGTCCGCCCGGCGTCGCGCCAGACGAACCCCTCGCTCACCCCGCGTCGCGCGGGTTGACGACCGGTCGTAGGTTCGGCTCGACCTCGTCGCGGAGGTGCTCGTAATCGGGCGGCAGCGAGAGCTTCTCGCCGAGGTGATCGAGCGGCTCGTCGACGGTGAAGCCCGGGCCGATCGTCGCGATCTCGAACAGGACCCCGCTCGGCTCGCGGAAGTAGATCGACTTGAAGTAGAAGCGGTCGATCTCCGGGGTCGGCTGGGCGCCGCCCTCGATCGCCCGCTCGCGCCAGTCCATGTGCTCCTCGATCGTCGAGGCCCAGGCGACGTGGTGGACGCTGCCTGCCCCCTGCAACCCCCGCTCGGCCGGCGGCTCGTCGTAGAAGATCAATCCGCCGCGGCGCTCCCCCCGCGCTTCCCAGCCGCCGCCATCGACCGGCTCGAAGGCGAGCGCCTCCAGCAGTCGCGAGCTCGCCGCCGGCGAGGCGCTGTAGGCGCGGACCGCGTGGAATCCCTGCAGTGCCAGGTCGGCCGGGATCTCCGGGTGCTTCGCGGTCAGCGGCGGGTCCAGCGTCGCCAGCACCGCCAGCTCGTGCTCGAGCCCCTCCGGGTCGGCGAAAACGAGGCTCTCGCCCTCACCCAGGCCGGCCTCGCGGCGGGTCTGCACTCCGTGCTCGCCCAGCCGCCGCGCCCAGAAGTCGAGTGCCTCGGCCGAGGCCATCCGCCAGACGATCCGGTGGACCATCCCGGCGCCGGCCCGGCCGGGCGGCACCCCGGGGTACTCGAAGAAGGTGAGGTCGAGGCCGGGATCGCCCTCCTCGTCGCCGAAGAAGAGGTGGTAGACGGTCGGGTTGTCCTGGTTGACCGTTTTCTTCACCAGGCGCAAACCCAGCACCCCGGCGTAGAAGTCGACGTTGCGCTGCGCGTCCTCGGTGATCGCGGTGATGTGGTGGATACCGTCCAGGCGCATAGGGGACGTATACCATCCGGCGGAATGAGCGACGATCCGGCGGCATGAGCAAAGCCCGCCGCCGCACCGTCAAAGGCCTCGTCGTCCTCGGCTCGGTCCTCGCCTTCCTCAGCGTCTTCGCGATCTGGACCGAGCGCCAGGCGCTCAACACCGATGACTGGGTCTCGACCTCCGGACGGCTGATCCAAAACCAGACGATCCGCACCGCGCTCAGCGACTACCTGGTCGACCAGCTTTACGAAAACGTCGACGTCCGGCTCGAACTGGAAAACATCCTCCCGGACGAAATCAAGGAACTGGCCGGCCCGGCCGCCGGCGGGCTGCGCCAGGTCGCCGGCCAGGGCGCCGAAAAGGTGCTGGAAACCGGGACCGCGCAGAACCTCTGGGAAGACGCCAACCGGACCGCCCACGAGCAGCTGCTGGCGGTCCTGGAAAACAAGAAAGAAGCGGTCGAAACCGCCAACGGCGAAGTCACCCTGAACCTCGGCAGCCTCGTCACCAACCTCGCCAGCCAGGTCGGGATCGGCCAGAGCCTGGCGGAAAAGCTGCCGCCCGACGCCGGCCAGATCCACATCCTCAGGTCGAATGAGCTGAAGACGGCGCAGAACGTCGCGATCGCGATCAAGGGACTGGCGCTGATCCTCTCGATCCTCACCTTCCTCGTCTTCGCCCTGGCGATCTACATCACCCGCGGCGGCCGCTGGGTGACCGTGCTGTTCTCCGGCCTGGGGCTGATTGTCGCCGGCTTCGCCGTCGTCGTCGCCCGCCACATCGCCGGTGGCATCGTCGTCGACCAGCTAGTCACCGTGCAGAGCGTCAAGCCGGCCGGCGAAGCGGCCTGGTCGATCGCGACCTCGCTGATGATCAGCATCGCGACCACGGTGATCGTCGTCGGCGTCCTCTTCCTCGCGGCCGGTTGGCTGGCCTCGCCGAACCGGGCGGCCGGGGCCGTGCGCCGCTTCATCGCTCCGGCGCTGCGCGACTACATGCCCTGGGTCTACGCCGGGGTCGGGATCGTCTTCCTGCTCTACCTGCTCTCGGCGCCGAACGTCGGCCTGCGCGCCTTCCTGACGACCCTGGTGGTGGCGGCGATGGCGGCCTTCGGAGTGCACGAGCTGCGCCGCCAGACCGAAGAGGAATTTCCCGAGGCGAGCTTCGCGGAGACGATCGGGCCGACCCGCGACCGGGTGGTCGAGGCGGTGCGGGGGGCGCGGATCGGGGAACGGGGCGCGAAGATCGGCGAGCGGGTCGGCGAGCAGGCGCAGAAGCTACGGCTGCCGGAGATGCGGATGCCCGAGCGCGAGCGCGACGACCTCGACTACGAAGACGAGGCTCCGACCCGCGGACCGGCCGGGCGCGGCGGCGCGGCGGAGACCCCGACCAGCGAAGCGCCGACCCAACTCGACCTCGAGGACGCCCGCCTGGGTCGGCTGGAGCGGCTCGCGGCGTTGCACGAAAAAGGCATCCTCACCGACGAGGAGCTGGCCGCGGAGAAGGCCCGCGTCCTCGGCGGCTGAGCCGCGCCGAGCCGCGGACACAGCCGCGACGGCCGAGCGGCGCCCGTCTCCCCGACACCCGTCCAAACCGGCCGCCGAAACTGGACCCGTCCGTTCGGTTGCCGATCCTTGTCCAATGAAGCTGCGGAGCAAGCTGACCTACGCCAACGTGATGGCTACGGTCGCCGTCTTCCTCGCCCTCGGCGGCGGCGCCTACGCGGCGACCGCGCTGCCGAAGAACAGCGTCGGCGCCAGGCAACTGAAGGCGCACGCGGTAACTCCGGCGAAGCTGAGCGCGCTCGCGACCAAGGCGATCACCGGTCCGGCCGGCCCGCAAGGGCCTCCCGGCGCTCCGGGCGCCCCTGGCGCGACCAAAGTCATCGTCCGCACCAGCCCGTTCGAACAGGGCCGGGCGATCGCCAGCTGCCTGCCGGGCGAGGTCGCCACCGGCGGCGGCGGCTACGTCGAGGAAAACCAGGAAAAATCCTTCCTCTGGGACTCGACCCCGGTCCAGGGAAAGGGTCAGGTGCCGACCGCCTGGGAAGCCGACGCCGCCGACATCGCCAATCTGCAGGCCTACGTCAAGGCCTTCGTGATCTGCGCCTCGCCCTGAGCGACGCCGCCGCCTACTCCAGGTCCCAGCCGAAGTAGACCTCGACCTCGGCGACCTGCTCGCCGTCGAACCGGTGCACCTCGGTGTTGCGGAAGCGACCGCCGTCGCTACGCCGCGCCTCGTAGGTGACGATCACCTCGTCGCCGGACTCGACCAGGCGGACGATCTCGAACTCCTCGAGGTGGCTGGCGTTGGGCCAGCAGCGCTCGAAGTAGCCGGCGCGGTCCAAGCTCGGGTCGGGCGGCGCGTGGAACTCGAACGGGTCGCCGATGATGCTCTCGATCAACTCGCGGTCGCGCTCCTGGTAGGCACGGAAAGCGTCGCGGACTGTCTCGGTTCTCGCTTTGGTCATCGTGGTCTCCTCCGATCCCTCTTTACCACTGGGACCGCGACGGGACAACGAACTCATCGCCATCGCCGAACTCGGGAGCCTGCTCCGTTGCCGGTTCAGTCGGCCGGAGGGGGTGGGACCGGCGTCAGCCCGCTGGCCGCCGGCAACGAACCGAGCCGCGCCCAGTGAGCGCCGCAGCGCAGCGCCAGCGCCCGGACCGGCGAGGAGACCGGTAATTCGGCCGCCGCCGCCCGGTGAGCCTCAGCCAAGCGTCTAGCCGCCGCCACCGCCTCGGGCGAGAGCGATGCCACCCCAAGCTGGCTCTCCCGAGCCTCCGAACCGCCCTGCAATGCGTATATGTCGAATCTCGTCGCCATGGAAAAGGTTCTTCGCCGAATATACCCGCCTACTTATTTCTTGGTAGGCGCATGGACAAGTGTTTGGTAAAGGCATCGTCCTCGGCTGCCGAGATGACGCAGCAGATCGTTGCGCCCGGAGCTCAGCCGAGGCGGCGCGACCGATCCACGAGCATCCGCCCCGCGGCCCCTACTACGACCAGGAAAGCGGACGCGATCCCCATGTAAGCGGCATATACGGCCGTGATCGCGGCCTCGTGGTAGACGGGAGGACTCTGGGTTCCGAGCGTCGCGGCGAAGGCGATCACCGCCAGCGCGAGAAGCGACCAGAGGGGCTGCCTGGTCCCCCATCCCAGCGATACGGACGCGATCCCCCACAGCCCCAGCGCCACGATTTCCAACTCCCCGTTCTTCGTGTGTGCATCGAACAAGACGACCGCGAGGGCAGCGGCAGCCAGGTAGGCCGAGGCGAGGACGATGCGCATTTCCCTGTGGCTACTCCGGAGAGCCACGATCGTGACGCGCTCAAAGAGCCCCCCGCCGGGATCGAACCGGCAACCTCCTGATTACAAATCAGGTGCTCTCCCAGGTTGAGCTAGGGGGGCGTGCTGCCGACAATGGGCAGATATGTCGGATTTGGCGGTGAACTTCAGGTTCCTGGACCCCTCGGAGGGTAGCGTGCTGACCAGGGCGATCGAAGCGGCTTACGGGCTGAGCTATGACGTGCGCTGGGTCTACGACGCCGAGGAGGTGAGCGCCCGGCTGGCCGACGGGCGCTATATCGCCTGCGTCGCCGAGGACGGCGCCGGCGAGCTGCTCTGCCACGAGGGGATGAGCCTGACCGCCGCGGGCGACAAGGTCGCCCACTCGGGCCAGGCGGTGACGATGCCCGCCGCCCGCGGCCAGCACGTCTTCACCCGCACCAAGCGCTTCCTGATGGACTGGGCCGAGGAGCAGGGCTTCGCCGGGATGTTCTCCGAGGCGACGGCCGCCCACCCCTATTCGCAGCGGGCGAACATCGAGCTCGGCGCCCACGAGACCGGCTTCCTGCTCGGCTGGATTCCCGCCTCGGTCGACAACGACGCCGCCGCCGGGGCGCCGCGCCGGCGCAACTCGGCGGCGCTCTTCTACACCAAGCTGAACGACGGCCTCGAGCGACCGGTCTACGCGCCGGAGCGCCACCGCGGGATCGTCGAGCGGACGATCGCGATCTCGGAGTTGCGCGGGACCGTGGCCGAGCCGCCAGCCGGATTCGAGCTGGCGCCGCGCAGCGACCTGCACGTGGAGGTCGAGGCCGACCACAACCTGGCGCTGATCACGGTCCGCGAGCCCGGCGCCGACCTCGAGGCGGCGGTCGCCGCCGAGCGCCACCACCTCTTCCATCGCCTGCGGCTCGACGCGGTCTACCTCGACCTGCCGCTGCTCAGCCCGGCGACGGCGCTCCTCGCCGACGACCTGGAGCGGCTCGGCGTCTCCTACGCCGGCGTCTTCCCCAGCGCCCACGCCGACGGCGACGTGTTGCGGATGCAGTCGCTGCACCGGGTCCGAGTCAAGGCCGACGACATCGCCGTCGCCTCGGACCACGGGCGCGATCTACTCGACTACGTACTCGCCGACCTCCCGGCCGGCTGCCACGCCGCCTAGGCGGCCCTGGACCCGATCAGGCCGGGACCTCCCGGGAGGCGAGGTGGGCGCCGACCTTGCGCTTGACCCGCTGCAGGGCGTTGTCGACCGTCTTGGTGTCGCACTCGAGCCGCTCGGCGACCGCCTCGTAGGAGTGGCCATCGAGGTAGAGCGAGAGGACGCGGCTCTCGAGGTCCGAGAGGACGCCGGAGACGCCAGAGAGGCAGGAGACGAGGCTCTCCAGCTCTTCGCTGGCGATTACCTGGTTGACCGGGTCGTGAACGCTCGGCCCGGGCAGGATCTCGTCCAGGGTGGTATCGGACTCGCCGCTCGCCGCCGGGGTCTGGCTGAAGGAGACGTACTGGTTCAGCGGCGTGTGCTTGTTGCGGGTTGCGGTCTTCACCGCAGTGATGATCTGACGGGTGATGCAGAGCTCGGCGAAGTTGCGGAAGCTCGACTCGCGGTCGGTGCGGTAATCGCGGATCGCCTTGTAGAGGCCGAGCATCCCCTCCTGGATCAGATCGTCGGACTCGCCGCCGAGGAGGAAGTACGAGGAGGCCTTGAGACGGACGAAGCCGCGGTAGCGGCGGATGATCATGTCGTAGGCCTCGGTCCGACCCGACTTGGCCATTGCGACCAGGTAGTGATCATCAAGCTCAACCTGAACTTGAGACTGAGACTGCGTAGGCGTCACTAGTGCCACAGATCCTTCTCCTTGCTGAAGGGTCGTGGCGCCGCTTACCTCCCCCGAGGCGCCCTATTGACGAGTGATCCTCAGACTCAAGCTGAGCTTCACCCTTGTTGCGGCGCAAGTTTACGGGCGCGCGGAGTTCTGTCAACCCCAAATTGCGGCTTTTGCAACCTGGGTTGCATCTACCGGGATGGCCGGCTAGGGCGAATTTGGCTCTGGGCTTGGAGATACAGCCCCCTAGCCCGGCCTTCGGACACCTTCAGGGTTGCCGGCAGATGCTCAGGATCGCTGGCGGACCGACTCGAAAAGCAGCGCAGTGGCGGCGGCGGAGACGTTCAGTGACTCGACTCGACCGCGGCGGGGCAGCGCCACAAGCCCATCGCAAGAGGCGGCCACCCGTGGTCGCAATCCCTTCCCCTCCCCGCCCAGTACGAGCACGGTCGGCCCGGTCAGGTCGACGTCCCAAGGCGCTGAATCGCCCTCGGCGTCGGCCCCCCAGATCCAGAAACCAGCCACCTTCGCCTCCGCCAGCCAGTCCGCCAGGTTCCGCACGTGAGCCACCTCGAGGTGCTCCACCGCCCCCGCCGAGGCCTTGCAGACCACCGGCGTCACCGCCGCCGAGCGCCGCTCGGGGATCACCAGGCCCGCGGCGCCCGCCAGCTCGGCCGACCGGCACACAGCCCCCAGGTTCCGCGGGTCCTGCACCTGATCCAGCGCCACCAGCAGCCCCTGCCCCTTCAGCAGCCCCACCGGATCGCCATACGGATAGGGCTCGACCTCCGCGACCACCCCCTGATGGTCCGGCGACCCGCACAACCGCTCCAACTCCACCCCGGAGGTCTCCGGCGCCCGCCAAACCCGCAGCACCCGCCGCCTCCCCCGCTCCGCCTCCGCAACGGGATTGCGCCCATAGATGAACTGGCTGGCCACGGCGCCTCAGTTCAGCCCCTGGGGACCAGCGAGGGACCCTCGGCCGAGTCCCGCACCGTCCACCCCAGCTCAGCCAGCTCGTCCCGAATCCGGTCCGCCCGCTCGAAGTCCTTTGCCGCCCGAGCCTCCTCGCGCTCAACCATCAGCGCCTCGCCCCGCACCCGAGCCACCTCCCCACCCCCGTCCACGACCTTCTCCTCGGTCACCGACTCGAGGCCGAGCAACCGCAGCATCTCGGCGACCGCCTCGGCAGCCCCCGGAACGTCCTCGCGATTCGCTTGCCCGACGAGGTCAAAAACCTCAGCGAGAGCCCTGGGCGTATTGAAGTCATCGGCAAGCGCATCCCGAAACCGCTCGACGCGGGAGGCCGGGGAAGGCTCTCCGGAGTCTCCCCGCTGTTGCTCCGGAGAGCCTTCCCCGGCCTCCCCCAACGGATGGCTCCTGAAGAAATTCCGCAACCGCTCCACCATCGCAACGCTTTCGTCCATTACCTGCACCCCGAATGCCAACGGCTGCCGATAGTGCCCACTAACGAGGAACGCCACCACGGCCTCCCGCCCATACCGCTCCAACGCCTCCGAGAGCTGGAAGATGTTCCCCTCGGATTTGGACATCTTCTCGTCCCCGGTCTGCACCATCCCGTTGTGCATCCACAGCGCCGCGAACGGATCGCCATGGGACTCCGACTGCGCGATCTCGTTCTCATGGTGGGGAAAGACCAGGTCCGACCCGCCGCCGTGCAGCGAGAAGCCCGCCCCCAGCTCCCGCTCGGCCATCACCGAGCACTCGATGTGCCAGGCCGGCCGCCCCGGGCCCCAGGGCGACTCCCAGCTGGTGTCCTCGCCCTCCTTGGTCGCTTTCCAGAGGGCGAAATCGAGCCGGCTCTCCTTCAGTAGGGCCGAGCCGGCCTCCTCGCCCTGATCCATCTGCTCGGGGTCGCGGTTGGAGAGCTTGCCGTAGCCCGCGAAGCTGCGGACGCGGAAGTAGACATCGCCGCCGGCCTCATAGGCGTGGCCGCGCTCGACCAGGTCGGCGATCATCGCGACGATCCCGTCGACGGTCTGGGTCGCCAGCGGCTCGGCATCGGGCCGACCGAGGCCGAGGGCGCTGGTGTCCTCGAAGTAGGCCCGGGTCATCTCCGCCGCCCACTCGGCCGAGGCCACGCCACGCTCGCGCGCTGCCGCGTAGATCTTGTCGTTGACGTCGGTGACGTTGACGACCAGCTTGGTCTCGTAGCCCTCCGAGGCGAGAAAGCGGGCAAGCAGCGAGAAGATGACGAACGGGCGGGCGTTGCCGATGTGGATGCGGCTGTAGACGGTCGGTCCACAGGCGTAGATGCCGACGACCCCGTCGCGCGGCTCGATCGGCCTCGCCTCGCCGCTCAGCGTGTCCTTGATCATCACCTCTCGCATCGCGGCGAGATTAGATGATTCGGCTTGATCGGCGGCGACGCGGGCGCTCGGCCTGCCGCCTCACGGCGCCTAGCGGCCGCTGTTCAGAAGGTCCGGTAGCCGGCGGTTGGTGCCGCCGACTCCTCGCGCTGCAGCCAGGACGGGGCGAGCTCCTCGGCAGCGGCCTGGGCCTCGCGACGGGCACGGCTGACGGTCGCCTTGACCTCGTCCTCGGTCGCCGCCCGGACGCGCTCCTGGCGGCGCTCGTTCTGCACCCGCACGCGGTCCGACTCGGCCGCGATCTGGTCCTCGGCGCGAGTGCGGGCGGCCTCCTCGGCTTCGCCTTCGACCTTGGCGATCAGCCTGCGAACGCTCTCCTCGGCCTCGCGACGGACCTCGGCGGTCCCGTCCATCACCCGGCGCTCGATCTCGGTCTCGATCCGCACTGCAGCCTCGTGAGCCTCCGCGGCGGCGGCCTCGGCGTCGGCGGCGCGCTGCTCCGCGGCGGCGACCTTGCGGTCGGCCTCGGCCTCGAGCCGCTCGCGAATCTGCCGCACCTGCGTCTCGATCTCAGCCTGCATCGCCGTCCGCGCCTCGGCGACCGCCCGCTCGGCGGCCGACTCGGCCTGTGCCTGCGCCTGCTCGGCGTCGGCTCGCGCCTCGCTTGCCTGCGCCAGCGCCTTCTCGCGCTCGCGCTCGGCCTCCTGACTCTGCTGCTCGAAGCTGATCTCGGCCTTGTCCCGCGCCGCCTCAGCGGCGCGGACCTTCGCCTTCGCCGCGTCGATCGCGCCCTCGGCGGCAAGCCGCGCCTCGCGCTCGGCGGCAAGCCGCTTGCGGGCCTCCTCGGAGAAGCCCTTGATCGTCTCCATCGCCCGCACCTTCAGCTCCTCGCGGACGCGGTCCTCGCGCGCCTCGGCGGCGGCGACCCGTGCCTCGGAGACGCGGACCCACTCCAGCGCCTGCCGGGCGACCCCGTGCATCTGCTCGGTGGCCTCGCCGACCGCCTTCAGCTGCCTGGCTGGATCACTCATTCCCGGGCAGGTTACCCGGCGCGGCGGGCGCCCGGTCGGCGGAGTCCGCGGATTCCGCGTTCTGCGCGGCTTCGGGCGCCTCCCCGGCCAGGACCCGCTTCAGCACCTTGCCGGTCGCGTTGCGCGGCAGCTCGTCCATGAACTCGATCTCGCGCGGGGACTTGTAGCCGGCGAGGTGGGCCTTGACGTGGCCGGCGAGGTCGGCCTCGCTCGCCTGCTGGCCCTCGCTGAGGACGACGAAGGCCTTCAGCCGCTGGCCGAAGTCGGCGTCCTCGACCCCGATAACCGCCGCCTCGGCGACCGCCTCGTGGTCGGCGAGCAGGTCCTCGACCTCGCGCGGGAAGACGTTCTCGCCGCCGGAGACGATCATCTCGTCGTCGCGGCCGTCGATGAACAGTCGTCCGGCCTCGTCGAAGTGGCCGACGTCGCCGCTGGAGAGCAGTCCGTCGATCGCTTCCTTGCTGGTCCCGCCGGTGTAGCCCTCGAAGGACATTTCGTTGCCGACGAAGATCCGCCCGACCTCGCCCGGCGCCACCTCGGCGCCCCCCTCGTCGAACAGCTTCACGGTGGTGCCGCGCGGCGGTTTGCCGGCGGTGCCTGGAGCGGCGCGCAGGCCCTCGGGGGTGGCGACGGTCGCGTAGGCGACCTCGGTCGAGCCGTAGAGGTTGTAGACGTTGTCGCCGAAGCGGTCCATCCAGGCGATCGCCAGCTCGCCCGGCAGGGCGGAGCCGGAGAGGGCGGTGATCCGCAGGGTCGGCAGCGAGAACTTCGCCAGCGTCTCCTCCGGCAGGGCGAGGATGCGCTGCACCATCACCGGCACCGCCGCCAGCACCTGGCCGCGGCTGCGTTCGACCGCCCGCAGCGACTGCTCGGGGTCGAAGCGGCGCCGCAGCACCATCGTCGAGGCGGTCGGCAGGCTGACGACGAAGTGGAAGAAGCCCCAGGAGTGGAAGAGCGGTGCGGCGATCACGATCGTCTCGCGGCTGCGATAGGGGATCTTGTCGAACAGGGCGGCAATCGTGAAGAGGCCGTCGGGGCTGGAGCGCTGGGCGCCCTTCGGCGCGCCGGTGGTGCCGGAGGTGAGGATCACGAAGCGCGGTTTGTCGGGCGGCGGGCTGTGGTCGTCCTCGCTGCCGGCGGCGATCAGCCCGTCGAGCGTCAGCTCGCCGCCCTCGCCGCCCTCGACCCAGCCGACGATTCGGGTGACGTCACCGGGGACGCCGCTGAGCAGCTCGGAGAACTCCTCGTCGTAGACCAGCGCCTTCGGCCCCTCGCGGACCATCACCTCGGCCAGTTGCGGGCCGGCGAACATCGTGTTCAGGTAAAGCGCGCTGGCGCCGATCTTCGCCGCCGCCAGGGTCGCCTCGATGAAACCGCGGTGGTTGCGGCACATGATTCCGACCCCGTCGCCGGGGCCGATCCCCATTCGACGGAAGCTGTCGGCGAGGGCGTTGGAGCGGCGGTGCAGCCGCTCCCAGCTGAGCGCGCCGCGTTCGTCGAGGATCGCGATCTCGTGCGGGTGGTGGATCGCCGCGGTGGCGACGCCGGTCGCCGGCGAGGCGCCCCAGCGCAGGAAGGTGGCGGCCACCTTCAGCGCCTTGTCCGGGCGCATCGGAGCGACGATGCCGACGTCGTGCAGCGTCTTCAGCTCGAACAGGGCGTCCGAGATCGAGCCACGCACGTCATCCAGGTTGGCGCCCGCTTTCGCCATAGTTCAAGCCTATTCGTCGGCCGGCCTACTCGGCGGCGACCTGGGCGACGGCGAGGCAGGCGATCCCCTCGCCGCGGCCGATCCAGCCCATCCCCTCGTTGCTGGTCGCCTTGACGCTGACCCGGGCCGAGGTGGCCTCGGCGAGGATCCGCTCCATCTCCGCCTTGTAGGTGCCGAGCCGCGGCTCCTCGCAGATCACCGTCGCGTCGATGTTGAGGATCGGGCCGGCGATCGTGCCGACCACAGTCCGCAGCATGTCGATCGAGTCCGCCCCGGCCCAACGCTCGTCGTCGTCGGGGAACATCGTGCCGATGTCGCCGGAGCCGGCGGCGCCGAGGACCGCATCGATCACCGCGTGGGTGAGGACATCGGCATCGGAATGACCGGCGAGGCCGCGCTCGTGCTCGATCTCGACCCCGCCGAGGATCAGCGGCCGGCCGGCCTCGAAGCGGTGTGAGTCGTAGCCGACGCCGACCATCTCAGCGGGTCTCGGCCGCATCGGCGGGCGCGCCCGCGCCGAGCGGCTCGAGGCGACGATTGCGGCGCTCGAAGACACTGATCTCCTCGACTCCGAGCGAGCGCAGGAACTCCAGCGCGGCGCCGTATTCGAAGCCAACCTGCTCGGGCAGGTGGGCGTCGGAGGAGAGGGCGAAGGGGATGCCCGCCTCGACGCAGAGCTCGGCGAAGGCGCGGGCCGGGTAGAGCTCGCCGACCGGCTTGCGGATCCCCGCGGTGGAGAGCTCGACCGCGCCGCCACCCTCGACGATCGCCTCCACCGCGGGCTCGTAGAAGCGCCGCAGGTCGCCCTCGGGCAGCGGCCGTTCGCGGCCCCAGACCTTGACCAGGTCCGGGTGGGCGAGGATGTCGAAGAGGCCGGAGCGGGCGGCTTCGCCGAAGGCCTCGAAGTAGCGCCGCCAGATCTCCTCCGGGTCGCCCGTCGGCTCCCAGACGTCGAAGCCCTTGTGGTCCAGCGCGGCGTCGCCGTCGCCGACGAAGTGGACCGAGCCGACGACGTAGTCGAAGTCGCGGGCGGCGAGCAGCTCGCGGGTGCGTTCCTCGCTGCCGGGCACGAAGTCGCACTCGACCCCGAGACGCAGCGGCGTCGCCCGCACGAACTCGCAGTACTCGTCGAGGTCGTCTTGGGCGTTTTCGAGCCAGAGCGGGTGCTGCCAGAGCTCCAGCGCGGCAGTGAACCGATAGACGTGCTCGGAGACCCCGAGCTCGCCGATCCCCTTCGCCGCCGCGGCGGCCAGGTAGCGGTCGACGTTCTCGGCGGTGAAGTAGCGCTCGAAGCTGGTGCCGTCCTCGTCCGGGCGCAGGTGCAGGTGGTAGTCGGTCAGCATCGCCGGAGCCTACCCAGCTGGCCCCGCCTGACAGGCGCTGAGCCTAGACTCCCCGCCCCATGGGCCGTCAGCTGCTCATCCTCGCTTCAGCCTTTTTCGGCGGTGCCGCGATCGCGCTGCTGCTTGGGGCGAAAAACCTCGGCACCGCGTTCGGCGTCGGCCAGCTCTGCTTCGCCGCCAGCCTGGTCTGGGTCCTGCTGCGCGACTGGGACTAGCCGCCGACGCCGGCGGCCCGCTCGGCCAGGAGCAGCTCGGCGACCCGAAGGTCATGCGGGGTCGTCACCTTGAGGTTGTCCGGC
The DNA here is from genome assembly GCA_963716545.1 of uncultured Actinomycetes bacterium. Classification (GTDB taxonomy): domain Bacteria; phylum Actinomycetota; class Thermoleophilia; order Solirubrobacterales; family 70-9; genus VAYN01. The sequence continues at coordinate 3,131,752 of OY970316.1, forward strand.
CCGGTCGGATGGATCAGCACGGTCCCGCCGGCGGCCTCGACCAACATCGCCTCGTCGGTGGCGCCGTCACGCACCGCCTCCGGCACCTCGAGCGCCGCCCGCAACGCATCGGTGCGAAAGACCTGCGGCGTCTGCGCCGCCCAAAGAGCCACACGGTCCTCGGTCGCCCCAACCTCGAGGACTGCATTTGTCATCCCTGAGCTGTCTTTTGCAGTCCTCGATTCGGCGGCGCGCTTGATCGTGTCGGTGACAGGCGCGGCGGCGATCACGGCCGATGCGTCCGGGGCAGCTTCGAGCGACGCAAGCAGTGCGTCAACCAGAGCGCCGGTCACGAGCGGCCGCGCCGCATCGTGGATCGCGACAAGCGGCGTCTCTACGGCCGCAAGCGCATTCGCGACCGACTCGGCGCGGGTCGCGCCGCCGGCGACGACCGTCGGCACGAGTGCGTCCGCACCCGCGCCGACGCTCTCGAACTCGTACTCATGCCCGGGCGGAGCGGCGACCACGATCGCCGCCACCGCCTCGCAGCCGCGGAAGGCGGCCAGCGACCACTCCAACATCGGCTTCCCCGCCAATGGCACGAAAGCCTTCGGGCCGCCGGCCCCGAGACGCTCCCCGGAGCCGGCTGCCGCGATGACTGCGGTGAGGGCCGCGGGGCTACGCCGTGGTGGCGAAGCGCTCCTCCAGCAGCCCGTCCAGGTACTCCTCCGCGCCGTCCTCGTCCTTGTCGAGCGCGTACATGAACTCCGAGGCGAGGATCTTCTTCGCCCGGGTGTACATCTGCTTCTCACCGGTGGAGAGGCCCTTTTCCATCTCGCGGATGGCGAGGTTGCGGACCACCTCGGCGAGCTCGAAGACGTCGCCGGTCTTGATCTTCTCGCGGTTGTACTTGAAGCGCCGGTTCCAGTTCTTCGGCATCTCCGAGACGTCGTCGGTGAGGACGTCTGTGACTTTCTTGATTTCGTCCTCGTCGATGATCCGCCGCAGGCCGGCCTTGCCGGCGTTTTCGGTCGGGACCATCACCGTCAGTTCGTTGTGGAGGATCTTGATCGTGAGGTACTCACGAGACTCCCCCATCAGCTCACGGTTCTCTTTCGTCATAACCAGGCCGGCGCCGTGGTGTGGGTACACGACCTTGTCGCCGATCTCGAAGTCGCAGACGTAAACGACGTCCTCCTCGAAGACCTCTTCCACGGTGGCCTCGTCTAGCTCGGGAATGGGGTGACTCCTTTCGTCTCGACGGCGGGGTGTCGCCGTCAGCTGTGCAAGTACCGGTCGCCCAGGTCGACCTCCTGGAGCCGGCGCAGGCCCTCGCGGATGTCCTTGGCCCGCAGCGGGCCGACTCCGTCGACGGCGGCGAGGTCGGTGTCGGAGGCCGCCAGGACCTCCTCCAAACCGCCCAGCTCCTGGGTGATCTTCTGAACGACAAGTTTGGGAATGCGGGGGATGCGGCCGAGCACGCGGTAACCGCGGGGGGCGACCGGGAAGTCGAGCGTGTTCAACTTGCGGTCGTAGCCGAGCAGCTCCGCCAGCCGGCCGAAATCGAGCACGTCCTCGTGGGGCAGCCGCGAGAGCGAGTGCAGCACCGAGGCCAGGCCCTGCTCGGAGTCTTCGACCGAGTAGTCGCGGATCAGGGCGGTCTTCTCGGCGGCGACGCCGACCATCGTCTCCTCCAGCTGCATCTCGATCAGCCGGCCCTCGGTGCCGAGCTCGACGATGTAGCGCTCGACCTCGACCGCCATCCGGGTCACCAGCTCGGCCCGCTGCAGCGCCGAGAGCGCGTCGTGCAGGACCGTGCCGCCCTCGAACTCGAGCCGGGTCAGGCGGGCGGCGACCTGGTCGAGCCGCTCGCGGTACTTGTCGAGCGTCGCCAGGCCCTGGTTCGCCTTGGCCAGCACCGCGGGAATGTCCTGCAGCTTGTACTTCGTCCCCTCGACGTAGAGGGAGACGACGTCGCGGCGCTGGGAGATCGCGATCACCAGTGCGTCGGTCTGCTTGGAGACGCGCTCGGCGGTGCGGTGGCGGGTGCCGGTCTCACCGGAGAGGATGGTCGGGTCCGGCATCAGCTGGACGTTGGCCCAGGCGATCTTCGTCGCCTCGGCGTTGAGCACGATCGCCCCGTCCATCTTCGCCACCTGGTAGAGCATCGCCGGGGTGTAGTCGACGTCGAGCTTGAGCCCGCCGGAGAGCATGTGGGAGATCTCGTCGAGGTCGCTGACGACCAGCAGGCCACCGGTCTGCGCGTGGACGATGCTGTCGATTCCCTCACGCAGTGCTCCGCCGGGGGCGACGACATCGAGCGCTCTCAGTAGCCGAGGATCTTGACGTTCGGATAGCTCTTGAAGCTCACCCTCGGACATAGATGACATCGCCATCAATTGTGGCAGAAAGCGCTCTGGAATGCGGTCTGGCGATGTCCGAGTGGAAAGCTCGGGATTGGATTTGTCAAGCCGGCCGCTCCAGCGGCGTGCCCAATCGCGCCTGGGGCGTGCCTAGATGGTCGCTTCCACGGCGAGGTGCGACTGGAGGCGCGCCTGGCCAAGGGGATCAAGGACGCAGGGTGCAGCCTTTGCCGGTGGGCAAAAGGCAAACCCGAGGACGCTGATACACGCAGGGTGCCAGGCACGTCATCCAGGCCGTGCCTGGTCGTGGAAGCGACCATCTAGAGGTGGAATCGGCGGTGGTGGACGTGGTGGTGAAGCTCCTCCGGAGGGGGGTCGCCGGCGACGGCGGGATCGGGGCCGGGCGGCGAGGGATCGCGGACGAAAGCCCAGGTGAGGGCGGCGCCGAGGGCGAGCAGGGCGACCAACAGCCAGTTCGCGCCGGCGATCGAGTCGGCGAAGGAGTGGCCGTCGCCGAGCAGGGCGTGGAAGATCGCTCCCGTGCCGGCGAGTGCAACGGCCCCGGCGAGGACCCGGTTCATCGCCAGGACGCCGGAGGCGATCCCGACCTTCTCGCCCGGCATCGCCGCCATCGCCGCGGTCGACATCGGCGCGTAGACGAGCCCGAGGGCGACGCCGAAGAGCAGGTAGCCGACCAGCAATAGGCCGTAGGAGGTCGAGGCGTCGATCCGGGTGAGCACGAGTAGGCCGGCGGTGCCGCAGATCATTCCGGTGGTCATCAGCCCGCGGGCGCCGAAGCGGCCGATCAGCCGACCGGAGAAGGGCGAGACGAAGACCATCGGCACCGTGATCGGCAGCACCATCAGGCCGCAGACGACGGCCGAGTGCCCGCGCACGTCCTGCAGGTACTGAGGCTGGAAGAACATCACCCCCCAGTAGGCGCCGACCAGGCAGAAGGCGGCGGCGGTGGCGCCGAAGTAAGGCCCGTTGCGGAAGAGGTCGAACTCGACGATCGGGGCGCGGACGCGGTGCTCGATCCGCCAGAAGGCGGCGAGCGAGGCGAGCCCGGCGAGTGCGAGGACGACCACCGGACCGGCTCCCCAGGCGCGCGACTGGACCAGGGCGAGGACGACCGCGGTGAGGCCGAAGCTGAGTGCGGCGAGGCCGGGCCAGTCGACCCGGTGGCCGGCGCCGGGATCGGTCGACTCGGGCGCCGCGCGCAGGGTGATCAGGGCGCCGATCGCGGCCAGCGGCAGGTTGATCCAGAAGATCACCCGCCAGTCGAGTTCGATCAGCAGGCCGCCGGCGAGCGGACCGATCGCCAGCGCCAGCGAGGAGACCGCGGTCCAGATTCCCAGCGCCCGCGGCACCTCGTTTGGCGGGAAGACGTTGACGACCAGCGCCAGCGAAAGCGGCAGCATCGGCGCTGCGCCGATCCCCTGAAGGACGCGGCCTCCGATCAGCACGTCGGCGTCGCCGGCGGCGCCGGAGAGGACCGAGCCGAGGGCGAAGACACCGATCCCGGCGAGGAAGACGCGACGGCGACCGAACATGTCGCCGAGCCGACCGGCGGTGACGACGAGGACGGCGATCGTCAGCAGGTAGCCATTCATCACCCACTGCAACTGCTCGGAGGAGGCGTCGACATCGCCGCGGATCGAGGGCAGCGCCAGGGCGACCACGGTCGAATCGAGCATCAGCAGGAAGAGCCCGAAGCAGGCGCCGACCAGCGTCCACCATTTGCGCGTCACGGGCGCCAGCCTATGGGCGGACGCCGACGGCGCGCGATCCGAGCGCCGGTGGCGGCCTAGTGCGGCGAGCCCACCAGGTCGCGCTCGGGGTCGATTCCCCAGCGGCCGGCGAGCTCGGCAAGGTCGGGGCCGAGTGCCCAGCGGTCGGGCTGCTCCTCCCCCTCGTGGCCCGGGCTGGCGCCCTTTAGCGCCATGCAGCCGGTGTTGTCCCCGATCGCCCGGATCGCCGCCACGTCCTCGGCGGAGAGCCGCGCCTCGGCCGGGACCGCGGCCAGCTCGGCCCGCTTCTGCTCGATCGGCCGCGCCCCCTCCCCCACCTCCTGGATCAGGGTCGGAGCCACCGTTGCGACTGCCGGGTGGGCGAGGTTCCACTGGCAGGCGAGCCCCATCATCGTCAGCTCGTGCGCCTCGGCGAACGGCGCCAGCCGCTCCAGCTTCTCGTGCCCGGCCTCGATCCAGCCGTCCGGACGGAAGGAGCGGTGGTCGGTGCGGCCGAGCTCGGCGCCGGGCCGCAGGTCGCCCCAGAAGAGGCCGCCGTAGTCGACCACGCGGGTGATCACCTCCACCCCGTGGCGCTCGCAGGCGTCCAGCACCAGCTCCCCCGGCCAGGGCTCGAGCGGGTTGAGGATGATCATCGCCCAGTCGATCTGCTCGCCGAAGCGTTCGAGGCAGGAGATCAGGTCGAGGGTGAAACCGTTGGCGGGCCCCGGGGCGACGCCGCTCCGCGCCGCCAGCCCGTCCTCGCGCAGCGCCGCCATCCCGTCCCAGACCGCCTCGGAGGTGTAGCCGGTGCGGTCGGGGTTGTGGAGCAGCAGCAGGTCGAAGCAGTCGGCGCCGAGGCGCTCGAGGCTGGCTTCCGTCGCCCTTCGCAGGTAGTCGGCGTACTCGCCTGGCCCGCGCAGGGCCGGGTCGGTGAAGCGCGGGAATCCTTTCGGCCCGTTGCGCTCGCCGTCGTAGAAGTCGTGGCCGACGGCGCCGGCGAGGCAGTACTCCTCGCGCGGGACGCCGGCCAGTGCCCGGCCAAGGACCCGGTCGGCTTCGCCCTGGCCGTACGCGTCGGCGGTGAGGACGGTGTCGATCCCCTCGCCAGGCCGCAGCAACGCTTCCAGGCGCTGCTCGGCGATCGCTTCGCCGAAGTGGAGGAAGCGGCCGCCGGACCAGGTGCCGAGGGCGGCGCGGCCGGGAGCGCGGCTCACCGCCGCACTCCTGCCACCTGAATCTCGCTCATCCGCCAGGGCGACGCCGGCTCAGCTGCCGGCGTCCTCGGTGTGCTCGGGGGTGTCCTCGCCCTCGGGGCCCGAGTCACCCTCGCCCTTGGCGCCGACGCCAACCTTCTCCGGCTCCGGCTCCGGCTTCGCCGGTTTCTTCGGCTCGATGATCTCGAGGCTGAGTGGTTTGTCCTCCTCGTCGCCGGCGGCGTCGCGGTCGACCATCACGGTCGAGCCCGGCGTCATCGGCCCGGCGCGGAGGACTTCATCGGCCAGCGGGTCCTCGATGTAGCGCTGGATCGCCCGGCGCAACGGGCGGGCGCCCATCGACGGGTCCCAGCCTTTCTCGACCAGGAGGTGCCCTTGGCGTCGTCGGTCAGCTCCAGCTGCAGTTCGTGCTCGGCGACCTGGACGCGGACGCGGTTGATCATCAGGTCGATGATCTCTTTGACCTCCTCCTTCGCCAGCTTGTGGAAGACGATGACCTCGTCGATCCGGTTCAAGAACTCCGGCCGGAAGACTTTTTTCAGGTCGCCCATGATCCGGTTCTTCATGTCGCCGTAGGACATCCCGGTCTCCTCGGAGACGGTGAACCCGATCGAGGTGTTCTTCGAGATCTCGCCGGCGCCGATGTTCGAGGTCATGATCACGATCGCGTTGCGGAAGTCGACCGTGCGGCCCTGCGCGTCGGTGAGCCGTCCGTCCTCGAGGATCTGCAGGAGGATGTTGAAGACGTCTGGGTGGGCCTTCTCGATCTCGTCCAGGAGCAGCACCGAGTAGGGCTTGCGGCGCACGGCCTCGGTCAGCTGACCGCCCTCGTCGTAGCCGATGTAGCCCGGGGGCGAGCCGACCAGGCGGCTGACCGCGTGCTTCTCCATGTACTCGGACATGTCGATCCGGACCATCGCCTCCTCGTCGCCGAAGAGGAAGTCGGCGAGGGTGCGGGCGAGCTCGGTCTTGCCGACCCCGGAGGGGCCGAGGAAGATGAACGAGCCGGCCGGCCGTTTCGGGTCCTTGATCCCGGCGCGGGAGCGGCGGATCGCTTTCGAGACCGCGGTGATCGCGACCTCCTGGCCGATCACCCGCTTGTGGAGTTCCTCCTCCATGCGGATCAGTTTCTTGGTCTCGGCCTCGGTCAGTTTGAAGACCGGGATTCCCGTCCACATCGAGACGATGTCGGCGATCTCCTCCTCGCCGACCTCCGGACGCTCGCCGTTCTCGCCCTCGGCCCACTCGTCTTCGAGCTGGCGCTTGCGGGTCGTCAGCTGGCGCTCGGTGTCGCGCAGGTTGGCGGCTTTTTCGAACTCCTGGGCCTCGATCGCGGCCTCCTTCTCGCGCCGCGTCGTCTCGATTTCCTCCTCGAGGTCGCGGTAGACCGGCGGCGTCGACATCGACTTGATGCGCATCCGCGAACCCGCCTCGTCGATCAGGTCGATCGCCTTGTCGGGCAGAAAGCGGTCGGAGATGTAGCGATCGGCGAGTTCGGCGGCGGCCTCGAGGGCGTCGTCGCGGATCGTCACCCGGTGGTGCTGTTCGTAGCGCTCGCGCAGGCCCTCGAGGATGCGGACAGTGTCCTCCGGCGAGGGCTGGTCGACCTTGATCTGGGCGAAGCGGCGCTCCAGCGCCGAGTCGCGCTCGAGGTACTTGCGGTACTCGTCGAGCGTGGTCGCGCCGATCGTCTGCAGCTCGCCACGGGCCAGGGCCGGCTTCAGGATCGAGGCAGCGTCGATCGCGCCCTCGGCGGCACCGGCGCCGACGAGGTTGTGAAGCTCGTCGATGAAAAGGATGATGTCGCCGCGCTGGGTGATCTCTTTCATCACCTTCTTGAGGCGCTCCTCGAACTCGCCGCGGTACTTCGAGCCGGCGACGAGGGCGGCCAGGTCGAGGGTGTAGATCTGCTTGTTTTTCAGCAGCTCCGGCACCTCGCCCTTGTTGATCCGGGCGGCGAGGCCCTCGACCACGGCGGTCTTGCCGACGCCGGGCTCGCCCAGCAGCACCGGGTTGTTCTTGGTCCGGCGGGAGAGGATCTGCATGATCCGCTCGATCTCGGTCTCGCGACCGATCACCGGGTCGAGCTTGCCCTCCTCGGCGAGGCGGGTGAGGTTGCGGCCGAACTGGTCGAGCAGTTTCGAAGACTTTTTGCCCTCGCCCGAACCAGCACCGGCACCACTGCCCTGGCGACGGCCACCGGGGCCGGAGAGCATGCGGATGACCTCGTTGCGGATCTTGTCCGAATCGGCGTCGAAATCGAGCAGGATGCGAGCTGCGACGCCCTCGTTCTCGCGCACCAGGCCAAGCAGGATGTGCTCGGTGCCGATGTAGTTGTGGCCGAGACTGAGCGCCTCGCGCAGTGCCAGCTCGAGCACCTTCTTGGCGCGCGGGGTGAACGGGATCTGCCCGGAGGTGACCTCCTCGCCGGAGCCAACGATGCGAACGACCTGCGAGCGCACTCGTTCCACGGTGATGTCCAGGGACTCGAGGACGCGGGCCGCCAGGCCCTCCTCCTCACGCAGCAGCCCGAGCAGAATGTGCTCGGTGCCGATGTAGTTGTGCTTGAGCGTCCGGTGCTCGGCGACCTGAACCCGGACCCTGTTGATCGTCAGGTCGATGATCTCGCGGACCTCGGTCTTGGCCAGCTTGTGGAAGACGATGACCTCGTCGATCCGGTTCAGGAACTTGGGCCGGAAGACTTTTTTCAGGTCGCCCATGATCCGGTTCTTCATGTCGCCGTAGGACATGCCGGTCTCGTCTCGGAGACGGTGAACCCGATCGAGGTGTTCTTCGAGATCTCGGATGCGCCGATATTCGAGGTCATGATCACGATCGCGTTGCGGAAGTCGACCGTACGGCCCTGGGCGTCGGTGAGGCGGCCGTCCTCCAGGATCTGCAGGAGGATGTTGAAGACGTCGGGGTGGGCCTTCTCGATCTCGTCGAGGAGCAGCACCGAGTAGGGCTTGCGGCGCACGGCCTCGGTCAGCTGGCCGCCCTCGTCGTAGCCGATGTAGCCCGGGGGCGAGCCGACCAGGCGGCTGACCGCGTGCTTCTCCATGTACTCGGACATGTCGATCCGGACCATCGCCTCCTCGTCGCCGAAGAGGAAGTCGGCGAGGGTGCGGGCGAGCTCGGTCTTGCCGACCCCGGAGGGGCCGAGGAAGATGAACGAGCCGGCGGGCCGTTCGGGTCCTTGATCCCGGCGCGCGAGCGGCGGATCGCTTTCGAGACGGCGGTGATCGCGACCTCCTGGCCGATCACGCGCTTGTGGAGTTCCTCCTCCATGCGGATCAGCTTCTTGGTCTCGGCCTCGGTCAGTTTGAAGACCGGGATGCCGGTCCACATCGAGACGATGTCGGCGATCTCCTCCTCGCCGACCTCGGGCCGCTCGCCGTCCTCGCCCTCGGCCCACTCGTCTTCGAGCTGGCGCTTGCTGGTGGTCAGCTGGCGCTCGGTGTCGCGCAGGTTGGCGGCTTTTCGAACTCCTGGGCCTCGATCGCGGCCTCCTTGTCGCGCCGCGTCGTCTCGATTTCCTCCTCGAGATCGCGGTAGACCGGCGGCGTCGACATCGACTTGATGCGCATCCGCGAGCCCGCCTCGTCGATCAGGTCGATCGCCTTGTCGGGCAGGAAGCGGTCGGAGATGTAGCGGTCGGCGAGCTCGGCGGCGGCCTCGAGGGCGTCGTCGCGGATCGTCACCTGGTGGTGCTGTTCGTAGCGCTCGCGCAGCCCTTCGAGGATGCGGACCGTGTCCTCGGGGGAGGGCTGGTCGACCTTGATCTGGGCGAAGCGGCGCTCCAGGGCGGAGTCGCGCTCGAGGTACTTGCGGTACTCGTCGAGGGTGGTCGCGCCGATCGTCTGCAGCTCGCCGCGGGCCAGGGCCGGCTTCAGGATCGAGGCCGCGTCGATCGCGCCCTCGGCGGCGCCGCGCCGACGAGGTTGTGGAGCTCGTCGATGAAAGGATGATGTCGCCGCGCTGGGTGATCTCCTTCATCACCTTCTTCAGGCGCTCCTCGAACTCGCCGCGGTACTTGGAGCCGGCGACCAGGCGGCCAGGTCCAGCGTGTAGATCTCTTGCCCTTCAGCAGCTCCGGGACTTCGCCGTTGATGATCCTCGCTGCGAGCCCTTCGACCACGGCGGTCTCGCCGACGCCCGGCTCGCCCAGCAGCACGGGGTCGTTCTGGTCCGGCGGGAGAGGATCTGCATGATCCGCTCGATCTCGGTCTCCGCCGACCACCGGGTCGAGCTTGCCCTCCTCGGCGAGCTTGGCCAGGTTGCGGCCGAACTGGTCGAGCAGCTTCGAGGACTCTTGCCCTCGCCCGCGCCGGCGCCGGAGCCGCGGCCCTGGCGGCGGCCGCCGGGGCCGAGAGCATGCGGATGACCTCGTTGCGGATCTTGTCCGAGTCGGCGTCGAAGTCGAGCAGGATGCGGGCGGCGACGCCCTCGTTCTCGCGGACGGGGCCGAGCAGGATGTGCTCCGTGCCGATGTAGTCGTGGCCGAGGCTCAGCGCCTCGCGCAGGGCCTGCTCGAGCACCTTCTTGGCGCGTGGGGTGAACGGATCTGGCCGGAGGTGACCTCCTCGCCGGAGCCGGATCCGAACGACTGCGAGCGACGCGTCGACGGTGATATCGAGTGACTCGAGGACGCGGCGCAGGCCTTCCTCTTGCGGAGCAGGCCGAGCAGGACGTGCTCGGTGCCGATGTAGTTGTGCTTGAG